>NZ_JAUSWY010000001.1:0-2400000 GCF_030815585.1 Arthrobacter pascens
AAGTTTGAAAAGTTGCTCCGGAGCGATCTTGGACCGTTTGGTTTGGGTGGTGTCGGGTGTGTCTGTTGTTTGAGAACTCAATAGTGTGCCAAGTTTGTTGATACCGGTTTATTTTATATGAATTGGTTGAATTTGCCGGGTCATGCCGCCCCTGTGGTGTGGTCTGGTTTTTACAGCTGGTTTCAAATTTTGCTGCCAGGTTTCCGCGTTTTCCCGTGGTTTCTGGGTGGTGTTCGTTTTTGTTTTACTTCAACGGAGAGTTTGATCCTGGCTCAGGATGAACGCTGGCGGCGTGCTTAACACATGCAAGTCGAACGATGAACCTCACTTGTGGGGGGATTAGTGGCGAACGGGTGAGTAACACGTGAGTAACCTGCCCTTAACTCTGGGATAAGCCTGGGAAACTGGGTCTAATACCGGATATGACTCCTCATCGCATGGTGGGGGGTGGAAAGCTTTTTGTGGTTTTGGATGGACTCGCGGCCTATCAGCTTGTTGGTGAGGTAATGGCTCACCAAGGCGACGACGGGTAGCCGGCCTGAGAGGGTGACCGGCCACACTGGGACTGAGACACGGCCCAGACTCCTACGGGAGGCAGCAGTGGGGAATATTGCACAATGGGCGCAAGCCTGATGCAGCGACGCCGCGTGAGGGATGACGGCCTTCGGGTTGTAAACCTCTTTCAGTAGGGAAGAAGCGAAAGTGACGGTACCTGCAGAAGAAGCGCCGGCTAACTACGTGCCAGCAGCCGCGGTAATACGTAGGGCGCAAGCGTTATCCGGAATTATTGGGCGTAAAGAGCTCGTAGGCGGTTTGTCGCGTCTGCCGTGAAAGTCCGGGGCTCAACTCCGGATCTGCGGTGGGTACGGGCAGACTAGAGTGATGTAGGGGAGACTGGAATTCCTGGTGTAGCGGTGAAATGCGCAGATATCAGGAGGAACACCGATGGCGAAGGCAGGTCTCTGGGCATTAACTGACGCTGAGGAGCGAAAGCATGGGGAGCGAACAGGATTAGATACCCTGGTAGTCCATGCCGTAAACGTTGGGCACTAGGTGTGGGGGACATTCCACGTTTTCCGCGCCGTAGCTAACGCATTAAGTGCCCCGCCTGGGGAGTACGGCCGCAAGGCTAAAACTCAAAGGAATTGACGGGGGCCCGCACAAGCGGCGGAGCATGCGGATTAATTCGATGCAACGCGAAGAACCTTACCAAGGCTTGACATGGACCGGACTGCTGCAGAGATGTGGTTTCCCCTTTGGGGCCGGTTCACAGGTGGTGCATGGTTGTCGTCAGCTCGTGTCGTGAGATGTTGGGTTAAGTCCCGCAACGAGCGCAACCCTCGTTCTATGTTGCCAGCGCGTGATGGCGGGGACTCATAGGAGACTGCCGGGGTCAACTCGGAGGAAGGTGGGGACGACGTCAAATCATCATGCCCCTTATGTCTTGGGCTTCACGCATGCTACAATGGCCGGTACAAAGGGTTGCGATACTGTGAGGTGGAGCTAATCCCAAAAAGCCGGTCTCAGTTCGGATTGGGGTCTGCAACTCGACCCCATGAAGTCGGAGTCGCTAGTAATCGCAGATCAGCAACGCTGCGGTGAATACGTTCCCGGGCCTTGTACACACCGCCCGTCAAGTCACGAAAGTTGGTAACACCCGAAGCCGGTGGCCTAACCCCTTGTGGGAGGGAGCTGTCGAAGGTGGGACTGGCGATTGGGACTAAGTCGTAACAAGGTAGCCGTACCGGAAGGTGCGGCTGGATCACCTCCTTTCTAAGGAGCACCTACAGATGTCTGCCGCGTGTATGCGTTGGTGGGGGTTTGTCAGGAGTATATGCCCGTTGCGCAGGCGATTGTTCTGCGGCGGGTGCTCATGGGTGGAATATCAACAAATAGGTGCCTGGTGGCACGGACCGGTTGTTAGTACGGACGCTTTCTTCCCTTTGGGGTTGGGGGTGTCTTGGAACGGAGCTGGTACGGATTGCTGGGTAGTGTTTGGCACACTGTTGGGTCCTGAGGCAACAGGGCCGGGAGGGGTTCGCAGCTTACGGGTTGTGGGCTGTTTTTCCTGGTGTTTGTTTGTTTCTGGTTTCCTGGCTGCACCGATCATACGGTTTGTCCCCTGTTGTGGGGGTTCGTGTGGGGTGTGTGGTTTGGGGTTGTTGTTTGAGAACTACATAGTGGACGCGAGCATCTTTTATAAGAAGCAATTTCCAAGAATATGAACCTGGATCTGGCTGCGCGTGATGGTGTCGCCCCCTTGGGGGTGGTGTTGTTGGGTGTGGTTGGTTTTCGTGGTTCTCTCGAAAATTAGCGTAATTGATCTTTTGTGGTCAAGTTTTTAAGAGCACACGGTGGATGCCTTGGCATTAGGAGCCGAAGAAGGACGTAGGAATCTGCGATAAGCCTGGGGGAGTCGATAACCGGACTGTGATCCCAGGGTGTCCGAATGGGGAAACCCCGCCAGGGGCGCGAGCTGCCTGGTGACCCGCATCTGAACACATAGGGTGCGTGGAGGGAACGCGGGGAAGTGAAACATCTCAGTACCCGCAGGAAGAGAAAACAATAGTGATTCCGTCAGTAGTGGCGAGCGAACGCGGATCAGGCTAAACCGTTCCATGTGTGATAGCCGGCGGGCGTTGCATGGTCGGGGTTGTGGGACTTTCCGTACTGTCTCTGCCGGGACAGTGAGGTGTGATGTGCAGGCATAGGTGAACGGTCTTGAAAGGCCGGCCAGAGAGGGTGTGAGCCCCGTAACCGAAATGTTGTGTACCGCCTGGGAAGTATCCCAAGTAGCACGGGGCCCGAGAAATCCCGTGCGAATCTGTCAGGACCACCTGATAAGCCTAAATACTCCCTAATGACCGATAGCGGACCAGTACCGTGAGGGAAAGGTGAAAAGTACCCCGGGAGGGGAGTGAAACAGTACCTGAAACCGTGTGCTTACAATCCGTCGGAGCCAGTCTGATTCTGGTGACGGCGTGCCTTTTGAAGAATGAGCCTGCGAGTTAGTGTTACGTCGCGAGGTTAACCCGTGTGGGGAAGCCGTAGCGAAAGCGAGTCTGAATAGGGCGTTGCAGTGGCGTGATCTAGACCCGAAGCGAAGTGATCTACCCATGGCCAGGTTGAAGCGACGGTAAGACGTCGTGGAGGACCGAACCCACTTCAGTTGAAAATGGAGGGGATGAGCTGTGGGTAGGGGTGAAAGGCCAATCAAACTTCGTGATAGCTGGTTCTCCCCGAAATGCATTTAGGTGCAGCGTTGCGTGTTTCTTACCGGAGGTAGAGCTACTGGATGGCTAATGGGCCCTACAAGGTTACTGACGTCAGCCAAACTCCGAATGCCGGTAAGTGAGAGCGCAGCAGTGAGACTGTGGGGGATAAGCTTCATAGTCGAGAGGGAAACAGCCCAGACCACCAACTAAGGCCCCTAAGCGTGTGCTAAGTGGGAAAGGATGTGGAGTTGCGAAGACAACCAGGAGGTTGGCTTAGAAGCAGCCATCCTTAAAAGAGTGCGTAATAGCTCACTGGTCAAGTGATTCCGCGCCGACAATGTAGCGGGGCTCAAGTACACCGCCGAAGTTGTGGCATTCAGATATTTGCTAAGCCCTTGTGGTTCAGGCGTCTGGATGGGTAGGGGAGCGTCGTGTGGGCAGTGAAGTCGCGGTGTAAACCAGCGGTGGAGCCTACACGAGTGAGAATGCAGGCATGAGTAGCGAAAGACGGGTGAGAAACCCGTCCGCCGAATGATCAAGGGTTCCAGGGTCAAGCTAATCTGCCCTGGGTAAGTCGGGACCTAAGGCGAGGCCGACAGGCGTAGTCGATGGACAACGGGTTGATATTCCCGTACCGGCGAAAAACCGTCCATGCTGAACAGGGGATACTAACTGCCCGAGACCTGCCCGATCACCCTTGTGGTGTGAGGGTTTTGGTGGAGCGCGGGACCTGATCCTGGGAGGTAAGCGTATTAACAGGTGTGACGCAGGAAGGTAGCCAAGCCGGGCGATGGTTGTCCCGGTCTAAGGATGTAGGGCGAACGGTAGGCAAATCCGCTGTTCATGATGCCTGAGATCTGATGGGACCCCCTCACGGGGGGATTTGGTGATCCTATGCTGCCGAGAAAAGCATCGACGCGAGGTTTTAGCCGCCCGTACCCCAAACCGACACAGGTGATCAGGTAGAGAATACTAAGGCGATCGAGAGAATTATGGTTAAGGAACTCGGCAAAATGCCCCCGTAACTTCGGGAGAAGGGGGGCCCCAACCTTGAACGGTACTAGCGACCGGGAGGGGATCGGGGCCGCAGAGACCAGGGGGAAGCGACTGTTTACTAAAAACACAGGTCCGTGCGAAGTCGCAAGACGATGTATACGGACTGACTCCTGCCCGGTGCTGGAAGGTTAAGAGGACCGGTTAGCCTCACGGCGAAGCTGAGAATTCAAGCCCCAGTAAACGGCGGTGGTAACTATAACCATCCTAAGGTAGCGAAATTCCTTGTCGGGTAAGTTCCGACCTGCACGAATGGAGTAACGACTTCCCCGCTGTCTCAACCATAAACTCGGCGAAATTGCAGTACGAGTAAAGATGCTCGTTACGCGCAGCAGGACGGAAAGACCCCGAGACCTTTACTATAGTTTGGTATTGGTGTTCGGAGTGGCTTGTGTAGGATAGGTGGGAGACGTTGAAGCCCGGACGCCAGTTCGGGTGGAGTCATCGTTGAAATACCACTCTGGTCACTTTGGACATCTAACTTCGGCCCGTAATCCGGGTCAGGGACAGTGCCTGATGGGTAGTTTAACTGGGGCGGTTGCCTCCTAAAAAGTAACGGAGGCGCCCAAAGGTTCCCTCAGCCTGGTTGGCAATCAGGTGTCGAGTGTAAGTGCACAAGGGAGCTTGACTGTGAGAGAGACATCTCGAGCAGGGACGAAAGTCGGGACTAGTGATCCGGCGGTACATTGTGGAATGGCCGTCGCTCAACGGATAAAAGGTACCTCGGGGATAACAGGCTGATCTTGCCCAAGAGTCCATATCGACGGCATGGTTTGGCACCTCGATGTCGGCTCGTCGCATCCTGGGGCTGGAGTAGGTCCCAAGGGTTGGGCTGTTCGCCCATTAAAGCGGTACGCGAGCTGGGTTTAGAACGTCGTGAGACAGTTCGGTCCCTATCCGCTGCGCGCGCAGGAAATTTGAGAAGGGCTGTCCTTAGTACGAGAGGACCGGGACGGACGAACCTCTGGTGTGTCAGTTGTACTGCCAAGTGCACCGCTGATTAGCTACGTTCGGATGGGATAACCGCTGAAAGCATCTAAGCGGGAAGCTCGCTTCGAGATGAGATTTCCATACACCTTGTGTGTGAGAGGCCCCCAGCCAGACCACTGGGTTGATAGGCCGGATGTGGAAGCGAGGACTAACGACTCGTGAAGCTGACCGGTACTAATAGGCCGATAACTTACACCACACACCACCCCTGTAAACCCATTCAAAAGGGGTTTACACCCAGGGGCGGTAAAAAGATAACAAGACTGCTTGCGTCCACTATGTGGTTCCCAACCAACAAACCCGTTGCTTGAGAACACAACTGAATAAACAACACCACACCCGCACCACACAAGCTGCGGGGACAGGTTGTAACCAGACTTCCCACACCACCCCCACACCGGGGCGCGTGCCGGGTACAAGGGTTACGGCGGTCATAGCGTGGGGGAAACGCCCGGTCCCATTCCGAACCCGGAAGCTAAGACCCACAGCGCCGATGGTACTGCACCCGGGAGGGTGTGGGAGAGTAGGTCACCGCCGGACACACATTAGGCTCAGGCCCCAACCACAGGTTGGGGCCTGACCCATTTAAAAAACCCAAACCCCAAACCGGACCCCCGCAGCATTCCGGGCCCCGGCACCGCCGTCGAACACCAACGAACCGAACGAACCACAGGAACTGAGAGAGCGTCACCCCAAACCCCGCAGCAACTGAGAGAGCGTCACCCAAAACCCCGCAGGAACTGAGAGAGCGTCACCCCAAACCGTGCAGGAACTGAGAGAGCGTCCGCTGTGGGCGCAATTCTCCGAAAAATCCCCGGAAAACTAGTGATTTAAGTCAAAAAGTCGCGGAAACACGCGGAATTTGCGGACCGCGCGGGCCCAAGCTGGTAAGTTTTCGAACAGTGGCTTGTACGCATGCCGCGTTCAGGCTCCAGAAATCATGACAGTCCAGGAGGACATAAATGGCTAAGAACCGCAGTGAACTTGTTTCAGAGGTAGCAGGCAAGGCCGGCACCAGCCAGGCAGCCGTGAACTCCGTCCTCGATGCACTGTTCGAGGTTTTCGAGACTTCTGTCGCCTCGGGCGAGAAGATCACCATCCCGGGCTGGCTCGCAGTCGAGCGCACCGACCGTGCAGCACGCACCGGCCGCAACCCGCAGACCGGTGAGACCATCCAGATCGCAGCAGGCCACAGCGTAAAGCTGACCGCCGGCTCCAAGCTGAAGGCTGCAGTCGCCAAGAAGAAGTAATCTTCTCCGGCAGCAGCAGTGGAGCGGCGACCTCAGGGTTGCCGCTCCACTGCTTTAAGCCGATTCGCCGCGCAGGCACCGGTGGCGGACAATGGATAAGTGCCTTCCGCAGCAAAGCCCCGTTCAACAGCGCCCCAGCCCGCCCCCGACAAGCGGGCGCACGGCCAGGCTGCCGGCGCCTTGGGGGTTTCCCGGCCGTGGCAGATGGCGGGGCTCGCGGCCTTGTTCCTGGGGCTGGCGGCGGCACTCCTGTTTTCCGGGGCAGCCGCAGCCCGTGAGGTCTCCGACCCGGGTGCACTGGTCCGCTGGGGACTTCCTATAAGCAAGGCCATCCACAACGTTTCCCTGGCAACGGTGATCGGCGGCCTGATTTTCGCCGTCGGCATTCTGCCCAGAACATCAGGACCGCGCTCCCGCGTCAACAACGCGGCCGACGGCGACGCCCCCGAACACCCCGCCTTCTCCCGCGCGCTGGCCGTGGCAGCCGCCGCCGGTGTCGCATGGACGCTGTCAGCGATCGCGGTTCTGGTGCTCACGTATTCGGACGTCGCTGGCCAAGGGCTCTCCGGGGACGCCGAGTTCACCCGGGCCCTCGTCTACTTCATGACGGGCATCGAGACCGGGCGCGCCTGGCTGGCAGTAACCATCATCGCCGCCACTGTGACCACCGCCCTCTTCGGGGTGAGATCCTTGGGAGGCCTGGCGCTCACTCTGGTCCTGGCGCTGGAGGGCCTGGTGCCCACGGCGCTGATCGGGCACTCGTCGAGCTCTTCTGACCACGAGGGGGCCATCAACTCGCTGGGCCTTCACCTGCTGGGAGTCAGCGCCTGGGTGGGCGGCATCATCCTGCTGGCACTGCTGTCCGGTATCCTCACGGGGTCCAAGCCTGGGGCTGGCGCTGACATTACCGAGCCCACCCTGCGGCGGTTCTCCTCCCTTGCAGGCTTTGCCTTCGTCTTGGTGTTTGCCTCAGGCGTGATCAACGCGAGCATCCGCGTCACCAGCTGGAATGACTTGTTCGGCTCCCCCTATGGCCAGCTGATCCTGGCGAAATCGGTAGCCACCCTGGTACTGGGCGGGATCGGCCTGATGCACCGTCAATGGGTCATCCCGCAGCTGGGCCGCAAGGGTGGTTCCGCCCTGTCGTCCCGCCGGGTGCTGTGGCAGCTGGTGCTGGTGGAACTCCTGGTCATGGGAGCCACCTCGGGGATCGCCGTAGCGCTGAGCAGCTCGGCCCCGCCGCAGCCCACTACTTTTGCACCGGACGCATCGCCGGCGTTCATCCTGTCCGGATACGAGCTGCCCCCGGAGCTGACCCCCGTACGGTGGCTCACGGAATGGCGCCTGGACTGGCTCTGGATAGCCGTGGCGCTCTTCGGGCTTGTTTCCTACTTCCTGGGCGTGGCCAAGGTGCGCCGCCGCGGCGACAAGTGGCAGTGGTTCCGGTCCGTGAACTGGGTGATGGGCCTGGTGGTGCTGACGTACATCACGTCGGGACCGCCGTCGGTCTACGGCCGGGTGCTGTTCTCGGCGCACATGGTGGACCACATGGCGCTGACCATGGTGGCGCCGATTTTCCTGGTGCTCGGCGCTCCGGTGACGCTGGCACTGCGTGCCCTGCCCGCCCGCGGGGACGGTTCCCGCGGCCTGCGCGAATGGCTGCTGGTGTTTGTGCACTCCAAGTTCTCGCAATTGGTGACCCATCCACTCTTCGCGGCCGCGAACTTCGCGGGCTCCATTGTGCTGTTCTACAATTCGGAGGCCTTCGGCTTTGCCATGCGGGAGCATGTGGGCCACGAGCTGATGAACCTGCACTTCGCGCTGACGGGCTACATCTTTGTGCTGAGCATGATCGGCACGGATCCGTTGCCGCGCCGGGCACCGTATCCGATGCGGCTGGTCATCCTGCTGGCCACCATGGGCTTCCATGCGTTCTTTGGCGTGGCCATCATGGGCGGTACCGGACTCCTGGCTGCGGACTACTTCGGCAACCTTGGCCGTACCTGGGGCCCGTCCGCCCTCCTGGACCAGCAAATGGGCGGTGCGGTGGCCTGGGGCATCGGGGAGGTGCCCACCCTGTTGGTGGCCATCGGTGTCGCCGTCATGTGGTCCCGGTCCGATGAACGGGAGACGCGACGCACCGACCGGGCCGCGGACAGGAATAACGACGCCGATCTGACTGCTTACAACGATATGTTTGCCCAATTGGCTGAACGCGACGCCAAGCTGGCTAAACGCAACTCAAAGCTGGAAGGACGCTGATGAGCGAAACCGTACGCACCCACCACCGGGTCCGAGCCTCCGAACTGGTGGGCCGCAACTGGCTCAACACCGGCGGCAAGTCTCTGGACCTGGAAGCCCTGCGCGGCAAGATCGTGCTGCTGGACTTCTGGACCTTCTGCTGCATCAACTGCCTCCACGTCCTCGATGAGCTCCGTCCGCTCGAGGAACAGTACTCCGACGTCTTGGTGACCGTTGGCGTGCACTCACCCAAGTTCGAGCACGAAGCCGATCCGGTGGCGCTGGCCGCCGCCGTGGAACGCTACGAAATCCACCATCCCGTCCTGGACGACCCCGAGCTGGACACGTGGAAGGCCTACACCGCACGGGCCTGGCCCACCCTGGTGGTCATCGACCCCGAGGGCTACATCGTGGCGCACCTCTCCGGTGAAGGCCATGCCGACGGCCTGGCGGTGCTGATCCCGGAACTGATCGCCGAGCATGAGGCGAAGGGAACCCTGCACCGCGGCTCCGGGCCTTACGTGGCACCGGAAGCCACGTCGGGCACCCTCCGGTTTCCAGGCAAGGCCCTGTACCTCCCGGCTGGGCGGGGTTCTGCCGAGGCAGCGGAAGGATCTGCCCACGGCTCCTGGCTGGTGACCGACACAGGCCACCACCGCGTTCTGGAACTGGCCACCGACTTCCGGACGGTACTGGCGACTTTCGGTTCCGGAACCAAGGGATACGCCGACGGCCCTGCCGCCGGTGACGCTGCCACCGCGCAGTTCAACGAGCCCCAGGGGCTTGTCCTGCTCCCGGAGGATGTGGCAGGGAAGGTGGGCTACGACGTCCTGATTGCCGACTCAGTCAACCACCGCCTCCGCGGACTGTCGCTGGCGGACGGGACGGCCACCACAGTGGCCGGAAGCGGTGTGCAGCGCCTGCTGGAGACCGGACCGGCCCGCGTGGACGAGGACGCAGCGGGCTTCACCGGACGCCTGAGTGACCACCCCCTGGACGTCTCCCTGAGCTCCCCGTGGGACGTCGTCTGGTCCACGAAGCTCAACGCCGTGGCGATTGCCATGGCCGGTGTGCACCAGATTTTCAGCTTCGATCCGCTGACCGGCGCTGTGGCGATTGCTGCCGGCAACGGCCTGGAAGGCCTGCTGGACGGTCCGGCCCACGAAGCCTGGTTCGCCCAGCCCTCCGGCCTGGCCGAGGACGCCGATGGCAACATCTGGGTGGCGGATTCCGAAACGTCCGCCCTCCGCAAGCTGGTGATTGACGACGCCGGCGCTGTCACCGTGGAATCCGCGGTGGGCAAGGGCCTCTTCGACTTTGGCTTCCGCGACGGCGCGGCGCCCGATGCCCGGCTCCAGCACCCGCTGGGCGTCACCGTCCTGCCGGACGGCTCCGTGGCCATCGCAGACACCTACAACGGTGCCGTGCGGCGCTACGATCCCACTGCCGGAACGGTGTCCACCCTGGCTCGCGGCCTGTCCGAGCCTTCCGACGTGATTGTGGACCACACCCAGGCAGCCGGCTCCGAACCGCTGCTGGTGGTGGTGGAGGCGAACCAGCACCAACTGGTGTACGTGCCCATCCCCAAGGAAGCGCAGCAGGTGGACGAGGGCGCCGTACAGACCCACCGGCCCAAAAGCCCGGTTGCCCCTGGCCTGCTGGAACTGACCGTCCGCTTCGAGGCGCCCACCGGCCAGAAGCTCGATGACCGCTGGGGCGATCCCACCCAGCTGAAGATCTCCTCCACGCCGCCGGAGCTGCTGGTGGCCGGCGCGGGGACTTCCGTGGGCCTGCGCCGGACCCTGGAGCTGGCCTCGGACATCCCCGACGGCGTGCTGCACATTACCGCCCGCGCGGCGGCCTGCGACGGTCCCGAGACCGACGACGGCGAGATCCCTGACCACGCCGCCTGCCACTTGTACCAGCAGGATTGGGGCATCCCCGTGCTGATCCAGGACGACGGCGACACGGAGCTGGTCCTGGACCTGCGCGGAATGGACTGATCACCGCCGCCGTCGCCGGCTTCTGAGGTTGCCTGCCGTGCGTGGCGTCCCGCCGTGCGTGGCTCCTGACCTCCGGGGCCGGAAAGCCGCGTCTAGTAGCTCAGGAGCGGCGTGACTTTGATGGTGTCGCCGGTGACGTCCAGGCGCGTGGTGAAGCTGAAGTCCACCTCTTCGTCCAGCGGGAACCATGCTCCCGTGAAGGAGTTCTGCTGGAGTGCCGCCACCTTCGCCTTGCCGTCCAGCGGCGAGACCACCCAGCGGCCGTCAAACGGTTCGATGGATACCTCGGGGTACTCCGTGACAGTCCATTTGATGGTCCCGTCCTGGACCCTGTTGTTGCTGGCGTAGTAGAAGGGGCAATCCGGCTGGAGCTTCTGCTGCTTCACGGCCTCGGCGGCGCAGGCGTCCAGGAATTCCTTGACCTTCGCACCTACATCTTCCCGCAGGTCCTTGGTTGCCTGTGTCAGCAGGTTCAGCGGAGCCGCCGGAACGTCCCGGGACGTTACCGTGGCGCGGGTGGCGGGGGCGGAAAAGTACTGGCCGTTCAGCGACGCTTCATACTCTCCCGGGTAGAACACGGCAAAGGAATTGCGGCCGTTGGGCATGTTGACCGGTACACCGTTGAGCGTGGCCTCGCTGGCGTTCACCACGTTGACGTCCAAAGTGGGTAACCGCGACGGCACGAAAGCCCAGGTGTTAAAGAACAGCCATTCCGTTCCGGTCTTCTCCAGCGTGAACTCAGTGCGCAGCCGGCTGCCGTCGATGGTGTACTCCATGGGCACCATCACCTGGTTCCCGGAGCGTTCCTCGGCCTCGCCGATTTTCACGTTTGCGAACCGCGAGGCTGCAGTCTGCAGAGCGGTTCCGTCGAGCATGGCGGCGCTGCCCGGGGGAACGGCTGCGCGCAGGAGGCCCAGTGCCTTGCCGCCATCGCCGTCGTGCATTGCATCCAGATACTCACGGACGGGCTGCTGCGGACTGGCCACTGTGTTGTTCACCAGGTTCACGGCTACGACGCCTGCGGCCACGGCAAGCATGAGGCCCAACAGCCATCCGGCCGCCATCCTCACCAACGCTTGACTCATCTGCACGTCCCTTACGTTACCTGCAAGCCCGGCGAATCCAGGAGTTGCCGCCCCACCGCATGACGCGGAGCGGCCGCCTTCCTGATGCCCGACGGCGGCACGCAAGGCCCAAAAGCACCGTCAGTTTCGCTTACCGGCGGCGGCGGGACGAGGTGCCAAACACGCCGCGGAGCAGCTCCCGGCCGAGCTGCGTGCCCATGGAACGGACCATGCTTTTGAGCCCGCCGCCAAGGGCTCCGCCCAGTGCTCCGGCGAGGTCGTCCACCATGCCGCCGCCGGCCTGTGCCGGTTGCCTGGGTGCCCGCCGTGCTCTCCCCGTGACCGGGCCGGCAGCGTCGGGACCGGAAGTGCCAGGACTGGAACTGTCAGGCAAGGAGGCCGGCGCGGTCCGGCTGCTCGGCCGGCCGAGGATCTCCTCCTCGATCCGGCGGGCTTCGGCGTCGACGTCGGCCTGGCTGGCGTTGGCCGGAACCGGCGGCAGGCCTGGTGCTGCCGGGCCTGTTGTGGCCGCGGCCTTGCCCGTGAGTTTCTCGTAGGCGGAGACGTTGTCCACTGCCGTTCCGTACTTGGCCAGCAGCGCGGATCCCGCCACTGTGCTTTTGACGAGATCACCGGCGCTGGGCCCCATCACGGACTCAGGCGCCCGTAGTCGGGTGAGGGCCACCGGTGTGGGGGCGCCTCTTTCGTTCATAACGGTGATGACAGCCTCGCCGATTCCAGCGGACGTCAGGGTTTCCTCAAGGTCGTAGTCGCTGACTGGAAAGGTGGAGACCGTGGCCTTGAGTGCTTTGGCATCCTCAGGGGTGAAGGCACGGAGTGCGTGCTGGACGCGGTTCGCCAACTGGCCCAGGACAGCTGCCGGCACATCCTTGGGGGTCTGCGTCACAAAGAAGATGCCCACGCCCTTGGAGCGGATCAGCCGGACCGTGGTGGTGATCGCGTCGAGGAATGCCTTTGAGGCGTCGCTGAAGAGCAGGTGGGCCTCGTCGAGGAAGAACACCAGCTTGGGCTTGTCCAGATCGCCGGCTTCGGGAAGGTCCTCAAAGAGGTCCGCCAGCAGCCACATCAGGAACGTGGAGAAGAGCATGGGCTTGGTCTGCAGTGTGGGGAGCTCCAGGCACGTGATCACGCCGCGGCCGTCCGGCGCCGTCCGGAGAAGCTCCGCGGTGTCGAATTCCGGCTCGCCGAAGAACCTTTCCAGGCCCTGGGCCTCCAGGTTCACCAGTTCGCGCAGTATGACGCCGGCCGTGGCCTTGGACAGGCCGCCGAGTTCCTCCAGTTCGTCCTTGCCTTCAGCCGAGGTGAGGAACTGGATGACTGAGCGGAGATCCTTCAGGTCGGTAAGTTCCAGGTTCTTTTTGTCCGCAAAGTGGAACACCAGCTGCAGGCTGGATTCCTGGGTGTCGTTGAGCTCCATAACGCGGGACAGCAGGATGGGCCCGAACGAGGTGACGGTGGCCCTGACGGGAATCCCGTTTCCGTCACCGCCCAGGGCAAGGAACTCCACGGGGAACGTCTTGCCGGCCCAGGCCTGGCCGATGCTGTCGGTGCGGGCGCTCAGTTTTTCACTTCCCGTGGCCGCCGTGGCCAGGCCGGAGAGGTCGCCCTTGATGTCGGCAAGGAACACCGGGACTCCGGCAGTGGACAGCTGCTCTGCCATCATGTGCAGCGTGACGGTCTTGCCGGTGCCGGTTGCGCCGGCTACCAGGCCGTGCCTGTTCATCATGGACAACGGCAGCCGGACCTGGGCTTCCTTGTGGACTTCGCCGTCAATGATGGCGGCCCCGAGTTCGATGGTGGCGCCGTCCAGGGTGTAGCCAATCTGGATGGTGGCAAGCTTCTCTGCTGTGGTTTTGTTGGCCATGCCGTTAGCTTAGCGGTGGCCCCGGGAGATTCTTCGTGAAAGCAAGCGGCCCAATGGTCTCCGGATCCTGCTGCAGATCGAACTGCGGCTCATACCCGGTTTTGAGGTACAGGTGCTTGGCCTCGGGCTGGCGGGGACCCGTGGTGAGGTACACGCGGCGGTATCCGCGCACGCCGGCCAGCGCTTCCAGTTCCGCCAGCACCAGCCGCGCCAGCCCACGGCGGCGGTGCGCGGAATGTGTCCAGATGCGCTTGAACTCGGCGGTCCGGGAGTCATACTGCCGGAAGGCTCCGCCGGCAACGGATCCGCCGTTTTCCTGGACTACCAGCAGTGCACCGCCCGGTTCCTGGAACTCGGCTGCGGGGTACCGGTTGAGCTCATCGGCGGCGGCACCGCGGCCAAACCGGTCGCCGTAGCGCGAATCGTATTCCACGGCCAGTTCGTCCAGGAGCGGCCGCACCCGGGGATCGTGCATTCCGAGGCTGAGGATGGTCAGTGCCGCCGGATCGAGGGGAGCCCTCTTCGAGGGCCGGGCAAGAGGCGCGGTTTCCATGTTCATGATTCAGGCCTTCCCGACGGCGGCTGGTACGGCGGCCGGGGCCATCCTGGCCGCTACGGCCAGGATGCTCCTGGCCAGGGCATCGTTCTCGCGGAACGGGGCGGCGTTTGTCCCTGGCCTGGCGAACGCGCCGGCACCCCAGCCGGAGGTTCCCGGGCCGACGCCGAAAATCCTGTCCTGTGCCTGGCCCTTGGCGTCCACGAGTTGCTGCTCGCGAGATACCAGCAGCTTGCCGGTGGAGTGGATGCCGTCCGCCGTGAGGAGTTGCTCCTCGCTTCCGAGGCCGCCGCGGTGCACCGACTGCAGCAGCGGGTTCAGGGACCGTGCTGCTGAGGCCGCCGGGAGACGGGCTTCGATGAAGGCCTTCGCCCGGACGGCCGCACCGGACTGCGGAGAGCCGGCCACGAAGTCTCCGGTGGATTCGTCCGCAGCCACTGTGAGCCCGGGTCCCAGGAAGTGCAGCAGACCTGCCCGGTGCAGGGCCAGCATTTCACGCAGGCGCCGCGGCGGCGGACCGGAATCCACGAAGCTGAAGAACCCGTGCCACCAGCCGTGCACGGCCTGCTGCGAACGGGCGTTGAGCCTCTCGGCCGGTACCAGCCGGCCCAGCGCCATGTAGACCTTGAGCAGTGACAGGAACAGGGCCAGCGTTTCGGGATGGTCGGGGCCGTCACGGAGGCCTAGATCGCGCTCGATGTAGCCGGCCACGGCCGCCTGGACCTCAGCATGGCCGGCGAACCGCCGTCCTGCGAACGGATGGTCCAGCCGCTCGAGGTCAAGGTGGAGGCGGCAGTCCGGGACGGAGGCAGCCACCAGTTCCTCGCGGGCGGCGCTGTACCAGTCCAGTTCAGCGAACCGGGTGGAGAACTCCGCCCAACTGGTGCTGACCCGCCCGGGGCTGCCCGTGAACAGCTCGCGGTAGTAGCCGAAGCCGGCTTCCTTGGCGATCAGCGGCCAGAGTTGCTCGCGGAAGTCCAGCTCGCCGTGCCGCTCCAGCAGCGCACCCACCGCCGCAGCCATGACGAAGCGCGGCTCGCCGTGGGCCTCACCGTGTAGCACGGCGGAAATCTTGGAGTGGTAGGGCACGCCCCGCCGCGATCCGGCCCAAAGGTGCGGTTCCCGGCCGGACGCGCGGTACCGCAGGCCGCCGTCGGGCGTTTCCTCGAACCGCCCGCCGCGCCCTTCCATCAGCAGGACCATCAGGTCCACAAATGCCAGCCCCATCCCGGAGACGATCACGTCCTGACCCGCGGCGACTGCTGAATAGTCGACGTCGGTGGTGTAGCTGGGCGCCGCATGGAAAGCGCCGTGCCGGGCGGCAAAGCCCGCCCACGCCGCGGAGGCGGCGTCCGGCTGCGAGTCCGTGTGACCGAGTGCGGTGACCACGACGTCGGCACGCAGCGTGCCGCCGTTGGCCAGCCGCACATGGTGAGCGTCGGCGTCGGCGCCTGTGGAGGAGTGGTCACCGCAGGAAGAGTCACCGCGGGAAGACCCGCCGGCAGGTTCGATCGCTACGGCGGTGGTGCGGTGGACTGTCACCTTCCCGCCGAGTGCAGAGACCGTGCGGCGGAAAAACCACTCAAGGTACTGGCTGTTCAGCTGGCGGGTGGGGAACGTCGCGCCGGTCAGGGAGCGCAGCTGCTCCCGGATAGCCGGCGGGAAGTCCGGAACGTCCGTGATGGAGCCGTCCAGTACGCCGGCTGCCCATTCGGCCAGCCCGGGCCCTTCTACGGCGGGGCCTTCGCAGGCCACGGAGGAGTCTGTGAACATGGTGACGTCCGCCGCGGCCGAGTTCATCATCAGGCCGGGATGCTGGTCGTAGCGCCAGATCCGGCCGGAGCCGGGTTCGTAGGGTTCCACCACATGGATGTCCAGCCGGCCGGAAAACAGCGCAGCACGGTTGGCCACGATCCGCTCCAGCACCCCGGCCGCTCTTGGGCCGCCGCCGATGAAGACAACGGACGGCGCGTTCGCTGGCATGGGGACTCCTGGTGGGGACGGTGTTGGAGTGCCCATGCTAGGCAGCGCGTTCCACGCCGGTCGAGTGGCCCGGTAACGCCCGTTAACTCCGCGTCACAGCGCGTTAACCGACGCAAAAAACGGACTCATGACGCGGTGCGAAGCCAGGTGAAGTTATGCAACCTGCCGCCTTGCTGCCCCTTTCCGGGCCGCCCTAGATTTGCAGCCAGTCAACAACGTGGGGTGGCCAGTTCCTGCGCAGTGAGGATCCCAGTGAAAGAAGCGAGGTGGCGCATGAGTTCAACAACAACCAGGGTGGCCCGGTCAACCGAGTCAGCTCAGTCAGCTCCCGGACCGGTGTCCGCCGGAGCAGGAACATCACAGGCCACACGCGGTCCCCGAAACCCGGCAGTCGACTATTCCGGCTACCGCCTGGTGGCCGCGAAGCATCCGTGGCGCTGGGCAGGAACGGCAGCGGTGGCCCTGGGCGTCGCTGCGGTGGCGTGGTCCCTGGCCGCCAACCCGCGGTGGGAGTGGGGAGTGGTGGCGCAGTGGTTCACCGCCCAGTCCGTCATCAACGGGCTGCTGGAGACGCTGAAACTGACCGCCATCTCCGGGCTGCTGGGATTTGTCCTGGGGTTCATCCTGGCGCTGATGCGGCTGTCCGCCTCGCCGCTGCTGGTCTCGGTGTCCTGGACCTTCTCCTGGATCTTCCGGTCCACCCCGCTCCTGGTCCAGATGCTCCTTTGGTACAACCTGGGTTACCTGTACGAGAAGATCAGCTTAGGCATCCCCTTCACCGATGTCCGCTTCTTCGAGGTTCAGACCACCACACTGATCAGCCAGTTTGCGGCAGCAGTGCTGGGCCTGACCCTGAACCAGGCGGCCTATTCAGCCGAGATCATCCGCGGCGGCATCTTGTCCGTGGACCAGGGCCAGCTGGAGGCCGCAGCCGCGTTGGGCATCCCCGCCTGGCGCCGTTCCACCCGGATCATCCTGCCGCAGGCCATGCGGGCCATCCTGCCCACGGCGTTCAACGAGATCATCGGCCTGGTCAAGGGCACGTCCATCGTCTACGTCCTGGCCTATTCGGAGCTGTTCTACACGGTGCAGGTGATCTACAACCGCACCCAGCAGGTGCTGCCGCTGCTCCTGGTGGCTACGCTCTGGTACGTCGTAATCACCTCAGTGCTGAGCGTCTTCCAGTACTACATCGAACGGCACTACTCCAAGGGCGCCGTGCGGACCCTGCCGCTGACGCCCCTGCAGAAGGCCCGGAAATTCTTCGCCACCCACTCGCCTGTATCCGGGCAAGCAAGGAGCCCCCGATGAGCATCGCCACCGCCGTGCCCCACGCCGCTGAAACGCAGGCCACCCGCGGACTGGTGGAGATCACCAAGGTCCGGAAGTCGTTCGGCGCCACCGAAGTCCTCAAGGGGATCACCCTCACCGTCGAACCCGGCGGTGTGGCTGTGATCGTGGGACCGTCCGGCTCAGGAAAATCCACCCTGCTGCGGACCATCAACCACTTGGAAAAGGTGGACGGCGGTCACATCTCAATCGACGGGACACTGGTGGGCTATCAGGTCAGGGGCCAGCGGCTGCATGAGCTGCGCGAAAAGGACATCCTGAAGCAGCGCACCGAAATCGGCATGGTCTTCCAGAACTTCAACCTGTTTCCGCACTTCACAGCCCTGGAGAACGTGGCCGAGGCGCCCGTGGTGGCGCAGGGGCGCTCAAAGGCGGAGGCAAGGCGGCGTGGCCTGGAACTGCTGGACCGCGTTGGCCTCAAGGACCGTGCGGATGCCTACCCCCGCCAGCTGTCCGGGGGCCAGCAGCAGCGGGTTGCCATTGCCAGGGCCCTGGCGCTGGATCCCAAGATCCT
This sequence comes from Arthrobacter pascens, assembly GCF_030815585.1. Classification (NCBI taxonomy): domain Bacteria; kingdom Bacillati; phylum Actinomycetota; class Actinomycetes; order Micrococcales; family Micrococcaceae; genus Arthrobacter; species Arthrobacter pascens. Next base: position 18,105 of record NZ_JAUSWY010000001.1, read on the forward strand.
GCTGTTCGACGAGCCCACGTCGGCCCTTGACCCCGAACTGGTCAACGAGGTGCTGGACGTCATCAGGGAACTCGCGAAGTCCGGCACCACGCTGGTCATCGTCACCCACGAAATGGGCTTCGCCCGGGACGTGGCGGACACCGTGGTGTTCATGGACCAGGGCCAGATCGTGGAACAGGGCAGCCCGCAGCAGATTTTCACCAGCCCGCAGGAACCTCGCACGCGGAGTTTCTTCTCCAAGGTGACCGAACCCGCATTCAATATCTGAAGGAACTTCCCATGGCATTTTTCAGCACCCGCGCAAGCACCCGAGCCGGTTCCGGAGCCAGCGTCCGCCCCCTAACAGGAACCCGACGCTCGTTCGCGGCGCTGCCCGCCGTCGTCCTGCTTGGAACGGCCGCACTGACCGCCTGCTCCGATCCCGGCGCGGCAGCCAACGGGGAGCAGCCGGAGACGACGGCGGCACGCAACGGCGTGGCCTACAACACCTCGCCGGACCAGCAGCGGGTCCGGGCGCAGAAGGACGCAGCGCTCGCGGCCAAGGTACCGGAGCTGATCGGCAGGGACGGCAAGTTGACAGTGGCCACTACCGCAGGGTCCATCCCGCTGTCCTTCCACGCCACCGACGACAAGACCCCCATCGGGTCCGAGCTGGACATCGCCCAGCTGGTGGCAGACAAGCTGGGCCTGGAACTGGACATCCAGGTGACTTCCTGGGAGAACTGGCCGCTGAAGACCCAGTCCGGCGACTTCGAGGCCGTGTTTTCCAACGTGGGCGTCAACAAGGACCGGGTGAAACTCTTCGATTTCGCGAGCTATCGTGCAGCGTACATGGGCTTCGAGGCCAAGAAGTCCGCCAGCTATGACATCAAGGGCGCGGACGACATCTCCGGCCTGAGGGTCTCCGTTGGCTCCGGGACCAACCAGGAGAAGATCCTGCTGGCGTGGAACAAGGAGCTCGAAGGCAAGGGCAAGCCGCCGGCCGTCCTGCAGTACTACTCCTCCGACGCGGACACTATCCTGGCGCTCTCCTCCGGCCGGACGGACCTCAACATCGCCCCGTACCCGTCCACCGTGTACCGCGAAAACACCCGTGATGACCTGAAAGTGGTGGGCAAGGTCAATGCCGGCTGGCCCTCGGAAACGCTGGTGGCCGCCACCACCCTCAAAGGCAACGGCCTGGCGCCCGTGATCACGGAGGCGCTGAACTCGGCCATTAAGGATGGCTCCTACGCCGAGGTACTGGAACGGTGGGGCCTGTCCGGAGAGGCGCTTCCCGAATCGAAGACCATCACCGAGGCAACGTTCGGCTCGCGCTAGACGTGACCGCCGCCCCTGCCGAATCTGCCGACCCCAACGTCAACAGGAGCAACCATGCCCACGCACACTGAAACTGAAACAGCCCCCTTCACCGCAGCCTGGACGGAGTGGCACGCCGCCCATGAACGGCACCGCGCGGACCCGCACGGTTTCCTGGCGGTCACCCACCTGCACTGGTTGGATTCCGAGCCTGCCGCCCTGGCCGGCGCACCGGGCACCTGGAGTGTTAAGAACGACGCCGTCACCCTGGTTCTGGCGGCAGGCGAAAGCCTGTTCCGGGACGGCAGGGAGCTGAACCCGGACGGTGCCGGTGCCACCGTTTCCTTCGGTCCCATCGCAGAACGGGAAGGAATTAACTTGAGGTCGGGGGACACCGTCGTCGAACTCGCCAAACGCGGCGGCGAGTACGTCGTCCGGCCGCGGCACCCGGGCAACCCGCTGCTCGCGGGTTACAGCGGCACCCCGGCCTACGAGCCGGATCCCCAGTTCAAGGTGGCCGGTACGTTCGTGCCGTTCACGGAATCGCGCGCCATCACGGTGGGGGCCGCCGTCGAAGGCATCCAGCATGTCTACGAGGCCCCCGGAGAGATCCGCTTCCGGCTGGCTGGCCAAGACCTGACGCTCACCGCCTTCAACGGGCACGCCACGGGCACCCTTTCCGTCCTCTTCACGGACGCCACGTCGGGGAAGACCACCTACGCTGCCAACCGCTCCCTGGCGGTTGCGGCACCGGGCCCGGATGGAGCCGTGGTCCTGGACTTCAACCGCGCGGTGAACCTGCCGTGCGCGTACACCGATCTGGCCACGTGCCCGCTGCCGCCCGCCGAGAACCGGCTGCCGGTGGCCATTGAAGCCGGCGAGCAGATCCCGTTCGAGCGGGAAAGCACCGCAGAAAGGCGGGACGCGAAATGAGCGGCACGGAACAGCGCCCGGGGCGCGGACTGCTGCTGATTGAGCTCGACGGCGACGGCGGCCACCCGGCCGCGTGGCGGAAGTCCAGGACGGCCCCGGTCGCAGTGCTCGGGCCAGCCAGGTTGCGGGACACCGTCCTGGCGGCCGAGTCGGCCGGATTCCATGCGGCCACGTTCGGCGACGGGGCGGTGCCTGAGAACGGGGCGGTGCCTGAGAACGGCGCCGCTCGGCTGAATGCCCTTCAACGGGCAGCCTTCGTGGCTCCACTGACCCGCTCCATCGCACTGGTTCCCGAAGTGGACACGGTTTACACCGAGCCCTTCCACGTCTCCACACAGCTGGCCAGCCTGGACTATGTGTCCCGTGGCCGCGCCGGCTGGCTGGTCCGGGCGAGTGGGTCCGGTGCCGAGGCTGCCGCCGTCGGCCGCGAACCCGCGGGCTCCGCGAGGCGCACCCGCGAGGCAGCCGCCTCGATCGAGGTGGGACGACGGCTTTGGGACACCTGGGAGGACGACGCTGTCATCAAGGACGTGGCGACCGGACGCTACCTCGATGTGGACCGCCTCCACTACGCCGATTTTGAAGGGCCGGACTACTCCGTGAAGGGCCCGTCCATCATCCCGCGGCCGCTCCAGGGGCCGCTGCCCGTGCTGGTGCCCGCCGGCCTGCTGCCCCCTGAGGCGCTCGCCGGGGGTGCTGCGGACGCGGTCCTGGTCTCGGCGCCCACGCCCGATCTGCTGGCTGCGGAACTCCGGGACACCGCCGCCAGCCTGGCGCGGGCCAACCCGCCGGGCACCCAGCCCGCACTCATTGCCGAACTGGACATTGTCCTGGACGCACGCGGCCAGTCTGCGGCGTCCCGGCTGGCTGAACTGGACGCGCGCGCATTCTGGGAAAGCCCAAGAGCACGGTTTGTGGGAACTGCGGCGGAACTGACGGAACTGCTTGCCGGACTCTTGACCGAGGCGGCAGGCGTCCGGCTGCATCCTGCCGTAGTGGACGCAGACCTGGAGGAGTTGGCGCAGCTGGTCCTGCCGGAGTTGCGCCGCCGCAGGCTGTTGGCGCCGGCGACCCCCGACGCCACCTTTCGCGAACTGCTGGGCCTGCCGCGGCCGGTGAGCCGGTACGCCGCGGCGGGCACCGCCGTCGTCCATTTCCCGGCTTCACGCGCTGGAAACTGAGGAGCGAACATGACTGAAGCAAACATCGACGGCGGTTTCAGGCCGTCAGGCCAGCTGCAGCTGGGCGTGTTTTTCCAGGGCGTCAACTCGGGGACCGTATGGAAGGCCCCGGAATCAGGCTCCCAGACCGACTTCGAATCGTTCCGCCGCATCGCCCAGACGGCGGAGCGCGGGCTGTTCGCCGCTTTCTTCCTGGGCGAGGGGCTCCGGCTCCGCGAGCATCTTGGCCGGCCGCACGCCCTGGATGTGGCAGGCCGCCCCGATGCCCAGACCATGCTGGCGGCTCTCGCCTCCGTCACGTCGCACATCGGCCTGGTGGCCACCCAGAACACCACCTACAACGATCCCGCGGATCTGGCCCACCGGCTATCCACCCTGGACCTGCTCTCCGGCGGCCGCGCCGCCTGGAACGTGGTGACCACCGACAATGCGTGGACCGGCGCCAACTTCCGGCGCGGCGGCTACCTTGACCATGCCGACCGGTACATCCATGCCGAGGCTTTCGTGGAGACGGCTAAGCGTATCTGGGACGCCTGGGACGACGGCGTCATTGCCGCTTCTCCGTCGGAGGAAGCGTGGGCGAAACCCGCCTCAATCCGCCGGGCGCGGCACGAAGGCCAGCACTACTCCGTCGACTACCTGCCCAGGCTGCCCCGCAGCGCCCAGTACCGGCCGGTGCTGTTCCAGGCCGGCGATTCACCGGATGGACGGGACTTCGCCGCCCGCCAGGCGGACGTGATCTTCTCCGCACATCCGAAGTTCGACGACGCCCTCGAGTTCCGCCGCGACATCGTCGCCCGCTCGCTGAAGGCTGGCCGCGGCGCCAACGACGTGAAGATCATGCCTGCCAGCGAGTTCATCCTGGCCGCCACCCCGCAGGAAGCCCGCGAGAAGAAGGCCTGGGTGCGGAGCCTGCAGATCGGCCCGCAGCAGGCCATCGCCTACCTGGAGCAGTTCTGGGGACGCGAGCTGCAGGACTACGATCCGGACGGTCCGCTGCCGGAAATCGATCCTGTGGTGGAGGAGACGTCCGAGACCCGGGGGAGCGGCTTCCATGGCGCCAAGGCGCGGCAGCTCGCGGACCAGTGGCGGGCCGAAGCCAATGAAAAGGGGCTCAGTATCCGTCAGTTCGTCTCCTCGAAGACCAGCCGCGGGGACGCCACGTTCAACGGTTCGTACACCGAGGTGGCAGACCGGCTGGTGGAGTATGCCCGTACAGGCGCCGTGGACGGCTTCAACATCTCGCCGTGGCTGATCCCCACCGGCCTGGACGACATCGTGAACCATCTGGTCCCTGAGCTTCAGGAGCGTGGCATCTACCCCACGGAGTACGCGGGGACAACGTTGCGGGAGAATCTGGGCCTGGCCACTCCCCTGCGTCCGGCCGCCGGCGTTGCTGACAACGGCGTCGCGGTGGGCGGCCGGCATGCATGACCAGCAAGACCCAACGGCAGAGGCCGACGGCGGGGGACTGGTCCGCCTGCAGCTGACGGTCTGGGAGCAGCTGCTCTAACCCTTACGCGAACTGGCAGCTAATGACGTCAAATCATGGATTTGGGGTCATCAGCTGCCAGTTCGCGCTGTCGTGGGCGGGGATTCTTCGTGGGCGGACCTACTTCTTGGGCAGGCCAGCCGGGTTCAGCTCGGAGGTGGTGACGGCCTCCGAGGACAGGCCCCAGCGGTCAAGGATCTTGCCGTAGGTGCCGTCCTTGATGAGGTGGTTGAGGGCAGCCTGGGCCGCTGCAGCCAGACCGTTGCCCTTCTGGGTGGTGAAGGCGATATCGGCCTTCAAGGGCCAGCCGCCATTGAGCGTGCCCACCTGCTTGGTCTTGCCGTCCTGGGCAGCCTTGTACGCGGCCGAGGCGTTCGGGCCAAACGTCAGGTCCGCGCGGCCGGACTGGAGGGCAAGCTGGGAGGCAGAGTCGTCGTCGTAATACTGGAACTCAACCGGCTTCAGGCCGTTCTGTTTGTTCTCCTCGTCCCACCGCACCAGGATCGCTTCCTGGTTGGTGCCGGAACCGACAATGATGCGCTTGCCGGCGACGTCCTTGGCTTCCTTGATTTCGCCGACGGATGAGTCGTTCTTGGCGTAGAAGCCCAGCAGGTCGGTGCGGTACGTGGCGAAGTCGAACTTCTCCTTGCGCGCCTCCGTGACGGTGACGTTGGACAGGACGGCCTCGTACTTGCCGGACTCGACCCCTAGGGGCCAGTCGGCCCAGGCCACGGGAAGCACTTCGACCTGTAGCCCCAGCGTCCCGCCCACCGCGTAGGCGAGGTCCACCTCATTGCCGATGAGCGTCTTGTTGTCCGTGGCGAACAGGCTCAGCGGAGGCGTGGCGCCGGTTGTCACGACGGTGAGCTTGCCGTCGGCCTTGATGGCGTCCGGAACCAGTGCGGCGGCCGCGGAGTCTTCGGCCACCTCGACGCGGTCCTGCTCCGGGGACAGGTTGAACTGCTTGACTCCAGAGCCCGCGGCGGATTCCGACGACGGCGCCCCGGCCGCCGTTGCGCCCGGATCCGAGCATGCTGCCAGAGCCAGAACGGCGGTCACCGCGATTGCTGCACTGACGGCCGGCTTTGTCCTGAATGCTGCCATTATTTCCCCTTGGATTTCTCTGTTGTGCGGAACGGAATTTGTCTTCGTGGCAGCAACTATCCGGCAGGGCAATCAAGGGTTCAAAGGCTGCCGAAACGGGACGATACGGGGAGTAACCGCCGTTAACGGGGCGACTGCGGCGGTCATATTGGGGCTGCCCGCGTGATGTGGGGCACCCCACCGTAGCCCGCAGAAATAACCCCAGCGCCGCCGTCGTTGTCCACAGTGTGCCCGCCGCCACCCGGCCGGCCCACCACGACGCAACGCATTGAAAGGCCGGCACTGACGTGACTCTTCCCCTCTCCATTCTTGATCTGGCAACTATCGGCAAAGGCCAGACGGCGGCGGAGAGTTTCGCGGGCAGCGTGGCCATGGCGCAGCGCGCGGAGGAGCTGGGCTACCGCCGGATCTGGTATGCCGAGCACCACAACATGTCCTCCATCGCATCGTCCGCCACGAGCGTGCTGATCGCCCACGTAGCGGCCCACACGAAGAGCATCCGGCTCGGAGCGGGCGGAGTGATGCTGCCCAATCACTCACCGCTGACCATCGCCGAGCAGTTCGGCACCCTGGAAACCCTCCACCCCGGACGGATCGACCTCGGCCTGGGCCGCGCCCCCGGCAGCGACCAGAACACCATGCGGGCCCTCCGCCGGGACCCGGCGTCCGCGGACAGTTTCCCGCAGGACGTCCTGGAACTGCAGGGCTACCTCACCGGACCCACCCGGATCCAGGGCGTTGAGGCCACCCCGGGCAAGGGCACCGACGTGCCGCTCTACATCCTGGGTTCCTCCCTGTTCGGCGCCCGCCTGGCCGCCCAGCTGGGCCTGCCATACGCCTTCGCCTCGCACTTCGCCCCCAACGCCCTGCAGGACGCAGTGGCCCTCTACCGCCGCGAATTTAAACCGTCGGCGCAACTGGACGCCCCGCACGTGATCGCAGGCGTCAACGTGATTGCGGCTGATTCCGCGTCCGAAGCGCAGGAAACCTTCCAGGCCACCAAGCGTGCCCGCGTCTCACTGTTCTTCGGCGGCGGGAGGGAGTTCACCGACGACGAGGCGGACATGGTCCTGGACTCTCCGCAGGGGCAGCACGTGTCCCAGATGATGACGTACTCCGCCGTCGGCACGCCTGATGTGGTGATGGATTACCTGGACGAGTTCGGCAAACACTCCGACGCCGACGAGCTCATCGTCGCGCACCAGAGCACCGGAACCGAGGCCAGGCTGCGGTCCGTGGAGCTGCTCGCGCAGGCCGCGGGGCTCGCCCGGGTCTAGCAAAGCAGGCCGACGCCGGGCCCCTTCCCGACGTCGCGTGCCGTCCCGCCGTCGGACTTAACACGGCCGCAATAACGGTGACATTCGGGTGAAACTGCCTGCCCGGAAAATGGACAGTGCCCCCTCCGGAGTTCCGTCATGGATTTCAGGAGAGGGGCACCACCCGGTCGTCCGCCTGGAAATCCAGCGGCTGCTGTCCCGGGACGGGTTCTGCCTTTATAGGGGTGCATGGATGCCAACGCCGTTGAACCAGAGTGTGGCGGATTCCGCGCTGCTCACCAGATCGCTCCCGCTGGGCCTTCTCCGGGCGTTCGTCCAGTCAGATGCCGCCGACGACGGGCTCACGCCCACGCTCCTCACGGAGCTGAAGGTCCTGGCCCGGGTGCCCGGCCTCCTGGTGGCGTGCAACTACGGCGGGACGCTGTGCGACGCCGAAGGCATTTCCACCGAGACTCTGCCCCTTGGCAGCGCAGCGATCGCGCTGCGCGCCCTGGCTGCCCTTCCCAACACTCATGCCGCCGTAATTTCCGGGCGCTCGCTGCGTGACCTTGCAGCGGTGTCACGCCTGCCGGCGGAAGTGCACCTGATCGGATCGCACGGCGCGGAGTCGGACATGGGCTTTGCCCACGTGCAGTCCCTGGCCACCGAAGCCGCCCTCCAGAAAGTGGCCACAGCCCTTTCCGAGGCTGTGGGCTTCCAGAAGGGCATCTGGATTGAACGCAAGCCCGTGGCCGTCTCCGTACACACCCGGCCGGCCACGCCCGACGTGGTGGAGGCCGTGACCGAAACCGCGCGCGAGATCGCCCGCGCTCACGGGCTGTTCTTCATCGTGGACGGTTCCGTCCTGGACCTGTCCGTGGTGGAACCGTCCAAGGCCGAGGCCCTTGAGAACCTCCGGTCACGGCTCGGGGCCAGCGCGGCGATCTACGCCGGGGATGCATACAGCGATGAGCTGGCAATCGGAACCCTCCGCGGCCCGGACATGGGCCTGCGCGTGGGTCCGGGCGAAACAGCCGCCTCGCACCGGCTGCGGGACCCGGAATCCTTCGCCCGGGTCCTCGCCATCCTCTTCGAACTGCGCCGAGCGTGGCTCTTCGGCGAGGATGCGGTGGGCCTTGAGCGGCACTCGATGATCGGCAACGGGTCCTCCACAGCCCTGGTCACGCCCGATGCCAAGATTTGCTGGATGAGCCATCCGCTGCCGGACTCGGGGTCCCTGTTCGCCCATATCCTGGGCGGGGACGCGGCGGGGCACTTCTCCGTGGAACCGGTCAAGGCTTCCCAGGTGCTGGGCCAGCGCTACGTGGACAGCACCATGATTGTGGAAACCAGGTGGGCGGACGTGACCGTGACGGACTACCTGGAACCGGCACCGGACGGCATCACCAGCCTGGTCCGGGTGCTCTCCGGCAGCGGAGCCGCCAGGGTCATCTTTGCGCCCAGGCCGGACTACGCCAACGCCCCGTTCAGCATGGAGGCGCGCGGTGACGAACTGCACGTGGTGGGTACGTCCGATCCCATCATTCTCCTGGCTCCCGGCGTCCGCTTCGCGATCGCCTCGGACGGCCGCCATGCCACGGCCACCGCCGTCGTCAATCTGCAGGACGGACCCGTGGTACTCAACATGCGCTGCGGTGATACAGAGCCGCAGACCGCCGACCCCGGCGGCGAAACCGAACGGCGCGCCGGAGTGGCCCATCATTCCCGCCGCTGGGTGCAGGAACTGGAGCTGCCCGGGGTGAAACCGTCCCTGGTGCGTCGCTCCGCGCTGGTGCTCCGCGCCCTGGTCCATGAACCAACGGGTGCCGTGCTTGCCGCTCCCACTACGTCCCTGCCGGAAGGGATCGGCGGAACCCGGAACTGGGACTACCGGTATTGCTGGCTGCGGGACGGTTCCATGACCGTGAACGCGTTGGTGGATCTTGGATCCACGGAGGAGGCGGCCGGATTCCTCAGCTGGCTGGGCCGGATCCTGGAGCACGCGCCCGGCCCGGAATGGCTGCATCCGCTGTATTCCGTCACGGGGGCGCCGCTGTCCACCGAGGCCGTCATCGACAGCCTGCCGGGCTATGCGGGCTCCCGACCCGTCCGGATCGGGAATGCCGCGGACCACCAGGTCCAGCTGGATGTGTTCGGCCCGATTGCCGAACTGATCCACGCCGTCAGCGAACGCGAGGACGGGCTCGCCGATGCCCACTGGGAGCTGATGGTGCAGATGGCTTCGGCCGTACTGGCCCGATGGCACGAGGCAGACCATGGCATCTGGGAGGCCCGGCGGGCACCCCGCCACCACGTTTACACCAAGGTGATGTGCTGGGTGACGCTGGACCGGGCGCTGCGCACCGCCGCCCGGCACGGCAGGGAGCCGGAACCCTCCTGGGAACCTACCGCCCGCACCATCCGGGACCAGGTCCTGCGCGAAGGCTGGGACGATTCGGCTTCGTCCTACACAGTCGCCTACGACAGCCCCGACCTGGATGCGGCTGTCCTGCACATCGGGCTGTCCGGTCTCCTGGACGTCAGCGACCAGCGCTTCCTGGACACCGTCACGGCGGTGGAACGCGAACTCCGGGTGGGGCCTACCGTTTTCCGGTACAGGTACGACGACGGTCTGCCGGGCTTGGAGGGCGGCTTCCACATCTGCACCACTTGGCTGATCGAGGCGTACGTTGCGGTGGGCAGGATCGAGGAGGCCTGGGACCTGTTCGATCAGCTGGTGAACCTCTTCGGACCCACCGGCCTGCTGCCCGAAGAATATGATCCCGGCACCGAGACGCACTTGGGGAACCATCCGCAGGCGTACTCCCACCTGGGATTCATCCGCTGCGCACGGATTCTGGACGCCCACCAGCCGGGGACAAGGAAGCCCTAAGTGCCTGCGGGCTTGGGGCGGCAGGGGCTGCCGTCAGGTCAGCAGCAGGGCGACACCGATCATCGCGGGCACCGCCACCACGGTGGTGATCAGCACGGTGTCCTTGGCTACGGTGAGCCCGGTCTGGTAGCGGCTGGCGGCAACAAAGACATTCTGCGCCGTGGGGAGCGCTGAGATGACCACCACGGCGAAAAGTGCGTGGCCTTCCAGCCCCAGGGCAAAACGCGCAAAGAGGTAGGCAACGGCCGGCTGCACCACGAGTTTGAAACCGCTGGCCAGCAGCGTATCCAAGCGTCTGCCCTCTGCTGCCTGCAGGGGCCGGGTGCCGTTCAGGCTCATGCCAAAGGCGATCAGCATGGCGGGAATCGCCGCGCCGCCAATCAGGTGGATGGGCTCCATGACCAGCTCCGGGACTTGCCAGCCGGTTCCGGCCACCACCAGGCCCAGGGCAGAGCCCACAATCATGGGGTTCCTGAGGACCATCAAGACAAAGCTCAGCGGGGTGGTGCGGTGCGAACTCGTGCTGGCATCCAGGATCATCAAGAACAGCGGGCTGAAGAACGCCAGCTGGAAGATCAGCAGGGGCGCCACATAGCTGGCATCCCCCAACACATAGATCGCAATCGGAATACCCAGGTTGGCGGAGTTGACCAGCGAAGCGGCCATCGACGACATCAAGGCCTCCGGCAGCGCGCGCTTCAACCAGAATTTTGTGATGGCGAAAAAGACCGTCGCGCTGGTGATTGCCGCCACCGCCGTCACCAGCAGCGGCTCAGCGAAGACCTCCTGCAGCCGTGCCTTGCTGAGGGTTTCGAACAGTAGCGCCGGGCTGGCCACAAAGAATGTCAGGGAGCTCAGGACCTGCCGCGCGTTCTCCCCAAGGATCCGGCGACGGCCCACGAACCAGCCCACCAGGATGATGCACCACACCACAAAAAAGCCCGCGAGCACGCCTAACAAGGAATAGCTCCAAAGGCGCAGCGGCAGTGGGGGTTAGGGCACACGCTCCGGACTACAGGGCGGCGTTGTTAAGCGCGAACGGGGGGCGCATCAGACCAGGGGTGAGGCCCTCGGCGGGATCGTTGCCCAGCTGGATGATCCTGTTGTTCTGGTCCACATGGACCACCCTCGGCTGGTAGGCCCTGGCTTCCTCGGTGGTCATCTCTGCATAGGTAATCAGGATGACAACGTCGTTCTCGTGGACCCGGTGGGCAGCGGGTCCGTTGATGCCGATGACACCCGAGCCGCGCTCGCCGGCGATGGTGTAGGTCTCGAGGCGGGCGCCGTTGGTCACGTCCACGATGGCCACGAGCTCGCCGGGAAGGATGTCGGCAGCATCCAGGAGGTCCAGGTCAACCGTGACCGAACCTACATAGTGCAGGTCGGCATGCGTGACCGTGGCCCGGTGGATTTTGGACTTGAACATTGTGCGATTCATAACCCGACCAGTCTAGCGCCGGGCTCCGGATCGCGCAGTGACGCAGGAAACACAGGCTCGGGGGTCGTCATGCGGCTGCCGGTACAGGTGCGATCTTCCTATTCGGAATCCGCGGTCCTGACCACGGACTCGGCGGGCTTTGCCACGGACTCGGCGGTGATGGCCAGGGTCTCGCGGACAGCCAGGATTGCAGGTCGCTGGGCGCTGGAGCGGCGCACGGACGTGAACACAGTCCGGCGCGGATTTCCCGGCAGGTCCAGCAGCTGCGCTGTGGTGCCGCGGCCGGTCCAGACCAGGTCCGGCATCAATCCGACGGCGTTTCCGGACTCGATGAGGCGGATCTGGGCCTGCAGGTCCGCCGTTTCAAAACGGACGTCCGGTTCGAAACCTGCGCTGCGGCAGGCTTGTTCTGCCCAGTGCCGGGACGCGGCGCCCCGCGGTTCCATGACCCAGGCCAGCCCAGCCGTATCCTCGATCGAGGCGATGGGGGCGCGGCCCGGGGCGTCCGGCGGAACGGCCAGCCTGATGGCGTCGGTGGTCAGCTTTAGGCGGTCCAGTTCCGGGTAGCGAGGTGCGGCGTGGCCCGGATACTGCTCGGCAATCACCAGGTCAAAGTCACGTGCCCATGTTTCATGCAGTGCGGTCTCCGGTTCACGCTGGATCATCTCGATCCGGACCTCCGGATACGCTGTGGCCATCAGGGAGAGGGTGTCCGGCATCAAGGCCAGGGCCGCGGACTGGAACACCGCAATCTTGACAGTTCCCGTGACCGTGGTCAGCGAGGCCGCCAGATCGGCCTCCGCCTGCTCCATGGTCTCGAGCAGCTGTGCGGTGTGGGCCACCAGGACTTCTGCCTGGGGGGTCAGCTGCACCCGGCGCCCGGTCTTCCGGAGCAGTTCCACGCCCACCTCTTTTTCCAGCAGGGCCAGCTGCTGGGATACCGACGACGGGCTGTACTGGAGTGCCTCCGCCACCTCAGCCAAGGTGCCCCGGATCTTTAATTCGCGGAGCAACCTGAGCCGGCGGACATCGAGCATGAGTATTCCTTACTGAATCTAATGAATATTGGTTAGAAGTAGTCACTTTATCTAATGCAAGCGCACTTGCATACTGTTGGAGTTGAGTTATCCCCGTCACAGGCCAAGCACAGGGAGTCGAGATGGGGCCCCACCCAAGCAGGAGTTCCTGATGAGTACAACCAAAGACATGACCCAGTCGATCATGAGGCGAAAGCCAATCGACGACATTGAAGAAGAAAATAAACACAGCGGGCTGTTCAAGTCCCTGGGACTGTGGCAACTCACGGCCATCGGCGTCGGCGGCATTATCGGCGTCGGGATATTCTCCCTCGCAGGACTGGTGGCGGCCGGCAATGAAACCACGCCGGGCGTGGGGCCCGCGGTGCTGATTTCGTTCCTGGTCGCCGGCCTGGCCTCGGCGGCGGCCGCCCTGTCCTACGCGGAGTTCGCGGGAATGATTCCCCGGGCCGGTTCCGCCTACACCTACGGCTATGTCGCCTTGGGCGAAGTGATCGGCTGGTTCATCGGCTGGGACCTCCTCCTCGAATACATCGCCATTGTGGCTGTGGTGGCCATCGGTATCTCCGGCTACTTCGATGCCTTCCTTTCCGGGATCGGTATCCACATGCCTATCTGGATGTCCTCCACGCCGGATGAGGGCAAGGGCGGCATCATTAACATCCCGGCGATCGTCGTCTGCCTGGTCGTGACCTGGATTTTGTCCCGTGGTACCAAGGCCTTCGGCCGGTTCGAACTGGTAGCCGTGGCCATCAAGGTCGTCCTGATTCTCTTCATCATCGGCCTGGGCATCTTCTACATCGATACCAACAACTACAACCCGTTCATGCCCAGCGGCTTTGGCCCGGTGCTGGCGGGCTCTGCGACCGTCTTCTTCGCTGTTTTCGGTTATGACGCTATGAGTACGGCAGCTGAGGAAGCCAAGGACGGCAAGAAGCACATGCCGAAGGCCATCGTCCTGTCCCTCATCATCGCGATGCTCCTTTACGTCGCAGCCACCCTGGTTCTGACCGGTATGCAGAACTACAAGGACATCGACCCCAAGGCCGGTTTTGCCTCGGCATTCACGGGTGTGGGCCTGCCGGTGATTGCCACTATCATCTCCGTCTTCGCGGTGCTTTCCATCCTGACCGTTATGCTGACCTTCCTCCTCGGCGTCACCCGCGTCTGGTTCTCCATGAGCCGTGATGGCCTGCTCCCGGGCTGGTTCTCCAAGACCGACCGGCACGGCACTCCACAGCGCGTCACCTGGATTGCCGGCATCGCCTCTGCACTGCTGGCAGGCGTGTTCCCGATCAAGGCCGTCGCGGACCTCACCAATATCGGCATTCTGGCCGCGTTTGTCGTCGTCTGCTTCTCTGTGATCGTGTTCCGCTACAAGAGGCCCGACGCCCCGCGTACCTTCCGCCTGCCCCTCATGCCAGTTATCCCCGCCTTTGGTGTGTTGGCATCGGCATTCCTGATGTTCCAGCTGCACTGGGAGACCTGGGCCCGGTTCGGCGTCTGGCTCGTAATCGGCCTGGCGATCTACTTCTTCTATGGTCGCAAGCACTCGCTGATGAATCCCAACAGCCCGCGCCACGAGGAGTTGGAGGAGATGCATCGCCCCGTCGGCTGACCCCTTCCCGGGACGCTCTCTCACCTTTCGCAGCTTTTTCCCGGGACGCTCTCTCACTTTTGGTGCGGGAATGATGAACCCTCTCTCACATCCTGTGAGGGAGGGTTCATCTGTTGTGATGGAAGTGAGAGAGGGTTGGCCCAAAAGGTGCAGGAAGTGAGAGAGCGTTCCGTGAAATGCCGCAGGAAGTGAGAGAGGGTTGGCCCAAAAGATGCAGGAAGTGAGAGAGCGTTGGCGGATTTTCCGAACGTTCGGACGGGGGATTAAATCATCGGTTTTTCTAACCTGTATTACTTAGAAAACATCGCTTTATCTTATGTGAATCGAGGCTCATACTGATGAATGAGACCCCCTCCGCACCAAGGAAAGTACGAGTACCGCCATGACGAACATTGCAATGAAGACCGGTGTGAATGCCGGACCGGCCAGCTCCACCCGGCGATCAGATGTGCCTCAGGCCCAGGCTCTCGCGGCGGACACCATCGCGCTGGTTCGCCACTGGTTGACCGAGGCTGCGAAGGTTCCGGTGGACGCCTCTGCAGAACAGCTTGCAGGCGTCCTCAAGGACCCCAACGGCCTGGACTTCACGGTGGGCTTTGTGGACGGCGTAGTCCGCCCTGACGACATTCACGTGGCTGCCCGCAACCTGGCGGCCTTGGCCCCCAAGGTTCCCGCGTTCCTTCCGTGGTACATGCGCAGTGCGGTCCGCGTCGGCGGCAGCATGGCACCCGTACTCCCGCAAGTTGTTATCCCCATCGCCCGCCGCGTGCTCCGCGAAATGGTGGGCCACCTCATCGTGGACGCCACCGACGCCAAGCTGGGTCCCGCCATCGCCAAGATCCGCAAGGAAGGCATCAAGCTCAACGTGAACCTCCTCGGCGAAGCCGTGCTGGGTGAGCACGAGGCCTCCCGCCGGCTCGAAGGAACCCACACACTGTTGTCCCGTCCGGACGTGGACTACGTCTCCATCAAGGTCTCCTCCACCGTGGCCCCGCACTCGCCCTGGGCCTTCGATGAGGCCGTGGCACACGTCGTGGAAAAGCTCACCCCACTGTTTGCCAAAGCCGCGTCCTACGCCGGCGGCGGACAGAAGGCCAAGTTCATTAACCTGGACATGGAGGAATACAAGGACCTGGACATGACCATCGCGGTCTTCACCCGGATCCTGGACAAGCCCGAGTTCAAGGACCTCGAGGCCGGAATCGTGCTGCAGGCCTACCTTCCGGACGCGCTCTCCGCCATGATCCGCCTCCAGGAGTGGGCCGCTGCCCGTCGCGCCGATGGCGGCGCCGCCATCAAGGTGCGTGTGGTCAAGGGCGCCAACCTGCCCATGGAACAGGTTGAGGCCTCCGTGCACGGCTGGCCGCTGGCTACCTGCAGCAGCAAGCAGGACTCGGATACCAACTACAAGCGCGTCATCAACTACTCGCTGCACCCGGAGCGGATCCGCAACATCCGGATCGGCGTGGCCGGCCACAACCTTTTTGACATCGCTTTTGCCTGGCTGCTGGCCAAGCAGCGGGGCGTCGAATCCGGCATCGAGTTCGAAATGCTCCTTGGTATGGCGCAGGGCCAGGCTGAAGCTGTGAAGAAGGACGTCGGCTCGCTGCTGCTGTACACCCCGGTGGTGCACCCGGCAGAGTTCGACGTCGCCATCGCCTACCTGATCCGCCGTCTCGAAGAGGGCGCCAGCCAGGACAACTTCATGTCCGCAGTCTTTGAGCTGAGTGAGAACGAAGTCCTGTTCGAGCGCGAAAAGCAGCGTTTCGTCGCCTCCCTCGAAAAGCTCGACGGCGCCGTGCCGCCGGCCAGCCGCCAGCAGAACCGCAGCCTCCCGGCTGAGCCGATGCCGCGTGAGGGCTTCGAGAACACCCCGGACACCGACCCGTCCCTGCCCGCCAACCGCGACTGGGGCCGGGCCATCCTGGAGCGCGTCCCGTCCTCAACCTTGGGCAACGCCTCCGTCGAAGCAGCCACCATCACCGACGCCGACACCCTCAACGCCGTGATCGATACAGCCGTGGAAAAGGGCAAGGCCTGGGCGGCGCTCTCCGGCGACGAGCGCGCGCAGATCCTGCACCGCGCCGGCGACTTCCTGGAGGCCCGGCGCGCCGACCTCCTGGAGGTCATGGCCAGCGAAACAGGCAAGACCCTCGACCAGGGCGATCCCGAGGTCAGCGAAGCCGTGGACTTTGCCCACTACTACGCCGAGTCGGCCCGCAAACTGGAAAAGGTCGACGGCGCCACGTTTGTTCCAGCCAGGCTCACTTTGGTGACCCCGCCCTGGAACTTCCCGGTAGCGATCCCCGCAGGGTCGGCCCTGGCGGCGCTGGCCGCCGGCTCCGCCGTCGTCATCAAGCCTGCCAAGCAGGCCCGCCGCAGCGGTGCCGTGATGGTCGAGGCACTGTGGGAAGCCGGCGTACCGCGTGACGTGCTCACCATGGTGCAACTGGGTGAGCGGGAACTTGGCCAGCAGCTGATCTCCCACCCGGCTGTGGACCGCGTGATCCTTACCGGCGGCTACGAGACCGCCGAGCTGTTCCGTTCCTTCCGCAAGGACCTCCCGCTCCTGGCCGAGACCAGCGGCAAGAACGCCATCATCGTTACTCCGAGCGCCGACTTTGACCTCGCGGCCAAGGATGCTGCGTACTCCGCGTTCGGCCACGCCGGCCAGAAGTGCTCGGCAGCCTCACTGGTGATCCTGGTGGGCTCGGTCGCAACGTCCAAGCGGTTCCACAACCAGCTGCTCGACGCCGTGACCTCCCTGAAGGTGGGCTACCCCCAGGACCCCACCAGCCAGATGGGACCGATCATCGAGCCGGCAAACGGCAAGCTGCTCAACGCCCTCACCACGCTGGATGAAGGCGAGAGCTGGGCCGTTGAGCCCAAGAAGCTGGACGAGACCGGCCGCCTGTGGAGCCCGGGTGTCAAGTACGGCGTCCAGCGGGGGTCCTACTTCCACCGGACCGAATTCTTCGGACCGGTGCTGGGCATCATGACCGCTGACACACTGGAGGAGGCCATCGCCATCCAGAACCAGATCGAGTACGGCCTCACGGCAGGCCTGCACTCGCTGAACTCGGACGAAATGGCTACCTGGTTGGACACTATCCAGGCCGGAAACCTCTACGTGAACCGGGGCATCACCGGGGCCATCGTGCAGCGCCAGCCGTTCGGCGGCTGGAAGAAGTCGGCCATAGGGGCCGGCACCAAGGCGGGCGGCCCCAACTACCTGGCTGGCCTGGGTGATTGGGTGAGCAAGGAGAGCCTTGCGGGCTCAGCCGTCACCAACCCCGGCGTCCGCCGGATCGCTGACGCAGCCAGGACTGCCCTGGAGCCGGCCGAGCTGGAGTGGCTGCAGCGTTCGCTGGCATCCGACGCCCACGCCTGGGCGGACGAGTTCGGCACCGCCAAGGACGTCTCCGGCCTAAGCGCGGAGCGGAACATCTTCCGCTACCGTTCCGTGCCAGTGACCATCCGCCTCTCTGAGGGTGCGCCGCTGGCGCACCTGGCGCGGACTGTGGCCGCAGGCGTGGTGGCGGGATCGGACATCACGGTCTCCACCGCCGTCGAACTTCCCGCCCAGCTGCGTGCGGTGTTCACCGGGCTGGACATCAATGCGAAGGTGGAGTCCGACGCCGGCTGGCTGGCTTCAGCTGCGCACCTCGCCGCCGCAGG
Source organism: Arthrobacter pascens (assembly GCF_030815585.1). Classification (NCBI taxonomy): domain Bacteria; kingdom Bacillati; phylum Actinomycetota; class Actinomycetes; order Micrococcales; family Micrococcaceae; genus Arthrobacter; species Arthrobacter pascens. The sequence continues at coordinate 36,034 of NZ_JAUSWY010000001.1, forward strand.
ACAGCTGTCCGGTGCGCGGATCCGGCTGATCGGCGGGAACGCCACGGCTTTGGCTGAGGCCACGGACGGGCGCCCCGACATAGCCGTTTACGCCCACGAGGTCACCGAGGCAGGGCGCGTGGAACTGCTGCCGTTCCTGCACGAGCAGGCCGTCAGCATCACCGCACACCGCTTCGGCACGCCGAACCACCTCTCGGACGCGCTCATCTAGGCGCTGTTGGGAATGCGAAGGCAGGGCGGCCACCATTTGGTGACCGCCCGGCCTTCGCTGTATTTGTTGGTTCGTAACTTGTTGGCTCGCGCCGGTGCGCGGCGGCTAGAGACCTGCGGAAATCAGCCCAAGTACCAGCCGGGAGGTGCCCAGGACATCGGAACGCTATGGGCGGAAAAATCTTCGCAGCGGGTGCAGGTGTAGGCAACCTCACCAAGGGTTCTTACCACCCCGTCACCCCGGAAGACGGGCGGGACATAGGACTCAAGGTAGATGAATTCGTCGGTGCCGCACTTTTCGCAGGTGGGCTTGCCGACGTATTCGGACTCCACATACTTGGCGACGCTGGCGCCGAGATTGGAATGGTGCGTCGTGGTCAGCGGGTGCGCGTTGTTCAGTGGGCGTGCACCGTGAGCTGTGCGTAATTGGGTGTTCCTGGCTGTCGTCATTGGCTGCCTATCCCGAGCACGACTGCCCATGGGCTGCAGGGCGTGCTCGTGTTGTTTGAACTGGCCCTCTGCTTGACCCATGAAAAACCAGCATAGATTATGCAGGCTTCTTCTTCAATGGTTTTGGCGCCTTGTCCGCAGTGCCCGGAAGGCCGCAGTGCTCAGGCGGATTTCTTCAGCGTCCTGCCCACAATGGCCTGAGTCAGGGCATCAATCACCTCGGCGTTGGCCAGCGGGTTGCGAATGAGGGTGAAATCGACGTCGCCGACCGGCGGCAGGTCGAAGCGGCGCGTGATGATTTTGAGGTCCTCCGGGACCAGAGACGACGGCATGACGGCCACGCCGATGCCCGCACGGACCGCTGCCAGCACGCCGCTGATCTGCCGGGTGGTGCAGGTGATCCGCCAGGTCCGGCCGTGGGATTCCAGGGCATCGATGGCCAGCTTCCGGCTGAGGCTGGGGGAGGGGTAGGCGATCAGCGGCACAGGATTGCCGGGCTCCAGCGAGGTCTGCTCCAGGCCCACCCAGGAGAAGGAATCGTGCTGGACCACGGTGCCGTCCTTGGCGCCGGCCACCCACTTTACAAACACGAGGTCAAGCTGGCCCGCGTTGAGTTTCTTGTAGAGCTGGTCGCTTTGGCCCACCGTCAGCTCAAGGTTGATCTGCGGGTAGATCTGCCGGAATTCACGCAGGATCCGGGGCAGGCCCGTGATGGCAAGGTCATCGGCCGTGCCGAAGCGCAGCCGGCCGCGCATCGCGGAGCCGGAGAAATAGCGCGAGGCGGCATCGTGGGCCGAGAGGATGGTGCGGGCGAACCCTGCCATGGCATCGCCGTTGTCCGTGAGCCGCACATCGCGGGTGTCCCTGGTGATCAGGACCCGCTTCGCGGCAGCTTCCAGTTTGCGCACGTGCTGGCTGATGGTTGGCTGCGCCAGGCCAAGCCGCTCGGCTGCTTTGGTGAAGCTGAGCGTCTCGGCCACAGCAAGGAAGGAGCGGAGCTGGGTAGGTTCAAACATGAGGAACTCCATCGGCTGTGGCGGCTCCCGGAATGGGAGGCATTGCGTTTCGCAATGCGACTTATAGACACAATACGCTTACATAATCACCCTGGCCCGGCCTAGCGTTAAGGGCATCCCAGCCCGCCCGCTTCCTTGAGGACACCCCTGTGGCACCCCCACCGCCGTCGTCGGCAACCGTCAGCCAGCCCGTCATCGATTCCGCCTCCCCCGAAACCCAGCCCATCGCCGTCGTCAGTGAGCACCTGCCGTGGAGGCACACGTTCATCTCACTGAAGGTGCCCAACTTCCGCATCTTCGCGATCGGGCACTTCGTGGCCGTGATCGCCGTCTGGATGCAGCGCATCGCCCAGGACTGGATGGTCCTGGAACTGTCCGGCTCTGTCACTGCAGTGGGCATCACGGTGGCGCTGCAGTTCATGCCGTCGCTCTTCCTGGGTCCGTGGGGCGGCATGATGGCGGACAGGTTCGCCAAGCGGAAGATCCTGATCCTGTGCCAGTGTATGGCCGGCATCCTCGCGGCTGCGCTCGCCACCCTGAGCCTCACCGGCGTGGTGGAGGTCTGGCACGTCTACGTCATCGCGCTGGTGCTGGGCCTGGTCACCGTGCTGGACCAGCCCGCGCGGCAGGTGTTCGTCAATGAGCTGGTGGGTCCCAAGTACCTCCGCAATGCCATCAGCGTCAACTCCACCACGTTCCAACTGGGCGGGCTGATCGGCCCTGCACTGGCGGGACTTCTGCTCACCGCCGTCGGAGCCGGCTGGGCCTTCGCCGCGAACGCCCTGGCATGCTGTTCCACGGTCACCATGCTGCTGCTCCTGCGGAAGGACCAGCTGATTGTGAGTACGCCCGCGCCCAAACGCAAGGGCATGCTGCGCGAAGGCCTGCGGTACGCGCTCAGCAAACCCACCATCTACTGGCCGTGGCTGATGGCCGGCTTCATCGCTGTCTTTGCCATGAGCCTTCCGGTCCTGCTGGCCGCTTTTGCGGACCGCGTGTTCGACGTCGGGGCCGGCGGCTACGGCCTGCTCAACGCCCTGGTGGCCTTGGGTGCCCTGGCCGGTGCCGTCGCTTCCACCCGGCGGCGCCAGCTGCGGCTACGCTCCGTGGTGTTCTGCGCCGGGATGTACGGAGTCATGCTGTGCCTGGCGGCGCTGGCGCCGTCCATGCTGTGGTTCGGCGCGGTGATGGTGCTGTCCGGGTTCTGGTGCCTGATGTTCCTCACGGGTTCCAACCAGCTGGTCCAGATCAGCTCCAACATGGGGATCCGCGGACGCGTCATGAGCCTATACATCATGGTGCTCATCGGCGGGCAAGCCATCGGCGGTCCCATGCTCGGCTGGATCGCCGAACATGCGGATCCGCACGTGGCCCTGCTGGTGTCCGGCGGGGTGCCGGCGCTGGCCGCCTTGGCTGTCGCCGTCGTGCTTGCCCGCAAAGGTGCCCTGCTGCTCAAAGTGGATCTGAAGGACCGCCGCCTGCTGCGGATCGTCACCCGGCCCACCGCGGCCTAAACCGGCAGGTGCGGGTACTCCGCCCCACGCTGCTGGAACTCCAGCACATCCTTGTTGAGGACCACGCCGTCGCGGATTTCAATGGCCCGGGAAATGGTCTCATTCCCGTCCCACGCTTCCGGGCCGCCGACGACCGTTTCCAGGAACGGCAGCAGTGCCTGGCTGATCTCCCAGCTGGAGGAATTCCAGAGGTAGGACGGGCTGTGGTCCACCGCGTAGTAGCTGATGTGGTCGCCGACCGTAAACATGGGCTCGGCAAATGTGGTGGAACGGGCCCAGCTGAAGCCCATACCCTCGTCGCAGGAAACGTCAACGATCAGGCTTCCGGGAGTGAAGGCTTTGAGGTCTTCGGTCCGCAGGTACGTCAGCGGATTGTTGGGGTCCTGCAGGGTGCAGTTGACCACAATGTCGCTTTCGGCCAGGAACGGTGCCAGCGGAACCCTGCCTCGCTCGGTGATGACCTGGCTCAAAAAGGGGGCCTCGGCGTCGTGATCAAACTGCACGATGTTGACCGAATGGATCGGGGCGCCCACGGCGGCAACTCCCCGGTTGGTCAGTACCTGGACATCATGGATGCCGTGCGCGTTCAGGGCCGTGACCGCGCCGCGGGCAGTGGCGCCGAACCCGATGACCACGGCGCTGAGGCGGCGTCCGTAGTCTCCGGTGGAGCCGGTGAGCGCCAGGGCGTGCAGGACCGAGCAGTAACCGGCCAGCTCATTGTTCTTGTGGAACACGTGCAGGCCGAAGCCGCCGTCGCTGGCCCAGTGGTTCATGCCCTCGAAGGCAATCAGCGTGAGCTTCTTGTCGATGGCCAGCTGGGTAATGGCGCGGTCCTGGACGCAGTGCGGCCAGCCCCAGAGGACCTGGCCGTCCCGCAGTTCAGCCAGGTCTGCCGGTTGCGGTTTGGGCAGGAGCACGACGTCGGCCTCCGCCACGAGTGTTTCCCGGCTAACGATTCTGCCCACCAGGGTGGAGAGGTGGTCATCCGAGACGCCGAAGCGCTCACCGTAGCCCTGCTCCAGGATGATGCTCCGGCGCAGTTCGGGGGCGATGCGCTCAAAATGCCGGGGATGGATGGGCAGGCGGCGTTCGTCCGGCTTGCGCGTGGAAGCCAGGACGCCCAGGGTCAGCTGGTTCTGTTGGCCACTCACTTCTTTTTGGCGGCCTTGCTGGACGTAATGTCCAGGGAGCTTGCCGGAGCTGCAGCCGCCCTTTTGTCTGCGCGCTTTTCCTTGATGGACTTGCCGGCTTTTTTGGATGCTGCTTGACGCGGGGACTTGTCAGCCATGATTGCTCCTATAGCGGAACCGGGAGGTTCCTGACTTCTGACGATACACGGCGCCACCTAACGCCTTGACTAGATCGCGGCGGCGCGGCGGTTGTTGTGCCGGCACGTTCCCGGTGTGAAAATGACGCTCTGGGCTCTGCGCTGGGCATGCTGTCCGGGGCGAGGGAAAGCAGCTACCGGAAACAGGAGGAGGCCCGGCTGGCTGCCCACAAGAAGGCCGTGGAGCGGCAGGCAAGGCAGGGCAGGAACACCTGGGAAGGTGGACCCCGAGGGGCGTGGATTGTCGCGAGAATTGGGAGCGGCTGACGGGAATCGAACCCGCGTATCAAGCTTGGGAAGCTAGCGCTCTACCATTGAGCTACAGCCGCAAGGCCCCCATTTGCCCGGGGCAGAACTTAGCTTAGCGCAGATGCACGGCCATCTTGTCAATGGTGCCCAGGGTGCGGACCGTGTCCGTCCGCGCATGGCCGGAGGGGCAGCGTCATCCAGTAACTCTTCAATAACGTCCCGGCCTGTGGCTAGGTCGGGGCGGAATCCTCTGGCTAGTCTGAACCGGATAGCTGCGGTGTCAGGGGGGTGAGGCGGGCTACAACGGCAGGCCCCACGTCAACCAAAGGATTCCCATGGCAATTGCAGAGCACGAGGTCCTCATCCGTCGTGACGCCATGGCCGTGTACACCTTCCTGATCGACGGATTGAACCTGCCGCAGTGGCGCGACGGTATCCGCAGCATCAGCCTGGCGGCAGGCGCTGCCGGCACCAAGGGAGCCGTGTACCAGCAGACCCTGACCGGCAGGTCGGGACGGCCCATCGCTGCCGACTTCGAGATAACGCAAGCCCGGCCAGGCGCAGAGATACAGTTTCAGGTGGTCGCCGGCCCGGCCCGGCCCGCAGGCGGGTACTATCTCAGCACAGAGCCGGACGGGACGCGTGTGAGGTTCGCCCTCGAATTCCAGCCCAAAGGCCTGCTGGGGCTCATGAACACCATGGTCCAGCGGAACATGAAGGATGACGTGGCCCAGCTGGAACGGCTCAAGGATGTCCTGGAGCTCCAGCCAGCCACCTAGAGTTATTGCGCGAGCCGCTGGCCCGACCAGTTTCCGGCGATGTTCGACGGCGCCGCCAGGCCTCCAGTGCTCAGATCCCAGTACTGCACCACGTCGTTGGCCCGGCGCAGGGCCACTCCGGTGGAATTCAGCCCGGTGACATCCTTCAGCGGCCGGATTCCCGTGACATCCTGCCAACCGGTGGCGACGGTGGGCCGGGCTTCGGCGCGGGGAGCAACAACCCCGGCGCCGCGGTACAGCTGGACCGCCCCGGTGCCCTGCACTGCCAGGAGGTCCTGGAAACCGTCGGCGTCGTAATCCACCATGGACAGCCTGTTCGCGGAAACGCCGCTGACCATGAGGCTGCGCACAGACAAATCGGCCAGGCCCTTGTTCGGATACAGATAGGCGTTTCCTGCGGTGTCCAGTGCAACGATTTGGGGTAGCCGGTTGTTGGCGCACCAGCCGCCTACGGCCAGCGTCAGGCCGGCCCAGCCGCCTTGGCCCAAAGTCACTGCAGCGCCGAAGCCTCCGCCGGCAAAGCCGGGATGAAGGGTCAGCCGGCCGTCGTTCCACTGTGCGAGCAGATCATACGTGCCGTTGCGTTCCCAGTCGGTGACGAACACTTCCTTCGCGCCGCTGAAGAAGGAGTTGATGACCCTGGCCGGGCCGTAGGTCCTGTTCCCGGTGGAGGGGCGGTTGATGACCTGGCCTCCGGCGTCGACCGAGACGAGGTCTGCGGCGCTGGTGATTGCCCCGGCACTCAGGTCGAGCGTGGGAGGCATGTGCCTTACGGGGGCGTCGCAGACGCTGGGCGTGGGTGGCGGCAACCCGGGAGTTCCGCCGGGGGAGGTGGTGGTTCCGGCCGGAAGGGTGTTGTAGCCAAAGAAGTTCACCAGTCCCCACAGCGTGTACCGGTTGGGCGTGGTTTGCCACTTGCCGTCCGTGTACGTGATTCCGATGCCCATCACGTTGAAGCGCGGGTCGATCAGCATTGCATTGTGGCCCGGGGAGGTCTTCCACCACTCCACGAGCTGAGCGGCATCACGGTCCCAGCGGACGGCGATTACTTCTCCGGCGCCGTTGGTGGGGTTCATCGCACGGGGGTCGGTCCAGAAACTGGAGCGATGCTCGATTACCTCGCGGGAGGCAATGTTTTTGGTCCACTCCTGCGCCATTCCCGCCACGGTGGCGTGGTACTTCACCGGCGCCAGGCCCCTGGACGCCCGGTATTCGTTGATCTTGTTGAAGACCGTGAGGATGGCCGCTGCGTTGCTGTCCGACAGGAGGGCTTCCGGAGCCGGAGCCGGGGTGGACTCTGTCCAGGGTGCTGCTGGTGGCGTGGGCTGGGCCAGCTCGGCATCCGGCGCCCAGAGCGGCGGAACAGAAGCGGGCTCAGGTGGGGTGGTGCTGTCTGCAGACGCCGTGGTTGGCGCAGGACCAGCTAGCGCCTGGGTGGCAGGCGTGGCATCGGCGCTGGAGACCGCGGGCGATGACCCGGCGGGGGAAGCCGGACGTATTTCCGGTTCAACGGCGGGGGCGAGCCGGAACCCGGTGCCGGTGTCCGCGGGGGCTGCCCCGCCGTCGTCGTCCGTTGTTGACGAGGGGCCCAGGGCTACAGCGCGGGGACCCGCGGCGCTCGCGGACTGGCTGGCGTGCTGGAAGGCGGCAGGAGCCGCATAGATGCCCGCAGCCGGGGACGCGAGGGCAAGCGCACAGAACATGGCAACAACGACGCGCGGCGCAGCTTTTCTCACAACTATCCCCAGCTCCCCAGCTAAGTTGGGCCAGCCGGGCGACCATCCGGCGGCTGTCATTCTGAGGCAACAGTAGCCCTGCTGAGCGGCGGCAACAATGGATACTGTATTTTGGGAGGCGTGCTGATCTCTGACCGCGATATTCGTGCCGAAATAGACTCCCAACGGATTGTCCTCGAACCGTACGATTCCGCGATGGTGCAGCCGTCCTCGGTGGACGTGCGGATCGACCGGTTCTTCCGGCTGTTCGACAACCACAAGTACGCGCACATCGACCCGGCCGAAGAGCAGCCCGATCTGACGCGCCTGGTGGAGGTGGAGACCGGAGAGCCCTTCATCCTGCACCCCGGCGAGTTTGTGCTTGGATCCACGTATGAGACCGTCACACTGCCGGACGACATCGCCGCGCGCCTTGAAGGTAAGTCCTCGCTGGGCCGCCTGGGGCTGCTGACGCACTCGACGGCGGGGTTCATCGATCCCGGTTTCTCGGGCCACGTGACGCTGGAGCTGTCCAACATGGCCACTCTGCCCATCAAACTGTGGCCTGGCATGAAAATTGGCCAGCTGTGCTTCTTCCGGCTGACCTCTGCCGCGGAGCACCCCTACGGCTCAGGCCAGTACGGCAACCGCTACCAGGGCCAGCGCGGGCCGACAGCCAGCCGCAGCCACCTGAACTTCCACCGTACCGAGGTTTAGCCGGTCCCCCTGAGTTTTGGGATCCCGGCGCACGCGGGGCGTCTCAGCGCCGGGACGTTACTCCTCGCCGCACGAAGCTACGCCTGCGCGGGCGCCGGGGCGGGCCGCGTGACCGCCTGGAGCAGCGGCTCCACGTAGCGCGCGGCCAGCGGACCCAGGATGGCCATGAGGAGGACGTAGGCAGTGGCCAGGGCCGCCAGCTCGTCCGGGACCACGCCGGACGCGACAGCCAGGCCCGCAATGACGATCGAAAATTCACCGCGGGCTATGAGCGCAGCGCCGGCCCGAAAGCGGCCGCGGCGGGCGATCCCCACACGCTTGGCCGCCCAGATGCCGGTGAGCATCTTCGTGGCCGCGGTGATGACGGCGAGCACCAGCGCCCAGCCGAGTACGGGAGGGATAGAGGACGGGTCCGTGTTGAGCCCGAACGCCACAAAAAAGAGGGCCGCAAAGAGGTCCCTCAGCGGCTCCAGGATCCGGGTGGCGCTATGGGCAGTGGCCCCCGAAATGGCGATGCCGAGCATAAACGCCCCCACCGCCGCCGAGACCTGCATGGCCGAGGCGACTCCCGCAACCAGCAGTGCCAAACCCAGCAGGTTCAGGAGGAACACCTCGGAGTTTTCGCTGTGGACCGCCTGTGACACCCGGTGGCCATGCCGGAGCGCCACCATCAGGACCACGCTGACCACCGCCAGGGAAATTCCCACCGTGGTCAGCCCGCCCAGGAAGCTCACGCCCGCCAAGGTAGCCGTGAGAATGGGCAGGTACACGGCCATGGCCAGGTCCTCGAAGACCAGGATGGACAGCACCACTGGTGTTTCGCGGTTACCGATCCGGCCCAGGTCCGTAATGACCTTCGCGGCGATGCCGGAGGAGGAAATGTACGTGACGCCGCCCATGACCATGGCCCCCACGGCGCCCCAGCCCAGCCAGACGGCAAGGGCGGCTCCGGGCAGGAAATTCAGCACCAGGTCGAGCACACCGGCCTGCCAGGACCTCCGCAGGCCGGTGAACAATTCCGCCGCCGTATATTCCAACCCGAGCATAAGCAGCAGCAGGATCACGCCGATCTCGCCAGAGAGGTGTGCGAATTCCTGCATGCCTTCAAGCTTGACCACCCCACCTGCGCCGAAGGCGAGGCCGCCCACGAGGTACAGCGGGATGGGGGACATTCCGATCCGTCCGGCCAGCCTGGCCAGGAGGCCGAGGCAGAACACAACGGCCCCCAGTTCAATGAGGGTCAGGGCCAACGGGTCCATAACGCTCAGCCGTTGCGCAGGATATCGGCCGCTGAGTCCAGGCCTTCTTGCGTACCGACCGCGACGAGCAGGTCACCCGGGTGAAGGACGACGTCGGGCCCCGGCGACGGGACCACCTCGCCTTCGCGCATGATCGCCACAATCGAGACCCCGCACCTGGTGCGGATGCACGCCTTTCCCATCGGCTGGTTCTGGAACGGGGAGTCCGGGGCGATGGAAAACTGCCGGGTCACGATGCCCGGAATTTCCTTGTGTTCTTCCGTCAGCTTCATGGCCAGGTGTTGCCCGCCCAGGAGGTTGCCCAGGGCGGCTGCCTCATCCCCGGTGAGGGGAATCGAGGCCTGACAGGTATCGGGATCGTCCCAGGTGGAAACGAAGAGTTCCGTCTGGCCTTCCCGCAGCTCCACGACGCCGATGCGGCGGCCGGAAGCCGTCATGAAATCCTTCCGCCGGCCAAGGCCGGGGAGGTCCGTCTCGTCCACGTTCATAGTTCCAGCCTAGTCCGCAGGGCGCGGTTTTAGGTGGCGGGGACCACGGCGATCGAGGTCTTGTCCGGCGCCTTTACTGGGAGCAGGACCAGGAGGCCGGCGAGCAGCACCACCATAATGCCCAGGATTCCCCATCGCTGGGCCTCGCCAGGGGCAACCAAGGGCGTGGCCAGTGCAATGCAGAGGGTGAACAGTGCTGGTGCCAGGAAACTGACCGCCCGGCCGGTGGTGGCGTACAGGCCAAAGAGCTCACCGGACTCGCCATGCGGCGCCAGCCGTGCAAGGTAGGCCCGCGAGGAGGACTGGGCGGGCCCCACAAACAGGCACAGGAACAGCCCGAACACCCAGAACGTAGTGCTGCCGGCCCACGGCATCCCGAAGAAAACGTAATTGCCGTTGCCGAGGACCAGGATGACGGTGCCGGCAATGAGCAGCCCCACCAGCGAGCCGATGATTACACTCTTGGGCCCTATCCGGTCGTCCAGGAATCCGCCGATCATGGCCCCCACAGCGGCCACCACATTGCCGAAGATAGCGAAGAAAATGACCTGCGACAGCTCAAACCCGAACGTCCCGGCGGCGATAATCCCGCCGAACGTAAACACTGCGGCCAGGCCGTCGCGGAAGACGGCGCTGGCCAGCAGGAAGTAGATGGTGTGCGGACTGGTGGCGTAGATGGCCTTGATCCGGCGTACCAGCAGGCCGTAGGAGGCCAGAAACCCCAGCGGCCTGGCCTGCCCGGGCCGCGGAAGTTCGGGGACGGCAAACAGGACGGGCAGGGCGAAAATGAAGAACCAGAGGGCGGAGAACACGGCCACCAAACGGATGTTGAGGCTGTTCTCGGTGGACGCGCCGAACCAGTCGAAGCTGGGCTGCACAAAGAGCTGCAGGACAATGAGCAGCGCCACGATGCCGCCCAGGTAGCCCATGCCCCAGCCGAACCCGCTGACTTTGCCGATGTTCTTCGGGGTGGAGATCTGGGCGAGCATGGCGTTGTAGTTGACGCCCGCGAACTCGAAGAACACATTGCCCAGCGCAATAAGCGAGACACCCAGCAGCAGGAATTCCGGCCGCGGGAAAACAAAGAAGCACGTGGCGGTCAAGACCGCGACGGCGGCAGTGTTGACCCCCAGCCACAGCTTGCGGCGCCCTCCGGTGTCCGAACGCTGCCCGGTGACGGGAGCCAGCAGGGCGATGGCGACTCCTGCGACGGCGAGGGCGCCGCCCAGCACGGCAGAGGCCTGGTCCTCGCCGCCGAAGGCGTTTGAGGTCAGGTAAACCGTGAAAACGAAGGTGGTCATGACCGCGTTGAAGGCCGCCGAGCCCCAGTCCCAGGATGCCCACGCGAGCACCCGGCCCTTGCTGGTGGCCTGGTTCCCGGCTTCGAGTTCCGACGGCGGTTGCATTGCCTCAGGAGCGCTGGCGGTGTTCATAGGCTGAATGCTATCCGCCTGTGGCGAACATCAAGCGGAGGATATCCCGGACACCCGGGAATCCCGCCGTCGGGCGGTCACGGCGAGGCAAAAGTGTCAGTGGTGCCTTGATAAACTGCGGGCACCGAATCCTACGAATAACCGCCTGCCCTGACCCTTGACAATCGAATCCCTGACGTTGCGGAGATACCAGTGATCACAGTTCTTGCCGTGCACTTTGCGGTGGCCGCTGTGGCGCCCTTCCTGTTCAGGGCTTGGGGGCGGAACGCCTTCTACGCGTTGGCTGCCGTACCGGGGATTTCCTTCCTCTGGCTCCTCTTCCAGCATGGCGCCGTGTACTCGGACTCCGGGGCCGCCACCGAGGTCTTCCCCTGGATTCCAGGGCTCAAGCTTGAATTCGCCTTCCGGATGGACGCCCTCGCCTGGGTAATGTCGCTGCTGGTCCTGGGCGTCGGCTGCCTGGTGCTTGTCTACTGCGCGAGGTACTTCAAGAAGAAGGACTCTGACCTCGGCGGCTTCGGCTCCCAGCTCCTGGCCTTTGCCGGGGCCATGTTCGGCCTGGTGGCGGCGGACGATCTCCTCCTGATGTTCATCTTCTGGGAGCTCACCACCATCCTGTCCTACCTGCTGATCGGCTTCGCCCGCACCAGGCTTGCAGCACGGCGCTCCGCCCTGCAGGCCCTGATGGTCACCACGGCGGGCGGACTGGCCATGCTGGTGGGCCTGGTCATGCTGGGCTCCTCCGCAGGCACCTACCGGATCTCGGCCATTCTCGGGCAGGCCCCCGAGCTGGCAACAGGGCCGTCCGGCGCAACGGTGGGCGCCGCCGTCGTACTCGTCCTGGTGGGCGCCATCACCAAATCCGCGCTGGTGCCGTTCCACTTCTGGCTGCCGGGCGCCATGGCTGCGCCCACACCCGTGAGCGCCTACCTCCACGCCGCGGCGATGGTGAAGGCAGGCATCTACGTGGTGGCCCGGCTCGCCCCGGGATTCGCCGAAACGGCCTACTGGCAGCCCATAGTGCTCGGGCTGGGACTGGCCACCATGCTGGTGGGCGGCTACCGGGCGCTGCGCCAGACCGACATCAAGCTCATCCTTGCCTACGGCACGGTCAGCCAGCTGGGGTTCCTCACCATGGCGGTGGGGCTGGGGACGCCGGACGCCGCGCTGGCCGGGCTCGCCCTGCTCCTGGCCCACGGGCTGTTCAAGGCCACCCTGTTCCTGGTGGTGGGCATCATCGACCACCAATCCGGCACGCGCGATGTCCGCAAGCTGTCAGGGGTTTTCAGCTCGTCCCGTGCCCTGGGCATCGTGGCCGGGATCGGCGCCGCCTCCATGGCAGGGGTGCCGCTGCTGGCAGGGTTTGTGGCCAAGGAATCGGTACTTGAGGCTTTTGTCCACCATGCCGGCAACGGAGACCCGTGGGGTGTTGTGGTGCTGGCGGGGATCGTGCTCGGCTCCATTCTCACCTTCGCCTACAGCGCCCGTTTTATGTGGGGCGCGTTCGCTGTGAAGCCGGGAGTGGACCGGACTCCGTTCAAAGCGGTCAAGCCCTCCTTTCTCGTCGCCCCCGCCCTGCTCAGCCTCCTCACCATTGCGTACGGCGCGTGGCCGGCCCCCGTGGACGGCTGGATCCAGCCGTACGCTGCCCTGTTTGCTTCAACCGCGCCCGACGCCGGTACACCGGCCGGGCAGGCAGGCCACCTGGCGCTGTGGCACGGCTTGACTCCCGCGCTGGGGCTGACTGCGGTCACCTTCGCCCTGGGCCTGGCGATGCATTATGGGCGCGACGTCGTGGCACGGGCGCAGTCCCGGGTGCCTGGATGGGTGGACGGTGACCGCATGTACCAGCAGACCATCGGTGCCTTGGACGATATCGCGGTGTGGGTCACCGGGCGCACCCAGCGCGGTTCCCTCTACTTCTATCTGGCCGTCATCCTCACCGTGGCGTTTGTGCTTCCCCTCACTGCGATGGTCGTGGCCAACAAGCCCCTTCCGGAGGGCCTGTACTTCATTGATCCCAACTCGCCCCTCCAACTGGTGGCCGGCGCGGGCATTGTGATCGGAGCCCTCGCCGCCGTCAAAGCCAACAAACGCTTCCTGGCCGTGCTGATGGTCTCCGTGACCGGCTACGGGATCGCCCTGATGTTCGCGCTCCAGGGCGCACCGGACCTGGCCCTCACCCAGATGCTGGTGGAAACCATCGTCCTGGTGGCGTTCGTCCTGGCTATGCGCAGCCTGCCCGCCGAACTCCGGGACCGCACCGGCGGCAAGTACCGCGTGGTGCGGGTCATCATCGGGCTGGCGTTCGGGGCCACCATGATTTTCGCGGCCATCTACGCCATGGGTGCCCGGGTGGCCACTCCGGTGTCACTGGAGTTTCCCCGCCTTGCCTACGAGGGCGGAGGCGGACTGAACATTGTCAACGTGACGCTTGTGGACATCCGCGTCTGGGACACCTTCGGTGAAATCGCGGTCCTTGCCCTGGCCGCTACGGGCGTTGCCAGCCTCATCTTTGTCCGCAGCCGCGGCGACGGGATCCGGGTGTCCTCCGCCATTGCGGAAGGCGCTGTGGGCCGGCGCACCAGGGTGGATCCCGGGTCCCGGGACGCCGCCACGCTGGCCATCAGCCGGAAGTTTGCCGCGTCCACCCGCGATGCGTGGATTGTGGCGGGACGGACCCTGGCCCCCGAACGGCGCTCCATCATCTTTGAAGTAGTGACCCGGCTGATCTTCCACTCCATGATCATCTTCTCCCTCTACCTCCTGCTGGCCGGCCACAATTTCCCCGGCGGCGGGTTCGCCGGAGGCCTGGCGGCCGGCCTGGCGCTCGCCATCCGGTACCTGGCCGGCGGCCGTTTCGAACTGCGGGAGGCCACGCCCATCAGCGCCGGGACGCTGCTGGGGATCGGACTCGCCACGGCGGCGGCGTCCGGCGTGGTGCCGCTCCTGCTGGGCGGCCAGGTGTTCCAGACGGCAATTATTGAGCTGTGGCTGCCAGTGTTTGGCGACATCAAATTTGTCACGTCCACCATCTTCGACATCGGCGTGTACACCGTGGTGATCGGCCTGGTGCTGGACGTGCTGCGCAGCCTGGGCGCGGAGATCGACGAACACTTTGAAGAACAGGCAACGGCGCCTGCCGGGGAACAGGAGCCGCTGGGCGTCCCTGCCGAAACCAGCGCAAAGGGCAAAGCATGAGCGTCAACCTGACCCTCCTCACGGTTATGGGGGCCCTGTACGCATGCGGCATCTACCTGATCCTGGAACGCAGCCTTACCCGGGTACTGCTGGGACTGATGCTCCTGGCCAACGCCACCAACCTCCTGATCCTGGCCACAGGGGGTTACGCAGGGCTGGCGCCGTTCTATGCCAAGGACATCCCTGCCCAGGACTACAGCGATCCCCTTCCCCAGGCCCTGATCCTGACGTCAATCGTCATTTCGTTCGCGGTGACGGCCTTTATGCTCGGCATCATTTACCGCACCTGGGTGCTGGCGCGGCAGGACGAGATCCAGGATGACCTGGAAGACCGCCGCGTCGCCGAGACGCCCAGCTTCGATGCGGAGGACGACGCCGAGATCCCGGTGGAGACGTCCGAGTTTCCGTTGACCATGCTCGGCAGCGATGGACGCGCGGTATCCGACCACTCCACGGCGGGTGACGCGCCGGAGACCGCCGAGCCAACCATCGTGGCCGGCGTCACGCTCACCGCCACGGATGCCTCAGCGGAAGAGCAGCCCGGATCGCAGAACGTCAATCCTGGCCCCGAAGGAGGTGTGAAGTGAACATCGCAAGCTTTGCCCCGCTCGCCGTCGTACTTCCCATTCTCGGCGCGGCCCTGACTTTTGTGCTGATCCGGCACTCACGGGCCCAGCGCACCGTGAGCATCGCACTGCTGTCGCTCACCCTCCTGCTGGAGTGCCTGCTGCTGGCCTCCGTCTGGGAAGGCGGGACCGCGGCCGTGAACGTGGGCGGCTGGCTGCCTCCGTGGGGCATCGTGATGGTGGTGGACCAGTTCTCCTCGCTCATGCTGGTGGTCTCTTCGTCGGTGAGCCTCGCCGTGCTGGTCTACGCCACCGGCCAGGGCATGGCCGACGGCGACCAGGATGCCCCGGTCTCGATCTTCCACCCCACCTACCTGATCCTGGTGGCCGGTGTGTCAAACGCCTTCCTGTCCGGGGATCTGTTCAACCTGTACGTTGGTTTTGAGATCCTGCTGACGGCGAGCTATGTCCTGATGACGCTGGGCGGCACCGGTCCACGGATCCGGGCCGGTGTCACATACGTGGTGGTGTCAGTGGTTTCCTCGGTGCTGTTCCTGATCTCGATTGCCATGATTTACGGGGCCACCGGAACGGTGAACATGGCGGACCTGGCCATCAAACTCGCGGACCTGGACCAGGGAACCAAGACCCTCCTGCATGTGATGCTCCTGGTGGCGTTCGGCATCAAGGCGGCCGTGTTCCCGCTGTCCTTCTGGCTGCCCGACTCCTACCCCACGGCACCCGCGCCCGTCACCGCCGTGTTCGCCGGCCTGCTCACCAAGGTGGGCGTGTACGCCATGGTGCGCACCGAGACCCTGCTCTTTCCTGGGGACACCCTGAACACTCCGCTGATGGTGGCAGCTCTGCTCACCATGGTGGTGGGAATCCTTGGCGCCCTGGCGCAGAGCGACATCAAACGTCTGCTCTCCTTCACGCTGGTCAGCCATATCGGCTACATGGTGTTTGGCCTCGCCATGTCCTCCGTCGCCGGGCTGGGTGCCGCTGTGTTCTACGTAGCCCACCACATCACCATCCAGACCAGCCTGTTCCTGGTCACAGGCCTGATCGAACGCCGTGGCGGCAGCTCTTCCATTGACCGGCTGGCGGGCCTGGCCAAGTTATCGCCCCTGCTGGCGCTGCTCTTCTTCGTGCCGGCCATGAACCTGGCCGGCATCCCGCCCTTCTCCGGATTCCTGGGGAAGGTGGGGCTCATGCAGGCCGGCGTCGAGCTGGGCACGCCGCTGGCCTACGCCCTGGTCATAGGAGGCGTGGTCACCAGCCTTCTGACCCTTTTGGCAGTCGCCAGGGTCTGGAACCGCGCGTTCTGGCGCAAGCCAGCGGACGCTGACCACCCGGATCCTGTTCTACTTGCCGCCCGCGGGGATTCGGACAGGGGCCGCCGCGCCGGCCGCAACAACGTCACCCTGCTTCCGCGCACCATGGTGGGCTCCACCATGGGCCTGGTGCTGCTTGGCGTGGCGCTGACTGTCTTTGCGGGCCCGCTGTTCAGAGTCTCGGACCAAGCTGCGCAGGACATGCTGGACAGGTCCTCCTACATCCAGGCGGTGCTTGGCGAGAACGCGCCGGTGCCCCTGGTACTGACCTCCGGAGCCAACAAATGAGCCGCCGGCGTATCTCGCTGCGCCAGGAACTGCCGCTCCTGGTGTGGCTGGTGGTGGTCTGGGGCGCTCTATGGCAGGACTTTAGCCCCGGCAATCTCCTCTTCGGCGCGCTGCTGGCGGTGGTGGTGGCCAGGATGTTCTACCTGCCGCCAGTGGAACTGAGCGGGCGCTTCAACATCCTTTACGCCGTCCCGTTTGCCGTGGTCTTCCTCTGGCGGGTGGCGGCAGCGAGCTTCCAGGTCATGTACCTGGCTGTCGCCCGCGGGCCCGAGGTGACCAACGCCGTCGTCGCCGTCCCGTTGCGGAGCCACCAGGACCTGATGGTCACCGCCACGGGGCACGTGATTTCCCTCATCCCAGGTTCCCTTGTGGTGGAGGTGGACCGGTCAACGTCCACCCTGTACCTGCACGGGCTCAACGTGGAAAAACCCGGAGGACGTGGCCAAACTGCGCCGCGAAGTCCGGGCCATTGAGGCGGGGCTCATCCGGATCATGGGCACCAGGGAAGAACTCGACGCGATCCGGCTGGAGGCCGCAGCATGATGCAGACTGTTCTGGTTGTCACGTCAGTCATCCTTTCGCTGGCAGCCGCCGGTGCCATCATCAGGATTGCCCGCGGCCCCTCGCTGCTGGACCGGGTGCTGGCTTCCGACGTCCTCCTGGCCATCCTCGGTGCGGCGCTGTGCATCGACATGGCCGTAAACCGGCACCTGAACAACCTCATGCTGCTGGTGGCGCTGTCCATCATCGGGTTCATCGGCTCGGTGACTGTTGCCCGATTTGTGGCCGACCGGCGGGAGCAGCCCCATGATTCCTGATGCCGGCACGATGGATGCGGTCACCGACGCCGTGTCCGCGGTGTTCATGGTGGTGGGTGCCCTGATGTCCCTGGCCGCTGCGGTGGGGTTGCTGCGGTTCCCGGACCTCATGAGCAGGATGCACGCAGCCACCAAGCCGCAGGTCCTGGGGCTCTTCCTCCTGCTGGCCGCCGTCGGACTGCAGCAGCGGACCTGGTGGGTGTGGCCGGTGCTGCTGGTGGCCTGGATCTTCCAGCTGCTCACCGTGCCGGTGTCCGCGCACATGGTGGGCCGCGCCGGTTACCGGACCAAGCACCTGCACAGGGAACTGCTCAGCTCCGATGAGCTGGAGGCCGTGGTGCAGAAAGCAGCCGCCAAAGCGGCCCGTGAGGACGCTTCAGACGGCGGCCCTGTGGACTCGCCCTGACCGCTGAGTTTTTGTCCGGATAACGCGGCTTCGAGGCTAATTAGCGTGCATTATCCGGACAAAAACTCCGGGGGCGGGCCGGAGAGAACCCGGGCCACCAGGAGTTCCTAGACGATGTCCTGGCTCTTTGCGAAACGGGTAATGGCGCGCTGCGTGCCACGGTTGGCCAGCACCTGGATGATGGTGCTCACCGAGGCCGAGATGAGCGCGAACGTCAGGGCAGAACGGAGGCTGGTGGGAGTGTCCTCCTTGCCGGTGGGCGGTTTCCGGCCAGTGGACTTTTCCCACACGGCGTTGACCACCTTGGTGCCGACAAGTCCGGCGCCGATGCTTACTCCGGTACCAAGCAGCTTGATGAAGAGGTTCATTTCTGGGGACTCCTTGTGGGCGGAAAGGGACTGACCTTAGCCTAACGTCCGGAGACCGGGCACCTGCCCGCATACGCGCCGGTTCGCTCTCAGCGTGCAGCTGTGTTTGTGGCAGAGCGGCCCGGCGCGTCGTCATCCCTCTGCTCAGGGCGCGGCCACCAGTCCTTCCCAGGCAACGGTCCAGTCCGCGGGGAAACCGGGCGCATGCCGGTCCGGGCCGTGGTCCCAGCCGGCCGCCATCAGGGCCGCGGCGACCAGCAGCCCGCCATTTCCCGGCAGGTAAACGGGGAGTGAGTCAGTCTGCCTGTTGTGGCCGTTCGGCAGGGCGGTGTTCTTCCCGGTTCCCTGCAGGAGGGCGTCGACGGCGGTCTCCGGGTCATCCAGCCGGGCGGCAGTCATGGCCATCACGGGGTAGTCCCAGCCCCAGGTGCTGTCCCAGTCCCAGTGAGCCAGGACGTCGGCGAGCGTGGCGCACATGGTCTCCGGATCGATGAGGTCAGTCTGCGGAAGCACGCCGAGGGCGCACAGCATGGAAGGGTGGTCTTCCCGGATGGTGAACGGCTCGACGTCGATCGCGGCGTAGACGCCGTTGACGGTACGCGGGTGCACCATGCCGTCCGCAACAGCCAGCCACTTCTCCCTCGGCTCCAGGCCAAGCCGTTCCCCCCACGTGACGGCGACGCGGAGTGCCCACTGCCAGTAGGCCAGCTCAAACGTTGGGTTGGTAAGGGTGCTGCGGATGGAACCGTAACTTTCCTGGGCGGGGATCAGCGGCGGGCCGAGCTCGAAGCCTCGCTCCGTGGGATGGGCGAAGCTCGCCATGAATTCTGCGGTTTCGAAAACGATCTCCGCGAACTCCTCCAGCAGCTCGTGGGACGGCTCGGCCCGGTAGGCCAGCTCGGCCAGGTAGATGGGATGCGGCTGCTGCCAGATCAGGAAGGTGCCGATAGGGCTGGGACTTTCCCGCCCGTCCGGACCTACCTGCTTGGGCCAGCGGACGCCGTCGAACCCCTGTGCCTTGGCCGTCTGACGTGCTGATTCCAGGATGGTTCCGTACCAGCGAAGGCTCGGAAGCAGGAGCCCTGTCCGGTTCCAGAGGGCGAAGTGCGCCGTGTGCCACCAGTGCATCTCCAGATGAAAGCGGCCGCGCCAGGAGTTGCACACCAGCCCGGTCTCCTGGGGCGGCAGGGAGCCTGCGCAATTGATGGCCGTGACGTACTGCGAAAGCACGATCCTGCGCTCAAGCTCGGCGGCCCGCAGATCCGCCGTGCCGTGCAGGTCAATGGCGCCGCCGGACCGCCAGAACTGCGGCCAGTAGGCTCGGGAGGCTTCAATGACCGCGGTGCCGGACGCTGGAGAGTGTCGGTCTTGGCGGGCCGCCGAACCAGCTCCTCGAATGACGCATTCGCCCTGGCCGGTGCTGATGAAGTGGATGGCCACGTCCAGGGTTTCCTGCCCGCCGGCCGGCCGCAGAAGCAGTTCGTGCTTTGCCACCCGCTCCAGCCGGAGGCCTTCACCAGAGATTTGGACTTGGTAGCCGGAGCCGTCCAAGGCGCGGTGCACAGTCCAGTCCTGAGGGCTCCCGGTGCCTGCGGGGTCCGGGTTTTCCAGGATGGTCTTGTGGGCATCCGGCCTGTTCCAGTCCGCGGCGTCATGCCAGGCGTCCGAGCCGTAGGGGAAGGCCAAGGAGATCATCAGCCCGTCCAGCAGGGCGGGGGATTCCACCCGGATGCCCAGCTGGTCCCGGTCCGGGTGGCAGGCTGTGCTGACGCTGACCGGGTGTCCCCTGAGGGTGAAGGTGCTGGTCACCGTCCCTGTCCAGAGGTCGAGAGCCTGTACGGGGTCAACAATGTCGGCTTCGGTCAGTGGGCTTGCGGACCCGGCGGCGTCGTCTCCGGAAAGGGCGAAGCCGATCCGGCCCAGGTCCAGGCGGTGCGGGTTTGCCCGCAGCCATGTCTCCGCGCCGGTCGTCTGGTTTTCCCGCCCATCAACAATGTTCCCCACCATGTCCACATACGGGACCTGGCCGCGCGGGGAATCGTAGAGCACCGTGGAGTCCGCCAGGCTGTAGTCCTCTGCGGCCGGGATGGAATGCCAGCCCCACTGTGATTGGGTACCGAGCAGGGTCCCGGGCGGAAGCTCGCTGCGGGCACCCACGGGGTAGACGGCGGGGAGGGTCTGCAGACCCGTGAGGTCCATGGTGAAGCAGAATTCGCCGTTGCCCACGGACACAGGGCTCCGTGGGTCGAGCATCCGCTGCTCCACGTTGTGGCGGCGGACCAGGGCTTTCCGGTCAATGGCGTTGCGTTGGCTGTGCATGATGCACGCCCTCCTGATGGTGTCAGCTCTGCTGCTGCGGGCAATCTGGTCGAGGGTCTAGTTGAAGGGTTTAGCGGGCAGTGGAAGAACCCGGGTGCTAAGAAAACGGTTTCCGAAACGATTCAATCCTATGCCGGAGGCCTGGGCTGTCAACCCCGGCTGCGACCGCTAACGCACCGGGGTCAGAGATCACATAGATCTAGCCGGCGCGGCTGTTCGCCAAGACGTTCTTAGTCAGTCGGAGGACGAGGGGGCGGTGCCGCTGTCCCCGGTGGCCTCTGCTGCAGTCTGCGCGTACGACGCCGAGACCCGGCGGTAGACCGGGGCCAGGAAGGCCAGTAGCGCGGCCGCGATCATGATGATCCCAGCCACTAGGAACACCAGGGCGATGCCGCGGGAGGTGCCCTCGCCCAACAGCGGGGCCAACTGGGCGGCGCCCTCAGCGGACCGAGCGTACGGGATGATCCAGAACTGGGCGATCGGTGCGATGAGGAACGCGGTGATCGGCGCTGCCGCGGACTCGAATGCCATGGCGAATCCGAACACGCGGCCCTGCCGCTGCAGAGGTACCACCTGCTGGATGACCGTCTGCTCGGCGGCCTCCACGAAAGGCACCAGGACCAGGTACGCCCAGATGCCGGCTATGTACAGCCATGCCCACTCGCGCACCGTGAACACCGCGCCCAGGACCCCCATCAGGATCACCGCGATAAGCATGGTACGCAACGGGTTGGACCCTAGCCCGAACTTGCCGATCAGCGCGCCGCCCACGATGAACCCGGTGGCGCCGAGCGCAAAGACAGCGCCCCACAGCTCTACGGGGAACATCTCCAGGCCGTAGGGATCCATCAACGCCATGTAGACGCCGCCGATGAAGTTGTTGAACGTGGAGAACAGGATCAGCGCAAACAGCCCGGAAACGGCCAACACAGCGGCGAGGGAGCCGCGCAAGTCGAATCCGCCGTGCGCGTCCGTTGCTGCCGCGCGCACCTCTTCGGGGATACGCAGCGTGAGCAGGTGCGCGAATGCCAGCGCCGTGAGCACCAGGGCGACGACGATGGTCCAGCCCATGCCCAGCAGCCCGACCGACAGCCCGGAGAGCAGCGAGGTGACAATGAACATCAGTCCCTGCACCATGCCCACCAGCCCGTTGGCGTTGGCCCGCCGCTCGGGCTCGATGAGGATGGTGACCGTGGTGGAGAGGGCAATGTTGCGCATGTTCTCAACCACCGCACCGATCAGGATGATCAGGGTGAAGATCCAGAACCAAGGCTGTGTCAGGTCCAGCAGCCGGGAGGCGGGTGTCAACAGGAACATGACCCCGGACAGCACGAACATCACCAGGGTGAAGCCGGCGGCGAAGCGCATCACGGCCAGCTTGCGGTAGCGGTCAACGAAGGTGCCGAAGCTGATACTGGAAAGGGCGATCAACAGCATGTAGGCGCCGCCGACCACCCCGGTGGCGATCACGTTCCGTGTCTCCAGGTACACCCAGAACGTCAGGGCGAACCACAGGTAGCTGGTGGTGATGTTGGCGAGCGCGGTGTTCACCAGGATCCCGGTGAACGTGCGGGACCGCTGCTCCGGACTGCGCAAGGACGTGTCGACGGCGTCGGGATCGGCCAGGCGCGGGGCGTCGCCGTCCTCGACCATCGCAGAGGTGACGGCAGCGTCCTCGGGGAGGCCAGCACCGCCGTCGCGAGCCGCAGCGGCCTTGGGGAAGGCCGGATTCTGCTCGGTCATGCGTCCCAGTGTACTGACAACTAACCTGGACGGAAACGGTCGCCGCCCGGCACCTCGCCACCACGAGTCGGCTGGGGCTGCCACGGTGTCGGCGGTCCGTGAGATCATACGGGCATGGCAGCCATCCAGCGTATCCGTCCCCAGGGGCTCGTCTCGAGCCCGGCCTTCAGCCACGTCGCCATCGTGCCGCCCGGCGCGACCACTATCTATGTCGGCGGCCAGAACGCCGTCGACGTCGATGGTGCGCTCGTCGGAGAGGGCGACGTGGCCGTGCAGTCTGCCCGCGCCCTCGAGAACGCGAGGACCGCGCTCGCCGCGGCCGGCGCGACCCTCGCCGACGTCGTGCACTGGACGGTGCTCTTCGTCGACGGCGTCGACCTCGCAGCAGGGTACGGGGCGATCGCGTCGGAGCTCGCGTCCGATGAACCGGCTCTGGTGACCGCGGCGCGTGTCGCCGGGCTGGGCGTGCCCGGCGCGCTCGTCGAGATCAGCGCGGTCGCCGCCGTTCTGCGATAGGGGTCCCGCCGTCAGCCGAAGCTATCGGGCCCGTTGCATCGACCGCAGGATTTCCCGCAAGGCTTCGACCACCAAGTCGTGGTCCTGCTGCTGGGGAAGCCCGGATACGGTCACGGTGGCTACCGCACCCACGCCGGCCACATAAAGCGGAAAGGAGCCGCCGTGGGGAGCATACGTTGACTCATCAAACCAGCCTTTGTCCTCGATCCTCCCGCCGTGCAGGCGGCCCCGGAGTCCCACCAGCAGGGAGGGGACCTCGTACCGTGCGGCAGTTCGCTGCTTCGCCCGGATCCAGTGCTCGTTATCCGGCGTTGCCCCGTCAAGGGCCACGTGGAAAAGGACCTGGTCACCCTTGGTGATGTCGATGGCGATGGGCAGCTTGCGTTCCTTGCCACGCTCCACGAGGAGCAGCCCCAGGTTCAGCGAGTCGTCCTTGGTGAAACGCGGAAACTGCAGCTCGTTGACCTCCGCCTCGATCCGCCCGATCAGTGCCTCAAGCGACCCTTCAGGCTGGCTTTTGACGGAGTCGGGATCGAACGCTGTCACAGGGGAGGATTCGGGAGTCATGGCCCACAATCTACCCCTCCCGCGGTGTAAACTTGACCACGCCCACAAGGGCAGATTCATTTACGACAGGGGAGCGCCGCCGTCGGGCATCACTGGCATTGCCAGGGAACCGCAGGTGGGCGCTGAGAGTGCGGACAGCCGCAGACCCTCGAACCTGATCCGGTTAGTACCGGCGCAAGGGAGTCGAGTTCTCGAAGTGTCTGGCAAGGCGGCCAACGCCGCAGGCCAGGTGCACTTTCCCCTCCTGTTCCTCAGGAGGACCACATGACAACTGCAGCAATCAAAAAGACCAGCAATACCTGGCGCGTCGTGGACATCGTGGTGGCAGCGCTCATTGCCATCGCCGGCGGCGTGATCTTCTGGGCCTGGTCCCAGGGGGCCGGCATCGTATCCACCCCCATGAACGCCGTCTACCCGCCGCTGACCGGCCTGATCGCCGGCGGCTGGATGATCCCCGCAGTGCTGGGCATGCTCATCATCCGCAAGCCGGGCGCGGCGATCTTCTGCGAAACCGTGGCAGCCACCGGCGAACTCATCATGGGTTCGCAGTACGGCGCCACTGTGCTCATCTCCGGAGTCCTCCAGGGCCTGGGTGCCGAGCTCGTGTTCTTCCTTCTCGTGTACGGCCACTTCAAGTTCAAGTCGTTCCTCTTCCAGAAGTACAACCTCATCGCTGCACTGCTGGCCGGTGCCGGCGCCGGACTCTTCTGCGGCATCAATGATGCTTTCCTGCCGTGGGGCTGGAACATCGCCTACGAAGCCGGCGACAAGCTCGTCTACATCGTGTTCTGCGCGGTCTCCGGTGCCATCATCGCCGGCGTCCTGTCCTGGATTGCCACCCGCGGCCTGGCGAAGACCGGCGTGCTGAGCTCCTTCGCCTCCCGCAAGGCCGGAACGGAGCCCGTCTTCAACTGATGGCCGCTCCCGACGCCGGCACTTCCGTTGTGCGGCCGGCCGCAGTGTCCGCCCGGGGCTGGGGATGGCGGCACGCCGGCCGTTCCACGCCCGCCATCCGGGGGCTCGATCTGGAGATTGGCCCCGGTGAGCGCGTGCTGCTCCTGGGCCCCTCCGGGGCGGGTAAGTCCACGCTCCTGCACGCCCTCGCCGGTGTGCTTGGTGATGAAGAGGACGACGCCGACGAGACAGGTGCGCTGCTGGTCGACGGCGTTGCTCCCCGCGGGCAGCGCGGCCGTTCCGGGCTCATGCAGCAGGATCCGGAAACGCAGGTGGTCCTGTCACGGCTCGGCGACGACGTCGCCTTTGGCGCCGAGAACCTGGCGGTGCCCCGGGACGAGATCTGGAGGCGCGTCCATGAAGCGCTCGACGACGTCGGGCTGCGCCGCGCCAGCGCCGCGGAAGGTGCCGGCGGGCTCCCGCTGGACCACCCGACGTCGGCCCTCTCCGGCGGGCAGAAGCAGCGCCTGGCGCTGGCCGGCATCCTGGCGATGCGGCCCGGACTGATCCTGCTGGATGAACCCACGGCAAACCTGGATCCGGCCGGCGTCCTGGAAGTCCGTGACGCGGTGGGCCGGTGCCTGGACAAGACGGGCGCCACCCTTGTGGTGGTGGAGCACCGGGTATCCGTCTGGAAAGGACTGGTGGACCGAATCGTGGTGCTTCAGCCGGGCTCGGCAGCCGATCCTGCGGTGCTGCTGGACGGGCCGCCGGACCAGGTATTGGCCGAGGCCCGGGACATACTGATGGCCGCGGGGGTCTGGGTGCCTGGCTACGTCCCGGCCACCCGGGTCCGCAGCACTGCGGGTTCGGGCGGGCTGCTGCTCGCCGCCGAGGGACTGGCCGTGTCCCGCGAACGGCCACACCGCCGCGGCCTCAAATCCATCCCGCCGGTTCCGGTCCTGCAGGGTATTTCAGCGCAGGTCCGCGCGGGCCAGGCGCTGACCGTAACCGGCCCCAACGGTGCCGGAAAGTCCACCTTTGCGCTGACGCTGGCCGGGCTGCTGGCCCCCGTTGACGGAAAGGTTTCGGCCACCGTGGAGCTGAGCGGCGGCGCCGGCATCGACCCCTACAAATGGAAGGCCGATCAGCTGATTTCCCGGATCGGAACGGTCTTCCAGGAACCCGAACACCAGTTCGTTACGGGGCGCGTGCTGGACGAGCTCATGTTCGGCCCCCGCCACCTGGGACACGGCGAGGAGCGCGTTGACGAACTTGTGGAACGGCTGCGGCTGACGCATCTGGTGGACGCTAACCCGTACACGCTCTCGGGCGGCGAAAAACGCCGTCTCTCGGTGGCCACAGTACTCGCGGCCCACCCGAGGGTGCTGGTGCTCGACGAACCAACGTTCGGCCAGGACGCCAATACCTGGGCTGAGCTGGCATCCTTCCTCTCCGAGCTGCTGGACGCCGGAACTGCCGTGGTGTCAGTGACCCACGACCAGGAGTTCAGCGCAGTCCTGGGCGGCACGGAATTGCGCCTGGACCCTGCTTCCCGGGACGGGGACCGCCTGGAAGCCGGTGCGGCGTGAGGGCGGCCCTGAACCTGCGAGGCAACCACGCGCTGCTGACCCGCGCCAACCCCTTGGCGAAGTTCGCGGCGGTTTTCCTCATCACCCTGGTGCTGGCACTTTCCATCGACTGGGTGTCCGCCACCACGGCGCTGGTCGCGGAACTTGCGCTCTTCCCACTGGCAGGTCTCACGCTGCGCCTCCTGTGGCAGAGGGCCTGGCCCTTGATCCTCGCCGCGGCGCTGGGCGGCTGGAGTACTTCGATTGTCGCGGCGGATGCCGGCGCGGTGCTGCTCGACGTCGGGATCTGGTCCATCAGTGAAGGTTCACTGCAGCTGGGGCTGGGATTTATGCTGCGGGGCCTGGCGATCGCCCTGCCGGCCATCCTCCTCATGACGTGCACGGACCCCACAGACCTCGCCGATGCTTTGGCGCAGAAGGCCCGGCTGCCGCACCGCTTTGTCCTGGGCACCCTTGCCTCCATGCGCCTGGTGGGGC
The DNA here is from genome assembly GCF_030815585.1 of Arthrobacter pascens. Lineage (NCBI taxonomy): Bacteria > Bacillati > Actinomycetota > Actinomycetes > Micrococcales > Micrococcaceae > Arthrobacter > Arthrobacter pascens. Next base: position 62,280 of record NZ_JAUSWY010000001.1, read on the forward strand.
TCATGGCGGAGGAATGGCAGACCATCGGCATGGCCCGGCGGGCCCGCGGAGTCGGCTCGCAGGGGAGTCCCCTGCAACGGATGCGCGCCACCCTGGGCCAGAGTTTCGGCCTGCTGGTTCAGGCGATCCGCAGGGCATCGCGGCTGGCCGTCACCATGGAAGCCCGCGGATTTGGCGGCGGCCCGCGGACGTGGGCCCGTGAATCCACCTACTCCATGCTGGATGCGTGGGTCCTGCTAGGCGGCCTGGTGATTGCGGTTGCAGCTGTGCTGGCGGCGGTGGGTTTAGGGACCTGGAGCTTCGTCTGGCGCTAGGCGGGCGCCTGATCCGGGGTTGACCGCCGTTTGACCGACGGGTCTTGACGCTCCCGGGCAGTCTTGATACGTTTCAGGAACCGGTTTCTGACGTAAAGGTTGTATACCCAATGACGCGTAACATTATCCGTCGAGTCCGCAGATCTGTTGCCATCCTCACTGCCGTTAGCCTCCTTGGCCTCACGTCGGCATGTTCCACCGGCCCCACAAACCAGCCCGAAAACGGCAACGTTGAAATCCGTTTCTCCTGGTGGGGGAACACCACCCGGGCCGAGCTCACCAACAAAGCCATCAAGGCTTTCGAAGCGGAAAATCCCAACATCACCGTCAAACCGGAATTCGGGGACATCGGCGGATACTTCGACAAGCTGGCCACCCAAATGGCCGCCAACGACGCGCCGGACGTCATCACCATGGGCGGAGCCTATCCCGCCGAATATGCCAACCGGGGTGCGCTGCTGGATCTCTCCAAGGTCAGCGGCACGCTGGACCTGTCCGGAATCGACGAAGGCGCCCTCCAGAACGGCCAGGTCCAGGGAAAGCAGTACGGCATATCCACCGGCGCCAACGCACTCGCGGTCGTTGTAAACCCCGCCGTCTTCCAGGCCGCCGGAGTGTCCCTGCCCGATGACAGTTCATGGACCTGGGAGGACTTCGCCCGCGTAGCCGCCGAGGTAACCGCAAAGAGTCCACGTGGAACGTTCGGGACCGCAACGGTGCTGAGCCATGACTCCCTGGACGCGTTCGCCCGCCAGCGCGGGGAAAGCCTCTATACCGAGGACGGGCAGCTGGGGCTGGGCCAGGAAACTGTCCAGGAGTACTTCGACTACTCCCTGAACCTGAGCGGCTCCGGCGCCGCGCCCAGTGCTTCGGAGACGGTGGAAAAACTCGACGCCAGTACCGAACAGACCCTCATGGGCATGGGCAAAGCCGCCATGATGCTGACTTGGAGCAACTCCTTGACCGCCCTCAGCAAGGCCGCGGGAACCGAACTGAAGCTCTTCAAGCTCCCCGGCGAGACGCCCACCCCCGGAATCTGGCTGCAGTCTTCGCAGTTCTACACCATTTCCGCGCGGAGCAAGCACGCTGAGGCTGCGGCCAGGCTGGTGAACTTCCTCGTGAACCACGAGGAGGCCGCCAAGACCATCCAGAGCGACCGCGGCGTACCCAGCAATGCCCGGATGCGGTCTGCCATCCAGGAACTCCTGACGCCGCAGGGCAAAGCAGAGGCTGCTTACATTGACGAAATCGGCAAGCTGAAGTTCGCCCCCACGTTCATTGGGCCCACCGGCTCAACGGCCGTCGCCGAAATAACGGCCAGAATCAACACCGAGGTGCTCTTCAAGAGGCTGACACCGGAGAAGGCTGCCGAACAGTGGATCAGCGAAAGCAAGGCGGCCATCGGCAAGTGAGTCTCTGCCCGTTCAGCGAGGGCAGTCAGACGCAGGAGTGGTCGTAGTCGAATCCCCTGGAGACGAACTGGGTCAGCGTGACCCTGCCGCCACCGGTGAGTGGGGCGCTTGAACAGTTGGCTTTGGCTCCTTTGGCGCTGAGGGCGCCGGCGAGCCAGCTGGGCAGGTGGTACAGGCTGCTGGAGCTGCTGACCTTGCCCGCGATCTGGCCCCATTGGTGGCCGGTGGAGTAGATTCCCACGTCGGCCTGGATGCTGCGGAAGAAGTCGGTCATCCCCTCCAGGGCCGCCCGGTTGGCGTCCCGGTTGGTGGACCAGGTGTTGCCGGTTTCCACGTCAAGCCACCAGAAGTACTCGGAGGGTTTGCTGATGCCGCGGACTTCGGCGTCGTCGTAGGCTTTGGCGTAGCCGTACATATAGGCACAGGCCTCGCTGATGTTGGGCGCTTCGCAATTACCGTACGGATTGTGGATGGCGGAACCTGCCGGATACTCGTTGCTGGTGGGCCACCACGAGCCGGCGTGCCCCGGGTTGGCCGTATTCACGTACAGCGCCACCTTCGGCTGCCCTGGGCTGGCCGGAGCCGTCAATTCAGTGTCCTCTGCGGGTGATGGCAGGGTCAAGGGTGCCAGCTCGGCAGGCCAAGTATCGCATGAGGTGGGTATGGTGTGAGCTTGAACGCCTGTTTGGGAAAAATCCTGATGAAAATAGCTCATCTGTGATATTTTTTGGGTATGACTCAGGAAACTGCCGAACATGTGGCCGCTACGCTCCGCGACGCCCGGAACGAGAAAGGTTGGACCCAGGGCCAGCTTGCCTCAGAGCTCGGGACCAGCCAAAGTGCCATCGCGCGGATGGAGCAGGGCAAGCAGAACCTTAGCCTCAAAATGATCCAACGGCTGGAGACCATCTTCGGCCGCAGCATCGTCAAGGTGGGGAAACCACAGATGACTCACCTGAGGGTCGAAGGCGGTCACACCCTCTCCGGCGCCGTGGACGTCAACAGCAGCAAGAACGCCGGCGTGGCCCTGCTCTGCGCCAGCCTGATCAACCGTGGCACGACTGTCCTGCGCCGGCTGGCCCGGATTGAGGAAGTCAACAGGATCGTTGAGGTGCTCACCAGCATCGGCGTTGAATGCACCTGGCTCAATGACACCGACCTTCAGCTTCGCCGGCCAGCCGTCCTGGACCTGGATGCCATGGATGAGGAGGCCGCCCGCCGCACCCGCAGCGTGATCATGCTTCTGGGTCCCCTCCTGGATGAGTCCGGCGAATACCGCCTTCCCTATGCCGGTGGCTGCGACCTCGGCACCCGGACTGTGGAACCGCATATGCAGGCATTGCGCCAGTTCGGGCTCGCGGTCGAGGCGACCGCTGGTTTCTATACTGTGCAGGCACCTGTTGCGGATTCCGAGGACCGCTCCTTTGTGCTGACTGAGCGTGGAGATACCGTCACCGAAAACGCCATCATGGCCGCGGCGCACCGCCGGGGCACCACCGTCATCCGCAACGCGAGCCCGAACTACATGGTCCAGGACCTCTGCTATTACCTGCAGATGCTGGGGGTGGAGATCGACGGCGTGGGAACCACCACGCTGAAGATCACCGGGCAGGCGCTGATCGACGTCGACATCGAGTATTTCCCGTCCGAGGACCCCATCGAAGCGATGAGCCTCATCACCGCCGGCATCGTCACCAATTCCGAAGTGACCATCCGCCGCGTCCCCATGGAGTTCATGGAGATCGAGCTGGCCACGCTGGAGCAGATGGGCCAGCAGCTGGAGATCTCCGGGGAATACATGGCGCGCAACGGCCGCACCCGGCTGGTTGACGTGACCACCAAGCCCTCCGAGCTGCGGGCGCCGGAGGACAAGATCCACCCCATGCCGTTCCCCGGCCTGAACATCGACAACCTGCCCTTCTTCGCGGTGATTGCAGCTAATGCGACCGGCCAGACCCTGATCCACGACTGGGTGTACGAGAACCGGGCCATCTACCTGACGGAACTGAACAGGCTCGGGGCCCAGGTGCAGCTGCTGGACCCGCACCGGATCTATATCAACGGTCCCACCAGGTGGCGTGCCGCCGAGGTGGGCTGCCCGCCGGCCCTGCGCCCGGCCGCGTGCCTGCTCCTCGCCATGCTTGCCGCCCGCGGTGTGTCGGAGCTGCGCAACATCTATGTGATCGAGCGCGGCTACGAGGATCTGGCCGAACGGCTCAACACTATCGGCGCGAAGATCGAATACTTCCAGGACTGACCCGGCGCGAACGGGCGTGAGGCCCCGCCTCGAGCGCGAACTGGCAGATAATGACCCCTCCGAGCGGATTTGAGGGTGTTATCTGCCTGTTCGCGCTTCATTGTGGTCCGCGGCAACCCGGTGAATACCGCCGCATTGCCGCAGAATATAAATATGCGAACATTCGGCGTCGAGGAAGAACTCCTGATCGTTGATCCGGAGACGGGGGAACCGCTCGCGCTGGCTGATGCCCTGCTCTCCGGGCGGCGGCTTGCTGCCGATGATTCCCCCGAAGATCCGCATGTGCTGGAAACCCAGGACCAAACCGTTTACGACGACGACGAAACGGGCCTGAGTGCCGAGCTGAAGCTTGAGCAGATCGAGACCCAGACACGGCCCTGCCTGGAGTACGGGGAACTGCTGCGGCAGATCCGGGCCGGCCGGCTGCTCGCTGACCAGGCGGCCCGCAAAAACGGGGCAAGGGTGGCCGCGCTTGCCACCTCGCCGCTGGCATCCACCAGCCACACCACGCCGGACCCCCGGTACGCCCGGATGCTGGAGCGTTTCGGGCTGACGGCGCAGGAACAGCTGACCTGCGGCTTCCACGTCCACACGTTCATTGAGTCCCCAGACGAGGGGGTGGCCGTGCTGGACAGGATCCGTGACAAGCTGGCCGTCCTCACGGCCCTGAGTGCCAACTCGCCTTTCTGGAACGGGATGCAGACGGGCTTTGAAAGTTACCGCACCCAGGCCTGGAACCGGTGGCCCACGTCAGGGCCTTCCGGCATTTTCGGGACGTATTCTGCGTACCGGCGGGTGGTGGCGCGCCTGCTGGACAGTGGCGTGATGCTGGACGAAGGCATGATCTACTTCGACGCCCGGCTCTCCCGGAACCACCCCACCGTGGAGGTGCGGGTGGCGGACGTCTGCCTCCGTGCGGAGGATGCAGCACTGATCGCAGTGCTGGTGCGGGCAATGGTGGAAACGGCCAGCCGGGAGTGGCACGACGGCGTGGAGCCCGCACCGGTCCCCACCGTGCTGTTGCGGATGGCCGCGTGGCAGGCCAGCTGCAGCGGCCTTGGTGGAGAGCTGCTGGATTTCGGCACCTTCCGGCCGGTGCCGGCTGCTGACGTAGTGCGATCCCTCATTGATTACCTGGAACCGGTGCTGGCCGAACAGGGCGAACTGGGCCTGGCCAGGCAGGGCGTTGAGGAGGTCATCGCCCGCGGCACCGGCTCTATGGAACAGCGCAGCGCCCGGGACGCGGCGATGGAGAAAAACGCGCCCGACGACGACGGGCTGGGCGCCGTCGTCGGACACGCCGTGGGTGCCACCATGCGTGGAGCTTCCGGGCTTCCCGAGGTGGATACCGCGCCCGAACTGCTGCGCGTGCGCCTGTCCTAGGCTGCAGGCGGAGCGCTTAGCCGCGCCGGGTTTAGCCGAGGTATCGTAGGCGGATGCCCGATAGCGTATCTTCCAGACCGGCACTGGCTTTAGACGTCGATCAGGTGTGGCCTCTCGTCCGAGATTTCGCGACGTCGTTCCAGCCGGAGCGGAGAGCCTTTGAGCGTACATTCGGCTCGCTGATTGAAGACCCTCGTGCCCTCGTGCTCGTCGCCGAACAAAGCGCGACAAACATTGTCGGCTACCTGTTGGCGCACAGCCAGTCCACGTTCTTTGCCAACGGCCCTGTTGTGTGGATTGAGGAGGTCATGGTTGCTGGCGGCATTCGAAGGAATGGCGTCGGACGGGCCTTGATGACGGCAGCTGAAACCTGGGCAGGATTACAGGGCGCGGCCTATGTTTCGTTAGCGAGCCGCCGTGCAGGGGACTTCTACCGTGCCATGGGGTACGAGGACTCGGCGACCTTCTTCAAAAAGTCACTCAGTTCCGGCATCGTAGCCGGGGATGGGCCTTCATTGCGCGATAGGCCTTCCATTTAAGTTCCGCGCACGACTGTTGGCCTGCGCCTGTGAATCGCAGCGCGTGAATCGCCGCGTTAAATGGCGTTCTTTTTGCAGCGCTGTTTGGCGTTCCGAGCAGTCCCCGCCGCGTCGGCTTCAGACGGTTCGTCGCTGGAGCTCGCGATACACCGTCGTCCGGGACACCCGGAACAGCTCCGCCAGTTCAGCCTGCGTGTGCTCGCCGGCGCCGTGCAGCGTCAGCAGATGCTTCCGCTGGATCTTGGATAATTTGGGCTGCTAACCTTTCAGCCGCCCCTTCGCCTTGGCGACAGCCATTCCCTCGCGGGTGCGCATGCGGATCAGGTCCGCCTCGAACTCAGCCACCATTCCCAGGACGTTGAACAGTAGCCGGCCTACCGGATCAGTTGGATCGTGGGTGCTGCCGCCGAGACTGAGCACTACCCCTTTGGCAGTCAGTTCGCCGGCTATATCCCTGGCATCGGAAAGGGAACGTGCCAAACGGTCAAGTTTGGTAACCACGAGCGTATCGCCGCCTCGGCACGCTGCCATCGCCTCGCGGAGCCCGGCGGCGCACCCGATTCGCTCCCGTCAGTCCGTGGTGGACGAAGGTCTGCTTCTCCTCAACACCCAGGCCAAGGAGAGCGTTTCGTTGGGCGGTCAGGTCCTGATCGTTCGTTGAGACGCGGGCATAGCCGATCTACATTCCAGTCATAAGGAACATGGTTGCAGTAATCCTCCCGTCATCGTGCATCACCGTGCGGGTCTTACGTACATGGCCTCGGCCAGCAACTGCGCGGAACGTGTCGGCAGGCTCCCACGGCACGGTGATCGACCGGCTTGCGGGACGGTCTGTACGGGCGTGTGTGCGAGAAATGTTCCGCGCACGGGCTGAGCGAACTCAGTTGGCACACAAGTGTCCCAACGCTGACTTCGTCCTCGAGGCGGGGCCTGGTGGATTCGAGATTGGTCTCTTCTTCCCCGAGCGCCCGTGTGCGACTTGACGGGCCAAATCAGCCCTGCGACTTCTGCCCTGTGGAGATCTGGGTGCACGGTCGTGGGACAGGCGTTCAGGGGCTCCCTTGTTTACTGGTCACGATTCCCGGACGTATTCCCAATGCAGACTGCCGTCTGTCACCGAGGGCCTGGAGAAGAATACTGGTCGTCCTGTTCGCAGGCTGGTCAGCGTCTCATCCAGGAGTTCTTCAACGGATGACCAGACGGCGGGGCGCCAATCGGCATCGTCCTTGAACCACTCACTGACGCAGCCATGCTGCCGCCCGGCCCTGAGATCGACGAACAGGAAGTCGCCGGCGCCATTGTCTGCGATCGGCAGGAACGAGGAGATGAAGATCCAGGCGCGGGTACCGGCCTCATCAGCTTCAGCATCTGCTGGGTCATAGGGTTTATGGGGTTCGGGCACAGGAACGCTGCTGTGGGCCTCACCGACCGCCCGAAGGTTGCGGTAGATTGGGGAACTTATTCTCCGCTCGAATTCGGCATTTGCTTCCGCCCCGACCTCCGCCATGATGCTAAGCATCATTCGTCGCACTTTCTCAGCTTCCTCCAGGGGAAGCGGGCGATACCTCGGGAGAATATCCCCCGCCGTTGACAGTTCCGTACCGTCGAAAATACGATACAGGGTCGACAGATCGCTCGGCCAACCATTCGGTGCGGCCTGTTCAAATGAGCGAATCAGGGGCTCCGGTGCCGGTGCCCGAATGGTTTTGGCCGTCACGGGGGCGTTGATGCTCAGCCACCTAACGATGTCGGTCCAGAGTTCCTGTGTTCGCATGGGGTGAATCTACGCGCCTTTGCCCTCAATGGACACGAGCGAGGCCAAGCATCAATACCTTCCTCGAGTCGGGGGCGGAGAGAAGTCGGGCTTGAGCGAGGGTTCTTGCGGATTCGGGTCTTACGCGTCGGACGCCAATTGGTCCTCCGGTAAAGGTTACTGATACGGGCACATCAGGGCGGTCAGTCATAGCCCTATCCAGGACGGGTCAATAGTATGAGGCATGACCGCGTCAGATACAGGATCAGAGTCGATGAGGCGGCTAAGCATCGCTCTGATGAGTCTCGGACTTTTCGCTACGTCCTGTGCCGGGGCGGGGCCGGAGATCCCAGGAGATGGAGCTGCCCGGCCGTCTCCGCGTTTGACGACGCAAGAGCTCCCGCCTTCTAGTTCATCCGTCGGTCCCGAGGCTTCCCCTGCGGATATCACCATTTCCCATGCGGCCAGCGAATTGAGCCGGGAGCTGGCGGGGGATGATCGGTTGGCCTCAGTCGAAGTTCTTGAGGGGAAGCGAATCGTCGTTCATTGGCACGGCCCAGTCGACTCAAGGCTACGTGACTTGTTGGACCGCTTCTCCAAGATTCAGATTTCAGTCCAGACAAGCTCGTGTTCGCCTGGACAGCTTCGTGAGTATGGGAGCGAGCTGCTAACCACGGACCCAGCAGTTAACATCGTTGCAGTAGCGCCAGATGGGTCACATCTGCGGGTTACTTTGGACGAGTCCCTTAAGGCTATATCGGACGTTACCAGTCTGGAGCGCAAGTATTCGGACGCAGTCGGCTGCCCCGTCAAAGTGGAGTTCGGGGGCGTTATGCCTATCGGGGGTTGACCTGGCACGTGAAGGCCGTCTTATTGCCCCCACACGTAGGATCGCCTTCATGCACGTCGAAGAGTCGGACGAACGGGACAACCAATGGGAACGACACCGAAACACTTTCCGTGTGTACATTTTTGCGGGGCACGGGGAAGCCCATTCGGTGAGCACCTTCGATATAGCGGATGCAACATTCTCTGAAGCCAGAACTTGGGCGGAGGATAAGGCAGTCGACCGCATGTACTCCCTTGCACTGGTTTCAACCGACGAACGTGGACGACGAGGACTCGCCTGGCTGATCGGCGGCGACGCCAATGACGTCCCGTAGAAGGTTGCTCTTGCGGGGGGAAGCAACCCAACCCAACGGTCAAGAGGCTGGTTTGTAATCGCGAAGTGCGTGCCCCTCATGAGGGGTGATCAAGAGTCTTGCCACGGAGTACTTGGTATCTAACACGACTGACGCGGACATGCTTCGGTCAAACATGCCTCGAAGATAGACGATGTGCTCTCCCGCTCCATTGTCTTCGACCATGATTGGCTCCCACGTATCGCGCCGTCGCCCCCACACGGGAAGGCGCAAGGGGAAGAGGAGTCCAACCTCAGTCTGAACTTGATGAGTCAGTGCGTACACGGTTGCTGGAGCCGTGTTGCTGTAAGTGATTTGCGAATTCTCGGGAGCAAATTCGGTCAGGCCGTCCGTAGATTCAATGCGCCAACGGCCCGTGTCGCGATTTCCCGTTACTTGCGCCTCGTACTCCTTCATCCGTCTGTCGCCTGATGCGTGCCCGTGGATCTCGCTGTAATCACTTCGTTCCGTGAGGCGCATGAGCAGTTCTACCATTCGCTGATCAAGTTTTTCGTTCACTCTGATTCCGTCCTTCAGTCATCTGTGAAGCAGGGTTCTGGACTAGAAGAACAATGGCAGATCTGACGGCGCCCCTGCCGAACCGCCTGCCTTCAGGACAGGTCGCATGCGAGCAAGACCGGTTTTTTCATACCCCGTCCCGTAGAGGGTTCCTAGGGTTCTTGCGGTGGGAATCGGTCAGTCCTCATTTCCAACAAAGGGAACAATGTCGCGTGCTGTGACCCTCGTCCGCTCGAACGCCCCCAGCGACGTCGCGCAGTACGCGTACGCCGCGACAACCCCCAACGGCGCGCGCTTTATTTTCCTGGCGGGTTCGTGCCCCCTGAATGAGGACGGAACGACCGCAGGCGTTGGCGACTACGCAGCACAGGCTGCGAAGGCTGTCGAAAACATGCACCTTGCCCTGGAAGCCGCCGGCGCTTGCATTGAGGACGTGATCTCCACTCGGGTCCTTGTGGCGTCGACAGACCGGGCTGATCTAGTGACGGCCTGGGATGTGGTCCGCGCGGCCTTCGGCGACCACGATGTTCCGAGCACGTTGATGGGAGTCACCGTGCTCGGCTATGACGGCCAGCTAGTGGAGATCGAAGCAATCGCCGCCGTCATCGATTGAAGCAGCGTTGCCGCCAGGCCGGGTTCGAGGTGACCGACGCCGAACCACGCCAGGATCCCGGCGGACGGCCGCGCGCGCAGCGATCCCGCGATTTGCCCGGTTAACGTTAACACTGCTGGGCGCTGTCTCGTCCAGCCTGCTCGCCATGGCAACGCTGCCATCGACAGGGTGGAGTCGATTGCTCCGTGGTTCCGCCGTTCCAACCGCGGGCGCCTATGCACTGCTGCGGAGTAGAGCGGCAGTTACAAGTGGGTTGTCGCCCATCGCGGCAACGAGCTGGTCAGTGGCGGGACAGCCGCGGTGTGTTCGTGTAGATGAGGCGGCGGTACAAGCGATCGGTAGCCCGATCACATGGCGGCGAGGCTGTGCTCATTTGCTCGACTTCTAGCTCGGCGTGGAGAACCAGAGACTCCTCCCCTTGCGCGCTCGCTATTCAGTGTTGCTATCTACCGGTACTCATGGTTACTATGTACCGGTAGGTAGTAACACTGAATAGTTGAAGGGGGGATCCCATGGGCAAGCAGATGACCGAGATGCTCAAGGGCACCCTCGAGGGCATCGTTCTCGCGATTCTGGCCGTGCGGCCGGCGTACGGCTATGAGATCACGGCCCGGCTGCGCGACCAGGGCTTCTCCGACATCGCCGAGGGCACCGTTTATGCCCTGCTGGTCAGAATCGAACAACGCGGCCTCGTCGACGTCGAGAAGGTCCCGTCAGAGAAGGGTCCGCCGCGCAAGGTTTACACGCTGAACGCACTGGGCGGCGAGGACCTCGAAGAGTTCTGGAGGACATGGAGTTTCCTCGCAGAACGGATCGAACAGCTCCACCAGAACATCGAAAACTCGCAGGAAGCAGGAGAGTAACCATGGCCGCAAAGTGGATCGAGACCCTCACCGGGTCGCTCGAGCAGAAGAAGCAGTACAAGCAGGACAAGGCCCGCATTGATGGCCTCCCCGAACCGTACGCAACAGCGGCGAAGGCCATGCACCGGTACTTCATGTACTACGGGGGCATCACCGACGGCGACACGCTCATGACGATGTTCGGCGACTTGGCCGACCTGTGGGAGCGGGCCGCCATCGATGGAACGCCGGTGCGCGCGATCGTCGGCGACGACCCTGTGGAGTTCGCCGAGACCTTTGCGCAGGCCTACTCCGGCAAGCAGTGGATCGACAAGGAGCGGGAGCGCCTCACGAAGGCGATCGACGCCGCCGCCGGCGACAATGGAAAGGGGGCAGGCGCATGACCACCGACCAGGCCCTCGAACCCGCGATCCGGGTGCGGGGCATCGAGAAGTCGTTCAAGGACCTGCACGTGCTGCGGGGCGTCGACTTCGATGTGAAGGCGGGGAGCATCTTCGCGTTGCTCGGCTCGAACGGGGCGGGCAAGACCACGCTGGTGCGGATCCTGTCGACGCTGCTCAAGGCCGACGCGGGCACCGCCACGGTGCACGGCTTCGACGTCGGCGCGAAGCCCGGTGATGTGCGCGAGTCGATCAGCCTGACCGGTCAGTTCGCCGCGGTCGATGAAGTGCTCAGTGGCCGGGAGAACCTCGTGCTGATCGCCAAGCTGCGTCACCTGAAGAACCCGGGTGCGATCGCCGACGACCTGCTCGATCGCTTCTCGCTCACCGAAGCAGGGAGCCGCAAGGCATCGACGTACTCGGGCGGCATGCGCCGCCGACTCGACATCGCGATGAGCCTGATCGGGAACCCGCCGATCATTTTCCTGGACGAACCCACCACCGGACTCGACCCCCAGGCGCGCATCGAGGTATGGCAGACCGTCAAGCGACTCGCCGGCCAGGGCACGACGGCGCTGCTCACCACGCAGTACCTCGACGAGGCCGAGCAGCTCGCCGACCGGATCGCGATTCTGCACAGGGGCACGATCATCCAGAACGGCACCCTCGCCGAACTCAAGCAACTCCTCCCGCCCGCCAAGGTCGAATACGTCGAGAAGCAGCCTTCCCTCGAGGACGTCTTCCTCGCCCTCGTGGGTGACGCCGGCGAGACAGACGCCGGCGAGACCGACACCGCCGCCGACCGCCGCATAGACGGCACGGTCCCGGCAGGAAAGGAACCCCGATGACCACCCACGTCCTCGGCGACACCGGCGTCCTCACCGGCCGCTCGCTGCGCCACATCCTCCGCAGCCCAGACACGATCATCACCACCGCGGTCACCCCGATCGCGATCATGCTGCTGTTCGTGTACGTGTTCGGAGGTGCGATCAACACAGGATCCGACGAGTCGTACGTCAACTACATGCTCCCCGGCATCCTGCTCATCACCATCGCGTCCGGCATTGCGTACACCGCGTACCGGCTGTTCCTGGACTTGCAGGGCGGCATCTTCGACCGCTTTCAGTCCATGCCGATCGCGAGGTCGAGCGTGCTCTGGGCCCACGTGCTCACCTCGCTGGCCGCGAACCTGGTCTCGGTCGCGATCGTCATCGGCGTCGCGCTGATCATGGGGTTCCGCACCGGAGCTTCCGTGGCCGCCTGGCTCGCGGTCGCCGGCGTCCTGGTCCTGTTCACCCTCGCCCTGACCTGGCTCGCCGTGATCGCCGGACTCTCGGCGAAGACCGTCGACGGGGCGAGCGCGTTCGCCTACCCGCTGATCTTCCTGCCGTTCATCAGCTCAGCATTCGCGCCCACCGACTCGATGCCCGGCCCGGTCGCGTGGTTCGCCGAGAACCAGCCCGTGACCTCCATCGTGAACACCGTCCGGGCCCTGTTCGCCCAGGAACCCGTGGGCGGTGACATCTGGATCGCCCTCGCCTGGCTCGTCGGCTTACTCGTCGTCGGCTACTCCTTCGCGATCGCCATCTACCGTCGAAAGATCAGCTGAGGCCGAGCGCTGCTCGCGGACGCACGCGCCGCGCGGCGTATGCCGCCCGTTTGCCCCACGGGGATGCGGACGGCATTCGTCATGACACCCTTGTTCGAGTGGACGAACGCCGGCCCGCTCCGATCTGCGCCTAAGGATGCGTCCGGCAACGTGGCATGCCATACTCAGCCCGTGACGACGTCGTATTCATTCCTGGCCAGGCTGTGGCAGTATCCGGACCAGTCCGGCTGGCATTTCGTCACTCTGCCGGTGGACGTTTCCGAGGACATCCGGGAGGAAACCGCCGCGTTTCGGAAGGGGTTCGGATCGGTGAAAGTGACGGCGGAGGTCTCCGGCCAGTCCTGGCAGACGTCCATCTTTCCTGACAGTAGGAGCGGTTCGTACCTTCTGCCGGTCAAGAAGGCCATCAGGACTGCGGCGCGCATCAGCACAGGGGACGAAGTGGCCGTGCAGCTCGACATTCAGCGCGGGGATTAGGCATGTAGCCGGGCGCGAACGGGCAGATAATGCCCAAAAAACGCATGAAACGGGGCATTATCTGCCAGTTCGCGCCCACTGTTCGCGCCGGTCAGATCTGCTTGAGCGCCTGCTCCAGGTCCCCGATCAAGTCGTCCGCGTCCTCAAGGCCCACGGACAGCCGGACGACGCCGTCGCTCAGGCCGATAGCCGCGCGGCCCTCAGGTCCCATGGCGCGGTGGGTGGTGGTGGCCGGGTGGGTGATGAGGGACTTGGCATCGCCCAGGTTGTTGGAGATGTCGATGATCCGCAACGCATCCAGCAGTGCAAAGGCGGCATCCTTGCCCGAGCGGCCGCCCGCCGTCGCCAGCTCGAAGGTGAGCACGGTGCCGCCGGCCTTCATCTGCTTCGCCGCGAGCTCGTACTGCGGGTGGGACGCCAGCAGCGGGTACTTGACCCAGCTGACCGCCGGCTGCTGTTCGAGCCACTCGGCGAGCCGCAGCGCGGACGCGGAGGAATGGTTGACGCGCAGGGCCATGGTTTCCAGGCCCTTGGTCAACACCCAGGCGTTGAACGCGGAGAGTGACGGACCCGTGTGGCGCATCAGCTGCTTGACCGGGCCGTCGATGAATTCCTTCGTGCCCATGATCGCTCCGCCCAGGACACGGCCCTGGCCATCGATGTGCTTGGTGCCCGAGTACACAATGACGTCCGCGCCCAGCTGGCCGCAGCGCTGCAGCAGCGGAGTGGCAAAGACATTGTCGACGACGACAGTCGCCCCGGCCGCGTGAGCCAGTTCGCTCACCGCGGCGATGTCCACGATTTCCTGCATGGGGTTGGACGGCGATTCAAAGAACACTGCGGTGGTGGGTTCCGCCAAAGCGGAACGCCACTGCTCAAGGTCCGGTCCGTCCACAAAGACTGTTTCTACGCCCCAGCGCGGCAGGATCTCGTTCAGGATCACAAAGCAGGAGCCGAACAGCGAGCGGGCGGCCACCACCCGGTCGCCGGCTGCCAGCAGGGCACCCAAGGCGGTGAAGACGGCGGACATTCCGGACGCCGTGGCAAAGCACGCCTCGGTTCCTTCCAGGAGCCGGAGCCGTTCCTGGAACGTGGCCACGGAGGGGTTGCCGTAGCGGCTGTAGACAAACCGTTCGTCCTCGCCGGTGAAGGCCCGCTCCGCAGCGGCAGCTGATTCGTAGACAAACCCCGAGTTCAGGAAGACCGGTTCGGTGGTTTCCTGGAAGTTGGTGCGGTCCAGCCCGCCGCGGACTGCCTGGGTTTCAGGGCTCCAGCCGGCAGCATCTTCGTTGAAGGTCACTTAGTTCTTTCCCAGATTCGTAGGCAGGCCGCGGTTCTTCCAGCCGTTCACGGTGCGCTCGCCGTACCGGTCCGGCTCGCCTTCAAAGCCCTCCAGGACGTTGTAGGACGTGAAACCCGCCTGGGTCGCGGCGATGGCGGCCGAGATGGAGCGCTGGCCTGAGCGGCACAGGAAGACCAGTTCGGCGCCTGAGTCCTCCGGTGCCTGCTGCGTCAGGTCGCGGATGAAATCGGGGTTGGGGATGCCGCCGGGAAACGTCCACTGGATGAAGAGGGGATCGTTGTCCGTTGCTTTGGTGTCCGGGATGCCGATGTGCGCCCATTCGCCTTCGGTGCGGACGTCCACCAGGATGGCGCCCTGCTCCAGCTTGGCCCAGGCTTCCTGCGGGGTGAGGTCTCCGGCGTAGCTCATGCGTGGCCCTCGCCGTCAAAATCGAGGTCTTCAACGGCCGTGGCGACGGCGGCATCCGCAGTGGCGATCGCTGCCGGGAGGATCAGGGCCTGCGCCACGATCACGCTGCTGCCGTTGAACGTTGCCGCCGGGCTGCCGTGCAGCACGTAGCCTTCGGCCAGGGCGGTGGATATGCGTTCACAGAACGAGCGGTCATCCGGCCCTGTGACCAGTCGGTAGGACAGTTTTTCTTCGGGGCCAGGTGCTTCGGACACTACGGCTCTCCTTCTCTCACGCTTGCAGCTCGAATGGGTCGATATGCCGAGTATTCACCTGAGGCACCCCGCCGCGAAATGGAGGGTTGCCGAACGGCCAGTCAGGGCTTGGCGCCAGTTCTCATTACTCCCCAAAAACGTAACACTTGGCCTACCGAGCCGCACTGCCGCCGTCGTCATGTTCCGTAACCAACGCATTCTGTTGGATGGCGACAACCGGATGGACCCGGTGGGACCATGGGGCATGGGGAAACTTTGGTGGAGGGCATCACCGTCGGGTTGCGTAGGTGCCGGGGCCGCCGCCGTAGTTGCGGCCACACTGCTCCTGGCGGTCTGCGGCTGTGGCAGGGACATCTTTGCCCCGCCGCCGTGTATGCCGCCTGAGTATTCCGTCTCGCCTTCCGCCGCGAAGCCGGGCGAGAAAGTCACGGTCAGTGCTCCGGACACGACCTGCGACGCGCGCTACGGCCCGGCCGCCCGGGTTCTAGTGACGGTCACCGACGCCGCCGGGGTGAGCGTTTTGGAGGAGCTCGCTCCCATGACCGACGACGGCGCCTTCACCTTCGTGTTTACCGTTCCGCAGTCCGCGGCTGCTGGTGAGGGCGGCGTTAGCGCTGTTCCGTACGGCGTGGACTGGTGCGATGACACCGGTGTCAACAACCGGGCCGCCCCCGGCGGCCTTGGCCTGGACCGCGTGTCCTGCGCCCTCCGGCTGGTTCCGCTCACAGTCCTGGCCGGGCCGGGGACGTGATTGTCAACTAATATTGACGGCCGGGACGTCGTCAACTAATGTTGACGCATGGAGGTGGATCGAATGAAGACTCTCGTTGGATCAATGGACGGCAAGGGACCTGCCGAGGCGCTCTACGCCGTTGCGGAGCTGCACAAGGAAGTAGGGCGGGCGGAAGCGGCCCTGGTCCGGAACGCGCGGCAGGCAGGCCTCTCCTGGGAAGCGATTGCCCTTTGCCTGGGCATCAGCAAGCAAGCGGTCCATCGGAAGTACGGAAAGCAGTAGCCGCACTGCGGGACCGTTCCGCAGTCACCGCAGATTCAGGCTTTGAGGATGAGCGCTTCGCCCTGTCCTCCGCCGCCGCAGAGGGCAACAACGCCGGTGCCTCCGCCGCGCCGTTTGAGCGCCAGGGCCTGGTGCAGCACCAGGCGGGCCCCCGAGGCGCCCACCGGGTGGCCGAGGGCGATTGCGCCGCCGTCGGCGTTGATCTTCTCCGCCGGGATTCCCAGATCCTTGGCCGACTGGATGATCACGGACGCGAACGCCTCGTTGATCTCGATGAGGTCCAGGTCCGCCACGGCCATTCCCTCCGTTGCCAGGGCCCGTTCGATGGCCCGTGACGGCTGGGAGTGCAGCGAACCGTCCGGACCCGCCGTCTGCCCGTGGCTGCGGATCTCGGCAATCCAGCTGAGTCCGGCCCGCTCGGCGGCCGCTTTGCTGGCAACCACGACGGCGGCCGCGCCGTCCGAAAGGGGAGACGCGGACCCCGCGGTGATGGTGGCTGACTCTGCCGTGGAGAAGGCGGGCTTGAGTGCCGCCAGTGTTTCCGGCGTCGTGCCTGGCCTGATGCCCTCATCGGAATCCACTGTCAGCGACGGGCCCCGGCGCTGCGGAATCCCGACAGGCGCAATCTCTTCAGCCAGCCGACCTTCCGCCCGCGCGGCGTCCGCGCGCTGGTGGGATCTCGCGGCTACCTCGTCCTGGTCCGCCCGGCTGATCCGGCGCTCGGCGTTCCCCGCATCGGTTGCCGCGCCCTGGAGCACACCTGAAACGGGATCCTGCAGGGCGTCGTGATTCAGCGAATCCACCAATGGGGCATCTCCCATGGCCAGGCCGTGGCGCAGCCGCTGGAGCAGGTGCGGGGCGTTGCTCATGGACTCCTGGCCCGCGGCCACAATGAAGTCCGCTTCGCCTGCGCGGATCATCCGGGCAGCATCTATCACTGCTGTGAGTCCGGAGAGGCAGAGCTTATTGATGGTCACGGTGGGGACGTCCCAGCCGATGCCCGCGGCGAGGCTGGCCTGGCGGGCAGGTCCCTGCCCGGCCCCCGCCTGGATGACCTGGCCCACGATGACAGCCTGGACCTGTTCCGGCCCCACCCCCGCGCGTTCCAGTGCATTGCGGATGGCGTGGGCGCCAAGTTCGCTGGAAGTCAGCGGGGCGAGGCTGCCGCGAAAGCGTCCGAAGGGAGTGCGGGCACCGCCGAGGATGACGGCGGTAAGGGCGTCGTTGTTCATGGCGTCGGTGCTCATGATGGGTGCCTTCCGGTGGGATTATTCCAAGAGGGTCTGGTGGCTAGTGCAGGATGAGCTGGTGGAGCAGATGGTCCGCCCAGGTGCCTGCGATTTTCAGGTATTGCGGCGCCATCCCGATTTCCTGGAACCCGGCCCGGCGGAGGACTGTCCGTGACGCTCCGTTGTGGACCAGGGTGGCTGCCTGGACCCTGTGGAGGCCCAGGTCTGTACGGGCATGGTCAACGGCGAATGTCACTGCGGCCGAGCCGATTCCCTGGCCGCTGAAGTCCCGGTCCACCCAGTACCCCAGATTGGCGCTGAGGAACGGACCGCGGACAATGCCGGTCAGGGTGATTGCGCCGATGATGCGTTCGCCGTTCAACAGAACCCAGGGGATCTCCTGCCTCACTGCATGCTGGGCGAGTTTGCTGTGGATGACGTTCAACTGGTGCGAGGGCGTGAAGAACTCCTCGTCCCGGGTCGGCTCCCACGGCGCCAAGTGTTCACGGTTCCGGATGTAGGCCTCGCTCAGAAGGGCGGCATCGCCCCGCTGGAGCAGCCGCACGCAAATGCCGTTGCCCAGGGGTGCGGGCTTATTATCGCGCACGCCACTAGACCGCGGTCCGGCCGTGGTCAGCCTCTTCCACGGTGTAGCTCTTGCATCCCGGCATAGCGGCCTTTCGTGGATGGTGCAGTATCCGGTGATTTCATGTTAACTCCGGCGGCGGGACGTCAGGCAGACTGGCGGATCACCAGTTCGGATCCTGGGCCTTCTGCGGCTACTCGAAGGAGGCGCGCCTGCGGTCGGACAGCCTGGTGTTCCAGATGTCCGGCTTGGCGACCTTGAAACGGCGTCCAGTCAGGGCGTGCGCCGTCAATTGCACATAGTGGTCCTTTGCCCCGGGCTGCCACGGCTCCAGGTTGAGGTCGTCCACGGCGTCCTTTTCCTCCTGGTCCTGGATAACCGCGGTGTCACCGCGCACCACAACGCTCCATGCCATTTCCGTGCGGGGATCGTAGCCGTCGATCTCAAGGGCCGCCGGTCGCTCCGTCACTGCACCCCAGAGCTTGGTGCCGCCCGCGGTCCGAAACACTATGTTCCGGCGGTGCAGGACATAGTTCACGGGAAAGATCTCCGGATGACCGTCCACCACCACCGCGATCCGCCCCAGGGCATCGTCAGCCAGCAGTTCCCAGCATTCGTCAAACGTCAGCTTGTCATCAGGCTTCTCAGTGGAGTTCATGGACCTCACCTTACGGCTGCAGGTTCGGCACTAGAAGCGTATTTGCGTTCCTGATCCAAAGCTGGTCTTCAAATCACTAGGAATCTGCGTTCCTGGCCGCGACTGCCGGGCCTTGGCTGGGCCGGCCGGCCCTGCGATGACAACCACAGGGGCTGGCCGGACAGCCGGTACTCAGTTCAGCGTCGACGTGTCGATGACGAAGCGGTAGCGGACGTCGGAGGCCAGGACGCGCTCGTACGCGTCGTTGATCTTGCTGGCGGGGATGACCTCGATCTCGGCGCCGAGGTTGTGTTCGGCGCAGAAGTCCAGCATTTCCTGGGTTTCGCGGATGCCGCCGATGGCGGACCCGGCGAACGACCGGCGCCCCATGATGAGCGAGAAGACGTTCACCGGGAGCGGTTCAGCGGGGGCACCCACATTCACCAGGGCGCCGTCCAGAGTCAACAGCTGCAGATAGGAGCTGATGTCGATCGCTGCACTGACGGTGTTGATGATCAGATCGAAGCTGCCGGCCAGCGTCTCGAAAGTGCCGGCGTCGCTGGTGGCGTGGTAGTGGTCGGCACCGAGGCGGAGGCCGTCTTCCTGCTTCTTGAGCGACTGCGACAGGACGGTGACCTCGGCGCCCATGGCGTGGGCCAGCTTGACTGCCATGTGCCCGAGTCCTCCGAGGCCGACGACGGCGACTTTCTTTCCGGGGCCGGCACCCCAGTGACGCAGGGGGGAGTAGGTGGTGATGCCCGCGCACAGCAGCGGCGCGGCGACGTCGAGGTCAATTCCCTCCGGGATCCGGACGACGAAGTCTTCGTTCACGACGACGTGGGTGGAGTAGCCGCCCTGGGTGACGGTCCCGTCGCGGTCCAGGGCGCCGTAGGTTCCGGTCATTCCGTTGAGGCAGTACTGCTCTTCGCCTTTGAGGCAATTGACGCATTCCCGGCAGGAGTTGACCATGCAGCCGACGCCGACACGGTCGCCCACGGCGTGCTTGGTGACCGCGGGGCCGACCTCGGTGACGATGCCGGCGATTTCGTGGCCGGGCGCGAGGGGGTACTGTTGCGGACCCCAGTCGCCGCGGACGGTGTGGATGTCTGAGTGGCAGATGCCGGCGAACCTGATCTCGATCAGCACGTCATGGGGGCCGACGTCGCGGCGCTCGATGGTAGTGGGAACGAGGTCCCCTGTGGCGGACGGGGCAGCGTAAGCATTAGCGGTGAACATACTTCTCCAGTGGTTGGCGAGGCTTTGGGGTGCTTATCCAGCAAACCGTATCCGATAACCCCGCGGAAGGTCCTGCTGATACAGGTATTGACAGGACCTCCCACGGGGGCTGGAAGGGCCGTAGCGTTGAGGGGTGGACAACCGTCATGAGATTCGCCAGTTCCTTGGGTCGCGGCGTGCCGCGATCAGCCCGGAGCGGGCGGGCCTGCCGGCCTACGGCGGGAACCGGCGGGTGCCCGGCCTTCGCCGGGAGGAAGTCGCGTTGCTTGCGGGGGTCAGCATTGATTACTACATCCGCTTGGAGCGGGGAAACCTGGGCGGGGTTTCCGAAACCGTGCTTGAGGCACTTGCCCGGGCACTCCAGCTTGATGAGGCCGAGCGTGCCCACCTGTTCGATCTGGCCCGGGCCGCCGGCACTCCGGCGCGGCCCCGCCGCCCCCGGCAGCAACGGATCCGCCCCAGCGTGCAGTTCACCCTGGATGCGATCACCGGGGCCCCGGCATTCGTGCGCAACGGGCGCCTCGACGTGGTAGGTGCGAACCGCCTGGGCCGCGCCCTCTACTCCGAGATGTACCTGGATCCGGTGCGTCCGGTGAACCATGCCCGGTTCATCTTCCTGAACCCGCATGCGGTGGACTTCTACCCGGACTGGAACCGAGCGGCCAGCGACACGGTGGCAATCCTGCGCACCGAATCCGGGCGCGACCCCTACGACCGGGCCCTGTCAGACCTGGTGGGCGAGCTCTCGACGCGCAGCGAAGAATTCCGTACCCGGTGGGCGTCGCATAACGTACGCCTCCACTACACCGGGCTCAAGCACTTCCATCACCCCGTGGTGGGCGATGTCCACCTGATGTTTGAGGCGATGGACCTTTCTGCCGACCCCGGGCTTTCGCTGCTGGTCTATAGCGCGGAACCCGGCTCCCCTTCGGAGGACGCGCTGCGGCTCTTGGGGAGCTGGGCAGCGACGATTGACCAAGCTGAAAAGCACGGGGCGGCAGCTTCACGAAAAGAGGCGTGACGCTGCATCACGCCCGATACCACTCATTCAAAAGCAGGAGAACCTTTGGAAATCCAACCCAAGACGCCCAGCAACAAGGGACCGGCCGAGATGTTCACCGGTGAGGTGTGGTTCGACGTTATCGCCAAGGGCGAGGAGCCCTCGCAGCTGCGAGTGAATATGGTCAGGTTCGCCCCGGGCGCCCACACGGCCTGGCACTCACACGCCAACGGCCAGACGCTGCACGTGACCGAAGGCCGCGGCCTGGTGCAGTCCCGCGGTGGTGAAATCATTGAAGTCAGCCCTGGCGACACCATCTACACGCCTCCCGGCGAGCTGCACTGGCATGGTGCGGCCCCGGATCATTTCATGAGCCACCTGGCCATGTGGGAAGCGCTGGGCGACGGGCAGGGAGGTCGAGAAACCGCATGGGCTGACCACCTCACTGAGGCCGAATACCCGAAGAAATAGGGCCCATCCCTGCGGGTGCCGTGTAGGTTAGCCCGCTCGCTTCGCGTCGGCGTCGAACGCACTGCTGTCCAATGCTCTGGCGCGCTCTGCAATGAGGCTGTCCCTGATGCCGGACAGCAAGTCTAGGGCCTCGCCGAGCGCACCGTCGTCGAGGGGCGCGGCGCGCGATATGAGCTTGCTCCACTCGCGCCTGACGACCTCGTAGTTCCGCTGGCCCCGCTGTGTGCGGTGCACAGTGATTTCCCGCCGGTTCTCCGCCCGGACACGGCGCTCGATGAGCCCCTTCCCGTCCAGGCTTTTGAGGACAGTCGACAGGTTCGTCCGGAGCAGCCCCGTGGCGTTGATCAGGCCGGTCATGCTCGTAGAAGGCTCTTGCTGGAGGTGGCGCATGACTGCAGCCTCCGACGTGGTCAGCGAGTGCGCCTCTGCGTCGGTGTACCCCCGGATCTGGATCTCCCGGGAGATGGTGAGGATCAGGTCGGCCAGGTCGGCCCACCGGTCACCCTCCTGCTGCGCCTCTTGGCTGTCATTGTTGTCGCCCACATCGCCACAGTAGACGACTTGGCGCAACAGGTCTAGCGGCATAACTGTTCAGTATGCATAATTGTTCAATACATATATGCAAGGGAGTGAAGATGAACGCGTCTCTGGCCACCCGGGCAGGCTCGACTTTCACCCAGGGCGATGGCCCGCACGGGTGGACTCCATGGGTTCGGAGCCTTTGTTTTGCTGTTGGGTGCCTTCTTGCCGATAGCTGACTTTTTCATCGTCAATGTCGCCCTTCCGACGATTGATGCCTCGTTGGGTGCGACGCCTGCGTCCTTGGAACTCGTCGTCGCCATCTACGGAGTCGCCTACGCGGCCATCCTGGTTCTGGGCGGACGGCTGGGTGACCGCTTCGGTCGTGAGCGGCTCTTCCGCATCGGTGCCGCGGGCTTCGTCATTACGTCCCTGGCCTGCGGTCTCGCGCCGACCATGGATGTCCTCATCGCTGCCCGCTTGGTGCAGGGTGTAGCTGCCGCCCTGCTGGTTCCGCAGGTCCTCGCCACTGCACACGCAGCCCTTGAGGGCGAGCGAAAAGCACGGGTACTCGCACTCTACGGGGCGACGGCAGGCATCGCGGCGGTCGTAGGCCAACTTGCCGGCGGGCTGCTGGTGAGCCTGGACATTGCGGGTCTCTCATGGCGGCCCATTTTCCTCATCAACGTTCCACTGGGGCTCGTGGTGCTTGTTCTCTCACGCCTGGTCATCCCCGCTACCCGATCACCGCATCCCATCGGCATGGACGTGACGGGCACATTTCTCTTCGCGGGGACGCTTGTTGCGTTGCTCGTCCCGCTCAGTGAAGGTCACTCGCTGGGCTGGCCAGCCTGGACGCTGGCACTCCTTGGTGGCGCGGTGGTCCTCGGCGCAGCGACGGTCATCTATGAACGGCGGCTGGAAGCCAAGGGCCAGGTGCCGCTTCTGCCACCATCACTGCTCAGGCTCCCCTCCATGTCGCGGGGCTTGGTCATGATCGCCGCCTTCAGCATCGGCTTCGGAGCATTCATGTTCGTGTTCGCGCTGATGGTGCAAAACGGCCTGCACGCCGACCCGCTCACCAGCGGACTCGCCATCTTGCCGATGGCTGTGATGTTCTTCCTAGGCTCCGTCGTGAGCCACCGCGTTATCAATCGTTTCGGCCGCGGTGCGCTCGCCGCCGGCGGGATTGCGCAGGCGTTGGGGCTTGCCGGCGTCATTGCGACGGTGGTCCTGTCGTGGCCCGACGTGAATCTCATCCTGCTCGGAATTCCCCTCCTCCTCGCGGGTGCCGGGCAGTCAATCCTTTTCGCCGGGCTGTTTCGGGTGGTGCTCACGGACGTTCCCGTCCATCTGGGCGGAGTCGGAAGTGGCGTCCTCATCACGCTGCAGCAGGCCGGGCTCGCACTCGGGGTGGCAACGCTCGGGACCTTGTACCTTTCCCTCGAACCGTTCAGCGTACCTGCCGGATTCGCGGCCGCCGTCGGGATCCAGCTCGGCATCATCCTGCTCGTCGTTGTGGGAACCAAATTCCTGCCACGGTTCACGCACCTGCCCCAGACGGCCCAACCCGTGGAAGTCTGAGACCACCCGTGGAAGTCTGAGATCAAGGGACCCGACAACCAAGAATGAAGGACCGCACCGTGAACATCGAATCCGCTTCCTTCCCAGCCACTGACCTCGCAACCGCCGCTGAGCTTGCGGCTCAACTCAGAGTCGATTCGGTACGCTCCAGCACGAGTGCCGGCTCCGGGCACCCGAGCTCAAGCATGTCTGCGGCAGATCTCCTGGCCGTTCTGATGTCGCGGCACTTGCGCTACGACTGGGACCGCCCGCACAACGCCGCGAACGATCACCTCATCTACTCCAAGGGACACGCAAGCCCGCTCGCCTACTCGGTCTTCAAGGCGGCCGGAGTCGTCTCGGACGAGGAGCTGTTGACGGGCTACCGCCGCTTCGGCGAGCGTCTCCAGGGACACCCCACGCCGGTCCTGCCGTGGGTCGACGTCGCCACGGGCTCACTCGGCCAGGGTCTGCCCGACGGCGTCGGCGTCGCCCTCGCCGGCAAATATCTCGACAAATCGCCCTACCGCGTCTGGGTCCTTTGCGGCGACAGCGAGTTCGCTGAGGGCTCCGTCTGGGAGGCGCTCGACAAAGCCGCATACTACGGGCTGACAAACCTGATCACGATCGTCGACGTGAACCGGCTGGGTCAGCGCGGCGAGACTGAACTGGCCTGGGACATGGACGCTTATGCGCGTCGAGTCGAAGCCTTCGGCGCCCAGGCGATAGTGATCGATGGCCACGATCTGGGGCAGATTGACGATGCCATGGTCCAGGCCCGTAAGGCAGGAGAGGGCAAACCTGTGGTCATCCTCGCCAGGACGATCAAGGCTAAGGGGTTCTCCAAAGCCGCCGACAGTCCTGACTGGCACGGCAAGCCCTTCCCGAAGGACATGGCAGACGAAGCAATCGCAGAACTCGGCGGCGAACGGCACCTGAAGATCCGTGGACCGCTGCCGGAGGTCGTCTCGACAGTCAGGCCCGCCGCTGCCGCCACGGACTGGGACCACGTCAAATACCAGGTCGGTGACGAAGTGGCGACGCGGAAGGCGTACGGCGAGGCCTTGGTCGCCGTCGGCACAAGGGACGCACGCGTTGTGGCGCTCGACGCGGAAGTGGGCAACTCCACGCATGCAGACCTGTTCGCCAAGGCCTTCCCCGAGCGGTTTTTCGAGATGTTCATCGCCGAACAGCAGCTCATCGCCGCAGCCACCGGCCTGAGCGTCCGGGGCTACAAGGCCTTCGCGTCGACGTTCGCGGCGTTCCTCACCCGCGCCCACGACTTCATCCGGATGGGTGCGGTCTCGGGCGTCGATCTGCGGCTCGTCGGGTCTCATGTCGGCGTCGAGATCGGCGCAGACGGACCTTCACAGATGGCGTTGGAAGACATAGCGATGATGCGCGCCGTGCATGGCTCCACGGTGCTCTATCCCTCCGACGGAACCAGCACGGTGGCCCTGGTGGATGCCATGGCTGACAGGTCAGGGATCAGCTACCTCCGGACGACCCGCGGCGCCTACCCGGTGCTCTACGGGGCGGGAGAGCTGTTTCCGATCGGAGGGTGCAAGGTCCTTAGATCGAGCCAGGATGACCAGGTGACCCTGGTTGGGGCGGGCGTCACGCTTCACGCCGCACTCGAGGCCGCGGATACCCTGCTGCAGCGGGGTATCCGGGCGCGGGTCATCGACTGTTATTCCGTAAAGCCGATTGATGCCGGCACCCTCATCACGGCGGCAGAAGAAACCAGCGGGCGGATCGTCGTCGCTGAGGATCACCACCCCGAAGGCGGCCTCGGATCCGCCGTCACCGACGCCCTCACCGGATCCGGGACGCGAACCCTGACGATCAGGCGGCTTGCCGTCACGGGGATGCCGGGCTCAGGAACCGGCGCGGAACTGCTTGCCTGGGCCGGGATCGATGCTGCGCATATCGCCGATGCCGCGGAAGCCCTCGTCCGGGAACCCGTGGACAGGGCCAGCAACCGCTGACGCGCCAGCCCATTGAATCCGGGCGAAGCTACTGAATCCTGGCGAACAGCTCGTTCAGCTCCGCCGTCAGCTGCTTCTGGACGGCCGGGGTGCCGATCTCCTTGCCGTCGATGTGGTTGACCGGCGCCAGCAGCCTGATGCTGGAAATCAGCCACACGGCGTCGGCCTCCAGCAGGTCATGCGGTTCCAGCGGACCGTAGCCCAGTTCCCAACCAGCCGCTGCGGCGGCCCTGAAAAGCGCCTCCTGGGAGGTTCCGGCGAGGATGCCGCTGTCCAGCTGCGGGGTGACGAGCCGGCGCACCGTGCGGGTGCCGCCGGTGCCGTCGTCGGACGTTTCCAGGTGGGCCAGCAGGACGGTGGAGGTGGGGCCTTCGAGGACTCGGCCGTCTGAGGACGTGAAGATCACGTCATCGGCACCCTGTTTGTGGGCGTGCCGCAGCGCCGCCATGTTCACCGCATAGGACAGTGTCTTGGCGCCGAGCAGCAGCCAGGGCGCGCGCTCTGCCGCATCGCTGTCGTAGCCGCGGTCCAGGAGGATCACGTCGATGCCGGTCTCGCGCTGCCGCCGCCCGGCAGCGCCCACCGGGGAAACCTGCACCCAGCAGGTGGGGGAGGAGGCACCTTCCGTTCCGCGGGTGACGATCAGCTTCACCACTACCTCGTCCTCGGCAGGGGTGGTTGCCGGGTGCTGCGTCCGGTACTCGGCCACGCCTGTTTCGATGGCCCGCCGCCACTGCTCCTGCCCAGGGATGTCCAAATCCATGGCCAGTGCCGAACCGCCCAGACGGTCCAGGTGGGCCTGGAGCTTCCGGACCGCTCCGCCCACTGCGAGCATGGATTCGAACACGCCGTCGCCCCGGGTGGCACCCTGGTCCGTGGCCATCAGCTGGGGCTGCGAGGCATCGGCCAGCCGGCCGTTGGGGAACGCGGGGTCAAGGAAAACGAGCACCACGGAAGCAGGAGAGGTCATGGCTCCAGCTTAGTCCGGGCCGCCGCGGATAAGCTGTGGTCATTGCCCTGGCCGGAAACCGTCCGCAGGGTGTGCGCAATCCGGGGGTTTTCGAGTGTTGTGGCCATTTTCGCTGGCGGGTACCTCGCCGACGTGGCTCGTGGTGCTTCTGAGCGCTGCGGACCTGGTGATCAGGGTGCTCGCCGTGGGCATCATTCCCGGCAACCGCCGCCCCACCACCGCCATGGCGTGGCTGTTGGGCATTTTCTTTGTGCCGTTCCTGGGCCTGGTCCTCTTCCTGCTGTTCGGCAACTTCAAACTCTCCAGCCGCCGCCGCCAGCAGCAGGAGCAGGTCAATGAAAGGGTGCGTGCGGGCACCTCCTCACTCGCCGACGTCGAAAGCAAATACCGCGGTCCTGAGTGGGTGACTTCCGCCGCGGAACTGAACCGGCGGCTGGGCTCCCTTCCCATGGTGGACGGCAACTCCGTGGACCTCATCCCCGGCTACCCGGACTCGATCCTGGCCATGGCCGAGGCAGTACGCAAGGCCAAGAAGTTCGTCAACGCCGAGTTCTACATCATGAGCACGGACCACATCACCGACGATCTGCTCACGGCCTTGGAAGAGGCCGCCGAACGCGGCGTGGAAGTCCGGGTGCTGTTCGACCACATCGGCACGCTCCGGGTCAGGGGCTACCGCAACCTCCTCAAGCGCCTGCGGGCCAGCAAGATCCAGTGGAAGCGCATGCTCCCGTTGCTGCCCATCCACGGCCAATGGCGGCGTCCCGACCTGCGCAACCACCGCAAGATCATGGTGATCGACGGCGAACTCGCCTTTACCGGCTCGCAGAACCTGATCGAGCCCTCCTACAACAACCCGAAGCACCGCAAGGCCGGCCGCGAATGGGTGGAGCTCATGGCGTGCCTGCACGGGCCGATCGTCACCACGCTGAACGTTGTGTTCGCCACCGACTGGCTCAGCGAAACCGATGAATCCCTGGAACACCAGCTGCAGCTCCCGTCCAACCCGGAACGCGGCAAAATCACGGCACAGGTGGTGCCCAGCGGTCCCGGGTTCATCACCGAGAACAACCTGCGGCTGTTCAATACCCTGATCTACTCCGCCCAGCACCGCATCTCCATCTGCAGCCCGTACTTCGTTCCCGACGATTCCCTGCTCTACGCCATCACCACCGCCGCCCAGCGGGGCGTGGACGTGGAACTGTTCGTCTCTGAAAAGGGGGACCAGTTCCTGGTCCATCACGCCCAGCGCTCCTACTACGAGGCGCTGCTGGAGGCCGGAGTCCGGATCTACCTCTACAAGGCCCCGTCTGTGCTCCACGCCAAGCACTTCACCATCGACGACGAAGTGGCCGTGCTGGGCTCCAGCAACATGGACATGCGCTCCTTCTCATTGAACATGGAGGTCTCCGTGATGCTCCTTGGTGCTGACATCGTCAACAACATGCGAGCAGTGGAAAACACGTACCGGGACATCTCGCACGAGCTCAGGCTTGAGGACTGGCTCAGGCGGCCGCTAGGGGCCAGGTACGTAGACAACGTTGCCCGGCTGACAGCGACGGTCCAGTAACCACTGGGAGTTTTTGTCTGCTTCCCGGGGGTCAGCGGTCGGGGAATTGGGCGCCGAGGGCCGAGAGCACGCCGAAGGCTTTGACCCGGATCTCGTCGTACTCCTCATCGGGCGCGGAGTCGGAGGTGATGGCGCCGCCGACGCCGAGGGACAGTTCCGCCGTTGCCCCGCCTCCGCTGCCGTCCCCGGCTTCCGCCGTGATCACCAGCGTGCGGATCGCCACGGCGAGGTCCGTGGCGCCGTTGAGTGAAAAGTAGCCGATCGCGCCCGAATAGATCCCTCTCGGTGCGCCTTCCAGCCGGTC
Organism: Arthrobacter pascens; assembly: GCF_030815585.1. NCBI lineage: Bacteria > Bacillati > Actinomycetota > Actinomycetes > Micrococcales > Micrococcaceae > Arthrobacter > Arthrobacter pascens. The sequence goes on from NZ_JAUSWY010000001.1 coordinate 90,633, forward strand.
CAGGATAGCCATGGTGCTGATCTTGGGGGCGCCGGTCATGGATCCGGCGGGGAAGCACGCGGCCACGGCCTCCGCCCGTGGCGAACCGGGCAGCAGACACGCATCGATGGTGCTCACCATCTGATGCACCGTGGCGTAACTTTCGATCTCGCACAGCCGGCTGACCGTAACGGAGCCCGGTTCCGCGAAGTGGCTGAGGTCATTGCGCAGCAGGTCCACGATCATGATGTTCTCGGCACGGTCCTTGAGTGAAGTCTCCAGTTCGCGCCGCAGCTGCGCGTCACGGGCAGGATCGGCGGCCCGGCGGCGGGTTCCCTTGATGGGCTCGGCGCGCATGCCGCCGTCGGACGCTATCTTCAGGAACCGCTCCGGAGACGTGCTGGCCACCGTCAGCGCGCCGAACTTCAGGAAGCTGGCGAACGGCGCCGGGTTCCTCCCGCGCAGGGCCAGGTACGTCCGCCACGGGTCCGCCGCGGCTGCGGGCAGCCGGGCGGAGAGCGTCGTGGTGAGGCAGACCTCGTACGAATTCCCTTCGCCGATTTCGTGCTGCGCGGCGGCGATCTTCTGCTTGTAGTCCAGCTCGGTGTCGCGGCCTCTGAACGCCGGTTCCGTCGGACGTACGACGCCGTTGCTGCCGCCAGCCTGCGTCGATGCCTCCCCTGCGCGTGGTTCCGCCGCCGCTGACACTGCGGCGCGGGCCGTTGCCAGCCAGCTGTCCGCATCGGAGGATTCCAGGGCCAGGAGCCAAACGGTTCCCTCGGCATGGTCCAGGACTGCCGCCCTTCCGGCGAAAATCAGGGCAGCGTCAGGAGTCTGCGCGGAAATATCGGTTCCACCGGTTTCGCGCTTCAGCTCGTATCCGAGACAGCCCAGCCAGCCCAGGGTGAACTCGCCGGGATAGCCCTCCGGGGTGCGGACTGCCCTGCGGCCCCAGACGGAATCCAGCCAGCGGAAGAAGGGGCCGGACACCCGGGCTGTGGCGGAACCGGCCGTGATTCGGCTTTCACCCGAGCGGTGCGTGACCGCCTGGCCGAAGACACCGCCGCCGTCCGCCAGAATGCTGAAGCGGCTGCGCTCACTCGCCGGAGAATCCTCAGCGGGAGGCTCGGAGGGTGCATTCGAGGAGTCCAGCCAGACCGCATTGGCTGAACTGCCGTACAGCGCATTGAACAGGGTGGCTGCGTCCGGACGGCATTCCAGCCGTTCGGCGCGAAGCCTGAGCCCGCGGCGGGCGGAAAGTTCCGGGACCAGGGAAGGTGCCAGGGCGGGCAGATAAGGGAGGAGCTGCAGGACGTCCGCGGGGGCGGAGCCATCGGCAAGGTTCAGCACCCGAATGTCCGCGCGCTGTGGAACGTCATCGCCGGCGAGCCACGCGTCTTCCTGCGCGGCCCACTGGTCCCAGAACGGCTCATAGGTGCCGCCGTCCCGTTCCAGGGCCCGCGTCCGGCGGACCTCGTCCGGTGAGTCGGCCCAGATCACGGCGCTCAGCAGCGGGCGGGCTTCGGCCGCGGCGGCGCCCACCCCCTCGATGATCACAATCTCGGCGGGAAGGGTGACCCGGGTGTCGCCGTCGTAGTGTCTTTCCCAGTCCCAGCTGGTCCAGGTAGCCCGTTCTCCGTGGCTCAGGGGCGTGAGCACGGTGGACACGTAGCGTTCAATGCCTGCCGTCAGGCCGTTCCAACCCGGGTAGATGTCCTCAAGGTGGAAGAGCGAGACCTTGTGGTGGTTCCGGAGCTGTGCTGCCAGTTCGATGGCCAGAGTGGTTTTCCCTGCGCCGGATCGCCCGTCGATGGCGATGATCACAGGTGCGGGGGTCATGAAATAGAGCGTACCTGCTGCTGGTTCTGCTGATGGAGCAGTGCCGTCTGGCGGACGACGGACCGGACGTGCGCAATGATCCCCGGCACGGCGGCGTGGATCTCCTGCCACACGACGTCGAAATCTGCCTGGCCGCCGTACCAGGGATCCTCGATGCCCTGGTCAAGCAGGTCCCTGGAGGCAACGGCCGGGTCAAAACTGCGGAGCATGCGCACCTTGTCCATGGATTCCTGGTCCGGGGCCGATTCTCGCAGCCAGGCGTAGTGGTCGATGTCAAGGGCCAGGATGAGCTCGCGCTCGCGGAACCAGTTGGCCTGCCATTTCCGGGCAATGTGCTGGTCCGCGGTGAGTTTGGTGGCGGCGAGCCGGCGGGCAGCCCGGGGATCGATGGGGCGCCCGGCTTCGTAACCCGTGGTTCCCGCAGAGTCCACCCTCACCTCATCGGCCAGCCCTTCCGCCTCAAGTGCCGCAGCCAGCATCCGCTCTGCCATGGGGGATCGGCAGATGTTTCCGGTGCACACGGCGATGATCCGGTATGGGCTCGACGATGAGTTCATGGGCTAAGCATGCGGGATGCCGGACCCTCTTGGCTACCCGGATTTCATGAACCTTCACCGTTTCGTAAAGTGACTTGCGGAACCCGACACATGTGGTTTACGACGCAGGCTGCCGCGTCAGTGGATCAGGGCGAGCAGGATGCCCACCGCCACAAAGAGGGCCCCGAAAATCCGGCTGAGGATCTTCTGTCCGTGGGTGTTATGCGTGAAGCGCTGGAACCACTTGGCGGCCAAGGCGAAGAAGAACCACATGACCAGGATGTCGATCACGACCACCGTGGCCGTCAGGACCAGGTACTGCGGAACGAGGGGCTGTTCGGGGCGGATGAACTGCGGCATGAATGCCAGGAAGAACACTATCGCTTTGGGGTTCAGCAGGTTCACCCAGAGTCCACGCCGGACCATGGACCAGGCGGGTTCGTTCCGGAGGGCCGTGACGTCCTCCTGATCCAGGTCCGGTTTGCTCAGGAACTGCCGGATGCCCAGATACACCAGGTAGGCCGCACCCGCATAGCGGATCCCATTGAAGGCCACGGGGGAGCTCGCCACCAGCACGCCCAGTCCCAGCGCCACGATCATCACGTGGATGACCAGGGCCGCCTGCTGGCCCAGGATGCCCCAGATGGAGCGCCGGAAACCGGTGGTCAGCGAGTTGCTCATCGTGTTGATGGCGCCCGCACCCGGAGTGAAGCTGACCAGGACGCCGGCTCCGGCCAGGGTGAGCCATAGGGAGAATTGCACCTCCCAAGCCTAGTGCCCCTTCACCACAGGGTGGCCACGGACAAGGGCCTGGAGATCCGCATCGGCCGCCACCAACGTAAGTCCTTTCACCGTCCGAGGAAAGGTCAGCCACATTCGCCGTACTTAGTACGCTCACGCCCGGGCGATGACTTCCCCGTTCGGGATCAGGAACCAGCCGTCGTCGGTTGACCCCCAGCGGTGCCAGCCGGCGGAAATCCGGGCGAGGTCCGCGGGGTTGGCGAAACCGTACTCCAGGGCCTGTTCAGCGAAGGCCGAATGCAGCACCCGCTCGCCCCACACCCGGGCCTGCCAGCGGCGCTGCTGCCCGGTGGCGTAGAGCCAGTTGCTGCTGGTGGGCGCAACATCGGTGAATCCTGCGGACTGGGCCCACGAAACCAGGCGTCGTCCGGCGTCGGGTTCGGCCCCGTTGCGCCGCGCGATCCGCTGGTATAGCTCCATCCATTCATCGAGCTCCGGAATGGCGGGGTACCAGCTCATGCCATGGAAGTCGGCGTCGCGCACGGCCACTATGCCGCCGGGTTTGGCCACGCGCCGCATTTCCCTCAGCGCCTCCACAGGGTCCGTCAGGTGCTGGAGCACCTGGTGCGCGTGGACGACGTCGAAGGTTTCATCCTCGAAATCGAGGTCGTAGATGTTGCCCGCCAGGAACTCCGCGTTGGCCACACCCCGCTCCGCGGCAAGGGCTGTGGCCTGGGCGATGATGTCCGGAGACCGGTCCAGGCCCGTCACCTTTCCCGGCGCCACGAGTCCTGCGAAATCGCAAGTGATGCTGCCCGGCCCGCAGCCGACGTCGAGCACGGACGCCCCGGGAGTCAGGTGCGGAATGACAAAGGCCGCGGAATTCTCCGCAGTCCGGGACGCATGGGCGCGGACCACTGACTCGTGGTGGCCGTGCGTGTACACATCGTCTTCGGGCCCCTGCGTACTCATAAACAAACGCTACCGCCCTGATGCCCCTAATGGGTGGAACCTCGGCCGGAGCGCCATAGGGCCTACCGACGGCGTCACGCCCGGGAACGCCACCACGCAACCGTGGCCGCTGCGGCCATTGGCAGGGGCGTCGGCCGCAGGCCCAGGGCCGATTCACTGGCTGCGGAGTCCATGATGAAGGGCTTCTCAAATTGGTACAGCATCTCGGCCAGTTCCCGGATGTCCGTGGAGAACAGTCCGGCAGCCCGGAGTGCCCAGCCCGGTACGGCCCTCACCGCCGGTGTTCCTACTCCGGCGGCCTCGGCGAAAGCAGCAGAGAGCCCGCGCTGCGTGATCGCCGGTCCGGTGGGGGCATGCCAGACCTTGTTCCACAATTCCGGCGTCTGCGCCGCCCTGATCATGGCAGCAGCCAGGTCAGGCACATAGGTGAAGGAATGCGGCTGCTGGGTGCTGCCCATTACGCTCAGCTTTTTGCCGGCAAGGATGGCGGGCACCATGCGTTCGCCGGCATGCGAGGTCCGCACCCGGGGTCCAAAGAAATCGCTGGCCACCACGCTGGCCGTATCCGTTGCTGACTGCTCCCGGGCGTTGAGCAGCACAGTCCGGATGCCGCGCTTACCGCCGCTGGCGGTCCTGGGCCCCTCCTCGGTCATCACCTGGTCCGGCCCGCTGTAGGAATAGAGACTTTCGGGAAATACGACGACGGCGCCCGCCTCGCCTGCCGCAGTCAGTACCGTCTGCTCCGCCTCCGGCAACTCCGCCTGCCAAGCGGCAGCCCGATAGGCCGAGCCATGGATGCAGTGAAAGACGGCGTCCGCTCCGGACATTGCCTTGCCGATCAGCGATGGATCCCGGACATCTGCGGTCACCCGTTCAATGAGGGGATGTTCAGGCCCATCGCCCGATCTGGTCAGGAGCCTGGCCCGGTGGCCCTTCCCTGCAAGTTGCTCGGCGACGGTCCACCCCACGGGGCCTGCTCCAGTCACTACATACAGCTTTGACATTGATGCTCCTGCTTCCAGTTTCTGGCCTGCGACCCGCGGTGAGAGCAGTGCTCTCTGAATCTAGAATGGACCGCTTCACGGCAACTGTCAAGAGCACTGCTCTCATAAGTTGACACTGCTCTGCGTTCTGGCAGGGTGGAACCATGAATCCACAGACGCCCCGGGAGCGGGCCAGGGCCCAGACCATCGCGGACATCATCCGGCTGGGGCGCCAACACTTGGCAAGCCACGGGGCCGCGGCTCTCTCTCTTCGGGCTGTTGCCCGCGACCTCGGAGTGGTTTCGTCGGCCGTCTATCGGTACGTGGCAAGTCGGGACGAACTGCTCACGCTCCTGCTCATCGATGCCTATGGCGAGTTGGGCGATGAGGTGGATGCCGCCGTCGGGGCCGTGCCTGAGGGTGATTACGCCGGCCGTTTTGCCGCCCTGGCCAGGGCCATAAGGAGATGGGCCCTGCGCGAACCGGCGCGCTATGCACTGCTGTTCGGCAGTCCAGTGCCCGGTTATCAGGCCCCGGCCGAGCGGACCACGGAGCCGGGCACCCGCGTGATCTACGCCCTTATGGGGATCTTCGACGTCGCCTACCGCTCAGGCGCGATGGCTGCCGGGCCGGAGGATGCCACGCCCATTCCTTCGGCTCTTTCCGGTGACCTGACGGCGATCCGGAGCGAGCTGGGGCTGGCCATCCCCGATGGCCTACTGGCCCGCGGTGCACTGGTGTGGACATCCATCTTCGGCGCCGTGAGCTTTGAGGTGTTTGGTCAGTATGGTCCGGACACCTTCGCGGCGCGGGATGAACTCTACGAGCATCACCTGCAGGTGCTGCAGGCTATCGCTGGACTGGTCTAAGCGGCTGGCCAAGCCGTTCCCCGCCTCGTGTGAGAAAATCTGTGAACGCTAACAAATTTCCTTGCCTCTGACTTTACAACGATGTAAAGTCGGGTGGAGCCCAGGGTCGCTGACCTGCTTCCGGTCGTTTCCGGAGGTGGCGGCTGAAGTTTTTTGTCTCGCTACGTCCAAAGGAGTGACGGTGAAGCAACAGGATTCCGGCAGTACCAACCTGAACCGAAGGCAATTGCTGCTTGGCGGTGGAGCCCTGTTTGGAGGGCTGGCCTTGGGGGCGGGGCTGACCGGCTGTGGAGGGCCGGCGCAGGCGGCCGCCGGTGACATCCGGTTCTGGCACCTGCTCTCCGGCGGTGACGGCATCAAGATGCAGGCCATGATCGACAGGGCCAATGCCGAAGAGGCGGCGTTCAAGGTCAAGCCCACTGTGCTCGCCTGGGGTGCGCCTTACTACACCAAACTGGCCATGGCCTCGGCCGGCGGACGGCCGCCCGAGGTGGCCGTGATGCACGCGGCCAGGGTGCCAGGCTACGCTCCCGGCGGGCTCCTGGATGCCTGGGACCTGAACCTGCTGGCGGAGTTCGGCGTGCGTCCGGAGGACTTCAGCCCGAGGATCTGGGAGAAGAGTCAGTTCAACGGCCAGGTGTATTCGCTGGCGCTGGACTCGCACCCCTTCGTGATGCTCTACAACACCGAGGTGGCCGGTAAGGCCGGCGTGCTGGGAACGGATGGACGGCTGATGGATATCTCTTCGCCGGACCAGTTCCTGGAAGTCAGCCGGGAACTGCAGCGCGTCACGGGCAAGCACGGTCTCTCCTATGGGTACCTGGGCGACGGTGCCCAGATGTGGCGGCTCTTCTACACCTTGTACCGCCAGCACGGTGCGGATTTTGTCCTCGATCCGGGCAAGCCGGCCCAAGTGGAGCGGGACGTGGCCATTGACTGCCTGGAGTTCATCACCTCGTTGCTGGACAACACCATCGCCACAAAAAGCGGCGACGGCGGCACCGCTGTCGCGGAGTTCGCCAGCCAGGGCTCGGGAATCCTTTTTACGGGGGTCTGGGAGCTGCCGACCATGAAGACGGCGGGCGTTCCGCTCGGCGCGGCCACCATCCCCACACTGTTCGGCACCCCGGCCGCGTTCGCCGATTCGCATTCGTTCGTGCTGCCGCACCAGGCCAGAGCGGACGAGGCCAAGCGCCGCGGGGTGTACCGGTTCGTGGCCTCGATGCTCAAGGGTTCCCTCAGCTGGGCGGAAGCCGGCCACATCCCGGCGTTCCAGCCAGTGGTCCGCTCCAGTGAGTACGCCGCCCTGAAACCGCAGGCCGATTACGCCCACGCAGCGGACATCATCAATTACGACCCAGAGGCCTGGTTCACCGGTTCGGGGTCCGACTTCCAGAGCTACTTTGCCGAGAACGTCCAGAACGTGTTCCTCGGCCGGGACAAGGCCACAGCCGGCTGGGATGCCTTTATTTCACGCATCAACACCGTCCTCGCGATGCCGAACCCCGTCTGACCGCCGAACACGTCTGTGACAAAGGAGTCCCTATGAGCACCGTACGCATTCCAGCGCCGACCGGAGAATCTGCGCCTGGTCTTTCAGAACCCGCCCCTGCAGCGCTGCCGGCTAAAACGTCGCCGGGCCAAAGGTCCGGCGCCAGGCTGGTCCGGCCGCGAAGCCGCCGAGACAACATCCATGGCTGGGCATTCTCGGCCCCGTTCCTGGCCTTCTTCCTGATCTTCCTGGTCTGGCCGATGATTTCCGGCGCATACATGAGCCTGACCGGAAAATCCCTGACCGGCGCCAACAGCGGATTTATTGGCTTGGCCAACTACGCCGAGGCGTTCGGCGACTCCGACATGTGGCGATCGCTGGGAAACACTCTCTATTTCACCCTGATCAGCACCGTACCGCTGGTGGTGATCGCCCTGGCGCTGGCAGCCCTGGTGAACATGGGGCTGCCCGCGCAGTGGCTGTGGCGCCTGTCCTTCTTCTCGCCGTTCCTGCTCGCCTCCACGGTGATCTCGCTCTTCTTTGCCTGGATGTACAACCCGGAGCTCGGACTGTTCAACGATGTCCTCGTGAAACTGGGGATCCCGCCGGTGGCGTGGCTGAACGATCCGGCGGTGGCGATGTGGGCCGTTGTGATCGCGACGGTCTGGTGGACGGTGGGATTCAACTTCCTGCTGTACCTGGCCGCGCTGCAGAACATTCCGCAGCAACACTATGAGGCGGCCTCAATCGACGGCGCCGGCGGCTGGCGGCAGTTCTTCTCCATCAGCCTGCCCCAGCTGGGCCCCACCACAGTCATGATCGCCATCCTGCAGATCCTCGCATCCCTGAAGGTCTTCGACCAGATCTACCAGATGACCGAAGGCGGTCCGGGCGGCACCACCCGGTCCATCGTGCAGTACATCTTCGAGGCCGGCTTCACGGGCTACCGTCTGGGCTATTCCGCGGCCATCTCCTACATCTTCTTCGGCCTGATCCTTCTCATTGCGCTGGTCCAGGTATTTATCACACGGAAACGGAGCGTCTAGCCATGGCCACCACCACACTTTCCCGGCCCAAGCTGCGGTTCAAAGGCTCTGTCGCCGATATTCCTGCCCGCCAGAAGCGGACGCCGCTTTCCCGCATCCTCGCCACTGTCATCGTCTCGGTCCTTGCCGTCGCGTGGCTCATACCCTTCGCCTGGGCAACGCTCACCGCCCTCAAGAGCGAAACTGAAGCCGCGTCCACCCCCATCAGCTGGATCCCGGCGTCGGGCTTTACCCTGGATGCCTTCACCAAAGTGTTGGGGAGCGGAAACATCCCCACCTGGACGCTCAATTCACTCTTCACCTCGGCGGCTATTACGGCCATTACGCTGGTGATTTCGGCGTCGGTTGCATATGCCATTTCGCGGATCGATTTCCGCGGCAAGGATCTGCTGATGGGCGTCATTATTGCCTCGATCATTGTTCCGCCGCCGGTGCTCATCATCCCGCTGTTCCAGCAGATGCAGTCGCTGAACCTGATTGACACGTACTGGGCAGTGATCCTGCCGCAGGTGATCCATTCCCCGATGGTGTTTGTGCTCAAGAAGTTCTTTGACCAGATTCCGCGGGAGCTTGAGGAAGCCGCACTGATGGATGGGGCCGGCCGGCTGCGGATTTTCACCACCATCGTGCTGCCGCTGTCCCGTCCGATCCTCGCCGCCGTGGCGATCTTCGTCTTCATCGGGGCCTGGAACAATTTTCTGTGGCCGTTCATCGCCACCAACGAGAGCTCGCTGCTCACCCTTCCGGTTGGCCTGCAGACCATCAAAAGCGCCTACGGAATCCAGTACGCCCAGAACATGGCCTCCGCATTGCTGGCCGCGCTCCCACTGATCCTGGTCTTCCTGTTCTTCCAACGGCAGATCATCAAGGGCGTAGCCACCACCGGACTGGCCGGAACCTAGATACGGCCGGGACCCGATTCCCGCCGTAAGCTGGCACGCGTTTCGGCGGCGGGCGGCACCCTTTTGCCGCCCGCCGCTTCTGAGTAGAATTCCATCGCGCCCCACACGGACGCGACACCTCAAAGGGGAGATCACGCCATGAGCGAAAACATCGAATCCGCAGCTGAACACGAGCGCCGCAAAGCCAGCACGGAACCTGGCATTGAGGGCGAAGGCGGGCAGTACACCGAGGGCGACTACGGCGACGCCGGGCTGGTGGGGGACGACGCCGATGAGTCCAAGGACGGCGAATACACCGAGGGCGACTACGGCGATGCCGGCGCTGTGCCCGCCCGCGAGGCCGAGGTGGACGAGGACAAGGACTCTTAGCGCCCCGTTCACGCACGGCGAACGAAACCGCCGGGCCCTTTTGCGGCGGCCCAAACCCTGTAACTCCGCGGAATCACGGCGATCGTCTGCGCCAGTAGATTCAAAGTTGAGCGAAGGTGGCTCAACCCTGCCTTGACATCACCTGCCCCCTGAGTAAAGTTGAGTGCAGAACGCTCAATGAGTGGGCGGAAGCAAGTTTCCCCGGAAAGAAGGAAGCAACACATGTCACGTGCAGTAGGTATTGACCTCGGAACCACCAACTCCGTCGTCTCCGTTCTCGAAGGTGGCGAGCCCACCGTTATTGCCAACGCCGAGGGTGGCCGCACCACGCCGTCGGTCGTTGCATTCTCCAAGTCCGGCGAAGTCCTGGTCGGCGAGATCGCCAAGCGCCAGGCCGTCAACAACATTGACCGCACCATCGCCTCCGTCAAGCGCCACATGGGTACCGACTGGTCCGTCAACATTGACGACAAGAAGTACACGCCGCAGGAAATCTCTGCGCGTATCCTCATGAAGCTGAAGAACGACGCCGAGTCGTACCTCGGCGAAAAGGTCACCGACGCTGTGGTCACCGTTCCGGCCTACTTCAACGACGCCGAGCGCCAGGCCACCAAGGAAGCCGGCGAAATCGCGGGCCTCAACGTCCTCCGCATTGTCAACGAGCCCACCGCGGCTGCACTGGCCTACGGCCTGGACAAGGGCAAGGAAGACGAACTTATCCTGGTCTTCGACCTCGGTGGCGGTACGTTCGACGTCTCCCTGCTCGAGGTGGGCAAGGATGAGGACAACTTCTCCACCATCCAGGTGCGCTCCACCGCCGGTGACAACCGCCTGGGCGGCGACGACTGGGACCAGCGCGTCGTCAACTACCTGCTGAACCAGCTCAAGGTCAAGGGCATCGACCTGTCCAAGGACAAGATCGCCCTGCAGCGCCTTCGTGAAGCAGCTGAGCAGGCCAAGAAGGAACTCTCCTCCTCCACCAGCACCAATGTCTCCCTCCAGTACCTCTCCGTCACCCCGGACGGCCCGGTCCACCTGGACGAGCAGCTGACCCGCGCCAAGTTCCAGGACCTCACCAAGGACCTGCTGGAGCGCACCAAGAAGCCGTTCCACGATGTGATCAAGGAAGCGGGCATCAAGCTGTCCGACATCAACCACATTGTGCTCGTGGGTGGCTCCACCCGTATGCCGGCCGTCTACGACCTGGTCAAGGAGCTCGCTGGCGGCAAGGAGCCGAACAAGGGCGTTAACCCGGACGAGGTTGTGGCCGTGGGCGCTGCACTCCAGGCCGGCGTGCTGAAGGGCGAGCGCAAGGACGTTCTCCTAATCGACGTCACCCCGCTGTCCCTGGGCATCGAAACCAAGGGCGGTGTGATGACGCACCTGATCGAACGCAACACCGCTATCCCCACCAAGCGGTCCGAGACGTTCACCACCGCTGATGACAACCAGCCCTCCGTGGCCATCCAGGTCTTCCAGGGCGAGCGCGAGTTCACCCGCGACAACAAGCCGCTTGGCACGTTCGAGCTGACCGGCATTGCTCCGGCTCCGCGCGGCGTCCCGCAGGTTGAGGTCACATTCGACATCGACGCCAACGGCATTGTCCACGTCTCGGCGAAGGACAAGGGCACCGGCAAGGAACAGTCCATGACCATCACGGGCGGCTCCAGCCTCTCCAAGGAAGACATTGACCGCATGGTCAAGGACGCCGAGGAGCACGCGGCTGAGGACAAGGCCCGCCGCGAGGCAACCGACACCCGTAACACGGCCGAGCAGCTCGCCTACTCCGTGGACAAGCTGATCGCCGACAACACGGACAAGCTGCCCGAAGAGGTCAGGACCGAGGTCCAGGCCGACGTCGACGAACTGAAGAAGGCCCTGGAAGGCACGGATGACGCTGCCGTGAAGGCCGCCTTCGAGAAGCTGCAGGCTTCCCAGGGCAAGCTCGGCGAAGCCATCTACGCCCAGGCCGGTTCCCCGGACGGCGCCACCGGTGCCGCAGGGGCCGAAGGTGCAGCGGGATCCACGGGTGACAAGACGGGCGCTTCAGATGAAGACATCGTTGACGCCGAGATCATCGACGAAGACGAAGCGAAGAAGTAGCCATGCCTCATCACGGTAACGAGGAAGAGCACGGCGCCGCCGCGGACCAACAAGACCAGGAGAACCAGCAGGAACAGCAGGGCAACGGCCACCAGGAGCCGGTCATCCGGGACAACCGCAAGGTTGATCCGGTGACCGGGGAGGCCCGCCACCCGCAAGGGGAGCAGCCCGCCGCTTCCGCATCGGCACCGACGCCGGATGCAGCATCAGCTGCAGATTCCGACGGCGATGCACTCGCCCAGGCTGAGGAGATCCTCAACGGCATCGAGGTACCTGCAGAGGAATCCGTGGCCCAGGGTGCAGCGAACGCCGAAGCCGTCGAGCTGAAGAACGATCTCCTCCGTCTCCAGGCCGAGTACGTCAACTACCGCAAGCGGGTTGAACGCGACCGTGCCGTGGCAGGGGAGATGGCCGTTATCGGCGTTCTGAACTCCCTGCTCCCGGTCCTGGATGACGTCGACGCCGCACGGCAGCACGGCGACCTGACGGACGGCCCGTTCGCCGCGATCGCCACCAAGCTGGAGAACGCGCTGAAGACGTACGGCCTGGTCCGCATCGATGAAACCGGAGTGGAGTTCGATCCCACGATCCACGAGGCACTGATCCAGCAGCCCGGCGCGGACATCGAGGTTGACACCGTCAGCCAGGTGCTCCGGTCCGGCTACAAGTCAGGCGAACGCGTCCTCCGCGCAGCCCAAGTGATTGTGGCTGTTCCGGTTTAGTCCGCTCATAAAGGCGCCGGACGGATAAGGGGGCCCCGCCCCTACGCTGGGTGGCCAGGGATCTGCGATCCTTGGCCACCCAGCTCCGGCAGGCCCGATGCCACTCCCGGGCCCCCTTATCCGTCCGTCGCCCGGCGGTTGTCTCGCCTAAGGTGAGATGAGCGCAGCGCAGCTGGATAGGGGGCCGCGGCGTGGCGGGCACCGCGAAGCGGGCACGGCCCCCTATCCAGCGGAGCGCCGCCGTGGAGAGCACATAATTTGAGAACGAGAAAGGAAACGCCATTGGCTAGCCAGGATTGGGTGGACAAGGACTTTTACGCGATCCTTGGTATCGCCAAGGACGCTTCCGACGCCGACATCAAGAAGGCCTACCGGAAGCTCGCCCGCCAGCACCACCCGGATACCAACTCGGGGAACACTGCGTCGGAGAAGAAGTTCAAGGACATCTCGGAGGCGTATTCTGTGCTGTCCGACCCCGACGAGCGGCAGCAGTATGACGCAATCCGCGCCATGGGCGGCGGCGCGCGGTTTGCTCCCGGCGGCGGCGGTGCCACCAACGGCGGTTTCGAGGACATGTTCGGTGGCCTCTTCACCGGGAACGCCGGGCGCCACTCCGGCGGGTTCAGCACGGCCGGCGGCATTCCGCCTGAATTTGCCGACCTGTTCGGCGGCGGCTTCGGCGGCCAGACCGGCTTCCAGCAGGCCCCGCAGAAGGGCGCCGACCGGACCGCCTCCACCACCATTTCTTTCGCCGGATCCATCCGCGGCACGACCATCGGCCTCCGTGAGCCCGGCGGCGAAGTCATTGACGTCCGGGTGCCCGCCGGCATCAAGGACGGCCAGAAGGTCCGAGTCCGCGGCAAGGGCCAGGCCGGCCCTGCGGGCAGCGGCGACCTGATGGTGGCGGTGTCGGTCAAGCCCCACGAGTTCTACACGCGCGACGGCGACAACCTCCGCATCCACGTTCCGGTCTCCTTCCCGGAAGCTGCTTTGGGCGCCGACATCGAGGTTCCGACCATTGACGGCGAGAAGGTCAAGGTCCGGGTTCCTGCGGGAACTCCTTCGGGCCGCACCCTCAGGGTCAAGAACCATGGCGTCAAGACGTCCAAGGGAACCGGCGACCTGCTGGTGACCATCGACGTCGCGGTCCCCAAGAACCTGAACAAGGAAGCGGAAGCTGCTGTCAGGGCCTTCGCCACCGCCACAGCGGACGCCGATGTCCGTGAAGGCCTGGCCGCCAAGGCCCGGCTCTAGCAACGGAGCAAGCCGTGGACATCAGCGCTGACCAGCCGATTTTCGTCATTTCCGTGGCGGCGGAACTGGCTGACATGCACCCGCAGACACTGCGGCAGTATGACAGGCTGGGCATCGTCTCGCCCAGCCGGGCGCCCGGCAAGTCCCGCCGCTATTCGCAGCGGGACGTCAACATGCTGCGCGAAGTGCAGCGACTGTCCCACGAAGGCGTCTCGCTCGAAGGCATTAAGCGGATCCTTGAACTGGAGAACCAGGTGTCCGCACTGCAGCGCAGGGTGGCCGAACTGACCGAGCAGCTGGGCCGCCGTCGTGATCCCCTGGACTCGCGGATCTTTGCCGCCGGTGCTGCTGGCGACGTGGTGAGCCTGGCCCGCGGCCAGCGCCCGCGTGCACGGTCCCAGGCTGTGGTGCTCTGGCGGCCCAGGGCCCTGGGTGAATAGGGCCCTGGGGGAGTAGCCAGCGAGTACTCGGGCGGCCCGGCGGCGCTGAGACCAGAGTACTTACTACTCGTGACGGGACCCCCGCCAGTGTCTTGAATGGAACTACAGCTGGTCTCACAGCATCGTTTCAAGCCTTCTGGGGTGTTTTCGTGTGTTTGGTATCCGTAAATGTCAGGTGTCCCGGTACCGGCCTCGCAATCGTGGGTCGTGTCCGATGAGCGCCGGAATGGAGACCGTGGCCATGTTCGCTGGGTCCATGCCGGGTCAGATCCGCATCATGACAAGGATGAGGACAATTGGTGGAAGGGCAAGGGCAAGAAGCTTGCCCGCTGGGCGCGTAGGCAATTCAGCCCGCGGTCCGCAGTCGCGCCCGCCATGGGCTAGTTCGCGTTGACCGTGACGGACTGGCGTGCGGCTGAGAAAACCGGCTGAAAGGTTTGTTTTCTCAGACGGTCACGCATAGACTCGCATTCTGCGAGCGACTTCTGCTTACTGGAACGAGTTCACGGGGCACTAATGGGGGAGGTGCGATCGGGAAACCGATCGCACCTTGTGCTTCGGGACGTCGTCGCGGAGAGCCTTTCAGTAGCTTGCGGGCTCTTGACCATCGGCTGGCTTGATAAAGGCAGCAGCGAGAGCCTCAGAGCCGCGGGCCAGGAGCGAAACATCCGCGCCGACCAGGATGAAGGACGCCCCGGCGGTTAGGTAAGAGCGGGCTGTGTCTTTGTTGAAGGCGTTGACGCCGGCAGGTTTACCTGCAGCTTCGGCCGCTTTGAGGCAGTGTTCGACGGCGGCGCGCACCTCTGGATGTTCCTGCTGGCCCAGCACTCCCAGGGAGGCAGCGAGATCTGAAGGCCCCAGGAAGATGGCGTCTACACCGTCCACGGCCAGGATCTCCTCCACGGCTCCGACGGCCGCACTGGATTCAATCTGCACGGTGAGGCTGATGGTTTCGGCGGCCCGGGCCAGATAGTCCGGGATGCGGTTCCACCGTGAGGCGCGGGCCAGGGCAGATCCCACGCCGCGTACGCCGTGGGGCGGGTAGCGGGTGGCGGCCACGGCAGACTCGGCCTCGGCGGCAGAGTTCACCATGGGAACCAGTAGGTTCTGCACGCCCAGGTCCAGGTACTGCTTGATTAACACTGTGTCGTTCATGGGGGGCCGGACCACGGTTTGTACGGGATAGCCGTTGACGGCCTGCAGCTGGGCCAGGATGGATTCGAGCCCGTTGGGGCTGTGTTCGGCGTCGATCAGGAGCCAGTCCAGGCCGGACCCTGCGCAGAGTTCGGCCACGAGCGGGCTGCCGGAGCACACCCACATTCCGGCCAGCGGCCTGCCTGCTTTACCGTTTTGATTGCGCAGGGCATCGCGGAAGGTGGTCTCTGGTTCTACTCGAAGCGGCATGTGACAGCTCCCAATGGTCCGTAGTCTGCGTGGACGGTATCGCCTTTGTAGACCCAGAGTGGGCGGGTGAACGAGCCGGCCAGGATGATGTCCCCGGCCGACAGGCTGTCGCCGTGGGCTGCGATCTTGTTGGCCAACCAGTGGACGCCGTTGGCGGGGTGGTCCAGGACACCGGCGGCCACGCCGGTTTCCTCGACGGTCTGGTTCTTGTAGAGGATGGCTGAGATCCAGCGGAGGTCCACGGCATCCGGCCGGACCGGATTGCCGCCCACCACCATGGCGCCCATGGCGGCGTTGTCCGCGATGGTGTCCACAATGGTCCGGCCCTCCATTTCGATCCGGGAGTCCAGGATCTCCAGGGCCGGGACCACATAGTCGGTGGCGTTCAGGACGTCGAAGATGGTGCAGCCGGGGCCTTTGAGGCCGTCTTTCAGGACAAACGCGAGCTCGACTTCCACCCGGGGGTGGGTGTACCTGTCCCACTGCACCGAGCATCCGGTGTCGAGCACCGCGTCATCAAAGATGGCGCCATAATCCGGTTCGGTGATGCCGGTGGCCGCTTGCATGGCCTTGGACGTGAGGCCGATCTTGCGTCCAACAAGCTTCCGCCCGGCGTCCTCGTTGCGCCGCCGCCAGAGTTGCTGGACGGCGTAGGAGTCCTCCACCGTCATCTTCGGGTAGCGGGCGGTGAGTCGGGGGACAGGGGTCCGGCTCCTGCCTGCCTCCAGCAGTTCGTCGGCTATGGCCTCGATCGTCCTGGCATCCATCATGGCTACAGCTGCGCTCCCAGCTTGAATCCCGCGTTCTCGCCTTCGGCCCCTTCCTTGCGGGTGTAGGAGAAGCCGTCCGCGCCCACAGTGACGGCCATTTCGCTCCTTTCCTCGCGCACGATGACAGGCTGCGGGTTGCCGTCCAGGTCCAATACGAGCGAGGCCTCCGTGTACCAGGACGGGACCACCGGGTTACCCCACCAGTCGCGGCGCTGGTTGTCGTGGACGTCCCAGGTGATGGTGGGATTGTCCGGGTCTCCGGTGTAGTAGTCCTGGGTGTAGATCTCGATACGGTGGCCGTCCGGGTCCAGGATGTAGAGGTAGAAAGCGTTGGATACGCCGTGGCGGCCGGGGCCGCGCTCGATCCGGTCGCTGATGCGCAGTGCGCCCATTTTGTCGCAGATCTGGATGATGTTGTGCTTCTCGTGCGTGGCGAACGCGATGTGGTGCATGCGCGGGCCGTTGCCGCCGGTCAGGGCGGTGTCGTGGACCGTCTGCTTGCGGTGCATCCACGCAGCATACGTGACGCCGTCGGAATCCTGGATGTCTTCGGAGACGCGGAAGCCCAAGTCCTCAAGATATTTACGGCCGCGGGGAACGTCGGGGGTGACCTGGTTGAAGTGGTCCAGACGCACCAGCTCGCCCGCGGAGTACAGGTCGTAGCGCTGGGTGAGGCGTTCCACGTGCTCTACCTCGTAGAAGAACTCGTACGGGAAGCCCAGCGGATCCTCCACCCGGACGGAATCGCCGATGCCCCTGGTGAAGCCCTCCTTGCGGCGCTCCACCCGGCAACCCAGTTCCTTGTAATACGCCTCTGCGGCGTCCACCTCAGCGGGGGACTTCACCCGGTAGGCGAACGCTGCGACGGCGGCCATGGGTCCCTTGCGGAGGACCAGGTTGTGGTGGATGAACTCCTCGAGGGAGCGCAGATAGATGTTGTTCCCGTCTTCCTCGGTGACGTGCAGACCCAGCAGGTCCACATAGAACGCCCGGGACTTGGCCAGGTCGGTGACCACGATCTCCATGTAGGCGCAGCGGACGATGTCCGGGGCAGGAACGGTGGGGGTAGGTACAAAGTCTGTCATCGGATTCTCTCTTCGTTGAAAGGGGGCCTGGGGCGGCGGTCTATGCGCCGAATTTAGGGGTATGCACAGTGCCGAGCGTGATGTGCACAGCCTGCTGGTCGGTGTAGAAATCGATGGAGCGGTAGCCGCCTTCGTGGCCAAGCCCGGAAGCCTTCACACCCCCGAACGGTGTGCGGAGGTCGCGGACGTTGTGGCTGTTGAGCCACACCATGCCGGCTTCCACGTTCTGCGAGAAGTTGTGGGCCCGGGTCAGGTTCTGGGTCCAGATGTAGGCGGCCAGCCCGTACTTGGTGTTGTTCGCCAATGCCAGCGCCTCGTCGTCGTTCTCGAACGGCGTGATGGCGACGACGGGACCGAAGATCTCCTCTTGGAAGATCCGGGCGTCCGGCGCGACGTCGGCGAACACCGTGGGGGCGATGTAGTTGCCCTCCGGGAGGTGCTCCGGGCGTCCGCCGCCGGCCAGCAGACGGCCTTCGGTCTTGCCGATTTCCACGTAGGAGGCCACCTTGGCGAAGTGCTCCGGGTGGACCAGGGCGCCCACCTGGGTTTTGGGATCGTGCGGATCGCCGACCACTATGTTCCTGGCGCGGGCCGCGTACTTTTCGCAGAACTCGTCGTAGATGGCGCGCTCCACGAGGATCCGGGAGCCGGCCGTGCAGCGCTCGCCGTTGAGCGAGAAGACGCCGAACAGGGCGGAATCGATCGCGGCGTCCAAATCGGCGTCGGCGAAAACGACACACGGGGACTTGCCGCCCAGCTCCATCGAGAGGCCCTTGAGGTTGGTGGCCGCGTTTCGGAAGATGGTCTGCCCGGTGGTGGTCTCGCCGGTGAAGGAGATCAGCGGCACGTCCGGGTGCTTGACCAGCGCGTCTCCGGCTTCCTCGCCCAGGCCGTTGACCAAGTTGAACACTCCGTCCGGCAGGCCTGCGTCCTTGAAGATGGTGGCCCACAGCGAGGCGGAGAGTGGGGTGAACTCGGCGGGCTTGAGCACCACGGTGTTGCCCGTGGCCAGCGCCGGAGCCAGCTTCCAGGACTCCAGCATGAACGGGGTGTTCCACGGCGTGATGAGCCCCGCGACGCCGATCGGCTTGCGGTTTACGTAGTTGATCTGTGAGCCGGGCACCTTCATGGCGTCGTCGAACTGCGCCACGATCAGGTCCGCGAAGAAGCGGAAGTTCTCAGCGGCGCGCAGGGCCTGGCCCTTGGCCTGGGTGATGGGGAGCCCGGTGTCGAAGGTTTCCAGTTCCGCAAGGCGTTCTTCCTGGGCTTCGACTGCGTCCGCGATCCTGTTGAGGATGCGTGCCCGTTCGCGGGGCTTCATCTTCGGCCAGGGGCCGTTGACGAAGGCTTCGCGGGCGGCCGCGACGGCCAGGTCGATGTCCTCTTTCTGGCCGGCGGCGGCGGTGGCGTAGTTGGTATTGGACACGGGATCCAGGACATCGAAGGTCATGCCGCCCACGGAGTCAACGAATTCGCCGTTGATGTAGTGCTGGATGTGGGTGGGCAGGTCCTGCGGCACATAGTGCGTGTTTGCTGCAACGGATGCGAACGTCATTGTTGTTTCCTTACTGCTGGGTGTCGTCTGGGGACCCATGGTGTGGGTCAGAGGTTCCTGGCCTGGCGCAGGTAGGCGTCCAGGGTGGCGGAGCGGTGCAGGCGGGCGGCTTTCTCGATGTCGTCAGCGCCGGCTCCCGACTCGATGAGCTGGAGCAGTTCCTCATGTTCCTCCACCGAGTCGTGCGCACGGCCGGGGACAAAACGGAACGTGGAGGACCGCAGCGATGCCAGCCGATTCCAGCCCCGATGGACCAGGTCAAGGATGTGCGGGTTGGGGCAGTGCTCAAACAGGACGCTGTGGAAGTCCTGGTTAAGCCGCGTGAACCGCACGGGGTCGAAGTGCTGCAGGCAATCCCGCATTTCAGCGTTCACCGCCCGGGCCCGGGCAATGTCGTCGGCACCGATGAGCGGTGCGGACAGTGCGGTGGCTGCACCCTCCACGATGCTCAGGGTCTGCATCGTGTACAGGTACTCGGTGGGATCGATCCCCGCCACCGTGGCACCCACATTGCGCTCGAACTTCACGAGGCCTTCGGCTTCCAGCCGGCGGATGGCCTCGCGGACCGGCACCACGCTGAAACCCAGATCCTCGGCGATCTTGGCCAGCACCAGCCTGTACCCCGGGGTATAAGTGCCTCCCACGATCCGGGCCTTGACTGCGGCGTAGGCCTGCTCGGATTTGCTTCCGGCAGTGCTGCTGGCAGTCTTCCTGCCAGCGCCCGTGCCAGTGGTCGTACCTGCGGCCGTGGCTGTCTCAGTCATTGGCTTTGCCCGCTTCCCATTCCTCGTACTTGGCGCGCCAGGCGGCCCCCAGCGGGTACAGGCCGTCAACGCTGTGGCCCCGTTCCACCATTTCGGCGATAAACGATTCCTCACGTTCCTGAATGATGGATTCGTTGGCCACTTCCTCTGCCAGCGCCGGCGGGATCACCAGGATGCCGTCCGAGTCGGCCACGATGATGTCGCCGGGCTGCACGGTGGTGCCGCCGCAGGCGATGGTGATGTCGGTGTCCCATGGGATGTGGCGTCGGCCCAGCACAGCCGGATGCGGGTTGGAATAATATGTGGGCATATCCATCGCTGCGACTGCTGAGAAGTCCCGCACGCCGCCGTCGGTAATGATGGCTGCCGCGCCGCGGACTTGGGCGCGGAGGGCCAGGATGTCGCCGATGGTGCCGGTGCCCTTCTCCCCGCGGGCTTCCATGACCAGGATTTCACCTTCGTTGACAGAGTCGATGGCGCGTTTCTGGGCGTTGAAGCCGCCGCCGTGGGTCTTGAAGAGGTCTTCGCGGTTGGGGACGTAACGGAGGGTTCGGGCCAGCCCGACCACGCGCCTGTCCGGCCGGGTAGCGGTGAGGCCGTCGATGCTGACGTTGTTGAGGCCCCGCTTGCGCAGTTGGGAGGACAACGTGGCCGTGCAGACACTTTCCAGCTTCGCCTTCAGCTCGGGTGACAGAGCGGATACCGGGGCTGCGTTTTCCGCCGGCAATCCGGCCGCTTCCCGTGAGCCGTAGGCCTCCTCCCGCTGCAGGTCATCGGTCTTGGGCTGCGCACCAAAGTCTGCGAACGGCGTCGAGCCTTCCTCCACCCGGGTAATCAGACGGCCGCTGGTCAGACCAGGGCCCGTGTTGCCGGCCGCCGTCGTAGCTACTTCAACCTCGACGACGTCGCCCGGCTTGGCCACGGAGGCGCCGGCGGGTGTGCCGGTGAGGATGATGTCCCCTTCTTCGAGGGTCAGCAGCTGCGAAAGGTCCGCCACCAGCCGGGCGAAGGGGAAGAGCAGGTCCTCCGTGGTGTCGTCCTGGACGAGGTCGCCGTTATGCCAGGTGCGGATGCGCAGGCCGGCGGGGTCGACGGCGTCTGCCGGGATGAGTCCCGGTCCCACAGGGGTGAAGCCGTCGCCGCCCTTGGACCGGAGGTTGGAGCCTTTGTCCGCATGGCGGAGGTCGTAGACGCCGAGGTCGTTGCTGGCGGTGACCCACTCCACGTGGCTCCAGGCGTCGTCGATGCCGACGCGGCGGGCGGGCTTGCCGATGATCAGGGCAACCTCGCCCTCGAAGCCCAGCAATTCGCAGCCCGAAGGGCGCTCCACAGCGGAACCGGTCAGCGAGAGGGAGGAGGAGGGCTTGAGGAAGTAGGAGGGCTGGGCCGGGGTGCGTCCGCGTTGGGCCGCGCGGCTGGGGTAGTTGATGTGCACGGCGATCACCTTGCGTGCCGCCGCCAAGGTGTCGTCAGTGACCTGCTCCACAGCTGTCTCCTCATCAAGTACGAAATCGTATACGAAAACTATGGCGCAGGAACTCCCGAAGGTCAACCACCTAGGTTTCGCGCCATAGGTGGGTAGTTGTGGTTGTGGGCCATGTCACTTCTGGCGTACAGTAAGGGCGCAAGACGGTTTTCAATTATAGAACGTAGAGTTCTAATATAGAACTTCTGCGAAAACAGCCACACAGCGAAGTGAGGAAAGCCCGTGCAGTTCCACCACCACGGCTACGTATCCGGTGACCCGCGGGTCCAACCGGTGGCCGGCGCCGGCATCGACCGGCCCGCGGAGCTCCCCGACAAGGTCGACGTGCTCATTGTGGGCACCGGACCTGCGGGCGTGCTCACCGCCGCGCAGCTTTCCCAGTTCCCCGGAGTTACGACGCGCATTGTGGAGCGCCGCGCCGGTCGGCTGGCGATCGGCCAGGCCGACGGCATCCAGGCCCGCAGCGTCGAGACGTTCCAGGCGTTCGGTTTCGCCGAGCGGATCATCGCGGAGGCGTACCGGATCACCGAGATGGCGTTCTGGAAGCCGGACACCAAGGACCCCTCGCGCATCGTCCGGACTGCCCGCACCGTGGATGACCCTGCAGGCATCAGCGAGTTCCCGCACCTCATCGTCAACCAGGCCCGCGTGCTGGACTACTTCGCCGAGTTCATGGCGAACTCGCCCACGCGCATGGTGCCCGATTATGGTTTTGAATTCGTCAGCCTCAACGTCACCGGCGGGGGAGAATACCCCGTCACCGTGACGCTTCTGCGCACTGCCGGCCCCGAGGAGGGCCAGGAGCGCATTGTCCGGGCCAAGTACGTCGTGGGCGCGGATGGCGCGCGGAGCAAGGTGCGGGAATCGATCGGCTGCACGCTGGCCGGCGACCAGGCCAACCACGCCTGGGGCGTCATGGATGCCCTCGCCGTCACGGACTTCCCGGACATCCGCACGAAGTGCGCGATCCAGTCGGGCACGGGCGGCAGCATCCTGCTGATCCCGCGCGAAGGGGGCCATCTTTTCCGCATGTACGTTGACCTTGGCGAGGTTGATCCGAACGATCACGGCGCCGTGCGCAGCACCACCATCGAGGAGATCATCGGCAAGGCGAATGAGATCCTCCACCCTTACACGCTGGCCGTACGCAACGTCGCCTGGCACAGCGTGTATGAGGTCGGCCACCGCTTGACGGACAGGTTCGACGACGTCCTTCCCGACCAGCGGGGCGCCCGCACGCCGCGCGTGTTCATCACCGGCGATGCGTGCCATACACACAGCGCCAAGGCGGGCCAGGGTATGAACGTGTCCATGCAGGACGGCTTCAACCTGGCGTGGAAGCTCGGACATGTGCTCGAGGGCAGAAGCCCGGAGAGCCTGCTGTCCACGTACTCGGCCGAGCGGCACGTGGTCGCGAAGAACCTCATTGACTTCGACAAGGAGTGGTCAACGCTCATGGCGAAGAAACCCGACGAGTTCGCAGACCCCTCCGAGCTCGAGAACTTCTACGTCAGCACCGCCGAGTTCCCCGCCGGATTCATGACCCAGTACGCCCCTTCCATGCTTGTCGCCGCCTCTGAACACCAGGCCCGGGCCACCGGCTTCACCGTCGGAAAACGCTTCAAGTCCGCGCCCGTTGTGCGGGTGGGCGACACCAACCCGGTGCACCTCGGCCACCACGCCACGGCGGACGGCCGGTGGCGGATCTACGTCTTCGCCGACGCGGCAGTCCCCGCCATGGGACAGCAGGCGGTGCCGTCGCCCACCTCGGATTTCGCCGAGTGGATCGCAAACTCGCCGGAATCGCCGCTGGCCGCCACGCCGTCGGGCGCCGATCCTGACGCGTGGTTCGACGTGAAGGTGATCTACCAGCAGGATCACACGAGAATCGACATCGGCGCCGTGCCGGCTGTTTTCAAGCCCCGGGTCGGACCGTTCCGGCTCACCGACTACGAGAAGGTCTACGCCAGCGATCCTGCGGCGGACATCTTCGAGCTGCGCGGCCTCGACCGCGGCGGTGTCGTCGTTGTCGTGCGGCCGGACCAGTACGTGGCCCATGTCCTGCCGTTGACGGCGACGGCGGAGCTCGCCGGGTTCTTCGCACCCCTCCTACCGGCCCGCCGACCCGAAGCGGTCCGCTCAGAAAAACCCTTCGCTCACTTCTGATTCCGATGCGTGCATTATGGCGGCCAGCCGTCATAGGGTACCCACACAGGCACCAGCACATAGGGAACCGAGGAAGGACAAGAATTGTGAGCTTGCGAGGATTCAGCACGATCAACTTCTGGGCCGACGACGTGGAAGCCGCCACCGCTTGGTACCAGGAATTCCTTGGTCTTGAGGCCTACTTCCAGCGGCCAGGGCCCGACGGGAAACTGGCCTACGCGGAGTTCCGCATCGGTGATTACCAGAACGAGTTAGGCATCATCGACAGCCGCTTCCGGCCGTCCGCAACATCAACGGTGCCCGGTGGCGCAGTGATGCACTGGCACGTCGACGACCTCAGTGGCACAGTGCAGCGACTGTTGTCGATGGGCGCCACCGAGTACCTGCCCATCACCGCGCACGGAGACTCCGGCTTCATCACCGCGTCGGTGGTGGACCCGTTCGGCAATGTGCTGGGGGTTATGAACAACCCCCACTACCTCGACGTCCTCGCTGCCGTCCAGCAGGACTGAGGTGGAGTCGCTCGAGTTCCGCGACGCCGCGGACTGGGAGTCGTGGCTGGCGGCCAACCAGGACGGTCAGGCCCAGGCTTGGCTGGTCGTCGGAAAGCGGCACTCGGGGGCGGCGCTGATCAGCATCGAGGAAGCCCTGGACGTGGCCTTGTGCCACGGCTGGATCGACGGTCAGCGCAAGGCCCATAACGACGTGGCATTCCTCCAGCGATACTCTCGACGCCGGGCGCGAAGTTCATGGTCGAGGGTCAACGTGGTCAAGGCTGAGGCCCTGATCGCGGCCGGACGGATGCGGCCTTCCGGACTCGCCGAGATTGAGGCCGTAAAGTCGGACGGACGCTGGGAGGCTGCCTATGAGCCACAACGCACAGCCGAGGTCCCGTCCGACCTCGCGGCCGCTCTGGCGGGCGATGCCTCGGCCAACGCCGCCTTCGAGAACCTGGGACGGTCTGGGCGTTACGCCGTGATTTTGCCACTCCTCAAGGCCCGCACGCCGGAATCGCGTGCGTTGGTGCTGGTCCGTGAGTTGGCAAAGCTGCGAGACTTTCCGCAGTCCCGGCCGACCTGATCAAACGGCCTAGTCCTCAAGGGATGAATCGAGATTTGCCTCCGGACCGGCCACGCCTCCCACAGCTTCGACCAGGCGCTCCCTGGGCCGGCTCAGGTGCTCATCCAGGAAGGAGCTCGCGGCCTCGCCGTCGCCGGCTTCAATGAGGTCCAGAAGGTGATTTCTGCCGTCTGCGCCCGCTCCGGAACCACCCCGGTTTGGGCAGTTGTGGGACGGTCTGACCTGGATGAAGAAGCAGCAAAACAGTTGGGCCTAGCCACCGTTATGGCGCTTCAGGACCTCACCAAGCAAGACACCTCCCAGGATCCTGCCCTGGCAGCTTCAGGCCTTCAGCAAGCGGGCCGGACGATCCTCCAGGCACCG
The DNA here is from genome assembly GCF_030815585.1 of Arthrobacter pascens. NCBI lineage: Bacteria > Bacillati > Actinomycetota > Actinomycetes > Micrococcales > Micrococcaceae > Arthrobacter > Arthrobacter pascens. The sequence goes on from NZ_JAUSWY010000001.1 coordinate 115,553, forward strand.
CAGGGGACCGGGGCGCGCTGCTAGCCCCGGCCCGCCGTTGTCCTGATGATCCGTCGTCGTTCTACTTCTCCTGCAGAGGCTGGACCCGCAGCCAGACATACTGCAGCGGCGCCAGCGTGAGTCCTTCAGCCAGATGGACAGCCGCTTCAGTGAGAATGTCGACAGCCTCGGCCGAGAAACCGGAGAACGTGACCGGGCGGAGCTGCTGCGGTTCGTCGCTGAAGTTGGCCAGGACAAGCACATGGGTGCCGTCGCCGGGCCGTTGGTAGCCCAGGACTCCGGGGTTGTTGGTGGCGAAGTCGATGAGGCGGGTTCCGGAAAGTTCCGGGGTTTCTGCTCGCGCGGCAATCATCCTGCGGAGCCCATTGAAGATCGCGCCCTCCGGTGTTGCCGGATCGTGCCGCCGCGCGTACTGCCCGGCAGGGTAGCGGGGCCGGTGCACCCAGCGGCTGTCCGCTTCATGGCCGTCCTCCAGCGCGTACCGGTAGTCGTTGACCTGGCCTACCTCGTCGCCCAGGTACAGGAGCGGAACGCCGCCGGTGCTGAACGCCACCGAATGGGCCAGCAGGATCCTGCCCACGGCCTGCTCCGGATCGTCCTCCAGGCCGCACAGCGACGCCGTGGTCCCGGAAATGCGGCAGTCCCCGGTGCGGGGGTTGTCCTGGAAGGGCACCCCGCGGGCGAAGCTGCCCGGGAAGCGGTTGACATAAAACGAGTTAAGGAACCGGCGGTGGTCAAAGCCGTTGATGCCCAGTTCGGCGGCATCCTCATCGGCAAAGGTCCAGCCGATGTCGTCATGGCTCCGCACATAGTTCACCCAGGAGGTGCCCGCGGGGACATTGTGCCGCCGTTCCAAGGCCTGGGCCAGGAGTGAAACGTCGCGGGTGGCCAGTGATTCCCAGATGAGGGCCATCTGCAGCGGGTTGTAGGAAAGCTGGCATTCCGCGGGGTCGATGTAGAGGGCCACCTCATCCGGGTGCACGATCGCCTCGGACTTGAACAGCAGTGACGGCGCCGCGAGCCGGCAGACTGCGTTGAACGCCCGCAGCAGGGTATGTGCCTCCGGCAGGTTCTCACACGGCGTACCCAGCTGCTTCCAGACGAAAGCCACGGCGTCCATACGCAGGATGTCCACACCCTGGTTGGCGAGGAAAAGCATCTCACCGGCCATGGCGCGGAATACGTCCGGATTGGAGTAGTTCAGGTCCCACTGGAAAGAATGGAACGTGGCCCAGACCCACCGCCCGTCAGGCAGCTGAACAAAGGTGCCCGGGTGGTCGTCAGGGAAGATCTCGCGGACATTGTGCTCAAAGGCATCCGGCATGGTCCGGTCCGGATACATCCAGTAGTAGTCGCTGTACCCGGGATTTCCGGCGGCTGCCCGGCGGGCCCATTCATGCTCATTGGATGTGTGGTTGAAGATGAAGTCCACCACAAGGCTGATGCCGTTGGCACGAAGCTCTGCCGCCAGCTCACGCAGCTGCTCCATGGTGCCAAGTTTCGGGTTGACCTCGCGGTAGCTGGAGACTGCATATCCGCCGTCGGACAGCGGCTCCGGAGCCAGGAACAGTGGCATGAGGTGCAGGTAGGTCAGGCCTAGCTCCTTGAAGTACGGGATCTGTTCCCGGACCCCGTCCAGGCTGCCCGCGTACCTGTCCACGTAGCAGACCCCGCCCAGCATCCTGTTGGACTGGAACCAGCCGCTGTTGCCCTCCCGTTCGGCGTCCAGGGCCTTCAGCTCCGCGGGCCGTTCAACCCATGACCGGGCGCACTGAAGCACCAAGGCCGCCAGTTGGTCCAGCCAGTCAGGCCGGGAGCCATACAGGAAATGGAAGAGCCGGCACAGGTCGGGAAAGTGCAGGTCGAACCGCTGAGCGAATGCAGCCCCATCGGGGTCCGCCTGGTTGAAGTCCGGCTGGGCGGCCAGCGCCTTGAGGACATGCTGCCGGGCCGCTTCGTCCACAGTGACAAATTTCTGCATGGAGATAATCTTTCACTCTTTTCCCAAGCCCAGGCGCATCGACACCTGGTACCGGTCCGAGCGGTAGGTGGAGACGGCATATTCGACGGGTGTCCCCGGATCGTCCTGTCCGGTGAACGATCTGCGCTTAAAGAGCAGGACCGGCGCCCCGGGTTGAATGTCCAGGAGTGCGGCGGTATCCTCCGGCACGGCAGCCGCCTCAACCGTCTGTTCCGCGTGCTGGACCGGGTGTCCGGCGGCTGCGAGGATCCGGTAGAGGGAGCCCGTCAGGTCCTTCGAGAGCAGGTCCGGCAGCAGCCGGGGCGGAAGCCAGGATTCGTCCACGCTGACGGGAGCACCGTTTGCCAGCCGCAGCCGGCGGACCAGGTAGGCCATCTCTCCCCGGGGCAGCGCCAGGTGCTCAGCCGCAGCTGGGGGAGGCGTTGCCGCGGAAGCATTGATGACGCGGGTACTTGGTTCGAAACCGGCTGCCCGCATGTCCTCGTTGAACGAAGCCAGGTGCAGGGTGGAGCGCACCAGCCCGTGCGAGACGAAGGTTCCCTTGCCCTTGATCCGCACCAGCGCTCCGTCCTGGACGAGGTCCGAGATGGCCCGGCGCACCGTGATGCGCGAGACGCCGAACTGCTCCTCCAGTTGGCGTTCACCCAGCAGGGCATCGCCGGGCCGCAGGGTGGCAGCCACCAGGTCCTGGAGCTGCCTTCGGAGCCAGACGTGTTTCAGTTCCCCTGCCGTATCCATGGCTCCTATTTTCCGGGAAGGTTGAACAGGTGTCCGCCCGCTGCCACCCGGCCTCCCGCGGCCGGGGGCTCGATGGAGTCGGCCGCGCTGTCCAGGATGACCACGGGGCTGCACATGCTGAGGTCTTTCGAGCGGACCAGTGTGACATCCACGCTGATCATGGGGTCACCGGCGCGGACGTGGTCACCCTTTTGCGCAAGCACGGTAAAGCCTTCACCCTTCAGCCCGACCGTATCAATCCCGACGTGGACCAGTACTGCGGGTCCGGAGGCGTGCTGGACGATGTAGGCGTGCGGCATGACCTTGATGACGCGGCCGTCGAGGGGAGCGACGGCGGTGAGGACACCGGCGTCGTCTTCGGGGATGACGGCGGCGCCTCCACCAACCAGCCCTTTGGCAAAGACCGGGTCCGGCACCTCATTCAGCGGAATGAGCCGCCCGGGGAGGGGAGAGGCGACGCTGATGGCCTCGGCCGGTGCTGCGGTGCCCACGTCCGGCGTGCTCACATCACGACTGCTCACATCAGGTCCTGGATGTCTTCTGCCAGGCTCTCGGCTTCCGGTCCCACAACCACCTGGACCACCGAACCGGCCATCATGACTCCGTGGGCACCCGCGGCCTTGAGGGCGGCTTCGTCAACGCGTGAGGCATCCACCACTTCGGTGCGCAGGCGCGTGATGCACCCTTCGATCTCCTCGACGTTGCTGGCCCCGCCGAGGGCGGCGAGGATGGTTTCTGCTTTGGACATGTCCACTCCTTTTGGTGGTTCGCGGTGAATATTGCCCGGCTCCGGAAGCTTTTTACAGCTTGAGGTTGACAACTGAGGCCCGTGCACTTCACAGTGATGGTTGTCACTGGTTATAACCAGTTAGCAAGACTCTACTGAATCCCGCACCCCCGCACAAGCACAGCCTTCTTGAAACGAGGAACACATGACCACGGAAAACTCTTCCGCTTCCGCGGCCGGTCCGCTGGCCGCACCAGCCCCGGGAAAGGCCAAGGGCAGCGGCAAAGCCCTCCAGAACCTGCAGCGCTTCGGCCGCAGCCTGATGCTCCCCATCGCCGCCCTTCCCGCTGCTGCGCTCCTCCTGCGCCTCGGCCAGGACGACCTGCTGGGCAGGTTCGAGTCCCTGACCACCGTCGCCCAGGTCATCGGTGCGGCCGGCGGCGCCCTGTTTGAAAATCTTCCGCTGCTCTTCGCTGTCGGAATTTCCTTCGGTTTCGCCAAGAAGGGTGACGGCTCCACGGCACTGGCCGCCGTCGTCGGGTATTTGGTCCTGACCAACGTCTTCAAGGTCATGGCACCGCTGGTGCTGGGCGCTGTCCCGGAGGGCGGCAAGGATCCCGTCATCAATTACGGCGTGCTGGCCGGCATCGTGATGGGCCTGACGACGGCGTGGCTGTGGCAGCGCTTCCACCGCACCACCTTGCCGGACTGGCTGGGCTTCTTCGCCGGCCGCCGGCTGGTGCCCATCCTGACGTCCTTCGCCGCCATTGTGATCGGCGTGGTCATGGCCCTGCTGTACCCCTTCTTCAATACGGGGTTGACGGCAGTGGGCAACACCGTGGCGGACAATACCGTGGTGGGCAGCGGAGTCTACGGCACCCTCAACCGGCTGCTCATCCCGCTGGGACTGCACCACATCCTGAACTCCATCGTCTGGTTCATCATCGGCGACTACGACGGCGCCCATGGCGACCTGAACCGGTTCTTCGCCGGAGACCCCACCGCCGGCGTATTTATGACCGGCTTCTTCCCCATCATGATGTTCGCCCTGCCCGCAGCCGCCCTGGCCATCTGGCAGGAAGCCAAGCCGTCTCAGAAGAAGATCGTTGGCGGCGTCATGCTCTCCACCGGCCTGACCGCGTTCCTCACCGGGATCACCGAACCGCTGGAATTCTCGTTTATGTTCGTGGCCTGGCCGCTTTACCTCGTCCACGCCGTCCTGACCGGCACGTCCATGATGCTGGTCAATGCCCTGGACATCCACCATGGGTTCGGATTCTCCGCCGGAGCCATCGACTACCTCCTCAACTTCGGCATCGCCCAGAACCCACTGTGGCTGATCCCCATCGGCCTGGGCTACGCCGCCATCTACTATGTGGCCTTCCGCTTTGTCATCCGCCGCTGGAACCTGCGCACGATGGGCCGCGAGGATGAAACCGACGAGAACGGCTCAATGGCCAAAGCTGATGCGAGCTGACCGGATGCCCCTGGACGCCGACGGCGGCCTCGCCCTGCGGGGCCGCCTCGTGACCGGCCTGCCCGGGCAGGAAGTGATCGACGACGGCACCGTGGTGGTTGCCGACGGCACCATCGTATGGTGCGGCCCGACCGCGGACCTGCCAGCCGGCGTCGACGTCGAAATCCAGCAGGTGCCCGTCATCCTTCCAGGACTGGTGGACGTGCACTGCCACGGCGCCGTGGGGCACAGCTTCTCCGCGGACGCTGCGGGGGCGCGCCTGGCCGCCGGCCACCACGCTGCCCAGGGTTCGACGTCGGTACTCGCCTCGCTGGTCTCGGCCCCTTCGCACGTGCTGCTGGAGCAGATCGCGGTGCTGCGGGACCTGGTGCAGGACGGTACCCTGGCCGGCCTGCACCTGGAGGGGCCGTTCATCGCCAAAAGCATGTGCGGAGCGCAGGATCCCGCGGCCATCATCGACGGCGACCCGGCCCTGCTTAAGCAGTGGCTTGAGGTGGGTCAGGGCACGGTGCGTTCGCTGACGCTTGCCCCGGAAACGCCGCACTTTGCCGAACTGGTGCAGCTCTGCCGGGAGTACCGGGTTGTTCCTTCGGTGGGACACACAGACGCCACGGCGGCCCGGACACGGGAGGCGCTGGCGGGCAGCGGTCAGGGCAACCGGGGCCCCGGGGATGCGGCTCCGTGGTCGGCCACGCACCTGTTCAACCGGATGCCGCCGCTGGGCCATCGCTCGCCTGGACCCATAGCGGTCCTGCTGCAGGCGGCCCGGGAGTCGCCGGAGCGGATGGTACTGGAGCTGGTCGCCGACGGTATCCATCTGGATCAGGAAATCGTCCGCATGGTCTTCGACCTGGTGGGAGCGCGGTCCATTGCACTGGTCACTGATGCGATGGCCGCGGCGGGGATGCCGGACGGACCATATACCCTCGGCAGCCTGGAGGTGGTGGTCCGGGACCGCGTTGCCCGGCTGGCCTCCGTGAAGTCAGGCGCCGAGGACGGGGAGGAACCCGGCGCGATCGCCGGGGCCACAAGCCATCTGCTGGAAAACGTGCGCCGGTGCGTTGAGTGGGGCATACCCCTCGCCGACGCCGTCGGTGCCGCTTCCTCCACCCCAGCCCGGCTGATGGGCCTGGACCGGGTCGGCGCCATCGCCGAGGGGCGCCGCGCTGACCTCCTCATCACCACTAAAGAACTTGAACTGACCCAGGTCTACCGCGCCGGCAGGCCTCTGTCACAGGAAAGGAACGACCGTGCAGATAGTCCTGTGTGAGTCCGCTGACCAGGTAGGAGACCGGGCAGCGGACATCATCGAGGCGCGGGTGCGGCAGGGACCCGCCGTGCTTGGCCTGGCCACCGGTGGCTCCCCGAGTTCCACGTACCAGGAACTCATCCGGCGGCACCGCGAAGAACGGCTCACGTTCAGCCAGGCCACTGCCTTTACGCTGGATGAGTATGCTGGGCTGCCGCCGGACCACCAGCAGTCCTACTACTCCACTATCCGGCGGGAATTCGCCGACCACGTGGACTTGCCCCTGGACCGGCTTGTGACCCCGCAAGGGGATGCGGCGGACCTGGTCGCCGAGGCCGAACGCTACGATTCGGCCATCGTGGCGGCCGGAGGTGTGGACGTCCAGATCCTGGGCATCGGGGCCAACGGCCACATCGGATTCAACGAACCGACATCATCCCTGGCGTCCCGCACCAGGGTAAAGACCCTGGCCGGGGCCACCCGGGCAGCCAACGCCCGGTTCTTCCCTGACGGGGACGTTCCGCGGCTGTGCCTGACCCAGGGTCTGGGTACTATCCGGGAAGCAAAACTGGCCGTACTGGTGGCCATGGGGGAGACCAAGGCGAGCGCTGTTCAGGCCATGGTGGAAGGGCCGGTCAGTGCGCACTGCCCCGCGTCGGTGCTGCAGCTTCACCGCCGGGCCGTCGTCATCCTGGATCCCGGAGCCGCCTCGCAGCTGTCAATGCTCGAGTACTACCGGGAAGCGCAGGAATTCAACGACCAGCTGGGTCAGACGCCAACAAGGCCCTGGCTGCAGCAGCCGGTCAGCCGTTGATGACCTGGGCACTCCCGGGCCTCGAGGCCGTCGTCGGGCTCGCAATTAGGCAGCTCTGCTCGCCGCTAGGCTCGTTTCCCGGCTTCGGCAGCAGGTGCTCCGGGTGCCGGAGCGCTAAACGGACAGGACGAAGCCCTCTTCGCTCAGTGTGCGGAGCCGCTTCACAAAATCAGTTTGGTGTGTTCCGAGTGGGCCGAAGAACTCCCGGTCCGCCGCCTCGACGGCGAAGTTGGCCTTGTTGGCCACTGCTACACCCTCGGGGGTGACAGCAAGTGCACGCGCTCGCGCATCCGTGGGGTGGGGGAGGCGGCGGAGAAGTCCTTTGGCTTCCAGTGTTCGGAGCACTTGGGAGGTCATCATCGGGTCAGTGCGGGCGTGGGTTGCCAGGTCTTTTTGGGTGACCGGGTTGTCCGAATGCAGCCATGCGAGGGTGGCCAGCAGGACGAATTGCACGTGGGTGAGGTCGAACGGTTGCAGTGTTGCACGCATGACGGCCTGCCACGTGTTCGTCACGCGCCACAGCATCAGGCCCGGGCTGTCGTCCGCGTCGTCGAACGCACTGGCCAAGTTCTTTGCCACGCTGGCCACTCCTCAGGTCATCCGGGATCTGAGGATCTCGACATCCGCTTGCTCCAGCGGGATGAGGCCACGACGGAGTTGATAGCCCCAGTTCCGTGAGGCTGTCAGTTTCAAGAGGCCTTTGACGTTTTCGACGTCGACCGGCCTGGTGTCCTCATAGTGGACCCGTCGACGAAATGGCTTGAAATCGCCCTCATCGCCCTGCCAGATCTCATTGTCCGCGACGGTTCCGAGTGCTGTGAAACGCCGAAGAGGCGTTCCATCGCCCAGGCGTTCGGCGGGCGAATAGTAGACAATGGTGTCGCCGGCTTTCATCCGGGCAAGCCCCGCTCTCTTCCCGTGGCCGATCTGCGCGATTCCGAGGCTGACACCCCGGCGCACATGCTCGCCGGACACGACGCCCAGCCACGCGTTCACTCTTCCTCCACGATCCGCACGAGCCGTTCGAGGTCGGCCTGGGCTGACTCCCTGAAGCCTCCGCCAAGGATCTTTGCCCAGATGAAAGCTAGTGGACCGCTGATCCAGATGCGGACACCCAGATCAGTCTGGCCATCCGTGGCCCGCGCCGTGTGCTGGAATACGAGTCGCGCGCCCGGAAGCAGCGTTGTGTCGGTGTATTCCCTGTCCTTTTCGAGGGTTGTCACGACGAAATTCAGCTTCGGTCCACCTTTTGGTTTCATGGTGCCGCGGGATCCGACCGCGAGAGGGTGGTCGGCGCGCACCCAGTCCGTATCGGGGGACCAGGATGCCCAGGTATCGTGCTGGATCCAGCGGGCGTAGTAGTCCGCAGGGGAAGCGGTGGATGTGGCATGTGCCTGAACGATCTCAATCATGGGAACTAGTATGCGCGCTTACTATATTGAGGGCAAGCTTTGCGTGGTATGAAAACTGCAGGGCAGGCGCCGTTGCGCGCCCCTGCTGCCGAGCCAGCGGGTTCCTGGGCGAGGACGCCGGCCTCGGACAGGAATGCCATGGCCTGGACGTGAGTTGCTTGTCCGGCTTCCGACGTCAGTCCAGGGGAAGGGTGATGGATACCCGGGTGCCTTTGCCGGGGGCGGAGTCTATGGCGATGGTGCCGTGAGCTTGGTGCACGGCCATGGTCATCAGGTGCACACCGTATCCATGCTTCCGGCCGCCGGCCGACTGGCTCGCCGGGTTGAAGCCGACGCCGTTGTCCGTGACCGTAAGCCGGACGCCGTGGTAGACGGCTGCGAGCCGGACGGTCAGGTCGGTGGCGTGGGCGTACTTGAAAGCATTGGCGAGTGTTTCCTGAGCAGCCTGGTAGAGAAGCCCAGCACTGCTTGCCGGAATTTCGACCCCATGGTGCGGCGTCTCCCAGTGCACCGAGACTCCCTCCCGGCGCAGTGGAACGGTAAGCTTGTCGATGCAGCCGGCGAGTCCCAGGGTGTGGAACTCATCGGTGAGGTCATCCGTGATGACGCTACCGGCCGAACCTTGTTCGAGAGTTGCTGAATGACTCACGGCGTTCCCTGCTTCCTTGCATCCCTAACGGTATCTTCGCCCACCTGGCCCGATTTGACCGGCGTCCCTTGAGTTAATTGTGGATTTCCACCATCAAGGGTCCCGGCAGTTATCCGCAGCTTGCGTGCAGGTTTACGGAAATGTTCAGCAAGCATGATCAAACTGCTCCTGCGGGACGTGTGAAACTCGCGCGCCTACGACTGAAACGTTGATTTAACCAGCTCGAAACCTACGTTGGTATTGCGGCCATACAGTTGAAGCCAGACGGCAATAGCTGCCCTCCGATGTGCGCGGTAAGGACTCCGCGTTCCTCCTCCGGAGCGGCTCTCCGGGCAATTTCCGTTCTCTCTTCGCATCACGAAAGGGGTTTCCCATGGATTCGGGAAATGTCGCTTGGATTCTGGCCAGCTCCGCACTGGTCTGTATGATGATTCCCGCCCTGGCCCTGTTCTACGGGGGCATGGTGGGGTCCCGTCGCATTCTCAACATGATGATGATGTGCTTCGGCGGCGCAAGCCTGGTTGCTGTGCTCTGGGCATTGTTCGGCTACTCAATGGCCTTCGGAAATTCAGCCGGAGGCCTGGGCCTGATCGGCGATGTCACCGAATTCCCCGGCATGGGCCAACTGCTCGCCGCGGATGAGGCCGCGTCCATTCCGGTCATCCTCTTCGCAGCATTCCAGCTGTTCTTCGCGTGTGTCACCACGGCCCTGGTTGCGGGAGCGGCAGCCGGGCGCATGAAGTTCGGAGCCTGGATGCTGTTTGCCGGGATCTGGGCCACTATCGTCTACTTCCCCATCGCGCACTGGGTGTTCGCGTTCTCCTCGGCTGACGGCAGCGTCACGGGTGGCTGGATCGCCAGCGGCATCAAGGCCATTGACTTTGCAGGCGGAACCGCCGTGCACATGAACGCCGGTGCCGCTGCCTTGGCTCTGGCCCTCGTACTGGGCAAGAGCTCTGGCTGGCCGAAGATGGAACACACCAAACCCCACAGCCGGCCGCTCGTGCTGGTCGGGGCGGGACTCCTCTGGGTTGGCTGGTTCGGCTTCAATGCCGGCTCCGCACTTTCCGCGGGCCAGTCCGCCTCGGTAGTCTTCCTCAACACGGCCGTGGCTGCCTCCGCCGGCCTCCTCGCCTGGGCATTGGTTGAACGGCTCCGCAGCGGTGCCGCCACCAGCATGGGTGCAGCTTCCGGCCTGATTTCGGCACTGGTTGCCATCACACCCGCCTGTGGTGCGGTGAGCCCCCTCGGCGCCCTGGCCATTGGGGCCATCGCCGGAGCCGTCTGTTCATTGGCCATCGAGCTGAAGTTCCGCCTGGGCTTCGACGATTCGCTCGACGTCGTCGGCGTCCACCTGGTCGGCGGCATCCTGGGAACCCTGCTCATCGGGCTGTTCGCCACGGATGCTGCCCCGAACGGTGTGAGCGGCCTCTTCTACGGCGGCGGCGTTGAATTGCTCGGCGTCCAGGCGCTGGCCACGGTCAGCGTTCTGGTCTACTCCTTCGGCATCACCTGGATCCTCGCAAAGATCCTGGACCGGATTGTGGGCCTGCGCATCAAGCCCGAGGACGAATTGCGCGGCATCGACCTCGCCGCCCACTCGGAGGCCGCGTACCTCACGGATGAAGACCCGGTGGAGCTTGGCTCCCATCACAGGGTCTGATCTCCAGCACAAGGACCCCGGGTAGTTTCTGACACTTTCGGGGCACGGGTCAGGCAGAGGGCTGAACCGCGGAGGACCGATGCCAGCAGCTGGTGATGGTTCCGCGGTTCGGCCCTTCGCTGTTCCGGTGCTGGTACTTAGGACCAGCACCGGCATCAGACATTTGTGGAGACCAGGTTGCCATCCTGATTTTCCTGTAGCTGCCATTCCTCCCATTCCACGGCAGGGGCAACCTCAAAGTCGTTCAGGTCAAAGCCGGGTCCAGGTCCGGGTAGGGCTCCAGGGCGCGTTCGAGTTCGATGGCCGGATCGGGATCTTCGGGAAACTCCGGGCCGCCAGGCGTGCCCGCTTCGAGGTGGAGGAGATCCTCCGGCCAGTCGGGCGGTTCCCAGTCCTGTTGTTCGCTGGGGTAGGTGCGTCCCGCTGGTGAGATCCAGCCGGGAGGCTTGTCGATGCTGGCGCCTATCGGCATCCAACCAGTGGTGTGTTTTAGGCGGTGGTGTTTGCGGCAGGGTTGGCCGAGGTTGCTGATGCCGGTGGTGCCGCCGCGGGCCCAGGCGTGGAGGTGGTCGGCGTCGTTGTCGAGGGAGTGGTTGTTGCAGCCGGGGAACGGGCATTTGCCGTCCCTGAGCCGGAGCCATTGCCGCAGGGTTTTAGGGATGCGGTAGCTCGTCCGGCCGATTTCCAGGGGTGCACCGTCGCGGGGATCTGTCAGAACGCGGAGGAACGAGGTTGCGCCGTCGGCGACGAGGCGGCGGGCCATGGACGGCGGGATCGGTCCGTACCCGTCCAGGATTGTCAGTTCATTGGTGGTGCCGAGGAGGGACATGACCGGGACTGTGACGAGGACCTGGGCGGTCGGGGACGGGACATCACTGCCCGTGCCGGTGACGCCGCCTGTTCCGCTACCGGCCGTGTCGCCGGTGGTGTTGTTTGTGAGGAGCCAGGTGGCGGCCGCGTCGGCGCGGAGCTGGGTGAGGGTCCTGGCCTCGGTCGGGCCTTGGAGGGCGCGGGCTGCGGTGGTGGTGCGGTTCCAGATCCCGGCGGCTTGGTCGGCGGGGAGGTAGGCGGAGAGCCAGGCCATGCCGTCCCGGTCCGGGGCGTACTCCAGGCGCCGGTCCTGGAGGCCCTTGGCATGGCGCTTCTCGATGGATACGGGGTGGTGGCGTTCGCGCCAGGTGCGGGCCTTGGTGCGGAACCGGGACGGGACGAGCTCCCCGGCCGGGCAGCTGCGGGCGGGGTTCACCGCGTCGGGGTCCAGGAAGTGCGCTTCGAGCGCCTTGGCGCCGTCGGGGTCGAGGTTGGCGGTTTCATCAACCATTACCCTCGCGTGCTGCCAGGAAATCGTCCCGGCCTGCAGCGCGGACAGGGTCAGGGGCAGGGCGGTGGTGAGTTCGTGGGACTCGGACAGCAGGACCCCCGGCGGAGCCTGTCAAGTTATTTGTGTAAGTGAGGTGCTGCCTCATCGGTTCAGGTAGGGTCCGATTCGGTCGGGATAGTTCAGGACGAGGATGCCAAGGGCTTCACTCCATCCCTGCGTGAAGGTGCCCTCAACGAGTTTGTCCACGGTCTTGGAACGGTTGCTGCGAGTCTTGGAGTCCAGTTTTGACCGTTCCTTGGCGCGTTTGTCTTCGATGTTGCAGATGGCCAGCCAGAGCAGCTTCACTGCGGCCTGGTCGTTAGGGAAATGCCCGCGGTTCTTGATGATCTTGCGCAGCTGGTAATTCAGGGACTCGATCGCATTGGTCGTGTAGATGATGCGTCTGACCGGCGGCGGGAACGCCAGGAACGGGGTGAACTTCTCCCAGCCGTTGCGCCAGGTCCGAACCGTTGCGGGGTACTTCCGTCCCAGATCGGAGGCCTCGAAGCCATCGAGCGCCTCCTGCGCGGCGTCGGCCGTCGGGGCGGTGTAGACCGGTCTCAGGGCCGCAGCGACTTTTTTCCGGTCCTGATAGCCGATGAACCGCATCGAGGCGCGGATCAGGTGCACCACGCACGTCTGGATCGTCGCGGCCGGCCAGGTCGCGGCGACCGCTTCGGGGAAGCCGGTCAGCCCGTCGCAGCAGACAATGAGCACGTCCCTGACACCGCGGTTGGCCAGTTCAGCACAGACGCCTGCCCAGAATTTCGCGCCTTCGCTGGCCTCGACCCAGATGCCCAGGACGTGCTTGATGCCCTCCATGTCCACGCCCACGGCGATGTGCGCGGCACGGTTCTGGACCTGGTGCCCGTCACGGACCTTGATGACGATCGCGTCCAGATAGAGGATCGGATACAGCGGATCCAGCGGGCGCTTCTGCCACTCCAGCACCTCGTCGAGGACCTCGTCGGTGATCTTCGAGATGGTCTCCTGGGAGAGCTCGGTTCCAAGCGTGGACTCCAGATGATGGGCGATGTCCCGGACCGTCATCCCGCCGGCGTAAAGACTGATGATCATGTCATCCAGGCCGGCAGTCCGGCGCGCTCCCTTGGGAACCAGATGCGGGATGAACGACCCGTCACGGTCCCGCGGAACAGCCAGATCCACGTCCCCGGCAGAGGTTCCCAGCGTCTTCGGATAGGACCCGTTGCGCGAATTGGGCAGGAACCGCCCGACCGGATCGCCCTTGTCATAGCCCAAGTGCCCGGACAGCTCGGCCTGCAGCCCTCGTTCGAGCGAGGCCTTGATTAGCTGCTGTATGAAACCGTCCTTGCCATCGAGCTCCAGCCGGCCGGAATCGATCTGTGCCATCAGCTCATCAAACACGCCGGAGGCCTTCAAAGCATCCATGCTGCCCGCCGCAGCAGCCCTGCGTGCCAACTCCTCCGGAAGAACTTCACGGGGTTCAGTCATAGCCACAATGATTCTCCAATCACCCCAGCGACTACATCCCTCCTACACAATCAATCTGACACCCTCCCCCGGCGGTGCGTTCGCTGACCGTCAGGACACACGCGACCTCAGCAACCACTGCCATCTCCTGCGCCGTCGCCTCCTGCGGGGTGGCGGCCGGCGACGCTAACGCCCTGGCTCCATCGGCGTATCTGGCCGTGAGGTGCACTATCAGGGCGGCCATTTTGGCTTCTGCACGCTTCGCCTCAGCGAGTCCGTCCAGGCACGCATCGGTCTGGTCCCGGAGGGGGTCACCACCGGCGGAGCCCGGGTTGCCCGTCGCGTGGCGGACAAGAACAGCAAGCGCAGCGACGGAGGCCTCGATGGCCTCCAGCGTCTCCACAGCTGCCCCGCTTTCCATACCCAAAGCATCCCAGCAGGCACCGACAATTAACCCGGACCCGGTTCTGACGGGAATGTCCGGCCGCCTCACTTTCTGGGGCGAGGGCGCCAGCGGGCTGAAGTTTCCGAGCGCTCAGTCCTTGAAGAGGCCTGCCAGGTCCTCGGCCGTGATGGCACCGCCGGAGAGGGCATCGCCTTCCATCACGTCGGCGAACAGCTGCGATTTCCGTGCTTTCAGGGCCATGACCTTTTCCTCGATCGTGTCCTTGGCCACCAGCCGGTAGACCATCACGTTCCGCGCCTGACCGATCCTGTGCGTACGGTCCACGGCCTGCGCTTCGGAGGCAGGGTTCCACCACGGGTCCAGCAGGAACACATAGTCCGCCTCTGTCAGGTTCAGGCCAAATCCTCCGGCCTTCAATGAAATCAGGAACACCGGCGCGCTGCCGTTCTTGAACTCATTCACGACATCAGTACGGTTTCGGGTGCCGCCATCGAGATAGCAGAACTCGATCTTCTCCTCGACCAGCCGTTCGCGCACCTTGCCCAGGAAGCCTGTGAACTGGCTGAAGATCAGGGCCCGGTGGCCTTCCGCCACCAGGTCCTCAAGCTGTTCGAAGAGAACGTCCAGCTTGCTGGACCGCACTCCGGAGAGCGACGGATCCACCAGCGAGGCGTCCAGGCTGAGCTGCCGCAGCAGAGTGAGCGACTGGAAGATGGTGAAGCGGTTCTTGTTGACGTCCTCGATCAGGCCCAGGATCTTCTGCCGCTCGCGCTGCAGGTGCGTCTGGTAGACCTTCTGGTGCCGCGGGTTCAGAACCACTTCCAGGATCTGCTCCTGCTTGGGCGGCAGGTCCTGGATGACCTGATCCTTGGTGCGGCGCATCATGAGCGGACGGACCCGACGGCGGAGCTTCTCCAGCTGCCCCTTGTCGCCGTTCTTTTCCACCGGCTTCTGGTAATACTCGGCGAACCGCTTGGGGCTCGCGAACAGGCCCGGCGCCACGATGGAGGTCAGCGCCCAGAACTCCATGAGGTTGTTCTCCAGCGGCGTGCCGGTGACGGCCAGTTTGAACGCCGCGGGCAGCTTGCGGGCGCACTGGTACGCCTTGGACTGGTGGTTCTTCACAAACTGGGCTTCATCCAGCACCAGCCCTGCCCAGCTCTTGGAGGCGTAGGAGTCGTAGTCGATCCGGAACAGGGCATAGGAGGTGATGACGATGTCCGCGCCAGCCAGGGCTTCGGCCGCGTCCTGGCTGTTCTTCGCGAACGTTTCGCCGATGGCCCTGACCGTGAGTCCGGGGGCAAAGCGGGCCGCTTCCGCCGCCCAGTTGCCCACCACGCTGGTGGGGGCCACCACCAGAAAGGGAGCGGAGCCGGCCACGCCGTCCACGGCGGCATCCTCCTTGGCAGCGCACATCAGCGCGAGCGCCTGCACCGTTTTCCCCAGGCCCATGTCGTCCGCGAGCACCCCGCCCAGGCTGTGCCGGTACAGGAAGCTGAGCCAGTTGAAGCCCTCCAGCTGATAGGGACGCAGCTCGGCGTTAAGCGAATCCGGCAGCGGCAGTCCGTTCACCCCGCCGTCGAGCAGTCCACCCACCGCCTCCCGCCACGCAGCCGCCTGCTCATCAACGATGCCCAAGTGTGCCAGCTCGTCCCATAGCCCGGCCTGGAAGCGGCTGATCTGCAGGGGTGCGTCCTTGTTGTCCTGCAGCGAGCGGGCCTCTTCAATGAGGGCCCGCAGCTGGTGTAGTTCGGGCAGATCCAGGGAGAAGTAGGCGCCGCTGGGCAGCAGCATCTTGGTCTGCCCGGCGGCCAAGGCGGAGAACACCGCGGCAAAGGACACCGGCTGGCCCTCAAGGCTGATCTGAATGCCCAGGTCGAACCAGTCGCGCTGTTCCGTGGCCTTGGTGGAGATGGAGACCACGGGGGCTTCCTCGGCTTCGCGGTAGTCTGCGATGTCCCCGGAGGTGTCCACCGCAACGTCCGGCGCTTTCCGGAGCTGGGGCAGCACTTCCTCGGTGAAGGCCAGCGTGTCCAGGCCGCTTAGTTCGGCGGAAGCGGCCAGGCGGGGCGTGCCCCAGCCGCCCGTTGCGGATTCGCCCAGGCCGGGGACCAGGTCCCAGGGCTGGCCGATGCCCTCAAGGATCCGGGCCTCCGCCGTGTCGTCACGGTAGCCGTGGTCACCGGGGTGGCGCCACAGCGGCTGGGCC
Organism: Arthrobacter pascens; assembly: GCF_030815585.1. Taxonomy (NCBI): domain Bacteria; kingdom Bacillati; phylum Actinomycetota; class Actinomycetes; order Micrococcales; family Micrococcaceae; genus Arthrobacter; species Arthrobacter pascens. The sequence goes on from NZ_JAUSWY010000001.1 coordinate 131,690, forward strand.
GTGACCAGGTTTCCGGACTTGTAGTGCCATTCCCAATGCAGGCGGACCTTGTGGCCGGCGCCGTAGTTCGCCAGCAGGGAGAGGGTGGGGACGGCCAGCGTCGGCAGCTCCACGGATTCGTCCTTCGCCGTGACCCGGGCAGCCTGCTTCAGCTTGGGGTAGAAACCGGTGAGGAAGCGTGTTTCGTCCCGGGCCGGAATGTGCAGGGTGCTGCCGGCCGTCACAAACGTCAGCAGCTCCTCGCTCAGCCCGCTCTCCAGCGGAGCCAGCGTGATCACGTTCTCCGCCGCAACACCGGGGAGCGTGTCCCCGCCGGAAGTCAGGAAGATGCCGTGCGCCGGGCGGCCGATGGTCCCCACGGAAGCCGGATCAACCTCCGCCCCCTCAACGGTGATGGTGGGCGCGAGCTCCAGCCCGCCGTCGTCGTCCGTTTTTCCGGTGTCTTCACCGGTGGGGCCGCTGACGGTGGGGCCGCTGACGGTGGGCCCGCTGACGGGGGAGCCGAAACGGCTCAGGTTAAGCCCGACGGCGGCAGGGGACTCCGCGAGCCGGACCGGCTCGGTGCCGCGGCTGTGGACCAGGGCCAGGCCGATCTTCTTGGCGTCAGCCAGCAGGCTCCACATGTTCTTGCCGGCGAAGGTGTTCAGGCCCAGCCAAAGGGCGGAGGAGTTGTGCAGGCGGTTGGCGGCGGCGGTGTGGGCGGCGAGGAACGTCTGCATCCACTCCACGTGTGCCTCGTTGCATTCGCGCCGGAAGTTCAGGTAGCTGAGGGTGTTCCAGGAGACGTCGCCGCGGATCCATTTGCCCTTGGCCCCCATGATGACCGGACGGGCCTTGAGCTGGCGGACGCTGCGGAGCGGGTCCCGGCGGCCGGTGTAGGAGAAGTGCGGCGCAGGCTCCTCGATGTCGAATTGCAGCGCCAGCGGGATGCCATTCGTGGACTGGGTGATGCCGGGCTGCGAAATGAGCGGGCTCAGGGCCTGCTCCCAGTCGGCGAGCTCCAGGGCGGCGGGCTGGCGGGACAGCCGCGACACGTCAGCCGGAGCCAGCAGCTGGACGCGGGTGGCCGGGTTGTCCTCGGCTGCGAACAGCAGCGCGGCCACGTGCTTGCAGTCCTTGCGCACTGGGCAGCTGCACACGCCCACGGTGCAGCTCCAGCCACCGGCCCTACGGACCAGCTTGGCTGTGGTGGAGTACGGCATCTCGGCGCCTCCCCGGACTTTGCCGAGCATCAGCCCCGTGGCGGCGTCAAACGAGATCCCGGAAACGCGGCTACCCATGGCATACGCCAGCCCGGCCGCGAGTGAGCGGTCGTTGATGGCGGGAGTCTGTATTGCCAGTGCCGCACTCTCGTCCGGTTGGGATGGCATGGTGCGCGCTACTTTCAGCAGGCCACGGCGGTGCCGTGTCCGATGGTTGGTTATCTGATCCATCTTAGTTCGCCCGGCGAGGCCCCGCCGCCTGTCCAGCCTCAGCCGCCGACGTCGCGGGAAACGTGCGCGTTAGCCGGAAGCTCCCAGCGAGCCGGCAGGCTTCCCGCGAATTCGACGGCGGATGCCGGTTGGGGCGCGGGTAGACTCAACCAGTGCGCGCGTATTGGGAGCTGGCCAAGTCGTCCTTCCGACGCCATTCCACGTACCGTCTGGCCGCATTCTCCGGAGCCTTCACCAACTCTGTCTTCGGCCTGATCAGGGCGTCCCTGCTGCTGTCGGCCATTTCGACGGCGGGAGGAAGCATCGGCGGTTACTCCGCCGTCGAGGCGGCAACCTATGTGTGGTTGGGCCAGGCCCTGCTGTCCCCCCTGGGGATCTTCGGCAGCGCCGAATTGGCCAGCCGGGTCAAGAGCGGGGACATCGCCGTGGACCTCTCCCGATCGGTAAACCTCACAGCGTCATACTGGGCGCAGGACCTCGGCCGGGCGGCCTTCGACATCCTGCCCAGGGGAGTGCCGCCGCTGGTCATCGGCGCTCTTGTCACAGGGCTGTCGCTTCCCACGTCGGCTGGCCCCTACGTGCTCGGCTTCGTCTCGGTCTTGGCGGCCCTGACCCTGAACTTCCTGGGATTCTTCGTCATCAACCTGCTCTCTTTCTGGGTGGTGGAGATCCGCGGCTACTGGATGCTGTATATGGTCCTCATGAACCTGCTCTCCGGGTTCCTGGTGCCGGTGACGTGGTTCCCGCAGTGGATGCTGGACTTTGCCCGGGCCACTCCTTTCCCTTCTATGCTGCAGACCCCGGTGGACATCCTGGCGGGAAGGACCGACGGCGCCCAGAGCCTGGCGCTGGTGGGCGTCCAGCTGCTGTGGCTGGCCGTACTGCTGGCCGGCACCCAGCTGATGGTCCGCTACGGTTCACGGAAGCTGGTGGTGCAGGGTGGCTGACGATCCATCAGTGAACAGCCAAACAGTGGACCGCCCGGCTGCTGACAGTTCCCCGGTCACGAACGCCAAGCTGCTGCGGCTGCTGGTTTCAGCCCGGTTGCGTTCGCAGACTGCCTACCGGGGGAGCTTCGCCGCCGACGTCGCCGGGCAGATGATGCTGGCGCTGACGGAGTTTGTGGAGCTGTATGCGATTGTGCATAACATCCCCACGTTCGGGGGCATGACCTTTGCCCAGGCCCTGCTCGTGTTCGCCTTCGCGTCAGTGGGGTTCTCCATCGGCGACCTGATCCTGGGCGAGACCGATTCCATGAGCGAGGCTATCCGCACCGGAAAGTTGGAAGTACTGCTGATCCGGCCGCTTCCGGTGCTGCTGCAGCTCATGACGTCGGACTTCCAGCTCCGCAGGGTGGGCCGGCTGGTTTTCGCCCTGATCGCATTGGCGGCCGCGCTGTTCCTGACGGACATCCAGTGGGACCCGGCAAAGGTGGCACTGTTCATCGTCACGCCGCTGGCGGGTGCCGCGATTTTCGGTGCGCTGTTCGTCGGGGCAGGGGCGGTGCAGTTCTGGCTTCTGGACGGGCGTCAGTTCGCCAACGCGTTCACATACGGCGGCCGCTACGTGGCGTCCATGCCTGGCGCGGCGATGTTCCTGCCGCTGCAGGTCTTTTTCACATTTGTGGTCCCCGCAACGCTGGTGGCCTACGCTCCCAGCCTGGTCCTCCTGGGGCTGGACGGACCCGCGGGAATACCCAGCTGGACCGGCTGGCTGGGGCTGCCTGCCGCCGTCGTCCTTTGGGGACTCATGCTGTTGCTGTGGCGGGCGGCCATCAGAAAGTACACCGGAGCAGGGGGATAAATGATTATCGAGGCAGAAGCGCTGAGCCGGAACTTTACCGTGGCGGAAGCGGTGGGAGGCCGGGGACTGGGCAGGCTGCGGCGCCGCTCCCGCACGGTGCACGCCGTCCGGGACGTGAGTTTCACGGTGGAGCAGGGAGAGGCCGTGGGCTATATCGGCGCCAACGGCGCGGGGAAGTCGACCACCATCAAGATGCTCACCGGCATCCTGGTGCCTTCTTCGGGGCGGGTGACGGTCTGCGGGCTGCAGCCTGTGCCGCAGCGGCAGGCGCTGGCGCGGAAGATCGGCGTGGTGTTCGGGCAGCGCTCGCAGCTCTGGTGGGACCTGCCCCTGAAGGATTCGTTCCCCATCCTGGGAGCCATGCACCGCCAGCCGGAGAGCCGATGGCGGCCACGTTTCCAGGAGTTGGCCGAGCAGATGGGCCTGGATCCCTTTCTCGGAACTCCGGTGCGCCAACTGTCCCTGGGGCAGCGGATGCGCGGTGAAGTGGCTGCGGCGCTGCTGCACCGTCCCGAACTGGTGATCCTGGACGAACCAACTATCGGCCTGGACATGATCAGCAAGGAGAGCCTGCGCCGCTTCCTGGATTTTGAGCGCCGGGAGAACGGCACCACGCTGCTGCTGACCACCCACGACATGAGCGATGTCCAACGTCTCTGCCACCGGATCCTGGTGGTGGACGACGGCGCCATCGCCTTTGACGGTCCGCTCACCGGACTGGCGGAAGTGGCGGAGGCCCGGCGCACCATGGTGGTTGACTTCAGTTCGCCGCTGCCCGTCCCTGACCTGATCCTGCCCCAGGGCGCCGTCCATCTGGGTGCTGAGTCCGAGGGGATCCGTCACCGCATTGCGTTCGATCCCCGCCGGCTGTCAGCATCGGCCCTGCTGGCGGCCGTCGCTGCCAGGGCCGAGGTGGCTGATCTGTCACTGCACGAGCCGGATATCGAAGACCTCGTGCGGCAGCTGTACACCTCGGCCCGGTAGCCGGAGCCCCCGCAGGAGCTGCGACCGGGTTCGCCGGGTTCGCCGGGTGACCCAGGAACGGGAGCCCAAACTTCGCACGACGTTCACTTTCTCCTCAACCCGGGATCTGCCCTGCCCACGTAGCGTGAAAAGTGTTCTGAGCACCATCGGCATTCAGCAGTAAGGATTCCCATGACCACGAGCCAACAGCCTGTCGTTCTGACCACCGGCAGCATCGAAGCAAGCGACGAGGAAGTCGTCGACGCGAACGTCAGCGTGGTTGATGCCATGCACAAGGAACTGCTCCACACCGACGAGATGTCCCCGGTGGCCCTCCGCAGTTACTACGTGGATTTCTACCTCACGCAGTCCCTGGAGGGCGGCTTCGCCCAGTACGTATTCACGTCCCTCGACCGGGACGAGACCGACACCCTCATCCGCGAAGGCATGGCAGCCATGGGCGCCACCGCCCACCTGGATCTGTTCAACAGGACCGTTGAGGCCTTCGAGGACCTGTCCGAGGAGGATGAGGAGCGCTACCTCGACGGCGGCCTGGACGAGGATGAGGAAAGCTCGGACGGCGTGCGCGGCATGGAGGAGCTTGACGGCGAATTCGAGGAGCTGCTTGAGACCGAGAACATCACCGCCCTCAACGCGGCCTGGCTCCGCGGGCAGGAAGCACTGCTGGTGCTGGACGAAGAGGAGCTCAAAGCCCACATCGAGCGGCTCGTGGCGCTTATCCCCGACCTCGCCGAGCGCCAGGCCAAAGCCGACGCCGAGGCCCTGGAGAATGCGCCGGAGTTCGAGATCATCATCCGCGAACTGTGCGACATTGCCGGCTACGCCCTGCAGAAGATCACCATGGGCGACCCCAACTACCTGCACCACGGGGAGAAGATGCTGGCCTGGCACTTCAGCACTGACCACGGAGACTTCATCATGGTCGAAGAGGACGACGAAGCGTTCATGATCAACCCCCAAACCCAGGAAATCGTGGCCGCCGTGGAGTTCGAGGACGCCGACGAAGACCTGGTGGACGCCTAAAGCCCTCCGGATTCGCCGGAAGCCTGCCAGTACGCCGGAAACTCGCGGCGGATTGGCAGGCTTCCGGCGATTTCGGCGGCGGAAGGGGGCTCCGGATCGTCAGCCAGGCCCTGACCGTAATGCCGTCCCAAGAAGATATTCGGAAGAATTTCCAGGCGGCCGTAACTTTTCCCGGCCGGCCAGCGATGTAGGTGGTGAGTGGTTCCCACGGAGCCGCATCTGAATTGTCTTCTATGTTTTGGAGTGTCGTATGTCCTTGTTCACTGTTCTTGCCACCAGTAAAGTTGCAGCCGGATTCCTGGCCGCGGGCACCTTGGCCGTCGGCGGAACCGGCATCGCCGCTGCTTCGGGAGTCCTTCCGGCGGACGCCCAGCAGACCGCCCACGAACTGCTCGGCGCCCCGGCTCCGCAGCTGGCCACCGATGCAGCAGCAGCGGCAGCTGGCTCAGCAGACGCTTCCGGCACCGCAGCAGTGTCCGGCGACGAGGTGGCAGCAAACGCGAACGCCTCGGCTGCGGCAGGTACCGAAGTTGACGCTGCCGGCGCAGCGGCCATCGGCCTCTGCACGGCTTTCGCCAACGGCGGACTGAACGCCTCCTCCGAAGGCTTCGCCTCGCTGGCTGTTGCTGCCAAGGGTGAAGCAAACGTGGAGAGCTTCTGCACGGACGTAGCTGCCAAGGCCGGCGCTGCCGCTGACGCCAAGGCTGCTGCCGAGGGCTCCGTCGCTGTTGAGGCCGAGCTTCCCGAGCTGCCTGCTGTCCCCGCGGTTCCGGCTGTCCCCGCCGTGCCGGCTGTTCCGGGCATCGACGGACTGCCGGCCGTTCCCGCTGTTCCGGCCGTGCCTGCAGTCCCGGGCGACGCAGTGGACGCTCCTTCCGTTTCGGCCCACTAGCAGCCCTTCAGCTAGTCTGGACTGCGGGACCGGCCCTTGAGGGGCCGGATTCCCGCAGTCCACATGGCAGTCCAAGAGGCAGTGGAGAAGTCCGCGCCGGATACCGGGATGTGTGAGTCCGCAGCCCGCGATGGAGGAGCCGCCGGTGCTTGACACTTTGGCCGAAGAAGACATCGAGATACTCGCAGACACAGCCGGAACCGACCCGGCCGTGCTCTTTGGCGCTGTCTACCGTTCCTTCTCCGGCGCCGTGCTGGGCTACCTCCGCGCCCGAGGTGTCGATGACCCCGAGGCCGTCACCCAGGATGTGTTCCTGGCTTTCTTTCCGAAAATCGGTGAACTTACCGGCGGACTCCAAGGCGCCAAGTCGCTGTTATTCTCAATCGCCCACGCCCGGATGGTGGACTATTACCGCCGGCTGGAACGCAGGCCCGATTTCACCCCTTATGATCCGCTGCAGGACGGGCGCAGTACGGCTTCGGCCGAGGACCACGCGCTGGGCCACGACGGCGGCGCGGCTGCCCTGTTGGACGGCCTCGCTGATGACCACCGGGAAGTTCTGGCCCTCCGCGTTGTGGCGGATCTCTCCATCGAACAGGTGGCCGGCATCATGGGCAAATCCCAAGGCGCCATTAAGCAGCTGCAACGCAGGGCGCTGCAAAATCTCAAGGACCAGACGCTAAGAAGAAACCAGGCACATCATGAGTGACATCGCAGGCTCCAGCAACGGCGGGGCTGTTGAGCAGCTACTGCTCGAAGCAGAGCTGGACGGCGACGACGGACTCCGCCCTGTCCTGCTTGAGCTCCGGGCTTTGGCAACCGAACAGCCGGAGCCCTCTGCAGCGGTGGCGGCCCTGATGGTTCCCGCAGCCCACCAGCAGGCAGCAGCAGGGCCCGTAGCCGGAGCAGCGACTGATGAGCTCGCCGCACGCCGCCGGGCGAAGCGCCGGATCACGCTCACCACGCTCTCGGTGGCGGTCTCGCTGGCCGCCGGCGGTGCGGTTGCCGCCGCCTCGGACCAGGGCATCCGGGACTCCTTCGGCCACGCAGTCACGTCCTTCGTGTCCACAGTGGGCGGCGGACCCGTGAACCAACCTGCGGAAACCCCAGCCCCGGTTCCTGCCCAGCCCGGGGGTTCCGCGTCCGTGCCGGCTCCAACAGCCCCTGCGCCGGCCCCCAGCGCGCCGGGTGCAGACCCTGCGCAGGGACCGCAGAACCTTCCCTCCCCGGCCACGTCACAGCCAGTGCACCTGCCGGAGCTTCCCGTGCCGGAGAACCTCACTCCGGGCGTTCCAGGCGGCCCCCTCAACGGCGCGCCCCCTAACGGCGAGGGACAGCCCCCGGCACTGCCCCTTCCGGCCACACCTCCGGTCCCGCTGCCCAGTCCGGCTCCATAAGCTCCGGCTCCCTGAGCCCTGTTCCGTAACCACAGCCTGCTTTCGTACAGCCCAATTTCGTACAGCCCGGTGCGGCAACCGCAGTGGGCCGGGCTCCTGTCAGTACGCCGCCCCCGCCTTCTTGATCATCTCCCCGGCCGGGTTCGCCAGGTACCAGACGTCGTTGACGCCTTGGCCCAGGACATCGCCGGGGTTCTTGTCCTGGGCGAAGTAGTACAGCGGGAGGCCGTTCAGCGTCAGCTGCTTTGCCCCATCCGGCGTCGTAATTGTTCCCACTGTGCCCGTGACCCCCTCAGCGGCTGGTGTGGCCGCCGTGCTGGTGACTGGCGGCCACGCGGTGAGGCAGGCACCGGTGCAGGCGCTGGTGCCGGAGTCCTTCACGTCCTTGGTGAAGAAATAGACGCTCATGCCCTTGGCATCCACAACGATGGTGCCCGCGCTGGAGGACGCTGTCTTGAGGTCGACGGCGGCTGCCGCAGTTGGGGAGGTCGCGGTCGGCGCGGGGGAGGTAGTTGCAGGAGTTGTTGTGGTCGTTCCGGGGCTTCCGCCGCAGCCTGTCAGAGCGGCCGCAAGGGCCAGAGCGGCAAAACCTGCGCCTAGATGCTGTTTCATGTGAATGCTCCTTGGCTGGTGCCCGGCGTCGGATCACCGGACGCTAACCGGTACGACGCACCAGGGTGAAGAATGGTTCAAATGAACGTTTTAGCGCCAACGGACGTCGTATCAGCCGGGATGCGTAAGGGGTAGTTCCGGGCAGAACCTTGACGCAGGATCCAGGGACAGGAGAAGGCTGGCATGCCGCTGGACGAAGATGTGGTTGCAGCGATTTACCGCGAACACGGCACCGCCCTGCGCCGCTTTGTCCTCAGCGCGTCCCGCGACCCCCAGCTGGCCGAGGACGTGGTCCAGGAGACCGTGCTCCGCGTCTGGCAGCAGGCCCCGGACATCACCGGAAGCCTGCGCAGCTACCTGTTCAGGACCGCGCGGAACATTATGATCGACAACTATCGCAAGGCCCAGCGGCGGCCGGCAGAAGCCATGGAACGCGAGCTCACCGATCCCGCGGACGCCGTGGAGCGCGTGGACGAGCTTCTCAACCGGGTGCTCATGGAGGAGGCCCTGCTCCGGCTCAGCACCGAACACCGGGACGTCCTGGTAGCCCTGCACTACCGCCGCTTCACCGTCAACGAGGCCTCCGTGCAGCTGAACATCCCCAGCGGAACGGTGAAGTCGCGGGCCTTTTACGCGGTGCGCGCCCTGCGGACCATCCTGGATGAAATGGGGGTGGAACGGTGAGCGACTCCGAACTGCACCAGCTGCTGGGCGCCTACCTGCTGGGCGGGCTGGACGCCGAGGATACGCTTCGCTTCCAGGCCCACATTCAAGAGTGTGCGGACTGCCAGGCGGAACTGGCCGAGCTGGAGAAACTGCCGACCCTGCTGAACGCCCTTCCCGTACCGGACGCGGTGGCGCTCACCGCCAGCCGCGGCACGGCGGCGGGCGCTGAGCCTGTCCCGTCCGTTCCGCGCGCGGTCCTTGACCGACTGGCCGCCCGGCGTCGGACATCACGACGGCGGCGGGCCGCTCTGGTGGGCGCCGTGGCGGCCGCATGCCTTGCGCTGGGCCTGGCTGCCGGGCCGGTACTCAACCGTCCCCCGCAGCCGGACGCCAGCTACTCCGTGCAGTCCGGAGACGGATTGCGGTTCAGTATTGACCTGGCGCGGAAAACGTGGGGCACTGAACTCGCAGTGAACGGCAGCAGCTTGCCGCTGGACGGGACACTTTCGCTTTGGATCCGGGACCGCGACGGCGGGGAGGACCGGGCGTGTGCGTGGACCGCCACGCCTAGCGGCCGGGTCAAGGTCACCGGCGCCACGCCGGTTCAGCTGGCCAGCATCGCCAGCGTGGAGCTGCGGGACGGATCCCAGCACACGGTTGCTGAGATCAGCGTGCCGTGATTCTTGGCCATGACCGCTGTGTTACGAGCTCCCCTTGTTACGGCCTCGTGTGCGTGCGGAACTCGGCCACCAGCTCCGGATCCTCGCATGCCCGGGCGAATGCTTCAATCCGCTTTTCGATCTCGCGGCCCAGCAGCCAGGCGCCCATCCTCTCCGCCACCGGCCGCAACCACGCCGGTCGGCAGGAGAAGGTGTACTTCCAGACTGCCCGTGTGCCGCCGTCGTCCGCGGTGAAGCGCCACCCGCCACCGAAATTCTTAAAGAACCAGGGTCCGGACACCATTGTCATGCCCACGTTCCTGGGTGGTGAGTAGGAGACGTATTCGCTCACCATCACCAGGGCCAGGCGTGACACGGTCCGTGTCCGGACGCCCTTCCCGGCAGAGGCGGCGCCGTCGAGGAAGCCCTGGGCTGAGATGAAGGGGTCCCACTTGAGCCGGAATCCGCCGGTGGTCTGGGAGAAGGCAAAGGCCGTCTCCGGATCGAGGCGGATGAGGCGTTCGGCGCGTACCTGGGGCATGCGTCCACCCTAGCCGGACAGGGTCGGAGCAGGTCCTGCCGAGCCGTGCCACATAGGAAAAGTGGCCTGGCTACATCCTGGCCAGGCGCGCCCGGACCACCATATAGAGTCCGTAGCAGATCAGCCCGGCGCCCACACCGGCCAGCACGTAGATCCCGAACGGCTGGTCGCGGAGCGCCTTGAGCCCGCCGTCCAGGCCGGTGGATTCCTCCGGATGCGCCCGCACGGTGGCGATCACGATGAGCAGCCCCGTCAGCAGGAGCACAACCCCCTTGGCGACGTAGCCCGTCATACCCAGCGCCGTGACTCCCGTCCGGGCTGCACCGGACGAGGGGAGCGCCAAGTGCTTTTCGAAGGATTTCATCATCCCGCGGATCGCGTACACCACACCGGTGATGGCCACGCCGGCACCCACCAGGACCAGGAGCGCCACACCTCCCGGCGCCCGGATGACGGTGACGGTGAGGTCGGTCGCGGACTGCTGGTTGTCGGCGCTGGAACCGGTGCCCGTGGCGAACGAAGCGAGCGTCAGTGCGAGTCCGGCGAAGACCAGAGCCTGGGCCGCCGCTACGAGCTTTTTCCCGGCTTTCTCCTTGGTAGGCAGGTGGTTGAAGTCAAAGATGGCATCGCTGGCCTGCCAAAGGGAGAGCGCCGCACACGCTGCGAAGCTGCTCCACAGCAGGATCGGGCCCGCGGGCTGGCTGGCAAGTTCGGCTACGGCTCCGCTGACGTCCGCGCTGCCGCCTCCGCCAGTGGCCAGCCGGATGGCGATGGTCCCCACCAGGAGATGCAGGATGCCGCTCACCGCAAAACCGGCCCTGGCCAGCAACTCCACTGTGCGTGAGTTGGTGACGTCCTCCGCCGCATCGGCGGCCTGCCTGAGTTCTCTTTTGATGGTCATTCCTTTGTGAAGCGCCAATGGTGCGCAGTTCCTGGTGCCCCACCATAAGGCCAATCGTGCCACGGGAACATAGTCCCGAACAGTCCCGGTCGACGTCGAGCGCGAACTGGCAGATAGCGACCCTTTCGAGCGGATTTGAGGGTGTTACCTGCCTGTTCGCGCCAGTGGATGGGGAGTGATCCCCATCGCCGTGGGCTGGCGTCTGTGCGACGATGAGCGTCAGCGATAGACCCTGAACCACAAACTTCTCCGGGGGAGACAGCATGACTTTTTACGGCGCTGACGTTAGCCAGCTGCGCGAGCTGGCCAAGGCCGCAGACAAGGCTGCCTCGTTGCTCAGCAGCCGGGCCAGCTCCCTGCAAAGCCAGATCCAGGCCGCCCCGTGGAAGGGGGCTGACAGCGAGCAGTTCCGTCAGGACTGGACGGGGAGCCATCGCCCAGGCCTGGAGCGGGTGGTATCCAGTCTCCGCCACAATTCCAAGCTCCTCCTGCAGCACGCAGATGAGCAGGAAAAATCTTCGGCCAGTTCAACGGGCGGCACCGGCACGAGCGCGTGGGACAAGATCAAGGCTATGGCCCAGCAGGCATCGGACTGGCTCCAGGAACAGGCCAAGCAGGCCGCCGCGGCCGCCGAGCACCGCGCGGAGCTGGAAAACGGCCTGGACAAGATGCTCGACGCGAGCCCCGAAGAACAAGCCAAATGGTGGGACAGCCTGTCAGCCGCGGACAGGAAGTACCTGATCGAGGGCGAAGGCGAGAACGGCCCGTTCGCCGAGGACCTGATGAAGATGGATGGCGGCATCCCCAACTCCGCCCAGGAACAGGCCAAGCACCACCTTCAGGAGCTGGCCAAGGCGGACATCCCGGTCTACACGGAGACCGGGAAGGCATCGGTCGAGGCCAGGGTCGCCTGGGTCCACGGCGGCGCCGAGGTGGGCACCGAAGTGGTAGAGAACGCGGACGGCTCGGCCACGATGAAGGTTTACGGAAACATGGGCCTGGGCGTCAATGACGCCAGCGGCGCGGCAGGCGTCACGCTCAACGGGGAAGTGTCCCGCGAGTACACCTTCGACAGCGTTGAGGAGGCCATGGCCGCGCGCGAGCAGATGTACACGGACCTTCCCCCGGACAGCGTGGGCGAGATCAAGGATGTGGCCGGCAACCCGCCCGGCTACATTCTGGACACCATCAACGATGCAGCTGATGACAACGGATCCACCGGCCAGTCGGACAAGGCCAAGGGAACTCTTTCCCTTGAGGCCGAAGGCGAGTCGGGCCCCGCGTCAGGTTCGGCGAAGCTCGATCTTGCCTATGAACGGAATCTGACCGATGGCACCGCCACCGCCAGCGGCGAGGTGTCCGCCCAGGGCAAACTGGACCTCGACGGCCGCGTATTCGAGGCGTCCGGCAAGGGCGGCCTGGAAGTGAACCTGGACAAGGGCAGCAACATCGAGTCCGTTTCCCTGTCCATGGACGGAACTGTGGCAGAAGGCGCCACAGCGGGAACTGACGTCAAGGCAGCCAAGGTTGAGTCCACAGTGACAGTCGGCACCCAGGGCACCGTCAAGATCGATGTTGAGTATTCGCCGGAGAACAAGGCCGTGATCGACAGCTACATGCGGAACGTGGCGCTGGGCAACACCGCGGGCGCAGCCTCCGATGCCGCCAAACTGTACGAGGCCGGTTCCGCCACCGTTCAGGTCAACAGCGTGGTGACGGCGTCCAACGAGGCAGGATTTGACGTCAAGGTGGGCGAGGTGGAACTCAAGACCGAGAACCAGGCCACCACCAACGTCTCCACGTACTATAAGGTGCCGAACGACACGAAGCTTGAGAGGCTCTGACGTGCCGGTGCTGCGTCCAGTCCCGTCCCCATCATCAGCCGGCCCGGCCAAGACGTATTGCTGAAGGAGCAACCATGTCAGTGCATATCGAATCCCCGCTCGGCTTCACGGCAGATTTTCCAGAGCACACCCAGGTCCTGGAGGACTCCACCGCTGGGCCCAACACCGAACAGTATGGCCTGCTGGGCGACGTCTTGGTAACGGTCATCAAGGACGAAACGTCCGTCCAAGGCGCCCCGCAGGCCAATGGCTGGGCCCACCTGATGTCCACGTTCTACATCGAAGAGCGCGAAGGGACCCTCCTGACCGAAGGCGAACTGAACCTGTCCGGCAAGGCCGCATACGCCGTGGTGGTGGGCTACACGGACTCGGCCGGGTCGGGGAAAGTCGCTGCAACCGTGGGCATATGGGAAAACGACCGGTTCATCGGCGTCGTGGTGATCTGGCCGTACGTCAACCCGGAGATCGAGCCGCGGCTCGGCATGCTCAAGGAGATCGTAGCCGCCATCAGCGTAAGTTGATGGCCGGCTCAGCGGGTGCTGGCTTCTGACCTGATCCGCTGACGAAGCCAGCCGGCGTTACCGCCGGCGGTAGCAGAGGTCAAAGATCAGCCGGCCGGCCTCGTGTGCCTTCGCCTCGAAGCTGGTACGGATCCGGCCCTCAAAGCGCGGGGCCCACCCGCCGGTTTCGTCCACGCCCTCGTTTGGCCCGGTGTGCAAAGTGCTCACCGGAGCGCGGCCTTCCCTGACGGGCGCGCCGCCCACCACGGACTCGACGCCGGACTGCCACACCTGGGTGAGCGGGCTCTCGGGACCGTGGCGTTCGCCATTGTGCAGGTTTTCGAAGTCCTCGGAACCAGCCAGGACGTCCCGGACGTGGACGGCGTAATTGGACCAGTCGGTGGCGATGCGCCAGAGCCCGCCCTTCTTCAGGGCGCGGGCAGCCAGTTCAGCAAACTCCGGCTGGATGAGACGGCGTTTGTGGTGGCGCGATTTGTGCCAGGGATCGGGAAAGAACACCCACAGCTCGCTGACCGAGCCGGAGGGCAGCATGGTGGCGAGGACCTCCGGGGCGTTGGCTTCAACCACGCGTACATTGCTGAGCCCTCGGCTGTTGATCTTGATGATGGTGTTGGCGAGGCCCGGGGTGTAGACCTCCACGGCAAGGAAGTCCGTGTCCGGGTTCTGCTCGGCGGCGTGACAAATGGCGTCGCCCAGGCCGGAGCCGATCTCCACCACAAGCGGCGCCTTACGGCCGAATTCCGCCTCCGCGTCGAACGTGTAGTCGGGGTGCACTGAGGTGTTGGCGATGTGCCGGGGGACGTCCACGGCCCAACGGTCCGCATGCTCTTCCCAGGCGGCCTGGCGGCGGCCCTGCAACCGGGTTCCGCGGCGGACAAAGCTGACCGGCCGGCCGCCGTAAGTGCCGAAAGACGCCTGGGTTCCGGGCGTTACCGGCCGCGGGACATGCGGAGGCTGGGGGGTTTCTGGGGTTTCGCTCATCCCTTCCAGAATAGAGGAGATCTTCCGGGTGGCCCGCAGCAGTGGGGGCGGGCAGCAGCCACCGAGGCGACTCATAGTGAGCCGGGTTCAGTACAGAAGCCTCAGCGTGTGCGCCGTGCCCAGCACAAGTCCCGCCCCGAGAATCCACAAGGCGGCGACAGCGCAGCTGTGGCTGTTGGAGCGGGGTGGGGATCCGGCCATGCTGGTGGTGCCTTCACCCCCCCGCTTCCGCGCAGTGGCGGCCACGCTGGTGGCGGCCCATCAGCTTGCGGCCGCGCGGGAAGCGGTGGTGAGTGTGGATCGTGGGGCTTTGGAACGCTCATCGTTCTTCGAATGGCTGAAGGGAACTTGGTGGGTGAAGACCTGTTCAGCGTAGGAAGCCGCCGGAGACGGTGCCAGCAACGCGGCGGCCTATGTGGATATCTTCCAGTGGACGGAGGCGAGCTAATCAGCCTGACAGAATGGATCCCGTGACCCGCGCTGAGAAGACCGATGTTCCGGACCTCCTGGTCGACGCCGAGATCGACGACGTTCCCGCGGCGGCGCCCACCCGGCTTCCCGGCACTCCCGGCACTAAGCGGACGCTGGTCTATCTGGGCGTATGCCTGGTCCTGATCGGCCTGAACCTGCGCACGGTCTTCTCCAGTTTCGCCGCTGTGCTCCCCGAGGTAACGTCCGGCGCCGGCCTGCCCGGGTGGGCCGTCGTGGTGCTCACCACCGTTCCTGTCACCCTCCTGGGGGTATTTGCGCCGCTTGCCCCGCCGCTGGCTCGGCGCTTCGGCGCCGAGCGGGTCCTGCTGGGAGCCATGGCTGTGCTCACCGCCGGGCTGCTGCTGCGGCCGTTGGATCTTGGCGGGCTGGTGCCAGGGGCCGGCCACCTACCGGCGCTGCTGACGGGGACTGCCGCCTGCGGCGCGGCCATCGCCCTCTGCAACGTCCTCCTTCCAGGGCTGGTGAAGCGTGACTTCCCGCACCGGCTCGGGCTGATGGGTGGCCTGTACACCACTGCGATCTGTGCCTCGGCCGCTCTCGGCGCCGGCTTTACCTACCCTGTCTTCACGGCAGCGGGGGAATGGACATTGGCGCTGTGGTTCTGGGCGGTTCCGGCCGCCGTCGTACTTCTCCTGTTCCTCCCGGTGGCGCTGCGGCAACGACCCGCCCGGCACCAGGCAGTCAAGGGCGGCGTCAACGTGTGGCGCTCCGCTGTGGCTTGGCAGGTGACAGTTTTTATGGTGCTGCAGGCCATGATGTCGTTCAGCGTCTTTGCGTGGCTGGCGCCGATCCTGCGCGAGCGTGGCGTTGACGGGGCCACCGCGGGGCTCATGGTGTCCGTATCCATCGGGCTGCAGATGCTGGGTTCGCTGTTTGCCCCGGCATTGGCCACAAGGTTCGCAGACCAGCGCGCCATCAACACGGTGGTGGCGCTCATGACAGGCTGCGGATTCGCGCTCAGCATCTTCGGCCCGCTGGAACTCATCTGGGTGTGGACCGGACTGCTCGGGCTGGGACAGGGGAGCCTGACCGCGGTGGCGCTGACCATGATCATGGTCCGGACCCGCGACGGGCACACCGCCGCGCACCTGTCCGGAATGATGCAGGGCGTGGGCTACGGGGTGGGCTCCACCGGGACGCTTATGGTGGGCCAACTGCACCAGGCCACGGGTTCCTTCATGGCCGCCGGGGTGCTCTTTCTGGCGGTGGGATCTCTCGCCGCCCTCTTCGGCTACCGTGCTGGCCGGAACCGATACGTCTGACCCCAACGAGGTAGGGCCCACATCCTCCTAAACGACATCTGCTGCTACTCAGTTGGGTCTGGCTTCCAGCGGACCGGTCCCGTGCCGGCCGAGCCCAAGTTGTCCTCCGGATTCTGGAGCCGGCAAGCCTTCAGGCTCAGGCAGCCGCAGCCGATGCAGCCGTCCAGGTCCCGGCGGAGGTGTTCCAAAGTATCGATGCGGGCATCCAGTTCCGCACGCCAGAGCCGCGAAAGCCGGGACCAGTCGCGCTTGGTGGGCGTACGGGCCTCCGGCAGCGAGTCCAGCGCGGCGCGGATGTCCTTCAGCGGGATTCCCACCCGCTGTGACACCCGGATGAACGCCACCCGCCGGAGCGCGTCCCTGCGGTAGCGCCGCTGGTTGCCGGCGGTGCGCTCGGAGGAGATGAGGCCGTTGCGTTCGTAAAAGTGAAGGGCCGACGGCGCCACCCCACTCCGGTCCGACAACTCGCCGATGCTGAGGGCATGGTGCGCCCCGCCTGCGAGCTGTGGCATGCTTCCCCCTGTTGGGCCAATCGCGTTCCCGGGCCGAGGGTCCAGCGTTTTCCGTAAGCCGGACGTTTCCTTGACCTCAACCTTAGTTGAGGTCCTACGGTGGCGTCCATGACAAACGATCAGGCCGTTACCGTGCGCGAATCCACTCTTCCAGCCACCGACCCCGCAACGGGCATCCTGCACCGGCCGTACCTGTGGGTGACCATCGGTTCGTGTGCGCTCGTGTTCCTGGGGGCCTTTGAATCCCTTGCGGTGACCACCATCATGCCCATCGTCAGCCGTGAACTGGAGGGCGCCGCCCTTTATGCCCTGGCCTTCGCCGGCCCGCTGGCCACAGGGGTGATCGGAATGGTGGCGGCCGGCAACTGGTCGGACCGCCGAGGACCTTCCGTCCCGCTCTATGCGTCGGTGGCACTGTTCGTGGTTGGCCTGCTGATTGCGGGCACGGCAAGCACCATGCCCGCATTGGTGACAGGCCGGCTGGTGCAGGGACTCGGCGGCGGGGCAATGACCGTTGCGCTCTACGTGGTGGTGGCGCGCGTCTACCCTGCGCTGCTGCACCCCAAGATTTTCGCCGCGTTCGCAGCCGCATGGGTGATCCCGTCCCTGGTGGGTCCGTTCGCGGCCGGGATCGTGGCGCAGGTCCTGAGCTGGCACTGGGTGTTCCTGGGCGTGGTGGGCCTGGTGATTCCCGCCCTGGTGATGATTGTGCCGGTGCTCCGCGGGATGGCGCCCGATCCCAGGGCGGCGTCCAGGAGGCAACTCGAAGCCAATGAAACGAAACCAGCCGCCACACCCCCGTGGGCCGTGGGCCGCATGGCCTGGGCCGCGCTCGCGGCCTTGGCCGTCCTGGGCCTGAACCTGTCCGCGGAGGTCAGGCTGTCAGGCATCCCGGCCGCGGGGGCTGTCCTGGCCGTCGCCGCCGTCGTCGTTGCCCTGCTGGCCGTCCGGCCGCTGGTGCCAAAGGGAACGCTGACAGCCCGCCGCGGACTGCCAAGCGTAATTCTCACGCGCGGGCTGGCCTCCGCGGCGTTCTTTGGCGCCGAGGTCTACCTGCCCTACCTCCTGATTGAGCAGTACTCCTTCTCCGCCACCTTCGCGGGCCTGACCCTCACCGGCGGAGCGCTGGCCTGGGCGGGTGGCTCGGCGATCCAGGGCAGGCTCGGCACCCGGCTGGCCCACAGCGTTGCCGTGCGGATCGGCTCGGTGCTGGTGCTGGCCGCCATCGTGCTGGCCCTGGCCACCACGGCACTCAACTGGTCTGCCGCCGTCGCGATTGCAGGCTGGATCTTCGCCGGCGGCGGCATGGGGCTGTTGTATCCGCGGCTGAGCGTGATGACGCTGGCGCTCTCCAGCAAGGACAACGAAGGCTTCAACAGCTCCGCCATGTCCATTTCGGATTCGCTCGGCGGCGCGCTGGCGCTCGCCACCACGGGCATCGTTTTCACCGCATTTACGACGACGGCGGAATCGTTCGCCGGGGTCTTCGCCCTGGCGGCAGTGGTCGCCGTCGCCACGGTCGCCGTGGCGCCCCGGGTCTCGGCACCGCACCTGGCCTCAGCATCCCGCCGCACCGACTGACCCCGGAGTTTGTGTGGAGAGATAATGCGGCCAAACGCGCACCGAAGTCGCGTTATCTGCACAAAAACTCGGTGGAAAGGTCAGTAGTCCGGACGGGGCAGGACGTTGAAGTAGAGGTGCGTAACGCCGTCGCCCTCGATGACCCGGGTCCTCTCCAGTTTTACCGGGGCAGAACCCAGATGGTCGAAGAAACGGATCCCTGACCCCAGCAGCCACGGCGCCAGGTTCACCCGGACCTCCGCCAGCAGGCCGGCGTCGATCGCCTGCCGGATGATGTCCGGCCCGGCGAGCCCCACGTCCTTGTCCCCTGCCAGCCGGCTGGCGGCCTCAACAGCCTCCTGGAAGCCGCTGGTGACAAAGGTGTAGGGGACGCCGTCCCGCGGCCAGCCGTCCGGGACCGAGTGGCTGAGCACCACGATGGGGCAGCTGATGGGGTGCTGTCCGTCCCAGCCTTGGGTTATGTCGAAGATGCGCCTGCCCACGAGGAGAGCGCCCGCGCTCATGGTGCGCTGAAGGTGCTCCGCGCTGGCCTGGGAGACGTGCCACGTCATGTCCGGCCTGGCGGTGGGGACCTCCACCGTGCCGTTGCTGTACCAGTCGAACAGACCGCCCACGCTGTCATCCGGCAAGGCAATGAACCCGTCCAGTGACATGGTCATTTCTGCGACAAGCCTGGCCATCGGTATGTCCTTCCTGGGGTGGCGGTTCCGGGTCTCTGCCGGGTCAGGGCAGCCTGGTTGCCCGAAGGACGGTGTCGGCGATGACTGCCTCCTGGCCGTCCGGACCCGTGGCCAGCCGGTCGCGGGTGGTGAGGACTTCGACTTGCCATTGCGGCGAGTCCAGTTCCAGTTCCTCGACCAGTTGTGCCGGGGTGTAGAACATCTCCGGCGAGGTGTGGGATCCCCACGGCGGCAACCGGTCCGGGTGGTGGCCCACGATCAGCAGCGTGCCGCCGTGCTTGACGGCAGCAGCCGCCGTCCGCAGCGGGCCCTGCCATGCAAGGGAGGGCGAATGCAGGAACTGGGAGGACACCAGATCGAACGTTCCCGCCGGCTGCCATTCCGCAAGGTCACACTGTTGCCAGTGGATGCGGCTGGGGATGGCGCCCTCACCCGCGTGCACGCTCTCCCGGTCAAGCGCCGCTTTTTCGTGCATGGCCGCACGCTCCAGGGCGACGCCGGAAACGTCGACTGCGGTGACGGTCCAGCCTTGCTGCGCGAGCCAGATGGCGTCGGCCCCTTCGCCGCAACCCAGGTCCAGCGCCTCACGCGGGTGCAGCCCGGCCGCCTCTCGGATCAGCTGGGGATTGGGTTTGCCGCTCCAGATCCGAGGCTTGCTCCGATATTTTTCGTCCCAGGCGGAAGCAGCGCTCTGATCCGATCCTTCCGCCGGGCGGCTACCGCCGTCGTCCGTCAGGTAGTGGGCCTCACCCTGTTGCGTCATGCCTCAAGCGTGCTCCTGGAGGGCACCCGATGGCAACGGCCCTGGTGACCCAACTAGGTCGCATTTAACGTCGTCATTCCTTGTTTTGGCGACATTAAATGCGAGTCAGTTGGAGGGAGGGAGACCCAAGGCACTGGTGTGCGGGGAAGCAAGAAAAGGTCCGGGGGCTTCGGGATGGTAGACTGGTGGAACTTGATGTGCAGTGATGCCCGCCTGGTCCCAGTTTTTCGGGAGTGGGCTTTTTTCATGTGAGAGGCACATCCTGCGTCGATGAACGCGTTCCATTTGGTCCCGACTGCCGTCTTTGCACGATTGGCAGCAGCCCGGTTGATCACCTGACTTTTCTTCGGCGAACCCCTGAGCCAACCGGCATCGGGGCCGATATCCGCACGGATACCGCCTGAAAGACTTTGAAACACATGACTACTTTTGCTGCCCTCGGCACGCCCAAAGCGCTTGCCGACACCCTCACCGCCCAGGGAATCGTAGAACCGTTCCCCATCCAGGTGAAGACCCTCCCTGACACGCTGTCCGGACGCGACGTCCTGGGCCGCGGCCGCACCGGCTCCGGCAAGACCATCGCCTTCGCCATCCCGCTTGTAGCACGACTCGCTGAGCGGGAAGCCAAGCACTTCCGCAAGCCCGGCCGCCCCATGGGGCTTGTCCTTGCACCCACCCGTGAGCTGGCCACCCAGATCAACGCCACCATCGAGCCGATGGCCAAGGCCATGGGCCTGACCACCACCGTGATCTACGGCGGTATCTCCCAGGCCCGCCAGGAAAAGGCCCTGCGTGCCGGCGTCGACATCGTCATCGCCTGCCCGGGCCGCCTGGAGGACCTGATCCGCCAGCGCATCCTCACCCTCGAGGCCGTGGAGATCACTGTCCTGGACGAGGCCGACCACATGGCTGACCTCGGCTTCCTTCCGGTTGTGAAGAAGCTGATGGACATGACCCCCAGCCAGGGCCAGCGCCTCCTGTTCTCCGCAACGCTGGACAACGGCGTGGACAAGATCGTCCAGCGCTACCTGTCCAACCCGCTGACCCACTCCGTGGACGATCCGCAGGCCGCGGTAACCACCATGGAGCACCACGTGCTGGTGGTCAACGACCAGACCGTCAAGAAGCAGCTGATCGTTGAGCTCGCCTCCGGCGCCGGACGCCGCCTTCTCTTCATGCGCACCAAGCACCACGCCCGCAAGCTGGCCAAGACCCTGACCGACGCCGGGATCCCCGCCGTTGATCTGCACGGCAACCTCTCGCAGAACGCCCGTGACCGCAACCTGGCCGAGTTCTCCTCCGGTGACGTCCGCGTCCTGGTGGCCACCGACGTCGCAGCACGCGGAGTCCACGTGGACGACGTCGAACTGGTGATCCACGTTGACCCGCCCACAGAGCACAAGGCATACCTGCACCGCTCAGGCCGTACGGCCCGCGCGGGTTCGGACGGCACAGTGGTGACGCTGACCCTTCCGGAGCAGCAGTCTGACGTCAAGAAGCTCATGAAGGCTGCCGGCGTCGAGGTCAACTTCGAGCGCGTCACCGCCAACTCGCCGCTGGTCGCTGAACTGGTGGGCGAAATGGCCGACAAGATCGATCCGCGCACCCGTGCGGCTCTGCTCGCCGCCAAGGCAGCACAGCAGGGCGGCGGCACCTCCACCGGCGCCAACGCTGAGCGCAAGCGCGCTCGCCGCCAGGCTGCACCCTCCGCGGGTGGCCGTGGCGGACGTGGCGGACGTGGACGGGTGGCTGCTGAAGCTCCCCGCACCGACCTGCCCCGCGCCGAGCGCCGGGCCGTGGCCTACGAAGGTCAGGCCGCAGCCCGTAACGCCGCAGACCGCGTCGTTGAGCAGAATGAGGACCGCGCCCAGGCAGCGGCAGCAGCACGGCGCAACTCCCGCGGCCGCAACACTGCTTACAGCACGCACCGCAACGACGTTCCCGCGGCAGGTGGCCGGTCATCGGCTGGCCGCGGTTCTGACGGACGCGCAGCCGAAGGCCGTGGCGATGTCCGCGGTGCAACCCGCAGCGGAGCACCTCGTGGCGGTACCGGTGCTCCCCGCGCCGGTGCTCCCCGCGCCGGTGCAACCGGCGCCGGTGCAACCGGCGGCCAGCGCGGCGGACGTCCGGCAACCGGCCAGCGCGCCGGGGCCGCAGCAAGCACAGGCAACGCAGGCAACAAGGCCGTATGGTCCTCCAACACCGGCGGGACCTCCGGTGGTTCTTACGCTGGCAACGGCAACGGCCGTTCCGGCGAAGGCCGTCCGGCCCGCAGCGGTCCCCGCCGTGCGTCGGCTCCCGCCTCAAACGAACGCCGCGGCCGCTAAGGTCCCTTAAAACACCATCGAGTGCTCCGTAAGCGCCGTTTAGAAGGTTCATAACGGCACTTATGGAGCACTCGATGGTGTTTAACCAGGGTCACCAGCCGCGGGCGCGCCACTCCTCAAGGTGCGGGCGTTCCGTGCCAAGGGTGGTGGGTTTGCCGTGGCCCGGGTGCACCACAGTATTGTCCGGGTACACGTCGAACAACCGCTCGGCCACATCCGTGATCAGCTGGTTGAGGCGTTCGGGATCCTTCTGGGTGTTGCCCACGCCGCCGGGGAAAAGTGAGTCACCGGAGAAGATGTGGGCCGGCCCGGCCGGGTCCTGGTAGACAAAGGCAACGGACCCAGGGGTGTGCCCGCGCAGGTGCACTGCTGTCACGGCGAACCCGTCGAAGTTCCCGACGTCCCCGTGGTCCAGCAGCACATCCACCTTCACGGGAAGCCCGGGGGCGTCAGCAGCGCCCGCTGCAGTCCGCGCGCCGGTGGCTTCCACCAGTCCAGGCAGTGCCCGGACATGGTCCCAATGCTGGTGCGTGGTGGCGATCAGCTCCAGCCGGGGCGTTCCCGGGGAATCCGCGTCGGCGTCCGCGAGCAACTCCTGGATGGCCGGAAGGTCATCCGCGGCGTCGATCAACAGCTGGGCGCCCGAGTCTTTGGCCGTCAGCAGATACACGTTGTTGTCCATCTCGCTGACGGAGATCCGGCGGATGGTGATGTCCCGTAACGAGTGAATGAGCGTGTCCATGCGGACCAGTTTATTCACGGCCTTCGGACACCCAGTTGAGGTCCGCGGAGCGGGAGCCGACGACGGCGTCCGCCGCCTGGTCCAGGGCGTCCAGTTGCGCCGGGGTCAGGTCCAGGGCCAGGGCGCCCAGGTTTTCATCGATCCGGTGCGTCCTGCGCGTCCCGGGGATGGGGACTACCGCAAGGCCCAGGCGCTTGCCCTGCGCCAGCAGCCAGGCCAGTGCCACCTGGGCAGGCGTGGCTTCCAGCACCGTGGCCACCAGCTGGACCGCGGCCACCACAGCCTGGTTGGCATCCGCGGCGTCTTCGGCGAAACGCGGGATCCGCCGGCGGAAGTCGTTCTCACCCAGCTGTGAGGCGTCGACAGTCCCGGTGAGGAATCCCCGGCCCAGCGGTGAATACGGGACAAAACCCACTCCGAGCTCGGCCGCGGCAGGAACAACGTGGCGTTCCACGTCGCGGCTCCAGATGGACCATTCGCTCTGGACCGCGGCGATGGGGTGCACGGCGTGCGCCTGGGCCAGCTCCTGAGCCGTCACTTCGGACAGGCCTAGATGCTTGACCTTGCCCTCCTTTACAAGCCCCGCCATGGCCTCCACGGTTTCCACAATCGGAACGCGGAGGTCACGGCGGTGCATGTAGTAGAGGTCAATGGCGTCCGTGTCCAGGCGCTTCAGGCTGGCGTCCACGGCCTCCCTGACGTAGGCGGCGTCCCCCCGGACGTCCGTGTAGCCGTTGTGGGGATTTCCCACCAGGGAGAACTTGGTGGCCAGCTGCACCTCGCCCCGGCGCTCCTTCAGCAGCCGCGAAATGAGTTCTTCATTGCTGCCCCCGCCGTAGATGTCCGCGGTGTCGATGAAGGTGACGCCGGAATCCACGGCATGGTGCAGGGTTCTCAGTGCCTCGCCAGGGTCAACGTCCCCGTAGACGGGTGTGAGGGCCATCCCGCCAAATCCCAGTGGGCTGACCTTGAGGCCGTCGCCGAGCTCTACCGATGCTGCAGTCATAATGCGCTCCGTTCGCTGTGAAGTGGTGTCCCAGCCAGGAACCCCGATGTCGGCCAGGGTATTCCTGGCGGCGTCCACAGTCATCCTAGGACGGGCCCCTTAGGACCAGCTGATGATCCGATCCGCCGAAGCCCTCGTCTTTTCGATCAGCTCTGCGTTGGCCTGGTCCGAGCCGGCCGCCCATTCTTCCGCCGCAGGCCGCTCCATGCCAAAGAACACATGCCTGTCCACCAGCCGCTCAAGCCGAAGCGCCGGTGGTGTGTCCACGAACCACACCTCGTCGAGCTGTGCGCGGACCTTCTTCCACGGAGGCGAATCCGCCAACAGGTAGTTCCCTTCGGTGATGACCAGCGGAACGGATGCCGGAACAGCGATGGACGCTGCCACCGGCTCGTCCAAGGTGCGCCGGAATTCCGGTGCGTACACCACTTCCTCGTCCCGCCGGGCCAGCCGCTGCAGCAGCGACAAGTAGCCGCCGACGTCGAACGTGTCTATGGCGCCTTTCCGCTGCCTCAGCGGCGTGCCGTCGATGATGGCGTTGCCAAGGTGGAACCCGTCCATTGGCACCACCACCGCCAGTTCGGCGCCTAGCTGATGCTGGATCCAGGCCGCGAAGGTCGACTTCCCGGAGCCGGGAGCGCCCGCGAGTCCCAACAGGGTCCGCCCGCCCCCGGCCATTTTGCGGCGCAACGCGTCCATTGCCTGATTTATCTCGGGGGAGTCCATGCCAAAATCCTAGTCCGGCCGCCTGGCCGGTAAGGCCTTGAGTCCAGCAGCGCAGCCCACAATGCCGGCGATGAAGAGAACCTTGAGCAGGCTAAAGGGTTCGACGCCGGTGGCCATCGCCCAGCCGACTGTCAGGGCTGCGCCGATCCCCACCCAGACGGCGTAGGCGGTGCCCAGCGGGATACTTTTCACGGCAAACCCCAGACCCACCAGGCTCAGCGTGGCAGTAACGGCGAAGACTGCGGTGGGGAGAGGCAGGGCGAAGCCGTCAGACAGTCCCAGAGCTGTGGCCCACACGGCCTCAAGCACCGCGGAAGCGAGCAGGATCGGCCAGGCCGCAGCGGACGTGGACAGCATCACGCCACCACTTTCAGGCCGACCACGCACGCGGCGATGCCGGTCAGCAGCAGCAGCCGCGCCGCCGTCGGCCTTTCCGCCCTGGTGATGATCGCGTAGGCGGAGGTAAGCACCACGCCGACGCCCACCCACACCGCGTAGGCAGTTCCCGTGGGGATGGCCTGCATGGCAATTGCCAGGCCTCCGGTGCTGGCAATGACGGAAACCAGGAAGATCAGCGCGGGCAACAGGCGTCGGCGGCCGGAAGCCTGGAACGTCCGGTGCAGCGCCGCCGCCCAGACGGCTTCCAGCGCGCCGGAGAGAAGGAGGATTAACCACGACATGACAGATCCTTTGGCCAGTCTTGTCGCGTGCCGGGTACTGAACCGTCGTCCGGAGGTTCGCTGCGGAGCCTTGTTTCCAGCGTAGCAACGGCCGACGGCGGGGGCCAACGATGGTGGTTTACCTCACCGGAGGGGGAGGGGGAGGGGGAGGGCTACAGGGCGCCGCCGGCAGCGTCCGGCGCGCCGGAGTCGCGGCCGCCGTTGCCGATGGTTTCACGGGCGATGAAATTCTCGATGTCGAACAGGTTGTCTGCGCGTTCGGCGATGTTCAGCAGGGTGGTCATGGCGGCCACTTCCTCCACCTGCTCCTTGAGGAACCACAGCATGAACTGCTCGCCCAAGGCATCGTCCTCGGCCCGGGCCGCCCGGAAGAGTGCCTCGATGTTGCCCGTGACTTCCTTCTCCTGCTTCAGGGCAAGGGCCAGCGGCTCGGTGACGGAGGAGAAGTCGTTGCGCACGTCGGGAACGCCCGGGATGGTGAAGGGAATGTTCCGGTCCAGCATGTACTGCACCATCATCATGGCGTGATTCCGTTCCTCCACGGACTGCCGGTAAAAGTAGCGGGCCAGCTGCGGAAGGTCCTGGTTGGCGAACCACGTTGCCACCGCAATGTACTGCTGCGAGGCCGCGAACTCGTTGCCGATCTGGGTGGACAGAAGCGAATTAAATGGTGTGGTCATAGCCCGAGTCTAGGGACGGTGTCCGTAGCTGACCAGTGTGGGCAGGCTGGGATTACCAAGGTGAGGCTGGCCTCCCTGCGGCTCAGCCGGCCACACGGTCGATCGAGACGACGGCCAGGAAACCGCGGCCCAGGATTTCAGGGGACTGCGTGTCTGAACCGACGACGGCGTCGTAGCGGCTGAATGCCTGCTGTTCACCTGCGAGGGCCGGCGGTTCGCCGCCTTCGGGTTCCTCCGCGGCGCCAGGGCTGACGGTGGCCTGTCCCTGGAGCAAAATGCCGATCTGGCCTGCAAAGACGGGGTGGGCCCGTTTCTTGGAGAGCTCGATGATGGACGTGTAGCCCTTGAACGCGTCAGCCCGGGTGATGACGTTGAGGTTCCGGACATCGCCCGTGGGCAGGGCGCCATGCGTGCTGGCGTCGCCCGAGAACCTGAAGGGCCGGTACTTTTCCAGGGGGTGCTCGGCTCCGTCCACAGTCAGCAGCAGGAGTTCGCCGTCGACCACTGTCAGCACGCGCTCCATGCCGGGGAAGGTTGAAAAGTCTCCGGCCTTGGTGAGTTCCGCGATGCTGACCCGCCAGTCCCAGGCGCCGTCTTGCGCCGAGGCGGCCTTGGGATGGCTGGCGAGCTCCCGGGTCACCCCGCCGCCGTTGCGCCACGGTTCGGACTTGAGTTCTGCATAGCGGATGATCTCCATCCGTCCAGCCTAGCCTTCAGCAAGTTCTGCGCGGAGCGGGTGTGCAGCTTGCCGGGGCGGCGCCGTGAGAACGGATGTCAGCCAAGGGGCGAGACGCGGATGAGGTTTCCGTCGGGGTCAGCGACAACGAAAGTGCGGCCGAACACGTCGTCATGGAGCTCCTCTACCACGGTGACCCCCTTTGCGGACCACTCGGCGTAGCGGTCATCCACGCCAGATTGGGCACCCGGAAGCATGAGGCCCACCTCGCAGGTGCGCGGCAGATCAGGCGTCACCTGTTCGGCACGCCCGCTCCAGAGCGCGAAGAGGATTCCTGGCGCGATCTCGAACGGAACATAGCGGGGAGTGATGGTCTGCGGCTGCATATCGAACAGGTCGCTGTAAAAGGCCACGGACCGCTCGACGTCGGTCACGTAGATCAGGAACAGGTTAGGTGAAGTCATGGTGGCAATTTCCCCTTCGGCTGGTATTGGTGACACCACGATGACAGCAATACCTGACGTAACTTGTCAGGTATTGGGACACACTTGAAAAGTGAAACCGCACAGACTGTTCTCGATGATGCTGCTTCTGCAGTCCCGCCCCCAGGTCTCGACGGCCGAACTGGCGCATGAGTTGGGGGTGTCCGTCCGTACAGTCCTGCGCGACGTAGCCTGGCTTGAGGATGCAGGAGCTCCGATTTACGTCCGTCGAGGACGGTACGGGGGGATCTCGATCCTGCCAGGAGCCCAGCTGGATACGTCACGGCTGTCGCCTGAAGAGGTGGATCGCCTCAGAATGGGTGGCCTCGACCAAACCCAGCTCACAGAACTCGGTCTTGTCGGGACCGACCTCACAGCCCAGCGGAAACTACGTGCCCGGGCCAAGCCGCCCGGTGATGACCTGATCGCCGTCTCCAAAATCGTGGTTGTCGACAACCGGGCCTGGTTCAGCGCCGATCCCTCCGGTGTCTCCCCGGGTGAGCTCATCGGCGACCTGCGGCGCGGGCGCCGGCTGCGCATCAGGTATCGACGGAGTGCCGAGCCGGACGCCACCTGGCGGACAGTGGATCCCTATGGGCTGCTGTCCAGAGCCGGCCGATGGTATTTGGTCGCCGATTCGGCCGGAAAGCCCGGACTGTTCCCCCTTGAGCGGCTTGAGGCTTGGGAGGCCGGAGCTGGGGCCAGACGCCTGCGCAGGGGCGAGACCCTCGAATCCGTTGCTCAGGAACTGAGTGTGAAATTGGAACGCGAAGCAGTATTCGAGGTCCGTGCGCGGCTCCGTGCAGACCGTCTTGACCTTGCCAGGCGCATTCTCGGCCGCCGCCTGACGGAGGTCAGCTCCCTGGATCCGGAGTATGTCCAGATCACTGTTGCCTATGACCAGCTCCAGGGCATCCGGCAACTACTGCAGTTCGGCGAACACCTGACCCTGACCCATCCTCCGGAAGCCACCAGGGCAATGCGGGAGATCGTGGACGCCATGGCGTCGATTTACTCGCCGCGCTCTTGAGCGGGCAGGCGTCACATCGGCGCCTGAGCCGGTTCCCTGCTAGTCTCAGCTCGCGGGGGAGATCGTGAAGACTGCCTGAAGGAGCCGGGAATGTTCGTCAAAGTCTGTGGTCTGAGTACGCCCGAATCCGTCCGTGAGGCTGTAGACGCCGGGGCGGACGCCGTCGGCTTTGTGCTGACAGCCAGCCCGCGGGTGGTCTCCCCCTCGCAGGTTAAGGTGCTTCTGGCCGGTGTGCCGGCGGGGGTGGCCGCCGTCGGCGTTTTCCGGCATGAACCTGTCGCCGATGCCATTGCCATCGCCCGTTCCGCCGGACTTGAGTGGGTTCAACTCCACGGGGACCTCACCCCGGAAGACGTCACAACAGTGCACGACGCCGGCATGAAGCTGATCAGGGCGGTCACCATGGCAGCCACTGCGGACGCGTTCGCCGACTGGGGCGAGGAACTCCTGTTGATCGACGCCGCCGTGCCCGGGTCCGGAGAGGCCTGGGACTACGCCTCCATGGTGGACGTGACGGCGCTCCAGGACCGCGAGTGGCTGCTGGCCGGCGGACTGGATCCGGACACCGTGGCGCACGCCACCGCAGCCTCAGGCGCGTGGGGCGTGGACGTCTCCTCCGGGGTGGAAGTCTCCCGCGGGGTCAAGGACCTGGAGAAGATCCGCGCTTTCGTGAAGGCAGCGAAGGGCTAAACACGCTGCTGACACGTTCGGCTGACTCACTCAGGGACCAATCAGGGCAGACCCATAGGTTTTTGTCAGACCCCGCAAGGCACAATGGACAGATGAAGACTCTGCTCAACATCATCTGGCTGGTTTTCGGCGGACTGTGGCTTGCCCTGGGCTATTTCCTGGCCGGCATCATCTGCTGCTTGCTCATCATCACCATTCCGTGGGGCATCGCGTCGTTCCGTATTGCCGCGTACACGCTCTGGCCGTTCGGGCGCATGGTCGTCGATAAGCCCGGCGGAACGGGCATCTTCTCGCTGCTGGGGAATGTGATCTGGCTGCTGGTTGCCGGAATCTGGATTGCGATCGGCCACGTGGTCACGGCCGTTGCCATGGCCATCACCATCATCGGCATCCCGCTGGCCATCGCCAACCTGAAGCTCATCCCGGTATCACTGATGCCGCTCGGCAAACAGATCGTTCCCACCAGCACGCCGTTCGTCAGGAGCTACCACTAGCCAGGGGCGTCCCTGGGACCCAGTCCACTGGACCTAGTCCTGCGGCTGTTTTTCCGGAGGCTGCCCGCCGACACCCTCCACCAGCCCCTGGGCTTCCAGCTCCTCGGTCCGCAGGGCACGGAGCACACAGAACTCGTTGCCGTCGGGGTCGGCCATCACCACCCACGTCACGTCGTCGCCCTGGCCGACTGAGACGCGGGCGGCGCCCAAGGCTTCGAGCCGCTGCACTTCCACGGCCTGGTCTTCAGGGCGCAGGTCCAGGTGCAGCCTGTTCTTGAGCTCCTTGCGCTCGGGGACTTTCACGAACAGCAAGTCCGGCGAGACGCCGTCTTCGGGGCTGCCCGCCGGCGGCTCAAGGACGATTTCGTCTTCAGCCTCGTACGTCCGGCGCCATCCCAGGGCCTTTTCCCAGAAGTCGGCGGGTACTTTGGGGTCGGTGGAGTCGACGCTCACGGCTTGGATGCGCAAGTTCATCCGAGCAGTCTTCCACTGCCCGCACCGGTCGTAAAGGCCTGCGGGCTGGCGGTGCCTTTCAGGCAAGTTCGCCCTGGAGGTTCCGGCGGGCTGCGTCCAGCCACAGCTCCCGCGCGCGCCCGCTGTGGAACAGCGGGTCCAGTTCCAGCAGGTGGCGCACGACGGCGGCGCGTCCGGCCGCGAAGTCGGCGTCGCCGATGTGCGCATAGTCTTCCCGGACGGCGGCCACATACCGGGCATAGCTCTCCGGTTCGCCGCCGAGGATGGACAGGTCCGCATCGCAGAGGAGGGCGCCGTCGTCGTCCCCTGGCTCCGGACGGTGGTCCGACGTCAGGCGGACCAGGCGGGCCACCTCTTCGATTTCAGCGTCGGGCAGGCCCGCGTCGGACAGGCGGTCCTCCGCGAGCCGGGCGGATTCCTCTTCATCCTGGCCTGCGACGCCGCGGTAGACGGCATCGTGGAACCAGGCCGCGAGCCGCACCGTGTGCGGTGGTTCGCCAGGGTCGCTGAGCAGGTCCAGGGCCTCCAGTACGGCCAACAGGTGGGTGCGTCCGTGGTACTTGCGGTGCTCCTCGCTCCAGCGGTCCAGCAGATCCAGGAAGAGCGCATCATGGCCTGGCATGATGGTGTTCCAGCGGTGCAGGAGCGGCACCTTCAATGACTTGTTCCGCTCACGTGCCGGGATCCGCAGCCCGCTGGCCATGAGCTTGCGCACCAGGATTCTGGCCTCCACGGGGATGGCGCCCGCGGCCACAAGGTCGTCGAACCGGCGCTCCGGAATGTCGTAGTGGTCACAGTCGAAGGCCCGCTCCGGGATCCCGGCCTCGGCGGCGAAGGCATGGAGTTCCTCTAGCGAGCTGTCCGAGACCAGATGCGAGAAGTGCGTTCCGTGCGCAGGCCAGAGCGGCGGATCAAGGTAGAGGGCCATGCAGGCAGTCTAGTGCGGGCGGCTGCGAGCCGTCCCCGGGCGAAAGAAGCGGCGGCCGGCCTCCCCCAAGGTGACCGGCCGCCGGGTTTGTGGAACAGCCGGGTTGTGCGGCCCTAGCCGGCAGCCAGCTCGGCTGCCCGGGACGCTGCCTGCTTCCGGATCTCGGTCACCTTGGTGATTTCCGGCTCCAGCTGCTGCATACGGGTGGTCAGGTACTTGTCCAGCAGGGCGTCCAGCTGGCCGTGGAAGCCGACCTGCTCCCGGCACGTTGCATCTGTTACGGCGATCTTGAACTCGTTCAATCCGCCAGCCTCCACACCTGCACCCACGGCGTCCGCCGGGCTGCGGAAGTTGGCGTACGGCGAAGAAGACATGCAGTCCTTCCAGGAGTCGATGGCTTTCTGGAACCCGGAATCGGACATCGCCGCGCCCGCCGCGGAGTTGAGAGAATTCATGGCTACGCCGGTGGCAAGGATGTAGTTCTCCATGCTGCCGTAGATCGTCTTGGCAGCTTCCCCGCGGCATCCCTGGCCCGATGTGCCCATGCCGGTGCCGTTGTGCAGCACCATGTCGTCCTCCGGCCGCGCTCCAGATAGGGCGGCCACAAAGGCGGGATCGGCGAAGAGCGCAGCTTCAGTGGACCCCTCCGCCGGTTCGCCCGGCCCGGACGGCTGAAGGGAGGCGTACCCGCTCGCCTTCGCGGTGGCCACGTCCAGGCGCTTGAAGCCGATGTTGTCGTTGAAATCGACTGTGTGGAAGTCCGGGGCAGGGAGGTAGTCGTAGCCCGCCGCCGCCATGCACTTCCTGATGGCCGTATGCCTGCCCGCTTCTGCGGCTGCGTCCGGGCTGGCATACGCCTCGGCCTGCGCCGTAATTCCGCTGATGGGCGTTCCTGATGCCGTGATGGTGCCGCCCGGTACGGTTGAGGCCGCGAGGGCCGCCGTTGCCCCGACTGCAAGCATGGCGAGTCCGATGAGTCTCTTTTTCATGATGTCCCCCAATAGTTGGTGATGTGATGGTGTGGTGAGCCTTATCCAGGGCCGGGCGCGGCCTTGGCGATAGTGGCTTCAGTTGCCGAGCAGCCCGTTTTCGTAGGCGTAGGCCACCAGTTGGATCCGGTTGCGGAGCTTGAGTTTGGCCAGGATGCTGCCCACATGCGATTTCACCGTGGCCTCGCTCAGCACCAGGCCCGCGGCGATTTCGGCGTTGCCCTGCCCGGCGGCCGCAAGCAGGAATACGTCCTTTTCCCGCCCGGAGAGCGCATCCAGGGCTGCCGTAATGCCGGCCGCAGGAGTGGTGTAGTCGCGGAGCAGCTGGTTGGTGGCATGCGGGGCCATCACGGCATGCCCGGAATGGACCGTCCTGATGGCCGCCAGCAGGAATTCCGGCGTTGCATCCTTGGTCAGGAATCCTGCCGCACCGGCCTGGATGGCCCGGACCACCGCCTCGTCGTGCTGGATGGTGGTGAGAACAATGACCTTCGGCGGCGCACCGGGGCCGGAGGATATGGTATCGGTGGCCGTGATCCCGTCCATCACCGGCATCCTGATGTCCATCAGCATGATGTCAGGCCCGACGGCGGCCGCCAGTTCCACGGCGGCGGCACCATTGTGCGCCTCACCTACAAAGTCCAGGTCGGGCTGGCTGCGCAGGATCATCTTGAGGCCGGCACTGAACAGGGGTTGGTCGTCCACCAGCGCAATCCGGATGGCTGGGGCTGAGGTGTCTGGTTGGTCGGTGTCTGGTTGGTCGGTGTCTGGTTGGTCGGTGAAAGGGGTGTTCATGGCAGGAGTGCCTCCACATCGAATCGGTTCCCGGTGGTGCGGGCACTGAGCGAGCCGCCCACCGCCGTCGCGCGTTCCTTCATTCCGGGGATGCCCCTGCCGGTGCCGGCGCTGGAAGCAGCGTCCGCGGCTGCGCCATCATCGGACAGCTCTGAACTGACGCGGATAGTGAGCCCATCTGGGCCGGGCACCACCGAGACGGCGGCACCGCTGGACCTGTTCCCGTGCCGGAAGGCGTTGGTCAGGCTTTCCTGGACCAGGCGGTAGGCCGTGAGTTCCTGCAGCGGCGTTACTCCAGGCGGCATGGCCGGAGCATCCAGCGTGACGGTCATGCCGCTTGCCGTGAATTGGCTGGCCAAGGAGTCCAGTTGCTCAAGGGAAGGCGCCGGGGCCGTTTCCGTGGGGGAGACGTTTTCCAGCATGTGGCGGGTTTCGAGCAAAGCGGTCCGTGCAGCGGAAGCGATGATCAGGGCAGCCCCCTCCACGGCCTCGGGCTCGCTGCGGTGGATGTAGCGGATTCCTTCGGCCTGGGCTGTGATGACGGTGAGCGAGTGCGCCAGGACATCGTGGAGTTCGCGGGCGATCCGGTTGCGTTCCTGCTCCACGGCGAGGTCAGTTGCGGCCTGCTGCAGGTCCGACTCCGCTTTGAGCTGTGCCCGCCGGCTGCTGGAAACGTTGTTGACCGCGAGCGCCGCTGCCCAGGCTGCGAGGTTGAACGCCGCGAAAGCCCCGAAGACCAGGAAGACGTAGGTGCCGGTGCGGAGGGCGCCCCGGCCGTACAGCTGGGTGCCAAAAACGAAGTTGACCCAGGTGGCGTCGCCGAACCAGTTGACCGTGATGAGCCCGGCCGAAGCCACGGCAAACACCGGCAGCAACCAACGGTGCCGGCCCCGGTAACCCAGGCTGGCGAACAGGATGGCCAGCGGAACTGCCACGTAGCTGAGGACCCCGGACACCATGACCACGGGAAGGACTTTAAGGCTCTGAAGCAGCAGGACTTCGGCCGCAAATGCCAGTGCCCCCACTGGGATCAGACGGGCTACGGCCACGGAGGACAGCAGCGCAAACAGTAGGGCACTGTCCCGGTTGAAACCGCGTTGCTCAAGCACCAGGAGGGCCAGCAGCACTGCCAGCGAAGTGGCAGGCGCTGCGGCCTCGCGGGCTGGCCTGCGGAAACGGTTCAGGAGGGGGAACATGCTTCCACCCTAAGCGGGCCGTTTGCCCCCAGCAGCGCGCATCCCGGCAGTTCAACACCAAGGATGACGAAGTTCAACCGGAGTGATGAGTGCCCGGCGGTCAGGAGCCTGCCGGCAGGATGTTCTGGTTGCCGCGGAAGATGTTCTGCGGATCGAAGTCGCGCTTGACCCTGGCCAGCCGAGCGTAGTTCCCATTGCCAAAGGCGGCCCGGATGCGGTCCTGCCCCTCGTTGCCGATGAAGTTCAGCCACACCCCGCCGTTGGCGTAAGGGGCGATCTTGGCTCGGAAGTCCTTCACCCAGGCCTTGGCCCGTTCACCTTCTTCGGCGGTGGGGGAGATGCCGTAGGGGTGGCTCACCCAGGCAGCGTTTCGGTTGATCAGCGGAGTGGCCGCACCCAGGTTCCCTCCTACGGCGCCACCCCAGCGCGCGATGAGCTGCTGGGAGGTGGCATCGGGAAGGTTGCGGGCCGATTCCACAAAGAGGTCGAGTGCTTCATCAGGCAAGTCGTCGTGGTAGTCGGCGCTCCAGTAGTTGTAGTGGTCCGGCGGGTCATCGAGGGAGCACTGGAAATCGGCATAGTTGGTGTCTCCCACCAGATCCACGGCAGGCCCGAGCTCACGGAATGGCCTGGCGTGTTCGGAGCCTTCCTCAGGATCGCCCGCGTAGAGGTACGCCATGGCAACGGCCATCCTGCCCACCATCCGCTCCGGGATAAGGGGCTCCGGCCACGCGGTCAGGTACAGGAGGGCCAGGCCCACACCGTCGGGTGCGGCAAGGGCAAGATCCCTGAACGCGGGAGTAATATCCGCGGCCGCTTCACCGGGCCACAGCATGAGCCCGGCATGGACCACTGGACCAAGCCGGTGTGCCTGAAAAGTTAGCGACGTGGCAACGCCGAAGTTTCCGCCGCCGCCATGAAGCGCCCAGAAGAGTTCGCGGTTTTCCGTGGCACTTGCGGTGACGCGGTCGCCGTCGGCCGTCACCAGGTTCACCGAAACCAGACTGTCGCACGCGAACCCGTAGGAACGCTCCAGCCAGCCGGACCCGCCGCCCAGCGTGAAACCTGCCACTCCCGTGGTGGAGGCCCGGCCACCCGTCACAGCCAGGGCATGCTCCTGCGTTGCACGGTCGAATTCGCCCCAGGTCAGGCCGGCGCCGGCGGTGACGACACCCGATTCCGGGTCCACCTGAATGGACTTCATCGGGCGGACGTCGATCACCAGGCCGCCGTCATTCATGGACATTCCGGCCACAGAATGCCCGCCGGCCCGGACGGCTATCGCGAGCGAGTTGTCCCTTCCGTATCTGAGGGCCTCGGCCACCTCGGCGTCGTTGGAACACTGGGCGATGACGGCCGGACGCCGGTCAATCATGGCGTTGAAGACCTTGCGGGCCGGGTCATAGTCGGGGCTGTCAGGGTTGATCCACTTCATCACAACGCTCCTCAGCGAGTGCGGCCCCTCCCCAAGGAAAGCCTAGGACCCAGGCTGCTGCGGCACCATAGATAATCCTTGCGGGGCAAATTCGGATTCGCGGCGCTGAGGGACTTCTTCTGTTCGGATCGCGGAAGAAATCACAGCTACGGGACGCAAATGCGGACTAGAATGACGAAATGCCCACTATCCGCGTTTCCGAGGCGGCCCGCTTCCTCGGCGTCAGTGACGACACTATCCGGCGCTGGACCGAGAACGGCAGTCTGACCCCGGTCAAGGACGACGCCGGGCGGCTGGCTGTGGATGGACTGGAGCTGGCCAGGCACGCGCAAAAGCTGGCACAGCTTCCCGACGATCCGCACCGGACCGGCAGCTCTGCCCGAAACAGGTTCGTGGGGTTGGTTACCGGCATCACCATGGACACTGTGATGGCCCAGGTGGAGCTGCAGTGCGGACCGTTCCGGGTGGTGTCGCTCATGAGCAGCGAGGCAGTCCGGGAGCTTGGCCTGGAGCTCGGATCCGTTGCCACTGCCGTGGTCAAGGCCACCACCGTAATCATCGAAACGCCGCACGGGAAGGGCGCCCCGTGAGGTCCGCCAGCCGGTTCCTGAGCTTCAAACCCGCGGCCGCAACAGCGGCGATGATCTTGGCAGCCACACTCGCCGGATGCGCGCCAGCCGGACAGGACGGACAGAACGGAACCAACGACGGCGGCACGCCCGGGGCCGGAGGCAGCGTCACCGTTTTCGCCGCGGCCTCGCTCAAGGCCGCCTTCACGGAGCTGGCCGGAGAGTTCGAGGCCCGCAACCCGGGAACCAAAGTCACCCTGAGCTTTGCCGGCTCCGCGGACCTGGTCACACAAGTCAGCCAGGGTGCACCCGCGGACGTTTTTGCCTCCGCGGATACCCGGAACATGGCCAAGCTCCAGGACGAGGGCCTGGTGGAGGGTGAACCCAGGAACTTCGCCTCGAACACGCTCACCATCGTGGTCCCGCCCGGGAACCCGGCGGGAATCACCGGCTTCGGAGACCTGGCCCGGGCTGGAGTCAAGGTGGTTGTCTGTGCCGGCCAGGTGCCCTGTGGCGCCGCCGCACGGACCATCGAGCAGGAATCCGGAACCACGTTGAGCCCTGTCAGCGAGGAATCGTCCGTCACCGATGTCCTGGGCAAGGTCACCTCCAGGGAGGCCGACGCCGGGCTGGTCTACGTCACGGACGCCAGAACCGCCGTCGGCAAGGTTGAGTCTGTTCCGGTCCCCGAGGCAGCGACAGCCGTCAACACCTACCCCATTGCGACCGTGAAAGGTGCCAGGAACAAGCAGGCGGCGGACGCGTTCGTGGACCTGGTCCTGGGCAGCGAGGGCAGGGCTGTGCTGGACAGCGCCGGCTTCGGAGATCCGCTGCCATGAGAAAGCAGCCATGAAAGGCCCAAGAGCCGCCACCTACACCGGCATCCCCGGCTGGGTCTATGCCGTGGCTGCCGCTGGAGGATTGTTGGTACTGCTCCCGCTCGCCGCCATGGCGGCCAAGGTCAACTGGGCACAGTTCCTCCCACTGGTCACGTCCGAATCCTCGCTCACCGCCCTGGGCCTGAGCCTGCGCACCTCGGCGGCCAGCACCGCCCTGTGCATCCTCCTGGGCGTTCCGCTCGCCCTGGTCCTGGCACGCGGCAGCTTCCCCGGTCAGCGGGTCCTGAGGTCCCTGGTGCTCCTGCCGCTGGTGCTGCCGCCCGTGGTGGGCGGCATCGCACTGCTCTATACGTTCGGCCGGCAGGGGCTGCTGGGCCGCACCGTGGAGGTCCTGGGCCTGCAGATAGCGTTCTCCACGACTGCCGTGGTCCTGGCACAGACGTTTGTGGCCCTGCCCTTCCTGGTGGTCAGCCTTGAGGGCGCCCTCAGGACGGCGGGCCGCAAGTACGAGGCCGTGGCAGCCACGCTCGGCGCCCGCCCCAGCACGGTACTTCGCCGGGTCACCCTCCCGCTGGTGCTGCCCGGGCTTGCCTCCGGCGCCGTGCTGTCCTTTGCCCGCAGCCTGGGCGAGTTCGGCGCCACCCTCACTTTCGCCGGGAGCCTGCAAGGGGTGACCCGGACCCTGCCGCTGGAAATCTACCTGCAGCGCGAAACGGACGCCGACGCCGCCGTCGCGCTTTCCCTCGTCCTGGTGGCCGTCGCTGTGACTGTTGTGGCGCTCGCGTACCGCAGCCCACGCGCCCCGGTCAGCGGTCAAAGTACGACGGCGGCACCCGCCGCAGGCGGGGGAGTCCGGTGACGTTCACGGTCCAGGCTGCCGTGGCGGACCGGGGCTTCGACGTGTCCCTCTCGCTCGGAGCTGCAGAGACAATCGCCGTCATGGGCCCCAACGGCGCGGGCAAGTCCACTCTCCTGGCCGTCATCGCGGGTCTGCTCCACCCCGACTCGGGCATGGCGCAGTTGGACGGCCGGACCCTTTTTGACCTCGAGGACGGCCGCGGCGAGTGGACAGCGCCCCACCACCGCGGCACGGCGCTCCTGGCCCAGGAGCCGCTCCTCTTCCCCCACCTGAACGCGCTGGAGAATGTGGCCTTCGGGCCCCGGAGCGCGGGTGCTTCAAAACAGGACGCCAGAAAATCCGCCAAGCACTGGCTGGCCGAGGTTGAAGCGGAGGAGCTGCAGTCCCGCCGGCCTTCAGAACTGTCCGGCGGGCAGGCCCAGCGCGTGGCCGTGGCGCGGGCACTCGCCGCGGATCCCGGGCTCTTGCTACTGGATGAGCCCATGGCGGCGCTGGACATCCATGCGGCGCCGCTGCTCCGGCGGCTGCTCAAGCGCGTTCTGGCCCGCCGGCGCGCCATCATCATCACCCACGATGTCCTGGACGCGCTCATGCTGGCGGACAGGGTGGTGATCCTTGAGGATGGCCGGATCAGCGAGCAAGGCCCCACCCGGGACGTTCTCCAACGGCCGCGGAGCCGGTTTGCGGCCGGGCTGGCCGGGCTGAATTTCGTGGCCGGCAGCATCACCGCACATGGTCTCCAGGCCGGTGACTTGATCGTCTACGGGCAGCACGACGACCTCCCCGGGCCGCTGCCTGTCGGCCAACCCGGCGTGGCCGTGTTCCCGCCGTCGGCCGTGTCCGTTTTCCTCTCACAGGCACACGGCAGCCCCCGGAATTCCTTCGCCGTCACCATCACCGACCTGGAGCCCCACGGGGACCGGATCAGGGTCCGCGCCGGGGAGGGCGGGCAGCTGGGCGCCGACATCACCCCGGAGGCCTCGGCTGACCTGGGCCTGTCACCCGGCATGCGCGTGTACTTTGTGATCAAGGCCGGTGCAGTGTCCATCTACCCGGGCTGAATCATCCCTTGGAGCGAGCCCGGTTCCCGATTCCTTGGCTAGGCTGGTGGGCGCTGGCCGCATGGGCCGGCCGCATTTGGGAGCGGAATGAAGATACGTGGCAGAAGAATCACGACGGCGGCTGCAGGGCTTGCGCTGGCAGCCGGACTGGCAGGCTGCAGCCTGTTTCCGGCTCCCCCGCAGCCGATTCCGGCCCCGGCCAGCCCAGAGTCCCTGTTGTCGGCGATTGCCCGTTCCTGGGCTCCGAGGACGTGGTCCCGGTGCGGATCCCGCGGGGGACGCCCAAGGAAACCATCGGCGGCGTCCTGAATGCCTACGGCGCATGGCTCAACGCAGGCTCCGAGGTCCTGTCCGCCTGGAAGGCGCGGGGCGCGGTCCCGCCACAATGCGTGGATGGCCTGGCCGGCAGGAACGCGGAGGCGTACGCGGCCACGATTTTCACCACGCACGCCGATGTGGCCTGGCAGGAGTACTTCGGCGCCGTTGAACGGATGAACGCCCAAACGCTCCAGAGCCTCCTGGCCGTCGAACCCGGCAAAGCCCACCGGGGCACGTTCGAGCTGCTGCAGGAAATCGATTCAAGCTCCACGGACAACGGCACTTTCCTGAAGTTCGATGCCGTCTATAAAGCCGCAGCTGAGGGTGAACCAGCGGAAGGCGAGTGGGAGGGGTGGGACAAACCGACCCGCTGGTACGTGGAGCTCGTCCCGGCGCAGGACTTCTTCGTCATCAACTACATCGAGCAGACCCCCGCCGCCGGCTATCCCTGAGTTTTCGTCCAGATATTGGCCTTTGGGAGGGCGTTTGGGGACGTTATCTGGACAAAAACTCAGGGGCAGGGGAGGAGAGATATGGGGATAAGTGGTCCAGCTGACTACTTGACGGATTCTGTTATTTAACGTGACATGCATCACATCTGACGGTAATATCGCGTATGGACCGCCCGCGCGGATTTTGCCGCCTCTGCGTCTGCTGTCAAAGGCACCCTGGCGGGCGGCTCGTTGGGGAGCCTCCCGCCAGGGGCAGTAAAACTGGGGCCTACACCCCCGGAAGGTCCAAGGACTCGTACACCTGGATGCTGGCTCCTGGCATCATGAGGTGCGGGTGGCCTTCCAGCAATGCCCGGGCGCCGTCCAGGCCATCGGCCTGGACAATGCCGTATCCGGCGACGTTGGTGTTGGTGTCCGACGTCCCGGACGCAGTGACCTCTTTTCCGGCACCCAGCGGATTTCCCATGTCCACAATGCCGTCACCTGCCCGTCCGGCCCATTCCATCCAGGCCTTCATGCCTTCCTGGGCGGCCTCCGGGGAACTCTCCGCCATCTGTGCCTGGGCGGACTGCTGCGCGATGTACAGAACAACAAACTTTTTCATGGCCATCCTCGTCTCGAGTGCGCCGGCGGAACGGTGATCCCCGGTCACAAACCGATCCTAGGGTGATCAGCCCGTCGGCGATACAGTGCAGGTGACACTTCAGGGCGATGGTCCGCCGGACTCTTGCCCTTCCGGAACGTCCGGTTCGCTCTTGGCAAACATGGGGCGAGTGAAGCGACTGCCGAAGTTGAGCGTAGTAGACTCAACTTAGCAAAACGCATATCCGGAAGGAGCTCTCTTTGGACGTCAAATTCACCACCAAGAGCCAGGAGGCTCTTTCGGCAGCAGCCATGAACGCCTCCACGGCCGGAAATCCCCAGGTGGAACCGGCCCACCTGCTCAAGGCCCTGATGGATCAGCGGGAAGGCGTCGCCGTCGCGCTCCTGCGCGCCACCGGCGCGGATCCGGACGCCGTGAGCGTCCAGGCCAGCACAGCCATCAAGGCGCTGCCGGCGACGTCGGGAGGTTCCACGCAGCAGGCCCAGCTGTCCAGGCCGGCGCTGCAGGCCATCCAGAACGCCAAGAACGAGGCTGACAGGCTGGGTGACACCTTCGTCTCCACGGAGGTCCTGCTGCTCGGACTCTCGGCCGGAAGTGACGCCGTCGGGAGGTTAATGCGCGACGCCGGTGCCTCCCATGAGGCGCTGCTCGCCGCCCTGCCCGGTGTCCGCGGAGACCGCAAGGTCACCAGCCCGGACCCGGAAAATACCTTCCAGTCCCTGGAGAAGTTCGGTACCGACCTCACTGCGATGGCGCGTTCCGGCAAGCTGGACCCGGTGATCGGCCGCGACACGGAAATCCGGCGGATTATCCAGGTCCTGAGCCGCCGCACCAAGAACAACCCCGTGATCATCGGTGAGCCCGGCGTTGGCAAAACAGCCGTTGTTGAGGGCCTGGCCCAGCGGATCGTGGCCGGCGACGTCCCGGAAAGCCTGCGGGGCAAGACCCTGATTGCCCTGGACCTCGCGTCCATGGTGGCCGGCGCCAAATACCGCGGCGAGTTCGAGGAGCGGCTCAAGGCTGTCCTGGAGGAGATCAAGAACTCCGAAGGCCAGATTGTCACCTTCATCGACGAGATCCACACCGTGGTGGGCGCGGGAGCAACCGGAGAATCCTCGATGGACGCTGGCAACATGCTTAAGCCCATGCTGGCCCGCGGCGAGTTGCGGTTGATCGGCGCCACCACGCTGGATGAGTACCGCGAGAACATCGAGAAGGACCCTGCCCTGGAACGCCGCTTCCAGCAGGTGTACGTGGGCGAGCCCAGTGTTGACGACACCATCGGCATCCTGCGCGGCCTCAAGGAACGCTACGAGGCCCACCACAAGGTGACCATTTCGGACTCCGCGCTGGTGGCGGCTGCCACTCTCTCCAACCGCTACATCTCGGGCCGCCAACTGCCGGACAAGGCCATCGACCTGGTGGACGAGGCCGCTTCCCGGCTGCGCATGGAAATCGACTCAGCGCCGGAGGAGATCGACCAGCTGCGGCGATCGGTGGACCGCCTCACCATGGAGGAGCTTGCCCTTGAGAACGAGAAGGACGCCGCCTCCATGGAGCGCCTGGCCGCAATCCGGGCCGACAAGGCGGACAAAAATGAGGAGCTGGCAGCGCTCAATGCCCGCTGGGAAGCCGAGAAGGCCGGGCTGAATCGGGTCGGTGACCTGAAGGCCAAGCTGGACGAGCTGCGTTCCACCGCTGACAAGGCCCAGCGCGAAGGGGACCTGGAGACTGCCTCGCGGGTCCTGTACGGGGAA
This sequence comes from Arthrobacter pascens, assembly GCF_030815585.1. Classification (NCBI taxonomy): domain Bacteria; kingdom Bacillati; phylum Actinomycetota; class Actinomycetes; order Micrococcales; family Micrococcaceae; genus Arthrobacter; species Arthrobacter pascens. The sequence goes on from NZ_JAUSWY010000001.1 coordinate 173,046, forward strand.
ATTCCCGCCCTTGAACGGGAGCTGAACGCCGCGGCCGCTGCTGAAGCCGAGGTGACGGACAAGTCCGGCCAGATGGTGGCCGAACAGGTCACGGCAGACGACATTGCCGAGGTCATCTCGGCCTGGACCGGCATCCCGGCCGGCCGCATGCTGCAGGGTGAAAGCCAGAAGCTGCTGCACATGGAGGAAGAACTCGGAAAGCGGCTGATCGGCCAGTCCAAGGCCGTGGCCGCAGTGTCCGACGCCGTCCGCCGGGCCCGTGCCGGCATCAGCGACCCCAACCGTCCCACGGGCTCGTTCCTGTTCCTGGGCCCCACCGGTGTGGGCAAAACGGAACTGGCCAAGGCCCTGGCCGATTTCCTCTTCGACGACGAACGCGCCATGGTTCGGATCGACATGTCCGAGTACGGCGAGAAGCACTCCGTGGCGCGGCTCGTGGGCGCGCCTCCGGGTTACGTGGGCTACGAGGAGGGCGGACAGCTGACCGAGGCCGTCCGCCGTCGGCCGTATTCCGTGGTCCTGCTGGACGAGGTGGAAAAGGCGCATCCGGAGGTGTTCGACATTCTCCTGCAGGTGCTCGACGACGGCCGCCTCACCGACGGCCAGGGCCGCACCGTGGACTTCCGCAACGCAATCCTGGTGCTGACCTCAAACCTGGGCAGCCAGTTCCTGGTGGACCAGACCCTGGACGCACAGGCCAAGCGCCACGCCGTGATGGCCACCGTCAACGCGTCCTTCAAGCCGGAGTTCCTGAACCGGCTGGACGAAGTGGTGCTGTTCGACGCCCTGACGGTGGATGAACTGGCGCAGATCGTGGAACTGCAGGTGGCCGAGCTGGGCCAGAGGCTGCACGACCGGCGGCTGACCCTGGAGGTGACCGACGGGGCCCGCGCCTGGCTGGCCATGTCAGGCTTCGACTCCGCCTATGGTGCGCGGCCGCTCCGCCGGCTGGTGCAGCGGGAGATCGGCGACCGGCTGGCCAGGGCCATCCTGTCCGGGGACATCCAGGATGGCGATACCGTGCTGGTGGACACAGCTGCCGACTTCGGCGAACTGACCATTGAAGGTCTGGAGGCGCTGGCAGGGCCCGACGGCGGCGCTCCCGCCGGCACCGGGTTGTCGGTCCGGCGGAAGGACTAGCCGGCCATACGCTGCGGATATATAGCTAGGGGAGCACGCTGGAGTTGATGACGTTTCCGCCGTCCGCCGTGACGTAGCAGTCGGCTCGGCGGTCACCGGAATCCCAGCTGGTTCTGCTGGGATAGGAACGCTGGAAGTTCAGCGTGTAATCGTTGGCCGCCGGGGCCAGTCTGGCAGCCTGACAGGCCTCCAGCGCCTTGGCCTTGAGGGCTTCGCTGCCTGGGTAGGAGTCCGTGGCTGGATAGCGGTAGATGGCCACCAGCTGGGCTGAGTGTCCTGTATCGCAGGCCACGATGGTTGACTTCAGGGCGTTGGGGGCAAAGTCCTTGAAACAGTCCCCCAGCCGGAAGTCCGGCGGCGCCACCCCTTCCCGGGGCAGCGGCAGGGGGCTGGGCAGTGGAGTAGCTGAAGTTTCCACCACGCCGGGTACATCACCGTCGCCGGTTCCGGTGGGCTGCCCGTCAGCCCTGAGCCAGAGCGCGAGCCACACCAGGAAGCCCACAACGACCACGAGAAACACCGCAAAAGCCGCCTTGAGTACGGTCGGCCGGATCTGACGGGGCCTCCAGGGAGGAGGTTCAATCGGAAACGGTGGTTCGGGTGCCGGTGCGGGCGTTGCTCCGGCCGGCACGTGCCGAGTGGCCGGCACGCGGGGCAGTCCGGCCGTTGGCGGCGAGGAAGGCTTGGGCGGGACAGGGCGCTGACCATGGCCGGAAGGGTTGTCCTGGCCATCGGCTGCGGGCCGTGCCGGGATGTCCTGGTGGTTCACTGGGATGCGCCCTCCTGCGTTCTGTCCGCATCGAGCGGCCGGTCCGTTCGGCCGGGATCAGCAGCTGTTCAAGTGACTCTACCGAAGAAAAAAGCTGGTAACTGTGCGGTCCGCCGCGGGAATGTCCCCGACATGCCATCAAGCCGGCCCGGCTGGCAAGCAGGGGCCGCCGAAAGCATGTAATCTAGGTGTACGACAAATTGACCAAACATTCCGGGGCCTCACCGATAGCCAAGGTGACCACCTCCGGTCCAAGTACAAAAGGGGGTCACGCCATGGGGCGCGGCCGTCAAAAGGCAAAAGCTACCAAGCAGGCTCGGGATATCAAGTACTACTCCCCGAACACTGACTATTCGGCACTTCAGCGCGAGCTGACGGGTCCGGGCAGTCGTGCCACGAGCCATTTCGCGAATGAGCCGGTTGAGCCGGACTATTCGGCTTATGTGGATAAGTACGCGGACGATTTGGAAGAAGACGACGACGAGGTAGACACCCGTCGGATCGGCTAGTTGTCGCAAGCCGGTGTGGCCGTAAGGCACCCTGCGCAGTGACGCCGCAGTACTTTCTTCGTACGGCGCTTCTTTTTCAGCACCCTGGATCCAGGCGGAACCATGGTGCTGCCCTCAGTTATCAGGCCCGTTGCCTGTGCCGAAGTCCCGGCGCAGGCAGCGGGCCTTTGCTTTCACAGTCTCGCTTTTCACAGTCTCGCCAAAGGGATTTCCTCTTCGGTTCTCAAGGGGCTGCACCATGATCAAGTGATGACTCTTTGGAGGAAGACCATGGTTCCCGCACTTGCAGCTCTTGCGGTGTTCCTCTTGGGTGCGGCCAGCGTCTCCGGCGTGGACCAGATGGCAAACAGCAAGGCGGCGAATGCGGCCGCCGTCACCGTGGCCGCCGCCGTTGCAGACGGGCAGCCAACGCTGCGACAGATGGTCATGCTCGGCCTGGCCGACGGATCACTCCCTGGAGGCTTCCCGTACGACGAACCGCGCGAAGAAAAGTACGACGAGAACTATCAGGAATCACTTCGAGTCGGGCCCGCCACTCCGGCGTAGTGGAGGGCGCAGCCAGGAGCCGAAGTCCGGTCCTGTTGCTTGTCCCCGTGCCGGTGTTGACTGATGGTGCAGGAACAGAAATTTCACCTCGAAAGGACCTCCTATGCCAGAAAACGCCAGCCCACCCCGCTACCGCCATGGCGAGCCATGCTGGGCAGACGTCCAGACGCGCGATGTGGAGGCCGCAAAGGACTTTTACCGGGCAGTGTTCGGCTGGCGCTTCCAGGACATGCCCACCCCGGACGGCCGCAGTTACGCGCAGGCCTACCTGGACGACGACCTCGTGGCCGTTGTGGCGCCGCAGAATCCACACCAGGAGTCGCTAGGCGCAGAGGCCCAGTGGAACATCTACTTCGCGGCCGACGACGCCCGCGCCGTGGCCGGGGAAACACCCTCTGCCGGCGGGGCCGTGCAGTTCGGTCCGGAGGAGGTTGCGGACACTGGGGTGATGGTGTTTGTGGACCCGCCAGGCGGCGGCACCACGGGCGTGTGGCAGGCCGGTACGCACACGGGCACAGGCCGCTATAACCAGCCCGGGGCGCTCTCCTGGGCGGAACTTCTGACACCCGAGCCGCAGGCCGCCGTCGGATTCTTCCAGCAGCTGTTCGGTCACGAGGTGACGGAGTATCCGCAGGACGACGGCGGCACCTACACCACGCTGATGGTTAACGGCGCGGAGGTGGCCGGGGTAGCGGCGGCTGAGGAGGCTGCAACCTGGCAGATCTACTTCGGCGTCGCCGATGTGGCAGACACCGTGCGGAAAGCGGTGGCAGCCGGCGCCCAGGTACTTATCGGGCCCGAGACCGTCGAAGCGGACGACGACGAAGCGGAAGCCGCCGGAGCCACCGCAACCCTGAAGGATCCGCAGGGCGGCGTGTTCAGCCTCCTGGAGGTCTAAACGTGGGAGTTAGGCGTAGGCGTTGACCAGTCGGACAGCGCCGCCGTCCACGCCCTTGGCGCCCTGGACGTAGTCCGGGCCGGACTTGAGGATGGAATCCGAATCCTCGGTGACAGTGCCCATGATCCAGGCCGGCAGGCCGCGGTCGTTCAGGCGGGCCACGGCGGCATTGGCAGCCGCAGGGGACACGATGGCCACCATGCCAACGCCCAGGTTCAGGGTGCGCTCCAGGTCGGCCAGCGGAACGTTGCCCAGCTCCGAGACCAGCTTGAAGATGGCCGGCAGCTCCCACGTGGCGCGGTCCACCGTGGCTACGAGGCCCTGAGGAAGCACTCGAGCCAGGTTTGCGGCCAATCCGCCGCCAGTGACGTGGCTGAAGCCGTGTACGGCTGCTCCTTCGGCGCCGCCGGGGCCGTTGACCGGGAAGGTGCGCGCCAGGTCCAGGCAGTCGGCGGCGTAGACGCGGGTGGGTTCCAGCAGTTCCTCGCCCAAGGTGCGTCCGAGTTCGGAAACCTGGCGATCCAGGGCCCAGCCGGCGTGGTTGATGACCCGGCGGACCAGGGAGTAACCGTTGGAGTGCAGGCCGGATGAAGCCATGCCGATCACCACGTCGCCGGCACGGACGCGGTCCGGTCCCAGCAGGGCGTCGGCTTCCACAACGCCGGTGGCGGCACCGGCGACGTCGTATTCGTGCTCGCCCAGCAGGCCTGGGTGCTCGGCCGTCTCGCCGCCCACCAGCGCAGTACCGGCAACCGAGCAGGCAGCGGCGATGCCGCGGACGATGTCCGCGATGCGCTCCGGGACAACCTTGCCGCAGGCGATGTAGTCAGTCATATAGAGCGGCTCGGCGCCAACCACCACAATGTCGTCAACAACCATGCCCACCAGGTCAAAGCCGATGGTGTCGTGGATGTCCATGGCCTGGGCGATGGCAACCTTGGTGCCCACGCCGTCAGTGGACGTGGCCAGCAGCGGACGCTTGTAGGTCAGGAGCCGGGAAACGTCGTAAAGTCCGGCGAAGCCACCTACGCCGCCGATCACGGACGAGTTATGGGTGGCCTTTACGGCACCCTTCATCAGCTCGACGGCGCGGTCGCCGGCCTCGACGTCAACGCCTGCGGAGGCATAGGTGATGCCTGCGGCGTTGTCAGCAGCTGGGGTTGCGGAAGTCATACGGACCCTTTCTTGTCAGCGCCGGCAGTGGTGGCGTTGAGGTGGACGTCTGGCACAAGGTCGGCTTCGGTCAGCAGGTTCTCGAACTCGGCGTCCGGTCCGGGATCGCAGCCCGTGGCGCCGGACTTGTCTGCGGGATCCTCTCCGTCATCGACGGAGGACACAGTCAGCGCGGCGGTTTCGCCCGGCAGGGCAGAGGGCGACGGCGGCAGCCCGCCGAGGTCCGTGCGCTCCAGCAGGTTCTTGCCCAGTTTGTCCGAACCCGGCAGCTCGATGGGGTACTGGCCCGTGAAACAGGCCGTGCAGAGCCGTTCGCGCGGCTGCTGGGTGGCGCCTATCATGCCGTCTTCGGAAATATAGGCCAGGGAGTCGGCTCCGATGGCCTGGGAGATTTCGTGGATGGTGGCGCCGTTGGCGATCAGTTCCGCCCGGGAGGCGAAGTCGATGCCGTAAAAGCAGGGCCACTGGACGGGAGGAGAGGAGATCTTCACGTGGACGGCGGCGGCACCGGCTTCACGAAGCATCCGTACGATTGCCCGCTGGGTGTTGCCGCGGACGATTGAGTCATCCACCACCACAACGCGCTTGCCGCGGATCACGGATTCCAGGGCATTCAGCTTGAGCCTGATACCCAGCTGGCGGAGCGTCTGGGAGGGCTGGATAAATGTGCGGCCCACGTAGGAGTTCTTGACGAAGCCGTGCGCGAACGGGATGCCGGATTCCTCGGCGTAGCCCACCGCTGCCGGCGTCCCCGACTCCGGGACGGGAATGACAATGTCCGCCTCCTGGGTGTTTTCGCGGGCCAGTTGGCGGCCCATCTCCACGCGGGATTCATAAACGGAGCGGCCGGCGATGGAGGCATCCGGGCGGGCAAGGTAGACGTACTCAAAAACGCAGCCCGCCGGCGTCGGCTCTGCGAAGCGCTGGGAGCGCACGCCGTCCTCGTCGATGGCGATGAATTCGCCCGGTTCGATTTCACGGATGAAGCTAGCGCCCACGGTGGCCAGGGCGGACTGTTCGGAGGCGACCACCCAGCCGCGCTCCAGCCGGCCGAGGACCAGCGGGCGGATACCGTAGGTGTCGCGCGCAGCGTAGAGGGTGCCCTCGTCCATAAAGACGAAGCAGAAGCCGCCCTTGATCTTGGGGAGGAGCTCCGTGGCGGTCTGTTCGAGGGTCTTGCCCTCTTCGCCTTCCAGCAGTGCCGTGACCAGGGCAGTGTCGGAGGTGTTGCCCTGCTTCATTTCGCCGCTGAGCTGGCCGCCGTTGCGTTCCAGGATCATGGCGTTGAGCTCGGCCGTGTTGGTCAGGTTGCCGTTGTGGGCCAGGGCCACGGTGCCGGTGCTGGTGGCGCCGAGCGTGGGCTGGGCGTTGGCCCAGTGGCTGGCTCCGGTGGTGGAGTAGCGGCAGTGTCCCACCGCCAGGTGCCCGGTCAGGGTGTTCAGCGTGGTCTCGTCGAAGACCTGGGAGACGAGTCCCATGTCCTTGTAGACGTTGATCCGCGTGCCATCGCTGGTGGCAATACCAGCCGACTCCTGACCGCGGTGCTGCAGTGCATACAGCCCGTAGTAGGTGAGTTTTGCTACTTCTTCACCTGGTGCCCAGACCCCGAAAACGCCACAAGCGTCCTGAGGGCCTTTTTCGCCAGGGAGAAGATCATGAGAAAGTTTTCCATCGCCGCGTGCCACTGGTCGATTATCTCACGATATGCGGTAACACTTTTCCGTGGGGAAGTTTGTGACTGCGCCTGGGTCTGTGCCTGCGTTTGTTCCTACGGATCTGTGCCGTCGTCGGGCTCGGAGTCCGGGACGGCTTCCACGACGGCCCGTTCCTGCTGCTTGACGCTCCGCCGGTCCAGAACCAGGGCAGCGACGGCGCCCAGAACCGCACCGCCGGCGCCGAACATGACCAAGAAGAACCCGAACACCGAGCCTCTGTCGAAGCTTGCGTCGCCGGGGAGCCCGTACGCGATGAAGGCCGCTACGGCGACGCCGACCAGCCCGCCAAGTAGCAGGAAAGGCACGTACTTGGGTGCCCGGCGCACGGTGACCTCGCGGCGTTCAGCGGGGGATTCTTCAAAAGCCATGCCATCTAGCCTACTTCCCCTGAGTTTTTGTCCGCATAATGACCCAAAACGGCGGTTAGCTCCCTAGAGCTGGACAAAGACTTCTGGGGAGGGGCTAGCTGCCGCGGTAGGTGGAGTAGGCGAACGGACTCAGGAGCAGCGGCACGTGGTAGTGCTCCGCGCCCGTCACCTCGAACACCAGGTCCACCTCCGGGAAGAACGTGGCCGTGCCCAGTCCCGCATAGTAGTCGCCGGTGCCGAAGTTGAGGCGGTAGTGCCCGGGCGGCAGCTGCTCCGGCCCCAGGTCCTTCGCGCGGCCGTCGGTATCAGTGGCGGAACTGGCAAGCTCACGCCAGCTGCCGCCGTCGTTCCGGTAAAGCACGACGGCGACGCCCGCCGCCGGGCGTCCGGCGCCGGTGTCCAGGACGTGCGTGGTGACGTGGGAAATGCTCATTCGCTGATCAGTCCTTCGAGCCGCAGTACGGCGATTTCGCGCAGTTGCCGTGCCACGATTACGTCTTCTTCGGCAGGGGAGTTGGCAAGCCGCTCTTTGAGGGCCGCCAGAATTTCCGGGGCGGTCCGTCCGGCGGCGCGGACCAGGAAGACCCTGCCGAACTTTTCCTCATAGTCCCGGTTGCCTTGGGCCAGCGCCTCCACCACCTTGGCATCCGCCGGGTCAACGCCGGACTGTTCCGAGCGCGACATGGAGGCTTCGGCGGTGCTGGCTGTTGGGCGTTCACCGATCCGGGGGTGGTGCGCCATGGCTGCTTCAACCTCAGCTGACGTGAACGGCTCCGCCGCTTCGGCTGCGGACCTCAGCAGGGCGGCCTTGGACGGAAAGGGGCGCGCGGCTGTAATGGTCTCCACCCAGCGTCGGACATCGATGCAGGGTTTCAGGACTTCGGCGGCCCGGACTGGATCCGCGCTGTTGAATTCGGCAAGCTTCATGCTGGTTGAGTCCTCGGTGCAGGTGCTGGCATCCATGGCGATGGCTATGCGGAGGCTGGTTTCCCGGTAACTTCCTTTCTTGGGAAGCAAATAAGTGTTCCGCATAATGGAACTGTTATTTCAGCATACGTAATAGTGAAGCGGACGGTGCCGCGCAGTGTCAAGCGACCGCAGCGCCTGCGCGTGCCGGTTCAAACCTGGGAGGTCCGGGACAGGATCCAGGTGTTGGTGGCGCCCTGCCGTTCAAACGTCACAGTGGTCACCAGCGCCTGGATGAGTGCGAGGCCCCGGCCTGACTCCGATTCATCCTCCACGGGAACGGGTTCCATGGGCCCGAACGGCGGTTTGGCGTGGAAGGCACTGACCCGGGCCTGGAGGAGCGCGGGCTGGACGCTGATTTCCATTCCCAGCTCCACCGGCAATGCTGTGGCCGGTTCCGCGTGCTGGACGATGTTGGAAGCAGCCTCGATTACGGCCGTGGTGAACGTCATCTGGTCCATGTCCTGGACGAACGGTGCATCCTCCCAGAGGCCATCCAGCTCGTTATGGACCGATTCGATGGCTTCTGGTGTGGACAGTCCCCGGAAGCTCCGGCGGGCCAGGACGTCAGTCATTGCTGAACGCTTCTTCCGCCGAGGCGTAGGAGGTCAGCACCCTGTCCATGCTGGTCAGCTCCAGCACCATCTTTACCTGCGGCTGGACGGCCGCGATCCGAAGGTCGCCGCCCGCCTGACGGGCAGCTTTGAGGCAGCCGATCAGTGCCCCAAGGCCGGAGGAATCCATAAAGGCAGTCTTCTCCAGGTTGACCACTATCCTGCTGGACCCGCCCGCGATGACGTCCGTGACGAACTCGCGGAGCTTCGGGGCAGACACCATATTGAGCCGTCCGTCTGCCTTCACCTCCGCATACGAGTCCTTGACTTCGTAGCTAAACTCCATCGGATTTCCTCTCTTCCGGCTGTGTGCCTGGAGGGAGCACAAACCCCTTGTACCGAACGGCACCTATCAGGACGCTCATCACCGCCAGGTCAAAAATAACCCAAGCCACGTTGACCAGCGTGCCAAGTGGCTCCGCCAGTCCCGTGGCGAGACGGATAAGGCCGACGACGGCGGCAACCGCCAGCATTGCCGACACCACGATTTGCGGGCGGATGAGGCTCCAGGAGGGGCCTCCGCTCTGGCGGGCCTTGGGCGTCACGGCGAACCCCAGGGGGCGTCCGAACCAGACGTTGCGGGCCGCCGTCGAGCAGGCCTTGATCCACGTGGGGAACAGCGCCAGGCTGTACTGCTGGCCCCGCCACGTGCTGATTCCGCGGCCGGCCACGGCGAACAGCAACTGGTTGACGATCATGAATGGGACGAAGCGGATGAAGAAGTCCGTGCTCAGGCTGCCCACCGGCAGGATGCCCAGCAGCAGGTAGATGATCGGGGCCGTGAAGTAGATGACCGCCGCATAACCGCTCAGGTACGTCCACATGGTGGCAAAGTACATCAGCCGCTGGCCTAGCTTGAAGCCAGGCTGGACCAGCGGGTTTTCGCGCAGCATCACTTGAATAGTTCCCTGCGCCCAGCGAAGGCGCTGCGTCAGCATGGTCTTGAGGTCTTCCGGTGCCAGACCGTACGCGAGGATCTCGTGGTGGTAGACGCTTTCCCAGCCCATCGCATGCATACGCATGGCGGTGGCCATGTCCTCCGTAACGGAGATGGTGGCGAGCGGCATGACTGGCTGTGCCTCGTGATTGCGCTCCACAGACAGTGCGTCCAGGACCGCCTGCACGGATTCCAGGGCGCCCAGCGGGGACCAGTCGCGGGCCGACATCCGTTTCACGGCATCGTCGGCGACAACAGGGACCCCGGCCTCGCCCACGTGGGCCAGCTCCATGGTTGCGATTTCTTCGAGGTCCGCCTGGAGCGCCGACACGTCAGCCATCACCAGTGCCTGGACGGCCTGGTCCACCCGGCGGCGCACCCGGTAGGTGATCTCGCTCAGCGGTTCGCGCCGGTCCAGTTGCTGCTGGGCCTCAAAGGTTGCCGCCTCCACCTCGTCCAGGACCTGGAAGACCAACGGTGACTCGAGGCCGGGCGATTTCCTGGCCTGCCGGATGGCCGATCGGGAGGCCGCCAGCGCGCGCCGTATGCTCTTTTCGGTTTCCTTGACATAGCCCACCAGACCCAGCTGCATCAGGGCCTCACGGCGGAGGATCGCGTTGGAACCGCAGAAGAAGGCCGCATTCCAGCCGTCCTTGCCCTGCTGGATGGGGCCGTAGAAAAGGGGCGCCTGGCTGCCCAGCGGATCATCCGCCGGGACGTTGCTGAAGTACTGCGGGGTCTGGACCAGTGCCACCCGGCGGTTGTTGAAGTAGCCCACGGTCTTGTCCAGGATGTCCGGCTCAGGGATCTGGTCGGCATCCAGAATGAGGAGGAACTCGCCGTGGGTGACCATCAGGGCGTTGTTCAGGTTGCCTGCCTTTGCGTGCCGGGGCCGGTCCGTCCAGTCCTCGCCGCGTGTCACATAGCCCAGTCCGTGCTCTTCGGCGAGGGATTCGAGTTCGGGACGGGAGCCGTCGTCCAGGATCCAGGTGCTGTGCGGGTGGCGGATCCGTTGCGCGGCCAGGGCAGTGGTCATCACCATGTCCAGGGGCTCGTTGTAGGTAGTGATGAACACGTCCACCGTTGCATCGCGCGGCGCTTCCGGCGCTCCGCTGCGCAGCTTCAGATTCCACACGGTCATGCCGAACAGCATGACGTCGATTAGGCTGTAGGTTTCCGCCAGCACCAAGGGCACGGAGATCCACCAGGCATCCCAGTTGAGCGATGAGTTCCAGCGCCAAGCCACGTAATTCAGGCCGAGGATGACTGTTAGTGCCACGACCAGGCGGGTCCAGAAGCGGGTCATGCCCCGGCTTGACGCGGCAGCCGGCGCACCACCACAGCGGTCACGTCATCCTCGGCTGAATCCGCAGGCGCCAGGGACATAATGGCATCGCTGGCGGACTGGGCGGACTGCTGGCCATGGGTGGCGAGCAGCACCGACTCCGTGAAGGCCTCCACGGAGTCAAAGACGTCCAGGACTCCGTCGCTCACCACCACCAGTGAGTCTCCCGGTGCCAGGGTAAGTGTCGACTGTGGCCAACTGGACCCGGCCCAGGCGCCTACGGGCGGGCCGCCGGAGGGAAGGCGGCGGACTGTCCCGCCGGAGTGCACGTGGAGCGCAAGCCCGTGCCCGGCGTCGACGTAGCTGACTGTACCGGAGGCCGCCTCCAGGCGGGCGTGGAACAGGGTCACGAAGGAACTGGATGAGTCCAGATCCGAGGCGATGGCCGAGCTGGCAGCCGTGAACGCTCCGCCCAGATCCTGGCGGAGGCTTGTGGAGCGCATCACGGCACGTACAGTGGCGGCGATGAGGGCCGCGCCCATGCCCTTGCCCATGGCATCGGCGAAGGTCAGGTGCAGGCCGTCAGGTGTCCGGTACCAGTCATAGAAGTCGCCGCCGACGTTGCGGGACGGACGGAAAGCCCCGGCCAGGTCGTAGCCTTCAACCCGGACATCTTCATTGGGCAGGAGACTCTGCTGTACCTCGGTGGCACGCTCAAGTTCCTTGACGGCGGCCGAGTCCACAACGGGGGACTGGCGCCGGCGGAAGAGTGCGTTGACCCTTGCCTGCAGTTCACGGGGACTGAACGGCTTGCTGATGTAGTCATCGGCGCCGTTGTCCAGGCCCGCGAGTTTGTCCAATTCCTCGACGCGCGCCGTCAGCATCACAATGAAGGCGTCCGAGAATTCACGGAGAAGCTTGCAGACCTCCAGACCATCCAGGTCCGGGAGGTTGAGGTCCAGGGTGACCAGATCCGGCCGAACACGGCGGACTTCCTCAACCCCTGGCAGGCCTGCTTCCGCCTCTGTGACTTCGAAGCCCTGCTTGGTCAGAACCCGGACCAGCAGGCCCCGGATATCCGGGTCGTCCTCGATGACAACGGCGCGGCGTGTTTCGGGGTTGGAAGGCATGCCTCTATTAAGGCCTGTCTTTACAGAGTTGTCACGCTGGCCACCGGCTGGCGTCAAATTGCAGAGGTCCTTCGTTGCAATCCCCGAGGCACCAACGAAGGCCGTTACGGACACTCGGTCTTGCCAAAATCCTTGGACTGCCTTGACTGGAACTTGAGCAACTGTCGCCACACTCGAAGTGAACGGTTCGAAGAAGAGCTGGTCGGCTTGCTTGGGGACGGTCTGAGGACGGTGCAGGGTCTTATGTGGAGAATTCAAATGGGGCGGGACCCGGTGCCCGTCGCGTCGGGACTGCGCGAGCTGATGAAGCAGACCCCGGAGTACAAACGGCGAGCCCTTCTCTACTGGAAGCACTCGTGGAAGGTTCGAACCCTTTCCAGGGCACTGGCCAAAGCCCTGGACGAGTGCGTCCAGGCATCCACATGGCCTGGCGAGCGGCTCCAAGTCAGCCTCCACATGTCAGGACAGGTGGAACAGATCACCCGGCGCCTTCAGCTTGAAACCAAGGCGTACGCCCGCATCTGCGCGTGATCCATAAGCGCAGGAGCGCGCGCTAAAGACTGGACGCCTCCCACGAAGTATCCACATTGCGGTGATGACACCATTCCATGCCGGAAACTTTGCATGCGACACTTGGGGACAATCGAGTGGCTGGGGGGATACCAAGTCAGGAGATTGCCGTGTGTTGGAAGCCAGCATTAATGATGACTGCTGCAGGTGGAACCACTGTCTCAGGTGAGGCTCCTACAACGCCCCGAGCCCGGCCGGGAGGTGAACTCCCGCCCGTCCGAAGAACGCCTTCTTCATACCTGATTCGTTCGCTCAGCCAGCGGCCGGTCACGCCGCCACTGAAGAAGGCGAGCGGATCATGTATATAGGGTGGGCGTACCTCATAGCGGGCCTCATAACCATGGATACGCTTCTCGTGGTTTTGTGGCTAATGGACAAGGACTGGCCCTGGCCAAAGCGCTGGAAGAAATAACCTCAAGGAGCACCCCGAACGCTCAGCGCAGGTCAAGGCGCATGAGCACGCGCGGGAAGCCATTGAGCACCGAGTCTGTATCGGCGGCCTTAACGAACCCGGCCCGTTCGAAGAGCTTGCGGGTACCCACATAGGCCATGGTGAGGTCGACTTTGCTGCCGCCGTTGTCCACCGGGTAGCCCTCGATGGCAGGCGCGCCGTACGTGCGGGCCAGGCCGACGGCACCGTTCAGCAAGTGATGGGAAATTCCCCTGCCGCGATGCCCGGGCCGGACCCGGATGCACCACACCGACCACACGTCGAGATCATCCACGTGCGGAATCTTGCGGTTGCGGGCGAAACTGGTGTCAGAACGCGGATGGACCGCCGCCCAGCCCACCACTTCGTCGCCGTCGTAAGCAAGGACCCCGGGCGGCGGATCCTGCCCCACCAGTTGCTTCACCAAGTCTCCGCGGGCGGTCCCGCGCAACTCCAGGTTTTGCTTGGAAGGGATACGGTAGCTCAGGCACCAGCACACGTTGGCATCGGGCCGCATGGGGCCAACCACCGCCTTCACGTCCAAGAACAGCGTTGCGGGCCGGATCTCGATCGCCATGCCGCTATCCTGTCACCGCCGCCCGGCACCCACAACGGACACCAAACGCATGGCCGTTATTGACTTGCTCATTGTGGAATGCAGGCTCCAGGAAGAAGGAGCGGGGCCCTGACCACGTGGGCCCGGCTCAGGCTTTGGGTGTGAGCCCGTACTCTTCCGGCGGTGTCCGCATTTGGATGGTGCGCCAAACGCCATCGGTCACTCGTACCGTGAGGTGGTTCCCGACAATAGCTACCTCCCCTTGAGGGATTGCGAAGGGGTCCAGTCCGTTGGCGTAGATCCAGTTCATTGACTGGCTGTGGAGGGCGTTGCCATGCGGGTAGTCGCGAAGGTCAATTGAAGGCATGAGGAGAACCATTTCGTCGGCGAGGCTAGCTGGTACCTACGAGAACCGCCGGACGAACGGAACATGACGCGAATACGTCCGGATTTTCCGAACTACGTCTCCTCAAACGCCCAGCCCAGGGAAGCCACCCCACCGCCAGCCTGATTATCTCACCACCAACCGTACGGGATTGCCCGGGCAAGTTCCCATATATGTCGGGAAAGGCCAGGCCCGGCCTGATCGGGGCGCCGGGGGTGGGAGGAGCGGGACTCTCAGACGCCCAGTGCTTCCTTGAGTGCCGCCACGTGGCCCTGGGCCTTGACCTGGTATTGGGCCAGTGTGACCTTGCCTTCGGGGTCCAGCACCACGGTGGAGCGGACGATTCCCTCGGTGATCTCACCGTTGACCAGCTTCTCGCCCCATGCGCCGTAGGCCAGCGCCACGGAGTGGTCCTCGTCAGCGAGCAGAGGGAACGTGAGCGCAAAGTCGCCCGTGAAGTTGGCCAGCTTTTCCGGGGCGTCGGGGGAGACCCCCAGGACCTCGTAGCCGGAGCCCTGCAGCGAGGCAAGGTTGTCGCGGAAGTCGCAGGCCTCCGTGGTGCAGCCAGGGGTGGCGGCCTCCGGGTAGAAGTACACAATGACGTTCTTGCCGCGGTAATCGGCCAGGGAGGTCTTCTTTCCTCGGGCGTCCTGCAGGGTGAAATCAGGGGCATGGGTTCCGGGCTGAAGTTTGGTGGTCAGTTGGGGGCTCATGGCAAATTCCTTCGGGAGACTCTGGGTGGATCAGGCAAACAGGTCAAACTAAAAGATCAAGTGAAGCGGCTGCCCGCTCTAGGGACAACTCCGGCGTCATACGCTGTATTCCGCCGGGCCGCGAACGGTGGCACTCGACGCCGATGGGCCCCTCAGACCCCGCCGCGGCGGATCAGTTTGCCGCCGGGTGTCTGGCCGTCCACCACGTTGCCGCGCAGGTAAGTCCTGCGGACGACGCCGGAGAGCGCCTTGCCGTCGTACGGGGTGATGGGGTTCTTGTGCTTGAGCTTCGACACGTCCACCACAAAGGCCTCGTCCGGGGCAAAGACGGAGAAGTCGGCATCGTAGCCCAACGCCAGCTGGCCTTTGTTGTGCAGGCGTGCGAGGGCAGCGGGCTTCTCTGCCATCCAGCCCACCACCTGTTCCAGCGGGATGCCGCGGTGCCGGGCTTCGGTCCAGATCAGGGACAGCCCCAGCTGGAGGGAGGACACGCCGCCCCACGCCACGGCAAAGTCGCCGTTCTCCAGGTCCTTGAGGTCCAGGGTGGAGGGGGAGTGGTCCGAGACGATGCAGTCGATGGTGCCGTCCTGCAGGCCTTTCCAGAGCAGCTCGCGGTTGGAGGCTTCGCGGATTGGCGGGCAGCACTTGTAGGCGGTGGCGCCGTTGGGGATTTCCTCGGCCGTGAGCGTCAGGTAGTGCGGGCAGGTCTCCACGGTGAGGTGGACGCCGTCGCGCTTTGCAGTGGCGATCATGGGCAGCGCGTCCGACGACGAGAGGTGCAGTATGTGTGCCCGCGCACCGGTCCAGCGGGCCCGTTCGATGACCTCGGCGATGGCCTTGTTCTCGGCACCGCGGGGCCGGGAGGCCAGGAATGTGGCGTACTCGTCCCCGCCGGGGTGCGGGGCGTGGTCGATCGCGTGCGAGTCCTCGGCATGGACGATCATGAGTGAATCGAAGGACTTGAGCTCTGCCATGTCCTCCTCCATCTCGTCGGCGTCCAGATGCGGGAACTCGTCCACGCCCGAGTGCAGCAGGAAGCACTTGAAGCCGAACACGCCTTCGTCATGCAGGGGCCGCAGGTCGTGCTTGTTGCCGGGCACGGCGCCGCCCCAGAACCCCACGTCCACGAACGCCTGGTCCTGGGCGGCCTCGCGCTTGAGCTTGAGGTTCTCCACAGTGGTGGTGGGCGGAATGCTGTTCAGCGGCATATCGATAATGGTGGTCACGCCGCCGGCACCGGCCGCCCGGGTCGCGGAGGCGAAGCCCTCCCACTCGGTGCGGCCCGGCTCGTTGACGTGGACATGGGTGTCCACCAGGCCGGGAACGAGGGTCTCGTCGTCGCCGAGCTCTACGACTTCCGCACCCGAAAGGCCGTTGCCGAGGGGTTCGATGGCCACGATCCTGCCGCCGCGGACGCCCACTTCCCGGGCCGCGATGCCGGCCGTGGTGAGGATGCGCCGGCCCCGGATGACGAGGTCAAAGCGTTCTTCAGACATGGAGGTTCTCCTTCGTGTCGGCAGTCGGTGTCAGCCTGTTGGCTGACACGGACTCCCATCTGCGTTCCCAGCTGTGTCAGAAGCTGTCCAGCCTGCGCGATGCATGTGTCTATATTGCTTTCGAGCCCAATCAAAGCCTAAACGTGCTGGAATCCGGCGTCTCCGCCGCTGTGACCACGCGTGCTCCTAGGCCTGCAGGGCCAGGATGGCGGTGGGGGCGTCATCGCGGGTCTCTGCCAGCTCTTCGAATTCGTTGATGGCGTTGATTTCCACGCCCATGGAGATGTTGGTGATCTTCTCCAGGATCACTTCGACCACCACTGGCACCTGGAACTCGCCCATGAGCGCCTTGGCCTTGTCGAACGCGGCGCCCAGGTCGTTGGGGTCCTCCACCCGGATGGCCTTGCAGCCCAGGCCCTCGGCCACCTTGAGGTGGTCCACGCCGTATCCCGCAGCGTTCGCGGAAAGCCCGGTGGAGTTGATGTTGTCGAATGCCAGGGACACGTTCTGTTCCATGCTGAAACCGCGCTGTGACTGGCGGATCAGGCCCAGGTAGGAGTTGTTCACCACCACGTGGATGTACGGCAGGTTGAACTGTGCACCCACAGCCAATTCCTCGATCATGAACTGGAAGTCGTAGTCACCGGACAGCGCCACAACGGTCTCGTCCGGCCTGCCGCGGACGACGCCGAGGGCTGCCGGTGCGGTCCAGCCCAGGGGGCCGGCTTGGCCGGCGTTGATCCACTTGCGCGGGCCGAAGACGTGCAGCATCTGGGCGCCGGCGATCTGGGACAAGCCGATGGTAGAGACGTAGGTGGTATCCCGGCCGAAGGCGCGGTTCATCTCTTCGTACACACGCTGCGGCTTGATGGGGACATTGTCGAAGTGCGTCTTGCGGTGCAAGGAAGCTTTGCGCTCCGCGCATTCGGCAACCCAGCCGGAGTAGTCCGGCAGGGACTCCGCTGCCCCGCGCTCGCGGGCCAGTTCAATGAGCCCGGCCAGCGCCGCACCGGCGTCGGACGTGATGCCCAGGTCCGGTGAGAACACGCGGCCGATCTGTGTGGGCTCGATGTCGATGTGCACGAACTTGCGGCCCGCGGTGTAGGTGTCCAGGCCGCCGGTGTGGCGGTTGGCCCAGCGGTTGCCGATGCCGATCACGAAGTCGCTGCGCAGGTAGTTCTCGTTGCCGTAGCGATGCGAGGTCTGTAAGCCCACCATGCCAGCCATCAGCGGGTGGTCGTCGGCGATGGCGCCCCAGCCCATGAGGGTGGGGATGACTGGAACGTTCAGGATCTCGGCCAGTTCCACCAGCTGTGCGCAGGCGCCGGCGTTGATGATGCCGCCGCCTGCAATGATCAGCGGGTGCTTGGCCGCAGTGAGCATGTCGAGGGCCTTTTCCAGCTGCTTGCGGCTGGCCCTGGGCTTCTCCACGGGCAGCGGCTCGTAGGTGTCGATGTCGAATTCGATCTCCGCCAGCTGCACGTCGATGGGTAGGTCCAGCAGCACGGGGCCGGGACGGCCGGAGCGCATCAGCTGGAACGCCTTCTGGAAGGCGCCCGGAACCTGGCCGGGCTCCAGGACGGTCATGGCCATCTTGGTGACCGGCTTGGCGATGGACCCGATGTCCACCGCCTGGAAGTCTTCCTTGTGCAGCTTGGCTACGGGCGCCTGGCCGGTGATGCAAAGCATCGGGATGGAATCGGCCCAGGCCGCATAAAGCCCCGTGATCATGTCGGTACCGGCAGGGCCGGACGTGCCGATGCAGATGCCGATGTTGCCGTCCTTGGCGCGGCTGTAGCCGTCGGCCATGTGGCTGGCGCCTTCAACGTGCCGGGCCAGGGTGTGGCGGATGCCGCCGTGGGCCCGCATGGCCGAGTAGAAGGGGTTGATGGCCGCACCTGGCAGGCCGAACGCCTCGATGGCTCCTTCCTTCTCCAGGATGGCAACCGCTGCATCAACGGTACGCATCTTGCTCATGGTGTGCTCCTTGAATGTCTGTGGGGAATTGAATGTCTCTGGGGGACGTCTGATTTTGGGTGCGCTGAAGTAGCCCTGCGAGCCGTCGCGGGGCGCTTTGGGGGTGTCGGCGTCGTAAATTACGACGGCGGCCGGCGAGTCCGTGTCGAAGTGCCCCGTTTCGGGGCTGCTCCTACTCGCGGCCGCTGAGTTTCAGGACCTGCCGGAAGAGCCCGGAGTGGTCGAGTCCGCCGTCGCCCTGGTTAACGGTAGCGGCGAAGAGCTGGGCGACGACGGCGCCTAGGGGGACGGCGACGTTGGCTTCACGGGCAGCCGAGGTGACGATGCCGAGGTCCTTGTGGTGCAGGGCAAGGCGGAAGCCGGGATCGAAGTTGCGGTCCAGCATCTTCTGGCCCTTCTGGTCCAGGACCTTGGAGCCGGCCAGGCCGCCGCCGAGGACCTTGAGGGCTGCGTCCGTGTCCACGCCGTAGGCCTCAAGGAAGGCGATGGCTTCGGCGAGGACTTCGATATTGACCGCGACGATCAGCTGGTTGGCTGCCTTGACGGTCTGGCCCGAGCCGGAGGGACCTACATGCACGATGGTTTTGCCGACCGCGTTGAGGACCTCGGCTGCGGCGTCGAAGTCTTCCTTTTCGCCGCCCACCATGATCGAGAGGGCGGCGTCGATGGCGCCCTGCTCGCCGCCGGAAACCGGGGCGTCGAGGGCGCGGAGGCCTGCTGCCTTGGCGTCGGCCGCGAGGCGCGTGGCTACGTCCGGACGGATGCTGCTGGCGTCGATCCACAGGGTGCCCTGCTTCGCGTTGGCGAAGACGCCGTCCTGTCCACCGACGACGCCCTCGACGTCGGGGGAGTCCGGCACCATGGTGATAACGACGTCGGCATCCTTCACTGCGTCCGCGATGCTCGTGGCACCAATGCCGCCCTCAGAGACCAGCTTGTCGATCCTGTCCCGGCTGCGGTTGAAGCCGGTAACGCTGTGGCTGGCCCTGACCAGGTTGATGGCCATGGGCAGGCCCATGATTCCGAGTCCGATGACTGCAACGTTGCTCATGATGGGTTCTCTTTCTGAAGTCTTTTTAGCCCAAGTGGGCTATTTGGGCGGAGACGCGCTTAGCGGGCTGCGCGGTGCCGGATGGCCCAGCTGAAGGCGGATTCCTGAGGCTCTTTGTATTCGAGGCCGATGTAACCCTCGTAGCCGAGCTCGCGGCTGCGGGCGATCCATTCGCCGAGGGGAAGCTCGCCGGTTCCGGGAGCCCCGCGGCCGGGCTTGTCGGCGATCTGGATGTGGCCGAAGTCCTTGGCGTGGTTCTCGATGACGGTGGAAACGTCGTCCCCGTTGACGGCCAGGTGGTAGAAGTCAGCGAGGAGCTTGATGTTTTCCGTTCCGGCGTCTTCCTTGACCCTTGCAATGACCTTGAGGGCATCTGCCGCCGTAAGGAGCGGGTACTGGGGGGCGCCGCTGACAGGCTCGAGGAGGACAGTGCCGCCGATGCGCGCGACGCCGGCAGCCGCCGTCGCGAGGTTTTCGGCACCGACGGCGTCCTGCCTCTCCTCCAGCTCGCCGTCAATCCGGTTGCCATAGAGGGCGTTGAAGGCCTTGCAACCGAGACGCTCGCCGATGCCGGCGACGACGTCGATGTTGTCCAGGAATTCGGCGGACCGTGCGGGCCAGGAGACCAGGCCGCGGTCCCCGCCCGGCATGTTGCCCGCGTTGAAGTTCAGGCCCGTGAGCTGGACGCCGGCGTCGGTGATGGCGTTCTCAAACCTGGTTATCTCAGCTTCCGTAGGGACGGAGGTGTCGAACGGCCACCAGAATTCGACGGCGTCGAAGCCGGCAGCCTTCGCGGCCGCGGGACGCTCGAGCAGGGGCAGCTCCGTCAGCAGGATGGAGCAGTTCACTGTGTACGTCATGGTGGGTCCTTCCGAAGGCTGGGATCTGATTCCATTGCATTTCCGCTTAGTGGAATTTGAATTCTGCTTTATGAAAAGTGTAGAGCCAGGCGTGTATGAACGTCAACCATTTTGCGGCCGGACTGCGGTATGGCGACGGCCAGGGCTCGAGCGCGGCGACGGCATTGGCGGCAGGGCTTGCCTCCCGCCGGAGAGAGGAACAAAGAATGGGCGGCCCCTTCCGGAACCACCCATTCGATCCACTCGCTAGTCAGTGCCGTTTGAAGGCGTGCCTGATCTTTTCGCCTGCTTGCTTGAAGTCGGCTCTAAGCCCGTGGCCCTTGCCTTCGGCCCTCATCCGGTAGTTGCCGCCGGCCTCGCCGGCGGGTTTCTTTCCTTTGCCGTGAAGCCTATCCGCGGCGTTGTGGATCCTGTCACCCAAACCCATTGCGGTCCTCCTCATGGTACGGCGGACGCGGCAGGTTGCCGCGGTTGCCGATACTTAGATTGTAGAAAGAAATGACCCCGGCAGAGGGGTCGCCTGCCCAATTGGTTGGCATGCCGGCCGGCTCACGCCACTGACCGATTCAACGAACCGTCGTCGTGATCTTCTTCTTGGCAGCCGTTGACTCAGTGAACCGCCCGCCGTTGCTGATCAGTGCAGGCAGAACTCGTTGCCTTCCGGGTCCTGCATCGTGTAGGTCCGGGCCCCGCGGTCTGCCGTCTCCCACAGCAGCCTGGCGCCCAGGCCGGTGAGCCGCTGCACCTCGGCGAGCTTCTGATCATCGGAAACGGGGATGTCTATGTGCACGCGGTTTTTCGCGGTCTTCGCTTCAGGAACTTTCTGAAAGTAGAAGCGCGGCTGCTCTCCCGCCGGATCCCGGCAGGCAGCGACTTCACGGAACGCGGATTTTCCGTTGACAACGATCCGGTCAGTTTCCGGCATTCGCTGCTGAGCAACCAGGTCATCAACCAAAGCCGAATGGTCCTCGACTTCATAGCCGAGTGCTGCCGCCCAGAATTCGGCCTGGGCATGGGGGTCCGCCGTATCAAAGGTGACTTGGATAGCCATCATCGCTCCCGCCAGTGGGTGATTGGGGCCCTTCTATTGGAATCCTCCGAGGCTCAGCGGTCAATGCTGAGGGCAGCGAGCCATGCACAAGGACACCGGGAATACCGGCAAGCTTGCCTGCCTCCCGCAGCAGGATGCCGTCGTCAAGCCAGGCCGCGTGCCGCCAGTAGTGCGTCACCAGCCGGGCGAACACCATTCGGAACCGGGGATCGTCGTACCGCGGGTCCGGCCGGTGGCCAGGGTGGATCGCGACATGCGAATCCTCCCAGAGGCACCAGTGTTTCGCCGCCTTCTCCCGGACCTCGGCATCCGGATCCTCCAGCAGGCGGCTGTAGGCCTCCACGAGACTGCCGCCGCGCACGCCGGCCGGTACTGCGTCCCGGAACCGGGCCCACTCCGCAGGGAACATCCGACCCATGTCATGCGTGACCCACTCCACCTCCCGCCGAGTGGTGTTGGTGACGCTGAACAGCACCAACTCAGTCACATGGCCGGGATAGGCCTCGGCATAGGCAAGTCCGAGCGTCGCGCCCCATGAACCCCCGAGTACCAACCACCGGTCGATGCCAAGGTGCTGGCGCAGTTGCTCGATGTCGCGGATCAAATGGTGGGTTGTGTTCGTGCGCAGTTCGACGCCGTAGTCGCCGGCATGCGGTGTGCTGCGGCCGCAGCCGCGCTGGTCGAACAGGACCACCCTGTAAACCGACGGGTCGAAAAATTGCCTCCAACCCGGAGCGCAGCCGGAGCCCGGACCGCCGTGCAGGACGACTGCCGGTTTGCCAAAAGGATTGCCGCAAACCTCCCAGTACACGTGATTGCCGTCGCCCACATTGAGCAGGCCGTGGTCGAAGGGTTCGGTCAACGGGTACATGTTGCCTCGCTCGGGTCGGGGAAATGCCGGTGCCGTAACAACCTATCTGACCGGCACTCCGCTGGCCTGAACGGGCCTCGATCGCTAGATCCTCGCTATCCTGTCGATGTCTTCGTAGAAGTCCTTGACCACCGCTTCAGTAACCGTCGCACGGGTCCCGTCGATCGCCTGAAGGTAGGCCGCCGTCGTGAGTGCCGGTTCTTCCGGATCGGCCCCGGTGGCCTGCACGGCGTGTTCCAAGGCTTGTTGGGACGCCTTTCGGGCGGCGAATTCAATGTCGGCAGGGGAGAACCGTTCGCTGGCTTCAGCCAGGGCGAGCAAGTCAATTTGCGGGGAGATGGCAGGTGGGATGTAGCGGTTCCAGATGGCTGACCGGGCAGTATGGTCGGGAGGGCCGATGGGGATCACGTAATCGAAGCGGCCGTGGCGGAGAAAGGCCTTATCCAGCGAGCGGATGAAGTTTGTGGCGCAGATCAGTATCCTGCCTTCCTTCTCCCGAAAGGCGGGGATGATTTTCAGGAGCTCGTTGGTGACTCCCTGCAGTGATGATGCTTCGCCTGTGCGGGCTGCGGCTATCTCTTCGACTTCATCGATGAACACCACCGCATGTTCGAGCCGGCCGATGTCCAGGAACACCTGGCGCAGGGCCCCGGCAAGCCCCTGCGGATCGGAGGCAAGCCGTGAGGGGAACACCTCCACGAAGGGCCAGTCGAGGCGCGAGGCGACGACCTTTGCGAAGGTGGTTTTTCCGGTACCGGGGGGACCGAAGAGGACCACGGAACGCGGCGGGGTGACGCCCAGGGACTTGGCCAGCTCTGTTCGTGCCAGCGGCAGGATCAGGCGCTGTTCGATGAGGGTCTTTTCGCGTTGCATGCCGGCGAGGGCATTCCAGAGTCCGTGGGGGAGGAGTCGGCCACCCAGTTGGCTTAGGGGTCCGATCTCCTGAGGCTGAAGCGGAATGGTCCTTTCAAAGTAGTGCAGGTCTTCCTCTACCCTGTATTCGCTGTTCCTGAATGCATGGATCCTGGTCTCGGAGGCAGGGAGGAGCGCCGAAATCCTTCGGACCCGCTGGCTGGTGAGCCTGCCCTCGATGCCGGCGAGGAGTGCGCTGCCCAGTCCCTGTTCCCGCCATTCGCGGGCCTGTGCGAGCATGACCATCCAGGCGCGGTCATCCTGAATTTTGCAGGCCGCAGCCCCGACGACCCTTCCCTCCGTAACGGCTACCACAGCCACTCCGTTGGAGCAGGCGTCGATGATCTCAGCCAGGCTGTAAACGGGGTGCACCCCGTCGATCCTGGAATCCTGCCAGACTCCGATGAGCTGGTCGAGATCGTCCGGGTGGAAGTCGCGGACGTTCCAAGGTTGCATGGCAGGCCGGACCGCGGGTGTCGTTGCCGCTTCCGTCGCCGCAGGGACGTCTTTGAGGTCAGTCCTGCTCATGAAGAGGTTCTCCGTTCCTGGGCTTTGAAGCTATGCATCTCAGTCAGTCTCAGGGCAGCCGCAGTAGAAACAGTCATCCCCGCCGCTGCAGTCAACCTCAGGGATCGGTAGCGGCGCGAGCGCGCTGACGGAGGAAGTTTCGGTGCGTGTTGGGATGAGGGTTTCGACCAGGTCAGTCATGTATGTGTCGCTTTTCTCTTTGAGGGCTGCTGAACGAAGAGAACGGCATGATCTGAACCTCACGCCGTCGTGATACCTCCCAGTATGGAACTCTGCTCACATAAGAAAAAGCGATGAAAAATGAACAGTAAAGCTTAGCAGAACTGATCTTTGTGGGCGTGTGCCGGGCCGCGACTTCCTTGGTGATTGACGCCACAGCGGTGCATGGATAGCGTCTGCGTTCATGGGCGTCGTATTTGGCGGGATGGCCGCCAGCCTCGATGGATATATTCAGTCGGAGAACGGTGACTTGTCCTGGCTGAACGACGCCATGGCCAAGGATGAGGACTACGGCTTTGAGGCGACCATGCGCAGGACCGGAGCCTACGTCATGGGGGCCAACACCTACCGTGAGGTCGCCGGAATGGGTGGCACCGGCTCCGCGGTTCCCACCTACGTTGTCACCCATGATGGGACCCTGGCCACCAAAGGCAACACGCAGCTGTTTTCAGGAGACCTCCGGGACTTGGTCGCCCGGATCAGGTCATCCGTCCCTGAGGATCGGGACATCTGCGTCTACGGTGGTGGCCGGCTCGTCACAGAATTTATCGAGTTGGACCTGCTGAATGAATTAACTGTCTCGATTGTTCCGGTTGTCCTCGGAGCCGGCGTGCCGTTCTTTGGCAGGATCAGCAGCTTGAGGAGGCCTGAACTGATCGAATGCCGGCCCTTCCCTTCCGGCATTGTGCTGCTGACGTACAAGCTAAGGCGCCCGGCGGGTTGATGACGGCTGGCCCATTGACTTCAGCGGCCTGAGGGATACGGTTAGAGATACTGCATAATCTGTTCAATGCGTGGTGACGGGTCCACGGCGCCACCACATTTCGGGCCACCGCACCTCAGCGTCGTCGGTGACCCGTTCCCATCGCTTGGTCTCACCCCTAGGCATCCCGCACCATAATTCCCAGGCAGCGTCCCACATGACCGCAAATTTCATCAGAGCTTTGGCAGTTAAGTCCTTTGATATTCCCGACAAGAAGCGGTGCCCGGACAAGGCCGAGTTTGACCTGGTCACCGTTGACGACTATTCAGTGGCACGGCTGATTCTGGAACCAGGCTGGCGCTGGTCCGAGTCCGCCAAGCCCACTGAAATGACCGAGTTCTGCGAGCACAACCACCTTGGATTCTGCGTCTCCGGCTCGCTGGAGATTGAAACGTCCGACGGCGTGCGCTCCACGATTCATGCCAACGACACCTATGCGCTTCCTCCCGGCCACGACGAGTGGGTGGTGGGAGACGAGCCCTTCGTCGCCATTGAGTTCCTGGGTACCGCGTCATTCGGCCGGCCCAGGAGCAGGGGGATGCACGCGCTTATCTGAGGGTTCCTCACGGAACGGTTGTGGTTGTCCCGCCATGTCCGCCGCCCTGCGGCGAGCCGTGGACAGGGTGTCGGTTGGTGCCTCGGGCCGGCGGCTTGATCAGACTGCCGACTGCCTGATCGCAGCGTTGGCACTAACGATTCGGGCGAGCCGGGCCACCACCTCGGCCGGCGGACAGTCTGCGTCGAGCTCCACGAAGTCTGGATACTCGGGCATAGAGCGGTAGGCATCCCGCAGGGCAACCAGGTCCGCCAACGTTTCTGCATCGGTACCGCGGGCCACAATCCGCTGGTGCGCGAGTTCTGGCTCGACGTCGAGATGAATCACTGCATCGGGTGCGGGCAGAGCAGAAATGAGCCAAGGGAGCAGGTGGCCACGCGGTAAGCCTCTGACTTCGCGCAGCGCGAGCTGGCAAAAGAGGTGGCGGTCCATCACCACCAGGCCGTCGAAGCGGCTGGCCCGAGCATGGGAAATCAGCACATTCACCACGCGGAACGTGGTCTCAATGGCATCGGCGAGGCGCGGCGGCCATTGCACCCCAAGCCTCGCCGCCAGTACGGACATGCTCCGCCGGCCGGCATGGTTGCTGAGCAGCAGGGCATCCTGGCCTTCTGCCAGGGCATCGGAGACCAGAGCGCTGGCGGCCGTGGATTTCCCCGAGCCGTCGATTCCCGTCAGAACAATAAGCAAATGGCCTCCTTCCGCCGCTGGTTTAACGGCCGGCACTGTGGGATCGTCCCGCCATGCGGCGGAGGTCACATCCGTTGAGCTCAGACTTTTCCATTTTGCGGTTAAACATTTCCGTACTACGGATTTATCCTCCGCGAAACACTGGACTTCTAGCCTTGCCTGTGACCCCAACGGCCTTCTGCCGTTCCCACGTTGATAGGCAGCCCATGAAACTCCCCTCCGCCTTAGCGCCCGCTGTCCAGAACCAGACGAAGAAACCGTTCTACAGGTCCCTATTCTTCCAGATCCTCGTCGCCGTGTGCCTGGGGATCGGGATCGGCCACTTCTGGCCGGACATCGGTTCCGGCCTGAGACCGCTGGGTGACGGCTTTATCCAGCTCATCAAAATGATCATCGCGCCGCTCATTTTCCTGGTGATCGTCACGGGGATCTCCGCCGTGGGTGACGTCAAGGCTGTGGGCCGGGTAGGCGTCAAGGCGCTGCTGTACTTCACCGGCGCAACGCTTTTCGCGCTGGTGTTTGGCCTTATCGTGGGCAACATCGTCCAGCCCGGGGCCGGGCTGAACATCGACCCGTCAACCCTGTCCCAGGACGCCGTCAACGCCAAGACCGGGACGGCGCCACCCAAGGACGCCGGCCAGTTCCTGCTGGGCATCATCCCCACCAGCGTGGTGGGCGCCTTCGCTTCCAACTCCCTCCTCCAGGTGCTCTGCTTCTCGGTGTTTTTCGGCGCAGCGATCGTCGTGGTTGGCCGGGAACGCTGCATGCCGGTGATCAGTCTGCTGGAGACCGTCCTGGAACTGTTTTTCAAGATCATGGCCTGGGTCATGCGGGTGGCGCCCATCGGCGCCTTCGGTGCCATGGCGTTCATTATCGGCCAGTACGGCCTGAGCTCCCTCAGCACTTATGCGCTGCTGATCGCCGCCTGCTACGGCGCCGCCATCGTATTCATCGGTCTGCTGTTTGTGGTGGCATGGGTCTATCCGCGGGTGCCGCTCTGGCAGTTCATCAAATACTCCAGGGAGGAATTCCTCCTGGCGCTGGGCACTGCTTCCACCGAATCAGTGCTGCCCCGCATCATGACCAAACTGACCAACGCCGGCTGCTCCCGGGCCACTACTGGCCTGGTGGTTCCCACGGGCTACTCCTTTAACCTCGACGGCGCCGCCTTGTACCTGTCGATCTCCCTGCTCTTCCTGGCCCAGGCGTTCGGCCACAACCTGGACCTGGGCCAGCAGCTCGCGGCCCTGGGCATCCTGATGCTCACGTCCAAGGGAATGGCCGGCGTTCCCGGCTCCGCGTTCCTGGCCCTCTCCGCCACCGCGGGAGCCCTCGGTATCTTCCCGGTCGCAGGCGTAGCCCTGCTGCTCGGCGCCGACCGGCTCATGGACTCCATGCGCGTCTCCGTGAACCTGCTTGGTAACTGCGTGGCCACGTTTGTGGTGGCCAAATGGGAAGGCCAGTTCGACCGCGAAGCCATGCTCCGCGCTTTCCGTGGAGAGCTCCCTCAGGAGGACAGGGCAGAGGAATCAAGCCCCAAGGGGGCACCGGCGTCGGAAGTCACGACGGCGGGAATTCCGACGGCGGATGCGGCACCGGAGGTCCCCGCGGGCGCAGCCGGGGTTCGCTAGGCTGGAAGGTCAGGGCGGCGGGTCAGCCCTGCCCCGCCGCCTCACCCCAGGAGCCCCTCATGATCACCCGCGCCGACGTGGACCAAGCCGCCGCAAGGATCGCTGGCCTCACGAGGCGCACGCCCATCCTTGAAGCGGACACCGGTCCGTTCCCCGGGCCGGTGTGGTTCAAGTGCGAGTTCATGCAGCACACGGGAACGTTCAAGGCCCGCGGCGCCCTCAACCGCATTCTTGCGAGCAAGGAGCGCCGTGAGCTCAGGCCGGAGGTCGGCGTGGTGGTGGCCTCCGGCGGGAATGCCGGCCTGGCCAACGCCTACGCTGCGGCCCAGCTGAGTGTCCCGGCCACGGTCTTCGTCCCTGAGTCCGCGCCGGCCGTCAAGGTCAGGAAGCTGGAAGCCATCGGCGCCACCGTGGTGCAGGGCGGGGCCGAATACGCCGTGGCCTACGAAGCAGCCATCGCGCACGCCGCAGAAACCGGCGCCGTGTACTGCCACGCCTACGACCAGCCCGAGATCGCGGCAGGCGCCGGTACCGTGGGGTCCGAGCTGCTGGAACAGCTGGACCGTGTGGACACCGTGCTGGTGGCGGTGGGTGGGGGAGGCCTCATGGCCGGGATCGCTGCTGCCATTGAAGGCCACGCCAAGGTGGTTGCCGTTGAGCCCGAAACGGCACCCACGCTCCATGCCGCGCTCGCCGCGGGACGGCCCGTTGACGTAGACGTTTCCGGGATAGCCGCCGACTCGCTGGGGGCCCGCCGCATCGGTGAGATCGGCTTCGCAGTGGCGGTCCGCGCCGGCGTCGAAAGTGTTCTGGTGTCCGACGGCGATATCGTCGCCGCGCGCTCGCGGCTCTGGGACGAGTACCGCCTGGTGGTGGAACACGGTGCCGCAGCGGCGTTCGCTGCCCTGCACTCGGGCGCCTATGTGCCCGGGCCGGGGGAACGCGTCGTCGTGATCCTGTGTGGCGCCAATACGGATCCGGCCACGCTGTAAGAGCTTCTCCGGCAGGACTACTGGCGGCGGACGGTGTGGCGGAGCAGCCCGTTGCCTGAGTTCGCCGCGGTAGAGGGCCGTTGCCGGACCGCCACCGACCCCACGACCGACGGCGGTTTTGCCGGGTTTGAGGTGACGATGGAAGCACTTTCGGCGGCCTCTGGCCAGCTCAGTTGGAGGTGCCTAGACTGGCAGGATAATCGTGCGGAGATGCCGCATGTCACCCCCGCGCGGACCATTCCAACCAAGGAAGCATCATGCGCCGCTCAACCCAGAATTCAGGAAAAGTACAACGCCGTGCCGCCATAGGATTCATCGCTCTGATGGCACTGCTCCTGCCCGCGTCACCGGCAACCGCCACACTGTCCAACTGCGAGAGTGTCATCGTGCTCGACGGCGCCACTTCCGCGGAAGGGATAGCTGCAGGAGAGGGAGACACCTTCTATGCCGGGGACCTGGCACTCGGCGACATCTACCGCGGAGACATCCGCAAGGGCGATGCAGAACTGTTTATTGACGTTTCCGATTTTGTTTCGGCACCCAGGAACGCCGTCGGGATGAAAGCGGATGTCCGCAACGACCTGCTGTTTGTGGCTGGCGGCCCCGGCCACGCCTACGTCTACAACACGGAGACGGCAAAGCCGGTTGCTGACGTTGTCTTGACCACCAGTCCAGCGTCGTTCATCAACGACGTCACGCTCACCAGGAATGGCGCCTGGTTCACCAGCTCGGCAGCTCCAGAGCTCTACTTCATCCCGGTGGGAACGACGGGTGAGCTGGGTGCAGTTGAGACCCTGCCGCTGAGTGGACCGGCAGCGGACATAACTGGGGCTTTCAACCTCAACGGCATCGCGTCCGCCAACGACAGCAGGACTCTTATCGTCGCCCATTCGGGCAAGGGCGAGCTCTATACCGTCAACCCCGCGACGGGTGAGAGTGCGCTGATTGAAGGTGTCAGTGTTGAAAATGTTGACGGTATCGTCGTCCAGGACGACCAGTTGTGGGCTGTGCAGAACTTCTCGAACCAGATCAGCCGCATCGAGCTCTCCGACGATCTCTCGTCCGGTGAGTTGGAAGACGTCATCACCAGCAAGGATTTCAACGTTCCGGCAACAGCCGCCCTGTTCGGCGATACGCTCGCTGCGGTCAATGCACAGTTCATGCACCCCGAGGACACCAGGTTCGAAGTGGTCCTGGTTCCTGCACGGAGTTAGGGGTTAGGCCCGTGGCCGGAGCATATGATCTGCTCCGGCCACGGGACGCCCGGTCAAAAGGCTTGCGCTCAGACGGTCCGCGGTGCCTGGGCGAGGTTTTCCTTGAGTTCTGCCTCGTTCTGGCGGATGACGTAGGCCGGCCGGTCCCGCTCAACGCGCCAGCTTTCGGACAGCAGTCCGATGTTGACGGTGTCGAAGCCGAACTCGTCGTACAGCCGGGTCACCAGCTCAGCCGCCTCGGGATAGTCGCTGGCAGTGGCAAGGGCGCGACGGTTGGGGGTGCCCACGGGACTGCCGTCTGTGGTGATCTGGGACGCCATGATGTGGTTGAAGCCCTTGGCTACCTTGGAGTCCGGGAGGTGGTCCTGAAGGAGCCCGGAGGTGGTGGCCTCGCCGTTGTCCAGGGCCGGGATGCGTCCGTCACGTTCCCAGTAGTAGTTGTTGGTGTCTATGACGACCTTGCCCGCCAGCGGTTCCGCCGGGATGTCCCGGTAGTTCTTGAGTGGAACAGCAACGACGGCGAAATCGCCCGCCGCCGCTGCTTCCGCCGCCGTGGCCGCCCGGGCTTTGGGGCCCAGTTCCGCGACCAGTTCCGTGAGGGCTTCCGGTCCCCGGGAGTTGCTGATGACCACGTCGTAGCCGAGCCCCACCGCCTTCCTGGCAACCTGGCTTCCAATGTTTCCTGCACCGATGATTCCGATTGTTGTTGTCATGTCCGGGCCAACAGCAGGCCCCGCCAGGATATTTCAGGGCTCCGTGGGGAATATTTCAGAGGGTGCACACACACGAACGGCCCTGGCCCGCAAAAACGGTGCGGGCCAGGGCCGGTTGTGCGGCTCAGGGCAGGTTATGACGCGTCCGACGGCGGTCAGGGCTGTCAGCGAGGACCCATGCTGCCTCCCATTGGGGGGATGAAGCCGTTGCCCCGTTTCTCGTCGTCTTTTGCGTTCCGCGGCGCTCCGGATGTCGCCGTCGGCCGTTTCATCGGACTCGCCTTCGACGTCGACCATGCCGTTGGTCTGGTCGAACGGGTGCGCGTACCGGTTCTCCGGCCCAACTGCTCCGGTTTCCCCAACGCCACCTTCGCCGACGCCGGTATCCCCGGCCGCAGGTGTGGCGGCGGTTGCATCGGGCGCGGTTGTGCCGGCGGCACTTGCTCCAGCCGCCATTGTGCCCGCGGTGCCCGCGGTGCTTGTTGTGCCCGCGGTGCCGTCGTGGACAGTTCCCCGCCAGGCCCCGCTCGCGTACCCCTCGTGCTCGATGAACTTCTTGAATTTTTTGAGATCGGACTCTGCCTGGCGGGCCACCACGTGGAGCATGTCACCAACTTTCTCCACCACGCCCTCAGGCTGGTACTCAAGAGTCAGCATCAGCGCCGTCTTGCCGCCGCCGGCATCCTCGAATTCGACGGCTCCGGCGTTGGTGGCACCCTCGATGGACGTCCACGCCACCTTGCGGTCCGGAACCTGCTCCAGGATCTTCGCTTCCCATTCGCGGCGGACCCCCGCAATGTGAGCCACCCATTTCAGGCGCTCATCACTGAGTTGCGTCACGCTCTCCACGCCACCCATGAAATGCGGAAAGTCCTCGAACTGGGTCCACTGGTTGTAGGCGGTGCTTACCGGTACGTCGACCACAATCCGTTTTTCCACTTTCGTGCTCACAACGTCTCCTTCGACTAGAACCGAATCTGATGAGCAAACCATAAATTCATCAGTATGCTTACCATACCGCCGTCGGGAGCCCGGTTGCCAGAGAGGATGGGCTTCGGGAGGGACAGTACGACGGCGGGAGGTTCAGTGGGGGAGGTGCTCGCCGACGAGGGCCAGGTTCTGGATCACAGCGAGCCCGAACTGCGAAGCATCGTTGGTGGAGACGGTTGGTGCCTCGTCGACGGAAAGCAGCACGTGCGGCGGTTCGATGGTCCGCAGGGTGAAGGCTGAATGGTGGTTAAGGTGCTCCCCGCCCGCCGCGAAACTTTCCCAGGCGCGAGCGGCCAGGCCGGGGTCCCGGAGCCGTGACGCGGCATAGGCGCTGAGCCTGCTGTGCGCCTGGGTGAGGTAGATGCCGTCCAGGGGCTGGCCCACAGCCTCGGTCTGTTCCTGCTCCGTGGCAAGGAAAAGCCGGCAGTACTGCAGCCACGCACGCTCGAAGTCCTTGTCCGGGACAAGATCCACCAGTTCGCTGCAGATCTCCACCAGGCCGAACACGGCGCTGAGGTGGGACACGCGAATGGCTTCCCTGCCGGCGTCGAACCGTCCTTTGTCCAGGTTGTAAAGGGCCTCGCCCGTGAGGAAGCCGTACTTGAGCGCACCGATGTCCGCCATGGTGCCGAGGAGCCGGTCGCGGGAGCGGGGATTGCCCGTACGCTCCCAGTCCGTCAGCCAGGTTGCGGCCAGGGAACCCCAATCGGTGCCCAGCCCGACGCCCAGGGCGTTCCGGTCCGGCCGGTACGTGGCGATGTCCGGCCGCACTTTGCGGACCGGGTCCAGGCCCAGGAAGTTCTGGTCGCTGTCCACAAGTTCGGAGAGGAGATCCCCGGTGCGTTCGTCCGCGGTGAGGTAGTAGTAGAAACGGCGGTACGCGGGCGTGCTGATGCGCAGCTGCTTGGCGCTGCAGCCCCAGTGCTGCACGTTGTGCCGGGAGCCCAGGCCGCGCCAGGGGCCTGAATGGTAGACGTCCACCTCGCCGGTGTGCCGCGTCATGGCTTCGGCGAAGCGGAAGATATCGGCACGGCCGGACCGGAGGTACGAATACCAGAGCCACAGATCGGGGGACAGTTCGGAGTTGTCCCACGCGTAGCCGCCCACGTCATAGCGCCAGACGTGGCGGTCGGCGTCGTAGGTGTGCATCACGTCGCCGTAGTTCCAGAACCCGTACCAGCGGCGCTGCTCCACCTGGCCGGCGTAGAAGTCGAAGAGGAAGTCCAGCCTGTCCTCGAGTTCCGCGCGAGCCGGCGTGCTGCGGTCCACCGGGGCCCAGTCCCCGAACACCTGTGCGGAGTGGAGGTACTCCGGGGTCGCCTGCAGCAGCGCAGGAGTGGAAGCTGCCTTCGCGTCCGCTGCCAGGGTTTCGGTGGCCGGGGTGGAGCTGTAGGCAAATAAGGTCAGTTCGTGCGTCCGGGCGATGCCGTTTGGGTTGCCGAAGCCGGGTTCGTAATCCTCGTACGTGATTTCCAGGCCTTCGAGCTGGTCCTCGAAGGTGTCCTGGCCCAGGCCGTCGTGGTAAAACCGCAGGTCCATGGGCTGTGCTTCCGGCGAGTACAGCCATGCGGTCAGCGAGGCCTCGTCCGTGGCGGCATTGCGGATGTCCAGCTGGCCGGGATGGGACTGCCAGAAGTCCCGGACGCACACGCCCAGGCCGCCGTGGGTGTCGCTCAGCGAGCAGAATCCGGCGGCCCTCGTGCCGCCCGAAATGCCCACCCAGGCATGGCCCGGGGCGGTCCGCTTGCGCAATTCGAAGCCGTCCGCGCTGAGCTGGCTGAGGGTGTAGTCGTTCCAGGCTGGAATGAGGTGGAGCCTGCGGGAAACCTCTTCGTTCCATTCGGCCAGCGGCGGGGTGGGGCTCCCGGCGATCTGGGCCCGGCGGACGGCCTCCCCCGGGTCCCGGCGCAGCCCGGTCAGCCCGCGCACCGCTTCGGCCAGGAAGCCACCGTCCGCGCCGGCGATCCTTATGTGCCGGTCGTGGAGGCCGCTCCGCAGCGGAACCGTGAAACGCACGCCCAGCCCGGCCAGGAAGTCCTGATCGGCGTCGCCGTCCCAGATGAAGGAGTGGACCAGGCGCACGCTGCGCGCGCCGGCGTAGAAGTAGAACCGGACAACAAAGGGCAGCCAGCTGCGCGTTCCGCTCGCGGGGGAGTCCGGCCGGTGCGTGCCTTCCAGCCGCACCACGGCCCGGACGGGACCGCTTTGTTCAATCACGACGGCGGTGACCTCACCGGTGAACGCCTCCCGGGCAAAGCTTCCCGGACCCTCAGCCGGGCCGTCCTGGAGCAGGCTGACCAGCCTCCCGTCACGGGCCACGGTCACGCCTCCCCGGGAGAGGGTGCTGAACAGGGCGGATCCGCTGCGGCCGATCACCATCTCCAGCGTGCCCGTGGCTACGGTGACGGTGTCTTCGGTCTCCGTCACCACCACCTTGGGCGACGTTCCGCCGCCAGGCGAGGCGCCGCCGTCGGAATTAACCTGGTACTCCGGGGACGGTGCATCGGTGGCGGGCAGGGCGATTCCTGCCCATTTCAGCGAGCCGTCAGGCCAGGTGGCCAGCGGCCAGGCCTGGCTGGCAACTGCCAGGCCGCCGGCGTCGTGAACCGTCAATTTGTCCGCGCCGGAGACCGTTCCGCGGGCAAACGGTATGCCCCACGTGGTTCCGCCGCTGAGCTCCAGGGGCGGGGCGCCGTCGATCCACCTGATCCGGGTGTTTGCAGTCATCGTGTCCATTTCCGCTGGGAACCGCCCGGTCTGCCGGCAGCGGCTGGACCCCAGGCCGCATGGGCGCGGCAATGTGAGAAAGCGGTTTCTGATACGGCAATAACCTAGCGCCCTTCGGAACGGATCCGCAAGGGCCATCCACAAAGATGGAGCAATGGTCCAGATGGCGGAAGCTTTCCCGCGTTGATTGGGGTCATCTGGAAAAGAACACGGCCGCTGGCCTACTTGTCCTGTGCAAGCTCTCCGGCATCCGCGACTTCTGTATCCGCGCCTTCTGTATCTATGCCTTCGGCAGGGTCCTGCGAATGCATCCGAAGGTCGGTGGGATCGGCGTCCAAATCCCCTTCGGCCGGGGCCTCACTGTGGATTCGCTGCGCCGCTGCTAACTTCTCACTCATGACTGGTGCTCCTGTGCTGCCGTTGGGGCCATGAACCGTGCTCTATTCATCATTCAGCCCCTGCATCTCCGGCCTGTCAAGGACTGCAACTGTTAACGCTGCTGGCTGACTTTGCTCCGCTCGATGTGCGCGGAGCGTCGACTGTGGCGAGTGCTCGATTTGGATGCTACGGCATGTCAGCGAAGTCCTTGAGGAGCCGCTGGATATCGCGACGAGGTCCGGCGGCCACGCTGGGATTGCCTTCCAGCGCGCCCACCAGATTGATCAAGGCCTTCCAGAGCGCCCAACCGCGTCCGCGTGACCACGTTGCCTGGTCAACGCCGAGCGTTTCCCGGAACGCACGGCGGGCAGACGAATCGACGAGCGTCCAGGCGATGACGATGTCACACGCCGGGTCACCGACACCGGAGCTCCCGAAGTCGATGACGGCTGAAAGCTCGCCGTCACGGGTCAGCAGATTCCCGGCGGCGACATCCCCGTGGAACCAGACGGGATCACCATCCCACCGGGCCCTGACTGCATGATCCCAGACCCGTTTGACGGCGTCGCCCGGAATTTCGCCACCCAGGGCAGCTATCGCTGCGAGCGCCTCGTCGGCGTAGACAGCGGGAGCTGCCCCTCTGTACCAATTGTGTCTTCCGGGCGCAGGACCGTCCGCCGGATCGACTTCGCGCAAAGCCTTGAGAAAACTGGCCAGCTTGGCCGCGAACGTGGACATATCCGTGACTGTGGCTTCAGCTGCGGTGCGCCCATCGAGCCAGCGATAAATCGACCATGGGTAGGGATACCCATCTCCGGGCATCCCTTCGGCAACGGGCGTGGGAATAGGCAACGGCAGGTTTGGCGCCAGCTTCGGGAGCCACCGTTGTTCCTTGGCAACCTGGAGGGCGTACCACGGGCCACTCGGCAACCGGACAGTCAACTGCTCGCCGAGCCGGAAGGTCCGGTTGTCCCAACCGTCGGTTTCGACCGACCGGATGGGCAGACTGGCCCATTCCGGAAATTGCCTATCGACCAGCTTGCGGGCAAGCCGGCTATCGATAGGCACCCCAACCTTCTCGGGACAGTCAGTTTCCTCGTTGATTCTCACCCGCCCGATCTTTTCCGCCTTCAGCCCAAAAATCAACGGCCCGCCCAGCGACTCAACGTCCCGGGTACTCTGGCCGCGGTCCTTGTTCTGTGCTGGACTGGGTGATGCATTGTGCCTTCAGTACGGGCAACACCCAGTACGTGCAACACCGACCAAAGCACCGACGCCAGCCGGTCCTGCCCGGCTGTTTGGGAAGGAATATTCTTATGGCAACGCACAAGATCGGATACTTCGTCGGGAGCCTGGCAAGCGGCTCCATCAACCGAACCCTGTCCAAGGCCCTGATCAAGCTGGCTCCGGAAGACCTGGAGTTCACGGAGATCCGCATCAAGGACCTGCCGCTTTACAGCTACGACTACGACGCCGATTTTCCGCCGGAAGGGCGGGCCCTCAAGGAAGCGATCGAAGGCTCGGACGGCATCCTCTTTGTGTCGCCGGAGTACAACCGTTCCATTCCCGGGGCCCTTAAGAACGCCATCGATTGGGGTTCCCGCCCGTGGGGTACGAATTCCTTCTCGCGCAAGCCCACCGGCATCATCGGCGCATCGCCCGGTGGCATCGGTACCGCCGTCATGCAGTCGTCCATGCGGAGCGTCCTGAGCTTCCTGGATGCACCCCAGCTCAACGCACCGGAGGCCTACATCAAGTTCAAAGCCGACGTTTTCGGAGCGGACGGCGACGTCAGGGACGAATCCACCGCCAAATTCCTTCGCCACTACATGGAGGAATATTGCGCGTTCGTCCAGCGGGTGCTGGCCGCCAACGCTCCAGGCCACATTGGCGACCTGGAGCCGGACGCGGACAAGCTGTCCCGTTGATACACAGGTTCGTGAACCGGATCCGGCGCGGGCCTGGCAGCCTCAACATGGCTAGTCCAGCGGCAGGGTGACGGTCACGGTGGTGCCCCGCCCGGGGCTGGAGCTGATGTCAATGGTGCCGCCGGCTTCGTGGACCGCCACGGACATCAGCCGGAGACCGTACCCGTGGTGCCGGCCGCTGTTCACGATCCGGCTGTCAAAGCCCGTGCCGTCGTCGGACACCACCAGCCGGATCCCGTGACCCACGGCGGCGAGCTGGACAGTCAGTTGGGAGGCGTCCGAGTATTTGAAGGCGTTGCTTAACGCTTCCCGGGCCGACTGGTAGAGGAGGGACGCGCGGTCCGCCGGAATCTCGATGCCCCAGTGCGGAGTATCCCAGCGGACTGCGGTCCCTTGCTGACGGAGGGGCATCGTGAGGCGGTCAATGCAGCCGGCAAGCCCCAGGGCGTGGAAGTCGAGCGGGTGCTGATCGGTGATCACGCCGCCGACGGCGGTTACTGCATCCAGAGCTGGTTCATTCCCCATGACTTCCTGCTTCCCCGCAGCTGGTGGTCTGATATTTCCAGCGTGGACCGCCAACTGCAGGGCTTGCGAAGCATTCCCTCAAGATCAGGTCAATTTTGGCGAGGCACAGCGAGGCACAGGGACCAGTGTTTCGGTGGGGCCCGCCGCTACCGGCCGGCGCGCACCGCTGCGAAGAACGCCCGAATGTCGCCGGCGACAACGGAGGGTACCTCCAAGGCGGCGAAGTGGCCGCCCTCGTCGAACCGGCTCCAGTGCACGATGTTCGAGTTGTCGCGCTCGGCAAAGACCCGAATGGTTTGGAAGTCGTCCTTAAAGACGGCGACGCCGGTGCGGGCAGCGTTCACCTGCGGCTCCGCCCCGGCGCGAGCGTTTTCCAGGTAGCTGCGGCTCATGCCCGCCGCGGCATTCGCGAACCAGTTCACGGTGACCTCCGTGAGGATCTTCTCGAGCGGAACCAGCGAGGTGCCGTTGCCGAAGGAGTTGAACAACTCGCTATAGGCGAGGAGTCCCACGGGCGAGTCGCTGAGCCCCGCAGCAACAGTCTGAGGCCGGCTCGCGTTCATCGTGTTGTAGCCGCCCACGGACTGGAACCACTGCATGTGCTCCAGGCCCGCGTAGTCCTGTGGTTCGAGTCGCTCGAATTCGCTCGGGTCGCCGGACGGGAACGAGAAGAGCTGCAGCACGTGCAGGCCGAGGAACCCGTCGGGGTTCAGCAGGCCGAGCTCGCGGGCCACCATGGCGCCGTTGTCCGATCCGTGGATGCCATACTCGGCATAACCGAGCCCGCGCATGAGGGCATCGTACGCGCGGGCCACGCGCGCAGTGGTCCAGCCGGCCTCGGTGACGGGGTTGGAGAAGCCGTAGCCGGGAGCGTCGGGGATGACCACGTCGAACGAATCTTCCGCCCGGCCGCCGTGTGCCACGGGGTCTGTTAGTTCGCTGATCATGTCCAGGTAGTCGACAGATGACCCCGGATACGTGTGCGCCAGCAGCAGGGGTGTCGCGCCCGGGTGCGGCGAGCGTACATGGATGAAGTGGATCGCCTGCCCGTCGATCTCGGTTGTAAAGTGCGGCACGGAGTTGATGCGCGCCTCTTCGGCACGCCAGTCGAAGCGGGTGCTCCACGCGTCCAGTGCGTCGCGGAGGTAGGCGTTGGGCGTTCCCGCGTCCCAGTTGTCAACGGGCGCGGGCTGCGGCAGCCGCGTCCGGGCGAGGCGCTCCATGAGGTCGTCAAGTTCGGCCTGGGACACTTCGAGGCGGAAAGGGCGGACGTCGATGCTGGTTGCTGTGGTGTTCGTCATGTCTTCGACGATACGGTGGATATAGGCACCGTTTCTTCCTAATGGAAGCAGGGATTTTACTCGATGTCCTCCACTGCAGAACGCCTCCTGGCGCTCCTTTCCCTGCTGCAGTCCCGGCCCGGCTGGACGGGCGCGGACCTCTCCGCACGCCTCGGCGTCTCCACGCGCACCATGCGCAAGGATATCGACCGCCTGCGGGAGCTCGGCTATCCGGTGGAGGCCACGCGCGGGGCTGCCGGCGGCTATCGGCTCGGTGCCGGCGGCAAGCTCCCGCCGCTCCTCCTCGACGACGAGGAGGCCGTCGCCGTCGCTGTCGGCCTGCGCTCGGCAACGGGCATCGCCGGCATTGCCGAATCGAGTGCCCGCGCCCTCGCGAAACTTGAGCAGGTGCTGCCGTCGCGGCTGCGGCCAACAGTCACGGCACTCTCGAACGTGGACCGGGCACCCGAGAACACTGGAACGGATGCCCCCGACCCCGAGGTCAACCACTCGGTTCTCGCAGCCATTGCCGCGGCAATACGCGACGTCGAATGGTTCAGGTTCGATGACCGCGGAACGTCCAGGCTGGTGGAGCCCTATCGCCTGCTGAGCTGGCACCGGCGCTGGTACCTGGTGGGACGTGACCCGGCATCGGCCGAATGGGGGGTCTTCCGTGCCGACTGGATAGAGCCGCGGATGCCCACCCGCCGCCGGTTCTCCCCGTCTCCGCTGCCGGGCGGTGACTACACAGCTTTCGCCATGCGTTCGATTGCCGCCAGCGGCTGGAAGGTGCACGCGCGCCTACGCATCGCCGCGCCCGCTGAGGCTGTGCTGGCCCGGATCAACCATTCGGTGGGGGTGGTTGAGTCGATCTCAGATACCGAGTCTGTGCTGGTCACCGGCGCCGACAGCCTGGAAACGGTCGCCGCGTACATCGGCATGCTGGGCATGGATTTCACGGTTGAGTCGCCGGCGGACCTTGTGCCGCACCTGAGGCACCTGGCCGAGGTCTACCTCAGGGCGGCCGGGGCCTCATAGGCGGATTACCGCTGCATCCTTCTTGACGAAAGCTTGAGCGTTTGTTTCTGTTTCTCTGCTGATGGTTTGCGTTCACCTTGGAATACTCGAAAGTCAATAGGAATTTGAAGACTTCCGGTGGGGATTATGGGAAAAATGCGCGGTGCATCACAGAGTCATGCAATAAATCAGACTGACGGTCTTTATTTTCCCAGTTTATTTGGGTTCCGGCATGGGGCAACATCCGGGTGATTACGGTTCTTATTCCGGCCCATAACGAGGCCGCCGGCATCAGCCAAACCCTGAAATCGCTCAAAGACCAGACCTTTTTGCCCGCCAGGGTGATTGTTGTTGCCGACAATTGCACCGACGCCACCGAACGGATTGCCTTGGCCGAGGGCGCGGAAGTCATCGCCACCCTGGGAAATACGGACAAAAAGGCCGGGGCGCTGAACTTTGCCCTCAGCGCGCTCCTCCCGGGCGCCGCCCCTGAGGACATGATCCTGATCCAGGATGCCGACTCCCAACTGTCCCCTGACTTCATCGAGCGGGCAGTGGGGCACCTGCAGGCGGACTCACGGCTCGGGGCGGTGGGAGGCGTCTTCCGCGGAGCGCACGGCGGAGGCTTCGTGGGCCACCTACAACGGAACGAATACGCCCGGTACGCGCGGGATGTGAAGCGGCTCAAGGGAAAATGCCTGGTGGTCACCGGCACGGCCGCGCTGTTCAGGGCCCGGACGCTCCGGGACGTCGTCGCGGCCAGGCTGGACGGGACTCTGCCTCCCGGCAACGGGCGCGGCGGCGTCTACGACACCTCGGTCCTGACCGAGGACAACGAGCTCTCGTTCGCCCTGCTCACGCTCCATTACCGGATCAAGTCCCCGGCCGACTGCACGCTGGTCACGGAAGTCATGCCTACCTGGCGGGAGCTGTGGGCGCAGCGGCTCCGGTGGAAGCGCGGAGCGATGGAGAACTGCGTCCAGTATGGCTGGACCCGGGTCACCCGCCCGTACTGGGGGAGGCAGGCGCTCTCCGTGGTGGGAGTGTTAGTGACGCTGGCCTATTTCGGCACGGTGGCGTTTGCACTGGGCACGGGAGCGGGGCTGCACATTCAGCCTTTCTGGCTTGCCGTGACCGGTGTCTTCGTGATCGAACGCGTGGTGACTGTGCGGCTGCGCGGATGGAAATACATGCTTGCCGCCGCCACCATGTACGAACTCGTGATCGACCTGTTCCTGCAGGCGGTCCACGCGAAGGCGTACGCAGATGCAGCCCTTAACAACAAGTAAGTCTGGTAACAACTATGTATGACAACCCAGCAGCCCCGGCCGCGGCCGGTGCCGGTTCTGGAACGCTCGCCATGACGGGGGCAGGCGACCTGTTCTGGATCGGCCTGGCAGCATTCGCACTCTTGGCCCTGGGCCTTGCCATCAAGCGGATCGTTCCGGTCCGGGGCGGCAAGTAGCGGGGCTCTGCTAGGTCACGACGCTGAGGGTGCTTGAACATCCCCCAGCGTCGCAGACCTTGTAGGCGGTGGTGGACCCGCCCTTGAATTTATGGACAAAACTTCCTGTGTTGAGAACTGTCTTCTTTGTCCCGTTGATCCAGAGCGCGACGCTGACTCCTGTTGCGCCGGTCCATTTCAGTGTGGTGGTGTTGACTCCCTTTGCCGTGGTGGTGGTTGCTGTCAGCTTGATGGCGGACACCGGCGAGGCAGGCGGCGTAATGGAAGCCGGGGTGAAGGAGAAATCGCGGATCACCACGGATTCGGGCTTCACATGGGCGGGATCGCCGCCTCCTCCTCCGGCCACCCACAGGTTGAAGTGGACTTGCTCCTTGGCCGGCACCGGAACGGTGGAGCCCTCCAGCACCGTGCGCTTGAGCAGTGTTCCCACGTAACCCTTCCCGGCGTAGGTTTCAAAGGTCAGCCTGCCGGGCTCCCACACCATCCTGTGGGTGGTGACGGGGCTGGCCGTTACGTCGAAAACGATGGTGTTGTTCCCCTCCCCGGGGGGCCGGCCGGCGTCGAACCAGTATCCGTGGCCCTGGGTGACGGGCCAGGACTCGCCATAGCTCGCGCCTCCGCCCCAGGCTGATGCTTCGCAAAGGTCGATCTCGTTATAGCCGGGCTCGGCGAGCGGATCGTAAGTGAAGAGGCAGCCCCAGACCACTTCCTTCTGCAGCAGGCTGAGGTCTTTCTCCACTGTGGTGCTGTAGGTTCCGTAGCCGAACCCCTGCCGGGTGGACTGGAATTCCGCGCCCACCGGGGCTTCGCCGGTAGGGTTGGTGAGCTTCATGGTGACGTAGCCGTTCGCATCCGGATTGCCCACGTTGGCGGCGTCGAAGAGCCTGTTGTACTGCGGAGCCCCGCCCCAGAAACGCTTCTCCCAGTTGAACCCCTTCCAGGCGAAATCCCCCGCCGGTCCGGGGTTGGGATCCATCGGAGTGGTGTCCGCCGCCGCTGCGGGTGGAACAAATGCCAGCATTGCCAAAGCTGCGGCGGCCAGCAAGGCCAACGGCTTCCTCGAACGGGCGGGATGCAGAACAGAAAACCGAAAAGAAGCCATTGGACGCCCTTACGTGTTGCTCCCAGCGAGCTTTTGCGCCCCCATTGAGCACACCCTGATCATCAGCCAAATGTGACGCACAACGCAATAGGTCTGATGTGACTAATTTGCGGCGACGCTGTCTTCAAGAAATACGAAATATTGCCCAAGGCTCAAGAATTACGCAAACTACGAAAAATTGACGCAAAAGGTTCGAAAGAGTCTGTAGGCTCAATATGCTGCCATCAGAGATGAAATAAGTATTCCACGACCCTCCATTCGGTTTAGATGAACGAATAGGACATGAAATAGCTTGATCCTCCGGCGCAAACACACTGCACGCGGTGACAGACTATGGGGGCATGGATGGTGGAGCGGGGCATTGCTGTTGTTGTGGAGGACGACGACGACGTCAGGACATCTCTGACGGAGGTGCTGCAGCAGTCCGGTTTCGCCGTGCATGCAACCACTTCCAGCCTTGACGGCGTCGAGGCGGTGCGGGAACACAACCCTGTCACTGTCACCATGGATGTGGGCCTGCCGGGCTTCGACGGCATTGAGGCATCGCGCCGGATCCGTACCTTTAGCGATGCCTACCTCATCATCGTCACCGGCCGGGTGGAGGAAGCAGATGCCCTCATGGGTTTCGAGGCAGGCGCTGACGACTACCTCACCAAGCCCTTCCGTCCACGCGAACTCCGGGCCCGGATCGCAGCGATGCTCCGGCGGCCACGGTCACTCAACGCCGGATCCGCCGAAAGCGCCCCTGGCCCGCGGCTCCGCAGCGTGCACCAGCCAGGGCAGCAGCCTTCAACCTTGCCGGCCCCGGCCCCGGCCCCGGCCCCGGCGCCGGTCACAGCCGCCGGCCCGCTGCCTGAACCGCAGGCCACAATTGTCCGCTGCGACTTCGAGCACAAGGGGCTGACCCTGCACGAGGGGTCGCGCAGTGTTGCCATCAATGGTGAGCCTGTGGAGCTGACCCGGACGCAGTTCGACCTGCTCTTGGTCCTGATGGAGAACGGGCGGGTGGTCCAGACCAAAGCAGACCTGGTCCGCAGGCTGAGAAATGAGCCGTACAACACAGGCTCCTACGTCAGCACCGGTGAGGAGCGCGCCGTCGAGGTCCACCTGGGCAACCTGCGCAAGCGCCTCGGCGAGACGTCGCGCGCTCCGCGCTGGGTGGAGACCGTCCGTGGAGTGGGCTACCGGCTGGCACCGTAATGGGCTTTGGCGGCAACGCCTGTTGTCCGGAGGGCTTACTGTGCCTGGTATCCCAGTCCTGGTAGCTGGACCAGCTCCAGCGCCTCATCGAGATCCTGGCGAAGATCGCGGTCCTGTGTAGCAGCCGGAAGCGTGAACGCGGTCTTGAGGACTCTGCTAAACACCGGATTGCTGAATTCGTCCGGTGTCCGCCCCTGCATCCGAAGTGCCCGCGCGCCACAGGCCAGTTCCACGGCCGTCAAGGTCGCCAGCCCCCGGACCGTGGATTCCAGCCGCGACGTCGCCAGGCTGGCGAAGCTGGCGTCCTCCTCGGCGCCCAGGGACAGCACCACCGTCTGCAGGCTGGCGGGCTGGGCGTTGGCGCGCACCAGTGCCGCGGCGGCAGCCGCCACGTATTCGAGCATCATGACGCCGGATTGGCCGGCATCGTCGGCTGCCAAGAACCGGTTGAGGCCCGTGAACGCGGGATCGCAGAGCAGGTTTATCCGGCGGAGGTTGGTGGCGCAGGCCGTTCCCATGGCCAGGTGCAGGGCATCCACCCGCCGGGCAAGCGAGGTCATCTGGAAGAGGCCGTGGTGGGCCACCCCGTTGCTCCCGTCGGCCTCAGTGCCGAAGACCAGCGGGTTCTCGTGGCCTGCAACCACCAGCCGCTTCAACAGGGATTCAAGCGCGGCAAGCTCCTCCGACACCGCCCCGAGGACCTGCGGCAGCGTGCGCAGGCAGAACGGATCCTGGATGCGGGCAGCCTCGTCCGTCC
Organism: Arthrobacter pascens; assembly: GCF_030815585.1. Classification (NCBI taxonomy): domain Bacteria; kingdom Bacillati; phylum Actinomycetota; class Actinomycetes; order Micrococcales; family Micrococcaceae; genus Arthrobacter; species Arthrobacter pascens. The sequence goes on from NZ_JAUSWY010000001.1 coordinate 216,643, forward strand.
CCGTCACCAGTGCATGAAGTGTCCCGGCCATTTCCCCGACGGCTGACGCATCGGACGCGCGCGCCACCTCAGGGCTGAACGCCTCCGAATTACCTGACATCGCGGTGAAGGACAATGCGCTCACCAGCGTGAGGTTCTCCAGCAGGGTGGCAAGCTTCTGGTGGGCCAAAACAGCCTGGGCGATGGTGAGCGCGTTCGAGCTCATGAACGGCAAGGCATCCTCCGTGGCCCAGCCCTCGAGCGCTTCGGTGATACGGCTCCCGTCCATGGTTGGCCGCTCGCCCAACAGGGTCAGCGCGGTCCCGGCCAAGGCCGGCAGATCGGCCGTTCCGATCCCGCCGAATTCCCGCACTTCCGGCAAGGCGTCACTGTTCAGCATCTCCACAAGTGCTTGGGGGATGGCCGGATTGATTCCGGAGGCACCTGCCGCCAGCTGGGAGAGCCTGATCACTAGCATCGCCCGCACGGTTTCCCGGTCAAGGTTCCGCCCGGCGTCCACGGCATGGCTGCGGAGGAGATTCAGTCCATGGGTGTCCACTCCCTTGCCGGTGGCATCCAGCGTGACGGAGCGGTTGGCGCCGACGCCGGTAGACCGTCCATAAACGGGCCGTGCCCGGGCGGTTGCCCGTGCGGACCGCTGGGATTCGGCCATCCGTTCAACGGCCGACGGCGCCAGCGTCACCCGGATGCCCCCTGCAGCTACCGCAGCGATGTCCGCCAGGCCCAGCTCGCGGCCGTCAATTTCAATCACCGGATGATCCTTTCCTACTTTTCTGGGGCCACGCGAGCAGGGTTCCCTGGCCTGGGAGCCGGTGGGGACTTGCGAGGTTAGGGGGCTCGTTCTCATCGGTTGCTCCGTAGGTGCCTTTTTGGTGGCTCAGAACGGCGGTTACGGAGCAGTCGATGGGCTGGTTAGTTTGTTTCTGGGGCCGTTTCGTTCATGGGGATGCGGACGCCGCGTTCTTTGGCGACGTCGTGGGCGCGGGGGTAGCCGGCGTCGGCGTGGCGGATGACGCCCATGCCGGGGTCGTTGGTGAGGAGGCGTTCGAGTTTTTGGGCGGCGAGGTCGGTGCCGTCGGCCACGGAGACCTGGCCGGCGTGGATGGAGCGGCCGATGCCGACGCCGCCGCCGTGGTGGAGGGAGACCCAGGTGGCCCCGGAGGCGGTGTTGAGCAGGGCGTTCAGCAGCGGCCAGTCGGCGATGGCGTCGGAGCCGTCGGCCATTGCCTCGGTCTCCCGGTACGGGGAGGCCACGGAGCCGGAGTCCAGGTGGTCCCGGCCGATCACGATGGGGGCTTTGACCTTGCCTTCCTTGACGAGCCGGTTGAACAGCAGCCCGGCTTTCGCCCGTTCGCCGTAGCCGAGCCAGCAGATCCGGGCGGGCAGGCCTTCGAACTCGACGCGTTCGGCGGCGGCGTCGATCCAGCGGTGCAGGTGCTTGTTCTCCGGGAAGAGTTCCTTGATCGCGGCATCGGTCACGGCGATGTCCTCCGGGTCCCCGGAGAGCGCGACCCAGCGGAACGGGCCCATCCCCTCGCAGAACAGCGGCCTGATGTAGGCCGGGACGAAGCCGGGGAACTCGAACGCCCGGGCGTAGCCGCCGGTGCGGGCTTCGTCCCGGATCGAGTTGCCGTAGTCGAAGACTTCGGCGCCGGCGTCCTGGAACTCCACCATCGCCTGGACCTGCCTGGCCATTGAGGCCTGGGCCTTCTTGGTGAACCCTTCCGGGTCGGCCTCGGCCTCGGTGTGCCATTCGGCCACGGTGATGCCTTCGGGCAGGTAGGACAGCGGATCATGCGCACTGGTCTGGTCCGTGACGATGTCCACGCTCAGCTCGCCCGCGATGTGCCTGCGCAGGATCTCGGGGAAGACCTCGGCGGCGTTCCCCACATAGCCCACGGAGAAGCCGCGGCGCTCCTGTTTGGCCGCCAGGACCTTGGCGATCGCGGTGTCGAGGTCTGTTTCGACCTCGTCGAGGTAGCGTTTGCCCGCCCGGCGGCGCAGCCGGGTCTCATCGACGTCCACAATCAGGCAGGCGCCCCCGTTCAGGGTCACCGCGAGCGGCTGCGCCCCGCCCATCCCCCCGCATCCGCCGGTCAGGGTCAGGGTCCCGGCGAGGGTGCCGTCCTGGTCCCCGGTGAGCTTCCGGGCGATCGCGGCGAACGTCTCGAAGGTCCCCTGCAGGATGCCCTGGGTGCCGATATAAATCCAGGACCCCGCAGTCATCTGCCCATACATCATCAGGCCCTCGGCCTCCAGCCGGCGGAACTCGGGCCAGTTCGCCCAATCACCCACCAGGTTCGAGTTCGCCAGCAACACCCGCGGGGCCCACTCGTTGGTCCGGAACACCCCCACCGGCTTGCCCGACTGGACCAGCAGCGTCTCGTCCGCCTCCATGGATTCCAGGGTCCGGGTGATCGCATCAAACGCCGCCCACGACCGCACCGCCCGGCCCGTACCCCCATAAACCACCAGATCATCAGGACGCTCAGCAACCTCCGGATCCAGATTGTTCATCAACATCCGCAACGGCGCCTCCGTCTGCCAGGACTTGGCAGACAGCACAGTGCCACGGGCAGCCTTGACCGGACGGGCACCGGTAGTGAAATCGGCAGTCATTCTGTGTTCTCCTAAAGCTGGAAGACGGGGTTAGGCCAGGTTCTTGGACTTGAGCCATTCCTTGGCGATTTCGCCGATGTCCTCGAACTTGGCCACCCGGCCGTTCATGTCGATCAGGTCTTCGGTGGTCAGGGCAGCGGAGACCTTGTTGAGGACGTCCTTGACGGTGTCCGTCGACTTCTTCTGGTTGATCACCGGGACGATGTTCTCGGAGAGGAACAGGTTCTTGCTGTCCTCAAGGGCCACCAGGTTGTTGGCGGACAGTGCCGGATCGGTGCTGAACAGGTCGGCGACCTGTACCTGGCCGGACAGCAGGGCGTTCAGCGTCAGGGGACCGCCGGCGTCGAGCGCTGAGAATTCCTTGAATTCCAGGCCGTAGACGGACTTGAGGCCGGCCACACCGTTGAGGCGGGTCTTCCACTCCGGCGGGCCGCCCAGAACCAGGTCCTTGGGCCACCGGCTGGAGATCGCTGATGGATTTGAGGTTGTACTTCTCGGCGGTCTCCTTCTTGACCGCCAGGACGTCCTTGTCCTCGGCTTCGGAGGCCGTCAGCATTGTCAGGCCGGCGGGGACCTTGGTGCCCAGTTCCGTGGCCACCTCTTCAGAGGAAACGGCCTTGGTGGCTGGATCGAGGTACTGCAGGAGGGCGCCGCCGTATTCGGGCATGAGGTCGATGGAGCCGTCCTTGAGGGCCGGGATGGTGACTTCGCGGCTGCCGATGCTGGGCTTTTCGGTGACCTGGACGCCCTTGCTCTTCAGGGCCTCGGCGTAGATCTTGGCGATGAGCTGGCTTTCCGGGAAATCGGCGGAGCCCACGATGATGCTGTCGCTCGAGGCTGCCTGGGTGTTGTTGGAGCTGCTCAACGGGTCTCCGCCGCCGCAGGCGCTCAGGGTAATGGCAGCCACTGCGGCCAGGGTGAAACCGGTCAGGTACTTCTTCATGAGTTTTCTCCTGTGAAGGGGCGGCGCCGGACATGCGGCGGCCAGGTGGGGATGATGCGTGGTGGGATGGGCCACCGGGGAGGCAGTCGGTTTGGGTGGGGGAGGGATCAGACCGTGGCGGGGGTGTTCACGGTGCCCGCCGGGAGGGCGGTCTTGACGGTGCGCCGGGTCAGTCCTGGTGAGACAACCCTGCGGGTGATGAAGGCGAGCAGCTGGTCGAAGAAGAGTGCCAGCAGCGCCACGAGCACGGCGCCGGCAACCATCTGGCTGTAGTCGTTCTGGGCCTTGCCATCGATCAGCAGCCGGCCCAGTCCACCCAGCGAAATGTACGCCGCGATGGTCGCCGTCGAAATGATCTGCAGCAGTGAGCTGCGGACACCGGACAGCATCAGCGGGAGCGAGCAGGGGAGCTGGACGTCCGTAAGGATCTTCATGGTGCGGAAACCCATGCCCCTGGCGGCGTCGACGGCGGCAGCGTCCACTGCCCGCACGCCGGCATAGGTGTTGGTCAGGATGGGCGGGACGGCGAGGAGCACCAGCACGATGAGGCTGGGGACGATGTAGCCCATCCTGGACGGGAAGGCCGGGGAGATCAGCAGGACCAGAAGGATCAGCAGGCCCACGCTGGGCAGGGCGCGCAGGGCGTTGGCGAGGCCGGCGATCATGAAGACGCCCTTCCCGGTGACGCCGATGTAGATGCCGAGCGGAACGGCGATGACGGCTGCGATGGCGAGGGCGATGAGGGAGTACAGCAGGTGCTCGCCGATGAGGGTCGGGATGCCGTCGGCGCCGCTCCAGTGTGCAGGGTCGAACAAGTAGTTCATCATGATGCCACCACCTTGGGGGTCCACGGTGTCAGCCACCGGTTGATGAGAATGATCAGGCCGTCAAGGATCATCGCCAGGACCACGCAGAGGATGATGCCGGCAATGATGGGGGTGAAGAACCGGAGCTGGAAGCCCTGAGTGAAGAGGGAGCCGAGCTGCGGAATGCCCAGCAGCGCGGCAACCGATACGAGGCTGACGTTGGAGACCGCTGCCACTCGGAGGCCGGCGCAGATGACCGGAACGCCCACCGGAAGCTCAACCTTCAACAGGCTCTGGTAGCCGCGGTAGCCCATGGCCTTGGCGGCCTGGACGGTGTCCTCGGGGACGGCATCCAGGGCGTCCGCCACCACACGGACCAGCAGGGCCACCGTGTAGATGGTCAGTGCGGCCACGATGTTGAGGGGATCGAGGATCTTGGTGCCCAGGACCAGGGGCAGCAACACAAACAGCGCCAGCGAGGGAACTGTGTAGAGGAGGCCTGCGGCGCCCACCAGCAGGGGGTAGATCCGGCGGCTGCGGTGCGCCCACCAGCCCAGGGGCAGCGCGATGAGCAGGCCGAGGATCAGCGGCGCAACGGCCAGCAGGACGTGCCAGCCGAGCAGGAACACGATGTTGTCGAACTGGCGTCCCAGCCACTCAAAGTTCATCGGGCCGTCTCCAGGTGCGGTTCAGCCTCAATCGCCTTGATGACGTCTGTGGCGGTCACGGTACCCACCAGCTCGCCGGAAGCATCGACGACGACGCCGCGGCGTGAGGGCGAGGACAGGGCAGCATCGAGCAGCTGCCTCATGGTTCCGGAAACGTGCGCGGAGGTGCCGCTGAGGTTGAGGTGTTCGCGCTTGAGCTCGTCACGGACCAGCTCGGGCTGGGCCCAGCCGAGCGGCTTCCTGTTCCCGTCCACCACCAGGACCCACGCGCCGGTGGCCTTGCTCTGCGCTTCGGCGGCTGAGGCCCCGAGCTGGACCGCCGCCTCCTCCCTCACGGCCACGCTGCCCGCTGCGTCGGTGAACCCGAGCGAGCGGTAGCCGCGGTCGCGGCCCACGAAGTCGGCGACGAACTCGTCGGCAGGATTGGTCAGGAGCTCCGACGGCGTGGCCATCTGGGCGACTTTCCCTCCCACCCGCATCACGGCAACCTGGTCGCCCAGTTTGAGGGCTTCATCGATGTCGTGGGTGACCATGATGATGGTCTTGCCGATTTCACGCTGCAGCCGGAGGAACTCCTCCTGAAGCTGTGCCCGGACCACCGGGTCCACCGCGCTGAAGGGTTCATCCATCAGCATGAAGGCGGGGTCCGAGGCCAGGGCCCGGGCAACGCCCACGCGCTGTTGCTGCCCGCCCGAAAGCTGCCAGGGATAGCGTTTGGCGAAGGTTTCAGGCAGCCCCACCCGCTCCATCAGTTCCAACGCCCGGAGGCGGGCCTTCTGCCGGCTCTCGCCGAGGAGCAGGGGCATGGTGGCGATATTGTCCACGATGGTGCGGTGTGGAAACAGGCCGGCGTGCTGGATGACGTAGCCGATCCGGCGGCGAAGCAATGCTGCGTCCATGCCGGAGGTGGGCTGGTCATCGAGGTATATGGTCCCGCTGGTGGGTTCGATGAGGCGGTTGATCATCCGCAGCGAGGTGGTCTTTCCGCAGCCTGACGGCCCAACCAGGACGGTCAGCTTGCCCGTGGGGGCTTCAAGATCCAGACCATCCACAGCCACTGTCCCGTCGGGATAGGCCTTGCTAACACTTTCAAACCTGATCATTTCTTATCCATGCTTTCCTGGGGCATTTCATGGTCTTCGGAGGGCGTGGTGAGGATGGTCTTGGCCACCATCGCCAGGTCCTTGCCGATTTTCATAGCCTTCATTTCGTCCAGCCGGTAGCTGGGCGCCACGATGCTCAGTGCGGCCACTGTCCTGCCGCCCATGATGACGGGGGCGGCGACGGCCGTCACGTCATCTTCTACGCCACTGCGCATGACTGCGAAGCCGCGCTCGGTTTCACGGCCGGTCAGGACCTTGCCTGCGGCAGATCCCTCCAACGGGATGCTTCTGCCGACCCAGCTGGCGTGCCGGATCGAATGTGTTCCTTCAATGATGGCGATGTAGATCCCGGTGTCCCCAGGGCCGGGAATGCTGAGATAGCACGACTCGCCGGTCTTCGCGACGAGCCCCTTCATGGCCGGAGTGCACAGCGAGACGAGGGATTCGTGGCCAAGAGCCAGGGCACCAAGCTGGATGACGCTGGCTCCGGGCCTGAAGTTTCCACCCGGATCCCTCGATACGAACCCGCTGCCTTCAAGCGTCCGAAGAAGGCGAAGGGCCGTGCTGGCGGACAGGTCCGCCACCCGTGCGGCGTCGCTGAGGCTGAGGGCCCCGTCTGTGCAGACGGCACTTAGGAGCGCCAGGGCCCGTTCTACCGTCCGGGTTGAGGAATCTGCAGCCACTGCTTGACCCGCTTTCAAAGTGGTCCGAATCACCATGTCTTGCCACTAAGTAAAAACCAATTTTCATTCGCTGACAATAGGTGACCCCTACATTTCACAGGTTTTTCACACAATCCGTGTTGATCACCGCCCGGTGCGGCAGTCCCGTGTCCGACGTGTTGCGGGCCTGTTAACTGTCACTGCAGTCTGCCCCTAGGTCTTGCCATGCAATGGAAAGTGGTTTTTACTTGGTGGCAGATCGTACCAATCGGAGGTTCATGTGGAAACCGTCAATCAGCTCCTTGACTCCATCAAGGATGTGGGCCGCGATGCGGTCCGCGGAGGCTATTCCCGGGCCGTCTACTCGACGGCGGAACTCGACCTGAGGTCCTGGTTCATCGAGCAGGCACGGCAGCGTGGCCTGGACGTCGAGACCGACCGCAACGGCATCATCTGGGCGTGGTGGGGCAATCCCCAGGACGGCGCCCTGGTGACCGGCAGCCACCTTGACTCCGTTCCCGGCGGCGGGGCCTTTGATGGTCCCCTGGGGGTCGCCTCCGCGCTGGCCGCCGTCGATCTCCTCAAAGCCCGGAGAATCCAGCCACGCCGCTCCCTGGCCATTACCGCCTTCCCGGAAGAGGAGGGTTCCCGCTTCGGAGTGGCCTGCCTCGGGTCCCGCCTTCTGACCGGAGCCATCGACGTCGACAAAGCGCGGAACCTGCGCGACGGTGACGGCAATACGTTCGCCGACGTTGCACGCGCCAACGGCCTTGATCCCCGCCACATCGGCACCGATCCGGAAGCTATGGCCAGGATCGGCGACTTCGTTGAACTCCACGTGGAACAAGGCATCGGCCTGGGCGCCCACGGCCCGAGTATCGCCGTCGGCAGTTCCATCCTGGGCCACGGCCGCTGGAAGCTGAGTATCAGCGGCCAGGGAAACCATGCCGGCACCACCCTGATGGCCGACCGGGCGGATCCCATGGTGGCCGCGGCCCAGACCATCCTGGCTGTCCGGCAGGCCGCTTCCCGCGAGCCCGATGCACGCGCCACAGTGGGCCGGATCATTCCTGTACCAGGTGGCACTAACGTCATCGCTTCCCGGGTAGACCTGTGGCTTGACGCCCGTCATCCGGACGACGCCGTCACCGCACGGGTGGTTGAAGCAATTCACGGCAGGGCACAGAGGGTCGCGGCGGAAGAAGGGTGCACTGTCACCCTGACCGAGGAGTCCTACAGCGGCACGGTCCATTTTGATCCAGGCCTGACCCGAAGCATCAGCGCGATGCTGCCGGGAGCGCCCGTGCTGGCCACCGGGGCAGGTCATGACGCCGGTGTGCTGGCCGGGTTTGTGCCGTCCGCCATGCTGTTCGTCCGGAACCCGAGCGGAATCTCGCACTCGCCGGAGGAGCACGTGACGGATGAGGACGCCGACGCCGGCGCTGCCGCACTCGCGGACGTCCTGGCAGGCCTGCTGTGATCCGGTACTGGTGCGAGCAGGCAATGGTCGACGGCGGTAACGCGCCCGCGGTTGCCGAGCGCGTGGAAATCGAGGCCCAGGACGGGCGGATCGTAGGGATTTCTGCCGGCGTTGAACCCTCGCCGGACGCGCATGTCCTGCCCGGCGTTGTTTTCCCCGCCGCGGCCAACGCCCACTCGCATGCCTTCCACCGGATCCTGCGCGGCCGCACGCACCACAACCGCGGCGACTTCTGGGTCTGGCGCGAGCACATGTACCGGAGCGCGTCGGAGCTGACCCCCGAAGCCTACGAGGAGCTCGCAACAGCGGTCTTTGCGGAGATGGTGGTGGCCGGTTTCAGCAGCGTGGCCGAATTCCACTACGTGCACCATCAGCCCGGCGGTAAGGCGTACCCGGAACCGCACGCCATGGAGCTTGCCCTGGCCAGGGCTGCTGCTGCCGCCGGCATCCGGCTGACTCTCCTGGACACGCTGTACCTGGCCGGCGGGATCGACATGCCGCTGAGTCCGGAACAGGCCAGGTTCGGGGACGGTGACGTGCGGGCATGGCTGGACAGGCTGGACTCGCTGCGGGCTGAAATCGCGCGGAACTTCCCGGCCGGCATGATCAACGTGGGCGCTGCGCTGCACTCCGTCCGCGGCGTTCCTGAGGCGGCCCTGGCAGTGGTGGCTAAGGAGCTGCCAACGGATCTGCCCCTGCACATCCATCTGAGCGAGCAGCCCGCGGAGAACATAGCGTGCCTGGAAGCGCATGGGCTGACACCCACCGGGCTGCTGGCCCGGCATGGCCTGCTCAGTCCGCGGCTCTCGGCGGTTCACTGCACGCACCTCACGGACGAGGACATCGCGTTGCTCGGAAATGCGGGGGCAACCGTGGTCATGTGTCCCACCACCGAAGCGGACCTCGCGGACGGAATCGGACCGGCCAGGGCGCTGGCTGACGCGGGCGCCTCCATCGCGCTGGGGACAGATCAGCATGCCGTCATCGATCCCTGGATCGAGATGCGGGCGCTGGAACACGGGGAACGCCTGGGCTCCGGGGAACGCGGCCGGTTCTCTCCCGAGGAGCTGCTCCACGCGGCCACCGAGGGGGCAGCCCGGTCCATGGCCACGCCAGTGGCACCGGCGGCGTTGCAGGTGGGTGCCGTGTGCGACTTGGTGGCCGTGGCGTCCGATTCCACACGGACCGCGGGATCGAAGCCGCAGCAACTCCCTTTGAGCGCCACCGCCGCCGACGTCACGTCAGTGGTCATCAACGGAGAGCTGTTGGCGTCCGACGGCGTGCACCGCCGCCTGGGAGCGGTGGGGAACCTGCTGACGGCAGCCCTGAAGAATTTTTCCTGACAGTCCGTTTCAACTCCGGCTAATCAACACCGGCCAATCCGGCAAGCGCCGTCGCTGTTCAGGCGATAGTTGCGCTGATACCTTGAATGCCCAGCCAACAAGGAGGAGCCATGTCCATCAATTCCCCGGAATCAATGCCCGACGAGAACCCACCGGAACCGGCCGCCGCTAACGGGAACAGCAGCGACGGCGGTATCCCGGAGGGTAGAGAGGGCGTGGGGCTGGGTGCCACCAAGGAGCCGAACACCTTCGAGCCCGAAGAAGACCCCGACGCCTCGGCTGACGAGGAAACAGAGCGGTAATCCTTGCGGGCCGTATTCCCGCGGCTGTGCGTTACCAGATTTGGCCAGCGTGACCAGACTTTGCGTCAGGCCCTTGCGCTTTGGCTGAGATGCGTGTCACACTCATTCTCGATACGCATCGACGATACGCATCGACGACGCCCGGCTTCGGCTGAGGACCGCGACGGCCACATGACGAAAGGGAGCCAGTGCCAACCAGCAAGGATGTGGCCGCCGCGGCCGGCGTCTCCCAGAGCACGGTTTCCTACGTCATGAGCGGCAAGCGGCCCATTTCGGAGAAGACGCGCCTGCGGGTGGAAGCTGCAATCGAGCAGCTGACGTACCAGCCGAATGCTGGAGCCCGTGCCCTCGCCAGCCGCAAATCCCAGGTCATCGGACTGGTTCTCCCCATTACCCCCGAAGCACATTTGGGGTCCCTGATGGAATTCATCGCCGTCATCGCAGCCACGGCCCGGCGGCACGATCACGACATCCTGCTGGTTACGGACGAGGAAGGCAGCCAGGGCCTGGAGCGCGTGGTGGGGCAGCAGCTGTGTGACGGTTTGATCCTGATGCAGGTTGAAGCGGAGGACGAGCGGATTCCGGTGGTCCGGAAGCTGCGCGTTCCCGCGGTCTTCATCGGGATCCCGGACGACTCCGCCGGCCTGAACTGCATCGATGCGGACTTTGCCCGGGCCGGTGAACTGTGCGTCGAAGAGATGGCAGCTGCCGCCCACACCAGCGGAGTCATCATCGGCTGGCGCCCCCGGCTGGTCGGGAGCAGGCTGAACTACGTCGGCAGGTTCCTGGGCGGGGCCGATGCCGCCGCACAAAGGTTGGGCGTGTCACTGAGCCATGTTCCCGCGACCTCGGACCGCGGAAGTATTGAAGCCGCGGTGGACGCCTGCATTGCGGGGATGGAGGGGAAGCCAGCCTTCGTTTCCCCTGATATGACCGTTTTGGAACTCCTTCCCCGTATCCTCCGCGAGCGCGGCCTGGAGCCTGGCAAAGATGCGTCCGTCATCGGGATGGGCCCAGCTCCCCAGGCATTGATCGAGCTTCAGGAATCCACCGTCCTGGATCTCCAGCCGAGGCTGGTTTCGCAGCGCGCCGTGGAGATCCTTTTCAGCCTGATGCAGGCAGACAACCCAGACCCGGGGGGACTGCTCGAGCTCATTCCACCGCTGGTGACCCACCGACACGGCACCGCGGAGCCTCCCGTTCCCGTACCTCAGTCCACCCGCTAGCAGTCCTTCCGGCTCTCCCGGCCCACCCCCCACCTGGAGTGTCACCTGAAAATACGGTTCGTCGATACGCATCGATGAATCGATAAGTCCATACCAACCCAACCGAAAGACCGGGCGGCGACGCCCCGGTTCCCAGTACAAAGGACCTGATAATGAAGTCAGCTTTCACAAAAACCAAGGCCGCCGCCGTCACCGTTACAGCGATCGCGGCGCTTCCGCTGATCCTCTCCGGCTGCGGGGCCAGCAGTCCCGCGGCAAGCGGGCCGGTTTCCGAACTCACGGTGGTGGACTACTACAACAATGAGCCCGACAAGACCGTCATCGGTGACACACTGGTTGCCTGCGGAACCGAGTCCGGTGTCACCATCAAACGGGAAACGGTGCCCGGCAAATCCCTCATTGCCAAAGTCCTGCAGCAGGCATCCTCCAAGACCCTGCCGGACGTCCTCATGCTGGACAACCCCGACCTCCAGCAGATTGCCTCCAGCGGAGCCCTGGCGCCACTGAGCGACTTCAAGATCAGTACGGACAATTATCCGCAGGGCATCCTGAGCGCCGGCACGTACAAGGACAAGGTGTACGGACTGGCGCCTACGGTGAACACCATCGCGCTCTTCTACAACAAGGACCTGCTCGACCAGGCCGGAGTGACCCCGCCCAAGACCTGGGATGAACTCAAGGCGGCAGCAGCGAAACTGACCTCCGGCGGCCAGTACGGACTGGCCTTCGACGCCAACGCCACCTATGAGGGAACCTGGCAGTTCCTGCCGTTTATGTGGTCCAACGGCGGCGATGAGAAGAACATTGCCACCCCGGAAACGGCCGAGGCGCTGGAACTCTGGACGGACCTCGTCAAGAGCGGATCGGTGTCCTCCTCCGCGCTGAACTGGACCCAGGCCGACGTCAACGATCAGTTCATAGCGGGCAAGGCCGCCATGATGGTCAACGGTCCCTGGCAGATTCCGGTGCTGGACAAGCAAAGTGCCCTCCACTACGGCGTGGTGAACATCCCGGTCAAGGATTCAACCAAGACGGCCGTCGGTCCGCTGGGCGGAGAGGTCTGGACCGTGCCGCAGACAGGCAACAAGGCCAAGCAGGCAAAGGCCGCGGAAATCGTCGGCTGCATGAACAGCGACAAGAACCAGTTGGCCATGGCGAAGGCCCGCAACACCATTCCATCCAAGTCCACCCTTGCGGCGCAGTTCGCCGCCGAGAACCCCAAGCTCGCCTCGTTCACCGAGCTGGTCAAGACCGCCCGTGCCCGCACCGGGCAGCTCGGCGAGGACTGGCCCGCCCAGGCAACCAAGATCTACACCGCGATCCAGAACGCGCTGACGGACAAGGCCAACGCCACGGATGCCCTCAAACAGGCGCAGGAAGGCTAGGGATCGGTCCCGATGTCAGCAGCAGTCCAATCGAGGCTTCACCTCACGGTGCCGGAAACACAGAACGACGCCGGTCCCCGCCGCCCGGGCTACCGGCGACGGGAGCGCATCTACCAGTGGCTTTTCCTTGCCCCGGCTGTGGCCTATCTCGTGCTTTTCTTCGGCTACCCGGTGGTGAAGAACGTCCTGATGAGCTTCCAGGACTACAGCACCGGCACTTTCTACACGGGGGAAGCCCCCTGGGTGGGCTTTGCCAACTACGTGACCGTCCTGTCGTCGTCGTTGTTCTCCACCTCGCTGATCAACACCGCCCTCTTCACGGCCGGCTCGATTGCCGGGCAGTTCGTGCTGGGCCTGGCACTGGCGGTTTTCTTCAAGCGCAAGTTCCCGCTCAACGGGATGCTGCGCTCCCTCCTGCTCCTGCCGTGGCTGCTGCCGCTCATCGTGTCCAGCGCCGTGTGGCGCTGGATTCTGGACAAGGACAGCGGGGCACTGAACAACTTCCTGGAGAGCGCCGGGATCATCAGCACCGGGATCCCGTGGCTGACCAGCACGTCACTGGCCCTGGCCGCCGTCGTCGGGGTCAACATCTGGATCGGCATCCCGTTTAACGTCACGGTCCTGTACGGCGGTCTGCAGGACATCCCCGACGAACTGTATGAGGCGGCGTCGCTGGATGGTGCCACTGGGTGGAAGGCGTTCCGCCACGTTACCTGGCCCATGCTCCGGCCCGTGGTCAGCGTGGTCCTGGTGCTGGGAGTGGTCTACACCCTGAAGGTCCTGGACATCATCCTGGGCCTGACCAACGGCGGTCCGGCCAACTCCACCCAGACCATCGCCACGCAGTCGTACGCCCTGTCGTTCCAGGACTTCAAGTTCGGCGAGGGCGCGGCGATGGGCAACATCCTGGTGTTGATATCGCTGGTGTTCGCAGTTCTCTATCTCCGCGTCAACCGACGCGCAGTTGACGAGTGAGGATCTCCATGACCACCAACACGCAGCTGAACAGCGCGGGTACCGAACGTCCCGTGGGGAGCAGGTCCGGTCCGGCTGCCGCCCGCTACAGGCAGGGAGGAACCACAGCCCTGGCGATAGTCTTCCTTTCGATCATGCTTTTCCCCGTCTATTGGATGATCAACGCTTCCCTGCAGCCCAACGGAACCACGCTGCAGACCTCGTGGCTGCCCTTGGCGCCGGACTTCAGCGGCTACGCCACAGCAATCAGCCAGCAGGGCCGGAACCTCGGAACCAGCCTGATGGTGGCCCTGGGCAGCGTGGTGTTCAGCCTGGCCATCGCGGCGCCCGCGGCCTACGCCCTGGCCTATTTCAAGGTCCGCGGCGCGGGCGTTGTGCTCTTCGCCATCCTGATCAGCCAGATGATCCCCGGCATCGTGGTGGCAAACGCGCTGTACACGGCGTACAACGACCTTGGGCTGCTGAATTCCATTCCCGGGCTCATCCTGGCGGATTCCTCGCACGGCATCCCGTTCGCCATCCTCATCATCAGGGCCTTCATGAACAACATGCCCGCGTCCGTCATCGAGGCCGCCAAAGTGGACGGTGCGGGGCATCTCAGGGCCTTCTGGTCGATCGTCCTGCCCCTGAGCCGGAACGCGCTCATCACCGCCGGGCTGTTCACGTTCCTCTTCACCTGGAGCGACTTCCTCTTCGCGCTCACCCTGACCACCACCGACGACGTCCGTCCCGTCACGCTGGGCATCTACCAGTACATCGGGGCGTACGTGAACGACTGGAGCTCCGTCATGGCGACAGCGGTTTTGGCCTCCATCCCCGCCATCGTCCTGCTCATCGTTGCGCAGAAGTACGTGGCTGCCGGCACCGCCGGCGGCGCGGTCAAGTGACGCAGACGAGCCCTCAATCCAACGCACCACGCACTGCCAGAACCACAAGGAGAATGCAATGAGTAACACCGCCCCGATCAGGGTCACCGTCTGGAGCGAAAACCGGCACGAGCAGGAACACGAGCACGTGGCCAAGCTCTACCCCCAGGGAATGCACGGCGCCGTCAAGGAGGGCATCGAGGAAAACCTGGGTGCCGCCGTCGACGTCCACACCGCCACGCTGGACGAACCCGAGCACGGCCTCACCGAGGAAGTCCTGGCCAACACGGACGTCCTCACGTGGTGGGGCCATATGGCCCACGGCGACGTCGACGACGAAATCGTCGAACGCGTCCACCGCCACGTGCTCGCCGGCATGGGCCTGATCGTGCTCCATTCCGGCCACTGGTCCAAGATCTTCACCAAGCTCATGGGCACCACGTGCACCCTGCGCTGGCGCAGCGAGCAGGACCGGGAACTCGTGTGGACGGTGGATCCCACCCACCCCATCGCCAAGGGCGTGCCACATCCCATCATCATCGACGAGCAGGAAATGTACGGCGAATTCTTCGACATCCCCACCCCGGAGGAACTGGTCTTCATCAGCTCGTTCAGCGGCGGCGAGGTCTTCCGTTCCGGCTGCACCTTCCGCCGCGGCCACGGCAAGATCTTCTACTTCAGCCCCGGAGACCAGGACTACCCCGTGTACCACCACAAGGACATCCGACGGGTGATCTCCAACGCCGTCCAGTGGGCCGTCACGGACCGGCCCCGGCGCGAGCTCCCGGAGCTGCTGCGGTACGACACCAACGAGTTTTACAAGGGCGCCGGATACCAGGGCGCCACCGCGATCTACGAGGAAAACAACGCATGAGACGGCTTTTCACAACAATCGACGACGACGGCACACCCCTGAAAGTGGTGGTGGTGGGCGCCGGGGCCATGGGGCGCGCCTGGCTGGGGGCCGTGGAGGCCTCGCCGTTGGTGGAGCTCCGCGGCATTGTGGACCTTGACCTGGACGCCGCGCGCGCGAGTGCCGCTGCGATCGGCAAACCGGAGCTCCCCGTAGGGACCGGGACAGCGCGCCTGGCTTTCGACGTCGGCGCCCAGGCGGTCATCAACGTCACCGTTCCCGCCGCCCACCACCCGGTGTCCACCGAGGCGCTCTTCGCCGGGCTGCCCGTGCTGGGCGAAAAGCCCGTGGCTTCCACGGTTGCCCAAGGCCTGAGCCTGGCCGCCGCCGCCGAGGTCACCGGCCAGCTGTTCATGGTCAGCCAATCCCGCCGGTACAACGTCAACCTGTTCGCAGCCAAGGCGCTCGCCGGCGGGCTGGGGCGGCTGGGAATCCTGTCCGCCGACTTCTTCAAGGCACCGCACTTCGGCGGCTTCCGGGACCAGATGGACCACCCGCTGCTGCTGGACATGGCCATCCACCAGTTCGACATGGCGCGGTTCCTCCTGGACGCTGATCCCGTGTCCGTCTTCTGCGAGGAATACAACCCCGCGTGGAGCTGGTACCGCGGAGATGCGGCAGCCGTCGCTTCCTTCGAGATGTCCGGTGGCCAGCGCTTTGTGTTCAACGGAAGCTGGTGCAGCCCCGGCCAGGAAACCTCATGGAACGCTGCATGGCGGCTCGGCGGCGAGCACGGGACGGTGCTGTGGGACGGGGACAATCCGCCGACGGCGAGCCTTGCTTCTGCGGACATCGGGGCAGCGGGGAACACCGCCGTCGAGGAGGACCAGGCTGTCGTGGAGGACCCGGGTACTGAAGTGCACGGCTCCCTGCGCGAGTTCGTTATGGCGCTCCGGACAGGGACCCCACCCATGGGCCAGGTACACGACAACATCCTCAGCCTGGCCATGGTGGAGGCCGCCATCGAAAGCGCCGCCACGGGCCGGCGTGTGCGGATCGACGCGCTGCTGGAACGCTCGTACGCAACGGCGGTCCTGGACGAGGCGCGGCCTGACGTCGCCGCGGTTCTGCAGTCCTGGTCCACGGAGGGCGCCTTCTCCGGCGCTGGAATCCTCGGTGGGGCGGATGGCGTGGGCGCGGCACGGCCCCTCGGGGTCTAGCCCAGGTCACCGGCATCTTCCCGAAGACTTCTGGACCGAATCACGGGCGGCTCTGCGTCATGGCCTCTTCGAAGGCGGGCAGGCTGCGTTCGATCATGTCCTCGTTCGCAGTGAGGGACATCCGGAAGAAGCCCGGGGTCTCGAACAGTTGGCCCGGCAGCACGAATACATCCCGGCGGGCGAGCGATGCGGTGAACGCCTCGTCGTCCGGGATCGGCGTCGGGATGTAGAGGTAGAACGTTCCCTCCGGCCGCCGGACCCGGTAGCCCATGCTGCCGAGTGCTTGGGCCAGACGGTCCCGGCGGCGCTGCAGTTGGCCGACGTCGATGGAGAACTTCTCGAGCTCAGGAAGTGCATGCTGCAGGAGGCCGTTCGGGTACACCCAGCCCATGGCCACCTGCAGGCTGGTGATGGCGTGGCTCATCCCCTCCCCACGGGGCATGGTGGGTGGCAGTGCCAGGTAACCCACCCGCTCGCCAGGAGAGAGATGGGTCTTGCCGTAGGAGTAGGCCAGCAGCGTGTACGGATAGAACTCCGCCGGGCTGTGGAAGCGCAGGCCGTCGAACACGATCCGGTTGTAGGGCTCATCCGAGACGAGGTAGATCCGCCGCCCGATCCTGGCCGAGGCCGCGTCTAGCAGATCCGCCAGCCGGCGCAGCAGCTCGGGCGGGTAGATCCGTCCCGTGGGATTGTTGGGCGAATTGACGATGACCACCCGGGTGCGCCCCGTAATGGCCGCATCGATGGCGTCGAGATCCAGGTCGAAGGTGATGGTGTTGATTTTCACCTTCACCGGCACGAGTCCCGCCTCGAGCACCAGCGGCTCATACAGGAACCATGGCGGCAGGCTGTATATGACCTCGTCGCCGGGATCAGCCACGGTCTTCAGGGCCAGCGCTATGGCGGCGAATCCCCCGGTGGTGAGGTAGATGTCCTCCGGCCGGAACGGCACGGCCAGCAGCCGGTGCAGGGATTCCGCAGCCGCCTCCCTGGTGGCTTCGTCGTTGGTCTGGTACGCGAACCACTGATCATGCCGCGGAATCAGGGCGTCCCGCAGCGCACGGACGTAGCGGTCCGCCGGCATCTGGTGCGGGTTGCCCAGCGTGAAGTCACAGGCGCCCGGCATGAGGTGGCGGCGGGCGTAGTCGGATTCGTTGAGGAAGGCGTCAATCCGCCTGAAGGATGGGATGGATGCCAGCCGCGCTGCGCGGTCCGACACCGCATCGTCGTGACCAGGAGAGGCCCCGGCTGTAACTGATGGATCGTTCATGTCAGCGCCCCTCTGCATGGCAGGTCGGATGGGCAGCACGCTTCTGAGCCAGCGGAGGCTGTGGTGGGACCCATTGTGGACCGCCCCGCTGGTTGAAGTAAAGGCCTCGGTGACGGCAGCACATGCCGTGGCGCCAAGGGCGTGACGACGGCGGATAGCCCGCCATGTGGCGGTTTGAGCGCGGCCCTTTGGGTGTTGCTGGCGGTTAGAATCGCTGAACGGAATGCCTAGGCTGAGTTCCAGGTCACAACGCGGTGACCAGCCACCAGGAGACACCATGAAACCGATCCACAAAGCCCCGCCCTTTGATGTTGAGCTTGGCGCGACACTGACCGCCTTGGGGGATCTGCTCAACCCCACGCTGACACCGGACATGATCTCCGGGATGCGGGGCGCGCCGCTTACTTCGCCCATCGAGGAGCAGCTCGCAGGCCACGCCGTACGGCACGTTGAGCGGACCATCCCTGGCCCCGAAGGCGCCCCCGACCTGATTGTTTCCATCTTCTCCAGGATCGATCATGTCCCCGGCGGCCCCGGAATTTATCACACCCACGGCGGCGGCATGGTCATCGGGGACCGCTTCCTTGGAGCGGACATGCTCATCGAATGGGTCGAGCTCATGGACGCCGTCGCGGTATCGGTTGAATACCGTCTCGCCCCTGAAAACCCGGACCCGGCCCCCGTGGGGGACTGCTATGCGGGACTCGTCTGGACGGCTGAGCACGCTGAAGAGCTCGGCTTCGACCCGGAGCGCCTCATCATCGCCGGGGCGAGTGCCGGCGGCGGGCTCGCCGCAGGAGTGGCCCTGATGGCGCGGGACAAGGGAGGTCCGGCTTTGGCTGGCCAGGTGCTGATTTGTCCCATGCTCGATGACCGCAACGAGACAGTGTCCAGCTACCAGATTGACGGCTTCGGGCTGTGGGACCGGACCAGCAACGACACCGGCTGGGATGCATTGTTGGGACACCGGCGCAAGACGGCGGACGTGTCCATTTATGCGGCCCCGGCCCGGGCAACTGACCTGTCCAACCTGCCGCCCGCCTTCATCGACGCGGCCACTGCAGAAGTCTTCCGGGACGAGGTGGTTGCCTACGCCAGTGCCATCTGGGCTGTAGGAGGCGTCGCCGAACTGCACGTATGGGCAGGCGGATTCCATGGTTTCGACATGATCGTGCCCCAGGCCGCGTTGTCGATCCAGGCGCGCGAGGTGCGGACCAAGTGGGTTCGCCGCATTCTCGGCGCGTGACGCTCCTGGTGGTCGGGGCGACGAATGGTGGGCGGAGTAAAATTCGTCCCACAAGCTAATTCGACGAGCGGCAGATATGCAGGGATTGGTGTGGCGCCTCAAAGCGCTCGACCCTGAGGCCTCCGAAAGCCTTAAGGTGATTGCCTACTTTGACGCGCTCGTTGACGGACACGCCAGTGCCCAGGTTCTCCTGAGCGGGGCCGCGGTATTGAGTGGCTGTGCGGCAGGGTACGTCGCGGACGGGGGTTCCCTCCGCGTCGACGCCTCCGGCTCAAAAACCGGTTCCGGCGAACCTGGCACCTGGCCCGGCCACGATTTCAGTGACGGCGGACGGGTGTGGATTGAGCGCACCGGCCAGGCCTTCGCCAACGATGAAATGATCCTCGAGCGCGTGGCCATCGCGCTCGGCATCTCCTTCGACCGCACCAGTCCGGTGGCCGCTACCCGCAGAGCTATCGAGACGATTATTGATGGCGCGGCACCCCTGGACAGGCGGATGGATGCTGCCGCCATGCTTCGCCTCGACCGTGGGAAGAGCTACCGGGTGGTTGCCGTCCCGGCATCCACGGACCTGCCGGGACCAAGTGCGGTGGTCTACACCGGGGTTGGTCCCGTGCGGGCGGCCGTACTCCGGCTGTCCGGAGCAGAGCCCTCCGGCACCCCGTCTGACTCCCGCTCGGGCGTTGGCCTGGCCACGGTGCCCAGCGCGCTCGACCGGTCATGGGCATCGGCCCTCCTCGCACTGCGGCTGAGCAGTCCCCAGCATCCGCGGCAGCTGGCTGATGACCTGGGCAGCCTTTTGGTGTTTGCCGGGCTTGCCGATTCATCCGGGCTCGAAACCCCTGACCTCACGGCGCTGAAACAGCTTCTGAAATTGCAGCCCAAAGCGCTGGCGCTCCTTGAGTCCGTTGCCGCAACGAACAGCCTGCGGGCCGTCGCCGAAGAGGTCGGCCTGCACCACTCCACTGTGCAGAGCCGGGCGGTTGACTACTCGACGGCGCTGGGGTTCGACATCCGCACAGCGCCGGGACGCGTGCGCTTGTCACTGGTACTGACGCTGCTCAGGCTCTCCACCACCACGTTCGGTCAGTAACCACCCCGTTGCCCGCGCGAACTGGCAGCTAATCCCCTCAAATTTGGATTTTGAGGGCATTAGCTGCCAGTTCGCGCGGTCAGGTCCGCACAGTGGGGGTTCAGGCCAACCGGGCGATGCTTCTTCGGCTGGGGCGGGCCGCTGTGCCGTCGGAAAAGAGTTCGGGAGTGGACGCCTGAATCCTCTTGACGTCCTCGAATACACCGCGGAGGTGAAAGCGGAGGGAACTGTCGGCGTCCATCAGGTTGTTGGCTTCGAGGGCATCCACCACAGCTGTGTGCTGTTCTATGAGTGTGGAAATCGGCCGCGTATCTATCAGGCTCAGTCGGCGCGCCCGGTCCAGATGCGCCTTGGCTGAGTTGACGGCTGCCCAGGCCGATTCGTGCCCGGCCAGCCGGAGGAGTTCGCGGTGGAAATCCTCGTCCAGGCGGAAGAACTCCTCCACGTCCCCGCTGGAGTCAGCGTCCGTCTGGCTTTGGAGGATTTCCCGGAGTCCCGCAATGCCGGCATCGTCCACAACGGCATCGCGCAGGGACGCGCATTCGATGGCCTCGCGGACAAACTGCGCTTCCGAGACCCGGACCAGATCCACGAGCGAGACAAACGAACCAATCTGCGGAAAGACCTGAACCAGTCCCTCTTCGCGCAGCAGAATCAGGCTTTCCCGCACGGGTGTCCGGCTCACGCCCAGTTCCTGCGCAAGCTCGTTTTCGGACAGCGGTTCACCGGGGGAAAGCTGCAGGGAAATGATGCGTCGCCGGAGCGTTTCCAGCGTCTGGTCCCGTACGGACAGTCGGGGTGCTTTTCCGGTGCCGCTTTTATCCGTTGCCATGCTTCCAGTCTATTACCCTTGACACACTAGAATGGTAGTGCTTGTATGGTAGTAGTAAAAACGAGTCGGCACCCATACAGAAGTTAGTGCCGGCCTCCTGAGCTTCAACTCTCCCCTTCGTTTTTCATCGCCTGCAAAGGAGCAACTGATGACCGAGAGCATCGCGCCACCCACTACCAAGGTGGAGCCCAAGCCAACCCGCGAGTTGGCGAAGGTCGCCGTCTCCGGCTGGCTTGGAACCGCCATGGAATTCATGGACTTCCAGCTCTACTCCCTGGCCGCCGCCATAGTCTTCAACAAGATCTTCTTCCCCGAGGTGAGCCCGGTCATCGGCCTCATCGCCGCGATGGCCACCTACGGAGTGGGCTATGTTGCCCGCCTCGTGGGCGCCATCTATTTCGGCCGCATGGGTGACAGGATCGGCCGCAAGAAGGTCCTGTTCATCACCATCGCCCTCATGGGCGCCTCAACCACCCTCATCGGCGTTCTGCCCACCTATGCAATGATAGGCATCTGGGCACCGATCATGCTCGTCGCCCTGCGCCTTATCCAGGGCTTCGGTGCCGGCGCCGAAATCGCAGGTGCCACCGTGATGCTCGCCGAGTTCGCTCCGGCACGGCGGCGCGGCCTGATCTCCTCGCTCGTCTGCCTCGGCACCAACTCCGGCACGCTGGCAGCCTCCGCGTTGTGGGCCATCCTGGTCAGCGTCCTCCCCGAGGATCAGCTGCTCAGCTGGGGCTGGCGCATCCCGTTCCTGGCCAGCTTCGTGCTGATGATCTTCGCGGTCTGGATCCGCCGCTCCCTCAAGGAGAGCCCGGTCTTCGAACAGCGCGAGGACGTGGTGGACGGCGTTGCGCTGTCCAAGAAGGAAATTGCTAAGGCTGCTGAGCTGGCAGGCACCAGCACCATCGAAGCTGCACTGCACCAGCGCAAGGGCAAGGCGTTCCTGATCGCCCTCGGCCTCCGCTTCGGCCAGGCCGGCAACTCCGGCCTCGTCCAGACCTTCCTCATCGGCTACCTGGCAACCGTCCTGCTGGTGGACAAGAGCGTCGGCACCACGGCCATTGTTTACGGCTCCCTGCTGGGCTTCATCACCATCCCCATCATGGGTATCCTCGGTGACCGCTTCGGCCGCAAACCTCTATACCTCGTACTGAGCGCCCTGACCGCACTGTTCGCCGTTCCTATGATGATGATGGTCACCAGCGGCAACACCACCGTCATCACCATCGCCATCGTGCTCGGCCTGAACCTGGGTGTGCTGAGCCTGTTCGCCATGGAAAGCGTCACCATGGCCGAGTTCTTCGGAGCCCGCACCCGCTTCACCCAGCTGGCGCTGGCCAAGGAAATCGGCGGCATCCTTGCCACGGCCATCGGTCCGCTGCTTGCCGCCACGCTCACCGCCGTCACCGGACACTGGTGGCCGCTGGCCGCGATGCTGGTCGGCTACTCCCTGATCACGCTGGTCTCCGCTGCAGTCGGCCCCGAGGTCCGCGGCCGCGACATGGTCCGGCTTGAGGACGCGGTATGAAAGCCGTCGTTGTCCACGGACCAAACGATCTGCGCATCGATGAACGGCCCGAACCCGTTGCCGGCCCCGGCGAGGTGGTGCTCGACGTCGAATGGGGCGGTATCTGCGGCTCTGACCTTTCGTACTGGCGCCACGGCGCTTCGGGGACTGCGGCGCTGAAGTCGCCGCTGGTCCTCGGCCACGAGGTGGCCGGCCGGATCGCCCGGTTGGGCGCCGGAGTGCAGAACCTCGACGTCGGCCAGCCGGTCACCGTGCACCCTGCAGAACTGGTGGGGGACGGCACCATGCCGGAACGGCTCAAAGGAAGGACCAATCTCTACCCGAGCGTCCGGTACTTCGGTTCGGCGGCCTTCGATCCGCACACCGACGGCGGATTCAGCGAACGCAAGGCAGTCCGGGCCTCACAGGTCCGGCCGCTGCCGGAAGGTGTTGACACCCTGCGCGGCGCGCTCGCCGAACCGCTCGCCGTCGCCATGCACGCGGTGGGAAGAGCGGGATCCCTCGCCGGCCGGGACGTCCTGGTCAACGGTGCCGGACCGATCGGCTCGCTGGTTGTCGCTGCGGCCAAGTACGCAGGGGCCAGGACGGTGATCGCCGCGGACATCAGCGAGGCGTCGCTGCGGATCGCCAAGGCCATGGGCGCCGATGAGCTCCTGAACGTCTCCGGCGGCGGCGCCCTCCCGGAGGACATGGAACTGGTATTTGAGGCTACCGGCATCCCCGGCGTGCTGGGCGGTGTCCTTCGTGCAACTGCCCGCGGCGGAATCCTGGTCCAGGTGGGCAACCTGCCCGGCGCTCCGGCTCCAGCGGCGTTGGGAGACCTGGTGACGCGCGAGATCACGTGGATCGGCTCCTACCGGTTCGTGGACGAGATCAGTGACGCCCTCCGCGCCATGGCCGATGGCCTCGACGTCTCCCCGGTCATCACGCACAAGTTCGGGATCGACCAGGCCGCGGAGGCGATGCGCGTCTCGGCGGATCCGGCTTCCGGCAGCAGCAAGGTCATGCTGAAGCTCAGCTGAGCGTCCAACTAATGACCGCCCCAACTGCGACCTACTTGAACATTTCCACTCACCTAAGGACCTAACCAGTGAAGATCACCGACGCACGGGTGGTGGTTTCGTCGCCCGGACGGAACTACGTGACGCTCGTTATTGAAACCGAGGACGGCATCACGGGCATCGGCGACGCCACCCTCAACGGCCGCGAGCTGGCAGTAGCGTCATACCTGTCCGAGCACCTGTGCCCATTGCTGATCGGCCGCGATGCCCGCCGGATCGAGGACGCCTGGCAGTACTTCTACAAGGGTGCCTACTGGCGCCGCGGACCGGTGACCATGACCGCGATCGCCGCTATCGACGTCGCGCTGTGGGACATCAAGGGCAAGGCCGCCGGGATGCCGGTGTATGAACTGCTGGGCGGCGCGGCCCGCGAGGGCGTGATGGTCTACGGGCACGCCAGCGGATCCACGCTGGAGGACCTCAGCGCCGACTTCCAGCACCACCTGGACCTCGGTTACAAGGCGATCCGGGCGCAGGCGGCCGTTCCGGGGCTGGAGAAAACCTACGGGATCGCACCGGTGGACGGCAGGACGTACGAACCTGCCAGCGGCAACGTTCCGCAGGAGGACGTGTGGGAAACCACTGCCTACCTCGACTTCGCGCCAAAGATGCTGGCGCATGTCCGCGAGGAGTTCGGCTACGGCGTCCACGTCCTGCACGATGTCCACCACCGGCTGACTCCGATCGAGGCCGGCCGGCTGGGCGCGTCCCTGGAACAGTACCGCCCGTTCTGGATAGAGGATCCGACGCCGGCCGAAGACCAGTCCGCGTTCCGCCTGATCCGCCAGCACACCACCACGCCCATCGCTGTGGGCGAGGTGTTCAATTCGATCTGGGACTGCCAGCAGCTGATCACCGAACGCCTGATCGACTACATCCGCACCTCCGTCTCGCACGCCGGAGGCATCACCCACCTGCGCCGGATCTTCTCCTTGGCCGACCTGTACGGGATCCGCTCGGGTTCGCACGGGGCGGGTGACCTTTCGCCGGTGTCCTTCGCGGCGGCGCTGCACGTGGACATGAGCATCCCCAACTTCGGTATCCAGGAATACATGGGCCACCGGGACCCGGCCAACGAGGTGTTCAAGACCTCCTACACCTTCACGGACGGCTACATGCACCCCGGAGAGGCCCCCGGCCTGGGCGTGGAATTCAACGAGGAAGCAGCCGCGTTCTTCCCATTCGATCCCAAGTACCTGCCCATCAACCGCCGGCTCGACGGATCGGTGCATGACTGGTGAGCAAATCAACGCAACAGAATCAGCCGTTCGACGTCGTCGTCATGGGGGAGATCCTGCTGGAGGTGGCCACCGACCTGCCCTTCGGCCACGGCGTTCCGGCCCAGCTCGGTATCTCCGGCGATGCGTTGAACGTCGCCGCTGCTGCGGCGGCGGCCGGCGCCCGCGTGGGGCTGCTGTCAGTACTGCCCGACGACGACCTCGGCCAGGCGATCGCGGCCAGGATCCGGGAACTCGGCATTTCCGGCGAACTGCTCAAGTTCAGGACCGGCCAGCAGGGTGTGTACCTGGTCCACAGCGACCCGGACGGGCAGCGCGAATTTTCCTACGCCCGCTCAGGCAGCGTGGGCTCGACGCTTGACCCCGACGACGTTGACGCCACCGTCTTCTCGGCCGCCGGCGCCGTGGTGGCGGGCGGTATCGCGTGCGCCATTTCGGAATCGTCCCGAGCTGCGGTCCTGAAGGCTGCGGCGCTGGCCAGACGCTTCGTGTTCGATCCGAACTTCCGCCCCCGGCTGACGTCCGTGGAGGATGCGACGGCGGCACTCCTGCAGATCGCACCGCGAAGCTACCTGGTCACCCCGTCGTTTCCCGGCGAAACGTCTGCGCTCCTGGGCTGCGCCACGCCGCAGGAGGCTGCCGCCAAGCTCCGTGGCCTCGGCGCAGTGAACGTGGCCGTGACCTGCGGGGCAGAGGGAATCCAGCTTGAAGGTGACCAGCTTTCGTCCTGGGTTGCCGCAATTCCTGCCCCGTCAGTGGTGGACCAGACAGGCGCGGGTGACGCCTTCGTGGGCACATTGACGGCCCGGATGGTGCTGGGGGACAGCTTCCCCGTGGCTGCCCGGTACGGCGCCGCCGCCGCTTCGCTGGTTGTCGGCGGCAAGGGCGGAACCGGCTTCATCCCCACCTTTGACCAGACCCGCGCGCACGCCAGCGGAGCCCCGGAAGGAGCGCAGCCATCGCACGCCTAAGCACTTCCTCGCTGGCGGCGAACGGCGGCCATCAGGCCCTCTTGCCGCGGGACAAACTGCAGCCCGGGATTGTCCACCTGGGCCTGGGCGCCTTTGCCCGCGCCCACACTGCGGTAATGACCGAAAACGCGATGCTTGCCTCCGGCGATTCGGATTGGGGGATCACCGGAGTCACGCAGCGCTCGGACACCGTGGCGCGGCAGCTGGCACCGCAGGACGGCCTGTTCACCGTGACGGAGAGGGGAAGCGGTGCCGCGCCGCTGCGGATCGTGTCGAGCATCGTCGAGGCCATTTCAGGACGGGACAACCCCCGTGCCGTGACGGACCACATTGCCGCCCCGTCGACGTCGGTGGTGACCCTCACCGTCACGGAAAAGGGCTACCGGATCGATCCGCACACCGGAACGCTCAACATCAACGATGACCAGGTGCGGGCGGATCTTGCCGGACAGGCGCCGCAGACCTCGATCGGGCAGATCACCAGGGGACTCCAGGCGAGGGCCCGCACGGACGCCGGGCCGCTCACCGTCGTCTCCTGCGACAACCTGCCGGGCAACGGAGAGCTCACCGCCAGGCTGGTTCATGCCTTCGCAGCGGCGCTCCCCTCGGCCGAGGCGGATCCGCTGGTGTCCTGGCTGGACGCCAACGTCACCTTCCCCAACACGATGGTGGACCGGATGGTGCCGGCCACCACGGCAGGCGACCTTGACGCCGTCGAGCGTGTACTCGGGCTCCGGGACGAGGCTGCCGTGGTGGCCGAACCCTTCCTGCAGTGGGTCATCGAAGACAACTTTGCCGCGCGCCGCCCGCGGTGGGAGGACGCCGGAGCGCTGTTCAGCTCCGACGTTGCCGCGTGGGAGGCAGCCAAGCTGCGCCTGCTGAACGCCAGCCACTCGATGCTCGCGTATCTGGGGCTGGCCACCGGCAAGCAGACCATCAGCGACGCCGTGCGGGAGGACGCGTTCCTCACCGCCTGTGCGGGCATGATGGCGCGGGAAGCCCTGCCCACAATAAGCCTGCCGCAAGGACTGGATGGCGAGGCGTACTGTGCCCAGGTGCTCAGCCGTTTCGCGAACCCCGCCCTGGGGCACACCACGGCCAAGGTGGGGAGCGACGGTTCCCAGAAGATCGGGCTGCGGCTGCTGACAACGGTGCGGCGCAACCTCGACGCCGGCAGCGAACCGCGGTGGGCCGCCCTGGCCGTGGCCGCCTGGATGCACCATGTGGCGTCCACACCGGCGGCGGACCTCAACGATCCGCTCGCTGCGGAACTCCAGGCGGCCCTTCCCGCGACACGCACTGCGGCCACCGTGGTCCCGGCGCTGCTTGGATGCCGCAGCATCTTCGACGGCGGGCTGGCAGCACACCGGGGTTTCTCGGACCTCCTCACACACTGGTACCGCATCATTGACACCCACGGGCTGGACGGCCTGAGAAATGAGATCAACCATGGCTGACGCCACCAGCGTCCTGCAGGTTTCCCCGGTCATTCCTGTGGTGACCATCGACGATCCGCGGCACGCGGTTCCCGTCGCCAAGGCACTGGCCGACGGCGGCATCCGCATCATTGAGCTCACGCTGCGGACCGACAGTGCGCTCACGTCCCTGGCACTCATCGCCAACGAAGTCCCGGACATCCTGGTCGGCGCGGGCACAGTCCTCACGGCTGCGCAGGCGGACGCCGCCGTCTCCGCCGGGGCCCAGTTCCTGGTCAGCCCCGGCGTGACGGCATCATTGCTGGACCACCTGCTGACCCTCGGCCTCCCGGTGCTGCCCGGCGTGGCGACGGTGGGGGAAGTGATGGCTGTCCAGGAGCGCGGCCTGGCGGCCATGAAGTTTTTCCCGGCCGGGCCAGCCGGCGGACCCGCGTACCTGGCCGCGATAGGGGCCCCCATCCCGCAGGTCCGGTTCTGCCCCACCGGCGGGGTGAGCCTGGCTTCCGCGCCGGATTACCTGAAACTGCCCAACGTCCCGTGCGTCGGCGGCAGCTGGCTGACACCCCGCAGCGCCGTGGAAAGCGACGACTGGAGCCAGATCACCGCGCTGGCCCGGCAGGCAACGGAGCTCCTGGGCCGGCCGCTGGGTTAGCCCAGCTCGCCGGTCCCCGGCCGCGGGGAGGGGGAGGACCCGGGACCAGAGTTCGTCTGGGATCTCCCTCACGCTATTCTGCATGCTTGCCTGCGCTGATACCGTGGTTGCCACCCATCAAGGAGGAGTCATGACCATCAGCTCACCTGATTCATTTCCCAGCGACGATCCGCAGGAAGTGGCAGCCCCTGGCGAGACCGGAAACAAGAAGGCCGACGGCGGGATCCCGGCCGGGGATGAAGGTGTTGGCCTGGGTGCCACGGGGGAGCCCAACACGTTTGAGCCCGAAGACGATCCCGGGGCTGCAGACACGTAGCCGACGGGCTGGTTGCAAATGCCCCCGCCGAGAAAACCATTTGCCGAAAAAGAGGTAGTCACCGACTACGCATGGCAGGGCGAGGACGACCCTGCCCGGCTGGACGCGGCCACCATCATTTTCCGTCCCGGCAGGCTCAGTGCGCATGGGATCTCACGCACTCATGCCTACGCCTTGAGCTGGGCCTTGGAAACCGGGGACCAGTGGATCACCAGGAGCCTTGCGGTGTCCGTTCACGGCCAGGGCTGGAGCCGGTGGCTTGAGCTGGAACGCACCCAAGGCGGGGCCTGGACTTCACAGGCCGGGGCCTCCGGAGAAACATCCCTGCCGCCTCCGGGCATCATCACCGCCGCTGCGGACCTCAGCGACGCACTGGACTGTGACCTTGGGTTATGCCCCATGACAAACACGATGCCCATAAGACGCCTGAACCTTCTGTCTCCGGCGGCCTCCGGCCAAGAATCAGAATTGACCATGGCATGGGTGGACGTTCCAAGCCTGAGAGTGTTCCCCAGCAGGCAGAGATATAGCAGCTCAGGAGCCGCTGCCCACGCTGTCCGCTTCAGCTCTGAGGATGGAAATTTCACGGCAGAACTCACAACTGACCAGCACGGAGTCGTGACACGGTACCCGGGTCTTGCCACGCTCCGGCCTTAGCGTGCCCGGAATCAGACCGTCTCCGGGACCCGCAGCACTTCCAAGGCTGTCAGCCATGCCTTTTCCAGGATCCGCAATACCAGGGCGCCCGCTGGGTCGTATGCGCGGGCGGGGCCGGCAGCTGACATTCGATCACTCCCGCGCTTGACCAGAGCGTTCCAGATCTTCGCGGGAGCCAGGACAATGTCGAAGCGGGTGCGTGCCCAGCCGCGGCTGGACAGATTTCTTCCGTCGGGCGTGGGAGTGCCCGGGGACTGGGGTTCGAACCTCTTGATCAGGGATTCCTTGACGCCGAACACGCTGTCGCCGATGTCGATCTGGGGATCACCCTCCACAAAGATGTGTGTCACGAGGGTCCGTAGTCCCGTGGCTGTGACCATAAAGTGCAGATGCGAAGCCCGGACCGGGGAGCGGCCTGTGGCTTCGAGCATCCTGCCCACGGGCCCGTCGTGGGGAATGGGGTACGGCGTGGGAGTAAGGCCCCAGAATGCGTACTTGCCGTCGTTCGTCCGCAAAGAGGTGCGCCCGTCCGGCCACTCTGTGGTCTGTGTACTGCACATCATAGAAACCGTCCTCGTCCGCCTCCCAGACCTCGATCCGCGCGCCTGGGACCGGGCGGCCTTCGGTGTCGGTGACGGCACCTTCAATCCCGGCGTTTCTCCTCCGGATGCCCGGCCCTGGTGATCCGCGCCAGCGCTGCAGCCCCCAGTTCCGGGCGCGGCCGGAGTGACATGACCGCCTAGGCTGCGCTCCTCCACTAGGCTGGCACCGGAGAAAACCCACGAGGCAGACGGGCCTGGATTGGCGCCCGCCCCGCCCCGAGCCGACGGAGCTATTGGAGACCCATGACCCGGACCATCAGTGTGAGCCTGCCCGATGCGGCACTTCGCGAGTACCTGAAGCCGACCCCGGACGTCACGGTTCTTGAGTGGAACCTTGCTGCCGAACCGCCGCAACGGCAGATTGACATCGTGGTGCCCCCGTACATGGGCGGGGCGCGGATTCTGCGGAATCTTGAGGCCGTGGAGACGGCGCTGGTGCAGAGCCAGTCCATCGGATACGACGGCGTGGCGGAGGCGCTCCCGCCCGGACGGGTCTTCGCCAATGCCGCCGGTGTGCACGAGACGTCCACCGCGGAACTGGTCCTGGCCATGATCCTGGCCAGCCAGCGGGAGTTTCCCCGCCTTTTGAAGAACCAGCAGGAGGGCCTGTGGGAAACGAAGCCCACCGCCAGCCTTGCCGACCGCCGTGTCCTCATTGTGGGCTACGGCGGCGTGGGAAAGGCCATTGAACAGCGGCTTCTCCCATTCGAAACCGTTGTCACGCGCGTGGCCAGTAAAGCGCGGACGGATGAGAACGGCGTGGTCCATGGAATTGCGGAGCTGCCCTCGCTGCTGCCGGACCACGACATTGTGATTGTGGGGGTACCCCTCAGCGACGCCACGCGGCACCTCGTCGATGACGCTTTCCTTGCGGCAATGCCCGACGGCGCGTTGCTGGTCAATGTGGCCCGCGGCCCGGTGGCGGACACGGACGCCCTTGTCCGCCACACCGGTTCCGGACGGATCCGGGCCGCGCTGGACGTTACGGACCCCGAGCCGCTACCCCGGGACCACCCGCTCTGGGGCACACCCGGCGTCATCATCACCCCGCACGTTGGCGGGGCGAGCTCCGCGATGCGTCCGCGGATGGGCCGGCTGCTGCAGCGGCAGATCGACCTAATGCTGGCGGGGGAACCGCCGGTGAATGTGGTGCTGGGCGGCTGAACTTAAAAGGCTCATGAATAGACCGTTGGTCACATCCGGGCAGCGGTCCTAACAGTCCGGCGCCTAGGTCACGCACGCCCCGCAGGGGCGTCACCATTCCATGCGCTGTCGAATGAAGTCCAATGAATACAGGTAGATCCCTGCCTGCTTAGAGAAGGATACTCGCACCCACAACTTGAATAATGTTAAAAAGCTTTAACATTATTTACATGGAGACCAGCAAGTGGATGGACGAGTTGAGCGAGAGCGACCTCGGCTTCATCAGGTCAATGATTCTCCACTCCGGCTCCCTCAAGGCTTTGGCCGGCGAATATGGCGTCTCATACCCGACGGTGCGTAGCCGCTTGGACAAGATCATCGAGAAAATACAGGTGGCTGAAAGCACTAGCTTTGATGAATTCTCGCAGAAAATTTTTGCAATGGCCATTGAAGGACGCATTACGCGTGATGCTGCCAAACGCATTATAGAACTGCACCACATGCAACCAGGGGGAAATTATGGACAACATTAATCCGACAGTAGCCACTCTTTGCCTTATCGCCGTGGCTGCAGTGCACAGGTTTATCTTGTCGAACCGTCGACAAAAATTCCTCGGAGCAATCATTCCCATGATCTGGCTCGTCGCTGCAGTGGTCCTGGCTGCCAACGGCATGCTATCCGGACTTGGGGCATGGGTGAGCGCTCTCGTCGTTATGGTTGGGCTGCTCATTATTTGGTGGTCCGGCCAAGTGTCCTACCGGAAGCGTCTTGACAGTGAAAATGCTCGGATTGACAGCGTCAATGCGAGCAGGTCGTTGAAGTAGGGGCGCACTAGCAGATGGAAGGCGTTCGCCTCGATTACACGCATTCGAACATACAGAGCGGTGTGGAGTACAGGGCCAGCTCCGAAGATCCAGTTGCAAGCGGCTTAGGCGCGCTGCCGCGCCGCGTGGAGGGTTTTCCAGATTGGGCGAGAGGACGCTGTTCTTCTCCTGGGGTGAGGCGTACTCTGAGCGGAATCCTGCCCCGGACTTGGGTTCCAGGAGCAAATGGGGAAGGGCGGATGAGCGAGATGACACTCAAAGAAGAGTGGGAACGGCTTGATTCTGAGACGCGCCAGTGGCTCCTGGCCAATCCGGGATGCGTGCTGGTGCCGCGCACCGTCACCGCCCGGATAAAACAGGAGTCCGTCAGCCGCATCGAAGTCGACGACCACGGCCAGATGATGCTTTCCCGTGAGGATCTCGATTTCATCCGCGAAAAAGGAGCTGACGCGGACGCGGGCCAAGGCAGTGTGGATTTCCGGTTCTTCGATGCAACACAGCCCCGAACGCCCGACTAAAACGTGTGCTTCTACGAGGCAGGCAGAGGTCAGTGCCCTGCAGACGGAGACGCGTCAGGTATTGTCTGGCTTCTGCCGTTGATGAGTTTGCAGACGGTGAATAGTTTGCCAGCTGCACTGCTTAATTCGGATGAAGCGGGCTGCGGCAAGCCGGGGCAGAGCGAGAGCGGGGTCAGCCTCGTCGAGGGTATCTGCACGAATGGACCGTTCCAGGTCCACTGCAAGGCTGGCGAGGCGCTCCGCACCTACCATCTGGCTGGAGGTCTTGAGGCTGAGGACCGCATCCAGGGCACCTGCAAGGTCGCCGGTGGTCAGGGTCAGGCGGAGCCGTTCATTCCTGTGGGGCAGGTATTCGATGAAATCCCGGACGAAGACCTTCCAAACT
Source organism: Arthrobacter pascens (assembly GCF_030815585.1). NCBI lineage: Bacteria > Bacillati > Actinomycetota > Actinomycetes > Micrococcales > Micrococcaceae > Arthrobacter > Arthrobacter pascens. The sequence continues at coordinate 248,870 of NZ_JAUSWY010000001.1, forward strand.
CCATCGTCATTCAAATCGGCGCGCAGCATCTCCAGCACAGATGAGTCCATAAGAGGCGGTGGGTCGCTGGGCGGCTCGGTCACGGAAGGTGCCAGCGCTGGAGGGGCTCCCGGTCCACTGTCGAAAGTGGGATTCTGGGGAGCCTACTTGAAGCTCCTTCAAGATGGTCTCCGCGACCGCACGGACGTTGACGTTCTGGTGCCCAGACAACTTGGGGATGACCGACTTCAGCAGTGTGCAGTGCCCCACGAACCTGTCGTTCCATGGCCATACCCCGCGCCTCCCGTCCTCAGCTGGATGCCCACGGATGCCGCGGGTCCTCCCGATCGACGTTACGGGGCAGGGGATGGGAGAACACGAGTAATGGGTACTCGCATTTTCTGCTTCTGCTTCCTCATCGTGCTCTGTTTCAGAACAGCTTTGGCACAGGCGGGGGTTATGAAGAGAGGTGGTAGTAGTCGGAATCGGTGCCGCGAGCCGTCGGCAGCGGGATAGCCCCGATGCTTCGGAGTGTCCCATTTCCAAGGATGCGGGACGGGGATGTTGTGCTGATGGATGAGAAGCCAACTTTTGTTGGTGGATGCCAGTTTGAGGGGTCCGTGCCCGGTATCGTGCTCATTAGCACTGCAGTTGAAGGAAAGAAGCGCGATGACGGAGATTTCCAAGGAGGCGGATCCTTTGACGGGTGACACTGTCCTGTCGCTGGGGCTTCATCCGAGCGCCGTCGACCTCTCTCAGCATCCAGAGCTAACACAGGAGATGCTGGAGGCTCGGATCGAGGCGGGCGAGGCAGCCATCCGCGAGGCGGGATACGATATCGTGCCTTGCCTAGTCACCTCGGACCTCGACCAAGCCGAAAAGAGCGTGCGGGAGTGCCTGGCCGTCCGTCCGGTCCAGGTAGTGATGATCGGGGCCGGCCTGCGAATGGCAGGGGAGCACACCTTGCTGTTCGAGCGCGTTCTCAACTTACTGAATGAGCTGGTACCGGGCGTGGTGTTTTGTTTCAACACCTCACCAGAGACCACCCTCGATGCATTGCGCCGGTGGGCGCGCCCTAGCAACTGAGACGGCCTCAGGACTCAATCTAGGAATCTCACCCTCCGGTGTGTCCCATTACCAAGGAACTGGGACGAGCGTGCCGTTCGGATGTGCATTGATCAGCTTCCCTCTTGCGAGGTGGTGACGACAAACAATTCACCGACCGAACAGTCGAGAACATCACAGATCGCGGACAACGTGGAAAAGCGGATCGCACGCGCCCGGTCGTTTTTCAGCACAGACAGGTTGACGATACTGACGCCTACTCGCTGGCTGAGCTCGGTCAAGGTCATGCCCCGGGCCGCGAGGAGCTCATCGAGTCGGCAATGGATTCGCTGCTCTTCATGTGGTGCGGGAGCCATCAGATCAGCCCGTCCAGTTCCAACTGCTGGCGCCGGCCGGTCTCGAACATGCTCGCGAGAGCGGCAGCGCCGAGTCCAATCGCGATCGGCCACACATTTAGTTCCATGAGGAAGAAGGCCCCCGTTTCCCGTTCCGGAAGCAATCCGATCCGATCGAGGACCGAGTGGTGGGCAATCGCTTCCATGAAGGGGCCCAGGAGACCCCAGGTCATAACGGCTATGCCCGAGATGCCGACGGCGCGGGCCAGTTGCTTTCCGAAGCCTGTGCCACGGTAGACGGACCAACTGATCAGGCCCAGAGTCGCTGCGGACAACAGACCGGCAAGACCGCCCAGGAGTCCTGATCCGAGCAGCAAATAACGCTCAGCCGAAGTAAGGCTGGCCGGCTGCACACCGGCTGTGGCATACGCGGCTTTGATGACTTCACTGTTGCCCTCACCCAGCGTGGGTGTCACCAGGTTCGTGAGGGGCACATTCAGAAGAGACGTATTCGCCAGCCCGGAGTACACAGCCACGATCGCCGAAACGACGATGCTGAGTGCTGCTAGTCCAAAAATGACGGCAAACAGCAAAGCGCCCTTGCGGTCCAAATGAGCAAACGTCGCTGCCACAGTCCATCCCCAATCCAAGATAAATTTATCGTTTGTCGTTAACATAACGACAAACGATAAATACTTCAAGACGCCTGTGTGGAAGACCGCCATTCCTTACTGAAAGGCACCAGTAGTGCGCCGAAGTGTGACCTCATTTCGCCTCGGTCGCGGCGGCCACAGCTCCATAGCGTTCCTGTCTGGTTAGGTCCTACACCAACCGGACGTCAGACGAGTACCGCCAGCGGATCCCGAACGGTGGGAGTGTCCCACCGGGACTGTCCCGGTTCCAAGAAAATGGAACACAGGTAAAGATGAGTACAGTGGCCGGGTGAGTATCAAATTGGTCGTTGCACACGACAGAACGAGGGGCATCGGCCGCGCTGGCTCTTTGCCTTGGGATCTCCCCGGAGAAATGAAAAGGCTGTCTGCGCTAACCCGTCAGACGAAGTCTCAGAGCGGCAGGAATGCCCTCATCATGGGAAGGGCGACCTACCAGTCACTCCCGGATGGTCGGAGACCATTGCCCGGACGCCTACACGTGGTCGTCACAAGCCGACCTATCGAGGATGAACGCGTGTTATCTGCCTCAAGCTTGTCGACGGCTTTGGCCGCTGCAGCGGACACCCCAGGTATTGAAGATGTGTATATTTTTGGCGGTGCTCGCATCTACGAGCAAGCGTTGAATGCATTGATCCCTGATGAACTCCTGATCTCAGTGATCAACGCAGAGTTCGAATGCGACACGTTTCTATCCGCCGTACCAGCGGAGTATGTACTGGAGATGTCAGAGAAAGCAATTTACGGCACCACGAGTGTTCGGCACGAAACCTATAGTAAGGCGTGACACGCCAACCAGATTAGTTCTCTTTGCATTTGTTCCACTTCTAAGGAAGTGGGACACAGTTCTGCCTGACGGAGAATAGGTCCGTAGCCATTTAGTAGATCGGGGACAGCACCGATGGTGTCAGCGGATTTTCTCTATCAAGACATAGAGACCAGCATAAGTGCAGTGGCTCTTGGTCGTGGGCGACACTAGAACTAGATTTCAATACCTTCAAGAATAGCGTCAACAACTTCGTTGATTGGGCGCGCAGTATTGATGGTTATGCCTTCAGGTAAGGCTTCTTTAGTTGCATGTAAACGCAGTACAAATTCAGTGGTATTGACACTGTCATTCACATCCCAATCATCCGCTGTGCGGCGGTCCAATCTATCCCTGAGTGTTTCGATATCCACGTCCAATACATATACTTTGTCGAATACGTCTATGAATTTATGCAAGTTCCTTGAACCGCCACAGAAAAAAGCCGCCCCATCTTCCTTATTGGCTACTATCTCTCTGACTTTATCAACGTCCCATATATGATACTGAAATCCAGGAGCATCTGTTGGCTTTCCCGTTTCAGGGTCGCCCCGATAAGCCAGTTCATCATCACCCTCAATGGTTTTATACCCGCGTTTTCGAAGTTCGCTAGATACCGAACTTTTGCCCGTGCCCGAACTGCCGCCGATAAGATAATTTCTCTTCGCCATTGACTCATTGTACGAAATAGGTCGGTGAACCGTCCCCTCCTCAGAAGAACAAAACCGCTACGCCTACGTAAACTGCAACGCCATCAACGCATAACGATGCCCGAGTCCTAGGCGTCCATTCCGACCTCGGTGATCTTGTCGACGTCGAAGATCGCGATATAGAAGCCCTCTTCGGCCTTGTACTCAAGCGAACCGTAGACGCGGCCGTCTTTCGTATTGAAGTCCAGGTCGCCGAGGTGGCCGGTGAACCCTTCAACCGTCTCGACGACGTTCCCCTTCACATCGGTCTTGACCAGCATGTCGGTGAACGAGTGGTAGACGTACCCGTTCTTCTCGGCGATCGCGACGCCTTGAATTTCCTCTTCACGATTTGCGTTTTTTGGATGCTAGCGCTGCCGCGGGTCCAGCGGGAGGGGAACGATGGGCTGGTCATCGGCCGTCAGGTCGATGCCCAGATCTTCTGCGAAAACGATCCGCGTGTCCTTGTAGATCCCGGGGTGGTTTTCGTCCAGCTCAAAGACACGCGCGCCGCGCAGGCGGTTCCGGTCAGGACCAGGCAGGCCGTAGGCGCCGAATCCTGTTCCAGGTGCGTAGCCGAGTTGAACACCGTAGTAGTTGCCTACATACGTGTTGACGTGATCGTGTCCCACAAAGTATCCGAGCACATCCCCACGCTCCAGGAAGGCATTGAACAGGCCGGAATTGATGGGACCGGGGCACTCGTCTTCGTTCCGTTCTCCGACAATATTGTGCTTCTTGGCCGCCCGCGCGTGGTCTGCATCCGTCCGCGAGTCGAGGCTGGCGAACCACATGTTGCGGTGTTCATGCAGGGCAATGTGGCCCCACATGAGGGAGGGGATTTTCCTCCCGTATTTTTGCTCGGTTGCGATTGACAGATTCCGGTACCACGTGAGCTGGTCCATACGTACCCAGTCCCAGTCCGGGTAGCCCTCGAAGTCCTGCCCATTGATGCTGTCCGGGGCGTACCGGCCGGTGTCGATGAGCCAGAGGCCAAAGGCCGGAGCCTTCGATCGGGAGGATTGCACCAGCAGCTGCGAGTTGGAGGTGCCGGTGAGGCCCGGCGTGGAGTCAGCATTGACGTTGTGTTCATAGGTCTGCAGGAACTGGAGCATTTTGGCTTCGGTCATCCCGGTTCGCTCCACCGAGTCTTCATCATGGTTGCCGAAGGTCACGGCCCAGGGGATCCGCCTGTGTTCCATGGGCTGGACCACGTGGTTGAGCGCCTGTTTGACCTCTAACTCGGAGTCGCATCCGCCGTTGATCACATCTCCGTTGATGACCACAAAGTCCGGCTTTTCCGCATCCAGCGTCCGGTCCATGAGTTCGATCGTGCGGCGGTCGGTCTGCTCGTCGTCCTGGGTGTCGTTGAACTGAACAATTTTGAATGTGCCGTCCGGGCGGAAGGCCAGGGTGGGCTTTGCTGCCTTCGGGCCAGGTGCTGCTTCACTCCAGGCTCCCGCGGACACTGTGATTCCCAGCGCGCCAAGCGTTCCGGCGGCAGCCAAAGCGGCCCGTCTGCTGAGGTTGGGCTGGTGGATGCCTGTGGTCATGGTTGCCTCTTTTCGCCGATGCGGCCCCGCTGCAAGGCCGCTGCTCCATCCAGAGGCTAGAAGACTGAAGCATCCAGCCCTGAAACAGGTGGTGAACGCCGTGCGGCAGAGGCGATGTCTTCAGAGGTTGGTCTTGGCTTCCGCGTCTTCGTCGTAGCGGCCGCCCTGTACCTCGATTTCGGACGCCGCGTCGTTGATCTCGGCCAGTTCTTCGGCTGAGAGTTCGATGCTGGCGGCACCGATGTTCTCCTCCAGCCGGTGCAGCTTGCGCGTGCCTGGGATCGGCACAATCCAGGGCTTTTGGGCCAGCAGCCAGGCCAGCGCAATCTGGCCGGGGGTGGCGCCCTTGCGGCGGGCTATGCCCGTCAGCAGGTCGACGACGGCCTGGTTGTGCTGGAGCGCGTCCGGAGCGAACCTGGGGATGGTGCTGCGGACGTCGTTGCCGGCGTCGAAACTCGTCGACGCGTCGATGGTGCCGGTGAGGAAGCCCCTGCCCAGCGGGCTGAAGGGCACGAAGCCGATGCCCAGCTCCTCGCAGGTGGCCAGCACCTCCTCCTCGGGACGGCGCCACCACAGGGAGTATTCGCTTTGGACGGCTGTCACGGGCTGGACCGCGTGCGCCCGGCGGATCGTCCGGGCCGCCGCCTCGGACATGCCGAAGTGCTTCACCTTGCCCTCCGCGATCAGGTCCCTCACGGTTCCCGCGACGTCCTCGATGGGTACCTCCGGGTCCACCCGGTGCTGGTAGCAGAGGTCGATGGCGTCCAGCCCGAGCCGCTGCAGCGAGCCGTCAACGGCGCGCCTGATGTGATCGGGATTGCTCGTAACCCCGCCCCTGGGCTTGCGTTCGACGGGGTCAATGTCGAATCCGAACTTGGTGGCGATCACCACCTGGCCCCTGAACGGGGCAAGCGCCTCGCCAACCAGCTCCTCGTTGGCGTAGGAGCCGTAGATCTCGGCGGTGTCGAAGAAGGTCACACCGCGGTCCACCGCAGTGCGGATCAGCGAGATCATCTCCTGCCTGTCGGACGTGCCACTGTAGCCGCCGGTCATGCCCATGCAGCCCAGCCCGATGGCGGAGACCTCCAGGCCGTTGGTACCAAGGGTCCGCTTTTCCATAATGTGTGCTCCTTGCGAGGCGGGAAGCTGCGTCGTTCCGGTTGTCCTTAGCAGAGAGGCTAGTCGGCCGGGCACGCTGGCGGGAGTGCTTGACAGTATCCCTGGTCTCCCAGAAAGACAGGGACCACGTCATAGCCGCCCTCACAACAATTGTTCGGCGGCGGCGTAGGCTTGTTCCTGCCGGCGACCTCAGGAGGATGAACATGCAGGGGGACACGCTGCAGCAGTACGCCCGGGACCGCGTCGAGGAGCTTCCGGGTGCTGGGTTGGAGCATCCTTTCGGGCCCGACTGGGAGGTGTTCAAGGTCCGCGAGAAGGTCTTCATGCTGATCACCGACATCACCGGTGAGCCGATCGTGATCGTCAAGGCGGACCCGGAGGACGGCAAAGCGCTCCGCGAGGAGCACGAGGACATCACGCCGGGGTACCACATGAACAAGCAGCACTGGATCACCCTGCATCCCGGCGGGGACCTGCAGAAGCGGCTTGTCGATGACCTGGTCACCGAGTCTTACCTGCTCGTGGTCGAGAACCTGCCGCACGCGACGCGTCCGGTCGACCCTGAAACGTTCGGCCGGAGGGACCAGTGATTCTCTCGGGCGAGCAACTGCAGCAGCACGCCCGCGACATCGCGGCATCGCTCGATGACGTCACCAATGGGCGCCCGTTCACGCCGCACCTTGATGTGTGGAAAGTGCACGACAGAGTGTTCCTCATCGTCACCGACGATGATCCGGACCTGCAGATCGTTACCCTGAAGGTCGACCCGCACCGGGGGGATGCGCTCCGCCGCGACTTCGACACGATCACGATCGGGCACTACCTCGACAAGCAACACTGGATCTCCATCGGGCCCGGCTCCGGGATCACGAAGCAGCTGATCGGGGACCTGGTGCACGATTCCTACGACCTCGCCGACGGCCGCCACCGGAAGCAGCGCCCGTGAGTGAGACGCCGTCGCTGTTCGACGTCGATGACGCCTCGCGGCCTCTGGCCGACCGGCTCCGTCCGCGCACCTTGCAGGACGTCATCGGGCAGGACCACCTGCTCGCCGCGGACGCGCCGATCGGGCGGATGGTCGGCACGCAACGGCTGGTGTCGATGGTGTTGTGGGGGCCGCCAGGGAGCGGGAAGACCACGATCGCACGGCTGCTCGCGGAGCAAACCGACCTCGCGTTCGAACCGCTTTCCGCCACCTTCTCCGGCGTCGCCGACCTCCGAAAAGTGTTCCAAGCAGCCCAGCGCAGGCGCGAGGTCGGTCAGGGCACGTTGCTGTTCGTCGACGAGATCCACCGCTTCAACCGCGCCCAGCAGGATTCCTTCCTGCCTTACGTCGAAGACGGCACCATCGTCCTCGTCGGCGCGACCACGGAGAACCCCAGCTTTGAACTCAACGGCGCGCTGCTGTCCCGGAGCCAGGTCTTCGTCCTGAAGCGCCTCGACGACGCCGCTCTCAGCACCCTCATCAGCCGCGCCGAAGCGCTCCTCGGTCAGCCGCTCCCACTGACTGACGAGGCCCGGCAGGCGCTGATCGCGATGGCGGATGGTGACGGCCGGTACCTGCTGAACATGATCGAGCAAGTCCAAGCCCTGCCCGCACCCGTCGACCCGGCCATCCTCGCCGCCGCCGTGCAGAAACGGGCACCGCTGTACGACAAGTCGCAGGAAGGCCACTACAACCTGATCTCCGCGCTGCACAAGTCGATGCGCGGCTCCGACCCGGACGCGGCCCTCTACTGGTTGGCGCGGATGCTTGACGGTGGTGAAGACCCCCTGTTCATCGCTCGGCGCATCACCCGGTTCGCCACCGAAGACATCGGCATGGCCGACCCGAACGCCGTCCAGCAGGCCCTCGCAGCGTGGGACGTCTACGAACGCCTGGGCTCACCCGAGGGAGAACTCGCAATCGCACAGGCGGTCATTTACCTCGCGACCGCGCCCAAATCGATCGGCGTGTACCGCGGGTTCAATAAGGCGAGCGCCGCGGCGAAACGCACCGGCTCGTTGATGCCGCCGGCGAACATCCTCAACGCCCCGACCCGCCTCATGAAGGACCTCGGCTACGGCGACGGGTACCAGTACGACCCCGACACCGAGAGCGGGTTCTCCGGCGCGAACTACTTCCCAGACGGCATGCCCCGGCAAACCTTTTACGAACCCACCACCGGCGGGTACGAGCGAACCATCACCGCACGGCTGCGCCACTGGGCGCAGCTCCGGAACGCCGACACCCACGACCCCACCCTCGAATCGGACGCGGACTGACCCAGCTCCGAAAGGACCCCGCACATGACCGACGCCGCCGCACCGCACGCCGTGCGGTCCCGGCTCGGTATCCCTGCGCCTGGCCGAACTGCTCCAGGCCACAATGGTAAGTGGATCAACTTGACTTGTGGATGACGCGGGAGTTAGCTTGTCGTGAGTCGATCGACTTACCATTTTAAGACTTGGCAGGGAGCAATCAACATGAATCGACTTGCGGGCAAGCGCGCCCTCATCACCGGCGGCACGAGCGGGATCGGCCTGGAGACCGCGCAGCGTTTTATCGCTGAGGGGGCCGACGTGCTGGTCACAGGCGTAACCCCGGCCAGCATCGACAGGGCGCGGCAGATCCTCGCGGACAAGGTGCTGGTGGTGCAGGCCGATGCGCGCGATCTCGATGCGCAGCGCGGCCTGGCGGAGCATGTGCGCGAGCACTTCGGGGAGCTGGACGTGGCGTTCCTGAACGCCGGCGTCTCGGACTGGCGGCCGTTCGAGGACCACACGGAGGACAGTTTCGGCCGGCTCTTCGACATCAACGTCAAGAGCGTCTTCTTTCTCACGCAGGCCCTGGTGCCCGTGCTGGCCAACCCGTCCTCGGTCATCCTCAACGCGTCCAACAGTGCCCACGGCGGCTATGGTCAGTCGAACGCCTACGCCGCGACGAAGGCGGCAGTGGGCTCCCTGATGCGGTCATGGAACGCCGATCTGCTCAGGTCGCACGGCATCCGGTTCAACGCGGTCAGTCCCGGCCCGGTGGACACCCCGCTGTACTCTAAGCTTGGGATCGAGGACCCCGCGCAGCAGACGGCGGTTCTGGAAGCGATCAGCTCCGGCATCCCGCTGGGTCGGATGGGTAGGCCCGAGGAAGTCGCGGAAGCTGTCGTGTACCTGGCCTCCGATGTCTCCGCCTTCGCTGTGGGGCAGGATCTTATCCTGGACGGCGGTCAGACCGTCCTCTGAAAGTGAGAATGCGGCTGCGAGTCGGATGAGAGGCGTGGGTATGACGGTGGTGGACCGTGACAGAGCGGAAACCGGCGGCGATTCGTGCCAGGCCGGGTATCACGCGCAGATCAAAGCGGAGAACTGCGCACGCATCATTCGCGCTGCCCGCGACCTCTTCCTCGCCCGGGGATACGACAAGACCTCCCTGGCCCAGATCGCCAGGGAGGCCAGCGTCTCCACCGGCACCCTCTTCAAGCGGTACCCTTCCAAGGCTGCGCTGTTCGCGGCCGTAACCTCCGAGCAGTGGCAGCTGGATGTGCAGTACGCCGAACCGCCCCCGCCCGGTGATCCCCGGTACGGTCTGGACCATATCGGCCGCGACTACGCTTGCTTGGTCTCGCGGTCCGGCACGGCGGCGCTGTGCCGGCTCATCATCACCGAACTTCCTCAGATGCCGGAACTGGCCGACATCGTAGGCACCGGCTTCGCCATCGACCGCGGACCCTTCTTCGAACGGCTCCGCGACTACCTGGATGCCGAAGCGCAGGCCGGCACACTCGACTTCCGATCGGCCGACGGGCAGACACAGTCGGCGTCCGCAGTGGCCGAACAGTTCCTCGGCATGATCTGCGGCCAGCTCCTGTGGCCTCAACTCGTACGGACCGACTTCGTCCCGCCCGACCCCACCGACACCACGATCGTGGACGAAGCCGTCGCCCTCATGCTCACCCGCTATCGCGCCGTTTCCTGAACCCCGAAAGCCCGCGTCGCTGGTGCCGGGGCACGGTTTGTGACCGCTCGGGAGATGGTCACAAACGGTCACAGCTCAGCCGCGTTTTGTGAGCGACAATCGGCGGTCACGACTGGCTCCGGATCACCAGCTATCGCAGTTGGATCAGCCCAGCGTTGGTAGGTCGGAAACCGCATGCGTCGAAGTAGAAGCTCTTGAGGTGGTCGTCAAAGTCAACATGAAGCCATTCACACCCCTTCTCCTTGGATTGCTCTGTTGCAACGGCGAGGAGCCTTTTCCCGATGCCCTGTCGGCGTGCCCGATGTGCCACCAACGTGTCTTCGACGAACGCGTGCACGTTACCGTCCCAGATCACGTTGACGAAGCCTACGAGGCCTTGGTCGTCGCGCGCAGTGACCCACCCAAGGCTGAGGCGCGCGAGCAGGTCGGTCCAATCATCTTCAACGTAGGCATGATCGAAGCCTTCCGCGTGCAGCTGATTAATTTCTTCGTTCCTCACTGGTCCGCGCCATTCAAAGGTGATCGTCATGCTGGACATCATTGCAGATGGAGCCCTCGGCGTCCGTACGTCAGCACTCGTCGGTATTCGTTGTCCCTGACCTAGCTGTTGAATGCCGGGATGCCCAGCTGGTTGCAGACCTGTGCCGGTCCCGGGATGACCGCAACCGCATTGTCGACGACGCACGCGGTCAGCTCCGGCACGAAGTGCCCAGGGCCGACGTCGTACGGGACGGCGGTGGGCGGTAGTTCCTCCACATCCTGGGCTTCCCGGGGACTGGGAGGGCTGGTGGGTTCCTGGAAATCGGACGGAATGAGATCGTCCGTGATGTTGCCGGGGTTCATGATGCCTTGGTCCCAGGTATGGGCGCAGAGGCTCAGAGGATTGGTGGTGTTGGACCCGGCGTCCATTTCTCCCGCGAGAATGTAGGGCGGCAACGTGACGTGGGGAGCATACGGGGCGGGGTAGGTCCTGGTCAGATCCGCATGGTAGTAGCAGCGGACGTCCCGCGTGTCGTCGGCAAATGCAGAAATGATAAAGAAGGCTGCCGCGGTGACCCCTGCAAGCGCGAGTCCGGCGAAGATCAGGGATGACGGCCTTCTCCACCGCGGTTCCGGACGAGGTGGTGCCGCATCTCCATAAAGCCGTGTGTCCCCCGGGACAGAATCCAATTCCCCCATACCTATTAGTGTGCCGTGAGGGTCAACCCTGGCTCGTCCAGCAGGCCGACAATCGTTGGGATCGGAACGCATGGCCGGCAGGTGCACCAACAAAGCCCGCCTTACGTCCAGCCATTCACCTTTTATCAGCCAAGTGCCGCAGCTCGCGGAACTTGTCGCAGGGATTTAGCGCCCCGGCCAAGGATGAGTAGTGGTGCACCGGCTCGCCGGCAGCCGAGGAGTGTGGGTATCAGGTGAGCGGACCGGCCTGCCAGCTCGCGAGGTCTTGAGCGACGTCGGACGCGTGGACTGCAGCGAACGGCTCGGTGGTGGCCTTCAGACTGGTGATTCGGTCCACCCGGAAGCCGCGGACGGCGCGCCTTCGGCGGCACCACCCAACGAGATACCAGCGGCCGGCTGCTTCAAGGGCCGTGTAGGGCTCGACGGAACGGGATGCGGGGTCATCGGCATAGGTGAGTTCGACGAGTCGGTGATCGTGCATCGCATCGACCCATGCACTGGTCGACACAGCCGAGGGCGCGGCGACAGACATCGCGGTCGGTCCTGGCTCAGCCTGCCTGACTGCTGCCGGCAGGCAGGCGGTCAGCTTGTCGAGCGCAGTACGGGCGTGATGCGCGTAGGGCGACCGGTCAAGGAGCGCGAGGGCTGCGACGCACGCAGCGGCTTCTTGAGCGCTGAGCTGGACGGGCGGCATGGTGAAGTCGGTCAGGACTGCGTATCCACCGAGGCGTCCGGATGTCGCGTAGATGGGGACGTCGGCGTTCTGGAGGGACTGCAGGTCCCGTTCAATGGTGCGGGTGCTCACCCCGAACCGTTCGGCCAGCGCGGAGGCAGAGACGGGGCGGGGGGAGCGGGCGCGCAGATGGTTCGTGATCGCGTGGAGGCGTTCCAGGCGGCGCACGTGATTATCCTGGCCCACCGGGCGGGCGGCGTGAGGTGCTCATCGGACGTTCCGCGGTGACCGAGTAGACGTGCGCGATCCGCCCGTCGGTGAAGTGGAACGTGTCGATGCCACCGACGTGCAGTTCGCCCATGGTGGCGTCCCACACGCTGTAGCCCCAGTCGGCCGTCGCGTAGGCCTCGACGACTCGGTAGAGCAGCCCAGGCCGGGTGGCGCGGAAGGTGGCGATGAGGCCGGCCAAATCAGAAGGGGTGCTCACCTGGTCGCCGGCTTCGCCGATGGTTCGACCGCCGAAGTGGATGCGGACGTCGGGCGTGCAGATCGCCTCAGCCTTGGCCAGTTCGCCGTTCCACAGGTCCGTCCAGCCGCTGAGGGCGTCGGAAGCGGCGCCGCGGAGAATGATGTTGTCGTTGCTCATATCTCAACCCTCGACGCACGAGGCGACAACTGAGTGTCGGTGTTTCCCGAAGATTTTCCGCGTCCTCTCAAAACCACGTAAATCTACGTCCCCGGTCGGTACAGCCAGGGACGCCGCGACGGAGTAGGTCAGTTCACGCATGTGAATCTCCTTATCCACGGCACATGTTGTGGTCATAGTACGGGTCCAAGCCGAAAATGCCGATCACCGGGATAACGGCTGTGCTGGGTGTTGGCCCGGTTGGGCGTCATGCCTGCGCCGGCGCGAAGGTTCTACGCTCTGGGAGAACCTTTGAACAATCCTCGGCTTTCACCCGCAATCGCACTGGTTGCCCCCAGCAACCAGACGTAAACTGACCTTCGAATCATCTCCCTGGGAGTCCGTGAGTGGGTTGGAGCCCGCATGCTCTGGAAACTGCTTGTTGAATACCTGCGGCCGCACCGGCAGCTGCTGATCGCCGTCGTGATTTTCCAGCTGGCGCAGTCCATTGCGTCCCTATACCTGCCCACGCTGAACGCGGACATCATCGATGAAGGCGTGGCCAAGGGGGACACCGGCGTCATCCTCAGCCTGGGCGCCTTGATGCTGGCGATCACGCTGCTGCAGATCGCCTGCGCCGTGATTGCCGTGTACTTCGGGGCGAAGGCTGCCATGGGCGTGGGCCGGGACCTGCGCGGGGCCATCTTCACCCGGGTGGGGGAGTTCTCCGAACAGGAAGTGACCCGGTTCGGTGCGCCCAGCCTGATCACCAGGTCCACCAACGATGTGCAGCAGGTCCAGCAGCTGGTGCTCATGTCAGCCACCATGATGGTGGCCGCACCCATGCTCGCCATCGGCGGGGTGATCATGGCTGTCCGGCAGGACGTGCAGCTGTCCTGGCTGATCGCCGTCGCCGTGCCCGTGCTCCTGATCGGCGTGGGGCTCATCATCACCCGGATGGTGCCGCTGTTCCGGAAAATGCAGAAGCGGATCGACACCGTGAACCGGGTGCTCCGCGAACAGCTCACCGGCATCCGCGTGGTGCGGGCGTTCGTCCGGGAGGACATCGAGACCGCCCGCTTCGCCCAGGCCAACGAGGACGTCACAGACACCGCCCTGCGTGCCGGCCGGCTGATGGCGCTCGCGTTCCCGGTGGTGATGCTGGTGCTGAACGTCTCCAGCGTGGCGGTGATCTGGTTCGGCTCGTTCCGGATCCAGGACGGCTCCATGCAGGTGGGCACCCTGATCGCCTTCCTCAGCTACCTGATGCAGATCCTGATGTCCGTCATGATGGCCACGTTTATGGCCGTGATGATCCCGCGGGCGGCCGTCTCGGCGGACCGGATCGGCGAGGTGCTGGGCACCGAGTCCAGCGTCCGGCCGCCGCTGAACCCGGTCAGCAGTGCTGTGTCCTCCGACGGCCACCGCCGCGGCGAGCTGGAAATGCTCGACGTCGGATTCGCCTACCCGGGTGCCGACCAGCCCGTCCTGTCCGGGATCAGCTTCACCGCCAGGGCAGGGCAGACGACGGCGATCATCGGCAGCACCGGCTCCGGCAAGACCACCCTGGTGAACCTCATGCCCCGGCTGTTTGATGCCACCACCGGCTCGGTGCGGATCGACGGCGTGGACGTGCGCGAGCTGCACCCGGACCTGCTCTGGGGGCACATCGGCCTGGTGCCGCAGCGGCCCTACCTGTTTTCCGGTACCGTGCGCAGCAACCTGCTGTACGGCAAGCCGGATGCCACCGAGGAGGAGCTGTGGTCCGCGCTCAGCATCGCCCAGGCGCAGGACTTTGTGGAGCGGATGGAGGGCGGGCTGGACGCGCCCATCAGCCAGGGCGGCACCAACGTCTCCGGCGGGCAGCGGCAGCGGCTGGCCATCGCCCGGGCGCTGGTGAAACGGCCCGAGCTCTACATCTTTGACGACTCGTTCTCCTCGCTGGACACCGGCACGGACGCCCGGCTGCGCCAGGCCCTCAAGCACAACACCGCCGGCGCCACGCTGGTGATCATCGCCCAGCGCGTGTCCAGCATCGCGGACGCGGACCAGATCCTGGTGCTCGACGACGGCAGGATCGTCGGGCGCGGAACGCACCATGAGCTGCTGGAGACGTCGGAGACGTACCGGGAGATTGTCTCCTCCCAGCTGGCCGCGGAGGAGACGGTATGAGCACGCAGCACCGCCCGCCGTCGAACGCATCCGGAACAGCACCCGCCCCGAAAAGCAGTCCCGCCGTCGTCGAACGCATCCCCCGTCCGGCGGGCGGACCGGGGCGCGGCGGGCCGTTCGCGGGGATGAACGTCCCGGCCGAGAAGGCGATGAACTTCTGGCCGTCGGCCAAGCGGCTCCTGGGCACGCTGCGGCCGGAACGGGCCTGGTTGGTGCTGGTGCTGGCCATGGGAGTGGCCAGCGTGGCGCTCTCGGTGATCGGGCCGCGGCTGCTGGGCGAGGGCACCAACCTGATCTTCGCCGGCGTCGTGTCCAAGGATTTGCCCGCCGGGGTGAGCAAGGCGGATGTGATTGCGCAGCTGCGGGCGACGGGGCAGAACCAGCAGGCGGACATGCTGACTCCCATGGCGCTGACGCCTGGCGCGGGGATCGATTTCGCGGCGCTGTCCAATGTGCTGCTGTGGGCGCTGGTGCTGTACGTGCTGGCGTCGGTGTTTATGTGGGTGCAGGCGTATGTGCTCAACGGCGTGGTGCAGCGGACGGTGTTCGGGCTGCGGGAGCGGATCGAGGCGAAGATCAACCGGCTGCCGCTGCGGTATTTCGACTCCATCCAGCGCGGTGAGCTGCTGAGCCGGGTGACCAACGACGTCGACAACATCTCGCAGAGCCTGCAGCAGTCCATCAGCCAGGCGGTCACGTCGGTGCTGACGGTGGTGGGCGTGCTGGTGATGATGTTCATCCTCTCGCCCACGCTGGCGCTGATCGCGCTGGTGACCATTCCGCTGACGCTGGGGATCACGGCGCTGATCGCCAAGCGCTCGCAGAAGCTGTTTGTGGCGCAGTGGAAGCATACGGGGGAGCTGAACGGGCAGATCGAGGAGACGTACACCGGGCATGCGCTGGTGAAGGTGTTCGGCCGGCAGCAGGAGGTGGGGGAGCGGTTCCGGCAGAAGAACGTGGAGCTGTACGAGGCGAGCTTCGGTGCGCAGTTCATTTCCGGGCTGATCATGCCGGCCATGACGTTCATCGGGAACCTGGTGTACGTGGGGATCGCGGTGGTGGGCGGCCTGCAGGTGGCGTCCGGGGCGATGCAGCTGGGCGATGTTCAGGCGTTCATCCAGTACTCGCGGCAGTTCACCATGCCGCTGGCGCAGCTGGGGTCCATGGCCAACCTGCTGCAGTCCGGGGTGGCGTCGGCCGAGCGGGTGTTCTCGTTGTTGGATGAGGACGAGGAGTCTGTTGAGCCTGCCCCTTCCGCTGGGCCCGTGTTTGGGCGGGGGCGGCTGGTGTTCG
Source organism: Arthrobacter pascens (assembly GCF_030815585.1). NCBI lineage: Bacteria > Bacillati > Actinomycetota > Actinomycetes > Micrococcales > Micrococcaceae > Arthrobacter > Arthrobacter pascens. The sequence continues at coordinate 264,983 of NZ_JAUSWY010000001.1, forward strand.
AGGACGTGTCCTTCTCCTACTCGCCGGACAAGCCGCTGATCTCTTCTCTGAGCTTGGTGGCCGAGCCGGGACAGACGGTGGCTATTGTCGGGCCCACCGGGGCGGGGAAGACCACGCTGGTGAACCTGATGATGCGGTTCTACGAGCTGGATGCGGGGCGGATAACGCTCGACGGCGTGGATGTCACCTCGGTGCCGCGGCGCGAGCTGCGCTCGCGGCTGGGCATGGTGCTGCAGGACACGTGGCTGTTCGGCGGAAGCATCCGGGACAACATCGCGTACGGCCGGCCTTCAGCTACCGAGGGCGAGATCCTGGAGGCGGCCCGGGCGACGTACGTGGACCGGTTCGTGCACTCCCTGCCGGAGGGGTACGACACGGTGCTGGATGACGAGGGTTCCAACGTGTCCGCCGGTGAGAAGCAGCTGCTGACGATTGCCCGGGCGTTCCTGGCGCGACCGTCGGTGCTGATCCTGGACGAGGCGACTTCTTCTGTGGACACCAGGACCGAGGTGCTGGTGCAGAAGGCGATGAGTGCCCTGAGGTCCGACCGGACGAGCCTCGTGATCGCGCACCGCCTGTCCACCATCCGCGATGCCGACCTCATCCTGGTGATGGAAGCCGGCCAGATCGTGGAGCAGGGAACGCACGCTTCATTGTTGGCCTCGGGCGGGGCGTACGCGCGGTTGTACGAGGCACAGTTCGCGGCGCCGGTGGCGGAGGTCTAAATCTTTCGACCCAGCCACGTGTGACGTCGAGTCAGACGAAAGTATGGTTGAAATCTGCGACCTTCCCGAAATGCGCCCAGAAATGACGGTTTGGACCTATTCTGACGCTCTTTCGGCGATCAACCTGACGTCAGGGCGGATGTACTTCTCCCGTCGATCCGTCGGTTCAGGTGCCATGGGTTGGTGTCCTGCAGGGCTTCGGGGAGGAGTTCCTGGGGGAGGTTCTGATATGCCACCGGGCGGAGGAAGCGGTTGACGGCAAGGGTTCCCACGGAGGTGGTGCGAGAGTCGGAGGTGGCGGGGAAGGGTCCGCCGTGGACCATGGCGTGGCCTACCTCGACGCCGGTGGGCCAGTCGTTGACGATGATCCGTCCTACCTTCTGCTCGAGGATGGGCAGCAGTTGGGCTGCCGTGGGGTAGTCGGCTTCAGTCAGTTGCAGGGAGGCGGTGAGCTGGCATTCGATGCGGCGGGCAGCTGCGAGAAGGTCTTCCACGGAGCTGTAGCGGATGACCAGGGACGCGGCGCCGAAGATTTCCTCGTGCAGGACTTGGTTGTTGGTGAACTCTGTGACGCCAGCGCCGAAGATGGTGGGTGCCGGGGCGTTTTCGGTGCGACCGGGAGTGCCTTGGCCGATGAGCTGGACTCCGTCCGCGCTGCCGAGGTTTGTGGTGCCTTCGTTCCAGGATCTTGCGATGCCTTCGGTGAGCATCGTCTGTCCGGAGGAGGCGGTAACGGCGCGGCCGACGGCGGCAGCGAGTTTGTCCCCTAGCTCGCCTTCAGGGGCGAACAGCAGGCCGGGCGAGGTGCAGAGCTGGCCGGATCGGCCCGTCACGGAATCGACGTACTGCTGGGCGAGGGCATCTATGTGTTCGACGTCCCCCTTGAGGGCGCCTTCGAAGACGAAGACGGGATTCAGCGAGGACATTTCCGCGTAGACAGGAATGGGCTCGGGCCGGCTTGCCGCGGTCCGCATCAGGGCGACGCCGCCAGCGCGGGAGCCGGTGAAGCCGACGGCCTTGATGTTGGGGTCGGCCACGAGCGCCTGGCCGATGCTGCTGCCGGGGCCGTAGATCAGGGCGAACACGCCGGGGTGCAGGCCTGCGTCCTTGACGGCTTTGGTGACAGCCTGGCCCACCAGTTCGCTGGTGCCGGGGTGGGCATTGTGTGCTTTGAAGACCACCGGGCACCCTGCGGCGAGGGCCGAGGTGGTGTCTCCGCCCGCCGTCGAGAAGGCCAACGGAAAGTTGCTGGCGCCGAATACGGCCACCGGGCCGAGCGGAATCTGGCGCTGGCGGATGTCAGCCCGGGGCAGAGGAGTGCGGTCAGGGATGGCGGAATCGATGCGGACCCCGCGGAAGTCCCCCTGCCGGACCACGTCGGCGAAGAGGCGCAGCTGGCCGGTGGTGCGGGCATGCTCGCCCTGCAGCAGGGCTGTGGGCAGCCCGGTTTCCTGGCCGGCGCGGATGATGAGTTCCTCCCCGATGGCTTCGATGTTGTCAGCGATGGCTTCCAGGAACCCCGCGTGGGTTTCCGGGTCCAGGGTGCTGAAGGACGGGCAGGCCTCGGCCGCGGCAGCAGTGGCAGTCTTGAGCTGTTCTTCGGTGAGCAGAGTGTAGGTGGGTTCCAGCGACTGGTTGGTGGCCGGGTTGAGGCCGAAGGTGGTCCTGCCTTGGCCAGCGACGGGCTGCCCGGCAATAAGTGAATGTCCTGTAAGCGGCACAGTGGTTCCTAGGGATATTGGCGGATATGGGGAGGGCGGGTGCCGGAGAACCGATGATGACAGTTGCCGCTGCCGGTCATCCTTTGACGGCTCCTGCGCTCAGCCCTTGGACCAGGAATTTTTGGACGTAGGCGAAGAGCAGCACCACGGGGATGATGGCGATGACACCGCCTGCGGCCAGGGCGCCGAAATCGGCTCCGAATTCGCCAAGCAGGTAGCTGAGACCGACGGGAACGGTGAATTGATCCTGGCTGCTGATGAACATGATGGCGAAGAGGAAATTGTTCCAAGCGCTAATGAAAGCGAACGAACCAACGGCAACGATTCCGGGTTTCAGGAGCGGCAGCACCACAAGCCGGAATGCCTGGATGCGGGTGCAGCCGTCCACCCAGGCAGCTTCTTCCAGTTCCATTGGAACGTTCCTGATGAAGCCTGACATCAGTATCAGAGACAGCGGCAGGTGAAAGACCGTGTCCGAAATAATGAGGCTCCACAGGCTGTCGGTGAGGCCGACCGAGTTGAAGATCTCGAAGAGCGGGATGAGCATCATGGCTCCGGGCACGAACTGGGTGCAGAGCATGGCTACCAGGAACAGTGCCTTGCCGCGGAACTTGAATCGTGCCAGAGCGTAGCCGCCCAGCAGTGCGATGACTGTGGACGTGAGGAGGCTCATGACGGCGACGAAGAGACTGTTTTTGAAGTAGATGCCGAATCCGGACCCGTTCCATACAGTCTCGAAATGCTCGAATGTGATCGGCCACAGGACCAGAGATGTTGACCCTGAGGGGCGGAATGCGAACAGCAGCATCCAGTAGAACGGTATGAGCGTGAAGATGAGGAACAGAGCCAGCGGCACGTAGGTCAGGACCCTATCGATGCGACGGGCACGCTTCTTCAGGGGGCTGAGTGGCCGTTCTATTGGCTCGCCGCGGTCCGCTGTCTGTGAGCGGGTTGGCGTTGTTTGGGGAAGCAAGGAGGTCATTTGTCATCCTCTTTGGACTTGGTGATGCGCAGGTAGACCAGCGAGAAGAAGGTCAGGATCATGAAGGCCACCACTGTCAGTGCCGAGCCGTAGCCGAAGTCACGGTCATGGATGGCTGTTTGCGCGACGTACAGGGGCAACGTGGTGGTGGCGCCGGCAGGTCCGCCGCCCGTAAGCGTGTACAGCAAGTCAACGTTGTTGAACTCCCATACCGCCCGAAGCAGGGTTGCGATGACCACTGCCTGCCGTATGTGGGGCCAGGTAATTGACAGGAACTTCCGTAATGTTCCTGCTCCGTCGACATCTGCGGATTCGTAGAGTTCAAGGGACACCGATTGGAGGTCGGCCAGGATAAGGATCGCGAAAAAGGGTATGCCTTTCCACATCTCGGCGAGGACCACGGCCCAGAACGTTGTTCCGCTGCCGGAAAGGAGCGACACGCCATACTCTCCGATGCCGATGTCCGCGAGGTAGCGGCCGATCCCCGTTGATGGGTTGTAGATCAGGATCCAGATTGTGGTGGTGAGGATGCCGGAAACGGCCCAGGGAGAGAAGACGAGCGAGCGGGCGAGGGCCCGGCCAATGAACGTTTTGTTGATCAGCAGTGCCAGTGCCAACCCAAAGATGAACTGCAGTCCAACCTCCACCACCACCCACTGGAGAGTGAAGGTGAGGCTGCGCCAGAAAAGGGGGTCAGCACCCATGGCCACGAAGTTGTCTTGGCCGGCGAAGCCGTCATTCCACGGCTGCGTGACGTTTGAGTGCTGGAGGCTGTAGTAGAAGACACTGCCTACGGGGTAGACCAGGAACACCAGCGTTAGTACCGCTGCCGGCCCGATCAGAAAGTAGGGGTAGAGGCGGCGGAGCCTTGCGTTGTTTTTTCGCTGCAGCGGTTTCGCCGCACGATGGGGGGCTATGACAGACATGGGCGTCGCTACTTCTTCATGTATTTTTGTTGCGCCTTGGTGAGCTTTTCGGCAGATTGGGTCAGGAATTCCTTGACTGAAAGCTGTTTCTGCAGAACACGCTGCCATTCAGGAAGCATCTCAGTGGTGGTGATGGAGTTGAACTCCGGCAGGTAAAACGGTTGTTCCAGCACGACCGCGTCTTTGTTTTCGACTGCCTTAATGGAGGTCAGCATGGCGGGGTTTTCGGTGACCCAGGGTTCCTTCGCGACCTCGAGGTTGCCGGGGAGATAACCGGATTTCTGTGCCCAGAAGCTGTTGCCCTCCACGCTCATGGTGTATTCAAGGAACTTCCAGGCAGCTTCCTTGTGCTTGCTGGCCTCGAACATGGCAAAGCCCGTGGTCATACGCCCTGACAGCACAGACTTGCCCGACTTTGACGGGAACGGTGCCACCGCTGCTACCTTCTCGGCTCCGAGGGCGGCGACGTGGGTGGGGTACGAACCGATGCTGTGACTGAGCATGGCAGCTCCGCCCGCCCCGAACTGGGCCACCATCGTTTTGAAGTCAGCCGTCAGGTCACTCTCCGCGGTGTCCTTGCCGTAGAGGTCCACATAGTCCTCAGCTGCGGCCACGACTGCAGGATCGTTCAGTGTTGATGCGCCGTCTTCCCGGAAGAAAGTGTCGACCCCGGCCTGCGGATAGACCATCTGGACAAACTGCGAGAAGAAACCATTTCCACCGCGCAGGGTGTAGCCAAACTTTCCGGTTGACTTGTCTGTGAGCTTGTCCGCTGCGGCGTAGAAGTCGTCCCAGGAAGCAGGAGCGGACAGGCCTGCGTTCTTGAAGAAGTCCGACCGGTAATAGATGACGTCCGCCAAGCTGGTGGCCGGCGTCAGGTAGAGCTTGCCGTCCGGGGATGCCGCCTTCGACGACTTGGTCATTGCGGGCGAAATCTTCTCGTCCCAGCCGCCGTCAAACTTCTCGTCCAGCGGTGCCAGCGCTTTCTGGGCTACAAGCGCGGAAATGTCCGATGCCTTGGGTGTAATGATGTCCGGTGTCGCCTTTGTGGCGATCGCCGTGCTGATCTTCTGCATGTAAGAGTCCGTCGGGAGTCCCAGGTAGTTGACCTTGATGGACGGGTTCTTTTCTTCGAACATGCTGATCAGTTTCTTGAGGTTTTCCGTGCGCTCGGGGCGGGTGTCTGTGTCCCAAAGTTCCAGGACAACATCGCCCCCTTCCGCGCCGGAGCTGTCCGTGCCCGTCCCGCAGGCACCCAACCCCAGTGCCGCCGTTATTATGGCAGCGACTCCGACCAGGGTCCCGCCACGGCGGTTCCTTTTGAGCGACGGTCCCTTGTTCTTACGCATCATTGCGTTCCTCTCAATGGATAAAGCGGGTCAATGGATTAGCGGGAATGATCCCGGTCCGGCCCTTCTCGTACATCATATACTACATATGATGTTCATGATATGATGTTTTTGTCGAAAGGAAATTATTGTGAGTACGCAATCCATGGGCGGGGCGTTGCTGCCGACGGCGTCCAGGACCAACCTCGTTGTTGAGGCCCTCCGGCGCTCGATTCTGACTGGTGAGCTAGCCGCCGGGCAGGCTTTGGTGGAGACCGAACTGGCTCGTCATTTTGGCATTTCCAAAACTCCGGTCAGGGAAGCGCTTAAGACTCTGGCTGGGGCGGGCCTGGTATCGATGAGCGATTACAAGGGCGCTACGGTGCGCGTTGTTGATGAGGAAATGGCAACCAGCATCTTCGATGTGCGCTCCTTGCTGGAGCCCGTTGCGGTTGCGCGAACCGTCGAGCGTGGCTTCGACGTGGTGCGGGCGCAGGAGGCCCTTGACCGGGCAGCGGAAGCCAGGGATGAAGCGGAACGTAGCTTGGCAAACCGTGATTTCCACCAGTTGCTGTACTCAAACAGCGGCAACACAGTTCTTACGCAGATGCTTGACGGGCTGCGGGAGCAAACGGCCCTCATTTCGGCGAACGCCTGGATTAAGCAGCACTCCTGGGAGGAAGAAGCGGCCGAGCACGCTGAAATCCTTGCCGCGGCACGAAGCGGTGACGCAGGCAAAACGGCGGAACTGGTACTCCATCACATTCGCAGTTTCGCCGCCCGCGCGGTCGGACAGATCGCTAAGGGGCAATCATGACCTTCTCCCACCTGAGGTCTGCTTTAGCGGACGTCGTGGCAATTCCAGTGACGCCATACAAGAACGGCGCTGTGGACCTTTCCACATTCAAGATCCTTTTGCGCCGGCTGATCGACAACGGTGTCACCACCATCACCCCGAATGGGAATACCAGCGAGTTCTATGCGCTAACAGCAGCTGAACGCAGGCTGCTGATCGAGGCATCTTCCGAGGCCGCCGGGGATGAGGCGACGCTTCTCCTTGGCGTGGGTCATGACATCCAGACGGCCATCACGGACGTGCGCCTTGGCAGGGATGCAGGCATTCCCATGGCCATGATCCACCAGCCCACCCATCCACATATTTCAGCCGCAGGCTGGGTGGAGTACCACGCCGAGATCGCCTCCGCTGTCCCGGAAACGGCCTTCGTCCTGTACATCCGCAACGAATGGGTAACTGCGCCCATGCTGGTCGAGCTGTCTGATCGGTGCCCGAATATCATTGGAATTAAATACGCAGTGCCCGATCCAACTCAGTTCGCACGGATCCGGGACCTGGCCGGCGCCGACCGCTTCGTCTGGATTGCCGGCCTGGCCGAACCCTACGCCCTTTCCTACGCTGCCCACGGGGCCACGGGATTCACTTCGGGACTCGTCAACGTCAATCCGGAACTTTCGCTTGCCCTCCGTGACGCCCTACGCAATGGAAACTATTCATTGGCCGGGTCGCTGCTGGCGCGGATTTCCAGGTTTGAGGAAATGCGCGCCGAACACCGGTCGGCCAACAACGTCAGCGTGGTCAAGGAAGCCCTCGCGCAGCTGGACCTTTGTGACAGATCCATCAGACCGCCCAGCCGCGAAGTTGACGATTCGGACAGGACCGAAATCGCGGAGATCCTTGCAGACTGGGCAACCAGCCACAACCTCCTCGCAACTCCCCGGCCCTCGGAAAAGACAGTGGTCACATGAAAATCACGGGCTTCAAGACCTTCATGCAACGAGTCGGCACCCGGCCGCGGCTGCTCCTTCGGATTGACACCGATGAAGGAATATCCGGCTGGGGTGAGGCCTATAACCATGGCCCGGACTGGGCCCTTGTTCCGGTCCTGGACTACCTGTTTGAACAGGTCAAGGGGGATGATCCCAGGCGCGTGGAGTACGTGACCCAAAAACTCATTCGCAAAGCCCGGTTCCCGCAAGGAGCCATCGGCCTCGCAGCAATCTCGGCAGTAGACCATGCACTGTGGGACATCGCGGCCAAAGCACTCGACGTACCTGTCTACAGCCTCCTCGGGGGATCAGTGCGAGACCGCGTCTCCGTATACGCGGGCGTTTACTCAGCCCCGGACCCGATCGAATGCCGGGAAATCACCCAGGAACTCAACGAAGAATACGGATTCACCGCTTTCAAGCTAAGCCCGTTCCGCGGAGACCTGCACGATCGCCGCTGGGGGCTCGTGGTCAAGGAAACGGCTGACTACTTCGCCGCCGTACGGGAAGCATGTCCAGACGCCTGGGACTTCGCTTTTGATGCCCACGCCAAGATTTTCGAGCCGTACCAAGCAATCCAACTCGGCAACGCCCTGGCGCCATACCAGCCACTCTTCTTCGAAGAACCCATACGGCCCGAATACTTCCCCGCATGGCACAGGCTCCGCGCAGAGCTCCATGTCCCCCTGGCTACCGGAGAGAGCCTCTACTCAGCCAACGAGTTCCTGAGCCTCCTCTCGGGCGCCGGAGCAGACATCATCCAGCCGGACATCTGCGTCGTCGGAGGAATATCCCAGATGAGGAGAATCGCCACCATTGCCGAAGCGCACTTCACCACCGTGGCGCCCCACAATCCCATGGGCCCGCTCGCTGTCGCCCACAACCTGCACTTCGCCGCAGCCTGCAGCAACTTCTCCATCCTGGAATACAAACTCGAAACGACCAGCTGGTGCCCTGACCCTTACCTCCCCGTCGACGGCCACCTCGAGCTCCGCCCCGACCGTCCCGGCTGGGGAATCGAAATCGACGAAGCTGCGCTCAGCACTGACGACTACGTTCATTGGGAGCGTCAGCTTCCGACGCGGCCGGATGGGTCCTTGGCTTACTGCTGAGAGGAAAAGCACCCCGCTGGAGAGGCTCACGGCGGTTCGTGGCGGGACTCCCCAACACCCCTGACGCCGTCGATCCGTTTTGGCGACATGTTGAAATCACGTTCTTGTTGGCAGCTGACAGCCCGCTAGGTGCGCGTTTCGTCCGCAGGCCCTGGCAGCCCTGACTGCAGCTAAGGAGTGGGCTTCCGTCACTACCCGCTCACGCATCCCGGCAGCAGTACGAATCTGCCAGCCATCTTAAGTCGCAATAGCAGCGTCCCAGTCAAGGGTCGCATCGCGTATTTCCGGTGCATGGAGATCATCGTCTCGGACGTCTAGGTAGTGCCTGAAAGCAGGATGGATCCGGAACTGGACTCGCCGGTCCAGTCGCTTCGCGAGCCTTTCGGCTACCTTCAGCTTTCTTCTGGCAGCGGTCTCACCTTCAACATGGACGAAATCGTCGTCGGCAATCTCGATTCCTAGGAAGGAGGTCTTTATCAACCACGACTTCACTTCGTTGGGGTTGTCCGCGACTGAAAGTGCTTCACTAAGTTCCACTTCGCCCAGTGTTGAGTCCATTCCCGCGAACTCGTAAAGTATCTCTTCCAGATCAAATCCTTCGGCTTCGCTTTCCACCAGTAGAGCTTCTATGGCGAACTTCGAGTATTGGCTCTCCGCCAGAACGATGTCTGCCTCCTGGATTGATTCGTGCTTTCTGTTTATTGCGGTAGTGAGAGCCGCGTTAGCGAAATAGATTAGGTCTCGAGGTCGCGGCAGTTCAGGCGGCAGCGACGGCGATTACAATCTTTTCCGCCTTCCCGCAGGGCTAGGGGAGACATAGCGCAGCGGTGGCTGCAGCACGCCACCCCCCTCGTAGTACATAGAAACACTAAGCAATGTAGTAGGCCTCGCCGCGTAACCTTGTTTGATGCCCCGTTTTGCGCTTGATATAGACTCCGTCCCCCGTCCCGTCCGCTCGCAGGAGCTTCTGGACGCAGTGAACCACCGTGTCGTCATTGCCGACGGCGCGATGGGCACCATGCTGCAGGGCCGGGACCTGTCGCTCGAGGTCGACTTCCAGGGCCTGGAAGGCTGCAACGAGATCCTCAATGACACGCGGCCGGATGTTCTCGCGGATATCCATGACGCCTACTTCGCCACGGGCATCGACGCCGTGGAAACCAATACATTCGGCGCGAACTGGTCCAACCTCTCCGACTACGGCATCGACGACCGGATCGAAGAGCTCGCCCGGAAGGGCGCAGCGATCGCCCGGGAGCGCGCCGAAGCGGCAGAAAAAACAGACGGCCGGATGCGCTGGGTCCTGGGCTCGATGGGGCCGGGCACCAAGCTCCCCAGCCTCGGCCACACCAGCTACGACTACCTCAAACAAACCTTTGCCCTGCAGGCCGAGGGCCTCATCGACGGCGGAGCGGACGCCTTCCTCATCGAAACCAGCCAGGACCTCCTGCAGACCAAAGCCGCGGTCAACGGCTGCAAGCAGGCCATCGTGACCCGCGGCATCCGGCTCCCGATCTTCGTTGAGGTGACAGTCGAAACCACCGGAACCATGCTGATGGGCTCCGAGATCGGCGCGGCCCTCACCGCGCTCGAGCCGCTCGGCGTCGACGCCATCGGCCTGAACTGCGCCACCGGGCCGGACGAGATGAGCGAGCACCTCCGCCACCTCTCCAAGCAGTCCTCCGTGGCCATCGCCTGCATGCCCAACGCAGGCCTGCCGGTTCTTGGTCCCAACGGCGCGCACTACCCGCTGTCGCCCACCGAACTCGCCACCGCGCACGAGCAGTTCGTGCGGGAATTCGGCCTGGGCCTGGTGGGCGGCTGTTGCGGTACGACGCCGGAACACATGGCCGCCGTCGTCGAACGCCTTGCGCCCTTCCGCAACGGCGCTTCCGTCGCCAGCGGTGGGAGGGGTGCCGACGGTAGCCGCGTTCCCACCGAGAGGGAAGCAGGCATCGCTTCCCTCTACCATCATGTGAATTTTGACCAGGAGTTGTCCTACCTCGCCATCGGTGAGCGCACCAACGCCAACGGTTCGAAGGCGTTCCGCCAGGCGATGCTCGAAGAGCGTTGGGACGATTGCGTCGATATTGCCCGCGAGCAGGTCCGTGTTGGCGCGCATTTGCTGGACGTTTGCATCGACTATGTGGGGCGCGACGGCGTAGCCGACATGAAGGAGATCGTCTCACGTTTCGCGTCGGCCTCTACGCTCCCACTGGTTATGGACTCCACCGAACCAGCCGTACTTCAGGCCGGGCTCGAACACATCGGCGGCCGCCCGGTGGTCAACTCCGTCAACTACGAGGACGGCGACGGCCCTACCAGCCGCTTCGCCCGCATCATGCCGCTCGTGAAGGAACACGGTACCGCCGTGATTGCCCTGACCATTAACGAAGAGGGCCAGGCACGCACCACCGAAGGCAAGGTGGCCATCGCCTCCCGCCTCGTTGACGCCCTGGTGGGCGAATGGGGGATGCGCGTAGAAGACATCATCGTCGACGCCCTGACCTTCCCGGTCGCCACCGGCCAGGAAGAGACCCGCCGGGACGGCATCGAAACCATCGAGGCCATCCGCCAGATCACCGCGAAGTACCCCGGCATCAACACCACGCTCGGCGTCTCCAACGTGTCCTTCGGCCTGAACCCGGCAGCGCGCATGGTGCTGAACTCCGTGTTCCTGCACGAGGCAGTACAGGCGGGCCTCACCAGCGGCATCATCGACGCGGCTAAGATTGTGCCGCTCGCGTCCCTGCCGGAAGAACAGCGCAAGGTGGCCCTGGACCTCGTCTATGACCGCCGCGAATACGACGCCGACGGCAACGTCACCTACGACCCCCTGGCCATCATGCTGGACCTGTTCGCCGGCGTCGACACCGCAGCCCTCAAGGACCAGCGCGCCGCTGAACTCGCGGCGCTGCCCACCGGTGCACGCCTCGAGCGGCGCATCATCGACGGCGAAGGCAAGGGCCTTGAAGCGGACCTCGACCTGGCCCGCTCCGAGGGAATGACCCCGCTGGGCATCATCAACGACTACCTGCTCGAGGGCATGAAGGTGGTGGGCGAGCGATTCGGCGCCGGCGAGATGCAGCTGCCGTTCGTGCTGCAGTCCGCTGAGGTAATGAAGAACGCGGTGGCCCTGCTTGAGCCGCACATGGAGAAGTCGGATTCGTCAGGCAAGGGCACCATGGTGATCGCCACCGTGCGCGGCGATGTGCATGACATCGGCAAGAACCTGGTGGACATCATCCTCACCAACAACGGCTACAAGGTCATCAACATCGGCATTAAGCAGGGTATTGCCGAGATCATGGCCGCCGCCGAGGAGCACAACGCCGACGTGATCGGCATGTCCGGCCTGCTGGTGAAATCCACGGTGGTCATGAAGGAGAACCTCGCGGAGCTGCAGTCCCGTGGCCTGGCGAAGAAGTGGCCCATCATCCTCGGCGGTGCAGCCCTGACCCGCGCCTACGTGGAGCAGGATCTGGCGGAGCAGTTCGACGGCGTAGTCAGGTACGCCAAGGACGCCTTTGAGGGCCTTTCCCTCATGGAACCGCTGGTACGCGTGGCCCGCGGCGAGTCACCGGACGACGTCGGCCTTCCGCCGCTGAAGAAGCGGATCCACAAGGGAGGCGCGAAGTTTATGGTGACCGAACCGGAGGCGATGCCCGGCCGTTCCGACGTGGCCGCCGACAACGCCGTGCCCGCGCCGCCGTTCTGGGGCACCCGCATTGTCCGCGGCGTGGCACTGCACGACTACGCGGCTTTGCTCGACGAGCGCGCCACGTTCATGGGGCAGTGGGGGCTTAAGCCCGGCCGCGGCGATGACGGCGCCTCCTACGAGGAACTGGTGGAACTCGAGGGCCGGCCGCGTCTGCGGTACTGGCTGGACCGCATCCTCGCCGAGGGAATGCTTGATGCTTCCGTGGCATACGGCTACTTCCCGGTGGTCTCCGAGGGGGAACAGGTGGTGGTGCTGCACCACGGAGAGGATCACGACGGCGTCCTCGGCACTGCGGGTCTGCTCGCCCCCGACGGCGGATCAGGCGGGCCGATCGGCACCGAGCGCCTGCGTTTCGACTTCCCGCGCCAGCGCCGGGACCGGCACCTGTGCCTCGCCGACTTCGTGCGGTCACGGGAATCGGGCCAGATCGACGTGCTGCCGGTCCAGCTGGTCACCGCCGGCTCGAAGATCGACGAGTTCACGTCAAAGCTGTTCGCCGGGGACCACTACCGCGACTACTACGAGCTCAATGGCCTGGTCATGCAGCTCACCGAGGCGCTGGCGGAGTTCTGGCACGCGCGGATCCGCAAGGAACTGGGTTTCGCGGCCGAGGAGCCCAAGGACACGGCAGGGTACTTCAAGCTCGATTACCGCGGTGCCCGCTTCTCGCTGGGATACCCCGCGTGCCCGGACATGGAGGACCGCCGCAAGGTGACGGAACTGCTGAAACCGGAGCGGATGGGCGTGGTCCTGAGCGATGAGCTGATGCTGCACCCCGAACAGTCCACCGACGCGTTCGTGTTCCACCACCCGGAGGCGAAGTACTTCAAGGTGTGAGTTGAAGCCGGTCCCGCTTTAATGTCTTGAGCTGCACATACACTGCCAACGCGTAAGTAACACGCCTCCCAAGGCGCAGAAGACAAGCAGGGGCGCCGCGCTGAACACCAGAAAACCAGGAGCGGACTTAGCCGCTAAGGCTTCTGCCTGCCGGAACAGGCATTGTCGGGGGAGCCTGGTACGTGCCGGAAGCGGCACAGATGGCTCTACCTACGCACCGGGCAGGCTGCGAGCCCTAGACTTTGATGAGTAAGGCTCTTCGGATGGAGATGCAGACAGGTGTCTGAACAATGACCCGAAGGGCTCGTGGAAGCCAAACGCCTGGGCGGACGTAATGCTGCCAAGTGTCAGGTGGGAATCTAAGCTGTCCATCAGAAAGCTGTAGGAAACACGTTTTGGACCGTATCCTGACGGTGTTTGAGTGACTGCCTGGACGTCAGTCTGGGGTGTGGCTCAGCAAGGCGATCTCCCCCGCCCGTCGGCCAGGTTCTCGGGACGTGATGAGTACGGTTACCCAAGGGGCCGTGTTCAACAAGGAACAGCCGGTGAACTCGGTTTTCGATCTGAGGAATGTGGGCAATCTTCAGCGTAAATCTCTCCCATCGTTTTCACGCTCTTGTCATTGTTTAACTTTTAAAGCAAGTCAAGTCTTTACATCGCTACACTTAGCTCAATTTGTAGCTCTTGTACCAGAGTGTAATTTCGCCTCTGGCCGGGGTTATTTGTACATATGGGGGACATGTGCTGCGTTTTGCCAAGAATCCGTGGGCCTGGATTTCCGTTTTGCTTACTGCTGCAGCTGGAATGTTTTTCTTAGGAGGGCTCCAGGCCGCGGCTGCGGAAACGACCGTTGCCAGCGTTAGCGGTAAGATCAGCGTTCCTGCGGACATCACGACGGGCGGCATGAGGGTTGAGGTTTACGAAACCAATTCGCCTGACTTCTATGTGCAGTCTGTTCCCGTGGGCTCCGATGGCAGCTACAGCATCGGCGGACTCTCAGCCGATAGCTACAAGCTGAGATTCTCGGCAAGCGGTACAGGCGCACTGGACTCCTGGTACAACAACGCAGCGACATTCGACTCTGCCACTACTGTCACCCTGACTGCCGGGCAGAACCTCACCGGTATCAACGCCACCCTCGTCAAGGGCGCAACCATCAGCGGAAAAGTCACCGCACCGGCCGGGGTTAGCCTCACTGGTGCAAGGGTGGAAGCGTACGGCAGCGACGCCAGCTCCTACGTGCAGTCCGCATCCATCAGTTCCGACGGCACTTACAAAATCCTCAGCCTCCCGGGTGGCAGTTACAAACTGAAGTTCACCGGATACAACACCGGCGCACTGGACCAGTGGCACAGCAACGCCACTTCGTTCCAGACGGCGACGGCTGTGAGCCTAGCCGCCGGGCAGGACCTCTCCGGCGTCGACGCCACCCTCGTCAAAGGTGCGACCATCAGCGGCAAAGTTACTGCCCCACTGGGTATCGCTGTCAATGGCGTCAGAGTAGAGCTTTACAAGGCAGACTCAGCCAACTCCTACGTAAGCTCTGCTTATGTCGGCTCGGACGGCAGCTACAAATTCACCGGCCTCCAGGCAGCCAGTTACAAGGTAAAGTTCGCCGGGAACGGCACAGGGGCGCTGGCCCAGTGGCACAGCAACGCCGTCTCTTTCGATACCGCCACCACTCTTACCCTGACCACCGGGCAGGACCTGGCCGGCATTGACGCCACCCTCGTTAAGGGCGCCACCGTCAGCGGCAAAATTACAGCGCCGGCCGGTGTCATTCTCGGCAACACCAGCGCCTACATTTACAAGGCCGGCGACCAGTACTCCCCCGTGACATATACCTATCCGGGCACCGATGGCAGTTACAAACTCATTGGCCTGCCTGCGGGAAGCTACAAACTAAAATTCGCAGCCAACAATTCCGGGGCACTGGACCAGTGGCACAACAACGCGGCCTCCTTTGACACCGCCACCGCCCTCACTCTCACCACCGGGCAGGACTTGGCCGACGTCAACGCCACCCTTGTCAAAGGCGCCACCATCAGCGGCAAAATCACCGCACCTGCAGGGGTCAACCTTAACGGCGCCTACGTGTACGCCTTCAGCGCCAATGATGCCGGCACGTCTGTCGAGCAGGCCTGGGTTGCTTCCGATGGCAGCTACAAGATCATCGGACTGCCGGCCGGGAACTACAAACTGAACTTTAGCGGCTACAACACCGGCGCCTTGGATCAGTGGCACAGCAACGCGGCCTCCTTCGATACCGCTACCCCTCTTACCCTGACCACCGGGCAGGACCTTGTCGGCATCAACGCCACGCTCGTCAAAGGCGCCACGATTAGCGGCAAAATCACTGCACCGGCAGGGGTCACGTTGAACAACACGTACGTCTACGCCTACAACGCCAGCTACTCCAGCTACCAGGAAAAGTCTGTTTCGGTCAGTTCCGATGGCAGCTACAAAATTATCGGGCTCCGGGCCGGTAGCTACAAACTCAAGATCAGCGGTTACAATACCGGCGCCTTGGATCAGTGGCATAGCAACGCGGCCTCCTTCGATACCGCTACCCCTCTTGCCCTGACCACCGGGCAGGATCTGGCCGGCATTGACGCGACCCTCGTCAAGGGCGCCACCATCAGCGGCAAAATGACCGCGCCGGCCGGAGTCGACCTGACCGACATCAGGGCGACGCTCTACAAGACAAACGATGCTTACTCTTCCGTGGCTACCACTTATGCCAGCCAGGACGGTACGTACAGGTTCACCGGGCTGCCGGCGGGTAGCTACAAACTGAAATTCACCGGTTACGGCACCGGGACCCTTGACCAGTGGCATCTGAGAAGCACCTCGTTCGACACTGCCACGATCATCACGCTCACCACCGGGCAGGACGTCAGCGGCATCGACGCAACTCTCGTCAAGGGCGCGACGATCAGCGGAAAGATCACCGCGCCGGCCGGCGTCACCCTTGAGAAAACCGGCGTGATGGTCTACAAGACCGACAACTCTTACTCCTCTGTCGCCAGCGCTAACGTTGGATCAGACGGCAGCTACAAGATCCTCGGCCTTCCGGCGGGCAGCTACAAACTGAAATTCACCGGGAACAGCTCCGGGGCGCTGGACCAGTGGCACAGCACCGCCGCGTCCTTCGAAACCGCCACCGCCTTGACCCTGACAACCGGGCAGGACGTCGCCGGTATCAACGCGGCTCTCGCCAAGGGCGCCACGATCAGCGGCAAAATCACTCCACCGGCGGGCGTCGGCCTTGGAAGCACCTTCGTCTACATCTACAAAACCGATGACCGGTACAGCTACGTCGCCTCCACATACCCGGGTGCCGACGGCTCCTATAAAATTACGGGCCTTCCGGCCGGTAGTTACAAGGTGATGTTTTCAGGGTATGACTCCAAAACCTTGGAGCAGTGGTACAGCAACGCGACGTCCTTCGACACGGCCACAGCTGTCACTCTCACCGCGGGGCAGGACGTCACCGGTATCAACGCCTCACTGGTCAAAAGCGCGACGATCAGCGGGAAAATCACCGCTCCCACCGGTGTCGATCTGGGCAAAGCAAGGGTTTACGCTTACGGAACAGATAACCCAGACTCGACCGTCGGGTATGCAACCGTCGGCTCCGATGGAACCTACATGATCAACCGGCTCCCGGCCGGCAGCTACAAGCTACAATTCACCGGCAACAACACCGGGGCCCTGGAACAGTGGTACAACAACGCCGCGTCCTTCGCCGACGCTACGGCCGTGACCGTCACGACCGGGCAGGACGTCACCGGAGTCAACGCCGCACTCATCAAGGGCGCCACGATCAGCGGGAAAGTCACCGCACCGGCCGCGGTAAATCTGACCAATACACGGGCAGAACTGTACAAGACGGACTCGGCCACCTACCCCGTCAAGTCTGCTTACCTCGGTTCAGATGGAACGTGGAGGTTCACCGGCCTTCCCGCCGGAAGCTACAAACTGAAATTCACAGGCACCGATACCGGGGCCCTGGATCAGTGGCACAACAATGCCCCCTCCTTTGAGACTGCCAGCACCCTTATCTTGACCACCGGCCAAGACCTCACCGGCATTACTACAACCTTGGTCAAGGGCGCAACCATCAGCGGAAAAATCGCCGCACCAGCAGGGGTCAGCCTCGCGACCATCAAGGCCTACGCCTACAAGGCCGACGACGAGTCCGCCCAGGTTGCCAGTTCCTCCCTCACTTCCACCGGCAGCTACCAAATTATTGGCCTGCCCGCGGGCAGCTACAAGCTGAAATTCATTGGAGACAAGTCCGGTGCCCTCGAGAAGTGGTACACCAACGCCGCGTCCTTCGCCACAGCTACTGCAGTGACCGTCACGACCGGGCAGGACCTTATCGGTGTGGATGCCGTCCTGGTCAAGAGTGCGACGGTCAGCGGGAAAGTTACAGTACCGGCCGGGGTCACCGTCGCCAGTGTGAGGGTCGAGATCTATAAGACTGATTACGCCTATTCACCCGTAGGAACGGCGTCCGTCGGCTCGGACGGAACCTACAAGGTCATCGGGCTCCCAGCCGGCAGTTACAAGCTCAAGTTTGCAGGAGCAAAGGCCGGGGCACTAGATCTGTGGCATAGCAACGCCGCGTCCTTTGACACCGCCACTATCGTCACGTTAACCAACGGGCAGGACCTCACCGGCCTAAACGCCACACTGGTCAAGGGCGCGACAATCAGCGGCAAAGTCACCGCACCGGCCGGTGTCAGCCTGATCAGGTCCTCCGTGTACGTTTACAACGCCGCGGAGGGCGGGAATTACGTGCAATACGCTTCCCTCGGATCCGATGGCAGCTACAAGTTCATTGGGCTTCCAGCAGGCAACTACAAGCTTAGCTTCAGCGGATACAACTCCGGAGCACAGGAGCTCTGGTACAAAACCGGAACCTCCTTCAGCACCGCCACAGCCCTTACCGTCGCCGCCGGGCAGGACCTTACCGGGATCGACGTACTGCTGGTCAAAGGCGCCACGATCAGTGGCAAAGTAACCACCCCTGTCGGTATAGCCGCCAACAGCACAAGGGTCGCGCTCTACAAGGCCGACTCCTCAAGTTCCTCCCTGCAGTCAGTCTGGGTCGGCCCCGACGGCAGCTACAAATTTAGCGAACTGACCGCCGGCAGCTACAAAATCAAGTTCCTCGGGAATGGCAGCGGCGCCCTTGACCAGTGGCACAGCAACGCGGCCTCCTTCGACACCGCTACCCCTCTTACCCTCACCACCGGGCAGGACCTGGCCGGCATCAGCACCACCCTCCTCAAGGGCGCTACCATCAGCGGTAAAGTATCGACCGCGACTGGTGTCAGCGTCTCCAACGCGAACATCTACGCATACAAAGCCGATGACGCCACTGCGTCCGTCGCGTCGGCCAGGGTCAATACCGATGGCAGCTACAAAATCATCGGGCTCCCGACAGGTACCTATAAAGTCAAACTCCAAGGAAACGGCAGCGGAGCCACGGACCAGTGGTACGGCGGAGCCACATTTGAGACAGCCTCACCCGTGGCCCTGACAGCAGGGTCTGACAAGACAGCAGTCGATTTCACGGCTCAACTCGGTGGATCCATCGCCGGCAAGGTCAGCGGAGCCCAGCAAGGCTACGCACCCGTCACGGTCCTGGACTTGACCGGCAAGCCCGTCAAGGAAGGCTACTCCGACAAGACAGGCAATTACAGCGTCGTAGGACTGGCAAACGGCTCCTACAAAGTGGCCTTCAACCGCTCCAGCGGCTACTCCACAGAAGAAGCCCAGTACTACCAGAACAAACCCGAATCGGCCGGCATCGGCCAGGCCTCCACGCTCTCAGTCCCGACCGGGACCTCCGTCACGAATATTGATGCGACCCTTACACCCGGCGGCGTCCTCAGCGGATCCGTTACGGACAACGCAGGAAAACCCCTGGCCAATGTCCCCGTCTACGCCTACACCATCAACAGCTCGCTCGTCACACGCAGTTCCTGGACAGATGCCACAGGAAAGTACTCGATTCCCGGGCTAACCACCGGTCAATACATCGTCAAGGCCAGCACCGGGAAACCCGAACTCGGAGATCTTTACTCCGGCAACACCACCAGCGAAGCCACAGCAACACCAATAGCGACGGCTGCTGGGACAACATCAACACTCAATCTCTCCTTCGCGTCCCTGACGTTGGACCCGGCACCGGTGCCCACGATCACGGGTACTGCGAAGGTTGGTCTGACCTTGACTGCGGTTCCGGGGACCTGGGGACCGGCGCCGGTGACGCTCACTTACGGGTGGAAAGCCAACGGCGTCACCATCATCGGGGCAACGGCCAGCACCTATAAACCGGTCGCTGCGAACTACGGCAAGACCATCACTGTCACGGTCACCGGAACGAAGTCCGGCTACACCACTACAGCGAAAACATCGGCAGCGACCGCCACCGTGGCCGCCGGAACCCTGACATCCCCGGTACCGACCATCACCGGAACGGTCAAGGTCGGCTCCACCCTCACCGCGGTCCCCGGCACCTGGGGACCGGGAGCTGTCACCCTGAGGTACCAGTGGAAAGCTAACGGTACCGCCATCACCGGCGCCACCGCCACCACCTACACCCCGGTCACGGCGGACCTCGGCAAGACCATCACCGTCACCGTCACCGGCAGCAAAACCGGATACACCACGGTGGCAAAAACATCAGCCGCCAGCACCGCCGTAGCACCCGGTACCTTGACGGCACCAACGCCCACCATCACGGGAACGGTCAAGGAGGGCTCCACTCTCACAGCAGTCCCGGGCACCTGGGAACCGGCACCGGTGGACCTGGCCTACCAGTGGAACGCCAACGGCACCGCCATCACCGGCGCCACTGCCACCACCTACACCCCGGCCGCTGCGGACGTCGGCAAAACCATCACCGTCACCGTCACCGGAACTAAAACCGGATACACCACGGATATGAAAACCTCAGAACCGGCCGGGACGGTGATGGCGCTGGATCCGACCCTCACCTCACCGGTGCCCACGATCACGGGTACTGCGAAGGTTGGTCTGACCTTGACTGCGGTTCCGGGGACCTGGGGACCGGCGCCGGTGACGCTCACTTACGGGTGGAAAGCCAACGGCGTCACCATCATCGGGGCAACGGCCAGCACCTATAAACCGGTCGCTGCGAACTACGGCAAGACCATCACTGTCACGGTCACCGGAACGAAGTCCGGCTACACCACTACAGCGAAAACATCGGCAGCGACCGCCACCGTGGCCGCCGGAACCCTGACATCCCCGGTACCGACCATCACCGGAACGGTCAAGGTCGGCTCCACCCTCACCGCGGTCCCCGGCACCTGGGGACCGGGAGCTGTCACCCTGAGGTACCAGTGGAAAGCTAACGGTACCGCCATCACCGGCGCCACCGCCACCACCTACACCCCGGTCACGGCGGACCTCGGCAAGACCATCACCGTCACCGTCACCGGCAGCAAAACCGGATACACCACGGTGGCAAAAACATCAGCCGCCAGCACCGCCGTAGCACCCGGTACCTTGACGGCACCAACGCCCACCATCACGGGAACGGTCAAGGAGGGCTCCACTCTCACAGCAGTCCCGGGCACCTGGGAACCGGCACCGGTGGACCTGGCCTACCAGTGGAACGCCAACGGCACCGCCATCACCGGCGCCACTGCCACCACCTACACCCCGGCCGCTGCGGACGTCGGCAAAACCATCACCGTCACCGTCACCGGAACTAAAACCGGATACACCACGGATATGAAAACCTCAGAACCGGCCGGGACGGTGATGGCGCTGAATCCGACCCTCACCTCACCGGTGCCCACGATCACGGGTACTGCGAAGGTTGGTCTGACCTTGACTGCGGTTCCGGGGACCTGGGGACCGGCGCCGGTGACGCTCACTTACGGGTGGAAAGCCAACGGCGTCACCATCATCGGGGCAACGGCCAGCACCTATAAACCGGTCGCTGCGAACTACGGCAAGACCATCACTGTCACGGTCACCGGAACGAAGTCCGGCTACACCACTACAGCGAAAACATCGGCAGCGACCGCCACCGTGGCCGCCGGAACCCTGACATCCCCGGTACCGACCATCACCGGAACGGTCAAGGTCGGCTCCACCCTCACCGCGGTCCCCGGCACCTGGGGACCGGGAGCTGTCACCCTGAGGTACCAGTGGAAAGCTAACGGTACCGCCATCACCGGCGCCACCGCCACCACCTACACCCCGGTCACGGCGGACCTCGGCAAGACCATCACCGTCACCGTCACCGGCAGCAAAACCGGATACACCACGGTGGCAAAAACATCAGCCGCCAGCACCGCCGTAGCACCGTAAGCTGCGCACCGGTAGTCGTAGGGTTTCAACCGCCCAGCGCGATATATGGGCCTGAGCTTTCCACGGTCCGATAACGTGAGGGGTTCATGAACCGAGGGCGTTTACGCGTTCTCTGGCGGCCTGGGCGGCTTCGGCGTCACCCAGGCGCTCGTAAATCGCCGAAAGAATACGCCACGGCTCCTCCAGCGCCGGGTCCAGAGCTGCCGCTTTTTGAAGATCGTTGATGCTCTCGGCAGGGTGGCCAAGCCCGTAATTTGCGACACCACGTTGAATATAAAGGTTGGGGGAGGAGGGTGCTTCCGACAACAGCCTGTCCAGCAGTTCTTTCGCGTCGCCCATTTCACCGTTGTAAATGAGTCCCACGGCGAGGGCAAGCCCGGCTTCATGGGAACGCGGCGTGGCATCCAGTGCTAGGCGGCCCCATTCAACCGCGTGCTGAGCTGCGGACTGGTCTCCTGTTGTGGCCGGACCCGCAAAAGCCTGCGCTGCGAGCAGGGCTGTGTCGCTGTCCCACGGCCTAAGACTGCGGCTCAGTTGGAAGGCTTGTTCTGCCTGTTCAACCTCGCCCTTCCGGGCAGCCTGAGCGCCGGCACCCATCGACCATTCCGCCAAGGTGGCAGGAATCGCCACGGCGAGACAGCCGCAGACAAAGACGATCCCGCCAATGCGCTGAACTAAGGGACCGGTCCTGGACAGTTTTGGGGGCATTCCCGCCGGCCCGGCTGAGCCGACAGCGGATGCATCACGGTCACGCCCCACCAAGCCACCGCACAGCAACGCCGCCAGTGCTATGGTGCCGATGGACGTGAAATGCGTCAGGAGAGCTAACGCATAGGCCACGACGGCTACGCCCCCTACCAGCAGCTGCCGCCGCAGGTCCGGGTCCGGCACTTCCCGCAACCGCCCATAGAAGCACCACGCGGCGGCAGCGGCGCAGCCCAGCACGAGAAGAAGCAACGGGATGCCTCCCGCGGTCAGGGACTGCAAAATCCAGTTATGCGGTGAGTCCGTTGGAAAACTGTCACCAACCCTGCTGGCCCAGGCATCATTTAGGTACGGAGGCAGGGCATCCACAAAGTTGCTCGGCCCTACCCCGAACCACAGATGGTCGCGTACCAAAGCAAGGCTCCGATCCCACAGGAGCCAGCGTCCGTCCACCGTACCGGTTGCGAACAAGCGTTCCCTCGTTGCCGGAACGATCAGTACAATCAGGGCCAAACCCGCGACGGAAAAGCATGGGCCGAGCACCGTCATCAACGGCGACCGGGATCGGCCTCGCGTCCACAACACGGCGCCCCATATCGCAACCATCGCCAGGCCTGCGAGTGCCGCCCGGGATCCTGACAGCACCACAACCGTCGCCGCGGCAACCAATCCCGCACGCCCGAGCCACAACTGCCATCCGCGTTCATGCGAAATCTGGGCAGACAGAACACCGGCGATCATAATTCCGATCAGCCCCTGATCCGTTGCGTTCCCCAGAGTTGCACCCGGGCGGACATCCAAGCCTCCCCCCAAGGGCCGCAGGCCAAAGGATTCCATGATGGAAACAATAAGCAGCGGCAGGGCCACGGCAGCCAACGAAAGGCGCAGGACCCGCCATCGCGGAACCGATCGGTTCCCGCCCAGCACCTTGGCACCGACCACAAAGACAGCCAGGTACACCCCGATCGTCAGCAGGCCTTCGTACCGCGGCCACCGTCCAACCAGACTCGGCCAGGAACTGCCCGCCAGTGCCATGGCAAGCAAGATCCATACAACCAAGGAGGCCATGAAGACCTTCAGCATCCGCGGAACGGCAGCGCCAGCTGGCGAAAGAACACCAAAGAGAACGGCAAAAATCACGACCGTGATCTTGATCCACACAAATCTAAAAAGCCCTCCAGGCTGTACCGCCACAATGGACATGGCAGTCAGCAGGACACAAAGACCGGGAAACAGGATTCCCCCGACACCTCGGCACCGGTCCAGAACCCAACTCACGATCCTGCCCAGCCAACCCCAGACGGCACCGGAAGGTCAGCGGATGATGACTGGGGCAGACCAGCGTTGCTGCTTTCGACAGGCGGTACCAAGGCTGGAGGTGTCACCGGCAAGCTCATCGGCCCTCGATTGTGCATGTGGTGCGGCCCCCAAATCCTGGTCATGACCGCATCTCGGTCTACTACCGAGATGCTACCTAACCGTCGAAGGAATCCAGTAGTAACGGAAAAATCCATCAGGGAAATGGGTGTATCCATATGTTTCCTCCTACCTCAAAGTTGTGACGGGACGACTTCGACTTGGCCTCGGGTGAACGGAATCGAACCCCGAGCGTTCAGAACATGGCTGTGACAGGTTTGGATGGCCCGATAGGAGGGTCATGCCCGGCCCCACTTCGTTGACTCGCCGGGCATCTTGTAACGGTTATATGTGGCCCCGCCTTCAACATTGGAATCATCAGCGGATGAGTGCGCCGGAAGTCTGGTCTGGATGGAGTCGAGAGTGGAGTTGTTCGAGCAGATCCGAAGGGACGCCCGGGGCGAGGGCTGCTTCGGAACGTGCTGCCTAAGCCAGGCTTTCATTCCGCGGACGAGTCCTCGAAATGACCGGCTCCGATGCGCCCTTTGACCCCGCCTTCCTGGACATCCCCGCCGTGAACCGGGTCCTGGCTGACCAGTCCTGACCCCCGGCTGGCGCGGGCAAATGCCCCGATCCTGATCCCGGGAGCAGCCCCATATTCGGTCACTCCCCCGGGCATTTTCAAACGCCGATAAAGAGCGTTTCGAGCGTTTCGTAAAGTATCCCGAAGTCGTAGGCGATACCGTACAGAACCTACAGGTTCCGTCGATGGGTCAGGGACGGTGTGCGGCCCGGGTGTCGTCAGACTTCGAGCTGAAGCCGGTCCCTGGGCTGGGTGGAGTGAGCCTTGACGCTTCCGCCCATGCTGGAGACCGGCTTCACCCGCCGGAGTGCGGCGAGAATGGCCCGCCCCACCACAGCGATTCCGACGACTGTGGTGATGGCACGAAGGGTGTCCCAGCCCGCCGTCGACGTCACCAGCGAGTAGAGCAGGAAGCTGCTGAGGTTGGTGGCCAGCGGCGCGCCGGGCACGTAGGAGATACCGGTGCCGGCGCCCACCGCGAAGGGCCAGAACCACAGATTGGTCAGCAGGCCGAACACGTAGGACGCCAGGATGCCGTAGCCGCCCAGCATCCACAATTCTGCTCTCCCCCGCACCCGGCGGGGGAGCAGGCCCGCCCCGGCGCCCACCCACGCGCAGGCGAAGATCTGGAACGGTGTCCAGGGCCCGATGCCACCCCACAAGGCGCTTGAGAGCGCGATGGTGGCGGCGCCGAGGAGCATGCCGAAACGGGGACCGAAGGCCCGGCCGGCCAGGATCAGCAGGATAAAGACCGCCTCCACGCCCCCGACGCCGGTGCTCGCCACCCGCACCGCCGAACCGACGGCGGCCAGGACACCGAGCAACGCCACCGTGTGTGCGGAACGGACTGAGCCGTCGAGGGACACGACAATGGCGATGACGGCGAGCGGAGCAATGGCCAGCGCCGCGTAGGGGAGCGCCGCGGCGGCATCCTCCGGGAAGGCGGCGGCGAGCAGCGGCCAGCAGAACGCTGCCAGGGCCAGAAGGTTTGCAGCTGCGAGAACGGCGAGCTCGACGCCCCGCGGCATCCGGATGCGGCGCTGTCTTGCCGTTCCCTGGGAGTCTGTTCGTTCGATGACCCGTGGTTTTGGTGCGGCACTCGCTTGCCGTGGAAACAGCGGGGGCGGTTCCGGCGCGTTGGCCGGCACGGTGGAGGGCGCGACGCCGTCACGCATCGGGAGGATCCGGGCGCCGAGGCCGTGGGCAAAGTCGAGGTCGTGCGTGGCGATCAGGACCGCCGTGCCGGAATCCGCCGCGGCCCGCAGCGCCGCCGAGACCGCTGTGCGCGCCACAGGATCGAGTCCGCGGGTGGGCTCATCGATCAGGAGTACCGAGGGATCGTCCATAGTCTGTAGTGCGATGGCCAGGATCCTGCGCTCTCCGGCAGAAAGGTCCCGGGGATGCTCGTGTCCAATGGGAATCCGAACGTCTCCGCGCAAACGGGCCAGGCGTGACGCCGCGGCGCCGGGCCCGGGCTGTCCGCCGTTCTTTCGGCGCGCAAGGCGCCGCTCGGCTGCCCGGAGCTCTCCCGCAACCGTGTCCCTGGTGAAGAGATCGTCCGAGGCGTCCGGGACGAGGGCGACGCGGCCGCCGTCGGCCGTTCCTTCACTCACCGTGCCTTCACCGAGGGCGAGCGCCACAAGGAGGGACGACTTCCCGGCCCCGTTCGGCCCCACCAGGGCCACCACCTCACCGCGGTGCAGGGTTAGGGATGCTGCGTGCACCAGCAGCTTGCCCTTGCGCTGCACCGCAAGATTTGTCGCAGTCAGTATGGGCGCGTGCTCCGCTGGTTCTGCCGCCGTGGGACCGGCATCGACAGGGGGAGGAGGCGCGGAGGGCGCAGCACGCGGCACCAGGGCGCCGTCGTCGATGGTCCACCACGAGTCGGCAATCGGGACGAGCGGCAGCGCCCGGTGTTCCGCCACGATGACACAGACGCCCTCACCGCGGGCGAGGGCGTTGAGCACGGCGATGACGTGTCGGCGTGCTGCAGTGTCAAGATCGGCCAGTGGCTCATCAACCAGGAGCAGGGCCGGATGCTCCACCACCGCGGCCGCGATGGCTACGAGCGTCGCCTCACCCGCCGAGAGGGTGCTGACATTCCTGTCCAGCAGCGCCGACACCCCGATATGCTCCGCGACCTCCAGCACCCGCGCCTTGGCATTACCGGACGTCATGCCGCGCAGCTCAAGTGCGAGGGAGATTTCGTCCCGGACCCGGGTTGAGGCGAATGCGGCGCGGGGATTCTGAAGTACGACGCCGATGAGGCGGGCGGTATCGCGCGGCGGCGTGGCGGCACGGTCCGCTCCGGCGACGCGCACGGTGCCGGAAATGTCCCCACCGTCAACGTGTGAGAGGAGGCCGGCGATACCTCGCAGGATGGTGGACTTGCCGGAGCCCGTCGGCCCGGTGATGACCGTTACTGTCCCGCTCGACGGCGTGAAACCTGCGACGCGTACCTGCGCGTCACCAATGCGGAACTGGGCGTCCCGGACGAGGACCGGTGCTTCGGCAGCTGGGCCGGGTTGCTGTGCCTCCCGGCTCCCGAAGCCGCGCAGCTCCAGGGCCGCGGCAACCCTGCTGGCGTGCTCGAGGGTGCGCTCGAGGACGGGCACCAGGGCGCGGGGTCCGAACCGTTCGCCCCGCAATCGAAACGCCAGCCGCACGGAGGTCACGGCGTCCGCGAGCGCCGGGAGCGCCGCCCAGGCCACCACAAGGGTCCGGGCCAGGCCCTGCATGGGACCGCGGCGGGCCAGGTGCACGAAGCCGCGGGCCACGTCCACCCAGGCGTTGAGCAGGCCAAAACCAAGGAACATCCCGGCAATCGGCAGGGCGGACAGAACAGCCGCCCACAGCCCAGGCCCCGTGACCGGACCGAGGAGGACCACATGGGCGTACGGGGCAGACAGCCGAAGCGGCGGCAGGTCGAGCAGGACCGGTCCATCGATGCCCGCCCCATTGAAAAGGATGCGGTAGATGACCCGCGCCGCGATGAAGACGACGGCGAGAGCCGCCGCTGCGCGTAACGGCGCGGGTCGAAAGGTCATGCTGCGGGGGCGGCCGGTTCGCCGTCGACCGTGAAGAGCAGCTCCAGGCTCTCTCCCGGGCTCACTTGCAGGGTGGCGAGGCCTTCCTGAGCGTATCCCCAGGCACCAGCGTCCGGCTTAACCCAGAGTGACCAGTAGGCGAAGGCGGCCGGCATGCCCTTGCATTCTTCCCGGTACTTGCCGCCCTTGTGGGTGATGTCGAAGTCTGCGGAAGGCACACCGTTCACGCGGCACACCAGTTCGTTGGGGTACTGCGTGGTGCCCTCGGTTTTCACCTTTGCCTCATCGAGCACCTTGGATGCGAGGGTCGGCGCGTCCACGGGCACGCACACGGACGTATCAGCGGCAGCCTGCTTCAGGGCGCCCGAATCGACGATGACCTTCACACCGGAGCAGGGCCCGGAGGCGGCGCTGGATGAAGCCGTTGCCGGGGAAACCGGTCCAGAGGTGGTTGGCTGGGTGGCTGCCGGCGTGGAACAGGCGGCGAGGGTAAACAGGAGGCCTGCGGCGGCGAGGGAGCTCGCGGCGGCGGTGCGGATCTTAGTCAAAGTCACGCTTCAAGGGTAGGGCGTTGCCTGTCCGGATCCGGAGGCCGTCGCGTTGTGTGACGCTAGGGTTCCGGGCGGTTACGCGTGCAGAGGTGGCACTACCCAGTTCTAGGGTGGCGGACTTACCTGCCTAAAACTTAGTTGTGCCGCGCATTTTGCGGGGGCGGCCGTCCGGGTCCACCAGGAAGCGGTTCACAGGATCCGCCCAGAGCCGCGCAAGGGGTGTCACCGGTTCTGTCCTGTGGTGTCGCGCATGTCCGTTGGGGCGGGACGAGCGGCGGCCGGTTTTGTGCCAATGGTCCAGAGCGTCGGCGGCGGCATTCCACAGTTTGAGCCCGGCGGCCGGGGCTTGGAGCTGAGGGTCGCTCTGATCCAGGCCCAGGTGTTCGGCCCAGAGTTGGAGCCGGAGCCCGTGGGCCAACGGCCGGGAAGCGCCGGGACCAGCAGTAGTGTCGATTACCGCGCAGGTAAGCTCGCTGTCCGTGGTCCAGGATCGACGGTTGAAGTTGTCCGATCCGCAAGTGAACCAGGTGTCGTCGATGATGCAGATCTTGGCATGGACATAGATTGGGGTGCCGGCTCTGTTCTCCAGGTTGAACACGCCGAACCTGTCGGGTGCAACGCGGCTTATCCTCTCGATGGCACGCAGTTGCCCGAGCCGCTTGGGTGGCCCTCCGAGCGGACCGTCGGAGTCCGGGTAGCGTGGCACTACGGCGATCACGTTCAAACCGGGGTTCTCCTCGAGGGCGGCCGCGATTCCGGCTGCGACCTCTGCCGACCACAGGTACTGGTCCTCGATGTAAATCAACGAGCGGGCCAGGGCGAAAGCTTTCGCGTAGGCCTGGGCAACGCTCCGCTCACCACCGGGTGCGAACGGGAACGGCGGATGCTTCACACCGTAGGTGCGCAGCAGCTGCACGGCGTGAGGGCCGGCCGGTGGCGGTGGCGGCGCAGTGGCCGGCAGGGGTTCCGGGTGCCGGGGCATATCCGCCAGACGTTGCAGCAGCATCCGGTACGGCGTGCGCCGGTCCAGCGGATGGGGGTCATTCCACCGTTCAGCGAACAACTCCAGCACATCCGCCACAACCGGGCCACGGAGTTCGAGGGCGGCATCGTGCCACGGGGGTTGTTTCCCGTACCGGGGATCCATCGCCACCGCCTGCGGGTCTCCCGCGTGATCGGCGTCGTCCCGGCGGCTGTGCGAAACGTCGATCCCACCCACGAACGCGACGTCCTGCGAAGGGTCGTCACGACGGCGGATGACGAACAATTTCTGGTGATGGCAGCCGAAGAGGCGCACCCGCTGATCCAACAGCACCTCGCCGCCGGCGTCGTTGATCTGGCGGCTGAGGAGCTCGTTGGACCGGTTACTCATGGGGGCAGACACGCGCTCTCCGTGGGACCTCCAGACCAGGCCGCGCACTTCCACTCCCGCTCGGGCTAACCGCGCCAGCAACTCGCCGATGGTCGGCCCGTCCGCCGTAAGCCGCTCGTCGCCATCGCCACGCCAGTCGGTGAACCACACACGGTCTCCCGCATGAAGGGCCGACAGCTCCTCATGCAGCCGGGCGAAGTAGGTGACACCGTGAATCAGGGGCCGCACCAGGTTGCCCTCCGACCAGGACGGCGACCCCGCATTGCCCGCATGCACGCCGGTGGCTACATTGCCCCGCTCAGCGCTACTCAAGAACCAATAACCAGCACTACTGTCCACTCGTCGTTCCCTTCGGGACCCGAGGCCGGTCATTTGGCGTCCGGCCTACTCAGTAGCCTACGACTGCGGTGATCAATGTCATCTGGTGACGTCGACGTCCTGGCGGATTCCGAAGGTCTGGACACGGCTAGCCGCCGGCGGGATTAGTCAGCGAACCGCAGCCCCTGGGCTTCGAGGGCAGCTTCCAGGATCCGAATCGCTTTGGGGCCCACCCCGTGCATGGCGAGCAGCTCCCCGCGGCTGCGGGCAGCAACGTGGACCAGCGAGTTGATGCCCGCCGCGATCAAGGCAGTGTTTGCCGGACGTCCCATCGGCGGAAGATCGCCGATCTGGGGAGGAGTGTCGCGGGTGCTCATGCCGGGGCCCTTCCTTAGAGGCGGAGTTCCATAAAAACGCTGTTTGGATCCAGGGCGTAATCGGCGAAAGGCGGGCACTCGGTGAAGCCGTTGCGGGCATACAGGCGCCGTGCTGGAGCAAAGTAGTCCTCGGTTCCGGTCTCAAGGTAGAGGCGCTCAAGATTGCGGGCGCGGGCATCGTCGAGGATGTGCCGGAGCATGAGCGTGGCCACGCCCCGCCCCCGCGCTTTTGCCGTAGTGCGCATGGACTTTATCTCGCCGTGTCCGGGGGACCCGGGCGGGGAATCCAGGAGTTTGAGTGCGCCGCACCCCAGCAGTCCGCCGGCCTCCCTGGCCGTCCAAAACGTGATTGACGGCGCGGACAGCGCCGAGTGGTCCAGCGCGTGGACGCTTTCGGCCGGCGTCGTAGCGAACATGTCCGCCAGGTGTTCGCTCAGGAGCTGATGGACATCTTGGCGTGCGGGGTCATCCCGGTCAATGCAAATCATCACCTCAATCATGGCCGATCGCGTCGGCGGTTTCAGTGTCGCCGGTGCTTGTACATCCCTGTTGTAGTGCGCGCCCAATGGGGCCACCATGATGCTATGAACGCTGAAACTCCGAAGGCTGCGGAGCTGAACCTCCCCCAGGCCTTCCTCCTTCTGGCAACGAACGACACCACCGGCAAACCAGACATTCCGGTGTTCGCACTCAGGACCACGTTGGCCGGGGCAATATTGGCCGAACTGGACCTGATCGACGCGATCGAGCTGCAGGGCAAGCGCGTCAAAGCTACCGGCGCCTCCCCGGAAACGGATCTCCAGCACGAGCTGGAACTCATCCGTGGCAAATCCCGGCCCCACGCCCCCAAGAGATGGGTCTCCATGCTGGAGGGCCGCGCCGAAGTACAGCGTGTCTACGAGGGGATGGCGTCACGGGGCATCGTGGAGCACGTGGGCGAAAGGCACCTGGGCCTGTTCCGGACCGTGCGGTACCCGGAGAAGGACCACGGTCCGGAAGCTGCGCTCCTGGAAAAGATCCAGGCCGCACTCAGCGGTGCGCCGTCCGATGCCGAGGCGCCGGCTTCCACGGCGACCGATGCCGGGACCACCGATGCCGGGACGTCCGAGGCGGGGAAAGCTGATGCGGGGACAGCTGATGCGGAAGCGTCCGAGCCCACGAAGCCTGATGATGCCGGAGCGCCCGATGCCAAGCCTGTTTCCAAGGCACCCGATGCCAGGACCACAGTGCTGATCGCCCTGCTTCAGGCGGCCGGACTGCTCGGCAAGCTCTTCCCGGCAGCAGATCTGACCCGGGCAGATGAGCTGGCCAAGGACTATTGGCCGGCCCGCGCGGTGGAGGACGAACTTCGCATGATCAGGCTGGCGGAGCAAGAAGCCGCAAACTTGTAGCGGTGCCGTAGAACCTCTGGGCGCGGCCCATCCTAGCCTCCGACGGCGGTTGGCCGGCACCCTAGGGGAGCGGCACCAAGCTCAAGCTAACGACGGCGGGACGTCCCGCCGTCGTACACTCACCACCGCGTCGCATCAGTGTCCTTTGGTATCCACGGGAATCACGTCCACCCGGGCACCCGGGCCCGGCACCCCCAGGACGTGCCGGGCCGTGACGCCATCCAGGGCCTTCGCTACCTGTCCCGCGCTCTCCTCGGACGCCGGAGACGCGACAGGTTCAGGCGAGGCGCCGCCGCCGTCGTCCGTCCGCAGACCTGGTCGATGGTCCGCCTCCGGGCGGGTCCGGCGGTAGATCCGGCGCCCGTGCGGGATGGCATCGGCGCTGGGCGGCTGCTTCGCCGGTTTCCATGCCAGCCACCACACCGGGAGTCCGATCGGCGGAAGGTCGCCGGACTATCGCGAGTGCTCAATGCTGGCATGGTATCCAAACGACGCCCCCTGTTCACCGTCCCGAAACCGTTGGGGCAATGCCCGTTCTTCCGCAGCAGGAAGTCTGTTCACGCACTATCGCCCAGCGCCCCCATCGCTTGGGATATGAACCGACTCAGCTGTACCAAGGAGAACCCCGTGTTCCTGAAAAGCGCCGTCACAGCACTTGTAGCGCTCACCTCCCTGACCGGAATGGCCGCCCCGCCGGCCGCGAATCCCGCCCACGCGCCGTCGTCCGTAGTCCTCGGACAGCCGCTGGCCGCAGCCCATGCGCACAACGACTACGAACACGACCGGCCCCTGTTCGACGCCCTGGAGCACGGATTCACCAGCGTTGAGGCGGACGTGTGGCTGGTGGACGGCGAACTTTTGGTGGCACACGACCTCGAGGACGCCGAGCCCGGAGTAACGCTCGAGAGCCTCTACCTCGATCCGCTGGACGAGCTGGTGCGAAACCAGGGCCACAGCGTTTATCCCCACTGGGACGGCAGCCTGCAGCTCCTGATCGACATCAAGAGTGAAGGGGAAGCCACCTACGCCGCCATCGAGCAGGAACTGGCCGAGCACCGGGACATCATGAGCCGCTACAGCAACGGCACCACCAAAACCGGGCCCGTCACCGCCGTCATCAGCGGGAACCGTCCCCTGGCCACCATGCAGGCACAGGAAAAGCAGTTCGGCTTCTATGACGGACGCTCCGCCGACCTCACCTCCGGAAAACCTGCCGAACTCATGCCGCTGGTCAGCGACAACTGGACCAAGCTCTTCACCTGGCAGGGCGTGGGCCCCATTCCCGAGGCCGAGCGCACCAAGCTCCACGCATACGTGGCCGATGCCCACGCCCACGGCTACCGTGTCCGTTTCTGGGCCACCCCCGACCAGCCCGGCGCAGCCCGCGAAGCGGTCTGGACGGAACTTTTCGACGCCGGCGTGGACCACATCAACACCGACGACCTTGAGGCGCTGGAACAGTTCCTCGCCGCCCGCACGCTCTAAGCCGCCCCTCAGCAGAGACAGGAACACTTCCATGCCTTCAAAGACCTTGAAAACAACGACGGCGGCAGCCGTCCTGGCGCTCGGCCTCCTTGCGTCCCAGCCCGCCAACGCAGCCAACGACGCCTCCGACAGCCAGGCGTTCACCTTTGGCGTCATCGGCGACATCCCCTACGGCGACGCCGAAATCGCCAAGTTCCCGTCCCGCATCCAGGACATCAACGCCGACAGCGCGCTGGAGTTCGTCACCCACGTGGGCGACATCAAGAACGGCTCCTCGGTCTGCTCGGACGAATATTTCGCTAACATCCGCTCACAGTTCGACACCTTCGAGCACCCGCTGGTTTTCACCCCGGGGGACAACGAGTGGGTGGACTGCCACCGCACCAACAACGGCGCCTACAACCCGCTGGAACGGCTGGCCAAGCTGCGGGAGGTCTTCTTCGACGAGCCCGGCAAGGCCCTGGGCGCAACCATGCCGATCAAGACCCAGGAGAACCTGGGGCTTCCGGAAAATGTCCGCTTCACAGAGAACCGCGTGGCCTTCTCCGTGGTGAACATCCAGGGCAGCAACAACCCGCTACTTCCGTGGACCGGCCTGGGCGAAACCTCTCCCACGCCAGAGCAGCTGGCCGAAGTTGAGCACCGGACCGATGCCGTCCTGGACCAGATACGCGAGACGTTCGCTGACGCCGAGCGCCGCAACGACCGCGCCGTGGTGCTGATGACCCAGGCCGACATGTTCGATCCTTTCCTCCTTGGCGCAGCCTCCGGCAACCCCGAAACCGTGTCCGGATTCCGCGAGATCGTGGCGGCCATCACTGAAGAGACCAACCGCTTCGACCGCCCGGTCTATCTCATCAACGGCGACAGCCACGTCTTTGCCGAGAACCAGCCGCTGGCGGAGGGCTCACCGTGGCTGAACATCTACGGCCAGCCCGCCGCGGACGACCTGCAGCGCATCACCGTGGACGGGTCGGCCAACGCCACCAACTACGTCAGGTTCACGGTTGCCGGCAACAGCAGCGACGGCGATGATGTCCTGAGCTGGGAGAAGGTCCCCTTCAGCCAGTAGGCACCAGACGGAAACGGACGACGGCGGAAGCCACCCGCCGTCGTCCGTTGAAATAGCTAGGCGGCCACCTCTGACGGCACTACGCTGCAGTCCGCCGTAGAACCTGCGAGTTGCGGTGCCCAACCGTCCGTTCCCTGGAGATAGGTCCTGACCGTGAAGTTGCCGGCCTCAGCCCCGGGCAACTGTGGACGGTCGAGGGTCACTTGTGCGCCGGGGCCGCGGTTGTTGTACTCGTGGAACCGTGCCTCCCGCCAGGAGAAGCCGCTCATGTCGGTCCAGGGCGTACCGGAAATGTGCGCGCCGAGCCAGGAGTCCCTGACCAGGACCTGGGCAACCGCCCTCGGGTCACCGCCGGAGTGCCACGGCCTGCCAAGATGTACGCTGTTCGCCGCGGCGTCCGAGACAAACCGGCACTGGTCAAAGAGGTAGCCATACTTGATCGACAGATCCAGGCTCCCTGCCGTCACGTAGCCATTGTTCGTGGTCGAGGCACGGTCCAGGGACTTGATTTCGCAGTCGCTGAAAACAGCGGTCCCGCGGCCGAAGATGAAGTCAACGTCGCCTTCCACATAGCAGCCCTTGAAGTAGAACCGCGCCGGGACGCCCGCTCCCGGTGAGTTGACCAGCAGGGTGTCCTGGTTGCCCAGGCACCTGACGTTGGTCAGCACCGAGCGGTCGGCGGTGATGTGCAGCGCGACGGCCTGGCGGTCCTTGATCCCCATGTTGGCGGCCTCATCGAAATCGTTGCTGAACGTCAGGTTCCGGGCCACGAAGTCCGGCCCGTCAATCCGGACGGATGCGCTGCCGGAGGTGCCGAAATTCCCGCTGCCGTCCGGCTTGGGCGTGCCGGCGGCGTTGTTGTAGACGAGGAGCACGTCCTCCGGCCTGCTGCCCTGCCCGATGAACGAGATCCGGGGCTTGTTGCTCGGCACCCGCACGGCTTCCCGGTAGGTGCCGGGCTGGATCCTGATCACGGTCCGCTGGAGGCTGTTCGAGGGCACGGAGTCGACGGCGGACTGTACCGTCGCGAACGTCCTGCCCGGTCCGACGTCGAGCGTCACCGGGATATCGATGGGGCGCTCAGCGGGCCAGAACATGCCCAACAGAGGGTCGATGCCGCCGTCGATATTCAGGAAGTAGCCCGGCGGGACGATCTCCTTGGATTGCAGTTCGCGTGCCACGAGGCGTGCCACCGCCAACGCACCGGCGGCCTGGAAATGCGTGTTGTCCTCGGAACCCTGCGGATACTGCGGGTGCTCGCCGGGACTCAGGAAAAGGAAGTGAGACTTGGTTCCTTCCGGCCCCAACTGCTGCCACAACTCCTTTGAGGAAGCTGTCAGGTCCACCAGCGGAGTGCCTGACGCCGCAGCGAGTTCCCGCACTGCCTGCGGATACGCGCCGTGGGAATCCCGGGCCATCCCGAAGGAATCAAAGCGGCGGCGTTCGACCGGGGTGACCAGGACGGGCTTGCCTCCGCGTGCTTTGGCGCCATCGATGTACCGGCTCAGGTACTCCTTGAACGTGGAGTCCGGGAGCGTTCCCCGGGCAGGGTCCGCCACTTTCTCGTCGTTGTGCCCGAAGGAGATCAGCAGGTAGTCACCCGGCTGCATCAGGGCCAGCGCCCGGTCCAGCAGTCCCGCGTCGGCAAAGCTCTTGGAGGACGCGCCGGACCAGGCGTAGTCAAAGACGGTTGCCTGCGGTCCCAGAAGGAGCGGCAGGGCCTGTCCCCAGCCGGCGCGGGGGCGTTCGGACTGTTGGTACGCCGACGACGTCGAGTCACCGACGACGAAGACCACCGGTTTGGTGCGGGGTTTCGCGGGGTCAAGGGCCGCCTGGGTGAAGGCGTTCGCTATGCCCGTTCCCGAGAGGGCCACGGTTCCCGCAGTGAGCGCCAGGGTGGCCAGTACGCTGCGCCGGCTCGGCAGAATGGCGGCCATCAGCGTTCCCCACCTGCCGTGAAGATGGGACCGGTGGAGTTCTGAAGCAGTGCCGGCACCGCCTGGGCCGGGTGGACCTGGGTGCGCAGGGTGGGCGTCCAGGAGGTGTCCGCGGCCAACTGGTCCGCGGGCGCAGCAGCGGCGTTGTACTCGGCGCGAAGGTCCGTGATCTCCCCGTTGACGGCGTTCGCGAGGGTGGTGATTGCCGTTCCTTTCAGGCGCCCGATGATCTTCGCGGTGTCGATGCCGGCCGGAAGCGTGAAGGCATTCGCCTCCGCATAGATGTGGGAGTCGAATCCGGCGCCCAGGGTGTAGCCGTAGGGGAGGGTGCTGTCCTCGGTCACCTTGAAGTGGTTGTTGTACACGTCCACCTGGCCGAAACGGACGCGCGGAGCGCGCTGGCCGACGTTTTCGAAGACGTTGTGGTGGATGGTGACGCGCAGCTTGCCGGGGTCCCCGCGGGTGGGCGAATCGGTAGAGCCGATCAGGAGCAGCTTGTCATGGTCCGAGAAGCGGTTGAAGGACATGGTCACCAGGTCCGAGCCGTTGGTGACGTCGACTGCGCCGTCGTGCACCTGGTAGTGACGGCCGAAGTGGAGCGGCTGGGAGCTGTCCAAGTTGGGGGCGTCGGTGAATTCGGAGTGGTCGATCCAGACGTGCGTGGCCTTGTTGATGACCTGAAGCAGATCGTATTCGCTGTTCCAGTTGCCCTCGGCGCCGTCGGTGGGATCCCACGCGGGGAAGCAGTCGGCGGCGTCCCGCACGGTGAGGTTGCGAACGATCACATTGGTGGCGCCGTTGATGCGCAGGGCTGCGCCGGTAATGCTGCTGTCCGGCGTGGCGCCGACGATGGTGGTGTTGCTGGGGATATCCCAGCGGATGGACTTGGCCTGCTTTGCGGCGGCGAGGCGCCTGGCGCTTTCCTGCGGGCCTGCGGGTATCTGGCTGCGGCCGTAGCTTGCCGGGTCGAAGTCCTGGAGGTACTGGTCCAGGCTGTAACCGGTGCCTTCGGCGTAGTTTTCACAGGTCAGGGCTGAACCGTCCGGTGCTGTGTTGGCGTCGATGGTGCCGTGGACCCGGACAATCTTGGGCTGGGCGCCTGCTGCGGCGAAGGCGGCCAGCAGTTCGGCCTTGGTGGAGACGTCATAGACGTTGGCGTCCCCTGCCGCTGAACCGCCGGTGGTTCCCGTCCCTTCGGATGCCCAGCCGTTCCCCTCGGAAAGAACCTGGCGCTCCAGCGGGGTCCGGGCGGTCTGGGCGGCGGGATCGGACCCCGGATTGGGCGCTGCTCCTGCGGGAGCCGAAATGATCAGTGCTCCTGCAACGGCCAAGGCTGCGGACATGGATAAGTAGGTCCTGCGTTTTCGCATGTTCTCTCTTCCGTCATTGGAATGAACTGCGCTCCGGTCCGGCGGCTGCTATGACGACGGTCACTGCGGAGCGCTGAGAAGGACACTACTCAGAAAACGGTTTCTCGGCAAGGGGAATCCTGCCGACAACTTGGATCTGTTGGCGGAGGACCCGGTACCGTACGCCCAGGCTGAGGGCGGCAAGGATGGCCGTGCCCATCAATTTACATGCCTGACGGCTTGGGGCGGACAGGTTCTGTCCGGAACTTGATCAGCTTGTGCGTCCCGTCGCAATACGGTTTGATCGCCGATGCGCCGCACCGGCAGAGCGCCACCGTCTGGCGCTGCCTCGGCACAGGTTCTCCAGAGGGCGTGACGATCTCGAAGTCCCCACGGACCAATAGCGGCCCGTCCGGGCAGACGACGATTGTCCCTTCGGCAGGTTCCTGGTTCATGTGCCTTCCCGGTTTTGTGTTGTCATGCGGCCGTGGGAAGGCCGGTGCGCAGCGAAGGCAGCCCGTTCTCCCAGGTGTCCATGATGTGGAGAGTGAGCCTGGCGTCCAAGGCGATGGCCGCCGTCGCGCCGAACAGCACGTCGGGGAGCAGGTCCGGTTCTGCCTCTACCAGGCCTCCGGCGAGATCCCGCCCGGCGATCTGTTCGTGGACGGCGTCTGCCTCGACGTGCTCATCGAAGTAGGCCGTCGCTGCGGCGTCGAAGTTGTGTCGACGGAAACCGTTGCCGTACATCTGGTTAGGCCGGGAGGACGTCATCTCGTACATCGCCAGATGCCCGGCGATGGCACCGCGGAGCCGGCGGTTTAGTCCGAACAAGGACATCATGTTGACGGACGCCAAGGCGATGGCGGGCACGGTGTCAACGTAGGCACCGTACCGGTCATCCAGTCCCAGGGCGCGCATGGTCCTGCCAAAGAGGGCGCTGTGCATTCGGTCCGCGCGGCCCCCGCCGTACTCGTCGGCCTGAATCTCCACCAGGGCGGCCTTGGCGCGCCCGGTCAGCCGCGGTATGGCCCACGTGTGCGGGTCCGCCTCTTTGAGCTGGTAGATGGATTTGTGAATAAGGAACTCCCGGAGCTGGTCCAGGGTGGCCTTCTTCGCAACAAACTTGGAGAGGCTGGGGCCGGTATCGGCTGCGGC
Organism: Arthrobacter pascens; assembly: GCF_030815585.1. Lineage (NCBI taxonomy): Bacteria > Bacillati > Actinomycetota > Actinomycetes > Micrococcales > Micrococcaceae > Arthrobacter > Arthrobacter pascens. The sequence goes on from NZ_JAUSWY010000001.1 coordinate 303,179, forward strand.
GAGGGCAAACAGAACGGTGGCCACGCCGTCGCTCACAGGTCCTGCGGCGGGAACTGGAGGAACTTCGGCGACAGCGGTTGTGGCGGCGTGCCGGAGATCCTGTTCGAACGGCCGCTCCAGGAGCCGGCGGACGGTGATCAGGCCGGGATGCCATTCCCAGCCGTCGTCTACGCCGTCCAGCCCGCCGTAGTGCAGCTCGTAAAGGCAGAAAAGCGCCAGTTGGAGGTCGTCGTCTCCGATGACGTCTTCAGCCTCGGCCAGGTTTGCGGTAACAAGTGCCTGAAGTTCGGTCAGGACTGCCTCGGCCTCTGTGGGCCGGCTGGCCAGGATCGCTAGCAAGGCGGCGCTGATCGGACCCCGCGGTTCAGGGATTTGCATGGTTCTCCTATGGAATCTTCAGCGCGGGCGTTGGCGGCGCTGAAGCCGTGTGCATCGTCGGGCCGCTGTCAGCGGCAGTGGCCGCTGCGTGTGGCGTTACAACGTCAGGGGCGGTTCCGGCTGCGGGCCGGTCTGGAGCGGCTCTGCTTGGCCCGGCGGGCGCGCAGCACGCGGCTGATGATGGTGGGGAGGAGGGCGAGCAGCAGTTTCTTCATTGCGGTGGTTTCCTTTGTCGTAGTGAATCAGCGAGGGCCGCCGTTCCTTAGCAGTGCCGCCTTCGCAATAGTAAGCATACTTGCTATTGGTTGTGCAAGGTTTGATGCCTGCGAAGACAAGCGACGGCGGGTCCGTCCCGCGCCGTCGACTGCCGTAGCCGCGGGTATCATCGGTACGATCCGTCCCCTTGGAGAGTGGAGCAACCCATGCAGCTCGGCGCTTTTTCGATCAGCCTCGCCGTCAAGGACATCGCGGCTTCTGCTGCGTTCTAGGAGAAACTTGGCTTCAGCAGTTTCGGCGGAGACATCACCCAGAACTGGTGATCCTGAAAAACGGTGAGACGGTCATCGGCCTCTTCCAAGGGATGTTTGAGAAGAATATGCTCACCTTTAACCCGGGTTGGAATCAGGACGCGGAGGCGGTGGACCGGTTCACTGATGTGCGCGACCTCCAGCGGGAACTCAAGGCCAAGAGCATGGAGTTCCTTTCCGAGGCAGACGAGGGAACGACGGGGCCGGCGAGCTTCATCGTCCTGGATCCGGATGGCAACCCGGTGCTGGTCGATCAGCACGTCTGAAGTACGTCTGAAGTAGGTCCGCGGTACGGGCCGGAAACGGCAGAGAACAACCTGGATTAGTGCGCTGGCCGTGTTGGGCGCATGGCTCCCCGAGTCATACCAGTGATCCAGGTGGCCCGTACCTTTGCCACTGAGACGCAAACCGACGATGGCGGGACGTACCGCCGTCGTCCGTTCACTTCTCCGGACTCGTCTGCCGATTACTCGGAGGTCTCGCAAGGCCGGATGATCACCAGCATGCTGCAGCCCGGCCTGCTTTGATAGGGTCCGTGCTTCATCCCGGGGGGCCGGCAAGCATACATGCCCTCAGTAAAGGTTTGCCCCAGCCCCAGGTCGGTCAGTTCTCCGGAGAGGATCATGACTTCTTCCCAGTAGTCATGGCTGATCGTGCCGAGAGGGGTAGCGGCACCGGCCTCATAGCGTTGGAGGAGTGTTGCGTCGCCGGTGGCGGGGTCGTGCGCGAGTATCTGGTCCAGGATGTCGGGGCTGCCATGCGGCTGCCACTCCCCGGCAGGCTGGCTGAATTCCATTTGGGGCTTGTTCATGGCCGTTTCGCTTCAGAGGCTTCGGGCATTGGCCAGCACCGGCAGTTTTGCGCGAACGTCCGCGACGGCCGTCGGATCGATGTCCACGACGGCGAGTTCGGGCTCCTTGCCCAAGGTGACGATAGGTGAACCGAGGGGTGAGATCACGGCGCTATGGCCGATACCGGTGGGGGCTGCGGCGGCCGACGGCAGGCCCATGCTGGCGGGATCGCCCTGCCCGCATGCCACCACGAACGTGGTGCTGTCCACGGCGCGGGCCCGGATCAGCAGGTCCCACTGCCCCGCCTTCCCCTCACCGGCGCCCCATGAAGCGCAGACAATGTTCACCTGGGCGCCGGCCCGGGCGTTGGCCGTGAAAAGGGCGGGAAAGCGGACGTCGTAACAGGTGGCGAGACCAATCACCGTGCCGTTGAGTTCAAAGGTCACGGGTGACGTGCCGGCGTCCACCGAATCAGATTCGGCGAAACCAAACGCATCAAAGAGGTGGATCTTGTCGTAGGAAGTGCCGATCCCCGGGCCGGTGACAAGCAGTGTGTTCCGGACGCGGCCTCCCTCGCCGGGAGTGAACATGCCCGCCACCACCGCGATATCCAGTTCTTTGGCGATGCTGCGGACTGCGCCGGCCCACGGTCCGTCCAGGGGCTCGGCGATGTCCGACAGGTTGTTCCCGAAGGCGCGCATCGCCGCTTCCGGGAACACCACCAGTTCGGCGCCAGCGGCCTTGGCGCGGGTGGCGTATTCTCGAATCAGCTCCAGGTTGGCGGCCGGATCGGCTCCGGTGATGATTTGGGCCACTGCTAAACGCATGAAATTACTCCAGTCTGTTGTATACATAATGTATGCGAAAAAGTTCGGGGACAGCGGCGTCCGGCCGCGAGAAGGCGTACGCGTACCTGCGGGAAAATATCCTGATCGACCCGGACGTGCAGGGGAAGTTCCTGAACGAGCAGGAGCTGGCCGCTCAGATCGGCGTCTCGCGCACCCCGGTCCGGGAGGCGCTCTTGCTGCTCGTCTCCGACGGCCTGGTGGAACTGATTCCGCAGCGGGGGGCCTATGTTCCGCCGGTGACCGGCCGCGAAATGTCGGAGCTGATGGAACTGCGAGGTGTGCTGGAAAGCCATGCCGCCCGCCTGGTCATCGAACAGCGCCGGGTTCCTGCGCAGACGATGCAGGACACCCTTGACCAGCAGGCCCGGCTTCCCCATCAGCTGAATGCGGACGCTGCGCAGGAGTTCATCCGGCTGGACACCCTCTTCCACCAGCAGTTGATCGACGCCGCAGGCAACGAACTCATCTCGCGGACGTACAGCAAGCTCCACGTCCGGCAGATCCTGGTGGGCGTCGCTGCCCTGTTCCGCACCGGCGGCCGGCGCGAGCAGGTGTGCGCCGAACACCAGGACATCCTCGATGCCCTGGTGTCCGGCGACGCCGCGAAGGCTCAGGAAGCCATTGACCACCACCTGGCCGTTACCCGGGACATCCTGCTCCGCACCTGATCCAGCCCCCACCAAACTCAGGCCCTAGGGGGATTCGACGGCGGACGGCTGGCGGGCCGCGCCGGAACCTTCCAGGAGGAGCCGGTAGTCCTCGTCCTCAACGGTGTTGGAGTCCCGGCCGAGCGCCAGGCCCACCGCTGTGACAGCAGCCGCGACGGCCACGTAGATGGCCACCGGAATCCAGGTGCCGAACTGAGCCAGCAGCAGCGTGAACATCAAGGGTGCGATGGCACCGCCGATCACGCCTGCGAACGTGTAGGCCAACGAACTGCCGGTGGAACGGAGCCTCGGGGAGAACTGCTCCACAATGAAGGCCGCCTGCGGCCCGTACATGAAGGAGTGCGCCATGAGGCCCAGCACAATGCCGGCGATCAGCATCGGCTCGTTGTCCCCGCCCAGGATGCCGAAGAAGATGAACGTCCACACAGCGCCCACTACTGCCGCGGTTCCGTAGACCAGGCGGCGGTTGAAGCGGTCGGACACGGCACCGGCCAGCGGGATCATGAACAGCTGGAAGGCGGAGCCGATCAGCACTGCGGTGAGCACCTGGCTGCGTTCGTAGCCGAGGGCCTGGATGCCGTAGGTAAGCGTAAAGACAGTGAAAAGGGCGTACAGCACGTCGGGGCCAACCCGGCAAAGGGTGGCGGCGACAAGCGGCCGGAGTTCGGTGCTGAAGACCTCGCGGACGGGTGCGCTGGGCTGTTCGCCGTGAGCCTCAATGGCTTTGAAGATCGGGGTGTCTTCCAGCTTCAGGCGGATCCAGAGACCGAAACCGACCAGCACGGCCGAGACCAGGAACGCGATGCGCCAGCCGAAGCCGATGAATTGTTCCTCGGTCAGGGTGAGGGTGAGGACGGCCAGGGCGCCGTTCGCCATGAGATTGCCGGCGGGCGGGCCCACCTGGGCTGCAGACGCCCAGAAGCCGCGCCGGTGGGGATCGCCGTACTCGCTGGAGAGCAGCACGGCGCCGCCCCACTCGCCGCCAACACCCACGCCCTGGGCGAAGCGCAGCAGCACCAGGATGATCGGTGCGGTGATGCCGATGCTGTCGTAACCGGGGAGTACGCCGATCAGCACGGTGGCCACGCCAATGATCATCAGGGTTGTCACCAGGACCTTCTTGCGGCCGATCCGGTCACCCAGCCGGCCGAAGATGATGCCGCCGACCGGGCGGGACACGTAGCCCACCGCATAGGTAGAGAAAGCCAGGATGGTGCCGGTCAGGGGATCGGACGACGGGAAGAAGACGATGGGGAATACGACGGCGGCCGCGGCCGAGTAGACGGCGAAGTCGTACCACTCGAGGGCAGTGCCGGTGAGGCTGGCGGCGAAGGCCTTGTACAGGCCCTTGGGGTGAATCGACTTGACCGGACGCGGCGCTGCGCCGGAAGCCGGAACTGGGACTTTAGCCATGGTGTGTCCTCCACAAGATGTTTACGGGTGACGCCTGTCACGCTGGCGTTAAATGTATACATTACGCATACTGGATGTACATTGGCGACCGTTTCCGGTTTCCGGTTTGTTAAATTTTCCCGCAGGACACGCAAAGGATGGACAGAACATGACGGTTCTCAGCTTCGAACTTCCCGACGGCAGCACCCGGAACGTGCAAGTCAAGCACCTCCTCAACGCAGGTTACGCAGGGCGGGAGCAGGCGGAAGTGCAGGCCCACATCGCCGAACTGGCCGAACTGGGAGTCCCCGGCCCCGCAACCACGCCGGCCCTGTACCCGGTCTCGCCGTACCTGGCGCAGCAGGTTGCCGAAGTCCGCGTGCAGCACGGCCGGACTTCCGGGGAAGCCGAATGGGCGCTGGTGATCACCGACGACGGTGTCCTGCTGACGGTGGCCTGCGACCACACGGACCGCGAGCTTGAGGTCCACGGGGTGGCCTGGAGCAAGAATGCCAGCCCTGACGTTCTGGGCAGCAAGGCCTGGCGGCTCGACGACGTGCGGGACCACTTGGACCAGATCACCTTGAAGGGGTGGGTTGGGGAGGGTGACACCCCGGACAAACTCATCCAGGACAGCTCGCTGGCAGCATTGCTGAGCCCCGACTACTGGCTGGACGTCCTCACTGAACGCGGCCTCAACGAGCCGGGCACGGTTCTCATCTCCGGCACGGTGGCAATGACCCACGGCGTCGACCAGTTCGCCCGCAGCTGGAAAGTCGAAATGTCGGATCCCGTAACTGGCACCTCGGTGGATGCCCAGTACCTCGTGGAGCAGATGCCCGAGCCCATCGGCTGACTGTCATGCCTGTCCGGCACGGTCATGCCGGGCCGCCTGGCGGACTGCGCTGAACCGGCCAGTCAGCCGGGCGCGGGATCACCCGGCGTCTGCGTCGCGGAACTGGCAGCGAGGCTCAAGGAGCTAGGCACCCGGCACCCGCAGCACCCCCACCGCCGCCACCAGATAAGGCACGGGGTCCGGGTCCGTGCCCGCAGCCCACTGCATCCACGCCTCAAACGTCGCGCCGATGTACGCGGCGCACAAGTAGCGCGCGGTGTCCGCGGGCACGCCGCGCTCCACAAGGTGGGACCTGGCCCGATCACGCTGGGACGCCAGGGCTTCGTAGCTCCGGCTCATCAGCTCAGGGTGTTCGGCAATCAGCCTCAGGCGGCCGCGCGTCACGGCGAGGTCCGGGAGGACTGCAGCGCCTGCGACGGCCACCTCGCAGAGCCCCGCCAGGATGTCGCCGTCGAAACCGCCATGAACGTGGGCTGAGTCGAGCACCGGCACCGTAGCGTCGATCACCGGCTCGGTGCCGCCCCAGACCAGGTCCGCCTTGCTGGTGAAGTAGCGGTAGAGGCTCTTGCGTCCGATGCCCGCCTCGCGGGCGATGTCCTCCATCGAGGTCCGTTCATAGCCATGCTCGGCGAACAGGCGCAACGCGATGCCCGCCACGGCGTCCGGATCAATGGTGGTGGGCCGCCCGGCGAAACGCGATGCGGCGGCGTTCTGGTCTTCCACAAACATTCCTCCACTACTCACCCTTCCATTATGACACAGGGTGTCATAAGGTGGATAGCAGCACCCTCATCAGCGTCTGGAAGGACATCATCGTGGGCAACAAAACCCCGTGGCAGGAGGCCACCACCAATGGCCGCTTTGCAGGAAAGACCGTTATTGTCACCGGCGCCGCCTCGGGCATCGGCCATGCCACCGCCCTGCGCATCGCCAAGGAGGGCGGCAGGGTCATCGCGGCCGACATCAACAAGGAACGCCTGGACGACTTCGTAGCGGAGAACAGCGGCCTGGACCTGGTTCCCGTGGCGGGCGACATCTCCACCGAAGAGACCGTCGCCGCCGTGGTCGCCGCTGCCGGAGGGCGGGTAGACGCCCTCGCGAATGTCGCCGGCATTATGGACAACTTTGCCCCCATCCACGAAGTGAACGACGAGCTCTGGGACAGCGTCTTCCGGATCAACGTCACCGCCCTCATGCGCCTGACCCGCGCCGTGGTCCCGCTGATGCTCGAGTCCGGCACCGGCTCCGTGGTCAACGTCGCCTCCGAGGCCGGGCTGCGCGGTTCCGCCGCCGGCGCCGCCTACACCGCGTCCAAACACGCCGTCGTCGGCCTGACCAAGAACTCCGCCGTGATCTACGGGCCCAAGGGCCTGCGCTTCAACGCCGTTGCCCCCGGGCCCACTATGACCGGCATTGTTGCAAACTGGGGATCGAAGGTTTCCGCCGAACGCCTGGGGCCGATCATGCAGGCCACGGTCCCGACGCCTGCCACCGCGGCGCAGCTCGCCGCGTCCATCACCTTCCTCCTCAGCGACGACGGCACCAACGTCAACGGCGCCATCCTCGCTTCCGACGGCGGCTGGTCGGCACTGTAGCTGGTCGGCACTGTAGCGGAGCGGCTCCAAGGGCCAGGGGACGACGGCGGGAAGTCCCGCCGTCGTCCCCTTCTGACTTTTCCGGCGGCGCCCTTTGGCCTCTCGGGTAGGGTATGGGGATGGTGCGTGGACTTGCCGATATGGGAGCAGAAAGCATCCTGCTTGCCGGGGCAGGACGGGCTATTCTGCTGCAGATCGCCGATCCGGCGGTGGGCCACGGCGTGGCTGAACACAGCACCTTCGCGAAACGTCCCCTGGACAGGCTTGGTGGCACGCTCACCTATGTCTACGCCGTGGTCTACGGCACAGAGGAGCAGCTGACGGCCGTCCGCCGCAGAGTGAACCGCGCCCACGCCCCGGTGCGCCGTGCCGCCGATGAAACGTCCGGGGGCTACAACGCCTTTGACCCCGAATCCCAGCTTTGGGTGGCGGCGACGCTGTATGACACCGCAGTCACCATCCTCGAAAAAATCTATGGGCCGCTCGATGACGAGACGGCCGCGCTCGTGTACCTCGACTACGCGAAGCTCGGGACTGCCCTGCAGCTCCCCGAGGAGCTTTGGCCCGAGAACCGGGAGGCATTCCGCCGGTACTGGGACGGGCGTCTGCAGGCACTGCGTGCTGACGAAGCCGCCGTGGACGTTGGCCGGGGCCTCCTTTACCCTCAGGGCACAGCACTCTGGTATCGCACCATCATGCCGTTCGCCAGATTCATGACCGCGGGCCTCCTTCCGGATCAGCTCCGGGAGGACTTCGGGCTGGCGTGGAGTCCGCGTCACGAGCGCTGGTTCGACCGCACCATGCGGTTTCTTGCAGTGTTCTATCCCCGGCTGCCGCAGCGGATCAGGCACTGTGTCAAGAACTACTGCCTGGGCCAACTCGGCACTGCTTAGCCAGGGCACGGCAGTCAGTCATGGCATCGGAGCGCCGCTCCGGAAATAACAGCCACTCGTGGCGGGGAACGGGGGACCAGTGCGCAGCTTCACGTCCGTAGAGCACCGGATCGACGAGCGTGCACATCGGCTTCTGGACAACGCGCCGGCCGACGGCATCCGTTCCAAGCTCATCGAGTTCGCCGTCTTCGGTCTCAAGCAAGCCTGGGCATGCATCTTTGGCGCCGCGCTCCTCGCTGTAATCCTGGCCGTACGCCTCTGGTATCCGGATGACGCCGGGCTGGCGAGGAACGATTTCCTGACTCTCGCGGCCGTCGCCATCCAGGTCCTGATGGTTGCCACACGGCTGGAAACTTCACGCGAGCTCAGGGTGATTGTGCTCTTTCACCTGGTGGGAACGGTCATGGAGCTGTTCAAGACCGACGTCGGGTCCTGGCAGTATGAGGCCGAGGGTTTCCTGCGCATCGGAGCGGTTCCCCTGTTCAGTGGCTTTATGTACGCGGCAGTCGGTTCATACATGGTGCGCGTCTTTCGACTGTTCGACCTGACCTTCGCCAGGTATCCGCTGCGGCGGGTCACGGCGATCCTGGCCGCAGCCATCTACGTGAACTTCTTTACCCACCACTACACCGTCGACGCCCGTTGGGTTCTGTTGGCCGCCGTTGTGGTCATCTACGGCCGGTGCGTCATGCACTTCCGTGTGTTCCGCAGGCGGTTCCGGATGCCGTTGATCGTGGCGTTTCTGCTCGTGGCGCTGTTTATCTGGATTGCCGAGAACATCGCGACGTGGTCGGGTGCTTGGCTCTACCCCAGCCAACTGAACGGCTGGCACATGGTCTCGTTTGACAAGCTCATCTCATGGTTCCTGCTGATGATCATCTCGGTGGTGCTGGTGGCATGGGTCTACAAGCCCGGGCCGCCGGAAGAGCCTGCGGAGGCCAGCGGTGAAACGTCCGACGCCGGGCAGTCACCTGCCGTCCCGGCTGTCACCGGGGACGGCACCCCCGGCCAGTCCAGCTGAGAGGGCAATCCAACAAAGGGATTGTTGGGCATTCGTGTAAATTCGAGGTATGGCTACCCTAAACCCGAATGCCGAAGCCGACCCCTCGCTCGGAAGCACCGCCGGAGCGTCCAGGCTGCGGGTGGCCGTGCCGTCCGTGGCAACGCGGGTGGCCGCGGAGCTGCGGCTCCAGATTGCGGAGGGCGCCCTGCCGCCGGCTACGCAGCTCAAGGAAGAGGCCCTCTCCGACGAGCTCGGAGTATCCCGCAACACCGTCCGTGAAGCCTTCGCCGAACTTGTCAGTGAGCGGCTGCTTGTCCGCCAGCCCAACCGCGGAGTCTTCGTTGCCAGCCTCGGCGCCACGGACATCCACGACGTTTACACCGTCAGGCGTGCCATCGAGGTCAGCGCGGTCCGCGGCGGTGGCAGCCCCGAAAGTATCGCCCTGGTCAGGGCGGCCGTGGAGGAAGGGAAAAGCGCAGCCGCCGCGGGGGACAGCGAACGGCTCGGCAGCGCCAACCAGCATTTCCACGGCGCCCTGGTGGCAATGGCGGGCAGCGAACGGCTGAACACCATCATGTCGCAGGTCTTGGCCGAGATGCGGCTCTTCTTCCACAAGGCAGCTGTAGACGGCGGCTTTTACCAGGACTATCTGGCGGACAACGATCAGATCTGCAAAGCCCTCGAAGCCGGCGATACGGAACTCGCGGCCGAGCGCCTCACCGACTACCTGGCCAGATCCGAAGAGCGCCAGGCCGCGGTCCATGCACCGGAGAATCCGGCCTCGAAGTAGCCGCCGCTTCGAATTCGGCCTCGGACTGGCCGCCCCTTCGCGCGTCGCCGCACAACATTTGATGTGAGCAGGCCTGAGTTCCGCGCGGTCGCCCTTGCCACGCCCACAGGGTCCGCCAACCGTGCGGGATCCGCTGGCGTCCCAGGGATGATTGCCGTTTAACCCTTGACGGTGTGATCTGCGTCGCGTAGATTGTTCAACAAAGCAGGATTGTTCAACAATCCGACGATTACCCAGTCGACTTCCGCAGTCATCCTGACGGCAGACGGCACCGGTGCCGTAGGCCCCACCTTGCAACTCCGCCAGCCAGGGCAGAAGCAGGCACCCCAGCATCAACCACCCGCCCCGCATGACACTCTTTTTCTGGAGGAACAAATGGCCACTCCCCAAGCAATGGCCCCCACTGACCCGAAACCCCCGGTGGGGCGCAAGGACATGTACAAGGCATTCGCGGCGAGCCTGACTGGAACAGCGCTGGAGTTCTACGATTTCGCGGTCTACTCCGCCGCAGCAGCGATCGTCTTCCCGCTCATCTTCTTCCCGGCCTCGGACCCCGTCACGGGAACGTTGCTGGCCTTCTCCACCTACGCCGTTGGCTACATTTCCCGGCCCGTGGGCGGCATCATCTTCGGCCGGCTCGGGGACGAGATCGGCCGCAAGAAAATCCTGGTGATCACGCTTATGCTCATCGGCGTCGCCACCTTCCTCATCGGCCTGCTGCCCACGTATGACAACATCGGCATCATCGCCCCCGCCATTTTGGTGTTCCTCCGCTTCGCGCAGGGCGTCGGCGTCGGCGGTGAATGGGGCGGTGCTGTCCTGCTCTCGAGCGAATTCGGCGATCCGAACCGCCGCGGATTCTGGGCCTCCGCCGCGCAGATCGGGCCGCCGGCCGGCAACCTGATGGCCAACGGTGCGCTTGCTGTCCTGACGCTCGCCCTGTCCGAAGAGGATTTCCTGAGCTTCGGCTGGCGGATCGCGTTCCTGATCTCGGCAGTGCTGGTGGCCTTCGGACTCTGGATCCGCCTCAAGCTCGAAGACACCCCCATCTTCAAGGCCATGGAAGCCCGGGGTGACAAGCCCAAGGCTCCCATCCGCGAAGTGCTGGCCACTCAGCGCCGGCCCCTCATCGCAGCCATGCTCAGCCGCGTCGGCCCTGACGTCCTCTACGCCATGTGCACGGTCTTCACCCTCACCTACGGCATCCAGGAGCTCGGCTTCGACCGCGGCCAGGTGCTGGTGGCCGTCCTCATTGGCTCAGCACTCCAGATATTCACCATGCCGCTCGCCGGGGCCATCTCCGACCGCATCAACCGGCGGCTGGTCTACGGGATCGCCGCCGTGGCCGCAGCCGTGTGGGCCTACCTGTTCTTCATCGTCCTCGAAGGACGGTCCCCGGTCATGCTGATTGTGGGAACCGTGCTGGGCCTGCTCTGCCACTCATTTATGTACGGACCCCAGGCCGCCTTCGTTGTGGAACAGTTCACGCCGCGGCTCCGCTCCACCGGCAGCTCACTGGCCTACACCTTCGCCGGAATCATCGGCGGCGCCAGCGCTCCGTTCATGTTCACCCTTCTGCTCAGCACCTTCCACAGCTGGGTTCCGGTGGCCGTGTACCTCAGTGTCGCCTGCCTGCTGACCTTGGTGGGCCTGGCCCTGGGCCGGGACTCCAATGTTGCCGAGGACGAGGAGTACCTGCAGTCAGCGGCCGAACCCGTGGAGAGCGGGACCCGATGAGTCAGCCCAACGCCCTGCTGGCCCCCGCGGACGCCCGCCTCAAGTTCCGCAACGGCCTGGTCACCCCCACCTCCGGATGGAGCGACGGTTACACACAGGCGAACCTGATAGCGGTGACGGCCGACTACGCCGACGAGTTCATCGAATTCTGCCGGCTCAATCCCAAGGCCTGCCCCGTCATCGACATCGTTCCGGCGGGGCAGTACGAAAGCGCCCTCGCCGCCGGGTCCGACATCCGCCGGGATATCCCCTCCTACCGTGTCTGGGTGGACGGCGAACTGGCAGACGAGGTCACCGATGTCGCATCGGTCTGGCGTGAGGACATGGTGGGTGTCCTCATCGGCTGCAGCTTCACCTTCGAGGCCGCGCTGGCCAGCGCGGGCATCCCGCTGCGGCACACCGAAACCGGCCGCAACGTCCCGATGTACCGCACAAACGTCGAGTGCACCCCAGCCGGGCGGATCCACGGCCCCATGGTGGTTTCCATGCGTCCGATGCTGCCCGGACTGGTGGAAACGGCCATTCGGGTAACGTCGGAGGTGCCGATGGTCCATGGCGCGCCCGTCCACGTCGGTTCGCCCGAGGACCTTGGCATTGCGGACATCAACCGCCCCGACTTCGGGGATGCGGTGGAAATCAGGGCGGGGGAAGTGCCGGTTTTCTGGGCCTGCGGCGTGACCCCGCAGAGCGCAGTGATGGCTTCCAGGCCCTCCTTCGCCATCAGCCACGCTCCCGGGTACATGTTCATTACCGATGTTCCGGAAAGCAACTACCGGGAACCGGCGGGTGTGTCATCGTGAAGAAGAGGCTCCCCGTCGCCGAGAAACGGGCCAGAAGGGTGATGCACATAGCGGCTCCACGGCAGCAGGCCACCGGCACGCACTGCGAACTGGCCGGCGTCTGGCAGGGTCCGGCGGGAGCGAGCATCTCCCTCTACGAAGGCCAGCTGTTCCCGAGCCATTCCGGCAGGCCGTGCCTCTGGACCTACGTGGGCCTGCCGACACGCAAAACCGGTGCCCAGTGGGCAATCCCGGAGCACAACAGACTGTAGCGGCAACACACACAGGCGGACGACGGCGGGAACCTCCCGCCGTCGTCCGTTGGCTTTTCTTACGAGTTGAGCCCGTTTTCTGCCCCGGCTTCGGTGTGTGAGCTCGCCGGCTGTCCGCGCCGTTCATGTGTTTGCCCGTAGGGGACATCGCGGCTGACGGCGACGGTGTAGCTGGTGTAGCCGTGCTGTGTGACCAGGATGCCGTGGCGGCATTCCTTCATGGCGTGTTGGCGGACGATGTCTACGGCGGTGTTCAGGTCGTTTTCGACGGTGTCCGGATCGTGGGCTGTGACTTCCAGGACGAGGTCCGAGTGGCGCTTGATCATGGTGGTCTCTTTCTCGGCGGGATGTGCCAGGGCTCTGAGTAGGCACAGGGCTTCCGGGTCCGGGCGCGCCCGGGGAGGCGGAAAGCGGTGGTTTCAGAGGGGTCGCCCGGCATTCTCTGATGGGGCGGTGGCCGGCCGAATTGTCCGGCGGGCTGGGATCGGCGGAAGTTTTGTTCCTGCGGATCTGTAGCCAGTGTGCATGAATCGATAGCCCGGCGCAATACGACGTCCGAAAATTCTGCCGTGTCGGAGAGATTTAAGGTGACCTAGGCTCTGGTCCGGCCGGTCGGCCGGGCCCTACAATCGGGGTGGACGCAACCGGCCAAGGCACCCCCGGGCACGCCCGCCGGGGGGAAGCTGACCATGTTCCTGCGGTGCCGGCAAAGGACACTCAACATGCCGAATATCCACGGGCTTATCAGCTCGCTGCTCCCCGAAGACCTGGCCTTGCTGCAAGAACGCGGACCCGACCAGCGCCTGGACCGGGACATGCTCGATGCCATCGACCGTGCCGCCGGGGGTCCCGGTGAAGGCCGGGGCTACTACATTGTCCGAGGCAGCCTGATTCCCGAGGATCACCGCGATTACTACCTCCGCGAAGACGTCTCCGCCGCAATATTTACCCCCTCCACGCTGGAACGCGCTACCGGGACGGACGCTGGCCTGCGGGACATGTCCGCACAGTAGGGAGCGGCACCAACGCAAGCGGACGACGGCGGGAGGTCCCGCCGTCGTCCGCTTCCGGTTTCATTGGGTGGTTCAAGGCAACCGGGACGGCCGCAGCACCGTGGGAGTGCCAGCGCGTGCGGGATCCAGCGGCACGGGGCTGATCAGCACAGCAGGCCCACGGCGCAGGATGCCGTCCGAGAGGGGCTGGCAGCGCACGCCTCCCCGCCCACGCATGGCGGCGTGCGCGCCCGGCGCGAGCATCTCATCCATCCAGGCGCAGGGGTGGGCAGCCCGCCCGGCCCTGAGCCGGACCAGTTCCCCGCGGGATTCCAACGCAAACTCCTCGCCAAGCAGGGGAGACAGGTGGGCCCCTCTGAGGACCACATTGCGACGGGTAAGCAGCGGGTCAAAGGGTGCCACCCCCAGTTCCGCGGCCATGGCCTCGAGGGCCTCGACCGCGAGCAGGGTGACTGCGGCATCCATGTGCGCGGCCTTGCCGAAAAACCGGTCACCCACAATGCCCTTGCCGGCCACCAGTTCCACTTGGTCGGCATCTGCGGTGGGGACGTCCGCTGCACCCTCGCGTGCGCGGCCGAAGTAAGCATGAGCCGGCGACACGAGCAGATGCAGGATGTCCACGTCGTACCTGTAGCTTGCGGTCATGCAATAAAGCTATCGTCCATCGCAAGGTCCAGCACACCGTTCAGCTGATGGAAGGGCCTGGAGGGGACCGCCGAATCTGCCTGTTGACGCACTGTGTGATGCACGCTACAGTTGAGCGAAGTTATACGAATAACCCCCAAGAAGATCGAGTGGCCCAAGGAGGTGCCCCATGGCTGGACCACGGCCTAAGTCAGGACCGACGATGCATGATGTCGCCGCTGCTGCCGGTGTATCCCAGGCCACCGTATCGCTGGTGCTGAATTCAGCCTCCGGGTCGCGCTTTTCCGAGGATACCCGCAAGCGGGTACGGGACGCAGTGGATCGGCTTGGTTACCGCACAAACGCCCACGCAAAGGTTCTCCGCGAGGGCATAGCCGGCATGATCGGGTTCATTGGTGATTCCGTTGCAACCACTCCTTTCGCCGGCGCCATCATCGAAGGCGCGCAGCAGCGGGCGTGGGAGGACGGGCTCCTCCTGCTCTCTGTCAACACCGGCGGAGACAGGGAGCTGGAAGCCGCATCCCTGGACACAATGCTCTCCTACAAGGTGGCAGGAGTGGTCTACGCCGCCATGTATCACCGTCGGCTCGATGTTCCGGAGACGCTGGCGGGCGTCAGATCCGTAGTACTGAATTCCCAGGACCGGGCCGGGCGGGTTCCGAGTGTTGCCCCCGACGAGGTCAAGGGCGGGTACGCGGCCACTAACCGGCTGCTCCAGGCCGGGCACACAAAAGTCGGGCTGATCAATATCGAGACGCTCGAAAGCGGCCTCCCTGCCGCCGTCGGCCGCTATGAAGGCTACTGCGCGGCACTTGAGGAGGCGGGCCTGGACGTCGATCCGTCGTTGGTCCGCTTTGGTCAAGGCGGTGAGGAGCATGGCTACAAGTACGCGATGGAGCTGCTGACCGCCGGCAACCCGCCGACAGCCATCTTTTGTGCGAATGACCGCGGTGCCTGGGGTGCCTACCAGGCCGTCTCGGATCTGCGCCTCTCAATCCCCGGGGACGTCTCTATTGTGGGCTTCGACAACCAGGCAACATTGGCCCCCTTCCTTCGCCCGGGATTGACCACTTTTGAATTGCCGTTCGTCGCCATGGGCCGGCGCGCGGTTGAACTGATCCTCCAGGACGCGGAACCCGATGGCCGGGTCGAGCTGATGGACTGCCCTCTTGTTGAACGCAAGTCAGTGACACATCCTAAGGAGATGCCATGAGCCGCACCATCCCGGCCCGACGCGGGCATCCTGTTGCGGCGCCGTCGCCGCAACGCAAAAATTCTCTTTCGCTCCGCCTGAAGAGAATTTCCCGCGCCTGGCAGTTATACGTATTACTAGCCCCCGCGATCATCTACATCCTGGTCTTCAAGTACTGGCCGATGTACGGCGTGCAGATCGCTTTCAAGAACTACAATCCGGCGGACGGGTTCACGGACAGCCCGTGGGTGGGCCTGACGCACTTCATCCGGTTCGTGAACTCGTACCAGTTCGGGCAGGTGGTCGGAAACACGCTGTGGATTGCCGTGCTGGGCCTGTTGATCGCTTTTCCGATTCCGATCATCCTGGCGTTGCTGGTCAATCAGCTGCAGAGCGAGAGGTTCAAGAAGTTCACCCAGACGGTGCTGTACTCGCCCGCGTTCATCTCCACCGTGGTGGTGGTGGGCATCATGTTCGTGGTGCTGTCCCCAAGGTCCGGGCTGGTGAACAACGCGATCCAACTGGGCGGCGGCGAGCCGATCTTCTTTATGGGCTCCGCGGAGTGGTTCCGGCCCATCTACGTCATCTCGGATGTGTGGCAGAACGCCGGGTTCTCCATGATCGTGTACCTTGCGGCCCTGGCCGCCGTTGACCCGGCGCTGCATGATGCGGCCAAGGTGGACGGTGCCTCGAAGCTCCAGCGCATCCGGCACATCGACCTGCCGGGCATCATGCCGGTGGTGACCATCCTGTTCATCCTGGCCATCGGCAACCTGCTCAATGTCGGTTTCGAGAAGGCGCTGCTGATGCAGACACCGCTGAACCTCTCGACCTCGGAGATCATCCAGACCTACGTGTATCACGCAGGCCTGCAGCAGGCGCAGTTCAGCTACTCGGCCGCCATCGGCCTGTTCAACTCCCTCCTCAACCTGGCGCTGCTGCTCGTCTTCAACACGATTGCGCGCCGGGCCAACCAAGCGACCCTGTGGTGATGCCGATATGTCTGTGACAACCAACCCCCGCACCATCGAGAACCCGAAACGGACCGTCAACCAGGCCCGCCCCAAGCAGTCGCTAAAGGACAAATACGGCGACCGCGCCTTCAACATCGCAGCCACTACCGTCCTGCTGCTGTCCATCCTGGCCGTGGTGTACCCGCTGTACTTCATCGTCATCGCCTCCATCAGCGACCCCAACGCCGTCTACGAAGGCAAGGTCTGGCTATTCCCCTCCGGCATCACCACCGAAGGCTACGAACGGATCTTCGCAGACAGCCGGATCTGGAACGGCCTGGGCAACACCGTCATCTACACAGTGCTCGGCACCGCGATCAGCGTCAGCACCATCCTCTTCGGCGCCTACGCCCTGTCCCGCAAGGACATGCCGGGCCGGAAGATCCTGATGCTCCTGTTCGTGATCACCATGTTCTTCGACGGCGGACTCATCACCAAGTACCTGGTGGTGCGGGACCTGGGCATGCTGGACACCGTCTGGGCCGTGGTCCTGCCCGGCGCGGTGGGCGTGTGGAACCTCATCATCGCCAGGTCGTTCTTTGAACACACCATCCCGAACGAACTGCGCGAAGCCGCCCAGATGGACGGGGCAACCGACTTCAAGTTCTTCTTCCAAATGGTGCTGCCGCTGTCCAAGCCGCTGATCATGCTGATGATCATGGTCCACGTCGTAGCCCAGTGGAACTCGTTCTTCGACGCACTGATCTTCCTCAATGACGACTCCAAGTACCCGCTACAGCTGGTACTGCGGAACATCCTCATCCAATCCGACGTCTCCTCCACCGGAACCACCGGCGGTGACATCGAATCCTATGCGGCAGCGCAAAGGATCGCAGAGCTCACCAAGTACGCCATGATCGTCGTCTCGAGCCTGCCACTCATGATTGCCCTGCCATTCATGCAGAAGCACTTCACCAAGGGCGCCATGATCGGCGCCGTCAAGTAGAACCCGTTCCCCAAGAAAATCCCCTTCCAAGAAAAACCCGGCCCCGGCACTCGCCACGGGCCGGAAGAAATCCCCCCTCAGAATAGGAATGACCATGGCATTCAGCCGCAAATTCGCCGCTCTCGGCGCCGTCCTGGCCGGAACATTGATGTTCACCGCCTGCTCAGGCGGCGGCTCAGGCACCACGGAGATCAAAGACGCCTCCACCGACTTCGGATTCCAGGAAACAGGCTTCCCGATCGTCAGCAAGCAACTCGACCTGACCTTCTCCGGCACAAAAGCCGCTCTCGCCCCGGACTACAACACCATGACCCTGGTGCAGCAGTGGGAAAAAGAAACCAACATCCACGTCAACTGGGAGAATCTGCCGGAGGCCGTCTTCAAGGAAAAGAAGAATCTGATCCTGGCCAGCGGTGACCTTCCGGACGCCTTCTTCAATTCCGGGCTGACCGACTCGGAAATAGCCACCTACTCGGCCAGTGGAACCCTGATCCCGCTCGAAGGGCTCATCGAGAAGAACGCGCCCAACCTCTCCAAGCTCCTGTCCGAACGCCCGGACATCAAGGCCGCGATCACGTCCTCGGACGGGCATATCTACTCCCTGCCCTCCATCGAGGAACTCGGGCTGGTCCAGTTCCCCAACGAACTGGCAATCAACACCTCCTGGCTGAAGAAGCTCAACATCCCGATGCCGAAAACCATCGACGAGTTCCACGACGCCCTGCTCGCGTTCAAGACCCAGGACGCCTCCGGGACCGGCAAGACCATCCCGCTGAGCTTCATGCCCGGCTCCTGGTGCGGGGACATTGTTGACCTGATCGCCGCCCTGGGCGGAGTGCCGGACAACATGGACCACCGCATCGTCCAGGACGACAAAGTCATCTACACCCCCACCCAGGACGGCTACAAGAAAGCCATCCAGACCCTCCACGAGTGGTTCCAGGAAGGCCTGATCGACCCCGAATCCTTCTCCCAGGACGACAAGGCGTACCTGGCCAAGGGCAAGGCTGCAACAGAAAACATCGGCTCCTTCGTCTGGTGGGAAATCCCCGAAATGGTCGGCGCCGACCGCGCCAACAACTACGCACTCGTTCCCGCCCTGGAGGGCGTCGACGGAAAGCGCCTGGTCAGCCAGTCCAACAACCAGGAGATCGCCCGCGGCGCGTTCGCCATCACCAATGCCAACAAGTACCCGGCAGCCACGATGCGCTGGGCCGACAACCTCTACGACCCCATCCAGTCCGCCCAGGCCAACTGGGGACCGATCGGTGAAACCCTGCAAAAGGACTCCGCGACCGGCCTGCTGACCCAGATCCCCGCCGCGGCAGGGACCAGCGAAGGCGAACGTCGTCAGAAGGTCGCCCCGGGCGGTCCGAAGGCTAACACGGCCGAGAACTTCAAGAACGTCGTCGCCCCCGAACCACGGGCCGCCGCACGGCAGAAGACTGTCGAAGAGAACTACAAGCCCTTCGCGGCGAACGACGGGTACCCACCCGTGGCACTGTCCAACGAGGAACTGCAGCAGATCAGCACCATCGAAGCGGACGCCGCCTCGCTGGTCAAGCAGAACATGGCCAAGTGGATCGTCTCCGGAGGAGTCGAGCAGGAATGGGACGGCTACGTCTCCCAGCTCAAGAACATCGGCGTCGACAAAATGGTCGAGGTCTACCAGCAGGCCTACGACCGCTACAAGAGCAACTCCTAACTAACCCGAAACCAGGTGGGCCGGTGCGTACCGCGCACCGGCCCACCGCACCGCCAGGGAACCCGCACACCAGGGTTCTCCCGCCAGACCTGCACAGAAACGAGACTTCACCTTCATGACTGCCGCGACCGCCACGACGGCCGACACCTTCCGGCCGGCCCTGCACTACGCCGCCCGGAACACCTGGCTCAATGACCCCAACGGCCTGATTTTCCATGAGGGCGTCTACCACCTCTACTACCAGAACAATCCACTGGACAACGTCTGGGGAAACATGTCCTGGGGACACGCCACCTCAACAGATCTGCTCAGCTGGACCGAACACCCCGTCGCCATCGCAGGCGACGAGGAAGAGGATGTTTTCTCCGGCAGCATCGTCTTCGATCGGGACAACACCAGCGGATTCGGCACGGCTTCTGCTCCGCCCCTGGTCGCCGTCTATACCAGCTCCTTCAAGCCGGCCTCCGCACACCACGGCGTTCAGGCCCAGTCCCTCGCCTACAGCCGGGACGGCGGCTACACCTGGGCCAAACACACAGCCAATCCCGTCCTGAACCGCGGATCGGCCGAGTTCCGGGACCCGAAAGTCGTCCGTTACGACGGCGACGCCGGCAGTTACTGGGTCATGGTCGCCGTCGAAGCCACAGACTTCCAGGTGGTCCTCTACAAGTCCGACGACCTCAAGAGCTGGGAACTGCTAAGTATTTTCGGCCCCGCCAACGCCACCGGGGGCGTGTGGGAATGCCCGGACCTCTTCCCCCTGCCTGTCGACGGCGATCCGGACAACCTCAAATGGGTCCTCACAGTGAACCTCAACCCGGGCGGACCCAACAACGGTTCGGCCGGGCAGTACTTCGTCGGAGACTTCGACGGAACCACATTCACCTCGGCCACCACCGTGACCGAAGGGCTCCAGGACCCTGCCCGGCTCGGTGAGTACCAGTGGCTCGACTGGGGCCGCGACTACTACGCCGCCGTTTCCTTCAGCGACGTTCCGGACGGCAGAAGGCTCATGATCGCCTGGATGAACAACTGGGAATACGCCAACCAGATCCCCACCTCCCCGTGGCGGAGCCCCATGTCCCTGGTCCGCGAAATAGCGCTCCACAACAGTGGTGGAAACCTATGCCTGGTGCAGCATGCGGCAGGGGACCTGGACGCGCCGGCAGACGCGGCAGGATCGTTCAACCTCGCTGCAGCTGAGATATCCGACGGTCAGCACATTCTTGACGGAGCAGCCGGCACCGTCCAACGCATCGAGCTCACCTTGACGCCAGGAACAGCCCAGGAATTCGGACTCATAGTCCGCGGCAACGGAGCCGAGGGAACCCGCATCGGCATCCGGCCCGCCGAAGGCGTCCTGATCGTCGACCGCCGGGAATCCGGGCAAACAGACTTCCACGAATCATTCGCCTCCATTGACACCGCTCCGATCCGGACGACTGACGGTTCCTACCAGCTCACCGTCTACGTAGACCGGTGCTCCGTTGAGGTCTTCGCCCAGGGAGGCCAGGTCACGATGACCGAACTGATCTTCCCGGCAGCCACCAGTACCGAGGTCTCGCTCTACGCCGTCGGTGGCACAGCAACCATCAATAACCTGAGTGTCACCCAGTACGCCTGACAGGAGAGGTCGCCCCTGGAAGTTGGTCGCTTGCAAGCCCTCCAATTCCTCCATAGTTTGGACCAATGACTGAAACTTCGAGGGTGGCTATCGTTACCGGGGCAAACCACGGAATTGGCGCTGCCATAGCAGAACGGCTCGCGGCGGAGGGACACTCAGTGGTCGTTTCGTTCCTCGCGTTGGAGCATTCGGCAGATCAAGGCACCCCGGAGCAGTTACGCGAGAATCACCTGCAGGATGCTTCCGCGGTACTCGAACGCATACAGCGCCAGGGCGGCCGAGCGATCGCCGTGTCGGCTGACCTGACCGATGCTGAAACGATCCCGAGGTTGTTCGATGCGGCCGAGGAAACCTTCGGCCCCGTGGACATCCTGGTGAACAATGCCACGGGCTCACTCCGTGACAGCTTCAAGGCAGCCGAAAGAGACTGGATGGGCCGCGCCTTAGCGGGCGTGTCGGCGAGCTCCTTTGATAGGCAGTTCGGTGTTGACGCCAGGGCAGGTGCACTCATGATCTCCGAGTTCGCCTCCCGGCTCCAGGCCCGACAGGGGACGTGGGGAAGGATTATCTCCATGACATCCGGCGGCGAGAAGGGTTTCCCACAGGAAGTCTCGTATGGTGCGGCCAAGGCAGCATTGGTGAACTATACGCTTTCTGCGAGTTTGGAATTGAGCGAGTTCGGAGTCACTGCCAACGCTCTTCATCCGCCAGTTACCGACACCGGATGGGTGACCGACGACGTCCGCGAAGCGGTAAAGAAAAACGACGCATTCTTCAGCGTGGCGGAGCCCGACGAGGTTGCGGACGTCGTCGCCTTCCTGGTGTCCGAAGGGGGCCGCCGCATTACCGGAAGCGTCATACGCATGGGATGAGTCGACCTGAGGAAAGCGCACCCGCACGGCAGCGCCACTACGACAGCCACGGGCACTTACTCCCGTCCCAGCCTTACTGTCCGTTTCCAGTTGGTTCCGTACTTCTGCATATGTACCCTCGTGCGGTCCGCGCGGAAGAAATCGTGAGCGAACTCCACGGGAACGCCCTGCACGTCCCATGCCACCCTGCGGATTTCCAGCAAGGCTGAGCCCGCCGGAACGTCAAGCACCGAGGCCTGGGCATTCGTGGCTGGCACGGCCTCCACCGTCTCGTCGGCCCGGTCCAGCTCCAGCCCGTATTCGGACGTCAGCAGATGGTAGAGCGAACCTGTCAGAGCGTGCGTGAGCAGGCCAGGGAAGCGGGCCGCGGGCAGCACGGACAAGTCCAATGACCAGGAGCTGCCATCCACGAGCCGGAGTCGCTGGATACGAAGCACAGCATCCCCGCCATTCAGGTGCAGGTTCCGTCGTTCATCCGGCTGGGGCAATCCCATTTCGGCACGCAGTACGGTTGTGGCTATTGCACGGCCCTGGTGCAACACCATCTGAGGCACACCCTCCACGGTGTTCAGGTGCCGCTGGATCCGCCCGTCGTTGAAGAACACCCCACCCGAACGGCCCAGCACACGCCGGACGGTGCCTTCTGCTTCCATCCGGTCAATTGCCTGCCGCAGGACGGTCCGGCCAACGCCGAGTCGCTCGGCCAGGGCACGTTCACTCCCCATCAGCTCGCCGGGATGGAACATCTCCGCCTTGGCATATCGGGCCAGTGCCGCGTGGGCAGCGTCGGTGACAGTCATTCCCTCCGGCTCTCCACCGATGCCTTTTGCCATCGTCCTAATATACGGACTAGGCGCCGAGCACGGTCAGCGAGTCGTCAAGGGCACCCACGAGCCAGTCGATGTCCATGTGCTGGAATGCCAGCGGCGGACGCAGCTTCAGGACGTTACCGTGAGGGCCTGCCACGGACGTCAGCACCCCGCGCTCGCGCAGTTGTTCCAAGACAGCGAGTGCAAGCTCGCGGTCCGGTTCGCGGGTGCTGCGGTCTTTGACGAGCTCGAAACCGATAAACAGGCCCGCGCCACGGACGTCGCCCACGGATTCGTGCGTGTCGGCCAGACCGGACAGAGCGGACAGCAGCGATGCCCCAACCACCCGGCTGTGCTCCTGCAGGCCCTCCGAACGGATCGTGGACAGCACCGCCTGGGCCGCGGCCATGGACACCGGGTTGCCGCCGAAGGTGTTGAAGTAGGGGATTGTATCGCTGAATGCGGCCAGGACATCGGCTTTAGCCACCAGCCCGGAGACCGGAATCCCGTTGCCCATCGGCTTGCCGAGGGTGACGACGTCGGGCACTATTCCGTGGCGCTGGAAACCCCAGAACGCCTCGCCGGTGCGGCCAAAACCCGGCTGCACTTCGTCAGCGATGATGATGCCTCCCGCACGGTGAATGACCTCGGCTGCCTCGCTCAGGTATCCTGCCGGGCCCGGCAGCACGCCGTCCGAGGAGAATATCGAGTCGGCTATAAAGCCAGCGAAGTGAATGCCGTTGGCCTCCATGTCCGCGATCGCCGCACGTATCCGGTTGGCGAACCACCGCCCGAGTTCCGCGCCGCCCGGACCGGCCGCGCCACCAAGCCTGTAGGCATCCGGCGCCCCAACCAGGCGGGCTGTCGGCGAGAGCGGCTGCCCCGTCCCAAGCGCAGGGGACACTCCCGAGGTCAGCTCGGAAGTGCCGTGGTACGCCTCGGTGGTGGCTATGATGCCTTCGCCGCCGCTGTAGGCCTTGGCCACGCGGATGGCGAGGTCGTTCGCCTCGGATCCGGTGCACATGTACATTGCCTTGTCGAGCTCGGCCGGCATTGTGGCGAGGAGGTCGTCCGTGTAATCGAGGATGTTCTCGTGCAGGTACCGGGTATGCGTGTTCAGCTGCTGCATCTGCGCTGTCACGGCAGCAGTGACGGCCGGGTGGCAGTGTCCCAGGCTGGCCACATTGTTGTAGGCGTCAAGGTATTGCCGCCCCGATGCGTCCCAGAGGTACTGTCCTTCGCCACGCACCAGGTGCACAGGGTTGCGATAGAAGAGCCGGTATGAGGCGCCCAGCACCGTGTCGCGGCGCTCAGTCAGGCGACGCGTGCCGGGATCGAGATCTTCAGCGTCCTCTGATCGGAAGCTGTTGGTGTCCATGATGGTGGATCGTATGACCATGGTGGGAGTCCTTGCTGTTCGGTGCATTCGAGTTCGTCCAGATGGGCCCAACCCTCGGATCAATTTCGGTACTTCAAGTATGTTCGGATGCCGCTGTCCACAATGGCCGGCACATTAAGTCGGCGTTACGAAAAGCCGCCGCTAATCGAACGGTTTGTTTCCGGGTCCCAGCTATATTTCGAGGCTGTAAATTCCTCGGGGTCGGCACGGTTTGGGCGGCTCCGCCGTGTCATACTCGCTATCGGAGCCCAGCCCTCCTCGCCTCCGAGGAGTTTCCATGAGTGCACTGACAGACACTTCCCCACTCGCCGTGTTCAACGGCCTGCGACGTGGGGAACCAGCCCCGCCCTGGATCGCCGACGCCGTGACCTCTGCCTGGGGGTTAGAGCCTGCCAGAACGGTCATCACGCTGATCGCCGTATCGGAGAATGCCACCTTCCGCATAGAGGTCGACGGCGTTCCGGTCTCCGTTCTGCGTGTGCACCGCCCCGGCCATGTGGGGGATGCCCGCCATATCGCCGGCGAACTCACTTGGGTCCGTCGGCTGGCCGAAGAAGCGGAGGTGCGCGTCCCCGACGTCGTGCCCACTGCTTATGGTGAGCTGCTGCAGACTTTCACCGATCCGGGCGGGTCCGTCTGGTACTGCGTAGCCTTCGCCTTCGTGGCCGGCGACATCCTTGAGGACTTTGCCGATCCTCGGCCCTACTACGCCGAGATCGGTGCCACGACGGCACGGCTTCACCGGCAGGTGCAGAGCTGGCAGTTGCCCGACGACTTCACCCGCTTCTCCTGGCAGCTGGCCGACATGCTCGGTGAGACCAGCAGATGGGGGGACTGGCGCGGGGCGGACCTCACCCCCAAGCAGACCGCCGTGCTGGAACGCGCCGAACGCGCCGCGATCGGCGCGCTGGAAGGCCTTCCAGCATCGGGCGACGGCTGGGGCCTGGTCCACGCCGACCTGCGGCCCTCCAACATCATGATCGACGCCGGTGCCCTCACTGTCATCGACTTCGACGACTGCGGATTCTCGTGGCTGCTCTACGATTTCGCTTCCGCGCTTTCCTTCATCGAACACGAGCCTTACGCGCCGGACATCGCCAAGAGCTGGGTGGCCGGTTACCGCACGGTCCGCCCGCTCACCGGCGCCGACCTCGTCCACGCCGCCGCGCTCAGTATGATCCGCCGCCTGACCATGCTCGGCTGGACCACCACCCACCGCGCCGATGCACTGCCCGCCGAGCTTTGGGATGCACAGGTTCCTGGGACCGTGGCCGTCGCCGAACGGTACCTTGCCTCTCCTACCTGGCTCTTCGACTGAACTCTGGCAACAACTGAACTCTGGCTAAACGACCGAGAAATAGCTCTTTCGTGCGCAGTGGTTCATCAACCGCCCCGTTAACGCTCCACCTTCCACCCCAACAGACCCTGGAGATTCCCATGACTGATACTCTTCCGACCGCCGAACAGCGCGCCGTCGATAAGGCCTACTTTGAACAACGGACCCTGAAGCGGGGTGCCGCTGGCTGGCTTCTGCTCGCAGGCCTTGGCATCTCCTACGTGATATCCGGCGATTTCTCCGGCTGGAACTTTGGCCTCGAAGCCGGCGGCTGGGGCGGCCTCCTGATCGCCTTTGTGCTGATGGGCGTCATGTACGCCTGCATGGTCTTCGGACTCGCCGAAATGTCCTCCGCGCTGCCGGTTGCAGGCGCCGGCTACGGCTTTGCCCGCCGCGCCCTGGGACGCCTGGGCGGTTTTGCCACCGGACTCGCGATTCTGATCGAATATTCAATGGCACCGGCCGCGATCGCCGTCTTCATCGGCGGTTATGTGGAAAGCCTCGGTCTCTTTGGCATCACCGACGGTTGGCCGGTGTACCTCGTCTGCTTCGCCTTATTCATCGGAATTCACCTGATCGGTGTGGGCGAGGCCCTGAAAGCCATGTTCGCCATCACGGGCCTAGCGGTGGTGGCGCTCATCGCCTTCGTCGTCGGGATGGTGCCGCACTTCGAAATCACGAACCTGTTCGATATTCCGGTGAGCAATGCAGCCGGTGCGAGCTCCTTCCTGCCGAACGGCGTTGGCGGCATCGTCGGGGCACTGGTCTTCGCCATCTGGTTCTTCCTGGCCGTGGAAGGGGTTCCGCTGGCGGCCGAGGAGGCTGAAAATCCGCAGCGCGATATGCCCCGCGCCATCATCGTTGCAATGTCGGTCCTCGTGGTCACCGCCCTGGCCGTTCTGGTGCTTGCCCCCGGCGGCGCGGGCAGCGACTTGATGAGTACCTCGGCCAGCCCGCTGCCAGACGCGCTGCGCGCCGTCGGAAACGAAGACCTCGCCGTCTTCGTCAACTACGCCGGACTTGCCGGGCTGGTCGCAAGCTTCTTCTCGATCGTCTACGCCTACTCCCGCCAGCTCTTCGCGCTGTCCCGTGCCGGCTACCTGCCCATTTGGCTCAGCCGGACCAACTCCCGGAAGACCCCCACCTGGGCGCTGATCGTCCCGGGCGTCATCGGCTTCATCCTCGCTGCCGCTGTGCGCGACGGCGACAAGCTCATCAACATCGCTGTTTTTGGGGCCGCCGTGTCGTACGTGTTGCTCAACCTCTCACACATCCTGCTGCGGAAGCGCGAACCGGCACTGCACCGCCCGTACCGGACACCAGGCGGCGTGGTGACTACCGGCGTCGGACTGGTCCTGGCGGTCGTCGCGGTGGTGGCCACCTTCTTCGTCGATATCCAGGCCGCCGCCATCACTGCCGGCATCTTCGGCGTCGGGCTCCTCTATTTCGCCTTCCACAGCCGCCACCGTCTGGTGGCGGGGGCGCCGGAAGAGGAATTCGC
The DNA here is from genome assembly GCF_030815585.1 of Arthrobacter pascens. Taxonomy (NCBI): domain Bacteria; kingdom Bacillati; phylum Actinomycetota; class Actinomycetes; order Micrococcales; family Micrococcaceae; genus Arthrobacter; species Arthrobacter pascens. Next base: position 329,763 of record NZ_JAUSWY010000001.1, read on the forward strand.
CCGCATCCGGGAATCGGAGGCCGAGTTGCGCTGACGAGCGTAGGAGGGGGTCTCCAGGACTTTCCTATCCGGCGCCCCAAGGGCACCCACTTCAACGGGCCTAAACGTAAGCGGACGACGGCGGAGGTCCCGCCGTCGTCCGCTGGCTGTTCTTAGATAACTACTCCGCCGGAGCGTTCCGGGAGGAGCTGGATGAGCGCGTCGAGGATAGGCACTTGGCCCTTCACCAGCTTGGTGCGTGCTTCGGACTCTCCGATCCATCTCGCGTCATCGATCTCGGGGAAGTCCCCGATGGTGCCGGATCCCTTAGGCCATTCGAGGGGGAACGTGTTGCTCACGATCTGTTCCGGCCGGAAGTCTGCCTCTGCTGCGAAGACCGTGATGATTTTGCCTGACGGCTGCCGAAAAGTTCCCAAGTGGTTGTAGTCACCGGGCGGTGCGGCCGTACCGATTTCCTCGGCGAATTCACGCCGGGCGGCCACCAGCGGATCCTCGTCCTCAAGGTATTCACCCTTGGGGATGGACCAGGCGCGGGCATCCTTGCGGGCCCAAAAAGGCCCGCCCATATGGGCTATCCATACCTCCAGCTGCCCGCCTGCGCTCCGCCGGTACAGCAGGATGCCTGCGCTGCGAACGGTGATGTGTCCTCCCGAAGTTTGACTGACGCTAATAGAGGAAGATGTCCAGCCACTCGCGGTTGTGTGCGTGGAGCAGGACCAGGAACAGGACAAAGTCGAACAGCAGGTGGACGGTCACGATGTATGACAGGGATTTTGTCACCGTGAACAGCTTCGCCTGGAGCAGCGCAAAAGGAAAGATGAAAAACGGTGCCCAGGCGTGGAATCCCAGTTCCCACAGGAATGACGTGAAAAGCACAGCCTGCAGCAGGTTGGCCTGCCAGTCCGGAAGGTGACGGCGCAGGAGGGTAAATGCAGTGCAGATGAAGAACAGTTCGTCCCAGATGCCCAGGACGTTTGTCCCCAGGAAAAGGCGGCCGATGCCCTCGGGATCGCTGACGGCGGGCCAGTTGGTGTAGACGCCGGACCGGACCATATAGACCGGCAGCACCGCGTATCCGAGCACCAGGACTGCGGGCAGGTACCACTTCTCACCCCGGGTCCAGGCCTGGCCGGTCCTGACCGGGAACCTGATGGAATGTTCCCTGGTGACGAACCTCGAGACGGCATACGGGATCCCGACGGCCAAAATCATGGCCGTGCCCATGACAAGCATGTGCTCCGTGCTGATGTCCGTGGTGATGGGAACAGCGCTCATGGCGGTCAGACCCACGGCGATCAGGGCCAGGTCCGTGAAGAGCCGGCGGCCGATGAGCCCCGCGATGCCCAGGGCCGCTGCCAGCAGGATGAACCCGGTGAGCCGGTCTTCACGTACGAACAGGATGAAGCCCGACGCCGACACCAACGTTGCCGGGATTATGCTCAGCGACGCGCCGGCCGGCGGCGTGACTCCGCCTGCCTGGATCTCGGACTTCGCCTCGGATAGTTGCCTCATGCTGACCTCAGCTGCTTCAACGCGGGGTGGCATTTCTCGATGACTGCCACCAAGTTTACTTGTTGGGTGGGCATCCGGAAATGGGCGGGCGCCCTGGCTCTGCCGGTAGGGGAGCTACGTCAGACGCAAGCGGACGACGGCGGGAGGTCCCGCCGTCGTCCGCTTTCAGTTCAGGACGTGTGGTGTTTAGCGGACAGCTGACGCAGCGGGCTCCCCCTCGGTGGCGAGGACTGGCTTACCGGCGATGATGGCGTCCACCTCTGCCTTTTGCTTGGGGCCCCAGGTTTCGCGGGTGTTCAGTACGCCGACGAAGCCGATGACGCCCACCAGGACGTAGAGCGAGGCTCCGCCTGCCCAGCCGAAGACAGAGGCCAGGAGAACTGCCAGGAAGGGGGCAAAACCTGAAATGGAGGCTGCGACCTGGTAACCGATGGATGCACCGGAGGTCCTGGTGTTGGTGCGGAAGAGCTCGGCGAACCAGGCGCCCTGGGTTCCGGTGAACGTGGCGTGGATGATCCCGATGCCGATGACGAACGCGAGAACGATCAGGAACGGGTTTCCCGTGTTGCTGAGCAGGAACATGGGGAAGCCGAATGCGATAACGGCCAGCGTCCCGGCGAGGTAAAGCTTCCGCCGGCCGATGCGGTCGGTGAGGGCGCCGGCGATCATGGTGACGGGGATGGCGATGAGGCTGGCGACCACAATGCCGGTGAGTCCGATGGCCCTGTCATCGGGGTTGTTCTTGGTGATGTAGGACAGGAGATACGTGGCCGTGACGTAGTACGCGCAGCTTTCGACGATGCGCAGGGAAATCACGCGCAGGATGTTCTGCCAGTCGGTGCGGATGACTGTGGTCAGGGGGTTCTTGACGATGGCGCCGGTGGCCTTGGTGTGTTCGAATTCGGGTGATTCTTCGAGCTTCATCCGGACCACCAGCCCCACGACAATGAGGATGGCGCTGGCGAGGAACGGCAGGCGCCATGCCCAGTCGGTCTGCAGGGAAGCGGAGAGCAGGAACGCGGCGTTGGCGAGGGTGATGCCGAGTGGGTTTCCTGCCTGGGGGATGGCCGCGAAACGGCCGCGCTTCCGCCAGGGTGCGTGCTCGAAGGTCATCATCACGGCGCCGCCCCATTCCGCACCGAAGGCGAGGCCCTGGATCATCCGGATAATGACGAGCAGGATGGGGGCGATGATTCCCACCTGCGCGTAGGTGGGGAGGCAGCCGATCAGGACCGTGGCGATTCCCATAGTGAGCAGGGCGCCCACCAGCACCGGTTTGCGGCCGTATTTGTCACCGAGATAGCCCCCGATGGCTCCGCCGATGGGGCGCATAAGGAACCCCACCGCCAGCGTGGCGAAGGCCAGCAGGGTCCCCACCACCGGATCGGTGTTCGGGAAGAACACTTTTCCGAAGTAGAGGGCGGCGGCTGTGCCGTATGCCACGAAGTCGTAGTTTTCAACGCATGTTCCGGCAGCTGAGGCCATCGCGGTCTTGATTTTTCCCGGTGATCCGTGGGCGGCCTGGCGCTGCCGTTCGGTGGTTTCCATCGTCATGTTCTATATCTCCTTTGATATTGGTGGATGGCCTTGGGCTGGCGCCTGGGACCTGGTGTTGATCAGTGGTTCAGAGCTCGCCGGCGAGTTCGCGGGCTCCTTCCAGCTCCATGTCGCGCAGCTTTTGGACCCGGCGGATGGTGTCTTCGTCGTTGTCGAATTTCGCGTCCAGGAAGGATTCGAGGACTTCCCTGACCGTGGCCCGGCCGACCAGCCAGGCGCCCATGGCAAGGACGTTCGCGTCGTCGTGTTCCACGCTCTGGTGGGCGGAGTACACGTCATGGCCCAGGGCGCAGCGGATGCCTGGGATCTTGTTGGCAGCCATGACGGCCCCAACGCCCGTGCCGCAGACCAGCACAGCACGGTGGGCCTGACCGGACTTGACCAGCCCGCAGGTAGCCCGTGTGACGTCGGGGAAGTCAACGGGCGCCTCGCTTGGCGCGCCAGTGTCTATGACCTCGTGTCCAAGTTCCTCCAAGACATTTCTGACGAATTCCTTGAGGGGGAAGCCGGCGTGATCGTTGCCGAGTGCGATTTTCAATGGGTCTCCTTAGGACGGGATGACGGAGCCGGGATTTGCGAGGGACGGATCAACCTCATGGAGCCATGGAATCGATTCCATCGCTCCGCTGCGGGTGACGGCCAGGGCCGAGGCGCGGGAGGCCAATGTCATGGCGCCTGCCAGATCGGCGGGATGGGCGAGGAGGCAGGCGGCGAGGTAGCCGATGAAGGTGTCGCCGGCGCCGGTGGTGTCCGTTGCGTCAACGGCCGGGGCGGGAACGTGCACAAGGGCGTCATCAAGGATGGTGTAGGCGCCTTCATCGCCGGCCGTGCAGACAATCCGCGGCCCAAGAAGTTCCGGCAGGGTCCGAACCAGGTCGCGGTGGTCAGCGGGTGGGATCCCGGTGAGTCCGGCGAGGATCTGGATTTCGTGTTCGTTGACCACCAGCAGGTCCACGTCGTCGAAGAGACCGCCGATGCCTGCCGGCGCCGGTGCCGCGTTGAGTACCACCAGTGCGCCGCGCACCTTCGCCTGGCGGGCCGCGTGGCGTACCAGACCGGACGGTATCTCCAGCTGGAGCGTCAGGACGTCACCGCTTCGGACGTTGGAGAGGAAGGTGTCGATGTCCTCTTCGGTGAGCCTCGAGTTTGCCCCTGGGCTCACGATGATCAGATTTTCGCCGTCGTCGTCCACGGCGATGATGGCTGTCCCGGTGGGCGTTGCCTCAATGACGGGGACCTGGCTGCAGTCCACGCCTGCTTGGGTGAGGATCTCAAGGATCCGCCGGCCATGTGCGTCGTCTCCCACTGCTCCCATGAATTCGACGGCCGCGCCGGCCCTTGCTGCCGCCACCGCCTGGTTTGCGCCCTTTCCCCCGGGGCTGAACGTGGCGTCCGTGCCGCTGACAGTTTCCCCCGACCGGGGCAGGGAGCGGACGCGGACGTTCTGGTCGATATTGAGGCTTCCGACCACAAAAACCGTGTTCATTGGACCTGCTCCTTCATTGGCGTTGAGGCTGGCCCGCAGCGCCGTGCTCCGGGGTTGGTCATGTCCGCGCGACAACGGGATCAGCCGTGCCCGATGAAGCCCGGATAATCAGTTCGCTGGGGAGGACTACGGACGATGGCTGTCCTCCGTTGATCAGTTCAAGAAGAAGCTCGACGGCAATGCGGCCCATCGCCTCGACATCGTGGGAAATGACGGTGAGTGGCGGGTCCAGCAGGGAAAACCATTCGATGTCATCGAAGGCGATGAGTCCCATGTCGCGGCCGATCCGCATCCCCTTCCGGTTCAGGGTGGCCAGTGCACCCACTGCCATCGGGCTGTCGGCTGCCAGCAATGCCGTGGGCGGCTGGGAGAGGCTCAGGAGGTGATGGGCCCCGTCGGAGCCGCTGCGCGATTGGAAGTCTCCGAAATAGATCAGGGCCGGATCCGTGCTGATCCCATAGTCTTGTGCTGCCTTGGCATAGGAACGGAGGCGGTCCCGTCCTGTGGAGGTCGCCTGGGGGCCCGCGATGTATCCGACCCGGGTGTGGCCCTGTTGGGCCAGGTGCTCCACCGCCTGCCGGATTCCGTTGTCGCTGTCCGTGGTCACGCTTGGCACGTCGATGCCATCGATGGTCCGGTCGACGAAGACCGTTGGTATCTCCCTCGCCAGGAGGGCTCGAAGGCTGGAGCTCCCCATTCCCTCTGGTGCGGCGACAACGCCATCCACCCGCTGGGATATGAACGTGTCCAGGTACCTGTCCTGCTGAACGGCGTTCTCGTTGGCGTTGCCCAATAACGTGACAAATCCTTCGGCCAGCGCAGTCTGCTCAGCGGAGTGGGCCAGATCAGCGAAGAAGGGGTTGCGGACATCGGACATCAACAGTCCAATGACGTTGGTCCGGGTGGACCGCAGCGCCCGGGCCTGGGCATTGGGATGAAAATCCAGCTGCGACGCAGCAGCGATCACTCTCTTCCTGGACTCGGGAGAGGTTGCCGGGTTGCCTGACAGCACCCGTGATGCTGTTGCAGGGGAGACGCCTGCCATGTCTGCCACGTCTTTGATGGTGATGGTCCGCGTCGTCATTGCCGGGTCCTCCCTTCGTCGTGGAATCGTTTCCATGGAAACGATTCCACCATTATGTGGCCGAATGCCAGGCCGGTCAAGAGCCAACACTCAGAAAGTCAGGGAGGGTGCCGGGGGCCTTCGCGCTCTTCACGAGATGCAGGCAACCCAAGTGGACACCATGGGCAACGAAAGCGGACGACGGCGGGAGGTCCCGCCGTCGTCCGCTTTGCTCTGTTTCCTAGCGGGTGACTTCCTCGAAGGTGGCGCCCAGGGGAGCGTCGTGGCGCAGGCTCACGGTGAACGTGTTCGGCCCGCTGCGGGTGACGGCGATGCCGCATTTTGCGGCGGTGGCGCGCGGGGAGAGGTCCTGAATGACCGTCTCAAGGGTGTGGTCGATAGCTGACCGGTCCCAGATTTTCAGCGTTACGGAGTCGGCAGTATTTGTCGTCATTGTCAGTACTTTCACTCATGCAGTTGACGGCCCCAAATCGTCATTGCAGGGGCCGCATCCTCGTCGGTGAGGATTGCTGGCTTAGGTGGTGCGGGAAACTCATTCCCTTATTTATGGTTCATGGCGGCCAGCGGCGTTTGCAACTTTTTAGGCACCAATGTGACCGATTACACGTTCACAGAAACTGCGGCGATCCATAAACTTTGCCGCTCCCTTAGCGCTAAGCACGTCCTTGCCCCGGAGCCTTGTGCCTGCAGCGCACTAGGATGAAGTCCGTACTCCTGACGGCACTCGCATGTGCGGCTCTGCCTGCGTGGGGTTACGCCGTTACCAGCCGAGCGTCGGCTCGGGGCTGGAAGGGGACGAGGCATGACAAGCCCGGATCTTCGCCGATGGCCTCCCAGCGACCGCAAATATCGCCGATCAGAAGTCACGGCGGTCATCGGAAATGGCGACGCCGTTTGGAAGCGCGTCGCTAACGAGGTGCTCCGATGGAGAGTGAAGACCGCGAGTGGGTTTGCCGTTGACTCCACGGCTCCGGTGTCGCCGGGCGACCGTGTAGTCGTCACGGCGCACCTGTTCGGTTTCACTGTTGTCGTACCAGTCGAAGTGGTTGCTGTGGTGCAGGAGCCAGACCGGAGCGGGTTCTCGTACCGAACCATGCCAGGGCACCCCGTCTGCGGCGAGGAAGCATTTATCGTTCACCGTTACGGCGACGAAGTGCATCTCACCATTCGGTCGCTCACCCGGACGGCATCGGAGCAACCGTGGCGGGTTCTCTACCCGCTCCTCCTGATGGCGCAGCGAATCGTGCGAAGGCGATACCTGCGCGCGCTCCGGTGATTGCCGGAAGGTGAGCTCCGGGCCCTATCATCCTGCCCGCTGACCCCTGGTCCGGCTATGGCGTCGTTGCTGGTAGAAGCAGACAATACCCATAGGAGGAAGAGATGCCATACAAGGCGCCTGATGATCGGCGAGCCGTGGAGTTCGCCATGGGGAATGACTCGCATGCGACGCTCTTCACGGAGGGCGCCGAATGACCGAACCAATTTGAGTTATTCCACGCATCAGCCCGACCAAGTTACTAGGAGAAAACAATGTCACGTCCATTGCGATTCGCGCTGCTGGCTGGCGGTCTCGCACTCACTCTTGGAATGTCTGCCTGCGGGCTCGACTCTCCCCAGCCGTCCGGAACGTCACCCGGTGCCGAAGGTCCGGGGACGCTGACCATTTATACGGCACGGGACAAAGCCCTGGCTACCGAGGTAATAGCAGATTTCGAAAAGGCCAACCCGAATTACGCCGGCAAAATCGAACTGTTGACGCTGGGAGCCCAGGAGGCCCTGGAACGCGTCAAGGCGGAGAAGTCCAACCCGCAGGGTGACATCTGGTGGGGCGGCACCCAACAGCAGATGCAGCAGGCAGCTGCTGAACAGGTACTGGCTCCGGCTCCGCAGGCTGTTATCGACGCCGTCCCTGCCGCCCAGCGCGATCCGGACGGTCTCTGGGTGGGTGAGATGAAGCTGGCCGAGGTCATCTTCTACAACAAGGACATGCTCACCGCCGACCAGGCTCCCAAGGACTGGGATGACCTCATCAGCCCCGCGATGAAGGACAAGATCGCCATCCGCGACGTCCTGGCATCCGGCACCATGCGCAGCATTTACGCCGCGATGATTGACCGCCAATTCGACGCGGCAGGCAGCCCCGAGGCGGGCTACGAGTGGCTCAGGAAACTGGATGCCAACACGAAGGTCTACGCCGCCAACCCGACAGACCTTTACCTGCGGATCACACGCCAGGAAGCCGCCGTCACTGCCTGGAACCTGCAGGATGTCATGCTGCAGATCCAGAACCAGAAGGCGCCTTTCACACCGGTAGTGCCGGCATCCGGGGCGCCGATGCTGATTGACGGCGTGGCAAAGATCAAGAACGGCCCGTCTCCTGCAGGCGCTGATGCCTTCCTGTCCTTCCTCATGAGCGAGGAGGAGCAGAGCAAGCTGTCTGAGACGTACTTCCAGATCCCCACGATCTCGCTTCCCCAGGAACCGTCTTGGCTGGCTGGCCTGAACCTGAAGGAAATGAACGTCAACTGGGAACGCGTCAACAAGAGCGAGCCCGAGTGGAGCGACTACTGGGCTGCCAACATCAAGGGCCAAGGCGGCAGCTAACGCCTTGTTTGGCGGGGCGGCCACCGTCCGCCCCGCCTCACACCGCCCCGGCCAGCACGCAACCACCACACCCTGTGGAGCAACCATGACACGCGTCTTCCTCAACGGCATCAGCAAGCAATATCCGGGAGCCAAGCCGGCGGTATCGAACCTCACAGTCACGATTGACGACGGCGAATTCTTCACCCTGCTGGGTCCTTCGGGCTGCGGCAAATCAACAACCCTGCGGATGGTGGCAGGATTTATCCAGCCTTCCAGCGGAAGCATCCACTTCGGCGACAAGGACGTCACCAACGCGGCACCGAACAAGCGGGACACCGGCATGGTCTTCCAGAACTATGCCCTGTTCCCACACATGAGCGTCCGGGGAAACGTCGCCTACGGCCTGAATGCGCGCAACGTGCCCAAACAGGACAAGAAAAGGCGGATTGACGAGGCGCTCGCCCAGGTGGGACTCGAAGAGTTCGGCGACCGCCGGATCGACATGCTTTCCGGCGGGCAGCAGCAGCGTGTGGCCCTGGCCCGGGCACTTGTGATCCGTCCAGCTGCGCTGCTGCTGGACGAGCCGCTTTCCAACCTGGACGCGAAGCTGCGGGAGGAAACGCGCACCGAAATCAGGTCCACGCAGAAGGCTGCGGGCACCACCTGCCTTTACGTCACCCATGACCAGGCCGAGGCAATGGCGATGAGCGACCGGGTGGCCGTGCTCAATGCGGGCGAACTCCATCAGGTGGGGTCACCGCGCGAGGTCTACAACCGTCCCGCGACGTCCTTCGTCGCCAGATTCATCGGCCGCTCCAATGTGCTGGCCTGTACCGTGCTGGGCGTCGACGCCGGCTCGGTCAGCATCCGTCTGGCCGACGGCACGGTGCTCAAGACACCCCGGATCGAGGGGGCGATTTCCGCCCGGGTCTCGGCCGGGGACCAGGCAGCCGTGTCGCTCCGACCGGAATCGATCATCCTCACCGTCAATCCCGGCCAGGACACGGCGGGTCAGCTCAGCGGGAGGGTCCTTACCGCGGAGTTCACCGGCGCAGTCAATGTCTACGAGATCGATTGGCACGGCGAACGGATCGTCGTCTCTGCGCCGGACAGCGTTGACCGTGCCGAACCCGGGGACCTGGTGTCGATGGCACCGCACCAGGACCGGGTGTGGCTGGTGGAGCCGTGACAATCACTGCTCCGAAACTCCGGAACCGGTCTTCCCTCACGTCGTCGGACCGGTTCGTCTTCCTCCTCGCTGCACCAGTGGTGCTGGTGCTCCTGGTGTACATCGTGGTGCCGATGTTTGCCACCGCCGCCACCAGCGCCGAGGGCAGCGGAAGCGCCTACAACGGGTTCTTCAACGGATCATCCGGAACCGCACTGGGCCTCTCGGTGGGCATCTCGGTGGGATCGGTCCTGACCACGGGCATTCTCGGCACGATACTCGCTGTCTTGCTGTCCCGCTTTGATTTTCCGGGCCGAAGGATCCTGAGGCTCTTCGCACTGCTGCCCATGGCGCTGCCTCCACTGATCGGCGCCGTGTCCTTCTACTTCCTGTACGCCGAAAGCGGCATACTGCCGCGATTCCTGGCCCGCTATTTGGGGGCCGACGCCGCGGCGGTCTCCGCAAATGGCGTATGGGGCGTGCTCCTGGTCCACACCATGACCATGTACCCCTACTTCTACCTTGCCGTCGCTTCGGCGCTGGCTGGATCCGATGCCTCCATGGAGGAGGCGGCGTTGAACCTCGGCGCGAGCCGCTTCCGGATGTGGCGCACGGTCCTCCTGCCGATGCTCACTCCGGCGCTCGTCTCCGGAACCCTGCTGACATTCATGGTCTCGATGGCATCCTTCACCGCACCGCAGTTCTACAACGTGCAGACCCTGACCATGCAGATCGTCGCCTCACGGACCAGCGGCGCATACGATGTCGCCGCTGCCCAGGCCGTGGTCCTCTCTGTCGTTTCCATCTTCTTCCTGCTCTCAATGCGCTGGTACGAAAACCGACGCATCCACCGCGGCGCATCCAAGGGGACGCCCCAGGCCGTGAAGGTCCTGCACGGTGTGCTGCCCCGTACTGCTGCCGGCGTCGGATCGTTGCTGGTGGTCCTGTTCCTGATGGCACCCCCGGCCACGATCGCACTGTTGTCCTTCACCGTGGATGGGTCGTGGACCACCCAGATTCTTCCGCCGGACTACACCTTGGGAAACTTCACCCGGATCTTCACGGACCCCGTCACCCTGCGCCCCATCCTGGTCAGTGCCCAGATGTCCTTTGCCGCCATGCTCGCCGGCATTCTCGTCGGGGTCCTCGCCGCCTGGGTGGTTACCCGGTGGAAAGGCCCGGGCAAAGGCCTGCTTGATGTGATGGTCATGCTCCCGTGGGCGCTTCCCGGCACCGTCATCGGCGTCAACATCGTCACGGCCTTCGCCACACCTGGCCCGTTCAACCTTGGCCAGGTCCTCATCGGATCCCTCTGGATCCTCCCGGTGGCCTATTTCGTGCGATTTCTGCCCTTGGTCTTCCGTTCCGCCAACGCTTCGCTGGCCCAGATCGACCCCGGAGTCGAGGAAGCTGCGCGCAACCTTGGCGCGGGTCCCTGGCGTACCCTGCGGACGGTAACGGTCCCTCTGATGTCGCGCGGCATCCTGGCCGGTGCACTGATGGCCTTCATCCAGGGATTCGGTGAGTATGTGGCTTCCGTGGTGGTCTACCCCGCACGCTACGCTCCACTGTCGGTGGAGATTTACAACCGCATCTACTCCAATGAGTTTGGCACCGCCGCAGCCTACGGCACGCTTCAGATGGTGCTGATCCTCGCCGTCCTGGTCATCGCTCAACGGCTGGAAACGCCCCGCCGCGCCAGGAAACCACGGGGCGAGGGTCCCGCCGGCGCCGAGCCGTCCCTTACTCGCGTTATGGCCCCCACGCCTACCTGATCCACGAAACCGGTGATACGAATGAACGTGCCAGCCAATCCGTCAATGCCGCGCCCTGACCTTAGGGATCAGGAAAATCTCAGCGTCTACTGGGACAACCACCTGCGGGACGCCTTCCACGAATCAGCCCCGTACATCTACCCGGCCATGGTCGAAGCCAGCCTGGCGCACGTCCTGATGCTGACGCGGCAGGGCATTCTGCCGCGTGGCCGGGGGGAGGTCCTGCTCAAGGGGTTGCTGGCGCTGTGGGCCAGAACCGAATCGGGCGAGCAGACTTACTTCTTCGACGGCAGCGTTGAGGATCCGTATTACTTCCTGGAGCAGCAACTCGCTGCCGAATGCCGCATCCCGACATCCGAACTGGACGTACAGCTGGCCCGAAGCCGGAATGATCTGGACGCCGGCGTGTTCCGGATGGTGCTGCGGCGCCAGCTGCTGGAACAGACAGCCCTGGTGGTCCAAGCCGCCAGGGATGCGGCGTCGCAGGCTGCTGCGAATGCGGACAGCCTCATTATCGGGTTCACCCACCGCCGGCCAGCCCAGCCGACGACGATCGGCCACGTTCTCGCAGGGCTTTCGGAAGCGATGGTGAGTCAGGCAACGGAAATGCTCAGCATCTACTCGGAGCTGAACGTTTCCCCTCTGGGATCAGCGGCCTTCACCGGCACCGACCTGCCCATCGACCCGGTGATGGTCGGCGAGCTGACCGGGTTCGATTCAAGCTTCACCTCCAGTTACGAAGCCGTGGCCGGAGCGGAGCACTTCATGCGGCTGGCCGCGGTCCAAGCCCGCATTACCGCCACCGGCGCCCGTTTCTCCCGGGTGCTGCTTGAGTGGATGACCTTCAAATGGGTGGAAACGCCAACGGCCTACACCCAGGGCTCGTCGATCATGCCGCAAAAGAAGAACCCCGTGGTGCTGGAGCACATGGTCTCCATGGCCGGTGTTACCGCGGCGGATATGGCAGCCACATACGCCAACATCGGCTCCGCCTGGTACGAGGATTCAAACAACGCCACAACAGACGTACAGAAGCACCTCTGGCGCGCCGGCCAACGCGTTGTCCGCTTCATGCGGATGATGGACGGGCTGCTGCTGGACCTGCGCGTGCTCCAACTGCCGGATCATGCTGAAATCGTCGCCTCCGGAGCCACCACCACTGCCGTGGCGGAGGCACTCGCCGCCCGGGGAATCCCATGGCGGACAGCCCACGATATTGTCGGCCGGCTGGTACGAGCCGACGCGCCGGCAGACTGGACCCCGGACGGCGTCGCCAAGGCCTTCGCAGACGCCGGCATCGATGCTGCAGAAGAGCTCGTGGCCACCACGCTCAGCGCAGGACAGCAGCCCGAACGCATCCTGGCCCGTGCACAGAGCGGGAGTCCGGGCATTGAGGCTGTCCAGCACAACGCCGCCGAGTTGCAGGGCCGCGCAGACGCCTTGGGCCGTGACGTCCAACGCAGGAGGGGCCTGATTGACGCGGCCAGGGAACGCCTGATGGCAACGGCCGCGGACGCCGAAAGAGGCCGTTGGTGAGTGGCGGAATCACCATCATTTGTGGGTCAGTCCATCGGCTCAGGCGCGCACTGGGCCGATGGATTCCCGGAAGATGAGTTCCATCGGGGCGAGGGTCAGGGCAGTCTCGGTGGGTTGCTCGCCGCGAATCCTGGCGATCAGTTCCCCCATGCTTCTGGCCCCCAGCGCTTCAAGGTCCATGTGCACCGTGGAAATGGACGGTATGAAGTACGTCGATTCCGCCATGTCATCCCAGCCGAAGACGCTGACCTGATCAGGCACTGTGATGCCATGGTCGTGCAGCGCACGGACCACTCCCATGGCCACGGCGTCGTTGGCGGCCACCACGGCCGTCACATCCGGCAAGGCAGCTATTTCCTGCCCGGCAGCGTAGCCGGAGGCCGATGACCAGTCGCCTGCAGCGACGCCCAGGGACGTCAGCCCCAGGCTGGCGATGGTTTCCTCGTACACCGCAAGGCGGTTCCGGGCGGACTGCCAGGCGGCGGGCCCGGCCACATGATAGAAACACCGGTGTCCCAGGGATGCCAGATGTTCCACGATTTTGGCCGCGGCGGAGCCGTCCGCCAGGCTGCCGCGGGCGCGCATCCGGTTGTCGTACTCACCAGCCACGACCATGGGAACATCCGGCGCCTCGTCCGGGGATGCGCCGAGTTTGGAGGGCCGGGGGACAAAGGACAGGATGCCGGCAATGTCATCGCCCTGCAGCAGTCCCTGCAGCCGGCGTGCACGGGCTTCTGCGGTTCCCTCCATCGCCACCACATCAATGCGATAGTCTGCGGCGTGCGCGGTCTCCGCGGCACCGTTAAGCATGCGGATGGGGAAATACAGGGAGGCATCCGGCACAACCACAACGATGCGGTACAGCTCGCGGGAACGCAGGGAGCGGGCGGCCAGGTTGGGTGTATAGCGGAGTTCCGCCAGTGCCTTCTCCACCCGTTCCAGTGTTGCCGGCTTGAGCTTGGCCTTGTCTTTCAGGTATCGCGACACCGTCTGGTGCGACACTCCGGCCAGGTCGGCCACGTCATAGATCGTGGGCGCCTTTGACCGGCCCGGTCCTACTGCTGATTGCACCATGGTGGCCTCCCTTCAGATTTTCTTCCTGCGGGTGTCGCGGGAGGGATCCGGCTCCAGCTTAATCCCTCCCGCTTTTCCGCGGCCCACCCACGCTGCCGTTGCTCAGAGAGGCCCGGCGTCCCACTTTTGCAGCATCCCGCACATGCCGAAGCTCCTGTCCGGGCCCGCCGGCGCTGTCCTTGATACCGCGGCGTCCTTAAAGTGGCTGAAGCGGCCCTCTGCCAGGTCCGCGAGCCAGTGTTCCGTCCGGGCGGCCTCCGGTGCAATGGTCCCGCTCCACAGCTCCTGCCAGCCCGAAACCCGGGACTGGACCAGGCGGACGGCATCACTGTGGAACTGTTCGATGGCGTCGAAGTCACCGGACAGCGCCGCATCCTTCAGCCGCTGGTAGCCAGCCATCGCCGCGTCCCGCCTGGTGCGCGCAGCCTCAGCCAGCGAGTCCGACGACGGCCTGGCAGCGAGTGCCGCGGTCCGGGAATACCGCTCCGGGTCAGCAACGATGTCCGCCTCGAAGGTCAGGACGGCGTCGCCTGCTTCCGGCAGCCCTCCGTTCTGCATGATGGCCAGAATGTCCAGGCCGCCAGTGTTTACGATCCGGTGGATCGTTCCCGGGCTGAACCACAGGAGATCGTTGGCGGCCAGGTCGTGGGACTCGTAGCCGGACGACCGGATGGTCTCCACCCTTCCGGTTCCCGACAGCACCAGGTACGCCTCGGTGGAAGCCGTATGCATGTGCGGCGATCCGCCGCAGACTCCGTCTGCCGCTTCCCAGTCGTAGACGCCAAGCCGTGTGAGGGCCACCCCGCCGGGGAATGGGGCGGCTTCCTCCCTGGCCGTCATGCCGTCGCCTTCACTGGCTGGTGACGCAGCACGTCGGCAGCGTCAGCCGCCAGGTTGACCAGACGGTCCTGGTTGGAGTCGCCGTCGGCGATCACCACGGCGTACCGGTTCACCATCGTTGCTCCATCGGCAAACGTGACTTCCTCGCTGAAGAATGGTGCGGGGCCGAAGCAGGCGAAGGGCTCGGACCGGGCAAACCACTCGGGCGGGTGCTGGGCATTGGCGGCATCATCGGCGATCAGGACGGTGGAGAAGCGGCAGCTATCATCATGCTGGCCAACGAAGGCGAGCCACGGTCCGCGTGTTCCGCGGAGTGCCTCGCCCGTTGCTCCGCCCGGGCCGGCGATCCGGCCGCCGGCGAATTCCCGGGGCCCGCGCCAGAACAGGCCGCCGTAACCGGCGTTCTCGCGGCCCTCGGTGGTGGGGGAGCCGATCTGGATGTCCCGGCCGGAAACGTTGGTCATGTCCGTTTCGAAGACCAGCGTCCAGGAGTTTCCATCCTGGCCAGGGATGATCCGGATGCCGCGGATTTCGTCAACAACCTTCTTGCCGTCCTCGGTCCACCAGCTCAGCGCATGCGTGAAACGGAACGTGCCGCCGTCGAGCCCGGCGTCGACGACGCGCTCGTGGCGCATGCTTCCGTTATTGGGAAGCCATTTGTAGTCCTGCCCGCGGCGGTAGCTGGGACCGCCCCAGAAGTTGTCGTCGCCGAAATGCGGCAGCGACCAGGCGATGCCTTTGTGCCACACATGGTCCCAAGGGCGGTAGATGCTGACGATTTCCCCGGCGGTGGTCCGCAGCGGGTGGAAGAACGGCCGCGGTGACTCGCGCTGCTCGTCCGTGGCGTCGTAGGTGTACGTGGCGATCTCCAGATCCCCGAGCGAGATGGTCACGGACCTGTTGTCATCGCGCCAGCTGAGGGCTGTTGAATTGTTCATGCGTTGAGTGCCTCCTCTTCTTTCCAGGGTTCCAGGTGGCCGTCCATGCGGGCGAAGAACGGGCTGGACTCATCGATCTGACCGCGGGCGATGGTGGTTCCGCTGACGCTGGACGCGTAGATGGCGCACGCCAGTTCCATGGTGGCGTAGGCATCTCGGATGGAGACGGGGGCGGGTTCTCCGCCCTGCAGGCTGCGGATGATGCCGGCGTACTGCGCCGCGTGCCCGCTTGCCTGGTCCTCACCTTGGGCCCAGAGGCCGACGACGGCGTCCTGGCCGGGTGCCGGCGTCACCGTCCAGTTGTGGTCGCTGTAGCCGTAGAGATGTTCAAGTTCGACTGTCGCGTTTTCGTAGTCCAGCCGGAGGTAGGAGGTTTCCCGCGGGGAAATGACGGAGTTGATGACGGTGGCAATCGCTCCGGATTCGAAGCGGACCACTGCGGCGGAGGCATCTTCGGTGTCGGTCTTCCTGGCGAGCTTGCCGGCGAAGGCCGTTACTTCCGACCAGGGACCCCAGAGGTGCAGGAGAAGGTCGAACTGGTGGATGCCGTGGCCCATGGTCGGCCCGCCTCCCTCCACATCCCAGAGGCCGCGCCACGGTACATCGAAATATGGCTGGTCGCGGAACCAGAGGGTGTTGCAGGTGCCTACCAGCTGCTTGCCCAGGACGCCGGATTGCTGCAGGGCGAGCAGCCGCTGGGCGCCGGACCCGAAGCGGTGCTGGAACACACAGCTGAGGGATCCTGACGACGCCGCTTCGGCGGCTTCGAGCTCGCGCATCTGGCTCAGGGACAGCGCGGGCGGCTTTTCGATGACGGCATGCAGTCCGTGGGAGAGCGCCCCGAGCGCCAGCGGAAAGTGGCTGGACGGGGGAGTGCAGATGGCTACGAGATCAAGCCCGCCGCCGTCGACCGCTTCTGCCAGGTCCGCCGCTGTGCGGGTGACGCCCCATTTGGCGGCGAAGGCCTCTGAGCGGGACGCGTCGATGTCGATGGCCGCTGTGAGTTCCACGCCTGGCTGCTGCCGGAGGGCCTCGGCATGGGCGTTGGCGATGCCGCCGGTGCCGATGAAGGCGACCCTCAGTGGCCGGCCATTGGCTTTATTGGTGTTGTGAGTGTCAGTCATTCTTACTTCCGGAGTGATGAGGAGAGTTCGTCAATGAAGGGCTGTGCGGCCTTTTCGGGGGTGGTGCGCTCGAAGAGGACATCTGAGGTGTAGCGGCTGAGGATGTCCAGGATGGTGCTTCCGCCGGCGGGCGTTATGGGCGGGGCGGGACGCACGTCGTTGGCGATGGCATCGGTGAAGTCGATGGCGGCCTTATCCGTGGCACCGAGCTTGGACGAAATAGCTTCGCGGATCTTCGTGTTGGCGGGGATCCCGCGTTCGGTCAGCATGATGTCGCCAGCGGTCTGGCTGTTGGTCAGGTAGTTCAGAAACTTTTCGGCCGCCTTCTGGTGCTTGCTGCGGGACGATACAGACCAGAACATTGAGGGCTTGTAGTAGGCGCCTGGTTCCTTGGCGGCGGACTCACCGGGCAGTCGCAGCAGCTTCAGTTCCTGGCCGCTGGCTCCCGAGTAGGCCGTGAGCTGGGTGCTGAACACGCCAGCGAAGCCCATCTCGTTTTTGGCGATGGCGGTCTGGTTCAGGGATGCTGTGGCGTTTTCGATGATGGCCGAGGGCTTGGGGCCGGCACCGGACGTGGAGAGATCGAGGAGGTGCTTCCAGAAGGAGGCGAGGGTTTCAGGCTTGATGACCACCTTGCCGGAGTCGTCGTAGAGCCGGTCGCCGTTTTGCCGGGCCCAGATGTAGAGGTCCTGGTCACCGTAGGCAACGCCGACGCCGGCTGCTCCCGTGCCGCTGTCGCTGATCTGCTGTCCGAGCTTCTTGTAGTCGTCCCACGTCCATGTGGTGTCGTCGGGCAGTGCCACGCCCGCCTTGGCAAGGACGCCGGGGTTGGCCGCGATGCAATAGGTGGCGACACCGGTGACCAGGCCGACGAGCTTGCCGTCCACCTCGCCGCTCTTCAGCGTGTCCGCCTCAATGCCGGACGTATCCAGCCCGGTGAGTTTCTTCAGGTCCAGCAGGGCGCCGCGGTCACCGTACTCGCGGACGTACTTCTCGTCCATCTGGATGATGTCCGGGGCATCGTTGGCGGCCACTTGCGTGGCGAGCTTGTCCCAGTAGCCATTCCAGTCGCTGTATTCGCCCACCACGGTGATGTTGGGGTTTTCCGCCTGGAACGCGTCGATGACCTTTTGCGTTGCCTTCTGGCGTGCATCGCCGCCCCACCAGGTGAACCGGAGAGTGACCGGACCGGTCTCCTCTGCAGCGGGGGTGCCGGCGGCACACCCTGACAATGCTAGGACGGAGGCCGCCACCGCGGCTGAGAGCTTAAGGTAGCTCCGGCGGGTTGTGTCGTGGTTCATGGGAGTCCTTTCGTGGGCGTCATCGTCGGCGCCTGATGTGGTTGGGAGCTACTTTGAGGAGGTGCGTCAGCCGGAAAACGGCACAGGTTGGCACCTGGTTAGTGGATGGATTCACGTCTTTCCTCACTCAGCAGGACTCTGCACGGCGACGTGGGGTCCTCTGGTTTCAACGGCAATGTTGCAGGTGGGTGCGGATGGCGGAGGCGTCGTGGGGCGGACTCTTAGGCCGACATCCGGCTAGAAAGTGATCGGTAACACAATTATGGTTATCGATCACTTTCTTGTCAACAGCTACCTGCCGGGCGTTCCGAAAAGGAAACAAGACGGCGGGAGGAGAGTGGCTGGTGGCGCTTCACCGGTCCAGCCCCGGCGGCCGAGGTCAATACAGCTAGCAGGCGTGATTGAGCGACTCCAGGGCTGCGTCCAGCATGTCGAGCACAAGCTGGTTGAACCCCGACGGCGGCGATGCCGGTGGCAGCGCCACTGCCATCGCCACTTGCCGGGAACCGTCCGTGCTGATGAGGGCAACGGTCTCGTATCCCGGCACATCTCCAACGTGGCCGAAATAGTAGTTGTTGGAGCACGCATCGTAGCGTTGCTGGAGTCCGAGACCGTACTCCTCCTCTTTATTGACTTGATTCAACGTATACATTTCTACGACCGTGCTGGCCTTCAGCAGCTTCCCCTGTGCCAGCGCGGCAAAGAAGATATTGAGGTCCGGTACGGTGGAGATCATCCCGTGGTCGGCGGCACCGTCGTGGATGGCGGGCAGCGTGACATCCGCCTGATTGCCGCCGAGGAGGACGTACCCGTGGGCCATCTTCTGTGGACCGGGATCGCTGCCCGCCATCAGGGTGTCCTGGAGCCCCAAGGGTGCCGCAATTTCGGTGTGAAGCACCTCGCCGATTTCGCGCCCGCGCAGCCGCTCGACGAGGAGCGCCAACGCAGCATAATTTGAGCCCGAGTACTTGAAGACGCCCTGGCGTTCCCATGGCCTGGTCGCAGCGACTGCCAGGCGTTCCTCATGGCTCAGGCGCTTGTCCAGTACCTCGCGCATGGGTGTTGTCCCCAGCAATGTCTCCCAATAGTCGGGCATTCCGGACTGGTGATTGAGCAAGCTGCGCACGCTGACCGGCCCGGGCAGCCGGATCACCTTCTCCAGTTCCGGGAGATACTGCGTTATGGGGTCATCCAGCCGGACTTTCCCTTCCTCCACCAGCTTCATGACCGACACCGCCACCATGGCGTTCGTGACGTCACCGATGTGGACCTGGTCCGTCAGCCGGACCGGCTCCTGGTTCTCGAGGCTCCGGACGCCGGCGGCCTTGGACCATTCCCCAATCCGCGACTTGATCTGGATGAAGACCGACGGAGCCCCGGCATCAAGTATCAGTCCGCTGAACCGTTCCAGCGCCGGGACGAAGGCCGGGGAGGGCTGGACCGTGGGGGACTGCTGGTCAGGCGGGTTCGGTACCGCCGTGCAGCCTCCAAGGGTGAACGCCAATAGAGCTGCCGTGGCGGCGGCCGCGATGCGAAGCGAGATGACACGGGTGAATGCTGTCTGCATCTCATCGCCCTTCAAGGGCCGGTCCGCAGCTGGACTCCCGAGAGACCGCCAACTGCGCCGGTACGATCGATCTTCCTCAGAGCCGGGGCGGCCGTCAAGCATGCAAACGCCGGCCAATAGCGCAAGGACGCAGGCCCTGCGGAACGGGAGCGGGGCTGCGTGGGGTGTGGGTTAAACGCCGGGGGGCGACGGCGGGACCTCCCGCCGTCGCCCTCTGACCTTTTATTTTCCGCGAAGGGAGTTAGGAAACCCGGTTCAGCAGCTCCACCTCCGCCAGGTTGATGTTGCCGCCGTGCTCATCCAGCACCCGGACCTGGGCGTAGTCAGCCCGCTGCGGAAGGGTGAACGTGTACCAGTTCGCGGCTGTCATGCCCGTGATGGTTGCAAACGTGGTCCATGTTGCGCCGCCGTCATTGGAGCCCTGAACGACGGTACCGTTGCCGCGGCTGATGTGGCTGGCGCGCGGGTAGACCCGGACCATGTCGGTGATGATGCGTGTGCCGTCAGTCGGCTTCACCGTGACCCAGCCGTTCGCCGTCGTCGTGTCGGTGTACGTGGCCGTATTCCTGTCGAACATCTTCCAGGCGTTCTCCTGTGTTGTGCCGGTCCCCGGCCATGCCCGGGTGGAGGCGTTCACCCAACCCGCAACAACCGGGACACGCTGGATCGCCGTGTTCCACAGGGCAAGCCGGCTTCCGTCAGTGGTGTTGGTAAGGGTAGTGCCGGACTTGCCGGAAGCCGTGCGGTAGTCCACCGTGAACTGCACGTCCCGGCCGTATTCGACGTCGTTGGGCAGGACAGCGGCGGCCGTCCAGTTGGTCCCGTCAGCGGAGGAGGCGGTAGCGGACGCTCCTTCGACGACGATGGTCAGCGCCGACAATGGCTCCGTGGCCACGGCGCTAAAGGTTACCGTATCCTCGTTCGTGGCCAGCGCCTTGTCCGCATTGGACGTTGACATAGACAGAGAGGAAAGTGCATTCGCCATCTCGTGCCGTTCGCCATGGATGCGGAACTCGCCGAAGGAGGAGATGCCCGGGTAGGCCGGGTCGGTAGGCACACCGGGGTGGTCCACCTGGACCTTGAGGTAGCGGAAGGTCTGGCCGGCCACTTCGGCGCGCACCGGGATGGTCTCCATGGCGAACCCGCTGGCCGTTGTGTTGGTGGTCTCCCGCTCGGTCAGCAGTGTCCAGGTCCGTCCGTCACGGGAGCCGTAGACGTTGGCGCCTTGGGAGCGGTTCGCGAAGTTGTACCTGGCCTGGAGGCCGAACGCGTCGGCGGAAACCTGGAAGTCCTGGCCGAAGTCGAGCGTGAACGGTGCGCGCAGGTCCCCGGTGGTGGTGTCGAAGTTTCCGTCCACGAGGTTCCTTGGCTGGACGCTGGTCGGATTCGTCGTCACCAGCCCGCGGTAGTCGATCGAACCGTCGTCTGCCAGGCTTGGGGTGAGTAGCTTCAGCGCCTTGACCGCTGCCTGGAGGCGGACCAGCTGATCGAGGTAGCCGGCGTCGTCGGCCGTTTGCATGGCCGATGTGACTTCCTTCCTCACCGCGTCGAAGGCGGCGAACGACGGCGACTCATACACCGCATTCGGACCGAAGCCGACCAGCGCGGCATCGAAGGCGGCTTGCCGGTTCGCGGCGACGGCCACAGTGGCGGGACGCGTCGTGACGGACGTGCCGTCGTCGGCCGTGACCTGGAAGGTGTGTTCGCCCACAGCGCCAGCCGCAGGAGTCCATACAAGCTGTCCCGTCCCGGGATCCAGCTGGGCATCTGCCGGCAGACCCATGGTCGAGTATTGCAGCGATTCTCCGCCCGCATCCGTTGCCGCGAGCGAGCGGGAAAGCTGGGCTCCTGACAGTCCGATGATGGGCGTTGCCGTGTCTGCAGGGAACTGCGGAACGGTCAGTTGCGTCTTGGCTTCGAGGTTGACGTAGTCGAAGTCGACCTGGGTGTCATCCGCTCCAATTACCGTGAAGTAGGCCAGGTTTTCCCCGCCCAGGCTTATGCCAGTCAGCTTCTCAGCGTCTACGTCATACGTCACGTTGCGCCACTGTCCACGGGTATCCGGAAGAGGCACTTCCAGCCGGTTGGCAGGGTCCTTTCCGATCGCCAGGGTCGCGGGGGCGTTTGTCCGGAATTGAACACCCACCGGGCTGTAGCCGGTGCGGCTGAGGTACATGAGGGTGCGCGCGGCAATTGTGCGGCCTTTACCTGTGGCATTAACCTGGACAAACGTGCGGCCGTCCTCGGTCTTGACCTTGAGCTTTTTCCCGTCCGTCGCCGAGCTGCGGGTCTCGAACTGGACTTTCGCATCGGTGGCGACCGGCCGCTTCTGGCCTGCAATCTCGGACGGGAGGGACAGCCAGAACTCAGGGCTGTAATCCGGATTGCTTTCCCAGGAGTTGTAGAGGCCAGTTCCCCAGTAGAACTTCGGTCCATCCGCCTTGGCATGGAGTTCGGCGACGTAGGGCGCCTCCTTTTCGACGTCCACGCCCAGCTCGTATTTGTAGACGTTGTAGAGCTCGTCGATCGGGTTGTACATGCGCCCGCGGTACGCCTCAGAGAGCCGGCCCGGCCCGCCGGTGGTGTCGATCCACGGCGTGTCGTAGCCCAGCATGTAGCCCGTGAACGCGTTCGCGGCCTTGAGGAGGCGGTCACCGAGGAATTTGTACGGCGAAACTGCATCCGGAGCCGTGGAGAGTGTGCCCGCCGCCGGATCCACCTTGGTGCCCTGGACCGTCAGGAAGCGGGCAAGTGCTCCGTTGGTGTTGATGCCGTCCCAGGCGTGCGCCTGGTCGCGGCCCATCTCCTGGTGCTGGACGAAGTCGTAGCCATAGGGGTTGAGTGGATCATCCTTGGAGATGAGCGGGAAGAGAGCAGCAAGGGAGCCGTTCTGCTCCGGCCGCGACGTCGACGCGTTGACCGTGTACCACTCCACCGCCTCGGTGTACCGGTCACGGTTTTCCGTGAAGATGTACCCGGCAATCGCACCGATGAGGGGGTAGGAGTGCTGGTTCAGGTAGCGCCAGTTGGTGTGCAGGAACGTTTCGGTCATGGGCCCAATGAGGTTGGCGCTCAGCTTTGTGGTGTCCTGCCCGTTCCAGCCCAGGTCGTAGGCCGTGTAGCCGTCGGGGACGCTCGTGGCGCGGAAGATCTCAGCCGCGGCCACCATCCGGTAGAGCGGGACCCCCGAGTGGATGTGTGCGTCCGGGTAGTACGCGTACTTCGCCGGATCCATGTTGCTCCAGGTGCGGATGAGCCGCATCCCGTTGTCCCGGTAGACGGGGTCACCCGTGATGACATACAGAACTGCCTGGGTGTAAGCCCCGAACGCGTCCCGGATGAGTTTGCTTTGGACTCCCTGGGAGTTGAACGCGGTGGTGCCGGGCATGTCGAGGACGCTGCTGGCGTTGGAGGAGCGGAAGTCCTTGGCGGCGAACGGCGTCTCCATCATGGCGTCGTAGTAGCTCTTCCACGGTTCGGTGCCCGCCTTGACCATGTCGCGGGCGTTGCGCAGGCTCGCCGCGCTCACTCCTATGCCCGGATGGACGAACCCGCTCGCGTCCACACTCTCAGTGATTGTCACGTCCTGGCCGGTGTCGGCCACTGCGGGAGCCGTGCTCCCCGGCAGGGGGATGCCCCCTGCCGGTGCCACGAGGGCAACGGCCGCGGCAAGCCCGAGCATGCGGGCCCATCGCCTCATCGTTGAAGGATGTTTCATCGGTCCTCCTGGATCGATTTGGTGGTGCTTGTTTGGGGGTGGTGCAGTGGGGGTGATGCAGTTGCGCCCGGTGCCGGATGGGCGCGCCGGAGTGCCGCCCGCCACGTCACAGCGGACGGGTCTGCGGTGCCGGTTTCCCGCACGGGTAAGCGCGGAGCAACCGATTTTTGGCAAGCTTAGCTGTCATTCGATGCACAGGCAATCGTTTTCCTGAGATGGCAGGCAAACGTTTTCCTGCGACCGCTTGGACCGCGCCCAGCTGGTCACCTTCGCTTACCGCGGGTCTCGCATCACGCAAGAGGACGACGGCGGGAGCTCCCGCCGTCGTCCTTTCAGGTCCGGCCTTCCTCGGCCGCCTGTCGCGTGACTCTACCGACCCGTGGAGGCGGACTCCTGGAGCAGGCGCTGGTCATGCAGATAGCCGAACAGCTGCCGCAGCCCAAAAGACCATTCCGGCAGCTCTTCCGCACGGCCCACCCGATTGATGAGGGCTCCAAGATGGCTGCTGCGGATGGTCACAACGTCGCCCAGGTGGTGGGTGAATCCCTGCCCCGGCTCGTCCCTGTCCTGGGTCGGTGCGAAGAGGGTGCCTGTGAACAGTGCGAACCCGTCCGGATACTGGTGATGCTTGCCGAACGTTGCCGCCACCAGCTCTTCGAACGGCCGGCTGATCCTGGCCACGGAATTGCTGCCCTCCAGGCGATAGCCGTCCCCGCCTTCCACGCTCAGCAGGATCTCTTCGTTGCGCAGCGTTTCCAGGGTGAACCCGCCGTCGAACAACCGGATCAGGGGACCCATAGCGCTGGACGCGTTGTTGTCCTTCGCCTTTCCCAGCAGCAGGGCGCTCCGTCCCTCCACGTCGCGAAGGTTCACGTCGTTGCCCAGCGTGGCGCCCACAACTGTCCCTTCCGAGGTGGCAATAAGCACCAGCTCCGGCTCCGGATTGTTCCAGGAGGAGAAGGACGGGATGCCGATTCCGGCGCCCAACCCGACAGAGGAGAGCACCGGGGCCTTCGTGAAGACCTCCGGGTCCGGCCCGATCCCGACTTCCAGGTATTGAGACCAGAGGCCCTCGGCGCTCAGCACTTTCTTGGCTTCGGCAGCCGCCGGGGAGCCGGGGCGGATGGCGCCGATGCTGCCGCCGAGGGCCGTGCCCACCAGCTCCCGCACCGCCGCCGCGCGGCCGGCGTCCCCGCCGCAGCGCTCCTCGATGACCCGCTCGATCATGCTGTCCACGAACGTCACACCACAGGCCTTGATGACCTGGAGGTCCACCGGAGCCAGCAGGTGCGGACGTGCAGGGTCCTGCGTCAGGGACGCCTCGACTACCTCGGAGGTCTCCCACCGCGGCGAGGTCATTGCTGCCCGGATGTCCGCCACAAGGTCAGGGCGTTCAAGGAGTTCGGAGACCGTCCCGGCCAGATTGTGGAGGTCGAACACACTGTCCTCCTGTACCGCGACCACACGCGGGCCTGAGGTTTCCACGTCCCAGATGCGGCCGATCAGGAGAGCCCGGGCTGCGTCGTCCGGAAGCACCGATGCTCCGCCGGTGTTCAGTGGTGCGTTCATCGCTGAACCTCCCAATCAGGCAGCCGCTCCGAGTTGATGGGCCTATTGGGCCCGGTGGGCCTGCTCCACGCGCCATCCACGCGCTGCGGTACGTTCCAGGGGTTGGCGTCCTGCAAGGGTTCGGGCAGCCGCCCTTCCGGGAACGACTGGTAGGCCACAGGCCGGAGGAAGCGGCGGATTGCGGCCGTTCCCACCGACGTGGTGGCCGATGTGGTGGCGGGGTAGGGCCCGCCGTGGTGCTGGGCGTAGCTGACCGTGACTCCCGTGGGCCAGCCGTTCCAAAGCACCCGGCCGCTGATGTCCGCCAGCCCCGCAGCGAGGCCGGACACATCGTCATCCGGCTCCGACTGGAGGGTGGCAGTGAGCTGTCCCTCAAGAAGTTCCGCGAGTGCCGGGAGTTCCGATTCGTCCCCGTACTCGACAACCAGGCTGGCCGGCCCGAACATTTCCTGCCGGAGGATCGATGGAGCGTTGCGCACCGCGGCTGCCGTCGTCTGCAGCACGGTGGGCGACGGCGTCGCGGCGAAACCGCCGTCCACCAGCACCTGCACGCCGGCCGTGTCCCGGAGCTTGCGCACGGCGTCCGCATACCCCTCGTGCAGCCGCTCGCTGAGCAACGGGGCAGCGGGGAAATCCGCCAGAGCGCCGCTGAGCGCCGCACGGACCTTGTCCGACTGTCCGCCAGGGAGGAAGATCAGGCCCGGTTTGGTACAG
Source organism: Arthrobacter pascens (assembly GCF_030815585.1). NCBI lineage: Bacteria > Bacillati > Actinomycetota > Actinomycetes > Micrococcales > Micrococcaceae > Arthrobacter > Arthrobacter pascens. The sequence goes on from NZ_JAUSWY010000001.1 coordinate 355,312, forward strand.
AACTGGCCCATTCCCATGGTGAACGAACCGGCGTATCCGGCGAGGATCTCGTCGCGCCGGGACGCCCAGGCGTTCTCGGTGACGAAGACCGCGTTGATGCCGCCGAGCTCGCCGAAGAAGGGAATGGGTTCCGGCCGGGCTGCGGCACGGTTGAACAGCGCCCGTCCCCCCGCCGTCGAGCCCGTGAAGCCGATGGCTTTGACCAGTGGATGGTCCACCAGGGCCTCCGCCGCCGGGCGGCCGGTGACCAGCGAGAAGAGGCCGGACGGTGCGCCGGTGTCGTTGAGTGCCGCTGCAACGGTTGCGGCGGTGCGAAGCGCGAGGTTGAGGTGACCGTCGTGTGCCTTGTGGACGACGGCGCAGCCGGCGGCCAGCGCTGAGGCGCTGTCGCCGCCCATCACGCTGAAGGCAAAGGGGAAGTTGGACGCCCCGAAGACCCCCACGACGCCGATCGGCACGTTGTACCGGCGCAGGTCCGGCCGCGGCCCCATGCCCCAGTCCGGGTCTGCGTGGTCGATAGTGGCGTCGAAGTGCTCACCCTGTCGGATTTCCGCCGCGAAGAGCCTGAGCTGGAAGGTGGTGCGTTTCAGTTCGCCCCGGAGCCGCGCCTCGCCCAGGTGTGTTTCCTGGGCGGCCAGAGTTACCAGCCCGTCCGCGTCGTCGTCCAGACTGACGGCCACGGCGTCCAGCCAGGATGCGCGCGTGAAGGGATCGGCCGCGCGGGCCTTTTCGAAGGCTGCCTGGGCGGCCTGGACGGTGAAGATCAGGTCTGCGACGTCGGTTCTCATCGGAGCCTGCCAGTGGTGGTCAAGGAGGCACCCGTCACTGCGGCGCGGCTGCCCACTTCAACCCAGCCTGCTCCGGCGGGGAACTCCCAGCGTAACCGGGAGGCGCTGAACATTTCGGCGCCGGTGCCCGGCAACTGCGGTGCAGCGTAGCGGCCGTTGACAATCCGGACCGGCTCGGCAAAGTGCTCATGCAGGTGGTCCACGTATTCGATCATGCGTCCGTCCTGGCTTCGGCTGATAGCCGCGTAGTCGAAGAACGAGAAGTGCTGGACGAGTTCACACAGCCCCACTCCGCCGGCGTGCGGGCACACTGGTACGTCGAAGCGGGCGGCGAGCAGGAGGTTGGCGATGTTCTCGTTCACGCCGCCTACACGCGTGGAATCCAGCTGAAGAACGTCGATGGCGCCGGACTGCAATAGCTGCTTGAACACGATGCGGCTCGCGACGGCCTCGCCGGTGGCGACGCGCACAGGCGAAACGCCCTTCCGGATGAGGGCGTGGCCCAGGATGTCATCCGTGCTGGTGGGCTCCTCAATCCAGTAGGGGTTGAATTCCGCGAGCTCGTTGACCCATTCGATCGCCTCGGACACTTCCCACCGCTGGTTGGCGTCGATGGCGATGGGGAGATCGCCCACAGCTTGCCGGGCCAGGGCCATGCGGCGGCGGTCATCATTGATGTCGCCGCCCACCTTCAGCTTGACCATGGAGAAGCCGTCGGCGGCGGCCTCCTTGCTCAGCCTGACCAGCTTCTCGTCGCTGTAGCCGAGCCATCCCGGGGACGTGGTGTAAGCGGGGTAGCCGTCCGCCCTCAGGGCAGCGATCCGGACTGCCTTTCCGTCCTCGCCTGCCCGGAGTATGTCCAGCGCCTGCTGGGGGCTGAGGGCGTCGCGGATGTGGGTGAAATCGACGACATCGACAATTTCCTCGGCGGGCATCTCACTGAGCAGGAGCCACAGGGGCTTGTTTTCGCGCCGGGCACGGATGTCCCAGAGTGCGCTGACGAGCGCACCGCAGGCCATTTGGGTGACGCCCTTTTCCGGTCCGAGCCAGCGCAGCTGGGAATCGTGGATCAGTCGCTTGGATGCGCCGCCGAGGTCGTAAATGAGCTCTTCGATGTCCCGGCCGAGGAGCAGGCGGGCGTAGGCGTCGATTGCGTGCGTGAGGATTTCGTTGCCGCGTCCGCAGCTGAACACAAAGCCGTGGCCTTCGTCGCCCGCATCGGTGCGGATGACCACGTAGGCGGCGGAGTAGTCGGGGTCAACGTTGACCGCGTCGGAGCCGTCGAGTTCCAGGGACGTGGGGAAGCGTACGTCCTGGGTATGGATGGAGATGATGGAAGGCATGGAGATCTTCTCTCAGGTCTGGGTGATGAGCGGGACACGATTCCTATATAAATTCTGATAATCATATAGGAATTGCACTACAGATCAAGGGTTAGGAGCGCAAGAAATGTCCGGACGGCAAAAATCTCCGCAGGACAAAGCGAAGCCCCGGCCTGCCGGCCGGGGCTTCGCGTGGGATTCAGCTGAGGACTTCCGGATTCAGCTGACGATCCGCGTCCTGGGCGGTCCGCCGTCCTCCAGCGGTGCCAAGTCCACCTTGCCTTCGAAAGCCTGCGCGAAGCGGGTGAACGAATTCCTGATGTGCTGGGCCATGGCTTCTTCGGCGCGGTCGGGCAGGCAGGCCCTGATGGCCTCCCGTACGGCGGAGTGCTCGGCCACCGTGTTGGCGCCGTCCACGTCGGCAGCGTAGAGGCGGAAGGTGTGCAGGTGGCAGTGGGTCTGGGCGAAGGCGTGCCGCACCACCGGGTTGCCCGCTGCCGCCAGGATGGTGTCGTGGAACCGGGTGTCGTGGGCCACCAGGTCCTGCCGCAGATCGCTGCTGGCCTGCATGGTCTCCTGGAAGGCGGACAGCTCCCTTTCCAGGGCGACGGCAGGGTTGGCGAGGCGGTCCACCGCCGCAGACCGCGCCGCCCAGGGCTCCACGAGGAGCCGGAACTCAAACAGTGAGCGGAGCTCGTCCAGATCAAGCAGGGGGGTGGTGCTGTAGCCGCGTCCGGGGGTGTAAACCACCAGGTTGTCGCCTTCCAGGCGCTGGAGCACTTCCCGGACCGGCGTCTGGGAGACACCCAGGCTGCGCGAAACCGCATCGATGTTGATCCGCGTGCCGGGTTCAATTTCGCCTTTTACGATGGAGTCGCGCATGGCCGAGTAGACATCACTCATGGCGGCCTTGCCTCTGGATGGATCGGACGATTGACGAGGGGGCACGCGGAGACCTCTTTGCGTTTGGTGGTGGGAGTCGTTGTGGGAATCATAAGCCACACCCTGCGTTCCGGGCCGGTCTGGAAGTTTTCTTGGACGGGGGCTTGTCCTGGATCACAATGTATATATGATTGATCAGATTCCTATATGATTTTGGCGTCGGGTCCCCGGCGTCTTCCTGTTCCCGGTGCGCAAGCACCCGAAGCCACGTTTACGTCAAAGGAGACTGTATGACTGCTCTAGGCAGTAGGCTCGCCCCCAAACCGTCCGCCAAGGCCCCCCGCGCCATGACCCGCAAACGCTGGCTGATCATCTGGCTCGCTTTCATCGGGCTCAGTATCAATTATCTGGACCGTTCCAGCCTCAGTGTGGCCCTGCCCTTCATGGGCAAGGACTTTGAACTCACCGCCACCCAGCAGGGACTCATCTTTGCCGCATTCTTCTGGGCGTACGATTTCTGCCAGCTGGCCGCCGGCTGGTATGTCGACAAGGTCGGGCCGCGAAGGTCCTTCTCGCTGGCGGCCGTGTGGTGGTCCGTCTTCACCATGGTGACGGCCGCGGCTCAGGGCTTCTGGTCGCTGTTCGCTGCCAGGTTCCTGCTCGGTGTCGGTGAAAGCCCGGCCCCGAGTACCGCAGCCAAAGTGGTGGCCACCTGGTTCCCGGTCCGCGAGCGGGCCTTTGCCACCAGCATCTGGGATTCCGGATCCCGGGTGGGTGCGGTCATCGCGCTGCCCATCGTCACGCTGATTGTCGCGGTCACCTCGTGGCATGCGGTCTTCATCATCATCGGCGTAGCCGGCCTTATCTGGGCCGCCGTGTGGTGGAAGGTGTACCGCAGCCCCGAAGAACACCCGACGGCCAACGCTGCCGAAGTGGCTTACATCCAGGAGGGCGGCGCCCGGAGCGCGTCCAGCGACGATGCAGGAGCTGCGAAGCTCCCATGGCGGGCACTCTTCAAATACCGCACCATCCTCAGCATGATGTTCGGATTCTTCTGCCTGAACAGCGCCATCTACTTCTTCATCACCTTCTTCCCGAGCTACCTGGTGAAGGAGCGCGGATTCGACCTGCTCAAATTCGGCTTCTTCGGTGCCATCCCAGGCATTTGTGCGGTGGGATTCGGGTGGCTGGCCGGCTACGTCGCCGACCGTGCCGTACAGCGCGGAGTCTCGATAACCCGCGTCCGCAAGACCGCCATCGCCGGCGGACTGACCGGCGGTTCGGTCATCATGTTCGCTGCCCTGGTGCCCGAGGCGTGGATGGCCCTGGCGTTGCTGTCGGTAGCTTACTCCAGCCTCACTGTCGCCGCCACCGGCATCTGGTCACTGCCCGCGGATGTTGCCCCGAGTTCCCGGCACGTCGGGTCCATTGGCGGCCTCCAGAACTTCGCTTCCAACCTGGCCGGCATTTTCACGCCGATCCTGATCGGCGTGCTGGTGGATCTGACGGGTTCCTTCGTGGCGCCGCTCGCCGTCATCGGAGTCGTTTCGCTGTTGGGTGCCGCGAACTATCTGTTCATTATGGGCAAGATCGAACCGCTGAAGGTGCCGGTGCCTGCCTCGGCGTAGGACAGTAACGCAGGAGGGCGACGGCGGGACCTCCCGCCGTCGTCCTCTTAACGCCGCACGGTTGTGCGCCTTGGCGTTTCGGTCCTACCGTGGGTTCGTGCTCTCCCAGAGACCAGGAGGAACCATGTCCGGTGAGCCAGTGTTTTTTGAAATCGGCGTAGAAGACGCCCAGCGTGGTATGGCGTTCTACGGCGCGCTCTTCGGCTGGGAGTTCGCTCCCGGACCCTCCCAAGAGGGGTTTACCATCGGGACCCCAGGGATCCCCGGCGGCGTGCACGGCGGAGACCCCGGTGCCGTGCCCTATATATTCTTCCGAGTGGACGACATGGACGCTGCGTTGGACCGGGTGCGGGAACTGGGTGGCTCAGTCGATGATGCGGACCTTGCGGGCGAGGATGGTGCTGCGGAGTACGGCAGGTTCAAGCTTTGCAAGGATGATCAGGGTTCAGCCTTCGGCCTGCACCAACCTCCACGTCCGGCCGTCTAGCTTCAACCGGCTCTACGGCGCCCTCGTAAATGACCCGTGCCAGCGCGCCGTCAAGAATCTTTGCAGCCTACGCGGCCCCATTGACACTCCTCCTTCACCGGCATATCCTACAACCAAATGGTTGTAGATCTAATGAGTGATGCCGACGTCGACCGCCTCTTCCAGGCGTTCGCTGATGCTACCCGCCGGGATATTGTCCGCCGGGTTACGGTGGCTGAATATTCGGTGTCCGGCCTTGCTGCCCTCTACGCCATGAGTTTCGCTGCAGTGCAGAAGCATGTGGCGGTGTTGGAACGCGCGTCCTTGGTTACCAAGGAAAAGCGCGGAAGGGAGCAGATCGTGCGGGGCAATCATGAAGGCCTGCAGAAAGCCCGGCGACTGCTCGATGAGTATGAGGCGATCTGGCGGCAACGAGTCGGGCGGATCGCGGACATTCTGGCTGAAGGATAGGAAGGGTTCTGCAATGACAGTTATCAGTTCCACCAAGAATCTCGAGGCATTGAGCTTCACCCTTGTCGCCGAGTTTGATGCCGGCGTCGAGCGGGTCTGGCAGATCTGGGAAGACCCTCGCCAGCTTGAGCGCTGGTGGGGACCGCCCACCTGGCCTGCCACTTTCGAGGACTTCGACTTCCAGCCGGGCGGGAAGGCCGCGTACTACATGACCGGCCCCGAGGGCGAAAAGGCCGCGGGCTGGTGGCGCTTCACGGCCATCCAGGCCCCGAACAGCCTGGAGTTCGACGACGGTTTCGCCGATGACAACGGCGCTCCCGTCGAGGCCATGGGGACCACCCATGCGACCGTCACCCTCGAGGAGAACGGCGGCCGAACCCGGATGACCATCAACTCGTCCTTCGAATCCGAGGAGCAGATGGAGAAGATGGTCGACATGGGCATGGAAGAGGGCATGAAGGAGGCCGTCGGCCAGATCGATGCCATCCTTTCCGAGCACGCACGCGCCTGACGGCCCCACTGGACCATCACTGGCCGGAAACCGGACGAAAGCGAAGGGGACGACGGCGGTACCTCCCGCCGTCGTCCCCTTGCGCATGCCGGGGCCCGTGTGCTGATCATAGACACGGTGTTTGCCGGACAATCCGTGGCGAAACAACAGCAGAAGACGATCTAGGAGTAGCCGTGGCGGCGCTGACAGTATCCAGGCTTCAGGGCAGCTTCAACGTTGTGAGCGGGGTCTGGCCGCTGGTCCATATGCGCAGCTTTGAGGCCGTAACCGGACCCAAGACAGACAAATGGCTGGTCCGCACGGTCTCTGGGCTCCTGGTCACCATTGGTGTGGTCCAGTTGCTCACCCCGGACGATACCCAAAGTGTAGCTTTCGCCAAGCGCCTTGGGATCGGAACAGCAGCCACGCTGGCCGCCATCGACCTGACGTACGTGGCCAAGGGGCGGATCAGCAGGATCTACCTCCTCGATGCGGCCATCGAAGTCCTATGGATCCGCAGGTGGCAGCGGAAGCGGTAGCCCGCCGGCGCGGGTTGCCGGCGGAAGGACAATTGACGGCGTCGCGTCAGCCTTCGTCCTGTTCGGGTACTTCGATTTGGAAGCCGCAGATACACCTGAGGACGCGGGTGGAGAGGTAGACGTCCAGGGCCCAATACTGGACATTCTCTGTTGACCGGGGTCCCTGGAGGTGCCGAAGTTCTGTCCCGCTCTTTTCCATCGGTTGTCCGCAGTGCATGTACTGCCCTCCGAAGACGAGCACATTGCACTGATTGGATTCGCCAGGGGCGTAGGCGTCTGAGCTGATGGACATGTCAGGCAGCCGAGGGGTAGCTGGCCAGGATGTAGTCCGCTGCTGCGGGGCCGTTCATCCGGAGCCGGCTGTCCTGGATGTCGATTCCGTTTCGTCTCATGGCGGCGCGGAACGCGTCGTCTGGTTTGGGATCAACGCGGTCCAGGATGCACCAGCTGACGTATAGTCCGTAAAGGCAATCGGGCTGAAGCGGGCAGTCGGTGTCCGGGTCCGGAACAGTGGCTTCGTTGAGGAATCGTTCAAAGTGGGAGGTGGCCATGACGGGCTCATTTCCGCGGGTACATTATGTGCCGCCATGCGTCTACAGCGGCGTTTCTTGGCGGCCGTGCACTCGGCCGGAAGAAGTCCCGCCCTGACGGGCTGTCACTGGGACTGCTAATGAATTTACGGCTCGGGGCCGTGTATGTCCAGAGCACTGAAAAAAATCGGGAGCAGCTTGGGGACACCGCCGCGGTGGGTCTTCGCCGGGCTTCTCACGGGTCCGGTGTCGTCGCCGCGGACTCTGTCGTTCTACGCTGACCGGGCGTATTCTGGGCATGATGTGGGTCCGGAGGGTGTCCGGTCGTCCATGTGAAGCCTCGGGGGAAGGTGGCAGTGATTCAGATGTGCATCAGTGAGCTGTGGGACAGGCTCGATGCCACGACACAGAGATGGCTGGCGGAAAATCCAGGATGCCAGATCCTGCCGCGAACAGTATCGGCGAAGATCAGTATCGCGGCGGGCGGAACCATCGAGCGTGACAGGCACGGACAGATGGTGCTGTCCAAGGAGGATCGTGACTTCATCGCCGCAAAGGCATAGGCCGCCAGTGTGTAGCCCATTTTGCCTCCGGGCTGCTGGAGAAGATGGCATGACGAGGGTGAAGTCCGGGCGCTGACGCCGTTGCAGCCTGGTCGCAACCTCTGAATCCCTAGCATGGGAGCCAGGACGAAGACGTCTGTCATCCAGAGGAGTAACCATGACTGTTTATGTACAGCCCGGCCAAGAAGGATCCAAGGTCCAGTTCAAGGACCGCTACGAGAACTGGATCGGCGGCGAGTGGGTGGCTCCTACCACCGGCCAATACATCGAGAACGTCTCCCCAGTGAACGGCAAGCAGTTCACCGAGGTGGCCCGCGGTGCCGCTGCTGATGTTGAGCTGGCACTGGATGCCGCCCACAAGGCCGCCCCAGCGTGGGGCAAGGCCTCGGCCACGGAGCGCGCCGCCGTGCTGAACAGGATCGCGGATCGGATCGACGCCAACCTCGAGATGCTGGCCGTGGCCGAAACCTGGGACAACGGCAAACCCATCCGTGAAACTCTCAACGCGGACATCCCGCTCGCCGCGGACCACTTCCGCTACTTCGCCAGCGCTATCCGCGCCCAGGAAGGCCGGCTGTCCCAGCTCGACGACGACACGACGGCCTACCACTTCCACGAACCGCTCGGCGTGGTCGGACAGATCATCCCGTGGAACTTCCCCATCCTGATGGCCGTCTGGAAGCTGGCCCCGGCGCTCGCCGCAGGCAACGCCGTGGTCCTCAAGCCGGCGTCCAATACGCCGGCCTCCATCCTGGTCCTGGCCGAACTCATCGCGGACCTGCTCCCGGCGGGCCTGCTGAACATCGTCAACGGCTTCGGCACAGAGGTTGGCAAGCCGCTGGCGTCCAGCCCCCGGATCCGGAAGATCGCCTTCACCGGCGAAACATCCACGGGACGGCTGATCAGCCAGTACGCCAGCCAGAACCTGATTCCGGTCACCCTGGAACTGGGCGGCAAGAGCCCCAACATCTTCTTCAACGACGTTGCCGACTCCAGCGACGCCTTCTACGACAAGGCCCTTGAAGGCTTCACCCTGTATGCCTTCAACCAGGGCGAAGTCTGCAGCAGCCCGTCCCGCGCCCTGGTCCAGGATGGCATCTACGATTCCTTCATGGCCGACGCCGTCGCCCGGACGCAGAAAATCATCCAGGGCAACCCACTGGACACCAACACCCAGATCGGCGCCCAGGCGTCGGTAGGCCAGATGGAGAAGATCCTCTCCTACATCGATATCGGGCTCGACGAGGGCGCCAAGATCCTGGCCGGCGGTGCACAGACGGAGCTCGACGGCGATCTGGCCGGCGGCTTCTACGTCCAGCCCACCATCTTCGAGGGCAACAACAAGATGCGGATCTTCCAGGAGGAAATCTTCGGCCCCGTGCTCTCCGTGGCACGCTTTACGGACTACAACGACGCCATCAGCATCGCCAACGACACCCTGTACGGCCTTGGTGCCGGCGTCTGGTCCCGCAACGGGAACGTGGCTTACCGCGCCGGCCGCGAAATCCAGGCCGGCCGCGTCTGGGTCAACAACTACCACGCCTACCCGGCCGGTGCCGCGTTCGGCGGCTACAAGTCCTCGGGCATCGGCCGTGAGAACCACTCCATGATGCTGGACCACTACCAGCAGACCAAGAACCTCCTGGTCAGCCACTCCGAAAATAAGCTCGGCTTCTTCTAGAGCCTGAACCTCGCCGAGCACGCCCGGACCTGACCGCCTACTGCACCAGAGCTACCGGCAGCAGCACAAAAGGGCCAGTGTACGACGGCGGGACTTCCCGCCGTCGTACTCTCCTGTCAGGCAACGGCATCACGAAAGGATAAATGAATGACGAGAATGTTGATTATTGGACCTCCCGGTTCCGGCAAGGGAACGCAGGCGGAACGCATTTCGGAGCGCCTCGGCGTTGTTGCGATCTCCACCGGTGACATCTTCCGCGCCAACGTCAAGGGTGAGACGCCGCTTGGCATCGAAGCCAGGAAGTACATGGACGACGGTGACTTCGTTCCGGACACTGTCACCAACAAAATGGTGCGGGACCGGCTCAGCGAGCCCGACGTCGAGGACGGCTTCCTGCTGGACGGCTACCCCCGGACTACGGCGCAGGTGGACTACCTTGACGCGATCCTTGCCAACGGTGAGCAGAAGCTTGACGTGGTCCTGCAGCTGACTGCTGACGACGAGGAACTCGTTGCACGCCTTCTGGGCCGTGCCAAGGAAACCGGCCGGAGCGACGACACCGAGGCCGTCATCCAGCACCGGCTGGACCTGTACCACGAGCAGACCGAGGCCGTTGTGGCCAAGTATGCCGGGCGGGGCATACTGACCAAGGTTGACGGCATTGGAGGGATCGACGAGGTGACTAACCGCGTGTTGGGCGCCATCGAAAACCTAAGCAGTGTCTCCATCGTAAGCACGCGGTAGTCCCGCGACGCAAAAGGCCAGAGGACGACGACGGGTGCTCCCGCCGTCGTCCTCTCTTTGCGGGAGAGTCCTGGCCCGAGGCTTCGGTCATGGCCGAACATTCCACGTCAGGGCAGGCTCGCTGATTTCCGGGGAGCACGCTTCATAGGCTGCGGCAGCGATGGCGAGATCCTCCCACGGCATGCCTGTCGTCTTGAACACCGCGGGCCGGTCCTCCCGGGCGTGGATACGACCGGACATCATATCCGCCAGGGTGTTGAGACTCTCCGGCCCGGCAATGGCGCCGGAGGTCAATGCCTGGATGATGTCGCCGGCCTCGTTGAGGGAACTCCGGAGGGATTCGACGTAGATGCCTGCACGGGACATCAGGGCGTCATCCAGTTCACGCCTTCCCGGTTCATGTGAACCCATGGCGACGACGACCGCCGTGTCCTTCACCCTCGAACCGTCAAAGAGCGGCTCGGCTGAACCGGTACAGCAGATGATCAGCTCGGCATCAGCCACCTTGTCCGCGCTTGAAACATGGGCGTTCAGCCCGATTTGAGAGGCACGTTCGGCCAGAGCCCTCGAGGCGGCTGCATTCCGCCCCACAACTCCGATGCTGGTTAGCGCAAAGACGCTGTCAAAAGCCTTGATGTGCTCCCATGCCTGCGGTCCGGTGCCGAAGACCAGGAGACTCTTGGGGCACGGCGAGGAGAGCCGCAAAGCGCCCAAGGCAGACACAGCCGGCGTGCGGAGGTTTGTCAGTGCCGTGCCGTCAATTACTGCCAAGGGCCGTTGGTCGGAGCCGCCGAAGAGCGCGTACAGGCCCTGAACCACGGGGAGCCCGGCGGATGCATTGTCAGGGCTGATCGTAAGGACCTTCGTTCCGGCGTAGTGGCTGGAGGTGGACGGCATCTGCAGCAGTTGTCCCCTGCTGGTGGCCAGTCTCGTGCGTAGACCATCATGCTCGGGATCGAAACCGTCCAGCAGGAAGTTTTCCAGCTCCCTGACTGCGTCGGGGATGGTGACCGTCTTCCCGAGGTCGGATCCGCTGATGAAGATGGGGGCTGGTTGAGTCATGTCCTATACCAACACGTCGATCGCTTCGGTGGCTGCCTTTGGCGTCTGGCGGCGCAGCCGCATGGCTTCCAGGACGCGGTTTTTCGCCAGGGCGTAGGCGGCTTCATGGGGGGTCAGGCCGGCTTTGGCGCTCTCGTCCAGCACAGCGATCGTGTTGGCGCGCAGCTTCGTGGAGATCATGGCGAAGATGTCGGCGGGCTCCACCACGAAAGGCGAGTACCGGGCGGCCATGGAGTGCGCGGCGGCCACGATGCCGCCGGCATTGGCAATGAAATCCGGGACGACGGCGATGCCACGTTCGTGAAGGATGCCACGGGAACTGATGGATGTTGGAAGGTTCGCGCCCTCAACCACAAGTTTGACGTTGGTGGAGGCCGCGATGACGTCCGTGACGGTGTCTTCCCGCGCGGCGGGGACCAGGATGTCCGCGTCCACGGTCAGGGCGAACTCTGCCGGCAGCACCGTACCGTAGTGGTTCACACAGGCGTCCCCGGCTCCGGCCCGGAGCCTGACGAGCCTATCCACATCAAGACCGTCAGGGTCGTGGACCGCACCGACAGCCGTCGAGACAGCAACCACCACCGCCCCCAGTTCCACCAGACGGGTTGCTGCGGCCTGGCCCACCGCACCGAATCCCTGGATCGCCACGCGGGATCCCTTCAGGGTGATATTCCGGCTCTGGGCTGCGGCGTCCACGGCTTCAGCTACGCCGTACCCGGTCACGCCCAGTTGATCGTAGGGCAGGCCGCCCAGGGCCCGGGGAAGTCCAGTAGAGGCTCCGCGATCCCCAAGTTCGTCAAGGAATATCGCCGCGTCCTCCTCGGAGAGTCCCATGTCGAGTCCGAAGACGTACTCAGCCGGGACCTCGTTCGACAGCGTCCGGGCAAAGGCACGCAATATCGCCTCCTTGTCCGGGCTATTGGGATCGCCCAGAATGCCGGCCTTGGCACCGCCGTGGAACAGATCGACAGCCGCCCACTTCCATGTCATTGTCCGCGCGAGGCGTGCCACTTCCTGCACCGTAAGCGTGGGGCTCATCCTGGTCCCGCCCTTGCCCGTTCCCCGGGCTGTGTTGTCCAGGACCAGGACTCCGCGCATGCCCGTCCTGCGGTCCGACACAACAACTATCTTTTCCGGACCCCACTCGTCGATCAGGCCAAATACGCTGTCAGTCACTTTAGATCCATCTCTTTTCCGGAAGCATTAGTAATTACTAACCAGCTTGCAGCCCGTATCTACACGGGCGCCAGCCTCCGAGTGCCACAGTTGGTCCAGCTGGCATAAGCAATCCTTGCCCTGAAGGTCAGGCTGGGGCATGAGGAAAATCAGCCCAGTTTCAGCCGACGGACACATGTTCCATCCGGTCCGCCGCAGCGGCTGAAGAACCCTTCAGCGCGCTGATGGCCCCCTGGACGGCGGGGTTGACACTGGTTGGGGGATAGAGGGCCACAACGTGCCGCCGGACCGCAAGGTCCCGCACAGTGGCAGTGGCAATGCCATCGCTGCCCACGTGGGCCAGCGCGGGAATGACCCCGATCCCCAGTCCGGACCGGACGAATCCACGGATCACGTCGTAATCGTCACTGCGGAACTTTACAACGGGCTCGAACCCCTCGGCGGCGCATGCCCGTCGCAGTGAGCGTGCCCCTGAGGTCCTTATCCCGGTGGAAACCCAGGTTTCGGATTTCAGCTCTGCGAGGGAAATATCAGATCCCGCCATGCTGTGGCCGGCAGGCAGAAGAAGCACCAGCTCTTCACTGAGCAGCTTTGTGGAGCGCAGGGCCTTGGGCCAGGCGTGGGGCACAAGATCGTAGTGATAGACCAAGGCGAGATCCAGATCCCGGTCAATCAACAGGGGGACCAGCTTTTCCGGTTCTCCCTCATCAAGTTCGATCTCCACATTTTCATGGGACTGCACGAAGACAGACAGGGCCAACGGCAGCAATTGTTGGCTCGCCGTGGGAAAACTGCCCAGCCTGACCCTCCCCACGCTTCCTTCGGACATTGCCTGCACCTCGTCCTCAAACTCTCCGAACGCGGCCAGGACCTCCTGCGCCCGCTGGGCCAGGAAGTCGGCGGTGGGTGTCGGCCTGATGCCGTGGGCGTCCCGTTCGAACAGCGAGACTTTCGCTGCCCGTTCCAGGCTGGCCATCTGCTGGGAAACGGCCGATCCCGTGTACCCGAGCCGGCGGGCAGCTTCGGCAAACGACCCGGTGCGCAGCACAGCGATCAGGGTTCTCAGATGCAACGGATTCAGCATAAGGCCAGCTAACCGTATTGAGGCTCGAGGCGCAAAGATTCGGTGCTGCCCCTGATTAACTGTTTTCGCGTATAGCCACACACCGTGATTAAAATCTCGATGCAGCGCAAGATTTCCTTATGCCAGGGTCAACACTGGTCATTCTGAAACGCTTCCGTGGCCTTCTGTCCTCGGGCATAGTCAAGCAGACAAGCCGGGCAACTTTAGGTCATTGACTGTTGGGGACGATGCCGTAGCCGTGGCCCCGCCGGGGCTTGCCTTCCCACACCCATGTATTCCATGAGTCAACCCGTAGGAGCACACCCAGCAATGCCGCCATCCATGCATGAGAAGCCCCTGACAAAACCACTGGCCATCCAGCTTGAGTCCGTAGCCAAGAAATATGGGGATCACACGGTCATCAACAACGTCTCGCTGTCGGTGCGGGAGGGGGAGGTGACGGCCATCATCGGTCCCAGTGGTGCGGGCAAGAGCACTCTGCTGCGCTGCATCAATCTTCTGGAACGCCCTGACACAGGATGTATCACGGTGGAGGGCAGCCAGATCGATGCCAGCACCAACTTCACCGCTAAGGACCTGGCTGCCCTGCGACGGAACGTCGGAATGGTTTTCCAGTCTTTCAACCTCTTCCCGCACCTGAACGTCCTGCGCAACGTGAGTCTTGCGCAGGAGCGCGTCCTGGGACGCTCACGCCAGGAAGCCGATGTCCGCTCCATGAAACTGCTGGAGCGTGTGGGCCTGGCCGACAAGGCCAAACAGTACCCGTCCCGCTGTTCCGGCGGCCAGCAACAACGTATCGCCATCGCACGGGCGCTGGCCTTGGACCCGCGCGTCATGCTCTTCGATGAACCCACGTCAGCCCTGGACCCTGAGGTCGGCCTCGAGGTCCTGGCAGTGATGAAGGAACTGGCTGCGGAGGGCATGACCATGGTCGTGGTGACCCACGAAATGCAGTTTGCCCGGGACGTCTCCGATCATTTGGTGGTCATGGCCAACGGGGCGATCCTGGAAGAAGGCGACCCGGAAGAGATCTTCACCAATCCCGTCCAGACGCGCACCCGCGAATTCCTCCGCGCCGTATTGGAGCGCTGACGCCAATGGATACTTTCCTGACCATCCTTCAGGGCGTCCCGATGACCATTGGGCTGACGGTCGCTGCCCTTGCCATCGGCGCCGTCGGAGGCATCCCGCTGGCGCTGGGCCGCCGCTCGAACATTCCAGGGATCAGGTTCGTTGCCGTGTCCCTGATCGAAGTCCTGCGCGGCATCCCGCCGATCGTCTGGCTGTTCATCATCTACTTCGGCCTCGGTACGGCCTTGCCGATGCTGGATCCCCTCACTTCGGCCATCATCGGCCTGGGACTGATTTCCTGCGCCTATATGGCCGAGATCTACCGGGGTGGCCTTTCGGCCATTACCCGGGGCCAGTGGGAAGCCGGCGAAGCGCTCGGCATGGGCAGACAGTCGGTGCTGACGTTCATCATCGGCCCCCAGGTCTTCCGTGTATCGGTTCCGGCCGCGGCGAGCTACGCCATCGGACTGATCAAAGACTCGTCAGTGGCCTACACCATCGGCGTTTCCGAAATCGTGTACTTCGCCAACGACCAGTCCCGCCAAAGTTCGGACGCCCTCGGTCCGTTCTTCCTTGCGGCCCTGGTGTACGTCATCATGACCATCCCCTGCGCCTGGGTGACCCGGGCCCTTGACGCCCGGCTGCGGAAGCGAGTAGCACGATGAATATCCTCAATGACTGGCCCTCGTACCTGCCCGGGCTGCTGGGCGGCCTGGGTGTCAGCGTCCAGGTAGCCCTGCTGAGCCTGCTCATCGGTGTGCCCGGCGGCCTGCTGCTGGCAATTGGTGCGGGCAGCAAGAAAAAATTCGTCAGGATCCTCATCATCGGCATTGTGGAGATCGGCCGCGGAACGCCGGCGCTGGTGGTCCTGCAGATCTTTTACTTCGGGCTTCCTGCCAGCGGCATGACGCTGACGTCGACAGCCGCGAGCGTCGTCGCGTTGGCTACGACCACTGCCGCGTACACCAGCGAAATCCTGCGTGGCGGATTACAGGCAGTCCCCCAGGGCGAGGTGGAAGCTGCCGGCGCGCTGGGTATGAACCGGCGTGACACGCTGCGGTTCATCGTCATTCCCCAGGGCTTCAGGGTGGCGATCCCGTCCCTCATTGGCTTCGCCATCCTGATATTCCAGGCCACATCCCTGGCGTACACGGTGGCGTTGCCGGAACTGCTCAGCCAGGCGTATTCGATCGGTTCCTCCACGTTCAACTACCTCAGCGTGCTGGTTCTGGCAGGCCTCATGTATGCCGCCATCACCATTCCAGCCAGCTGGCTCACCAGCAGGGCAGAAAAACGTCTCGCCCGTCACCTCTAAGCACGCACCCCAAGGAGAAACCATGAAGAACCAGAAAACCGCCTTCCTTGCAGCGCTCGCCTTCGGGGCCACGGCCCTGAGCGGCTGCAGCGCCGCCGCCACCGCCCAGAACGCGGACTGCAAGCCTGCCCATACATTCCCGACCGTTGCCGAAGGCAAACTCTCAGTGGTCCTGTACGACCTGCCCCCGTTCTCGAAGCTTGAAGGCAACAAAGTGACCGGTGTCGACGGCGACATTGTGAACGCCATCGCCGAGATGGAATGCCTGACAGTTTCGGCGAAATCCGTTGCCACTGCAGCGAACATCCCCACTGTCCAGGCCGGCCGGGCCGACGTGTCCATCGCGGCGTGGTACCGCACAGCTTCCCGGGCTGAGATCGTGGGCCTCACCGACCCGATTTATACGGACCAGATGGCCATCATCTCCAAGGACGGGCTGGATGACGCCGAGCAACTCAAGGGCAAGAGCGTCGGGACCGTGGACGGGTACCTGTGGGTGGACGACATGAAGAAGCTCCTCGGAGATTCCCTCAAGGTCTACCCGACCACGCTGAACATGAACCAGGACCTTGCTGCCGGCCGTATCGACGTCGGAATCGATAGCTACGGTTCAGCCCAGTTCAACAAAAAGGGCGATCTCAAAGTCGCCGTGATCAAGCCCCATGAGGCCATTGCCGCGTCCAAGGAAGCGGCACAGATCGCCATCCCCGTTCCGCAGAAGAATACCGAACTGCTGGCGGCCCTGAACGCCGACCTGAAGACGCTGCGGGAAAGCGGAAAGCTCGAGGAAATCCTCAAGGCCAACGGCCTGGACGCTTCCGCGGCGGACACCGGTGAGGCGCGCCTCATCAAGTAGGCCCCGTGGCGGCACAGCACCTGCGGTTGACGCACAAGGTGCTGTGCCGCTGCGGTGTGGCAACAGCGAAGCGGCGGGCCCTGATGGGACCGCCGCTTCGTGTTCCTGCCGGGAGGGACTACACAGCGGGAGGGACTGGACGCCGGAAGGGCTAGACGCCGCGGCCTGGAGTGAGGATTCCCTGGGGGTCAAAGGCGTGCTTGATCCGCTGGTGCGCTGCCCGGGTGGCAGGATCCAGCTGCTTGGTGAGTGACCCGAATTTGAGCGATCCGACGCCATGTTCACCGCTGAGCGTTCCGCCCAGGCTCAGCGCCCTGTCTGTGATGAGGTCCAGGATCCGTTCCGCTGCCGCGTACGCCCCGGCCGACTCATCGGTTATGACGACGGAAGGGTGGAGGTTTCCATCGCCGGCATGCGCGAACGTGGGTATGGCCACGCCCTCGTCCGCACTGATTTTCTCCAGCGCCTCGAACATGTCGGCCAGCCGGGCGATTGGAACGGCGACGTCGCAGGACGCGCGCAGGCCCCTGGCATCAAGCGCCTTACCGGAGACCCGGCGTGCTTCAAGGAGTACGTCGCCTTCGGCCTGTTCCACATCGGTGGCTCCTGCTTCCCTGCAGAGCCATGCAGCCACCGCAGCGTCTTCCTCCGAACTGACCGAAATGAACTGACCGACGAGTATTGCCGCCCCGTCGGTGGACAGTCCCGTGGGATGGAACTTTTCAACGATCTCCACGCTGGCCCGGTCCATCAGTTCGAGGACCTCGGGGACCACGGAGCTGTTCATGATCGCGGTCACCGCCCTGCCCGCGGAGGAGGCTGAGGGAAATGTTGCGCGGAAGGTGACTGCTTTGCCGGCTGGGCGGGGCACGAGCCTGACGGTCGCGGCGGTAACGATCCCCAGGGTTCCTTCAGAGCCGACAAAAAGGCTGGTGAGGTCGTATCCCACCACGTTCTTGCGCGTTGTTGAACCGGTGCGGATGATTTCGCCGTCGGCCAGCACAACCTCCAGGCCAGCCACGCTGTCGGTGGTTACGCCGTACTTCACGCAGCGGAGCCCGCCGGCGTTTGTGGCAATGTTGCCGCCGATTGTTGACTGGCGGTAGCTGGCGGGGTCGGGGGCGTACATCAGGCCGAATTCGGCGGCGGCAGCGTCGATGTCCGCGGTGATGACTCCGGCCTGGACCTCCGCCAATCGATTGCCGGGATCGATGCTGAGAATGGTGTCCATTTCTGCAAGCGAAATGACCAGACCCTCAGCGTAGGCGACGGCGCCGCCGGCCAGGCCGGTGCCGGCGCCACGGACGGAAACGGGGATGTTGTTTCGCCCCGCCCAGCGGACCCCGGCTGCCACATCCTCCGTGCTCCGGGCGGTGAGGACAGCGAGCGGCAGTCCCTGGGGTGCCGCCCGGGAGGCGTCCGTACTGTAGCGAACCAGCTCGGCCGGGTCTGTCAAAATCCTGCCTGCGAGCTCTGCTGCCAGTTCTTTGGTTGTGATCATGGCTGGTGGTCTTCCTTTGGCTGGTGGTATTTCTTAGGACCCTGCGGGACGAAAATATGCGGCGGCCGCCCCGAAGGCGGCCACCGCATATTTCGGTCTCAGTCCGTTCCGGGCCGATGGGTTTTCTAGAGGAACTTGACGCCCTGGGCGAGCGGCAGTTCGCCCGAGAAGTTGATGGTGTTGGTTGCTTGGCGCATGTATGCCTTCCAGGAATCGGAGCCGGATTCGCGTCCCCCACCGGTTTCCTTCTCGCCACCAAAGGCGCCGCCGATTTCAGCTCCGGAGGTTCCGATGTTGACGTTGGCGATGCCGCAGTCCGAGCCACTGGCAGAGAGGAAACGCTCGGCCTCGGTCTGGTCCTGGGTGAAGATTGCCGAGGAAAGACCCTGCGGGACGCTGTTGTGGATCTCGATGGCCTCATCCAGGGTGTCGTAGGTCATGACGTAGAGGATGGGGGCGAACGTCTCGTCGTGAACGACGGCGGTCTGGGCCGGCATGCGCACGACGGCAGGTTCAACGTAGTAGGCCTCGGGCTGGTCCTCAGCCAGGACGCGGTTGCCGCCGTAGACCACCTCGCCGCCTTCGGCCACGGCCTGGACCAGTGCATCCTGCTGGGCCTTGAAGCTGCCGGCGTTGATCAACGGTCCGACCAGGGTTTCTTCCCGGGTCGGGCTTCCGATGTTCAGGGTGCCGTAGGCGTCTACGATCCGGCTGACGAGCGTGTCGGCGATGGAGGAGTGAACGATGAGCCGGCGAAGGGAGGTGCAGCGCTGGCCGGCAGTGCCGGCTGCGGCGAAGACAATGCCGCGAAGCGCAAGGTCCAGGTCTGCCGATGGCGCAACGATGGCGCCGTTGTTGCCGCCGAGCTCCAGCAGGGCACGGCCGAAGCGCTTGGCGATCAGCGGGGCGATTTCCTGGCCCATGCGTACCGAACCGGTGGCTGAAACCAGGGCGATGCGCGGGTCCTCGACCAGCTTCTGTCCGCCCACACGATCCGTCAGGAGCAGGTGGTGGATCCCTTCGGGTGCCCCGACGTCACTGACAGCTCGCGCCAACAGCGTGTCGACGGCGAGGGCAGAGAGGCGGGTGGCGTCCGCCGGCTTCCAGACCACCGTGTCGCCGGCGACCAGTGCCAGGGCGGTGTTCCAGGCGTAGACCGCAACGGGGAAGTTAAAGGCCGAGATGATGCCTACGACGCCGAGGGGGTGCCAGGTTTCGGCCAGGCGGTGGCCGGGCCGCTCTGACGGCATCGTCTTGCCGTACAGCTGGCGGGACTGGCCAACGGCAAGGTCCGCGATGTCGATCATTTCCTGGACTTCGCCGAGGGCCTCGGAGCGGGTCTTGCCGACCTCGGCTGTGATCAGGGCTGCGACATCTTCCTTGTGTTCGGTCAGCAGCTGGCCCCAGCGCTTGACCAGTGCACCGCGGACGGGGGCGGGGACGCTGCGCCAGGTCTTGAAGGCCTCGGCGGCCTGCGCAATGGCAGTTTCGATTTCCTCGTCGTTGTGGACCTTGGTGCGGAGGATGACTTCCCCGGTAATCGGGGACCGGGTTTCGCGGGTCCCGTCGAGGGATGCGGGGTCAACGCCGATGGACTGGAGGCTCTTGCGGACTTCTTCGGTGATTTCGGCGGTGGCCGGGATGGAGGAGGTAATGGTGGTCATGATTGCCTTCTTTCGGTGCTTGGGTGGTCCTAATCAGGAGGGGAGGTCGGTGATGGTGATGCAAAGTTGGCGTTCGGCGTCCTTGACGGAGGCGTTTTGCTGCGCGCTGTACAGCTCGTTGGGATCGAGGATCCTGCTACCCAGGACTTCGGAGAGACGGTCAATGTCGTAGGGCGTTCCCAGCTGCCCATCGTCGCGTGAGCCGTCGTCGGTGAGGTTGGACTGGAAGATGCCGGCTGCCGAGCGCGGCAGGAAGTCTTCGTAGACGATGGGCTCGGGCACCAGGACGCCGGCCTCCACCAGCTGGCGCAGGGACGCCGATCCCGTCGTGGGTGCCTTGGCTGGATCCGCCACGCGGTAGGTGAAGTAGGCGAGCCCCGTCAGCGCCAGGTCCCGCTCATTGTCCGGGAGGTTCCGGCGCCAGACCTGCGCGGCTACCTCCACCCTTGTTGTTCCTGCCGGGGATGCGGCCAGCAGGTTGTCGACTTCGGCAACCAGCCGGTCGTAGACGTCCCTGCCGTGCGGGGTCAAGGCGATGCCGCGCTGCTCCACCTCACCGAACCGGACGCGGAGGGACCCGGGACGGACCCCGCCGTCGGAGTGGCGGAAGTTCCGTTCCTCGGCGAGGGCACGGAAGGATGTCTGGCGGAGCAGGACATCGGGTCCTTCCCAGTTCGGCGGGCCCTGGATCTCATCGATCATGGCAATCCCGCGCGCTTCCATCCGGGCGTAGAGATCATCAATGTCCAGGACGCGTGGGGTGAGGTGGTTGATGTGTGTCGAGGGGACGCCGCCGATGTCTGCAGCTACCGCGGAGATGCGCTCCAGCTTGAAGTACCAGTCGTGATCGACCGGTTCCTGCGACAGTTCGAAGGCCGCCGTAGCCAGGTCCAGAAGCCGGGTGGACTCTTCCGGTACAAGCTCCTTCTCCGCGCTGGCCTTGTCCGCCAGTTCGAGGAGTTCCTGGCTGAACAGGATCCGGGCGCCGATGAAGGTCTCGAGCTGCTTCTCGGTTTCTTCATCGAAGAACCGCCGGTCGTCATGTGCGAGCATCGAGGTGAACACCCGGAAGGGGTTCTTTGCCAGTTCATCGGCATCGATCGGGCGAAATGCCGTGGAAACCACAGGCACCGAGCTCTTGGACGCGTCACGCAGGTCGTAAAAGCCGACCGGATACATCCCGAAGGCTGCGAAAACGCGGGCCACCTGGGCGAGTTCCCGAGCTGATCCGACGCGAATGGCGCCATGTCGTTCGGCGGTAACACGTTGGATGCTCCCGAGCCTCTCGGCATTTTCCCCGTTTTTGCGGATGAAGTCCTCGTTGACCTCTTGGGAGACGTCGACGAGGGTGTTGTAGGCCGGAACCTCGTTCCCGTAAAGCGAGGCCAGGCGCAGGGCGAATTCGGCCCGCAGTTCCCATAGCTGCAGCTTCGTTGTTGTTGGCATGGGCTTGTCCCTTCTGGTGCTGTCTATGTCGGTGGCGATGGAGCAGATGGCAGGATTCTTGGGCGGCTTAGATGATGTGGACCTCCCGGACCTGGGAGAGTTCTCCGGCGAACCTTGCGGCGCTGAACTGCGCCGGATCCATGAAGGATTCCCGGCCAAGGTACATGTCCCTGATCAGCTCACCCACT
Organism: Arthrobacter pascens; assembly: GCF_030815585.1. Taxonomy (NCBI): domain Bacteria; kingdom Bacillati; phylum Actinomycetota; class Actinomycetes; order Micrococcales; family Micrococcaceae; genus Arthrobacter; species Arthrobacter pascens. The sequence continues at coordinate 376,779 of NZ_JAUSWY010000001.1, forward strand.
GCCGGGCCCTGCAGGAAGCCATGACCCGAGAATCCGGTGGCGTACATGAATCCCTCCACAGTGTCCGAAGACCCGATCATGGCGTTGTGGTCCGGTGTGTTTTCGTACAATCCTGCCCAGCCGACTTCCAGGTCCTGGTGGGCCAAGGAGGGTGCGACAATTTCCGCAGCCTGGTTGAAGGCCGGCAGCCACTGGTAGTCGAACTCCCGGCAAAAACCAGGTTCCCTGGTCCTGGTTGGAGATTCCCAGAAGCATCCCGTTGAGGTAGTTGTGGAAGTAGAGAGTGGTTGACAGGTCAAGGGTGAACGGAACCGTGGGAAGGGGCTTGGAGCCCTGCGCAGTCATGCCGATCTGGCGGCGGACAGGCTCAATGGGCAGGTGGACGCCCGCCATCGCTCCGAGTCTCGTTGACCAGGCCCCGGCCGCACAGATGACAGTGGGCGTCCGGATCGTCCCGCGGTTGGTGTGAACGGCCTGGACCTCACCGCCGCCGGCGTCGAGATCCAGGATTTCCGTGTCCTGGCAGATGGTTACGCCGAGCTGCTGGGCCGCTTCGGCGTAAGCCTGGACTACCTTAGACGGCTGGGCGAACCCGTCACGCGGAGAGTATGAAGCGGCCACGAGTGCGCGGGGATCCAGGAAAGGATTGATCTGGTGCGCTTGGTCCGGCGTGACCATCCGGCTGGAACCACCCAGATGGTTCTGGATATGCGTGCTGTCCTCGACCTGCAGAAGCTCTGCCTCGTTTCGGCAGAGGAAGAGGTAGCCAACCTGTCGGAGGCCGATGTCCGTCCTGAACTTCTCGCCGAATCTTTCAAAGGCCTCCAGGCTGCGCTGACCAAGCCTGATGTTTCCGGGATCAGAGAAGGTGGCCCGGACACCGCCGAGCGGCTTGGCTGAAGAGCCGGAGCCAAGGGCGTTCCGTTCGATCAGGACGATGTTCTTCACGCCGGCCTCGGCCAGATGGTACGCAATGCTGGTTCCCATGATTCCGCCACCCAGGATGACAATGTCGCCGGCCGCAGGCAGCGGCCGACCGGGGGTCTTCACCAACGGAACAATATTGTCCACGTGTTTTACAAGCATTGTGATCCTCCAACGTTCTCTTGGATCAAGCTTCAAACCACGCTTCGTTTAGGTCAATCGATACATTTTTAACAATCCGTATAGTATTGCTATATGAAGTGGACCTTCGAGCAGTTGAAAACCTTCAGTGTGGTCGCGGACCTGGGCACGATGACCTCGGCAGCTGAAGCGTTGGGGTTCACCCCGGGGGCAGTCTCTCAGCAGATGGCGGCATTGCAGGCGGGGCTGTCGCGGCCGATTTTCGCCCGGGACGGGCGGAGGGTCACCCTTACCGACGCAGGGGTAACTCTGCTTCGACATGCGCGGATCCTCCTCGAAGCCGAGCGACGGGCAGCAACCGCCCTCAGCGGGCCCCAATCCGAGCAGCGGACGGTGGTCTCGGTCGGAGTTTTTGGCTCGGCAGCGGTCTCCGCCATGCAGCCTGCGATTGAGTATCTGCGGAAAACGTCGCCCAACGTGGCCATCCAAGCAATGGAAGTGGACGTGGAGATCATGCCCCAGGCGACTCTCGACCACCGGATCGATATCGCCTTGGGCCTGAGCTACGACGACGCGCCACAACCGCCTCTGCGAGGGGTGGTGACCGAAGTGCTGCATCAGGAGCCGTTTCTGATGGTGCTTCCTCCTGAGGCCGCCGAGCTGGGTGGTGACGATGCCGCCCTGGTGGACTACGCCAATAACCATGACTGGATCCTCCCGCCCGTTGAGACCTACTTCGGCAGGGCGTGCCGTTTCGCCTGCGCAAAGGGCGGCATTGAGCCGAGAGTCCAGCACACTGTCACGGATACGGCAGTCTCCATTGCCCTGGCCGAATCCGGCGTGGGTATTACGCTCGCGACGCCACTCATGATGGGCCTGCGCCCGACAGACACCCCCACAGTGGCACTGCCGGGCAACTCGCAGCGCCGAATCGTCGCCATTGCCCGTTCCTCGGCGCTCGAAAAGGAAAGCGTCCTGGCCGTGAGGGATGCGTTGATCCAGGCATTCCCGCCCTTGCGGACATAACCGCCCAGCAGAGTCTGGTGCCGCCGCGCTCACCCGCCCCTCCACTGACAGTGCCTGGAGCCCGCTAACCCAGGCGCTCGCCAAAACATCAGGATAACGTTATCCTGTAATTCACCATCGTTTAGCGGGCGGCATTGATGCCTGACCGCATACTCCCCGGGAGCCTCCATGACCCTTGCGCACGTTAGCCCCGAGCTTGAGGACAAGCCGCCGACTCCCGAAGTCGCAGCCGGCGGAGAGGTTCTGTCCTGGGGCAACGATTGCGTCCAGCTGCACTTCCTGCACGGCGAGGACATCGCCCCCAAGCTGCTCACCATCCAGCACGTTCAGGCCCAGCTCCGCGACCTGGAGGAGCTGCGCCGTTCGTCCCTCCCAATCGTGGAGATTGCCCTCGCCGGCGACGGGCGGCACGGTACCGCGGGAAAACGGCACGTGGACGGAGGCGCTGCCCAGCGGCTGCGGCTGACCGATGCGCACGAATCCGAAGCGAACGGAGTCCGCCGGCTGGACCTGCGTGCCACCGATCCCGTTTCCGGTGTCAGCGCAACCGTTCACTATGAACTCGCCGCGGGCTCGTCCGTGCTTCGGTGCTGGACCGACCTGCAGGCCGGAAGCTCCGCCGTCGGCGTTGAATATGTCTCCTCCCTCACCCTTTCGGGGCTGGGCCACGGCCAGGATTGGGAGGAACAGCTTGCCCTCTGGCAGGCTGCCAACCCGTGGTCCGGCGAGTTCCGCTGGCAGCGGGCCAGCCTCGCGGAACGGGGACTGTACAACGTCGGAATGGTGGAATACGGCCAGGTCGGTTCCAAGAACCGGATCGCCGCAACGTCAACGGGCGCCTGGTCCACCGCGGAGCAGCTGCCCATGGCCATCCTTGAGGACCTGTCCACCGGGAGCATGCTTGCCTGGCAGCTGGAGCACAACGGTGCCTGGCACTACGAACTCGGTGACCGGTATAACGACCTCTACCTCACCCTGTCCGGCCCCACCGCGGCTGAGCACCAGTGGACAGTGACGCTGGAGCCGGGGGAGACGTTCACCACCCTGCCGGCTGCCGTGGCCGTGGTCCCCACCGGTGGTCTCGACGCCGTCGCCGCTGAACTGACCGCCTACCGCCGGAGGATCCGCAGGCCGCACTACGACAATGTGGAGCTTCCGGTCATCTACAACGACTTCCTCAACTGCCTCATGTCGGACCCCACAACGGCAAAGGAGCTGCCGCTGATCGCTGCGGCATCGGCGCTGGGCGTGGAGGTCTTCTGCATCGACGCCGGGTGGTATGACGACGAAAACGGCGGCTGGTGGGATTCCGTGGGGGAGTGGGAGCCGTCCATCAACCGTTTCCCCGACGGCGGCCTGGCCGGCCTGATCGGGAAAATCCGCGACGCCGGCATGAAGCCGGGCCTGTGGCTGGAACCGGAAGTGGTGGGTGCACGGAGCCGTATCGCCGAGCTACTTCCAGCCGAGGCTTTCTTCAGCCGCCGCGGGGAACGGATCAAGGAATGGGGACGGTACCAGTTGGACCTGCGTCACCCGGCAGCACGGGCGCACCTTGACGGGGTGGTTGACCGGCTGATGGATGATTTCGATCTGGCGTACCTCAAGCTGGACTACAACATCGACATCGGCGCCGGCACAGACCTGAACGGTGCTGTTGGAGCGGGGCTGCTGGACCACAACCGTGCCTTCCTGGGCTGGGTTACCGACGTGATGGACCGGCATCCTGGCCTGACCATTGAAGGTTGCGCCGCGGGCGGCTCCCGCACGGACGGAGCCTCAGGCGCGGTGTTCCCGATCCAGTCGCTGACCGACCAACAGGATTTCGTAAAGACGCCGCCCATTTCGGCGGCGGCGCCGCTCGCCATCACTCCGGAACAGTCCGGCGTCTGGGCGTCCGTGGAAGGGTCAATGGGAGATGAACAGTTGGCATTCTCCCTGATCAGTGCGCTGCTGTCCCGCGTCCACCTGGCAGGGCGGATCGATACCCTGGGCCCAGCCCAGCTGGATGTGGTCCGGGCCGGCGTGGCGGCCTACAAGGAACTCCGTTCCGGTATTTCCTCCAGCCTGCCCACCTTCCCGCTGGGGCTGCCGGCGTGGCGTGACAACTGGATCGCGCAGGGGGCCCGGCTGGGCCAGACAGCTCTTGCTATTGCCGTGCACCGCCGCGGAGGTGAAGTGGAGCAGTCCATCGAGCTGCCGGCCTGGCTCGGCCAGCACCCCGCGGCCACGGTGGAGTACCCCGCCTGGGGCGCCGAAGACGCCGTGGTTCTTCCCGGATCGGTTCTTCCAGGAACGGCCGGCCCGGCGATCCTGAAGGTCACGCTGGCCGGAGAGAACAGTGCCAGACTCATCATCCTCCGGGCTACCTAGCGTCCGACGGCGGGTGGCGGCCTCTGTCCCGGTTGGAACCTTGGTTCCGGCCGGGACAGAGGTTTTTAAGGCGACGGAGTTATCTGAGACGACGGGGGTCGTGTTTCCAGGGTGCCCGCGGGTGTCCGGTTATTTCGGGCGTGGGAATTCTTGCTTTCGGCCTGCTAATCGCGGGGTGGTGGTGGGGGTTTGAAGTAGTGGTTTTGTTGGGGTTTTTGTTGGGGGTCGATGTGGGGTGGGGGGATGTAGCAGGGGGTGCCGTGGATGGTTTGGATGGTCCATTGGTCTTTGTGGATGAGGTGGTGGTGGTGTGTGCAGAGGAGTGTGCCGTTGTTGGGGGTGGTTGGTCCGCCGTGTGACCAGTAGGTGATGTGGTGGGCTTCGCACCAGGGTGCGGGGACGGTGCAGTTGGGGAAGGTGCAGCCTTGGTCGCGGGCGGTCAGGGCGAGGCGTTGGGTGGGGGTGAAGAGGCGGGTTTTGCGGCCGAGGTCCAGGATTTCGCCGCTGGTGCCGAGGAGGGCGGGGATGATGTCGGCGTCGCAGGCGAGTTTGCGCAGGGTGGTGGCGGCGACGGGGCCGGTGAAGGTGAAGTTCCCCGTCCCGGAACCGGTGCCGTTTCCTGGTCCAGCGTCTGTGAGTGATCCGGTTTCCTGATCTGCTTCCGGGCTGGTGTGGGTGGTGTGGGGGAGGAGGTCCTGGTAGTTGATGGTGGCGAGGATTTGGGGGCGGTTGCCGCCGGTGGTGGGCAGGGTGTTGGTGGTGAGTCCGGCTTTGACGGCGCTGATGATGCCATCGAGTTGTTTTTGGGAGCGTGTGCGCCGGTCCAGGTCGACGTCGTTGTCCTGCCAGATGTGTTGATTCGCGTGAGTGCCGGTATTTGTCGCTGGTGCGTCGGTGCTGGTGTGGGGTTGCTGCCCGGTGGGTGTGGTGTGGGTGCGGGGGTTGGTGGCGGTGTTCATGACGGTGAGGAGGTGTTCGTATTGGTCGGTGGTGGCGAAGATTTCGAGGTGGTGGAGGCCGTGGCGGGGTTTGCGGATGAACGCGCCCTGGGTGTGGCGGAGGGCTTCTTCTGTTGGTTCGGTGCCGTCGGCGTCGATGGTGTCGGCCCAGCGGCGGGCTACCCGGGCGAGGAAGTCCGGGCCTGCGGTCGCGGCCGTGCGGGTGAGGTCCTGTTCGATCCGGGCCAGGGTCTCCGGGGTGGTGTGGTGTTGGAGCCGGTCCAGGGTGAGGCTGATGATGGTCCCGGCCCGGGAGGACACCACCGGGCCCGCCACCGCGGCTGAGAGTGCGGGATCCGCCGCTTCCGTGTCACTGTCGGGGATGGTGGGGGTGAGTCCGGCGGCGAGGTGTTCGCGGGCCGGTGGTATCCGGTCGCCGGTGAGGGTGGTGGCGGGCAGGACGTCGTGGGCGAGGCGGAGCCGGCGGCGGGCTTCGGTGATGCCGATCCTGAGCCTGATCCGCAGGAACTCGGCGGTGTTCCGGCAGCCGTCGTCAGCCGGCGACACCGGAACAGGCCTGGTCGTGCCCTCGATGGTGGCGGTGTGGTTGGGCCATGCGGCGTCGGTTTCGGTGAGGGTTTCGGTTCCGTGGTCCCAGCCGGTGACCCAGGACCGTCCTGTCCGGGCGGCCCGGGTTGTTGCCGCGGCGGCGATTGCCCGGGTGCGGGCGCGGTCCACGGTGCCGGCTCCCAGGATCTGCAGGTACTCCGTAGTCCGGGAGAGCTCTTCCACCAGGCCCGCGTAATTGGCGGCCTCGACGTAGCCGGCCATAGCGAGTTCTTCGGGAGCAGCCGCGGCGGCAGCATGAACCAGGGCAACAGCGTCCGCCAGCCCCACCGAAGGGTGGGCCGAAAGAGCCGGCCGGGCGCCGCCGTCGAACACTCCTGTTCCCGCGCCGCCGTCGGACGCTCTGGTCCCTGATTCCGCCGGTGTGGAAGCGCGGGCCAGTAAGGCGACGCTGCCGCCGTACCCCGCAAGCTGATCCCCAATGGCTTCCATAGGACTACTCTGCCAAAGGGGTACGACAATAACGGGTCGTCCAAGTGGCTGGCACGCTACGGACGGCCAGCCGATCAACGTGCGCGCCGACGTCGAACGCGCTGATGCCGGAAGAGGCACCAACAGGCGAATCAGCGCGCGTCAGCAGGGCGGATTTACCGCCCTGCCCCGCGTGTTGAACTCTAAGAGCTTCCATAGAAACACTCTTCCAAAGAGCACTGACATTTAAACCGCGCTGCGCTCCCTGGCCCAAAAATCAGCTGGCGGGCCCCGTAGAGACCGGGCGGACCTGGCCGGCTCAGTCCGGCGAGGATCTGCAGATGCTCCAGGATCCGGGAGAGTTCCGGCGTCTGGCCTGCGAAACGGGAAGCAGAAGAAGCGCGGGTCAGTACCGTGACGCTGCCGCCGTACACCGCCAGTTGATCCCCAATGGCTTCCATAGGTCTACTCTGCCGCGAGGGTACGACAAAAACGGGACGTCCCGGTGGCGAGCAAGAGCACCTTACGAACGATGCAGTCGTGCTGGGTGAACTGGATGTCCTTCCCGCTGTCAGCCGACGGCGGCGGTGGACTCCCTGAGGATGAGTTCGGGCCTGACGGTGGAAGAGCCGGGAGAGGTCCCCGTTGCGACGGTCGACGCCAGAAGGGCAAAGGCCCTGGCACCCAGATCCTGGAAATCCTGACGGACGGTGGTCAGTGCAGGCCGCCACAAAGCTACGTGCGGCTGGTCATCGAAGCCCACGACCGACACATCCTCCGGGACGCGCTTGCCGCTGTCCAGCAGGGCCCGGATCACGCCGATGGCGACGTCGTCGTTGCCGCAGAACACGGCCGTGACGTCATCCCGTGCTGCGAGCTCCTGCCCCACGCGGTAGCCGCTGGCAGGTTCCCAAGTGGCATGCAGTACCGGCGGGATGGCTGCCCCGGCGGCAGTCAGCGCGGCCCGCCAGCCATCCGTGCGGCCCGAATGCTTGCCCATGGTGGGGACCGAAACGTGGTGGACAGTCTTGTGCCCCAGTGACAGCAGATGATTCGTGGCGTCCTTCCCGGCTCCGCGTTCGTCGAGCAGGGCCCCCGGTGCCTTGCCGGCGCGCCTGGTCCCGCCGCCGGCGACCACCAGCGGGATGGAACTGGGGAAGGCCTTGACGGCGGCAAGACCTGGCCGGTCAAACTCCAGGATGATGACGCCGGCCACCGGCTGCGACAGGACAAGGTCGATGGCGGAGTTGACGGCGTCGTCGTCATCAGATTCAACCACGGCGATGATCACGGACATGCCTGACTGCCGGGCCGCCTTCTCGATGCCTTCGATGGTCTTTGCATAGCCATAGTTGGATGTGCCCCCGGTAAGCACGGCCACCATGGACCGTTTCCCGGACCGGGTGGCGCGGGCGGCGCCGTTGGGCCGGTAGCCAAGTTCAGCGACGGCTTCCATCACCCGCTCACGGAGTTCCGGTGCAACGAATTTGCTGCTGGTCAGGACGCGCGAGACTGTGGGAACGGATACCCCTGCGGCCTTGGCGACGTCGCTCAGCACGGGCACTTTCTGCCTCAGGGGAGGCGCCGGTTCCTTGGTCACCTTCACAGCGTAATGCCAAATGCTGCGAATGACGGAAAGGTCCGGGGACGACGGGCAATCGTTTTCATCTGGGCTGCCTAGTCTGTTTGGTAACGGAAATCCGTGAAGTCCGCGGTGAAGCGCCGGTCCCGGAGATCCTGGGCGGCGACGCCGACGAAGGCGCCGGTGAATCGCAGGGCCCCGCCGTGGTCATCGGACAACTGGAGGGCGTTCAACTCCGGCCCGATGGGGCGCAGCTGGTTGTTGCCTTGGGCCCAGTGGAACTGTAACTGGGCGCCGTTCAGTGTGCCCTCAAGACGGAGGGGAAGCCCAGGCTCCACCACAGCGGCCCCGTGCGACTGCAGGCCTGTCAGGGGATCCTTTTCAAAGACTTCAAGGATCTGTTCCACGGCAGCGTCGCCGGGAACCAGGTCTCCGCCGATTTCGCGCACGGTGGTCCTGAGATAGAAGTAGCTGGCGGTGTTGTAGTAGAAGATGAGGCCTGCACTCTGCGTGAAGTTCGCCGGTCGCGCCTCAACGGTGACAGCAGCCGTAAGGGTGGGTCCTGTCAGCCGCCTCGCAACGAGGGACTGCTCAAACAACGAATCTGTGCTGTGACGGCCTTGGAGCCTTAGCCAACCGGGACGGTCGGAGAGGCTGGCCCAGCTCGAGTCGGCGGCATGGCGCAGTGTGCTCCACGGCCAGCCGACGGTCAGCCGGCCATCCGAGGAGGAACCCGGGGTGAAGCCACCGAACCTGCTGGCAGCGTCCGGCAGGGAAGGCGCCTCCGGTCCGGAAGCAACGGCAGGAGGGGCGCCGGGACCGCCGGCGGAATCGGAGCCTGCACCAACGGCGGAATCGGAGCCTGCACCAACGGCGGAATCGGAGACAGCGCCGCCGTCGGACTCGGAGACAGCGCCGCCGTCGGACTCCGGCGCCGGAGCTTCGACTGTCAGCGCGGGAGACCACCCGCCTTGCTCCAGCCGGAGCCAGCCGTCATCCGTAAGGCGGAGACGCTGGACACATGTTTCGCGTCCAAGCACCGAATACTGCTTGCCGTCCTTTTCAGTCCAGCGGCTGGCCAGGTGCGCCAGGAACATTTCCCCCTGGGCGTCGACTGCCATTTCGCCATGGCCGGCTTTCTGCAGCTCATGGGAAGGGTCGTCCCTGGTGGTGAGCACTGGTCCGTGGGGGTCGGCCTCATACGGTCCAAGCAGCTCATCCGCCCGCATCATGGCGATTCCGTGCTTTTGCCCGGTACCGCCTTCTGCCAGCATCAGGTAGTACTTGCCGGCAAAGAAGTAAAGGTTGGGCCCCTCGATGAGCACGGGGCGGCGGTGGATGATTTTTGGTTCCCCGATGCTGGCCGTGCCGTCGACGTTCAGCTCTTGGAGGTTGATGCCGGCGAAGCCACCGCGGCCCGTGGGCCGGTGGTCCCATTCCATGTTGAGCAGCCAGTGGCGGCCTTCGTGATGGAAGATGGAAGGGTCGAACCCGGTGGTGGTGACGCGCGCCGGCGCTGTCCATGGTCCCGCCACGTCGGATGCCCGGGAGATATAGGTGTCCATGTCCTTATGCGGGCCGCCGAAGCCACGTACCACGGTGAAAACCAGCCAGAAGGTGCCATCGCTCCAGCTCAGGGATGGCGCCCAAATGGCCCCGGAGTCCTGCAGCCCGCGCAGATCGAGAAGGGCATCGGGGCCCGAAAACGAACCGGCGTATTCCCAGTCCACCAGGTTCCGTGACCGATGGATGGGAATGGCCGGATACCACTCGAAGGAGCTGTTGGCGAGGTAGAACCATTCTCCGACGCGGATCAAGGAAGGGTCCGGTGAGAAGCCCGGCAGCACCGGGTTGGTGAGCAGTGTCATGCGATGGTCTCCAGGTCTGGCGGCGCGACGGTCAGCGATGCGAGGGTTTCGGGGTATGCGAAGGGGCGGCCCGCCACGTACCGTTCCAGTTCGGACAATGTCTTCCGTAGCGACCTCGTTGGCGCCGACGCCGGCAGTGGGAAAACGTTATCCCAATCATGCGGCATGCGTCACAGACAGTCAACATGCTGGGCCCTTTGTCCCAAATTCCGGGAAGGCGGACTCCTGCGCCCCTCCGCAGGGTTGTCGGGGGGAGACGTACAAACGCAAGGAAACGGACGACGGCGGGACGCGCCGCTGTCCGGTTCCTTCCCCTCCGGACACGCCGCTCAGTCGTGGTCGAGTTCCAGCCACTCGCACCAGCAGACGAGCTGGACAGAATCCAGCTCAACGAGGTCCCCGGGCGTTCCGTCCCGGCGACGCTGGGCCTCCGCGGGCACGCCGACGCGGGCTTCCCGGGAAAGCGGGAGGATCTGGAGGGTGACCTCAGAATTCCGGTGGATCCCGGCGTCGTGGATTTCCAGGATCCATGGAGAGCCGTCCCAGAACCGGTCCGCCACCACGGTCCCGTCGACCAGCAGTTGGGCAATGTCCCCGGCCCAGGCGATCTCCAGCTCTGTGTGCAGCTCGCCGGTGAATGCTTCGGCCGGGAGGTTGATGCTGTAGGTCTGCGCCAGGGCATCGATGGTTTCCGGTGTGGGAGCCGAGGCGCGGTTCGCCAGGGTCCCGTACGACGGCGGCACCGGCCGGGCGGGATGCCGGAGTTCAACGCCAACCCGCAAAACCGAACCAACCGGCCGTTCGTCTTGCCCGGCATCCGGGGCCTGGGCGGCTACAGCCGTGAAGGAGCGCGAGTCCGGCCTGTAGCGAAGTACTTCGGGCTGCATCCCCGCCCGGCCTCCCAGTCTCCCGGACGCAGCAACCCACACGGGGTCCTTGGACAGAATGAGTTCGCGGCCGTTGATAGTGTCCAGGACCCAGGCTTGATCCGCCGCGGGGGCCGGGAGAACCAGGAGGTCCAGTGCGGACTCCCCGGCCCGCGCCGTGACGGTCACTGGATGCTCCGTCTCCACCACGTAAACGCCGTCACCGAGCGCGGTGGCCGGACCACTGACGGTGGTTCCATCTGCGAAACGGAACTCCACGGGAACGCCGGCTTCCGCAGCCAGCACCAGAGTGGGCGAGGGCGCCCGGACCTCAGTGGAGAGAATGGTCAGCGGCGAGGCGGTGGCCCATTGCAGCATCACGCCTGCCACGTCCAGGTTTACTGGCCAGTGGGCGATGGTGCCCGGCGGGATCTCGGTGGGCCTGCTGGGGAAGGTCACGGACGCCTCCTGGAGCCCGATCTCGAACTGCGTGTCCGGACAGGCCAGCAACGGGATGTGCGGCTGGTGCCAGGTGATGAAGACGAAGCCCGACTGGCCATCGCTGCGGAGTGCCCACCTGAGTGTTTCCGTATCCTCGATGCCCGCCGGCCTTGCCGTAGGCAGGGTGGAGGGCATCTGGGCGAGCCGGTCGCCGAAGGCTGCCAGGAACGCATGCTGCTTCCTGAGAGCAGAAAAGCTGGGGGCAAGCCGGCCCGAGGAGCCGATGGGGGCGTGGAAATCGTAGTCGTAGCGGGGAAGATCGTTGGGATAGCCCGTGGCGTGGGACTCCTGCATTCCGTCAGCGGGGTTGGTGCCGCCGACGAACATGTAATAGCCCTGCCACGCAGAACCGTTGCCGATCTTGTTGTGCGCCACCGCCGCCACGTCCAGGCCGCCCGGCCAGGGCCGGCGCTGGTAAGCAGTGGCCATGCCACCTGCCAACTCGCAGGTGGCCGGCGGATAAAGGGCCGACGGCGTGCGCGGCGCAGCGGCGGCGGCACCGGTGCTGAGGTGCTCGCGCAGGTCCGCGCCGATTCCGGGATCGTCCCACACATGGCTGAAGAAATAGTGTTCCCGGAAAGTGGGGTCCCACGGGGAATCAGCATCAACCCAGAAGCCGTCCCCGTACCCGCCGAAGAGTGGCAGGACTTCCTCCTGCGGCAGGTCTGCGCCGCCCCAGGCTGTAGCGGTCCAGATGGGGGCCGAAAGCCCGGCCTCCCGGGCAAGGTCTTTCAGTTCGCGGATGTGCTCAGGCTGGTCGTACAGCTCGTTCTCAAGTTGGATGCCGATGATGTTGCTGGCCGGGCCCGTCAATCCAGCAACTTCCGCCCCCAGATGGCCGAACCAACCCTTGACCAGCCGGAGATAGGCAGGGTCGTTCGTCCGGTGTTCTACTCGGGAGGCCTGCACCCAGTCCGGGAACCCGCCGTTGCGGACCTCACCGTGGCACCACGGGCCGATCCGGAGGACGACGTCCAGCCCGATCGAGTCGCACAGCCTGACAAACCCGGCAACGTCCAGGTTGCCGTCGAACCGCACTCCGCCCTCATGCTCTTCGTGGTGGATCCAGAAGATGTAGCACGCCACCACCGTGATGCCGCCACCCTTCATGAGCCGCAGCCGCTCTTCCCACCGTTCCCGGGGGAGCCTGCTGAAGTGCAGTTCGCCTGAGACAGGAATGCCGGGCTTCCCTCCGATCTCCACGTAGCGGTTGGTCACCCTGTACCGCTGGTGGACGTCCACAGTGTTGCTCATGGCCGGCCGAACGAACGGTGAATCCCAGGCTTGGTGGGAGGTGCCGAGAGTTCGCGTCTTGCTGCGGGCCGGGGTGCTCATGGTGGAAATCTCTCTGCCGAGGCGGACTGTTTGATGACGAATTGCTGACCCGTTCGTCGCGGTCACGGGATTGTCTGAGCTTATAAGGTCCGTTGGTGGGCTCATGGCGCCGCCCTGCTATGACGAAGTCCAGGTCGCCATACTGGCTGCGGGGCGCACCCGTTGAAACGGCCCGCCGGTGACTGAATACTGGAAGTCAGGGTTCAGACCAGGCGCAAGGGCGGTGACAGGCGATGAGCGGCGGGGTGGGGAATTTCAGGCGGCGACTGGAACGTGCAGCGGAACTCCGTTCCTACCGCGGCGCAGGCCTCAGCGCAGAGGAAGAGGCGGCGATTGAGGCCGCCGAGGAGAAAGAACGGCAGAAGCGCAAGAAGGTGGACGACGCGGCGCGGGTGGAATACCTGATCCGTGACGCGATGGCACAGGGGAAGTTCGACAATCTCAAGTACTCCGGCAAGCCCATCCCGGGGCTGGGTGAGGCCTATGACCCCGACTGGTGGGTCAAGGGCCTGATCCAGCGGGAGCACATCAGCGGCCTGGGCCCCAAGGCCATCCTGCTCCGGACCGAGGACGCCGAACTGGATGCCCGGCTCGACGCCCAGTTCACCGAAAAACAGGTACGGGACATCCTGGCGGACTTCAATGCCCGGGTGATCGACGCCCGCCGCCAGCTCCAGGGCGGTCCGCCGGTGGTCACCAAGACCCGCGATGTGGAGGCGGAAGTGTCACACTGGCACGAGCGCCGCGCGGCCAAGGCCAAGACCGCCCCAGCTCCGCCGGATCCGGCGCCAAAGCGTTCGTGGTGGCAGCGCGTCTGGAACGGCACGGGATAGTCCGGAAGCCGACGACGGCGGCAGCTCCCGCCATCGTCCGCTTCCGCGCACTACGGCGCCGACACCACAAAAAGCTCACACAGCGAGTTGTAGTACTCCGACGTCTGGCCCGCGTGACTCATCCCGATCCGCCTGCAGACCTTCTGGGATGCCACGTTGCCGGGAGCCGTCACCGCCACCACCCGCTTCACGCCGCTGGAGAAGGCGTAGTTCAGGACGGCGGCCGCGGCCTCGCACGCGTAACCGTGCCCCCAATGGTCCGGGTGGAAATGCCAGCCGATCTCCGTATCGCCGGACGGCCGAAGCGGCAGGGATTCCCCCGACGCCGGGATGGACTTCAGGAGCAGCGTTCCGGCCAATTGGCCGCTGGCCTTAAGCTGGACGGCCCAGACCGCGTGCACCGGATGGTCCTTGCTCCGCCAGGCATTGATCCGCTCCACAGCCTGGGAGCGTTCCACCATCACCTGCGGTACCGCGCCGATGAAGCGCTGCACCTTCCAGCGTGAGTACAGGTCAAAGGCGAAGTCAGCGTCGTCCGGCTCCCAGATGCGGAGGGTCAGCCGGTCAGTCTCGAGAGCTTGCACGTCCTCATCCTTCCACGCGCCTGACGTGACCGCGCCGCCGTCGTGGAGCAGAATGGAACGTCAGATCGATCCCCGACGAAAGGCCCGCTCCACCATGGCAGAACCGAGTTGGGTCCAGCACGCCGTGTGGTGGCACGTCTACCCGTTGGGTTTCACCGGGGCGGAGAAGGAAGCGCTCCCGGCCTCAGCTCCCGGCGAACACCGGCTCAGGAAACTGATCCCGTGGCTGGACTACGTGCTGGAACTGGGAGCGTCAGGCATCGCCCTGGGGCCGGTCTTCGCGTCGGAAACACACGGCTACGACACCACGGATTACTTTCGCATCGACCCCCGTCTGGGCGACGACACGGACTTTGACGACCTCATCCGTGAAGCCCACGACCGCGGTATCCGGGTGCTCCTGGATGGAGTGTTCAACCACGCCGGGCGCTCATTCCAGCCCTTTAGGGACGCCTTGGTCCAGGGGCCGTCCGCGCCCACGTCACCGTGGTTCAGGATCAGCTGGCCAGACCAGGGCGCCGGCACCGGGCCGGATATCGCCGAACCGGACTATGAGGACTTTGAAGGCCATCACCACCTGGTTGCCTTCAACCACGACGAGCCTCAGGTGGCGGACTTTGTCACCGGGGTCATGAAGCACTGGCTGGGACGCGGAGCGGACGGCTGGCGGCTGGACGCGGCCTACGCAGTGCCTTCAGCTTTCTGGTCGACAGTGCTGGCCGAGGTCCGCACCGACTACCCCGAGGCTTATTTTGTGGGGGAGTACATCCACGGCGATTACGCCGCCGAGGTGCGCAACGGGACCTTGGATTCCGGCACGCAGTACGAGCTGTGGAAGGCCGCCTGGAGCTCACTCAACGACGCGAATTACTACGAACTCGCTGCCGCGCTGGAGCGCCACAACACCTTCCTGGACACCTTCGCCCCGCTCACGTTTGTGGGCAATCACGACGTCACGCGCATTTCCAGCCAGCTCAAGGATCCGGAGCTCCTGCCGCACGCCCTGGTGGTCCTGTTCACCGTGGGCGGCACCCCGTCCGTCTACTACGGCGACGAGCAGGCGTTCCGGGGCGTCAAAGAGGACAGGACAGGGGGCGACGACGACGTCCGTCCAGTTTTTCCCGGCTCACCGTCGGACCTGTCACCCGCTGGGCAGCACATTTACCGGCTGCATGAGCAGCTGATTGGCGTGCGACGGCGGCACGCCTGGCTGCATATGGCCCGCACCAGGGTGCTCTCCCTGAGCAACGAGCACCTGGTGTACGAGGCAGCCGAAGCAGGAGACGGCGCGTCCATAGTGGTGGCCCTCAACCAGGCGGCACAGTCAGCGGAACTTGAGGTGCCGCCGTCGGCCTCTATCCTGCTGGCGGGGAATGGCAGCCTAACCCGAAACAACCGGCTCGCAGTGCCGGCGCGTGGCTGGGCCATCCTGTCCGCCGGCGACTGACGGCCGCTCTGCGAGGGACCTGGCTAGGGCTTCGGGGGCGTACCCACCATGGACGGCGGGGGAGGCGGGAACGGGTCCGCCGGGTAGAGTCGCGCCACCTGCTGCATGTAGTTGGCCCATTGCGGGCCGGCGACCATGTATCCGTCAAGGCGCTTGTAGAACGTGCCGTTGACGGTGACGTTCTGGCCGGGGCGCTTCTGGCCGTCCAGGGCGTCGCCGAAGAATGACGCCGTGGCAAGACCCGAGGTGTAGCCCACCACCCAGGTGGCCCCGTTGTTGTTGGAGGTGCCGGTCTTCGCCGCGATGGGCATCTGGGTGTGGAGCTTGGGGTTGATGTACACGCCGGAGCCCACCTTGAGGACATCCTGGAGCACGGCGTTGACACCGCGCGCCACCTCCGGTTTCACGGCATTGCGGCACTCGCTGGTCTGGGCCGGAAGCTTCCCGCCGGCCACGTCTGTTACCTCCACCAACGCGATTGGGGCGCAGTACCGCCCATCGCTGGCGAACGTGGCAAAGGAATTGGCCATGTGGAGCGGGGCCACGCCGATGGCACCCAGGATGTTGCCCAGTTGGTGCATGTTGATTTGGGCACCGTCCAGGCCGCTGTGCAGGCCCACGGCATCCACCATTTTCTGGATGCCGCAGAAGTCGAGCTGGGCGGCGGTAGCGAAGGTGGCGGTGTTGATGGAGTTATAGAGCCCGTAGTTGATGGGCATGCGCCGGTAGTATCCCTCGTCCGCGTTCTGCAGGTCATCGGCCGCACCCAGTTCAGGATTGTTCTGCGCCGTGCTGTAGGCCCCCAGGACCTTCCCGCAGCTGGATCGCCACGGGAAACCCAAGGGGTACACCCGCTTGGAGGCGTCCACCTCAGCGGTCAGGGTCTTGCCCTCGTTGAGCCATTGAGCGAACGTGAAGGGTTTCATGGTGGACCCGGGCTGGAAGCCGCCGGCACCGTTGAGGTCATTGCCCTGCGCGTCTTTGGAATCCACGTTGAAGTTCAGGTGGGTATCGAACTTTCCTGGCTCCGGCAGGAACACGGTGTTCTGCGCCATGGCCAGGATTTTCCCTGTGCCGGGCTGAATGGTGACCAAGGATGCGCCCCACCGGTCCGGATTTGCTCCTGCCGTGCCGTCAACCTGTGCCTGTGCGGCTGCCTGCAGCCTGCTGTCCAGCGTGGTGACGATAGTCAACCCGCCCCGGAAGAGCTTCCGCTCCCGCTCGATCAGGCTGCTGCCGTACGCCGGGTTGTTCAGGATCAGATGCGAAACGTAGTCACAGAAGTACGGCGCCATGGCCGCATTGGCGCAGCCCTGCCTTCCGGGGTTGAGCTTGAGTTCGATGGGGGTGGCCACGGCCGCGTCATGGTCCGCCTGGGTGATCTTGTCTTGGGTGAGCATCTCGCCCAGCACCTGGTTGCGGCGCGTGATGGACTTGTCCGGATTCAGTGCGGGGTTGTAGAAGCTGGGGCTGTTCACCAGCCCTGCCAGCAGGGCGGCCTGCGGCAGCGTGAGCTCCTTGGCTGTGGTGCTGAAGAAGTACCGGGCCGCGGCCTCGATGCCGTAGGCGTCCCGGCTGAAGAACACAATGTTCAGGTACCCCTCAAGAATCTGTTCCTTGCTGAACTTCTTCTCCAGCGCAATGGCCAGCTTCATTTCCCGCAGCTTGTCGCCGACAGACTTCTGCCCGCTAAGGATCACCTGGTCATTCTTTTCCGCCGACAGCAGGGACTCGTTGACCACGTTGGTGACGTACTGCTGCGTGAGCGTGGACGCCCCCTGCTGGGTGCCGGCGGTCATATTGGAGATGACTGCCCGGAGAATCCCTTGGGGATCGAGTCCGGCGTGATCGTAGAAGCGGCTGTCCTCGATGGCCACAATGGCATCTTTGATGTAGGGGGACATCTGGTCCAGGGGAACTCTCACCCGGTTCTCAACATAGAAGGTGGCGATCGGCTGCCCGTCGGCCGTCAGGACCTTGGTGGACTGCGACGGCGGCGTGACCACCAGTTCCTCGGGCAGGCTGTCGAAGAAGGTGATGGATCTGCTGATCCCGAAGCCGGCAGCAGCAACGGCCGGAACCACCAGGCTCGCAGCTAAAACGCCGCACAATGCACTCGCAGTGAAGAACCCGAGGACCCTTCCCAGGGCCGCGGCCAGACCGTGTCTGCGTTGCTTCTTCTGCGCCATTTTTCAGCTCTTTAGCTAGCGACGTGACAACAGGATACGCCGCCGGGACACGCTTCAGCCAGAGTCCGTGCGGCTGATTTCGACTGGATTTTTCCGTGAGATTTTTCGCCTGATCACTCTTGACCACCGATATTCAGCGATATATCGTTAAGTATCGGTGAATGGTTCGCCGATGCTGAGCATGGCAGACTAAAGAAAGGAAGATGCCGCTATGAAAAACTTTCATGACGACAAATTTTCGGACACCGGATTCGGAAGGGGACGCTTCGAGCGCGGCAGGGGACGCCGGGGACCCCACGGACACCGCGGAGGCGGGTTCGGACCCGGCTTCGGCCCAGGTTTTGGGCCCGGCTTCGGACCTGGATTCGGACCCGGAGGCGGTTTTGGCCCCGGGTTCAGAAGGGCCAACAGGGGTGACGTCCGTTGGGCGATTCTCTCGCTCCTGGCCGAAGCGCCCTCCAACGGGTACGCATTGATCAAGACCATCGCGGAGAAAACATCCGGGGCCTGGCGGCCCAGTCCGGGGTCGATTTACCCCACCCTGCAGCAGCTCGTGGATGAAGACCTCATCGCTCCCCTCAGCGAAGGCCGGCGGACTGAGTTCACGCTCACCGATGCTGGGAAGGCGTACGTGAGCGAACACGCTGAGGAACTGGACAACGCCTGGAACGCTGAATCGGAGGGATCCGGGCAGGCCTTTTTCCAGAGTGTGGGAAAGCTGATGGGGGTCATCCACCAGTTCCGCGCCGCAGCCACCGATGAGCAACGCAAGGCCGCGGTGGAGAAAATCGACGAAACCCGCCGGGCTCTCTATCACATCCTCGCGGACTAAGCCCTCTCCTGAACCTCTCTCAAACGGTTTCGTGGATATGAACGGTTGCTCACCGCCCGGGGAGTGCGGCAGTTCGCGTAGCGTGGGTGCATGCCTCTGTCCGCGCCACTGAATGAATTCGCGGTGGCCACCGCGCCCGGCGTGGAGATCCGTTGCTACGACACCGGCGGCAGCGGACCCGCCGTAGTGATCCTCCATGGCCTCGCAGGCAGTGCCCGCGAATTCTTCCCGACGGCGGCGGCGCTGCCCGAGTTCCGGACCCTGCTAATGGACCTGCGCGGCCACGGCGGAAGCACCCGCCACCCCGGTGACCTCTCCCGCGGAGCCTACGTGGCCGACGTCGTGCGCGTCATCGAAGAAACCGCGGCGCGGCCGGTCACCTTGGTGGGGAGTCGATGGGCGGCCATACGGCGATGCTGGCGGCAGAAGCCCGTCCGGATCTGGTGGCCAGGCTCGTCCTGCTGGAAACGGATGCCGGCGCCGGGAACCCCGAAGATCATGCAGCGTTGGGGGAGTACTTCAGGTCCTGGCCTGTCCCGTTTCCCAGCCGGGAGGCTGCGCGTGCATTCCTTGGCGGCGCACCCCTGGCGGAAGCGTGGGCTGCCGACCTTGAAGAACGTAGGGACGGTTTCTGGCCGCGGTTCGACGCCGGTGTGATGGTGCCTGCTCACCTGACGGCACAGGTGGTCAGATCGGTCTTGACTGCGGCGGCCGCGTCTCCTGCGTAACCTGCCACCTGTAGCATCATGACCATGTCCACTGTGCTCGATATGGCAGGTCCCATCCTGGAGATGCTGACCTGGTTATGCCTGCCGATCGGGCTGGTCCTGCTGGTGTACACGGGGATCCTGCGGCGCTTCGTGAATCCGTGGGTCGTGGCCGAGGGCGTGGTGTACTCCGACGCCACCGGCACGGGCTTCCGGTGGTTCGACCACAAGTACCGGATCCATCACGCGCCGATGTCACCCCACGACATCAAGGACATGGCAGTGGGGGACACCCTCCCCATCTACTACCACCCCAAACGCCCCACACAGTGGCAGACCGCAGCTCCGGAGCCTGCCGGGAGGACCGCCGTCGTCGTTGGCCGGCTGCTCACAGGCGTTGGAACCTTGGCCCTGATCGTGGGCTTTTTTCTCCCGATGTTCTGAAGTGCACGTTGAAGCGGCGGGGTGGCAGCGGCCCATTTCCAAAAGCGGCTTTAGCCGGCCAGGACCACACCGATCCCCAGTGCCCCCATCGCAACCCCTGCGAACGCGGTCCAGAGCACCGCGGTGGTGTCGGCGTCGAAATTCTCCCGCGCGATTCCCTGCGCACTCGCGCGGTAGCGCCGGCGCTGCGTGAGATAGATCGTCCCCGCGGCGGTGGCAGCAACGGCAAACAGCAGCAGGATGGGGAGGCCGTGCTGGGGGAGCCAGCGCAGGAAAATCGCACTGACTGTCACCAGCGCCATCATGGTCCGGCCCCACGCCAGCGTGGTCCGCTCGGGCTGGAGGCCAGGGTCGCCGTGCTGGCCCACGGGATGGCGGCTGCGGGCCATGGCCTCAGCGCCAGAGGACGAAAATCAGGACGACGGCGGCGGCCAAGGCTCCCGCTCCGGACAGCAGTGGCACGATGAGCGGCAGCGGCAGCGGGGTTTTGTTGCGCATGCTCCGCTCCACCCGGATCCAGCGAACCGCAGCACCGGCGCTCAGCAGCATTCCAAGCAGAAGCAGCAGCACGGCCAGGCCCTTACGGACAGGTTCCAGGAACAGGTCTGATGTGAACGCCTCAATGGCGATGCCACCTGCCAGCATCGCCAGCGAGGTGCGGATCCAGGCCAGGAACGTGCGTTCGTTGGCGAGCGTGAAACGGGGATCCGGTTCGGTGCCGCCGGGCAGCAGCCGTTCCGCGATTTTCCCGCGCGACGGCGGTCCA
The DNA here is from genome assembly GCF_030815585.1 of Arthrobacter pascens. Classification (NCBI taxonomy): domain Bacteria; kingdom Bacillati; phylum Actinomycetota; class Actinomycetes; order Micrococcales; family Micrococcaceae; genus Arthrobacter; species Arthrobacter pascens. The sequence continues at coordinate 397,170 of NZ_JAUSWY010000001.1, forward strand.
GGGTCGCTGGACGGGAGCTGGTTGCTGGGCACGCTGACAGTTTAGCCGCCATGCCGACGGGCCGGGCGGGCCGGCGCCGTAGATGCACACTTCAGGCCCAAGAGGGGCCGTCTCAGCCAGAGCTGCGCGGGGCGAACATGATGACGGCCACGCCAACCAGGCAGATGGCGGAGCCGATGATGTCCCACCGGTCCGGCCGGAAGCCGTCAAAGGACATGCCCCAAACCAGCGAACCGGCAACAAATACACCGCCGTAGGCGGCCAGGATCCGGCCGAAATGCGCGTCGGGCTGCAGCGTGGCCACAAAGCCGTACAGCCCAAGGGCCACTACTCCCAGCCCTGCCCACCACCAGTCCTTGCCTTCACGTACGGACTGCCACACCAGCCACGCCCCGCCGATCTCGGCCGCCGCTGCCAAGGCGAACAACACGACCGTTTTTGCGACAGCCACAGCGTCATCAGGAATACTCACAGTGCCATCATGGCAGCACGGGAATGCCGCCGCCTGTCCCGCGGTTGGGCCTGACATGAAGCGCATCGGATTTCTCTCGTTTGGCCACTGGGGTCCCGGTCAGGGTTCCCGGACCCGGACAGCGGGCGAAGCCCTGCTTCAGGGCATCGAGCTGGCGGTAGCGGCCGAGGAGTTGGGAATAGACGGGGCGTTCTTCCGGGTCCACCACTTCGCCAGGCAGCAGGCGTCCCCGTTCCCTCTCCTGGCCGCCATCGCAGCCCGGACCAGCCGGATTGAAATGGGCACCGGCGTCATAGACATGCGCTATGAGAATCCGCTGTATATGGCAGAGGAAGCGGCAGCCACGGATCTGATCAGTGCTGGGCGCCTGCAGCTGGGCATCAGCCGCGGCTCACCCGAGCCGGCCCGGAACGGGGCCGCGGCCTTCGGCTTCAGCCCGGAGACCGGGGAGACCGACGCAGACATGGCCCGCCGGCACACTGAGCAGTTCCGCCAGGCCATCGGCGGCGGGGGCGTTGCGGAGGCGGATCCCCGTTATGCCGGCGGCGCCACTGGGCTGCTGCCTGTCCAGCCTCAGTCGCCGGGGCTGACGGAGCGCATCTGGTGGGGTGCCGGATCACGGAAAACCGCGGTGTGGGCCGCCGGGCTGGGCATGAACCTGATGAGCTCCACACTGCTGACGGAGGACACAGGCGTGCCCTTCGACCAGCTCCAGGCAGAGCAGATACAACTCTTCCGGGATGCGTGGGCCGCGGCAGGCCACAGCCACCAGCCGCGAGTGTCCGTCAGCCGCAGCGTCCTGCCGATCGTGGACGAAGAGGACAACCGGTACTTCGCCGGAAGTGCCCTGCGGGACAGCCGGGACCAGGTGGGCATTATCGATGGGCTGACGGCACGGTTCGGCAAGAGCTACGTGGGTGCCCCGGACGTCCTGGCGGAGCAGCTCGCTGCCGACGCCGCAGTGCAGGCAGCCGATACTCTGCTGCTCACCGTGCCCAACCAGCTCGGCGTTGACTTCAATGCCAAGATGCTGGGCAACATCGCCCGCCACGTCGCGCCCGCCATCGGTTGGAGTCGCTCGGTTTCCTGATGCTTATGCCAAAGCTTTGGGTGTCCGCTCCCGGAAGTAATATTCTGAGGGAGCACGGACCATCTGCGGCCGGGCAATCCGTGACTGCCCGGGAGGCACCCTATGTCTGACAAACTCCACCTGAAACCGGAAGACGCGTTTCCCGAAGACCTTTCCGCCGTGCCGGACCAGGAGCTTCAGGTCCTGGACAGCCAGGTCCAGCGACAGTTGGACTTCGAGTATGTGGCGGAGGGCGGACCGAATCCTGAGACCGAATTCAGGCATTTCGATCTTGATGAGGAGTTCGACGAGCGGGATGCCCGCTAACCATAAGACCAAGCTGTGGTCCAAATTGGCGGTTCCCAAAAGAGGTAATGGAATCTAGCCAGCATGCTTACTATCCTAGGTATGGAACCATCGACGGACGGGAGCCGTTAGGCTTATAGCGGCTTGGGGGCTTAGCGTCCACCATTACAGCGTGACTGCGGAACGGTCATGTGACGGGAGAGAGAAATATGGCTCGCGCCGCTTTAGGCTTAACTGCATGATCCGGCTACGTCAGTTGGCCAATGCGGCCTCTGTTTTGACTTCGCCATTGGCGCCCGAAGACATCCTGGCGCTATTCAACCCTGTCTACTCCGCCCGGCAGCTGCGAGGCGTGGTCACGCGTGTGGTCCAGGAGACGGCACAGTCGGCCACCATCTTCTTCCGCCCCGGCCGCGGCTGGCATTCCCACCTGGCCGGCCAGTGGGCGCGCATCGGAGTTGAGCTGGACGGCGTCCGCCACTGGCGTTCCTATTCCCTGAGCGCCCCCGCCGGCAAGGACCCGGCGATCACCGTCACGGACGTAGGCGCCGTTTCCGGGACGCTGGTGCGCACCACTAAACCCGGCGATGTCCTGTTCCTGGCCCCGCCACAGGGCGACTTTGTCCTGCCGGAGCACCCGCGGCCGCTGCTGATGGTCACCGCCGGAAGCGGTATCACTCCGGTGATGTCCATGATCCGTACCTTGGTCCCGCGGCGCCGGGATGCCGACGTCGTGCTGATCCACTCGGCCCGCACGCCGGGTGACAGCCTGTTCCGGGAGGAACTTGCCGAACTCGCGGACCAGTTCCCCAACTTCCGGCTGGCGCACTGGTTCACGGGCCAGCAGGGCCGCATGGACTTCACCACTACGGCCGAGCTTGACGACATCTGCCCGGACTGGAAGGAACGTGCCGCCTACGCGTGTGGTCCGGACAGCTTCCTGGATGACGCCGAGGCCCTGTGGAAGCAGGCCTCCCTGACCGCGGGTGCCCCCGGCTCGGACGTGGCGCTCGCCGGCGATCCCGGAAACCTCATGATTGAACGGTTCAACACCACGTTCGCCGGCGGTGTGGGGCACGACGGCGGCCTGGTCACCTTTGAGACATCGGACAGGGAGGTGGACGCCGACGGCGATACCCCCCTTCTGGACGTCGCCGAGGACGCCGGGGTGCTCATGCCCAGCGGCTGCCGGATGGGAATCTGCCACAGCTGCCTGACCCCGCTCCGGGCCGGCCAGGTCCGGGATCTCCGCACCAACGAAATCCACGGCGAACCCGGCCAACTGATCCAAACGTGTGTCTCGGCAGCCGCCGGACCCGTCAACCTCGAAATCTGAGGAGCTATATCGCATGTCAGTAATTTCAGCAGGCAAGGCCACCACGACAGGGACGGCAAGGACGCGCCCGGGAGCATTGGCGGAATCCGGCAGCCCGACAGTCCGTCCCCCCGCAGCAGCACACCTTTCCGACGAACAGGTAGCTGAGCTGGGCCGCGAACTCGATGCGATCCGCGACGAGATCCTGGCCAAGCGCGGCGCCTCCGACGCCGCCTACATCCGGCGCATGATCAAGATCCAGCGCGGGCTGGAGATCTCCGGCCGCGCAGCACTACTGGTCAGCAAGAACAAGGCAGCCTGGGTCACCGGCACTACACTGCTGAGCTTCGCCAAGATCCTGGAAAACATGGAACTGGGCCACAACATCCTGCACGGCCAGTGGGACTGGATGCGGGACCCGGACATCCACTCCACCACCTGGGAATGGGACTTCGTCACCCCTTCGCGCTCCTGGCAGCACACCCACAACGACCTGCACCACCGCTGGACCAACGTGCTGGGCAAGGACAACGACGTCGGATACAACCTCCTGCGGATGGACGAGAACCAGCCGTGGAAGCCCATTAATCTGGCCAACCCGCTGTTCAACGCCATCCTGGCCCCCGTGTTCGAATGGGGCATCGCCATCTACGATCTCGAGCTGACCGAGTACAAGGAAGGCACGAAGTCAAAGGAGGCCCTGCTCAAGGACCTCAAGGCCCTGGGCCGCAAGGTGGTCACGCAGTTCACCAAGGACTATGCGGCCACTCCGGCCGTGGCCATGCTCACCGGTTCCGGCAGGCAGGCACTCTACGGAACCCTGACCGCCAACGCCGTTCGCAATGTCTGGGCGCACGCGGTGATCTTCTGCGGCCACTTCCCGGAAGGCACCGATACCTTCACCGAGGAAATGGTGGAAGGCGAGACCCGCGGTGACTGGTATGTCCGCCAGATGATCGGCTCGGCCAACATCTCTGGTTCCAAGTTCATGCACCTGATGACCGGAAACCTGTCGCACCAGATCGAGCACCACCTGTTCCCGGACCTGCCGTCCAACCGGTATGCCGAGGTGGCGCCCCGCGTCCGTGAGATCTGCCAGCGCTACGGCCTGAAGTACACCACGGGCCCGCTGCTGAAGCAGGTGGGATCGTCCTGGGCGAAGGTCTTCAAGCTGGCACTGCCCGGCAAGACCGCAAAGGCCTGATCTGTAAGAACACGGGAGGTGCCCGGCGAAATGCCGGGCACCTCCCGTGTTTCCTGCTACCCGCTGGGCGGGCTACTTCCCGAGGAAGCGGAGCAGGGCCTGGTTGACCTCCGCGGCGTGCGTCCACAGCATGCCGTGCGGGGCGCCGTCGATCTCTACATATTGGGCACTCGGCAGCGCCTTGGCGAAGAGCCGCCCGGTGGAGTCGATCGGCAGGATGTTGTCCGCGGTGCCGTGCACAATCAATGCCGGAATGTCGATCCTGGGAATGTCAGCACGGAAATCGGTGAGCCAGGTGGGCTGGGCCTCCACGGACGCGGTGGCGCCGGCGGCCGCGGCGGTGTTCCAGCTGGCGTCGACTGCCTCTTGGCTGAGCCGCGGGGTGCCAAGGAACGTGTCACTGTTGTAGAAGTTCTTGAAGAATTCGGTGAAGAACGCGTACCTGTCTGCGGTGACGGCCTCGGTGAGCCCGTCGAAGACTGACTGCGGAACGCCGTCGGGGTTGTCCGCCGTCTGGAGCAGGAACGGTTGCAGCGAGCCCAGGAAGGCGGCCCGGGCCACGCGCGCCGAACCATAGGTGCTGAGGTACCGGCCCACTTCACCGGTGCCCATGGAGAATCCCACCAGTACGGCCTCCTTGAGGTCCAAGGTGGTGAGGATGGTGTTCAGGTCTGCGGCGAAGGTGTCGTACTCATAGCCCTTGGTGGGCTTGCTGGACTTGCCGAACCCGCGCCGGTCATAGGTGATGACGCGGTAGCCGGCGTCCAGGAGCGCGACAGTCTGCTTCTCCCAGGATGCTCCGTCCAAGGGGTAGCCGTGGATCAGGACAACCGGCTGGCCCGCGCCGTGGTCTTCGTAATAGAGCTCGATGTCGGTGCTGTTTTCGGTTCCAACGGTGATGAAAGCCATCGCGGCGGTCCTTTCGAGACTGTGGGATCGATTCGGGTGGGAACGCGTCCGCACCCGGCACGTCCTACTCTAGGGAAGGATCGCCCGCGGTACCACGAAGGCAGCTACTGGGAGGGTTGCGGGATTTCGCAGTCAATCTGCGGGTTCGCTCCCATATAGTTCAGTGGCCCGGCGACGATGGTGACGGCCACCGTTCCGGCTTGGGCGCAGGACCCCGGGGCTCCGCCGAAGTAACCACGCTGCCAGGCGGCGAAACCTCCGATGATCAGCCAGATGATGAGCAGTGCTCCGAGAATCCGCATGATGTCCTCCAATGGCTCCAGGCCGCCTGTGCGTTCAATTATGCGCCGTTAACCGGAATCAATACAGTGCCCGGAAATCCTCTCTCACTTTCCGCGCTGTCATACCGAACGCTCTCTCACTGTGAAAGCACGGGAGTCTACAGTCCCATCCCCGCCCAGGAACTGGCCCGGCTTGCGCTGCAGGGCGCTGTGGGCCATTTGTGCGGTCATTTCCTCCGCGCGGACGGCTCACTGGTTGAGGCCGACGACGCGCCGTTTGTGCTGGGAATAGGCGCCGACGGGCTACAGCACATCGCCAAACGGATCGCCGTAGCCAAGGGCCGGCAGAAGGTGGTGCCGATAGCCGCGGCCATCAGCGGTGGAGTGATCCCCGACCTGGTCACCGACCACACCACCGCCGCGGATTTAGTGCAGCTATTCCAGGCTTAGAGCACCGCCACGGGAGGGAATGTCCCCGCTTCCGCGTCCAGGAATGGCCGCCTTAGTCGTTGACGAGCTGGAGGGTTCCGGCGGCGCTGAGCTTGCCGGCGAACTCGATGGCTGCGTCGGTGAGCTCGGCCTCGGCAACCATGCGCGTGCCGTCCACGTCGCCGTTGAGGACCGTAGGGGCGCAATGGACATGGGTGGCGTCCTCAATGCCCACGAAGTTCAGCCAGTCAGCGAAGAAGGTACTGCTGAAATCAGAACCGAAGGCTGCCGGAGCGCCGGGGGCGTAAACACCGCTGGTGTGGATGGCGAGGGCCTGCTTGCCCTCCATCAGGCCGCGGTAGCCCTTTTCCGGGTCGAATCCGAAGCTCCAACCGGGCTGGGTAATGATGTCGATCCACTGCTTCAGGACATAGGGAACGCCGGCATTCCACATGGGGATGTTGAAGACATAGGCGTCGGCGGCGGCGAACTGGTCGAAGACGGCCCGTGCTGATTCCCAGGCGGTGATCTGCTCCGGCGTCTGGTCCTGGCCGGAGAAAACAGCCATCTTGGCAGCGGCTGCGGTGCGGCCGAAAACGGGCAGTGCACTGTCGCTGAACAAGTCCAGAGTCTCCAGCTCGAAGCTCTCCGGACCGGCAGCCTGGACGGAATCGATGAAATGCCGGGCCAACCGCAGAGAGTCACTGTTGGCGTAGCGGGGAGAAGCGTTGATGTGGAGGATGGTAGGCATGGGCTTCCTTTCAAAGCTTTGCTGAGAGGACACTTTGTGCCCCGTTATCGATCGTGACCTACGCCTCTGCGGTGCGTAAGAACGCACTATTTTGTGCCTGGGGCACTTCAAAGTGCCTTCCTCGCAAAGGCATCCAACGCGCAAAAGGAACCCCAGGATTGCGGCACGTTTCCTTCTGTATCAACCCCCAAGTATGCTGGGCCCACGAGCCAATCGGATGAGAAGAGTATTGGGGAAATGACTCTCACGGCCGAACAGAAACGTCAGACAGCACAGAAGCACTACAACGCTTCCTTGGACCTTTGCCCGGCACGCCAACTGCTTGAGGCGATCAGCAGCAAATGGGTGACCCTGGTGATGCTCGCCTTGGTGGATGGCGAGCAGCGCCACAGTGACCTCCGCAGGCGGATTCCCGGTGCCAGCCAAAAGATGCTCACCTCCACGCTGCGCTCCCTGGAACGTGACGGACTGATTTCGCGGCACGTCACGTTGTCCGTTCCCGTGCGCACAGGTTACGAGCTCACGCCCCTCGGTCACTCGCTTCTCCGTATCGTCTTTGAAATGAAGGAATGGGCCGAGGAGAACATGGATGACGTGGCTGCCTCCCGCATGGAGCACGACAGACACAAGCTCGCCTTCAACTGACGCCACGGCCTCCACGGCTCCTGGACGCCGGCCGCGTGGAGCACGTCTTCCTGACGGCGCCCGTCCACCGTCTGAAGCGCCCGACGGCGGTGCCGCTGGACCCGCGGGCGAAGTACGGCCTGCGGCCGGCCTGACCACAAACCGCGGACGCTCTCTCACCTTTCGCGGGAAATTCCCAAACGCTCTCTCACCCAGGTGAAGTGCTCCCCGGAAGTTGGACTGAGAAATTCAGTTCCGACTCCCGGGGAGCAGTTCTATGCGTGGGTTTAGTTCATTGTTTGAGGTTCAGCGCGAGGCGGCGGTAGCGTTCCTTGTTCCCGCCCAAGGGGTTGTTGACCAGCTCCCCGTTGAAGTACATGGTGGAGGATCCGCCACCGTCCAGGTTGTACGCGGTGGTGGCGCCCAGGCCCTGCATGATCTCAGCCAGTCCGGTCATGGTGACGCCTGCGCTGTACTCGGGGCTCCGGCCGTCCACCACCACGAACACGAGGTGGTTCTCATTAATGATTCCGACGGCGGTTCGCGGCTGTTCGCCCTGGATGGAATGGTTGCCGAAGTTGGTGTCCACCTCCACGTCCTCGATGTCCTCGGCGACCTCGCCGTTGTCGAGCAGGGAGGGGCCAAAGGAGAGGGTGTTCCAGACGCCGTCGGCCAGCAGTTGCTCGGCCGTGGTGGTGGTTTCGTCGTACACCTTGACGGTGCCGTCGCGGTAGAAGGCCAGGCCCTGCCGTGCGCCCTCGTCGCGGAACACCACGCCGTTGCGGATCACGATGCCAGTGTCGCGGAAGCCGTAGTAGTCCCTGTTGATGGCGAACACGGCGTTGTTGTCCTCGGCGATGGCGGAGGTGGTTTCGGTGATGTTCTCGCCGAAGCTGTTGTTGGCGAAGGCTGATTTGAGGAGGTGTCGGTGGTGACGGCGGTGCTGGAGGAATCAGTGGTGGTTTCTGCCGTGGTTCCCGTCTGGCTGGCCTCATAGGCAGAGGCGTCGGAGGTTTCCACGTGCTGGACCACAAACGGGTCCAGCGCCCAGGCCGTGGTTCCTCCCGCTGCGAGTGTGAGGGCGACGCCCCCCGGCGACGACAGCGTGCCGTATCCGGCGGCCCTTACGGTGTTGGTTCTTGAGAGGAGTCATGCCTCATTTGTAGGCAGCCAGGCTATCGCTTCGATTTGCCGTATATGTGCTGCGCCTGTGAAAGGCTGGGTGTCATGGCGGACGTGGTCGTGGCGGACAGGAGGGTGCGGCTGCTGACCGTGGGCCACGGAACCGCCGGCGAAGACGAATTCGGGGAGCTGCTGGCCGGGGCAGGAATCCAAGCGCTGGTTGACGTCCGCATTGCTCCCGGGAGCCGCAAGTTTCCGCATTTCGGCAAAGACCAGCTCGAAGAGTGGCTGCCAGCGGCCGGGGTCGAGTACCGCTGGGAAAAGCGGCTGGGAGGGTTCCGCAAGCCTCCGCCGGATTCGCCGGACATCGCGCTGCGCAACGAGTCATTCCGGGCCTACGCGGCCTACATGAGGACTTCTGAATTTTCGCTCGCCCTCGGTGAGCTTATCGGGCAGGCGGTGGAGCAATCCGTGGCGATCATGTGCAGCGAGACAGTGTGGTGGCGGTGCCATCGGCGGCTCATCTCCGACCATGCCGTGTTACTGGACCGACTTGAGGTCCGGCACCTGATGCCCGGGGGAAAACTGACGCCGCACCAGCCGACGTCGGGGGCGAGGGTGAAGGGCGCCGAGCTCTACTACGACGTGGTTCCGCCGTTGGCCGGACACGAACTGCCCCAAAGGTAGCCGCAGCCGCCTCCCCCGGTACCGAAGCCTGCCTGTTCGCCGATAGGCCCCTATGTGTCAGGCTGCGAGCCGGCAGGCCTCCGGCGAGTTCGTGCGGACCGTCCTCCCAACGCGCCCTGGTGGTGCGGCGGCCGGGCTTCCCCCAATGGAAGCCCGGCCGTGCGCTACCCGTCGTAGTGCGTCCGGGCGGGCCCCTGGCCCATGGAGTTGACCACGGCCGCTGCCACATCGTGCAGTTTGGAGTTGCGGGTGTTGGAGGCGGCCTTGAGGATCCCGAACGCGCCGTCCTGGCTGCAGCGGTTCTGGGCCATGATGATGCCAACCGCCATGTCGATCACGGTCCGGGATTGAAGGGTGGCCCGCAGGTTCGCCGCTGTCTCGCTGTAATGCGCAAAGCGCACGGCAAGCTGAAGGGCGAGGGAGGTCTGGCTGACGAAGTCCTGGGCGAATTCCAGCACCCGTCCCTCGAACCGGTGGGGCCGCCGGGAGTAGAGCAGCAGGGCGGCCTTGGTTTCCCCCTCCAGCTGGAACGGGAGGGCAAGGACGGAGTGGACCCCCTGGGCCAGGACAGCATTGGAATACTCTGGCCACCGGCCGTCACCTTGCACATCTGGGATGTGGACTGTCATCTGGTCCAAGGACGCCGCCATGCTGGGGCTGTCGTTGAATTGGTACTCGATCTGGCCGATGGCCTGAGCATCCGGGCCGCTGCTGGCGACCGTGGCGCCTTTCCGCCGGCGCAGAAGGGTGATGCTGCACAGCACTTCGTCGCCGGGCTCCGAGAGGCTGCGCGCGGACACGCGGGCAAGTTCGTTAAGGAAGTCCTCAACATCGGAGCTGTTGAGGACCAGTTCATGCAGGTGCTCGGTGATGGATGTGTCAGTTTTTGCTGTTGACTCGCTGGCCACGATTTCTTGGTGCCATTCACTCAGGTCAAAACGAGCCGGCAACGTACCGCCCTACCCACGAGGGAGTGTTAGCGGTAACGGTCGCTGGATCGACGAACTTTCCAACGGCCTGCTGCTAAACCGATACCGAGAAGTATATACGTGCTCCGGCATGGTCATGCGAACTCATTGTCTTACGCAACAAAACTGAGGACACGGACCGGAATCCACGAGGTTTTTCCGCAGCACGCCGCAAAAGACCAGTACCCCTCGCGTTGTTTGCCCGTTCGGGACCAACCTTGTCCCGGGCGGCACAGCCGATGTTGCCGTCGTCAGGGCCTCCAATCCCAACGATTACGCCGTACAGGCTTATGCCATCACCAGCGACGGCACTGCCATCAACCCAACGCCAGCCTTCGGGATCTTCCGGAGGCTGGCTTTGTGTTGCCCCTTATGGGCAGAATGAATCACGCGTTGGTGCTGCCGGCGGCGGAGCCGAAACCAGCGACTATGCGGCCGCGGAGGGACAGGAACATGACCAGACTGCTCATCATCGGTCCGCCCGGCTCCGGCAAAGGAACCCAGGCCGAGCACATCGCACGGCACTTCAGCATCCCGGCGGTATCAACCGGGGAGATTTTCCGGAGCAACGTCAACGAGGCCACTCAACTCGGCAAGGAGGCCGCCAAGTACCTTGATGACGGGGACTTTGTGCCGGACCACCTGACGAACGCCATGGTCAAGGACCGTCTTCTGGATGCGGACGCGCAGGGCGGTTTCCTGCTGGACGGCTACCCGCGCACCGCTTCGCAGGTCTCGGAACTGGACAACATGCTGGCATCGCAGGGCCAGCGCATTGACGCCGTCATCGAACTCCTGGCCCCCGACGCCGAACTGGAGCAGCGGATGCTGCAGCGGGCCAAGGAACAGGGCCGCAAGGACGACACCGTGGACGTGTTCCGGCGCCGCCTCGACCTCTACCACCGCGAAACCCACGAGGTCGTGTCCGTCTACGCTGGCAGGGGGATGGTGGTGTCCGTTGAGGGCAGCGGAGACCCCGATGAGATCACTGAACGGGCGATTGCCGCCGTCGAAAAATTCCTCACCGCTTAGCCAGGTCCCGCAGGAGCCCTGGCACCGAAGACTGACTGCCTTGGCATGGCCAGTCCCGCCTTGCCGCGGGAAGTCCATGGATCTGCGCAGCAGCCGCAAGGTTTGCGCAGGATCCTGCAAATTCGCCGCCTGAGCGGTGGCGGACTCCTATCCTTTTGGTAATGCGAGTGGACAGTCCGTCCGAAGCAGACCGTGCGACCAATAAAGGACCCCGAAATTCGCAACTCATACCTCCTGCGGTCAGGCGCCGCCACGATGCTGGTGACCGCCGTCGCCCTCGCCGCGACAGCTCTTCCGGCCGCTGCAGTTGCCCCGGCAGAAGCCGGCACCAGCTCCCGCTACATCGTCCGGTACTCCACCGGTTCCGACGTCGCTGCCGAGGCCGCGGCCCACAGGTCCCAGGGAATGGGCGTGGGGCGCACGTTTTCGCAGGCGATCCGCGGCGCGGTAGTGACCGCCACGCCGGCACAGGCTGCCGCGCTGTCCCGGTCGGCGCGCGTCGTGTCCGTTGAAGTGGACGCGCGCGTGAGCATTTCCGCGACGCAGCAGCCGGCCCCGTGGGGCCTGGACAGGGTGGACCAGCGGCCCCTGCCACTGTCGGGTTCGTACACCTGGGCGGCGTCGGGCGCAGGCGTCACTGCCTACGTGGTTGACACCGGCGTCGCTTCCCATGCCGAGTTGAGTGGCCGCACCGCAGCCGGCTGGTCGGCTGTTGCCGACGGCCTCGGGTCCGGAGACTGCAACGGCCATGGCACGCACGTCGCCGGGACCGTCGCCGGCTCCACCTACGGGGTGGCGAAGGGCGCGACGATCGTCCCCGTGAGGGTCCTTGACTGCACCGGATCCGGCTACAGCTCCGACGTCGTCGCCGGCCTGGACTGGATCGCCGCCAACCACGCCGCGGGAGCGCCGGCCGTGGCCAACATGAGCCTGGGCGGGGCCGCCAGTTCGGCGGTGGACTCCGCCCTCCAGGGAGTCATCAACGACGGCGTGACCGTAGTGGTCGCGGCCGGCAACTCCGCTGTTGACGCCTGCGGCACTTCCCCGGCCCGCCTGCCCGCGGCCGTGACTGTCGCTGCGAGCGACTCCACCGACAGGCAGGCCTCCTTTTCCAACTTCGGCTCCTGCGTTGACCTCTATGCACCCGGCGTCGGCATCACCTCGGCCTACCACACCTCCACCACGGCAACCGCGTCTATGTCCGGCACGTCAATGGCCTCGCCCCACGCGGCCGGTGCAGCGGCGGTACTGCTCTCCCAAAATCCGTCGCTCGCCCCGGCACAGGTTGCGGCAACGTTGGCAGCGAACGCCACTGCCGGCCTCATCACGGCCGCCGGAACCGGCACGCCCAACCGCCTGTTGTATTCCGGAGCCGGAACCGTCAGTGCTCCTACGGTCACGGCGTTGACGCCGGCCGCGGATAAGACGGCGGTGCCCGTGGGAAGCAACGTCACAGCCACTTTCAGCACGCCAGTCCAGGGGCTAGGCACGGGAACGTTTGTGCTCAAGAATTCCGCCGGTACAGTCATTCCAGCCGCGGTCAGCTACAACGCAGCCACGCGCACCGCCACCCTCGATCCGGCGTCGAACCTGGCCGTGGATGGAACCTTCACCGCGACGCTGGTGGGAGGGGCCACGGCGATCCGCGATGCCGCAGGAACTCCGCTGGCCACCACCAGGTGGACTTTTGTCACTGGACCGGCGCCAACGGTGGCGGGCTTCACACCCGGGAGCAACGCCCACCTGGTCAAGCGGGGCAACAACATCACCGTGACCTTCAGCGAGGCAGTCCAGGGCGTCAGCACCGCCACGTTCACGGTAAAGAACGCTGCCACCGGCGCGGTGGTTACGGCGGCGGTCTTCCGCAACGGCAGCACCAACCAGTGGGTCCTCGATCCGCAGCAGACCCTTTCCGCGAAGACCAAGTACACAGTGACAGTTTCCGGCGGGACAGCCGCGGTCCGTGACCTTGCCGGCAACCAGTTGGCCACAAAAAGCTGGCAGTTCAGCACGGGTTCGTTCTAGCACCGTTCGCTGGACGTCAGTACAAGGATCTCCGGCTTGAACAGCAAAAGGAGGCCGACGGCGGCAGTTACCTGCCGCCGTCGGCCTCCTTTTCGCCGATGCGCCGAAGTCCGAAGCCGGTTCACCGGATCGGGAAAACCTCGTAACCGTCCGTCTTGGCCACCATCTGCCGGCCATGGTTGCCATTGAACTTCAGCCACATCACTGACGAGTCCTCTGCTACGACCTCAACTTCGCCGGTGCGGACCACGCTGCCCCCGTAGCGCAGTTCCACCCAGCTGCCTACCAGCTGTTGCCAGTCTTCGGTCGCTTCGTCCATGGTTCAGGCAATCCTTAGGGAACGAGTTCGCGGGTCATCCCGAATGGAACCTGGTCCGACAGCGCGACGGTATAGCGGCCGGGTCCGAGCCTGGTGACCAGGATGCCGTGGGTTCCCGTGAGGAGGGCCACTTCCTGGAGGCGGTGGACGGCGGCCTCGAGCTGTTCGTCCAGAAGGTGCCGGTCGGTGACTTCGATGTCGATGCGGTCTGTGGAGGTGGACATTCGTTTTTCCTTATTGTGACCCCAATTTGTGAACGCTACCTATTGTTAGGCAACGCTTTCCGAATGTGTGAGTAGGTCCCAGTCATTCAGGCTTGGCGGCGGAAACAGTAACAGGGCGGTCCTTCGCCTCTGTCTTGCTTTCCGCAGGCGGTTTGGATTCAGTGGTGGCGGGAGGCGTGGTCCTGAACTTGAACTTTTTGCCAATGCTGCTTCCACCGCCACCGGTGCGGTTCTTGTTGAAGATGTCGAACCCGACGGCCAGCAGGAGGACGAGCCCCTTGATGAGCTGCTGGTAGTCGGTGCCCAGGCCCAGGATGGACATGCCGTTGTTCAGCACACCCATGATCAGGCCGCCGATCATGGCTCCTGCCACGGTGCCGATGCCGCCCTGGACGGCGGCGCCGCCGATGAAGGCTGCGGCGATGGCGTCCAGTTCGAAGCCGGTGCCGCCGGCGGGCTGTGCGGAGTTCAGGCGGGCAGTGAAGACCAGGCCGGCGAGTGCGGCCAGGACGCCCATGTTGACGAAGAGCCGGAAGGTGACGGCTTTGGTTTTCACGCCGGAGAGCTCTGCCGCGTGCAGGTTTCCGCCGATCGCGTAGACGTGCCGGCCGAAGACGCTGTTGTTCATCAGGGCCGTGTACACGATCACCAGGACGGCCAGGACAATGAGGACGATGGGTGTGCCCCGGTAGCTGGCGAGGAGGAACGTGATGGTCAGCATGAGCAGTGCGACGAACGTGGTCTTGGTGGCAAACCACGCCATGGGTTCGTTCTCGAGATCGAACTTCTTGCGGATCCGGCGTTCCTTGAGTGCCTGGATGACCAGGGCAAGGGTGGCTCCGACGCCCAGGATGACAGTCAGCCACTCCAGGACCGACGTGCCGCCGGAGATGTCAGGGAGGAAGCCGCCGCCCAGGGCACGCAGTTCGGACGGGAACGGGGTGATCTGCTGGTTCTTCAGGGTGATCAGGGTGAGGCCGCGGAAGATCAGCATGCCGGCCAGCGTGACGATGAACGCCGGGATGCCAACGTACGCGATCCAGTAGCCTTGCCAGGCCCCCACCAGCGCGCCGACCAGGAGGCAGGCCGGGATGGCCAGCCACCAGGCCCATCCCCAGTGGACCATCATGACGCCGGCCACGGCGCCGATGAAGCCGGCGACCGAACCCACGGAGAGGTCGATGTGGCCGGCAATGATCACCATCACCATGCCTATTGCCAGGATGAGGATGTAGCTGTTCTGGACCACAAGGTTGCTGACGTTCTGCGGCTGCAGAAGGATTCCGTCGGTGAGGACCTGGAACAGCAGGACGATCAGGATCAGGGCGACGAAGATGCCAACCTGCCGGAGGCGGCTTGTCAGGAAGCCGAGGGATTCTCGTAGGGCGGACATGGTGGCTATTCCTTCTCTTTGGTCATGTAGTGCATAAGGGTTTCCTGGGATGCTTCGGCGATAGGGACCTCACCGGTGATGTGGCCCGCTGACAGGGTGTAGATCCTGTCGCAGATCCCCAGGAGTTCCGGCAGTTCGGACGAGATGACGATGACTGCTTTTCCTTCAGCCGCCAGCCTGGCAATGATCGTGTAGATCTCGAACTTGGCGCCGACGTCGATACCCCTGGTGGGTTCATCAAGGATCAGCACGTCCGGGTCGGAGAACATCCACTTACTCAGCACCACCTTTTGCTGGTTGCCGCCGGACAGTTTGCCGGTGATGGCGGCAACCGACGGCGCCTTGATGTTCATGCTCTTGCGGTAGCTGTTGGCCACCACCGTTTCCTGGTTGCTGTCTACCCAGCCGCCCTTGACCAGCTTGCGCAGCGCAGCCATGGAGATGTTCCGTTTGATGTCCTCAATGAGGTTCAGGCCGTAGAGCTTGCGGTCCTCCGTGGCATAGGCGATGCCATGCCGGATGGCTTCCGAAACGGTGGAGGTGTTGATTTCCTGGCCGTACTTGAACACCTTCCCGGACATTGCCGTGCCGTAAGTGCGTCCGAAGACGCTCATGGCAAGTTCCGTCCGGCCGGCGCCCATCAGCCCTGCGAGGCCCACCACTTCGCCCTTGCGGACGTTGAGGCTGGCGTTATGGACCACCATGCGTGAGTGGTCCTGCGGGTGCCGGACGGACCAGTCCTCGATCCGGAGGACTTCCTCGCCGATCTTGGGGTCGCGGTCCGGATAAAGACTTTCCAGGTCCCGGCCCACCATGCCGCGGATGATGCGTTCCTGCGTGATCTGGCCTTCGTCCAGCCGGAGCGTTTCGATGGTCTTGCCGTCGCGGATGATGGTGACGGCGTCCGCCACCTTGCGGATCTCGTTGAGCTTGTGGCTGATGATGATGCTGGTGATTCCCTGGCCCTTCAGGTGGAGTATGAGGTCCAACAGATGGCCGGAATCTTCGTCGTTGAGAGCCGCCGTGGGCTCGTCAAGGATGAGCAGCTTGACTTCCTTGGAAAGCGCCTTGGCGATCTCGACCAACTGCTGCTTGCCCACGCTGATGTGCTGGACAGGAGTGATCGGATTTTCGGACAGGCCCACCCTGGCCAGCAGCTTGGCCGCCTCCAGGTTGGTTTTGCGCCAGTCCACCCAGCCGTTCTTGGCCTGCTCGTTGCCAAGGTAGATATTCTCCGCGATGGAGAGGTACGGGCTCAGCGCGAGCTCCTGATGGATGATGACAATGCCGCGCTTCTCGCTGTCGTTGATGGTGGAGAAGTCGCAGGGTTCGTTTTCGAAGAGGACGTCTCCGTCGAAGGAACTGTGCGGGTAGACGCCGGACAGGACTTTCATGAGGGTGGATTTCCCGGCCCCGTTTTCACCGCAGATGGCATGGACCTCGCCGCGGTTCACTTCCAGGGTGACGTCCTGCAGGGCTTTCACGCCCGGAAAGGTCTTGGTGATTCCTCGCATTTGAAGAATGGGTGTATTCATCGTCAATTCCCACTGACTGGTTGGAAAACTGGCCCACCTGCGGATGCAGGGGCCAATGGACGGGTTGTGGCCGGGCCGGTCAAGGCCCGGCCACAACCCCGTGACGTTTGTTTATTTCACGTCAGCGTCGGTGTAGTAACCCGAGTCTATGAGTTCCTTCTTGTAGTTGTCCTTCGTGATGATGACGGACTTCAGCAGGTAGGCCGGAACAACCTTGACCTTGTTGTCGTAGGTCTTGGTGTCGTTGGTTTCAGGCTCCTGGCCCTTCAGGACGGCGTCGACCATTTTCACGGCCTGCGCGCCGAGCTGGCGGGTGTCCTTGAAGATGGTGGAGTACTGCTCGCCGGCGATGATGGACTTCACGGAGCCCTTCTCAGCGTCCTGTCCGGTGACGACAGGCAGGCTGCCCTTGGCGTAGCCGCCGGTGCTGGTCAGCGCCGAGATAATGCCGATGGAGAGTCCGTCGTACGGGGACAGAACGCCGTCGAGCTTGGTGCCGGAGCTGTACGCCGCGGTCAGGATGTCTTCCATGCGCTTCTGGGCTACGGGAGCCTGCCAGCGCAGGATGGCTGCCTGCTCGAACTTGGTCTGGCCGCTGGGGACCTTCAGGGTGCCTGCATCCAAGAACGGCTTAAGCGTGTCCATGGCGCCGGTCCAGAAGAAGTTGGCGTTGTTGTCATCCGGGCTGCCGGCGAAGAGCTCGACATTGAACGGACCCTTGCCGTCCACCTTCTTGCCGCTGGCATCAACCAGGCCAAGACCAGTCAGCAGGGAGGTTGCCTGCTGGACGCCCACCGTGTAGTTGTCGAAGGTGGTGTAGTAGTCCACGTTGGGGGTGCCGTTGATGAGGCGGTCATAGGCGATGACCTTGACGTTCGATTCCTTCGCCTTGGCCAGGACATCGGTGAGGGTGGTGCCGTCGATCGCGGCGATAATCAGCGCCTTGGCGCCCTTGGTCAGCATGTTCTCGATCTGAGAAACCTGCGTGGGGATGTCGTCGTTGGCGAACTGAAGGTCAGTCTTGTAGCCCAGTTCCTTCAGCGACTTCTCGACGTTGCCGCCATCGGCGATCCAGCGCTCGGACGTCTGCGTGGGCATCGAAATGCCCACCAGTGAATCGCTGGGATTGGCGCTGGCAGTGGATGCGGCTTCGCCGCCTCGGCTTCCGCAACCAGTGGCCCCCACAGTGACTGCGAGGACGACGGCGACGGCGCCCAGGAGTTTCTTAATTCTCACGTTTATTTCTCCTTCCGCGGGCCGCTAAGTCCGCGAAGTGTTGCTAAGTCGGCAAGCATCTGCGCTTACCGAGAGAGTGGGGCGGCCAGTATTACCTGGTCATTTTGATGCCCCGGTCCGGAGTCCCCAGGCATCCAAGGAGCCGCGGGCCGGCAGGGAGCCGTACTCCCTCCCAGGCCTTGTTGCGGATCCTCTAAGGTTGTTAGTACTGTTAGCGCTAACAACTGCGAGCTTACTACCTGCTGCCGATGTGAGTCAAATCACTTTTTAGCAACGGCGCAGTGGCAGGGCTGCCTGGGCCGTCACAGTTGCACCAGGAAGTCAGTGCGTGCGTGGCGGACACCGTTGATCTGCACCTCCAGGGAATGCACGCCCGGATGATGCACCCTGGTGGTCATGGGCCTGAACAGATGGCGCTTTGAGAGTGCTTTGGTCTCGCCCGCGGCCAGGGTAAGTGTGGTTATCTTGAAGACCTTGGCGGCCTGGCTGCCGTTGGCTTTGAGGTAGTGGACCACATAATCCACGGCGAGCCGTACGTCCTCGGTGCCAGTGTTGGAGATGTCGAAGTCGAACACAAGTTCCGCCGGCATCTTCACCACCTGCCGGTCAAGCCGGGGCGCAGTCACCGCGACCGACGCCGGGGCGAACCCCTGCAGCGAAAGCGCGCCCGGATGTGCGTTCTTGATGAGGGTTCGCAGTCCGTGCCTGACCACCCACGCGGTATTGGCGTCGGGTGCGGCCAGCCAGGCTGCCGCTGTCATCACCACAGTCCCGGGTGCGTGCCGGGCCAGATCGTTGAGGTGGTTGGCTACTGACCGCCGCACATACTCGGAGGGATCCCGGTAGAGGGCGTCCAGGATGGGAACGGTTGCTTCGGGGCGCTGAACCAACCCGGGAACCCGCACGGCCCATGGAAGATAGGCCCGCGTCCCCTCGCTGGCCAGGCGCCGGACGTGCTCATCAGGGTGGGCTGTCCAGATCAGGATGGCCTTCAGTGCACGGTCCGGATCCCGGGCCAGCAGGCGGCGGATGGCGAACTCGCCGGTGAGCCGGGGCGTCAACTCGGTGAGCAGTACCAGGCAGTCGTCGAAATCTTCTGCTGTGCCCGACTCCAGTGCCAGGGTGACTGCCGCTTCGGACACCGGCCACAGGATCCAGCCAGTGAAGCCGGGGAGGGACAGGGCCCTGCGGAACATGCGTGCCGCCGTCGTGTAGCCCGGTCCGGGCAGCCCGTGAAGCTCTGTGAGCAGCGCGTGGCTAACATGGTCCGTGCGTTGGCGCAGGCTCATGCCGCCCAGTGTGGCGGCGGCAGCAGACACGTGAGGCCAGGGCGTTCCCGGTGCGGCCGCGGCGAGGATTTCCGTGAGCGATTCAACGCCCTGCCTGTTGATCAGTTCATTCATCACGCCCATTCAGTCAGGCTACCGCGGGCGGTCCGCTGTAATCTTCACGTTAGGAGAGTCATCAACGACGCAGGACGGAATCACAGTGGCAGAGCGGTCGGGAACAGGAAAGTCCGGCGCTTCGGGCAAGAACGCTAGCTGGTGGCGTGTCTTCCATGACAAGTTCGTGGTGGAGGAACGTTATATGGACCCCGACGCGCGCAGGGGCCTGTACCGGACCGCGGTGGTCCTCATGGGCTTGGGCACGGGCCTGTTCATTGCCACCTTGGTGGGTTTCCTGCAGTGGAGCGGGCTTTCCGCAGCGGATGAATCCTCCCGCAACTGGCTTCTTACGCTCCGCTCGGAGCCGCTGACCGGCGTGATGATCTTCCTGGCTGTGATCTTCGGGCCCATTGCCCTGCCGATCATTGTGCTGGTGGTCACCGTCGTGTGGGGGTTCGCAGCAAGGCACGCCTGGCGCCCCATTGTCCTTGCGGCCGCCATGCTTACCGGCGTTCTGGTGTCGCAGATCATCCTGCCGATCGTCAGGCGGTCCCGGCCGCCCCTGGAGCTGATGCTGTTCGGAGCCGACCACACCTTTTCGTTCCCCTCCGGCCATGTCCTGGGCGCCTGCGACTTCCTGTTGGTCACTGCGTTCCTGATTTTCTCCCGGCGCGAAAACCCGCGGGCGGCCGTCATCGGCTTTGTGGGTGCCGGCATCGGGATTCTCCTCGCCTCGATAAGCCGGCTTTACCTGGGCTACCACTGGGTGAGTGACGCCCTGGCATCCATCTTCCTGTCGCTCGTCATCCTGGGAGCCGCCATTGCGCTGGACACGTGGCGGACTGCCCGGATCCCCGGCGAACGGATCACGGGTGAGCTCTCCAAGGCAGACGCGCCGGGGGACTGAGGCCACATGGCAACCGAAGAGGACGTTCGCCGGGCCTGCCTGGCATTGCCGGGGGTTACTGAGCGCAGCAGCTGGAACCAGCCCGCCTGGTTTGCCAAGACCCTCATGGCCCGCATCTGGGAAGACGGCATCCTTACGGTCAAAACGGAAGAGCGTGAAGCCCTCGCCGGTACCGATCCTCAAACCTACTTCTGGACGCCGCACCACCAGCGTTCGCCCCAGCTGGTGCTGATCCGCCTGGAAAGGGTGGGCGCGGATGAACTCGCCGAACTGCTCGAGGAGTCATACCTGCTGGCCGGTGGGCGGGGCCCGGTTTGAGCGTGCCAGTCCCTGGCTAGGTCCCCGGACGTGACCGCGCACGTTTGAGTGCGCGGTGCAGTTTGGCGTTCGCTGCCTCAAGTTCCAGGACCTTGGCTACTCCTGCCAGGTTGAGTCCCTGGTCCAAGAGTTCTCCGATATGCAGCAGCATGGCTATGTCCGAATCGCTGTACTGGCGGGTGCCGCCAGACGTGCGGACCGGAGTGAGCAGGCCCCTGGTTTCATAGAGCCGGATGTTCTGCTGTCCTGTTCCCGCCAGCTTGGCTGCCACCGAGATGGCGTACAGCGCACGCCCTGCCCTGGGTTCCGGCAACCGCCCTGATGAACCGTCTGTCATGTCTTCTCCAAAAATCCTTCTCAAGAATCCTTCGTGCGGTCTTGCCTCAGTTTCCCACTGGTGCTATAAAAAATCTATATCCACCACCATAGATAACGACGTGGATATGACTGGATTTCAACATCTAGGAACTGAAGGAGTAGGAAATGATGTTGATGCGTACGGACCCGTTCCGTGAGCTGGACCGGCTCACCCAGCAGGTCTTTGGTACAGCGGCCCGGCCGGCGGCCATGCCCATGGACGCGTGGCAGGAAGACGGCGAATTTGTGGTCGCGTTCGACCTTCCGGGTGTCAAGGTGGACTCCGTGGACCTGAACGTCGAGCGCAATGTACTGACGGTCAGGGCGGAGCGCCAGGACCCCACGCAGCCCAATATCGAACTGGTGGCCTCGGAGCGTCCGCGCGGTGTTTTCAGCCGGCAGCTCATCCTCGGCGACACGCTGGATACGGACAATATCAAGGCCAGTTACGACCAGGGCGTTCTGACGCTGCGGATCCCCGTGGCGGAACAGGCCAAGCCGCGCAAGATCGAAATCGAAACCAAGCAGGAGCAGATGCACGAGATCGGAACCTAGCCGGTTCGGTGCGGGCGCAGGCAGCGTGACGTCGTGCCTGCGCCCGCCGTCGTCCGCTGGTGAAGGGCCCAGATATGGACAGCTTTCCGGACTACTATGCTGCACTGCGTGTAGAACCCGGGGCCACGCAGCAGGAGATCTCGCGTGCCTACCGGACACTGATGCGCACCCACCACCCGGACGTCGACGGCGGCGCAGGGGGCGGCGCAGCAGTGGACCGCGGGGTAAAAGACAATGAGCTGCTGATGATCATGCAGGCGTTCTCCGTCCTCCGCGATCCAGAACGGCGGGAAGCCTACGATCGAACTATCGCGGGGCAGGAGGAAAGCGGCGCCGCTCCGCACAGCGTCCCGGTCCGGAAGGTACACAGCCAGGCCGAACCTTCCGCCCACACCATCCGGATCACCCCGGTGCGCTGGGAAAGCGGACCATGGGTGTGATGCAGCAACAGCCGAGGCAGCCACAACCGCAAGGAGGCGGACAAAACCATGAGGCGGACAAAACCATGAGCGAGTGGCGTCGCTACGATTCCCACCTGATTCCCGCGTTCCATGAACGTTTCGAAGAACGCTGGGGCCAGGGGACTGCCCCCTTCCTGGACCCTGAAGCGCACGAGGAGCCCGTTCCCCGCGCCCAATGGATCAACCCCTCCACCGGCGCAGCACTGGCAGTTGTTCCCGTGTGGACGTCCGAGGAGGGGCAGCAGCGTTCCTTCGGCGTTTTCTACCTCCCGCCTGCCGGAGACATCTGGGTGCTCCGGCCCGGTTACACCGGTTATCTCGAACCAGCGGACGGCGACACCGAACACCTCGCGACGCTCCGGAACGATGCCTTCAGGAAAGCCGTGGCACATGCCAAGGAGTTCCTGTTCGGCTCGCAGTAAACGTTCCGTCAGCCGAGCGCGGGGAGGTCTGCGGCCCTCGCCGGTTCGCCGCTGCCCAGCAGGCTGCGGGTGAGGGATTCGGCGTCGGCCATCAGGTCCTCCACCGCGGCGGCCAAATGGGCATCGGACGCCGGGATGCTGTCCAACGCCGCTGCCACCACCGCCCGCCGGACCAACTCCCGGGCGAATGAGGCGGTGGTGCCGGCGGTCTGCTCGGCGGCGGCGTCCAGTGCTTCGGCGCTGAAAGCCACCTGCCGCCCGTACAGCTTCAGCAGACCCACCCGTTCCTCCAAGGCCGGGAGCGGGATTTCCACGGCCAGGTCCACCCGGCCGGGGCGCTGCGCCAGGGCGCGCTCCAGCAAGTCAGGCCGGTTCGTGGTGAGGACAAATGCGACGTCGGCGTCGTTGTCCAGCCCGTCCATGGCATCCAGCACGTCAAAAAGCAGCGGCTGCGGTCCGTGCCCGAAGCTCCTGTCTTCGGCGATCAGGTCGCAGTCCTCCAGGACCACAATCGAGGGCTGCAGCGCCCTGGCCATGCGCGCCGCGTCCGAGATCCTTGCGAGCGAACCGCCTGAGAGGAGGATCGCCGTCGCCCCTTCGCTCTGGCTCAGCAGGTAACGCACCGTATGTGTCTTGCCGGTTCCAGGCCGGCCGTAAAGCAGGATGCCCCGCTTGAGGTGCTGGCCGTGGCGCTTGAGGGATTCGCGGTGGGTTGCGATGCCCACAGTATGGTCCGCCACCTTCTGCAGGAGCCCACCGGGAAGGATGACGTCCGAAGCCGGCAGATTGGGGCGGTGGTGGAAGGTGACCCCGGCGCTGCTTGGCCCGTATTCTGCCGTGGTCAGCGAGATGATCTGGCCCTTGAGCACGCTTTGGCTCTCCATCCGGCTGCGGTACTCGGCCAGGAAGTCCGAGCCGGCTTGCGGATCCGCCGCCAACAGTTCCAGGGATGCGGACGGGCGCCCGGAACGCGGGTCCGCGTCGCGCTGCAGGACGGCCATGGGGTAGCCGGCAAAGGTGAAGAGCCAAAGACCCAGCGCCACTGCCTGGCGCTGCTTTTCAGGTCCCACCGCCAGGTTGGTGTAGTCAGGCTGCGACAACGGAAACTGCGGGAAGAGCTGGGACTGCTGCACCATGTCACTCAGGGACTGGTGGTGCCGCTGGCCGCCGCCGCCGATCCCCACCAGCCGGCTGTCCGGGTCCTGGGCGGCGAACTCCGCCATCAGGATGTCCGCGTCCACGAAACGGTGAAGCGGGACGTTTTCCACCACCACGGCCAGGCTTTCGGCCGGTGCACCCAGATGCTCCGTCAAGGCCTCCAACAGTTGCTTTCCTGCCTGCTGCCGGGGGTTTCCGGCCTGCGCCAGCTGGACCAACGCGGCAAAATCGTCGATGAACTTCCCCAGTTTTTCATCCATCCCCTGACCCTAGCAGGAGGCGTCGACACGACGGCCGGAGCCTCCGCTGGCCCACCTGTTACGGCCGCAAATTTTCCCTCGTCAGGGGGTCCGGCCATGTGTCATTCTGGGACTTACCAGTTCCGCACCCAGCAAAGGAGTTGGCCATGTTCACGCCCAAGGGAACGACCACCGGCTTGCCCACGGAGCGCAAGGGAATCATGCGAGGATATGGTCCGGACATCGCGTTGTCCAAGGACCCCGCAGGCATCATTTCTCTCCGTCGTTAAGGGCTGATTTCCATGCACATCACCGCCAAGGACCTGGCTGGACTCATTCCGCCTGGGTTCACGCTGGGCGTTGCCACGTCCGCATTCCAGATCGAGGGCGCGCTCGACGAGGACGGCCGCGGTCCGGCCGGCTGGGATGTGTTCTCGGCCAAGCCGGGGGCCATCGTGGACGGCCACAGCCCCGCCGTAGCCAGCGACCACTACCACCGGATGCCTGATGACGTGGCCCAGATGAAGCAGCTGGGCGTGGACTCCTACCGCTTCTCGCTCTCCTGGCCGCGCATCCAGCCCAAGGGCAGCGGGCCGGTGAATCGTGCCGGGCTGGACTTCTATGACCGTCTCCTGGACGAACTGCTGGCCAACGGCATCTCGCCGATGGTGACCATCTACCACTGGGATACACCACTGGCCCTGGACGACGCCGGCGGCTGGCTCAACCGGGACACCGCCTACCGTCTCGGGGAGTTCGCTGCGATCGCCGCCGCTGCCTACGGCGACCGCGTAGCGCGCTGGGTGACCATCAACGAGCCCGCCACGGTCGCCACCAATGGTTACACCCTGGGCCTTCACTCGCCCGGGGAGGCGCTGCTGCTCGATGCCCTACCCGCTGTGCACCACCAACTGCTGGGCCACGGCCTGGCCGTCCAGGCGTTGCGGGCGGCGGGGGTGCCGGGAGAGATCGGCATGTCCAACGTGTATTCACCAATGGTTCCCAATACCATCAATCCCCTGGACAAGCTGAGCGCCGGCGTCATGGACATCGCGCAGAACCGGCTTTATGCGGATCCTGTGCTCACAGGCAAATACCCGGACCTGATCCGGGCCGCGAAGTTCTTTGGCTCCTTTGACCACCCGGATGAGGACATGCTGATCATCTCCCAGCCGCTGGACTTCTACGGGCTCAACTACTACATGCCCACCAAGGTGGCGGTGGGTTCCGGTGACGGTGCCGTTCCGGCGGGGATGGCGGAAGCCATGGGGTCTGACCTCACCGCGGCCGCCGGCAGCGGGACGCCCTTCCACATTGAGCCCTGGCCCGAAGCGGACATCACCGCCTACGGCTGGCCGGTGAAGCCCGAATACATGGGCGTGGCCCTGAAGGAAATGGCAGAGCGCTACCCCAACCTGCCGCCCGTCATCCTCACCGAGATCGGCGCCAGCTTCGAGGACATCATCGTCCGCGACAAGTCCACCAATAACACGTTCATCCCGGACGAGCGGAGGCTCAAGTACCTTTCGGACCACATCGAAACTGCGCTGCGGGCCACGGCGCCGGGCGGAGAAGCTGAGGCTATAGACCTGCGTGGTGTGTACGTGTGGTCGCTCCTGGACAACTTCGAGTGGTCAGCCGGCTTAAACCAGCCGTTCGGCCTGCTCCATGTGGACTTCGACACCCTGGAAAGGACGCCTAAGGCGTCCTACTTCTGGCTTCAGGAACTCATCGAGGAACGGAACTTGGCCACGGCGGCGGACGCCGCCGTCGCCAAGGCCATCGGCCCGAAGCCCACTGATTCGGAAGCGCCGGACGACGACGTTCCCGCGCTGGACGCCACAGCTTAGCCAGCCGGCCGTACTTCAGGCAGGAGCTTCCCGGGCCAGAAGCCTAGAGGAGATCAAGGGTTGTGAGCTGCTTCGCCATTCCGGCGCCGTCGGGCGAATAGATCCACGGCACCACTGAGGTGCTGTGGTCGCCGTCGTCGGAGTGGCCGCCGGCGAACACCGACTCGCTGATGGAAAGCTGCCGGATGGCGATGGCAGCCACCTTGTCCGCATGTTCCCGGGCGAAACCCGAGTAGATTTGCTCGTCGTGCTGGCCATTGTCACCGATCAGGAGCCAGCGCATGTCCGGAAATTCCTTGGCAAGGCGTTCCAGGTTGCGGTGCTTGTGGTCCTGCCCACTGCGGAACCAGCGGTCCTGGGTCAGTCCCCAGTCCGTGAGCAGGAGGGCGCCGGACGGATACATGTTGCGGTTCAGGAACCGCCCCAGGGTGGGGGCCGCGTTCCAGGGGCCCGTGGACAGGTAGATCACCGGGGCGTCCGGGTGTTCAACGGTGAGCCGGTCCAGCAGGACTGCCATCCCGGGAGTGGCCATCCTGGCGCGTTCGCTCAGTACAAAGGTGTTCCACAGGGCCAGGAAAGGACGTGGCAGGGCGGTGACCATCACCGTATCGTCGATGTCGGAAACGATGCCGAACTTCACATCGGGGGCAATCACCCTGATGAGCGCCTCCACGGGGTCGGTCCCAGCGGCCCGGAGGACGGCCGTGTGCCAGCCGGGGGAGAGTTGGACGTCCACCACGGTGTCTATGAGCCCGCCCCGGTCAGCCTTGACGCGGGTCACGACGTCGCCGATGGTGATTTCCACATCCGTAAAATGCACGGGAACGCTGGTAAAGGCCCGCCATCCGCGCACGTTCTGCGTGCCGTTGCGGGCTGCATGTTCCGCGCTGCTGCCGGGGGCTGGTTTCTTGGTGAGCAGGACGCGGCCCAGCACCCGGACCCAGCCGGTGGATCCGTAGCCTTGGTAGGCGACGGTCTGGGGCACGAAGTTCCACCGCCTGGCCAGCTTCATGCGGGCGACGTTGACGCCGTCGGAAAGCCGGTGCGCCAGCCTGAAGACCTGGTTGCCGGACACCGTTGTGCCGTGTGGTGTGCCATTCGGTGCGACCTGTGGTGCGTTCTGCGATGAGTCCTGCGGAGCCCTGTCCATTCCTCCACTCTGCCACAGGGCGACCCGCGGTGCGGAGGGGAAGGGCAGGTTTAGCAGCTTCGGCATGCTTCCGTGACGTTCAGCCTTCGCCGACGATCCAGCGGAGCGTCTCGGCGTTCCGCACGGCGTTCCCGCCGCCGTCGTTATTGAAATACACAAACACGTCCTGTCCACGTCCGGACCACTCGCGGATCCGGTCCGCCCACCAGTGCAGGTCCGTATCCGAATAGGATCCGCCGTACAGGTGTTGGTGATCCGGTCCGTGAAGCCGCACATAGACAAACGGAGCCGTGGTCTTCAGGATGCACGGGAGATTCGCTCCGCTCATGATGCAGTAGGCTGCCTGATGCCGCTCCAGCAGGCCGAATACGTCCGGATGGTCCCAGCTGGGATGGCGGAATTCGACGGCCACCCGGATCCACCACGGCATCGCGGAGAGGAAGTAGTCCAGCCGGGCATCGTCCCGGCCCATCTGGGGCGGCAGCTGGACCAGCAGGACGGCGCGTTTGTCGCCAAGCTCATGCCAGCAGCGGGCAATCCGCTCCAGCCAGACCTCCGGCGCGTAGAGCTTTTTGCCATGTGTCAGCCCGCGCGGGGCTTTGACGGACATCGAGAAGCCGGAGGGGAGCCGACGGCGCCAGCTGGCGAACGACGTGTCCCTGGGCCAGCGGTAGAAACTCGCGTTGAGTTCAACGGTGCCGAAGCGGGAAACATAGTGCTGGAGCCGGTCCCTGGCCGGAAGCCCCGGCGGATAGAGCACGTTCTCCCAGTGGTCATAGCTCCAGCCGGATGTGCCGATGTGGATGGCCAAGGTCAGACGAAGTGGGTCTTGAGTGAACCGCCGCCGGCGGAGTACACAATAGCGGCGGCCACTTCCCTGAGTTTCACGTTCCGTGTGCTTGATGCCGATTTGATGAGCTCGATCGCCTCGTCCTGGCTGCAGCGGTTCTGGGCGATGATGATGCCCACGGCGGTGTCGATCACGGTGCGGGAGTCCAGCGCTGCCTTGAGGTTCGTGGCGGCATCGGAGCGCTGGGCAAGCCTCACGGCCAGGCGGAGCCCCTTGGACGCCTGCGCTACGTAACTGACCGCGTGCTCTACGGCTTCTGCGTCGAAGGCGTGGGCCCGGTCCGAATAGAGGTTGAGTCCGGCCCTGGCCTCGTCGCCCGACAGCTCAAAAGGAACGGCCAGCACTGAATGGATGCCGTGCTCCAGGACAACCGCCGTGTAGTCGGGCCACATCGTTTCCGTCCTGAAGTCAGGTATATGCACCAGGACGCCCTCCCTGGCGCATCTGAGGCATGGCCCGTCGTCGTAGTTGTATTGGAGCTCGTCCAGCAACTGTGCCCGTTCCCCGCTGCTGGCTACGGTGGCCGCCGTGCGATGCCGCAGCAACGTGATGCCGCAGAGCACTTCGCCACGCGGCCCGGACAGGTCTTCGGCCGTATACCGGGCAAGTTCGTTGAGAAAGTCCCCTACGTCCTGGGTGTCCAGGAGAAGGTCCTGGACCTTTCCGGAGACCATTTCGGGCGGTGAAGGGTGTTCCATGGGTGCCTCCCGTGTTGCCGGCCAAGTAGGGCCGCTCTGGCGGTCAAAAGGCCAGCACTGACGCCGTTCGGCAAGCTGCTTTACCGTATTTTCAGGCTACACCCCCTTTGCTCCGAGGCCCCTCGGAGGATCCATGTGGCAATGTATGGGAATGGCGCGAATTGAAGATTACGCGGTGGTTGGCGATCTCCACACTGCTGCCCTGGTGAGTACCGCCGGGTCCATCGATTGGCTGTGCCTTCCGCGGTTCGACTCCCCGGCCTGCTTCAACGCACTCCTGGACACGCCGGAGGCCGGGCGGTGGCTTCTTGCCCCTGAGGGTGGCGGCACCTGCGCCAGGCGGGGCTACCGGGACGGGACACTTGTCCTCGAAACGGAGTGGGAGACCCCCCAGGGGACAGTCCGCGTGATCGACTTCATGCCGCCGCGGGATGAAGTGGCGGACATCGTGCGGATCGTGGAAGGCGTCAGCGGAACGGTCCGGATGCACAGCGAGCTGGCGCTGAGGTTCGACTACGGGCACATAGTGCCATGGGTCCGCAAGGATGAGCTGGGCGTTCATGCGATCGCCGGCCCGGACGCCGTCTACTTCGTCACGAAGGCGCCCGTCAGCGGTGAGGACATGCGCAGCGTAAGCGACTTCACGGTGCGGGCGGGGGAGCGGGTCCCGTTCGTCCTTACCTGGGCCCCCAGCCATGTCCCGCGCCCGCACTCCGTGGACGCCGAAGAGGTGCTGGGCACCACAGTGGCATTCTGGCGCGGATGGGCGTCCCAATGCACCGTCAAGGGCAAATACCAGGATGCCGTGGTGCGCTCACTGGTGACATTGAAGGCCCTCACGTACGCACCGACGGGCGGCATCGTTGCGGCCGTGACCACGTCCCTGCCCGAACAACTCGGCGGACCCCGCAACTGGGACTACCGATACTGCTGGCTGCGGGACGCCACCATGACGCTGCAGGCGCTCCTGGCCGCGGGCTATACAGCGGAGGCAGCCGCCTGGCGGGATTGGCTGCTCCGCGCAGTGGCGGGGGATCCGGCGGACCTGCAGATCATGTACGGGATCCACGGTGAACGGAGGCTTCCGGAGATGGAGCTGCCCTGGCTCGCCGGTTACGAAAACTCCACCCCGGTGCGGATCGGCAATGGCGCCGCGGAGCAGTTGCAGCTGGACGTGTGGGGCGAAGTCCTGGACTGCCTGGCCTTGACGCGCAATTCCCTGCTAAAGCATCCGGATGAGGCCTGGGACGTGCAGGTCGCGCTGATGCAGCACCTGGAAACCATCTGGGACCAACCGGACAACGGCCTCTGGGAGATGCGCGGACCGCGCCGCCATTTCACGCACTCCAAGGTGATGGCCTGGGTTGCCGCGGACCGGATGGTGAAGGGGGTCCGTGAGTCCGGGCTGCCTGGTCCTGTTGAGCGCTGGGAGGCTCTTCGGGACACCATCCACCGGGACGTCATGGCCAACGGCTTCGATGCCGCACGCAACACGTTCGTGCAGGCATACGGGCGCCCTGAGCTGGATGCCAGCCTCCTGCTCATCCCGCGGGTGGGGTTCCTGCCCCCGGATGATCCGAAGGTCGTGGGGACCATCGACGCGATCCAGCGCGAGCTGACCGAAGGCGGTTTTGTTCTCCGGTACCGTCCCGCAGACAGCGACGACGGACTTCCGGGGGACGAGGGCGTGTTCCTTGCCTGTTCGTTTTGGATGGTGGAGGCGCTCCTGGGTGCGGGCCGCCGTCGGGAATCTGTTGAACTCTTTGAACGCCTGCTGGAGCTGCGCAACGATGTGGGCCTTCTGAGCGAGGAGTGGGCAGTCCGGGCAGGCCGGCAATTGGGCAACACACCCCAGGCATTCAGCCACTTCGGGCTTGTGACCAGCGCCTTGGAGCTGCATCAGGATACGTTTCGCCGGAGCGATATGCCCATTCCCCCGGAGTCGGGGAGAGTGGCGTAGTTGCCTGCAAGGGGATGCAGCACTTCTCCTTGGCAGAATCGGTAAGTATACTTACTAACACTTCATGGGGTTGTTCCCAAAAGGCACAGCGCCGTGACTGACGAAGGGTGGTTGGAATGGCTGGACATTTCGAACTCGTGGATGCGCCTGACGGTGGCTACAGGGTCAGGATGCTGGATGGTTCAGGAAGCCTGATGGCCATCTCGGTGACCTTTCCTACCAAGCGCGCAGCCGTTGCCGGTGTAGCCATGGCGCGCGAGATCGCCGGCACGGGCCTGATCAGGGACCTTAGCCATGACGGGGCGGGGACCGTCATCAGGGAGCGGGTCCGGCCCGTTGGGTCGGCCAAGGAAATCGCCGCACTGCGCGCCAAGAAACTGTCCGGAACCAGGCGGGCCGCGGTCAGCTGATGGCGTCCCATGGCGATGGCCAGGCGGGCGCCAGACGACGGCGGGCGGTCCTCTTTGACGTGGACGGGACGCTGGTGGACTCTGCCTATATCCACACGGTCGCGTGGTGGCAGGCCTTCCGCCAACAAGGGCACGATGTGCCCATGGCCTCCATCCACCGGTGCGTGGGGATGGGCGGAGCCCGCCTGGTGGACAGTCTCCTGCCTTCCGGCCGTGACAAGTCTGCCGACGAGGTGATCCTGGCCAGCCACGCTGCCCTCTTTGCCGCCAGTTGGCCCTTGCTGCGTCCCTTGGGCGGCGCGAAGGAACTGCTGGCGCAGTGCCATGCAGGCGGGCTGGCGGTGGCTTTGGCTTCGTCTGCGCGCAAACAGGACCTGCAGGCCACCAGGAAGGCTCTGGGTGCGGACGCCTTCATCCATGCGGCCACCAGTGCCGATGATGCCACGGCCAGCAAGCCTGCGCCGGACATCCTGGTTGCCGCGCTGGAAGCCGTCGGGGTGGAGGCTGCGAATGCCGTCTATGTTGGCGACGCGGTGTGGGACATGAAAGCGGCGGCAGCGCTGGACATTCCGGCGGTGGGGCTGAGCTGCGGCGGCACGAGCGCGGCCGAACTCCGCGACGCCGGCGCCGCGGAGGTCTACGAAGGGCCGGGGGATCTTCTGGCGAACCTCCATGCCGGTGCCATCGGCAGGTTGCTTTCGTTGGAGTCCCGGGTCTGATGGGCTAGACGGACGCGCCGCCGGCAGCGTTGTTCCTCTCGGCGGTGCCATTAACGACGCCTTCATCGGCGGTGGCGGGTTTGGCCCAGGACACTGCAACCTCAACGGAACCGTCGTCGTTCCGTTCCACGTCAGTGACCACCTCGGACACGCTCGCGCCCATGGCCAGGATCTTCGCCCGGTAGGTGGTGACCAGCTCCTCCAGGCTGGATTCCGTCCATTCGCCGGGGCGCATGCGGGTGGAAATCTCAACTGGTTCCGGCTGGTAGAGCGTCATGGCGGGTCCTCTTCCCTCTCTCTTGATGAAACATTTCCCTCTCTACGCTAGGAGCCTTGGCCCGCCACCACAAGGATTTAATCAGTGTGCTTACTTTTGTCCCGCAGAGCGGCTAGCGTCGAATCAGCGGCGCTCGTCCGGACCACGAAAGGAAGACGATGAAGGCACTTACGTGGCAAGGCAAGCGCTCAGTAAGCGTGAAAGACGTACCTGATCCGGTAATCCAGGAACGCACAGATGCCATCGTCCGGATAACTTCCACGGCAATCTGCGGTTCGGACCTCCACCTGTACGAGGTGCTGGGGCCCTACATGCACAAGGGTGACGTTATTGGGCACGAACCCATGGGCATAGTGGAGGAAGTAGGCCACGGTATCACCAACCTCCGCACGGGCGACCGGGTTGTCATACCGTTCAACATTTCCTGTGGCCATTGCTACATGTGCCGCCAGGGGCTTCAGTCACAGTGTGAGACGACGCAAGTTCGGGGCAAAGGCTCAGGGGCCGCACTGTTCGGGTACTCCGAACTGTACGGCTCCGTCCCGGGCGGCCAGGCCCAGTACCTGCGGGTGCCGCATGCCGACTATGGCCCGGTGAAGATCGGGCAGGAGTTGCCGGACGAGCGTTACCTCTTCCTCTCCGATATCCTCCCCACGGCCTGGCAGGGCGTGGAGTACGCCGATGTTGCGCCTGGCGGCACGCTGGCGGTGCTGGGCCTGGGCCCGGTGGGCCAGTTCGCTGTCCGCATCGGAGCCGTCCGTGGCCTGCGCATTCTGGGCGTGGACCCCGTTCCGGAGCGGCGCGAGATGGCGGCGCGGCACGGCGCAGAGACCGTGGATTACAGCGATACCCTCGCAGCGGAGCTTCGGGAGCTGACAGACGGAAGAGGACCCGACGCGGTGCTCGACGCCGTCGGCATGGAGGCCCACGGTTCGCCGGCGGCAGGTTTTGCCCACCAGGCGCTGGGGCTGCTGCCGGACAAGCTCGCGCAGAAAGCCATGGAAACCGCCGGCGTGGACCGGCTGGCGGCACTGCATACAGCGATCGACGCAGTGCGCCGCGGCGGAACCGTCTCGCTCAGCGGTGTCTACGGCGGCCAGGCCAGCCCCATGCCGCTGCTTAGCATGTTCGATAAGCAGATACAGCTGCGGATGGGCCAGTGCAATGTCCGGCGCTGGACTGATGAACTGCTTCCTTTCCTCGAGGACGACGCCGATCCGCTGGGTGTGATGGACCTGGTCACCCACCGGGGGACGCTGGATGAAGCCCCGGCGCTGTACGAGAAGTTCCAGAAGAAGGAAGACGGCTGCATCAAGGTGGTCCTTAGGCCCTGGGGCTGACTTGTCCTCCTAGCCGTGGTGGCGCTCCCGCCACGCATCATCCTCAAGGTGGGCGCCGGCCATCGGCCCCATTTGAAGCATGCCTCCGTCCACGGCCCAGGACGCCCCCGTGACGTAGGCTGACGCCGGCGATGCCAGGAAGGCCACCACGGCGGCTACCTCCCTGGCCCTCCCGGACCGGCCAAGCGGAATGCCGGGGTTGATGGCCGGCTGCGGGTCGTCGCCTTCTTTGCCCGACATCGGCGTGGAAATGGCGCCCGGGGCCACGGAGTTGGCGGTAATCCCGAACTCCGCCAGCTCCAGGGCGATGGTCTTGATGAGGCCGCCCAGCCCATGCTTGGCCGCCACATAGGCTGCCGCATGGACCTTGGGCTGTGATTCGTGCACGCTGGTGACGGCGATGATCCGCCCACCCCGGCCAGCGGCCACCATCCGCCGCGCCGCCGCCTGGATGCAGATGAACGCGCCGTTGAGGTTGATGTCCATCGTGCTTGCCCAGGTCCGGTACTCGAGGTCAAGGAATCCGCGGCCGTCGCCCGCACCTGCATTGTTAACGAACACATCCACTCCGCCCAGCTGATCGGCCAGCTCATCAATGACCGCGGCGCAGCGGGGGATGTCGGTGGTGTCCAACCGTACGATAACGGCCCTTTGCCCGGCAGCTGCCACCTGGTCCGCAGTGTGCCGTGCGCCCGCTTCATCCGAGTGCCAGGTGACTCCCACATCCAGTCCTGCCTGTGCCAGGGCAACAGCCGTGGCACGGCCGATTCCGGAGTCACTTCCCGTGACGATTGCGGTACGGGGCAAGAATTCCACAGTCCTGTCCTTTCGTCGCGGGCACTATGCGTGGGCCACATCCACTACGCAGAAGCGGTTGCCGTCCGGGTCAGCCAGCACAATGAAGTCGGGGTCGTCAGGATAGAGGTCCCAGTCCACCCGGGTAGCACCCAGGTCGAGAAGGCGGGCCACCTCGGCGTCCTGGTTGTCCGCGTAGAGATCCAGGTGGATCCGCGGGTGCTCCTGCACAGGGGTCTCGCTGAGCATCAGCGCAAGCCGTGCCCCGCCGCCCGTCTGCGGGATGAGCACCACCCAGGTGTCATCACCGTCCTCACGCGGGACATAGCCCAGGGCGTCGCACCAGAAAGCGGTGGACCGGGGAACGTCCTCCACACCAAGAACCGTGGTTCCAATAGCCAGCATGCTTGTATGCTTCCCCGATTGGCGCTGTGGATCAACCCTTGTGGCAGAGTCGGCGCGCCGAACACGGCGTCTGGCTTGGCTAGGTGAGGCGGATCTGGCGGTTGACGTCCTTGTAGAGGAGGTATCGGAACGGGCCGGGACCGCCCGCGTAGCAGGCCTGCGGGCAGAACGCGCGGAGCCACATGAAGTCGCCAGCCTCCACCTCCACCCAGTCGTCGTTGAGGCGGTAGACGGCCTTGCCTTCCAGTACAAACAGGCCGTGCTCCATGACGTGGGTTTCGGCGAAGGGGATGGAGGCGCCGGGCTGGAACGTCACGATGTTGACGTGCATGTCGTGCGCCAGGTCGTCAGGATCAACGAACCTGGTGGTGGCCCAGGCGCCGTTGGTTCCGGGCATGGGCCGGGGTTCCACGTCCTGGTCTCGGGTGACGAAGGACTTTGCCGTATGCCCTTCCAACACTTCGTAGGCTTTGCGGATCCAGTGGAAGGAGGCGGCCTCTCCGTCGGCCGGGGCGTCGTTTCTGAGCTTCCAGTCCGAACCTGCGGCCAGGTAGGCGTAGCCGCCGGCCTCAAGCCGGTGGGTCTCACCGTCGAGTGTCAGGGTCAGCGAGCCCTTGGTCAGGAAGATGACGCCTTCGACGCCGGCCTCGGCTTCGGGCCTGGTGCTTCCGCCGCCGGGGGCTACTTCCACGATGAGCTGGCTGAAGGTGGTGGCGAACCCGGCGATGGGGCGGGCGATGATCCAGGACCGGGTCTTGTCCCAGCCCGGGAGGTTGGACGTGACGATGTCCCGGAGCACGCCCTTGGGGATGACTGTGTAGGCCTCCTTGACCACGGCGCGGTCCGTGAGGAGCTGGGTCTGCGGTGGCAGGCCGCCTTCGGGGGAAAAGTAGGTGCTCATGGGTTTGCTCCTTGCGGTGTTGAAGGCGGCGGTGCCGACGAGTGATGGGAGGGTTTCGCGGCCATCCGCGGGTGCGCCAGCCCGGTCAAGCGTGCAAGCCCGACGCCGGCCAGCGCCTGGACCTCCTCGGCCCCGACGGCGCCGCACTGGACGCCGCGGAGGACAAATGCGGCGAGCGCGCGTGCCGTGGCGGGTTCGTCCATGACGCCGCCCTCCGTCCGCTGCACATAGTTGCGCAGGCGTGCCGCGGCGGCGGGCAGCCCCTGCCGGTAAAAGGCATACGTGGCTGCGAAGCGGCTGGGCAGCTGTGCCGGATGCAGGTCCCAGCCCTGGTAGTAGCCGCGTTCCAGGGAACGCCGGACCAGGCGTCCGTGGAGCTGCCACGCATTCTCCACGTTATCGCCCACGGGGAGAATGTTGGTGGAACCGTCCGACAGCCGGATGCCGGTCCCGGCCACGGCCAGCTGCATGACCTCCTTGGCGAAGTCAGCCACAGGGTGCTCCATGGACTGGTACTCGGCGGAAATCTGCAGTGACGCAGAGTAGTCGTAGGTGCCGTAGTGGAGCCCGCTGATCCGGCCCGGAACCACATGCGGCAGCTGTGCGACGGGAGCGGTGCCCTCCGGGCCCAGGATGAGTTGCGGCGTTTCCACCTGGACCTCGAACCGCAGCCGCCCCGGGGGGAGCGAGTGGATTTCCTCCAGCCGCGTGACGGCGTAGTCCATGGCCTTCACCTGGGCAACCGTGGTGACCTTGGGCAGGGTGAGGACCAGCCCGTCCGGCAATTCGCCGGCCGAAGCCAGGCCTGACACGAACAGGTCAAGGGTGCGCAGTGCGCGGGCCCGGGTGGCGGCCTCGAAGCATTTGAACCGGATCCCGATGAAAGGGGGCGCGGAGCCGGCCGCGACAGCGATGGCCACAGCGGTGGCCGCGGCAACCGCTGCCGCGTCCTCGGCGTCGTCGCCCCTGTCCCCGAAACCGTCCTCGAAATCCAGCCGGAGGTCCTCGATCGGTTCGCTTGCCAGTTTGGCTTCAACGCGGGAGCCCACCGCCTCCGCCACCCCGGCGTCCTGCCCCAGCAGCTGCCCCAGCTGTTCCAGCCCGCCGTGCGCCGCCGCCGTCGCCAGTGCCTGGGCACCCCAGTCAGCGGCGAACGACGGGGTGAACCGGTCGGCCGGAACGTAGACGGTGTGGACGGGCTGGCGGGAGCCGTCGTCGCCCGGGTAGTTCCGGTCCAGCAAGCGGTCCGTGGCCGCCAGCTGCGCATCGATATGCGCGGTGTCCGCCGCGGAAAGCGAGAGCGCGGGCGATACCGCCACGGCTCAGCCCACCAGTTCGTAGGCGGGGGTGGTGAGGAAGTCCGTGTAGTCCTCGGACAGGCAGATCCCGGCGATGAGCTTGCTGGCCGGCCCGTAGTACCGGCGGAAGGCCTCGTCGCCGAACTCGGTGCGGAGGCGTTCGGTTTCCTCGCCCAGGATGCGTTCCACCAGTTCCCGGGTCACCGTGTTGCCGGTGTCCGCCAGTACGGATCTGTTACGGATCTGCTGCCACACCTGCGAGCGCGAGATTTCTGCCGTGGCGGCATCCTCCATGAGGTTGTGGATGGCCACCGCACCGTTGCCGGACAGCCAGGCAGCTGTGTAGGCGACGCCGACGTACAGGTTCAGGCGCAGCCCGGCCTCAGTGACCTGGCCGTCGGCCGAGGCGATGTCCAGCAGTTGGTCCGCCGTGACCGAAACTTCGGGGCGTTGCTTGTCCAGCTGGTTGGGGCGCTCGCCGAGAACGGCGTCGAACACCTCGCGGCAGGTCGGGACCAGGTCCGGGTGGGCCACCCAGGAACCATCGAACCCGTC
Source organism: Arthrobacter pascens (assembly GCF_030815585.1). Lineage (NCBI taxonomy): Bacteria > Bacillati > Actinomycetota > Actinomycetes > Micrococcales > Micrococcaceae > Arthrobacter > Arthrobacter pascens. The sequence continues at coordinate 434,081 of NZ_JAUSWY010000001.1, forward strand.
ATTGGCTTCGCGGGTTTTGTCCGCGCGTACCTTGGCGAAGGCGGCCTCAGTGACCTCGGGGTGCCTGCGGTTGGGGATGACCGCCGCCATGCCTCCCATGGCGAAGGCGCCGCGCTTGTGGCACGTCTTGACCAGCAGCTCGGTGTAGGCCCGCATGAACGGAGCCGTCATGGCCACGGAGGCGCGGTCCGGGAGCACAAATTCCTCGCCGGCATCCCGGAAGTACTTGATGATGCTGAACAGGTAGTCCCAGCGGCCGGCGTTCAGGCCGGAGGCGTGGTCCCGCAGCTCGTACAGGATCTCGTCCATCTCGAACGCTGCCGGGATGGTTTCGATCAGGACGGTGGCGCGGACGGTGCCCTGGTGAAGGCCCAGGAAATCCTGGGCGAAGACGAAGATGTCGTTCCAGAGCCGGGCCTCCAGATGGCTTTCCATCTTGGGCAGGTAGTAGTAGGGCCCGTGACCGTTGAGGACCAGCTGCTTGGCCACATGGAAGAAGTGTAGGCCGAAGTCCACCAGCGCACCCACCGCGGGTTCGCCGTCGATGAGCAGGTGCTTCTCCGGCATGTGCCAGCCCCTCGGCCGGGCGACCACCACGGCCAGCGGCGCGTCGGTGCGGAGCGTATATTCCTTGCCTTCGGGCGAGGTGTAGCTCAGCGTTCCCTGGGCAGCATCGCGGAGGTTCAGGATGGATTCGACCACGTTGCCCCAGGTGGGCGTGCTGGCATCCTCCAGGTCGGCCAGCCATACCTTTGCGCCGGAGTTCAGCGCGTTGATGGCCATCTTGGCCGGCGCGGCCGGGCCGGTCATTTCGACCCTGCGGTCCTGCAACGCCGCAGGTGCAGGCGCAACCTGCCAGTCGCCGTCGCGTACTTCCTGGGTTTCCGGCAGGAAGTCCAGCCTGCCGGTGTCAGCAACGCGCTGCCGCTTGACGCCGCGGGCGGCCAGGAGTTCATTGCGGGTGCCGGCGAAACGTTCGTGGAGTTCCTCCACAAATGCCAGCGCTTTGGGGGTGAGGATTTCCTCCGCACGGTCGATCGGCCGGGGGTCTGTGACGGTGATGGCCATTTCTGGTCCTTTCCTTTGGCTGCGAATCTGGCGGTGAATCAGGCTGTGGTGTGGGCGGTAGCCGCAATGTGGGGTCAAAGACGCTGGGGCTAATGTAACTGGCATCAAGCCCATTGAGGTCCTCCTGCGGGCAGGTAGGCGGGCCATCGCTGCCAATATTTTCGTATTATGGATATTATTATCTACTTTGTGGAAGCACAAGCCCGGCGGCCTCTTCGACTGCCTTCGGATGGTGATGTATCTTTGGGACATCTAGGACAATTCTTTTCACGATGCGGATAAGAGTTGTCGGGAAACCGACTGCAGGAGACTGGTACATGGCTGAAAAAGCCCCCGGGGGCGTCCAGTCCGTAGAGCGCGTCTTTGAACTCTTGGAACTGATTACTGACGCCGGCGGCGACGTGACGCTCAGCGAACTCTCCTCCTCCACAGATCTGCCGCTGCCTACCATCCACCGGCTCCTGCGCACCCTGGTCACCCTGGGCTACATCCGCCAGCTGCCCAACCGCCGGTACGCCCTGGGCCCCCGGCTGATCCGGCTCGGCGAAGGAGCCAGCAAGCAGCTCGGCGCCGTGGCCCGGCCGCAGCTCAAGTCCCTGGTGGACCGGCTGGGGGAGACCTCCAACATGGCCGTGCTCGATTCGGACATGGTCATCTACGTGGCCCAGGTGCCCTCCCTGCACTCGATGCGGATGTTCACCGAGGTGGGACGCCGCGCCCATACGCACGACACCGGTGTGGGCAAAGCCATCCTGGCCCAACTGGACGACGAAGTGGTCCGCGGCATCGTGGGCCGCACCGGCATGCCCACCCCCACGGCCAAGAGCATCGGCGACATCGATTCCCTGCTGGCCGACCTGGGCAAGATCCGCGAACGCGGCTACTCCATTGACGAGGAGGAGCAGGAACTGGGTGTCCGCTGCTTTGCCATGGCCGTGCCCAACGCCCCCACGCCCACGGCCATCTCCGTCTCCGGCCCGGTGTCCCGCGTGGACCAGTCCTTCGGCGAACGCGCCGTCCCGCTCCTCCGCGAAGCCGCCCGGGCTATCTCGGACGAACTCAACCGCAGCTGACGCACACCGGCGCGAACGGATACTAAAGCACCCTGGCAGAGGCGTACCTCCGCACCGTTGACCATGTGCAGCCGCGGGCGTAGCATCAGCCCCATCCCATCGGACTCGGACCCATCGGGGGCTGTCATGACGCAATTTATGGACGTTCACCACAACATGATCGGTATCACTGCGGAGCAGCTCAAGGCTGCGCACGACGCCGACGTGGAGATCCAGGGTGACGAGAACGTTGATTTCAAACAGGCATGGGCGGACCCGGAAGCCGGCGTCGTCTATTGCCTCTCCGAGGCTCCTTCTGCGGAGGCGGTCAAACGTATCCACGAGCGGACAGGACACCCGGCCGACGAGATTCACCCCGTGCCGGTTGCCGTTTGATCCGCAGGGCCCTCTACACCCCCGCGCGAACTGGCAGGTCATGCCCTCAAAGTCCACATCTGAGGGCATTTGCTGCCAGTTCGCGCTGGGGCGGGGCAGGGATGGCGACCGGTGGTGCGGGGAGGCCCTAGCAGAAGCCTGCGATGCCTGCCCAGGCGCTGTCCGCCGGTGCCGCATCGTGGCGCTGGACCGTGGCCTCGATCAGTCCGTACGGCCGGTCTGCCGCGAAAAAGACCTCGCCCGGGTTGTCCAGGCCGAACGGCGAGAGGTCCACCAGGAAGTGGTGCTTGTTGGGCATGGAGAACCTGATCTCGTCGATCTCGCTATGGGCTTCAAGGACTTTGGTGCCCATGTCGAAGAGGGTCTGCTGCAGGGCGTGGGAGTACTTCTCCGTGAAGCCTTCCAGCAGAAGGGCCTTGACGTCGTCGTAGTTCTTGTTGAAGTCCAGCGTCCGGAAATCCTGACCGGTCCTGTAGCGCCAGCGGGCCGAAACATCAGTGGCCAGGATGCGGTCCGTGGTTTCCGGGAGCGTGGTGTATTTGTCCTTGGGGTAGCCCACAAAGCCGGACTGCGTGGACTTCAGGACGGTAAGGTCCTTGAGTCCGGAGATCAGGTGGGTGGCGGAGCCGTCGCGGACCAGGACGGCGGTGCGGACTTCCTGGCCGTTCCGCACGAAGGAGTGGTCGTGTTCCCTGCCGTGGGCCCGGATCCGGTCCCAGCTGTAGGACTCCGCTTCCCAGCGGCCGCCGGTGACCCAGTCGAAGCTGGACGTGAAGTGCTCGCCTAGCCGGAGCAGGAAGGCCTCGGGGGAGCCGACGCCTTCACGGGCAAAGGCGTAGATGGTGTTCTTCTGGGTGTCCGTGGCCACCACGTGGGCGTTGTCGCCCTCAAGGTGGGCGGCCTCGAAGTCGCCCCGCAGCTGCGAGGTGATGTTCAGGTCCTCGATCTCGTGGCGGTCCGTGTCGCGGGTGATCTTGACGACCCGGACTTCGGCCTTTCCGTACTGGTTGTGGCCGAGGATGATGTTGCTACTCATGGTCAGATTCCCAACTTCAGGTATGTGGGACCAACGTTCCACATAGAAATTAAGCGCGCGTTTCCCGCGCATTTCTTGTGCCGTCGGCCCAACAAAAAATGAGCCGACATCACGTGATGTCAGCTCATTACGACCCTGCCTGCTGCTCCCAGGTTACGTGACGTGCGCCACGAGTTGGGTTCCAGAGTAGCCCAGCGATTCGGTGGTGTACAGGATCTCAGGCGGGATCGCAGCGCCGGCGTCAGGACACTGTGCGCCCCGGCCACTCCTTGCCGGCCCATGGGTCGTAATCGGCGATGAGTTCCTCCTGCGGCGGACGCTCCGCTTCGGGGACGTGCTGCAGGTTCACCCGCACCCGGTACCAGAGCGAGCTCGATCCGCGCATCCCGTCGACGAGCACGTCGGCGGGGTGCAGGGCCGCGACGGCGTCGGCATGCCGGGACTTCCACTCGTCGAGCGCCGCGAGCGCCTCGGGTTTGGTCTTGGTGCGGGCCACCTCGATGAGCGGCATCACCGACTGCCGGCGGCCGGAGCCGTCGCCGCCGCGCGGCGGCTTCTCGGCGGGTCCGAGCTCGGCCGCCAGCGCGAGCAGCCCGTCGAGTGTGCCGGCCGCATCATCGATGCCGGCGTGAGGGTCGCCCACGTCGGCGAAGCGCTCGAGCACCGTGCGTACCGTGAATTGTTCCGGCCGGATGGAGCGGACCTCGTCCCATGTGAGTGGCGTCGACACCCGGGCGTCGGGCAGGGACCGGATAGAGTACGCCGATGCCACCGTGCGGTCCTTGGCGTTCTGGTTGAAGTCGACGAACACACTTTCGCCGCGCTCCTCCTTCCACCACCGCGCTGTGGCCAGGCCCGGAGCGCGGTTCTCGACCTCGCGGGCGAGGGTCTCGGCGGCGAGCCGTACGTCGCGGTACGACCACTCCGGCGCGATGCGCACCAGGATGTGGAGTCCGCGTGACCCGCTCGTCTTCGGCCATCCCACGAGGCCGACGTCGTCAAGCACTTCCTGCGCGACATACGCGACGTCGACGATCTGCGACCAGTCGACTCCAGGCATCGGATCGAGGTCGACGCGTAGCTCATCGGGGTGCTCCAGGTCCTCGGCGCGCACGGGATGCGGGTTGAGGTCGAGGCAGCCAAGATTCACGACCCACGCCAGGCCCGCGGCATCCCGGATGACCGCCTCCTCGGCCGACGTCCCCGACGCGTAGTGCAGCGTGGTCGTGTCGATGAAGTCGGGGTGGTTTTCCGGCACGCGCTTCTGGAAGAACGGCTCACCGTCGATGCCCTTCGGGAAGCGCTTGAGCACCATTGGCCGGCCGCCGGCGCCGCGCAGCGCACCATCCGCGACGGCGAGGTAGTAGCGCACCAGGTCGAGCTTGGTCAGCCCGGGCTCGGGGAACACCACCTTGTCCGGACTGGAGATGCGAACCTCGGTGCCGGCAATGTTGAGGATCTCGGCCGGGGTCTTCGACGGGTTCATTCCGCCACGCTAGCAACGATCGGAGGTCGCAGCCAGACTATCTGCGCGGCAATCGAAAGCGGTGGCACAGTGCGGTAAATGTGCCGCGTTACCCCTTCACCAGCCGGCGGGCCGCGGCGGAGTGCTCCGCGATGAGCCCGGCAATGTCCAGGCCCGGAATCTGCCCGTCCACCACGCGCCATTCGCCGCCCACCATCACCCGGTCCGCCCGGTCCGCCGCGCACAGGAGCAGGGCGGCAACAGGGTCGTGGCTGCCGGAGAAGCGCAGGTCGTCCAGCCGGAACAGGGCCAGGTCCGCCTGCATCCCCGGCGCCAGCTGGCCCAGATCCGGGCGGCCAAGCACCGCGGCCGAGCCCCGTGTTGCCCAGCCCAGCGACCGCTCCACGGGGACGTAAGCCCCGTAGCGCAGTCTCTGCAGGTAAAGCGCCTGGCGCGCTTCCAGGATCATATTGGACGCATCGTTCGACGCCGAGCCGTCCACTCCCAGCCCCACGGGGACTCCCGCATCCTCCAACTCCAGGACGCGTGCGGTTCCGGATGCCAGCCGCATGTTCGAGGTGGGGCAATGGGCGACGCCGGTGCCCGCGGCCCCCAGCCGCCGGATCTCGGCGTCGTTGAAGTGGATGCCGTGGCCCAGCCAGGTGCGGTCCGTCAGCCAGCCCACACTGTCCAGGTAATCAACGGTGCGCAACCCGAACATTTCACGGCAGAACTCCTCCTCGTCCAGGCTTTCGGCGAGATGGGTGTGCAGCCGGATGTCCAGCCGATCCGCCATCAGGGCGCTTTCGGCCATGATTTCCTTGGTCACGGAAAACGGCGAGCACGGAGCCAGCGCAATCTGGATCACGGCACCGTCGCCGCGCTCGTGGTACTCAGCAACCAACCTTTCACTGTCCGCGAGAACCACCTCCGGCGGCTGCACCGCCGACTGCGGCGGCAGGCCGCCGTCGTCCGTTCCAAGGGTCATGGAACCCCTGGCGAGCGTGGCCCGCATCCCCATCCGGCGGACCACGTCCATCTCGATATCGATGGCGTTCTCCAGGCCGTCGGGAAACAGGTAGTGGTGGTCCGCGGCGGTGGTGCAGCCGGAGAGCAGGAGCTCCGCGAGGGCTACGGTGGTGGCCAGCTCAAGGTCCCGCGGCGTCAGGCGGGCCCACAACGGGTAAAGGTTCTGGAGCCAAGGAAACAGCGGGGCGTTGACAACCGGGGCCCCAGGCCCGCGTGAGGGTCTGGTAGAAGTGATGATGGGTGTTGATGAGGCCCGGGAGCAGGACGTGGTTGCCGGCGTCGAAGATCGCCGTGCACCGTGCGGAGGGCCGCTGGCCGGCCGCGAGCACTTCAAGGATGATGCCGTCATGGATCACCAGGCCGCCTGAAGCGTCCAGGTTGTTGGCGGTGAATGCGGCCAGGGGATCTCTGATCCAGAGCGTGGTTGCGGAGGCGTGGGGAAATGCGGGGGTCATGGAATACCTTGTCTGAGCGCGGGGTGCTGGCCTCCAAACGACAAGCGCCGCGGACATTCCGCGGCGCTTGGGTTTCGGTTGCAGTAGCTGCTACGCCATGTTCTGCATGGGCTTCTTGGCCGAAATGTGCTCCACCAGTTCACCGACGCGCTCTTCCGAGTAGTTGCGTGCGATGTCGCCCTGGCTGATGATGCCCACCAGATTGTGGTCCGCGATGACAGGCAGGCGCCTGACCTGGTACTTCTCCATCATCGCGATGGCCTCGTCAATGTTGGCGTCGGCATCGATCCAGTGCGGAGTGCCTTGGGCCAGATCGCGGGCCCTGACCTCCCTGGGGTCCCTGGCCTCGGCAACGCACTTGAGTACGATGTCGCGGTCCGTGATGAATCCCTTGAGTTTGCCTTCGCTGCCACAGATCGGCAGCGATCCACAGTCGAGGTCACGCATCATAACTGCAGCTTCCTGCAGCGTCTGGTCTTCCTTGACGCACTGGGCGTTGGTGGTCATGAATTCACGTACGACGCTCATCAGTCCTCCTTCATCGGTTGGGGTTCGACGCAGGGGCTCCGGCTCCGACGCCGATGCTGTCAGCCTACGCCCGGGCCAACGCCCTGACTAGGCTCACTGGAGCCCTTGTTGATCGCGGATTCATACGACGGCGCAGGTCTCCTCGACGCCGCTCATGCTGTGAGCATCCGGCAACAAGGATTTCACATTGCGAAAACTAGTTTCCAGAAAACTATGGTGTGGTTCACATTCCGGTGCTAATCTCGATCTTGCCAAAGGCGGGCACCCGGACTTCGGGAAGCTATCTACCAGGCGCAACTTAACCTTCACAGCACATGCTGAAGCCGGGTAGCCGTCGCACTGGTTCCACTGGTCCCGCAACGGGATACCGGCTTCCAAGCAAAGGGAGTCGCATCATGAGTACTACCGTCACGGCCGAACAGTATTTGGCCAGATCCATCCGGCTGGCAACGGCCAACGTCCTCAACAGCGGCGGCCCCTTCGGCGCCATGATCGTCACAGCGGACGGTCGGACGTTCGACGGCGTCAACCGCGTCACTGCCGACAACGATCCCACCGCGCACGCCGAGGTCACAGCCATCCGCACGGCGTGCCGGGAGCTGGGCATGTTCGACCTGAGCGGGGCCGTCCTCTACACCAGCTGTGAACCATGCCCCATGTGCCTGTCCTCGGCGCTGTGGGCCCGCGTCCAGCGGGTCGTTTTCGCCGCGGACCGGCACGATGCCGCTTCCGTTGGATTCGACGACGCCGTCTTTTACGGGTATTTCGAGAACCAGGACCGGGACGCCCTGATGCCGGTGGGCAGGCTGGAGCTGGGCGACCCACAGTCCCCCATGCCGCTGGAACCGTTCAACACCTGGAACACGCTCGAATCCAGGATCGACTACTAGGGCCGGTGCCTGAGATGACCATCCTGGATAATTCCCCCGAGGAGCACGCAGCTCCGAACGCCGCCCGCAGGGCAACACCCGCCAGCAACGCAACACAACGGGCCGGCGGCAAACCCAAGCCGCCGGCGTCGAACCCGTTCCTGGACCGTTTCTTCCAGATCACCGAACGCGGCTCAACCGTGGCCCGTGAGTTCCGCGGCGGGCTGGTCACCTTCTTCACCATGGCGTACATCGTGATCCTCAACCCGCTGATCCTTGGCGGCTTCACCGCGGACAATGCGCCCACCGATGTGGCGGGCGGCTGGTTGTCCGCTGCCCAGGTGGGCGCGGTCACGGGACTGACGGCCGGCGTCATGACCATCCTGTTCGGGCTGGTGGCCAACCTCCCCTTCGGCCTGGCCGCAGGGTTGGGAATCAACTCGTTCCTGGCTGTCTCCGTGGTCCAGGAAGTCACGTGGGCTGAGGCCATGGGCCTGGTGGTCATCAACGGGCTGCTCATTGTGCTCTTTGGCGTCACCGGTGCACGCACCGCCATCTTCCGGGCCGTCCCCAAGGAGCTCAAGGCAGCCATCACGGTAGGGATCGGCCTGTTCATCGCCTTCATCGGGTTTGTGGACTCCGGGTTCATCCGGCCGACGGCGGGCGGTCCGCCCGTCCAGCTGGGCAACGACGGCTCCATCACCTCCGTCCCCACCCTGGTATTTGTGGTGGGACTGCTGGCCATGGGCATCCTCGTGGCGCGGAAGGTCCAGGGCGGGCTCCTGATCGGCATCGTGGCCACCACCGTGCTGGCTGCCGTGGTGGAAGCCGTGATGAAGATCGGCCCGGCCAGCGCCACCAACCCCGGCGGCTGGCACCTGAACACACCCGTCCTGTCCGGTCAGCTGGTCTCCGCCCCGGACTTTGGACTGGTAGGCCAGTTCGACATGTTCGGCGCCTTCGGCCGTATCGGTGGGCTGGCGGCCACCATGCTGGTTTTCACCCTGGTCTTCACCAACTTCTTCGACGCCATGGGCACCATGACCGGACTGGCCAAGAGTGCCGGGTTGGCTCACAAGGATGGCACCTTCCCCCGGCTGAAGTCGGCCTTCATCGTGGAAGGCGTCGGGGCAGTGGCCGGCGGCGCCGCCTCGGGATCGTCCAACACGGTCTACATCGATTCCGCTGCCGGGATCGGGGAAGGCGCACGCACAGGCCTGGCCTCGGTTGTCACGGGTGTCCTGTTCCTGGGATCCATGTTCCTGACGCCGCTTACCAGCGTGGTTCCGCTGGAAGTGGCGGCGGCAGCCCTGGTGGTGGTGGGCGCGATGATGATGGCGCAGATCCGCGAGATCAAGTTCAGTAGATTCTCCGTAGCCCTGCCCGCTTTCCTCACCATCGTCACCATGCCCCTGAGCTACTCCATCGCCAACGGCATCGGCGTGGGCTTTGTCTCCTGGGCCATCATCGGCGCGGCGTCCGGCAAAGCGAAAAAGATCCACCCGCTGATGTGGGTGGTGAGCGCCGGGTTCCTGGTCTACTTCGCCCGCGGGCCCATCAACGTGCTGCTCGGCGCCTAGCTTTCAGCCCATTCCACACCACCGGCCGGGCCGATGCTTGGTCCGGCCGCCGATTAGAACGACAATATGGAAACCACCAGAGCGCCGGAAGAAGGAGTGCCGCCATGCTGGACCTGATGCCTTCCCTGGGCGGCTGGGAGCCTGCCCTGGCCGGCCGACGCTTCGCCGTGGCCACCATCGTGGCGGCGAGTGGCTCGGTGCCACGGCCCGTGGGAACCTCCATGCTGGTCGCCGAGTCCGGTGCCGTCCTGGGCAGCCTGTCCGGCGGCTGTGTGGAGGGGGCCGTGGTGGGGCTGGCTTTGGAGTCAATGGACGACGGCGGCACCCGCTGTGAAACGTTCGGATACAGTGCCGCCGATGCCTTCGCCGCCGGGCTCACCTGCGGGGGAGAGCTGGACATCCACATCGAACCGTTCGGCCCGGCGGAGACCGGCGGAGACCAGTCCCTGCTGGGGCTCAGGCTGCTCGCCTCCTCGGCGGCGGCAGGCCCGGTAGCCGTGATCAGACGGGTGGACGCACATGGCCGCGGCCTGACGGTAGTCACGGATCCGGCTACATTCTCGGTGGCCGGATCCGCTGAGATTTCGCGGCTCCTCGGGCGGGATCTGTCCGCAAGCGGGACGCCGGTGCTGCTGGCAGCAGCCGCACAACTGGAGCCGCTGGTGCGGGGTGGCCGGACCGGGCTGGTGCGTCTGGCCCCAGCCGGCGGCTGCCACACTCCTGCGTCCATGGAAGCCTGGGGACACCGCCCAGGACGCGCCGACGGGCCCGTCACCCTGTTCGTGGAGAGCCGGTTGGCGCCACCGCGCATGCTGGTGTTCGGCGCGAACGACTTCAGCGGGGCCCTGCTGCCGGCCGCCAAACTGCTGGGGTATTCCGTGACACTGGTGGACGCCCGTCCGGCCTTCGCCTCCCAGTCCCGTTTCAGCACCGCCGACGAGGTGGTCACCGACTGGGCCCCACAGGTACCTCGCGGCCGAGGCCGAAGCCGGGCGCCTCGATCAGCGCACCGTCCTCTGCGTCCTCACCCACGATCCCAAGTTCGATATCCCCCTGCTGGAAACTGCCCTGGCCCTGGATGTTGCCTACGTGGGCGCCATGGGGTCCCGCCACAGCCACCTACAGCGTGTGGATGACCTCCTGGACGCCGGCGTGCGGCCCGAACGGATCGCGCAGCTGCATTCGCCGATCGGACTGGACATCGGTGCGGTGACACCGGCCGAGGTGGCCATATCCATCACCGCGGAGGTCATAGCGGCACGAAACGCCCTTGCCTCCCTCGGGCCGCTCCGGGACGCCTCCGGCCCCATCCATCAACAGCCAGTGCATCAACAGCCAGTGCACGAACACCCCGCAGCAGAGCCGGCCCCCGCGCATGCCAGCCACCAGGAGATCGCATGGACATGAACACCATCGAGGCCGTGGTCTCCACCACGGACCCGGCCGAGTGGCGCGACGGCGATGCCTGGCTGGCCGGCGGCACGGTCCTGTTCTCCTACGGCAGCTACGCCTTTGGGGCCGAGCCGCTGAAGCGCCTGCTGGACCTGGGCTCGGCGGGCTGGCCGCCGATTACTGAGACCGACGCCGGGATGGAGCTTGCGGCAACCTGCACGGTAGCGGACCTCTACGCACTCCCTGACCCGCCGGGAACGTCCCACACGAAGTGGCCCGCCCTGGACCTGGTCCGGCCCTGCTGCGATTCCTTTGTGGCGTCCTACAAGGTGTGGAACATGTCCACCGTGGGCGGCAACCTGTGCACGTCCTTGCCTGCCGGACCGGTCATCTCGCTCTGCGCCGGGCTCGACGGCGTGGCCACCATCCTGGGCCCGGGCGGCGCCAGCCGGACAGTCCCGGTGGCCGGATTCGTCACGGGAGACGGAACAAACTGCCTGGCCCCCGGCGAGCTGTTGCGCAGCGTCCACCTCCCGGCGTCGGCCCTTTCTTCCCGGGTGGCCTTCCGCCGCCTGTCGCTGACCAACCTTGGGCGCTCCGGGGTGCTGCTGATTGGAAGGCTCGACGGCGGCGGCGCCCTGGTTCTGACCGTCACCGCCGCCACCAAGCGACCGGTGCAGCTCCGCTTCCGTCAGCTGCCGGATGCCCCGGGGTTGGCCGCCGCACTGGACGACGCCATCCCCGGCAGCCTTTACCACGATGACATCCACGGCCTGCCCGCCTGGCGGCGGGACATGACGTATCGCCTGGCCGAGGAGATCCGGATGGAACTCACGGCACCTGATGGCACCGCGGCGGTGGAGGTCTCCGGGGATTTCTGGCCGCCGCAGCCGACGCAGCAGACACCGCCGCAGACCACCCCAGCGCAGGAAGGCGGATAAGGGTGGCCATCGAGATCAACGGTATTCCGGCACGGGCTGAGCCGCGGCCCGGGCAGTGCCTGCGTACTTTCCTCCGGGAGCAGGGCAACCTGGGAGTCAAGAAGGGCTGCGACGGTGGTGATTGTGGAGCCTGCACGGTGCACGTGGATGGCACCGCGGTGCACAGCTGCATCTACCCTGCCGTCAGGGCCGAGGGGCACGCCGTGACCACCATCGAGGGCCTGGCCGGGACGGCCGGGGGAGCAGGTGAGGCACTCCATCCCATGCAGGACCAGTTCCTGGAGCGCCAGGGGTTCCAGTGCGGCTTTTGCACTGCCGGCATGCTGATGACCGCGGCCACCTTCAGCGAAGAGCAGAAGCAGGACCTGCCCCGCAGCCTTAAGGGCAACCTGTGCCGCTGCACCGGCTACCGGGCCATCGAGGACGCCGTCTGCGGTCACGCGGGGCACCCGGATCCGGCGGGACAGGGTTCCGGGATCGCCGGGGAAGGCCAGCCGGAGCCACGGTCCGGGCAGCTGGGTGACGATGTCCGCGCCCCGGCCAGCCGGGCGGTGGTCACCGGTGCTGCCCGCTACACACTGGATGTCCCGGCGGACCAGCTGGAGGGACTGCTGCACCTGAAACTCCTCCGCTCGCCGCACGCGCACGCCCGGGGTCTCCGGATCAACACAGAGGCAGCGTTGAAGGTTCCCGGGGTGGTGGCGGTGTTCACACACCAGGACGCCCCGGCCCAGCTGTTTTCGACCGCGCAACATGAGCTCTACACCGATGACCCGGACGACACGCGTGTGCTGGATGACGTGGTGAGGTTCATCGGGCAGCGGGTCGCCGCCGTCGTGGGTGAGACCGTCCAGGCCGCGGAAGCCGGCGTCCGGGCGCTGGAGGTGGAGTACCAGGAGCTCCCCGCTGTCTTCACCCCGCAGGATGCAGTCCGCCCGGGAGCCCCGGCACTCCACGGGGAGAAGGACGGGGCGACGGCCCGGATCTCCCGGCCGGAGCAGAACGTGGTGGCCGAACTGCATTCGGAACTGGGCAGCGTGGAGCAAGGCTTCGCGGCCGCCGACTTCATCCACGAACAGACCTACCGCACCCAGCGGGTCCAGCACGTGGCGCTGGAGACGCACGCCTCCATCGCCTCGGTGGACAGCGACGGGCGGCTGCAGGTGCGCACGTCCAGCCAGGTCCCGTTCCTGGTCCGCCGCACCCTGTGCCGGGTCTTCGGGCTGCCCGAGCAGCAGATCCACGTGGTGGCAGGCCGGGTGGGCGGCGGCTTCGGCGGGAAGCAGGAGGTGCTCACGGAGGACATCGTGGCGCTCGCGGCCCTGAAACTGCGCCGTCCGGTACAGCTCGAGCTCACCCGGACCGAGCAGTTCACCGCCACCACCACCCGCCACCCCTTCACCATTCAGCTCAAGGCCGGCGCTGACGCGGCGGGCCTGCTGACAGCGCTGCAGCTGGACGTCCTGACCAACACCGGCGCCTACGGCAACCATGCGCCGGGCGTGATGTTCCACGGCTGCGGCGAGTCGCTGGGCGTCTATAAGTGCGCCAACAAGAAGGTGGACGCCCAGGCGGTGTACACCAACACGGTGCCGTCCGGTGCGTTCCGCGGCTACGGACTGAGCCAGATGATTTTTGCCATCGAGTCAGCCATGGACGAGCTCGCCATCGGGATCGGGATGGATCCGCTGGAGTTCCGCCGCAAGAACATGGTGCAGGAGGGGGACCACATGCTGTCCACCCATCCGGACCCGGAGGAGGACGTGCTCTACGGCAGCTACGGACTGGACCAGTGCACCCGGCTGGTCCGGGATGCGCTGGAACGCGGCCGCGAGCGTTATCGGGCAGCCGGCCTGAACCAGCCCGGACCGGACTGGGCCGTCGGCGAGGGCACGGCGTTGTCCATGATCGACACAGTGCCGCCGCGGGGCCACTTTGCCCATTCGAAGCTCCGGCTCCTGCCGGACGGTACGTACCAGGCCGACGTCGGGACTGCCGAGTTCGGCAACGGAACCACCACCGTGCATGCCCAGCTCGCGGCCACCGCGCTGTTCACGGTTGCCTCCCGCGTAGCCGTGCGGCAGTCGGACACGGACCTGATCGAGCACGACACCGGCGCGTTCGGATCCTCGGGGACGGTGGTGGCCGGCAAGGCGACCCTTGCGGCAGCCGAGGAGCTGGCCGTCCGCATCCGGGCATTCGCCGCCGGGATCCGGCAGATCCAGTCATCCGGCTGCGTCCTCGACGGCGACTCCGTCGTATGCGAGGGAACGCCAGTGCCGCTCACGGAACTGGCGCACGCCGCTGCGGAAGCCGGCGTCGAACTGGCCGCCGAAGGGCGCTGGGGCGGGACGCCGCGGTCCGTCGCGTTCAACGTGCACGGCTTCCGGGTGGCCGTGAACCGCGGCACGGGGGAGCTGCGGATCCTGCAGAGCGTCCAGGCCGCGGACGCCGGTGTGGTGGTCAATCCGCGGCAGTGCCGCGGCCAGATCGAGGGCGGGATCGCGCAGGCGCTCGGTGCCGCGCTGTACGAGGAGGTGGTGGTGGACGACGCCGGCCGGGTCACCACCGACATCCTGCGGCAGTACCATATCCCCACCTTTGCGGACGTGCCGCGGAGTGAGGTGTACTTCGCGGATACCAGCGACAAACTGGGGCCGCTCGGCGCTAAGTCGATGAGCGAAAGTCCGTTCAATCCGGTGGCGCCGGCCCTGGCGAATGCCATCCGCGATGCCACCGGAGTAAGGTTCGCGGAACTGCCCATCGCCCGGGACAGGATCTACCTTGGCCTGAAGGATGCCGCCGTGCCAACCTCCCCCTGAAGCATCAAGGCCATATAGTCGAGGCATGGAACAGCGCAAATTAGGCAAGACCGGACGGAACGTGTCCATCGTGGGGCTGGGCACCTGGCAGCTTGGCGCCGACTGGGGCAACGTGGATCAGGACCAGGCCCAGGCCATCCTTGCGGCCTCTGTTGAAGCCGGCGTGACGCTCTTTGATACCGCCGATGTCTATGGGGACGGCCGCAGCGAGCAGGCCATCGGCAAGTTCCTGGCGGACAATCCGGGACTGGACATCACCGTGGCCACCAAGATGGGCCGCCGGCTGGAACAGCGGCCGGAGAACTACACGCTGGCCAACTTCCGTCAGTGGGTGGACCGCTCCCGGCACAACCTGGGCACGGACTCGTTGGACCTCGTCCAGCTGCACTGCCCGCCTACCGCCGTCTACAGCAACGCCGAGGTTTATGACGCGCTGGACACGCTGGTCTCCGAAGGCGCCATCCGCAGCTACGGCGTCAGCGTGGAGCGCACGGACGAGGCACTGGAAGCGATCAGCCACGACGGCACCGCGTCAGTTCAGATCATCCTCAACGCGTTCCGGCTCAAGCCGCTGGACGAGGTCCTTCCCGCGGCAAAGGCAGCAGGCGTGGGCATCATCGCCCGGGTGCCGTTGGCGTCGGGCCTGCTCTCCGGCAAATACACCAAAGAAACCTCCTTCGCCGAGAACGACCACCGCAACTTCAACCGCACGGGCGGCTCATTCGACGTTGGGGAGACGTTCTCCGGTGTGGACTACGAGCTGGGGCTGAAGGCGGTGGCCGAGTTTGAGCAGCTGGTTCCTGAAGGTACCGGCACCGCCCAAGCGGCCATCGCGTGGATCGCAGCGCAGGAGGGCGTCACCTCAGTGATCCCGGGCGCGCGCAACGTGGAACAGGCCAAGGCCAATGCCGCAGCCGCTGACGTTGTCCTCAATGACGAGTTCGACGCCGGCGTACGGTGGATCTACGACCACTACTTCAGCGAGGCCATCCACCCGCGCTGGTAGCCTCCCCGCAGCGACGCCTGGCCTGACTGCCGCAGGGCTACCGCAGCAGGTGGAGCTGCTCCGGGGTGTCAATATCCTCGCCGGTGGACAGGTCGCTGCAATCCACCTCGTCCACCAGCTCGGGGTTGGCCTGGAGAAAAAGGCGTGCACCGGCGTCGCCCGCCACAGTCGCTTCCACGGCCGCCCGGAGTACGACGTCGATGAGCAGCGGATGCCCGCGGCGGAGCTCTCCTGACGGGGCTCCGTTGTTGTAGGCAGCGGCGGTGATCCGGCCCTGCCGGTGGGAGGCCAGCAGCCGGCCCACCGTGCGTGCCCTCAGGCCCGGCTGGTCCACCAGCGCGATCAGGAGATGATCGGCCGGATCCGCCGCGCTTGCACCCAGCAGGAGAGAGCTGCCCATTCCCGACTGCCAGCCCTGATTCACCACGGTCCTGAAGCGGTCAAGGGCGGCAATAGCGCTGACATCCGCTGCGCGGGCACCGAGCACCACCACCACCTCGCGGCAGCCGCCATCGAGCAGTGCGCCCGCGACGGCTTCCACCAGCGGCCGGCCGCGGTACGGCAACAAGGCCTTCGGTCCCATGCCCAGGCGCGTGCCAGCGCCGGCGGCGAGCAGGACACCGGTGGTCCTGGTATGGCTCCCATTCCCCATAGCCACACCCTAACCGAGTTTTTGTCCAGATGATCGCCCATCAATAACTCGCCATAAGTGCACAAAAACTCCGAGAGGGCGGGCGGGTTAGAGCGGCAGGAGTCCGGAGAGGTCCGCGCGCAGTCCTGACGCCTCCACCCGGCCAGCCGCCAGCGCGTCCGCCCAGCTCAACTGGCCGGTCACCATGGCAAGCCAGGTGGCGGCGTCGCACTCTATGACGTTTGGCGGGGTGCCGCGCGTATGGCGGGGGCCCTCCACACATTGGGTGACACCGAACGGCGGCACGCGCACCTCTACCGAGTTGCCCGGCGCCCGCGCGGTGACCTCCTCCAGCGTGTACCTCACGGCGGTTGCGGTAACAGCGCGGGGAACAGGAACGTCCGACGGCGGCCGGGCAGCTTCCCGCCAGGCGGACAGTGCAGCCGTGCCTTCTTCGATGCCAATACGACGGCGCGCTACGGCCATCCGGCCGGCCTCCTTCAGAATAAGTGCGGAACGTCCAACGACAGGGAACGGGTCAGGAAAAGGTCAGTCCAGCAGCGCAGACACGGCCGGGCCCAGGCGGATCTTGCCCACGGGCCGCCCGCCGCCCATCACGGGTTCAACCACTTTTTCCAGGACGCTCGAAACGCCCGGGATATCCACGGCTCCGGCCGCCGCGAGCAGCGTCAGGCCCACCAGAGAGGTGGCGCGGAGGTTGCCGTCCAGCATCTTCACAGCCACGGAGGCACCCTGTGGAGTGGCCATCACCAGCACGCCCTCCGCGCCGATCTTGGCGATGATCTCGAGCTCCTCCATCACAATGGTGTTGGCCTCGCCGCGGCCCTGGACAGCCCACGGGTAGTCCAGCATGGACGTGGCGATGGTGGCTGCGCGGGCATTGGAGTTCTTGTCCCCCGGCGCCTTGGCCAGCCGTGAAAAGGCACGGGCGAGCCCTGTGAGTGAGATTGCGGCCACCGGGGCGCCGCAGCCGTCGATCCCCAGATGGGCGATCCGCTCGCCGGCGTATTCCTCGATCACGCTGCGGACACGCTGCTGCAGCGGATGGTTGGGCTCAAGGTAGCTGTGGGTGTCCCAGCCGTTTTCCATGCATGCCCACAGGAATGCGGCGTGCTTCCCGGAGCAGTTGAAGGCGAGCTTTGATTTGCCGCGTTCGGAACGGACCAGCCAGTCCCGGGCGGTCTCGTCCTGGGGCCAGGCGGCCGGGCACTGGAGCTGGTCCTCGCTGACTCCCGCGGCTTTGAGCATTCCCTCCACCACGTCCATATGGTCCAGGGAACCCACGTGGCTGGCACAGGCCAGCGCCACCTGGGCGCCGCGCAGGGGCACGCCGGACTGCATTGACGCCAGTGCCTGCAGGGGTTTGAGCGCGGACCGTGCGTAGATCGGCGTGCCGGCGTCGCCCAGTTCGGTGACCACGGTGCCGTCGGCGGCCAGCACCACCGCGGCGCCGATGTGCCGGGATTCCACAAAGCCGCTGCGTTCAACAACGGCCAGTTCGACGGCGGAGTCCACGGTGAAGGTGGCATGGGGGTTGTGCGGCATGATGCCAGTCTAGGGGCCGGAAACGGGAATGCCGGGCTACTCCACGGTGACCATGACGGACTGCCGGCCGGACGCGCCGTCGGGGACGGGATCAGCGCGCTGGTCCGTCTGCACCTCCCCGGTTCCGTCGGTGGCGCGGACCTTGATGTAGTGCGGACCCGGGGTGGCCTCCCAGTCGAAGGACCACTGCCGCCACGTGATCACCGATGCCTCGGCAGCCAGCGTGGCTTCGGCCCAGGCGCCGTTGTCGATCTGCACTTCCACCTTGGTGATGCCCCGGGTCTGCGCCCAGGCCGTGCCGCCAATCGCCACGCGCCCGGCCGGCACCTTGGCGAAGGGCCTGGGTACTTCCACCCGCGCCATGGTCTTGATGGGGCCGCGCTCCGACCAGCCGCGCTGTGTCCAGTAGGCCTTGCTGTCCGCGAAGCGCGTCACCTCGAGGTCCACCACCCACTTGGTGGCAGAGACAAAGCCGTACAGCCCCGGCACCACCATGCGGACCGGGTAGCCGTGCTCCAGCGGGAGGGGCTCACCGTTCATGCCGATGGCCAGGATGGCACCGCGGTCATCCTGCAGGACCTCCAAGGGGGTGGAGGCGCTGAAGCCGTCGATCGACGTCGACAGCACCATGTCCGCGCCGTCCCTGGGGCGCGCGCGCCTGAGGACCTCCCGGATGGGGAGCCCCAGCCATTTCGCGTTCCCGGCAAGGTTTCCGCCCACGGGGTTGGACACGCAGGTGAGGGTCACGTGCGATTCGACGAGGTTGGCGTCGAGCAGGTCCTGGAAGGTGAGGCGGACCTCCTCCTCCACGAGCCCGTGGACCCTGAGCTCCCAGTCATCGGCGTTGATCTCCGGGACGCTCAGTGCGGTGTCGATGCGGTAGAAGTCCCGGTTCGGCGTAAGCCACGCTGTCACCCCGGCTGCAGGGGACTGCACGCCTGCCGGCACGGAGGGCGCGGCGTTCACCGGGGCGGGCAGCCGCACAGCCTCACGGGCCCGGGCAATGGTGCTGCGGGCGGCGCTCAGGAGACGGCCGCCGGTGGCGGCGATCCCGGCCGCCGCGGCGGTGATGCCGGCGGCGGCGAAGAATCCGCGCCGGCTCGTGACGGGCCGCTCCCTCCCCTTCGCGGCCGTGTCCGCGGGGGCGTCCGGCCAGGTCTTCAGCCTCCAGAGCGTGCCGATCAGCAACCGCAGCACCACCAGCCCGGCCAGCGTGCCCACCAAGGTCGGGATGGCATCCACCGGCCTGACACCGGCCCGCGTCACCACGCTGGCCACGATCACCGCACCCATAAGCAGCACACCTGTCACCCCGAGTGCCCACGTGCGGTAGGCCACCACGCCCAGCAAACAGGCCAGCAGCACGATGGTCAGGCCCATGCCCACAAACAGCGCGGCCTTGTCATTGGTGCCGAACGTGGCGATGGCAAAATCCTTCATCCACGGAGGCGTGAAGTCGACGAACGTTGACCCCAGGGCAAGCACCGGGGCGGCCCGCGCCGTAAAGAACGCTCCGGTCAGCTCCGCGACGGAAAGTACGACGGCGGCAGCCGCCACCCCGGCCAGCGAGGCCATGGCGGCGGGACCCTTGAGCCAGTTCATGGGCTTCTTCATGCCACCGGTTCGTAGCGGAGGACGGCGGGGATTGGTTTGGGGGCAACCCCTGCGCGGCCAAGCGGGCGAAGACACGGCTTAGGAGCCAGCCGGGTGCACAAAGTACCCTTGGTGACTGTGAAGGTACTTGTCATCGGCCCCGGAGGCCGCGAACACGCCATTGTCCGCTCCCTGCTCGCCGACCCCAACGTGTCCGAGGTGCATGCAGCCCCGGGCAATGCCGGCATCAGCAAGCTGGTCCCCACGCACAACATCAACGGCAACGATCCGGAGGCTGTGGCGGCCCTGGCCACCAAGCTGACTGTGGACCTGGTGGTGGTGGGCCCCGAGGCTCCCCTGGCCGCGGGCGTGGCCGACGCCGTCCGCGAGGCCGGCATTCCGGTGTTCGGGCCCAGCAAGGCCGCAGCCCAGCTGGAAGCCTCCAAGGCGTTCGCCAAGGAAATCATGGCCGAAGCGGGCGTACCCACCGCCATGGCCATGGTGGCAGCCAACGCGGAGGAAGCAGCCTCGGCCCTGGACACCTTCGGCGCGCCCTTCGTGGTGAAGGACGACGGCCTGGCTGCAGGCAAGGGCGTGGTGGTCACCAACAACCGCGAGGAAGCCCTGGGACACGCCCAGGCGTGCTTCGACGCCGGCGGCACCGTGGTGATCGAGGAATTCCTGGACGGCCCCGAGGTCTCCGTCTTTGTCCTGTGCGACGGCCGCAACACCGTGGCCCTGTCCCCGGCACAGGATTTCAAGCGCATCTTCGACGATGACGAAGGACCCAACACCGGCGGCATGGGCGCTTATACCCCGCTGGAATGGGCCCCCGAAGGCCTGGTCCAGGAGGTCATTGACCGCGTGGCCCAGCCCACCGTCAACGAGATGGCGCACCGCGGCACCCCGTTCGTGGGCGTGCTGTTCGTTGGCCTGGCTCTGACATCACGCGGAACCCGGGTCATTGAGTTCAACGTCCGCTTCGGTGATCCCGAAACTCAGGCCGTGCTGGCCCGGCTTAAGACCCCCCTCGGTGCGCTGCTGCTGGCAGCGGCCAAGGGCGAACTGGACCAGGCGGAAGAGCTGCGCTGGTCCAAGGAAACGGCTGTCGCCGTCGTCGTTGCGTCCGAAAATTACCCGGACACCCCGCGCACAGGTGACCGCATCCGGGGCCTCAAGAAGGTGGATGAGCTGGAGGGCGTGCACGTGATCCACGCCGGAACCGCGTTGGACGACGAGGGAAAGGTGGTCTCCGCCGGCGGCCGCGTGCTCGCCGTGGTGGCCCTCGGCAGCGACCTCGTGGAGGCCCGCGAAAGAGCGTACGACGGCGTGGAGCTGGTTCACCTGGAAGGCTCCCAGTTCCGGACGGACATCGGACGCAAGGCTGCCCGCGGTGAGATCAAGGTCGCGTCCAACGCAACAGGATCCCTGCCCGTGACGAAAACGAAGGCATAGCATGACTGAGAATTCCCCGCTGGAACCGGCCACCAAAACAGGCTTGGACACTGAGGCGCTGCACCTGCCGGGCTGGACGCACGTTTACTCGGGCAAGGTCCGCGACCTGTACGAGCCCGAGGACGAGTCCATCCGGGAGCAGGTGGGCCAGGACTGCGTCCTGGTGGTGGCCAGCGACAGGATCAGCGCCTACGACCATGTCCTGGCAAGCGAAATCCCCGACAAGGGACGCATCCTCACCCAGCTGAGCCTATGGTGGTTCGACCAGCTGGACGTGATGCACCATGTTCTGGCCTCGACAGTGGAGGGCGGGGTTCCCGCGGCCGTGGACGGCCGTGCGATGATCTGCAAGAAGCTGGACATGTTTCCCGTGGAATGCATTGCCCGCGGCTATCTCACGGGCTCCGGCCTGCTGGAGTACAAGGCCTCAGGCACCGTGTGTGAGATTCCGCTGCCTCCGGGCCTGGTGGACGGTTCGCGGCTGGACAAGGCGATCTTTACCCCGTCCGCCAAGGCCGAGGTCGGCGAGCACGACGAGAACATCCCCTACGAGGCTGTTGTGGCCATGGTTGGGGATGACATCGCCGCACGGTTGAGCGAACTGACCCTCAAGATCTACACCGACGCCGAAAAGATCGCCCGCGAACGCGGCATCATCCTGGCCGACACCAAGGTGGAATTCGGCTACGACGCCGTTTCCGGTGCCATCACCCTGGGCGACGAGGTGCTCACCCCGGACTCCTCCCGCTTCTGGGATGCCGCAACCTACCAGCCCGGCCAGGCGCAGCCGTCCTACGACAAGCAGTATGTCCGGGACTGGCTCACCTCGGCCGAGTCCGGCTGGGACAGGAACTCGGACACGCCTCCGCCTGCGCTGCCCAGGGACATCATCGACCGGACCCGCGGCCGCTACGTGGAGGCTTTCGAGAAGCTCACCGGAAAAACGTTCGTCTAGGAGGCTCTTAGCTGGCCTGGTTCCTGGCTGGTTTGGTGGCCGCCGCGGCCCGCTGCTGGGCCAGCTTGATCTCCAGGACGGCGTCAAGTGCCTGCTGGACGCGGTCCTGGGCGCCGGCAGCGCTGAACGCCTTCTGCGCCTCCTTGAGGTAGACCAGGGCTTCCTCCGACTCGCCTGCGGCCTTGAGCGACTTGCCCAGCAGGAGCGACACTTCCCCGGCCGTGTGCTTGGCCAGGGCGCCGCGTTCGGCGTGGATTTCCCGCAGCTTCTCCACGGCGGCCACAATGTCGCCCGTGAGGTAGAGCCAGCGGGCGCGGATGAAGGCAACTTCCAGCTGGTCGGTCTTGTTGCCGCCCACGATGGACAGGGCCAGCTCGGCGCGTTCAATGGATGAAAGCGTTTCGGGTTCCACAATCCCGGAGGACAGCCTGACGGCGGCTGAGGCCTTGTTGAAGCGGGCCCACAGCTCGATGTCGTTGGCGGGGGAGAGCATCCTGGCAGCCCTCTCGTGGTACTTGATGCCCTCCGGGTAGTCATGCCGCATAAATGCCACGTTGCCCACCACCCAGGCCACTTCGCCTGCGAGCTGCGACATGGAGTGTTCGTCCACATGGTCGTTCATGGCCTGGCAGTACTTCCATGCTTCGTCCAGCCGGCCGCTTTCGGCGAGGGCACCGATCAGGGCGCGGTGGGCGCCGATGATCAGGGTTGAGCCCTTGGAAAGCTGGGCGCAGAGTTTCACGGCTTCCAGAGCGTGGTCCACTGCGGTGCTCAGCTGGCCCTGTCCCTGGCAGATACCGGCGAGCATCTGCCGGGCCCGGACGGCGAGGCCCACGGACTCGGTGGCCATGGGGTGTTCCAGCAGGTGCTGCATGATCTTCTGGCACTCCTGCCAGTTGCCCTGCTTGATCAGGCACTCGGCCTGCATGTAGGTCATGTTCCACCACGCGCTGGTGTTCTTGCCCTCGAGGGCTATCTGCGCGGCCGTGGCTGCGTGGCTGGCCGCGAGCGGGTAGTCCCTGAGGTCCCAGGCCTGGCGTGCGTACAGGCCGGCCAGGACGTATTCGGCGTCACTGACAGAAATAGGCTGGCTCCAGGCTTCCAGCGCCTTGGGCGCCAGCTCCAGCCTGCGCGCGAGCTCCTCGATCACTTCGGCCGTAGGTTCCCTCCGGCCGGTTTCGAGCAGAGAAATGTAGCTGGGGGAATACAGGTCCTTGCCCAGTTCAGCCTGTGTCAGCCCACGTTCGAGACGCTCCGCCCGGAGCTTCTCCCCGAATCCGTTGCCCACGGGATTGCCTCCTTATTCCGGACAGTCTTTATACTCAATGCTTGACAGTCCCTGTGGAAAACATTTTACAATGTATGTCAACAAGGACAGTGCTGGCTTTGTAACGAATCCGACTCGTATTGAGGAACTCACATGTTGAAGAAGATTGCAGCCGCAGCCGTATTGGCTGGGGCCCTGGCGTTTTCGGCGGCGGCCCCGGCCGTCCTGTCTGCAGGTTCCATTGCTGATACCACCGGTGTCTCCGTAGCCGTAGGGAACTGGCCCGATCCTATGTTGAAGCCTGTCAAGGACAAGGACAAGGACAAGGACAAGACGAAGGACGGCGGCACTACCGTCAGCCCCTACGTCGGCAACTGGCCTGACCCGATGCAATAGGTCCTCTAAAGGAGGCGGGCCCCGGAGCAGGCGCAAACCGTGCTCCGGGGCCATTTCTTTGCCCGGATACAGGCACTGCCAGGGATGCAAAAAGAGGGCCTCCCTGGGGGAGACCCTCTTTTGTATGGTCGGGATGACAGGATTTGAACCTGCGACCTCTTCGTCCCGAACGAAGCGCGCTACCAAGCTGCGCTACATCCCGATCCGCTGCAAAAGCAACTTTACAAGAATAGCGGATGCCTGGTCAGGATGCGAAATCCACAGCAGGGAATTCCCCAGATTCGGGGCGGTTGACCGCGGCCCGGACGGGGACACGCCGGGCCGCCCGGTCAGAGGCGGGGAAACCCGGCGGCGCTGCTCAGACCAGGGAGTCCTTCCAGGCGCCATGGAGGTCAGCGAACCGTCCGCCGCCGCCGATCAGCTCCGCGGGAGTGCCATCCTCCACCACACGGCCGTCGTGCACCACCAGCACACGGTCGGCCGTTTCCACCGTGGAGAGGCGGTGCGCGATGATGAGCGCCGTGCGGCCCCCGCCAGCGGAAGCTGTGGGTGTCCCGCTGGCAGCACCGCCGGCGTCGGATGTTGCTTCCAGAAGGTGCGCCAGGCCGGCCTGGACCAGCCGCTCGGAGGGGATGTCCAGCGACGACGTGGCCTCGTCCAGGATCAGCACGGCGGGGCGGGCCAGGAACGCCCGGGCAAAGCTGATGAGCTGGCGCTGCCCCGAGGATACGCGGCCGCCGCGCTTGTTGACGTCGGTGTCGTAGCCTTCGGGGAGCTCGGTGATGAACTCGTGGGCGCCCACGGCACGGGCAGCCTCCTCGATCTCCGCGCGGGAGGCGTCGGGCCTGCCCAGGGCGATGTTGTCCGCCACGGACCCGCTGAACAGGAATGCCTCCTGCGTAACCATCACGATGTTCCGGCGCAGATCCGTTGTGCTGAGATTGCGCAGGTCCACCCCGTCCAAGGTCAGGGAGCCGGAGGAGACGTCGTAGAACCGGGCGATCAGCTTGGCCAGCGTGGACTTGCCGGCGCCGGTCTGGCCCACCAGCGCGACGGTCTGGCCGGCGGGGATATGCAGGTCCAGGTTCGGAATGATCACCGGCCCGTCCCCGTAGCGGAATTCCACGCCCGTGAAGTCGATGGTGCCCTTGGCATCCCGGAGTGCCACGGCGTTCTTGGGCGGACGCACCGTGGGGATCTCCTCGAGCAGGCCGGACACCTTTTCCAGGGCTGCCTGCGCGCTCTGGAAGGAGTTGTAGAACATGGCCATCTGGTCTACGGGCTGGAAGAAGCGCTTGGTGGAGAGGATCAGTGCCAGCAGGACACCGACGGCCAGCTCGCCGCTGAGGACCCGGAAGCCGCCGAACAGGAGCACCACCGCCACGCAGACGTTGCCGATCAGCACCAGGCCGGGCTGGAAGATGCCGTTGAGGTTGATGGAGCGCACGGTCACCAGGCGGTAATCCTCGGACAGTTGCCCGTACCGCTCCGCATTCTCGCGTTCCTTGCGGAAGGCCTTCACAGCCCGGATGCCGGTCATGGTTTCCACGAAGTGCACGATCAGCCGGGCGGACACCACGCGCGACTGGCGGAAGGCAATCTGGGAGTGTTTCTGGTACCACCGGGCAAGGAAGAACATCGGCAAGCCGGCAGCCAGTACGATCAGGCCGCTCCGCCAGTCCAGGGCAAACACAGTGACCGCTGTGAAGATCATGAACAGCATGCCCGAAGCCAGTGAGCTGACACCCGAATCGAGGAGTTCGCGCAGCGCCTCAAGGTCCGAGGTCTGCCGGGCGATGATCCGGCCTGAGGTGTACTTTTCGTGGAACTCCAGGCTCAGGCGCTGGGTGTGCCGGAAGACCCTGACCCGCAGGTCCAGGAGCATGGCCTGGCTGAGCCTCGCGGTGGAGGTGACGTAGAGGGCGGTGAGTCCCGCCGTCGCCACGGCCGCAGCCAGGTACGCGACGCCGGTGAGGACCAGCGGCAGGTTGTCTCCTGCCTGCAGGGCCGGGAGCGCGTGGTCGATGCCGAAGGCGATCAGCGCCGGCCCGGCGACCCGGGCAGCCTGCGAGAGGACCACGGTTGCGATGGTGAGCCAGAACCTGAGCCGTACGGGTCGGATCAGGGAGCCCAGCAGGGCGAGCGACCGCCGTCGTACGGTTTTGCTGTCGCTCTTGCTGAGGTGGGCGTTGTCCTCGTTGGCCGTGCCGAAAGTTGCGGTGCTCATCGGTTGACTTCCTCTGAATCTGCCTCTTGCTCAAGCTCTGACAGTTCCGAGTCCAGGTCCCGGGGTTCCTGGCCTAGGCTCGCAATCACGTAGCGGTAATGGGGGTTCCCGGCCAGCAGCTCGGTGTGCGTTCCGACGGCGGCGATCCGGCCTTCTTCGAGGAGCGCCACGCGGTCGGCAAGCGCGACGGTTGACGGGCGGTGCGCCACGATCAACGTGGTGGTGTCCCGCAGGACTTCGCGGAGCCGGGCCTCCACCAGTTCCTCGGTATGGACATCCAGGGCGGAGAGCGGGTCATCCAGCACCAGGACCCGCGGCCTGGCCGCAATGGCGCGGGCCAGGGCGATCCGCTGGCGCTGCCCGCCGGACAGGCTCAGTCCTTCCTCGCCGATCAGGGTGTCCACGCCTTCGGGCAGGGAATACGCGAAGTGTGCCTGGGCGACGTCCAGCGCCTCTTCCAGCGCTTCCTCGGTGCGTTCCTCCGCGCCCAGCAGCACGTTGTCCCGGACGGAGTTGGAGAACAGTGTGGTGTCCTCGAAGGCGACGCCCACCACCCGGCGGAGCTCCTCGACGTCGAAGTCGCGCAGGTCCACGCCGTCGACGGTGATGGAGCCGTCCGTCACTTCATAGAGCCGGGGGACCAGCTGGATCAGGGCGCTCTTGCCGCTTCCGGTGATGCCCACCAGCGCCATGGTTTCGCCGGGCCGGATATCCAGGTTGATGTCCTTGAGGATTGGCTTGTCCGGGGCGTCCTCAAAAGCGAACGTGGCGCTGTTGAAGCTCAGGGCACCGCTGAGCTGCGTGGGCTTCCGGGGCTCAGGCGGGCTGGTGATGGTGTTCACCGAATCCATCACCTCGAAATGCCGGTCGATCGCTGTCTTGGCGGTGAGCGCCATGGCCAGCAGCATGCCGGAGAACTCCACGGGGGCCGCTACCACTGCAGCGGTGGCGAAGAAGGCCACCAGGGAGCCGATGCTCAGCTGCCCGCTCGCAGCCAGCATCACGCCCACCACCAGCCCCGAGCCAAGCGCCAGTTCCGGCAGGAGCGTGACCACCATGCTGAACGTGGCCTGGTGCCGGGCTTTGGAGATCTCGGTCTGGCGGAGTTCCTCGGCCTGCCCATTGAAGTTCTCGAGTGCCTCGCGGCTGCGGCCGAAGGCCTTGAGCACGCGGATGCCGTGGACTGATTCCTCCACGGTGGTGGCAAGGTCGCCGGCTTGGTCCTGGCTGAGCCGCGCCACCTTGCTGAAGCGGGTACGGAACCGGAAGCTGTAGGCCATGATGGGCACAGCGGCCGCGAGGAAGATCAGGGCGAGCTGCCAGCTCATGGCGAACATGACGGCAATGCCGATGATCACGGTCAGGGTGGTGACCACCAGCATGATGGCGCCGAAGGCCATCCACCGGCGCAGGAAGTTCAGGTCCGTCATGGCGCGGGAGAGCAGCTGCCCTGAACCCCAACGGTCGTGGAACGAGACTGTCAGGTCCTGCAGGTGGCCGTAGAGGGAAACCCGCATCCGGGTCTCCACTGTGGTTGCCGGGTTGATGACGAACTGGCGCCGGAGTGCGACGAGTCCGGCCTCGGCAATGCCGAGGACCAGGATCACGACGGCGGCAATCCAGACGGCGTCCGTCGCACCGCCGGGCTGGAGCGAGTCGTTGATCAGCACCCGGAGCACCTGGGGGATGGTGAGTGCCACGATGCTGGCCAGGAGTGCGCAGAGGAGTCCCATAACAAGCCGGGGGATGATCGGCCTGACGTGGGGATAGAGACGGCTGATTGATGTGAAGAATGGAGTCTGCTTGGCCATGCCCGCTTCTCAAGCTCGTAAAACGAATGTAGTTTCCCGTAGCAACTACTACCTTATGCCATGGGGTGACACGATTCACATCACTTGCGGGCGGGCAGGAAGGCTTCGCCAGTTATTGCGATGCGCAATGGTTCGCAGGCACTGCGGGTGTTAGTCCCGGGACGTCAGTGTCAGCAGCACGGCCTCAGGTCTGCACGCGATGCGGACCGGGGCAAAGCGCGAGGTGCCGATGCCGCCTGAGACGTTCACCGGCGTCGTACGTCCGTTGCTTTGCCAGTCGTTCAGGCCTTTTGCCCGCCAGGTGGGGATATCGCAGTTGGCCACGACTGCGCCGTAGCCCGGAATGCACAGCTGCCCGCCGTGGGTGTGGCCTGCCAGCAGCAGATCAGCACCGTCCTCCGTGAAGTGGTCCAGCACGCGCTGGTAGGGGGCGTGGATGACGGCCACCCGCAGGTGCGGGTTCTCGTCCTGGTTCCGGGTGCCGTGCGGCCAGCCCGCATACCTTTCACGGTTCAGGTGGGGATCGTCCACACCGGAGAAGTCAAAACGCATCCCCTTCAGGACCACTGACTGGTGCCGGTTGGTCAGGTCCACCCAGCCGCCCATGCCGAACCCTGCCCGCAGCCGCGGCCAGTCCAGTTCGATGTTTTCGGGCCTGGTTTTGGAAGGTCCCCGGAGGTAGGAGGCGGGGTTCTTGAGGCTTGGGGCGTAGTAGTCGTTGGACCCGGGAACAAAAACGCCGGGGAATTCCAGCAGGGGGCGCAGGGCTTTGAGGAGGGGATCAACGGCCTTGACGTGGCTCAGGTTGTCGCCGGTGTCGACGACCAGGTCCGGCTCCAGCGATGCCAGGGACTCAAGCCATTGCGCCTTGGTCTCCTGGCCGGGGACGAAGTGGATGTCACTCAGGTGCAGGATCCTGAACGGCTCCTGACCTGCGGGCAGGATGGGCAGGCTTTCCTCGCGCAGGACAAACTGGTTCTTCTCCCACAGTCCGTACCCGACGGCGGCGAGCCCGGCGGCGGTTCCGGCGGCGGCGGTGACGGCAAAGCCGCGTCCGATACTCCGGACGCGGCTCGCCAAGGCGGGGCTGACTCCCATGGGCGGCTAGCCGTTGCCCTTGTTGCCGTTGTCGTTTTTGCTTGGCTCCGGTGACGGCGGTGTTGACGGCGGGGAAGAAGGCGCGGGTGACGGCGAAGCGGGCTTGGGCGGGGTCCCGCCCCTCATGTTGCTGGGCGGCGCAATGAACGGGTTAGTGCCGTAAGCCGGTGCCATCTGGAGCATGTACTTGGAGAACATGGGGCCGGCGATCATGTAACCGTCGATCGCGTCGTACTTCTTGCCGTTGATGGTCAGGTTACGACCCGGGCGTTTCTGGTCGCCCAGCGGGTCACCGAACCACGCGGCGGTTGCGAGGCCGGTGGTGTAGCCAACCACCCAGGTCGAGCCGTTGGTGTCGTTGGTGCCGGTCTTTGCTGCCACCGGGAAGTTGGTTTTCGTGGACAGTCGCGGTTGGATCAGCGAGCCGGAGCCGCCGTTCAGCACTTCCCCCATGGCGTAGGCAACGCCGCGGGCCACCTCGGGTTTGACGGCGTCCTTGCAGTTGGAGGACTGGGCGGGAAGCTGGGCGCCGGTCTGGTCCGTCACTGAGGTGATGGCGATGGGCTCGCAGTACTTGCCGTCGTTGGCGAATGTGGCAAACGCAGCAGCCATGGTCAGCGGGGCCGTCTGGGTGGAACCGATCAGGTTTGCCAAAGTGGTCATTTTGACCTGCGGGTTCGGATTTCCTTCCGCGTCCGGCAGACCGCCATGGATACCCACGGCATCCACGATCTTCTGGATGCCGCAGAGGTCAACCTGCGCCGCCGAGGCGAAGGTGGCCGTGTTGATGGAGTTCATCAGGCCGTACAGGACGGTCATGTTCCGGTAATAGCCCTCGTCCGAGTTCTGCAGGTCGAAGCTGCCGGGGATCCTGGCGTCATACCAGCCGACGGTGGGATTCGGGCACGTGTTTTTCCAGGGGAAGTTCTGCGGATACTTGCGGACGGACGCGTTGATGTTCGTGTCCATGGACTTGCCCTCGTTCAGCCACTCGGCGAACGTAAACGGTTTCATGGTGGAGCCCGGCTGGAAGCCGCCCATGCCATTGAGGTCGTTGCCGTTCTTGTCCAGCTTGTCCACGTTGAAGTTCACCTGCGAATCAAACCTGCCGTCCGCTGGCAGGAACGAGGTGTTCTGCGCCATGTTGGTGATCTTGCCGGTGTTCGGCTGCACCGAGACGATGGCCGAGCCCCACTTGTCCGGGTTGGCTCCGGCCGCGGCGTCGGATTCGGCCTGCGCAACGGCCTGGGCCTTGGGATCCAGCGTGGTGGTGATGGTGAGGCCGCCGCGGAACACGTTGTTGGTGCGTTCCTGTGCATCCGCACCGTAGGCCGGGTTGTTCAGCAGCAGGTGCAGCACATAGTCACAGAAGTACGGTGCTGTGGCCGCGTAGGCGCAGCCCTGCTGGGCGGGAGTGACCTTGGGCTCCACTGGGGTGGCCACGGCGGCGTCGTGGTCGGCCTGGGTGATCTTGCCCTGGTCCAGCATCAGGCCCAGCACCAGGTCACGGCGGGCTTTGGCGTTGTCCGGATTGGTGATGGGGTCAAACGCGGAGGGGCTGTTGACCAGGCCGGCAAGGAGGGCCGCCTGCGGGAGGGTGAGGTCCTTGGCCGTGGTGCTGAAGAAAAGTTTGGAGGCGGCTTCGATGCCGTAGGCGTCACGGTTGAAGAAGACGATGTTGAGGTATCCCTCAAGGATCTGCTCCTTGCTGAACTTCTTCTCCAGGGCGATGGCCAGCTTCATTTCGCGGAGCTTGTCACCCACGCCCTTGTTAACGCCGTTGAGCTTGATGTCCGCTTCATTGCCCTCGGCGGCGAGGTTGGCGTTGAGGACGTTGTTGACATACTGCTGGGTGATGGTGGAGGCACCCTGCTTGTTGCCGCGGGCCGTGCTGACCACGGCGCGGAGGATACCCGTGGTGTCCACGCCGCCGTGGTCGTAGAAGCGGCTGTCTTCAACGGCGATCACTGCCTGCTGCATAAACGGGGAGATCTGGTCGAGGGCAACCTTGGTGCGGTTTTCCTCGTACAGGTTGGCGATCAGGCTGCCGTCCGCGGCCAGGACCTTGGTGGACTGGCTGGGCGGGTCCACCTGCAGCTCCGCCGGGAGAGTGTCGAAGAACTCGATGGAACCGCTTGCTGCGCTGCCGGAAACGGCCGCGGCCGGAACCAGCAGGCCTGCCACCAGGACACCACAAATCGCGCTCACACCAAGGAAGCCTAAAAGCTTTCCGAGGGTAGTGGCTGTGTCGAAAATGGGGTTCTTACGAGTCACCATGTTTTCCACTTTACCGGCAAGGACTAGTCTTTAGGTCATGACCAAATGGGAGTACGCCACGATTCCGCTCATTATTCACGCCACGAAGCAGATCCTGGACCAGTGGGGAGAGGACGGCTGGGAGCTCGTCCAGGTAGTCACGGGTCCGGACGGAAACGGGCTTGTTGCCTATCTCAAGAGGGAGAAGCAGTAACCATGAGCACCCCCGCAGAGACCACGTCCGGCGCGGAAACCGCGCCTATTTCCGCCGTTGAACAGCGCCTGGCTGAACTGGGCTTGGCCCTTCCCGCGGTGGCCGCCCCGGTGGCTTCCTACGTGCCGGCAGTGATCTCCGGCAACCACGTTTACACCTCCGGACAGTTGCCCTTTATTAACGGCAAACTCGAAGCTACGGGCAAAGTCTCCACCGGTACCGAGGGCTACGCTGACGAACCCACCGTGTCGCCCGAGGATGCCCACCGCTTCGCCGC
Source organism: Arthrobacter pascens (assembly GCF_030815585.1). NCBI lineage: Bacteria > Bacillati > Actinomycetota > Actinomycetes > Micrococcales > Micrococcaceae > Arthrobacter > Arthrobacter pascens. The sequence continues at coordinate 465,466 of NZ_JAUSWY010000001.1, forward strand.
CATTTGCGCCGTCAACGCCCTGGCGGCTGTCAAGAGCGTCATCGGCGACCTTGACCGCATCACCAGGATCGTCAAGGTGGTGGGATTCGTCTCGTCGGATCCGTCCTTCACCGGCCAGCCCGGCGTCATCAACGGAGCGTCCGAACTGCTGGGCCGTGTCCTGGGCGACGCGGGACATCACGCCCGCTCCGCCGTCGGCGTTACAGTGCTGCCGCTCGACTCTCCCGTAGAAGTCGAACTGATCGCCGAATTCAGCTAGGGACCGGTAACTTCTTTTGCCTCAGCTCGCCCGACGACTGTTTGCCCTTCCTCCCGATCTTGAAGGGGCAGCACAAAGCTGGCTCGAACACGGTGAGCGGACTCCGCGTGCCGCCCGCCTCGCCTCGTCGGTGGTCCTGCTCCGGGATTCCCCCACCGGTTTGGAGACCTGGCTGGGCTACCGTCCCGGCTCCTCACCGCTGGGGGTCCTCGCCTTCCCCGGAGGTTCTCTGGATGCGTCCGACGACGACGCCGTTGGCTGGCTGGGCCCCTCGCCCCAGTATTGGGCCGAGCAGATGGGAACGGATGACGTCGGGCTTGCGCGCCGCCATGTGGTCGGCGCCATCCGCGAACTCTTTGAGGAAACCGGGGTGCTCCTTGCGGGCCCTGACGTGTCCACCACGGTGGAGACCACCTACACCACCGAGTGGATGCGCGCCCGTGAGGCCGTGGCCAACCAGGAGAAGTCCTTCTCAGCGGTCCTGGCCAAGCGCGGTCTGTCATTGCGGACCGACCTCCTGAAATCCCTGGTCAACTGGCGCAGCCCGGACTTCGCACACCTGCGCTTCGATACCCGCTATTTTGCCGCTACGGTTCCCATGAACCAGCACCCCACCATCCTGGAGAGCAAAGGCGTATGGGGCCGCTGGGTGTGCGTTACCAAGGTCATTGCCGAGCGCGACACCACTGCCCTGGGTGATGAAGTGGGCCAGGAAAACACCGTGGGGCTTACGCTCGGCCAGCTCCTCGTGCCCGGCTCGGAGATCATGCTGGAGAAGATGGCATCGGCAAACGGCTGCATCGCCTACCTCAGTTACAAGCGCAAGGCCCACGTGTACCAGCCCAGCCTCGTGGAAGAGGACGGCAAGCTCATGCTCGAGGTTGAAGCCGCTAAAACCGTGGCGGGCGATCCGCAGCGGGAGCGTTAGAACCCGCTCACTCGCGGCCGCCGGCCTCCTGCATCGCTGCCCTGAAACGGTCGCCCAACAGGTGGATCCGTTCGACAGGTTCATTGCTGAATACCAGGCGGAGGTGGCGGTCTGCGACTTCCCCGCCCCAGCCTGTCATCGCGGTCGCCGCAACGCCGTGTCGCAGCAGGACCCGGGAGAGGTCACCCGGCTGGACGCCGTGTTCTACGGTGTCCAGAATCTGGGACCAGCCGCCTGCTGCCGGGACCATGGCGAATCCGTGCAGGGCAGCTGTGAGGGCATTGCGTCGCCGCTCCCATTCAGCAAGGCACTCGGCAAAGCTGTCATCGCCATCACGCAGGGCAGCAATCAGCCCTGCCTGTGCAATACCGCCCGGGGTGATGCCGTTGTAGATATGGACGACGGCGAGATCGGATATGACCGCGGCCGGTGCCAGAATCCAACCGATACGCCAGCCGATCATGCGCTGCTCAATCGAAGCCGTGCCGATGATGATGGTGCGATCCCGCATTCCGGGGTAGGAAGCCGGGCTGAGGATTGGTTGACCGTCGTAGACGATTCCCTCCATTACCGACCAGTAGATCAGCCACAGGTCATGCTCGACGCAGAGGCGTGTGACGGCGGACCATTCTTCGTCGCTAAGCCGGTATCCGGAGGGAAAAGACGGGTTCTGGACGAAGATTGCCCGCGTTCCCGGCGAGACGGCGGCCTCCAGCGCATCCAGGTCCATGCGCCACGCACCCACGGAGACCGTCATCGGCACGAGCCGCGGTACGCCCCCTGCCAGGCGCACACGATTGAGCATGCCTGCATACGTGGGGTCCGTGAGCACGATCTCATCTCCGGGATCAGTAAGAGCCAGGAGGGCATCAAGCAGGCAGTCCCCATCGCTGGAGGTCAGGATGACTTCCGTCGCCGGGTCGTAACTAACGCCGGTCCGCCCGGCCACATAGGCGGCGACTGCTTCCTTGGCAGCCAGCTGACCGGTGAACGGAAGATATGAATTAGCGGAATCCAGCCCTACTGCTGCACGCGTCGCCTCGATCGCCGCGGCCGGAGGGAGCAGATCCGTATCCAGATTCTCGAGCCGCAAGGTGTCCGGATCGTCTCCGGCTGCCGCAGCCACGGTGTCAATGCTGAATCCGGCTACATGGTCCAGCCGGGTGGGCCTGGGCCTCATCGCTCTGCCTCGTTTCGCCGAAGGTGACCGCGCAGCATGCTACAGGCGGATTTCAGAATACGGGCGGCTGGGAAGGGTCCCCGGAATCCAGCGCTGCTCGGTGGGTTCCAAGGGAATCCGGCCACGGCCGTCGCGGATCACCAGGACGACCGTGCCGATCATGGCCGACAACGACGCCAAGCCCAGGAAGATCAATACTACAACCATTGCCACAGACATGCTTATGCACCTCGTGGCTCAATCCTACGACCGCCGGGGGTTCTGCAATAGGCCGTGGTTGAGTCCGCTGCCCAGCTCAGACCCTCTCTCACCTTTGGTCAGTTTTGGCCGGACCCTCTCGCACTCTTGCCTGATCCGGCACCCAGGCCTTTAAACGCAAAAGGCCCGAGGTCCGGCATCCGGAAGCGTGCGTCAAAGCGACGAAGGAGCAGCACGCGGAGGATGCCGGCCTTGGGCCGGACGCTTGTTGGGGCTTGCTACGGGGCTATCGCGAGCGCTGGCGGAGGCGCTGCATGTCCAGGATTACTACGGCGCGGGCTTCCAGGCGGAGCCAGCCGCGCTGTACGAATTCGGCCAGGGCCTTATTGACCGTTTCACGGGATGCGCCAACCAGCTGTGCCAGTTCTTCCTGGGTGAGCTCGTGGGCTACCAGGACGCCATCCGTTGCCGGGCGGCCGAAGCGGTCTGCCAGGTCAAGGAGTGCCTTGGCCACGCGGCCGGGGACGTCCGAGAAGACAAGATCCGAGAGTGAATCGTTGGTGCGGCGCAGGCGGCGGGCCAGAGCCTGCAGGAGCTGCGCCGAGACCTCGGGGCGGGTGCGCAGCAGGGCGTTGAGGCTTTCGTTCCTCAGCCCGGCCAGGCGGGTCTCCGAGACGGCCGTCGCCGTGGCGGTCCGCGGGCTGGGGTCAAATAAGGCCATTTCGCCGAACAATTCGCCCGGGCCCAGGATAGCCAGGAGCGATTCGCGGCCGTCCGGGGACGTGCGGCCCAGCTTCACTTTGCCGGAGACGATGAAGTAGAGCTGGTCGCCCTGGTCGCCCTCGCGGAATACCGACGCACCGCGGGAAAGGTCCACCTCGGTCAGCTCGTCCGTCAGCAGACGGAATGCTTCGTCGTCGAGCGTGGCGAAAAGGGGTGCTCGGCGCAGTACCTCGATGTCCATGTAATCTCCTGAATAAAATGTGTCGGCTGTGGCGCTTGTGCCATTGTTTCAGAATTTTGAAGGTTCTGTGACGTACTTGGCAGCCGAAACGCCCTAAAGGACGGCAGAGAGTACCCATTCACGCGGCCGGATGCTGCTTGCCGCCCACCTGCACGGCACCCTTCCGGTCAAATGTCGGGGAGAATCCGGGGCCGCCGTCGTCCACAGAAGAATGCCAGCATGCACCACTAGAATGAGGGCTCGACCGCTTATAAGGAGCCTTGGTGTTTGGCTTGACTGTTCTGGACCTGGCGTTGATCCTGGCGCTGCTGTCCTACCTGATCTACGGCCTGCGCAACGGCTTCCTGGTGACCCTCGGTGGGATCGCCGGTTTTGCTGCCGGGGCGGTGGCTGCGTTTTTCGCCGTGCCCCTGGTCAGCGGCTATGTGGATGACTCCGGGTGGAGGCTGACCGCGATTGTGGCCGCCACGGTCGTGCTGGTGGCACTGGGACACGGCCTGGGCACCATGATCGGGCGGAGAATCCGCGGCGCCGTGCGGATCCAGCCACTGCGGGCAGTGGACCGGCTGCTGGGCGGTGCCGTCAATGTGGTGGTCTCCGCATTGGTCATGTCCCTGCTCGCCTTCAGCATCAGCGCGCTGGGTGTGCCGTTTGTCTCCCAGCAGCTGGCCGAGTCCAAGGTGATCCGGTTCATCGACGGCCTGACGCCCACGCCGGTCAAGGCCACCATGGCGCAACTGCGGTCCACTGTGATCGGCAACGGAATTCCCATCCTGCTTGAAGGCCTGCGGCCGGGCGAACCCGTGCCTGTTCCCAACGCCAGCACCGACACGCCCGCGCTGAACCAGGCGGCGGAATCGGTCCTGAAAATCGCGGGAACTGCCTACGAATGCGGCCAGAACCAGACCGGCACCGGCTTTGTGGTGTCCCCCGGTCGGGTTGTGACGAATGCCCATGTGGTGGCGGGCGTGTCGCAGCCGGTTGTGGAGATCCCGGACGGCGGAGCGATGCCCGGTCGGGTGGTCTACTTCGACACCAAACACGATCTCGCAGTCCTGGCCGTTGACGGGCTGCCCTCCGAACCGCTGGCGCTCAGCCCTGACCTCCCGAACGGCAGCCCGGCCGCCTTCGCCGGATATCCGCACGGCGGCCCGTTCCAGTCCAAGCCGGCCACAGTCCAGGACATCAGCACCGTGCTGGTGCCGGACATTTACGGCAACAACTCATCACCGGAGGAGATCTACCGCCTGGCCGGCGACGTCCAGCCCGGAAACTCCGGTGGGCCGCTGCTCACCACTGAAGGCCTGGTGGCCGGCGTGATCTTTGCCAAGGCGACGTCCGACGCCGGGATGGGCTTTGCCATCACCATGAACGACCTGACCCCGGTTGCGTCCCAGGCTTCCGGCCTGAGCGCCCCCGTGTCATCCGGGCAGTGCATCCAGAAGTAGGGAGCCTGTGAGTCAGAGCCACTCGAGGCTTTGGCCGTGCGGGCCCGTGATGGCCACCGGCCGGCCGTTGTGGGTGAGCAGGAACCTGCCAAGGATCCGCTGCGGATCCACCTCCGGCACCACGTTGGACCCGTCCTCCTGGTCGATCACCATGTGGCCCTCGTTGGACAGCCAGTGACAGCCCCGGCTGGCCTCGAGTTCCCGGATGGTCTCGCGGAACCTGGATCGGCCGTTGGCGTTGAGGTAGCCCATCACGGCACATGGTGGAAAACCACCAGGGCGGCGCCGGCGGGTGCCTGCGCAGCAACGTCGACCAGCTGGTCATTGAGGTCTCCGGCGATCAGGAACGGGGGATCCTGCTGCACAATGGCCACGGCCTGGCGCAGCCTCATGAGCCGGAAGTCCTGCTCGGGCCAGACGAGCGCTTCCAGCCAGGCGACGTCGTCGGCGTTGTTCACATCCAGCGGGTTCAGGTCGATGCCCGCCCGCCACACCACCTGCGGAAGCTCGGCCGGCAAGGGAACCGGGCCGCTGGTGACGCACCTTAGGACGGGAGGCTCACCTCCGGTTCGCACCGCCTGGTCCGGAGACAGCCGGGTGACGGTGGTGCCGTCGTCGAACTCGTAGCCGTACCGGTCGGGGAACAGCACCAGACCGGCCGACGCCCCGACTTCGATCAGGGCCAAAGGCTTCCTTTCAGCCGCTGAGATTGCAGCCAGCGAGGGCAGTAGAGCGGCGCAGCGGCCGGCCTCGTTGGTCTGCGTGGAACGCGAGAGGACAATCCTGCTGACGGCAGTCCAATGGTCTTCCAGGAAACCGCGGAACTGCGCGTACGGGCCGGCCCCAGCACCCAGAAACCGTGCAGCGGCAAGAAGCAGGTTGGGCTGGCGCTTGTCGTGCGGCCACTGGTCGATCCGGGAGATCATCTGGGGGTCATCTGCGATGCCGAGCGTCCACTCGGCGTAGCAGGGGGAGGAGCCGGGCGCTTCCACCAGGCCAAAATGCCGGTACCACGAGGCGGTGCGGCTGGCGGATATCGGCGCGGCGGCCATTTCTACAGGGCTTCCGCCAGATAGTCGATGGCGAGCTTGTAGCCGAACACGCCCGCCCCCACGATCACCGCTGCACAGACCGGGGACAGGAACGAGTGGTGCCGGAACTCCTCGCGCTGGTGCACATTGGTGATGTGGACCTCCACCGCCGGTAGCTGAACCGCCGCGAGCGCGTCGCGGAGGGCAACTGAGGTGTGGGTGAAGGCGCCGGCGTTGATCACAATCCCGACGGCGCTGCCCCGGGCGGCGTGAATAGTATCCAACAGGACGCCCTCATGGTTGGACTGGACGCACTCCGCCGTGAAGCCGTGGACCTCAGCTGCACCGCGGGCCAGCTGTTCAACATCGGCAAGGGTGGAGGTGCCGTATTTTTCCGGCTCGCGGGTTCCCAGAAGGTTCAGGTTGGGCCCGTTGATCACAAGGATGGTGCCGCGGCCGGCTTCGGCGGCGGTTGAGGCTTCAGTCATGCCTCCAAATGTATAGGCTGGCTTGGCCTGCCGTGCATTGCGTGCCAGAGGAGAAGGCACGGCAGGCCACCCAATCGCCGCTACGCCGCCGTGAACCTTAGAAGAACGGCATGCTCCGGGTTCAGGATCGGTATGGGAAGCCCGACTTCGGCCAGGAACCGGCCGTTGGCAACGGCCCCGTCTGCCAGCCACGCCGGCGGCCGGACCTGCGTGTACGTGTGGGCGTAGTCGACGTCTCCGGGTACCGGGAAGATGGCTTCCACCCGGTAGGTGCGGTCCGGTTCCAGCCCCGGAATCGCGACCCTGCCCGGCTGTTCAGCGAACGCCGTGCGGGTTCTGACCAGGGCGAACAGCGCCGTCGTCGAACCTTCACCCATGTCTGCTCCGCCGTCGGCCACCACGCCGTGGAGCATGAGCGAGTCATCAGCGACGTCGGCGCGGATCATCCGGCCGCTGTGGATCAGGTCCCGGTGTTCCTTGTAGAGGCCGATGAAGCGCTTGAGTTCCTCGCGCTCGGCGCCCTGGACACTGCGGACGTCCCATTCCATGCCGAAATGGCCGAAAAGTGCGGTGATGGCGCGGAACGAGAGATCGTGGGTGCGGGCTGTGGTGTGAGAGGTGGTGGGGCCGATGTGCCCGCCCACGAGTTCCGGCGGCACCACCAGCCCGGTCCAGCGCTGGATGGTCTGCCGCTCCAGGGCGTCGTTGCAGTCCGAGGCCCAGATGCGGTCGGTGCGCTCCAGGATCCCCAGGTCCACCCGGGCGCCGCCGGAGGAGCAGCTTTCAATCTCGACGCCGGGATGGGCCTTGCGGAGCTCGTCAAACAGCCTGTAGGCCGCCCGCGTCTGTTCGTGGACGGAGGAGCGACCGGCGTGGCCGTGTTCGATCAGGTCGCGGTTCTGGTCCCACTTGAGGTAGCTGATGTTGTTTCCGCGCAGGAGCGCGTCCATGCGGTCGAAAATGTACTGCCAGGCGTCCGGGTTCACGAGGTCAATGATGTGCTGAGTCCGCCACTCCAGTGGGAGCCTGCCGCCGTCCTTGTGCGAGGGCACTGCCGGGCCAACAATCCACTCGGGGTGTGCCCGGGCAATATCGGAATCCAGGTTGACCATTTCCGGCTCCACCCACAGGCCGAATTCCATACCGTGCGAGGTGACGGCGTCGATCAGCGGCGTGAACCCGTTGGGCCACAACGACTCATCCACGTACCAGTCGCCCAGGCCGGCGCGGTCGTCCCGGCGTCCGCGGAACCAGCCGTCGTCGAGCACAAACCGCTCCACGCCCAGCTCGGCGGCGGAGTCGGCCAGCTCGATCAGCGTATCCAGATTGTGGTCGAAGTAGACCGCTTCCCAGGTGTTGAGCACCACGGGACGGGGCTTGCCGCCGCCCGCAGCAGGCATGACGTGGTGGGGCCGGGACCGGAACCAGCTGTAGAAAGCTTCGCTGATGCCGTCCAGTCCGCGGTCCGAGTAGGCGGCGAAGAGTGCGGGCGTGGTGTAGCTGCCGCCGGGCTGGAGGATGACCTCCGCCGGGCCCAGGAGTTCGGAGCCGCCGATCATGGTGCGGCCGTCCCCGATGCTGTCCGCGAACTGTTCGTGGTTTCCGCTCCAGGCAAGGTGGGTTGCCCAGACCTTGCCCTGGCGGTTGCCGAAGCCTTCGGTGCCGGCAGCGAACAGCAGCGAGGAGTCGTGGCCGGTGCGGCCGTGCCGGCCAGTCCGGACCCAGGTCCCCTGCTGGATGGACCGGCGCTGGGGGTGGTTTTCACGGCACCAGCGTCCGGTCAGGTCAAGGAGTTCGACGGCGTCCGGAGCCACTGGCAGGACCGTGGCCAGTTCGTCGAGCTGATAGGGGGTGGTGCCGTCGTTGGTGATGGTGTGGCGCAGCTCCAGCAGGCCGCCGTCGTGCAGTGTCAGGGAAGACTCAACGGTGATGCCGGCATCGGCGTCGGATTGCACGATGACAGCGGAGTTGCAGTCGGTGGCGGCAGTCACGACGCGCAGGCGGGCGGAGAAATCCAGACCGGAGACGCCGTCGGCAATGCGGTGGCCGCGGAGTGCAGGCCTGCCGCGCCAGCTCGACGACGCCTGAGGCAGAAGACCGGCTGTGACAGTGGCGTCCACCGCGGAGTGGGGGACGGGCTCGCCCAGGATGGCGAGATCCGGCAGGGTGGCGCCCAAATCGGCGCCCCAATGGATAATCTCGGCCTCCCCGCTGTTGAAGCTGATCACCAGGCTGGTGCCGGCGGTTCGGAGGTGGAGCGGATCCATAGGTATATCTCTTTCAGTAATGATGATGTGCGTTCGGTGACGCAGGACGGTGGTGCTGTTGAGTGGCTTCGATGGAGCGGGGGAATCCGGATGCCGCCGTCGCGAGGAGGGAACGGCGGCATCCGGAACGGGTGACTGCAGCCACACCCGCAGTCACGTCTTACGCCTACTTGAAGAGGGCGTTGACCTTCTCGTTGGCCTCTGTGAAGGAGCTGGCAGGCTTCTTGCCCGAGATCACGGCGTCCATGGCGGGCTTCATGATGCCCTCGACCTTGGCCGCCTTGTCCGCGATCGGGAAGAGGAAGGTGGTGCCTTCCTTCACGTGTGTGGTGAAGGCCGAGACGTCCGTGCCCTTGGCCTTGAATGCCTCGGCTGCCTTCTCGGAGGAGGTGGTGATGGCGGGGAACACGACGCCCTTGCTGGCCACTACGTCCTGGCAGGCGGTGGAGGCGAGGTATTCCACCCATTTGACGGATGCTGCCGGGTTTTTGGTGCCGGCCCAGATTGAGTCGGCCAGGCCGTTGAACATGCTGGCGCGCTGGCCGTCCGGTCCCTTGGGTGTGGGGGCGATGCCTGTTTCCACGCCCTTGTAGCTGGTGTACTGGCCGATCATCCAGGAACCGCTGGTGTTGATGGCGGCCTTGCCTGCGCCGAAGGTGTCCTGCATCTCGGTGCCTACTGTGGTTTCAAGCTTGGGCATGTAGCCCTTTTCCACGAGTCCTGCCCACCAGGTGATGGTTTCCTGGAACTTGGGGTCGTCGTAGTTGAATTTCTTGCCCCACGGGTTTTTGTCGGTGTGGGTCCAGCCGGTGGTGGCCGTGAGGAAGCTCCACTGTGTCTGGCCCATGCCTGCGCTGCCGTCTTCAAGGCCCAGGCCGTAAGTGGCAACGTTGTTTTTGTCGAAGCCGGCCTCGTCGCCGCGCACGCCGTTCTTGTCCACGGTCAGGTGGGCAATGGCCTTCTCGTAGCTGCCGCCGTCCTTGGGGTTCCAGTCGAGGTTCTTCAGCTGTTCCTCGGTGAGACCGGCATCAGCCACCAGCTTCTTGTTGTAGAACATGGCAATGGTGTCCCAGTCCTTGGGCAGGCCATAGCGTTTGCCGTCCTCGGCCACCCAGAGGTCGGCCAGGCCCTCGTTGTAGATGCTCAGGTCGAGCTTGTCGTTCTTGACGGCGTCGTCCAGGGCGAGGAGCTGTTTGTTGGAGGCGAACTCCGGGTACTTGGCCAGGTGGTCGGTGAAAACGTCCGGTGCGGTGCCGGCAACGAAGCCGTTGGTCAGGGTGGTCCAGTAGTCGTCCCAGCCGCGCTGGGTGACCTTGACCTTGATATCGGGGTTGGCCTTGGTGAAGTCATCAGCGCACTGCTGGTAGGCAGGGAGCTGGTTGGCGTCCCAGAGCCAGTAGTTGATCTCGCCCTTGGCCTCGGTGGAGGCTGGAGCGGGTGCGCCGCAGGCGGACAGGGACAGGGCAATGGCAGCGGCAGCAGCGGCGACGCCAAGCGTTTTTTTCATGGTGGGCCTTTCGGTTCATGCAGGGGCGGAACGGGGGAGTGTGGAACTGAAGGAACAGTGGAACTGTGGAGCCGGTGGAACAGGGGGGATTATTTGATTCCGGAGAAGCCGATGGAGTTCACTACCTTCTTGCCGAAGGCGATGAAGAGCAGGAGGACCGGCAGGGCGGCGATGAGGGTCGCCGCCATGAGGCCGGACCAGTCGGGGGCGCCTTGCGGGGACTGGGACTTGAAGACACCCAGGCCAACGGTGAGGACCCGGACGCTCTCGTCCTGGCCGACCAGAAGCGGCCAGAAGTATTCGTTCCAGGTGCCGATGAAGGTCAACAACGCCAGCGTGGCCAAGGGGGCCGCGGCGTTGGGCAGCACAATCTTGAAGTAGATGCGGAACTTGCTGGCGCCGTCGAGCATGGCAGCTTCCTCCACTTCCCGGGACATGCTCAGGAAGAACTGGCGCAGGAAGAAGATCGCGAAGGGCGTCATGAACAGGAACGGCAGGATGATGCCGGCGTAGGTGTTCAGGAGACCCAGGTTCTTGATCATCAGGAAGTTGGGCAGGGCCGTGAAGATCGGCGGCACCATCATGGTGGCCAGGAAGAGTGCGAACACTTTCTCCCGCCCGGGCCAGCGCAGCCGGGAGAAGGCATAGGCGGCCATGGAGCTGAAGAACACCTGTCCGACGGTGACCACGGTGGAGACAATGATGGAGCTGCGCAAGTACCACCAGAAGTTGATGGCCGCACCGGACCCGCCCTCGGCAATGGCTTCCTCAGGGGTTTGCAGGCCCAAAACGCGTTTGAAGGCGCCCCAGCTGAAGTCGGCAGGCAGGAGGTTGCCGGAGTTGGCCGCGAGGGAATGGTTGCTGGACAGGGCGGTGCGGAGCATCCACAGGAACGGCGCAATGGTCACCACCAGCGCGATGGCCACGAGGGTCCAGGCTCCCGCACGTCGCCAGTTGAACGGCTTGCGGGGCTTGATGATGGCTGCGCGGGCCGGGGCGGCCGCGTCGTTGCGTGAGGGAGTCGAAGTAGTCATTGCGGGGGTCCTTAGTCCAGATCCGATTCATTGCCCTTGAGGAACTTCATTTGAACGAAGGCCACCAGGGCGAGGATGACGAAGAGAATGACAGACAGTGCCGAGGCGTACCCGAAGTCCGACTCGGTGAAGGCCTTTTGGTAGATGTACATCTGGATGACGCGGGAGGCGTTGATGGGACCGCCGGCGGTGGTGACGGCCACGGTGTCGAAGACCTGGAAGGAGCCGATGACGGTGACCACCAGGACCAGCACCATGACCGGGCGCAGCAGCGGCATGGTGATGGACCAGAACGTCCGGGTAGGGGACGCCCCGTCCAGGGAGGCAACCTCATACACATGGCTGGGAATCGACTGCAGTCCGGCGAAGATCAGCAGCGCGGTGTAGCCCATGTGCCGCCAGACGTTCACGGCCGCGATGGTGGGAATGGCCCATTGCTCGCTGCCGAAGAAAGCGATGCGTTGCCCGCCCAGCCAGCTGATGACCTCGTTGACGATGCCCAGTTGGTAGTCGAGCATCCAGAACCACAGCAGCGCAACGATCACGTTGGCCACCAGGAACGGCAGCAGCAGCGCGCCACGGATGAACGTGGATTTGGCCACCCGGTGCATCAGCAGCGCCAGGCCAAGGGCTATGGCGGTCTGGAAACCGATGTTGATGGCCACGTACTGGACGGTCACGCTCATCGCGTTCCAGAAAAGCTCATCGGCGAAAATCGCGGTGTAGTTATCCAGCCCGATCCACGTGGGATCACCGAGGATGTTGTATTCGGTAAAGCTGAGGTAGACGCCCCGGATGGTGGGAATCAGGAAGAACGCTACGAAGCCGATCATCGCCGGGAAGATGAAAACCATGGCGATCCTCATGTCGCCCATCCGGTGCGTGAGGCTCTTCTTCCGGGGGCCTCCGGTTCCTGCCGTGGAGTGTGGCGCCCGGTCTGCCGGGTCCCGTTGCTGCTTGGTAAGGGTGGTCATCGTCGACCCTTTCCTTGACTGTGATGTGGATAACAACTGTGAAGCAATCTACACGAGTAGATTCAGGAGGGCAAGTGTTTCTTTCTATCTTGCTCATTCAGGGTTTTATCCCATTGATTAGTCTGTTGACTCGAGTAGATTTGGGTGTAACACTTGGAAACCCCGGCGGAGAGCGCTTGCCGGGCAAGTCCCCGGATGGTCGTCAATGGAAGGTAAACAATGTCGTTTTCAATCGGCGTAGTAGGCGTAGGTCAGTTCGGCAGCCAGTTTGCGCACCTGTTCAATCTGCACCCCGGGGTCAGCGAGGTGTATGTCGTGGATGAAGTTTCACTGCGGGCCGCCGAAGCAGCGGACCGCCTGCAGCTCGCCGGTGTGAAGGCGAGTTTTGATGAACTGCTGGAATCCGAGGTCGACGCTGTGGCCATCTTCACGCAGCGCTGGACCCACGGTCCCCTGGTGGAGCAGGCACTTCGTGCGGGCAAGCATGTCTATTCGGCTGTTCCGATGGCCATTTCCGAGGACGAGATCGCCCGCATCATCGATGCCGTGCGCGAGACCGGAAACGTCTACATGATGGGCGAGACCAGCTACTACAACCCGGCCACCGTCTATGCCCGCAAGCAGCATGCGGCTGGCAGGTTCGGCAGGATCTTCTACAGCGAGGGCGATTACGTCCACGACATGGACCTCGGCTTCTACGACGCCTACCAGTACAGCGGAGGCGAACGCTGGAAGGAGACGGCCAGCTACCCTCCCATGCTGTACCCCACCCATGCCGTCGGCGGAGTGCTGGGCGCCGTCCCGGCCCATGCCGTCAGCGTCAGCTGCGTCGGCGTCAAGGACCACCGCAACGATGGCGTGTTCGACAAGGACGTCAGCATGTTCGGCAACGATTTCTCCAACGCCACGGCCCTGTTCGAGCTGAACGACGGCGGCGTGATGCGCACCAATGAGATGCGCCGGGTGGGCTACCCGTCGCACATCCGGGAGTCCCGCTTCCGTTTCTTTGGCACTGACGCCAGCTTCGAGCAGCTTGCCAAAGTCACCGTCTGGCAGGACAAGGAAAACGTCCACGACATCTCCGAGCAGCTGGAAACGCGGCCCAGCATGTCCCTGGACGACCCCTCGCTGGCCAACGTGGCCCCCGAACTGAGGGATGCCTTCGTTTCCGGGCTGTCCCCGGTTCACGACGCCGAACGGCTTCCGGAGGAGTTCCGTGGCGCACCGAACGGGCACGAGGGCAGCCACCACTTCCTGGTGGACGACTTCGTGACAGCGGTCAACCAGGGCACGTTGCCCCCGGTCAACGCCTGGGTGGCGGCACGGTTCACACTGCCCGGCATCGTCGCGCACGAATCCGCCCTGCGCGGCGGCGAACGGCTCCCAATCCGCGACTTCGGCGATGCCCCCGAGACCGTGTAGTTAGCATGGATCCCATGACCTCTTCGGCTTTGCACACTCCTCGCGGACCCGTTACCCGAAAGGATGTGGCCCGCTACGCCGGCGTGAGCACTGCCGTCGTGAGTTATGTGGTGAACGGAGGCCCCAAGCGGGTGGCTCCTGCCACGGAGGCCAAAGTGCAGGATGCCATCAGGGTCTTGGGATACCGGCCCAACGCGGCAGCGCGCGCCCTCAAGCTGGGCTCCAGCGAGACACTGGGGCTTATTGTCCCGGACAACAGCAACCCGTTCTTCTCCCTCCTGGCCCATGCCGTGGAAGATGCCGCCGCCGATTTGGGTTACGCCCTTGTCCTGACCAACTCGGACGGGAATCTGGCGAAGGAACGGCGGAACATCCGCAACCTGGCCGCGCGCCAGGTGGATGGCGTATTACTGGCGAGCGTCCTTTTTGAACCGGACCTGGACGACCTGGAGAAGGCTGATATCCCTTCGGTGCTGATGAACCATGGCCGCGAGGCCGCAGGCTTCAACAGCATCGGCGTGGACCTTGCCGCCGGGGCCCGGATCGCGGTGGAACACCTGATCGGGCACGGGCACACCCGGATCGGCCTGGCCATGGGTACCAACGTATCCGGCGAAGTGGACGGACGTGAGCGGGGATGGCTGGAGGCGCTCCGGGATGCGGGCGTGCCCGAAGGGCAGATCGTCCATGGCGAGTTCACCCGCCCCGGTGGCCATCTTGCGGGGCAGCGCCTGATAGCGTCCGCCAACCGGCCCACGGCTATTTTTGCCAGTTCCGACATGCAGGCCATCGGCATCCTGCGGGCAGTCCGCGAAGCCGGACTCACCGTGCCCGGCGACATTGCCCTTGCGTCCTTTGACGGGTCCGTGGAATCCGAATATTCGTGGCCCGCCCTGACCACCGTGGAGCAGCCAGTCCGTGCCATGGCCGAGGCAGCGGTGGCTGCCCTGGTCGGGGCCGGGCGCGGGGAGCCGGCACAGCACCGCATTTTCCCCACCCAACTCCGTGTCCGCCAGTCCTGCGGCTGCCCCTGAGACAGAGCCTGCAGGGAGCTGCGCTTCTGACGCGGCGGGTTGGCGTCCGCAAGGCGTCCTTAGACGGAAGCGATCCGGAGCTTGGTGATTCTCTCACCCAGCAGCCGCTGGGCTTCGGCGCCCAGGCCGGAGTCGGTGATGACCTCGTCAACCTCGTCCAAAGACACGATGGTGCTGATCCCCAGCAGGCCCCATTTGGTGTGGTCGGCGAGGACAACCACCTTACGGGCCGCCGCCACAAAGGCGCGGTTGGTCTCCGCTTCCAGCAGGTTTGGAGTGGTGAATCCGGCCTCGGCGTCCATCCCGTGCACGCCGAGGAACAGTAGGTCCAGGTGCAGCTGCTTCAGTGCGGCAGTGGCTATGGGCCCCACCAAAGCATCCGACGGGGTCCGCTCGCCGCCGATCAGGATCACAGTGGATCCGAAGCGGGCTGAACCGGCTGACCCGCCGTGATGGAAAAGATCTGCGATGCGCACCGAGTTGGTCACCACCGTGATCCGCGGGCCGTTGACGAGCTCCTTGGCCAACGCCCAGGTGGTGGTTCCGGCCCCGAGCCCTACGGCCATGCCCTCCTGCACGAGGCCGGCGGCCTCCAAGGCGATGGCGCGCTTCTCCGCGGGCAGCTGAGTGGACTTGAGGTCGAACCCAGGCTCGTGGGTACTGGCATCACCGGGAAGCTTGGCGCCTCCATGGATACGCTCCAGAAGGCCGCCTTCCTCCAGCAGCTCGATATCCCGGCGAACAGTCATCAGCGAAACACCCAACTGCTGGGCAAGGTCCGCGACGCGCACAACGCGCTCCCGCTGGACGGAATCCAAAATAGCCTGGTGACGTGCAGCGGCGAGCATCGAAAAAAGATCCTTAAAGCCAGGGACAGGGCTGCACCCAGCATACGGCGACGGCGCCGCCCACCGTGGTGGGAAGCGCCGTCGACGAGGAGTGGGAGTTATGCGGAAGCGTGCGTCAGAAGCGAGGAACGAGCTAGCACGCGGAGCATGACTCCCACTCCTCGCCCTCGCCACGCACTCACTTGCGCAGGGAGGCCGCGATCTGGGCCATGACGGTGTTGTCTGCCAGGGTGGTGGCGTCGCCCACTTCGCGGCCCTCGGCCACGTCCTTGAGGAGGCGGCGTATGATTTTGCCGGAACGGGTTTTGGGGAGTTCCGGGACCACGAGGATGGTTTTGGGTTTGGCGATGGGGCCGATTTCCTTTCCCACGTGGTTGCGGAGTTCCTGGACGATGGCGTCGCCGGAGTCCACGGCGTTCCCGCGCAGGATGACAAACGCGACGACGGCCTGGCCGGTGGTCTCGTCTGCGGCGCCCACAACGGCGGCCTCGGCCACGGCGGGGTGGGATACTAGTGCGGATTCGATTTCGGTGGTGGAGAGCCGGTGGCCGGATATGTTCATGACGTCGTCCACGCGGCCCAGGAGCCAGATGTCCCCGTCCTCGTCCTTCTTGGCCCCGTCCCCGGCGAAGTACATGGTTTCGAAGCGGGACCAGTAGGTGTCTTTGAACCGTTCGGGGTCGCCCCAGATGCCGCGGAGCATGGCGGGCCACGGTTCGCGGATCACCAGGAACCCGCCGTGGCCGTTGGGCACGGATTCGCCCTGTTCATCCACTACGTCCACGGCGATGCCTGGCAGGGGGACCTGCGCGGAGCCTGGTTTGGTGGCGGTGACTCCCGGGAGCGGGGCGATCATCTGCGCGCCCGTTTCGGTCTGCCACCAGGTGTCGACAATGGGGGCGGGGTGGTCCTTCTTCTCGCCGTTCTTGCCGGCATTGGCGCCGATGACGTCCCGGTACCACATCCAGGCCTCGGGGTTGATGGATTCGCCCACCGAACCCAGCACCCGGATCGAGGAGAGATCGTACTTGTCCGGGATGTCCCGGCCCCACTTCATGAACGTGCGGATGGCCGTGGGCGCGGTGTAAAGGATGGAGACCTTGTACTTTTCAACGATCTCCCACCAGCGGCCCTGGTGCGGGGCGTCGGGGGTACCTTCGTACATGACCTGGGTGGCGCCGTTGATGAGCGGGGCGTAGGCGACGTAGGAATGGCCGGTGACCCATCCGACGTCGGCCGTGCACCAGTAGACGTCTGTCTCAGGGTGCAGGTCGAAGACTGCCTTGTGGGTGTACGCGGTCTGTGTGAGGTAGCCGCCGGTGGTGTGCAGGATGCCCTTGGGCTTGCCCGTGGTTCCGGAGGTGTAGAGGATGAACAGCGGGTGCTCGGAGTCATGGCCCACGGCTGTGTGACCGGTGGAGGCGGCCTCGACGGTGTCGGCCCACCAGTGGTCCCGGCCTTCGTGCCAGTCCACGTCCTGGCCGTTGCGCTTGACCACCACAACGTTTTGCACGCTGTGGCCGTCCCGGGACAATGCTTCATCCACGGCGGGCTTGAGGGCGCTGGGCTTGCCGCGCCGGTAGGTGCCGTCGGCTGTGACCACCAGTTTGGCCTCGGCATCTTCAATCCGTGACCGGAGGGCGTCCGCGGAGAAACCGCCGAACACCACGGAATGGACGGCACCGATCCGGGCGCACGCCAGGAGCGTGATGACTGCCTCCGGGATCATGGGCAGGTAGACGGCTACCCTGTCACCCTTGGAAACGCCGAGGGATTCAAAGGCGTTAGCGGCCTTCTTCACCTCGTCGGTGAGCTGCGCGTACGTGTACGTGCGGGTGTCTCCCGGTTCGCCCTCGAAGTAGATCGCGACGCGGTCCCCAAGGCCGTTCTCGACGTGGCGGTCAAGTGCGTTGTAGGCAGCGTTGACCTCGCCTCCGACGAACCACTTGGCGAACGGCGGGTTGGACCAATCCAGGGGCTGGGTGAAGTCTTTGTTCCAGGTCAGCAGTTCGCGGGCCTGCCGGGCCCAGAAGGCGGGGCGGTCGGCGTCGGCCTCCGTGTAGTCGGCTGCGGTGGCAACGGCGTCGGCGGCGAATTCCGGGGTGGGGGCAAACTTCCGGTCTTCGTGCAGCAGGTTTTCAAAGGCGTCGCCCTGTTGGTCGCCCTCTTGCTTTCCGTGCAGCGTGCCTGCGGCGGTAGCCGTCGAGCTGGTGGTGTCGTGGGACATGGTGAACCTCATCATTCATCGATCTTCGCTGCGGGGCACGCCGTCGACGGCCGTGCTTCGCCGCTTCCGCGACAGTGAGCAGCGGCTGGTCACGGACATTCCGCAAAGAGCTGTTCCGGAATCAACACTAATGCTTGAATCCGTTGCTGTGTGGTCGCAGTCACACCGGCACCCACGAACGGCGTTTATTAAGCGACGAATGGTCCCGGAAGCCGGCGGCGGGTTGCCTGCTCCCTCAGCTCAGCTAGTGATCGGCCATGCTCTTGACTAGGCTGAGATTGAATTGTGACTTTCTGCGGTGCAGCCGGACCGGGTACTCCAAGTGCCCGGATCGGCCGGTGCCGCTGTTCAGACGGCACAGTTTTTTGGGGGCGAAACCGTCCCGGGTGCCGCCACGCTAAGGAGAACATCATGAACCTGCAGAGCTACGGCCAGAAACTCGGCCAGAAACTTGGCCGTGCAACAGAGGCCCGTCGCCCTGGTGCCGGGTCGGGTGATGGCGGTGCAGGAACCGGCCAGCCGCGTGCGGAGGCCGCCAAGCCCGGTACCACCAACCAGGCTGTCCTGGGGCCGTTCACGGTACGCGACCTGGCCGTCTTCGCCGCCATCGTCATTCTTTTTGTTGCTTCGCTGCTGCCGATGTTCGCCGTCCGGTACAACCTCTGGAACCTGGGAAGCTTGTTCTTCCTGGGGCTGGGAATCGTCCTGCCGCTCATCGTCAGCACACTCTTCACGGCCCGCAGGCTCTCTCCCGCCACGAAGATCCGGATCGGCTCGCTGTCCATTGACCAGTTCGCTTCGGTGGTTGCGTCCTTCTCCGTGGCCTTCTTCTTCCTGTCGGTCGTCGGCGCGTACGTCCCCAGCCTGCTGGTGGGCCTGATCGGCTCCCTCTTGCTCTTTGCCGCCACCGTGCTGGGCCGGTTCATTCCGTTTTTCGCAGGCGACTTCCTGGGCCGTGAGGAATCGCCGGCCCACGTAGTAGCCCGGGAATCCGCTGTTCCACTGCCGAAGCCCCACACCCCCAAGGCTCCGCAGCCCGCGGCGGACACCGCCGCAGCTTCCCACGCCGGAGTCCCAACCGCCTCTGCTGCTCCTGCTGCGGAGGCCCATGCTGGATCCTCCGCGCTCCACACGGGACCTTTCTCGGTTCCAACACCCGCTGCCTCTCATTCCGCAGCCGCGCCGGTTGCGGCCGAGCCCACTGTTGCCGAGCCCGCTGTTGCTGAGCCCGCACCCGCGGCAGCAGTCTCCTCCGCACCCGAAGCGACGGAGTGGACCGCCTCCGGTGACTCGACGCCTGCAACCAGGGCAGCCGACGTCGTTCCTCCCGCCGCCACGTCGACCGCCGCGGAGGAAACCCAGATCGGAGACCTTCCGACGGCCGGCACTGCAGCCGCCGCTCCGGCCGGGACAGCCAACGACGACGGCGGGACAGAGGACGCTGCCTCTGCACGGCAGGCTCCCGCGGAGCCAGCTGCCGCCACGGCAGTGCACCAGCAGGTGCGTCGTGAGGAACCCATCGGAGCCACCGTTGATCCGGCCAGCCGCCCTGAGGAGTCGGATGAACAGCCGGTCCACGAGGCCTTCTGGTTTGCCGTAGCGCAGCACCGTACGGCCGTTGATCCCCAAACAGGTGCCCCCGCCTTCGTGATTGAGCCCGGCGGCTGGGTGCTGGCCCTCGAAGACCGGGGCGACGAGTTCCTGGTCCAGCACACCGACGGACGGGTTGGCCTGCTGCGCGACCTCAGCAACATCGAGCGCGGCTAGCCGGACCCGTGGCCACTTCCCGTGCCCCGAACCCCGGTGCGGCTGCTGCCGGAGCAGTTGCCGGCGGTGAAGAAGCGGCCGGTCCCAAAGTCTCGTCGGAATCCTTGCTGGCGTTGAAGCGCCGGGCGCGCCGCATCAATAAGGCCTTGGCCGAGAAATACCCCTATGCCCACGCGGAACTCGATTTCCGGAGCCCCTTTGAGCTGCTGGTGGCCACCGTCCTGTCCGCTCAAACCACTGACGTCACTGTCAACCAGATCACGCCGATCCTGTTTGCCAGGTACCCGGATGCCCGCAGCATGGCAGAGGCCGATCCCGCCGAGCTGGAAGCCATCATCAAGCCCACAGGATTCTTCCGGGCCAAAACGAGGAGCCTGATTGCCCTCGGCACCCGCCTGGTGGATGAATACAACGGTGTGGTGCCGGGCCGGCTTGAGGACCTGGTGACGCTGCCGGGAGTAAGGGCGCAAAACGGCCAACGTGGTGCTGGGCAACGCCTTCGGCATCCCGGGGATCACCGTTGACACCCATTTCGGACGGCTGGCCCGCCGCTTTGGCTGGACGCTTTCCGAAGATCCGGTTCAGATCGAATTCGACGTCGCGGAACTGTTTGTGCCCAGGGACTGGACCATGTTGTCCCACCGCGTGGTGTTCCACGGGCGGAGGGTGTGCCATTCCCGGAAGCCGGCCTGCGGGGCTTGTCCGGTGGCCAACTGGTGTCCCAGTTACGGCCTCGGCGAGACGGATCCCGCCAAGGCCGCCAGGCTGCTCAAATACGAGCTCGCTCCCGGCAGTGAACCGCTCCTGGCGCAGCTGCTTGCCGAAACCCACCGTGCTGCGGAGATCCGGATGGAATCCCAGAAGAGGGTTCCGTGAGTGCACGCCAGGATCTGATCGACCTGGTGGGCAGGACGGATTCCGGCAATGCCCCGGAGCCTGATGCACTGTGGGCGGCGCTGACAGTGGACGAAACCATTGCCCGCAGGGCGGCAGTCCTGATGCTCTTTGGCGCGCTCGACGACGTCCCCGCCTCGTCCGGCAAGCCACTGGCGCCTGCGGACCTGGACGTCCTGTTGCTGGAACGCGCGCACACGCTGGAGTCCCACCCAGGCCAGGTGGCGTTTCCGGGGGGCAGCATTGATCCGGACGAATCGCCTGTGGCCGCGGCATTGCGTGAAGCTGAGGAGGAAACCGGGCTGGACACCGACGGCGTGGAAGTCCTGGGCACGCTGCAACAACTTGGACTGGCACGCAGCAATTTCCTGGTGACCCCAGTGCTCGCGTGGTGGGCTTCGCCGTCGCCGGTGCGCGTGGTGGACTACGGCGAATCCGCGCAGGTTTTCCGGATCCCCGTCCGCGACCTCCTGGACCCTGACAATCGGGTGATGTCCACCGTCAGCCGCGGTGGCCAGACGTTCAACAGCCCGGCTTTCACCGTCAACGGCGTTGTCGTCTGGGGCTTTACCGGGATCGTACTGACCGGACTCTTCGATCAACTGGGCTGGGCTGTCCCTTGGGACCGGACCCGCCTGTACCCGATTCGCCTGTAGTTCACCGGCTGTAACCCCCTGCCAGGCTAAGCACATCCATGAAGCACCGCGATGGGGTTCCGCGGACCGTTAATTGTGGCCCGCGCCCCTGCCTGGCCGTCTACGACTGCGTCTGGTGGCGAAGGTCCACCACAATTCCGGTAGCGGCGTTTTCGCGTACCGCGTTGATCCCTTCAATCAGCGCACCAACGTGCCTGAAGTTTGGCGAAACCGCCACGATGTTCCCCTCCGCATCAGTGAGTCGGAGCCTGTAGGACTCGTCGCCAACACGGTGAATTTCGAACCTGCCCGCCATATGCCGGACCTCCCCTGGTTTTGCTTCTTTGCAATCGCGGCTAGACCGTTCTGCTACAGTCGCCACTTTGACTGTAGCGCCGGTCACCGAGGTCAGGATAGCTACTGCCGGGTACGTTACTTCCGGGACGGCCGAAAGCGGCTATTTGGCGTTGTCGTAGGAATCGACTACTGCCACGCTGACTGGAAACTCCACCGGAATGGGACCGAACAGCAGTTCCTTGGCGGCCTTGGCAGCTTCTTCAATCGCGACAATGCACGCCTCGACTCCTGCCTCCGGAACATGGACCATCACTTCATCGTGGAGGAAGAACACGAGTTCCGCCTGAACCGAACCGTCCGCACGCATGGCGCGCAACCGCCGTCGTAATTCTGCCAGCCAGCAGGCCGCCCAGTCAGCGGCCGAACCCTGGACCACAAAATTGCGGGTAAAGCGGCCGCGGGAGCGGGCGATCGAGTCAGCGCGGCGCTGCTCCTCGGCCGTCGTGGACTGCTGGCTCTGGAACCAGCCCTCGGACGGCGGCGGGCTGCTGCGGCCCAGGCGGGTGGTCACAGTGCCGCCAGCCTCGCCGTCGCGCGCTGCCTGCTCCACATAGCCGACTGCGCGCGGGTAGGTGCGGGTCAACTGCGGCATCAGGCGTCCGGATTCGCCGGTGGTGGCACCGTAGATGGCGCCCAGGAGGGCCACCTTCGCTTTGGCCCGGTCGCCGCCGAAACCCTGCGCGGCGATGCCGGCGTACAGGTCCTTGCCCTTCGCGGCCTCGGCCATTTTGGAATCCTGTGCCAGCGCCACCAGAACGCGGGGCTCCAGCTGGGAAGCATCCGCGACGATGAGCTTGTGGCCGGGATCGGCATGGACGGCGCCGCGGATCTGGCGCGGGATCTGCAGGGCACCGCCGCCACGGGAGGCCCAGCGGCCGGACACGACGCCGCCCACCACGTATTCGGGCTGGAAGCGGCCATTGGTCACCCAGGCGTCCAGCCAGGCCCAGCCGTTGGCGGTGTGCAGGCGGGAGAGTTTTTTGTAGGCAAGGAGCGGCTCGATGGCGGGGTGCTTGGATTCCTGAAGCTCCCACTGCCGGGTGCTTTTTACCTCTATGCCGTTGCGGTGCAGGGCGCGCATCAGCTCCTGCGGCGAGTCAGGGTTCAGCCCGGGAGAGTTCAGCAGCCCCCTCAGTTCCGTGTTCAACGCCTCCAGTTTCGCCGGGCGGTGCCCCAGGGGCGGGCGTGGTCCGAGGTAGTCGGCCAAGATCTGCTCGTGCAGATCCTCCCGCCAGGGGACGCCGGCGTGCTGCATCTCAGCCGCGATCATGGCGCCGGCGGATTCCGCGGCCAGGAGCAGCTGCAGCCGCTTCCGCCGGTTGTCCGCGGGGCTGGCCGAAACCAGGGCCGCCTGCTGGGCAGCGTACTCGGCCCGCAGTTCTTCAGCAGTGTGTCGCGGTGCCGAGCGGTGGCCCGGGTCATCAAAGAGTGCGCCCTGCTCGGCAGACGCGGGCGGCGGCTGCAGGGCCCTGAGCGGCTGCTGGAGGTCGTCGAGCGTGATTTTATCGGCGTTCCGGGCGTACTCCGTGTGGGCAGTGACCTGCGAATACGCCAGGATGCTGCCACACAGGCTCAGGTCATAACAGCGGTCCAGTTCCACCCCGGACGCCAGCAGCGCCGGGTACCAGTCCCGGGTCCGGTGCCAGATCCAGCGCGGCGGCTGCCCGCCCTGCTGTTCCAGTCGGCGCACGACGGCGGCGAGCTCCTTCGCGCTGATAAGCCGCGGCTCCGGAGCTTCCGGGTGCGGATCGCCGGCCTGGGTGACTTCCTGCAGGGTTGCGCCGTGGGGATGGGCGGCGAGCAGCAGGTACATGGCTCCAATTCTGCCCTGTGCCGGCGCTGGTTCTGACCCGTCCTGCACAGTGGGCGGCCGTGGACCTTTGTCCACATAGGGCGGACTGCCCCTTATCCGCTTCCCTGGCCCGGGGCAGAGTAGCTCCATGAGCAGGCACCAGCTTCGTCCATCCCCCTCCGAACGGGGCACCGCACACGGCACCGCACACGGCGCAGCACTTGGCGCGGCGCGCCGTGCAACCGGCGCCGGTCCCATTTCGCCAGGAACCGGGATGTCGTCGGCGGGCGGTCCGGATCCAGCCGCGGAAGCGTGGCTGCCGGATGATGCCGCTGAGGTCCTGCTGGTCACCGGGTTCCACTTCCTCCAAGGCGAGGTGGAACGGATCGTGGCTGCCACCGGCGGGCAACTGCGGGTGGTGGCCGACGTCGCTGATGCCGCCCAATATTGGGACTCGGCGGCCGCAGTGCTGGTGGGGAGCGACGTTCGTGAATTGCCGCCGCGGCGCCGCGCGCCCGCCGTTCTCGTGGGATTGAACGGCGAAGGCGATAGCCTGTGGCACCTGGCCGCGGCCCTCGGGGCGGAGCGGGTAGCTGTCCTGCCTGACGCCGCTGCGTGGTTGGCGGAATATCTCAGCAGGTCGCGCTCGCCCGAAGCCGGCGGCCTGGTGCTCGGTGTGACGGGCGGCTGCGGCGGGGCAGGCGCCACCACATCCGCCATCTGGATCGCCCAGGCGGCCGCGGGGCTGGGGGTGCGGGTGCTGCTGGTTGACGGCGATCCGTGGGGCGGCGGCCTGGAATTGGCGCTCGCTGCCGAAGAGACGCCGGGCCTGCGCTGGCCTGACCTTTCCGAGGCCAGCGGAAGCATCGATCCCGATCAGTTGTCCGATTCCCTCCCCGTCGCCGGAGGTTTTTCCTTCCTGTCCTGGCCCGGCAGCCGTGAACGGCCTGCGGCCGTTGACGCTGCCACCACCGCCGGGGTGCTGGATGCGGCCAGGCGCGGGTACGAGCTGGTGGTGGTGGACATCGGCCGCGGTAGCGAGCCGCTGCATACCTTCGCCTGGGACTGCGACCGCATCCTGGTTGTGGTTCCTGCCCAGCTGAAGGCAGCGGTGGCCTCGGCCCGCCTGCTGCAGGAACTTCCGCCGGTGGAGGCTGCCCTGCTGGTCAGGGGAAAGCCAGGCGCCGCCCTGGACGGCGAGCTGATTGCGGGTGCCGTGGGGCTACCGGTCCACGGGAGGGTCCCGGAGCTCCGAGGCCTGGCTGCCGCTGCCGAGAACGGACGGCTCCTTGAGCTGGGGAAACGGCGAAGCGTCAGGTACTTTGCTGCTTCGGTCCTGGACCTCCTCGATGGTGAAATCCCTGTCGGTGAACTCCCGTGAGCCCCCGCCCACCCGTGCCGCCATCGCCTGCTGCCTCGCTGGCCGGTACACGCGGTCGCCAAGCGCGGGTCTTGAATGCCCGGCTCCTGGATTCGGGGCTGCTGGAAACGGTCCGCGAGTCAGTGATGGCCGACGCCGGACCCGTCACCCCCTCCCGTGTGGCCGCAGCTGTCCAGGCCACCGGAAAGCTGCTGGGAACGGCGGGCTCCCTCGCCGCCGTCGAACGGATCAGCGCCGAGCTCAACGGGCTGGGTCCCCTTCAGGAGCTGACCCGGGATGTGTCGGTGACGGACATCTTTGTCAACGCCCCAGACTCTGTGTGGGTTGACAGGGGGAAGGGCATTGAACGCGCTGCGGTTACTTTCGCGGGTGAAGCCCAGCTGCGCGCTCTGGCGTCGCGGCTTGTCGCGGCGGGCGGCAGGCGGCTGGATGACGGCTCACCGTGCGTTGATGTCAGACTCGACGGTGGCTACCGCATCCACGCCGTGCTGCCGCCCATTTCCACGGCCGGGACCCTGCTCAGTATCCGGATCCGGCGTGAACAGGTGTTCAGCATGGACGAGCTCCGGTCCGGAGGCATGTTCGGCGGGCAGGTCCAGGGCGTCCTTGAACACGTCGTTGAGCACCGGCTGAGCTTCCTCATCAGCGGAGCCACGGGCTCGGGCAAAACAACGCTGCTGTCCACATTGCTCGGCCTGTGCTCGCCTGCCGAACGGCTGGTCCTGATAGAGGATGCCTCGGAACTGAACCCTGTCCACCCTCACATCGTGTCGCTGGAATCCCGCCATGGAAACCTGGAAGGCGGCGGCGGAGTGGATCTGGGCGAGCTGGTCCGCCAGGCGCTGCGCATGCGTCCGGACAGGCTGGTGGTGGGGGAATGCCGCGGCGCCGAAGTGCGGGATCTCCTGTCCGCCATGAACACCGGCCACACCGGCGGGGGCGGAACCATCCACGCCAATACCGCCACGGCTGTCCCCGCCCGGCTGACCGCCCTGGGGGCGCTGGCTGGCATGGGGCAGGACGCCGTCAGGCTTCAGGCATCCAGCGCCCTCGACGTCGTGATCCATGTGGAGAGGACCGTCCAGGGGCGCCACGTCGCCTGCGTCGGGGTGGTGGAAGACGGCCCGGACGGCCTCTCAGTAGTTCCCGCGCTGGTGAGCAGGAGGGGAAAGACCAGTCCGGGCCCCGCATGGGCTTCCCTCGCCGCACGGCTTGGACTCCACGGCGCCACCGGAGCCGCCGCGTGACCGGTCTCCTGGCCGCAGTCCTGGCCCTGGTTCTCGTGCTCGCCGCTGTGCTGATTCTGACACCGCCACGGGGAACGGCAGGCCGGCTCCGCCATGCGGCGATGGGCGGCCGAGCGGGCAGTGTTGAACTACACAGACCGGGCCGGACCATCGGAGGCGCTTCTGCCCGCGGTCTATCGCTGCGAGGGGCCGGGCGGGTTCATCGAGCCGGCAAGGGCGTCGCCAGCATCTCCGTGACGGTAGTGGTGCAGCAGCTCGCCGCGTTGCTGAAGGGCGGCCGCACTCCTGCGAGACTGTGGGAAGAGCTGTGGCTCGTTTATACCGGCGGACCGGATGATCCTTCACTTGGGGCAGAACAGGCCGGACCGTTTGTGGCGGTGCGCAGCGGCTCGGGCCTCAGCGCGGGTTCGGTGTCCGTGCTGGGTTCTGCCCGGGCCGCAGCCTTCCGGGGCTCGCCGGTGTCTGACGCCATCAGAAGTTCGGCACCGGTAGCCTTTCCCCGGATGGAGGGCAGGGAGCCGCGGATTTGGTTTGAGCTGGCCGCGTGCTTTGACATTGCGGAGGCCAGCGGCTGTCCGCTGGCCGATGTTCTGACCCGGTTCGCCGCACAGCTCGAGGTGGAGGACGACGCCGAGGCCGCGCGGCAGACGGCACTTGCCGGTCCCAAGGCCACGGTCACCCTCTTGACGTGGCTTCCGCTGATGGGCCTTGGCCTGGGAATCGCATTGGGCGTGGATCCGCTTGCCGTTCTGGTAGGGACGCCCGTGGGCATGGCCGCGTTGGCTGCCGGGGTGGCTCTCACTGTCGCCGGAAGGATCTGGTCTGCCCGACTGGTCCGTTCCGCCGCCGGGGCAGCGCTGCCATGACCCAGACCCTCCTGCCGGGCCTGGCCCTCTTTGTGACCCTGGCGGCTGCCGCAGGCTTGGCCTTTGCGGACCGCGGCCGCGTGCGGAGGCGACTGGTCAGCTTGGGGGCTGGCCTGGGACCCTCCCATTTTGGAGGCGGTCGCGACCAGTCCGGCAACCGGCACCAATCTCGAGGCCGGGAGGCAGGACCTCCGGCTGGCTCGGGGATCGGTCCTCACGGATTGCGGGACACTGCCATGATGCTGGAGCTCGTGGGCGCGATGCTTGACGCAGGGTCCGGCATCGGGCGTTCGCTGGACCTGGTGGCCGCCTCCGCGTCCACCGAGTACGGCAGGTCTTTGCGTCCGGTGGTTTCTGCGCTGTCCGTCGGGGCCGACTGGGCGACGGCCTGGAGGAGCTCCGAAGTGCGGCTGCCGGAGATATTGGAGTTGCGGGACGCGCTGGGTTTCGCTGCGCTGACGGGTGCGCCGTCGTCGGCTATTCTTTATGCGCAGGCTGCCAGGCTGCGCCGCGAGAGGTTCCGCGCAGCAGAGAAACGCGCCGCGTCGCTCGGCGTGAAACTGGTTATCCCGCTCGGGCTGTGTTCACTGCCTGCCTTTATCTGCCTCGGAGTAGTGCCCGTGCTTCTTGCCTTGGTGCCCGACGGATCGTGAGCACCGTCCTGCCTGGAGACTCCCGCGCTTAGGGTGTCTTGCTCGATTTGAAAATGAGGATGTCCCCATGCGTTCCATAGCCGAGGATGTCAGGGCTGACAGGGGTTCCGTCGAAAGTCATCATCCACACGGCTTCAGGCCCGTCGATGAGTAACGGGTGCGGGATGTTGGACTCATACGGAGCCCGAATCTGCGCAATCCTGTTCATCTGAAGATCGTAGACAGGATACTCCTTGGCGTCTCCGTCACTCGCCAGTAGCCGAAGCTCGCCTCCCAGCTGGGTCAGGATTGTTCCTTCTGTCTGATGGTGCAGCGTATCCGCACCAACATACTCATAAGGGGAGTCGTAGGACGTGCCTGCCCGGGAACGTGCCAGAGCGGGCCGAAAATCAAAGCGGGGACTGAACGCCTTGCATTCGACAAACCCGAGCCACCAACCGTCCTTGTTGCGCTGCAATGTCGGATCCCAAGTATTGAGGGCGGTGGGCAAAGCCAGAGGCTCTGACGGAAGGATATGGACGCCCGAGAGGATGGCTCTGTCCGTACGCAGGTGCCGGACATGCACATTTTCGTCGAAGTCTCCCCACGAGCTGACCAGGATGATGGCACTCCCGTCGTCGTCTACGACGATGTGACCGGCATGGTCTCCAAGGACCCTGTCGTCGCGCTCGAAGAACAGGTGTGCGACCTGCGTGATGTCGCAGGGATCATCGGGGTCGATGGAGAACACGCCCCAGTGCGCGGTCTGGAATGGCCCCGGTCCTGCACACGTCATGGTGGCCAGAAGGCGCCCGTCCACCATGTAATTTGACCCGTCCGCGTACTTGACCAGTTGTGGGTCCCTGAGCCCTGTATGGCCGAAGTATCCGACGCGCACGGACCTGGGGCTTCCCACGCTGGCGGGGCGCAACTGGCGCGTGGCCGCGGCGGCACGAAGGTCAACCTCCGTCCTAGGGTCCAGCCGGTGGGTCAGGAACGCTTCCCATCGCCCATTGGACCGACTCCAGAGGGTGACCGCGTTCTCGGTCACCGTAACTGCAACGCCAGCGTGTGCTCCGGCCAGTGCTTTGCTTGAGGCCACCACCCGGGTGTTCTCGTTTACCGTGACGACGATCTGCTGGGTCCCGCTCCGGGTATCGAAGTAACCGTGGACCGCAAGCCCTGGGCCCAGCACACCGGCACCTGCACTGCTTCCGTCCAACTCCAGTTCGAAAGCGACGTAGGGGGCCATCAGGGCCTCTGGCGAGAGCGCATGCAGAGATTCCGAGGACCCCGGGTACCGCGAATCGATGACAAAATCCCCAGACAGCAATTCAAAGGGTCCGAACGAAGCTGTCTTCTTGAAGGCGTACCCAGCCAGATCCGGCATGGCTAGGCTCCGGGAATCCGGGAGCGCGTTGCCCACTAGATGCCGAAGACGGCGACGAATGCCGCGCACTCCACGCATAACCAATGCCCGGGACTGCGGTACTGCCCTAAACGATGAACCGGTCACTGTCCAACCTTCCGAAGATATCTGGGGCCTTCATACCGGGCTCGGTCGGCTGCCTTCCCTGCTTTTCATCCGGGAACGGTGCCGACAACACCACACGGTATCGTAGGCGAGCTGATGGCCGAGGCCAACTCAAGTCGAGCTGCATCCAGAACACCTCCGTCAGTCCCGCGGGGTCCGGGCAGTCATCTCCGAACAGTCACCTCCGATCGAACCATGCCCTGACCGGCGGCCCGGAGCGTTTCCGGCGCCAAGCTGGCGGCCGTGCGAGCAGTCCTCCACAGCCGTGATACCTGCCGGTCCTTTCCTCCACAGCCGGTGGCTTTCCACTTAGGACACGTTGGCTCTTACCGCCTCCGGTGACGGCGGCAAGAGTCGAAGTAGCCGGCAACAGTGCCGGAACATAGAAAGGAACAACGACATGTCTATCGAGCAAAGCAGCCTCGCCGCCGCCCCGGACACCCCATTGCTGGGCAGCGGCCCCCAGGCCGAAGAGCCTCCCGGTTCCCAGCCCGCCAAGGGTGCAGCGGGCAAGGGTACAGGTGGCAAGACTGCAGCGGGCCTTAGTAACGTGGTTGAGCTGTATCCAGGTTCGGGCCGCGGACGGAGGTACCGCCGCCGGGTCCGGTTCATGGGTTCGGAGACGGGAATGGCCACTGCAGAATACGCCATAGCAACCCTCGCCGCCGTGGGATTCGCCGGGCTGCTCGTGTTTATCCTTCGCAGTGACGAAGTGCGCGGTTTCCTGCTGAACCTCATCCGCACGGCGCTGGCCTTGCCATGAACGCTACGCCGGCACCCTCGCGGACCCGCCTTCGCCGGCGGGGCCGGGCAGGTGCGGCAGCAAGTGCCCGCTGTGGCAGTGGCCGTGGGCCGGGGAATGCCCGCGGCGCCGTGACGGCGGAGTTCGCGGTGGCGCTGCCTGGGGTTCTGCTGCTTCTGGCGCTGCTGCTGGCAGGTGCAGCTGCCGGAGTCACCCAACTGCGCCTGGAGGAGGCAGCGCGTGCCGGTGCCCGGGCACTGGCACGCGGCGAGAGCCCGGCGGCTGTCGAGGGGATCGTCAGGACGCTGGCCGGGGCTTCGGCCACTGCCGCTGTAGCGCAGGAGGGCGAGTGGCTGAGCGTCACCGTGGCTGACAGGGTGGGCGGCCCGCTGGGATCAACGGTGCCCTGGACGTTGACTGCCAGGGCTTCCACACGAAGCGAAACTGCTGCTGCCGGCGAGGTGCCGGTGCGGGAACTGACAAGGCCGCGGAGGACGCTGGCGGCAGGCTCGCAGCAGCCGCCTGTTTCGCCAGGTGCAACGCCTTCGCCGGGCGCAACGCCCCCGGCGGCTACGGGTCCGCTGCTCTCCGGGCGGCGGGCCGCCGCATGAGCCGTCTGGTCCGGGACCACCCGGAGCGGGGCTCGGGAACGGTCCTGGCGGCCGGTCTGGCCGTGGTGGTCATGATGGTGATGGCACTGATGCTGCTGTTGGCGCAGTCGGCGACCATGGCCAGCAGGGCAGCGGCAGCCGCGGACCTGGCAGCGCTTGCCGCGGCCGACGCCCTGCGCGGCCTCACGTCCGGGGAGCCGTGCGCTGTGGCGGCGGAGGTGGCCGGACGCCATGCTGCCACGCTCGTGAGCTGCAGCGAAGGAGCAGGCCAGACCGTCGAGGTCAGGACGGAGTTGCTTTCCCGGACTGCGCTTGGCGCCGCCACCGGCCAAGCGCGTGCGGGGCCTCCGCCCTAGTTCTGGAAACTACCCCAGGCGAGATCCGCGTTGGCTGGGAGTGCTTCCACTGCGTCCTTGAGCAGGACATCGATCAGGGTGACTGCGGCTGCCTTATCAAGCGGATTGTTTTTGTTCCCGCATTTGGGGGACTGGACGCAGGACGGGCAACCCGATTCACATTCGCAGGCCTTGATGGCGTCCCGGGTGGCGGAGAGCCACACCTTGGCCTTGTCGAAGCCGCGTTCTGCGAAGCCCGCACCCCCGGGGTGCCCGTCATACACAAAGATGGTGGGCACCCCGGTGTCGGCGTGGACTGCGGTGGATACTCCGCCGATGTCCCAGCGGTCACTGGAGGCCACCAGCGGCAGCAGGCCGATGGCTGCGTGCTCGGCGGCATGAAGAGCTCCGGGGAACTGCGCTTCCATGAGTCCGGCACCCGTCAGTGACCGGTTTTCCACCACAAACCACACGGCCTTCGTGAACAGCTCCCTGGCGCCCAGTTCCAAGGGCTCCTCGCCCAGAATCTCATTCGAAATGAGTGCTTTGCGCTGGAAGGACACCACCTGTGTTGTCACTTTTACATCGCCGAAGTGCACGGCAACATCGCCCCACTGCACCGTCCGCTGCGTCTCCAGGACTTCGATCTGGGTTACGTCCCGCGCGGTGGTGTAAAAGTCCGGGTTGGCTCGACGCACCACCACACAGTGGTCATCTTCGTTCAGGTCCTCCACCACATAACTGTCGCCCTGGTGGACGTAGACGGCCCCGGTATGTGCCTGGTAGTGGGTCTGGGGCGAATCCATGGTTCCCAGCAGGGAGCCGGTGTCGGCGTCCACGATGCTCACCGGGCCGCCACCGTCTGCCCGCAGATTCACCATGGCGGCGGCGCTTTGGGAGTGCGTCCAGAACCAGCCCGCTGGTCGGCGCCGAAGGTAGCCCTGAGTCACCAGCTGTCCGAGCAGTTTCTCGGCCGTGCTGCCGAAGAGTTCGAGTTCGGCCACTCCCAGCGGCAGTTCTGCGGCTGCGGCACAAAGGTGTGGTCCAAGCACATAGGGATTGGAGGGATCGAACACCGTGGCCTCAACCGAGACATCGAAGATCGCTTCGGGGTGGTTCACCAGATAGGTGTCCAAAGGATCATCACTGGCCACAAACGCAGCGATGGCGTCCTGGCCGGCACGCCCCGCCCGGCCGATCTGCTGGAACAGCGACGCCCGGGTCCCTGGCCAACCCGCCACCAGTACGGCATCCAGTCCGGAGATGTCGATCCCCAGCTCCAAGGCGGAGGTGCTTGAGACTCCCAGCAGCTCGCCGGAACGCAACGATCGTTCCAGGGCGCGCCGTTCTTCCGGCAGGTAACCTGAGCGGTAGGCGGCCACGCGCTGCGGCAGGCTGGGATCCACGTCTTCCAGGAGGCGTTTGGTGATGGACGAAATGGTCTCCGCCCCGCGCCGCGATTTGATAAAGGCAATGGTCCGGATCCGGGAGGAAACCAGGTTCGCCAGCAGGTCGGCCGTTTCCGCCACTGCGGTGCGGCGCTCCTTGGCACCGTTTTCGCCTTTGAGATCGGTCAGGGCAGGCTCCCAGAACGCCACGGTGGTTGAGCCGTGGGGCGAGCAGTCCTCAGAAACGGCGCGGACCGGCGCCCCGATCAGTCGTCCGAAAGACGTGCCCGGTTCAGAGGCTGTGGCTGACGCCGCGATGAAAACCGGCCCGGGATAGGAGGTCCCTGCACCGTAATAGGCGCAGATGCGGCGTAGCCGGCGCATCAGGTTAGCCACATGCGAGCCGAACACCCCCCGGTAGCTGTGGGCCTCATCCACAATTACGTATCGCAGCCTGCGGAAGAAACCTGCCCACCAGGCGTGGTTGGGCAGGATGCCGAAGTGCAGCATGTCCGGGTTTGCCAGGATGAAATTTGCGTGGTCCCGGATCCAGCGGCGGGACGCAGGATCGGTGTCGCCGTCGTAGGTCTCGGCCCGCACAGTCGGCAACTTCAGGGAGCGGATGGCTGCGAGTTGGTCCGCTGCGAGGGCCTTGGTGGGGGAGAGGTACAGAGTTACGGCGCCGTCGTCGTGGATCTTTCCGGGTTCGGACAGAACACGGAGTTCCGAGCGGTGGATGGCGTCAAGTGCGGGCAGCTGGTAGGCGAGCGATTTTCCAGAGGCCGTGCCGGTGGCGATGACCACATTCTCGCCTCCGTGGGCAAGGTTGGCCGCCTGGATCTGGTGGCGGTACGGCTCATGGATGCCGATGGTGCCGTAGGCGGACACCAGATCGGGATGAGCCCATAACGGCCACTCCTCATTGACGGCCTTGCGGGCCGGGATGGTGCGGACATGACGGAGCTGTTCCGGATCCGGGCCGCGGCCCAGCAAGGGAATCAGGGAGTCATGGGGGTTCACCCCAACATTCTTTCATCCGGGAAAAAATCACTCGGCGGAAAATCGCCCGGGCCAGGTCATTCTGCCCCGGTCAGACGACGGAAAGATCAGAGCCTTCGTCCGAGGCGGAAAGCATCAGAACGTGGCAAACTGTCGACCAGCCCAGGTGGGAATACAGCTTTTGCCCGTCAAGGGACGCGAGGAGCAGTCCGTTCTCCACATCGTGTTCGAAAGCCTGGGCGGCCAGCGCCTTCATGATGAAGCTGCCCAGGCCGCGGCGCTGAAAGGCCGGTTCCGTGACGATTTTGTCGAAGATTGCCGTTTCGCCCACCACAAAAACCCTGCCGCTGGCGGCTACGGTGTCACCGGATCGGACCACCGCGTGGTGCACACCGTCCAGCTCAGAGGTGGCCACCGAGAGGTCATCGTCGGAGAGCCAGGGATCTTCCGAGTCCTGGGTTTCCATGTCCACGATCATCATCGACTGGGAGGCGGAGGTGACGTTCAGCGCGTGCGTTTCGGCCAGGTGGATGTAACGGGCGACGTCGTTGGTCAGGATGGTCAGGATCCTGGCGGGGGCTTCGGCGGTCTTGGCGGCCAAGGAGGCGAACTCGCCGTCGCTTGGGTCGTGGGCGAAATACTCCCATTCCCCGGTGGTGTCGGCCCGCAGTGCGGCGGGGAAGCGGCCCTCGGTGGCAGTCTGGTAACCGCGGCAGCCGGCCCAGCCGGCTACCCAGACTTCAAGAAGGTGGGTGATGTCTCCAACCATGGCGTCCGGACTCATGGGATGAGACTATTCCAGCCCTGTCGCAAGCAACAGGGGTTCGGTGCTTCGATGTGACTTGATTATGCAATTGTGATGGGGGAACACTGACTTATGCCTGCCGAGCGACTGCGCCCTGACGCGTTCAACCCTGACGCGTTCAACCCTGACGCCAGCGCCCCTGGGGGACGGCATCCCGCCCCAGTCAGATTCCCGTCGACGCTGCTGGCGTGTCTTGCAGCAACTGTGGCAGTTGTTGGCAGCGCCAGGAGCTGGGAGGCCGCCACGGGAGTGAGTTTTTGGGCCTGGCTGGCCTGTGGTCTGCTTCCACTGGTGACTGGCGCATTGATCCATCGGAGATTCAAAGGGCCTGTGGCGTTCCTCGGTTCCCGGACGGAGGCACCCGGAGCGAAAAGGCCAGGACGCGGCGGACTGCTGGCCGCCGTCGTCCTCTTTCTGGTGCCGAGGCTTGTTGGCGACGGCGCCGCGGCCGTGGTCAGCAACAGCGGGGCGGGTGGCCTCTTGGCCGCCGCGACGGCAACAGCGGTGACTTTCGCCGTCGTCATCGTGGGCTATCGGGCAGCCGAGACGGCCCTGAGCAGGCGCGACGCAGCGGCAGCCGCGCAGCAGCCCTAAGCGGACGCCCGCCGGTGGGTGCGTTTTGGGCGACCCAGTACCCTTAAATACGTGGCTTTGAACCGAATTGTGCTCTTTTACGGCTTTACCCCCATCGCGGATCCGGACGCGGTGCGGCTCTGGCAGCGCGCCCTGTGCGAGAAACTCGGGCTGACCGGGCGCATCCTCATCTCCCGGGACGGCATCAACGCCACGGTGGGCGGCGAGATCGGCGCGGTTAAGCAGTATGTGAAGACCACGCGCGAATACAGGGGCTTCCACGGCATCGACGTGAAATGGTCCGACGGCGGCGCGGAGGACTTCCCCCGCCTCAGCGTCAAGGTCCGGGACGAGATTGTCTCTTTCGGCGCCCCCGGTGAACTCAAGGTGGACGCCAACGGTGTGGTGGGCGGCGGCACGCACCTCAAGCCCGAAGAACTGCACGAACTGGTGGAGGCCAAAAAGCAGACCGGCCAGGCAGTGAAGTTCTTTGACGGACGCAACGCCTTCGAGGCCCAGATCGGCAAGTTCAAGGACGCGATCGTCCCGGACGTGGCCACCACTCACGACTTCATCAGAGAACTTGATTCCGGCAAGTATGACGACCTCAAGGACCAGCCGATAGTCACCTACTGCACCGGCGGCATCCGCTGCGAGGTCCTCTCCAGCCTGATGGTGAACCGTGGCTTTTCGGAGGTCTACCAGCTGGACGGCGGCATTGTCCGCTACGGCGAAACCTTCAAGGACCAGGGCCTCTGGGAAGGGTCGTTGTATGTCTTCGACAAGCGCATGCACCTGGAGTTCAGCGAGGATGCCAAGACCATCGGCGAGTGTGTCCGCTGCGCCGCGCCTACCAGCAAGTTCGAAAACTGCTCCAACCCCAGCTGCCGCACCCTCACGCTGTACTGCACTGAATGCGCTTCCCGTCCGGAGACGTTGCGCTGCCCCGAAGGCTGCGCGGCCTGAGGGCCAGTCCGCCGTAACCAGCAGTCAGGAGTCAGCGCCGGATTAGGCGGTAGGCATAGTTGGCGGCTGAGCGTGCCTCCATCCGGAAGGTCAGCACAGAGTCCCTGGACAGGTAGACCACGTTCTCCCGGCTCGATCCGCAGCGCAGGCCCACATCCACCATGGTGAAATCGTCGGTGCGCACCGTGAAGTTGACCCGCCGCTGACCCTTGCACGCCAAGGCCAGGGCGTACGTTCCGGTCGGAAATTGCGGGGCGCTCTCGATCCTCACCTCGCCCGCCGACAGCAGACCGTGGCCCGTGTGGAGGACCTCGCGTCCCGTGTCGGGCAGCGCCTGTTCCAGCCAGCGGCCCATTTCGGCCTCGCTGACGGGCGGGCCGTCCCGGGGGTCGCGCGTGAACACAGGGTCCGTGACGGCCGGCGCCGCCGAGCCGGCAGGTTCCCGGCTCCCGCCGTCGTCGAACGTGTACTCACACCCCGTGAGTGACGCGCCGGCCACAAGAGTGCCTGCGGTCCAGAGCACGACGGTGGCCCTGGTCCGGGTGCGCAGCGTCGCCGTCCGGGACGGGGAATAGCCAGGGACGGGAACCGCAGCGCGGCGGATGGGCCCCTTCGAGGCGGGCATACTCTGACTGTAGGCCCGGGACTGGCGGCAAACCAGAGGGTGCCTCCCCCTAATGCAGGACTAGGGTTTCGGCCGGGTGGGGGATGCCGCCGGCGGTGCCTGCCGCGGCCACTTCTGCTGGCGGGGCACCTTCTCCAGGCGCATGGCGCCGACACAGTGTCCTGCGGGGCCAGCCAAGGAACCCGACTACCCGGCCGCTGCCAGCTGGTACGCGTAGAGCAGGGGTGCATCCACGCTCGATGCACTGATTTCCAGCGGGCCGGACTCCGCAACGGTGACCTTGACGCTCTCGCGGGTGCGGTAGCAGGCCGCGCCCAAGTCGGCCAATTCGCGGCCCCCGGAACGCACCGCCAGGAATGCCTTGCCTCCGCCTTCGCACACCAGCGTCAACGTGTAGGTACCTGCTGGCACCTCCTCTGTGTGGGCCCTCGGCTGCGCGTTGAGGATCTTCCCGGAGTCCGCCGCCACCGTTCCGGCAGCGGATGGCAGCGCCGTGGCCTGCCACGCCGGCACGTCCGCGTTC
This sequence comes from Arthrobacter pascens, assembly GCF_030815585.1. Taxonomy (NCBI): domain Bacteria; kingdom Bacillati; phylum Actinomycetota; class Actinomycetes; order Micrococcales; family Micrococcaceae; genus Arthrobacter; species Arthrobacter pascens. The sequence goes on from NZ_JAUSWY010000001.1 coordinate 501,947, forward strand.
TCGACCGAAACCTGCTGCCCACAGCCGGAAACGGCCAGCAGGGCGGCGGCCGCTGCCACCCAGGAAGCTGCCCGCGGGAAGGAGGGAAGAAGGAGAGCCATGCCTCCAATTTACCCGGCAAACGCTACCCTGCGATCAGCTCCAGCACCTCGCCCCGGTGCAGTGCCAGATAGACGCGGTCCCGCAGCGCATTGGCCTCAGGGTCAGTCAATGTCCGGTCCAACGGCTGCAGCACCAGCCGCAGCAGCACGTTCACCTGGCCGGAAGACATCCGCAAACGCTCGACGGCGGCCGGCGGCAGCTCCGCCGTCGGCGTTACGGCCTTGACCTCCAGGGCCGCCAGGACCTCTGCGTCCTGCCCCAGGGCGTCACGGGCCAGGTCGCCGAGAAGTTCGACGTCGGCGTCGGCTTCGGAAGGCAGCACCAGGGAAAGGTCGCGCCGGATTTCAGGCATGGCCGAGACGGGACGGTACGGCGAGAGGTCCAGCAGCTGGGCCTGGATCTCCGGGTGCGTGGAACGCAAGAGCCTGATGTCCGTGATTCCCTTGCGCAGCATCAGCGCCCGGTCCAGCCCCATGCCGAGCGCCAGACCGGCCCAACGGCGGGGATCCAGGCCGGAACCGCGGAGGACAGGCGCGGCCACCAGGCCGCATTCTGCCAGTTCCAGCCATTCGCCGCGCCCGTCCGGCTGGCTGACAAGGACGTCCAGCTGCCGTCCGGCTGCGGTGTAGCTGTGGCGGGCGGGCGTGGCGCGCCACCGGACGTCGGGGTACTCGGCAGCGGGAAGGACGGCCTCCACCACGGCCGCCGTCATCGCTTCGAGATCTGCCTGACCCAGCAGGCCGCGTGCCTTCAGTCGCCAGAGATCCACCTGGTGCGGGGCTCCCACGTGGGTGCGGTCGATCGCGTCGCGCCGGTACACCAGGCCCGGAAGGACGTGAAGCCGGTCGTAGTGGCCCAGCTCGCCGCGGAGCGAATCCAGCAGGGCGGGGATGCCCGAGGAGGTGTGGCTGCGGAGCATCACCGTGGGGCTCACGTGGCGGGAATAACGCGAGTCCCGTGTGACGTCGTCGGGGGAATATCCCAGCCGATCGTAGTTGTCGGCAGTGGCCACCAGCGGACTGAGGCGGTGCGTCCGGGACGTCACCGCCCAGAGGCGTTCCAGGCCGGCCACGACGTCGGCGAGGAGCAGCTGCATGGCGTGCGGGCCGGCGTCGGGATCGGACAGGTCACGCAGGGACAGGGCGGAATTGAGCCGGGCAAGGGAGAGGTACTTTTTCATGGCGGGTCCTAGGGTGCGTCAGTTTGCGGGAGGGAGGGGAATGGCCCTCAGCCGCTGCGCCGGACGGACCCCGGCAGCTCCAGTCAGGCGCGCGATGGGAAGCCCGTGCGGCCGGTAAGCGGCCGAGGGCTGATAAATCGCTGCTGCGTGTGCATGCGTCCATGATACGCCCGGCGGTCACAACCATCTTGAGCGAGCTCTTGACCTTGACGCTACGTCAACATCTACAGTCGAGGTATCGGCCCGCTCAGGAAGGAGGAGGAGATGGACTGGTCCATCCAGGACATAGCCCGGATCGCAGGCACCACCAGCAGGACGCTGCGCCACTACGACGACATCGGCCTGCTCAAACCGAGCCGGACGGGGCACAACGGCTACCGGTATTACAACCAGGACGCGCTGGTGCAGCTCCAGCGCATCCTGCTCCTGCGCGGGTTGGGCCTTGGCCTGCCGGTGATCAGCCAGGTGCTCGACGACCAGGCGGACGCCGCCAAGGCGCTCGCCGGCCATCTGGAGTGGCTCAGGCAGGAGCAGGACAGGCTGGCGCGGCAGATCGCGTCGGTCAGGCAAACCATTGACGCAGTGAAAGGAGGCGGCGAAATCATGGCAGAGGACATGTTCAACGGTTTCGACCACACGCAGTACAAGGATGAGGTGGAGGAGCGCTGGGGGAAGGACGCGTATGCGAAGGGGGATTCGTGGTGGCGCGGCATGAGCGCCGAGGAGAAGAGCGCCTGGAAGCAGCGCTCGCAGCAATTGGGCGCTGACTGGATTGCGGCCGCCACCGCCGGCATCGCACCGGACAGTGCGGAAGCCCAGGCCGTTGCGAAGCGTCATATCGAATGGCTGACGGCAATTCCCGGCACACCGGCCTCTGACAAGGGCGGGGGCAAGGCGGGCGTCAAGGCGTACGTCACCGGTCTCGGCGAGATGTACGTGGCTGACCCGCGGTTCGGCGCGAACTACGGGGGCCACGAGGGGGCGGTCTTCGTCCGGGATGCGCTGAGGTTCTACGCGGAGCAGAACCTGTAACCGCCCGTCGTCGACGGGGGGATGCGGGGGCGGGAAACGCCCCGGCATCCCGCCGCCAATAGACTTGACCGGTGACTGACTCAACGCACTTTTCGGCCGGCAACACCCCCGATGCTCCGCGCAGCGACCTCCCAGGGCTGCTCACTGCGCTTGCCTCGGATTTGCGCCAAGTGGGTTACACGCTCGACGGCGTGGCGGGGCTTCTGGGCGAGTCCGCCTACCGTGCGCTGAACCGGGACCAGGTCATTCCGGCTTTGCTCGCCACCGAAACTGCTGCGCACGGTTCCCCCGCCGGTGGCGGACCAGCAGCGGCGGCCCTCGCAGCCGTCGTACGTCTCTGGCTGCTGTCGGAACCGCAGAAGCGTGAAATCCTCGACGCCGCCCTGCCGGGGATCCGTGCCGGCGGCCTGCTGGAGCTGGGGTTGGTTGAGCCTGCGCCAGGCTCTGAACTGATAGCCGCCAAGGCGGATCTGCGGCCGTACGGCTGGGCGGCGGACGACGCAACCGGCAACGCCGCAACAGGCACAGCCAGCGGGGGAGCCGAACTCTGGGTGACGAGCGATCTCGCCGCGCATCAGCAGGCCGGGGTGCTGCGGCACGACCACGTGCTGGGGATCGGGCAGGCGTCAACCACGCTGGTGCAGACCACCATCCGCCCGCACGTAACCAAGGCGCTGGACCTGGGCACTGGTTGCGGGATCCAGACTTTCCACCTCCTGCATCACGCCGAGCACGTGACCGCCACCGACATCTCCGAGCGGGCCTTGGCTTTCACCAGATTCAACCTGCTCCTTAATGCCGAGGCACTGGGACTGGACCCGGACCGGCTGGATGACCGGGTGAGCCTGCGGCTGGGCTCGCTGCTGGACCCTGTGGCCGGTGAAGAGTTTGAACTGGTGGTGTCCAATCCGCCCTTTGTGATCACGCCCCGGACGCTGGGTGAACTGGCTGCGGATCAGTTCACCTACCGGGACGGCGGCCTGCCCGGCGACGGGATCGTGGCCTCGCTCGTGGCGGCGTTGCCCGATGTCCTCGCGCCAGGCGGGACGGCCCAGTTGTTGGGAAACTGGGAGATCGCGGCCGGTACGCCGTGGTCGGAACGGCCGCACGCGTGGGTCAGCCCGGACGTGGACGCGTGGTTCATCCAGCGCGAACAGGTGGGCCCGGAGCAGTACGCCGAAACCTGGCTGCAGGATGCTTCGGAAACCCGGGACCGTCAGCATTACCAGGACGCCTATGGGGCCTACCTGGCCGACTTCGCTTCCCGGAACGTGGAAGGAATCGGGTTTGGCATGATCTGGCTGCGCAGGCCCGCCCGGCGGGACGCTGGCCCAGCTGCCATCACCCGCTTCGAGGAAATCACGTATCCCATAGAACAGCCCATCGGGCCTCACATGGGCGCCGCAGTCGAGCGTTCCGACTGGCTGGAGGAGAACAGCCTGGAGGATGCGCACCTCTTGGTGGCGGATGACGTCACCGAGGAACGCCACCAGCGCCCCGGCGCCGAACACCCCGGGGTGATCCTGCTCCGCCAGGGAGCCGGGCTGCGCCGGACCAACCTGCTCAGCACGGAACTGGCAGGATTCGTCTCGGCCTGCGACGGCGATCTCTCGGTCGGGCAGATCATCGGCGCCCTGGAAGCCTTGTTGGGCGGAAGTCTTGCGGGGGAGGAGGGGTTCGACGCCGGCGCGTTCCGCAGCGGGCTGCTCACCGAAGTAGGGAACCTGGTGCGCGACGGCTTCCTGCTGCCTGGCTCCGATCTGGCCGCCGCGCGTGCGGCGGACGACACCTCGGGCGCGGTGTAAACGCTGGAAATCCGGGCCATCACCACAGCGCGAAAAGCCGCACGTTTTCCACAGGAATGCGCATGTTTGACCAAAATATGGTGAACTAGGCCAATATGGGCGCATCTGCCCGAGCAACCTTTTTCTGTAGGAGCACCGTGCCAAGCAAGGCCAAAACCGGCAAGAAACTCGTGATCGTGGAGTCTCCGGCCAAGAGCAAGACCATCGCCAAGTACCTCGGCGAGGGTTTCATCGTAGAGGCCTCCATCGGTCACATCCGCGACCTGCCGCAGCCGTCCGAACTCCCCGCGGAACTGAAGAAAACGTCCGTGGGCAAGTTCGCCGTCGACATCGAAAACGACTTCAAGCCGTACTACGTGGTATCGCCGGACAAGAAGAAAAAGGTGGCCGAACTCAAGGCCCAGCTCAAAGACGCTGACGCTCTTTATCTCGCAACCGATGGGGACCGCGAGGGCGAGGCCATCGCGTGGCACCTGCTGGAAGTCCTCAAGCCCAAGGTCCCGGTGTACCGGATGACGTTCGGCGAAATCACCAAGGAAGCCATCCATCGCGCCATGGACAACCTGCGCGATGTTGATGCGGCCCTGGTGGATGCCCAGGAAACCCGCCGCGTGCTGGACCGCCTGTACGGCTACGAGATTTCCCCGGTCCTGTGGCGCAAGGTGGCCCGCGGCCTGTCCGCCGGCCGTGTGCAGTCAGTGGTCACCCGCATGGTGGTGGACCGCGAACGCGAACGCATGGCGTTCAGGGCCGCGTCCTACTGGGACCTCACCGGGCAGTTCGGTGCCGGTTCCGGTTCCTTCAAAGCCAAATTGGCTGCCGTTGACGGCGCCAAGGTGGCCACTGGCCGTGACTTCAACGACGACGGCGAACTCACCTCCCGCAATGCGGCCCACCTGAACGAGGAACTGGCCACCTCGCTGGCCGCCGGCCTGCAGGATGCCGACTTCCGCGTCCGGTCCGTGGACACCAAGCCGTATACGCGCCGCCCAGCGGCTCCGTTCACCACCTCCACGCTCCAGCAGGAGGCTGGCCGCAAGCTGCGTTTCTCCTCCAAGAGCACCATGCAGGTTGCCCAGCGCCTGTATGAAAACGGCTACATCACCTATATGCGTACTGACTCTTCGGCGCTGAGTGATGAAGCCGTCACGGCCGCCCGCCGCCAGGCTTCCGAGCTGTACGGCCCGGAGTACATCCCGCAGTCACCCCGCGTCTACTCCAGCAAAGCTGCCAACGCGCAGGAAGCCCACGAGGCCATCCGTCCCGCCGGTGACTCCTTCCGCACCCCGGCGCAGGTGGCCAAGCAGCTGTCCGGCGACGAGTTCCGCCTGTACGAGCTCATCTGGAAGCGCACCGTCGCCTCGCAGATGGGCGATGCCAAGGGCTCCACAGCCACCATTCGCCTTGGCGCCGTGGCTGCTGACGGCCGGGACGCCGAATTCTCCGCCTCCGGTACCGTCATCACGTTCCCCGGCTTCCTTGCCGCCTATGAGGAAGGCAAGGACGAAAGCCGCGGGGACGACGACTCCGAGGAAGCCCGCCGGCTGCCGAACGTGGCCAAGGACGATGCCCTCACGGCGTCGGATATTGTGGCCGTGGGCCATGAGACCTCCCCGCCGCCGCGCTTCACGGAAGCCTCGCTGACGGCCGAACTTGAAAAGAAAGGCATCGGGCGCCCGTCCACGTATGCCTCCACCATCTCCACCATCCAGGATCGCGGCTACGTCCGGAAGCAGGGTTCGGCCCTGGTCCCGAGCTGGATCGCCTTCTCGGTGATCCGCCTCCTGGAGCAGCACTTCACCGACTACGTGGACTACGAGTTCACGGCCGACATGGAAGGTGACCTGGACAGGATCGCCAACGGCCAGGCTGTCGGTGCTGCCTGGCTCAAGCACTTCTACTACGGTGAAGACGCTGATCCAGGCCTGCTGAGCATCGTGAACAACCTCGGCGAAATCGATGCCCGCGAGATCAACTCCGTCCCCATCACCGACGGCATCACGCTGCGGGTGGGCAAGTTCGGACCGTACCTGGAGAGCTCCATTCCTTCGGTGGATCCCAAGACCGGCGAGGTGGTCGAATCCTCCCGCGCCAACGTTCCTGAAGACCTGGCCCCGGATGAACTGACTGCAGCCAAGGCCATCGAACTGATGGAAACAGCGGCACCGGAGGAACGGGTGCTGGGTGCCGACCCGCACACCGGGCACACCGTTGTTGCCAAGAATGGCCGCTATGGCGCATATGTCACCGAAATCATTCCGGAGATGACCGAGGAACAGCTGGCCAACCAGCCGGTGGATTACTACAAGAACGGCAAGCCCAAACCACCGAAGAAGCCCGTCAAGGCCAAGCCGCGCACGGGCTCCCTGTTCGCCTCGATGTCTGTCGATTCCGTGACCCTGGACGAGGCACTGCAGCTCATGAGCTTGCCCCGGGCCTTGGGGGAGGACGCCGAAGGCAACCTCATCACGGTGCAGAACGGACGCTTTGGCCCGTACCTGAAAAAGGGCACCGACTCGCGCTCCATCGGCTCAGAAGAGGAAATCTTCACCATCACCCTGGAGCAGGCACTGGAGATCTACTCCCAGCCCAAGCAGCGCGGTGCCCGTGCCGCGGTGGCGCCCCTGGCCGAGTTCGGCCCGGACCCCGTTTCGGAGAAGAACATCGTGGTGAAGGAAGGCCGCTTCGGTCCGTACATTACCGACGGCGTCACCAACATCACCGTGCCGCGCACCACCTCGCTTGAGGAACTTACCCGGGAACGCGCCGTCGAACTTCTCGCCGAGAAGCGGGCCAAGGGCCCGGTCAAGCGCACGACGACGGCCCGCAAGGCCCCCGCGAAGAAGAAAGCCGCCGCAAAAAAATAAGGCATCAGCACCGATTTCGCCGAAACATGCGGGTTCGCCGGAAGTATCTGGCGAACCGCACGCTTCCGGCGATTTCGCGTTGGAGCAGATTTCCGTTTGCGCCGTGGTCCGCAACGTGATCGAGTAGATGCATGACTGAACAGCCCGCGCACATGGATCTCCAGCCGCTCAACGACCTCGAGGAAAAGCTCGCTAAGGGCGGACAGCCGGACGCCAGCCCGGTGGACGTCATCCTGTCGTTCCTCAACAGCGAGGTCTACGTCGTCAGCACCGAAGGGATCGAGGGCGAGGACTCCCAGGTGGAACCACTGGTACTGGCCAACGCCGACGGCGACCCCGTCCTGGCGGTCTTCTCGCACCCCAGCCGCGTTGACGTGCAGTACCTTGAGGCCGCGCCGAATGTGCTGGGGACGCAGGGCGCTGCGATCATCGCCAACATCGGCGAGGAGCTCGGAATGGTGATCAACCCGGGCGCCGCGTTCGGTTTCGAGATCAATCCTGAGGGTGTGGCCAACATCAAGCGCGACTTCAAACGTGCGGATGAGCTTCCCGACGGCGCGCCCGCGGATCCCGCCGCGAACTGATATCTTCCGCGCCGGTTGTGGATGAGGGGCCGGGCCGGGGAATAATGGCAGCATGCGGCTAGGCGTCCTCGATATCGGGTCCAATACTGTGCACCTCCTCCTGGTGGATGCCCACCCTGGCGCGCGTCCGGTGCCTTTTGCCTCGCACAAGCGGCCGATCTCCCTGGTCCAGTATCTGGACGGGGACGGCAACATCACGGACGCCGGTCAGCATGAGCTGACGGAGTTCGTCCTGGAAGCCTGGGAGTTCGCGGCCAGGCACAAAGCTGAGGACCTGCTGGCGTTCTGTACGTCGGCCATCCGCGAAGCCACCAACGGCCCGGCGGTGCTTGCCCGCGTCAAAGACGAGACCACCGTGACGCTGGCGGAACTGACGGGAAGCGAAGAGGCATCCATGACCTACTTCGCCGTAAGGCGCTGGTACGGCTGGGGCGCCGGGCCCATCCTGAACCTGGACATCGGCGGCGGATCGTTTGAAATGGCCTTCGGCCAGGATGAACTGCCCGAAGTCGCCACCTCCGTCCCGCTCGGAGCCAGCCGCCTCACCCGGGACTGGCTGGCCGAAGATCCGCCGTCGGCCAAGAGCGTGAAGGAGCTGCGCCGGTACATCCGCGCCACGCTCAAACCTGCGGTCAGCCAACTCGATGGCCTGGGCCGGGCAAACCTCGTGGCGGGGACGTCCAAGACCTTCCGTTCGCTGGCCAGGATCGCGGGCGCCGCCCCCAGTGCCGCAGGGCCGTACGTGAAGCGTGAGCTGAACGGGACGGACCTCGGTGTCTGGGCCCAGCGGATTTCGGCCATGAAGACGGAGGACCGGCTGCATCTGCCGGGCGTTTCGGAAGCCCGCGCCAACCAGCTCCTCGCGGGTGCGCTGGTGGCGGAAGCAGCCTTGGAACTGTTCAGGTTCAAGAAGATCAGGATCTGTCCCTGGGCGCTGCGTGAAGGCCTGATCCTGCGCAGGCTGGACCAGCTCGTTTTTGCGGGCCCGCTGGACCCGGCGCCCCACGTTGTGGCACCCAATATGGTGGCAGCGGAGGGCTCTCTCGCGGGCTGAGCACCACCGGCTGAGCACACCGGCTGAGCCGGGGGTGAACACGCCGGCTGAGCACACCGGCTGAGCCGGGGGTGAACACGCCGGCTGACGCTCGCCTTAATTGCGAAAGCACCGGTGCCCTGCGGCAGGAAAATGGGGGGAAAACCTGCTGCAGACCACCGGCGCCACGGGCAAACATCCCCATGCTTGCCGCATCACTCGCACCCTCAATGAGGTACTAACTACGTTAGGCGCCCAACTTGTGTGCGACCTGCGGCGAACATGGGAGTCTCCTGTGAATCGCTATCTGGCAGTTCCCTGTAGTTCTTCTTCCGTTTCTGCAGCGCGGCCGCGGAACTGCAATGATGGAGCCATGAGCAACCGAATCGCATTCCTTGGCTGTGGATCCATGAACGAAGCTATCCTGGGTGGCCTGGTGGAAGGCGGAATAGACGCCTCAGACATTGTGGCCACCGTCCGGAGGGCAGAGCGGGCGGCGGAACTGGCCGAACGCCACCATGGCATCACCGCCATTGCCGGCGAGGAGGAGCCGGATAACAACAAGCAGGCGGCGAAGGGCTCCGCCGTCGTGATCCTGGGCACCAAGCCGGTGGGCATCGCAGACATGGCACGGGAGATCAGCAGTTCCCTGTCGCCGGGAACCATCGTGATCAGCGTGGCTGCGGGCGTTTCCTTGGCGCAGCTTGAAGCCGCGCTGCCAGCTGGCCAGCCGGTCATCCGGACCATGCCCAACGTTCCCGCCAAGCTGGGCCGCGGCGTCGTATCCGTATCGCCTGGCAGCAACTGCACGCCGGAGCAGCTCCAAAGAGCCAAAGACATCCTGAAGGCGGCCGGCACCGTGGTGGAGGTGCCGGAGGAACAGGTGGATGCCCTTTCGGCGATCAGCGGTTCAGGGCCGGCCTACGCGTTCTACCTGGCGGAGGCCATGGCAGCGGCGGGGGTCGAGCTGGGCCTGGACCCTGACCTGGCCGTGCTCCTGGCCCGCGAAACAGTGGCTGGTGCAGGCTTTATGCTGGCCGAGCCCGGCGCTGATCCTTCGGCATTGCGCAAGTCCGTAACCAGCCCCAACGGCACCACCGAACGCGCCCTTGCCACGTTCGATGAGCGCGGCATCCCCTCAATCATTGCCGCGGGCGCCCGCGCCGCAGCGGACCGGGCCGCCGAGATCACCCGCCAGCTCGGCTGACTTCACCTCTTTCCAACCCCCCTGCCAACAGGGCGAGAAAGTGGCGAGGGGGCAGTCTTTACGGCCGGGCCGCGAAGCGTTCCAACAGGTCAACGTGGCCCGAGACAATCAGCATGTCGCGGGACGACACCTTTGTCTCCGGGCGCGCGTAGGTGAAGTCCTCGCCCGGGGACTTCACACCCACGATCGTCACACCGTATTTGGAGCGGACTTTGGATTCGTCCAGGGTGAAGCCCACCGTTTCACGCGGGGGGTACATCTTGACGATGGCGAAGTCGTCGTCGAATTCGATGAAGTCCAGCATGCGGCCGGAGACCAGGTGCGCCGCACGGACGCCGGCGTCAGCTTCCGGGTAGATAACGTGGTTGGCGCCGATCCGTGTGAGGATTTTGCCGTGCGAAGGCGTGATGGCCTTGACCCAGAGATGCTCAATACCCATGTCCACCAGGTTCACGGTGATCAGCACGGAGGACTCGATGGACGTGCCCACGCCCACCACGGCGGAGGTGAACTCCTGCGCTCCGAGCTGGCGCAGCGCATCGATGTTGGTGGCGTCCGCCTCAACCACGTGAGTGAGGAGCGGCGCCCACTTCTGAACCAGGGTCCGGTCGCGTTCGATGGCAAGCACTTCACGGCCCTGCTTCACGAGCTGTTCGGCGGTGGAGGAGCCAAAGCGGCCCAGACCGATCACCAGCACGGGTGCGTTGTGGGCGGGGCGGTTGGGGGCGCCTGGGGAATTAGCCAATGATGGGCCTCTCTTCCGGATAGTGGTATAGCTGGCTGCGCTGGCGCAGTGCAAGGCCTGCGGCAAGGGTAACGGTGCCTACGCGGCCCGCGAACATCAGGGCAGTGAGGACGTAGACGCCCGACGGCGGCAGTTCGGCGCTGAGGTTGGTGCTCAGACCCACCGTGGCGAAGGCCGAAATGGTTTCGAACAGCACCCGGTCCAGGGACGCGCCGCTGATCTGCAGGAGCAGGAATGCGGACACGGAGACCAGGGTGGCTCCGGCCACGATCACGGAGATGGCCACCCGCATAGTGCCCTGCGGGATGGTCCGGCCATAAACTTTGACGTCGGCGTCGCCCCTGGCCTCCGCCACAATGGCCAGGAACATCACGGCGATGGTGGTGACCTTGATGCCGCCTGCAGTGGAGGCCGAACCGCCGCCGGCGAACATGAGCGCATCCGTGAGCAGCATGGTGGTGGACTCCATGTGGTTCTGGTCCACGAGGTTAAAGCCGCCGGACCTGGTCATCACGGAGGCGAAGAGTGAGTGCGTGATCTTGTCGCCGAGTTCCATGGGCCCGATGGTGCGCGCGTTGTCCCATTCCATCAGCGCCCAGAGCACCGTGCCGGCCGCCAGCAGGATAAAGGACACCTGGATGGTCAGCTTGGTGTGCAGGTTCCATTTCTTCCAGTTGAGCCCGTTCTGCTGCAGGACCATAACCACCGGGAAGCCAAGGCTGCCCAGGAACACGCCCAGCATCAGCGGGACCAGGATCCACAGATCGGTCTCGTAGGGCACGATGCCGTCCGAATGCGGCGTGAAGCCAGCGTTGTTGAAGGACGAGATTGAGTAGAAGACACCGTGCCACACGGCTTGCCAGAATGGCTCTCCCAGCACCAGGAACCGGGGGATCAGGGCCATTGCCAGAACGCCTTCGATCACCACCGAAGTGGTGATGACGATGCGCAGCAGAGTACCTACCTCTCCCAGGCGGCCGGCGTTGTTCATGGCCTCCTGGGCAATGAGCTTGCCGCGGACACCGAGCTTTTTGCTCACCATCAGCGCCAGCAGCGAAGCCAGTGTCAGCGTTCCCAGGCCGCCGACGAAGATGCCCACCAGGATGATCAGCTGGCCCACGAAGGACCAGTGCACCGCCGTCGAGACCACCGTCAGCCCGGTGACGCAGACGGCGGAAACGGCCGTGAACATCGCCTGGTGCAACGGCGTGGCCGAACCGGTTGCCGATGAGATGGGCAGCGAAAGAAGAAACGTGAACACCAGGCAGACGGCGGCGAAGGCGCTCAGGGCAAGCCGGGCCGGCGACGTATTGGCAATGTCGTCAATGAAGTCGCGCAGCCGCGTGAAGATCCAAAGGCCTTCCCGCTCCGGTGCGGCAGGCTGCCAGCTGGCCGGGATCCGGGGCCTCGACTGGCGTTCCGTCATATGTGGCTATTCCTCGGTAGAAACTGTTTCCTTCAGTAGTAAACCACTAATGGCCGCGTAATGACTGGGCTGGAGGGTTGGCGTGCTCGGGTAGCCTGTGATTGATGACATACCTGCCCGGTCTCAGCCAGCCCGCACCACCAACGACGGTGGTGTGGAATTCATCCATGACCGCCTACAATTTCGGCCTGGGCCACCCGATGGCGCCGGCACGGATGGACCTTACGGCGCGGCTGGCACGGAGCCTGGGGCTGCTGGATTTGGCGCACGTCTCCGTTGAGGCTCCCGCCGTCGCTTCAGACATCGAGTTGGAGACGGTGCACTCGCCCGAATACGTGGAGGCAGTGCACCGAGTCAGCGACGACCCTACGGTACCGGACGAAGCCCGGGGCCTGGGTACTGAGGACGATCCCGCCTTCGCCGGAATGCATGAGGCCGCCGCGAGGCTGGCCGGCGGTTCCCTGCTCGCGGCGTCCGCTGTCCTGGACGGGTCTGCTCTCCACGCCGTGAATTTCGGTGGCGGCCTGCACCATGCCGCCCGCGACCGCGCCAGCGGTTTCTGCATCTACAACGATTCAGCGCTCGCGATCCGTAAACTGCTCGACGGCGGCATCCGGCGCGTGGCGTACATCGACGTCGACGCCCACCATGGGGACGGGACGGAGAGCATCTTCTGGGACGATCCCCGGGTGCTCACCATCTCGCTGCATGAAAGCGGGCTCACGCTCTTTCCGGGAACCGGCTTCGCCAACGAGATCGGCGGCCTGCATGCTGCGGGCAGTGCTGTGAACGTCGCCTTGCCTTCCGGCACAGGGGATGCCGGCTGGCTGCGGGCCTTCCACGCCGTGGTGCCGCAGCTCGTGGGCGCCTTCGAACCCGAGGTCATCGTGAGCCAGCACGGCTGCGACTCGCACCGGCTGGATCCGCTGGCCCATCTCAACATCAGTGTTGACGGACAGCGCGAGGCGGCTGCCGCCGTCGGGAATCTTGCCGCCCGGCACTGCGGCAACCGCTGGATCGCTACCGGCGGCGGAGGCTACAACGTCACCGACGTCGTCCCGCGGTCCTGGAGCCACCTGATCGCCATCGCGGCGGGCCGGCCCGTGCCGCTGAAGACTCCCGTGCCGGAGGACTGGCGCACCTATGTCGAGGATAAGTTCGGTACTGCCACGCCCGGGCTGATGGGCGATGACGTGGAGCTGTGGTGGCGCTCCTGGGAAGTGGGTTTCGACCCCAACGATGCTGTGGACCGGACTGTCATGGCCACGCGCAAGGCAGTGTTTCCGCTGTACGGCCTGGACCCGTGGTTCGACTAAGCCTGGCCCGGGCAGCAAGTGGTTTGGCGCGATGCCGGTTGCCGAAATAGTTGATGCCTTTCGGCGTATATGTCGCTAGGGTGGGAGGCATGGTGACAGACGACGTATTTGCCGTCATTGCGGAAGCAACCCGGCGCGACATCCTGGTATCGCTTCGCGCAGGGGACAAGGCAGTGGGGGAACTGGTGGAGGAGCTGTCCGCCAGCCAGCCGACCATTTCCAAGCACCTTAAGGTCCTGCGGGAGGCACAGCTTGTCAGCATGCGTGCGGAGGGTCAGAAGCGCTACTACGCGCTGAACCCCAAACCGCTTGAGGGAATCGTGAAGTGGCTGGAAACGTTTGACGTCGGCCCGCGTGCTGAAGGCACCGCCGAGGCCGGATCCCCGGCCGCCAAGGTTCCCGTGGGGCCGGGCGGCCAGCCCCAGGCCACCCGGAAGGAGACGGATGCCATGGCTGCTGAGGCAATCGCCGCTGATGCGGTTGCTGCCGGCGTGCTGGCGCGCGGGAGCGCGGAACTGAGTCCCGCCGTCGTCATTCCCGGCGGCACCGCCGCTCCGCTCAGCGACGACACGGTGCCGCAGCAGATCGGCCGCACCGTGGGCCGGGCCGCCACGAAAGCCGCGGACCTGCTGGCCAACCTCCCCAACCTGCCGAAGTTCGGCCGCAAGAAATAGCTCCTTTAGCCCAACTGACTCGCAGTTAACGCTGTGAAAACCCGTTTTGGGCGCATTAACTGCGAGTCACTTGGGCGGGCGGGGACCTTACTTGTTGAGCAGCCGCACGTGGTCCGGGGTCAGGTCGGAGATCTTGCTGACGCCCAGCAGCGCCATGGTGCGGGCCATGTCCTTCTCGAGGATCTGGATGGCGCGGTCCACGCCGGCCCGGCCGCCGGCCATCAGGCCGTAAAGGTAAGCGCGCCCGATCATGGTGAAGTCTGCACCTAATGCCAGGGCGGCCACGATGTCGGCGCCGCTCATGATGCCCGTGTCCAGGATGATGGCTGCGTCGGAGTTGTCCGCCTTGAACGCTGCGGAAACCTCCGGGAGCAGGTGGAACGGAATAGGGGCGCGGTCCAGCTGGCGGCCGCCGTGGTTGGAGAGCACCACGCCGTCGGCGCCATGGTCCACCACCTTGCGGGCGTCCTCAACGGTCTGGATGCCCTTGACCACCAGCTTGCCCTTCCAGGTTTCGCGCAGCCAGTCCAGGTCCTCGAACGTGAGGGTGGGATCGAACATAGAGTTGATGAGGTCCGCCACGGTGCCGGTGTAGCGGGACAAGGAGGCGAAGGTCAGCGGCTCGTGGGTGAGGAAATTGAACCACCAGGCCGGGCGGTAGGACGCGTCCAGCACGGTCTTGATGGTGAGCGCCGGCGGGATGGTCATGCCGTTGCGCACGTCCCTGAGGCGGGCGCCGGCGACGGCGGTGTCCACCGTGACCATGAGGGTGTCGTTTCCGGCATTGGCGGCGCGCTCGATGAGTTCCAGCGAACGGTCCCGGTCCGTCCACAGGTAGAGCTGGAACCAGTTGCGCCCGTTGGGTGCTGCGGCGGCCACATCCTCGATGGAGGCGGTGCCCATGGTGGAGAGGGTATAGGGGATTCCGGCGGCTTCCGCGGCCTGCGAGCCGGCGTATTCACCCTCGGACTGCATCATCCGGGTGAAGCCGGTGGGCGCGATGCCCACGGGAAGGCGGGAGTACTTGCCCAGGATTTCGGTGCTGAGGTCGATGCTGGAGACGTTCCGGAGGATGCCGGGACGGAACTCGATGTCCAGGAACGCCTCACGGGCACGGCGCAGGGTGATCTCGGCTTCGGCGGCGCCGTCGGTGTAGTCGAAGGGGGCCTGCGGGGTGCGGCGCTTGGCGATGTCGCGGAGTTCCCAGATGGTGCTGGCGCGCCTCAGGCGGGCTTCCTTGCTGAACTCAGGCTTCTTGAACTGCATGAGGGGAGCCAGATCCGAGTACTTGGGAATTCGGCGCCTGAGCGCCGCAGGCACCACAGGGGAGGCGGCGGGCTGGGAAGCCGGGACGCCGGCCGCCGGGATCTCCGTGGAGTCCGCGGCCGAAGTGGTTTCAGGGTTGTTCGGCTGGATCGTGTGGGTCATGGCTTCCTCAGTTCGTGGGCCGGACAGTTGGTGGGCCGGACAGGTCGGCCGGACAGGTGGGCCGGGCGCCTGTGGTCTAACCACAGTAAGGCATGTGGTCCAACCACATCAACTAGGATGGCACCATGCGTACCCATCAGCTTGTCCTGCACTGGATCGAGAACCAGCTTTCCGAAGGACGGCTGACCGTGGGCGGCCGACTGCCCGCTGAACGGACCCTTGCGGAACAGCTGCAGGTCTCCCGGACTTCGGTGCGCGAGGCCATCCGGATTCTCGAAGCCATGGGGGTGGTCCGCGCCGGCGTCGGGTCAGGCCCGGAGGCAGGGACGGTGGTCATTTCCGATCCGACGGCGGCGCTCGGCTCGGCGCTGCGGCTCCACGTCGCCACGCAGCACCTTCCCGTCTCGGACATCGTGGAAACCCGAGTATTGCTGGAGTCCTGGGCGGCGGCCCGTGCCAGGCCGGACGCCCCGGAACTGGCCGCGGCCGCTGCGCTCCTGGATGAGATGGATGCAGTCGGCAAGGACGGACTGGCCGCAGATGACTTCCTGGCACTCGACGTCCGGTTCCACCTTGCCCTCGCAGACGCTGCCGGCAACGCCGTGGTCAGCGCCATGATGGGCTCGCTGCGCGAATCCATTCAGGGCTACGCCGCGCAGCTCACGGCCAACCTCCCGGACTGGGACGCCACAGCGTCGCGCCTGCGGGCAGAGCACCGCGAGATTCTGGCCGCCATCCGGAACGACGACGGCGACAGTGCGGCCAGGCTGGTGGCCGCCCACATCGAGGGCTACTACCGCGAAGCCGGGGTCCGGCAGGGGTAGGAGCTTTGTCCAGATAATGCCGCGAAAACCGTGTTGAGGTGGCGTCATATGGACAAAAACTCCGGGGGCAAGCTAGTTCTTCGCGGGGCCGCTGCTGGCGCGGATCTCCAGCCGCGGCTGGTACCTGCTGCCAGGCGCGTCGCTTTCTTCCTTCCGGATGAGCGCCCGCAGCTGGTGCCACGCCTGCTGGCCAAGTTCCGTGATGGGTACGGCGGCCGTGGTGAGGGTGGGTGTGGTGTACCTGGCGAAGGGGATGTCATCGAAGCCAGTCACGGAAATGTCTCCCGGTACATCCACGCCGCGTTCGTGCAGACCGCTCATCAGGCCCATGGCCACAAGGTCGTTGAAGGCCAGGATGCCGGTAGCGCCGCTGTCCAGCACGGCATCGACGGCTCCGTGGCCGGTGTCGAAGTCCGAGCCGCCTTCGAGCATCCTGACCTCCACCTGCGGATGGGCCGCTTTGAACGCCTCCAGTCCCTGGAGCCTGAGCCCGTTGGAGGCGCTGCGTGCAGGCCCTGCCAGAAAGGCCAGCCGGGTATGGCCAAGCCCCACCAGATGCTCGGCGAGGTCCTGGACGCCTTGCCCGTAGTCCACCACCAGGCTGGGCACCTCGGCTACTGTTGTGGTCCTGTTGATCAGCACCAAAGGATGCAGGGACGGCGCTATTTCCTCAAGTTCGGCGTCACTCATGCGCGGTGCGCACAGCACCAGGCCGTCGCACCGGCGCCTGGCCTCGCTGGCCAGGATGGCTTCCTCGCTGGAGACCTCGAAGGAATCAGCGATCAGGACGCGGTAGCCGTCCTGCGCTGCTGCCCGGCTCAATCCGCGCAGGATGGCCTGGAACGTGGGGTTTGCCAGATCCGGAACCACGATGCCGATGGTGTCTGTTTTTCCCAACGCCAGGCTGCGTCCCACGGGGTTGGGCTGGTACTTCAGCTCGGCGGCGGCTGCCCGCACGCGTGCCGCGATGTCCGGATCAACCGTGAAGTTCCCATTCATGACGCGCGAAACCGTGGCATGTGAAACCCCGGCCTTGACGGCAACGTCCGCGATTCCGATTCTGCCGCTCGCCGATTTCCTCACCATGGTCTGCCTTTCGTAAGTCCCTTGGACCCATTGTGCCCGCCTGGGGTGGCGGGCTCTGGACCTTGGGGCCAGCGGTGTTGTGAGAGAAAGCATATAACGCTATCGGAAACCGATTTCTGTGGTGAGGGCGCTCTCCAGGGCAGTTCTGGTGCCAACGGAGGAAGATGCAGCCTAGAAAACGCTTTCTCCTAGGGGCATAATGGTTGACGGGACTGTGCATCTATTGATAGAAATCATATAGCCGACCGAGAAAACGCTTTCTCGGTCGAACGGACAGATCGGCCACGTCAGCAGCCCGCCGCACGAACAACAGCTGGCGTCCGGCCGAGTATGAGCTTTTTTTGAAGGGAACCCCTCATGGCCAACACAGCCCAATCGAGTTCTGCCACCGGGGCATCGAGCTCCGAACCCCGCACCGGTGATGCTGCGGCAGCTGCGCCACAGGCAGGGCAGCGGGCCAAAGCCCGCATCGCCCTGATCGGCACCGGCGGCCGCTCGGAAATGTACATCCGCGCCATCTTCGGCAAGCACGCGGATACCGCCGAGCTGGTGGCGTTCTCCGACGTCAACCCCGGCCGCGTGGAGTTCTACCAGAAGCTCATCCATGATCTGGGCGCAGCCGGTCCCGTTGCTTCCTTCGATCCGGCGGACCTGACGGCCTTCATCCAGGCCAACAACATCGACCGCGTCGTGGTGACCACCCCTGACTACACCCACGCCGACTACATCGTGGAGGCACTCGAGGCGGGCGCCGACGTCGTCGTTGAAAAGCCGCTCACCATCGACGCCGAAGGCTGCCGCCGGATCACCAAGGCCGTGGAGGAGACCGGCCGCAACGTGGTGGTCACTTTCAACTACCGCTATTCGCCGCGCAACAGCGCCCTGAAGGAGATTATCCAGAGCGGCGTGATCGGCAAGGTCACCTCCATCGACTTCAGCTGGGTCCTGGACACCGTCCACGGCGCGGACTACTTCCGGCGCTGGCACCGAGAGAAGAAGAACTCCGGCGGCCTGCTGATCCACAAGGCCTCACACCACTTCGACCTGGTCAACTGGTGGCTGAACGACGTCCCTGAGCGCGTCTTCGCCTCCGGCGGACTGAAGTTCTATGGCGACAAAAACGCTGCCGAACGCGGCCTCGGTCCCCGTCCGGAGCGGGGAACGCCCGACGCCGAAACCCCCGGCACCGGGGACAAAACAGCCGAAAAGGATCCGTTCGCGCTTGACCTCCGTGAGGATGAGCGACTGAAGGCCCTCTTCCTGGACAACGAGCACTACGACGGCTACCGCCGCGACCAGGATGTGTTCACCGGCGGCATCACGATTGAAGACAACCTGGCGCTTGTGGTGGAGTACCAGGGCGGTCCGCGCCTGAGCTACTCCCTGAACGCGCACAGCCCGTGGGAAGGCTACCGCGTGGCCGTCAACGGCACCGAGGGCCGGGCCGAGCTGGAAGTGGTGGAGCGCGCCGCCGTCCTGAGCAGCACGGACAAAAAGACGGTGGTGGATCCGAGCGCCACCCCGGTCGAGGAGGAGGACGCCGTCCGCCGCAACGGCGAACGCCTGCTGGTCCAGCGCCACTGGGAAGCTGCCTATGAGGTTCCGATCGTCAACGGTGAAGGCGGCCACGGCGGGGGCGACGAACTCCTCCTCTCGGACCTCTTCAACGGTCCCGGCGAGGATCCCCTGGGACGGCCCTCGGGCTACCTGGACGGCCTCCGCTCCGTCTCCGTGGGGATTGCCGGCAACCGCTCGCTGGAGTCATCCTTGCCGGTCCGCATCGAAGACCTTGATCTCGGCGCCGACCTCCGCCGCGGCGCCTAGTCCGCGGACATTGAGACCTAAGGAACCAACATGAGCAGGATCTTTGTCACCGGCGGCTCCGGCCGGCTGGGACGCAGCGTCGTGGCCGGGCTCGCGGAAGCGGGCCACCACGTGATTTCGGTGGACCGTGACGCCGTCCCGGCGGACCAGCTGCCAGCCGGCGTCGTGCAGGAAACCGGCGACCTGCTGGCCCCCGGCGAGGCGTTGCGCCTCCTTCGGGAAACCACGCCCGACGCCGTCGTCCACCTCGCGGCGATAGCCGTCCCGTTCAGTGCGCCGGAAGATGTCATCTTCGCCACCAACACCCGCCTTGCCTACGCCGTTATCAGCGCGGCCACGGAACTGGGCATCGGCAAGATTGTCACCGCCAGCAGCCCCACAGTGCTGGGCTACGGTTCACCGGCCGGCTGGCTGCCGGACAGGTTCCCCGTGGATGAGCGGACCATTCCGCGGCCGTGGAACGCGTATGCGCTCTCAAAGCTGATCGCGGAACAGACTGTGGAGATGTTTGCGGCGGCGCAGGGGGAGAAGATCCGCTACGCGGCGTTCCGGCCCTGCTACGTCATCTCGCCCGAGGAATGGGACGGCGCGCCCACCCAGCAGGGGCATACCGTGGCCGAGCGGCTGGCGGATCCCGCGCTGTCCGCGCCGGCGTTATTCAACTATGTTGATGCCCGCGACGTCGCCGATTTCCTGGACGTGCTCCTGAAGAAGATGGACTCCGTCCCCAACGGCGAAACGTTCTTCGTGGGCGCCGCCGACGCACTGGCTACGGCACCGCTGGCCGACCTGATGCCGAGGTTCCTTCCCGGCAGCGCCGAACTGAGTGCCGGACTGACCGGCACCAGCCCTGCATTTTCGATTGCCAAGGCGCGTGAGCTGCTTGGCTGGGAGCCCAAGCGCAGCTGGCGGACCGAACTCAGGACAGCAACATCCCTCAAACACGAGACGTCCGCAGCGCTGGTCACGGCTGGCACCGGACCCAAGGAGACACCATGAAATTCGACGGCGTATTGTTCTTCCCCGTCACCCCGTTCACGTCCGAAGGCACCGTCGACGTGGACGTCCTCAAGGAGCACATCAGCTCAAGGCTGGCGTTCGGACCGGGGGGCGTCTTTCCCGCCTGCGGAACTGGCGAATTCCATGCCCTCAGCATCGATGAGGTGCGCACCGTGGTGGCTGCCGCCGTCGAGGTTGTGGCCGGCAAGGTGCCGGTGGTTGCCGGGGCCGGCGGGCCGCTGGGCCATGCGCTTGCTGCAGCCCGCGTGGCCGAGGAGGCAGGTGCCGACGCACTCCTGGTCCTGCCGCCCTACCTCGTCACTGGCCCCACCGAAGGGCTCGTGGCCTACATCGAGGCCGTGGCGGATGCCAGCAGTCTCCCGGTGATCGTCTACCACCGCGGCAACGCCAAGTTCACGGCGGCCTCCATGGCGCAACTGGCTGCCAACCCCAAGGTCATCGGCTTCAAGGACGGCCTGGGCGATGTTGGCCTGGCGCAGGAGATCGTGTCCGCCGTCCGTACCACGGGACGCGAAGACTTTGCCCTGTTCAACGGCCTCCTGACCGCCGAGCTCACCCAGGGCGCGTACCGCGGACTGGGCATCCCGCTGTACTCCTCCGCCGCGTTCGCCATGGCCCCGGAGATCGCCAAGGCGTACTACGACGCGTACATGTCGGACGACGAGGATCGCCGCAATGCCCTGCTTGAGGGTTTCTACGCCCCGCTGGTGCGTCTCCGCGACCAGACCCCGGGCTTCGGCGTCTCGCTCATCAAGGCGGGCCTGCGGCTCGGCGGACTGGCTGTTGGGTCGGTGCGCCCGCCGCTGGTGGACCCCACGGAGGACCAGTTGGTCCAGCTGAAGTCCATCCTCGCCAAGGGCTACGAGCTGGCCGGCCGCTGATGAGCATGCCCCTTGCCCAAGCCATCCGGACGGCACCGCGCATCACCGGCCTTTCCACCCGGCTCCTGACCGTTCCGCTGCGGCGCAACTGGGGCGTGGAGGCGCCGGAGAACCATGTGATCGTCACGGAAATCCACACGGACGACGGCGGCGCGGGGCACGGTTTTTCGTGGACGCCCACAATTGGTCCACAGGCCGTCAAGGCCCTCCTGGACTATGACATCGCCCCCTTCGTCGCCGGCCTTCCGGCGCATGCGGAGACGGTGTGGGATGCCTTGTGGAAGCGGCTGCACGAGGCCGGCGGCGGGGGACTGACCACCATCGCGATGGCTGGTGTGGACCTGGCGCTCTGGGATCTCCAGGCCCGCCGCGCACAGACCTCGGTGACAGGGCTGCTGGGGCAACGGCAGGAGTCCGCCGAGGTGTACGGCTCCGGCGTCAACCTGCATTACACGCTTGAGGAGCTGGTGGCCCAGGCCGGGCGCTGGGTGGACGCGGGGCACCAGGCGGTCAAGATCAAGGTGGGAAAGCCGGACATCCGTGAGGACGCCGAGCGGGTGGCGGCCGTCCGGTCTGTGCTGGGGCCGGACCGGAAGCTCATGATTGACGCCAACCAGCGCTGGGACCTGCCCACCACATTCAAGGCGCTGGACGTATTGGCCGGCTATGGGCTGGAATGGCTAGAAGAACCCATCCGCGCGGACGACCTGTGGGCCTACCGCAGGCTCCGCAAGCACTCGCCGGTCCCCATCGCCCTGGGCGAAAACCTGCACACCATCTACCGCTTCCGAGACTTCATAGACGCAGAGGCCGTGGATATCATCCAGCCGAACATCATCCGGGTGGGCGGCATCACGCCATTCCGGCGGATCGTGGAACTGGCCCGGACTAACAGCATCCGGGTGATGCCCCACCTGCTGCCCGAACTCTCCGCCCAGCTGGCCCTGACCCTTGCGGAGCCTACCTTGGTGGAGGATGTGGAAGACGCTTCCTTTGAGCAGCTGGGCGTCCTGGTTGAACCGTCACCGGTCCGCTTCAGCGAGAGCCGCGTGACGCTCACGGACCAGCCGGGCCTCGGCTTCCGCTTCAGTGAAATGCCGCCGGCACGATGAACTCCGACACGATGAACTCCGACACGAAGAACAGGTAACTCCAGTGACAACTGCAACCCTCTCGCTTTCAGAGCTCACGGCTGCCGCCAGCAAAGCGGCCACCACCGCAGCGGCGGCCTCCGACGCCGAACGGGCCAGCTGGCTCAGCGCCGTTGCCGACGCGCTGGACGCCAATGTGGCCGAACTTGTGGCCATCGCCGATTCGGAAACCAGCCTTGGCACAGTCCGGCTGACCGGCGAGGTGGCGCGCACCTCAGGGCAGCTCCGCCTCTTTGCCCGCGTGATCACCGAAGGCTCCTACCTCGAAGCAGTGATCGACCACGCGGATCCGTCCGCCACCCCGCCGAAGCCGGACCTGCGCCGCATCCTGCGGCCCATTGGCCCGGTAGCGGTCTTCTCCGCGTCCAACTTCCCGTTCGCCTTCTCCGTGGCTGGCGGGGATACTGCCTCCGCGCTGGCGGTGGGCTGCCCGGTGGTGGTCAAGGCCCACTCGGGGCACTTGAGGCTGTCCGAACGGACCGCAGAGATCGTCACGCACGCCTTGCGATCGGCGGGCGCCCCGGAGGGTCTCTTCGCCCTGGTCAGCGGCCGCGAGGTGGGCACCGCGCTGGTCCAGGATCCCGCCATCAAGGCAGTGGGCTTCACCGGGTCCATCCCCGGCGGCCGGGCCCTCTTTGACCTGGCTGTCTCCCGCCCCGATCCCATCCCGTTCTACGGCGAACTGGGCAGCCTCAACCCTGTTGTCATTACCGGCGCAGCCCTGGCCGGGCGTTCCGGCCAGCTTGCCGCCGGACTGGCCGGATCATTCACTATGGGTGCAGGCCAGTTCTGTACCAAGCCGGGCCTGGTTTTCATTCCGGCGGGCACGGGTTTTGCCGCGGAGCTGGCAGAAGCCAGCAAGGATAAGCCGACGGCTGCCATGCTCACCCAGCGCATCGCTGACGCCTACCCGGACGGCCTGCGCAGCGTGGCTTCGGTACCGGACGTGGACATCGTCAGCGGCACGGTGGACCAAGATGCCACCCAGGACGGTGCGGCGCCCGTGGTGTTCTCCACGTCCGCCGCCAACGTGCTGGAGCGTGCGGACGAGCTGCTGGAGGAGTGCTTCGGCCCCACCACCCTGCTGATCGAATACTCGGGCCAGGAGGAGCTCTCCGCCGTGCTGGCGAAGGTGCCGGGCAGCCTCACGGCCACACTGCACGCCCAGCCCGGCGAAGACGTCTCCGGGCTCGTGGAACAGCTGTCCGGCCTTGCCGGCCGCGTCCTGTTCGACGGCTGGCCCACGGGCGTTGCCGTGAACTGGGCGCAGCAACACGGCGGACCGTACCCGGCCACCACTTCGCTGTTCACTTCGGTTGGGGCGACGGCGGTGCGCAGGTTCCAGCGTCCGGTGGCCTACCAGGATGCGCCGGACGCCGTCCTGCACCCGGCGCTGCGCGAGAGTAACCCCCTGGGCATTCCACGCCGCGTTGACGGCGAACTGATGCTGCCCTAGCTCCTCGCCCGAGACTTCCGTCCAGGCAACTAGCCGACAGGCTGGGCTTCCAGCGCCTCCGCCAGGGGCTGCCGGGGCAGCTGGTCGAGGTGAGTGATCCCGGAGGGAGTGATCCGCAGGACCCGTGCCGTGGAGATGTCGTAAAACAGCCCGGCCACGTGGACGCGTCCGGCCTCCACCGCCTCCAGAAGGCCAGGGCGGTGCTGGAGCCGTTCCAGCTGCACCGCGACGTTGACCATCGCAAGCTGGTCGACGGCGTCATACCCTGCATCCGCTGCGGCCACCTGAACAGGATGTCCGTCGCGGAAAGAAGCCAGGCTTGGCCTTGCGTGATCGAGCCATACGTCGATGGCCCCCCGCGGCCCGGAGCCGGACGGCGCATCGGACGGGCCCTCCGTGCCGGAACTGAGGGGGTCGGCGTGCAGCGCGGTCATGGCCCCGCAGCCCGAATGGCCGCAGATGACGATGGATTTCACCGACAGCTCGCTGAGGGCAAAGTCCAGGGCAGCTTCTATGGAAGCGTCCCTGCCGCTTTCCCCCACTACGTTGCCCACGTTCCGGACGGTGAAGAGGTCTCCGGGGCCGCTGCTGGTGATCAGGTTGGGCACCAGGCGGGAGTCGGAGCAGGCTATGAAGAGTGTGTCCGGGTCTTGGAACGAGGACAGCTCCTGCACGTGTGGCCGTACGAGGTGGGCGTTGCGCCGATGGTAGTTGTCCACACCAGTGAGTACTGAACGTAGGGGCGTCGGAACGTCCGGCGCAGCGGCGTGCCCGGCCTGGATGCGGCGCTGCCAGCTGCGCCACGGTGCAAAGCCGCCCCGAAGTGCCGAGCGCGAGGTGCCGCGGGTTGGCGGGCCTGCCTGGGCGGCGTGGAGCGTGGCAGTGCCGCTTTCCTCAATCACCACGGTGCCTCCGTTGGCCGTGTGCCGGTTGCGCCAGGCATCCAACGTGTCGTGGACCGGGTGATCGAGGAAGTCCACCTCCAGCTCGACCGTGACGTGGGAGCCCGCTGGAACGGAGGCCAGCACGGTGCTCAACCTCGGCAGCGAAAGGAAACTGCATGATCCGTCGATAACCACCCGCCACCGTTCCCCGTCTTCGGTGGCAAGCGCTTCAGCATGGATGCTGGCCCGCGCCACGCGCCACAGGACGAGTCCCACCGCCAGGAGCAGGCCGGTCAGTACTCCCGCCAGGAGATTGACGAACACAACGCAGAGCAGGGTCACCCCGTAGACGGTAAGGTCGCCGGTCACCCGGGCTGTCCTGATGTCCGCCACCCGGACAAGGCGCGAGCCAATGACAATAAGCAGCCCGGCGAGCACGGCCTCCGGAACCAGCTGGATGATGCCCGCCAGCAGCAGCGAGAAGACCAGGACCCACACCCCGTGGAGTACGGCCGACTTCCGGGTCCGGGCACCGGCCTCAATGTTGGTGGCGCTGCGCACAATCACGCCCGTGACGGGAAGTCCGCCGAGCAGCCCGGAGGACACGTTGGCCGCGCCCTGGCCCAGGAGTTCGCGGTTGAAATTGGTCCGCTGCCCATGGTGCATCTTGTCCACGGCTACCGCCGAGAGCAGGGACTCCACGCTGGCAATCAGTGCGATGGTCACCACGCCGATGACTATTGCGGTCCAGTTCCCTTCCGGAAGCTGGGGAAAGGACAACGCGTCGAGCAGCGAGCCGTCGAACGTGATCCTGTCCACGTGGAACGGCAGGGAAAGGGCCGTTGCGGCGATGACTGCAACCAGCGGCCCGGGAATCCGGCGGACGGGGGAGGGAAGGTGCTTCCACACGAGGAGCACGATGATGACAACCGCGCCAAGGATTGCAGCCGGGATATCAGCCGCGAAGATGCTTGCCGGGATGGCGATGATGTTCTCCCAGGCCGAGCTGGCGGATTCCGAGCCCAGCATCACATGCAGCTGCTGCAGCACGATGGTGATGCCGATGCCGGCCAGCATGGCGTGCACCACCACAGGTGCTATGGCCAGCGCAACACGGCCGATCCTGGCCACGCCGAGCAACGCCTGGAGCACACCTGCCGCCGCGGTGATGGCACAGGTGGCCTGCCAGCCGAACTGTTCGATCAGGCCGGCGACGATGACCGTCAGCCCGGCGGCGGGTCCGCTGACCTGCAGTGGTGAACCGCCCAGGCTCCCTGCGACGATCCCGCCCACGGCGGCGGCAATCAAGCCGGCCATGACAGGGGCGCCTGACGCGGCAGCTATCCCCAGGGAAAGGGGAACGGCGACGAGGAACACCACGAGGGACGCCGGAAGGTCCCAGCGGAGGCCGGATGTGAGGTAGTTCCGGACGCTGTTGGAAGGAGATGGGCCGGATGGGCCTTGCTGGACTGTCGACGCGTCCCTGTCAGTTGGAGTGGGCGGATCCGTCGTGGCGGGTGCCGATGGCATTGCAGTCCCTTCGCTGGTAGGTGGCGGTCCTGTGTCACGCTATTGACCTGCCCGTTCAGCCCGCAAGGACTCCGGTGGTGAGAAGAAACACTCCAAAAAAACGCTCTGACCTGCGAAAAGGCTGTCCAGCACCTCTCGCCGTGCGCTCCGGACGGCGGCTCTGCCCCGGCGTTGTGAGGGAAGAATTACCTGCCGAATCGGGCCCGGAATTCAAGTCAAATCAGCACAAATTGGCTCCGTCGGCCGTAGTCTGCGTGAATTTCGTACCCCTGAGATCACTGAAAGCGTGTGTTGGTCTAGACCTGTGACCCTCTGTTGCGGCCACGATTTGTGTTTCCGCCTCGAATGGGTCAGAGCTGTAGCGTCTGTGGCCGCTTGAGACCGTTGACTGTGGTGGCGGGCCAGCGCCCGTCCACGGTAAGGACCGTGATACCCGATTCGGTGAGCTGGATGGTGTCCTCGATTTTCACTCCCGGCCCGGACGGGTTCCAGGTGAACGGCTGGTTCAGCACCACCGTGTCGGTCACCGCTGCAGTGACGCGCGGGTCGCGCCCCGCGTAGCCGGCAGGCCCGCCCTGGTGGTGGTGCTCCCACTGATCGGCGCCGAAACCATGCCGGGCATAGGCTGCCTTGATTTCGGCGAAGATCCGGTCCAGGCGGGCGCCGGGAACCGTAGCGTCGAAGATGTCGGCCTCCACGGCGGCTATCCGGGCCTCGGCATCGAGCTCCTCCGGGGTGCCGGCGTCGAACCTCACCCACCGGGTGATGTTGGCTACCAGGCCGTCCCTGCGGGCGCACACCACCGCCATGGCGCGGCGGCCCAGGGGAGAATGCGTGGCCAGCGGATGCCTGAACGTGCCCCGCGAGTGGCCGTTGCACAGGAGCACCAGCGGTTCTGCGCCGGCGGCGACCACACGGCGAGCGAGGGCGGACACCAGCTCAAACTCGGTGGTGTCCGGACGGGCCGTGGCCAGTACATCGGTCATGATGCCAGCCAGTTCCGCGCTGAGGTGGGCGTAACGCGCACTCTCGCCCGGCAGGAGCTGCTGGCGCGCAGCCCTGAGCTCCGCGGCAATTTCAGCCTCAGCCAAGGGCGCGCTGTTGGAAGAACTCCCGACGGCGGCGGCGGCCTCGTGCAGGTTCCCGTACCAGGGTAGTGGGTGGACGGAGACGCCGGCCGGCAGTTCCTCCGCGGCCATGCGCCCGGCCTCGTTGTTGAACGTCACTAGGTGGTCGCCGTCCCGGTCCACCAGCATCGCCGCGATCGGGTCACCGGCCAGGCTGACGTGGACCCGGCTGCCGTCGAGGTACCAGGTCAGCGCCGTGTGGGTGGTCAGCAGCAGGCTGTCCCGGCCCTTGGCATCGAGAATGTCCAATACCCGGCGCCGTTTGACGTCCCTGTCCGCGGGCGAAGCCGGGGGCATGCGGCTGCCCGTGTCCTTGGCCAGACCAGCGGCCGAAGGGTGAGCGGGGGAAGGCTGGTTGGGGGCAGGTTGGGTGAGGGAAGGCTGGGCCGCTGAAGCCGGCGTGGCTGCCAGCGAGGTGGCTGCGGCGGCGGTTGTTGGACTCATGATTTTTTCCCCTGCTGGTTGATCAACGTGTCAATGTCTGCGGTACCTAAAATGCCGTCCGCGACGAACACGGTGACGCTGCGGCGCACCGGTGCGCCTGGTTCGGCTATGACCGGCACGTCCCAGGCGAGCGACTGGCCCACGCCCGGGTATCCCTCCACGCGGACGAACCACGGGTCCGTGGAACTCTCTGCGGCCACGAACACCAGGGTGGCGGCAGCGGCGCTGCCCGAGCTCCCGCCGTCGGAGGTCCTTCTGCCCGAGGTCCCGCCGTCGAACGTTCCCGACCAGGCCAGCCACGGCGTCACACTTCCATGGACCGCGCTCTCGCCCGCCCCGTCAGGAGTCCACACGTTGGCTCCGGCGCATTCCGGGAGCCGCCAGAAAAAGCCGCCGTATCCGCCCTCGTGGCGGCCGTTCGAGCCCGGGCTGCCCAGGCTCACCGGCCGGTCGCCGGCGGGGGAGAGGGCAAAGTCCAGTCCCAGTCGCCAGACTGAAGGGCCGACGGCGTCCCACGTCCAGGTGCGCTGCTCTCGGAGTACGGGGCGGCCGTCGGGGCCATTCCAGGACAGGGACTCGATCAGCCGGCCGTCCTGCGCTCCGCCCCGGTCGCCGTCGTGGGCTCCCGCGCCAGTGTGGACGATGCTCCCGTGGTCCGGCCGCCAGACGTATTCACCCGCCGGCCGGGTGTAGGTCCGGCCGCCCCAGAAATTCACGCCGTCCACATCCTGGAGCGCCACTCCGACACCCAGGTGCCACACATGGTCCAGGGGCTGGTGGCCGGTCACAACGGTTCCGGCGAGCGTACGGACCGGATGCAGGTACGGCCGCGGCGACGATACGGCGCGGATGCGGCTGCCGTCCTGATAGTCCGCCACGGGGTGCCCGCCGATGGTGAAGGTCCGGACCGGTGGCAGGCTGCGCGCCCACGGGACGCCCAGCTCAGCAAAAGTGGCCTGGGCTTTGGCGGCGCGTTCGATCAGTCCGGCAATTCCGTGGACCACGGGGTGCGCGTCGTCCCCGTGGCCCTCCCAAGTGATGTGGTCAGGGCCAATTTCGTGGGGGTCGGGCGCTGTACGGATGGCTTCGAGGACACAGGTGAATGCACCGGTGCCGGCCAGGGCGCAGAGCAGCGGCGTGCCGGAGGTCCGGGCGTCGAGCAGGTTCTCCAGGAGGTCGGTCCGGCCGAAGGTCTCCCTGCGCTCGCCGTCCGGCGTGGTGATGACCACTTCGTCCTTGGTGTAGAAGAACGTGATCTCTCCCTGCGTCCCGTGGACCGTGACAGACGGGTGCTGCTGTTCGGGCGCACACAGGGTCAGCACGCAGAGCAGGGTCCTCCCGCCCGCCGTGCGGACGCGGATGACAGAAGTGTCGTCACTTTGCGTGTCATGCGCACGGTACAGGTCCGTCTCCACGGAGGACACGTCGGCCACGGTGTGGGCGCCGGCAACACTCAGCGCGGTGGCGACGGCGTGCGCCAGCGCGTTGGTGGCCACGCCGTCCACCACATCGATGCCGTCAATGCTGCGCTTTCCTGCCCACCGTGAGCGCTTGAAATAGGACTTGGTCCGCACCCACATTCCGGTAGCGCTCAGTCCGAACACGTCGCCGATGCCGCCGGAGTCGATGGTTTCACGGATTGCCGGCAGGGCCTGGGACCCGAGGCTCTGGAAGCCCACCTGGACCAGCCGGCCAGCGGCGTCCGCAGCTGCCAGGACGTCCTGGAACTGGGCCATGGATGCCACGGGCGGTTTCTCGACGTACACGTCGGCGCCGGCTGCCAGGGCTGCCAGGGCAAGGGGTGCGTGAGTCTGGATGGGCGTGGCCAGGATGACCACATCAGGGACCGGCCCGGCAGCCAGCAGCTGGTCCAGGGTGTTGAAGACAGCCACGGAACCGGCAAGCCTGCCAGCCTCGGGCGGGTTGGGATCGGCCACGGCCACCAGTTCCAGGGCGCCGGATTCCTCGAGCCTGGCCAGGTTGGCCAGATGCCGTTCGCCGTAGCCATGAACGCCTACCAGGGCAATGCGCGGTGGGGCAGTTGCTGCTGGGGTGCCGGGTGCCGCGGGGGCGGATTGCTGAATCATCAAAGGGTCCTCGGTGGCTAAATGGTGGGAAGAGACGAAAGATCGTGGACGGAGGGGCTTCCGGCGCCCAGGGTCCGGGAGAGATAGCTGATGGCTTCATTCTGCATCTCCGCCGTAAACACGTGGCCGCCTGGCCAGAAGCTTCCGGTGTAGGCCGTCCGCCCGTGCAGGGCTGCCAGCGTCCGGTGGGCGTCGCGCATGCCTTCTTCCGGAAAGAGTTCATCCGCCAGGGCGTACTGCACCAGCAAGCCGTCGGCTCGGGACCTTGCTGTCAGCTCAGGCCAGTCGCCCAGCTGCCAGAGTCCGGGCGTCTGGAGCAGCCAGGAGTGCGCATCCAGGTAGGCAGGCAGCAGCGACTCGAACGTGGCCATCATGCAGGTCACCACGTAGTTCCGGATCCGGGGGCTGAGGGCCGCCAGCGTCAGTGAACGGCCGCCGCCGCCGGAGAAGCCGATGCAGCCCAGCCTGTCGGCATCAACTCCTGGAAGCCCGGCAAGGATATCCAGGGCGGCAAGGTCGTCGTGCGCCACCATTCCCGCCAGGCTGGTGCCCAGCAGGCCTGCGGCCTTGGCGACGGTGTCCTCATGGAATCCCGCGGCGGCGTTGTACAGCTCCGCGTCGGAAGGCACGACGCCGTCCTCCCGCCACTGCGAGTTCCGCGCCTCCAGCGCGGAGACCGTCCGCCGTGGCGGGGCGGAGAGGTCAAAGCGCCGGCTGCCCCAGGCGAACGTGTCGTGGGCCAGGACCGCAAAGCCGCTGCGGGCCACGTCCGTTGCGAGGGCACGGCCATCGTAGTGCCCTGCGCGTGCGGCTGCCGTAGACGGGTGGGACTCGGGAAGTTCCACCAGCCTGTCCGCCCCGCCGAACTTGTTGCCGCCGTGGCAATGCAATGCGAGGACGCCCGGCAGCGGTCCAGAATGGCCGGCAGGCCGCACCAGCCAGGCCGTGGTGCGGGGGCCGAATCCCAACTGCCAGCTGAGCTGGGAGGTGGTGACGCCGTCGTACGTTTCCTCCCACAGGAGCGTGATGTCTGGGGTACCGGCCCCTTCCGGAACGCCGAGGGCGTCCGAAAGCTCCTGCGCTGCCCGAGTGTCGGCCTGGAATCGGGCATGCGTCTGAACGTAGGCAGGCCAGTCCTCATAGCCGGCGATCGCGCTGGGCCGGACCGGCTGTGTATTTGTGCTCACTGACCTGCCTAAAGTTCGCGGAATGTGTGGTTCGAGGGTTGCCGAGGTCAGCCCAGGTTTTGGTTGACCTCGGAGATGAAGCCCTTGGCTGCGTCCTGCGGGCTGACCTTTCCGAAGAGTACATCCGTGTTGTAGCGGTTCAGGACCTCCATGGTGGCCGAAGAACCGGCCGGGAACGGAAGGGGCGGCTCGATGTCCAGTTTGGCCAGGCGGTCCAGGTACACGGCTTCCTTCTGCTGCGACTCCTTGAGTAACGGGGCGATTCCGGCCTTCAGCTCGGTGTTGGCGGGCATGCCGCGGTCGCTCTTGATCTTGGTTGCGGCGTCCATGTTGTTCACCAGGTAGTTGATGAACTGGGCAGCTTCCTTGGGGTGCGCAGATTTTGAGGAGATCGCGTATTCCATGGATGACCGCAGCCATGAGCCGGGCCGCGTGCTCTCGCCCGGCAGCTTCATCATGACCAGAGGCGATCCCGAGTAGGAGTTCATCTGGTTGCTCCAGGAGATCTTCATGCCCTGCTTTCCTTGGCCCATCAGTGTCAGTTCGGGCTGCGCGGAACCGTCCTCCACCGTCTGCGAGGCCGACGGCGCACCACCGGTTTCCATGAGCTTCTTGTTCAGCCCGAACCACTCAGCCGCGGTGTCCTCGCTGATGCCCAGTTTCGTGCCGTCGTCGGTGTAAAGGTCTTCGCCATGCTGGCGGGCCCAGACGGCAAGGAACGAGTCGTTGGCCATGGGGGTGGTGCCGAAGGTGCCCTGCGGCGAGTTCTTGGTGATCTGTGCAGCGATGTCCGCGTAGTCGTCCCACGTCCAGGTCTCGTCATCCGGAAGTTCCACGCCGGCTGCTTCGAAGACCTTGGGGTCGATAACCATGGACATTGCGTTCACCCCGGCTGTAATGGTGTATTGCTTGCCCGCGATCTTGCCCAGGTCCACTGTCCCGTCCGCGAACTTGGAGGTGTCGAGCTGGTCCTTCACCTTGTCCAAGTCAAGGAGCACGCCGCGGCTGGCATATTCGCCCGGGTACGCGCCGCTCATGGTGAAGACATCGGGAGTGGTGCCGCCGGCAATCTGGGTGGCCATCTTGTCCCAGTAGGAACTGAACTCGGTGTTCTCGCCCTCCACCTTGATGGTGGGGTTGGCGGCTTCAAAGGCCTTGATGACTTCCTGGGTTGTCTTGGCCCGGGAATCGTTGCCCCACCAAGCGAACCGGATGGTCACGGGATCCTCTACCGTTCCCACCTTTCCGGAGGCTGCGCCGCCCGCGCCACAGCCGGTAAGGATCATTCCCAGGGCCGCCGCTGCGCCGGCAACCCCCAATACTGACTTCTTGAGACCAAACCGCATTGTCCTGCCTCTCAGGCGTCGTTTTGTTGAGTAGAGTGTTTCATCGTGCAGAAAACGCTTTCTCAAAAACTAACAAAGGGCTATACAGGAGTCAAGAAACCGTTTACTTTGGTATGAAGCCGCTTTTTCAATGTCCCGCTGGACGGTGGCCGGATCCGGACAACAGCATCTGCGTTCTGCACTGAACAGAGTCTGCCACCGGAGGCGGTACGTAACATGATTGCTCCAGGGCGATCACCCAAGACGTGGAGGGCCACGATGACCAAAGGAGACCACATGGCCGCTGAACATATACCCAGGACGCCGCGACCGGTAGGCCTGCCGGCAGGTGTGCCGGCGGCAGCAGGTCTGCTGGCTGAAGCGGAGTCGCCGCAATGAGTGCCATCAGTGAACTCAGTACCCTTGCCAAACGCAAAGGGCCGGTGACCGCCGCCGAGAAGAAAGCCAACGGCCGGGACAACAAAGCCGCCTACATCTTCCTGCTGCCGTGGCTGGTGGGTTTGGTGGCCATCACCATCGGGCCGATGCTGATGTCCCTTTACCTGTCCTTCACGGACTACAACCTGCTGCAGCCGCCGGAATGGACCGGGCTGGACAATTTCATCCGGATGCTCAGCGACGCACGGCTGCATAACTCGCTGGGGGTCACCTTCACCTACGTTTTTGTCGGCGTCCCGCTTCAGCTCGCTGTGGCCTTGCTGATCGCCCTGGTGTTGGACAAGGGCCTGCGCGGGCTTCCGTTCTACCGGTCGGTGTTCTACCTGCCGTCACTGCTGGGGGGCTCCGTCGCCGTTGCCATCCTCTGGAAGCAGATCTTCGGAACCACTGGCCTGGTGAACCAGGTCCTCGCAATGTTCGGAGTCCAGGGACCGGGTTGGATTTCCGATCCCAGCACCGCACTGGGATCCATCGTTCTGCTGCACGTATGGACCTTTGGTGCCCCGATGATCATTTTCCTGGCGGGCCTCCGGCAGATCCCGGTGATGTACTACGAGGCCGCGAGGGTGGATGGCGCAGGGACGCTCCAGCAGTTCTGGCGGATCACCCTGCCGATGCTCAGCCCCATCATCTTCTTCAACCTCGTGCTCCAGATCATCGGATCCTTCCAGTCCTTCACGCAGGCGTTCATCGTCTCCGGCGGCAATGGCGGCCCGTCCGACTCCACGATGTTCTTCACGCTGTACCTGTACCAGAAGGGCTTCGGCCAGTTCGACATGGGCTACGCCTCCGCAATGGCGTGGTTCCTGCTGGTCATCATCGGTGTGTTCACCGCCATCAACTTCATCGCTGCAAAGTATTGGGTTTTCTATGACGACTAAGCTTCAGACGCTGCCCGCTCCGGACAAGAAGAGTGCCGGGGCCGGTAAGCCTACGAACCACCGCAAGCCCAAGAAGGCACGGGAATCCCGTGGCACGCTGGCCTTCAGCCGCTTACAGCGCACCAAGGCCCTGGTCAAGCACGCCATCCTGATCCTCGCCGGCGCCCTGATGATCTACCCACTGCTGTGGATGGTGGTCTCCTCGCTCCGGCCCAACGAGGTCATCTTCCGCGATCCCGGGCTCTGGCTCAACAGCCTGGAGATGAGCAACTACACGGATGGCTGGTCAGCTCTGACGCACCCGTTCGGCCACTACATGCTGAACTCGGCCATCGTGGTGGTGGGATCCATCCTGGGGAACCTGATCTCCTGTTCCATGGCGGCCTACGCCTTTGCCCGCCTGCAGTTCACCGGCAAGAAGCTGTTTTTCGGCATCATGCTGCTGACCATCATGCTTCCCTTCCACGTTGTAATCGTTCCGCAGTACATCCTGTTCTCGCAGATCGGCTGGGTGAACACCTTCTGGCCGCTCCTGGTGCCCAAGCTGCTGGCCACGGACGCGTTCTTTGTCTTCCTTATGGTCCAATTCATCCGGGGCATCCCCAAGGACCTTGATGAAGCGGCCAGGATCGACGGCGCCGGACACCCGCGCATCTTCCTGCGGGTGATCCTGCCCCTGATGGTGCCGGCCCTGGCCACCACCACCATCTTCACCTTCATCTGGACGTGGAACGACTTCTTCGGAGCCCTCATCTACCTGACGGACCCGGACATGTTCACCGTTCCGGTGGCCCTGCGAGCCTTTGTGGACTCGCAGTCGGCCACCAGCTGGGGATCGCTGTTCGCGATGTCCATCGTGTCCCTTCTGCCGGTGTTCCTGGTGTTCCTTTTTGGCCAGCGGTTCCTGATCAAGGGCATCGCCACCACGGGCATCAAGTAGTTTCGGGATCCGGCCCCTGCAACCGCTCCAGCCGCTCCAACTTCCCTAACCGCCCGCCTAGCTTGCTGGCCCGTCCCCAGGGACGGGCCAGCGGCTTGTCCTGCCGTGTGGGGAGGCCCGAGGAAGGGCGCCGGCTTTTCCCGCGGAGGGATGTTCAAAAGCATCTTGTATTACAAGTTTTCTACTTGTAGTATCAGATCCAAGAAAGCGTTTCCTCGTTTATCTTCCCCAGCAACATGATCAAAGAAGATCGGAGTACCAAGTGCCGCTTTTTCCCCGCTCTGACTCTGCCGCCAAGAACCATCCGGCAGAGACACCATCCACCGGCGCACGTCGCCGGCTACGTAAGACGGGAGTGGTTGCCGCGGCAGCCGCCGTCGTCCTTGCCGTGAGTGCCTGCGGCGGGGGCGCCGCTCCGCAGAGTGCAGACGGCAAAGTGGAGCTGCGCTTCTCCTGGTGGGGAGGCGACAAGCGCGCCCAGCTGACCCAGGATGCGATTGCCGCATTCGAGGCCGAAAACCCGAACATCAAGATCAAGCCCGAATACGGCGACTGGAGCGGTTACTGGGACAAGCTGGCAACCCAGGTGGCAGCCAATGATGCCCCGGACATCATCCAGATGGACGAAAAGTACATCACCGAGTACTCCAGTCGCGGCGCATTGCTGGACCTGTCGAAGTACGACATCGACACTTCCAACTTTGACGAGGCTGCCCTGAACGCCGGCAAGAGCGAGGACGGGCTGACAGGCATCGCGGCCGGTATCAACGCCGCCACCATTCTGGCCAATCCTGCCGTCTTCAAGGCCGCCGGTGTTGAACTTCCCGATGACAAGACCTGGACCTGGGAAGACTTCGAGCGTATCGCCGCCGAGGTAACGGCCAAGTCGCCGAAGGGCACGTACGGTGCCGCCGCTTATGGCACGGACGAAGCATCTCTGGGCGTCTGGCTCCGGCAGAACGGCAAGTCCCTATACACCTCGGACGGCAAGCTGGGCTTCGAGCCCGGCGACATCGCCGAGTGGTGGGCATTCCTGAAGGAACTCAGCGAGAAGAAGGCAGTACCCACCGCGTCCGAGGTAGTGGAGGCTGAGGCGGCCCCGCTGGATCAGAGCGGCCTGGCCACGGGCAAGAACGGGATGGCTTTCTGGTGGTCCAACCAGCTGCCCGCATTGGAGAAGGCCGCGGGCAGCGAGCTGCAGGTCCTGCGATTCCCCTCCAAGACTGGCAAATCTGCCGACACCCAGCTCTGGTACAAGGCGTCCCAGTTCTGGTCGGCATCCTCCCGGACCAAGCACCCGGAGGAAACAGCGAAGTTCATCAACTTCCTCGCAAACAACACCAAGGCAGGCGAAGCCCTCCTTGCCGACCGTGGGGTCTACCCCAACTCGGAGGTCAGGGCCGCCATCGAGCCCAAGCTGACGCCCGCCGACATCAAGGTGGTCAAGTTCATTGACCAGATCAAGGATGAGCTCGGCGAGGCTCCGGCCCCACCGCCGAAGGGTGCGGGAGCCATCCAGGAGATCGTCAAGCGATACACCTCCGAGGTCCTCTTCAACAGGCTGTCCACGGACGAGGCCGGCAAGAAGGCAGTGGATGAAATGAAGTCAGCCATAACCAGCTAAGTCTCACTCGCCGAAGCGGCTCTGGATTGACCTCGCGAACGTCTCGTTTTATTTGGGGGGACGTCCGACGGCGGGTGGCAGCTTCCGTCCCGGTTGGAACCTTAGGTTCCGGCCGGGACGGAGTTGTTTAAGGTTGCTTTGGAGCGGTCCTTCGCTGTCAGGAGTGCCCAATCTCGATAGTTTCCTGGCCCTCATCCTTAGGCTCTTCAAAGCCCGCGAGATAGGACGCGAGGATGGATTCCGTGATGGGGAAGGCTGCGTTGGCGTCGAATCTTCCCGCGCGGTTCTGCAACCTGGTGCGAAGGACTTCCTCCGGCACCTTGAGGTAAATCAACCGCCACGCAGCGCCTGCGCCCTCGATCAGCCGCTTGTAGGCATCACGCTTGGATCTCTGCCAAAAGCTGAAATCCACCACTACATCGCTGCCCCGGCGAAGAGCTGAAGCCAATTCAGACTTCAGGTGAACTTCCGCCTGCGCACTGTATTCGGGGTATTGCGCCTCGGGGTAGTCCACGCCGTACCTGCCATAACGGCGCCACAGCTCCTCGTCAATGGACAGCCTGGTGTAGCCGGCCCGCTCCAGTTTCTGGGCAAAGGTGGTTTTCCCTGACCCCGCAACACCGCACATCATGACAGCTTCCGGGGGTCGGCTTGGGACTGTCCGATAAACGGTGTGTGGGTCCGGCCGGTTTTCATTAGTGAGTGGTTCTTTCGAACCGACCGGCGAAGGTAATCGCGAACGCGTTCAGCGCAGGCTTCCACCTCATTACCCAGCGTGCCCGGCCGCCGCCGGTTGGATCAAGAGATCTGGTGACCAGATACAGGCATTTCAGGGCCGCGGCCTCGTTCGGAAAGTGCCCGCGGGCCCTCACAGCCCTTCTGTAGCGGGCGTTGATCGACTCGATCGCGTTCGTTGTGCAGATCACCCGGCGGATCTCCACGTCGTACTCCAGGAATGGCACGAACTCAGCCCAGGAGGACTCCCAGAGCCGCACGATTGCCGGATATCGCTGGCCCCATTCGGCCGTGAACTCGGCGAACCGGTCCTTCGCCGCCTGCTCTGACGGGGCCGTGTAGACGGGCTTGAGCGCCTTGACGATGCCGTCGCGGTGCTGGCGTCCGGCGTAGCGGAAGCTGTTGCGTATCAGGTGCACGACGCACTGCTGCACCACCGTTCGCTCCCACGTGGTCGTGATCGCCTCCGGCAGGCCTTTGAGCCCGTCACAGACGGCGATCAACACATCTTCAACGCCCCGGTTCTTCAGCTCGGAGAAGACCTGCAGCCAGAACCGTGCACCCTCGCCGCCGTCGCCTGCCCAGATGCCCAGGATCTCCCGCTCACCACTTGTGGTGACCCCCATGACGACATAGAACGGGGTGTTGCGCACCTGCCCGTCACGGACCTTGACCACGACCGCGTCAACGAAGAGCACCGGGTAGATCGGATCCAAAGGCCGGGCCGACCATTGGGCCAGTTCCCCGGCGACCTTCTCCGTGATGCGGCTGATGGTGTCTT
The DNA here is from genome assembly GCF_030815585.1 of Arthrobacter pascens. NCBI lineage: Bacteria > Bacillati > Actinomycetota > Actinomycetes > Micrococcales > Micrococcaceae > Arthrobacter > Arthrobacter pascens. Next base: position 539,592 of record NZ_JAUSWY010000001.1, read on the forward strand.
TGGAGACCTTGGCCCCGTAGACCTCTTCGAAGTGCGCGGCGATTTCCCCCGTGGTCAGCCCCCGGGCGGACAGCGAGAGCACGATCTGGTCGATTCCGTCCAGACGCCGTTTCCGTTTGGGCACGATCACCGGCTCGAACGAGCCGTCCCGATCCCGGGGCACCTCGATCTCGACCGGGCCGATCTCGGTCAGCACGGTCTTTGACCTGGTGCCGTTGCGCATGTTGGCTGCGATCGGTCTCTGGCCATGCTCGTGCCCGAGGTGCTCGGTCAGCTCCGCTTCCAGCGCGGTCTCCAGCACATTCCTCGTGAGCTGGTTCAGCAGCCCACCCGGGCCTACCAGGCTCACACCCTGTTCCTTGGCCTGCGCGAGCAACCGCTCCGCAAGCTCCTTCTGATCGATGATCTCTCCCGTCACAGGATCGATCATCACCCCTGTCATCTCGGTCGTGGAATCTGACACGGCCATCTCCTTTCGGATCAGGCCGGACCCCACACACCGTTATTCAGACAGTCCCGTCACTCTGTTTGCGGTGGTGGTGGGGGTTTGAAGTAGTGGTTTTGTTGGGGTTTTTGTTGGGGGTCGATGTGGGGTGGGGGGATGTACCAGGGGGTGCCGTGGGTGGTTTGGATGGTCCATTGGTCTTTGTGGATGAGGTGGTGGTGGTGGCTGCAGAGGAGTGTGCCGTTGTCGGGGGTGGTTGGTCCGCCGTGTGACCAGTAGGTGATGTGGTGGGCTTCGCACCAGGGTGCGGGGATGGTGCAGTTGGGGAAGGTGCAGCCTTGGTCGCGGGCGGTCAGGGCGAGGCGTTGGGCGGCGGTGAAGAGGCGGGTTTTGCGGCCGAGGTCCAGGATTTCGCCGTCGGTGCCCAGGAGGGCGGGGATGATGTCGGCGTCGCAGGCGATTTTGCGCAGGGTGGTGGCGGCGACGGGGCCGGTGAAGGTGAAGTTCCCCGTCCCTGTTCCTGGTCCAGCGTCTGTGAGCGATCCGGTTTCCTGATCTGCTTCCGGGCTGGTGTGGGTGGTGTGGGGGAGGAGGTCCTGGTAGTTGATGGTGGCGAGGATTTGGGGGCGGTTGCCGCCGGTGGTGGGCAGGGTGTTGGTGGTGAGTCCGGCTTTGACGGCGCTGATGATGCCATCGAGTTGTTTTTGGGAGCGTGTGCGCCGGTCCAGGTCGACGTCGTTGTCCTGCCAGATGTGTTGATTCGCGTGAGTGCCGGTATCTGTCGCTGGTGCGTCGGTGCTGGTGTGGGGCTGCTGCCCGGTGGGTGTGGTGTGGGTGCGGGGGTTGGTGGCGGTGTTCATGACGGTGAGGAGGTGTTCGTACTGGTCGGTGGTGGCGAAGATTTCGAGGTGGTGGAGGCCGTGGCGGGGTTTGCGGATGAACGCGCCCTGGGTGTGGCGGAGGGCTTCTTCTGTTGGTTCGGTGCCGTCGGCGTCGATGGTGTCGGCCCAGCGGCGGGCTACCCGGGCGAGGAAGTCCGGGCCTGCGGTCGCGGCCGTGCGGGTGAGGTCCTGTTCGATCCGGGCCAGGGTCTCCGGGGTGGTGTGGTGTTGGAGCCGGTCCAGGGTGAGGCTGATGATGGTCCCGGCCCGGGAGGACACCACCGGGCCCGCCACCGCGGCTGAGAGTGCGGGATCCGCCGCTTCCGTGTCACTGTCGGGGATGGTGGGGGTGAGTCCGGCGGCGAGGTGTTCGCGGGCCGGTGGTATCCGGTCGCCGGTGAGGGTGGTGGCGGGCAGGACGTCGTGGGCGAGGCGGAGCCGGCGGCGGGCTTCGGTGATGCCGATCCTGAGCCTGATCCGCAGGAACTCGGCGGTGTTCCGGCAGCCGTCGTCAGCCGGCGACACCGGAACAGGCCTGGTCGTGCCCTCGATGGTGGCGGTGTGGTTGGGCCATGCGGCGTCGGTTTCGGTGAGGGTTTCGGTTCCGTGGTCCCAGCCGGTGACCCAGGACCGTCCTGTCCGGGCGGCCCGGGTTGTTGCCGCGGCGGCGATTGCCCGGGTGCGGGCGCGGTCCACGGTGCCGGCTCCCAGGATCTGCAGGTACTCCGTAGTCCGGGAGAGCTCCTCCACCAGGCCCGCGTAATTGGCGGCCTCGACGTAGCCGGCCATAGCGAGTTCTTCGGGAGCAGCCGCGGCGGCAGCATGAACCAGGGCAACAGCGTCCGCCAGCCCCACCGAAGGGTGGGCCGAAAGAGCCGGCCGGGCGCCGCCGTCGAACACTCCTGTTCCCGCGCCGCCGTCGGACGCTCTGGTCCCTGATTCCGCCGGTGTGGAAGCGCGGGCCAGTAAGGCGACGCTGCCGCCGTACTCCGCAAGCTGATCCCCAATGGCTTCCATAGGACTACTCTGCCAAAGGGGTACGACAATAACGGGTCGTCCAAGTGGCTGGCACGCTACGGAGGGCCGGCCGATCCACGTCCGCGCCGCCGTCGAACGCCCTGATGCCGGACGCGTCCTCAACAGGCGGATCAGGGCGCCTCAGTACGGCGGATATACCGCCGTGCCCCGCGTGCTGAACTCTAAGAGCTTCCATAGGAACACTCTGCCAAAGGGCACTGACATTTAAGCCGCGCTGCGCTTACGGCTCCAAAGATTGATTGGTGGGCCGCGTAGAACCGAGGCGGACCTGTCCGGCTCAGTCCCGCGAGGACCTGCAGAGGAGCACTGGCGGCGCACTCGGTGAGCGCCCACCCGCGGGCCAGCCGATCAACCCGCGCACCGCCGTCGAACGTTCCATGCGACGCGACCCCGGACGCAGCCCCCCGCACGGCGTCAGTCCTCCGCGACCACCGCCACGCTTCCCGCGTCAACCGTCCCGCTGAACCGCCCACCGGTCAGGAGATCAACCCCTGAGGCGTGCACGGTTGCGGACGAACGCGAGTGGTTGATAGCGAACAGGAAGCTGCTGCCGTCCGCGGCACGGCGGCGCGTCAGTTCGACGCCGGCGTCCGCGTCGGTGACGGGCGCCACCCCGGATTCCGCAAGCAGCCGGTCCACAACGGACTCGACGCCGTCGCGGTCCGGGAAGGTGGCCAGATACCACGCTGAGCCATCGCCCACGGCCCTGCGTGTGAGCGATGGGACTCCCTCCAACGGGTATTCGTTGAACATCTGCACGGCTTCCGCGCCAGCGAGGTGGACGTGTTCGCTCCAGACAGATGAGACCCCGCCGTCGCTCAACTTCAGCTGTGAGCCAGCCAGCAGCGGATGAAATTCCTCCACCCGTACGCCCAGCAGCTCACGGAAGGCGCCAGGGTAACCGCCCAGCCGGACGTGGTCCTTCTCGTCCACGATCCCGCTGAAATAGCTGACCAGCACTGTGGCGCCGGCCTCTGCGGCAGCGGCAATGTTCTCGGCAGCGGAATCAGTGACCGAGTAAAGCGTGCAGACCAACACGAGGTCGTAGCGGTCCAGCGATGCAGAAGGATGGACGATATCCACCGAAATGCCGCGCAGGAACAGGGACCGGTGGAAGGCCCGCAGCAGGTCCAGGTACGTCACGTCCTGACTCGGCTTGGAGTCGCTTTCACTAGTCCACCAGGCCTCGTAATCGAACACGATGGCAGCCTTGGAATCCACCCGGGAACCACGGACGGGTCCGAGATGCTTCAGCGCGGCTCCGAGGCCCACCACCTCCTGAAACACCCGGGTATCCCGTCCACCGTGCGGGACCATGGCGGAGTGGAACTTCTCCGAGCCGGCAAAACTCTGGCGCCACTGGAAAAACATCACGGCGTCCGCGCCGCGGGCCACGTGCGCGAGGGAATTGCGGAGCATTTCGCCAGGCATCTTGGGTTGGTTGCGCTGCTGCCAGTTGACTGCCGACGTCGAATGTTCCATCAGGATCCACGGGTCACCGCCAGCAATTCCCCGGGTCAGGTCCGCGCTGAACGCCAGTTCGATGTGCCGTTCCGGATCCGCTGCCACCAGGTAGTGGTCGTTCGAGACGACATCAAGGTCCTTGGCCCACTCAAAATAATCCATGGATTTGGTGGCGCTTGAGGCCATCAGGTTGGTGGTGGCCGGAATGTCCGGGGTGACGTCCCGTAGTACGTCCACGAGCGCACGGTAGTAGTCCATCAGCGCCCAGGAGTTGAACCGCTGGAAGTCCAGCTGCTGCCCCGGGTTCAGTGTGGACGGTGCAACCCTGGGCGGCAGGATCTCGTCGAACGAACCGTAGTTCTGGGACCAGAACGCCGTCCCCCAGGCCTCGTTGAGGGCCTCGATGCCGCCGTACCGCCGCTCCAACCACAGGCGGAAGGCTGCGGCGTCCTCCTCGCCGTAGAACTCTGAGACGTGGCAGCCCAGCTCGTTGTCCACGTGCCAGAGCGCCAGGGCCGGGTGGTCCTTGTACCGCTCCGCAATGACGCGCGTGATGCCTGTTGCGTATCGCCTGTAAACGGCTGACGACGGCGTGTAGTGGCGCCTGGAGCCCGGCCCCAGCACGGTTCCGTTAGCCGTGACGGGGAGGATCTCCGGATGCTTGCGGACCAGCCATGCCGGGGGAGCAGCGGTGGCCGTGGCCAGCGCCACCTTGATGCCGGAGGCGGCGAGGTTGTCCAGGACCTCGTCCAGCCAGTCGAAGTCGTATTCGTTTTCGGCCGGTTCCAGCAGGGCCCAGGAGAAAATCCCCACGCTGAGGAACGTGACCCCCGCTTCCTTCATGAGCTCCAAGTCCTCCAGGCGGACGCTTTCCGGCCACTGCTCCGGGTTGTAGTCGCCGCCGTAGGCGATCCCTTCAACCTTGCTCCAGACGCTCGACGGGCCGGAGGCTTGCTGCAAAGTCATAGGACTCCTTTGTCTATGGGTCAATCAAAACCTAGCTGAACCAGATCCTTGGAAAACGCTTGCCCAAATCTGGGAATGACGATATTGTATCGTTTCAGAAGGCATGTAAGCCACCTCACTATTCACGTTGATGTTGAGAAAAGGGTTTGCACAATTGAGCAAGGAGGCTCTCGTGATCAATAGAAGGAATTTTCTCACCACCGTGGCAATCGGCAGCGCATCTGCCGCCGCTTTGGCGGCCTGCGGCCAGCCCGCACCCAGCCAGACCGGTTCCGCGGACAACCCGGTCACCATCAACTACACCTGGTGGGGCAACGATGACCGCGCCGAGCGCACCCGCAAGGCGATTGCCCTGTTCGAAGAGAAGAACAAGGACATTAAGGTCAACGGCAATTTCACCGACTTCCCCGGCTACTGGCAGAAACGCGCAACCGAGGCAGCCGGCGGGGGCTTGCCCGACGTCATGCAGTGGGACCTGTCCTACCTGCGGGACTACGGCCAGCGCAACCAGCTCCTGGACCTGAGCACAGTCAAAATCGACACCTCCGCGTTCGACAAGTCGCTGCTGCCCTCCGGCCAGATCAGGGGCAAGACCTACGGCATCCCCACCAGCACCAACGCGTTCGCCGTCTACTACGATCCAGCAAAGCTTGCATCCCTCGGTATAGCGGAGCCGGATGGCAGCTGGACCTACAAGGAGTTCAACACGTTCCTGGCCGAGGTTGGAGCGAAGGGCAACGGCGCACTCTTTGGCTCAACCGACTACACGTCGGTCTGGTGGATGTTCAACATCTGGCTGCGCCAGAACAACATCGAAGCGTTCACAGAGGACGGCAAGCTTGGCTTCGGCAAGGATGACCTAAAGAAGTGGTGGAACCTCACCGCTGACCTGCGTGGCACGCCTGCCCTCGTCTCTGAAGAACGGGTAACCCAGCTCGCGCCCAAGTCCCCGTTCGGCTCAAACGCTACCGCCACGGAAGTCACGTGGGACAACTACATGGCCGGCTACCTCGCGGACAGCGGTGCCAAGGCGCTCAAGGTCGTGCCGGTTCCCTCCGATGACCCGGACAACCTTGGCCTGTTCCTGAAGCCCTCCATGCTCATGGTGGCCAGCGCCAAGACCAAGAACAAGGACGCCGCTGCCCGGTTCATCGACTTTATGGTCAACGATCCAGAGGTGGGCCAGATCTTCAAGACGTCCCGCGGTGTTCCGGCCTCCAAGACCCAGCGGGACGGGACCACCTTCGAGGGCGCCGACAAGCTCGTGGTTGACTACGAAAAATCCATCGAGCAATACCTGAAGGACGCTCCCGAGCCGCCCATCGTCGGGTTCGGTACCCTCGAGGCTTCCTTCAAGCGCGTCGCCTCCGATCTTAACTACGGCAAGCTGACCATCGACGGCGCAGCCGACGCATGGTTCAAGGAAGCCGAAGACCTCATCAAGCAGAACGCCTGATCCAGGCTTTCACAACTGACGGATTGAACTCGTGACTCAAAGCCCAACATTGAGCAGGCGTTCGGCGCAGTCCGACTCCCCGCTGCCGCGCAAGTCGCGGCAGCGGGGGGCGGACGCCCGCGCCGGCTACACCTTCCTGCTGCCCTGGCTGCTGGGATTCATCGCCCTCACTGTTGGGCCCATGATTTCCTCGCTCTACCTTTCCTTCACCAACTACAACCTGTTCGAGCCGCCCAAGTGGATTGGGCTGGACAACTACACCACCCTGTTCCAGGACGAACGGTTCCTGCAGTCGGTGGGCGTGACCGTCAGTTACGTGGTGTTCGGTACCCCGCTCAAGCTCGCCGCCGCGCTTGCAGTGGCAATGCTCCTGAACAGCAAGCGCCGCGGCCAGGGTTTCTACCGCTCGGCGTTCTACGCCCCGTCCCTGATCGGCGCGTCCGTCTCCATCGCCATCGTCTGGAAGGCCATGTTCGGCGACGCAGGCCCGGTGGACCAGGGCCTGTCCATCTTTGGTATCAACCTGGGCGGCTGGGTGGGCAACCCGGCCATGACCATGCCGATGTTCATTCTCTTGACGGTCTGGCAGTTTGGCGCGCCGATGGTGATCTTCCTCGCCGGCCTGAAGCAGATCCCGGCGGATCTTTACGAGGCTGCGTCCATGGACGGCGCCGGTCCCGTGCGGAAGTTCTTCAACATCACCTGGCCCATGCTTTCACCGGTGATCTTCTTCAACCTGCTGATGGAAACCATCCACGCGTTCCAGATCTTCAACTCTGCCTACATCATTTCCAACGGTGAAGGCGGCCCGGCCGGCTCCACCCTCTTCTACACCCTCTACCTGTACCTGCGCGGTTTCAGCGACTTCCGGATGGGCTACGCCTCAGCAATGGCCTGGCTTCTCCTGATCGTTGTGGGCATCCTGACCCTGATTATTTTCCGCACGTCCAAGTCCTGGGTCCATTACAGCGGTGATACAAAATGACAACCATGGCAACCCCCACCCAGTCCACCCCGGACGCAGAGGTGCCGTACTACAACCCCAAGTCCGAATCGGTCGGGGCCAAGCGCGCCAAGAGCACCATCTTCCATGTGGTGGCCCTCGCCCTCACGGCAGTGGTCCTGTATCCGGGCCTGTGGATGATCGCCTCCTCGTTCAAGCCGAACGCCGAAATCGGCGGCGCGAACACATCGCTGTGGTCGAACAACTTCAGCTTCGATAACTTCGTCACGGCGATGGACGGGATCGGCGGCGTGTCCACGCTCCAGTTCTTCACCAACTCCCTGATCCTGGCCATCGGCGCTGTGGCGGGCACCGTCCTGTCGGCCAGCGTGTCAGCCTATGCGTTCGCGAGGATCAAGTTCCCCGGCCGCAGTGTCTTCTTCGGCATGATGATCGCCACCCTGCTGCTGCCGTTCCACGTGGTGATCATCCCGCAGTACATCGTCTTCCAGCAGCTTGGCCTGGTGGATACCTATGTCCCACTGCTGATAGGCAAGTTCCTGGCCGCGGACGCGTTCTTCGTGTTCCTGATGGTCCAGTTCATGCGCAACCTTCCGGCCGAACTGGACGAGGCAGCACGCATCGACGGCGCGGGCCACGTGCGGATTTTCGGGTCCATCATGCTGGCGCTGATGAAGCCGGCCCTGATCTCGACGTCGATCTTCTCCTTCATCTGGAGCTGGAACGACTTCCTGGGCCCGTTGCTGTACCTGAACACGCCGGAGAAATACCCGCTGCCGCTGGCCCTGCGCCTCTTTGTGGACCAGACCCAGAGCTCGGACTACGGCGCCATGATCGCCATGTCCGTCTTGGCCCTGCTGCCGGTGCTGGTGTTCTTCCTGGTGTTCCAGCGTTACATTGTTGAGGGCGTCTCCACCCAGGGCCTCAAGGGCTGACGGCGACCGAAGACAGAGACGGAAAATGAGCATCATGGACAGCACCACACCCGCGTCAGGCCACAATGAACCCATCCCGGTAAACCGGTTCGCACTGTTTTCCGAGACGCTGCTGGCCGGACTGCTCGTGCTGGTGCTGTCCATCCCGCTTGTCACCATTCCCGCCGCCTACGCGGCCGGCATAGCCCATCTGGAGCGGCACCTCTCCGGCCGGGACGACTCCATCCGTGCCCTTTGGGGCACCTTCCGCTCCGCCCTGCCGGGCAGCTGGAAGCTGGGAATCACGACGGCGGCAGCCGCCGTCGCGATCACCTTCAACCTGCTGCTCGCAATGGTGGGGCAACTGCCCGGCCGGGCAGTGATCCTTCCTGCCACCCTGGTCCTCGCCGCGGCGGGGGCGATCCTGCTCCTGCGCACTGCCGCGGCATGGTCAGACTTCGCCTCCTCCGCCTCCGCCCCCGGCTTCGGCCATGCTGCAAGAAGCCAGGCTGAAGCAAGCCAGGGTGCAACAGGCAAGCCTGCCTGGCCCTCCGCGCTGGCCGCGGCAAAAACACTGTCCGTTCGCGACTGGACGGGTTCCCTGCTTCTGGCTTCCGCGCTCTTTGCCGCCGTGGTCTTCGTGTGGATGCTGGTGGCCCTCTTTGTAGTGGTGCCGGGCATGCTGATCCTGGCTTCGGCCTCAGTCAAGATGCGCTCCACCCGCGGTTAGCTCCGCCCGCGCCCAAGTCCCAGCCCGGAAGTAACTTTCGAGGGGTGTCCTTGACGTGTGGCGTGGCCCACACCTAGGCTTTCTGTGAGAAAGCGCTTTCTCACAGCATCCCCATGCATCCCCCCTTGTGCAACATCGAAGGACCACGAATGCTTTTGCGTGCCCGAAAGTCCACAATTTCCAAAATGGCAGCCGCATTGGCCGTCTCGGCACTGGCTCTTACAGGCTGCGGAAGCGGCTCACCGGCCGCGTCGGATGGACCCGTCACCTTGCGTTTCAGCTGGTGGGGTTCCGACGTTCGCCACAAGATGACCCAAGAACTCATTGACGCCTTCGAAGCGAAGAACCCGAACATCAACATCGAGGGCGAGTACGGCGACTGGTCCGGATATTGGGACAAGCTGGCCACCCAAGTGGCATCACAGGATGCGCCGGACATCATTCAGATGGATGCCCAGTACCTGGGTGAATATGCCGACCGCGGCGCGCTCCTGGAACTGAAGGACGTGGACTTATCCAAGTTCGACAAGGCGGCCGCGGATGCGGGCAGGACGCAAGACGGGCTGTATGCGGTCACAGCAGGCATGAACGCGATGGTGGTCATGGCCAACCCCGCCCTGGTGTCCGCCAGCGGGGTGCCTTTGCCTGATGATTCGAGCTGGACCTGGGATGAGTACCTGGAAACGGCGGCCTCCATCACCGCCAAGAGCAAGGACGGGGTCTCCGGCTCAGGACCCATCACCGGTGATGCCTCCTTCAACCTCTGGATGCGGCAGCATGGGAAATCCCTTTTCACCAACGACGGCGGACTGGGCTTCGATGAGGCCGATGCCACGGAGTACTTCGAGTACCAGGCATCGCTCCGTGACGCCAAGGCTGTCCCGTCGGCGTCCGTGATAACGGAAGACGCCAGCGCATCAGTTGATCAGCAGGGCCTTGCCACCAACCGGTACGCGATGGCGTGGTACTGGTCCAACCAGCTTGGCGCCCTCAGCAAGGCGTCCGGACAAGCGTTGGAAATCCACCGCCCGCCGAGCGTGGAAGGCAAGGCGTCCAGCGCTGAGCAGTTCTACAAGGCTTCGCAGTTCTGGTCGGCCAGTTCCAAGACCAAGCATCCCGCGGAGGCCCAGAAGTTTATCGACTTCCTCGCCAACAGCGTCGAGGCCGGCGAAATTGGCCTCGCAGACCGTGGCATCCCGGGAAACTCGGAAGTCCGGGCGGCCATAGCGCCGAAGCTGACTCCCACCGATGCACTGACGGCCAAATTCATCGATGACATTGCCGACGAGGTGGGCGAAGCCCCGGCTGTGCCCCCGGCAGGATCCAGCCCCGTGTCCGAAGTCCTGACCCGGTACAACACCGAGGTCCACTTCGGCAGGATTTCCCCGCAGGAAGCGGCGAAGAAATCCATCGAGGAGATCAAGAGCACCCTCGCCTGATGAGGTAAAGCGAACGACGCCGGATGCGAACCGCTTGAGGTCCGCATCCGGCGTCGTTCGCTTTTGTCACTCTGCGTTATAGAACCGCTGTCAGGTGTCGGCAGACGGGACGAAAGCCCAGCTTCCCGCGTGGATCCGGAAGTCCACAGCTGCGGTGCTGCCTGTAGTGAAGCCATCTGTACCAGCGCTGCTTGTGGTGGCCCGTTCCGTGCCGGATCCCAGGAAGCCGCTCGACGCCGTCGGGCCCTGGACGCCGTAGCGTGAGGCCGGCAGGCGGACTGTTGCCGCGACACCCGCGGGAACCGTGCATTCCAGTTCCATCCCCGCTTCCGTGCGGCGCCAGGCCACCGTGACGTGGCCGTTGGGCAGCGGAACGCTTCCTTGGGCGTGCTCCAGCCGACAGACCGGCGGTTCGATCAGCACTTCGCTGCCTCCCGGGGCAGTGATCCGGATTCCCAGCAGGGACTCGAGGATTTCCTTCACCACGGAGGCGGACCAGGCGTGCGACTGGCTGTGGTCCGTCCCCTCCACCAGCTCCCAGGATTCCCAGGTGAAGCTCGCGCCGGATTCCAGCAGCCGCGCCCAGCCGGGCTGATCCGCTGACGTGAGCAAATCCAGGACTGCGTCCGTCAGGCCCTGGGAGAGGAGGGCGCGCACCAGCCGGTGCACGGTCATGGGACCCTGCTGCATTCCCAGGCCTGCGATCCGCTGCGCGTCAGCCGCTGCGTGCCGGGGGTCGGTGATTCCCAGGGACAGCGGAAAGGACGTGGCGTGCTGGGACCCGTGGGTGCTCGGCGTTCCGTCGGCGTGCAGGCCGTCCACCATCACGCCATCCACGCGGAGGCGGGAGCGGATGGCGTCCGCCAGTGTCCCGGCATGGGTCACATACCTCACAGCCGCATCCTCCCGGCCGGCGATGCTGCAGAGCCGGGCCGTTGATACAAGGGCCGAATATGCCTGGGCATTGACCGTGGTCTTGGCGGCACAGCCCATGTCGTATCCGAACCTCCCCGGTGCTGGCCAGTCCACGATGCCATGGAGGTACGGGCCGGAGCCGCCGCCCAGTTGGGTGACCAGTCCCGCCGTCGGGCCTTCCAGGGCGAGGTACCGCAGCGCATAGTCAGCGGTGGCCCGGAGGTGCGGGAGCAGTTCCTCGACCAGCCCTGAGTCCCCGGTCCGCAGATAGTACTCCTCCGCCCACTCCGGCACCATGAGCGAAAAATCGGGGATATCCCGTTTGCCGTCACCGTTGGGATAGACAGCGTTGTAGCGGCCCAGGTCATCTCCGCTGTTCCAGTAGCGTCCGGCGGACCAGCCGAACTCACGCAGGGCCTGCGCAGTGAAGGCATGCTCGCCGAACAGGGCCATGGTGGCGTAGGAGATGTTCACGGCATCGGCCAGGAACTGGCCCTTTTCGCGCGTGGGCGTATCCACGAACTGCTCCTGGACGCCGTACAGGGCAGAGTTCCGCAACAGCCGGAAGACGGCATCCAGCGTCGGGTCCGAGCTGCTGAAGTTTCCTTCGTCTGGATGCCTGCCGCGGACCACAACGGCCCCCACCCGCGACAGGTCCTGCGCATCAACTCCGGGCAGCTCCAGATAGCGGAACCCCAGATGGACAGTGGCGCGGAACAGCTGCGGGCCGCCCGCCTGCGTGTAGGGAAAGGACATGTCCGTGTTCTGGCTGGCTGTCTTGCCGGCATCCACCCGGCCGGACGCATCCAGGACGTAGCCAGCCCGGATCATCAGGGTGCGGCCAGGGATGCCGTCCCGGAAGTCCGCCTCCGGACGTGCCGGGATGACCTGGCCAAAGTCTGCCACCAGCGTGCCGTCGGACGCCGCCAGGAAGGTCTGTGGGGCAACAAATTCTTCAGACAATAGGGTGCGGCGGGGATGTAGGGCAGGGAATTCCTGGACAGGGTGCCGGCCGTAGCTCAAGGCCGGCGGCATGTCCCGGGCGGCGGCCATGGTCACCGCGGCCTGGCCGTCCAGGTGCTCCACGGGGTCGCCTTCGTCATTGCGGTAGCCCGATTGCCGGTACGGAGCCTCGGCGGCGGTCCAGTCCGGCCCGGATCCAAAGACCTCGCGCCGGCCATCCGTGTAGTCCACACTGAGGCGGACCAGCAGGCCAGGCGTGCCGGCCGCCCTGCCCTGGCCCGGGCCGTACCAGTGCAGGAGCGCCGTCAGCGCAACTGTTGACACCTCCGGGGGCTGTGCCACGTGCGGCTCTGTTAAACGCGTGGCGAGGGGGCCGGCCAGCAGCGCGGTGACGTCAGCGGCGTCGTAATATCCCTCACCTGGGTAGCCGAAGGAGGTGGTGCTGAGGCATTCCGCGCCGTCCAGGGCCAGCTGCGCGTGGTGGCTGGCCGCCATAAAGAGCCGTGCCCGCGCCACGGTGCCGTTGAGGGTAAGGGTGCTGCGGAAAAGGGTCCATTCGTCGGGCTGGCGGTGCGCGGTGGTGTGGGCCCAGTGGCCCAGGAACGCGCGGGCCTCTTCGGTGCCGGCGTCGAACCGGTGGTCAATCAGTACCGTGTCTGAGCCTGCGTCTGCGCCTGAAGCCTGGGTTTCACGGACCTTGAGGGAGGCATACTCGGCCTGGCAGCGCGGGCCCTGGTGGAGGGCGAGCTTTCCCACTGACCCAGCGGGCGCCTGCTCGTCCACTGTCAGCAGCTCCACGCCGTCGAGCGTGACCGTGATGGTCCGGCCGTCATCGGTGACTTTGAGGTCCCGCCAGGTTCCGGGGACCAGGTCTTTGCCGGGCAGCCTTTCCTGTTTGGCCGGGGGCTGCCGGTCCAGCTGGGCGCTCGCAAGGATCTCGGTTGACGGCACCGCCGTGATGGGAATCTCCCACCGGGCAGCGCGGCGGAGGACCACATTGCCAGCGCTGTTGAGCTCCAGCAGCAGACCCGCTCCGGGGCCGGTGCTGCGCAGGATCAGCCCCGCATACCCCATCGACGGGCGGAGGTGTGCCTCCAGCGCATAGTGGCGAACGGGAGGACAGGGGATGGGCAGGAAAGGCGAACCGGCAACCCGGAGTGCGCCGTCCAGGATCTCCAGCGGGGCCCGGCCGCCGGGCGTGCGGTGGATCCAGGCGGCGTCCCAGCCCGCGTCAGACAGACCCGTGCTGAACGTCTGGGCCTCCGACCACGGGCCCAAGGCCCCCGCCGCATCGCATATCCGGACGCGCCAGCTGTAGTCCCTGTCCTCCACGAGGTCAGGCCCGCCGAAGGGAACGCCGGACTGCCGGGCCGATCCAACAGGCCCGGAGCACCAAACCTCGGCGCCGTCGGGTCCGGCCACGGCCAGTTCATAACCGGTCTGGCGGGCGCGGGCGGGGTCTGAGCCGTCGGCCTGGACCAACTGCCAGCCGAACACCGGGCGCGCGGATGCCGTGAGGCATGGGGCGAGTCCGTCTGTCAGCAGATTTGCCGCTCCCAGTTGCCCGTGCAGAACCTGCGTCGGGCTGGCCTCCTGTACCGGCAGGATTCTCATCAGGATGCCGTCAGGCGCTGGGCGGAACCGGGACCGGCGGACTCTCGCTGTGCGGAGCCCGGCCCGATGGAGACCTGTCTCATGGAACCGGCCCAGCGGAGACCGAGCTCACTGAACGTGGCGTGTTCGTGAGTCGCGCGCTCCAAAGCCTCTTCGATTCCGACCACAACAGCGTGCGCCGAGTCGCCCTCACCTTCCCAGCGGATATGGGCCCCGCCGATAGGGGACGGAAGCGGGGCGGTGCGGATGGCCTCAAGGACCAGCATGAACGCGCCGCTGTCCGGGAGCGGGCTGATCAGCTCGGCCCCATCATTCCGGTGTGCCAGCAGGTTCTCGGCGAGGTCATTCCGGCCAAACACCTCTTCGGTCCGGCCCGCTGCGGTACTGATGCTCAGCCGGTCCTCGGTGTAGTGGAAAACTGCAGTGCCCAGGGAACCCTGGAGAGTGACATAGGGCTCTACGGATTCGGTGGCGCACAGGGTCAGCGCGCACGTGACGGGAGTCCCGGCTGCGGTACGGATGCGGATCACCGAGGTGTCGTCCGACTCGATCTCATTGGCGCGGTACAGGTCCGTTTCCACCGAGGCGACGTCGGCCACGGTCCGCGCCCCGGCGATGCGCAGTGCTGTTGCCACAGCATGGGCCAGTGGGTTGGTGGCTACGCCGTCAACAATGTCAACGCCGTCGATGCTCCGCTTCCCGGCCCACCGGGAGCGCTTGTAGTACGCCCGGTCCCTCACCCAGCGGCCCGTTGCCGAGATGCCTTGGAGGGTTCCGATCGTGCCCCCGGCCAGCAGTTCATCGATCGCCTTCAGGGCGTGGGAACCCAGGCTCTGGAACCCGATCTGCACGCGCCGTCCAATGGCTTCGGCAGCCTCGCAGAGCCTGTTGAAGTCTGCCAGCGAGGCGACTGGCGGCTTCTCCAGGTAGAGGTCCGCCCCCGAAGCCAGGGCGGATAGCCCCAGCGGGGCATGCGTCTGGATTGGGGTGGCCACGATGATTACGTCGAGGCACTCGGTTGCTACCAGGAGTTCGGTGAGCCCGGAGAAGACTGCCGCTGTCGCCGGCACGGATCCCGGTGCCGGGGGCTGCGGATCGGCTACAGCGACCAGTTCGACGACGCCGGCCTCCTGGAGGCGTTCGAGGATACCCAGGTGGTGCATACCGAAGCCATGGACGCCTACCAGCGCCACCCTCGCTGCCGGACGAATACGCTGTCCGGGGGCCGGGTTCCTGTGTTCGGAGGATGCGCTTGTGTCTGGGGCCGCGGTGTCAGCCGGCCGGGCAGGAGTTCTTTCGGGGGACTGTGACTCGGCGGCGTTGCCGAAGGGCGTTCCCATGGGTCTCCATCTCTGCCCCGCGAGGCACAAAAAACTGGGTCCTTGCAACGGCTTTATGAGGTGACCGGTGAGGACCGTGTGACAAATTCGCCTCCCCGTGTGCGGCAGACGAGAGCGGAGTCCGAAGTCCCCTATGGAACGGCGGCCTGCCGGAATCCAGCAAGCGCTTTCCAAGATCCAGTGTGCGGCATGGGGCGGCTATGCGTCCAGCCATGTAACGATTCAAAACACGGCTTGACCTGCTGGCTTCTGGGGTCTAGATTTTCGAGAAACCGATTACTCACGTGACGTGGACCACTCGTGGCCCCGTTCCCGAAACGATGGAAAACTGAAGGGAGCTGAGCCATGCTGGCCGGAACATTCAGTGCGCGCGCCTACTCATTCTTTGACACCCTCTTGTGGATCGCGTGCCTGAACCTGCTGTGGGTCGTGTTCACGCTGCTGGGCCTGGGGGTCCTTGGTGCAGGACCGGCCACGGCTGCAGCCCAGATCCTGGTCCGCCGGAGGGCGCAAGGGGGAGCCGCTCCGCTGCTGCGTACATTCGCCACGGAGTACTTCAAAAACTTTCTCCGCGCCAATGCATTGGCGCTGCCCGTCATGATCGTGGCGCTCGCCCTGGCCATGAACTGGAACTACTTCGCCGGTGCCGGGGATCTGGTCTCCCAGCTCATCGCCGCCGGAAGCTTCGTGGGAGCGATCTTCCTGGCAGGCGTGGTCTGCTACCTGTTTCCGATGTATGCCCGCTATGAACTGCCGGTGGGGCAGTACCTGATGATGTGCTCGCGTTTCGCGGT
Organism: Arthrobacter pascens; assembly: GCF_030815585.1. Lineage (NCBI taxonomy): Bacteria > Bacillati > Actinomycetota > Actinomycetes > Micrococcales > Micrococcaceae > Arthrobacter > Arthrobacter pascens. The sequence goes on from NZ_JAUSWY010000001.1 coordinate 555,515, forward strand.
GCGGCATCTAGCGGGAACTGTGATTCTGTTGTTCATCTCTGCCGCCGCTGTCTATGCCAGCCGTGCCTTGCCTGGTCTCATCCCGTTCTTCAGTATCGGAGTCTGGCTGTTTGTTACCGGCTGGCTGTGCGACCGCTTCTTCACCGCGAACGACGAATCCTTGGAAGCCCTTGCGGCACTTCAGGAGGGCACAGCCCAGGAACAAGCGCTCCCGGAGACCTCCCGGCACGGCGCCGGCCGGACGCCTGCGCGCCCCGCCCGCACTGTCGGCCGTGGGGCACCCGTTGGGTGACCGGTGGGTGACCCCGTTGACGGCCGGTTCGTCGGGCTGGCCGATCCCATTGAGGGCCGGTTCGTCAGCGCGGCCGACCGCAGTGACGGCCGGTTCGTCGGGCCTGCCGATCCCATTGAGGGCCGGTTCTTCTGCGGAGCTGCGATCTTTGCCGCGGGTGAGTGAAACGTATCAAATGCTCTTCGGACCGGCGGGGCCTGGGTGGACTATCCCCGGCCACCAACCGGTTCCAAATGACTCAACCGTCTGACCCAATCATCGGCTCAATCCGGCCGCAAGCAGCAAACCAACCAACCCCGAAGAAGTGGAAAAGGAACAAGATGATCCGCAGAAAACCCAGCCTGGCCGCCGCCGTCGTGACCGCCACGGCCCTGACCCTGACCGCGTGTGGCGCGGGTGAGGCACCGGCCACCGATCTGACCAGCGTCAGCATCATGGCGCCCTTCCTTGAGGCACAGCCGCCGTCAAATGATGGGGCAGTGCAGAAGAAGTTTGAGGAATTCACCGGCAAGGACGTCAACATCACCTGGGCACCGAACGCCTCCTACGAAGACAAAATGAACATCACCCTGGCGTCTTCCGATATTCCCCATGTCATGGTGGTTCAGGGCAAATCGCCCGGCTTCGTCAAGAATGCCGAGGCCGGTGCCTTCTGGGACCTCACTGACAAGCTGAAGGACTATCCGAACCTCAAGACCACCTTCCCGGAAGTACAGAACAACGCCAGCGTCAACGGCAAGGTCTACGGTGTCTTCCGTGCCCGCGGACCCATGCGCGCAGCAGTGATGTTCCGCCAGGACTGGCTGGACAAGTTGGGCCTGAAGGCACCGGAAACCACTGAAGATCTGTACAACGTGGCCAAGGCCTTCACCGAACAGGATCCTGATGGAAACGGCCAGGACGACACCTGGGGCATCACCATCCCCAAGTGGGGCGCCCTGGGTTCCAACAGCCCCTACGACATCATTGAAGAGTGGTACGGCACGGGTAACCGCTGGACCGAAAAGGAAGGCAAGCTGGTCCCCAGCTTCGAGACCGATGAGTTCCTGGAAGCCAACCGGTTCGTCAAGAAGATGATTGACGAGAAGCTCATCAACCCGGACTTCGCCACCTTCGACGGCACCAAGTGGAACGAGCCGTTCTTCAACGGCAAGGGTGGGATCATCGTCGACGTCGACTCCCGCGTCAGCGTGCTCATCAACCTTTTCAAGCAGGCGAACCCCAACGATTTCCAGAACAAGGTGGGCTTTGTGGGCAACCTCAAGGGCCCCGACGGTAAGCTCCATGCCCACCCCACGGATGGCTACTCAGGCTTCCTGGCCATCCCGAAGACCAGCGTCCGGACCGAAGCGGACCTGAAGAACGTCCTGGAATTCCTGAACACGATGAACGGGAAGGACGTGGCCACGCTCTTCAACAACGGCATCGAAGGGGTGAACTTCACCGTCGAGGACGGCAAGGCCGCCGCCATCAAGCCTGAGACGCCCGAAGGAAAGGCTGTGGCAACGGATATCAAGAGCTACGCACAGCTTGGCACCAACATCACGGGCAACAACTTCTATCCCGTCAAGCAGGCCTCGGACTACGAACAGAAGGTCTACGACAAGCGCGTCGAGGTCATGGCGGAGGACCTCAAGAGCGCCGTCTACAACCCGGCTGCAGCCTTCGTTTCACCCACGTACGTTGCCAAGGGCGCGCAGCTGGACAACATCGTGGCAGATGCCCGGATCAAGTACCTGGCAGGCCAGATCGATGAGCAGGGCCTGAAGGACGCCATCAAGCTGTGGGACACCAGCGGCGGCAACAAGGTCAAGGAAGAGATCAACAAGCTCTGGCAGGACAGCAAGTAACAGCCGCCCCGGCGCCGTCGGACGGTCCTGCATTTTGCGCGGGGCCGGCCGGCGGCGGACCATCACCACCCAGAAAGGAGGCCTGAATGTCGCAGCTGACAGACGCACTGGCCTCGGACATCGCAACCGGCGACGGCGCGGCGTCGGGCAAGGCAAAGAAGCCCGCCAAGGCCCCCAAGACCAAGCGCGGCAAGCTCTCCGTCCATATTGCGCATTACAAGTGGCTCTACGTCCTGCTCCTTCCCGGGGTGATCTATTTCGCCGTTTTCCGTTACGCCCCCATGTATGGGGTCAGTATTGCCTTCAAGGAGTACGTTCCCTTCCTGGGCGTCAACGGGAGCCCATGGGTGGGCTTCCAGCATTTCCAGGACTTCTTCAGCAACCCCGACTTCCCGCGGCTGCTGGGCAACACCCTCATCCTGGCCGCGCTCAACCTTCTGGTGGCCTTCCCGCTGACCATCATCCTGGCGCTGCTGCTGAACGAGGTCCGGCTGAGCATCCTCAAGCGCACTGTGCAGACCCTGGTTTACATCCCCCACTTCCTGTCCTGGACCATTGTGGCGTCGCTGAGCTTCCTGCTGTTCGCCCTGGACATCGGGCCGCTCTTCCAGTTCATCAACGGCGTGCTGGGAACCGACATCGATATCCTGTCCGATCCCAACTGGTTCCGGCCGCTCATTGTTCTTCAGGAGATCTGGAAGAACACGGGCTGGGGCACCATCATCTTCCTGGCGGCCCTCTCCACCGTGGACCAGGACCAGTACGAGGCCGCCATCATCGACGGCGCCGGCCGTTTCCGCAGGGTCTGGCACATCACGCTGCCCGGCATCCGCAGCACCATCATCGTGATGCTGATCCTGGCGATCGGCCAGATGCTGAACACCGGGTTCGAGCAGATCTACCTCATGACCAACGCCCTTAACCGCAGCGTGGCGGACGTCTTTGACACCTATGTGTACTTCGTGGGCATCACCCAGGGCGCCTACAGCTACAGCACCGCCGTCGGACTGTTCAAGTCCGTGGTGGGCATCGTGCTGATCTTCGGCACGAACTGGCTGGCCAAGCGATTCAATCAGAGCGGACTGTTCTAAGCCATGAAAATCCACAACACCCGGGGCGGCCGAATCTTTGATGCCGCCAACTACGTGTTCCTGGCCCTGATCGGCATCATCACGCTGCTCCCGTTCGTCTATGTCTTTGCGGGATCGTTCGCCACCGAGGCAGAAATCACCCGGCGCGCGTTCTTCGTCTGGCCGGAGCAGTTCAGCCTGGGCTCCTACGAGTACATCTTCTCAACGCCCGCCTTCATCCGGGCGCTGGTCACCACGGTGCTGGTCACTGCGGTGGGAACCCTGGTTCAGCTAATCTTCACCGTCACCATGGCCTACCCGCTTGCCAAACGGAACCTCCGCGGTCGCAAGCTGATCCTGAGCCTGGTGGTGTTCGCCATGGTCTTCTCCGGCGGCATGATCCCCACGTTCCTGCTGGTCAAGGACTTGGGGCTGCTCAATAACTACTGGGCCCTGATCCTGCCGGCGGCCATCAACCCGTTCAGCCTGATCATCATCAAGAACTTCTTCCAGGAACTGCCTGCAGAGCTGGAAGAGTCCGCCAAGATGGACGGCGCCACCGAAATCGGGATCCTCTGGCGGATCCTGCTGCCGCTGTCCAAGCCTGTGCTGGCAACGTTCGCTCTGTTCTACGCGGTGGGCATCTGGAACGACTTCATGTCACCGCTGCTCTACCTGAGCGACAACTCCAAATGGACGCTGCAGATGTACCTGCGCCAGGTGACGGCCGCCAGCGACCTGCTGGGCACCGGCAACGCGGACCCGGCCTACATCCCGCCGGAACAGGGGATCAAGTTCGCCGTGATTGTGGTGGCCACGCTGCCCATCCTGATTTTCTACCCGTTCCTGCAGAAGCACTTTGCCAAGGGCATGCTGATCGGCTCCGTCAAGGGCTGAGGGCCCTGGGCGCCTAGGCAGCCAACCATCACCCTCAACCCAGAAAGGAAAGCACAGCATGAAAATCCTGCTCGCCGGAGATTCCACAGTGGCCAACTGTCCCACCTACGAATACCCCATGAGCGGCTGGGGTGCGCACCTGCCCAGGCATGTGTACACCTGGGCTGCCGTCCACAACTTCGCCAAGGGAGGAGCCAGCACAGAGTCCTTCCGCGAAGAAGGGCTCTGGGGCCGGCTCCTGGAGACTTTGGAGGAGCGGGACGTGGTGCTGATCCAGTTCGGGCACAACGACCAGAAGAAGGTCCACCTCGCCGCCCGGACCGGCTACGCCGCGAACCTGCGCACCATGGTGGCGGAAGTCCGGGCACGGGGCTCAGTCCCGGTGCTCTGTACTTCAGTGGAGCGCCGGCACTTCCTGGATGGAACCGGGGCGCGGGCTGTCCTGGAGGAGACCCTTGAGGACTACCCGGAAGTGGTCCGGGAAATCGCGCTCGAGCTGCAGCTGGCCGTCGTCGACCTTAACGCGTGGACGCGTGCCCTGTACACGAAACTCGGTGTTGAGGACTCCAAGTCGCTGTTCTGCCACTTCGGCCCGGGGGAGCATGCCTACTGGCCGGCCGGACTGGCTGACAACACGCACTTTTCCCAGCGCGGGGCCGCCTTGGTTGCCGACCACGTTGCTCGGCAGCTTGCGCTGTTGGGCTTCGGTCCGGCGGAACCCGCCACGGCTGAAGATGCAATGCCGGGACTCTCGATGCCGGGACGGCGCTAGGTGGGAAGGGCGCGCGCGGGAACGGATTTGCTCTACAGCAACCCGCTTGCTGGACCGGAAGACGTGGCCGACTGGGTTGCGGAGGGTCCCGTGAATCTTGCTCGCCATGACGGCGGGCTGGAACTCTCGGGACAGCTGGACGACGTGCAGCTCGGAGACCACGCCCACTGGACCTTCTGGTGCCCCGTGGAGTTCCCGGACTGCATCCGGATCAGCTGGGAGTTCCTTCCCCTGGCCGAGCCGGGGCTGGCTATGGTTTTCTTTTCAGCAGCGGGACACGGTGGGCGGGACATCTTTTCACCCCGGCTAGCGCCTCGGACCGGCTACTACCCGCAGTACCACTCGGGAGATATCGATGCCCTCCACGTCTCGTATTTCCGGCACAAGCATGCGGAGGAGCGGGCCTTCCGGACGTGCAACCTGCGAAAGAGCGCCGGCTTTGAACTGGTGGCCCAGGCCGCTGATCCCCTGCCGCCCACGGAAGACGCCCTTGATTTCTACAGCATGGAACTGGTCAAGGACGGCCCGCGGGTGAAGTTCTCCATCAACGGGCTTCCGGTCCTCGACTGGACGGACCCCGCAGAGCATGTGCTGGGCCGGGGCTATTTCGGCTTCCGCCAGATGGCACCGCTCCGGGCCGCCTACCGGAACCTCGTGGTGGAGAACCTCTAGGTCCCGGCAATTGACGCTCCCTTCTCCCTGAGAAGGACAGCGTGTTCGAGCTTTGGCGGGTTCACGACCGTTGGCCGGTCTGTCCTTCTACCAAGTGTGTCCGCCCTGGTTCAGGGTTTTGGTCGCCCATTGGACGGGTCCGTATGGCGTACTCCGCCGTGATGCGGCGCCGGCGTCGGTAGCGCAATTGGAGCCATGCGGCGGTACCCAGCAGCAGGACGGTCAGCACCGCGACGGCAACGTACAGCCATCCGGATTCGGGGGTCTTCGTTTCCGCTGGGGGCGATGACCCGGCGTCGGGGAAGGTGATGGTTGCTTGGGCGCGGCGTTCGAGCCGTCCGCTATGCAATATGATCTCTGCTTCCCAGGGACCGGCAGGTACCTGCTTGTCTAGGACAATCGTGACGGACTCGGTGGCACCGATCGCCACGGTCGTGCCAAGGCTGGCGGGGAACGGGCCCGCGCTGAGTCCGCCCGGACCGCCCGAAAGTTCCAGGGTTCCGAACATGTCCAGTGCCCGGCCGCCGTTGTTATGGACGGAGGCAAGCACAGATGGCCGGCCGTCGGCCGTGCGCTCGGCCGTTAGCGAGTCGACCGTGAAGTTGGCCGCGGGCGCCCCGCCGGGCCCCACGGACAGATAGAGACGGATACCGACGCGGCTGACTTGAGTGACGCCGCCGCCATTGACGGGACCCACACGCGCCTCGGCCCAGACAACGCCGTACTGCTCCCCTGGAGCTGCGTCGGCCGGGACGGCGATGGTTACAGTGGCCGTCACGTTTCCGCCGGCCGGGACCGTGGATGTGCCCGGATCGACAGACGTCCAGGTGGATAAGTCGTTAGGCGTGTCGCCCGGGGCGCCGAGGAACGAGCCGCCCGCAACGGTGGCGGCGGCAGAATACAGGACAACAGGGGTGGAGGAAGCGGCTCCGTTCGAAACCTCGATCCGCCGCTGAATAACCGTTCCAGGGGCGAGGTGGTCCACGATGTATAGCTGTGCCCGCGGATCGTTCGCGGCGCCGGATGGGGCGTCGAGGAGCCGCAACCCGAGGCCTGCGGCAGGGAGTTGGCCTGTGCCCGTGGACGCGTCCACGGGCATCCCGACAACTACGCACAAACCGACGCCGGCGACAATGCACAACAGGAACCGCATGATGATGCGCTGCCATATGTGCGGGAGGAACGCGGGGCGTCCCTCCTGCGAGTACGTGCCCAATCGGTGCCTAAAGAAGGGAGTGGGTGATTGTTGCCGAGTAGACGGCGGCGGCGGCGCCTCCCGGGACTGCGACGCTGATCGTCGGGTTCCAGGTCGCGGAGTTGTCCCCGGTGATCCCGGTCGCCGTGACCGCGGGAACTACACCGACGAGGCTGGCGGGGTCATTCGCTATGTAGGTCGCTGTGCCCACCTTCGCGATAGTTCCGGCCGTGTAGCCTACAGCGCTGGCAGCAATGGCTGTTCCAGGCGGCGACGGGATGAAAGCGGTGGAAATGACGCTTGCAACCCAGCCGGAACCGGCAATGGCGCTGCGCGCATCATTGACCTGCACCTGCCCCAAGGCTCCGCTGATAGTCCCCCCGCCAACAGTGTTCGCCCGGGTGCCAAGGTTGGCACCTGTAGGAACGCTGATTGCGAGGGCACCTCCCGTGACCTGGATGGTGGCGGTTGTCGGATCCGCCGAGGCGGGCAGCGCCGTACTCCCGGCGAGGGCTGCGGAGAAGGCGAGGACGAGTGCGGCGCGGGTGATTGAACCCATGAGTGGGACCCCAATTTGCTAGAGACAGGATGAGTATTGGATCAGGAAGAAGCGCTTGACGCGTCTGTCGACATTCACTGTGGACCGGAAGGCGGGTCCAGCGATTTGCTGGTTGCCCGCTTCTAGCCTGCTGATCGGCTCATCGCGTGAGAGCAATAAGAAATCCGTTCTGTAGCCCCCACCATGAACGGATATCACCAACGACGTGGTGCGTAACGTCACTGTGTGCCTCTTTCGGCTGAAAGTCAATTAGATAGATTCCTCGGTGTACCTTTACGCGAGTAAGGGAACCCTGCCGTCCGCGGGCATTGCAGAGCCGGGATAACGAACCAACTTCCTCCCTCAGGGACGGTTCTCTGTGTCCTGCTTAGTGAAAACTGAGAGGGTCCCCTGGGCGGTTCTCCCGACGGCGCCGGTGGAGCCACACGGCCCAAACGCCGCAGCAAGTCCACGCACGGGTAGGTTGTTCGGGCCTGTGCCCTTTCACGCGACGACCCGGGCCGGGGGTGCCGTTGGCTAAAGTGGACGTGTTCGTACATGTCTTGGAATTGGGGTGGGATTTTGGCGGTTTTCATACTGATTCATGGTGGCGGTTCCACCGCATGGGACTGGCATCTGGTCAGACCGCTGCTTGAGGCATCGGGGCATGACGTCATTGCGATCGACTTGCCCATCGAAGACGAGAATGCCGGGCTTGAGGACTACGCCCATGCAGTAACTGCAGCGGTGGGCGACGTTCAGCACACCATCGTGGTCGGCCACTCGCTAGGAGGCTTTACGGCGCCCTTGGTTTGCGACGAGCTCCAATCGGACGGACTGGTATATCTCGCAGGAATGATCCCACTACCGGGCGAAACATTCGGCGACTGGTGGACCAACACGGGTCATCATCGCGAAACCATAGATCCGGACCCCCAGGCGGCGTTTTTCAATGAAGTCCCTGAAGATTTGGCACGCCTGGCACGTGACAAGGAGCGCGACCAGCAAGGTGCATGGATGGCACGGCCCTGGCCTGGTCTGCGGCATCCGGCCGTCCCCACCAGAGCAATACTGTGCCGTGACGACCGGTTCTTTCCAGCGTCATTCATGAGACGCCAAGTACACCAGCGACTTGGAGTCGAACCGCTGGAAATTCCAGGGGGTCATTACGCCACCTTGAGCAATCCAGAAGCTGTAGCTGCGGCGCTGAACGACTTCGCCCAAAGGATCGCTGAGACGCAGGGCAAGATGATTTGAGGATCTTCCGGTCGCTAGGACGATGAAGGTATGCAGTGCGTCTCACACCCGTGTTCCAAGGAAATGGGGCAGCGGCGCCTCGGCAAGAAAGCCCACCGATGGGGGACCGGTGGGCTTTCCAATTCGACACTATCGGGAGCCGTTTAGGACATCGAGTGGAGGAACCGCAACCGAGTGATGAGGCATCCTCTGCCCTGCTCTGCGGGGGAGTAGGAGAACTGATATCGAGGCCCTGGCATTCGTCATGGCTTTCGTCAGTACTGAAAGGCTGCGCTTTGTGCTCACTATGAGGACCTCAGACCTCACAGTTGGCCAGGCCATCCCGTCCTTACGCGTCGAAGTGCGTCCGGACGGTCGGGTCCTGGCAAAGCGAGGCGACCACTGATGCGGCGATGTCCCGGAGTTTGACGTTTCGGGTGCTGGAAGCGATTTTCAGGATCTTGAACGCCCTCTCCTGGCTGCAGCGGTTTTGCGCCATGATGGCGCCGGTTGCCAGGTCGATGGTGGTCCGGGATTCCAAGGCTGCCATGAGATTGGTTCTTGCCTCGGCCAGCTGGCTGATCCGCACGGCCAGGCGAAGTGCTTTTGATGCATGATATGAGTAAGTTTCGACCATGCTGATGTCCCCACCGGTGAAGCCGTGGGGTCGGGTGGAGTACAGGTTGAGGCCGGCTACCGCTTCCCCCTCAAGGACCAGTGGCACGGACAGGCTGGATCCTACTCCTGCCTCCAGAGCGGCGGCAGTGTAGTCGGGCCAGCGGTTCTCGTGGGTCAAATCGGGTACATGCACAACGACCTGTTGGCGGATCGCTGACAGGCAGGGTCCGTCGCCGGCACTGTATTGGGTTTCATCCAACAGGCTGGCCCTTTCCGCGCTGCTGGCCACCGTCACTGGTTTCTTTCGCTGAATCAGCGTGATGCTGCAGAAGGCATTGGCCGCGTCGGCCAAGGTGACGGCGGAGAATTCAGCAAGTTCGTCCAGCATCTCTTTCACGTCGTCGGTTTTCAGGACAAGATCCTGCAAGTGGTCAATGACGAGATCTGGGGACAGTAGATGTGTTTCGTCGGCCATGAGTGGCCTCGTTCCTCAAGGGGCCCTGACAACAACCCTTTGAGGGGGACACCGGAGGACGGCGGAACAGCTCGTGCGGCTGTCCCTTGAGTATGCTCCGCTTCTACTGCAATCGCCAACAATCCCCGCTACCACGCCCTCCGATGGGCTCTACGGACTCACCCCAGGTCTGTGCGACGATCCTCATCCGAGTGGGCCGCGTCCATCTGAGAAAGCGGCTCCGGCTTACTGGCTCGGGGTAGTGGCGTAGGTATCCTCACCAACTGAATTGACCGTCTCCCACGGACGTTCCCCACGTAGGGATTCAAGCCTGCAGATGGGGTGGCACCGGTGGACCGGCGCGACTCATGTTGGGGTGTGCCCGTTACAGCTCTCTACCTGGGTAAGGGTCAGGGACGATCTTGCCCGAACCGACTTGGGCCGATTGGCTGCTGCGCCTTCGGAAGGTTTTCCACCACCAGGAGGTACGACTCAGTCACGAGATCATCAACCAGGAGCGGGTCTATGTCCTTGCCCTCGGACAGTGTGATCCAGTGTTTCTTGTTCATGTGGTAGCCAGGGGTGATGTGTTCGTGCGATTGCTGCAAGGCTTTGCTGTCTGCGGGGGACGCCTTTAGCACCACGATCGGCTCTCCGGTCACTTCCGTGAGCAGCATGAAGACCTTCCCGCGCACCTTGTACACGTCCCAGTCCTCACCGAAGGGGTGTTCCAGCTCCGTGCCGGGCAGCTCCTGCGTACGGGCCGCTGCCCGCTCCTGCAGCTTCGTTCCTTTCAAAGTGACATTCCTTCCAAGATACGACAACTGCCACTGACTAGGGCGACGGCCCGCAACGACGGGCAGAAGAGGAATTCAGCCGGCGCTGTTGGGACTTTGACGTCGATTATTGGGGCACGCCTATGTGGTGGTTAGGTTTGACCAATTCGTTGGTGAGGCGGGCGATGGCGTCCTCGGCCGTGGGAGGGGGCCCGAACAACTGCTCCTGTCGGCGGGGGTCGGCGACGTATCGGCCGGTCTCGAACCAGCCGAACATCGCCGTCATGTCCTGCACTATGGGCCAGAAACGCCCGGCGAGGGCGCCTACGGAGCGGGTGACGGCAGACGGAACTGCGCGGACCTTGATCGGTTTCCCAGCGCTGTCAGCCATAAGGTTTGCCACCTCGAGGACGCTGACCGGCCGGTCCCAGCCGATGTCGATGCGCTCAGCGTCTTCGGCATCGGCGTCGACGGCTGCCGCTAGGTATGCCGCGAGGTCGGAGGTGTGGACGAAGGTCAGCGGGACGGATGTCTTGCCCGGCCACATCATTCGGCCTTTTTCGACCGGGTTGCCGCCCATGCTTGCGACCTGGTCGATGAATGCCCCTGGACGCAGGGCGATGAACGGGACTCCAAGCTGTTCGAGCTTGTCCTCGGCGACCTTTTTGTGCCAGAAGTGGGGGACGTTGGGTGTCTGGTCGCTGGTCAGGATACTGGTCAGGACGAAGCGCCGGATACCGGTCCGGTGGGCCGCTTCGGCGAGGTTGGAGTTGCCGACGGTATCGATGTCCTGCGCGTTCTTGCCGCCGCGGGTGTATCCGGCGGCGGTAGTGATGACGGCATCCGCCCCGTGCATGGCGGCGACGAGCGAGTCGAGGTCGAGCATGTCGCCGCGGGCGATTTCGACGCCCTTGTTCTCCAGGCGGCTAGCGTCGGTAGTTGAACGGACCAGAGCGCGAACGCTCTTGCCGCGTTTGAGCAGTTCGTCGACGACCTTGCCCCCGAGGGAGCCGGTGGCCCCGACGACGAGGACCGGGAGGGTCGATGGGGTGGTGGTCATGAGGTCTCACTTTCCGTCCGGTCCGTTGTGGTCCGGGTGTTGATTGCGTTAACGATGGCGTCAGCGGCGTTCATCATGGACTCCGCCTGCTGTGGTGACAGATTCCGCGTCGTGGTCTCTTCCAAGGTCCGCCACATGGAGGTGATCGGCTCACGCATGGCTCGGCCCTTCTCGGTGAGATGGACGACGAGCACGCGCCGGTCGTGTTCGGCAGGCTGGCGGATAAGAAGGCCGGCGTCTTGCATGCGGCGCAGGGTCTTGGAGAGGGTGGAGTGGTCGAGTCCGACGCTGGCGAGCAGCTCGGACTGGGTCTGGCCCTCCCGGTCGAAGAGGTGCATGAGCACCAGTTCTTGTCCGGGATGCAGATCCAGTTGTCGGAGCAGGCCGGCGGCGTAGCCCCGGTGGGCGCGGGCAAGTTGGAAGATCGAGTAGCTCACTGGACCTTGGTCGAAGGTAGTGGGGATGTGCAGTTTTGGGGTCGGCATCGTTTTGTCCATTCAGCCGCTATGCGTCGGGTAGTCGGTGTAGCCTACAGCGCCACCTCCATAGAAAGTCGCCGGGTCAGGGTGTTTGTATTCCTTCGGTGCGGTGATGGTCACGGGGCGGAAAGCCAGGGCGTGGTCAGGCGAGGGTGAGCACGAGCTTGCCGCGGATGTGCCCGGTATCGCTGACTTGCTGGGCCGTGGCGGCCTGCGTGAGGGGGTAGGCGTTGACTGTGGTGACGAGCTTTCCGATCGCTGCGTCCTGCGCCAGCGCAGCCAGGCGCTTGGCCGAGCGCTCTGTGGCACCGTTGGCAAAAGTGATCCCGAGCTGGTGAGCGCCGAAATCGGCGAGAGTGACAATCCGGTCGGTGCCACCGCGCAGGGTGATGGAGTCCTCGAGCGCCCCCTTCCCTGCGACGTCGAGCACCGCGTCCACACCGTCGGGAGCAAGAGCCCGCACCCGCTCGACCAGCCCACCCCCGTACAAGGTCGCGTCGGCACCGAGTGAGGCGACATAGTCCTGGTTGCCGGGGCCGGCGGTGCCGATGACATGCACACCGCGGGCAGCGGCGAGTTGAACCACGATGGTCCCGACCGCTCCTGCGGCACCGTGGACGAGCAAAGTCTCCCCGGGTTCAACGCCGAGCAATTTCAAGACCCGCTCGGCTGCCTCGCCCGCCACAGGGAGCGATGCCGCGCGTTCCCAGTCAAGTTCGGCCGGCTTGGGGGCGACGATAGTGGCCAGCGCGTACTGGGCGTAGGCGCCGGTATCCGACCACCCAACGACCTCGTCCCCCACGCTCACATCCGTCACGCCGACGCCCACTGCGTCCACCGTGCCGGAGACCTCGAAGCCCGGAATTACGGGCAGTGCCGTCGGGAACACGGCCAGCAGCGCGCCCGAGCGGATCTTCCCGTCCAGCGCGTTCACTCCGGCCGCCCTGACCCGGACACGCACTTGCCCAGGACCGGGGTGTGGGACCTCGACGTCCACCTCGCGCAGAACATCGGTTCCGCCGAACTGGTCAAACTGGATAGCTTTCATGGTCTCTTCTCCCTCTAAAACGAAATGTGTGGCTAGCCACCTACTATACATGAGATATGTGGCTAGCCAAGTATCTCGGTGACCAGTCGCGGAAAAGCCGGCACAGGGTCGTCATAGGATGCGGCAAAGGTATGGCAGCCTAGTGGGTGTACCGCCTGGCGAAGTAGCTGTGGGGGCCAACCCGGATGCCGCCCGAAGGCAACAGATTTTGCCATTCCCATGTGGGGGAGGGCCTCTCAATGGCCGGCACGGCTAGCATCGCAGTATCAGGACCATCGAACGGATTCCGTGGCAGAACTTTCACATGTCGCCGCAGCACAACGTCCACTTCCATGCCGAGGCGATCCGTAGGGGGAGGGTCCCATCAAGGGTGTCCCGTTTCTAAGGAACTGTGATGCTGCGTGGCGCAGCATCACAAAGAGGGAGCCGTCCCGGTCCTACCGTGGTGCGGTCATCCTCGTCAGCCACGACGATGCGCTCCTATCCCGGCTTGAGGCCGTGGACCTGGGTCTGTTGCTAGGCATGAGCAGGCGGCTGTACCGTCGAAGTTGGTCTGCCCATGTGGTGGACTGTGAGGGTGACTCAACCAAGCTCTGAAAATTGCCCCTCATCCTCGGCGACTTACCCCAGATCTGAAAGTGGGGCCTGGTTCTATGACCGTCCCGGCGTGGCTGAGCGGTACGGAGCTCATCGCCACGGCGGAGTGTCCAGCCCGAACTTCGTCATGGAGGAGCCGGCGCTGCTTGCAGAGCTCGGAGACGTCGCAGGGCTGGATGTCCTGGACCTTGGCTGTGGAGACGCAGCACTGGGGGCAATGCTCCTTGAACTGGGATGCACCAGCTATCTGGGTATTGATGGTTCCCAGGAGATGGTCACGCGAGCCGAGGTAACACTCCAGGACCCTAGGGGGACAGTGGCCCTTCAGAATATGGAGGAGCTGTCGCTTCCTGCCAGGAGCATCGACCTCGCGGTTTCGCGGCTGGCCGTGCATTATCTTGAGGACCTGGACGCCGTTCTGCGTGCCTGCCATGCCGCACTGCGTCCCGGCGGGAGGCTGTGCTTCTCAGTCCTTCACCCCGTCATCACCTCATCGGATGTGCAGCCATCGCCAGGACCGCAGGGAAGTTGGACCGTTGATGACTACTTCCTGAGTGGAGCCCGGGAGCGCTTGTGGATGGGCGACACAGTGACCTGGTTCCACCGAACCACTGAACAGTATGTGGGTGCAATTAGTGGTGCAGGATTCAACCTGACAGCTATGCGCGAGTGCGAACCGGAACCCGGCCGATTCGGCGGAGACGAAGCCGAGTTGGCGCGCAGGAGGCGTGTTCCGATGTTCCTACTGCTGTCGGCCCGAGCAACCTGACGCTTGCTCGGTCGTTTCGCCACCCCGAACGGCAGTGGACTGCGCCGTGGACCGGTCTACGGGTTCTAAAGAATGGCAGTTGCGAGCTGGGAGTGCCGGCCGCGGGAAGTGTCCCAGCTCTAAGGAAGTGGAACGGTGCGCCTCTCGGTGACAGTGCGGCGAGGAACGGCCACCACTGCTCCTTCGCATTCCGACCAGCGAGTTGAAGGAACCTGTGGGCCGTTGTGCTGTTAGCGGGTCGACTTGCGGGAGCGTTCCGTGTCCTTGCCGCTGCAAGACCAGCGTCTCTTTCGCTCAGCCTCTGTGCCGTGCGAGCAGGCTGAACGCATTCGGGACCTGGCCGTTCCAAGCGGCTGCGTCCATGCCGTCGGGCCGCCAGAACGGTTCGGGGTGCTCCTCGAGGTGCAGGATCTCGAAGCCCGCACCGGTGATCGTCATGATCGTCTCGGCGAATGTTCGCTGGTACTCGACAGCACCGCCTGCAGGAAATGAATCATTGACATGGCTTCGGGCGAAGTACCCACGGTCACTCCGAACCTCGACCTTGTCGCGGTCCCAACTCCACAGTGGCGTCAGGGGGTGCGCTTCGTAGATGAAGAGGTGGCCTCCTGGGCGCAACAGGCGGCGCATCTCGGTCAGCCATGCCTCCAGATCGTCGACCCAGATCAGCGCACCCTTGCCGGTGTAGACGAGGTCGGCCGAATTATCGATGAGTCCACTCGCAGGCAGCGTCGCGGTCACATACCTGCAGTCGACGCCTAGTTCGTCTGCCCGGCGCTGCGCTGCGGATGCGGCCGTGGGGCTGTAGTCGACACCGGTGACGCTGCCGGCGCCAAGGTGTATCAGCGCGACGTCGTCGATGCCGTGGCCGCTCATCGGGTGCACCACGTCGGCGTCGACGACGATGTCGCGGAGGACGGCTTCCTCGAGGGGGAGCAGACGGGCGTACTTCGCCTCGTCGAGCAGCTCGTTGTACTCGTGGATGTGCTTCTGCGACGCTGATTCCCACGCCTGCTGCGTGTTGCCGTGAACGGTCATTACGCCACACTCTCAGATAATCGGTGCTGACACTATGGCTCGGGTGAAGGATCCGTCATCCCTGAAATGAGGAGTTCGAGTTGGCTAAACAGCCCACGGCCCGTCCTCGTCGTTCGCTAGGTCCAGCTCACTGCCGGACAGTAGCTGTCAGGAACTAGAGCCAAAAAGCGGTTGATTTAGGGCGACTCCGCACGGGGGCTGGGATCCTGGGCTGACCTTTAGTATCGAGGAATGACTCAGCAGCAGGTTAAGGCACTTCGGCGACGGTACTCCCGCCACGAGTGGAGTCCGGTCAGCACCGGCTGCTCTGGCGCGCTGGTTTACAGGCTGGGAGGAGCCAGCGACCTGTATGTGAAGGTAGCCCGCGTGACTGCACATCTCGACACTGGATATCATTTGGCCGCCGAGTCCGACCGGCTGGGCTGGCTTGCCAAGGCCGGAATTCCCGCCCCCGAGGTTGTCGAATACGACCCCTCCGACGACTGCGCTTGGTTGGTCACAACGGCCGTACCAGGGCGGTCGGCCGCTGAACACTGGCCGGCCGACCAGCGGACTTACGTGATAGACGCCCTGGCCGATGTCACCCTCACCCTGCACGGCCTACCGATCGATGACTGTCCTTACGACCGGAGTCTCGCCGTCACCGTGCCTGCCGCTGAGCACGCAGCCCGGCTGCATCTGGTTGATCTCGAACGGCTGGACCCCGCCTATGAGGGTTGGACACCGCAGCAGCTTCTCGAAGATGCTCACGCCACTGTGCCCACCTTCGAAGATCTAGTCGTCTGCCACGGGGATCTCTGCCTGCCGAACGTACTGCTCGACCCTGACACTCTCGCGGTTACAGGGCTCATCGACGTCGGCCGCCTTGGGCGCGCCGACCGTTACGCCGACCTCGCCCTAGCCTCCCGTAGTATCACCAGTACCCTGAACCCCCAGTACGGCGTTCTCCACGCCGATCGTTACCTCACCCGCTATGGCGCGGACCAGGTCGACACCGACCGAGTCACGTTCTATCGGCTCCTCGACCAGTTCTTCTGATCGCACCAATCAGAACTCTTCGTTCATGATGCGAGTCGCTCGTCCAATTCCATTACGATTGGCGAAATGCGCTTAGTGATGTTGGGTGGGGCTCCTGGAGTTGGAAAGACCAGCGTGGCGAGAGCACTCCTCGGATTGATGGCGGGCGGTGACCCGTTGGTTCAATGGATCGACGTCGACGCGCTGTGGCAACACCAACCCTGGCGGGTGGATGACCGAACAAAACTGATGGTCCAGAGAAACCTCCAGGCCGTGCTGGCAAACGCGGATGCTGCCGGCGTCGACGTCGTGATCGTGACCTGGGTCTACCAAAGCGGGGAGTTTCATAGACTGGTTGCAGATCTGGCTCCACTGAATTGGGAAACCTTCACGGTACAACTCCGGGCGAGTGCGACGGTCTGGCGCGAACGGTTCGCCCTTGATACAGCCCGTCCAGCTATCGACGCATTCTATGAGCATCGCTACTTTGCCGCTCAGTCGACGCCCGCGGATCACATTATTGAGACTGACGGTTTGGGCGTGACTCAGATCGCGACGATGATTCTCAGGCTGTTGAACCAGGGCCAGACTTCGTTAGGAGGATCCGTTGGCAATAGCTGATGATCCTGTTTCCGTGGTTGCTGACCATGGAGTTGCAGGCGTCAGGGAGTCGGCAGCGATTTGGGTACATGCAAAGGCATACCGTGACCGGAATTCAAATCCGGCCACGGTTGAAGAAACCATGCCGGGCATCCGGAGCCGCCTCGACCTTGATGGGGCGGTGCTGCTACTTGCTCAGCGCAGTGGCTCTTCTGTGGGCTTTATTCTGTTTGCACCCCGTGAGCGGACCCTGGAGATCTTCTATCTTGGTGTTGCCCCCGAGATGTGGGGCCGAGGCATTGGGAGGCGTTTGCTCCTCAGCGCCGAGGATCATGCGCGAAAGATTGGCCAGCAGGCCCTTGAACTGTGGGTCATTAATGATAATGACCGTGCTATCCATGTTTACGAGAGATCCGGTTTTGTCGCTACTGAAGAGCTGAAGCGGGACGTAAAATCAGGGCGCCTCGAACGACGTTTCCTCAGGCCTCTAAGCTAGATGGAATGCTGGCCCGCGCCCACTAGACGGCCCGGAGTCCACGGTGTGCGTGGATCTGGCAACGTCGGGGCTGTTCAGCGCATAAAGTCAGTGCATAAAGCCACTCCCATCCCTGCCGCGGTCGTACTTACCGCAACGCGTGCAGCGCCTATAGCGGCCGCTGCCATCCTCTGTGGATTCTATGTGCCAAACGTGGCGCAAGTTCAGTTTGCACATCAGGATCTTGAGCATGGCTCTCCGTTCCGAAGCACGCTTAACACGCAAACCAAGTTCGCCACGTGACCCATCCAAGTTTATGCGGCGCCTCTTGTGGCCGCCAGTGAAACATGCCTCCGGTGGCACGTAGAAGCCTCAGCGAACAGCAGCTTATAGACGTAAGGCACGACGACGGTAGCAAGCTTCGCGTTCGGTGGAACGGACCACCTGGTCGCCCTGTCCGCTCTGGCGCGAGGTTCATGAACGGCAAACTCGTCGAACGACCCGACGAATCGGGAGGTGATCAGCAAGCCGCGTGACCAGGGTGGCCGTGGGACCGGTCGGCATGTCGCCAGCATCTGCGCGTGCCCCCGGTACGTGTTGGTCAAGAAGACCATCCGCTGCTTCTGGTCGTACAGGGCGAGGCGGTGGTCGAGCAGTTCGGGGCCTTGTTTGCCCCAGTACCGCCCCATTTGCCGCTCTGGGCGCCGAAGCCCGTCGAGGCTGGTAAAGACGTCGAAAGTGTAGGTCGCGGTCATGATGAAGAGCCGGCCAGCCGGGCTAACGTACCCTTGCCCATATGGGGCCGTGGATGAACAAGCGATGAAGGAGTGGCAACTGCCAGTTATCACGCTGCTTTTCGTGGCTGCCTTTGTGATTCTCTATCTCAACGGTTTCTTAGGAAACTCCGCGGTTCCTTAAGTAAGGGGCTAATGGGCCGTCCCGGTTCCAAAGAGGTGGGCAGGTCCAGGAACTGTTGGCGTTCTTCTCAATCCTGCAGGCCCGTTCACTGTAGTTAGTCTCCCGGAGCTCAAACAACTCACTGGAGTCCCTCCGCTCCGCGAGCCTCTGAGCACTGGGTTCTAGGCTCGCCCGGTGCTCTGGCGCACCACCAGCTCCGGAGTGAAGATCACGGCCCGGTGCTTGGGGTTCTCCGCTTCCACTTCTTCCGTCAGCAGCTCAATGGCGGTCCGTCCAATAGCCTCGGTGGGCTGACGGATCGAGGAAAGCGGCACCACGGCAGAGACGGCAAAGTCGATGTCGTCGTAGCCAATCAGCGCGATGTCCTCGGGGATTCTGAGCGTATGCGTCATGGTGAGCGACTGCATGACACCCAGGGCCAGGAGGTCGTTGGCGCAGAAGATGCCATCCGGGAGTTCTGTGCGGCCACGTTCCACCAGCATGTTGCCCACGCTCCGGCCAGCCAGGACGGTCTGCCCGTCCGAATCCAGCACCTCCAACGTGGCGTCTTCTTCCTCCTTCACGGCACGCCGGGCGCCCTGCAGGCGGTCTGCCACCTGCCGGATGGACGTGGGGCCGCCCACAAAGGCGAGCCGACGGCGCCTGGTGTCCAGCAGGTGCCGGGCCGCCAGGTAACCGCCGGCGTCGTCGTCAACGGATACGGAACTGTACTGGCTCTCATCAGCGAGCCGGTCCACCAGGACAGTGGGAACACCTCGTTCGCGGAGCTGGTCGAGCCGCTCGGTGACGTCGCCGACGGGGGAGATGAGCAGGCCCTGCACGCGCTGCTCCTGGAACAGATCGATGTAGTTGGCTTCGCGGCCGGCGTTGTGCCCGCTGTCTCCGAGGAGCACGGCGCTGCCATGGAGCGCAGCGGCGTCCTCGGCGGCACGCACCACCGAGGTGAAGAACGGGTTCCCCACATCCAGGACAATCAGGCCGATGGTCCGGCTTTGGCCCGCGCGCAACTGACGGGCAGCATCGTTGCGGATGAAACCCAGCTCCTCGATGGCCCGCAGCACGCGCTCCTTGGTCCGCTGGGACACCCTGTCCGGGTAGTTCAGGACGTTGGACACCGTGCCCACGGCCACGCTGGCGTGGTTGGCGACGTCCTTAATGCTGGCTGAACGATTCATGTTTCTCCGTGCCTCTATGCCGTGTGCAGTACGTTCCCGGAAGCTCATCAGACCATGGTCCGGGAATCGCTTGACACCTACTCAAGTTCAAGAGTACTTTGAATCGTAACAATGAAACGATTCAAAGAAGTGAAAGTTCAAGAGAGTCCCAGATGAGGGTGTGTTTCCGCTCCTCGGTCCAGCCAGCGCTGATCGATGAATACCGACGGCGGCACGCGGCCGTGTGGCCTGAGATGCTCCGTGCGCTCAAGGATGCAGGCTGGAACAACTATTCGCTGTTCCTCGGGTCTGACGGCCTCCTCATCGGCTATCTCGAATGCGACGATTTCGACGCCGTCCGCGCAAGGATGGCCCTGGCCGACGTTAACGCCCGTTGGCAGGCGGAGATGGCCTCCCTTTTTGACAACGCCGAAAACCCGGACCAGGCACCCGATGAAGGGTTTCGGGTTCTCGAGGAAGTCTTCAACCTTGATGACCAGCTCGCCCGGGCGGCCGCCGGCTCAGGCCGGACCAGCGGGCTGAACCACACCGGCTGAGATTTAAGGGCTCCAGCAGCAGCCTGCAGTAGGCAACCAGACCAGAGCAACACAAGAGACCGGAAAGAACCATCATGAATGACGTAGCAACGGCGCTGGGCAGGCTCGGGGAGCTTGCCATCGAGGTCCCTTCGTGGGCGTATGGAAATTCAGGCACGCGCTTTAGGGTATTCGGCACTGCGGGGACGCCCCGGACGGTGCAGGAGAAGATTGCGGACGCGGCGAAGGTGCATGAGCTGACCGGCCTGGCCCCCACTGTTGCTCTGCATATTCCGTGGGACAGGGTGGATGACTACGCGGCGCTGAAGGAGTATGCGGCGGGCCTGGGCGTGGGCCTGGGCACGATTAACTCCAACACCTTTCAAGATGACGAGTACAAGTTCGGCTCCCTGACCTCCTCCAACGAGGCTGTGCGGCGCCGGGCCATCGCCCACCACCTGGACTGCATCGGGATCATGCACGCCACGGGATCGCAGGATCTGAAGATCTGGCTCGCCGACGGCACCAACTACCCCGGCCAGGACGATATCCGCGGCCGCCAGGACCGCCTGGCCGAGTCCCTGCAGGAGATCTACGAGGCGCTGGGCGACGCGCAGCGCCTGGTGTTGGAGTACAAATTCTTCGAGCCGGCTTTCTACCACACCGATGTTCCGGACTGGGGCACCTCCTACGCGCAGACCCTGGCGCTGGGGGAGAAGGCCATGGTCTGCCTGGACACGGGCCACCACGCCCCGGGCACGAACATCGAGTTCATCGTGATGCAGCTGCTGCGCCTGGGCAAGCTGGGCTCCTTTGACTTCAACTCCCGCTTCTACGCGGATGATGACCTGATTGTGGGCGCGGCCGATCCGTTCCAGCTGTTCCGGATCATGTACGAGGTCATCCGCGGCGGCGGCTATGGCAAGGGCTCCGGCGTGGCGCTCATGCTGGACCAGTGCCACAACCTGGAAGAGAAGATCCCGGGCCAGATCCGCTCGGTCCTGAATGTGCAGGAAATGACCGCACGGGCCCTGCTGGTGGATACCGAGGCCCTGGCCGAGGCCCAGCGCGCCGGCGATGTCCTGGCCGCCAACGGCATCTTCAACGATGCCTTCTACACCGACGTCCGGCCCATCCTGGCCGAATGGCGTGAAGCCCGCGGCCTGCCCGCGGACCCGATGGCCGCCTTCAAGGCCAGCGGCTACCAGAAACAGATCAACGAGGACCGCGTCGGCGGCCAGCAAGCCGGATGGGGCGCATAGGCATGAACATGCAGAACACAGACATGAAGAGCACAGGCAATAAGACTGTTGCGGAACTGATTTCCCGTTCCAACCGCCTCGGCGCTGACAAGCGGAACACCAACTTTGCCGGGGGCAACACCTCGGCCAAGGGCACGGAGCAAGACCCGGTCACGGGGGAGGATGTCCAGCTGTTGTGGGTCAAGGGCTCCGGCGGGGACCTGGGCACGCTGAAGGCTGAGAATCTCGCGGTGCTGCGCCTGGACCGGTTGAACGCGCTGAAGAACGTCTACCCGGGGGTTGAGCGGGAAGACGAGATGGTGGCCGCCTTTGATTACTGCCTGCACGGGAAGGGCGGCGCCGCGCCGTCGATTGACACCGCAATGCATGGCCTGGTGGACGCTGCGCATGTGGACCACCTGCACCCGGACTCCGGGATCGCCATCGCCACCGCGGTGGACGGGGAATCCCTGACTACCAAGATTTTCGGCAACAAGGTGGTGTGGGTGCCGTGGCGCCGCCCCGGGTTCCAGCTGGGCCTGGACATTGCCGCAATCAAGGACGCCAACCCGCAGGCCATCGGCACCATCCTGGGCGGCCACGGCATCACCGCCTGGGGCGCCACGTCCGAAGAAGCAGAGCAAAACTCGCTGTGGATCATCGAACAGGCCGAAAAATACATCGCGGACAACGGCAAGGCAGAGCCCTTCGGCGCCAAGCTGCCCGGCTATGGTGCGCTGCCGGAGGCGGAGCGGAAGGCCAAAGCCGCCGCGCTGGCACCGGTGATCCGTGGCCTCGCGTCCACGGACAAGCCGGTCCTGGGGCATTTCAGTGATGACGCCGTCGTCCTTGACTTCCTCGAAGCCGCCGAACATCCGCGCCTTGGCGCGCTGGGTACCTCGTGCCCGGACCATTTCCTGCGGACCAAGGTCAAGCCCCTCATTGTGGACCTTCCCGCCGATGCGTCCGTGGCGGACTCCATCGCCCGGCTGCAGGAGCTGCACGCGGACTACCGGGCGGACTACCAGGCCTACTATGGTCGCCACGCGGACCAGGACAGCCCCGCCTTGCGCGGCGCGGACCCGGCGATCGTCCTGGTCCCGGGGGTGGGCATGTTTTCCTTCGGCGCGAACA
Organism: Arthrobacter pascens; assembly: GCF_030815585.1. Lineage (NCBI taxonomy): Bacteria > Bacillati > Actinomycetota > Actinomycetes > Micrococcales > Micrococcaceae > Arthrobacter > Arthrobacter pascens. The sequence goes on from NZ_JAUSWY010000001.1 coordinate 577,951, forward strand.
AGCAGACCGCCCGGGTTGCCGGCGAGTTCTACCTCAACGCCATCAACGTCATGCGCGGCGCCGAGGCGATCTCCAGCTACGCCCCGATCGAGGAATCCGAGAAATTCCGGATCGAGTACTGGGCCTTGGAGGAAGCCAAGCTGGCCCGCATGCCCAAGCCCAAATCCCACGCCACCCGCATCGCCTTGGTGACCGGAGCGGCGTCGGGGATCGGCAAGGCCATCGCCACCCGGTTGGCGTCCGACGGCGCATGCGTAGTGATTGCCGACCTGAACCTGGAGAACGCCCAGGCCGTCGCCACGGAACTGGGCGGGCCCGACGTCGCCATCGGTGTCCAGGCCGATGTCACCAACGAAGCGCAGATCGCGGCCGCCATCCAGGAAGCCGTGCTCGCGTTCGGCGGGCTGGACCTGGTGGTCAACAACGCTGGCCTTTCGATCTCCAAGCCGCTGCTGGAGACCACCGAAAAGGACTGGGACCTCCAGCACAATGTCATGGCCAAGGGCTCCTTCCTGGTGTCCAAGGCCGCTGCGAAGGTCATGATCGACCAGGGCCTGGGCGGGGACATCATCTACATCTCCTCAAAGAACTCGGTGTTCGCCGGTCCGAACAACATCGCGTACTCGGCCACCAAGGCCGACCAGGCACACCAGGTCCGGCTGCTCGCTGCCGAACTCGGTGAGCACGGGATCCGCGTCAACGGGATTAACCCCGACGGCGTGGTCCGCGGCTCCGGCATCTTCGCCGGCGGCTGGGGCGCCAAGCGCGCCGCGGTCTACGGCGTGGACGAGGAGAAGCTGGGCGAGTACTACGCCCAGCGCACCCTGCTCAAGCGCGAAGTCCTGCCCGAGCACGTGGCCAACGCCGCCGCCGTCCTCACCAGCAACGAACTGTCCCACACCACCGGCCTGCACATCCCCGTGGACGCCGGTGTGGCCGCAGCCTTCCTGCGATGAACACAACGGCACACCATGCAAAGGAAAGTGCCGGCGGCGGTACGCCCGCCCGCGGTGTTTTTGCCGCCGTCGATATCGGCGCCTCCTCCGGCCGGGTGATCCTCGGCCGGATCAAGGACGGTCCCGGCAAGGACCGGCGCGTCGAGCTCGAGGTGGTGCACCGCTTTCCCAACGGGGTAGTGGAGCTCGACGGCGGCCTCCGCTGGGATTTCGACGCCCTGTTCGATGAGGTGCTCGCGGGCCTGTCGGCTGCAGCCACCGTAGCCGCTGTCCAGGACGAGGAAATCACCAGCATCGGGATCGACACCTGGGCGGTGGACTACGGTCTGGTCAATGCCGCCGGGGAGCTGGTGGCCCAACCGTTCAGCTACCGCGATGACCGCAACCACGCCGCCGTCGCCCCTGTCCACCAGAAGCTGGACCCGGCCCGGCTATATGCCACCACCGGGCTGCAGTTCCTGCAGTTCAACACGGTCTACCAGCTGGCCACCGAGCGGGCATTGAACGGCGTGCAGGCGCTGCTCATCCCGGACCTCATCGCCTTCCTGCTCACCGGCATCCGGCGCACCGAAGCGACCAACGCCTCCACCACCGGGCTGTTTGATGCCGTGGCGGGGGAGTGGGCCACCGGGTTCCTGACTGCGCTGGGCCTGCCCAGGAAGCTGTTCCCGCCCCTGATCCAGCCGGGCGATACGGTGGGCACGCTGCTGCCGGAGATCGCTGCCCGCGTGGGACTTCCGGCCAGCACCAAGGTGGTGGCTGTCGGATCGCACGACACAGCGTCCGCCGTCGCCGCCGTGCCCGCACAGGAAGAGAACTTCGCCTACATCTCCTCCGGAACGTGGTCCCTGGTTGGTCTCGAGCTCCGGCACCCGGTGCTCACCGATGCCAGCCGGGAGGCGAACTTCACCAACGAACGCGGCGTGGATGGCACTATCCGCTACCTGCGCAACATGGGCGGGCTCTGGTTGCTCAGCGAATGCCAGCGGACCTGGGCAGCGGAAGGATTCACCACGGAACTCACGGCGCTGCTCACGGCCGCCGCGGCCCTGCCTCCGGGCGGGCCGAAGATCAACCCGGATGATTCCTACTTCATCGCCCCCGACAACATGCCTGAACGGATCCGGGCCGCGGTGCGAGGGACAGGGGAGCTGCTCGCGGATGACCCCGCGGCTATCACCCGCTGCATCATGGACAGCCTGGCTGCCGGCTACGCCAAAGCCATCACGGCGGCGGAGCGCCTCGCGGACCATTCCGTAGACGTGGTGCACGTGGTGGGCGGCGGCTCGCAGAACGGGCTCCTCTGCCAGCTCACAGCGGATGCCACCGGCAAACGAGTGGTGGCAGGACCGGTCGAGGCCACTGCCCTGGGCAACGTCCTGGTGCAAGCCAGGGCCGCCGGCCAGGTCAGCGGCGGCCTGGCGGAGTTGCGGAGCCTGGCGGGCGGCAGCAGCGCGTTGCAGCACTTCACACCGGCGCTTTCCCGGCTCTAAGTTTGCCCGATAGGTCGGACCATTCCAGTCCCCACCTTGGCGCGAACTGGCAGGTAATGCCCTCAATCCTCCGCAATGAGGGCATTATCTGCCAGTTCGCGCAACAGGAGCTGGGTGGGTAAGGGGATCCGGCGCTCTTAGACCCTGTAATCATCCGATGTTTTCCCCTAGGATTTAGTCCCATGCGTGCAGAACACACTCTCGTCTACGATGCCCCGGCCGCCGATTGGCTTGAAGCCCTGCCGCTGGGGAACGGACGCTTGGGGGCCATGGTGTTTGGCGGCCGGCCGCTCGCCGGGGACTCAGCTCCTGTTGGCACGCTGGAGCACCGGTTCCAGCTCAATGACGGCTCCGCCTGGTCCGGCTCGCCACACAGCGAGGCCCTCGAACCGGTCTTCAGCCGGGAGCGGGCGGACCGGATCCTTGCCACCAGCCGCCGGCAGATCAGCGCAGGCCACTTTACGGCCGCACACGAAACGCTGAAGGAACTCCAGCACCGCCACTCGCAGTCATATCTGCCGTTTGCTGACCTGTTCCTGACGGTGGCCCATTCGGATGTGCCCGGATCTGCTCCAGAGACAGACACGCACACCGGCAACCCGCCCAAGGCCTACCGCCGCACCCTTGACCTCACCCGCGCCGTCAACTCCACGACCTACCAGGTGGACGGCCACACGGTCCGGGTGGACGCCTTCGCGAGCCACGATCCCTCCGTCATGGTCATCTCGGTGGAAACGGACGCGCCCGGCGGCCTTGACCTCGCCCTCCGCCTGGACTCGCAGCTGCGGATCCTCCGCCGTTCCAGCAGCCCGGTGCTGGCGGCCCTGGAACTGAAGATGCCCTCCGACGTCGCTCCTTCCCACGACGGCGGCCTGGTGCAGTACTCGGACGACGATGCCCTCAGTCTCCAAGGGGCCGTTGTGGTCGCATGGAAGCACAACGGCACCGCCGCAGTTGCAGACAGTGCCGCACTTGCAGGCAACACAGACGACGACGGCCTGGCCGCCACAGGCGTCCGGCACGCCGTCATTTACGTGACCACAGAGACAACCTTTATGGGTCTGGGCCAGCAACCGGAGGGCACGGCATCAGACGCTGTCGCCGCAGCACGCGAAACCCTCGACGCCGCCATGGCGGCCGGGCGTGGCGCACTCCTGGCCCGCCATGAGGACAGCCATGGGCGGCTCTATGACAGCTCCCGTATCAGCCTGGACGTGCCGGCGTGGACAGGGACCAACACGGGCCACCGCCTGCGGGCCGCCAATGCGCATCCGGACGGACCGCTTGCCGCCGACCCCGGGCTGGCGGCGCTGCTGTTCAACTACGGCCGGTACCTGCTGATTTCCAGTTCGCGGACCGGGCCGCCCGGCTCACGGAAAGGCACTGCCTGGCGAGGCACGCCAGCGAACCTGCAGGGCATCTGGAACGACAAACTGCCAGCTCCCTGGAGCTCCAACTTCACCACCAACATCAACCTGGAGATGAACTATTGGGGTGCGGAGCCAACGGGCCTTGCCGAATGCGCGGAGCCGCTGTTCGCGCTTATCGAAGCACTGCAAGAGACCGGCGCCGCCACGGCGCAGGAGTATTACGGCGCCCGCGGCTGGGCGGTGCACCACAACTCGGACATCTGGGGCTACAGCAAGCCAGTAGGGGATGGAACCCATTCGCCGGAATGGTCCTTCTGGCCCATGGCCGGTCTGTGGCTGGTCCGGCATCTGTGGGAACACCTTCGGTTCTCTGATCCGGCCGGCAGCGGACGGGCCGACGCCTCTGCCGATGCCGTTGCCGTTGCCGGGACAGCGGGCTTTGCGCGGGAGGCCGCCTGGCCTGCCATCCGGGGCGCCGCGGAATTGGCCCTGGACCTGATGATGGAATTCCCGGACGGAACTTTGGGCACCAGCCCGTCCACCTCGCCGGAGAACAACTTCGCCGTAGGGAGCGCCGGCCCGGACCAGCCAGGCAGCCCTGCAGCCGCGGCCCTGTCCTCCACCCTGGACCTCACGTTGATCAATGACGTGTTCCGGATGTTGTGCTCCCTCGCGGAGGAGCTGGGCATGGAAGAGGACTCCGTGGTGGCCGAGGCCCGGGCAGCTCTGCCGCGGCTTCCGGAGCCCATGCCCGGCCGGAACGGCAGGCTCCGCGAATGGCTGGCAGATCCGGAGGAGTGGGAGCCGGAGCACCGCCACGTGAGTCACCTCTATCTGGCCTACCCCGGCGACACCCCGCTGAGCCCCGGGCTCGAGGCCGCAGTCAGCGCCAGCCTGGACGGCCGCGGCGACGACTCCACCGGGTGGTCCCTGGCATGGAAGATCCTGCTCCGGGCGCGGCTCCGCCAGCCGGGGAAAGTCAGCGACCTGTTCCGGCTCTATTTCCGGGACATGACCACTGACCGCGGCGGCCACGGCGGGGGCCTGTACCCCAACCTCTTCGGCGCGCACCCTCCGTTCCAGATCGACGGCAACTTTGGCTTTGTGGCGGGCCTCGCGGAGTGTCTGCTGCAAAGCCACCGGACACAGGGCAGCCTGCAGGAGATTGAACTGCTGCCGGCGCTGCCGGTTGAACTGTCCGACGGCGCCGCCAGCCGCCTGCGCGCACGTCCGGGCGTTGAAGTGGACCTGGAGTGGAGGGACGGCCTGCTGACGGCGGCGACGCTCACCTCGCCGCTGCAGCGGCGGGTCCTCGTCCGTTACGGCGCGCGCGTCCAGGAAGTTCATCTGGAGCCCCGGCAGGCAACAGTTCTGAACGTGGCTTCATTCGAGGGCTCATTCGACGGTGCAGCCCTGCCCTCGTGACATAGGATCGCCAACAGTCCCCGTACCCCGCCAACCCACCAACGTTCAAGAAACCGACAGAACCGGACAGCCCGATGCCCCTCTTTGACCTTCCCCTTGGCCAGCTCCGAGGCTACACATCCAGCATCACGCAGCCGGCCGACTTCCAGGCCTTCTGGGACTCGACCATAGATGAGGCCCGGACGTTTCCCCTCGCTGCAACTTTCGAGCCCGTGGAGAACTACCTGTCGGTCATCGACACCTTCGACGTCACGTTCGCCGGCTTCGGCGGGTCCCCGATCAAGGGCTGGCTGCACCTCCCGGCGAACCGTCCGGCCGGAACCCGGCTCCCCGTCGTCGTGAATTATGTGGGCTATTCAGGAGGGCGCGGACTGGTCAACCAGGACACCAAATGGGCGCAGGCGGGCTACGCGCACTTCATCATGGACACCCGCGGCCAAGGCTACGGCGGGACGCTTGGGGAGACGGCGGACCCGCACCCGACCGCCGGGGAGGTGGCCCACGCGGGGCTGATGACCAGGGGAGCAGGGAGCCGTGAGGACTACTACTACCGCAGAGTCTACGTGGACGCCTTCCGTGCGGTGGAAGCGGCCCAGGCGCACCCGGAGGTGGATGCTTCGCGGGTGGTGTTGGCCGGAGTCAGCCAGGGTGGCGGCATAGTGGTGGCGGTCGCGGGGCTGGTTGCCGGACGGCTCGACGGCGTCATCGCCGCGCTGCCGGACGTCCCGTTCCTGCAGGACTTTCCCCGCGCCATCGACATCACGCCGCGGGGCCCGTATCCGGAGATTGCGGCCTTTCTGGGCCGGCACCGGGACCGGTACGAGCCCATGCTCGCCGTGCTGAACTATTTCGACGGCGTCAACCTGGCCCGGGCGGCCACGGTTCCGGCACTGTATTCGGCGGCGCAGATGGACGACATCTGCCCGCCCTCGACCGTGTTCGCCAGCTTCAACGCCTACGGTTCCGGGACCGCCGGAACGTCGGGCACCGGGGCGGCCAAGGAGATCGAGGTGTACCGGTTCAACAACCACGAGGGCGGCCAGGAGCACCACTGGATCAAGCAGCTGCAGTTCCTGCGGAAGCTTATTGGGTAGCCGCTGCCTCCGTTAGCGGCTGCCGAATGATGGTCTTCAACTTTTCGGGAGCGGTTCGACGGGCATCACTGAGGTAGATCTCGTGGTGGGTTCCGGAGCGCACACAGCCGTGATCGGCGATGAAGTCATGCAGGCGCTCGATAACGGGCCCTTCTTCGGAATAGGGGCCGATATGAAGTACCTGTGCAGCCGGTCCCTCCCTGAAGTGTTCCAGGCGCATCCTGTCCATCGATGTCAGCTCGGGCTTCTTCCGCATGGCAGCTTCAGCCGCCTCCTGGAACAGCGTGGCCGTGACCGCCGCAGGCTGCATGATCATGAGGGTCCAATTCCAGTCCTGCTTGTTCGTGACCGAAAAGGTGGCCATGTCCTGCACCCACCACAGCCCCTCCAAGGGCATCACGCTGAAGTCGATTTCCTCCGGCGCCCGGCGGATCGCGAACTTTGCCGTGTACGCCACGGCATAAAGCGCCTGGACGGCAGCGGCATACCCGGGGGGCGGTGTTGGGATCGCCGTGGCCGTCGATCATCAGGAACGCCATCCCGGGCACGTCCACCATCGTCGGCTCGCGGGGAGCCGAATACAGGTGCTTCAGCTCCTTCTTGTAATCCACCTTCAGCAAATCAGCAGTCCTTCCCGCACAGCAGGGCCCAATGTGAAGCTCACGGTTTGCGAGCAGGCTAGCGCCCACGCTATGGTCTTGGCTATGACTAACCGTTGGTATGCGTATTTTTCGTTGGCTCTGGAGGGGCCCGCGTCTAACTGACACGCATCCAACTTTCCTTCAGAGCTAACAGGGCAGAGATCATTCTCTGCCCTTCGCCATTTCTCCGGCGGGTTCTGATCTGGGCCCGCTTCCCATCTGGAACAGGACCCGAACATGAGCACAGCACCAGCCGCCACCGCCGGCACATCCACGCCACAAGCCGGTAAATCCACATCCAACCTGCGCGTCAGCGAATTCACGGCATTGCCCACGCCCCAGGAGCTCATTGGCGAGCTGCCGCTGGATGCCCGGGTGACGGACGTCGTCGAGCGGGGGAGGGATGAAGTCCGCGCCATCATGGACGGTGTGGATGACCGGCTGCTGGTCATTGTGGGCCCATGCTCCATCCACGATCCGAAGGCCGGACTGGAATACGCCCGCCGGCTGGTGAGCCAGGCGGAGAAGCACAAGGAAGACCTGCTGATTGTCATGCGGGCCTACTTCGAGAAGCCGCGCACCACCGTGGGCTGGAAGGGCCTGATCAACGATCCACGCTTGGACGGCAGCCACGACATGGCCACCGGGCTCAGCGCCGCCCGGCAGTTCCTGCACCAGATCACCTCACTGGGGCTGCCCACGGCCACCGAATTCCTGGAACCCATCAGCCCCCAGTACATGGCTGACCTGATCTCCTGGGGCGCCATCGGGGCACGCACCACCGAAAGCCAGATCCACCGTCAGCTCGCGTCCGGCCTGTCCATGCCGATCGGGTTCAAGAACGGCACCGACGGCGACCTGCAGATCGCCATCGACGCCTGCGGTGCCGCCGGTGCTGCCCAGGCGTTCCTGGGGATCGACGGCGACGGGCGGGCAGCGCTCGTGGCCACCGCCGGCAACCCGGACACCCACGTCATCCTCCGCGGCGGACGCAAGGGACCCAACTACTCGGCTGCCGACGTCGAAGCCGCCTCCGCAAGGCTTGCAGCGAAGCAGCTCAACACTCGGCTCATCGTGGACGCAAGCCACGCCAACAGCGGGAAGAGCCATCACCGTCAGGCCGAGGTGGCACTGGAAATCGGAGCCCAGCTCGAGGACGGCGGCCAGGCCGCGCAGGCCATTGCGGGCGTAATGCTGGAGAGCTTCCTGGTGGGTGGCGCCCAGAACCTGGACGTGGCCGAGCACGCAGCGGGCCGGTCGGAGCTTGTTTACGGCCAGAGCGTCACGGACGCCTGCATGGACTGGGACGTGTCGGTATCCGTGCTGAACCAGCTGGCGGCGTCGGCACGGAAGCGCCGTGCGGCGAAATGATTACCCGGATGGCTTTCACAATAGCCCCAAGAACCTCTAGAGTATCTAGCACATGGTTGGTGGATGGCTCAGCATCGGCACACCGCAATGGCATAAACCTGGGGTCCGTGTTGTCCATCCGTCAGCAAAGGAATAAAGGCAAATGTCCGCAGAACAGAACTTCTCGAACGCGAAGTTCCTGACCGTGGCCGAAGTGGCCGAGGTCATGCGCGTCTCCAAAATGACCGTGTACCGCCTTGTCCATTCCGGCGAAATGCCCGCGGTGCGCTTTGGCCGCTCGTACCGGGTACCGGAAAACGCCGTCGAACAGTACCTCAAGGGTGCTGTAGTGGACGGCCACTCTGAGACCGCCTGAGGTGCCCAGCCGGTGAGTTCCGGCGGCGATTCACCGCTGTTTGGGACGCTCAGCGGGGGCCGGTCAGTGGGTGCTCCCGATAAGCGGTACCCTGTTAAGGAACGTTTTAGGTCATTGTAAGAATCTGTCAGTTGTTCAGTCTGTAGCTCTGTCCACGGACCATTTCCATCAGACAGGTACTGCATCTAGTTTGTAAGGAACTTTCGTGGGTTCAGTTATTAAGAAGCGTCGCAAGCGTATGGCCAAGAAGAAGCACCGCAAGTTGCTTCGTAAGACCCGTCACCAGCGCCGCAATAAGAAGTAGAGATACTTCGAACTGCGTGAAATGCCCGTTGCCTCTCCGGCAGCGGGCATTTTTGTTTTGTCTGGCCGCCCTACACCCGGGGGCCGCGGATACGGGAGAACCCCCGCCAGAGGCCGTACACCGCGCCTCCTGCGGTCGCCGCCTTGAGCCCCAAGGTGGCTGCACGGCGGCCTGAACGGAAATCGTAGACCGGCCAGTTGTTGTCCCGGGCGTGGCGGCGGAGCCTGGAGTCGGGATTGATGGCCACGGGGTGTCCCACCAGGGTGAGCAGCGGGATGTCGTTGTAGGAATCGCTGTAGGCCCAGCAACGTTTGAGGTCCAGGCCTTCGGCGTCTGCGATGCCCTGGACGGCCACTGCTTTCGCGGAGCCGTGCAGGATGTCGCCCACCAGCCGTCCGGTATACATGCCGTCGGCAACTTCGCCCACGGTACCCAGGGCTCCGGTCAGGCCAAGGCGGGTGGAGATCACGGTGGCTACCTCGATGGGAGTGGCTGTGACCAGCCAGACCCGCCGGCCCACTCGGAGGTGCTGCTGCGCCAGGGCCCTTGCCCCGGGCCAGATCCTGGACGCGATCATTTCGTCATAGACCTCTTCGCCAAGGGCCTTGATGTCCTCCACGGTGATGCCGGCGGCGAGGGTAAGGGCGGAATCGCGGACAGCGTGGACATCGTCCATGTTTTCGCCGCGCGCCACGAACTTGAACTGCTTCCAGGCAAATCCTGCGGCCTGCGCGAAGGTAAACGCGCCGCGCTGGTGCATCTTGCGTGCCACGTGGAAGAGGCTGGCGCCCCTCATCAGGGTGTTGTCTACGTCGAAGAACGCCGCCTCGCCGGGCTGGGGTGCCGCAACCGGATGGGTGACCACAGCGACGTACTTCTCCTCGGGCATGTCCCCGAGTCTAGTCAATCCACGGGCCGCCGCGGTCCGCGTCGCCGTGCGCCGCGCGGTCCGCCCCAAAGGGCGATACGGTTTAACCATGGCTAAACCGCAGGTTGTCCTGATCACCAAAGCAGACTGTCACCTGTGCGCAGACGCGCGCGACGCCGTCGGGCGGGTTACTGCCTCGCTGGGACTTGAGTGGACGGAACAGTTGGTGGATCACCTGCCGGAGCTGCGCGAACGCTATGCCGAAGAAATACCGGTGGTGCTGGTGGACGGTGTCCAGCGTGATTTCTGGAAGATAGATGAGATCCGGCTGGAGCGGGTCCTCCAGCGGGCCATGGCTCAGTAGGAGTGCGGTTGCACACAATGGCACCGGCTTTGTTGGCATCAGTGATCGGGCTCTAGAGTGGAGTCACGACGCGACGCGATGGAGGGGATAGTGACTTCGCTGGATTCATCTCCCCAGGCCGTGCCGGGTGTCCCGCAGGACAAGGGCGCGGCTGCCAAGCAGATTCCGCCCGCGGCCGTAGCCCGGCTGACCCTCTATCTGCGCGCCCTGAACACCATGCTTGCAGAGGGTGTGGAAAGGGTCTCCTCGGAATCCCTGGCTGAGGCCTCCGGCGTAAGCTCGGCGACGCTCCGCAAAGACCTCTCGCATGTGGGCTCCTACGGCACCCGCGGCGTGGGGTACGAGGTGCAGTACCTCAGCCGTCACATTGCCGCGGCACTTGGACTCACGCATGACTGGAAAGTCGCGATTGTCGGCGCCGGCAATCTGGGCAAGGCCCTGGCACGCTACGGCGGCTTTGAATCCCGGGGCTTCGACGTGGTGGCCATTTTCGACGCCGACCAGATGGTGGTGGGGAACGAGGTTGGCTGGCTCCGGGTCAGCGACGTGGCCGACCTCGAGACAGTGCTGGAGCGGACAGGTGCCAACATGGTGGTGCTCGCCCTGCCAGCCGCGGTGGCCCAGGCTGTGTGCGACCGGGTGGTGGCGGCAGGCGTCCACAGCATCCTCAGCTTCGCGCCCGTGATGCTCCAGGTTCCTGATGGCGTCAACCTCCGGAAGGTGGACATGGCCACCGAACTACAGATTCTGGCCTACCACGCACAACGGGCGCAGACCCCGGGCCAGACCGCCTAGATTGCGCCGGCGGGAGGCGGGATCCACGCCCGTCAGGGGTGGTCGCTGCGTTCACCGGTCCTGTTTCAGTGCCGGTGGGCGCTGCGTCGGCTAGCGGCCGTAGGGGCTGCCCGGCTGGCCGTAAGGGTTGGCGAACGGCTGCTGCTTTTGAAAATAGGGTGCGTTGGCTGGCAAATACAGGAGAACTATTCCTGCTACGCCCAGCAGGATCACGAGGATCTGCATGATGCCGTAGACCGGGCCGAGCGAGAAGACGCCTCCGAAGAGACCCAGAACTGAGATGGCCGCAAAAACCGTGCCAAGAATCCGGGCCCAGTTCTTGCCCTTCCGGACAGGAAAAGCGACCAGGGCGTAAAGGCCGAGGGAAATGATCGCCCCGATGATGCCGCCCACCATCAAGACGCCCTGCATCGCATCCGCTGATCCGGCGGGCAACTCCTGCCCTTGACCTTGGGCCTGCTGCTCCAGCATCTGCAGGAAGGAATCGCCGCCGGTAAAGGCCAGTATGAGGGAGCTGACGGCTGACAGGATTCCCGCAGCCACGATCAGCTTGAAGGCAAGGTCTACCTGCGGGGGGATTCCCGAAGTGCCCGGCGCCTGCGGCTGCTGCGACGGATACTGCGCGTAGGGTGACTGCCCGTACGGCTGTTGTCCGTAGGGTTGCTGCTGCCCGTAGGCCGGGGCCTGTGGCGGGTTCTGCCCATACTGCGGTGCAGCCGGGCTCTGTTCGCCGTACTGCGGGGCATTCTGGCCGTACTGCGGGGCATTCTGCCCGTACTGCGGTGCCGGGGGCGTGGGCTGGCCAAACTGAGGGGCGTTCTCGCCGTAACGCGGAGCCGGCGGCTGGCCTCCGGACTCCGGCTCGTTCGGGGTGGGAGGCTGGACAGGGGGAGTGCTCATGAGCGGTCCTTTGCATGTCGAGGTTTGGATCGGCTGCCGGGATCGGTCACTGGCCCTGCCCCCAGCGTGGCTTAAGTCCACCGTACTCCCGGGCAGGCCCCCAGCGGGTCATTCCGGAGAGGTATTCCGGACTCAAATTTGCGCCCGCTGCGCACGCAAACCCTCGGACGCTGGGAAGGCCGCAGCCGGCGGTAGTGATGCCGGCTGCGGCCTTCGAGGGGAAGTGTATGCGGTGGCTGGGGCTAGACGCGGCCCTTGGCGGCTGCAAACCATGCCTGTGAGTTTGGCAGCCACATCAGCACGGTGGCTGCAAGGCTGATGACGAAGCCAAACCAGCTGCCGCCCTGGTCCAGCATGCTGCCGTTGATCACGGCCAGCACCAGCGAGATTGCGGCTACCACGGTAAGGGCCAGGCGGGCCCATTCCTTGCCCTCCTTCATCTTCATGGCAAGGATGATCTGTGCGACGCCCAAGGCCAGGGCCACGAGCACCAGCACGAGCACCAGCACGGCTATGCCAGGGGCCACTGTGAAGAGCACCAGCGATCCGAACAGGCCGAGGACGCCGCCCAGCACGCCCAGGAGACCGCCGATGAGCCAGATCCAGTAGGAAACCTTTAGTTCGGTGGGTAACCCGGTGACGGAAAACATGCCGGAGAAGCCGCCGCTGGGCATCACGTCGTTGAAGTTCTTGGGGCCGTCGGTTGGCATCTCGAAGTGGAACCCGCCTGACTGGCCCGGCTGACCGTACGGCTGGCCCTGTGAGGGCTGCGCTTGGCCGGACGGCGGATAGGCCTGGGCGGGTGCCTGGTATCCGGGTGGTGGTGGCTGGTAACCCTGCGACGGCTCGGAGCCGGCGGGAGGAACGTTGCTGGCAGGCGGCTGGGCACCCGGCTGCTGTGGCTGCGGTACTTCACTAGGGTTGCTCATGGCTCTCACTGTAGACCGCGTGTCCTTTGATATCTATGAGAACCGAGGCGAAATCCAGTGGAACGGCCGGGGTTTTTCCATACGGTGGATTCTCCGCCGTGAAGAACTGGAGATGGCCCGCTTAAACATGGCGCCCCGGCCGTTCGGACTCCAGAGGAATCCGCGGCCGGGGCGCAGTCAGGAAGGCGGATTTATGCCGCGGGTGCGATGAACGCCAGTTCCAGGTTGATGGCAACCTTGTCGCTGACCAGCACGCCGCCGGCTTCCAGTACGGCGTTCCACGTCAGGCCGAAGTCCTTGCGGCTGATGGTGGTCTCAGCGGTCACACCGGCGCGGGTGTAGCCGAACGGATCCACGGCCACACCGTTGAACTCGGTCTCCAGGGAGACGGGACGGGTGACGCCCTTGATGGTGAGGTCGCCCGTCAGCTCATAGCTGTTGCCCTTGGCCACCAGGCCGTTGGACACGAACGAGATTTCCGGGAACTTCTCTACATCAAAGAAGTCTTCGCCTCGGACGTGGCCGTCGCGGTTGACGTCGCCGGAGTCGAAGCTGGCGGTCTGGATGGTGGCGCTGATCGTGGAGTCGGCAACGTTTTCAGCGAGGTCCAAGGTTGCTGCTGCATCCTTGAACTGGCCGCGGACCTTGCTGATGCCTGCGTGGCGGACGGTGAATCCGATTTCACTGTGGGATGTGTCGAGGGTCCAGGTGCCGGTGGTGACGTCTGCGGGAAGTGCCATGGTGAATCTCCTTGGGAGTGTGTCGGGTATACGGAAGGTTGACGCTTCATTTGTTGAACTATCAACTAACTGCTGCATCCAGTATAAACATGCATTTGCATGTTTTGTTCCCGCCTCCGGAACATTTCTCAAAAAACTTCGGTTCTACTGGATGTAGAAGATTTCGGATAGCACGCCATCTTTGAGAAACTGGTAAACATGCCCCAAGCCACTGTCCATCTGCTCCGCCACGGCGAGGTCCACAATCCCGACGGCGTCCTGTACGGCAGGCTGCCCGAATTCCACCTCTCCGCACTGGGCCGGCAGATGGCGCAGACCCTTGCCGAGCACTTCCGGCAGCGCGCCGCACAGGGTGCCAGGATCGTCTACCTTGCAGCGTCACCGCTGGTCCGGGCGCAGGAGACGGCCGTGCCCACGGCTGAGGCCCTGCACCTTGAGATCCACACGGATGAGCGAATTATCGAGGCTGAGAACTACTTCGAAGGCATGAAGGTCAGCAAGGCCGAGCTGCGCAAGCCCAAGCACTGGCCCCGGATGGTCAACCCGCTCAGGCCGTCCTGGGGCGAGCCGTACAAGGAACAGGCGGCCCGGGTCAGGGCCGCAGTCCAGGACGCTCGGCTCCGTGCCATTGAGCTTGCCGGCGATGACTACGGAATGGAGGGGCCGGAGGCCATCATGGTCAGCCACCAGCTTCCCATCTGGGCCACGCGGCTGAGCGCCGAGGGCAGGCCCCTGTGGCATGACCCGCGCAAACGCGAGTGTACGCTGACGTCCATTACCTCCCTGGTGTTTGACGACGACGGTACGCTCCTGCGTGTTGAGTACAGTGAGCCCGCTGCCGCCCTTCTGCCCGGTGCTGCCAGCACCCCCGGAGCCTAAGCCATGGCCACCAACCCGGTCACCTCCCGCCGCAGCGTACTCGCCGCCGGCGGCGCTGCACTGACTGCCCTCACCCTGGGACTCTCGGCGTGCGCGCAGGAGGATGCACTCGCCAAGCAGGCCAAAGCCGGTGACAACAAGAACTATGTTGCCGGGGACGGCTCGGTAACCGAGTTTGCCGCTGCGGACCGGAAGTCCGCCGTCGGGATCAGCGGCACACTCTTCAACGGCACCGCCGTGACCCCCGCCGATTTCCAGGGCAAAGTGACGGTGTTGAACTTCTGGTTCGCCGCGTGTGCTCCGTGCCGCGTTGAGGCTCCGCAGCTGGAAGCCCTGCACCAGGAGTTCAAGGACAAGGGCGTGCAGTTCCTCGGCGTCAACCTCCGCGACGAAAAAGCCACTGCCGAGGCCTTCGACAAGACGTTCAACCTGACATATCCCAGCTTTGACGACAAGGATGGCGGCGTGCTCCTTGCCGTGTCCGGTCTGGTGCCGCCGGGAGCAGTTCCCACCACACTGGTCCTGGACAAGCAGGGCAGGGTTGCCTCCCGCGTCCTGGGCGAAGTCCAGAAGGGCACGCTCAAAGCCCTCATCACCGCCGCAGTGGCAGAGTAGCGGCGGCCCCGGACCGTGAACAGCCCCTTCGCCGAAGCCATCCTGAACGGCTCGCTCCTCCTCGCCATTCCGGTGGCACTCCTGGCCGGACTTGTGTCCTTCCTGTCGCCCTGTGTGCTCCCGCTGGTACCGGGCTACCTGGGCTACGTCACGGGACTGAGCGGCGTGGACCTACAAAAGCAGAAGCGCGGCCGGATGCTCGCGGGCATCGGGCTGTTCGTGCTCGGTTTCTCGGTGATCTTTGTGCTGTTGGGCGGTGCATTCGGGCAGCTCGGCGCGCTGATCTCAGGTTCCCAGAACGCCTGGATCACCCAGCTCCTGGGGGTTCTGGTGATCATCATGGGCGTGGTGTTCATGGGCGGCTTCGGCTGGCTGCAGCGCGATGCCAAGATCCATGCCAAGCCGCCTGCCGGCCTGTGGGGCGCCCCGCTGCTGGGCATGACGTTCGGGCTGGGCTGGGCGCCGTGCATCGGCCCCACCTATTCCGCGGTCCAACTCCTGAGCCTGTCCGGTGGTTCCTCCGCCGCAAAGGGCGCTTTGCTGGCCTTTGTCTACAGCCTGGGCCTGGGCATCCCGTTCCTGCTGATTGCGCTCGCTGTGCGCCGCGGCATGGGCGTGATGACATTCTTCCGGCAGCACCGCCTGGCCATCCAGCGGACCGGTGGAGGAATCCTGATTGTGCTGGGCTTGCTGATGGCCAGCGGCGTCTGGGGCACCTGGGTCACCGGGCTGCAGTACTGGTTCCAAACCGATGTGAAGTTGCCGATCTGATGAGCGAGCGAGTGAACGTAAAGAAGAAGTCCCCGGCCCCAGTGGCCGCAGCCAAGGCGGAAGCCGCCCTGCCCGCCCTGGGGCCGGTGGGGATGCTCCGCTGGGCCTGGACCCAGCTGACCAGCATGCGGACGGCGCTGTTCCTGCTCCTGTTGCTGGCCGTTGCGGCCGTGCCCGGCTCGCTGTTCCCGCAGCGGCCGGCCAACCCGTCGCTCGTGACCCAGTACATCAAGGACAACCCTGACTACGGCCAGCTGCTGGACACCCTGCAGCTGTACGACGTCTACTCGTCCGCCTGGTTCTCGGCCATCTACATCCTGCTGTTCATCTCCTTGATTGGCTGTGTGGTTCCCCGCGCCATCGCGCACTACAGGGCCATGCGCTCGCAGCCGCCGCGGACCCCCAAGCGGCTCTCCCGACTTCCCGAATACGGCACACTGGTGGTTCCCTCGGAAGCCGGCATCCCGGCGTCGGACGCCATCCGCGGTGCCGCCGGGCTGCTCAGGAAGCGCGGCTACCGGGTTGAGGTGAGGGACGACGACGGCGCGCGGCCGTCTTTGGGAGCCGAGCGCGGCTTTATGAAGGAAGTGGGGAACCTGGTGTTCCACACGTCACTGATCGGCGTGCTGGTGTCCGTAGCAGTCGGCGGACTGTTCGGCTACAGTGGCCAGCGCATCCTGGTGGAGGGCGACACCTTCGTCAACACGCTGGTGGGGTATGACCAGTTCACGCCGGGCACCAACTTCCAGAGCAGCCAGCTGCAGCCGTACTCCATCAAGCTAAACAAGTTCGATGTCACGTTCGACCGCGAATCGAAGGGCAAGGTCGGCCAGCCCATCGATTTCACCGCCGACGTCACCACCAAGGAAACGCCTGGCTCACCGGCCAAGCAGGAAATCCTCAAGGTCAACGAGCCCGTGACCCTGGGCGGCACCAGCATCTACCTCACCGGCAACGGCTACGCGCCGCTGGTCACCGTCCGTGACGGCGCGGGGGATGTGGCCTTCCAGGGCCCCGTCATTGGCAAGCTGCAGGGCAACAACAACTACTACAGCTCCGTCGTGATCAAGGCCCCCGACGCCAAGCCCGAACAGCTCGGCTTCGCCGGCTTCTTCCTCCCCACCGCCGTCGAAACCGCGGAAGGGGTTTCCTTCAGCGGGGATCCCGAACTGTTCAACCCGCAGCTCAACCTGAACTCCTACTACGGCGACCTCGGGCTGGACGATGGCTCACCGCAGAACGTCTTCGATCTGGACGTCAAAGACCTGACACCGCTGAACGCACGCAACCTGGATGCCGGCGGCATTATCCTGGCGCCAGGCGGCAGCTACACCCTGCCGGACGGCAAGGGCAGCATCAGCTTCGACGGCGTCAAGAAGTACGTGGGCGTGGACATCCACCACAACCCCGGCCAGCTGTATGCCCTGATCTTCGGGTTGCTGGCGGTGGCCGGGCTCATCCTGTCGCTCTACATCAACCGCCGCCGGGTGTGGGTCCGCGCCGGAATCCACGAGGACGGCCGCACCATGGTGGAATACGGCCTCCTTGCCCGCGGCGAGGACCACCGGCTGGCCACGGAAGCGGCCGCGATCCGGACACTCTTGTCGGAGGAATGGCAACTGCCTGACGACGACGCCGTGGCTGCCCCCCAGCAAACTCCCAGCCGCCAGGACGATAATGGCGCAGATTCCGTCACCACCCCCACCAGCCCCGCCGGGCCGAAAAAGGACAAGTAATGCCCTTCGCCATCAACGAAACCATGGGCCAGTACAGCGAGCTTTTTATGCTGCTCGCCGCCGGCACCTACACCGTGGCCTTCATTGCCTTCGCCTGGGACCTGGCGAAGAGTAGCAAGGCGCTGCGCGCCGTTGACCTCAAGGCGGCCGTTGCTGCGCAGGAAAGCAAGGTGCCCGTAGCAGCCGGTGTACGCTCCGCGGCGTCAGCAGGTTCGGTTGCCCTGGCGGACCGGACCGAGTCGCATCTGGCCGGACCCGTGGGACGGGCCGAGCGGCCGTCGTCGTCCGCCTCGCAGCAGGCCGGCTCTGTGTCCGCCGACGGACGGACGGCCGACGGCGACATGCGCTACGCGGCAGAACGCCGCGTTCCTGCCCGCGTCGCCGTGGCACTGACGGTGCTCGGTGCGGCGATCCACGCCGCAGGCGTGATTACCCGGGCACTGGGCTCCGGGCGCGTGCCGTGGGGCAACATGTACGAATTCCTCACCACAGGTGCCTTCGTCGTCACGGCCGTGTTCCTCCTGGTGCTGATCCGCCGCGACCTCCGCTTCCTGGGCACTTTTGTCGTGGGCCTGGTGATCATCATGCTCGTGGCTGCTTCGGTGGCGTTCTGGACGCCGGTGGGCCACCTTGTTCCGGCACTGCAGAGCTACTGGCTGATCATCCATGTCTCCATAGCGGTGCTGTCATCTGCCCTGTTCACCCTGACGTTTGCCATGTCAGCCCTGCAACTGGTCCAGACGCACCGGCAGAAGACCGTGCACGCCGGCGGGGCGGACAAACTGGGCTTCATGCGGCTGGTGCCTTCTGCGCTGAGCCTGGAAAACCTGTCCTACCGGATCAATGCCATAGCGTTTATCGGCTGGACGTTCACCCTGATGTTTGGCGCGATCTGGGCAGAAAAGGCTTGGGGCCGCTTCTGGGGCTGGGACACCAAGGAAGTGTGGACCTTCGTCATCTGGGTGGTCTACGCAGGCTACCTGCACGCCCGGGCCACGCGCGGCTGGACGGGCACCCGTGCCGCTTGGCTGTCGATCGTCGGCTACCTGTGCGTCGTCTTCAACTTCACCATCGTCAACCAATTCTTTAATGGGCTGCACTCGTACTCAGGCCTCTGAGCAGGGCTTTCTCTGGTATTCCTCCCCGGGTCGGGGCTAACATCAAATCGGTGTAAAAAACAAGGCTGTTGCCCGCGAATCGGTGGTGCTACCTTGGATGAAGTTCGCCCGTGATGCAGCTCGCAGGCGACTCGTTGCGTTTTCCGAGGTACCTATGAGCTATGTCCTCGCCATTGATGTAGGGACCAGTTTCACGGCCGCCGCTCTTGTCCGAATGAATCAGAATGCCCAGCCTGTTCCGGAGAGCCTCCCCTTGGGGCTCCGCGGAACGGCGGTGCCGTCTGTGGTGTATTACCCCGAAGAGGGCCCCATCCTGGTGGGGGAGGCGGCCGAGCGCCGTGGCCTCGATTCCCCCGAACGTGTGGTCCGCGAATTTAAACGCCGGGTGGGCGATGCTGTTCCGATTGTTGTGGGTACTTTGTCCCTGCCGGCCGAGGATGTCTTCGCCACCGTGGCTCGCTGGGTGGTGGACCGGGCGGAAGAGCGCGAGGGAGCGCCGCCGTCGGACATCATCCTGTCCCATCCCGCATCCTGGGGAGGGCACCGAACGGCCCTGATCCTCAAGGCGCTGGCCAGGAGGGGCCTCCAGAAGGTCACCCTGATCAGTGAACCGGAAGCGGCAGCACTGCACTACGCCTCCCAGGTTCGGGTGGAGGACGGCAGCACCATCGCCGTCTACGACCTGGGGGGCGGCACTTTTGACACTGCCGTGCTGAGGAAGGCTGACTCCAGCAGCTTCGAGCTCCTGGGACGGCCGGACGGCATTGAGGGACTGGGTGGCGCCGACTTTGATGCCGCCGTCTTCCGGCATGTTACCGAGCATACGGGGGAGGCCCTCACCGGCCTGGATTTGGCGGCTCCGGGTGCCCTTGCGGCTCTGTCCCGGTTGCGGCGTGAATGTGTGGAGGTCAAAGAAGCCCTCTCCTCGGACACCGAGGCAAGCATCTCCGTCTTCCTGCCGGGAGTCCAGAAGCAGGTGCGGCTGGTCCGTTCGGAATTCGAGGCGATGATCGAGGAGCCCATCCGCGAGACAGTGGATGCCCTGGAATGCTCCCTCCAGGATCTTGGGCTCGACGCGCGCGACCTGAGCGCCGTGCTGCTGATCGGCGGGTCTTCCCGCATCCCGTTCGTGGCGCAGCTGATTTCGGAACAGTTTGACCGGCCCATCGCGGTGGACGCAGATCCCAAATCGTCCATCTGCCTTGGCGCCGCCGCGGCCGCTTTACGTGCACTGCCGGCCGCCGAAGTGGAGGCGGCCAGGTCCGTTACCAGTGCCGTCCAACCACACAGCGCCCTCCAACCACACAGTGCAAGCCAGCGCGCGAGCTGGTCCCGGAAATCCGGGTCCGCCTTGGTCCCTGTGTCTGTCACCGGCGCTGTCGCGGGCACCGTTGCCCGGCAAGGCTCGGCCCGCTTCACAGGGGCGAAGGCCGGCGCGCACGCGCCGCGGCCGGTGGTGCGCGCTACCGCGGTGGCTGCAGTGGCTGCGCTTTTCACCGCCCTCACCGCCACCGCAGCCCAAAGTCCCGACGGGCTCGGCAGCCTCACCGCGATCTTCGTCCCGCCGGAAGCAGGTGCGGCGGGCACCGGGTCCGTCCTTTCGGATGCTGGAGGTGGTGCGGCGGGTGGCGCGGGCGCCGCTGTGGCAGGGGTTGGCGGTGGGACACAGGTCCCACTAGCGGGCGTCGAGGCCAGCGCCGAAAAGGCAAGCGACCAGCCCGCCAGCGCAGCGGGTATTGGGGAGGCTCCGTTAAACGGCGGGGCGGCGTCCGGCTCGACGTCGGAAGGTACTGGCGCTGCTTCGAGCGATCCAACGCACGCCAGCGGTTCGCCCGCGGAATCACCCACGGGGACGCCGGCAATTGATCCGGATCCCACGGATCCGACGACGGAGCCGCTCATGGAGCCGGTGCCTGATCCGACGACGGAGCCGCCTGCGCCGGTGCCTTATCCGACGACGGAACCGCCCGTGGAGCCGGTGCCTGATCCGACGACGGAACCGCCCGTGGAGCCGGTGCCCGATCCGACGACGGAACCGCCCGTGGAGCCGGTGCCTGATCCGACGACTGAGCCGCCTGCGCCGGTGCCTGATCCGACGACTGAGCCGCCTGCGCCGGTGCCTGATCCGACGACTGAGCCGCCTGCGCCGGTGCCTGATCCGACGAATGAGCCGCCTGCGCCGGTGCCTGATCCGACGAATGAGCCGCCTGCGCCGGTGCCCGATCCGACGACCGAGCCGTTCGTGGAACCGGTGCCCGATCCGACGACGGAACCTCCGCCCGCCGATCCGGCGCCAACCACTGATCCACCTGCGCCCACCGAGCCGGCGGCGTGAGGATGCCGGGGCAGCATACGCCGGCAACCAGGGCACACCTCGTTGGCCGGGAAACGGAAGAACGGCCTACAGCATCGCGCCCAGCCTCAGAAGCGGCGCTGGCTAAAGCAGCGCAGACCCCTGAAGTAGCGGACGGAGTGTTGCAGCCGGGTACGCCTCAGGCGGACCCGCATACGGAACCGCTGGCGCCCGGCATCGCCTACTCTGTGGCGCAGCAACTTCGCGGGGAAGATGCCGCCGTCCGGGAGCTCTTGCTCGCTCTATCCGTTGGCTTCATGTTGCCCGGCCCGCTGCCCGTGGAGTTGGAACGCAGGGTGGACGGCTGCGGCGTGGAGAGCCTCGACGCGTTGGTGGCCCGGGCGGAGTCGTCGGGCCTCCTGCTGCCGGGCGGGACCGTGGTGGGGCCTGTGCAGCAGGCCCTCCTGACGATGACGCCCACGGCCAGGGTCCATGCGCTGCAACGGGAATTGGTGGGCATCTTCGCTGCACAAGGCTGGCCGATGGGCGACTTCGCCCGCCAGTTGGCGCGGAGCGGCCTCGCCGATCCCCGGGTTGCCGCGGAACTGGAAAAAGCTGCCGACAAGACGCTCGAGCATGACCCGGGGCTGGCCTACCAGCTCTACGGGGAGGCACTCCTCGCCGGTGCCGATGAGCTTGCCACGGCCGCGCGTCGTGCGCAGGCTGCTGCCGCAATCGGGGACCTGGACTCTGCAGGCCGCATCATCGACGGGTTGCTCGTTTCCCCGGATCCGCCGGACCTCCGGCTGGGCGTGGACGTCGCTGCGGCCGTCTGGGCGCAGCGCGGGATGCTGGACCGCAGCGCTGACGTTTATACCTGGCTGGGTCCGGAGAGGGTGGGGCCGTCCGCACCCTTCGCCGCAGTGGCCATGATCGGCTGCGGCAACCGGGCCGGAGCCGAGGCTATGTTCCAAAGCGAGTCTTCCCCAGGGTCGCCAACGCTCCTGGCCGTGGCGCAGGTCCAGACGGGCAAGGGCATCCTTGAGACCCTGGCGAGCGATCCGGACCAAGGGCTGCCGGTGCTGATCCACGCGTCCGACATGCTGAACGCCTCGGGGACCGCACTCCCGCTTCCGGACACTCCGGGGTCCCTGGCCGCATTGGTGGCGCTGCACAGCGCTGAACCCCACCTTGCGGACACCATCATCCGTTCTGCGCTGGCTGCCGGCCAGGGCGGGGATGCTGTCAAGCCCAGGCTCTTCCTGCTCCAGGCCTGGTCTGCCATGCAGCAGGACAATCCCGAGGAAGCGCGCCTTGCCATCAACGAGGCGTCGAAAGCCAACCCGTGGCCGCTGGTTCCGCGTGACGAATTCCTGTGTTCGGCATTGGAAGTCGGACTCGCCCGGCGAAGCGGCGAAGTCCATGCCCTGGTAGTGGCGTGGGAACGTGCCCGCGAAGCCATGCTGCATACCTCGGTGGACCTGTACAGCCTGCTGCCGTGGGGGGAACTGATGATCAGTGCCGCGCGGCTGCGGGAGACGCGTCGCGTAGCGCATTACCTGGATGAGGCATGGAAGCTGCTGGCGAAGCTTGGCGGACCGCCGCTGTGGGCTGTGCCCTTTCATTGGGCAGCAGTCCAGGCAGCCCTGTTGAACGAGAGCCCGGCTGACCTGTCCCCCCATGCTGCCGCCCTGGTGCGGGCAGCAGAGCACAGCCATCTTGCGTCGGTGCTTGCCGCCGCCGGCAAGGCGTGGGTTTCCGTCCTTGCCGGCCAGTTCCTGGCGGACGACGTGGAGTCGGCCGCCCGCGCGTTGGATGCCGTGGGGCTGCCCTGGGAAGGCGCACGGCTGGTCGGGCACGCGGCGGGCCGGGCAGATGAACGCAAAGACATGATGCGTCTGCTCGCCTGTGCCCGGGATCTCCACCCGCAGGGGAGTACCGTCGGGACGGCCGCCGCCGAAGCAGTCGAAGTCCGCCATGCTGCCGGGGCGGACCACAACAAACCTCTGCCGCCGGATGCTTCGGGGCTCAGCGAACGCGAAAAGGAAGTGGCCCGCCTGGTGCTTGAGGGCAAGACCTACCGCGAAATCGGGGAAGCGATGTACATCTCGCCCCGTACGGCGGAGCACCACATTGCCCGGATGCGCCGCCGTCTGGGTGCGGAAAACCGCTCCGATCTGCTGGTGCGGCTGCGGCTGGCGTTGGGGACAGACTTGCGGCCGCCGGAGTGAGTCCGTAGTGCCCCTAACGCACGGACACGCAATCCCCTAGCGGGGGCCGCCCAGTAGGGGGTTGGGACCCGATGCCCGGTCTTTGGGTGAGACCGTACGTTTGATTTAGGCCCGGCAACGACGCCTGGCGATCCGCAATTCAGAAAAGATTTGAGGACCATCCGATGCCTACACTCGCAAACCAGCTCGTCCAGTTCCTGATGAGTCTTTTCAACAACCCCGCAACCGCCCAGAACTTTCTGAACGATCCGGAGCGGGCCCTGGAAGATGCTGGTCTGGGCAAAGTCTCCGCCGCGGATGTAGACGCCGTAATGCCTGTTGTCCTGGACTACGCGCCCATCACTGTCAACGCCTCCTCGTTTGACCGGGAGTACAACACCGGCGGCAACAGCGCCTGGACTGGCTACAACGGCGGCGGAGGGGGTGGAAATGGCGGCGGCGGGCACCACGACGATCATTCCCACGCCGTACAGCAGCTGCACCACGTGGTGAACAACTACTCGTACACGTCAACGGTGGATGACCGCGATACCGTCACCGACCAGTCCATCAACCAGAACGTCTGGGCCGACGGCGATGTCAAGCAGTTCTTCGACAACGACGCCATCATCGCCTCCGGTGACCAAGCGATGGCTGCCGGTGACGACTTCAAGGTTGAGGATTCCTTCAACGTCGAAGATTCCTACAACACGGACAACTCCGAGGACAACTCGATTAACGCAGGCCGTGACGCCTCGGTAGGCAACGTCGAGATTGACGTTGTTGCTGACGACTCCTTCAATACGGACAACTCGGTTGATATTGACGCCGAGCTGGAGAACGTGGGCAACACCGATAACTCGGATAACTCCGTGGAGATCGAGAAATCTTTCAACGATGACTCGGAAACCACCAAGGTTGAGGTTGACGATTCCTTCAACGATCAGAGCACCGAGGTTGCCATTGAGGAGTTCTTCAATGACAATTCGGAGACGGAGACCACCAAGGTCGAGTTTGAGGAGTCCTTCAAAGACAATCCGGAGACGGAGATCACCGAGGTGGACATTAAGGAATCGTTCAACCCGGTGGACGTTGAGGTAGAGGAATCATTTAACGAGGACAAGTCCGTCAATGTGGAAGACAGCGAGCTGGAAGCCAACACCGAGATCGACGAGTCGACAGTGTTCTAACTGCAGATCCGGGTACCCGGCAGCGCCCTGGCAGGAGGCCGAAAACCTCCTGCCAGGCACTTCACGGTTTACCCCACGTTCCATTCCGAGACTTGAGGCAGAGGACAGGCCGTGGCCGAAACACAAGGACCGGGGGGTCTGGCAAGAACAACAGCACGTTCGGCGGGACCGGTCAGTCTGGTGCCTCCCGGATCGCACATGAAAGCTGCGGAACTGGTCAAACTGGTGGAGCAGGGCATCGAACTGGTGGGTGCAGGCGACCGTGCCGACCTCCGCCAGCGCCTGGACCAGACACTTCGCCGTCTGACGGATCCGAGCATCCGCGTGATCGTTGTGGGTGAATTCAAGCAAGGCAAGAGCAAGCTCATCAACGCCTTGGTCAACGCGCCGGTGTGCCCTGTCGACGACGACATCGCCACCTCGGTGCCAACCGTCATCCGCCAGGGTGAATCGGCGTCGGCGTCTGTCCTGCTGCCAAGAGCGGATGCGGAACCCGGCGACGAAGCCGGGCTGGAACGCCAACTGGTCAATATTGCGGATCTGGCGGCGTACGTTTCCGAACGGGGCAATCCCGGCAACGCCAAGAAACTGGTGGCAGCAGAGGTGTTCCTGCCCCGAAGGGTGCTGTCCGGAGGGCTGACGGTGGTTGACTCGCCGGGCGTCGGCGGGCTGGGCTCATCGCATACCCTGACCACCCTGACAGCGCTGCCCTCCGCAGACGCCATGATCCTCGTTTCCGATGCCTCGCAGGAATACACAGAACCCGAAGTACGGTTCCTGCGGCAGGCAATGCGCATCACGCCGAGCGTGGTGGGCGTCCTGTCCAAGACTGATCTGTATCCGGACTGGCGCAGGGTGGCTGAACTGGATCGCGGCCACCTTACCCAGGTGGCACCTGACATTCCGCTGTTCCCGGTCTCCGCGGATCTCCGCCTGGAAGCCACGCGCCTGCAGGACGCCGAGCTGAATGCGGAATCGGGTTTCCCCGGCCTGATCGCCCATCTCCGGAACGAGATCGTAGGGAAGGCAGAACGGATCCAACGGCGCTCCGTCAGCCAGGACCTGCTCTCCGTGACGGATAATCTGCGCTTGTCCCTGCAGTCGGAACTGGGGGCGCTGGAGGACCCGGAAGGAACTCCGCAGATGATCGCCGGGCTAGAGGCGGCCAAGTTGCAGGCGGATGACCTGCGGAAACGTTCAGCCCGGTGGCAAATAACGCTCAATGACGGCATCAGCGACCTGATTCCGGACATGGACTATGACCTGCGGGACCGCCTGCGGAGGATCCAGCGCGAGGCGGAGACTGCCATCGACCGGGGTGATCCGGGCCCCACCTGGCCGCAGTTCACCGCCTGGCTGGAAGAGTGTGCCGCAGCCGCGATCTCGGACACGTTCGTCTGGACCAGCGAACGGGCGCAATGGTTGGCTGCACAGGTGGCCGAACACTTTTCCGAAGACGAAGTGGCCCTGCCGGTACTTCATGTTTCCGACACAGGGGACACGCTGGATCCGGTGGACGATATGCCCGGGCTGGACGACGGGCATCTCAATCCCATCCAGAAGGTTCTGATCGGTATGCGCGGTTCTTATGGCGGCGTGCTGATGTTTGGCCTGTTGACAGGGATCTTCGGCATGGCCCTTATCAACCCCTTCTCCGTGGGAGCCGGGCTGCTGCTGGGGCGCAAGGCCTACCGGGAAGACAAGGAAGCACGGCTTAAGCGCCGGCAGACTGAAGCCAAGGCCCTGGTCCGACGCCAGCTGGACGATGTTGTCTTCCAGGTGGGAAAGCAGCTCAAGGACAGGCTGCGGCTGGTCCAGCGGTCCACGCGGGACCACTTCACCGGGATCGCGGAAGAGCACCACCGCTCGCTCGCGGATTCCGTGGCAGCAGCCCAGAAGGCCGCCACCACCTACACGCTTGAAAAGGACAGGCGCATCCGGGAAATCAGGGCTGAGCTCAAACGGGTGGACGGCCTGCACCGAGCCGCCCTGGCCCTCGGCGGCGAAGCGGCGGGGGCCAACTCAGCCCCATCGGCGGTGACGGCTGCCGGATGAGCGCGTCAATCAGCACCGGAGTGGCGGACCTTGTCAGGGACGCCCTTGCCGTCTACAGGGATGATCCCGCTGCAGTGGCTGCCTTGGAAGGGTACGCCCGGAGGCTGGCTGAACCCCTGCGGATCGCTGTGGCCGGGATGGTGAAAGCGGGAAAATCAACCCTGCTCAACGCCATCATCGGGGAGGAGATCGCCCCCACGGACACCGGTGAATGCACCCGGATCGTGACCTGGTACCGCTACGGGCATTCACCCCGCATCATGCTGTACCCGGTGGAGGGTGAACCGCGCACCCTGCCTCTCAAACGCGTGGATGGCCGCCTGGTGTTCGTCCTTGGCCGTGCCCGCGCGGAGGACGTGGAACGGCTGGTGGTCGATTGGCCGTCGGAGAACCTCCGGGATGTGACCCTGATCGACACTCCCGGGATCGCCTCGCTGTCCGAGGACGTATCCGCCCGGTCCGTCACCTTCCTCACACCGGCGGATACGCCCTCCCAGGCCGACGCCGTGATCTACCTGATGCGGCACATGCATGCCTCTGATCTCCGGTTCCTGGAGTCCTTCAAGGACACGGCGGCGGCACGGTCCGGCACCGTCAACGCCTTGGCGGTGCTGTCCCGGGCGGATGAGATCGGAGCGGGCCGGATCGACTCGCTGATCTCCGCCGCGGACATCGCCGAGAGGTACCGCCGGGACCACAGCCTGCGAAAGCTGGCATTGGGGGTGGTCCCGGTGGCGGGGCTGCTGGCGCAGAGTGCCCGCAGCATGCGGCAGTCCGACTATGAGTCGCTGGCCCTCCTGGCCGGAATGGACCGCCCGGCCCGGGAACGGTTGCTCATTTCGGTGGACAGGTTTCTTCGGGCCGCCGTCCCGGAGGGGCTGAGCACGGACGCCCGGGCCGCGCTGCTGGGGCGCTTCGGGCTGTTCGGGATCCGGCTGGGCGTGGTGCTCATCAGAAACGGCTTCGCGGAACCCACCCCGCTTGCGCACGAACTGGCCCGCCGCAGCGGGCTGGATGCGCTGCTGGAAATGGTGGCCGTCCAGTTCCATGCCCGTGCTGAGGCCCTGAAGGCCCGCACTGCGCTGGTTGGCGTGGAAACCCTGCTGCGGGCTTCACCGCGGGATGGTTCCGGGCAGCTGGCGGCGGCTTTGGAGCGCGTCCATGCCAATGCCCACGAGTTCCGGGAACTGCGGCTGCTGGCTACCCTGCGCACAACGGGGGTATCACTCAACCATGAACTGGCGGACGAGGCGGAGAGGCTGATTGGCGGCTGGGGAATGGCCCCGCACCTTCGGCTGGGGCTGGAGCCGGACGCTGCCCCCAACGAGGTCAGCTCGGAGGTACGGCAGCGCTTGAACCGCTGGCGGCTGGTGGCTGAAAGCCCGCTGACCGACCGCTCAGGAATGGACGCGTGCCGCGTGGTCATCCGCAGCTGCGAAGGGGTCCTCGCTGAGTGCGCAGGCCTGCAGGTCAACCACTAGGCCCCCTTTCGCGCTACCCGCTGCCGTGAGCGGAACCACGCTCCGCTTGCAGGCACAAAGAGCTGTATCAGGCCGGCGAAGGCAAACAGCAGCTGGGCTCCCCACAGCAGCGCCACGTAGCTGCCTGAGTCACCTGCCGGCATCAGGAACGCGGCAGCAACCCAGGTGGCAAACGCATGGCCAAGCAGCAGCGGAATCATCAGCCAACGCGCCCAGCCCTGCAGGCCCATGACAATACCCAGGGCTGCTGCCTCAAGGAGGACGACCAGCAGCATAGTGATGACGCTGCCCCAGAAGACGATGGCCGTGGAGGTGGTGAGGGCAGCTGCCTCACCGCCAGGAGCCATCTCATCCACCACCGTTCGCAGGCGCTCCAGGTGTGCGTCCCGGGACACGAACGAGGTGACCAGCACGGCCAGGCCCGCAGCAAAGCTCAGCAGCCAGAGCGATCTGGCAAGGCGGACCGCACGCGGCAGCGGCGGGATGACCACGATGGGCGCTGGCCCGGAATAGGAAATCCCGGGCCGAGGCGGCGGGCCGGGCCGGGTGGGTGAAGCAGGCGGCTCACCTGACGGGGGCGCGGGCTCTGAGGACCGTGTGGTCCGTAGTCGCTGCTCTCCGTCCGGTTGTTGAGCCATGTGGCTTACTTCCGATCGTCGGTGTCGTGCGTGTCCGCATCACCACTGCTGGCATCGCCCGCGGCTTCATCAGCACCCGTGCCGCTGCCCTTCCCGGTAGAACCCCTGGTTCCGGCAGGGCCCGAACTCCCTGCTCCGGTGGTGGTCGAGCCGGTGCCTTCGGCCGTCGTTGCCTTGGCTTCCAGCTCATCCTTGAGCTTCTTAAGGCGTGCAGATTCGGCCAGGTTCCGGCGTCGGAGTTCCAGGTTCCGGAGAAAGTCCGGATCATCATCCGGAGAAGTTGGATGGCTGTAATTCTGCCGGACCGGCGGCGTACCGCGCGGACGGCCGATCAGGAGCCACAGGATGGTGCCTATCAGCGGCAGGACAATTACTACGACAATCCACGCGGGTTTGGAAATGCCCCTGGTCAGGCGTCCGTCAGTGCGGATCACGTCCACCAGGCCATACACATAAATGGCGAGTACTGCGACGGCGAGAACCACACGGAAGAGCATGGCATTAAGTCTATCGTCCGCAGGCGGCGGGCGATTCAGGGAGGGCGGCTAAACTTGGATAGTGGCTTTTCTGAAATATTCCCTGATCCGGCTGGCGCTCTTCGCGCCGCTCTTTGTGCTGTTCGATGTCCTGGGGCTGGGGGCGCTCATGTCGGTCATCTGCGCCGGCCTGATCGCCTTCGCGGTCAGCTACCTGTTCTTCCAGAAGCAGCGGGACGAGGCCACCGCGGCCATCCAGCGCCGGTTTTCCGGCAAGTCCAAGCCGCTGCGCACCGCCGGCGAGGTGGAGGACGCTCAGGCCGAGGACACCCTCCTTGACGCCAACCCGGACATCACCATCCGCACCGACGCCAAGAGCAGTGACGCCAGGAGCAGTGACGCCGGGGGTACTGATGCGAAGGGCAGTGCCGCCCCAGGCAAAAACAGCTAGAAGCCGTGGCTGAGCACAAGTCCCAGTGAGAACAACAGGCTGTAGCCGAGGTTGATCAGGCCTGTCTGCCTGAGCACGGGGATGAGGCTTTTGCGCTTGCGGCCGTTGATCATGAGCCACGCCGGCATCAGGCAGGCGGGGATGAGCAGCAGGACGATCAGCATCCACGGGCGTCCGGGGGCCAGGATCACTACCAGCGCGATGGCCACGGCGAGCATCAGCACATAGCTTTCGCGGGCGTGCTTGTCTCCCAGCCGGACTGCCAGGGTCTTTTTCCCGGCCTGGATGTCCGTGGGGATGTCCCGGACGTTGTTTGCCATCAGCAGTGCGCAGGCAATGAGTCCCGTGCCAATGGCGCCGATGATGGACGCGAGGTTGATCTGCCCGGCCTGCGTGTAGGTGGTGCCCAGGGTGGCCACCAGGCCAAAGAACACAAACACAAAAACGTCGCCCAGGCCCATGTAGCCGTAGGGGTTCTTACCGCCGGTGTAGCCCCAGGCAGCCATGACGCAGCCCAGCCCCACCAGGATCAGCCACCAGCTCTGGGTGATGACCACCAGCGCCAGGCCGAAGAGCATAGCCGCCGTGAAAGCACCGAAGGCAGCATACTTGACGTGTTCCGGGCGGGCCGCGCCGGAACCCACCAGGCGCAGCGGTCCCACGCGGTCCTCATCCGTGCCGCGGACGCCGTCCGAATAGTCGTTGGCGTAGTTCACGCCGATCTGCAGGAGCAGCGCCACGAGGGCGGCCAGCACGGCATTGACGGGGCGGAAGGAATCCATTTCGTAGGCCGCCGCGGTGCCGATCAACACCGGCGCGATCGCCGCCGGCAAAGTGCGGAGGCGGGCGCCTTGGATCCATTGTGCGGCTGTGGCCACGGTCAGTACCTCGTGTTGGGTCGGGGGAGAACGGTGAATCAGTGATGGTGCACCTGCCGCGATATCGCTGCCGGTGCAGGACTACTCTACTTTCCCTGATGCAGGGCGTTGAGCCGCTCCGTCATCGAGAGGCGGTCCGGCTTGCCGTTCGGCAACATCAGCAGCGCCGGGGCGGCCAGCACGGTTTTCGGCGCGACGAGTCCCAGCGTTCGGTGCCATTCCTGTTCAAGGACGACGGCGTGGTCCCCGGCTCCGGAGCCGGAGGCGGCGTCCGTGGCGCTGGCAGAGTCAGGACTCGCGGATGCGCCGTCGCCGTCCAGCGCCACATACGCCGCCACCGCCTGGCCCCATTCTGCGGACGGCACGCCGGCCACAAAAGCCGCCAGCACGCCGTCGGACTTTTCCAGCTCTGCCTGCACGTGCGCGGCGGACACTTTGACGCCGCCGGTGATGATGACGTCGTCGGCCCTGCCCAGTACGGTAAGCCGGCCGTCAGCGTCAAGGGTGCCCAGATCGCTGCTGCGGTACCAGCGGACGCCGTCTTCCTCGAAGAACGTTGCCGTGGTCTGGTCCGGCTGGTCGAGGTAACCGGCGGAAACCGTGTCGCCGCCCAGCAGTATGCGGCCGTCCTCTGCGACGCGGACCTCCACGCCCTCCAGCGGCAGGCCGTCGTAGACGCAGCCGCCGCAGGTCTCCGCCGAGCCGTAGGTGGTGATGACGCGGACCCCGGCGTCGCGGGCCGTGTCCAGCAGTTCGTTGGAAGCCGGGGCGCCACCCAGGAGGATGCCGTTGAAGCGGCGGAGTGCGGCCAGGGTCTCGGACGTCGGTGAGTCCAGCAGCCGCTGCAGTTGCGTGGGCACCAGCGACGTGAACCGTATTTTGTCCGTCAGCTCCAGCGCGGCGGCGGTGAAGGCCTCCTGGGTGAAGCCGCGGGACATGTCCATGACCCAGGGCCGGGTGCCGGCAAACAGCGATCGCACCAGGACCTGCACTCCGGCCACATACTGAACGGGCAGCGCCAGGAGCCACTGGCCTTCTCCCTTGAGCGCCAGCGCCGTGGCCATGGACGAAGCCGCCAGGGCCTCGACTGTCAGGATGGTCGCTTTGGGCGTGCCGGTGGATCCGGAGGTGCGGACCACCGCCACGGCGTCGTCGCAGCCGGGGGTCTCAACGTGCCCCACCACCAGGTCGCCATCCGGTCCAACGGAAAGTTCGACGGCGGGACCCTCCCCGTGGAGGGCGGCCGCCAGCGCCTTGAGCGCAGGGTCGATGTCGACGGGTCCGATGTTCATGGGTCCGATATTCATGGAAGTCCTGCCTTAGAAGTAGTGCGGGAAGCGGGACCAGTCGGGGTCGCGCTTTTCCAGGAACGCTTCCTTGCCCTCCACGGCCTCGTCCGTCATGTATGCCAGGCGGGTGGCTTCGCCGGCGAAGACCTGCTGGCCGGCCAGTCCGTCGTCGGCCAGGTTGAAGGCAAACTTCAGCATTCGGATGGCCTGCGGGGACTGGCGTGCGATGTCCGCGGCGTATTCCAGGGCCACCTCCTCAAGCCGTTCGTGGTCCACGGCCTCGTTGACGGCGCCCATCCGGACCATGTCCTCGGCGGAGTATTCGCGGGCCAGGAAGAAGATCTCCCGGGCCGCTTTCTGCCCGATCTGGCGGGCCAGAAGCGCCGAACCGTAACCGGCGTCGAAACTGCCCACGGTGGCGTCGGTCTGCTTGAACTTGCCGTGCTGGCGGGAGGCGATGGTGAGGTCGGAGACCACGTGCAGCGAGTGGCCGCCGCCCGCCGCCCAGCCGTTCACGACGGCGATGACCACCTTGGGCATGGTCCGCATGAGCCGCTGGACTTCCAGGATGTGGAGCCTGCCCGCGCGGGCGGGGTCGATGGTCTCCTTGGTGTCGCCATCGGCATAGCGGTAGCCGTCCCTGCCGCGGATCCGCTGGTCCCCGCCGGAGCAGAACGAATGCCCGCCGTCCTTGGGGGAGGGGCCGTTGCCGGTGAGCAGGACCGTGGCTACGTCCGGGGTCATCCGGGCATGGTCCATGGCGCGGTAGAGCTCGTCCACGGTGCCGGGACGGAAGGCGTTCCTGACCTCCGGCCGGTTGAAGGCGATCCGTACCGTGGGCAGGTCCCGCACCGGATTGCCGTCCGTGTCCCGCTCCACCTGGCGGTGATACGTCATGTCCTGGAAGTCGTCGAAACCGGACACAGTTCGCCAGCGGGTCGGGTCAAAAACGTCGGACACCTTGTCGGGAAGTTGGTTGCTCACTTTGCAAGTCTAGTAATTGGCCCAGCTGATGCAGAACTCGCTCCCCTCGGACCGGCCGTCGCTGCCAGGAGTGCAGGCCCTGCCGCTGGAGAGGGGTCGCGCGGGATGGCACGTCTGCGGCAGGGTCCAAGCCCCGGATTGCCGCGATTGCCATCTCGACGGCGGGAGGACGCGTTCAGTGTGCCGACCCCCTGGGGACCGTGCCGGAACAAGGAAATCTTGGGCGCATCGGGCAGTGGCTGGCCGAGGGGATCGACCAGCTGCCGGACGGCATGTATTCCGAGCGCAGTCCGCTCTACGCCACGGCGGTGAGCGGACGGCGTGAAGGTCTACATCACGGGCCGGACCCGCGGCACCCACAGCATCACGCTCCGCGGGCTGTCCCTCTCCTCCTAGCCCAGCGTAAGCCGCTAGGGCTGGACCTGCTGCAACTGCTCGAACACCTCCGGCGGGATGGCATAGATGAACACCACGGCGAGCAGGTTCTTGGCGGCGTGCACAAAATAGGCGAACATCAGGTTCCTCCCGGTCCACACGTACACAAGAACCAGTGTGGCGCCCATGGCCAGGTAGGGCAGCAGCGCCGTGAGGGTGATCGCCTCCTGGCCCGCAATGTGCATGCTGGCAAACAGCACTACGGACAGGGCACAGCACAGCCAGATGTTGATCCGGCGGCTGAGCTTGCCGATCAGCAGGTGGCGGAAGATGTACTCCTCCACAAACGGGCCCACCATCACCAGCAGCGGGACCATGAGCCAGGCCGGAACCTGCTGCATGAGGGCCTGGAGACCTGCTTGGTTGGCGGACGTCTGCACTCCGCCGGCGGCCGCCACCACGATGGCGGTGAGGATCAGCATGGCCACAACGGCGGCAGGCACCATGAACAGGGTGAACCACGGGCGGGTGGCGAGCACGCGGAGGTCCCTGGCCACCACACGGCGCGCGGCAAAAAGGGCCAGCGCCCCTAAGCAGCCGTAAAAGACCAGGTTCACGCCGTAGGACGCCGCGGCAGGACTCGGGGCGAGCTGCTGCAGGAGGGGCAGGAGCAGTTCGCCGGCCACGGCAAAGAACGCCGCTACGGCCACGTAGAGGCCCACGGTGGTGAAATCGAGGGCGGAAAACCGGTAGAACTCGGGCCGCGGAGCGGGTGGTCTTCGGTGCGTGGTGGCCATGTTCTCAGCCTAGCTTCCCCCCAACTAGCTCGCAGATAACGTCGTGAAAACCGCGAATGGCGACGTCAAATGCGAGCTAGTTGGGCCGGGGGGTGGAAGGGCGGAGGCCGTGGGACCCGACCGTCACGTTGCAGTTCAACTTCGGCGTCCCGTAGAATATTCGGTATGCCTAACTTTCTGTTTCGGTGCGCCAAAGTAGCCGCCCGAACTTTTGCCCGGGGATCGGCGGCCTGCCGCGCTGCCGGTGCCGCCGTCGTCGTCCTTTTGACCCTGTCCTTGACCGCCTGTGGAGGCGATGCCTCAGGAAACGGAGGCAACGAAAAGCCGGTGGTTCTCACCACCTTCACGGTGCTGGCCGACGTCGCCCGGAACGTCGCGGGGGACAAGCTCACCGTGGAGTCCATCACCAAAGCAGGCGCCGAAATCCACGGCTACGAACCCACCCCCGGGGATATCCGCAAGGCATCCAAGGCTGACCTCATCCTGGACAACGGGCTGAACCTGGAAGCGTGGTTCGGGCAGTTCGTCGAGGGCCTGGACGTGCCGCATGCCGTGGTGAGCGACGGCGTGCAGGTGATGGACATCAGCGAGGACTCCTACCAGGGCAAGCCCAACCCGCATGCATGGATGTCGCCGGTGAACGTGCAGATTTACGTTGACAACATGGTGAAGGCCTTTTCCGAGCTGGACCCGGACAACGCCGAGGTGTTCCGGTCCAACGGTGACGCCTACAAGGCGGAGCTGCAGGCTGTGCAGGACGAGATGAAAACCCGCCTGGCGGGTGTGCCGGAGCCGCAGCGCGCGCTGGTGACGTGCGAGGGCGCCTTCTCCTACCTCGCCCGCGACGCCGGCCTGCGCGAGGTGTACATCTGGGCAGTCAACGCCGAACAGCAGGCTACGCCGCAGCAGATCACCCGCGCCATCGAGTACGTCAAGGCCAATAAAGTCCCCGCAGTCTTCTGCGAATCCACTGTGTCCGATGCCCCCATGCAGCAGGTGGTGGGGGCCACGGGGGCCAAGTTCGGCGGCACCCTCTACGTTGACTCTCTCTCCGAAGCGGACGGGCCGGTTCCCACCTACCTGGACCTGATCCGGCACGACGCCGACGTCATCACCAAAGCCCTGGCCGGCGCCTCAGCGAAGGCAAGTCCGTGAACGGGCCGGCCATCCTCGTGGAGAACGTCACCGTCCACTACGGCGAGGTCCTGGCGCTTGATTCCGCATCCCTCACCCTGGATGCGGCCCGGATCTGCGGGCTGATCGGCATGAACGGTTCCGGAAAGTCCACCCTCTTCAAGGTGATCATGGGAATGATCAAGCCCGACGCCGGCCGCGTACTGATCGGCGGAGCGTCACCGTCCAAGGCCCGCAAGGAAGGCGGCATCGGTTACGTGCCGCAGAGTGAGGACGTTGACTGGCAGTTCCCGCTGTCCGTCCGCGACGTGGTCATGATGGGCCGCTACGGACACCAGGGGTTTACCCGCCGGCCGTCCAAGGCTGACCGCGCCGCCGTCGAGGAAGCGCTGGACCGGGTGGAACTAGGGGAGTATGCAGGCCGCCAGATCGGGCAGCTCTCCGGCGGGCAGAAGAAGCGCGCCTTTGTGGCCCGCGGGATTGCCCAGGGCGCCACCATGATGCTCCTCGACGAACCCTTTGCGGGAGTGGATAAACGCTCCGAGGCCACCATCACCAGACTGCTGCGCGAACTCGCGTCTGACGGCTGCACCATCCTGATCTCCACCCACGACCTCCATGCCCTTCCGCAGCTGTGCGACGAAGCCGTGCTGCTGATGCGCCGGGTGCTGATGCACGGCGCCCCGGAGGTGGTACTTCAGCCGGAAAACCTGGCCATGGCATTTGGCCTGGACGTCCTGAACCGGGACCTCCCGGAGGAGAAGGCCGCGAAGCACCAGCGCACCGGGCACGCCCGCGCCGAGAGCAGGGGCTGAACCATGGACCTGCTGGAAATGCTGCTCGAACCGCTGAGCTACGACTTCATGGTGCGTGCCATCGTGACCACCGCGCTCGCTGCTATCGTGTGCGCGGTGCTGAGCTGCTGGCTTGTGCTGATCGGCTGGTCCCTGATGGGCGACGCCGTCTCGCACGCCGTGCTGCCCGGCGTGGTGCTGGCCTACATCGTGGGCGCCCCGTTTGCGCTGGGCGCTCTGGTGTTCGCCCTGATCGCCGTGACGCTGATCGGGGTGGTCCGCAATACCAGCCGGGTGAAGGAGGACGCCGCCATCGGCATTGTGTTCTCCTCGCTTTTTGCCCTGGGCCTGGTGCTGATCTCGGTCACGCCAAGCCAGACAGACCTCAACCACATCATCTTCGGCAACCTCCTGGGCGTCAGCATTCCGGACCTCATCCAGGTGCTGGTGCTGGGCGTGGTGGCCTTCGCCATCCTCATCCTGAAGCGCCGCGACCTCACCCTCTACGCGTTTGACCCCACGCACGCGCACGCCATCGGGCTCTCCCCGAAACGGCTGGGCGCGCTGCTCCTGGGGCTGCTGGCCCTGACATCGGTGGTGGCGCTGCAGACCGTGGGCGTGGTGCTGGTGGTAGCCATGCTGATCATCCCCGGCGCCACGGCGTACCTGCTGACTGACCGCTTCTCCCGCATGCTGGTGATCGCCCCCGCCATCTCCGCTGTCTGCTCCATCGCCGGCATCTACCTCAGCTATTACCTGGACACCGCCTCAGGGGCCATGGTGGTGCTCACCCAGGGTGCGGTGTTCGCCGTCGTCTATCTCTTCAGCCCCCGGCAGGGGCTGATTGGCACTCGGCTGGCGAAGGCCCGCCGGAAGAAGGCAACGGCTCTCGCCATTTAGCTCCCTGTACGACCTCCCCCCTCGCGAACAGGCACGTATCGCCTTCAAATCCGTATTTTGCGGGCATTACGTGCCAGTTCGCGCCTGGGGCCGGGGTTGGGTAGAGAGGGAAGTACGACGACGGCGGCTGCCGGCTTGACGTCGCGGCGCCTGGCAGGCAGTCTGGAGCGATGAAGTCCTAAGCAGCAGCCCCCGGTTACCCTGGGCTGTCCCACCGATGCCAGGGCCCCGTTGAGCACCCTTTGAACCTGCAGGTTCAGCTCCGGCGGCCACACTGCGGATTATTCAAGGACTTCCCATGACTGAACACCTGAACCTTTCGGGCGTTTCCCACGGCTACGGCGACCGCCAGCTGCTGGACAGTATCAGCCTGGTCATCACCTCCGGCGAACATGTGGCCATCGTGGGCGAAAACGGCGCTGGCAAATCCACGCTGCTCCGGATCATGGCCGGCCTTGAGTCACCGAATGACGGCACCGTCGCCAGTCATGGCCGTGTGGGCTACCTGGCGCAGGCCCATGGACTGCCGGAGTCTTTCACCGTGGGGGCCGCCGTCGACGCCTCACTGGCATCGCTGCGCGCCATCGAGGCGGAGCTTGACCGGCTGGAAACCGGCCTGGCGGACGCTGAAGCCGAAGAGCTCGAAGCCTACGGCAGGCTGCAGACCGAGTACCAGCTGCGTGAAGGGTACGCGGCGGAGTCCCGGGTGGAGGCCGCGCTGGACCGGCTGGGCCTGGGCGGGCTGGACCGCAGCCGCATGCTGGGCTCGCTCTCCGGCGGGGAACAGGAACGCGTGGCACTGGCCTGCGTCCTGGCTGATCCCGCGGACATCCTGCTGCTGGACGAACCCACCAACCACCTGGATGCCCGCGGAACCGCTTGGCTGGAGGACCGGCTCGCCGCCCACCGAGGCACCGTGGTGGTGGTCTCCCATGACCGCGTGCTCCTGCGGAAGGTCGCCAGTACCGTGATCGAGGTTGATGCCGAGCGCCGCACCGTCACCCGCTACGGCAGTGGTTACGAGGGCTACCTTCGGGAGAAGGCCGCCGAACGCCGTCGCTGGGTCCAGGAGTACCAGGCCTGGCTGGATGCGATGGCTGCTGAAAAGCTCCAGGCAGGCACCGTGGCGGGAAAAATGGGGTACGCCCGCCAACGGGACGGGGACAAGATGGGCTTCGATTTCAAGGCCGGCACGTGGCAGAAGGCGGCCAGCAGCAAGGTCCGCAACGCTCAGGAACGCCTGCGCCGGCTCGAGGCCAGCCCTGTCGACCGGCCCCCGGTGCCGTTGCGGCTCGCCGCGGAGCTCGCCGTGGACTCCGGGCCCGTCGCCCCCGTCCTGGAGGCCTGTGGCGTGGTGGTTCCGGGGCGCCTGGGGCCGACGGATTTCCGCGCCGATGCCGGGGAGAAGATCCTGATCACAGGGCCTAACGGTGCGGGCAAGTCCACGCTGCTCTCCGTGCTCGCCGGCACACTGGAGCCGGAGCAGGGGAGCGTGACCAGGCCAGCGCGGGTCGGCTACCTGCAGCAGGAACTGGAACTGCCGCAGCGGCCCAGTCTCCGCCTGCTCCCCGCGTTCGCCGCGGGCCTGGGCGGCAACATCGACGAGCACGCTGAGGCGCTCCTGCGTCTGGGACTCTTCCGCACCAGCGAGTTCCATGTTCCGGTGGGAGGTCTGTCCGCGGGCCAGCAGCGCCGGCTTGCCCTGGCCCGGCTCCTGCTGGGCGGCTACGGCACCCTGATCGTTGATGAGCCCACCAACCACCTGGCGCCGGTCCTGGTGGAGCAGCTCGAGGAGGCGCTCGCCGGTTTCGCCGGGACGGTGGTCATGGTCAGCCACGACCGCGCGCTGCGCGAGTGGTTCGCGAGGTGCGCGCGGGCGAGCGACAAAGCGAGGACGGACGACGTCGGACGCTGGGTCAGGTACTCGATGGAGAACGGCGCGCTCACGGGAGCCTGAGATCGGTGGGCTTGAGGCCAGGGCTGGAAACGGTGAGGTTTGCGTTAAGGGATCTTTACGCAGGGACCGGCTGGCGGAAACATCGGCGGCGGAAGATGGGGCCATGCCAGTCTTCCCGCCGGCCGAAAGGATCTGACCGTGATCACCAAGAACCTTTTCCTGCAGGGCATCTACCCGTTCGCGGGAGCCGGCCTGGATAAACCTGTCCCCATCCACAGCGAGCTTTTGCACTACGTGCCGGACGGGGTGATCAACCAGACACTCTATTTCCGGGGCGGCAACTCCAGCGCGGAGCTGATCACCGTGGTGCTGATGCGGAACGGCGTGCCAATGCGCTATTTCCCCATCGGCGCCAAGAGCGATGTCCATGTGCCGCTCCGGGTGGTGGAGGACATCGACGGCGGCTCGGTGATCGAGCTCTATCTTGCTGCCCCGGATGGTCTTGGGGGATCCGTGGTGGTGGACCTGGGCATGGTGGAACACTGATGACCGGTGTTGTGGAAAGGCCCCAGGCCAAGCCCCAGGCCAAGCCCCAGGCCGGGCCTCAATCCAGGACGGGCGGCCCTGCTGCGCGGCGGCGCCTGGTGGTGATCGGCAACGGGATGGCCGGCGCCCGGGCGGTGGAGGAGATCCTGGCCCGGGGCGGCGCGGAGCAGTTCAGCATCACCATGTTCGGGGACGAGCCGTACGGGAACTACAACCGGATCATGCTCAGCCATGTGCTCTCCGGGGAGGAGAGCGATGCGGACATCTTCCTTAATGCCCTCTCCTGGTACCGGGAAAACAACATCACCCTGCATGCGGGCGTCCGGGTAGACCGGATCGACAGGTTCACCAAGTACGTCTATTCCGACGACGGCAGGGCAACACCTTACGACGTCCTCATCATCGCCACGGGCAGCCGTTCCCACCTGCCGCCAATGGACGGGCTCTACACCCCCGGCGGCTCGATCAAGCCCGGCGTCTTCGGTTTCCGCACCATCGACGACACACGCAAAATGGTCCAGCATGCCCAGCAGGAGCACCACCGCCGGGTCGTGGTGATCGGTGGCGGCCTGCTGGGACTGGAGGCTGCCTACGGCTTGCAGAGCCATGGCATCGAAGTGGAGGTGGTGCATTCCGGCGGGCACCTCATGAGCGCCCAGATGGGGCCCGACGGCGGTGCCGTCCTTCGCCGCAGCGTGGAAGCGCTGGGCATCCGGGTGCATACAGGCAGCCGTACTACAGCTGTCCTTGGCACGGACAGGGTCAGCGGAGTCAGCCTGCGGGACAAGCCGGACATCGCCTGCGACATGGTGGTGGTGGCTGCCGGTATCCGGCCAAACGTTGACGTTGCGGTGCTCAGCGGCCTGCCCGTGGAGCGCGCCATTGTGGTTGACGACAGGCTGCGGGTCCAGGACGAAGAGGACATCTATGCCGTGGGGGAGTGCGTCCAGCACCGGGGCGAGGTGTACGGGCTGGTGGCGCCGCTGTGGGAGCAGGCGGTGGTGCTTGCCAACCACGTGACCGGCGCGGATACGTCGTCGGCCTACCTGGGCTCGCGGACGGCCACCAAACTCAAGGTGGCGGGCGTGGAGGTCGCATCGATGGGCCTGCACGGCCCGGAGCTCGATACCGACGAACACATCGTCTTCTCCGAGCCCAGCCGCGGGGTCTTCAAGTCCATCGTGGTCCGGGACAACAAGATGGTGGGTGCCACGCTCCTTGGCGACAGCCGCAAGGTGGCGTACCTGACCCAGGCGTATGACCGGGGTTTGCCGCTGCCCGAGGAGCGGATCGGGCTCATGTTCGATCTCGGCACTCCGGGGGAGGACGTGGGCGTCGCCGAGCTGGATGACGATGCCCAGGTCTGCAACTGCAACGGCGTCAGCAAGAAAGCCCTGGTGGATGTGGTCAAGGACGGCTGCAACACGGTTGGCGGCGCCATGGACGCCACCCGGGCGGGCAAGGGCTGCGGTTCCTGCAAGCTCCTGGTCAAACAGGTGGTGGAGTGGGCAGCGGACGGCGCGGTGGAGGAGGACCCGGCCGCCAGCTACTACGTACCAGGCATTCCGTTGGACAAACCGTCCC
Organism: Arthrobacter pascens; assembly: GCF_030815585.1. Taxonomy (NCBI): domain Bacteria; kingdom Bacillati; phylum Actinomycetota; class Actinomycetes; order Micrococcales; family Micrococcaceae; genus Arthrobacter; species Arthrobacter pascens. Next base: position 618,647 of record NZ_JAUSWY010000001.1, read on the forward strand.
TGATGGCAGCCATCCGGAAGCAGGGCCTGCGGTCGGTGTCCCAAGTATTCACGGCGTTGGCGCCCGGCAGCGCCGAGGACGCGAAATCGAAAATGGGCCTGGCCTCGCTGTTGAAGATGATGCTCGCGGACCAGTACATCGATGAGCGCGATGCCCGGTTCATCAACGACCGTGTGCACGCCAACATCCAGCGTGACGGCACCTTTTCCGTGGTGCCGCAGATGAAGGGCGGCGTGACGTCGGTTCAGCAGCTGCGCCGCATCGCGGACGTGGCTGAGAAGCACAACGTACCCATGATCAAGCTCACCGGCGGACAGCGGATCGACCTGCTGGGCATCCCCAAGGAGGATCTGCCGCAGGTCTGGGCGGACTTGGACATGCCGTCCGGCTACGCCTACGGCAAGAGCTTCCGCACGGTTAAGACCTGTGTGGGCCAGGACTTCTGCCGGTACGGCACAGGGGACTCCACCAAGCTGGGCATCGACATCGAGTCCCGCTTCCAGGGGATCGAATCCCCGGCGAAGCTGAAGCTGGCTGTTTCCGGCTGCCCGCGGAACTGTGCGGAGTCGCTGGTCAAGGATGTGGGTGTGGTGGCAGTGGAAGGAGGCCGCTGGGAGATCTATGTGGGCGGCGCCGCCGGTGCCCACATCCGCAAGGGAGACCTGCTGGCCACCGTGGACAACCCGGAAGCCGTCAAGCTGCTGACCGGCCGTTTTATGCAGTATTACCGCGAACGCGCCAACTGGTTGGAACGGACCTACGCCTTTGTTCCCAGGGTGGGCATCGAGCACCTCCGCGCGGTAATCGTTGAGGACTCGGAGGACCTGGCTGAGAGCCTGGACGCCGCCATGCAGGCCTCCGTGGATGATTACGTGGACCCTTGGAGTGAACGCGATGATCAGCTTACTCCCGGCCAGTTCCGAACGTCACTTCCCCTGACGGTCCTGCCGCAGGTGCCAGTCCGATGAGCACGGATTCGCCCGGCTCAGGAATCGGGTACGACGGCGGACCGGGAACCAGTGCCGTCCACGTCCTTGGCCCCGTGGAACAGATTCCGCTGGGGGAGGGAAGGGCGTTTGGCGTGGGCGGGGAGCAGGTGGCCGTCTTCCGGCTGAGGGACGGCTCCCTGCGCGCAGTGTCCGCCGTCTGCCCCCACCGGGGCGGCCCCATAGCGGATGGCACCATCGACCAGCAGGTAGTCCTGTGCCCCCTGCACCAGCATGCCTTTGACCTCAGGACGGGATGTTCCAGCACGGGTGCCGAGCCGCTGCGCAGCTATCACGTGACTTCGGACCAGGAGCGGAACATCGTCCTGCGGACCGGTCAGGTGTAGCCCCCGTCACGCACGCCACGCAGGATCTTGTAGGATGGACCAGCCGCGCTAACCTTCGGCTGCGCAGGAGTTCTGGGTCACATTCGCTCTGCCAAACGGTGGAAAGCCCGAATTTTGTATCCATGATCTTCCGCGTTTCCGGTGCGGCCAGACCCCAACCCACAAGGAACTGTTGTGCCTCAAACTACCCCCACAGAACTCGAGAGCCGCGCGGCGCAATCCGCCGTCGTCGACTCCACCCTCAGCGCCGAGGGCTACAAGAAGTCCCTGACCGGCCGCCAAGTGACCATGATTGCCATGGGCGGCGCAATCGGCGTCGGCCTCTTCATGGGTGCCGGAGGACGCCTGGCCTCCACCGGCCCGGCGCTCATCTTCTCCTACGCCATTGCCGGCGTGATCGCCTACCTGCTGATGCGGGCACTGGGCGAACTCATCATGTACCGCCAGACGTCCGGTTCGTTCGTCAGCTACGCCGGCGAAATGTTCGGCAAGAAGGGCGCGTACCTGTCCGGCTGGATGTACTTCATCAACTGGGCCATGACCGGCATCGCCGAGCTCATCGCGATCGGGCTGTACTTCCAGTTCTTCTTCCCCAACGTGCCTGTTGAACTGTCCGCCATTGCAGCGCTGCTGCTGCTCGTGGGCGTCAACCTCCTGAGCGTCAAGGCGTTCGGCGAATTCGAATTCTGGGCCTCCTGCCTTAAGGTGGGTGCCATCGTGATCTTCCTGGCCGTGGGCACCTTCATGGTGGTCACCAACGCCCAGGTGGGCGACGGCAACGCCTCGGTCAGCAACCTTTTCGCAGCCGAAGGCGGAATGTTCCCCAAGGGTGCGTTGGTGATGATCCTGGTCCTGAACGCCGTGATCTTCGCCTACAACGGGATTGAACTCGTGGGCATCACGGCCGGTGAAATGCAGGACCCCGCCAAGGAAGTGCCCAAGGCGATCCGCGCCGTCGTTTTCCGCATCGTGGTGTTCTACGTCGGCTCCGTGACCCTCCTGGCCATGTTGCTGCCCTCGGACCAGTACGTGGCCGGCACCTCGCCGTTCGTCACAGTGTTCGGCCAGATGGGCCTCGGCTGGATGGGCGACGTAATGAACATGATCGTCATTACCGCCGCGCTGTCTTCCTGCAACTCCGGCCTGTACTCGATCGGCCGGATCTTCCGGACCATGGCCAACAACGGACACGCTCCGGAGTGGCTGACCAGGATGTCCAAGAGCCACGTGCCATATGCCGCCATCCTGGCAATCGGCGCCGTCTACCTCGTCGGCATCCTGCTCAACATCTGGCTGGGCGGCTCACATGCCTTCGACCTGGCGCTCAACTCCGCATCGATCGGCGTGATCTTCACCTGGGGCGCCATCTTCGCCAGCCAGATCGCCCTGCGCAAGAAAAAGGGCAAGGTCTCCTCCCTGCCCGCGCCCGGCGGAACCTGGACCAGCTGGGCCGGCCTGGTAGCACTCCTGGCCATCACCGTGCTCATCGGCTTCGACACCATGACCAGCAAGACCGGCGAGGTGTTCCACCTGGGCCTCTGGACCCTTGCCACCATCCCGTTCTTCGCCTTGGTCCTGTGGCTCGGCTGGCAGAAGGTCAAGAACAACGAGCCCAAGAGCGCCCTGTACAGCTGAGGCTTTTCGCCTCAGCGGCCGGACCCTAAGAAGTCCGACGTCGGCGGGTCACCCTTTCGGGGGCGGCCCGCCGTCGTCGTTAATTCATCGAGTGATCCCCACCGGCCCCCTAGCCTCACAAGTTCGGCCAGGGAACCCTCCCCGCTACCTCCCAATCTCGCAAGCTCGATTGGGGCCCCTCGGTAGTGTGCGCCCAGGAGTGGGTCCTCAGCCGTTATGGCGCCTCAACAGGGCTGTTGTGGAGCAATCGATGGGGGCAGACTGGGGCTTGTGAGCGAACCCTGGGTGCTGCATGTGGACCTTGACCAGTTCATCGCCGCCGTCGAAGTGCTCCGTCGGCCCGAACTCGCGGGCAAGGCGGTGATCATTGGCGGCCGCGGTGATCCGACCGAGCGGGCGGTGGTGTCCACGGCGTCCTACGAAGCGAGGGTGTATGGCGTCGGCTCCGGAATGCCGCTGCGCATCGCCGCCCGGAAAGTGCCCGACGCCGTCATCCTGCCGGTCGACCAGGAGGCTTACCTCGCTGCGTCCGAAAAAGTCATGTCGGTGCTGCGCTCGCAACCGGATGCAACGGTTCAGGTGCTCGGCTGGGATGAAGCGTTTGTTGGTGTGCAGACGGAGGATCCGGAATCCTATGCCCGGCAACTGCAGCACGCCGTACTTGAGGAGACCCGGCTGCACTGCAGTGTCGGCGTCGGTGACACCCTGGTCCGCGCCAAGGTAGCGACGTCGTTCGGCAAACCGGCCGGCGTCTTCCGGCTCACGGAAGAGAATTGGCTTGACGTCATGGGTAGCCGGCCGACGGCCGAGCTGTGGGGCGTGGGAACGAAGGTGTCGCGCCGCCTTGCCACGCTCGGCATCGAGACGGTTGCTGACCTCGCAGCGTCCGATCCTGATGACCTGGTCCCCGAGTTCGGCCCGAAGATGGGTCCCTGGTACGCCCAGCTCGGACGGGGCGACGGCGCGCGGACAGTCGATGACACGCCCTGGGTGGCACGCGGGCACAGCCGGGAAACCACCTTCCAGCGCGACCTGACTGAAGCCGGGCAGATTGACGACGCCGTCAGGGAGTTGGCGGCGCACGTCCTGGAAGATGTGGCGGCCGAGGGGCGGCCGGTGATCGGGCTGACGCTCAAGGTCCGCTACGCCCCGTTCCTGACCAAGACGTACGCCCGGAAGATCCCCGAGACATCGGACCCCGCGGAAGTCCTCGCGCGCGCCTTGGACCTTGTGGCGAAGATCGAGCCGGGTCGCCCCATCCGGCTCCTGGGGCTGCGGGCCGAAATGACGATGCCCGAAGACTCGAGACAAGGGCATACCCCGACCCGCAGCGGATGGTGACGGGCCGCGCCATCGATTGCTCCGTAACTGCCGCTATAGAGCCTCAAAAGGGCCGTAACGGAGCAACGGATGGGGGAGGGCGGAAAGCGAATGGCGGCGGATCCCCCATGGGATTCCGCCGCCGTTCGGCTTTGGGCTGCTTGCCCGCTGCCGCCGTGTCCGGGATGCTCCGGGGAGCATCGTGGGGACTAGTCCTTCTTGAATTCGTCCTTGATGTCTTCGCCGACCTTTTTGGCGTCAGCCTTGACCTGGTCCTTCTGGCCTTCGGCCTTCAGGCGGTCGTTGTCAGTGGCGTTGCCGGCCGCTTCCTTGGCCTTGCCGCCCATGCCTTCTGCTGCGTTACTGATCTTGTCTCCGAGGCCCATGGTGCAAACCGCCTTTCGTTTCCGATTGGTCAAACAATGCATTTTCACCCTAACACGAAGCATGCTTACTATTTCAAGTGGCGGGAAGTCTTGCTTCCTGTTGATTGTCGTGGACCCGGGCTAGGCTCGAACCATGGATCACAAGACCAGCCTCACCCAGCACGTCCACGCCTCGCCGGAAAGGGTCTGGTCCGTCATCTCGGACATTCCAGGCTCCGCGGCCACCCTGTCCGGCATCGACTCGGTGCAGATGCTCAGCGAAGGACCATACGGCGAAGGGACCCGCTGGAAGGAAACCCGCACCATGATGGGCAGGGCGGAAACCGTGGAAATGTGGGTGGCGCAGGCCGATCCGCCCCACAGCACCACGGTCAAGGCTCTCCAGGGCGGCGCGGACTACACCTCCCGGTTCAGCCTGGCTGAACGCGACGGCGGGACGGACCTTACGCTGACGTTCGGCGCCGACGTGGTCAAGCCGACGGCGCTCAGCAAGATCACCATGGCCCTGTTCGGCAAGCTCGGCATGTACTTCACGCGCAAGGCACTGGCCAAGGACCTGGCGGAAATCGCGGCCAAAGCGGAATCGCACTAGTGGCGGTAAAAGCCGCCAAGGTTACCGGTCCCCGGCTGTCGCCGGTCCGTCTGGAAGATCTCAGGGAAGATCCTGCGCCGGATTTCCAGCGGGGGGAGAGGTACGACGGCGTCCGGTACAGCCGCGTGGCGGCCGACGGCCTGGAGTTAAGCGGCACAGACTTCGCCGAGTGCGAGTTCCAGGGTGCCTCCTTCAATGAGACACAGCTGCGCGGCGCAACGTTCCGTGACTGCATCCTGGCCGACCTGTATGCGCCCGTGTTCACCGCTGCCCGCTCCACGTGGCGGGACGTCCACCTCACCAGTCCGAGGCTGGGATCGGCTGAACTCTATGAAGGCGGCTGGCAGTCAGTCCGGATCGACGGCGGCAAGCTGGACTTCCTCAATCTCCGCGGATCCAAGCTTGCGGATGTCCTCATCAGCGACTGCATCATCAACGAGTTGGACCTGGGCTCCGCCACCGGAACCAGGGTGGCGCTGAAAAACTGCACCATCGGCACCCTGGACCTCGGTGGGGCCAAGCTGAAGGACTTCGACCTGCGCGGCACGGATTTCCGGACCATCAACGGTTTGGGCAGCCTGGCAGGCGTGGTGATCGACGACTACCAGCTCGGCCTCCTGGCCCCGCTCCTGGCGGCCCACCTCGGCGTCGTCGTCCTCTAGCCCTTTCCCGGGGAGGGGAGGGTCTTGGATCCCCTTGCGGCCGCAGTGTAGTCTTTACAGAACGAACGGTCGGTAATTGGGGCGGTCACTGATGGTCCCGCTGGCCCTGCTCCCTGCGTAAGGATGTTCTCATGGTCGAGGCTTTTCTTGTTGGCGGTGTCCGTACCCCGGTGGGGCGCTACGGCGGTGCGCTCTCTTCGGTGCGCCCCGACGATCTTGCGGCGCTGGTGATCCGCGAGGCGGTGACGCGCGCCGGTCTGGATCCGGACAGCATCGACGAGGTCATCCTGGGCAACGCCAACGGGGCGGGGGAGGAAAACCGCAATGTGGCCCGGATGGCAACCCTCCTGGCCGGACTTCCCCTCCACATCCCCGGCATCACGGTCAACCGGCTCTGCGCATCAGGGCTGAGCGCCATCATCCAGGCCAGCCAGATGATCAAGTCCGGCGCCGCGGACCTTGTGATCGCCGGTGGGGTGGAGTCCATGAGCCGCGCCCCCTGGGTCCAGGAGAAGCCGGCTGCTGCGTTCGCCAAGCCGGGTCAGATCTTTGATACCTCCATCGGCTGGCGGTTCGTCAATCCACTGTTCCAGAAAGGCGAGCTCGCCCGGGACGGCAAGATGACATTCTCCATGCCGGAAACCGCAGAAGAAGTGGCCCGCGTGGACAGCATCAGCCGGGAGGATGCCGACGCCTTCGGGGTCCGCTCCCACGAGCGTTCCCTCGCTGCCATCGCGGAAGGCCGCTTCCGGGATGAGATCGTCCCGGTGACGGTCAAGACACGCAAGACCGAAACCGTAGTGGATACTGACGAAGGCCCGCGGGCGGGCACCACTATGGATGTCCTTGCCAACCTCCGCCCCGTGGTGCCAGGCGGTTCGGTGGTCACAGCCGGCAATTCCTCCACCCTCAACGACGGCGCCTCCGCCATCATCGTCGCGTCGGAGGCCGCCATCCAGAGGCTGGGCCTGAGCCCGCGCGCCCGCATCATCGACGGCGCCTCGGCAGGCTGCGAACCTGAAATCATGGGCATCGGCCCGGTCCCGGCCACCCAGAAGGTGCTCAAGCGCAGCGGATTGAGCGTCGGTGACCTGGGCGCCGTCGAGCTTAACGAAGCGTTCGCCACACAGTCGCTGGCCAGCATGCGGCGGCTGGGCCTGGACCCGGACATGGTGAACAACGACGGCGGCGCCATCGCTTTGGGCCACCCGCTGGGTTCCAGCGGCTCACGTCTCGCCATCACGCTGCTGGGCAGGATGGAGCGTGAGGACGCCGGTATTGGCCTGGCCACCATGTGCATTGGCGTGGGCCAGGGCACTGCGATGTTGCTGGAGCGTGTCTGATGGCCGGCCCCGACCTCGCGGACGAACACTTCAGCACTCTCCTGGTTGAGGAGCGGGAGGACCGGGTGGTGGTGCTGCTCAACCGCCCGGACGTCAGGAACGCCATCGACCAGCAGATGGTGGACGAGCTTCACGTAGTCTGCGCCGCCCTGGAGCAGAACCCCAGGATGCTCATCCTTGCCGGCGTGGATGGCGTGTTTGCCTCAGGGGCGGACATCGCCCAGCTACGGGAGCGCCGACGGGATGACGCCCTCCAGGGCATTAACTCCACGATTTTTATCCGCGTTGCCAAGTTGCCCATGCCCGTGATCGCAGCGTTGGACGGCTACTGCCTGGGCGGTGGCGCCGAGCTCGCCTATGCCGCTGACTTCCGGATCGGCACCCCCAGCGTGCGGATCGGTAATCCCGAAACAGGGCTGGGGATCCTGGCCGCGGCCGGGGCCAGCTGGCGCCTCAAGGAACTGGTGGGGGAGCCGGTGGCCAAGCAGATCCTGCTGACAGGACTGGTACTCCGGGCCGAGGAGGCGCTCGCGCTAAACCTCATCACGGAGATCCACGAGGCACCGGTCCTCATGGAGGCTGCACACAACCTCGCGGACAGGATTGGCCGCCAGGACCCGCTGGCTGTGCGGATCACCAAGTCCTTGTTCCACGCCCCGGCCGAGGCGCACCCGCTGATCGACCAGCTGGCGCAGGGGATCCTCTTTGAATCCCAGGCCAAGTTCGACCGCATGCAGGCATTCCTGGATAAAAAGGCTGACAAGGACGCCGATAAGTCCACCGACAAGAACGCCGCCAAGAAAACGGAGAAGAAGTAGACATGGGCAACCCGAACCTTCCTTCCACTGTGGGTGTGCTGGGCGGCGGCCGGATGGGTGCCGGCATCGCGCACGCCTTCCTGGTCAAGGGCGCGAACGTCCTGGTGGTGGAGCGCGACGAAGAATCCGCCCAGGCCGCCCGCGAACGGGTGGAATCGGCGGCTGCCAGGAGCATCGAACGCGGAGCCACGGACGGCAACCTGGACGAGATGGTTTCGCGGCTTTCCGTGACTGTGGACTACGACGATTTCGCGGACCGCCGGCTGGTCATCGAGGCCGTCCCGGAAGACTGGGACCTGAAGGTCACGTCACTGCGGGGGATCGAGGAGCGCCTTGCCCGCGATGCCTACCTCGCTTCCAACACCTCCAGCCTTTCCGTCAACGGCCTGGCCCGTGAGCTACAACGGCCTAACAACTTCCTGGGACTGCACTTCTTCAACCCGGTGCCCGCCTCCACGCTCATCGAAGTAGTGCTCGGCGAGCGGACGTCCCCGGACTTGGCGCTGGCGGCGAAAAGGTGGGTCGAGGCACTCGGCAAGACCGCCGTCGTCGTCAATGATGCCCCGGGCTTTGCTTCTTCAAGGCTGGGAGTGGCCATTGCCCTGGAGGCCATGCGCATGGTTGAAGAGGGCGTGGCGTCCGCGGAGGACATCGACGCAGCCATGGTGCTGGGCTACAAGCACCCCACCGGCCCGTTGAAGACCACCGACATCGTGGGCCTGGACGTGCGGCTGGGTATCGCCGAGTACCTGCACTCCACGCTGGGTGAACGGTTCGCCCCGCCGCAGATCCTCAAGGACAAAGTGGCCCGCGGAGAACTCGGACGCAAGACCGGAAAGGGCTTCTTCGACTGGGCTGGGTAAGCTTGCTGGGTGACCACGATTGAACCCATCACTTTGGCCGGACAGCACGTCATCCTGGAACCCCTGAGCCCGGCCCACCACGACGGCCTGGCTGCCGCCGCGCAGGACGGTGAGCTGTGGAAGCTCTGGTACACATCCGTCCCCACGCCCGACGGGATGGCCGCGGAGATCCGCCGCCGGCTCAGCCTCCAGGAGCAGGGTTCAATGCTGCCGTTCACCACACGCCTGACCGATCCCGCCACGGGCGGCCCGGGCAGGATCATCGGCATGACCACCTACATGAACATCGACGCCGGCATGCCCCGTGTGGAGATCGGCTCCACCTGGAACGCGGCTTCTGTGCATGGCACCGGAACCAACGCAGACTCCAAGCTGCTGCTCCTGCGCCATGCCTTCGAGACGCTCGGGTGCCCGGCTGTGGAATTCCGGACGCACTGGCTCAACCACCAGTCCCGGGAAGCCATCGCCCGGCTGGGCGCCAAGCAGGACGGCGTACTCCGCAACCACTCGCGGACCAAGGACGGCGTGCTCCGGGACACTGTGGTGTTCTCCATCCTGGAGCACGAGTGGCCCATGGTCCGCGCCGGGCTGGAGTACAGACTCGCCAAGCGCCGCTAGGGCGCCTGGCGAGCCTGCTAGCTGGCTGGTTTTAGGGCGGTCCGCCAGGCGGCGACGGCTTTGGCGGTGCTGAAGGTCCAGGTGGCGGTGCCGGTGGCACCGGCGGTTGCCTTGGTCCAGGCGGCGTGTTCGGCGATCTGGCCACCTGCGGCCTCCCAGCGTTCAGTCCATCGGGTCGGTGGATACGCTCCAGGGTATGGGCTGTCAAACCCGACGCCGCCGATCTGCATCGCGCCGTTGCTTACGGTGGTGATGCTCGGAACGGTGATGCTGGAGGCCGTGTAACTGGCGTTGACGGCGGTGGCCACGGCGCTGTCCAGCGGCGTGGTGTTGTTGACGCCGCGGTAGGCGGTGACGCCGCCGCCCCACGTCACGGCCCGGCTCAGGGTCCAGGTATAGGTGGCCGGGTCGGAGGCTCCGACCACACGGTAGTAGGCGAAAACGCGCGCGCCGGCTGTTGATGAACTCGCGATGCTCAATCCGTTGACAATCGTCTTCCAGCCCGCAGGGACGGCCACAGTGGGGTTCTGGTCCGCCGTGAAGGAGGCGACCAGGACGTCGCCGGCCGTTCTGCCAGCCGGCGCCGCCAGTGCAACCGTAGTGTTGGCCGTTGAAGCGTTCGCTGTGGTTGAGCTCCGGGCCGTTATCGCCGACGAGGCCTGATGTTGGGAACCGATCTGGATCGTCGAGGCGACGCTGGGCACCCCGTTGCCGTCCATGGCAAAGAGCAAGTACTTGCCCGGCACCAGCACGCCGGGATCCGCCGGCAACTTCAGCGACGCGGTGTTGCCCGATACCGAAGTTGCGGTCAGCGGGATCCGCCGCTGATCGGTGTTCACGCTGTGTGTCACCGTGCTCATCCGCATCAGGGAGAACTTCGTGACCGGCGCTCCGGTGGTCACCGCAATTGTGCCGCCTGCCGCGGCGGTGGCCGGTGCGGTCACAATCGTCGGCCGGGTGCGCGCGCTGCCGTCTGCGTTCAGCAGGTAGGGCGGCGTGAAAATCTCTCCGTCCAGATGATTGGTGGTGCAGTCGCCGCACAGCCCGCCACCGCCGGCGAATACCCGGCCATCAGGGAGCAGCAGGGCGACGCTGTGATACGTCCGGGGGATGGCCATCGGGGCCAGCGTGGTCCACTGTCCGGTCGCCGGGTTCCAGATTTCCGGAGCCATCCTTGCGGTGGTGTCGTTAAACGATGAGGCGGTGGCCTGACCGCCGACGACGAACACCTGGCCATCGGGCAGCGCGACCCCGTTCGCGAACGACCGGGCGAAGGCCAAGTCTGCGGTGCGGGTAACCTTCACCCCGTTGTTGATGTCAATCGTGTACGCCCGCGCTGTGCCGGGGGCTCTGTTGTAGGCGGTGGCCCCACCCACGGTAAGAATCTTCCCGACGTCGTACATCACGGCGTTTGCGTTCATCGCATCCGGGCTGTCGGAGCGCAGACCGGCCGAGCTGATGCTGCCATTGCCCGTGGTGGAGATCCAATTCATCTGCCGGCTCGGACCGGCGTGGAATACCCGGCCACCGGGGGCGGCAAACAACCACGCGTGGTTGTCGGCGGTGTATTCGCCCCGGGGGTCGTCGGTGAGGATGTTGTCGGACAGCACGTTGGGCAGCGTCCGCCAGCCGCCGGCGGCGGACCACACCTCGCCGTTCTTGTTGCCGATACCGCCGGACCACGACCCGCCGAGGGTGAATACCTCGCCGGTGGAGATGGTCACGTTGGACTGGTAGCCGCGCGGGATCTTCATGTCCGGCCCCGCGGTCCAGGTGTTCGTCCCAGGGTTGTACAGGGTAGTTTTCGAGCTGTTGCTGCCGCCGCTGATCATGATCTTCCCGTCCGGCAGCAGCGAGGTCCCGGGGCAGAACATGTCGTGACCGGTGTTGGCCACTTGGGTCTGGGTCACCGCGCCGGTGGTGAGGTTCAAGATGGACGTCTGAGTATAGCCCTTTCTAGTACCGGCTTGGGTGGCGGAGTAGGCAGACCAGGTCAGCAGCTTGTTGCCAGGCAGCAGCGCGGCCGCGGCCGGGACAATCGGGAAGTTGATCGTCGGGCCCCAGGATCCCAGCGACCCGCTCGCCTGTTGCGGAGCCATCACCATGTCGCTGCTCTGGGCGAGCAGATTGATCTCCGCAGCGCTGCTCCAAGGTCCGCGGTTGCCGGCTTCGGTGATGGCTCGCAGCTGGACATAGCGCGCCGATACTGCCGTGAACGTTACACTTTTCTCGGCACTGCTGTCGGCCCAGGTCCCTCGAGCCACCGGGGCAGTCCAGGTGGTGCCGTTGGTGCTCACCAGGATCTCGAAGCTGCCGACCCGCCCGTTCGGGACGTCAGAACGCGGGAGATAGCGGAACCCCGAGATACTGTGCGTCTCCTTGGTGTCGATCGTGATGGTATGCGGCAGCGGGACAGCAGGCGAGGGCCCCTTACTCTGCCAGAACGAGGCGGCGTTCCCGTCGAGAACGTTGGCGGCCTGGCCGTTCTCGCCTGAAATCTCCTCGTCGCTGGCCGAAACCGTCCACCCGGTCCGTAGCGATGGAGGCGGAGCCGGCGCCATCGCTTCGGCCGGCAGCATGGTGATGTGCCTGTGTGATCCGGCCGCGCTCGAGGAGTCGGAGTCGTGCGGAGCCACCCCAACGAAACCCGTGATCAGCCAGGACGCCGCCATCGCTGCGGTGACCAGCGCAGCCAGGGCCAACCTGCCGCGAAGCCGCACCGTGACGCCCGAACCCTTCTCCGCACGAACGGGCCGCCCGGCTGGCACCACCGGCCCGCGTGTGGACAAAACATGGACACGAATCCTGGCGGCGGCGGACCGAACACGGCGCACAACAGACATAGTCGCTTCCCATCAAAACAGCAGGCCAACACCGGACCGCACAACCCATGTCTGTCATTGCAGACGTGATGGATCGAAGCCTACGGACCAACAGGACATCGGGGCCCGAGTACTCAGTACCTGTCTTCGCCCCACCAGCTACTCGCCGGTCACTGATCCTTACCTGCCTTTTTCCACCGGCTACTCGCCGCACCATCCGCTTTTCCAGGCCGCAAGAGCAGCAGCCGCTGCCGGACCCTCGGAGCGCCGGCATCAACTGAGGCACCGATGAGGGGGTAAACCTCGGCCACCGGGAGCCGCGAAACTGCGGCTCATACAGCACCGAGCACGCGAGCAGCTGCTTCTCACCGGCTGAAGCGTTGCCGCCTTCGTCGTCCAACCCGGAGCAGTGTAAGACGGCGGCGCGCCATGCAGGCCGACGGTTCAGACCGGGGCGTCTCCAGGAAAGGTCCGCCGCGCAGAAGTATGCCGCTACTGGGTCCTGCCTGGGCCTCATCAACCGGTGACGTCGTTAATTGATGCTCCTACAGGAATCAATGCTCGTTTGAGCCAGCCTGAATAGCGCTGATAGAACTCGTCGTCGCGGGTCAGTCCGCGTTCGAGCCTGGACAGGGCGGAGGGCCAGACGCCGGAGGTTGGTGGATGGCTTTGTTGGCTTGCCGGTCACCGCACGGCTGAGCCGGTGGCGGATGGTCTTCCCTGAGGATGCGGGGATCCGACGAGGGCTGCGAATTTCGATTCTCTGCTGATCCGTTCGGGTTTGTCGCCGACGGTGACGAGCAGGTGGCTGGCCACCTGCGTGTCGACGCCGTGGAGGTCGCCGATCATGGCTGCGTGGACGGTGATGATCGCGTCGAATTCGGCGTCGATAAGGGCCAGTTCCCGGCGCAGGTTTCGGTAGGCGGACCGCGAGGCGTTTGACGACGATGGCGGTGGCATTCCCCCACGCCGAACGTCACTAACGTCCGTGGTCAATACAGCTAGCGAGGTGGGCCGGTGGTTAGCGCCTTGCGATCGAGGCGAGGTTCACTTCAGCTGTGAGGGCTGCGGCGTACGCGTCATGCCCAGCCGCATTCGGGTGGAAATTCCGGGGGTCAGAGAAGGCAGCCGGATCAAGGATGATCCAGGGCTCCGTGGAGTTGGTTGCATGACGGGCGAACTCGTCTGTGACGTCGACGTACACCGCGTTAGCCTTTGCCTCTGCGTTGGCGTTATCCACAGCCTGTTCGATGGCTTCGGTAAGGGCTACCGTGCCTGAGTTGATCAGCCCTTGCGCGTCCCGGGTCAGCACTGTCGGCAGGCCTTCGGGGTCAAACAGGAGCGGGTAACCAAAAACCACAATCCTAGCTCGCGGGGCGGCCCGGTGGATTGCGGTGAGCGCTTCAACGAGGTCCGCGCGTATTGCGGGTAGCTTGGCTCGGGCTGCCATTACAGCCTGGGCGCAGATATCGAGCGTGTACACGGCGCAGACCGTCAACGGTGTGGTGAAGTCAAGGTCATTGGCCCCGGCGGTCAAGGTCACCAGTTCGGTCCGGCCGGAGAGTCTTTCGGAAGCGGAGAGTGCCGCGATCTGCTCCATGACGCTGGGTACGCTCCATGATGCATCAGGCGGAATGATCGCTCCGCTGCATGCCCCGTTGATGACTTCATCAACAATGGCCAGGTCTTCGAGGATGTCGACGTAACCTCCGTCTGTCTTCAGGCACGGGGGAGGCGTGATGTAGGACCCAGCCCCCACCCCGGCCGTGTAAGAGTCGCCGACCGCCACGAGGTCGACATCCGGAACCGGCGCAGCATCTGCCGGGAGGGCTGTAAAGCCGAGTGCCATTGCCATGGTGGCGAGCCCGGCCGCAAAGCGCCGCCGTCGTCCTACTGCATTTGCCATTGGTCTTCCCCTTAGATCATCAGCCGCCGGAGTGGAGAGGGCGTGTATGTGCCCACGGTACGCCTAACGCGGGCGCCGGTCACGGACAGTGGCGTACCCTAATTTTCGCCGGGCGACTACCTAGGTACGTGCAGGCGCCCCCGGCTTGTGGTTAGCTGTCCGGATGGAGACACCTCGCGGGGCCCTGAACTGGGACGGGGCCGTGAATGCCTGGCACGTTGCCGGCGGCGTCTACCGCATGGGGCGGCGGGAGTGGCTCACCGAGGCTGGCTGGCGGCAGGCGTACGACGACGGCGTCCGCACCGTGATCGACCTGCGTAACTCCCATGAAGCGCGGCGCCGGGACACCGACCCCGTCGTGGGGGAAGCGGCCTGGTCCGGCGTCGCGATCGTCTCCGCCCCCACAGAAGATCCCGACGATCCGCGGCTGACCGACGTGTGCGGCCCCTACCTCAACGATCCCGCCCACTACCGGCACAACGTCCGGCTGTACCCGGAAAGGTTTGTGGCCATCTTCCGCGCCCTTGCCGAAGCGTCAGGCGCCGGTGTGGTGGTCCACTGCGCGGCCGGACGTGACCGCAGCGGCATGGTGGCGGCAATGCTGCAGGACCTTGCCGGCGACTCCGACCAGCTCATTGCCAGGGGCTACGAACGTGCCGCACGGGGCATCAACGAGCGCCACCGCACCCACGGACCGCCGCATGCACGGGAACGCTGCCTTGAGGAATCGGAACTGACGCCACTGCTGGAGCGGCGGGGCAGGACTGTCGTGGAGTTCGTTCGGGATCTGGACACCCGGGATTTCCTGCTGCGGCACGGCCTGACAGAAGCTGAGCTGGCCGCTATCCTGTCCATGCTGGGCAGCCGGGTGGCCCTGTGAAAATGGCACTGTGAAAACCGCACGGTATCTTGCGGCAGCTCTGGCGGCAGCCGGAGTGGCGATGCTTGTCGCCGGCCCGCTCTGGGCTGTCATCGACTCGGACATCGGCCGCACGGATGAGAACTTCGGGCTGGGGGATGGCACCGTCCATGGCGAGTGGCTGCCGGGACAGGTCTTCCTGATGATCGCCGGAGCAGTCTTCTGTTTGGCCGCGGTGGCAGCGGCCTTCGTTAGGGGAGGGGCAGAGCTGATGAGTAGAAGGAAAGTTCCGGATGCCGGCCTGAAGCGGATTCTCGCGCTGGGAGCGGCCGCGGGTGTGGCGCTCGTATCGGCGCTGGCCGCTGTGCCTGCCTCGGCTGTTCCGGCGTCTTCCATTCCGCCGCCCGCAGCAACGGAAGAGCCGACGGCGGCTGGTGCCGGAGTCCGCGGTCCAGGCCTCAGCGGTTTTGGCCTCTCAGAGGGCGGCTTCGCGGAGGCCGTCCTGAACGACCTCGGCCTCACTCCCGAAGAATTCGCGGCAGCGGGTGAGCTGGGCAAGCAGGCGGCCGATGCGTCGGCGGGACTCCGCGACGTCCCCGGGTACATTGGAACACGCCTTCAAGGCGGCCGGATCCTGGTCACCGGCAGCGGGCCCGAGCTGGAGGCCAGGGTGGGCGAGCTTAGCAGCACGGTCCCGGCCGTTGAACTGGAGGCACCCCCAGCTGACGCTGAAACAGGCGCCGAAGCTGCCGAAAGCTTAGTACCATCCGTCCCCGCAAGCGGCAAGGAACTGGCCCGCAGCACTCAGCAGCTCTATCAGGCTTACCTCCGTGAGGTTGGGCCCGCCGGCCTTCAGGCGGTGGCCTATTCGGGCGGCCGGTTCGTCATCAGGGCAGGCGGCGTCAATGCCCCCGAAGCAACGCCGCCGGATTCGACAGGCAGCAACGCCACCACCAGCAACGGAACCGTCACTGACGCAACCACCAGTGACGCAACCCCCTCTGACGCCGCCGGCAGGATCTCCGCCGCGGAGTTTGTGGCCCGCTACGCGAACGTGGTGCTCGACGACGGTGCGGAGCTCGCGCCGGAAGCGGACGTCGTGGGCGGGCAGGGGTACTTCGCGGACACCGGGGAAATCTGCTCAACTGGATTTTCGGCGTTCGACCCCGCGGGCCTCCCGTCCGTTCTGACGGCCGGACACTGCTCCAGCGACGGCGCCGCGCAGCAGGCCACGCTGGAATTTCCCCAGTGGAACCCGGCCGGCCTGTTGGGGACCTTCGGGTTCAGCCAGTTCGGCGGACCCGGCAACTCGGCTATTGGCCCCGGGAATACAGGGAACCCGCCGGATCCGGCAAATCCGGGGAACGTGGGGACTGACGTGGCCGTGATCGGGTCGATCCGGGCGGGCCTGGACCCGGAGCCCGCTGCCAGCACCTGGAACGATCCGTCGCTGGCCGGTCCGGACGTGAAAATCATCGGCGCGGCAGCGCCTGTTGTGGGGCAACCGGTCTGCCGGTCCGGCCGTTCGTCGGCGTGGTCCTGCGGGACCATCGATGAGGTAGGCATCTACGTGGTGCAGGGGCGCTCAGCGGATCCGGCGGACCTGAGGGCCTTCACGGGCTTCCTGTCATTCGCCGTGCAGTCCAGCGGCGGCGATTCGGGCGGCCCGTGGCTCAGCGGAAACTACGCGGTGGGGATCCACAGCGCCGGGGACGTTCCAGACGCAAACGGCAACGTCATCAGGAACTTCGCCATCGCCGCGACGCTGGATGACGCCCTGGCCGTTCTTCCCGGCTATCAGCTGGAACTCTTCCTCAACAAACCCGAACTCGTCGCACCGGCAAACCTCACGTTACCGGCAGGGACGAACATCACGGGTCGTGTCCCCGCTGCCCCGGCCTCTGCCGTGGCCGCTAATTCGAAAGTCCGCATCACCGTTGCTGGCCATCAGCCACTCGAGGTGCCCGTGGACGCCGGAGGAAACTGGTCCTTCAAGGCGCCTGAGGCACCCGGGACATTCGCATTCTCGGCGGAAACCGTCAACGGCTTCAGCCGCTCTGGCGGCGTGTCCCTGTCCGCCCTCGTCACTCCGTCATCCCTTTCTGCTCCTACCATCACGACGCCGGCCAGCAACCCGTTGCCGGAGTTGAAGAGCCTTTCGGGAACGGGAACGCCCGGGGCCACCGTTACTCTGTCCGGCGACGTCGCGGGCTCAGGTACCGTCGGCGCGGACGGCCAATGGTCGGTTCCCCTGACCGGCCCGGCAGCTTTCGGGAAGGTGAAAGTGACAGCTGTTGTGTCATACGCCGACCTTGCAGACAGCCAGCCGGCAACCGGAACGTTTACCGTAACCCCGCCAGCCCCTGCCGTATCCAGCATCTCCGACGGACAGCACCTCCGGCAGGACGCCCTTCCGTCAACCATTTCCGGAAGCGGGGTTAATGGCGCAGAGGTGACGGTGTCCATTGATGGGGTTCCCCTGGACGGCGCACCGGTTGGTGGCGGAGTCGGGTCAAGGTCCGTGGCGTCCACTTTTGCGCCGCTAGTCCTGGTGGCCGGCGGTGGATGGAGCGTGCCATTTCCGGCAGAATTGGCCCTTGGCACGCATACGGTCTCAGTCACGCAGGCTGTCGAAGGCGTCACTTCAGCCCCGGCCGCCATCACGTTCGCCATTGATGCTCCGCCGTTGGCAGTCGTCGTGCCAGCTCAGGCGCCGCCTGCCGCCGTGCCTGCCGCAAACGGTGCGCTGGCTCCGGCCGGTGACCTCACCGCCGTCGGGCCGCCGGCGGCCTACCTCGCCAATACTGGCGTAAGCGGAATCATGACGGCAGCCGGGGTCGCGGCGGGTGCGATCGCCGTCGGGGGTTTACTGATGGTGATGGTCAGGCGGCGGAAGAGGCGCGCCCCAAAGCAAGAAACCTAGTCCGGCCGGTCCAGCAGCAGATTGGTGATCCGAAGGGTGCAGAGCCGCTCCCCGCCGTCGTTGGTGATCAGGACCTCGTGGGTGGTGAGGGTGCCGCCCAGGTAGATGGGCGTGGCCGTGATGATGATCTGGCCTTCGCGGGCGGAGCGGTGATGCGTGGCCGAAACGTCCACACCCACCGCGGTCTTGCCCAGCGTGCTGGCGTGGATGACGGCGGCCCACGAACCCACGGCCTCGCCCACCGCCAGGGAAGCGCCCCCGTGCAGCAGCCCGAACGACTGCCTGTTGCCCTCCACCGGCATCGTGGCCACCACGCGCTGCACGGACTCCTCCACGATTTTCACCCCCATCTTCTCGTCGAGTTCACCCAGCGTGATCTTCCACAGTGCGGCGTTCTGCGCTCCGGTGGACGCTGCGTCCCTGGGCTCGGCGGTCATGGGCTCTCCTTGTGGTGTAGCTGAACTTCTAGTGTGCAGCACGGGACATTCATGTACTGTAGTCATATTACCGAACGGACGGTCAGTAATGATCTGGCTGTCCTTGTTTGCCCCCTGTTGGAAGGACCCGTCAACGATGACCACCACCGCAGCAGCCGAAGCCACAGTCGACACCGTAGAGACAGTCCCCAGTTTCGTTCAGGACTCCTGGTGGACGCCCGACGCCGGCTCTGCGGCTTCCGCCGTCCCGGTGCGCGATGCGAGCACCGGTGAAATCCTGGCCAAGGTGAGCACGGACGGCCTGGACCTGGCCGCCGTCGTGGATTACGGCAGGACCACCGGGCAGGAGGAACTGGGCAAGCTGACGTTCCACCAGCGTGCCCTCAAGCTCAAGGAGCTGGCGTTGTACCTGAACGCCCGGCGCGAGCACTTCTACACTTTCTCGGCACAGACCGGCGCCACCAAGATCGACTCGATGGTCGACATCGACGGCGGCATCGGCGTCCTCTTCACCTTCGGCTCCAAGGGCCGGCGCGAGCTGCCCAACTCGCAGGTTGTGGTGGACGGCCCCATGGAGGTGCTGTCGAAGGACGGTTCCTTCGCCGGGGAACACATCTACACACGCATCCCTGGTGTGGCCGTGCAGATCAACGCGTTCAACTTCCCGGTGTGGGGCATGCTGGAAAAGCTTGCCCCCGCCTTCATCGCCGGGGTCCCCACCATCGTCAAGCCCGCCACCCCTACCGGCTATGTGGCCGCCGCAGTGGTCAAGGCGATCATCGAATCCAACATCCTGCCCAAGGGCTCGCTCCAGCTGATTTCCGGTTCGGTCCGCGGCCTCCTGGACGTCCTGGACTACCGCGACCTGGTGGCCTTCACCGGCTCCGCGTCCACGGCACAGTCCCTGAAATCGCACCCCAACGTCATGCAGGGCGGTGTCCGGTTCACTTCGGAAACGGACTCCCTGAACGCGGCCATCCTGGGCCCGGACGCGGTGGAGGGAACGCCTGAGTTCGACGCGTTCATCAAGTCAGTGGTCACCGAGATGACAGTCAAGGCAGGCCAGAAGTGCACGTCCATCCGCCGGACCATCGTGCCGCAGGAGCTGGTGCAGGCCGTAATTGCCGCCATCGGCAAGCGCGTGGATGAGCGCGTGGTCCTAGGTGATCCGCGTGCCGAGGGCGTCACCATGGGTGCGCTTGCGTCCGTCGGGCAACTCGCCGACGTCCGCGCCGCCGTGCAGTTAATGCTCGACGCCGGCGGTGAGCTTGCGTACGGCACGCTCGATTCGCCGTCGGTCACCTCTGCTGATGGAGCCACCGGCGTGGTGAGGCGCGGCGCCTTTATGTCGCCTGTGGTGCTCAGCTGGGATGATCCGGAGGCGGAGGCGATCCACTCGCTGGAGGCCTTCGGCCCAGTGTCCTCAGTCATCGGCTACAAGGACCTTGCCGACGCCGTCCGCCTCGCGGCGCGCGGCGGCGGATCGCTCGTGGCTTCGGTGTGCACCAACGATCCGTCTGTCGCGCGCGAACTGGTGACGGGCATCGCTGCCCATCACGGCCGCGTCCTCATGCTCAACCGCGAGGACGCCCGCAGCTCCACCGGCCACGGCTCGCCGGTCCCGCACCTGGTCCACGGTGGTCCCGGCCGGGCCGGCGGCGGCGAGGAACTGGGCGGCATCCGGTCGGTGATGCACCACATGCAGCGCACCGCCATCCAGGGTTCGCCCAACATGCTCACTGCGGTCACGGGGGTCTGGCACGCCGGTGCGGACCGGAACTTCACCGCCGACACCGAGGGCATGCACCCGTTCCGGAAATCGCTGGAAACGCTGCGGATCGGCGACGCCGTCAGGTCGGGGTTGCGCCAGGTGACGCTGGAGGACATCACCGCGTTCGCCAACTCCACCGGCGACACCTTCTACGCCCACACCAACCCGGAGGCCGCGGAAGCCAACCCGTTCTTCCCGGGCATCGTGGCCCATGGCTACCTGCTGCTGGCCTGGGGTGCGGGGCTCTTCGTGGAGCCTGCACCCGGCCCGGTCCTGGCCAACTATGGGCTGGAGAACCTGCGCTTCATCACCCCCGTGGCCGCCGGCGACTCCATCCGCGTAACCCTCACCGCCAAGAAGATCATCCCGCGCGAGACCGACGAATACGGCGAAGTGTCCTGGGACGCCGTGCTGACCAACCAGAACGACGAAATCGTGGCCACCTACGACGTCCTCACCCTCGTGGAGAAGTAACCCCCACCCGACGCTCTCTCACTTCCTGCCCGTTTTTCACAGACGCTCTCTCACGTTTCATCGGGTTTCCCTGAACCCTCTTGCACCCTGTGAGAGAGGGTTCGGGAAAGGGCTGCAGGAAGTGAGAGAGGGTTCGGGAAAGGGCCGCAGGAAGTGAGAGAGCGTTTGGCGTGCGGCGGCAGGAAGTGAGGGAGGACGCGGTGGGAAGGAATTAGGTAGGGCCTAGGTAGGGTAGTTCCTGTCTGCCGGGGCGTAAAATTTGCTCCGTAGGAGGTGGCCAAATGACACTAGTTATGAAGACAGCCACTACCATCCTGCCAGTCGATGATGCAGCGCGCGCCCGCAGCTTTTACACGGACGCCTTGGGGCTCCCGCACCGGGGAATGACAGATGATGGAAGCGAATTATTCGGCGACGCCGGCGGCCCGATGCTGCAGCTGATGCCTGTCTCGGACGGTAAACACTCCGAGCACACCGCCCTGAGCTTTGAGGTGACTGACATCGAACGGACCGTCCGGGACATGGAGGCCAAAGGCGTCCGGTTCCAGGATTACGATCTGCCAAATCTCAGGACGGAGAACCACATCTGTACCACGGACTCCGAGAAGTGCGCGTGGTTCATGGATACGGAACACAACATCCTCTGTGTCCACGAGAGCCTGGGCACGCAGGCTGAGTACCAGCTCTGACGCGCCGGTAAACCCGCAAGACCACAAGAAAGGTGCGGCCCGGTTCCCCGGGACGCACCTTTCCGAGGCGTCAGGTGTTCGCGCCGCCATGCAGCCCGTCGTCGCTGCTGTCCATAGTGGGCCCGCCGGGCGGGACGTTGTAGGTGTCCGGCAGGATGCCGTTGACCTGCTCCTCGATCAGCGCCTGTTCTTCGCTGAAGGTGATCTCGCTGGCTTCATCGCCTGCGTCTCCGGGAGCACCCTCCCGGAAGGCTGAAGGGTCAGGGACGATGAATCCCGGGTCTGCTTCATCGTTGGGCTGGTTCATGACGTAACCGTCCTCTCTGGTAGCACTGACTTATCTGGTGGTGTTGCTTGCGGGCCGTTCAATGAGTTCAACCTTGACGTCCAGGCTCTGGTCCTCCCGTTTCATCTTGAATCCAACATTGTCGCCAGGGTTGCGGTTCCTGAGTTCGGCCAGGAGCTTTTCGGGGCTGTTCAGCTCTACCCCTTCCATGGATTCCAGAACGTCGCCCGGGCGGATACCGGCTTGCCCGGCTGGGCCGGCTTCGTCGACGGACAAAACGACGACGCCGGCGCTGACGCTGATGCCCAGCTGCTCGCCAATCTGCGGAGTCAGTTCGCCCGGAGTCAGACCGAGATAGGCATGCTCGGCCGTGCCGTCTGCCAGAAGCTCCTCAGCCACTTCCACAGCTGTCGCCGCCGGGATGGCGAAGCCCAGGGCCACCGCACCCGCCTGGGGAGGAATGTAGGCCTCGCTGATGCCCACCACCTCGCCGCGCATGTTGATCACGGCGCCGCCGGAGTTGCCGGGACTGATGGGCGCATCGGTCTGGATCAGGTCCACCAGGGACAGGCTGGTGGAAGCCGAGTCCGGAATTGACCGGTGAAGGCCGGAGATGATGCCCGCGGTGGCAGTGTTTTCAAAGCCCAGGGGAGAGCCCAGCACAATGGCGCCTTCGCCCACTTTGGGCAGTGTGGCTTGGTATGTGGGCTTCGGCAGGCCTGTGCGGTTGGCCTGGATCAGGGCAAGGTCCGTCACGGCATCCGTCGCCCTCACGGTCCCGGCCACCCTCTGGCCGTCGGCGAAGCCCACTTCCACCTGGGTTGCACCGCTGACCACATGCTCGTTCGTGAGGATCAGTCCATCTTCGGAATACACCACACCGCTGCCCAGGCCGCCGTCGGTAAAGATGGTGACCACGGACGGTGCCAGGTTTTCCACGATCTGCGGAATCCCTCCGGCCAGGTCCGGGGCGGGGCTCTCCGGCACAGGATTATCGGCGCCAGCGCTCGCCGAGGCGTTGCCGCCGGTGGCAGGGGAAGCGGGCGGGCCACTCGGCGACGGTGCAGGGGCCGGCGCGGTACACGCGCCCAAACACAACGCTGCAATAAGCAGGAAGGCGCTGGCCGCGGCCGCGTGCCACCCAGTGCGGTGGTGGACGGAACTGGCGGACGGGCCCATCGACACAACCTTTGGCGGATGCTGGCTTTCCTCTACCGTAGCCCCGCAGATGGGAAGCCGCCACTGCCAAAACTACCCTAAAACACCCCTAAATCGGGCCCCTAAGGCTGCGCGTGCAGCCCGTCGAACGCCATGGTGATAACGTCGTCGGCCAGCCTTTCCGGAGAGAGGGAACCGCCCGGTTTGTACCATTCCACGATCGAGTTGATGGTGCCGAACAGCAGCCGGGTCACGGTGCGGGGGTCAATGTCCTGGCGCAGGGAGCCCTCATCGCGGGCCGCCGAAATCAGCCCCGCCACCTTATGGTCGAACGCGCGTCGCCGTTCCAAGGCATTCCGTTCGATGTCGGTGTTCCCGCGAAGCCTCAGGAGCAGCGTGACAAACGGGAGCCGCTCCACCAGGACCGCCACCGTCCGGCGGAGGACAAACTCCAGCCGGGCGTCAGCCGCCCCTGAGGTGGCCTCCGGCTCCTCCAGGATGGCCTCCAGGCCGCCCAGGGCGTGGTCCAGGGCAAGCTTGAGGAGGTCGCCTTTGGACGGCACATGGTGGTAGATGGCGGACTTGGAGATGCCCAGGTTCTCAGCCAGGATCCCCATGGACGTGGCGTCGTAGCCATGCCGGTTGAAGACGTCGACGGCGATCAGCAGCACCGACTGCTGGTCATAACCGGGGCGGCCGCGTTTGGTGGGTGCTGCAGTACTGGGCATCTCGCTGGTACGGGGCATAGTGGCTAGTTTCTCATGAACGGTCGGTCAGCCGGCGCAGGCTACCCCTTGGGGCGCAGGTCGTAGATCCGGCGCAGCTTGCCGTTGGATCGCTCCAGCGAGCCGGGCTCCACCACGTCCACGGCGCACGAAGAACCCACGTGGATCTTGATCTGTTCCTTCAGGGCGCGGGCCGCCGTCGAACTCTGCTCCGGTGT
Source organism: Arthrobacter pascens (assembly GCF_030815585.1). Taxonomy (NCBI): domain Bacteria; kingdom Bacillati; phylum Actinomycetota; class Actinomycetes; order Micrococcales; family Micrococcaceae; genus Arthrobacter; species Arthrobacter pascens. The sequence goes on from NZ_JAUSWY010000001.1 coordinate 642,485, forward strand.
CACGTTGTCCCGGCGTTCGATCCTGACCGTCAGCTGGTCCATCCGTTGCCCTTCGGGGCGGGTGAGTTCCAGCTGGAAGTGCGGGCTGAGCTCTGGGATGCGCAGCGCGATTTCCTCGATCTGGGACGGGAAAAGGTTCACGCCGCGGAGGATGATCATGTCGTCGCTGCGGCCGGTGATGCGGCCCATCCGGCGGTGCGCGGGGCGGGCGGTGCCGGGGAGCAGGCGGGTGAGGTCCTTGGTGCGGTAGCGGATGATGGGCAGCGCTTCCTTGGTGAGTGAGGTGAACACGAGTTCGCCGTGTTCGCCGTCGGGCAGCACATTCTCCTTGCCCACTACGGGGTTGAAGGCATCGATGATTTCGGGACGGAAGTGGTCCTCCCAGATGTGGCTGCCGTCCTGCGTCTCCACCGCCTCGCCGGCAACGCCGGGGCCCATCACTTCGGACAGGCCGTAGATGTCACACGCCTTGATGTTCATGGTCACTTCGAGTTCGTGCCGCATCTCCTGCGTCCACGGCTCGGCGCCCAGCACGGCAAACTTCAGGGACGTGGACGTGGGGTCGATGCCCATGTGCGCCATGGCATCGGCGATGGTCAGCAGGTATGTGGGGGTGCACAGGATGGCGTCCGGCTCGAAGTCCTGGATGAGCTGGATCTGGCGTTCAGTCTGCCCGCCGGACATGGGGATCACGGTGCAGCCCAGCGCTTCGGCGCCGGCGTGGGCGCCCAGGCCGCCGGTGAACAGGCCATAGCCGTAGGCGTTGTGGACCTTCATCCCCGGCCGGACGCCGGACGCGCGGAGGCAGCGGGCCACCAGTTTGGCCCAGTCGGCCAGGTCCTGCTTGGTGTACCCGACGACGGTGGGCCGGCCGGTGGTGCCGGAGCTTGCGTGGACGCGGGCTACGTCGCTCTGCGGGACCGCGAACATGCCGAACGGGTATTCGGCGCGCAGGTCTTCCTTGGTGGTGAACGGAAAGTTGCCCAGGTCCGAGAGGTCGCGCAGGTCCGTGGGGTGGATGCCGGCGTCGTCGAACTTGCGCTTGTACAGCGGCACGCGGTCGTAGGCGTAGGCCACCGTATGCTGCAGGCGGCTGAGCTGGAGGGCTTCCAGCTCGTCGCGGGAGATGGTTTCCTCCCGGTCCAGGACAGGTGAGTCCAGGACAGGGGAGTCCAGCACGGCGTCGCCGGGCACCGGGGCGGCCGGAGTTGCGGGGGTTTCGGGGACGTGAAGCGTCATGGTTTCCTACTTCTTGGGGATGGTGCGGCTGCGTCCGCGGAACTCAGCGATGAGTTCGCCTGGCTTTTCGGAATCAGGCTGCGCGTCGGCGTCGGCGGCGAAAATCTGGATATCGTACAGTCCGCTGCGCCCGGCGCTGGAGCGGCGGTCCGCGACGGCGGTGATCACCTGACCACGGTAGGCAGGCTTGAGGAAGTTAATGTCGACGCCGGCGGCAACAGTGATGCTGTCTGCCTCGTCGGGGGCAGGGTGGGCCGGGTTGCAGGCCAGCGCGAAGGCGGAATCGGCGAAGGCGAAGATCATTCCGCCGTGTGCCATGCCGAAACCGTTGAGCATTTCCTGGCGGAGTTTCATGCGAATGGTGGCATGGCCGTCGCTGATGGCCAGGACCTGGATGCCCATCCATTCGGAGGCATAGTCGTTTTCCAGGATCGCGTGGGTGGCCCCGGACACTATTGATTCAGCCATGCGTCATTGCCTCCAGCTTTATTTACCGAATGTTCATTAGGTAATCCCATGGAGGGGGTCGGTGTCAAGTGTCGGACGGCGTTTCGAGAACCGATAGACCAGTCCAACGCACGGTGCTAGCTTGCCGATCACGGTGGTTCTGAAACGGGGAAGAACGGAATGCTTGGCCAGGAATGTACGTCAGTCCTCCGTCGGGGATGGCCAGGCGTTATCCTCTGGGCTCTTCTGGTGATCGCGTCCGTCGTCCTGATGGTCACTGGCCTATGGAGGTCGATGTTCATCCTGGGATACCAGCCGATACCGGAATTTGTGGAGGATGCACGCGTCGGCAACCTGTATCTGCTGGGCGGCTCCGCAGCGTCGCTCGCAGCAGCGGTCTGGTCGTTCCGTCGGGGCCATCCGCATTGGGTTACGGCGTGCGTGGCAGCGCCTGCAGTCGTGGTTGGTGGCGTTGCCCTGGTGTGGCCATACAGCATGTTGCGGCAACTCGTCGCCCTATTGGCCTTGCCAGGTGCAATCGCTGGAACGGTCGGCGGCCTCCTGGATAGGGGTTACCGCCGAACCGGGAAGGCGGTGGTTCCACAGCAGTATCAGGGCCACGGATCCGCACCTGCCAAAACCAACACCATTGCCACCGCCGCACTCATCACATCGTTCTTCATCGGGCCGGCCGGCGTCATCCTGGGGCACATCGCCCTGCACCAGATCAAGACCACGCGTCAAGGCGGCCGGGGGCTGGCCATAGCCGCACTCGTCGTCGGCTACGCGTCCATGTTCGTCGTCTCGTACATCACCATCGGCCTCTTTTCATCACAGGGCCATAGCGGCTGACTGCTACGCCCGCGGGCCCGCCCGCAATTCGCGGCAGGCGAAACCCGACCGGGAAGTGCAAGGATGGGGAGGAACTGCACCAGCACAGCAAAGGGCGGACCATGGCCAAAGGCATTTACGTGAGCGCAACCACCCCGGGCTCCGGGAAGTCACTCGTGGCACTGGGCCTTGCAGACACCCTGCACCGGCACGCTGACCGGATCGGCTTCTTCAAGCCCGTGGTCCTCGGTCCCGACGCGATGAACGACCCGATGGTGGCGTTGATGAAGTCACGCTTCGAGCTCGACGACCACCGCTGCCGGGGCGGCCTGACCTTCGCTGAGGTCCGGGCATTGCTTGCTGAAGGAAAGCGGGCCGAGATCGACGGCAGGTGCGTGGAGATCTTTGCCGAAATATCCCGCCACTGCGACGTGGTAATCGTGGAGGGGACGGACCTCACCGGCCAGGACGCCGCCGTCGAGTTTGACCTCAACGCCCGCCTGGCCAACAACCTGGCCGCGCCCGTTGTAGCCGTGGTGGGCGCGAAGGGGCGCACGGTCGCGGAGGCGGCGGCCGCAGTCCAGGTTGCCCGCAAGGAGCTCGCCGCAGGGAAGTGCGCGCTGCTGGCCATCATGGTGAACCGCGCTGATCCCGCCGATGTGGAGGCCATCGCCGCCGAGATAAAGCCCGGGGCGTCCGGCCGGCCGGTGTATGTCCTGCCCGAGCTGGAGGAGATCGCCCGGCCCACCACCGGCGAGGTGGCCGCCGCCCTGGGCGTGCGCCAGATCGCCGGCCGCGCCGACATGGAACGCGATGTGCGGGACATCAAGGTGGCGGCCATGAACGTGGGCAACTTCCTGAACGTGCTGGACGAGGGTGCCCTGGTGATAGTCCCCGGAGACCGCGCGGACGTGATGGTGGCTTGCCTGGCCTCGTCATTCTCACCGGAGTTCCCTGTGCCGTCGGCCCTGATCCTCACGGGCGGCCTGGCTCCGGACGCCAACATCTATCCGCTCCTGGCGCAGGCGCCGTTTCCCGTATTTGCCGCGAGCGAGGACACCTACACCACCGCGCGCCGCGTGTCCGAAGTACGGAGCGAGATCTGGTCCGGGCACCGGCGCAAGGTGGCGTCCGCGCTGGGGCTCTGGTCAAGGCGCGTGGACGAGGCCGAGCTGATGGAACGGCTCCACCTGCCGCGGGCCGAGCGGATGACGCCGCTGCGGTTCCTGCACGACCTCATCGAACGGGCCAGGTCGCAGCGCCGGCACGTGGTGCTGCCGGAGGGTACGGACGTCCGGATATTGAGGGCGGCCGAGATCCTGCACCGCCGGGACGTCTGCGATCTCACGCTCCTGGGGCGGGAATCGGACGTGCGGGAACTGGCAGCGGCACGGGGCATCGACCTGTCCGGGATCAACATCGTGGACCCGGCCACGTCAGTGCTGCGGCAGGGCTTCGCGGAGAAGTACGCCGAGCTCAGGGCGCACAAGGGCGTGGATCTGGCCAAGGCGCTGGAGATCATGCAGGACGGCAGCTACTTCGGCACCATGATGGTCCAGCTGGGTGTGGTGGACGGCATGGTGTCCGGGGCCGCGCACACCACGGCCCACACCATCCGGCCGGCGCTGGAGTTCGTGAAAACCCGGGACGGCGTGAAGATCGTGTCTTCCGTATTCCTCATGCTGATGCCGGACCGGGTGCTGGTCTATGGCGACTGTGCGGTCAACCCTGACCCCAATGTGGAGCAGCTGGCGGACATCGCCCTGGCCTCCGCCGAAACTGCGGCCCAGTTCGGTGTGGAGCCGCGGGTGGCAATGCTGTCCTATTCCACCGGCGGGTCAGGCTCGGGTGAGGCCGTGGACGAAGTGCGGCAGGCCACCGGACTGGTGCGTGAACGCCGCCCGGACCTCGCCGTCGAAGGCCCCATCCAGTACGACGCCGCCGTGGACGCGTCCATCGCTGAATCCAAGATGCCGGGATCCTCGGTGGCCGGGCAGGCCACCGTTTTCATCTTCCCGGACCTTAACACCGGCAACAACACGTACAAGGCGGTGCAGCAGAGTTCCGGTGCTGTCGCCGTCGGGCCTGTGCTGCAGGGCCTGCGGAAGCCGGTCAACGACCTCTCCCGCGGCTGCACGGTGGAGGACATCGTGAACACTGTGGCCATCACGGCAATCCAGGCGCAGGCGACGGCTTAGGTGCCCTCGGCGCTGCGCATGCTCTGCGTCAGCCCGGGGTGAGGACGCAGAACTCGTTGCCCTCCGGGTCGGCGAGGCACACCCATGGCACATCGCCCTGGCCGACGTCGGCGTCAGTGGCGCCCAGAGCCCGCAGCCGGGCCACCTCTGCCGCTTGATCATCACCTGCGTACGGCCTCAGGTCGAGATGGACACGGTTCCACACGGTCTCCTTGCCGGGCCTGCGAAGCAGCTCCAGGTAGGGCCCGACACCCTTGGCCGAACGCAGCCTCGCATGGTCGTCGTCCACCTCGTGCAGGGTCCAGTCCGTCGCTTCGCTCCAGAACCGGGCCATGGCCCGCGGATCCGAGCAGTTGACCACCACTGTGGCGATCGGCCCGGTGTCCTTGTAGATCTCCCGGGGCTCCAGCACGCAAAATACGTTGCCCTCCGGATCGGCCAGGACCGTCCACGGAACGTCACCCTGGCCCACGTCGGCGGGCGTCGCACCGAGCTCCAACAGCCGGGCGACCAGTTCCTCCTGATGGGCCGCAGAGGTGGTGGCGAGATCGAGGTGCGCGCGGTACCTCACCGTCTCCGGGTCCGGGACGGTGACCACATCGATGCAGACGGCGGAGGGGTCCGGCCAGGCGAAGCCCACAGGTTCAACGTTGGTCACACCGGGTCCCTCGCTGGAAACACCCCAGCCGAGGGCGTCCGCCCAAAACCGGCCGAGGGCTGAGTCATCCCGAGCCTTGAAATTCACCTGAACAAGTCGCAGCGCCATACCGCCAAACCCTATATCCAGCTAATACCCGGTATGGGAGACACGCGCTAGCTGTTTTCGGGGCTTGCCAGGCTCTCCGGATCCTCCTGTTTGGCCGGCTCGTCTGACAGTCCCAGCGGGGTGAGGTCCAGGTCTTCGGGATCCTTGGGCGGCTTGGCAGCTTCCCCTACTTCGGCGGCCTTCACTTCTCCGGTATCGTCCAGCGCCGGGTTGGCGCCCTCGACGACGGTGGGGTCCGGCTTGGCGGTTTCGGTGTGGGTGGGCTTGGGCTCGGTGTTGTCTGGCTGAGTGGTGTCGTTCGTCATGGAAAGTCCCTCTTTGCGTGTTGCGTCGGCGTCCTACGTCCCGGCTGCCTGAAGCGGCCGGTTGTGGAGCGCTTGCCCGACGACTCTAAGCGCAGCCGCCGGGCTTTCGCAACGGCCCGGATTTAACCCTGCCGGGCTTTTAAGCGGGGGTTCTTTTTGTTGATGACGAAGGTGCGCCCGCGACGGCGGACTACCTGGGCGCCGGGAATCTTCTTGAGGGCACGCAGCGAATTTCTTACCTTCATGGGTTTGCTCCTTTTGTTGAGGCCAGATGGGTTGTTGAGGCCAGTTGATAACGCGACGTGGGCTGAGGGCAGTTCAGTTCAGGGTCAGTGGCTTGGGTCCAGCTGGAACGGATCGGTCAACCCGGCAAAGCCGGCTTCCATTTTCGGCATCGGTAAGTTCGCATCCGGCGAGAAGCTGCGCGATTTCGTCTGGGTCCATGTCCTCGCCGGTTGCGGCGAGTACACTCCCGCGGTCGCCATGCTCCGGATGCCAGTCCAGGTGCGCGTCCAAATACTTCAGGGGATCCGATGCCGGACCGGCATCCTGGTCTGCCAGCCAGGGCCCGGTGTTTTCCAGCCATACGCGCGGTCCGATGCCTTGGATTGCGATCCGGCAGCGTGGCGCGGCTGCGATCCACAGCCGGCCCCGCAGCCAGCAGCATCCCTCGGCCAGCGAGATGAGGGCTTGCCGGAACCGGTCGGGGTGCAGTGGGCGCTCAGCCCGGTGGGTCACCGTGGTGAAGGGCGAGGCCGATGCTCCGGCGGGGATCCGAATTGAACCGGGCATTGTCCTGCTCAGGGCGTCCTGGTAGTCGTGGCGGCCCGGCCGGATATCGTCGGCATTGCCGGCCACGTCTGCGTGCGGCGCCAGTTCCCTGATGAGCTGGACGCCCCGGAGGCGCAGGGCAGGGTCAACCGGAAGGAGGTCCACTTCGGCCAGCAGAACCGTGTCACTGAATGCCAGTTCCCCGATGAGGAATTCGCCGGCCGTCCGCTGGTCCTCCGGGACCGGCGTGAACCCGGATTCGAACAGCGTGTGGTGGTCCCAGATATGGTCCTCCAGCGCATCTGGTGCGCAAGCCAGTACCGCCGAATCAACCGTGACCGGACGGGACAGCCCCCGCCTGAGGGCCCCGATGGCTGACTCAGATGAGACTGCCGGAGGGAGGCCGATGATGACATGCTCCTCCCCGCGGGCCATCAGCTGTTCGATGGTGGGCACCACATCAAGCCGCACCGTGCAACTCAGGCAGCCGTGCTTCAGGTGTGTCTCATGGCGCTCGATGATCTTCGAATGGCCGGACACGCGGCGGATGACAAGGCCGTTCTCCAGCAGATCGTGGAGGACCACCAGGGCCCGGGGATTCGCGGCCGCCATGGCCTCGCAGGCCTGCTGGCGGCACAGGGTGTCGAGCGAGCTGATAACGGTGAGATGCATGCCGTTGAGTCTAATGAGAATGATTCTCAAATACAACCCGAGCCATGTGGTTGGGTAGCATCACTGTCATGTCATCCGCCATGATCACCACCGCGTTCATTCCCGTGAGTGACCCGTCCGTCGCCGCACGCTGGTACAGCCAGATCCTAGGCCTGGACATCCTTGCCCTGGACAACTGGAGTGCGGTCCTGGGGGACGGTGCAGGCAGCACGTCGCTGACGTTGCTTGGGCCGGAGAGCGGCATCAAGGCCACACCCGGACTCAAGTGGGCCACCTGCAACTTTTTGGTCCAAAACCTGGCCGGCAAACGTGCAGAGCTTGAACGGCAGGGTATCCCGGTCGGCGCCGTTGAAGGATCGGCCGACGTCTGCCTCTTTTTCACACTCGCAGACCCCGACGGCAACACGCTGCTGCTGACCGACCGTTAGCCCGGCAATTTATAGTGGGTCCTACCGCAGTAGCAAGGCTCAGGAGGCCACCATGCTTGTGCTCGTCATCAATTCCGGCTCGTCTTCGCTCAAGTACCAGGTGCGCGATGTCGCCGCCGGCAGTGTGCTTACCGAAGGGCTGATCGAAAAGATCGGTATGGGCAACGGCGGTGACGGGGACGGCGAGATTGAGGGCCCCCGGGACCATGCGGCGGCGCTGGAGCAGGTGGACGCCGCCATCCACGGGGAACTCGGGGACCTTGAGCTTGGGGCCGTCGGCCACCGTGTGGTGCACGGCGGGGAGCGGTTCGCCGAGCCGGTGCTGATCGATAATGAGATCACCCGCGCCATCGAACGTCTCAACCCGCTGGCGCCGCTGCACAATCCCGCCAACGTCCTCGGGATCCGTGCCATCACCAAAAAGTGGCCGGCCCTCCCGCAGGTGGCCGTGTTTGATACCGCCTTCCACCGCACCCTGCCCGAGCACGCCTGGCGCTACGCCGTACCGGACGAGCTCTACACGAACCACGGCATCCGCCGCTACGGCTTCCATGGCACCTCGCACGAATACGTCACGCACCGCGCCGCCGCGCTGCTGGACGTTCCGGTGGAAGAGTTCGACGGCGTGATCGCCCACCTGGGGAACGGCGCCTCCGTCACGGCCATCCGGGGCGGCAAGTCCGTTGACACGTCCATGGGCTTCACCCCGCTGGAGGGCCTGGTGATGGGCACCCGCTCGGGGGACCTGGACCCGTCCATCCTGGTGTTCCTGGGCAGGGCAGGCTGGAGCCCTGAGGACATCGACACCATGCTCAACCGCGGCTCCGGCCTGAAGGGGCTGGCCGGCAACAATGACATGCGCTCGGTCGTGGAAGCCTCCGAGGCCGGTGATGCCAGGGCTTCGATGGCGCTCGCCGTCACGTCCTACCGGCTGGCAAAGTACATCGGCGGGTACCACGTGGCGGTAGGCGGCGCGAAGGCCCTGGTGTTCACCGCGGGCATCGGCGAGAACTCCCACCAGTTCCGCGCCCAGGTGGCTGAGCGGCTGGGGGCGTTGGGCATAGAGCTCGACGCCGGCCTGAACAGTGAGCGGTCCAGGGAACCACGGGTGATTTCCACCCCGGAGTCCGCTATCCCGGTCCTGGTGGTGCCCACCGACGAAGAGCAGGCCATCGCGGAGGCGACTGCCGCCGTCGTCGGTTCATCGGCTGCTCCGTAGCCGCTCTTTTGAGGGCTCAGAACGGCGGATTTGGAGCAATCGATCGGGCATGGCGTAGTCTCTGTGGATGCCGGACATCACCCTGCCCATCCGCACGGAGCGGCTGATTCTCCGCCGTTTCGAAGGCCGAGACCTGGACGCCTTCCATGGCTACCATTCAATGCCGGAGACGGCCCGTTTCCTGCCGGGACCGGCCAAGACCTACACGCAGTCCATGGAACGGGTGGGCAAGTACGCCAACTTCGTCTTTGAAAAGGAAGGCGACTGGGTGTGCCTGGCCATCGAGGCCAAGGGGTCGGCGGGCCTGCTGGGCGAAATGGTGCTCAAATGGCTCCCGGGCCGCGGGCAGGGCGAGGCGGGCTGGACCCTGGCGCCCGGAGCGCGCGGCAAGGGCTACGCCACCGAGGCCGCGGAAGGCGTGCTCAAGCTGGGGTTCGAGGAGCTGGGGTTCCACCGGATCGAAGCCCGCCTGGATGAGCTCAACACCGCTTCCGCCGTGCTGTGCGAACGGCTGGGCATGCGGCTGGAAGCCCGGCTGGTGGACAAATGGCACTACAAAGGCCAGTGGGCCACCGAGCTGGTCTACTCCATCCTGGAGAAGGAATGGCGCACGCGCGGCTGAGCCTGACTGAACCGCGGCCCTCCTACGCGCCAGCCTGATACGTCCCGTACTCCGGAAGCCCTGCCGACTCATAGACCAGAATCGCGAGGCCGCCCGGCGTCGTCGTGCTGCGGGCCAAACGCAGCCCCGCCGGGGCACCTCCCTCCGGAAACAGCCGCCTTCCGTTTCCAACCACCACGGGGGCAACCACCAGCCGCACCTCGTCAACCAGGCCCGCGGCCAGGAGCGACTGGGACAGCCTGGCACTTCCGTGGATCTGTAGCTCCCTGCCGGGCTGCCGCTTCAGCTCTGCCACCTGCGCCGGGACGTCTCCGGACAGGACAGTCGTCGGCGCCCAGGAAGCCTCCACCGGGCCGCGGGAGGCGACGTACTTCTGGATGCCGTTCATCGTTTCGGCGAACGGATCATCGGGGTCCGTGATCTTCGGCCAGTCCCTGGCAAAGTTGTCGTAGGTGCGGCGGCCAAACAGCAAAGCGTCGGCCCCGCTGAGCCAGTCCGCAGCCTGTTGGACGAACTCCTCGTCCATGTGGGGGACCAGCCAGCCACCTTGGGTGAAGCCGTCGCTGGTGTCCTCATCGGGGGACCCCGGACCCTGCGAAACGCCGTCCAAAGTCACGAACTCCGTGAGTGTCAGTTTCATGGTGTGGTGCCTCTCGGGGTCGGGTCAGCAGACGGGTGCACCACGGACAGTCTCCCACTGCGGCGCTCATGTACTGGTCGTCGGTTCCAAAATCGCCCGCCCTGCGTGGTTTCCGTAATGGGCCTCACGCGTGCTGAATACGGGCATGCCATCTTCCAGTGGAAGATGGCGCCGTGGACCACAGCAAGCCGCCTAGGACCATCCAGGTCACTCCGAAGGGAATGACAAGGAGAATCAGCTCGTTCTGATCGTTGTGGACGAGCAGCAATAGAGTTGTCAGGATCAACATTGCTCCTGACCACGGAGGCAAAACCCGGGACCTCATCAGTCCTGCGCCAGTGACCGCGAAGGCCAACATGGCCAAGAGAAGGGCAGCAAAGCCTGCCCACCAGAAGACGTTAGCCAACGCTACGCCGATGAACAGTGAGACCGCAGCGACGAGGGCGGCTATCCGCACCATTCGCGTTCCCCGGCCCTCGAAACGGTGCATCCAGAAGAGGCCAAACGCGGTCGCAATCATCAACCCCAGGGCCGCCAGGATCAGGGTTGACTCCAGTGGTCCAGCGGCGCGGTAACTTTGGCCAACACATTCTTCGACGATGCAGCCTCTGGGTTTCAGGTTCATGAGGAGTGCGTACGCGACCAGAAGAAGCCCGCCCAGAACTGCGCAAATGGCAGTTCCACGAACAGCGCCCGGATTCGCCCCTGATGAATCCCGCGTGTCCCCTGTTTCTTGGGCCATCGGCTGTTCCATGGTCCTTCTCCCATCGATTGTTTCGGGCGTCGTCGCGGAGTTTGAGCTGTGGCCTGACGTAAGACCCTCGTGTGCCCGTCCTTCGCTTGGCTGCCTTGTTTTTGTGTAGATCTTTTTTGGTCGAACGATGACTCCGTGCACCCTGCCCTCCGGCGGCACGAAGCCTTTATCGGGCTGTTAGCGGGACGTTGATCCGCCGGAATTTCTACAGCTCCGGAGAACCCATGAGTAATTTGCTGGGATCAAGTAGCTTCCGGATTCCGCGCCCAGACTGCGTCGGATATAGCGATTCGGGAGGGTGCGCACAGACATGGCGTCCTTCTCTGTTGCGAAGTCGCGGGCGTCCCAGCGCCGAACCGCGAAATCATCCGATGTTACCGGCGCGAATAAGTGTTTCTTAGATTGGCCCGGCCACTGGATTGTGTCAATACGATTGCCGAATAGACCCTCACGGTCACCGCTGCTGCCGCCGCCGAAAAATGCCCCGGTCGGAGCTTCATCGATAGAAGGATGTCGTCCAAGTCTGGAGGTTTGCTCTAATACGGCGCGTGTTAGCCCTTCAGCGCGGCGTTCGTGCGGGCGGGGGGCGTGAGCCACAGTCATTTACAAGCACCAGGCCGAAAGGCCACAATGAGTCGCATCAGAGCCTCCGACGCTGGGTGAGGGCACCACCTGCGGCAGCGATCTCCCGCAGCCAACAACCTGAGGAGTACTCATGACCATCCTGAAATTGACGTCCGAAGCGGAGGCCTCCGGCCTGAAGGCTGAAATCTACGCCGACGATGTCCGCTCGCTCGGCTACGTACCAAGCCACACCAAGGCCATGAGCCTGAACCCGGAAGCCTACCTGGCGTGGGAATCCTTGACGAGGGCCATTAGTTCTTCCCTGGGCCTTCGCCGCTATGAATTGGTAACCCTCGCTGCGGCCCAAGTCATTGGTTCTTCCCACTGCAGGCTGGCACACGGGAAAAAGACACTTAAGGTCATCGACGAAGACCAACTGTTGGCCATAGCCCGAGACTTTCACGACGCAGGCTTATCTACCGCTGAGGTGGCCATGATGGACTATGCGGTGAAGCTCAGCAGTGATGCGGCCGCCATGACTGACGACGACGCCCGGCAGTTGCGCGACCTCGGCTCCAGCGACCGCGAAATCGCTGACATCACAATGGCGGCTGCGGCCAGGAACTTCTACAGCCGGTCCTTGCTGGCCCTAGCTGTGGACCTTGACGTCCCCGAGGGGCTGAGTCAGGACTTGCAGGATGCGCTGTTGGCGCCCCTGCCGCGGGCCCATCCGTCCAAACATTCCCGTGGTTGAGCACGGTCGGGGCGTACCGCACCGCCAGTAGTGCGGGCGGTGTTTGATTGAGGATCGCGACGGCCAACTCAGGGCCGACTCGGGAACGGCGCTGCCACCGACAGCGGGCACCCGTTCAGCAGGCGGCCATAGCCCAGGTCCGGAAGTGCCCAGCGCCCGCCCCCGCCGCTCTCTGAGGCACGCTCCCACGCAAAGCATGTTCGTTACATGGCCAACTCCAAGTTTATCCGCGCCTCTTGTGGCCGCCATGACGACGCCCATTGACTGCCGGGGGTGCCGGGGCCAAGATGGCGCTGTCCTTATCTGCCAGCCAAGCCGCGCCGGTACAAGGCGTGTCCAAAGGAGAACACGATGCCCACCGTAGAAGAAAGCATCTACATTGCCCTCCCTCCGCAGGAAGTCTTCAATTTCCTGTCGAAGAGCGAGAATTTCCCCGTCTGGGACTCGTCGGTTGTACATGCCGAAACGATCGGGGACGAGCCCGTTGGGCTGGGCACACGGGCCAAGGGCACCAGCAAGATTGTCGGAAAGAAATTTGACTGGACCCTGGAAGTCGGGGAATTCCAGCCTCCCGGCCGCCTTGTATCCCGCTCGGTGGACGGAACGCTGGAATTCACTGTCACCAGCACCTTTGAACCGGAAGGCGACGGCACCCGCCTCACCTATCGGATCGATGCGGAGTCCGGCCTGGGCGGCGTGTTCGGCAAACTGGCCGACCGGTTCGTGGAAAAAGCCCAGGCCCGGACGGTCCGCGCCAACCTTGAGACGCTTGCCGAGCTGCTGTCCGAGCACCCTGAGCTTGGCCGGGAGGGCTGATCGCCCGCACCTGCCTGCCTCCTAGGTGGGAGTGATGCTCGGTTGCGGTTCCGCCGCCGGTCCCGTTTCCGCGGGCGCGGGATCAGCAGTCTCTACAGGAGTCCCATAGCTGGGCACGGCCGACGGCGACGGGTCGCCCGGCGCTGGCTGAGCTGGTTGGCCTGTGGCGGGGGCGGTGGCTGGCCCGGTCCCTGCCGGGGCAGGTGCCGTGGCGGGCGCCTGGGAGCCGGCGGAACCGGAGGATGACTGTATGCCAGCACCATCCGTGGGAGCCGGCGTAGACGCGCCCGTGGACGTTCCGGACTTCGTGGCGCTCGGGTCTGCCCGGATGAGGGCGGCGATCTGCTCCTTATACCCGGAGAGCTTGGCCTGGATCTCGGAGAGCGGCACGTTCTGGATGTTCCTGCCATACTCGGCAATCTCGGCCCAGAGTGTCGTCAGCCGGGCCATGCCGTCCTCGCTCAGCGGTCCATCCAGGGTGAGGACCAGCTGGCTGGCCAGTGCGTAGGTGAGGCATTGCAGGCAGTTGTAGTTCGCCGCCGCGGCCAGGTTCTCCGGCACCACGACGTCCACCTGGCCCACGACCAGCACCACCTGGAATCCCACAGCCACCGCCGCGCAGCCCGTGCAGCTGGCAAAGGCATAGGCCTCGTTAGTCGTGTCGACGGGTTCGCCGTCCTCCGCCCACACAAGTGCGAAGGCCACACTGTAGGCCACCGAACCGTCCGTGGTGTTGACCGCCAGCGCCTGGTTGTCGTCAGGCTCCGCCGCGTCAGGCCGGTTGAACGGGAACACCCAGGAGGGCGCCGGACTGGCACCGGCGGCCGGAGCCTCGGCCTGGGTGCCGGATGGTGCGGCTGAAGCCTCCATACCTGATGCTGGCACCAGCACCATGCTCAGTTGCGGATTCTCGCGCGTGGGCATTTTCGCGCCCGACGGCCACAGGGCCACAGTCATGCCGGACGCGCCCTCCCGGAGTGCGGTTCCGGATGGCGGTAGAACTGAAGCGGTGGCGTCTGCCAGCGTTCCGCGTTCGTACGGCTGCACCGGACGGTACGTCCCGCCGTCGGGCCACCAAGCCCATGCGAGCCCGGCCAGCAGCGCCGCGGTGGCAGCCATGGCTGCACCACGCTGCAGCACTTTGCCACGAGTCTTTTGCCAAAGCGCGGTGGTCAGCTGCTTCAGGAGGCGCAGCAGAATGTAAAGCATTCCCAGCATCGGAAGTGCGACGGCGGCGATCGCCAAGGCGCGCACTGCAGCGCCCGCGAAGTCCCCGGCGGAGAGGCTACCGGACAGCAAGGACTGCTGGTTCGAGGCGCTCGCCCAAGCTGTGCCGACCAGCCGCGGCAACGCGATCACCATCATCACCAGGCTGAACAGCAGAAGCGGCACTGTGACCAGTACCCAGATGGTGACCAGGGCCTGTGCCCACGGTTTGAGGACGTTGGCTTCGGGATTTCCCCGGCGCCAGGGCAGGAGCCCCAGGAGGGTGGGCTTGATGCGCCGGAACAGGTCAGGGACACCTGTGGCGTCGGCCAGGATGTGGTAGCCATCAAACCGGACCAGGGGCAGCAGTTGCCGGACCATCTGGAGGACCTGCGTGACCACCACCAGCAGCAGGGCGTCGAAACCGGTGGCCCACCAAGTCCCCATAATGGCCACGGCCACAATGGCATTGAAGTACAGACCGCCCAGGTCAGTGCGGAGCCGGCCGCCGCGGCCCAGACGGTAGGAATCCGTGACGTCCGTGTAGAACGCAGGCCAGATCAGGTACAGGCCGGCACCCATGGCGCCCGGGGTGGCGCCGCCCTTGCGTGCAGCCGCCGCGTGTCCGAACTCGTGGAATCCGGCGGAGAGCAGGGTGATGGCGAAGATCAGCAGCAGCAGGAAGGGATTCGCGAACGCCTCGTGCGTGGCGGAGCCCAGTCCCTTCACCATCAGCACCCACCAGCAGGCGGCCAGGAACGCAGCCGTCACGGCCACCACGATCAGCGGGTTGAATAGGGCTGCAAAAGGGGCCGTGAGCTTGCGGGTGCGCTCCGGATCCGTCACCGTGTAGCGGAAGCGCATGCCCAGCAGCGGGTCAGCCTTCCGGACTTCCGGTTGGGACCCGTCAGCCAGCTGGAGCAGGCCCATCGGCATCAGCTGGGAGTCGATCAGCGTGCGGACATTCCCGGCGCTGACCAGTCTCCCGGAGCCGGCGCTGGCATATTCAGCGATCTCCGCCAGGCCGCGGGTGCCGTCTGCCGCCTCCAGTACCAGATAGAGCAGCTGCGTCAGCTGCAGGGTCTGGCCGTCCGCGCGGCGCACCAGGGAGGGTGCCTCGCGATAGCCCGAACCCTGCGATTGCCCAATGAGCTGGACGCCGTCAGCCCAGACCGGCACGGGGGGCGTGCTGTCGGCATCGGCAACAGAGGGCGACGGCGGCGGGCCCGCCTGTGGAGGTGGCCCGCCCTGCGCGGTGGACACCTGTGATTACTGTTCGAGGTCGGACTGCTGGTCCGCCGAGGCGGTGGCTTCACCCTCGATGTGCTGCGAGATGATGGCATCCTGTTCGGCCACAGCGTACGCCTGGCTGTCGATGGAGCCGATGTTCGCGGCCACGGCGGCGTCGATCGGGGCGGCGACGTTGGCGTTGGCTGCCACGGCGCCGTTGATCGGGGCAGCGATGTCGGCGTCGGCGGCGAGGTCCACGTTGACGTTGAGGAGGTCCCCGTCCAGCGCTGCAGCAGGATCAAGCGGCAGCGCGCCGACGTCGGGGAGGCTCTCGCCGGGAACAGAACCGTCAGGGAGAGTGGCCCCGTCCGTGGCGCCATCTGCGGCAGGTTCGCCGCCTTCCACCGCGTCATTGCCCTGGCTGATGGTGGTGTCCTGGGTGGCTTCTGCATTCGCATCTGCCACGATGCCCTGGTCGATCATGACGCCCTGGTCCGCGAGGGCCTGGGCCTCGGAACCATAGGAGAGGATGTTGGCGGAGGCCGCGGCATCGATCGGCGCGGCCACATTCGCGTTGGCAGCTACCGCCAGGTCGATGGGGGCCGCAGCGTCGATGCCCAGGTCCAGATCGGCATTGAGGTCCAGAACAGATGCAACTTCCTTGTCCGGCAGGGCCGTGGCCTGCTCCGACGTCAGTTCTTCGTCAGTCAGGGGACGCAGTTCCTCTTCCATGCTCATGCAACCTCCAGTTCCGGCGCAGGGTTGGCCTGCCCCCAGCGGGCAGCCCAGCGCCAGACAATAGTAAGCATGATTAGCTTTTTTGGGTACCTCCGGAGCAATCGATGTGGGGGCTTACTTCAGGCCGGCCCCCGGAAGCAGTTCGGTGGCCCCCAGCGAATCGGCGATGAACGCGTAGTCCCAGGCACGCTCGCGCCACTGGACGTACCGCCCGGAGGCGCCGCCGTGGCCGCCGTCCATTTCGATCTTCATTACGACGGGCTGGTCCCCGGTGGTCCTGTTCCGCAGTTCCTGGACCCACTTGGCCGGCTCGACATAGAGCACCCGGGTGTCGTTGAAGGACGTCACCGCTGCGATCTTGGGGTAGGCCACGTCGCGGACATTCTCGTACGGCGAGTAGGACTTCATGTAGGAGTACACCATGGGGTCCGTGATGGGGTTGCCCCACTCCTCCCACTCCAGCGCGGACAGCGGCAGATCGGGATCCAGGATGGTGGTGAGGGCATCCACGAACGGCACCTGCGCCACCACCGCGGCGTACTTCTCCGGGGCCAGGTTGGCCACGGCACCCACCAGGAGCCCGCCGGCGGAGCCTCCCAGCGCGGCGATCCGGGACGGATTCACCCAGCCGGACCGGGCCAGCCAGTCGGTGGCGTCCACAAAATCCGTGAACGTGTTCTTCTTGGTGAGCTTCTTGCCGTTCTCGTACCAGTGCCGGCCCAGTTCGCCGCCGCCTCGGATATGCGCAATGACAAAGACCACGCCCCGGTCCAGCAGGGACAGCCGTGCGATCCCGAACCCTGGATCCATGCTCAGTTCGTAGGAGCCGTAGCCGTACACCAGGCCGGCCGCCGTCGAATCCTGTTTGACCGCCTTGTGCCGCAGAACCGAAAGTGGGATTTTGATGCCGTCGGCGGCGTCGGCCCATTCGCGGGTGGCCACGTAGTCGGAGGCCGAGTAGCCGCCCAGCACCGGGCTTTCCTTGCGCAGCAGCAGTTCGCCGGCGGGCTGCGCGGGGGTGGGAAGCACAAAGTCGTACACGCGCGAAGGCGTGAAATAGGAGGTGTAGCCGAGCCGGATCACCGGAGCCTCGTAGTCCGAGCCGCCGATCCCGGCAGTGTAGAGCTCCTCGTCGAATGCGGGCTCCACAGGGGCCTCCTGCGCGGGGGTCCCCAAACCGGCCAGGCCCAGGACCTGCACCCGCTCAATGGTGTCCTTCCGGACGGACACAACCACGTGCGTGGAGGTGACGCCCGCGCCGTTGACGCGGACGTCGTCGGAATGCCCGACGACGGTGTCCCAGCGCTGCTCGGCCAGCGGTTTGGTGAGCTCGGCCGGGTCAACCAGGGAGACCATGGAGTTGATGGCGCCGCGGTTGTGCGTCAGCAGGATCCGTTCGGATTTTTCACCGTCGGGGCCGGTCAGCAGGAACGGCTCGGCTTCGTAGAGCACGCGTTCGCCCCTTGGGATGACGGTGGTGAGGGCTCCGGAGGGGTCGTCGAAGCGCAGCAGGCGCGTCTCGCTGTATTCGGAGCAGCCGATGCCCACCACGAGGTGGCGCCTGTCAGAGGAGAGCTCGAAGCCCAGCCACATGGCGACGTCGTCCTCCTGGTAAATCACCTCATCATCGGTGACGGGAGTGCCCAGCACGTGCGACTTCACCTGGTACGGGCGCCAGGCGTCATCCACCACGGTGTAGAAGATGCGGGTGCCGTCAGGGGAGAAGGAGACGCCGTAGAAGATGTTCTCGATGACGTCCGGCAGCAGCTCGCCGGTGCGAAGGTCCTTGATGCGCAGGGTGAAGCGTTCGTCGCCGGCGTTGTCCACCGCATACGCGTACAGGTTTCCGTCGACAGTGACGGCGGAGCCTCCCACGGAGAAGAACGGCTTGCCCTCGGCTTCGACGTTGCCGTCCAGCAGCACTTCCTCGCCGGGAATTTCGACGCCGGCCTCCACCGCCGGGGGAGTCCAGTCCGCCACGGGGTTGCCGGTGTCCTGGGCCCGGACGCGGCACTGGATGCCGTACTCCTTGCCCTCCGCCGAGCGGCTGAAGTACCACCAGCCATCCTTGCGGTTCGGGACGGACAGGTCTGTCTCCTGGGTGCGGCCCTTGATCTCCTGGAAGATGGCCTCCCGCAACGGTTCCTGGTGGGAGGTGACAGCTTCCTGGTAGGCATTCTCGGCCTGCAGGTGCTCAACCACTTCGGCAGATTCCTTCTCCCGCAGCCATTCGTAGTTGTCAACGAAGGTGTCGCCGTGGTGGGTTCGCTCGACCGGGACCTTCTTGGCTACCGGCGGCCGGATGGATTCGGCGGAAGCAGCGGCGTCGGAGGCGGTGTTGGCGGAATCCTGCAGCGGAGTCTGGGTCATGACTTCAATATATAGACCCGTGCGGGCAATGAGGGTGGGCGTTCGCTACCGGGGGAGCGCACCGCCCCACCACCCCGCCCCACCAACCCGCGACGCTCTCGCACTTCCTGCCGCCAAAACCGCGGCGCTCTCGCACTTCCTGCCGCCAAAACCGCGACGCTCTCGCACTTCCTGCCCGGCAACCCCACTCGTGGCAGCGCAACCTGAGAGAGCGTTGGGAGAATCCCTGCGAGAGGTGAGAGAGCGTCAGGAGAATTACGGCAGGAAGTGAGAGAGGGTTTGGGAAGTACGTGCGGAAGGTGAGGGAGCGTTGGGAGGGGGTGAGGCGTATCCTGATCACGCGAGAGAACGTCCGCCCAGCGTGAGAGGGAAAACCAAATGACCATCCCGCCAGTGCACGAACCCGAGCCGTTCCCACCGGAGCCGGGCCCGGATCCCCTGAATCCTGATCCAACGTCGCCGGGTCACCCCGGCCCGGCCCGGCCCAGCCCGGTCCCGACGCCGGAACCGCCCGGACCTCTGCCGGTTCCGGATCCGGGTCCCGCACCGCTGCGCCCCGATCCCACGCGGGACTGACGGTAAGGAGGCCGAGCCGAGCTCCGGGGGCCCCTGGTCAGAAGGACGCGCTGGTCAGAAGGAAATAAACTCCACCAGTTCGCCTACGCGGTCCTCCGGGTAGTTGCGGGCGATGTCCGCCTGGCTGACTATGCCTACCAGGTTGTGTCCGTCGATTACGGGAAGCCGACGGACCTGGTGCTGCTGCATGGTATGGATGGCTTCTTCGATGGAATCGTCCGCGCCGATGGTCACCGGCTTCCCCTCGGCGAACTGGCCGGCGGTGGCGGTCTTCGGGTCGCCGCCGTCGGCCACACACTTCACAACGATGTCGCGGTCCGTGATCATCCCCTTCAGTCTGTTGTCCTCGCCGCAGATCGGCAGTGAGCCGACGTTGAGATCCTTCATCTTCCTGGCGGCCTGCTCCAGCGTCTCGTTCTCGCCGACGCACTCAACGCCGCCTGTCATGATGTCGCGTGCCATGATGGGCATTTTCTGTCTCCCAACCATCGGGGCGGCGCTGGGGCCGCCTGCTTCCTTGGATCCTGCTGTCGAACGGCGTGCCAGCCGCTGACACCAGGGAAACCTTTCGGTTTCGGTCGAACGACGTCCCACACCGCTGACACCACAATTATGCTAAGCATGCTTATCAAAAGAAAAGGGTCCAGGGGGCAGGAAATACCAGTCCGGTAGTCCCAGGAGGCAGGAAATACCAGTCCGGTAGTCCCAGGAGGCAGGTCCTGGTGGATAGCCGGAGCGAGGCGGGAAAGGTTAGTGGTGGTGGCGTGGATCCGGCTCCCGGCCCGGAAAAACAGCGGAAAAATGCGCCTTGAACCCCTTGCAAGCTGCACCCGCCAGTGCTAAAAAATCTATATCAGCCGATATAGATCGGCTGGTGTGGAAATGAGTTGGACCGTCTCTTACGAGGAGGGAAGCCATGTTAATGCGAACCGATCCGTTCCGCGAGCTGGACAGGCTGGCCCAGCAGGTCCTCGGCACGGCAGCGCGTCCGGCAGCAATGCCCATGGATGCGTGGCGGGAGGACCAGGAGTTCGTGGTGGCCTTTGATCTGCCTGGTGTAAATGCGGATTCGGTTGACCTGGATGTGGAACGGAACGTCCTGACGGTGAGGGCCGAGCGGCCGGATCCGGTGGGGAACGATACGGAGATGATCGCCTCGGAGCGGCCGCGCGGCGTCTTCAGCCGCCAGCTGATCCTGGGGGACACGCTGGATGTTGAGAACGTCAAGGCAACGTACGACGGCGGCGTCCTGACTTTGCGTATCCCTGTCACAGAGAGGGCCAAGCCGCGTAAAATCGAGATAGAAACCAAGGAGGCACGGCACGAGATAGCCGCCTAGTTTCTCAGAGGACCGGGAGGTCCGGACGCCTTTGTTGGCTGCCTTTTTGGGCGGTTAGCCATTTTGTGCACGCCACAGCGCTATACAGCGCACCGGCAGCGAGCGACTGTTCCTCCCGAAACGGTGGCCTCCGGCATTGCCGGGGGCCATCCCTACGTCCGCGCAGGGCGCCGGAAAGACACCTCAGGAGGGGTGGCTCAGGAATGTCAGGCTAGGGATTCAGCTCCATCATCAGGGCTGGCAGCTCATCGGCCAGTTCGCGCGCCAGGAAGCCCAGCGGTCCCAGCCTGCTGGCCAGCCGGTCAGCAGCCGCGGCGTGCAGATGTGAGCCCCAGCAGGCTGCCTGGGCATCACTGGCTCCCCGTGCACGGAGTCCGGCGATGGCCCCGGCCAGGACGTCCCCGCTGCCGGAGGTGCCCAGGCCGCCGTAACCGGTGGTGATTTCCCAAAGCTCCGCGTCCTCGGGCGCCTGGCCCCCGGGCGGGCGGGCAATGATGCCCTGGCAGCTCACCACGGCCTGGTATTCGGCCGCGATGGCGCTCACGTCAGATTTCAGTTCGCCCACGTCCCGGCCCAACAGGATTCCTGCCTCTGTGGGGTTCGGTGTGAGGATCAGCCTCCCCATCCAAGGCTCCAGCACGTCCCGCAGCTTGGGCAGGCAGCCCAGGGCATACGCGTCCAGGACAACCGCGGGACCGCCGCCGTCGGAGTCCCCGGCATCCTGCCGGAGGAGCTCCCGGAGCAGTTCTTCGGCGAGGTCAAGGTTGTCCAGGCCGGGGCCCACCAGCACAACGTCGGCACTGTCCAGATCGGAGGAAACCCGTTCCAGGCCGGAGGCCCGCACCGATCCGTCCGGTGTCTCAGGGAGTCCGGTGACCCCCGCCTCCGGGAGCGCAACTGCCAGCTGCACGGCCACCGATTCGGCCACCGCCAGCGAGAGCTTGCCAGCCCCGGCGCGTAGTGCCGCAGTGCCGGCAAGCAGAACCGCGCCGGGAGTGGTCCTGGCACCTCCAACAACAAGGACCGTGCCGCGCGAGTACTTATCCCCGCCGGCGGAGGGGAGCGGCCAGTCGCGCAGCAGGGATGGCGTGACCGGCGTCGTTCCGGAGCCGCCAGACCCGGAACCGCCAGACCCTGAGCCGCCAGACCCGGAGCCAGCGGCATCCTCAGCGCGGGTGGACACTGGCATCTCCCGCGTGCTCGGTCACTTCCACACCCTGTTCCGTGAGGTGGTCCGCCTGGTTGAAACTCTCCAGGGTCCACGGACCCTGTCCTTCGGGACGCACATACCTGGTGATGGAGGCATTCAGCACCGAGGTGCTGGCCGCGATGTCCAGCACCTCCCGTTCCGTCATGCCTTCAAGGATGTACCGGAAGAGCAGGATTACGGCGTCGTGGCACACCAGCATCACGCGGTGCCCCATGCCCAGGCTGTTCAGCTCGCTCAGCACTGAGCGCAGCCGGAGCGCCACATCGGCCCACGACTCACCCCCGGGCGGCCGGTAGTAGAACTTGCCCAGCCAGCGCCGCCGTTCGGCTTCCTCTGGGAGCCTCTGTTCGACGCCTTGCCACGTGAGCATGTCCAGGATGCCCAGCTCGCGGTCCCGCAGCCTTTCGTCGGTGCGGACGTCAACCGGCCAGCCGGCGGTGTCGACGGCGACTTCAGCTGTCTGGCGGGCACGGACGTATGGTGAGGACACCACGGCGTCCGGCCGCAACTCCGCAGAATACGAGGAAAGTGCCCTGCCCAGGGCGAGCGCCTGTTCGTGCCCGGTGCGGGACAGCGTGACGTCGGCGTCCCGGGCCGGAACGGTGATCACCTCCGCCCCGGCCAGCTGCGCCTCGGAGGCTGCCACATTGCCCTGGCTCTCGCCGTGGCGGATCAGGATCAGTTCAACCGCGCCGGCTTGCCGGACTGCCTGCGTCATTCCATCGTTTTCCAAGAGACTTCACCCCGCCCGAGTTGCCCGCAGTCCACCCCTGCCAAAACAGAGATGCTACTAGCCGCGTACCCACCGGGGGAAGAAAATAACGGACGACGGCGGGCCATCCCACGTGGGTAAGGAACTGTCCGGACCTACCGCTCCGGGGCGAGGACCTTGGTAAACACCACAGCACCGTTGGCGTTGCGCAGGCTGGCCGTGAAAGTGTCATCCTCGCCAAGCTGGATGTGGCCGAAGAACTGGTTCTCGCCGTCGCGCGGTGATTCGCCGGCGAAGCGGCCCGCCTTGGAGAACACCACCTCGGGACCGAACGTGCCGTCCATGGCGTTGGGCCCGAACGAACCCGCAGCGATGGGCCCGGCCACGAACTCCCAGAATGGGTCGAAGTCCGTGAACGCCGCGCGCTCGGGGGAGTAGTGGTGCGCGGCGCAGTAGTGGACGTCCGCCGTCAGCCACACCACGTTCTTCACGCGGTTCCGTTTGAAGGCGCTCAGTACACCGGCGATCTCCAGCTCCCGGCCCAGCGGTGCACCGTTGTCCCGGTTGGCCAGGCTCTCCTGGTTCACCGCGCCGTCCGGGACGATGATGCCCAGCGGCAGGTCCGCGGCAATGACCTTCCAAGTGGCTTTGGACTTGGACACTTCGCGGATCAGCCAGTCCGTCTGCTCCTGGCCCAGGATGGAGGTGGCGTAGGGTTCCTTGCCGTCCGTGTTGGGTGACTTGAAGGTGCGCATGTCCAGGCAGAAGATGTCCAGTTGCGGGCCGCGGGCGATCTTCCGGTAGATGCGGGCCGGCTGGTACTGGCCTGCGCGGTCGAACGTTCCGGGGCGCCACAGCGCCGCGCTGTCGGCGATGGGCATGTTCTCCTGCCACGCCTGGCGGCCGCGGGCCGCCAGGGTGTTGACGTCGGTGACGGTGTAGCGGGGGTCGGTCAGGATCTCGCCGGGGTACCAGTTGTTGGTGGTTTCGTGGTCGTCCCAGTTGGCGATCACGGGGACGTCAGCGAACATGGCGCGCATGTTGGCGTCCAGGGAGTTGTAGTGGTGCCGCCCGCGGAATTCGGTAAGGGTCTCGGCCACCTTGGAGACCTCCTCGGTGACCAGGTTGCGCCACACCTGCCCATCCTTCTCCACCACGGTTTCGGCGAGAGGGCCGTCAGCGTAGATGGTGTCGCCCGAGTGGATGAAGAAGTCCGGCCGGGTGGTGTGCATGGCGCGGTAACCGCGCATCCCGCCGATCTCCTCGTTGATCCCCCAGCCCTGCCCGGCGGTGTCGCCGGTCCACACAAAGCTTTGAGCGGACGACGGCGGCAGGTCACCGCCGGTGCGCCCCTCGCCGCTGCCGCGGCCGGCGTCGTTACCACCGGCGTCGGGGGCCGTGCGGAAGGTCCCCTTGACGGTCTCGCCGGCCGAGCCGCCGTCGTCCTCGAAGCTGATCTCCAGCGCGAAGCGGGTGTTGGCGGGGAGCCTGTCCGCGTGGATCTTGGCCGTGAAGTCCGACGCCTGGGTGGCGCGGGGGCCGTGGAGGGTGCGTTCGAAGGCGCCGCGTCCGCGCAGGACCTCGCCGCCGGCATCCACGGCACGGATGACGGCCGACATTCGGCCAGTTCCGGAGGCGCGGGACCAGAGCACTGCCGAATCGGAGGTGACGTCCCCGGTGGCGATGCCGCTGGGCAGGGTGAGCCGGTTCCGGACCAGGGGGATCCCGGTGCGTGCGGGAGAGGCGTGGGCTGCTGCCGGCGCCGCGGCCAGCGCTGCTGCGAGGACGGAACCCTTGACAATGGTGCGGCGTGAAATGTCAGTCATGCTTCCACCGTGCCCGTGCCGCGTTCACACCCAGTTGCCCTCGGATGAACGCTGGGCATGCCCCGGATTAATTGATGCTGTTGTGAAACGGCGTCATGCCGGTACGGGGCCAGTTATTCGAGTTGTTGTTAGGTTAGCCTTTCCTTTACAGTGACGCAGTGAATTCGTCCCTAGAACTCGCGGGGGTGGCCTTTGCCGCCGAGCTCGCCCGCCACGGAGACCGTCCCGCCGTCCTGACCGGAGGCCGGATGCTCTCTTACCAGGAGCTCGCCGACCGTGTGGGCTCCTTCGCCGCGCGCCTGGGCATGGTCCGCCGCCTCGTGGTGCTCGCAGCAGACAACAGTGTGGACTCCCTCGTGGCGTATCTTGCCGCATTGGCTTCCGGACACCCGCTGATCCTCGCTCCGGCCGGCAATCCAGCTGCCGTGGAATCGCTGGTCTCCGCGTACGATCCGGATGTCATCGTCAGGCCCGGGACCCCGAAGGACGGGGGTCCGCTGCTTGAGGAGGTGCGCCCAGGCACGCACCACGAGCTGCACCCGGACCTCGCCCTCCTGCTCAGCACGTCCGGTTCCACCGGTTCCCCCAAACTGGTCCGGCTGTCGCAGCAAAATGTGCAGTCCAACGCCGAGGCCATCGCGGAGTACCTGAACATCGATGAAGATGACCGTGCCGCCACCACGCTTCCCATGTACTACTGTTACGGGCTGTCGGTGATCAACAGCCACCTGCTCCGTGGTGCCGGGATTGTGCTCACGGAGCTGTCGGTGGTGGATCCCTGTTTCTGGGAACTCTTCCGCAACCGCCGGGCGACGTCTTTCGCGGCCGTGCCGTACACCTTCGAGCTGCTGGACCGTGTCCGGTTCACGGACATGGAGCTGCCGGACCTGCGGTACGTGACCCAGGCCGGGGGCAGGCTGGACGCGGGGACGGTGATCCGTTACGCCGAACATGGACGCAGCCAAGGCTGGGAGCTGTTCGTCATGTATGGCCAGACGGAGGCCACCGCAAGGATGGCCTACCTTCCCCCGCACCTGGCCGCGGCCCACCCGGAAACCATCGGGATCCCGGTGCCCGGCGGGGACTTCCGCATCGATCCCGTGCCCGGGCTGGAGAACGGGGAACTGGTTTACACCGGACCCAACGTTATGCTTGGCTACGCCTCAACCCCGGCCGACCTCGCCGCCGGCCGCACCATCCATGAGCTGCGCACCGGCGACCTCGCCCGCCGGCACGATTCCGGACTGTACGAGGTTGTGGGCCGGAGAAGCCGGTTCGTCAAGATCGTGGGCCTTCGCATCGACCTCGGGCAGGTGGAGAAGACCCTCCAGAAGCTCGGCCTGCATGCGGCCTGCGCCGGAACGGACCAGAAGCTGGTGGCCGCCGTCGAGGGCAGCCACGACGGACGCCTCCTGGCCAAGATGCTCTCCCAGACCCTGGGGCTCCCGCGGGCGGCGGTGGAAGTGCACGCCGTCGAACGCCTGCCACGGCTGGCCACGGGCAAGACCGACTACCCGGCCGTCCTCGCCCTGGCCAAGCCGGAACCCGAAGCCGGCGCAACGCCCGCATCCACGGCTGCGATCCCTGCAGTGCCGGAGGACGTCCGCAGGATCTTCGCCGATGCGCTCGAACTTTCGGACATCGGCGACGACGACACGTTCGTCTCCCTCGGGGGCGACTCGCTGTCCTACGTCGCCGCATCCGTAAGGCTGGAAAAAGCCTTGGGCCACCTGCCGCCGGACTGGCACGTGACGCCTGTCCGGGACCTTGCGGCCCGGGCGCGGGCCCACGTCACAGACGATGGCGGCTCTTGGCGCCGCTGGAGACCAGCATTGTGCTCCGCGCCGCCGCCATTGTGGTGATCATCAGCACCCATGTGGACCTCATCAGGTGGCCGGGCACCGCCCACGTGCTGATGGCCCTGGCCGGCTACAACTTCGCGCGCTTCCAGCTGGGCGGCGACAGGATGCCGCGGCTGCGGCGCCAACTCCGCAGCCTGGCGCGGGTGGTGGTGCCCACTGTGGCGTTCATCGGGGCGGTGATGCTCGTGACGGACAAGTTCAACTACACGCCGGCCAACGTGTTGCTGCTCAACACGATGATCGGGCCGGTGGGCTGGACCGACGCCTGGCATTTCTGGTTCGTGGAGGTGCTGGTGTACGTGCTGGTGGCCATGATGGCGCTTCTGGCCATCCCCTGGGTCCACCGGACAGAGCGTCGGTTCCCGCTCGCCTTTCCCGTCGCGCTCATTGCTGTGGGGCTGCTGGCCCGCTATGGACTGGTGGGCGTGGACATCCTGCACACCCGGCCGGTCCTCTGGCTGTTTGCCCTTGGCTGGGCCATCGCGCGGGCCCGCACTGTTCCCCAGCGGCTGGCGCTGTCCGTCATTGCGGCATTGGCGCTGCCCGGCTACTTTGGCGAGCCCTGGCGCGAGGCAACCATCGTTGCAGGAATCCTGGTGCTCGCGTGGTTGCCGGCTCTTCCGGTGCCCGCCCTCCTCCACCGCCTGATCGCCGTCCTTGCCAGCGCGTCGCTCTACGCCTACGTCACGCACTGGGTTGTGTTCCCCGACTTAAAGGAGAACCACCCAGTCCTGGCCGTGGCCCTGTCGCTCGCCGTGGGGGTAGCTTATTGGGCGGTGTCCATGCGTCTGATGGGCGCCGCAGGCCGCTTCACGAGCCGGTTCAGACGCAGACCGGCGGGCCGGTTCAGGGACGGGTTCAAGGCCCGGCTCACGGGCGGGTTCGGAGCCGGTTTCAGAGCCCGGCGGCAGCTGCGTACTCGGCCAGTCGGCCCTCGTTGAGCGCGGCGGCGACGGCGCCGATCCCGCCGTAGTCGGGGAGCACCACTGACGCCCCGCCCACGGTGCCAATGCCGGCCGTGGGCAGGGTGAAGAAGGTGCACGCGTTGGGGTCGATGTTGCGGAGGCCGTAGGCGAGGATTGCCACCGACACGGCATCGAAGCCCTGGTTCACGGTGAGGAATGGTCCCGCCATGTCCACCAGGCTGCGGACAACATTGACATCGTTCAAGGCGCCCCCGCCGGTGAGCCTGGCCAGCACGGCACGCAGGTACGTCTGCTGGTTACGGACCCGCTGGTAGTCGCCCTCGATGAACGCATAGCGTTCGCGGACGAATTCGAGCGCCGCCTGGCCGTCCAGGTGGTTCACGCCCGGGGTGAAGACGTGCTGCGTGTCGTGCGTGGATTGGAACGGCAGGGGGACATCCACATCGATCCCGCCAAGTGCGTCCGTGAGTGTCTTGAAACCGGCGAAATCCAGCATGACTGTGTGGTCCACGTGCGTACCGAGCAGTGACTCCACCGTCCGCACCACCATCGGTATTCCGCCCACCTGCAGGCTGGTGTTGATCTTGGCGCCGCCGTAGCCCGGGATGTTCACCCACAGGTCGCGCATCATGGAGATGACCTGGACGGTGCGGCGGTCGGCCGGGACATGGACCAGCATGAGGGCGTCCGAGCGGTGGTCTTGAGATTCGGCCGTGGCGGCTGTGTGGGCGGCCTGATCGCGGGCGTTGCCGCGGCTGTCGCTGCCGATCACCAGGACGTTCATGGCCACCGGCGGAAGCTCCGCGATGGGCTCCGGAGGCGGGGGAGGGGCGGGTGCCGGTGGGGGTTCGGGCGTCGGAGTCGGCGTGGGAGCCGCGGTTTCCGTCGGGCTCTGGGTGGCGGCGCTTGGCACGGTGTCCACCGGCCGGAAGAGCATGGCGGCCACGGCCACCCCGGCCACCAGCACAAGCGTCAGTACCGCGGCAATCAGGCGCCGTCGTCGTACTGCCGCCGCGTCCGGCGGCGGTGCCGGGGCGGAAGGTTCAGGGCCGGTGGGGGCGCTCATGGTGTCTCCATGGCATCAGTGTCCGCCTTGGAACCCGTTTGCCGCTACCCAGTCACCAGCGTGTCGTTGGACTGGGGCCGAACATCGCGGAAATCCGCAGAAAACCCGCACTAACCACAACGAAAAGGTCGACGACGGCGGTCCGGCTCAGGCGGGAACGTTCAGCCGCGCATGGCGAAGGATGGAGACGATTGCGGGGGCGAGTTCGTCTTCCATCTGACTGTAGGTTTCAGGTCCGCGGCGGTAGGGGTCGATGATGTCGTTCTCGGAGGAGTCCGCCGGCAGGGACAGGTGGCGGACCGAGGCCGCGCGGGCCGGCAGGCCGCGCCAGAAGGCGGTATTGGCTGCCAGCGGATCGCCTGCGCCAGCAGCGTCCGCCGCGGCAGCCTCGGCAGCAGACTCGGCGGCACGTCCGTCCAGGACGTCAAGCGTCCGGGCGAATTCACGGATGGTGAACGTGCGCTTCAGCAGCGAGGCATCCAGCTGGAGCACCTCTCCGCGGTGGCCGGAGGTCATGGTGAGCACAAGGTCCACGCCGCGAAGGATATTGCCGGTCAACTGGCGGGCAACGAAATGGTCAGGGTTGCCGCCGAAGGTGCGCACAATGTCTGCCGACGCCGGCTGCATGGGGTCGCCCACCATGGCCCGGGTCCCTGCACTGCTCACCACAAATCCGCCGGGCACCACCTGGTCCAGCCCCGCATGCAGCAGCCGTTCGGCCACGGGGGAGCGGCAGATGTTTCCGGTGCAGACAGTCAGGATTTGCACTGGTGCGGAGGTAGGTGCGGGCAATTCCAAGGAGCAACTCTTTCCAGCCGGTGTGCGCAGGACCGGGTCCGATCCGCACCTTTCAACTTAACACGCGAAGGTGCCGCTGCCGCCAATGCGGTTTCCCGCCGTCGTGTGCCGGAAGCCTTACAAGGGCTCAGGGTTCTCCCCATACTTGGGAAACATGGCCCGCAGTGGGCCCTGGAGGATCGTCGGAGGTGCCAAGTTTGTCAGAGTTGAGCGGCCCCTTTACGTATTCCAGTGCCGTGGGCGACGGCGAATGCCCTGCCGGCTCGTTCCGTCTTGATAAGGCTCGGCAGAAGATGGAGTGGTCCGATGGGCTCTTCCTGCTGCACGGTTATGAGCGCGGCGAGGTGGTGCCCACGGTTGAGCTGATACTTGCCCACAAACATCCGGATGACAGGAAGCGCACGCAGGAAATCCTTGACGAGGTGTGCCGGGTAGGGGGTTACTTCTCCATCTATCACCGGATCATTGATGCCCGTGGGCGCGTCCACCAGGTGCTGACCGCCGGGGAAGGAATTCTCGATGGGTCCGGGCAGGTGAGCGCCGTTGACGGTGTGATGGTAGACCTGACCCTCACACTGCGGCGGGAGACGGAAAAGATTGCCCGCGACGCCGTGGCCGGAGCCACTGCCACCCGCACCGTCATTGACCAGGCACGCGGCATTCTGATGGGCCGGCTGCTGATTGGCTCCGAACAGGCCTTTCAGTTGCTGGTGGACTACAGCAGCCGCAGGAACCTCAAAGTATGCGTTGTGGCGGCAGATCTTGTGCAGTTGGCAGACGGACCGAAGGCCTCCGAGCTGCTCGATCCGGCAATCCGGGCACTGCAGGCCTTCGCTCTTGCACCTCAGCGGAAGCCTGGCCGCGCCCATCACCCGGCGGCCCATCCAGCGGCGGGACGCGGCGGACGCGTGAACGCCAGGCCCGGCAGTCCCGGATAGCCTGCCGGCCGCGAACCGCGTCAGAGGGTTGCCTGGGGCATTGGAGTCAAGGTCAGGGCTGTGCTCTAGGGGAGTTCCGCCGTTATCGAAATGTGACAAGGCTCGGGCTTTCCCGTACCTTCGAAAGAGTGCCGATTTCTCCGAATGAGGCACTCCTGAGCAGATTTGCCTAACTCTGCCGCTGCTTGGGAACCCTTCGTATTTCGTCAGGCAGAGACGGGGAACCCAATTATGGCCTGCCTTTCGCAGGCCTTGGGGTGAAGCCGCGCTTCCTGCATTAGTGCAGGACTTGCGGCCGGGTGTCTCCCATCCGAATCCGACAGCTCACCTCGCAGGCATTGGGAGAGGCTTCGTCATGTCTTCACGCAAGAACCTGGGACGCCACCGCGCGTCCGTCATGCCCACCCGTCCATCCACCGGGCCTTCCCGGACCGTCACCGGCCGCGCCGGCGGCCTGGGCCGCCAGGCAGCCGTCCTTGCGGCCGCCTCGGGCCTGGTGCTGACCAGCGGCGTCGCCGCCCAGGCGGCGGAAGCGCCCCAGCAGCGGGACGCGGAACCGACGTCGAACCTGGAAGTCTCGAGCCAGGGGCCGGCACAGTTCAGTGCCGACTCAGCGGTCACCATTTCCTACGAACGCCCGGCTGTCAGCACTGCGCCGGCCCCCGTCGTCGAACCACCAGTCGAGGCTGCTCCTGTGGAAGCGGCCCCTGCCGCCGCACCGGCGAAAGCCACAATCTCGGTCCAGGCTGCTGCCGCCGCCCCGGTTGCAGCTCCGGCCGGGAGCGTCAATGCCACCATGCTTTCTGCCGCCTATGCGCAGATCGGCATGACCCAGGACTGCACTGCACTGGTGGAAAAGGCCCTGGGCGCCGCGGGGATCCCCGTCGGTGACCTCGCCCCGATGCAGTTCATGAACCACGGCTCAGTGGTCAGCGACCCGCAGCCGGGAGACATGGTGGTCCAGTCCGGCCACGTCGCCATCTACGCCGGTGACGGGCAGGTCATCAGTTCAGGCATTAACGGGAACCAAACGGCCGTCCACCCCCTGTCCTGGCTGACAGCCCAAGGTTCCGTCACGTTCGTCCGCGCAGGAGCCTAAGAAGCCAAGCACAATCGATGGCCGGCTGTTCGGCGCCTTGGGGGCGCCGAACAGCCGGCCATCACTGCTTTAACGCTGACCCGGTCCCGGACCCGCAGCCTTCGCAGCAGCCGGCATCGGTGCCAGCATCGACCTTCGGGGCCGAGCCCGCTGATCCGGTTTCTGTTGGTTTAATCACAGAATTATAACGATTCCGCTATCTGCGGTAGTGTTGAATACAGGCGTTTCTGTATTAACGCCTCTTGAGCCCGTACGCCCAGCCCCGCCGGCGGCCTCAGACTACAACTCTTTTTAGGCGGGGGCGGAGAACCCAATGTTGGCAGCCAATCCTGCCTTTGGGGTGAGGCCGGAACTTTTTTGACGCTCGTGAAGCGGTCAGAGGTGCACCGGCCGGGCTTTATTCCTTGACCCGAACCCGACAGCTAACTTCGCCGGCGCCCGAAAGGATCCCCTTTGCCATTTTCGTCTGCCCGCGCCCGCCGCCGCCGTAACCCGGCGCCAGCCACCACCCGCCGCTCCACCTTCGCCGCACTCCGGCACCGTCTCGGCCCCCGAACCGCCCAATCCGACGCAGGACTGCGCCAGCATCTTCCGTTCGCAGCAACAATCGGTGCGGCTTTGCTGGTTGGCGCCGGAATCACGGCAGCACACGCCGACATGACTGTTACTGGCCCCTTCCCGGCTGCCACAGTGCAGCAGGCCGCGGGCGGGCCCCCTGCCCAGGCCCCCGCCGAAGCGGCTATCGCCTTTGACCGGTCGCAAGTGGACACTGCTCCTGCCGAAGCTGCCCTGGAAGTCGAGCCGGCAGCCGCCGCCGCACCGCAGGAACCGGCCCCGGCAGCCGCCGTCCCGCCGGCCAGGCTCAGCGCTCCGCTGGCCAGCATGTCCGTCAGTTCACCGTTCGGCCTGCGGTTTAGTCCGATCACCGGCGGAACCGGGGAACTCCACACCGGACTTGACCTGGTGGCGCCGTGCGGGACTGAGGTGCTCGCTGCCGGTTCCGGCACCGTGGTGGAGGCCGGATGGCACGCCTACGGCGGAGGGAACCGGATAGTGGTGGACCACGGCAACGGTCTGAAAAGCACCTACAACCACCTCTCCTCTATCGAGACGACTGTGGGGGCAGCCCTCAACACCGGCCACCGCCTGGCCGCAGCAGGAACGACCGGAAGCTCCACCGGCTGCCACCTGCACTTCGAGGTGCTCTCCAACGACCAGGCCGTCGATCCGCAGAGCTGGATGTGACCAGCAGCAGCTGAGGTTCCGGAGCATCCAGCCTCCGGCGCGCGGCTCAGCTTTCCCGGCGGATAATGGGCAAGGCCAGATTCTGGGGTCCAGGTTCTGATCCGCGAGGGTCTTCTGAGCCGCAAGCGTCGCAGCAGCCGGCATCGGCTCCCGCCTCGGCTTTTGGATCGTCCTTTACGCGGGCCTCGGCTGCTGCCTCGTCCTTCTCGACGGCGGCGTGGGGGACTGCGCAGCAGACGTCGCCTTTCCAGGCGCTGACGCCTTCCCGGACGGCGATTGCGGCGATGACCAGTGCGGCGCCGGCATCGGCCCACCACCACCCCAGCGCGCTGTTCAGCAGCAGGCCGGCCAGCAGGACTGCTGAGAGGTAGGTGCACAGCAGCGTCTGCTTGGAATCGGCCACCGCGGTTTTGGAGCCGAGCTCCCGGCCGGCGCGGCGCTGCAGCCAGGACAGGACCGGCATAACGGCCAGGCTCAGGGCTGCGATCACAATGCCCGGGGTGGAGTGCTGCGCTTCGCCGCCGCCGGTCAGGGAACGGACCGAATCCACGGTGACGAAAAGGGCCAGGGTGAAGAAGGAGAACGCGATGAGCCGCAGGGTCACGTGTTCGCGCCGTTCCGGATCCTTGGCGGAGAACTGCCAGGACAGGGCGACGGCGGAGGCAACCTCGATCACCGAGTCCAGGCCGAAGCCGATCAGCGCAGAGGAGTCCGCCACAGTCCCCGCCCACAGCGCCACGAGGGCCTCGATGACGTTGTAGGTGATGGTCGCGGCAGCGAACAGCCGGATGCGGCGGCTCAGGACTGCACGGCGCTGCGCGACGGGTGCCAACCCTAGGGTGGCTGTCATGCCACGCACGTCCCGTCCGGGGCACAGCAGGCCGGGTCTACGGCCAGGACAACGCCGAGAAGGTCCCTGATGGCGTGGCCCAGCCGGGCGTCTGCCAGCTCATACCGGGTCCGCCGGCCGTCCGGAACAGCCACCACCAGGCCACAGCCCCGCAGGCACGTCAGGTGATTGGACATGCTCTGCCGTGACACGCCCAGGGAATCGGCCAGATCGGAAGGGTAGGAAGGCCCGTCCGCCAGCGCCAGCAGGATGCGGGCGCGCGTGGGGTCCGAGACTGCGTAGCCGAACCTCGCGAGCACTGGGGCGTGCGTCAGGGTCTCCATGGCTCAATAGTACATCGACGGATGTACTGTAGGGCAAGCTGGGCAGCAACCGTCAGGAACCCTTTGCGGCGCTCCGGAGGCGCACGGCGCGGTAGAGGATGCCGGCGGCAAACATCACCAGGCCGGCAACGACGGACTCGACGGGCAAGGTGGCCACCAAGGCCACGCAGGCGATGGCCCCGGCCACTTGAAGGGCTTTGGGATAGCGCCGGTTTCGAGCGGTCTGGGTGTACGCAGCCAGGTTGGCGACCAGGTAATAGATCAGGACACCGAATGACGAGAATCCGATCGCACCGCGGAGGTCGGCAACGCTGATGATGAGGCAGACCACGGCCGCCAGGACCATTTCGGCCCGGTGCGGGACCTTGAACCGGGGATGGACGGCGGAGAGCCAGCGGGGGAGGTCCGCTTCCCTGGCCATTGCCAGGGTGGTGCGGCCCAGGCCCGCAATCAGGGCCAGCAGTGCCCCCAGGGACGCCAGTGCGGCGCCCACCCTGACAACGGGGGAAGCCCAGTCCCACCCTGCGCTCACCGCGGCAGCCAGCGGCGCCGGGTTGCCGGCGATGTCGTCCGGGCCGAGGACTGACAGGATACTCACCGCGATGACCGCATAGACAACCACCGCGATCCCGAGCGCGATCACAATGGCGCGGGGGATCGTCTTGCGTGGGTTAATGACTTCTTCGCCCATGGTGGCGATGCGCGCGTAGCCGGCGAAGGCGAAGAAAAGCAGGCCGGCGGACTGCAGCACGCCGTACCAGCCGTGGGCGAGGAGGCCGCCGTCGAACAGGTTCTGCGGGTCGGCGGAACCGGGCGCCCAGCAGGCGGCGACGACGACGGCCAGCGCCGCCAGCACGGCAACCACAATGATCCTGGTCAGCGCAGCCGTGCGTGTCACTCCGCGGTAGTTCACCGCTGCCAGCAGGATGACCGCGGTGATGGCAACGGGCCGCTCCCAGCCCGGAGGTGCGGCGTAGGCGGCGAACGTCAAGGCCATGGCCGCACTGCTGGCGGTCTTTCCGATCACAAAGCCCCACCCGGCCAGGAACCCGGGCCACGGGCCCAGCCGCTCCCGGCCATAGACGTAGGTGCCGCCGGAGGTGGGGTACTCTGCGGCAAGCTGCGCCGATGCGGTGGCATTGCAGTAGGCCACTGCGGCGGCGGCCACCAGGCCGATCAGCAGCCCGGACCCGGCCGCCTGGGCGGCCGGGGTGAAGGCGGCAAAGACGCCTGCGCCGATCATTGACCCGAGGCCGATCACCACCGCGTCAAACGTATTCAGCCTGCGGGCCAGAACCGGATGGTTGCTCAACGGCGGAAACCCTTCGCTAACTTCAGGACCAAGGCCATCAACTGGCCACAACCGTCCTAACTCTAGCGATTGCGACGGGAAGCTTGGAGCTTGAGCCGGCCCGGTGCGGACCTTCGTTCGCGGACCGTGAGGTACGTGCGGTGCACTGTGATGACCAGGACCAGCCAGGCTCCGCCCAGAGCCCAGGCGCCCAGGACATCGGTCAGCCAGTGATGTCCCAGGTAAACCCGGCTCAGGCCCATGCTGACGGCAAAGAGGGAAGCGACGGCGACGGTCCAAAAACGGCCCCAGGCGGTCTTTCGGCGGAGGATCACCAGGTAGGCCACGATTCCGGCAACCACCACCGAACCGAGGGCGTGGCCACTGGGAAAGGCAGCCGAAAACTCAAACGGCGGGACAGCGTCGATATGCTCGGGGCGTGACCGGCCGACGAGCTGTTTCCCTGCAGTGATCATCAGCATGGAGCCGAGGCCCGCGACCGCGACGAGGATGACAGGGGTCCAGGACCGGCGGCGGAGACCCAGGATGACGAGCGCGGTCACGGCAATAACGGGCATCCCGACGCCGCCGCCTATGTTGGTGTACGCCGTCACCATCGCGTCCAGGGCAGGCGACCGGACACTTTGGGCTGCGTCAAGGACCGGATGGTCGAGTCCGGAGACGCCATTGTCCCTGGTGACCGCATCGTAGACATTCGCGAACAGGTACGTCAGGGTTGCTGCGATCAGGGCGCCCGCCAGAAGGCTCAGTATCAGCGCCCCGTTGGGGCCAAGCCTCCGGCTGATGCGCTGGAGGGTGTCGGCCAGGAACCGACCGGCACGGGTGTGCCCCCGCGTGAGGTCTTTGTCTCCGATGGCCCGGTCCTGCTGGAGTTCGCCCGTTACCCCTTTTTCGGGTGGGTCTCTGAGTTCTTCGGCCATCATGGGTCCAATCGTCAGCGCGTCCCGCCGGGCTGGGTCAGCGAGATAATAAGCGTACTTCCTTTTGGCGGTTCGGCGGCAGAGGTAAGGCCGTATTTTACGGTTAGGCTGGGCGTGTGCGCGCAGCCCCGGGATCGGATCTCCTGTTCGGCGTGCTGGTGCACGCCGCGTTACCCGATGATCGGACGTTCCTCCGGCAGCCGGTACAGCCGCGGGCGTGAGGACAGGGCCAGCGCAGAGGCCACGGCCACGGTTCCGATGCGCCCCGTGAACATGAGGGCCATCAGCACCCATTCGGCCGACGGCGGGAGGTTGTACGTGATGCCGGTACTCATTCCCACCGTGGCGAACGCGGAGATGGATTCGAACAGCACCTTTTCCAGGCTGTAGTCCGTGAAAGCAAGCAACAGCAGCGTGCCAATAACCACCGCGGCGACGCCCAGGAGTGCCACGGAGAGGGCCTGGCGCTGTGACGAGGAGCTGATGGAACGGTGGGCGATGGTTACCTCCTCGCGGCCGCGGACCTCATTCCAGATGGAGAAGCCCAGCACCAGGAACGTGGTGATCTTGATGCCGCCTGCCGTACCGGCGCTGCCTCCGCCGATGAACATCAGGATGTTGGTGACCATGAGTGTCTCCGGCGAGGCGGCGGCGTAATCGATGCTGTTGAAGCCGGCTGTACGCGGAAAAACGCCGCCGGCCAGGGATCCCAGCAGCTTCCCGGTGAGGGAGAGGGGCCCTAGGGTCTCGTCTCGGTTCCATTCGAACGCAGCGAACAGTGTGATGC
Organism: Arthrobacter pascens; assembly: GCF_030815585.1. Classification (NCBI taxonomy): domain Bacteria; kingdom Bacillati; phylum Actinomycetota; class Actinomycetes; order Micrococcales; family Micrococcaceae; genus Arthrobacter; species Arthrobacter pascens. Next base: position 678,844 of record NZ_JAUSWY010000001.1, read on the forward strand.
CGGCGGCCAGGAGCACCAGCGTTCCGTAAATGGTCAGGCGGAGGTGGACGCTCCAGTTTTTGGCATTGGTCTCGCCCCTGAGGAGCTGGATGACCACCGGGAACCCCAGGCCGCCGGCGATGATGGCAGCGCAGATCGGGGCGATAATCCAGGGGTCCTCGGCGAAGCCAATGAGGTTGTCGCTGTAGAGGGCAAAGCCGGCGTTGTTGAAGGAGGAGACCGCGTGGAACGCTCCGTGCCAGAGCGCCGTCGCGGGGTTCTGGTCGTACGCAATCCAGAAGCGTCCGGTCAGGATCACGGCGGTGGCGGCCTCGAAGCCGATCATGAGCTTTGCCACCCGGAGCAGCACAGCGCGGACGTCGCCCAGGTTCAGGGTGTGGGTCTCGGACTGCGCCACCAGCTGGCCCCGGAGTCCGATGCTTTTGCGCACGAGCAATGCCAGGAGGGTGGCCAGGGTCATGATGCCAAACCCGCCCACCTGGATCAGCGCCATGATTACCGCCTGGCCGAACGGCGTCCAGTAGGTGGCCGTGTCCACGGTGATCAGTCCGGTCACGCAGACCGCCGAAACCGAGGTGAAGAGCGCAGCCATCAGGGGGTCGGCGCCGGGCTCGCTGCCGGTGCGCGCCAGCGGCAGCATCAGCACCGCGGCCCCCAGGATGATGACGGCGAGGAACGCCAGCGGGACAGACCGGACGGGGTGCGAGAGGGCGCGCTTGATGGCGTTGTCCCTGCTGTCCTTGGCTCGCTTGCCCTTCCACCGCTGAGCTCTTTGCTCCGGGACGGATGCGGCACCGGCTGCCTTCATCGGACTGTCCTCTCCGCGGTCAACCGACGTGGATGCCGGGGCGGCGGTCCGGATCCGGCTCGTTTTCCCGGATGATCTCGCGGACCACAGGTGCAGTGTCGCCGCGGCCCAGCAGGAGATAGCGCATGAGGTGGGCCAGCGGGTTGCCTTCGGCCCATTCGAAATAGGCGTGGGGCCGGACTCCGGTGGCGTCGCGCAGGGCGAGGAGGATCGCAGCGATGGCGTTGGGGGCGGCCGGGCTGTCAGCGCGCAGCACGCGGTGCCCGTCCACCTCGACTCCCCGGACGTCCAGGACGTCGCTGAAGCCAGAAGGGTCGGTGACGTCGATTTCCAGGAAAATGACGTCGGCAGTGCCGGGAACGGGGTTGTTTTCCCGCTGCACGGCCTCTTTGTTCGCATATTCCGCCGCATCCCGGGCCTGGGGGCGGTTGGCGATGAGGTTGATCCGCCCGTCGAACTCAATCGTGTCCGTGATGAAGCGGCGTGCTTCGTCATCGAATTCGATCTTGTCCACGCGGAGTTCGGTGGTGCGGCTGACGCGGGAGACCAGGGAGACCACCACGATCCCCAGGATGAAGAATCCGGAGATGGCAAGTCCGTCGGGCTTTTCAATGGCGTTGGCCGCCAGGGCATACAGCAGGATAAAGGTCACTACGGAGAAGCCGACGGCGGCCCCGCGCCGCTTCTTGCGCGCCGCGGAGATGCTGACGGCCACCGCACCGGAGACCATCATGGCCAGGATGCCGGTGGCATAGGCTCCGGCCTGGGCGTTGACATCGGCATTGAAGCCGATGGTGATCAGGATGCTGATGGCCGTATACACCAGCACCACCGGCCGCACAGCGCGGGACCAGTCCGGTGCCATGCCGTAGGAGGGAAGGTAGCGGGGCACGATGTTGATCAGCCCCGCCATTGCTGAGGCGCCGGCGAACCAGAGGATCAGGATGCTGCTGACGTCGTAGACGGAACCGAAGCCGTCACCCAGGAGCCCATGGGCCAGGTAGGCCAGGGCCCGGCCGTTGGCCTCGCCGCCTTCCCGGAACGCTTCGGCGGGGATCAGCACCGTAGTGACGAAGCTGCTGCCCAGGAGGTAGACACTCATGATCAGGGCCGCGGCGGTGAGGAGATTGCGGGTGTTTTTGATCTTTGAGGCCAGACGTTCCTCCGGGGTGGCGCCCTGTGAGGCCACCAGGGGCATCATGCTGACGCCCGTTTCGAAGCCGGAAAGCCCCAGGACCAGCAGCGGGAACGCCAGGAGGGCAGGTCCGGCGATGTTGCCCAGGCCGCCTCCGAAAGAGGTGAGGGCAGCGGTCCAGGCGGACATGGCACCCGGCTGGGTGACGGCGTCGTAAATTCCTGCCCCGATGATGACGGCGTTCAGCAGCAGGAAGATGGCCACCAGAGGGATGGCTACCTTCACGGCCTCGGAGAACCCGAGGAGGAACACGCCGCCCAGGATCAGGAGCAGCACCACAGTGATGGGGACAGCCTGGCCGTGAAGGAAGGGAGGCAGATAGGGGTTTTCCAGCATGTGGACCGAGGCGTCTGCGGCGGAGAGGGTGATGGTGATAATCCAGGACGTGGCCACGAACCCGAGCAGGATGAGCACAAAGATCTTGCCCTTCCAGAACGACAGCAGGTTCTCCAGCATTGCCACCGAGCCCTGCCCGTGCGGGCTTTCGTGGGCCACCCGCCTGTACATGGGCAGCATGCCCAGCAAGGTCAGGGCAACGATCAGGAGGGTGGCGAGCGGGGACAGTGCCCCGGCCGCGAGTGCGGCGATGCCGGGCAGGTAGGACAGGGTGGAGAAGTAGTCCACGCCGGTCAGGCACATGACCTTCCACCAGCTGTGCTGGTGGGCGCCGGCCTCCGGCGCTTCCGGCCCCGACGGCTGGTGCACTTTGTGCTCCAGCAGCCACCTGGTCAGTGCGTTCCCTGGTACGGCGTCGCGCTCGGGGTTGGGAACGCTGGCGGGAATGCAGAACTGGGCGGGTGCAGTCAATGGCGTATCTCTCTGTACCGCACAGGGTTTTGGCGCGGGGATCTGGTCGAACAACCAACGGAGCCTAGCACCGGGCGGAGGGCCATTCGCGTCCAAATCCGGGATCTTAACGCGTTCTTAACGCCTGCTCCGAAAGGACCTGTCTCATCTAAGTGACGCAAATATTGTTGGCCCGGCGGTTCTCATTTTTCGTTGACGCATCCTGTCCGCTGGGATGGCAAGAATCCGGGCTATGGGACGCTCGACGGCGGCGTCCGACATGCTTGCCGGCAGCACGATCCAGCAGGCACCCTGACATTCTCGGTCGTGGTTGATATTGGCGATGGCGGATGTCAATGGCCTGCCACGCAATGAACTGACGCGTCAGTAACCTCAGGCGTAGATTGGAGCCAGACCGGCGACGGCCGAGCCAGCGGTGTCCCCCACATCGCGTGATGCCATCCAGTCCGCCGCCGGTCCCTCAGTCCAGATCGGGTGCGCTGGCAATGATGTAGTCGGCGGCCGCGGGCCCCTTCATGGTCAGGTGGTTTTGGCCGGGGCTGATGTGGTGGCCTTTCAAGGCAGCCCACAGCACCTCGGGCGCTTCGGGCTCCACCAGATTGATCAGGCACCAACTCGTGTACAACCCGTAGAGCTCATCGGCGTCCAGGCCGGATTCGACATCACGTTCCTCAGTCACAGCCTGGGAGAGGAACTGTTCAATGTGGGTGTCAGTCATGGCGCTCCTTCGGCAGGCGGCTGTCGGCAGGTCGGTCCGATGAAGTGGCCCGCACCTTTATGGATAATCTACAGGTCGAAGTGCTTGAGGGGTCTCGCCCGAGATGTCGGCGTTCATTTCTGCCGCGAGATTTGCGAGTGCGTCTGCATCAATCATCCTGTCCGTCCGTCCCCCCGAGTTTTTGTCCAGATAATGGGCCGGTAAATATCTCTCAAGGGCCATTATCTGGACAAAAACACGGGAGGAGGGAGCATGGGATAAGGCGGACTCGGCCGGACATCACTAAGGAGCGGCATGGGTACGGATGAGGGCGGGCTCTCCCGGCTGCAGCATCCCCGCTTCGCGCGCGCCTACGCCTCCGCCGTCGAAGGCATGAACCGCCGCGGGGGCACCGACCACCGGCGCACTTTGCTGGCTCCGCTTCACGGAACCGTCATCGAGATCGGTGCGGGTGACGGATCGGCGTTCGGGCTGTACCCCGACGCCGTCACGCAGGTACTGGCCCTGGAACCGGAAGACTTCCTTAGAGCCCGGGCCCAGGAAAATGCAGCCTCCGCCCCGGTGCCCGTGACGGTCCTGGCCGCGGCGGCGGAGCAGATTCCGGCCGCGGACGCCAGCGCGGACGCCGTGGTCACAAGCCTGGTCCTGTGCAGCGTCGCGGACCAGGCTGCCGTCCTGGCGGAAATCCACCGCGTCCTGCGCCCCGGCGGAACCCTGGCCTTCTACGAGCATGTACGGTCCCGGCACCGCCTGCTTGCCAAGGCGGAGGACCTGCTCACGCCGGCATGGGGGCGGATCGCCGGTGGCTGCCATCCGAACCGGGACACCCTCAGTGCCATCACCGCAGCCGGGCTCACGCTCCGGGACAGCCGGCGTTTCGGCTTCGCCGTCCACCCACTGGTCCCACCGGTTGCCCACATCTTGGGCCACGCGAGCCGACCGGAGATGTTACGTTCCACATAGGCATGATGAAATGTTCTTAATGACCAAAATCGTGTTTCGTGTTACTTTCATCCCTACCGTTGCTGCACAGCTCAAGGCGGCTTGTCTCATCCGTCGGGCGCCGGGCGCACCCGTCGCATCAGGACCTGTCCACTCACCTGGGAGAAACCATGGAACCTCTATCACCTGTCCGGCTGGAACCACAGCCAGTGACTCCCACGGCGACCGATTCCGGGCTCCGGCGGTCCATGGGGCCACGGCATCTGGTCATGATCGCCATGGGCGGGGTGATCGGATCCGGACTGTTCCTGAGCTCGGGCTACACCATTTCCCAGGCCGGGCCGCTGGGTGCGGTCATCGCCTATCTCATTGGCGCCTTTGTTGTGTATCTGGTGATGGCCTGCCTCGGCGAACTTGCCATTGCTTACCCGGTCTCAGGCGCCTTCCATATCTACGCGGCGAGGTCGATCGGGCCGGCCACCGGGTTCACCACGGCCTGGCTCTACTGGCTCTGCTGGGCAGTGGCCATAGGATCGGAGTTCACCGCTTCAGGTCTCCTGATGCAGCGCTGGTTCCCGGGCGTTGACGTCTGGATCTGGTGCGTCATCTTCGCCGCGGTGCTCTTCGGCCTCAACGCAGTTTCATCGAAGTTCTTCGGCGAATCCGAGTTCTGGTTTGCCATCGCCAAGGTCGGCGCCATCATAGTCCTGATTGTTTTCGGTGGCGCGGCGCTGTTCGGCTTCCACCCGCTCAGCGAGGGGGCCAACCACCCCTTGATGTTTGAGAACTTCAACACCTCCAGCGGTTTCTTCCCCAACGGCTTCACCGGTGTCCTCGTCACCGCACTTGCAGTGTTCTACGCGTTCTCCGGCTCTGAACTCATCGGCGTGGCAGCGGGCGAGACAACTGATCCCGCCACCAGCATCCCCAAAGCCATGCGCACCACAGTCATCCGCCTGCTGATCTTCTTCGTCGGGGCCATCGCTGTCATCGCCGCTACCATCCCGTTTGAGCAGGTGGGACTTGATGAAAGCCCCTTCGTGACGGTCTTCTCATCCATCGGTATTCCCTTCGCCGCCGACATCATGAACTTCGTCATCATCACCGCGCTCCTCTCCGCAGGGAACAGCGGTCTTTTCTCCTGCGCCCGCATGCTTTACTCCCTTGCCGACGAAGGGCACGCCCCCCGGGTGTTGAAGAAGCTGACCCGACGCGGCATCCCGATGGTCGCGCTCTCCGTCAGCATGCTGGGCGGCCTGGCATCACTCATCAGCAGCGTCGTGGCGCCAGAAACTGTGTACCTGGCGCTCGTTTCGGTGGCAGGATTCGCCGTCGTCGGAGTCTGGATGTCCATCACCGCCTCGCACTTTTTCCACCGGAGATCCTTCGTCAGGAACGGCGGCGATGTTGCTGCCCTTCCCTACAGGGCCCCGCTGTTCCCGCTCGTGCCGATTCTGGCCTTTTCGCTTTGTCTCATTTCGCTGGTGGGCATCGCCTTTGACCCCAACCAGGTAGCGGCCCTCTATTTCGGACTGACTTTTGTTGGCGCCTGCTACGCCTTCTTCTACTTCAAGTACGGACGCAAGCGCCAGGAAACCTCGCCCTGATCAACGGTGCAGGCGTGTGAGAATGGCGTAGTTGTCGAGCGGAAGGAGCATGGAGCGTGGATTCTTCCTCGGAAGCGTCGTCCATGGCCCAAGGACTTCGAATTGTTCGGCTTGTCGCAGACCGGGAGAAGCGGGGGAGGCGGCTTCTCGGCGTTTCCCAGCTCGCAGCCGAGCTGGAGATGGAACAAAGCCGTGTCTCCCGGCTGACCCAGGAATTGTGTGAACTGGGACTGCTGGAACGTGTGGAACGCGGCCCATTCCGGACCGGACAACGTTTTTTCAGCCTGGCCGCAGCGTTGAATACCGGCTGGGTCCGTGAATCCAGGACCGAACTTGAGGCTTTGGTGGCTTCTTTTGGCCTTAGGTCCAGGGTCTCCGTCCGCGAGGGCTTCCGCGTCATTCTCCTGCGGGCCTCCAGCAATGACGCGCTTCCCGGCAGCTTCGTTAAACCCGGCATGGTGACACCCGTATGGTGCACAGGGTCTGGCCGGGCGTTGCTGTGGGACGACGGGAGGCCAGCCGTTCAAGCCCTCCTTGAGGACGTTAACTTCATCGGCGTGGGCGGTCCGGGGGCTGCCCATTCGCCACAGGAAGTCGTCGAACTGATGGACCGGGACAGGGCACGGGGCTTCATTCTTGCGGAGGAAGAATTCGAGCATGAAGTCTATGAGCTGGCCGTTCCCGTCCGCAGGGCCGACGGCTCCATTTTTGCCGGGCTCAGCGTCCTGGGTAGCAGAGCCGGGATCACGTCCAGCACCGATGACATTGCAGCCGCCCTCACGGCAGCAGCCGCACGGCTGGGGACGCGCGAAGGACGCGCGCGGGACGACGCCGGGCGGAAGGGCGTTGCTGGCTAGAAGGACGACGTCGGCCGGAAGGGCGCGGCCGGCTAGAGCCGGTTCTGTGGCGGGGCGTGACCCAGCGTCGACTCAAGCCACTTTCCCCATGACACCAGAGCCGTGGCGCAGACCTCCAGCCGCGGCTCCAGGCGGGTCTTGGCGCCTACCACCTGCAGCCCGGCCACCACGTCGCCCTTGAAGTCCCTGACCGGAACGGCCAGGGAATACAATCCCGGCTCGGCTTCCTCGTCCACGATGGAGTACCCCCGTTCCCGGGCCGCGCGCAGTCGTGACAGGAAGTCCTCCACGTCAGCGGGTGTATTGGGGCCATGACGCACGAAGGCGACGTCGGAGAAAATGGTCCGGACCTCGTCGTCGGACGCTTCCCACAGCAGTGCCTGGCCGGCGTCGCTGCAGTATGCCGGGTAGGGGCGGCCCAGCCAGGATCCGACCATGTTGCTGCTGGCCGGAACGCGCTCACCGACGGTGACCGTGCTGTCTCCGCTCAGAACTCCAAGGAAGCATCCCTCATCGGTTTCACCGGCCAACCCTTCCAACGCGGTCGCACCGTCTGTCTGCAGCCGTTGCTCTGTCAATAGCTGCGCGTCGGTCAGGAGCGACCAGTCCAGGGTGTAGGACCGATGCTCTCTCCGTGCCAGGAACCCCTCCTGCTGGGCGGCCCGCAGGCTGCGCGAAACCTGGCTGCGGTCCTTGCCGAGATCGGCTGCTATATCGGCCACCGTTCCACCAGGCATGCCGTCGGCATTGCGGGAGCCCACCGCCAGGACAGCCATGATTCCCCGGCCCATGCTGGACGTCTTAGACATGGATCCGATTCTAGTCATTGGACTGATGAGTCTTGGACGGACGCGTCTTAGTGGATGGCGAAGACCCGGGCAGGAAAACCGCTGCCGCGCAGGGGCTTGGGCCAGCTCGCAATGAGCGCCGCGCCCGCTTCGGGAAGTCCTTCCAGGTTCGCCATCAGCTCGATCTGCCACCGGTTCTGCGCCAGGACATAGGTCTCCAGGGAGAAATCCTGACGGGACGTAGCCAGCCCCGGGTCTGTGTCCGTCTGTTCATGACCGACGGCGGTAGCCGACCGCTCTTCAATCAGGAAGGAGAGCACTTCCTGCGACCAGCCCGGCGTGTGGCTGACGCCTTCATCGTCCCTGTTTGCCATGGCGCCAGCATCGGGCCAGCGATGACTCCACCCTGTCCGCAAAGCCACAAAGGTCCCGGGTGTGATGGGACCATTGCGGCTTTCCCATGCCTGAACGTCCTCCATCCCGGGAGTGGCGTCCGCGTTTGCGGTGACGCGCTCCGTGATGTCGAGGATGACCAGCGGCAGGATCATCTCCTCCACCGAAATCTGGTCCAGGGTCCGTCCCCCGGAGATGAAGTGCGAGGGAGGATCAACGTGTGTTCCCCACTGGCCGATGATCGAATAGCGGTGAGCGGTGAAACCGTCACCTTTCTCCAGATCGAAAACGGACTCCCTGACTTCGTCGGGGAACGCAGGGAAATGCGGCTGGCCGGGATGGAACGCGTGCGTCAGGTCAGTAAATGATCTGCCGGCAAGCAGCTGCTGCAGGCCGTCCCAGAGTCCGGTGGTGGTGGCTTCAATCATGATGCGGCCCGGCTTTCAAAGACTGGAAGGGCAGTGTGGGAGACGCTGATGGGCCCTGTCAGCTCGATGACGGGTACCTCCCAGGGGTGGATATCCACGATGTGCTGCAGGCAGCGTTCGACGGCGGCGTCAGGGAGCGCCGCATCGAAATACGTCGTGAAGACAAAGGTCGGTGAAATTGTCTCCTGGCCCACCTCGCCCAACGTTGGGTTGGCGCCTTCAGCGGACGTGAACCCCTCGAAACCCAGGCCGGATTCGAAGACATGTCTGTAGTTGCCAAAATCCCCGAGGTCGGGGGATTCAGACAAAGCCTGGAGCAGGGCCACGATGCCCGCTTCCTCCTTGAATGCTGCTGCGTCGCCCTTGGCGAGCCGCGAGAAGGTTTCCGGCGCTATGGGCCAATGCACACGCAGCTTACGCACTGCTTTCATTTCAATCTTCAAGGAAAGCCTTCATGTTCGGGTTCGCAAATGGTGTTTGGCTGCCATGCTGACATAGACTTGTGATCATTACAAGCATCACAAAATGCTTATGGCGCACATCTTCAAGAACGAAACCGACCCGCTTGGAGCCCCACACGATGCCCAGCAACACCAAGCTCTCCCGCATGCTCGACGCCGGAGCGAACCTGACCGTGGACGGCGCACTGGCCACTGAGCTTGAAGCCCACGGCTGCAATCTGGAAGACCCTTTGTGGTCCGCTAAGGTCCTGCTGGAACAGCCGCAGCTCGTTAAGCGCGTGCACCAGGATTACTTCCGCGCCGGAGCCAACGTCGCCATCACGGCGAGCTACCAGGCCACACCCCAGGGATTCGCGCGGCGCGGCATCGCTGAGGAAGCGGCCTTGGAACTGGTGGCCTTGAGTGTGCGCCTGGCCGACGAGGCCCGCCGCGAGCACCTGGCTGAAAATCCGGATGCGGGCCCGCTGCTGATTGCAGGATCGGTGGGGCCCTACGGCGCGTACCTTGCGGATGGGTCCGAATACCGGGGCGACTACATCCTCAGCCGTAAGGAGTTTTTGGAGTTCCACCGGCCTCGAATCGCAGCGCTGGTGGAGGCCGGAGCGGATTTTCTTGCCTGTGAGACGCTGCCGTCATTGCCGGAGGCCGAGGCCCTGTTGGCGCTTATGAAAGAGTTCGACGTCGAAGGCTGGCTCTCGTTCACGCTGCGGGATGGGCGGCACATCAGTGACGGTACGCCGCTGGGTCAGGTGGCGGAGCTCTTTGGGGAGGAGCCACTCGTGGTGGCGATCGGCGTGAACTGTGTGCCGCTGGAGTTGGTCTCCCCGGCCCTGGATGCCCTGGGCAAAGCCACCGGTACGCCGCTCATCGCATATCCAAACTCGGGCGAAACCTACGACGCAGTCACCAAAACGTGGGGTCCGGCCGCGTCCGGGGATCACCTCGCGGGCCCCGGCGGTCAGCAGCCCGCAAGCCTTGCGGAGGGAACCGCCGTCTGGCGTGAACTCGGAGCCCGGCTCCTTGGCGGGTGCTGCCGGACCACCCCGGAGGATATTACCGCCGTGGCCAGCTGAGTTAACGCGCGCTTCTTGTCCGGCATCCACGCGACCCGCCAGCAGCCGTAGGTTCAGGCCAGGTACTTGTCGGCTGCAGCCAATGCCTCGTCCAGGATGGCCAGGCCCGCGGCGGCGTCGGCGTCGCTCACGTTGAGGGGCGGAGCCACATGGACGCGGTTGCCCAGCATCAGCGGCAACAAGCCCCGGTCAAGGCACGCCCTGGCGAAGGAAACCATCGGCGCGTTGGCCGCCCCGGTGGCTCCCGCTGGCACCAGCGGCTCCTTGGTTGACCGGTCGCGGACCAGCTCAAGGCTCCAGAGGCCGCCGATGCCGCGAACATCCCCGACGGACCCGTGCTTGTCGGCGAGCTCCCTGAGTCCTGGCCCCAGGAGGTCCGTGCCGAGGCGGGCAGCTGCCGCGACGGTGTCCTCCTCGCGCATCGCGTTGATGGCGCCGACGGCTGCTGCGCAGGCGAGCGGGTGGCCGCTGTATGTCATGCCCGCCGGGTAGGGGCGTTTGGTGAACATCTCATAGATCGCGTCGCCCACCACTACGCCGCCCAGCGGGACGTAGCCGGAATTCACGCCCTTCGCGAAGACCATCAGGTCGGGTGCCACGCCGTCGTGGTCGACGCCGAACCAGGCTCCCGTGCGGCCGAAGCCGACCATGACCTCGTCGGCGATGTAGACGATGCCGTGGCGGTCGCACAGGTCCCGGACGCCGCGCAGGTAGCCGGGCGGTGGCACGATGACGCCGGAACTGCCGGTTACCGATTCCAGGACCAATCCAGCGATCGTCGACGGCCCTTCCAGGAGGATCACCTGCTCGAGATGGGCGAGCGCCCGCTCGCACTCTTCCTCCGGGGTCCTCGATCCGAACGCCGACCGGTACAGGAAAGGACCGAAGAAGTGGACGGCGGCGCCCGCCCCGGTGTCCGAGGCCCAGCGGCGCGGGTCGCCGGTGAGGTGGATCGAAGCCGCTGTGGAGCCATGGTAGGAGCGGTAGGCTGCGAGCACCTTCGGCCGTCCGGTGTATAGGCGCGCCATCCGGACAGCATGCTCGATGGCTTCGGTGCCGCCGGTGGTGAACAGCACGTGCCCCAGGCCCTCCGGCGCCACCTCCACAATCAGCCGCGCCGCTTCGCCCCGGACATCGGACGCGTGGCCGGGCGCGAGCGTGCACAGACGGTCGGCTTGTTCCTTGATCGCAGCAACAATGCGCGGATGTTGGTGACCGAGGTTGGTGAACACCAGCTGCGAACTGAAGTCCAGGTAGCTCCGTCCGTTGGCGTCGATGACGTAGCTCCCGGAGCCGCCCACCAAGGTAGGCACGTCGCGCGGCCCCTGCACAGCCCAGGGGTGGAAGACCAGTTCGTCGAGATTCATGACATCCTCCGTTTTCAGTGCCGGACCGACCACCCTTAATGCTTCACCTTGGCACCGTCGTGCGGCAGCGTCCATAGCATGGAGCGTGTCCATAGCATGCGTCGGGCGAGTACGACGGCGGTGATGCGGTCGCCTGCCTTCGCTGCGGTCGGCAACGGTGCGGCTGGGTTAACGCGGGTGGGCCACGCGAGCTTCTTGTCCGGCATTCACGCCGGGGCTAGCATTGCCTGCACAACAGCCCCGCCTGAAGGGGAGTGCGGCATGGAGCCGATCGACGCCGGGACAAGCTCCGGAGGTGCCCGGCCACGCCCGCGGGCCGCGCTGAGTGTGCTGATCGGTGCGCTCCTCGGTATCACCTGGGCTGCGGGTTTCCGGGCCTACATGGTAGAACTCGCAGGCGATGAATCGACGTTCAGCTGGTATGCGACGTTCGTGGGCCTGCTCGGCGCCGCGGGGATCGTCGGCGGACTGCTCGGCTTGGCGGACCACATCCGCCGCACGGGCGGGCGGCCGCACTGGCGGTGGCTCGCGCTCTCGCCGCTCATCCTCGGCCTCCTCCCGCTCACGGTGCCCGGCACTCTGGCGCTGCTATCGCAAGGCATTGGCACGGCAGGAATTGCCGTCGCGCTCATCGCGGTCGGGATCGGATATGCGTTCGGCGGCCGGGGACGTGCGTGGCTGCGCAGTGTTATCGGAGTCGTCGCCCTCGCAGCCGTTGTAGCACTCGTGGCGATGACGCCCGTGATCAGCGAGGGCCGCGTCTCGTTCGCGGAACCGCGTGGTGCGTGGGCGGGAACGCTCGCGCTCACATCGGTCCTGGTGCTGGGGCTCGCCACGTCGATCCCGTTCAGGACTGTGCTTGGGCGCTCAGCAGAGCTGCCGACCACCCGGTCACGGACGGCTCCCGCTCCGCCGTCACTGAGTGGGTCAGCAGACTGAGTTATCTGGACAAAAACTCAATTGATCAGAGCGATCCACCGGCGGCTTCCGGCGTTCCGGAGTCGTGGCTTTCCCCTGCCCCGCCATGGTGGCCGCCGTGGTGCCCGCCATGGCCGTGGTGCCCGCCGGAGCGACCGTGGTCGCCGATACGTTCGCGGGCGAGGAAGTTTTCGATGTCGAAGAGGTTGTCCGCGCGCCGGGCGATGTTCAGCAGCGTGGTCATCGAGGCGACCTCTTCGACCTGTTCCTTGAGGAACCAGAGCATGAATTGCTCACCCAATGCGTCGTTTTCCGCCCTGGCTGCGGCGAAGAGTTCCTTGATTTTCTCGGTGACTTCCTCTTCCTGCGCGAGGGCAAGGGCCAGGGGTTCCTCAACCTTGGCGAAGTCGTTGCGGACAGGCTCAATGCCGGGGATGGCGATTGTGAGTCCGCGGTCCAAGATGTACCGGACCATCATCATGGCGTGGTTTCGTTCCTCCAGTGACTGGCGGTAGGAGTGTTTGGCAAGCTGGGGAAGGTCCTGCCTGTCGAACCACGCGGCGACGGCGATGTACTGGTGGGAAGCGGCGAATTCGTTGCCCACATGGCGGGCCAGCAGTTCATTGAATTTAGGGGTTCCCATCTGGATCTCCTCGGGTTGGTAAGGCTTGGGACCCGGCTGGCCGGACTCGGTCAGATCGGCTGCCGGGCCTCCCATGAGCCTCCTCCGCTGCCGGACTACCGGTCAATACCCTGGCGTTCCAGTTTCAAGAAGCGGGTTCGCCGTCCCTGACGTTCCCAGTGGTATGACGTGGGGGCGGCCGTCGGTTGGTTCGCGGACCACGTGGGCCTCCAGGCCAAATACGTCGAGAAGGCGCTCTGGCGTCACCACTTCCGCCGGCGTCCCCTGGGCAACGATCCGGCCGTCTTTCATGGCAACGATGTGGTCGGAGTAGCGGGCCGCGAGGGAAATGTCGTGGAGCACCATCACTATCGTGCGGCCGTGCCGGCGGTTGAGGACGCGCACGAGTTCCAGGACATCGACCTGGTGGGCGAGGTCCAGATAGGTGGTGGGTTCGTCCAGGAGGAGGATGCCGGTTTGCTGGGCCAGGGTCATGGAGATCCAGGCCCGTTGACGCTGGCCTCCGGAGAGGTCCTCCAAGGAGGAGTCCGCGAGTTCGGCGATGTCCGTGGCCTGTAGGGCGTCTTCGACGACGGACTCGTCTGTGGAGGAGAATTGCTGGTACCACTTCTGCCGCGGATGCCTGCCGCGGGAGACGAGATCGCCCACGGTCAGTCCGGACGGGGCGGTTGGTGTCTGCGGCAGGACGCTGATCCTGGTCGCGATCTGCCGGGTGGACTGCCTGGCCAGTGGCAGGCCGTCCAGGATCACCTGACCGGAGCGCGGCGCGAGCAGGCGCCCGAGTCCGCGGAGCAGGGTGGACTTGCCGCAGCCGTTGGGTCCGATAATCGAGGTGACCCTGGCATCCGGAATAGTCAGGGAAAGATTCTGGATGATGTCCGGGCCGTCGTAGCCAAGGCTGAGGTTTTCTGCCCTCAGTCCTTCGGGCCGCTCCGTAGTGGTTTTCAACTCAGCCTCCGCTGGTATTTCAGGATCAGGTGGATCAGGAATGGGGCACCGACGACGGCGGTGGCCACACCGACAGGCAGCGGCACGCTGAGTGCGTTGGCCGAGACAGTGTCGGCCAGCAGGACGAAAACGGCACCTACCAGGGCCGATACGCCCACCGGGGGAACCACGGCGGAGGTAAGAGAGCGCGCGATCTGCGGGCTGGCCAGCGCAACGAATGCGACCGGGCCGGCAGTGACGGTGGCCACCGATGCGAGCAGCACGGCGATGGTGAGGACTACCAGCCGGGTGGTGCCATTGCGTGCGCCCAGCCCGACGGCGGTATCCTCGCCGAGGCTGGTCAGCAGCAGCCACCGGCCGCTGCAGAGCGCCGCCGCGATGAGCACTGCGGCACTGACGGCCATGGGCTGCACGGTGGCCCAGTCCTTGGCGTTGAGGGAGCCCGTCATCCAGGTCAGTGCCTGGGCTGCGCTGGTCACATCCCCCAGGGTCAGGATCCAGGTAGTTAGGCTGGCAGCGAGTCCTGAGATGCCCAGGCCTGCCAGGACAAGGCGGTAGCTGTCCAGTCCCCGGCGGTAGGCGAGCAGGTAGACGGCGACACCGCTGGCGATGCCTGCGCCGAAGGCCGCGAGGGGCATTCCCACGGTTGCCGCAAGGCCGCTAAGCCCGGCATGTCCGCCGCCTGCAACCACCAGCACGGTGACCGCGCCCAGTGACGCGCCTGTTGTGACGCCGAGCAGGTCGGGGCTGGCCAGGGGGTTCCGTGCCACTGTTTGCGTGATCGCTCCAGCAGCAGCCAGAGAGGCGCCGACGACGACGGCGGCCACCATCCGCGGCGCGCGGAATTCCGTGACCGCCAAGTGGGTCCGCGGATTCGATGTATCGCCCAGCAGCGCCCGCAGGACATCCGGATACGCCATCGGCGTTCCGCCGAAGGCGACGTGGAGCGCCATGGCGCCCAACAGCACGCCGCACAGGACACAGGCCACCAGGACAACACGGAGGTTGAGGCGGACGGAAACGGGACCTGCGCGCAGCGCCCGGATGGTTCCGGCGCCGGTCCGCCGGCTTTCGCGCGTGCTCGTCATAGCGTGGCCAGCCTGCGGCGGCGGGCGAGGTACACGAAGAACGGCGCACCCACCACGGCCAGCACGACGCCTACGGACAGCTCGCCGGGACGGGAGATGACCCGTCCTGCCGTGTCGGCGAGGAGCAGCACGGTGGCCCCGGTCACCGCTGAGAGCGGGATCAGCCAGCGGTAGTCCGGCCCTGTCATGGCCCGGGTGATGTGCGGGACCAGGAGCCCCGCGAAGGCAATGGGCCCGGCCATGGTCACGGCGGAGCCGGCCAGGAGGGTGACCGCGGCGATTCCTGCTGCCCGTGCCCGGAAGACGGAGATTCCCAGTGAGGTTGCGGTGTCTGCCCCCAAGGCCAGTGCGTTCAGGGGCCGTATGTTCAGCAGGGCCAGGACCACGCCGGCACCGACGAACGGCCAGACCATGGACAGCACATCGCTGCGCCCGGCCAGCGAACCCACCTGCCAGAACCGCAGTGTGTCCAGCGCCTGGTCGTTGAGCAGGACGATGCCGGCCACCAGTCCCGAGCACAGCGCAGTCACCGCCGCCCCCGCCAGGACCAGGGTTACCGGGGTGGAGCCATGACGCGCTGCGGAGCCGATCATGAACACCAGCACGCTGGCCGCCAGCGCGCCGGCGAAAGCCAACAGGGCCTGGGTCAGGGCAGGCATCTCCCCGGCGAGGGCGGTTGCCGCCACGATGGCCAGCGCCGCGCCCTGGTTGATCCCCAGCAGGCCAGGATCCGCAACGGGGTTCCGTGTGTGTCCCTGGACCAGGGTTCCGGCCAGGCCAAGGCAAATCCCGGCGCACACGGCCAGCACGGTGCGCGGCCAGCGCAGTTCGCGGATGGTGACGTCCATGACGTTGCCGTCCGGGGCAGTCACGGCATGCCAGACGTCCTGCAGGGACGATGGCTGCCCGCCGATGCAGATGCTCAGGGCGGCCGCCGCAAGCATCGCCGCCACGGAAACCGCCAGCCACTTCACGATGGGCCGCCGGGAACCGGGCCGCTGCCCGGCACTGGGTGCTCCCGCACCCGCCAGCGGGCCAGTGGCCACAGTCGGATCCAACGTCTTCACAGGGTCCTTCTATTACGTCATTGGTTTGTGATTTATTTCCCAAAGTCCTGCTACAGTCTACGGCAGACGCAGGTAAGCCTTGCCTAATATGTCATCTCCCCGTCACCATCGTTTCGAAAGCGACACCGTGAAAACACGCATCCTCAAGCGGCTCAGTGCTGTTACCGCCGGCATGGCACTCCTGGCCACCGCGGCCTGCGCCGCCCCGGCCGCCCCCAGTGGCACCGCCACCACCGCAGCAGAGTCGGCCGGCTTCCCGCTGACCATGGAGCACACCATGGGTTCCACCACCATCGACACCGTCCCCAAGCGCGTCGTGGCCCTTGACCCGAGCTACATCGACGCTGCCCTCCTCCTGGGCGCGGACCTGGTGGGCTATGTCCAGTATCGCCAGGACCCGAAGGCACCGTTCGCCCCGTACCTTGGCGACGTCGCCGACGCCACGAAGGATTCCGTGAACGTGGGCACCCTGGCCGAGCCCAACCTGGAAAAGATTCTTGAGCTGGAACCGGACCTGATCGTCTCGGCGAAGGTCCGCCACGAAGCGCTCTACCCGCAGCTGTCCAAGATCGCCCCCACCATCTTCTCCGTCAGCACCGGGCCCACCTGGAAAGAGAACGTTGTGTTCCTGGGCGAGGCCCTGGGCAAAAAGGCCAAGGCCGAAGAACTCGTCAAGGCCTATGAGGACCGCGCCCAGAAGGTCGGAGCCGAGATCCTGGCCAAGAAACCGGATGCCACCTATTCCCTGGTCCGGTTCACCGGCGGAGACACGGCACGCCTGTACTCCTCCAACTCCTTCATCGGCGAAATCATGACTGACATGCACATCCCGCGGCCCAAGGACGCCCCGGACAGCGACAAGGAGATTTTCGTGCCGCTCTCCGCCGAGCAGATCCTCCAGGGTGACGCCGGCCTGGTCATGGTGAGTGCGTTCACACCCGCCGGTGCCGAAGGTGACAAGTCCCGTGCGCAGCAGGAGAAGTTCCAGTCCAACCCGCTCTGGCAGCGGCTGCAGGGTGAAGTCATCAATGTGGACGATGCCACCTTCCTGGCCTCCGTCAGCATCCAGGGCGCACACGCTGTGATCACCGACCTTGCCAAGCACTACGGCGTGGACCCGCAGCTGCCGTAGCCCGAGAGGAAGCAGATCCGTGAGCCCCGCAGCCGTCCCTGGGCACGTCATCCGGGCGTTTGACGCGGCGGTCCAGGGTGTCCGGGACCTGACGCCGCATTTCCGCCGGATCACGTTCGGCGGACCTGCCCTGGAGACGTTCGGCGTTCCCGGCCCCACCGCGGACCTGCGAATCAAGCTTCTGCTGCCCACACCGGGACACCCCCTGGACCGCCTGGGAACACCTGGCGGAGAACTCGGCGGCGGCTGGTACCAGGAATGGCTGCGCCGGGAACAGCCAGGGCGCGGTTTCATCCGCAGCTACACGGTCCGCGCTTTGCGGACCGTGCCCGGTGGCCGGGAACTGGACGTTGACTTCGTCATCCACCCTGTTGCTGCCGGCCACGGCGCCCCCGCCTCCGAGTGGGCGGGGGCCGCCACTCCCGGCGCCCGTGTGGTCATCATCGGTCCTGAGGTGAATGCCATCACCGCGTCCACGCTGCGGAGTGAAACCGGAATCAGATGGGATCCGCAAGGGGCCCGCCGCGTCTTGCTGGCAGGAGATGAAACGGCCGTTCCGGCCATCAGTTCCATCCTCGAGGACCTGCCGGCGGACATCAGCGGACATGCCTTCCTGGAGGTTCCGGACACGTCCGACGTCGGCACCGTCACCACAGCTTCTGCCGTCTGCATCACCTGGCTCGCGCGGAAGCCTGCGGGCGCCTCCCGGGGTGAACTGCTGAATGAGTCTGTACGTGCTGCCCTCGACCTCACCGGGCGGCCGGACTCCGTGCAGCCCGACCCCGGTCTGTACGCCTGGGTGGCTGCCGAAGCGGGGACCGTGAAGTGCCTGCGGCGGCAACTCGTCAACCAGGCCGGCCTGGACCCGAAACGGTCCGAATTCAGGGCCTACTGGAGCCTGGGCAAGGCGGGGTCAGGGGCCAACGGCACGCCCCTCAATCCGCCGCCCAGCCCGTCGTCGGAATTAGGTCACACGATTGGGTCTTTTTGATTTGACCGGACAGGCCTACCGTGGACACAAAGAGCCGTCCGGCCGGGGCGGCCGAACCGCGGAGGATGTCCAATGACCACGCACGTAGCCGACTGCAGCGTCACCAATTGTTCGTTTAACGACCACTCCGAATGCAACGCCGCGGCCATCACTGTGGGCGGTTCTCAAGACCATGCCTCCTGCGCCACCTTTATCGACATTGGCGTCCACGGTGGCCTGTCCAAGGTGCTGGCTGATGTCGGGGCCTGCCAGCGTACCGAGTGTGTCCATAACGAACATCTGATGTGCCAGGCAGCGGAAGTCCATGTTGGTCCCGGCGCTGACAACGCGGACTGCCTCACATACGAACACGTGTAGGCGTCTGCGCCTGCAGGCTCATTGGAGTCAAATAGGAACAGTCAAATAAGAACCAGTCGGCCCCCGCCAGGAATTTTCCAGGCGGGGCCGACGTTCTGCTTGCCGGGTTTGATCAGGCCGGCATTGGCTCCGCGCTCGCCGCCGTGCTCCCTGCCGCCGCCGCGCTCGCCGCCGTCGCTCCGCTGGGTGTCGACGCTGGCGGTGCCTCCACCAGCACGATCTCCAGCGACTCCGGGTCCAGCAGCCTTCGCGTGCCCGTCCGTGCGTCCAGGATCCAGAACAGATCCAGTGCGGGCACAAGGTGCGTCACCCGGCCCCGGTGGAAGAGCTTGCCGTTGTGCCATGCCTCGATGTAGTCGCCAATGTAGAGCTGGGCAGTATGTACCCGTTGAGTTTCCATGATGAGCCGCCTCCTGCTCGTTGTGTCCCCGTAAGCTCAGCATCCCCTGCCGAAGTTGCGGCAGTGTTTCGGCGTGGTGATTTTTCTGTGTCCGCCCATGGTTCCGCGCGCCGAATCACCATTCCTGCTCACCGGTTGACTTCGGGACGCACCCTTACCGCACTAAGGGTCCGGATCAGGGCGACGGCGGTGATGGCACCTGCCGCCAGGATCGAGGCCAAAACCACCACCTGGAACCGGCCAGCCTCCAAGGGGGACGCCCCGCCGAAAATCGCTCCGACGAACGCGCCGGGAAGGGTAACCAGTCCCGTGGTTTTCGTCTGATCAGTGGAGGGAATCAGGGCCGTATGCACGGAGTAGCGCGCCTGGGTGCGGGTCGCCCTGCGTGGCATGGCGCCCAGGGCTAACCAGGCTTCCACCTGGTCCCACTCCCCGCGGACCGCCTCAGAAAAACGCTGCCCGGCAAGCACTGCGATTGTCATGCAGTTGCCAATGACGATTCCACCCACGGCGAGGACGTATCGCGGCGTGAATTCGATGGCCCCGGTGCCGAACACGACGGCGAGGGTCACCATGATGCCGATGGCCATGGTTGCTGACACCACCGCGAAATGCCGCCATGACCACACGAGCCGGCGCGTTGCGGTTACGGCGGCCACGGTGAACATCACCAGTAACGCCAGCGCCACCCACAAAGGATCGGTGATGATTCCGCCCAGGACCAGACTGATGAGGGCCAGTTGAGCGGCGCCGCGGAGGATGGCCGAGGCTGGGGCCAGGAACGACGGCGTGTGCGAGATCCAGAGCACTGCAGTGGTCACCGCCAGCAGGATGGCCATAGCCAGCAGGGTGGGTGCCAAGGCAGGGAGGAGGGCCATCAGACCAGCCTATGGTGCCTCTCTTTTTGGCGTAGCCAGATGACGGCCAAGGGACACGGCCCAGGGGACGATGACGGCACGTAGGTTCTTTAAGGAGAGATTCCTCTGAGGTCGTGAGAGAGCATTTGTTCTTTGGGCCAGTGGGGTGCTTCCCAGTCCTGGTGTTCGCTCTTATAGTGGCGGCCGCTTGGCGATATCCAGCCCGGTGGTTCGTTCTTGCTGGCTGGGGTGGGTCTCCAGGTACTCGTGTGTCTGAGTCGGTGGTGGCGGGGACATGGCTGTCCCAGATTCGATACGCCGGTGGTTCCGCCCTTATGCCAGGCAACGATGTGGTCCGCTTCGTTGTCCAGGGAGTGGTTGCTGCAGCCCGGGAAGGGGCACCTACCGTCCCTCATCCGCAGCCAGCGCCGCATCGCTGTGGTGGGGCGGTAGCTGGCGCGGCCGATCTCCAGCGCCGCCCCGTCCCGCGGGTCAACCAGGACCCGGTAGAACGAGTCGGCTCCGTTGGCGACGAGGTCCCTGGCCATCGACGCGGGGATAGGGCCGTACCCGTCGAGCATGGCCGGTTCATCGGTGGCGCCGAGCAGGGAAAACACCGGCACCGTCACCAGGACTTCGGCCCGGGGCGCGGGGACGTTGCCGGGATTCCCCGCATCCCCGCCGTCGCCAATATTGCGGCCATTTCCGGCGCCGAGGAGGGCGGTGGCGTAGGCGTCAGCCCGCATTTGTGGGAGGTTGCGGGTCTCGTCGGGGCCCTGCAAACCACGGGCGACGGCGGTGGTGCGGTTCCAGATCGCTGCCGCCTGGTCGGCGGGAAGGTAGGCGGAGAGCCAGGCCATGCCGTCATTGTCCGGCGAGTATTCGACCCTCCGGTCCAGGACGCCTTTGGCGTGGCGCATCTCGATGCTTTCCGTATGGTGGCGTTCGCGCCAGATGCGGGCCTTGTGGCGGAACCGGGACGCGGGCATTTCCCCGGCAGGGCACCCACGGGCCGGGTTCGGCGCGTCAGGATCGAGGAAGTGCGTTTCCAGGGCCGCGGCGCCGTCGGGATCGAGGGTGGCGGTTTCGTCCACCATCACCCGGGCGTGCTGCCAGGAGATGGTGCCGGCCTGCAGGGCGGACAAGGTCAGCGGCAAGCTGGTGGTGAGTTCCTGGGACGCGGACAGCAACGCGTTCGCCGCGCGCGGCCCTATGGTCAGGACGCACGCGATCTCCGCAGCCACAGACGCCTCCCGCGGCATTGTCGGCGCGTCAGGAGGTGCGACCGACGCCGCCGTGTCCGCGAACTTCGCGGCGGCCCGGGCCTTCAGAGCCGCCAGTCGCGCCTCTGCCCCGGGGACCCCGGCGAGGATATCCAGGCAATTATCCGTCAGACCCTGCAAAGGATCGGCATCATCCGGCGCCCCAAGCCGCGCACTATCCACTTCCGCAGTAAGCACAGCAATGGCGGCATTGATGTCCGCATATGCCTTCGTCACTGCTGCGCTTCCCATGTATCCATCATCGGGGGAGGGTACGACAATTAAGGTCCACGCGGCGACCAGCCCAGGTGAAATTCGCACGGCCGGGAAAGATTGCAGGTAGCGAGAGTGTCCTGGGGGTTCGCTTGACGCCCTCCGCGGCTTCCGCATATCCTGAACGAACGGTCGGTAAATAAATTGGTCCAATGAAGGCCCTTGCATAGGAGCAACCATGGCAGAGCAAAATCTGCAGTCAGCGCCCGCTGAGCGATCCCCCGAAGACCCGGCAGCCGCAGTCGCATCCGCATCCGCAGCCGAAGACCCGGCAGACGCAGCCGCGGCCCAGCGCGAAGCGGACGGCCAGGCGAACTTTGACCGTGTGATGGCTGAGGATTCGCGGATCGAGCCGAAGGACTGGATGCCGGACGCTTACCGCAAGACCCTGCTGCGCCAGATTTCCCAGCACGCGCACTCGGAGATCATCGGCATGCAGCCGGAGGCCAACTGGATCTCCCGCGCCCCCAGCCTGAAGCGCAAGGCCATTCTGATGGCCAAGGTCCAGGACGAGGCCGGCCACGGGCTGTATCTCTACTCCGCCGCCGAGACCCTGGGCCAGTCCAGGGACAAGATGATGGCAGACCTCATCGCCGGCAAGGCCCGCTACTCCTCGATCTTCAACTACCCGGCCCTCACCTGGGCGGACATGGGTGCCATCGGCTGGCTGGTGGACGGCGCCGCCATCTGCAACCAGGTGCCGCTGTGCCGCGCGTCCTTCGGCCCCTACGGCCGGGCCATGGTCCGGATCTGCAAGGAAGAGTCCTTCCACCAGCGCCAGGGCTTCGAGATCCTGCTGGAACTCGCCAACGGCACCCCTGAGCAGAAGCAGATGGCGCAGGACGCCGTGAACCGCTGGTACGCCCCGGCACTGATGATGTTCGGCCCGCCCGATGACGATTCGCCCAACTCCCGCCAGTCCATGGCCTGGAACATCAAGCGCTTCAGCAACGATGAACTCCGCAGCCGCTTCGTGGGAATGATGGTGGAGCAGGTCCGCGTCCTGGGCCTCACCCTGCCGGACAGCGAGGTCCGCTTCAACGAGGAAACCAGGAAGTGGGAGCACGGCCCGCTGGATTGGAACGAGTTCAAGGAAGTCCTTGCCGGCCGCGGCCCCTGCAACGCCCAGCGGGTGGAACGCCGCCGGGAAGCGCACGACGACGGCGCCTGGGTCCGCGAGGCGGCTTCCGCCTATGCGGCAAAACAGGCAGCAAAACAGACTAAGACGAAGGAATACGCAGCATGACACCCCATGGCAACCCGGAAGTTCCGGCAAGCTCCGCCGGTGAAGTAACCAGCACTGCGGCCAAGGTCCCGGTAGGTGCCCCTACCCCGGAGGCGGCTTCCAGCGAAGCGCCTGCGGCCAAGGAAGCCACCGAAGCAAAGGCAACGGACCGCAACGCCTGGGGCCTCTGGGAGGTCTTCGTCCGGTCCAGCCGCGGCCTGAGCCACGTCCACGCCGGTTCCCTGCACGCCCCGGATGCCGCCATGGCCCTGCGCAACGCCCGCGACCTCTACACCCGCCGCAACGAAGGCGTCTCCATCTGGGTGGTCCCCGCGGACGCCATCGCCGCCAGCGATCCTGATTCCAAGGGGGCCTTCTTCGAGTCGCCGCAGGGCAAGGACTACCGGCACGCGACGTACTACACCAAGAGCGAAGGCGTGAAGCACCTGTGAACGCGACACCATGGATCCCCACCGGCTCCCACAGCTCGCAAGCTCGCAGCGGGGCCCTCGCCGGCGTGGGCCCTTCCGCGACCCGCATCACGCCCGGCAATGCCCTCCGCCCCGAGGACATCGCGCTGGAGGTCCGCACCGGCCTGGTCAAGCCCAGCGAGGACGTGGCCGAGTACGCGCTCCGCCTGGGCGACGACGCCCTGATCCTCGCCCAGCGCCTGGGCCACTGGATCTCCCGCGCCCCCGAGCTGGAAGAGGACGTGGCCCTGGGCAACATCGCCCTGGACCAACTGGGCCACGCCCGGTCTTTCCTCAGCTACGCCGGGGGAGCGTGGGATAAGTCCGAGGACGATCTTGCCTACTTCCGCCGCGAGCACGAGTTCCGCTCCGCCCACCTCTTTGAGCAGCCCAACGGCGACTTCGCGGTGACCATCGCCCGCCAGTTCGTGGTGAGCTACTACCAGTTCGAGCTCTACCGCAGGCTCACGCAGTCCAGCGACGCCACCTTGGCCGCCATCGCCGCCAAGGCCGTGAAGGAAGTGGACTACCACCGGGACCACAGTGCCCAGTGGATCCTGCGCCTGGCCGGCGGCACGGAGGAGTCGCGCGAGCGGATCACGCACGGGCTCAAGCTCATCTGGCCCTACGTCGGCGAACTCTTCGAGGACGATGAACTCACCACCCGCCTGACGGAAACCGGCGCCGCCGTCGAGCCTTCCAGCCTGAAAGCCGACTTTGACCGGCTCACCGGCCAGGTCCTCACCGAAGCGGAGCTGGAGGTGCCGGAGGTTCCGGCTGCCCCCGGCGGCGGGCGGCGCGGCCAGCACTCCGAGCACCTGGGCTACATCCTCGCAGAGATGCAGGTGCTGGCCCGGCAGTATCCCGGAGCAAGCTGGTGACCGTCGTGGAGATGTACGTCGCCGGCTTCCAGGCCAAGCCAAAGAGCGCCAGGCAGAAGGCGTGGGACATCGCCGCCACGGTGTGCGATCCCGAGATCCCGGTGCTCACCATCGAGGACTTGGGCATCCTGCGGGACGTGGAAATAGTCGACGACGGAGGGCTGGTTCCCGCCGTCCAGGTCACCATCACGCCCACCTACTCGGGCTGCCCCGCGATGGACGCTATCCGCGACGACCTCAATGCCGCGTTCGCGAAGGAAGGCTACCCCAGCGTCCACGTGGACCTGGTGCTCGCGCCGGCCTGGACCACGGACTGGATGACGGAGGCTGGAAAACAGAAGCTGCGGGAGTACGGCATTGCTCCGCCCTCCGGCAAGGCAGCAGCCGGCGGCCACTCAGGCCCCGTCAGGCTGAGCCTGGCCGTGAAGTGCCCTCAGTGCTCCAGCCTGAACACCAAGGAACTCACCCGCTTCGGTTCCACGTCCTGCAAGGCGCTCTACGTGTGCCAGGACTGCCAGGAACCGTTCGACTACTTCAAAGTCCTGTAAGGAAGCCCCATGCCTGTTGTCCGCCAGACCGCCGCCGAATCGGCGCAGGCCACCGGCCGCCGTCGTCCGTCCTTCCACACCCTGGCCGTGAAGGAGGTGCGCCGGCTGACCGAGGACGCCATCGAGGTGAGCTTCGCGGTCCCCAAGGAACTGGCCGGGCAGTTCGATTACCTGCCCGGCCAGTACGTGGCCCTGCGCACCACGCTGCCGGATGAGAACGGTGAGCCAAAAGAAATCCGCCGCAGCTACTCCATCTGCGCCGAGCCGCGGACCTTTGAGGACGGCAGCAGCGAGATCCGGGTGGCCGTGAAGAAGGACCTGGGCGGGCTGTTCTCCACATGGGCCAACTCGGAGCTGAAGCCGGGGGACACCCTGGACGTCATGAGCCCCATGGGCGCGTTCGTCTCCAAGCACGGCCGGGACGGCAAGGCCGTGGAGCAGAACGTCATGAACTCCATGAACCATCCCGACGATCTGGCTGGGGAAACTGCCTCCATTGGGGGAGGCAGCTTTGTGGCCATCGCCGCGGGAAGCGGCATCACCCCGGTGATCGCCATCGCCCGCACGCTGCTGGCCGCCAACCCGGAAACCCGGTTTGACCTGATCTACGCCAACAAGGCCGCCATGGACGTCATGTTCCTGGAGGAGCTGGCGGACCTGAAGGACAAGTACCCGCAGCGGCTGGCCATCCACCATGTGCTGTCCCGCGAGCAGCGGATCGCGCCGCTGCTCAGCGGAAGGATCGACGCCGAGAAGCTCCGGCAGCTGCTGGGCACCGCCATCCACGCGGACGATGTGGACGAGTGGTTCCTGTGCGGGCCGTTCGAGCTGGTGCAGCTGTGCCGGGACACCCTGGCCGAGCGCGGGGTGAAGCCGGAGCATATCCGGTTTGAGCTGTTCACGTCGGGCAAGCCGGACCGTCCGGAAGGCCATGCCGGCCGGCCCGTGGTGGTGGACGAGTCCAAGCAGACGTACAAGATCACGTTCAAGCTGGACGGCCTGCAGGGCGAGGTGGCCAGCCCCACGCACGCGCGCGAATCCATCCTCAACGCCGCCCTGCGGGTCCGCCCGGATGTGCCGTTCGCGTGCGCCGGGGGAGTGTGCGGCACGTGCCGCGCCAAGGTGGTCACGGGTGCTGTCACCATGGACGAGAACTACGCGCTGGAGCAGGATGAACTGGACAGGGGCTACGTGCTCACGTGCCAGTCGCACCCCAGCACCCCGGAGGTCACCGTCGACTACGACGTCTAGGTTTTTCGTATTTCTTCGAACAGGAGCCCCATGATTTCCCTTTCCATCAGCAACGGCGTAGCCGAGGTAGTGCTGGACGCGCCGTACAAGCTGAACTCGCTGAATGAGCAGGCGCTGGCGGATTTAGGGCAGGCGTACGACGACGCCGCTGCCGCCGCCTCGCGCGGTGAGGTGCGGGCGCTGCTGCTCAGGGGAGAGGGCCGCGCCTTCTGCGCGGGCCGGGACATTTCCGGCGTCACGCCGGAGGACGACGACGCCGCAGCCTACCTGGGCGGGCTGGTGCAGCCGCTGCTGAAGAAGATGAGCCGGTTCCCGGCGCCCACGTTTGCCGCGGCCCAGGGGGCCTGCCTGGGGGTGGGGCTGGGTCTGCTGCTGGCAACGGATGTGGTGTACGTGGCGGAGAACGCCAAGTTCGGATCGCCGTTCGCCAAGCTGGGGGCCACGCTGGATTCGGGCGGGCACTGGTATTTCACCGAGCGGCTGGGCATGCACCGGACGCTGGACCTGATCTACACCGCGGAGCTGATGAGCGGTGCCGACGCCGTGGCGCAGGGGCTGTTCAGCCGGGCCATGCCGGCGGATGAACTGCTGGAGAACACCAGGGCAATTGTTGGGAAGGTGGCCGTTGGGGCGACGGGTGCCTTCACCGCGAGTAAGGGGCTGGTGGCGCACATCCGTGACCAGCGACTGGGCCTGTGGGAGGCCATGGAGGAGGAAAATGCCGAGCAGGCGCGGCTCTGCAAAAGTGATGATTATGCCGAGGGTTTTCGGGCATTCCAGGAAAAGCGTGAGCCGCGGTTTAGGGGCTGAGATTGCTATGTTTACGCTCACATTTGTATGGTTCAGCTATGACAATCGGGAAACGCATTACTAAAGCCGTGATTCCTGCCGCCGGATTGGGGACCCGTTTCTTGCCAGCCACCAAGGCAATGCCCAAGGAAATGCTCCCGGTTGTTGACCGGCCGGCCATCCAGTACGTCGTTGAGGAAGCCGTTAACGCCGGGTTGACCGACCTGCTGATGATTACGGGGCGGAATAAGCGCGCCCTCGAGGACCACTTTGACCGCGAGCCGGGCCTGGAGCGTGCCCTGGAGCTGAAGGGCGACACCGACAGGCTTGACGCCGTGCAGCACGCCTCTAAGCTCGGGCCCATCCACTACGTCCGCCAGGGCGAGGCGAAGGGCCTGGGGCACGCTGTCCTGTGCGCCAGCCAGCACGTGGGGAACGAGCCCTTCGCAGTGCTGCTCGGTGATGACCTGATCGACGAGAACGAAGCCCTGCTCACCACCATGATGGAGGTCCAGCAGAAGACCGGTGGCTCCGTCATCGCCATGATCGAGGTGGATCCGACCCAGATCAGTGCCTACGGCTGCGCGGACATCACGGCCATCGAGGGCGAGGACTACGTCCGCGTCAACAGCCTGGTGGAGAAGCCGGCTGCGGGCACGGCACCGTCAAACCTGGCTGTCATCGGCCGCTACGTGCTGCACCCCGCAGTGTTCGGCGTGCTGGAGAAGACCGGCCCGGGCAGCGGCGGAGAGATCCAGCTGACCGATGCCCTCCAGACGCTGGCCGCGGCCGAGGGCGAAGGCTCCGGCGTGTACGGCGTGGTGTTCAAGGGCCGCCGCTACGATACCGGGGACAAGCTGAGCTACCTCAAGGCTGTCATCACCCTGGCTTCAGAGCGGGTGGAGTTCGGCGAGGACCTCAAGACCTGGATGAAGGGTTTCGTCAGCTAACGATATGCAGCGTGGTGGTGGCCTGGCGCAGGGCCGGTACCTCGGGTTCGTAGGCTGCAGTCTGGGGCCAATTCCACGCCCGGAGGTCTTCATGTCCCACCTAACGCTCTTCTCACGCCCCGCGGCATCACCGTTCAGCGGGTCCTGACCGACCGTGGGAACTGCTATCGCTCCCACGCCTTCACCCGAGCCCTGGGCGGCACCAAGCACAAACGCACCCGCCCCTACCGGCCCCCGACCAACAGGAAGGCCGAACGATTCAACCGCACAATGCTGGAAGAATGGGCCTACGCCCGCCCCTACCATCAGAGGCCGACCATGTCGTCGCTTCCCGGACTGGCTCCATGCCTACAATCACTGTGAGCCCACACGTCACTCAAGCAAAACCATCCAGCCGCGTCGCCAACCTCCCCGGTCAATACAGTTAGTTTCCGCTTTCGAGTGAATGTGCTGTTACGTAGGCGCCCAGTTGGTCTTTCGAGAGAGCCGTCGCGATCTCCGAGATTGCGTTGTTGTCCGCCACGACGATGGATTGACCATCCAGGGAGGTCCCTGTACCCAACGTGGGCAGAGTGAACATCACGGTGTCTTTTTGCCGGATGCCCTGGAGGCCTAGGGCGAGGCTGCCAACTGCGGCAGCGTCGAAGCCCTTGTCCACGCTGACGAAAGGTGAAACGGCGCTCACCATGCTGTTGACGGTTACAGGATTTGTGAGGGTCTCGCGGGCGATCGTCTTGTCGATCACGGCCTTCAGATAGGCCTGTTGATTCCGCACCCGCTGGTAGTCACCGTCGCTGAAGGATTTGCGTTCGCGGACAAACGCAAGTGCTTCGTCTCCGTTGAGCGTGTTCACTCCTGATGGGTAGAAATGGCCCTTCATGGGACCGGATGCGGGCGCAAACGGGACCCTGACGTCCACTTCAACGCCGCCCAAGGCATCGGTAAGGCCCTTGAATCCTTCAAAGTCAACCATGGCTACGTGGTCGATGCGCTGCTGGAACAGGGACTCCACGGTCTGGACCATCAATGGTACACCGCCCAGGGCCAACGCGGCGTTGATCTTGGACTCGCCCTTACCGGGGATATCAACCCAGAGGTCGCGCATGAGGGACACTGCGAAGACGTTCTTGCGGTCCGCCGGGATGTGGACGAGCATCAACGTATCAGCGCGCTGGTCAGTGGCTGCTTGGGTATCCACATCGAGTTCGCTTGATCCGCGGGTGTCGCTGCCCATCACAAGGATGTTCATGGCGGGGGTGCCGTTGACTGGCTCGGTTTTTTGGGGGCGCGTGGATTCCTCCGGAAAAGCGGACTCGATCTTGGTGGTCTCCGAGTTGAAGGTCTGTGCCAGGTTGAACAGGTAGCCGCCGCCAACAAGGCCAGCCGCCACAACCAAGGCCGCGAAGCCGATCAGTACGCTGCGGCCTTTTTTCCTGCCTACCTTGCCGTGGAGAAGGCCGGCGTCAGGTGTCTGTTCTTGGGCGTCAGGCGGGAGCGTCATGTATTCCTTGAGGTCGGTTCAGCTTCGTGCATGATATCAACAAAGCGATGTGAGCTTTGCTGAAACCGGCTGAGCGGGGTGATCGAACCAAGGAGAATGCCGCCCCTCAGGCGTGGCGCCAGGCTGGGCCTTCTATCCGCGTTGCGAATAGAAGGCATCATTCTTGACGCTCCACCCATTAGTGACGTTGACCATGTAATATTTGCCCGGCCCCCAACGATGTGGAGCCAACATTGACCGTGAGTGGCTGGCTTAAGCTGAGTTCCGAACCTGATAACGGTGTCTCCGCTAATGATGTCCGCCAGCTCTTGTTTGTTGACTGAAACGCTTTGAGCTGGCAGATGAAAAATCCACTGATGGGATAACTGATGGGATAGTGGGGTGCGGGTTTAGAGTTGGCGGCGGGAATATGGGTAGCGCCGGCGATGAGTGCGAGAACCGCATAGAGGCGTACCACGTACGCCGAGAGTGAGGGAGGGATGTGTCTCTGCGGCATGTGTCACGGCAGGTCCCTGGCTCATAGGTTGAGACCAAGGACCCTAATTGAAAAGCGTCCTTCCTCCGAGGACCTTATGGAAACAACGCCTCCGACATTGGGGGAAGGCAATAACTTGACCTGATTTGTCGAGGCTCTTCAGCGTCGATATTCCTTGGTCACGATTTGACAGGCTATGCCTCAGGTATGACTGGCTGACAATGTTCGGTGCGACGGAATGGAGAGAGCTGATATGAGTGAGCGGGCGCGGCCGTTGAGTGAACATCAGGTTCATGCCGGCATCTAGTAGGCTGGTAAAAACGTTCACTGACTTGGCTGGCTGTTCATAGATTTCGACTCTCCGGTCTCGAAGCCGCACCGACCAACATAGTCCGAACTCACCGTAGCCATGGGGGGCACGAATACTTGAGCAAGCTCGGACCACCATCTACGGTTCACCGTTTCCGGGCCGCAGTCGCATGCGGCCTTCCTGCGCTCTCCTTTGGGTTTCTGGCGCCCGTTCAGGTGGCGTTTGCCGAGGAGGAGCCCGCGACCACCGATCCTGTGGTGACCTCGCAGCCTGGGTCTGAGTCTCCTACGGAACCAGAGCCAACCACTGTGGAACCGATCCTGCCTCCCCCGGAGCCCGTGCAACCTCCCCTCATGCCATGGGAGCCTCCTGCAAACCCCATTCCCCCGCCCCCCCCAATTGCCCCCGCTGTTGCGGTCCCTATGCCTATCGGGCGGCCCCCGGAAGGTGGTCTGCAACCCCTGCCGGTGCTTCCCCCTGAGCCTGCGACCCCTGAAATTCGATCTGAGCCGTCGACGGAACCCACGGAGACGGCGGCCGAAACCGCGTCAGCCGCTCCGGCCGTTCCTTCACAGTCCGTGACGACGTCGCCGCGTTACCCGTCCGACGTCGTTCAGACGGCGGTTGCGGTGGCCACTGGAAGTCCGCTAGCGGTCCAGCTGCTTACAGTCCTGCTCCTTATCGTCGCCGGCCTGGCGTACTCCCGTGTCCTCGGTTCCAAGGGCACGCGAGTGCCCTCCAAGGCTGTGAACTAATAGGCGAAAGCATGACTAACACTGAAACTCCTCCCGAACAGCCGCGCACTAGACCGCGTTTCACCCTCCTGACCCATTCTTACTGGCCGGAGAACAGCCCGCCGCAGCGTCGTTGGAGTGCGCTGATTGGCGAGTTCCGGAAGCAGGGCTGGGAGATCGACGTCGTGACTCCGGTGGCACACTCGCCCGCGGGCCGCCGAACTCTATCCCAGAACTTGGCGGGGACTACTTTCCGGTCACAGACCGGGTCTCACGGTGAGAAGATCCGGCGCGTGCCTTACCTGCCGCATGGAAGACACCATTTTTGGCGGTTCGTGGACCAATGCTTTTCGGCAATGTGGACAGTTCCGCTGGGCATGTTGACGCGACGTCCGGAAGTGGTCATTGTGACCGTACCGAGCCTTCCCGTGATGGGTGCCGGTTACGTTCTAGCGCGCCTGCGCGGCGTGCCGCTCATCCTGGAGATGCGGGACGCATGGCCGGATCTGGCCCGGGACGCACGGCTGGTCCAGGGCAGCGTCAAAAGCGCGTTCGAGATCTTCGCTGATTTTGTGCAGCGCCGCGCTGACCTCGTGGTGACGGTGACGGAGGGTTTTGCCGACGTCCTTCGCGGCCGCGGGATCCTGAACGTGGCAACCATTTCCAACGGGCTGCACGTGAATTCTTTGCCCGCAATGCCGCCCCCTCCCATAGACCGTGACGTTTTTGAGGCTCTGTACTTGGGGAACCACGGGGAGAGCCAGAATCTGGAGACTGCCATCAGAGCCAGCGCCATGGTTGGCAGCCGCATGCACCTCCATATGGTCGGAGATGGTTCCCGCAGGCGTGCCCTGCAGAAGCTCGCCCGTGATCTTGGCGCTCCGGTCACCTTCCACCCGCCGCTGCAGGGCCAGGACGTGCTGGACCGCTATGCTTCCGCGGACACGTGCATAGTTTCGCTGCGGGATGACTGGAAGTCGTTCCAGACCACCATCCCGTCCAAGACCTACGAGGTTCTTGCCCTGGGACGCCACGTCACGGCAGTAGTCCTGGGTGAAGCAGCCCGCGTGGTGACCGATGCCGAAGCCGGCGACATCGTGGCCAACGACCCCCAGGCTGTGGCGGACCTCTGGATTGGACTGGCCGACGACCGCGGCCGTTTGATCCGGTCCGGTGTCAGCCGCGACTGGGTGCAGGACCACGCGGACTATGGCATCCTTGCCCAGCGTTACATGGAGCTCATCCATGGCCTGCTGTCCCGGAAAGGCCGGGAAGAATGAAGCCATGGTTCCGGAATCTGCGCCTGGCCTGCGGCGTGGTGGCTGACAGCCTTGCGGATGACCCCTTTCAATTTCTCCTGCAGGCCTCCCGCAGGCTTCCCGCGGAGCTGGTGACGCCGGCCGCGCGCATGCTCGCCGGTGCTGCCCCTGCTGCCTCAACCGCTGTGCCGGTCCTGGTGGCTGAGCTGCTTCGCGGTGACAACGACGGACTGAAGCGGCGCATGGAGCTCGCCCTGGACCGGGGGCTGCCTCCGGGCAAGGCTGCCAAGCTCGCCGACATCGCTCTGGCCGCCGATGATCCCGTCCGCGCAGATCAATTCCTCACGGTGTCCTCCGGCGGCCGTGGCCACGCTGCCGCGCAGGCCCGGCGATTCTGGTTTGGCGGGGCGGTAAATGAGGCTATCGCGGCATTGGACGGAGAGCGCGGACCTGTGCCAAAGAACGGCGGCCAGCTCGCCCGGCTCGTGTCTGAACAATCCCTGCTTCGGGGCTGGGCGCCTCAGCTCCCTGCAACGCGGATGGAGCCGGTCCCCAACCGCGTACTCCACCTGCTCACCAATTCGTTGCCGCACACCCAAAGCGGTTACGCCAGGCGGTCCCAGTCGATTCTCATGGCCCAACAGGACGCCGGCTGGGAAACCCTGGCAGTGACGCGCCTGGGCTATCCCGTTCTGGTGGGCAAGCTGGGCGCCAACTTACAGGACCGCGTCGACGGCGTTCGGTACCAGCGGCTGCTGCCCGCTCGCCTTGCGGCAACGCCGGCGGGGCGCCTCCAACAGCAGGCCGAGGAAACTCTGCGGCTGGCTTTGGAGTTCAGGCCGAGCGTCATCCACACAACCACCCATTACGTCAACGGGCTGGTGGCCCGGGCTGTTGCAGAGGCGCTGGGCATTCCGTGGGTCTACGAAGTCCGCGGGCAACTGGCCGACACCTGGGCCTCCACCAGGGGCCCGGAAGCCAAGGAGAGCCAGCGCTACAAGCTGTTCCAGGAGCGCGAGTCTGAGGTGATGCGGTCGGCTGACCTGGTGGTCACGCTGGGGGAGACTATGAAGGGAAACATACTGGCCACCGGCGTACAGGAAGGCAAAATCATCGTCGCCCCCAACGCCGTGGGCGGGGATTATCTGCGGGAGCCGCTGGGTGTCCGGGAGGCCAGACAGCAGCTGGGACTCGAGCAGGACGCCCAGATCATCGGCACGGTCAGCAGCCTGGTGCCGTACGAAGGGCTCGACGACCTGGTCGCGGCCTTCGCGCTCCTGGCCCCGTCCAACCCAAAGCTCCGGCTACTCATTGTCGGTTCCGGGGTCTCCCTTCCGTCGCTGCAGGATCAGGCCCGGAGGACAGGCTTTGGTGACCGCGTCATCTTCACGGGGCTGGTGCCGAGCGATCAGGCCCGGGCCTACCATCAGGCTTTGGATATATTTGTGGTGCCACGCAAGAATCTGGATGTAACCCGTTCTGTGACACCATTGAAGCCGGTGGAAGCTCTCGCGAGCGGCCGGCCTGTTGTAGCCAGCGCACTTCCTGCGCTGGCAGAAATCGTCGACGACGGCAGCACAGGCTTGTTGGTACCGCCGGAAGACCCGGCCGCCTTGGCACAGTCCTTGGCCTCCCTCCTTGCCGACGCCCCGTTGAGGGACGCAATGGGGCAGTCTGGCCGGCAGCGCGTACTGCGCACCCGCACGTGGGACGCCAATGCGGCGGTCTGCGTTCAGGCGTACCGCGCCGCAGCAGCGGGTCGATCAAGGAGATCCCGCTAGTGTCTCGCAAAGAAGGCAAGTCTGCCGGAGCCGGCGGCCATCCAGCCGCTGTCCGTGGACACGCGGACGCTGTCCCACACAATTCTTGCATCCTACGGATCAGGAACCACACTCGGGCCGCAGCGACACATCCAGTAGTCCGCCCGTCTCCACCGTGAAACGGTCAAGCCACTGCGCCGGGCTGAGGTCCGGAGTGGAACCGGCTAAGTGGACGTCCGCCGTCGTGCACTGACGAATCAGCGTCCCGGCTCTGGCCTCATGGTAACGGGATGTGACCACGGAGATGGACGTCCAGCCTTTGGCGGCCACCAAGGTGCCGATGGCGCGGGCCTCACTCCGTGTGTTCTTTGCATCCAAAGTGAGGCACACCAGAGACGAGCTGCGGCGGGGAGCCTCGTTGCAAAGTGCATCGGCGCTGGCGTTTCCGGGTGTGTCTGTATGCGAAACCACCAGGACCGGGATGCCTAATGATTCCTTCAGCCGCTGGGCCACCGGAAGCCGCTCCGCGCTGGCGCCTCCCAGCATGATCACTGCATCCGTTCGCACAGCGGGCGCGTCCTGAACGTTGAAGAATAGCTGGAATGCGATCACCAGCCAAAGCACCAGCGCCACAAACACCGCGGCGAGCATACGGCGCACGAGGAGCACAACGGCAACGGAATCAGGCACGGTCTAGTTTGGCACGAGTTCCCTCAGACGGAAAATGGACGGATTGCCGGCGGGTGAGTTCGAAGTTATGAATTGATTCGGGATATCTAAGTAGCCAGCCCGGGAAATTCGAGTACTCCCTACCGTTAACTTCGAATATCCAGAGTTCCACTATGGTTGTATGACCACATATACGGTTGAACCTCAAGCCCTGCAACATCGCTGCCAATGCTGCGGGGAGTTGGCGGAGGGACTGTTTTGTGATGAGTGCAAACTTCACGATGGCCCCTCGAACGACGTCATTAGTTACCAGATGCCGTAGTTGGTGGCTGACGGGAGCGCCCTAGCGCGTATCCACGTCCTCAAACACAAGGAACGTCTGCGTATCCAGCACCCCAGGCATCGACTGAAGCTGATCGAATATAACCCTCCGCAGGTCTATGTTATCGATGGCCCGCACCAAGAGAATGACATCAAAGTCGCCTCCCACCAGCGCAATGTGATGGACCTCCGGTATCGATCGCAGTTGTTCTCGCAGCTGCCGCCATGAGTGCTGACTCACCTTGAGCGTCACGTATGCAGAGGACTTGAGGCCCGCTTTTATCGGGTCCACCAGTGCCGTGAACTTAGTTAGCACGCCTTCGTCCGTGAGCCTCGCAATCCGTGTGTAGGCATGTGCCCGCGAGATGTGGACGTTCTCTGCGACTTGGGTTACCGACATCCTTCCATCCCGGGTGAGTTCAGCAATGATCTTCCGATCCACATCATCTAGAGGCACCGCTCCGACGTCTGACTCCAGTCGTACCATTTGTCCACAGCTCCTAGCCGTAATCCAGCCCGCGTTTACGTTTCGTCTCCAAGAATAGGGCGACTGAACTTACTTCTCCACGATTTTGCTTAGCACTGGATACGAAACTTCTCGTGGGTCGATACTGGGTGTGAATAGTGGCTACAGAAGGACGGACCAATGACGATCTCCGCAGACCACACTGCACCTGACCAGGCGCAGCAGGCCGTGAACGAGGATGCCGTGGCCGAAGCCGTGCGTAAGTTCGGCATCACGGTTGAGGACTACATGCTTCCCGCCCGGCACCAGATCCAGATGGTGGACCCGGAGGGCCGGCTTAAAGCTGACGATGATCAGGGCACCGAACCCGGCCATGAATATCCTGTGCCGGGGGACGAGGAACTCATGGCCGCCTACGAACAGCTCGTAGTTGGACGCCGGGTCAATGACCAGAACTCAGCTCTCGTCCGGCAGGGCCGCATGGCCGTCTACCCCTCAAGCCATGGACAGGAAGCGTGCCAGGTGGCGGCAGCACTCTGCCTCTCCGAGGGTGACTGGATGTTCCCCACGTACCGGGACTCGGTGGCGGTAATGGCCCGCGGAGTGGATCCCGTGGAGGCCATGACCCTTTTCCGCGGGGATTGGCACAGCGGCTTCGACCCGTTAAGGCACAAGGTGGGGGCCCAGTGCACTCCGCTCACTACCCAGCTGCTGCACGCCGTCGGCGTTGCTCACGCCGCCAAGCTCCGCGGCGAAGACACTGTGGTCCTCGCGATGTGCGGCGACGGCGCCACCAGCGAAGGCGACTTCCACGAGGCACTGAACTTCGCCGCGGTATTCCATCTTCCCGTCGTGTTTTTCGTCCAGAACAACAAATACGCCATCTCCGTTCCGCTGGCACATCAGTCTGTGGCGCCGTCGCTCGCGCACAAGGCAGTGGGTTATGGCATGGCCGGGGAGCGTGTGGACGGCAACGACGTGGTGGCGCTCCTCGCCGTGCTGGACCGCGCCGTCAAACTCGCCAGGGAGGGCTCAGGCCCGCTGCTGGTGGAAGCTCATACGTACCGGATGCAGGCCCACACGAACGCCGACGACGCCACGCGCTACCGCCAGGACAGCGAGGTGGCTGAGTGGCAGGCCAAGGATCCGGTCAGCCGGATGAGGACGTACCTCGCCGACCGAGGCCTGCTGGACGATCAAGCCGAGGCCAGGATCCTGGCCAAGGCCGAGGCTGTGGCCACCCAGCTGCGGGACGGTCTCAGCGAAGATGTTCCCGTGGATCCGCAGGAACTCTTCCGCCATGTTTTCTCCGCACCCACACCGCAACTGAAGGAACAGTCCGCCATGCTCGCCGACGAGCTCTCCCGTGAAGCATCATCTGAGGAGGCCCCAAAGTGAGCCCCACCATCACCACCTCGTCAGAGGCGAACGGCAACGTCAGCGCGGCAACTGCCCGGGCTGCCGCCTCCGCCGCTGCCACGGCTGAAGCCGCCGGCCCCCAGGCCATCACGATGGCCAAGGCGCTCAATACGGCGATGGCGGATGCCATGCACGCGGATTCTTCCGTCCTGGTCTTCGGCGAAGACGTGGGCATGCTGGGCGGGGTCTTCCGAATTACGGACGGGCTCACCAAGACCTTCGGGGAGCAGCGCTGTTTTGACACCCCGCTTGCAGAGTCCGGCATCGTTGGCATGGCGGTGGGCATGGCAATGAACGGCATGCGACCGGTCATTGAAATGCAGTTTGATGCCTTTGCCTATCCGGCGTTCGAACAGATCGTCAGCCATGTGGCCAAGATGCACAACCGCACCAAGGGCGCCGTCAAGCTGCCAATGGTGATCCGTGTTCCCTATGCCGGCGGGATCGGGGGAGTGGAGCACCACTGCGACTCCTCCGAGTCGTACTACGCCCACACAGCAGGCCTGAAGGTGTTTACCCCAGCCACCGTGGCGGACGCCTACCGCATGCTCCGTGAGGCCATCGACTCCGATGACCCGATCATGTTCATGGAGCCGAAGAAGCTTTACTGGTCCAAGGACATGGTGGATCTCGAGGAGCTGCGGGCACAGCACTCCGCCAATACGGACGCGGGCACGTCCTCCGAAGGCCGTGCCGCCGTCGCCCGTCCCGGAACTGATGCAACGCTCATCGCTTACGGACCGTCAGTGCCGACAGCGCTGGCAGCGGCTGCGGCAGCTGCCGAGGAAGGACGGTCGCTGGAAGTGATCGACGTCCGAACCATCGTTCCCTTTGATGACGAAACCGTATGCGCTTCGGTCCGCAAGACTGGGCGTGCAGTGGTCATCGCGGAAGCGCATGGCTTCGCGTCCGTGTGCTCCGAGATCGTGGCCAGGGTCCAGGAGCGCTGCTTCCACTATCTGGCCGCGCCGATCCGTCGCGTCACAGGCTTCGATGTTCCCTACCCGGCGCCGAAGCTCGAGCACTATTACCTGCCCGGCGTGGACCGCATCCTCGACGCCGTAGACGACCTCCAGTGGGAAGACTGATGATGACCGAAGCGAAAGTATTCCTGCTGCCGGACCTAGGCGAAGGCCTGACAGAAGCCGAACTGGTTAACTGGCTCGTCTCTGTTGGTGATGAGATCCGGGTGGACCAGCCCATTGCGGAAGTGGAGACGGCGAAGTCGATGGTGGAGGTGCCATCGCCGTATGCCGGCACCGTGACTGAGTTGCACGGCGAGCCTGGCCAGACCCTGGATGTGGGCAAACCGCTTATCTCGGTGGCTCCTGCTGGTGCTCCCGCGGTTGAGCCTGTGCAAGCGGCGGCGAACACGTACCGCGAAGAGGAGAAGGCAGGGTCAGGGAACGTGCTGATCGGCTACGGGACTCCTGCCGGCAACGGCGCGGTCCGACGGAGCAGGGCGCCAAAGAGTACTGCGGGTTCAGGCCGTGCCGGCGTTTCCTCTGTTGCTTCTCCGGAGAGTTCAGTATCCGATGCTGAGAAGGCGGCCGACGACCTTCTACTCCTGCGCACCCGTGTGCCGGGCAAGCTGGGCGCCGTCATATCGCCTCTGGTCCGACGCATGGCCCGCGACCACGGCGTTGACTTGGGAGAGGTCCACGGATCCGGGGACAGCGGGCTGATCCTGCGCCGGGACGTTGAAGCGGTCATCACCAAGCCCGCAGTAATTGAGGAACCGATCACGCGGGCTATACCTAACCAAGGTACGACGGCTGATGCCCGAACAGGACTGGGCATTGCCTCCCGCACACCTGTTCGGGGCGTGCGTAAAGCCGTTGCCGCGAACATGTCCCGCAGCCGTTCGGAGATCCCGGAAGCCACAGTCTGGGTGGATGTTGATGCAACCGCTCTCGTGGAACTACGTGCAGGCTTTAAGAAGGGCGGGGCTCATGCCCCAGGCCTGCTGGCCTTCATTGCGCGCTTCGTAACGGCGGGACTGAAGAAGTACCCGGAGCTGAACACCCGCATCGAAACCGCGCCAGATGGTTCCCAGGAGATCGTCGCATTCGAGGGCATAAACCTTGGCTTCGCTGCGCAGACGGACCGCGGCCTCATGGTGCCATCGATACGGGCGGCGGAGAAGCTCAGCGCCCGCGAATTGGACTCGGAGATCCGACGACTTATCGACGTCGTCCGAGAAGGCAAGGCGACTCCGGGTGAACTTGGCAGCGGGACATTCACCCTGAACAACTACGGTGTGTTCGGCGTGGACGGGTCCGCAGCGATCATTAACCATCCAGAGGTGGCAATTCTCGGCGTGGGCCGGATTATCGATAAACCGTGGGTGCTGGACGGTGAGCTGGCCGTCCGCAAGGTGACGGAGCTGACGCTCACGTTCGATCACCGCGTGTGTGATGGAGGGACTGCTGCCGGGTTCCTGCGGTTTGTAGCGGACGCGATTGAGAATCCAGGGACGGTTCTAGCGGAGATTTGAAGTGCCGGAGGCCCCGCCACAGAGGACATGACCGGTCGTCGCCAGCTAATTGTTTGTGTGCAAAGTAAAATGGCCGGGACTTCACTAGCTCACTCTGGGGACATCCATGCGCATCCGTTGCTTCCTGCCTGCACTCGCTCTCAGTGCTGCCGTGGTTGCTGGCGTCAGTGGCTGCGCAGCGCCCACGCCGCCCGTCTCAGAGAAAGTCCAGAAGTATTACGACGAGCACGTTGCCAGCCGCACGCCGACACCTACGGCCACCCCCAGCGCCACCTTTGCCGCTAGGGCAATCACCTTTGCAGCAATCGGGGATTCGATCACTCAAGCTGACAGCACCCTGACATTATGAATAAGGCCGTCGGTGCGGGTTCGTGGTTTACGTACGCATGCGTCGATGGCGTCGAGTTCGCAGGCGGATGGGCTGAAGGGGGAGCGGGGACGAATGCCATGGCGGCATCTGCCAGGCCTGTAGTGTCCGACGTTCTAGTCGTTTTGGCCGGGACGAACGACGCAGCCAACGGTGTTCCCTTCGAGGAATCGGCGAGGAACATCAGTGCCATTTTGCAGGCGGCCAGCGCAAAGCGCGTCGTGGTGTCAGCGATTCCGCCGCTAGGCGAAGCGCCGTGGATAGCGGAATCTTTCAACGCCCAGGTGCTGGCTTTCGTGCAGCAGAATGGGTGGACCTGGGTCGATGGGATGGCCGGCGTCCGCACGGTAGACGGCGTGTTCGCCGAGGGCATGACAATAGACCGTGTCCATCCCACCGAAGGGGCGGCCCGGATCATCGGTGAGACTATCCGGGAAGTTATCCTTACTGGCTAGAGCCCGGTCCAAGGCATCTGGCGCCGTAGATGCTGAATGTGCGGACTGCCTAGGCTGCCATCTGAACCCGACGTAGACCATGGTCACCCGGTCCGTCAGTTCCTGCCACAGCTCTGACCCGTGGACAATCCGGCGGGGCAGCGGACTGCGGTTCGTGCCGCGATGCGTAGCTGTGCGCATCAGGTGCGAACGGGCATCTTCGAGTGCTCCGCGCACTGGACCTTGGCGATCAGCGAGCCGCCGCCGTCGGCCTTTTCATACACGGTCACGTGGTTTGTTAGCTTGCCGCAGTCGTGGCAGAAGTCGTGGTGCTGTTTCGTTCCCATGGAGAGATGTTACGCAGGTGAGCGTTCCGCGGGGCAAAACGAATGGAGAAATGTGGAAGTCCACATGCGGGCGGGGGCCGCCGGGGTTCCCGGGAACCACACATGCCCCATGGGTAGAATCAAGGCCAGGAAGAACACCAGTGCTGCCAAAGGTATGGAGAACAAATGTCAGAATGGCTCGAAGTCGGCGCGGACAACTATGTGCTGGTCACCGAGGGTTCGCTGCTGAACACCGGCCTGATTGTGGGATCCGAGCGGGCCATGGTGATCGATACCGGCTGCGGGCCGCGGCAGGGACGCGAGATCCTGAACGCGGTGCGCGAAAAGACACCGCTGCCGCTCGTCGTCGTCAATACGCATGCGCACTACGACCACTTCTTCGGCAACGCCGTGTTCGCCGAGGCCGGTGCCACTGAATTCTGGGCGCACCAGAACTGCGCGGCTGAGATCGATGAGCGCGGAGACCTGCAGCGCCGCTTTGTGGGCACCCTGGAGCCGGAGATGTCCACCGGCGAAGGCCAGAACGTTGAACTGGTGGTGCCCAACGCCATCGTCAAGGACCAGCCTGTGCTGGTGGACCTCGGCGGGCTGACCGCCACCCTCTTCTACCTGGGCCGCGGCCACACCGACGGTGACCTCCTGGTAGGCACCCCCACCACCCTCTACGTGGGCGACCTCGTGGAACAGGGCGCGCACCCGTCCTTCGAGGACTCCTTCCCGGAGGAATGGGCCGACTCGCTCCGGCACATCTCCGCGCTGCGCCACCGCTACGAGTTCCTGATCCCGGGGCACGGGCAGCCCTGCAGCGACCAGTTCGTCAAAACCATGGCCAACACCATGACCACGGCCGTGCGCCAGGCCTGGCAGTCCATCCGCGACAGCCCCAGCGACGCCACCAAGGCGATCCCGGTGCTGCCCTACGGCCCGGAGCAGTCCCGCTGGTTCATCAAGCGGCTCCAGGAAACCCGCCCGCAGCACTAGGTTTTGTGGTCCGTATTCCGGGTGTGTCCGGGCAAAACGCTATCCACCCTTGTAGGTTGGAAATTGTGGCTTTGAGTTTCGCTTCGATGATGGGTCGATGCGAAAGATTCGAGTCAGCATGGAGGGGGACCATGAGCGACTTAGGCGTGGCTGTAATCATTGAAGACGACACCGATATGCGCAACCTGATCGAGGGTGTGCTTCTTCAGTCAGGTTTTGAAGTCCATACCGCGACGTGTGGGCGCGAAGGCGTTGAACTGGTTCGGGACGCGAGTCCTGATGTCGTGACCCTGGATGTGGGTCTGCCGGACATTGACGGGTTCGAGGTTCTGCGCCGTATCCGCCGGTTCAGCAACGCTTATGTGGTCATGCTCACCGGCAGGACCGAGGAGACCGATCTGCTCACCGCCCTTCACGGCGGAGCCGATGATTACATCATCAAACCGTTCCGGCCGAGGGAGATGCGGGCGAGGATCACGGCGATGATGCGCAGACAGCGGCCACAGAGCCTGGGTGGAGGTCCGTCCCCTTCCCCGGAACCGTCGCCTCCAGTGAACTCATCTCCAGAGGATCAGAGCCGACAGCCGGTCCTCCGGCACAACGGGTTGGCTCTGGACTGCAGGACCCGGAGCGCCGCTGTGGGCGGCACGGCTCTGGAACTAACCCGGAGCGAGTTCGACATTCTGCAGGAGCTGATCCGTGGGGCAGGGGCGGTCTTGTCTAAGAAGGATCTCGCGCGCGCCCTCCGGGGCGAGTACTACCGGGAGGAGCCCTCGACCATTGACTCAGATGAGCGGGCCGTGGAGGTGCATATCGGGAATCTTCGCCGCAAACTCCGGGACGATCCGGAGTCGCCGCGGTGGCTGCAGACGGTCCGCGGAGTCGGGTACCGGCTGGCCACGGACGATTAATTCCCCCATGACAAATGCTCCGAACTGATCCTTGGCGCCGTCGTCCGCGGCTATCTGCCCTATCGTAGATACCGTTGCCGGAGCTCCTTCACCGTGGCATGGCCGTGGAGTGAAATCATGGCCAGGACAGATGCTCCGTCGCGCAGGTCGCCCCTGCGGAGAGTAGCCTCCAGCGCCTCTGCGAGGCGCGCCAACCGCAGGCCGCCGACCATGGCAGATGAAACTTTGAGGCTGATGACCGCATCAAGGGCTGCCATGCGGTCTTCACGCTCGACTGAATCAACCAGGCATCGCTGCCGCTCCACCCACATGCCGGCATAGTCATTGGCAAAATTCCAGGCAATATCGGGCCGCCCCAACTGTTCTTCCATGTCGCGAAGAACTGCCGAATCCAGCAACGGCAACTCCGAGCCGCCAAGGGCAGGGAGCGCGCCGCCGGATGCACTAGAGGACACGGAACCGACGCGGTTCGCACCGACGTCGCCGGGGTGGCCTGCTGCTGAAGTAGTCATCATTTGAGGCTACGCCCCCGCGGGACGGCCGAGCCTGACATCGGCAATTCCTGCTTAAACCTTGGGCCTTCCCTGCTGCGCTGCAACAAGGGCATGCGGCCCGTCCTACCGCGAAATCCCTTGCCGGGAAAACGAAAAGGCAGCCTCGGCTTCCGGACTTTCTGCAGTGCCGGCGCACTGTTTAACCCGATGCCCCGCACCTTTCCTAGGGTTTCCGCAGATTAGTCAAAGGTCTTGATTAAACCTTGATTTTGGCTGTTAGGTTCGAGATGTCGACGAAATGCAGGGCAGTAAAAGAGCCTGTATCTCGGTTGGCAGCGGCATCCAGTTGTACTTGGGGTTGCAACCGCCGCGGGGCCCGCTCAGGGGCTGCCGGGCTTCCTAAAACGAAAGAGAATCAACATGCGCACTTCTGCAAAGGTCATCTCCGCCCTGTCCGTCGCCGGTCTCGCCGTTGTCGCCGGTTCCGCCTTTACCGCCAGCAACACG
Organism: Arthrobacter pascens; assembly: GCF_030815585.1. Taxonomy (NCBI): domain Bacteria; kingdom Bacillati; phylum Actinomycetota; class Actinomycetes; order Micrococcales; family Micrococcaceae; genus Arthrobacter; species Arthrobacter pascens. The sequence continues at coordinate 721,790 of NZ_JAUSWY010000001.1, forward strand.
CTGCCGGCGGGAGGCGTCTCCGGCTATGGCGAGAGCGTGGCCACCGGTGCCACCATCACCACAATTTCTAAGACACTGCTGTCCACCGACAACTCCAAGCTCGCCAGCGTCACGTTCACCAGCTCCACAGATGTGACAGGCAAGACGGCGTCGATGACCCTTAAGAACGGCGCCGCGCCCGTCGGCAGTCCCTACACCTGCACGCTGGGATCCTTTGACACCACAATGACGATCACGTGCAGCACCACGGCGGATTACCCGCTGCTGAGCGCATTCAACACCACTGGTCTCACCATCCTCTAGTTCGGGCTTTGACGGTGCGGGCGGGCCTGGTCCTCAGGCCGGCCCGCACCGGTTCGGAAGACATAGAAGGGAGCGGGATCATCGCGTCGCGGACAGCAAGATACGGCTTTGCTATCAGCCTGTGCCTACTGCTTGCTGCTGGCTGGTGGGTGGCTGCACCGGCGCAACTGGGTGGCACCACCACTTACCTTGCGACCCACGGAATCAGTATGGAGCCCGAGTTCCGCACCGGGGATCTGGCAGTTGTCCGTCCGGCCAGGGACTATCAGGTAGGTGACGTGGTGGCCTACCGCAGTGAGCTCATGCAAACAGCGGTGATGCACCGTATCGTTGCGGTCGAGAACGGTTATTACACCTTCAAAGGGGATAACAACTCCTGGCTCGACCCGGAACAGCCCACACGAAGCGACCTTATCGGCGCCCTGACAGTCCGCATACCCGAGGGTGGCGCATGGCTTAGCCGGGCTGCCAGCCCCCCGGTCCTGGGCCTGCTGGCATTCGCCCTCTTGGCCAGCGGCGGCGCCGCCGCAACCACCCGCCGTCGGCGCAAACGAAGGAGAGCAGCCGTGTCCCGCCACATCAGCACCCGCCCCGCTCAGCAACAGGTCCTGGACGGCCTTCCGTCCTCACTGCGGATTTCCGCCGCTCTTGGCGCAGTCCTCGCATTGATGGGCGTGGCCCTCGGTGTGCTGGCCTGGTTCGGGCCGGCCGAGGAGCCCTCGACCTCCCAGGTCAAGAGCGGCATTCGGATGGACTTCTCCTACACCGCCGCCGTCGGACAAAGTCCTGCATACGACGGAACAACGGCGCATTCCCCGGACCCGGTCTTTCGCAAACTCACCAATACCGTCGATGTCCACTTTGCCTATCACGGTGACCCGGGAACCTTGACGGTCAGGGCAGACCTGTCCACACCTGGAGGCTGGCACTCAAGCGTCCCGCTTACCGGACCCGCCACCTTTACAGCCAACCACTATGAGGGAACCGTACGGCTGGACCTGACCACCCTCGAAGCCAAAGCACAGGCCGCATCGGCCGTCACCGGCCTCCCCGCCGGACCGCTCACCATCGCCCTGACACCACAGGTCACATCAGCAACAGGCACCGAATTCCAGCCCGAACTCAAGCTGAACCTCACCCCGCTCCAACTCGCCCTCACCGGCACGCCGGATACCCTGACCGTCACAGACGCAACCACCACGCAGCAGGCAACCATGGTTCCCCGCACGATTGCGTGGACCGGGGTGGGCATCAGCGCCGCAACAGCCCGCGTCGTATCGGCCGTACTGCTTCTCGCCGCCCTGGCCATCGGCGTCATGATCGTGATCTTCGCCCGCCGCAACGCGCCCGCCGACGAGGCAGCGGCCATCCGCCGCCGCTACGCCTCACTGCTCGTGCGGGTCCACCCGATGCCCGCGCCCCAGGGCCGGCCCCTCATCGACGTCACCACCTTCCCGACGCTAGCCAAACTTGCCGAACGCTACGGGCTGCTGGTCCTGCACTGGAACCGCAGCGGCGTGGAGACCTTCATCGTCCAAGACGAAAACATCACCTACCGCTACCGCGCCGGATCAGACCCTGTGCCCGCGGATCGTACCCCGGCGCTGGCGGACCTCCAGCCATGACCCTGGCCCCCAGCCTGCCCCAATATCCAGTCGGCGGAACCATGCATGCCACGCCCGAAAGTCGTTACCCGCCTGGGAACCTCCAGACGGATAGCATGGGAAAGGGGTATCAGATGGTCCGGGGGCGTCGAACGAACATCCTGTCATTCATTGGCAGCCACCTGCTGCTGTGCGTCCTCAGCCTGCAGATCGCCTTCGCCCTCGCGATAGTCATGGCACTACACTCCGGGGCCATGGTTGGTCCGGACTCGCCTGCGCTGACCGGAATTCTTGGCTCCGTCGCCGGAGGCCTGATCCTGAGCGCGGTCTGGACCGCGGCCCGCGGCATCCACACAGCGCAAGCAACGCGACCAGGGCCAGGCCATCTCGGACCTCATGGAGACCGTACTCGACACCAGCCGCGAATGGCTTTGGGCCATTGATGACCGCGGGAACTTCACCTTCTCAAGCCGAACCAGCTCCACACTTCTGGGATACGACCCTGCCGAGCTGCTCGGCAGACCGATCAGCATGGTCATCGATCAGGACGATCTCACCAGCTCCCGCCAATCGGTGGCCGGCGCCCTCGGTGACCGCGGTTCAGACTGGGCCGGAGTGGTGGTCTCCTGCCGCCACCGCAACGGCGCACCCGTCTGGATGGAAGTATCTGGGAAATCACGCCAGGACCGGGACGGACGGTCCACAGGCTTCGAAGGCACCAGCCGCCTCCTTCCAGCCCAGACGGTGCGGACACTCCTCAAGGAACGTGTCCGGGAACGGATCGACAAAACCGTCCAGAGCCAGATGATCCTCACGGCATTCCAACCCATCTACGACCTTCCGACCGGGACCATCACCGGCGTCGAAGCACTGGCGCGCTTTCCCACCGAGGACAGCCGGGGTCCGGATCACTGGTTCAACGAGGCAACCAGCGTCGGTCTCGGCGGGGAACTTGAGTTCGCTGCCCTGGAAGCGGCCCTTCACAATACGGCGAAGCTTCCAGAACATCTCTACGTGGCACTCAATCTCTCACCCGAAACATGCCTGGACCCCCGCTTGCCAGGATTCTGGGAAGAGTCCGCACTGGCCGTTGACCGGATCGTCCTTGAACTGACGGAACGCCTGGCCGTAGACGAGTACGCGCCGCTCCTGGCAGCTCTTGGACCGCTGCGCCGCCGCAGCCTGCGGATAGCAGTGGACGACGCCGGATCCGGCTTCTCGTCAATGCGCCACATCCTCCAGCTCAGGCCGGACATCATCAAACTCGACCGGAGCCTCATCGCCGGCATCGACAGCCCACCAGGGCCAACGCGCCCTCGGTGCGGCGATGGTCGAATTCGCCAAACAAATCGGCGCCAGGATCGTGGCCGAAGGAATCGAAACCCAGGCAGAACTCACCGCCGTCACCCATCTCGGCATGACCTCAGGGCAGGGTTACTTTCTTGGGCGTCCCACAATCCAGGCGAGCGATTGGGCGGTCTGGCGCAAGGCCCACACCAGCGACTCCAACGCGCACTGACAGGTCCTAACCCAAACGCATCCGATCGCTGCTGTCGTAGGCGGTTGTCATATGCGGCTTGACTTGATCCGGCCCGGATGATGTGCAAGATCTCGCAGAAACCCCGTGTTCCCGCAGGAATGGCGCCCAAACACCTTCGGCGCCCGCGTGCTGAAGGAAAACGTTTGCCACAACAGACTTGACTTGACTTGTCATGGCGGTGACAGACCGGTATCGTCCTCCGTGATCCGACATGAGGGATCGCTGCTTCCAACGGAGGTTACCGTTGCTCTGGCCGACTTTCTGCTCGCGCTCTGCTGGGCACCCTGCTCATTCCCTTTCTTGTCCTGTATCAGCTGCTTCGTCTCAGGCGCCGCGCCCTGCGGGACGCCACAGTGTTAGCCGCAGCCGAGGCCGGACGACGCTAGCTATGCCGTACATCGACATCAACCCCCACAAAGGCCGCCCCAAGTGGCAGGCGTACACCGTCCTTGCCATCCTGCTGATCATCACTTCCGCCGTGGTGACGCACGCCCTGACCCGCGTCTGACGGCGGGATTCTGCCCAAGCACCTAGACTTACTGTTTGAACTAGAACGTAAAGTGCCGCAGAACCTTTTGCCGAAAGCCCTGGGGGGACAGACATGCCCGATCCGGCGGATAAGAACGCACGTGCCCTTGCACAGGACGCAGGGCAGCCGCAGCTTCGCCGACGCCGTGACCTCCGTCGCGCCGACGGCGGACCAACGGATGCCCGGACAGGAACCATGCCAGCTGTAACACCGAATCCTTCCACCCCATCCGACGCCGGCCAGCCGGTCATCAGGCGAAGCTCCTGGGCGGAGGCAGCCGCCGCGGCCGACGAAGCAAAAACGGCAGGCCACCTTCCCGCCCCCACCCGGCCGCCCGTATCGTTCCAGCCGGAAGCCGGGCAGTCCTTTCAGGCGGAAGAGGCTACGCCGGAGGCAAGCACCTCCGCAGAAGCGAGGGTCGCCGTCGACACGGCACCGCCGTCGTCGGACGCTGCTCCCGATACTGCCGCCGGAACCGAAACCCTGCGCCGCGGCAACCGGCCCAGCACTGCCGACGTGATTGCCAATGCCCCCATGCCGGACTTCATCAGCTCGCCGGGCCTGTTTGTCCGCGAGCAGAAGCCCCGGCCGGTGGGCGGACTCCGCGGCGCCCTCTACTCGCTGTCCGGCGGCGCGTGGAACCTGGGCCCCGGCGCCAAGCAGCGCGAGGAAGACGAACTGGGCCGCCGCATCTCCCGCCAGCTGCAGGGCAGCTACAACACGGCGGTCCTGAGCCTGAAGGGCGGCATCGGCAAGACCTCCACCACTGTGGGTGTGGGCCTGACACTGGCCGAATTCCGCGGCGACCCGCCCTGCGCCATCGACGCCAACCCGGACTCCGGCGACCTCGTGGAGCGCGCCCTGGGGGAGGGCATCTACCAGCAGGCCACCCCGCGCACCATCTCGGACCTGCTCAAGAACATCGAGTCCATCGATTCCCTCACCGCCCTGGCCCGGTACATGCACCACGCCGGCCGGCTGCACCTGATCGCCGGCGAGCAGGACCCGGAGGTCTCGGACTCGCTCACCGCCGCGGAATACCTGCGGATCCGCAAGCTCATCTCCAACTATTACTCCGTTGCACTGACCGACTGCGGCACCGGCGTCACCCACAACGCCATGAGCGGGATCCTGCAGTCCGCGGACAACCTGATCATCGCCGCCGGCTACGCGGTTAGCGGCGCCAAGCGGGCCCGCAGCACGCTGCAGTGGCTGGCCCACCACGGCTATGAGGATCTGGCCCGCAACGCGATTGTGGTCATCACGGACAAGGTGGAGGTCTCCTCCCGCGTGGACAAGGACGCCATCGAGGAGCACCTCTCAGGCATCTGCCGCCAGCTGATCGCCGTGCCCCACGACAGGGGGGTGGCCGACGGCGACCTGGTCACCCTGGACGTGCTCAAGCCCGAGACCCGGCGCGCCTACAAGGAGATCGCCGCGGCGATCGTGGACGGTTACCGCTAACAAAAAATGGCCAGAAAACTCTGGACGGGCCCGGTGATCCTTTGTTAAGGTCTTTGTGTACGAAAACCGGCTGGGCGCATCCAGCGTCCGGGAAGGAGGAGCACGTCACCGCTGACAAATACCTTGCAACTTCTGTCCTACACGCTGAAAGCCCCTCCTAGGAGGGGCTTTCCCATGTCCGGTGCGGGCCTCTTCAGGCGGCGAGTTTGTGTGCTGCGGCCAGGGCCGGCTGGGCCGGCGGCAGGATGCTGAACGTGCAGTCTTCCTGGAGCGGGTCGATAATCACCGGCAGGTGGTGGGTTTTTGAGCAGGTGCGCAACTGCTCCAGCGCATCCGGATCGACGTAGGCGTTCCTCATGTCGACTTCCAGCTCAAGGCCCTTCCTCAGGGCGTTGGCGCGTTTCACCACGACGTAGAGGGCGTGGATGCTGTGGACGGTAACGTGGCCCCTGGCTGAGACCTGGGCACGGGCGTAATCGAGGTCAACGCGGACAAGAATATTGAGCTTATCGGTCAATTGCTTCTGCCTTTCTTCGGCGACTGCGACGCTGCAGTCACGACGGCTGCGACGCTGCAACCTCGACAAGCCTAGACATCTAATGTGACGTATGCAACATGGGTAGGTGAATATTTCATCTCGATGGAGCAGCCCCAGCCCCGATCTGAGGCGGAGACCCTACGCCACCTCTTCCAGCCATTCGGCAAAAGTCTGGTGTCCGACGGCGGCATCCGCAGCCGGGATCAGGGCACCGTTGCGCATCGCTTTCCACAGCGGGCCCAGGGCGGTGAAGCCCAGGACCAGCTTCCGCTGGCCCGTTTTCCGGGCATAGGCGCGGACCATGTCCACGAGCTGCTCCACCCGCGGCCCGCCCAGATCTGCCACCCGTCCCCGGGATCCTGCCTCCGCGGCGTCCACCAATGCCACAGCTACCTCGCGGGCGGAAACGGGCTGGGTGGTCATCCTGGGCACCAGCGCCAGCGGGCCCACCGAGCCGCGTTCCAGCATCTGGGTGGCGAATTCGAGGAATTGGGTGGCGCGCAGGATGGTCCAGGGCAGGTCTCCGTGGCTGATCAGTTCTTCCTGGGCCAGTTTCCCGGCGTAGTATCCAACCGCTGCCTTGTCCGCGCCGACGATGGAGAGCGCCACGTAGTGCCGGATCCCTGCAGCCTTGCCGGCTTTCAGCAGGTTGCCGGTGGTGGCGATGAAGAAATCAACGGATGCCTTGGCGGACAAGGTCTGGATGCTGGCTACGTCAATGACCGTGTCCACGCCCTGGAGCGCCGAGTCCAGGCCCCCGCCCGTCATCAGGTCAACCCCTTCGCCGCGGGAAAGGCTTGTCACGGTGTGCCCGCGCTCCCTGGCGATGCCGACCACGTGTTGGCCGACCTTCCCGGTTCCTCCGGCGACTGCGATGTTCATGCGTGCGTTTCCTTTTGTTCGGCGACTGCCGGCGTTCCGGCAGCAGGTGGAGGATGGTTCATACTCCTAAGACGATAGAGCGTCGCCAAACGTGAGGTTCGGAATCCGTCCTACCCTGGCGGCACCAGCCTCCACCTCACGTTTTGCCGGGCTGCGTCGTCCTGTGTGTAGAGGGGCCGCCGCCGGGGCAGGCCACCGCGCACGAAAGGGAACACCATGAAGGTTGGTGTTGTGGGAGGAACGGGGCTTGTCGGCCGGAAACTGGTGGCGCCCCTGGAAGCGGAAGGCCACACTGCGCTGGCGGCGTCGCCCAGTACCGGGGTGGACACGTGGACCGGCGCCGGGCTGGCGGAGGCGCTGGAGGGCGCGGCCGTGGTGGTGGACGTGTCCAACCCGCCCTCCTTTGATGATTCCCTGGAGTTCTTCACCCAATCCACCCGGAACCTGCTGGCCGCCGGGGAGATCGCGGGGGTAGGACACCACGTGATCCTGTCCATCGTTGGCATTGACCGCATTCCGGGAAATCCCTACTACGTAGCCAAGCTGGCACAGGAGGAGGCGGCCCTGGCGGGACCCATCCCCGTGACCATCCTGCGGGCCACCCAGTTCTTCGAATTCGCGGCCGGCCTTGCCGCCCTGTACGGCGACGGCGCAGTGGTCCGGTTGTCCTCCGAGCCGGTACAGCCACTAGCGGTGGACGATGTGATGGCCGAGCTTGCCGCGCTCGCCACTGGAGAGCCGGCAGCGGGCAGTGCCACCCACGAGCTGGCAGGGCCCGAAGTGCTGGCCCTGGACGAGTTTGTCCGCGGGGTTTTGTCGCTGCCGGGGACCCGCGGTCCGTGGTTACGGACCCAACGGCCGATACTATCGGCGTAGGCGCGGTGACGGACGCGCTGATCCCTGCTCCCGCCGTCGGACGCGTTGACCGGAGGCAGGTGGCGCCGAAGCGGCTGGCTGAGTGGTCAGCGCCAGCCGGCGGTGCACCAGTTTTGGAACGATGAGGGGATGGGCATTGGCTGACGTGGGAACGGGCTGGCGGCCTGACGGCGCGCAGGATGCCGGGCTGGCGGAGCTCGCGGGGGAGCGCAGGCACCTCATGAACCTGGGCTATCGGATGCTCGGCACGGTGGCCGATGCCGAGGAAGCCGTGCAGGAGACCTATGTGCGCTGGTACCGGCTGACCCCGGAAGACCGCGACGCCGTCGATTCGCCGCGCGCCTGGCTCACGCGGGTGGCGGGCCGGATCTGCCTGGACATGCTGGGCTCCGCGCGGGCCCGCCGCGAGCGGTACGTGGGCGAATGGCTGCCCGAGCCGCTCCCGGGCAGCCCGTTCGCACCGTCACGGCCCGAGCACGCCGATCCCGCGGACACCGTGACCCTGGACGAGACGGTGAGCACCGCGCTGCTGGTGGTGCTCGAATCCCTCACTCCGGCCGAGCGCGTGGCCTTTGTCCTGCGCGAGGTCTTCGCCATGCCGTACGCGGACATCGCCCAGGTGGTGGGCCGCAGCCCTGAGGCCTGCCGCCAGTTGGCGTCCGCCGCCCGTAGGCACGTCCGGGAAGGGCGCTCGCGGGAGGCGACGCGGGAGCGGCATGACGTCATTGTGCGCGCCTTCGCGGACGCCTGCCGCGGCGGCAGCCTCTCCGCCCTGGCCTCGGTACTGGATCCGGACGTGGTGTTGAAGTCCGACGGCGGCGGGATAGTGAGTGCCGCCCGCAGGCCCGTGATCGGAGTATCCAACGTGTCCCGCTTCCTGCTGGGGATCGTGGCCAAGAACCCGGGCCTGGGCGTGGAGGAGCGGGAAACCGGGGACGGCATCGCCCTGGCGTTCCGGCGGGACGGACGGACCACCGGGGTGATGAACCTGAACGTCGTGGGGGACGCCGTCAAGGACGTGTGGATTGTGCTGAACCCGGGCAAGCTGGGGCTTTGGAACTGACGCTCTGTTCTTTGGGGCGGCCCGTTGGAATTGTCCGGCTATGAAGCGCCGGTCATCTCCCGGGGCGGTGCTTCCGCACGAAGGGCGCCAGCCAACTCCGCTGCGGCAGCCAGGGACCAGCGCTCGTTCTCCGGCTCATAGCAGACCACCATGGCCACCTCCGCGCCCTTGGCTTCATCCATGACGAGCAGCAGCGCGTCCTCCACATGCCGTGCGTACTCAAGCCGTTCCGCCAGGCTGCCCTGAAGATCGCTGTCGTCAATCACCACGTGGGCCTTGCCGTCCACGATGACTTTGAGCGAATATCCCTGCTCCTCGTGGAGGGACCCGCGGGTGGATGAAATTTCGGTGACTCTGTCCGCACGGATCAGGCTGTTGCCGATGGTGCGGATCCACAATTCCCCCATAAAGACTCCCTTTGGTTGTGGGGAACGGATTGAAGCGTTCCACAAGGCAAACGCTAGTCCTCCCGTGGCTCTTTGTGACCCCCGGGTGGGCTGAATTTCCAAGGACGCCCAACAAAAGAGACCCGCGCCCGCCCGGGCCATAGGATAAATCTGATGACTTCGCCAGACAGCCCGCCGCCTTTCAGCTTCCGGAGCATCGCAATACCCGCTTTCGGACCGGCGCTGCTGTTCTGCATCGGCGAAGGCGCAGTCCTTCCGGTGGTGGTCCTCTCGGCCCGGGAACTCGGAGCATCCGTGGCGGTGTCCGCGCTGATCGTCACACTCATCGGCCTGGGCTCCTGGTTCTTCAACCTGCCCGCGTCCCTCATCACGCTCAAGTTCGGTGAACGCTGGTCAATTGTGGGTGCTGCCGCAGCCGGTGCGTTGGCACTCGCTGCGGCAGGGGCGTCCTCCCTGATCCCCAACGGACTGTGGCTGCTCGCGGTGGCGATGTCCGTCGTCGGGATGGCCGCCAGCGTCTTCAGCCTGGCGCGGCAGAAATACTTGACCGAGGCGGTGCCCGTGCAGTTCCGGGCGCGGGCGCTGTCCACACTGGGCGGCGTGAGCAGGATCGGCATCTTTATCGGTCCGTTTGTTGGGGCCGGGGTGATGCAGTTCGCCGGGATCGCCGGCGCCTACTGGGTGGGCGTCGCGGGCATGGCTGCCGCCGCGGTCCTGGCCGTCACCATCCCGGATCTGGTGGTTCCGCCTGCGCCCGACGGCGGCCATAAGGGCCCGGAACCCACGCTGCGGAATGTGGCGGTGTCCCACGCAGGAGTGTTCCTGACACTGGGCGTGGGAATCCTGCTGCTGAGTGCGCTGCGGGCTTCCCGCCAGGTGGTGATCCCGCTGTGGGCTGAGCATCTGGGCATGGACGCCACGCAGGCTTCGCTGATCTACGGCCTGTCCGGCGCCATCGACATGCTGGTGTTCTACCCCGCCGGCAGGCTCATGGACCGGAGGGGCCGGCAGTGGGTGGCTATACCCTCCACCATCATCATGGGAATCGCCCTGCTGCTGATCCCGCTCACCGCGAGCTTTACCGGGCTGCTGCTGGCAGCCCTGCTGATCGGCTTCGGGAACGGCATCAGCTCCGGCCTGATCATGACGCTCGGAGCTGACTTCTCGCCGGACCGCGGGCGCGGCCAGTTCTTGGGCCTGTGGCGGTTCATTGCGGATGCGGGGTCAACCGGCGGGCCGGTTCTGCTCTCCGTGGTGACGGCGCTGGCATCCCTGGGTGCGGGGGTCTCAGCCACCGGGATACTGGGCTTCGCCGCGGCAGCCGTGTTCGCCGTCGTGATTCCCCGGCTCAGGCACCGCCGGAACTACTGATCGTCTCACCAGCAGAGGGCTACGAGCTGACAAGGGTCCGAGTCAGTACTGTTGCTTGGGGCTTGGTGGTGGAACGCGGTGCGCATGTGTTCGACCAGTGGGGCTACATGGCCGGGCGCGACCTGGATCGGCTCAATGACCTGAACGCCGCCTTTCGTGACTCAAGGGTCCGGGCCATCTTCGCGTCACTAGGGGGTGCCGGTGCGTATCGCATCGCCGAGGAGATCGACTTCGAAGCAGTCCGGCGCGACCCCAAGCCACTCATAGGCTTCAGCGACATTAGCTACCTACAGATGGCTCTTTGGCGCGAGTGCCGCCTGGTGACGATCCATGGTGCTGCTGTTGGCACAGAGGCGACCGCCTCAGTGAGGCAACTCCTGATGGATGACACGCCGGTGACTGTAACCCAGACCCACAGGCCTACTCCGCAAGAATCCAGGTCGAAGGACGGGCAACGGGATTGCTTGTGGGCGGAAACCTTTCATCGATCACGCATATGGTTGGTGCCGGCCTGCCAGCCCTTGATGGCACCATCCTTCTACTGGAAGACAAGCGCGACATGGGGCTCGGTCGGATCGATCGTCAAATCACTCAACTGAAACGAGCCGGGGCGCTCGACAACCTGGCAGGCGTCGCACTTGGTCTCTTCAGCGGCTTCGATGACTATGAAGACCGTGACTGGACCTTAGTGGATGTCCTTAAGGATCATCTGGAACCCCTAGGCATCCCTGTCCTGGGCGGCCTCAAAATCGGACACAATGGCATCGGTGCAGACGGCCGACCGGACCAGACCTGCGTCAAGCTAGGCGCCCCCGCCACGATCGATACGGCTGCCGGCAAACTAACGTCTGGCTGATAGACCTCCATCGATCCGGCACTATTCGTGCATGAAACGAACGATTTCCAAAACAGTTGAATCGGGACTTTGGCGCGCCGGGTTGCTCAGCTGGAGGCCGTTTGGCGCTTGGCCCTTTTCGGTTGCCTCGTTTTAGGTTCTTCTTCCGGAGTGCGTTGAACGACGCGGTACACGGTACTTCTTGCAACTGTGAACAGTTCTGCGATCTCGGTGGTGGTGTGTTGTCCCACCCGATGAAGGGATACGAGGTGGGCTTCCTGGTTCTTGCTGAGTTTGGGCGCCTTGCCGCGAAGCCGGCCCTTGGCTTTGGCGACCTGCATTCCTTCACGGGTTCTGGCGCGGATGAGGTCGGATTCGAACTCGGCGACCATGGACAGGACGTTGAATAACAGTCGGCCGACCGGATCATTCGGATCGTGAATTGAACCACCGATGCTGAGCTTCACGCCCCTGCTGGTTAGTTCCTCGATTATGTCCCCGGCATAGGGCAGGGACCTGGCAAGACGGTCGAGCTTGGTGATGACGAGGGTGTCGCCGGCGCGAACAGCTGCGAGAGCTTCATGCAGCCCTGGCCGTTCCTTGCTCCGGCCAGTTAGCCCGTGGTCGACGTAGATCCGGGCTTCCGGCACACCAAGGAGAGCCAGGCCGTTGCGTTGAGCGGTCAGGTCCTGTTCATTGGTCGACACCCGGGCATAGCCGATGATGTGGGCAGTCATGGTTATACCTGTAGCGGTTGAGATACCTTCAGCGGGCTTTTTTGCGCGGGCGGGTCATACGCGAATCTAGCCATCAAGCACTTCTCGGCGTTTTTTGATGGGCTCGGTGGGCCGCGAAGCATGTTCCGGTAGGGGACCGGCTAGCGGGAGCGCAGGGTTGGACGCTTCGACCCGACTTGCACACGTTTACTCCCGGGTACGTCGGCGGGCGGTAGCGGTCGAGGGCAGTTACGGTTGCCGATTGCCCTAGACAAATCCAATTATCAGCGTCGGGCCCAAATCCTCTGCACCCCCACGGACCACTTGGCGGGGTAGTCCCACCCCAGTCCGCTGGGCTCGGCTCGGTGGTCAGCAAAGAGAGGACAATAGCCCGCCCTGTGAAGTAGCGCTGTGGGGCGCTCGTTGCCCCGCTCGTGTTCTACACGCTCGCGTTCCGCCCGGCGGCCCACAACCCCGCTGTGCGCCGATACTCGCTGGAGTGCCGCCGCTACATGTGGCAGTTCGCCTGCTGATCGAGCTTCTTCTCACCGGAACGGGTTGGGGGCGGTGCACTTATCGCCCCCAATCCGCCCCTGTAGCTAGGCACCGATCTGGCGGACGAAGTGGTAGGCCACGACATGCCCGGCGTACGTCAGCGGAATCATGTCCGTCTCCGCGTCGAAAGTTGACCCGTCCTTGCGCTTGCCGCGGAAGCGGAAGGACACCGGATACTGCAGGCCGCCGACTTGGTGCTGGTAGTGCCAGACGTACATTGACCGACTCTCGTCCGCGATGAACGTGTCTGCGAAGTCGTCGACCTCCTGCCACTCGCGGACGTCGTACCCGAACATGGCGGCCAACCGCTGGTTGCAGACCTTGTGCTGTTCGTCGAGCCAGAGGTAAACGCCGTCAGGGCTTTGCTCGAAGACCGGCTTGAAATGCCCGGCCAGCTCTGCCAGTGCGGTCTCATGCGACACGGTCATCGTAAGGCTCCTTTCACTTGCCACCACGCTAGGAGGGCGACTTTGCTGGGTCAAGCCCCAAGGGACTCCTGGGTCTCGAAAGCCCAAAGACGCGGTTGCCCAGGAAGTAGCCCGCATATTTGGCGACATCCCTTCGCCCATGAGCAGGGTCGTAGAGATCGAGAAACTACGTGGTCAGGTCGGCGACCAACTCGGCGAGCTGTTTCGATTCCCACTTGTACTTACGCAGGTAGTAGTCCATCGAGTTCATGAGGGACTGTAGCAAGCGAGCGGACCGTCATAGACAGATACTGCAGCCCCACCTTTGCCAAGTCAACCTTCTAACTTCTAAGCATGAGCGAGTCATAAAATTTCCCGGAGATGCGGTCCTGAAGCGCCTGTCGTAGTGTCCGGTAGCCCATCGGCTACCGGGCACCCCCCGGCGCACCGTATACGCTGACTCTCATGTCTCGAGTTCTGATCACCGGCATGTCAGGGACGGGAAAGACAACGGTGCTGCACGAGTTGTCCCGGCGGGGCTACCGAACCATCGACACCGACTGCGACGCCTGGGTGCTTCCTGACGGCACATGGGATGAACCGCGCATGTCGGCACTTCTGGCGTCTGATTCGTCACTGGTTGTCTCGGGGACTGTCGAAAATCAAGGACGGTTCTATGACCGTTTCGCCGCTGTTGTTCTCCTGAGCGCACCCGTAGAAGTCCTCATCGAGCGAGTCTCGGTTCGCACGAACAATCACTACGGCAACTCAGAGACAGACCAGCCCGCGATCCGCCAATACATTCTCGACGTCGAACCGCTGCTTCGGAACGGGGCAACCCTCGAACTCGATGGTCGTCGACCCGTCCCCGAACTGGCGGATGAGGTTGAACGTCTCATCGCGACGTCCTATGAGACGTGACGCCCGATCAACGATTGGGCTAACGGGCACTATTGGTGCGGTAACCGACCCTCTAACGGGGCCGCAGTGGGTCTTCAGCGGATAGCATCCCTTTTATGACACCAAGATTGAAAGGTCGCAGGCGGGCTGTCCAGCGGCTCATCAGTGAAGTTGCTACCTGGGCGAAGCATGAAGATCGAGTGAGAGCTGTTGCTCTCGTTGGGTCTTACGCGCGGGGAGCCGAGCGGATGGCAAGCGATGTTGACCTAGTGGTGTTGAGCGATACACCAGAAACTCTTGAAGACGCGGCATGGTTTGGACAGATCCATCCCGGAGCGCGCCTTATTCGCTCGGAGGTATGGGGGCCAGTACGCGAACGCAGGTTTCGGCTGGCATCAGGGCTGATTGTAGAACTGGGCATTGCTCCCTCCAGCTGGGCTGATCTCCCCTTGGATGAGGGAACGCGCCGCGTCCTGAGCGACGGGCACCGCGTTCTGTACGACGCAGGTCTGCTCAGAGAGGCTTCCGCGGCCGTTGCTAGATAGGCCATCGCTCCGCGTCAAACACTGCCCGCAGGCAGAAGGTGTACCCAGTGCAATAACCCGTTCCAAAGAGGACGAAAGCTGTCCTTAGATCAGTGTTCGGTGAAGGATAGGACAGAGAGCATCCCGAGCCGTGACATCTCTATGCGAGGTGAGCCAACATTTTCTCGCGCTGCCGGGTAAGTGTTTCAGCTTGGGCTTCCAGTTCGGCGGCCCGCCCTGTCAGGTGTGAACGCAGCTCGGCGCACATTTCAAGCTGTGAAGCACTACCGCGGGCACATGGGAGGTACTGGCGGATCGCGTCGGAGTCGAGGCCGGCGGCGAACAGGCCCTGTATCTGACTGACTATGAGGGGGAGCATCCTGGGCATAGACGCGGTATCCATTGCAGGCCCGGTCCCGGGACGAGCAGGCCTTGCTCCTCGTAGTAACGAAGTGCACGCCGGCTGACTCCCGTACGCTCGGACAGCTCCCCAATCAGCAAACCTGCAGTCCTTCCACTGACGATGTTTGACCTTCACGCTGACGTGACCCCTTAAGGTCCCATGCTATGAACATAACAACCATGCTTGATACATCTCATTCTCTCCGACGCGTCCTCATAGTCCACGGATACGCTGCCGCACCGGATGCGCACTGGTTTCCTTGGCTCCGCGACTCACTCGAAACCGCTGGCGTTGACGCAACTGTGGTGACTCTCCCTACTCCCGATGCTCCCAAAGCCGCAGCGTGGACGGACGCAGTCGCGGAGGTGATCGGAGTCCCTGATGCGGGGACATGGGTCGTGGCTCACTCCCTGGGAGGCATAACGGTGCTGCGCGCACTTGCAACGTTGACGGAGCCATGGCAGCTCGGCGGGCTTGTGCTCGTCTCCGGTTTCACCGGGGCACTAAAATCACTGCCGGTGCTGGACGAGTACCTCAGTACTGATGTCGACGCAGAGCGCATCGCGAAAAATATTGGCGTGCGGGCCATGGTCCGCTCTGATGCGGATGCCTTCGTGCCGGCGGCAGCATCCGACGAGCTTGCACAGCGGCTCAACGCAGAACTCCATATACGACCCGGCGCCGGCCACTTCCTCACCGAAGACGGAGTGTCCGCCCTCTCTATCGTGCTAGATCTGCTGCGGCGGTAGAACCCGATTCCCGCTCAGACCAAGACCTCGGACTTCGCACCGATATCGCGGCGTGAGAGGCTATCCCGCCGTTATGTCGGCTCTTACGTTCGCCCCAAAAGCGTCACCAGAAAACTGTCCGGTAAGAGGTTCGGCTAACGGGCACCATGGGTACGGTGATCGACCGGCTAACGGACTGGAACGAAGGACAGCTCATCGTGCCTCGCAATGCCAAAGTGCTGGCCGGGATACCGCGGGCCGCAGAAGTACATGTTGGTGTGCGCGCCGATCTGCTCGGCGCCGAATCGACGATGGCGGGCGCACGGCCGTCGGCCGTTCCGCCGTCGAACGTGTTCGTTTGGGGGGCCGGCGGTGACTGGGGGGACGGCCGCGGCTCTCAGAGGCCATCTCACCGCCGACCCGGCATTCACCCGGGCAGTATTCCGGAAACTGAAATGCATATATGGCCGGTGTGGTTGACCCGGCAGTGTCACCGCTGCCTTGCCCACCACACCTGTCACCATAAAAGCACGCCGCCGGCCGTCCCGTCACGAGTAGTCTGTACTCTACTTTTCCGGTTGAGTAGGGCCGCTGGCGGCAGCGGTCCTGGTCATCGGGATCCTTCGTTTTCGAGAAGAGAGGGCGACCGGTTCAAATACGGTTCCGTTAACGAACACATCCACAGCGCCAGCTGAAGTGTGCAGGCGACTTACGACATTCCGTGCAGACTACTTCCGAACAGGGGCACTGCAGGCATCGATCTAGGCGGTGGGCGGCAGCTCTAGTCGCTGGCTGGTCTGACCAGCTGGAACATCCCGGTCATATCGCCGAGGGTGAAGCCGTCTCGCTGGTAGAGCGAGACGGCATCATGGGTGGCAAAGAGCCCGACGAATGCAGTTGCCGGTGCAGTGCGAGCCACATAGTCCAGTAGTCGGCGGAGCAGTGCCGTCCCGATTCCCTGGCCTTGATAAGCGGGCAGTACAGCGAGGTCCTGGATATAGAAGTACTTGACGCCGTCCCCCACCAAGCGGCCCATGCCGACGACATGGCTGCCGTCAAGGGCAACCACCCCGGCCAGTGATCCCTCAAGGGACGCGGGCATGGTCTCCCAGTCGAAGGCGTGGGCCCAGCCGACCGCCTCAGCGAGCCGACGGTGCTCGCTTGGCGTGGGGAGACGGTTAAGAACGGTGCGATTGTCCATCACACATCCAATCCTGTAGCAATCGGCCAACCCAAAGCAAAGGATTGCCAAACCCCCGGACCCCGTCCATACCTTCGAAAGTACTCACGAGTTGCTCGTACCGTCTTACACCTTTAGCCAAGCAACCACCCTTGACAAGTTTTATTGTCAAAGCCACGATAGTGACGTGCAAGACGTTGAAGTTATCGAAAGCACGAAGGCAGCCGCCGCCGCGTTGGATCCGGTCCGGGCCAGGTTGCTCAGCGAGCTGGCTGTTCCGGCCTCCGCCGGGGGGCTCGCCGCCAGAGTCGGCATCACGCGCCAGAAGATTAACTACCACCTCAAGGCGCTTGAGGAGCACGGCCTCGTGGAGCTGTTTGAGGAGCGCCGGCACGGGGGCATCACCGAGCGGGTGCTGCAGGCCTCGGCTGCATCGTTCGTCGTGTCACCAGCGGCTGTAAGCGCGACGGCGGCTGATCCGGACGCCAACGACGACCACCTGTCAGTGCGGTACCTCGTTGCGCTGGCCGGCAGGCTAATGCGGGAGGTCGGCGCCCTGGCGCGCAGGGCCGACGCGTCCGGCAAGGGCCTGCCGACGCTGACCATCGACACGCAAATCGGCTTCCAATCGGCCGCCGACCGGGCTGCCTTCGCTGACGATCTGACCGCCGCGGTGCTCGACCTGGCCGCTCGCTACCACCATGACGACGGGCGCCCGCATAGGCTCGTCGTCGCCGCACACCCCCTTCCTGAGGAGAACCGATGAGCACGACCCCGACCGTCCCGTACCGCCTAGAGTTCAGCGTCCAGGTTCCGGGGACCCCGGAACAGGTCTGGCAGGCCATCGCCACCGCCACGGGCATGAGCGCCTGGTTCTTGCCGACTGAAATGGAGGAGCGCGAGGGAGGCTCCCTACATTTCACGATGGGCCCGGAGATGGGCTCCGACGGCCAAGTCACCGGCTGGGATCCGCCGCGCCGCTTCGCATATGAGGAGGATTGGGCGGCCCTCATGGGCAAAGACCCGGATGCCCTCAGCCCGCTGACGTCAGAGTTCCTCGTCGAGGCGCAATCCGGAGGCACCTGCGTCGTTCGCGTCACCACCAGCGGCTTTGGGACCGGCGCCGACTGGGAGTCAGAGTTCTGGGATGACATGGGAGCCAACTGGATGCCGTTCTTCGACAACCTGCGCCTTTACCTGTCGCACTTCCCAGGCCAAAAGGCCACACAGCTCGAGGCCACCGCCTCCCACCCCGGCGACGCACAGGCGCTCTGGTCGACCCTGCACGACGCCCTCCGGCTCGGCGACGAGGGTACGACGGTCGAGATACGCGGTGCTACCGGTAGGGTCGAGCGTGCCGGCGAGCGGCAGGCGCTGGTCCGGCTCACCGCACCGGTGCCCGGGATGCTCAGCATCTTTGCTTACGGCGAGGGCGAGGGCGAGGGCGCGGGCGAGGGTACGGCGACGGCAGGCGTACGAGCGTACCTGTTCTCCCCGGACGCAGCGGACTACGTGCGGCGCGAAAAACCGGCGTGGCAAACCTGGCTGCAGGAGCTCGTCGTCCCGGCCTGACCTTCCGCGGACCGGAAGGCTGCCTGGTTCGACAAATTTGTGACCTTCCTATGTGCCGGGGGCCTGCCACACAGCTATACCGCTTACACCGGACTGGCATCGTCGATGACCCTTGACTTCAAATGCATCATCAATCCGTACATGGTGTACGCCAGTGACCGTGATGCAACGGACGGTGTATTCTCCGAAGCAGTCGCCAGACGAATGCAGAAAACCGTCGAAGTAGCTTTGGAACTCGCCGCGGCCCTAAAGAACCGACCGTACTCATCGGATTGGGAAATATAGACCAACAAGATAGTGCTTGCGAGTGCCTACACTGCGGAGGGAACAGCTGTCCGGTGCACGTTCCTCAAAAGGCGCAGCTTGTTGGTTCATTAGCGGCCAGGGCGACTTCCTTGGGAATGAGGAACACGTCCACTGACTAGGTGATCGTCGGATCGGCAAGACGCTTGGTTCCGTTGAAGTTAGTGGCCAAGCCTGATTGCATGACCTCGTGGATAACGTTCATTGGAGTCGGCTGCCTCCCGGAGTGCATGACTGGTTGCGGAAACACGTCAACAGCGAGACGCTCACCTTTACGTCCACAATCGGCGGCTATTCCGGCGGTGTGACTGGATTGTTGGCCGTTTCCGGGGACGTGTTCTTCGTAAAGGCCGTCCCGCTGAATTCGCCTCCTGCAGCGGATTACATAACTGAAGCGCGTGTGGCCAAGGCGCTTGCGTCCAAAGTCCCGATGCCACGGTTGTTATTCGAAGGATCGGTGGAGGGCTGGATTCTCCTGGTGTTCGATGTGGCCAAAGGGCAAACACCGGATGAGCCATGGCAGCGCGATCAGCTCTTGGCGGTCATGAAAATGCTGGATGAGTTCTCGCGCCTGCTCAACCCGAGCCCTGTGGCAAGTCTGCCGACCGTCGCTGATCGGATGAGGGGTCGTTGTTCAACGTGGTCCCAGGTCCTGGCGACTGGATCCTGCGGGCTGCTCTCCGTAGGGGAGCTGAGCGGGTGGGAACTGGAACACCTTCCGAGGCTTGCCGGTCTCGAACGATCATGGGAAAGCATGGTTCATGGCGAAACCCTGCTTCACTTCGACATGCGACACGACAACCTAAAAATAGACGAACACGGGCAGATCTGCGTTCTTGATTGGGGCCGGGCGTGCATAGGTCCGGACTGGGTTGATGTCGTCTGCTTGCTTCTGGAATCCGACGCGGGATCAACAGATCTGGAGAGCCTGTTCCGCCAAAGCGCACGGGCCACGGACGCGGATCCGCAGGCGGTTGACGCATTCCTCACTATCCTGGCCAGTTACTGGCGGCATGCTGCCACGCTCACCCACGGTGTGCCCGCGGAGCTCAAGCGCCGCCGCGAGTTCTCCAGCCAGAGCACCCTTCGATGGCTCCAACAGCGATGGCGCAACTAGCGACGGCCAGACCATGTTGTCCGATGGTTCAGGTGTGGGCCGAGTTAGGAGCTTGCAGTATTCGGCCGGTCCGTGCACGGAAACGAAGGATTTCGTGCAGGCTGTTTCATAGTACCTTCCCAAGCTACACGCACTCGTGCGCGAAGGCTGCCCGGCTTGACTACAGGAACATCTCCGTGGTGACGGCGCTGGCTTCCCTGGGTGCGGGGGTCTCAGCCACCGGGATACTGGGCTTCGCCGCGGCAGCCGTGTTCGCCGTCGTGATTCCCCGGTTCAGGCACCGCCAGAACTACTGATCGTCTCAGGAGCAGAGGGCTACGAGCAGACGAGGGTCCGCGTCAGCGGTTGGCTGCTCCAGATGTTCGACGAGTTGGGGACTTTGTACTTGGCCCGGATCTCGTAGGTCCACGTGCCCCTGCCCGCATTGTTGCTGGCGACGGTGGAATACGTGCGCTGGGACGGGCTGCTGAGATCACCGGTAAACTGCACCGCGCCACCCGGGTTGCGGACGGTTATCTCCAGGTAGTTCGCGTACTGCACGGTCCCGACGCTGGTGGCGGCGATGCTGACGTGGAAGTTGCCTGAGATCTTCAGGCAACTGGCGGTCACCGGAAACGACGCGGCGCTGGGCATTGGGACTGTAGCAGCCGAGTAGCTCGTGGCAGCGTTGCCGGTGCTCGTGTATGAGGCGTTGGCCGCGGGTGCCAGCGCGAGGCCCAGGATCAGGCACGGAACCACGCCGGCGGCCCGGGCCGCCTCTGCGATGCTGCGCCGTCGCCTACTCACCGGATGCGGACTCCGCGTTCCTGCGCCAGATGGAAGCCAACAGCCCGATCACCAGCACAGCCGGTGCCCCGTACATGAGGGTGTTCAGGACAACAGGTTCCCGGAGCATGCGGATGGCCTGTCCCACGGAGGGGACCGTCAGGATATGCCGGTGCACGGTGTCTCCCTGGAGGGTTGCCCTCCAGGGGTCCGCACCGTTGTTGGCGTCACCCTTGGTGCGTACCGCCGTCGTACCTTCCTCATTGGTGAGGATCTCGACCACGCGGTGGGTTTCCACCCGGTGGTCCTCCACGGGGATGTGGTAGGTGATGATGTCACCCACCCGGATGGCGCTGACCGGCGCGGGCGCGGTGACCACAACGTCGCCCGGGTTGATCAGCGGCGCCATGGAGCCGGTGAGCATGGTGGACGTCTGGTAGTGCAGCACCCGGGGGCCGACGGCGAGGAGCAGGAACGCTGCCACGGCGACGACCACCATCACCGTGGAGAGGATGTTCGCGGTGCGGTGCGCGGCGGCTTTGAGGGTGGTCCCGGCTTTGGGGGTGGTGGTCCCGGCAGTGGTGGTCCCGGCGCCGCCGCGGAAGATGCGAGGACGCCGGGACGGCTTGGGCTCCTCAACGGCGCCGGGCGCCCGGGCGAAATCAGTTACTGTGCTCATCGCTGTACAGCCCTAAGGAAGAGTCCGGATGGAAAGGCTACTTGACCGTTCCTGTGCGCTGCGTGCCGGTGAAGTCGAACGTGATGGTGCTGGCGGCGCCCTGGAAGGTGTTCGGGGCCGTGGCGGGCAGCAAGGTGGTGACCTTCAGGTTGTCCGCCGCCCCGGAGGCAACGGAGGCGAGACCGGCCAGGGCCTTGTCGGCGCCGATGACCGGGCCCGTGGCCAGGACGGTGGTGGTGGTGCCTGAGCAGGTGTACGGTGCAGCGGTGCCGGTCCACGCGGTGCTGCAGGACTGGATGGTCAGCTGCAGGCCGTTGGTGCTGTCCGTGGTGAGCAGCGACGGGGTGGTGGTGCCGGCCGTCAGCGTGATGCTGTTCAGTGCCGAGTTGCCGGTGTTGGTCAGCGTGGCGATCTTTTCGACAGAGTCGCCGGGCAGGAGGCCGGTCACCGGGACGTTCAGGGTGTTGGCGGCGCCTGCTTCATTCAGGGCGATGACCACGGTGCCGGCGGTGACTGCCTGGCTGGCTGATGTGGTGGAGGTGAAGGCGCCATAGGTTCCCATGCCTGCAACGGCGGCAGCAGTGCCCACGAGTGCGACGGAAGCCAGGATCTTGCCGGAAGTGGTTTTCATGCTGATGCTCATGAGGGAGGTGTCCTTTACGCGAAAAGCCCATCCCCCCAAATGGGCGGGCCGGCCCCCAGCGGGCCGGCCCTAGTGCCAAGCTCTTGAGCTGGCAAGAACCACTGTGCACGTCGCGGATCAACGAACGGGCGGAATTTCCTCAAGATTTGCGCAGGTTTTTTAGGGTATCGATGCTGTTCAGGCTCCTACGCCTCACCCAACTAGCTCGCAGTTAAAGTCGTTATGAGGGCCCACAACGACATTAACTGCGAGCTAGTTGGGCGGGGCGGGGCCCTGGCGGTGCCTTGGAGTTTCCTGCTGTGGAGCGCCTCCTCGGGCCTTCGCCTAGGACGCGCCGTGTGGAGTGCCGTGGTTATGGTGGTGGACTTTTTCTTCCTGCTGGATGTTGGCCGTGCCTGCGAGGTGACTCCAACCGGCGTCGCTGAGGGCGTGGTATGCCACGTGGAGTTCTTTTGCAGGGTCGGCGGTGGCGTCTGTGTCACGTTGATCGAGCGCGTCGGCCAGCAGTCCGGCTGCTGCCGTAAACCTTCCTGCGGCGGACTGGATTTCGTCGGGCCACTCGATCGCATCTACAGCGATGCGCGCGTTACGGATCAGGCCAGACCAGTTCCTGTCGATCTTCGGGGATGCACCCGTCAGGTTGGTGGCTATGCCGTGGAAGCCGACATTGTCGATATGGGTGAGGGCTGCGAGCACGCCGGCTGTCCGGACTGCTTCCTCGGTGTTTGGATCCCCATGTTGATTCATTGCCATCTCCTTTTGTGATTCCGGCTGTCCCAAGGATGGCCCGCACCTGAGCCGGGCTCAAGACTTTTCCCTCATGACCCCTTCCATAATATACCCCCTGGGGGTATATTGAGAGCGTTGTCAGTGAAGTGGTATGTCCCGGCGGGTGCAGTGCACCGCCATCACAGCCGTTCAACCCCAGCACCCATGGAACCTTCGTCAAGGAAATGGAACTGACATGAATGGAACAGAATCCCGGCAGGAATTGCCGCTAGCATCCTTCGCATCGGGCTGCCGCTGCTGCTCGACCGAAGCCCCGGAAGACTCAATCACCAGCACGGCAGGAGCCGAGTACGCCCTCGAAGGGCTCACGTGCGGACACTGCGTGGCCACCGTTGAGAATGCCGTCACCGCAGTGGATGGCGTGGCCGCCGCCGTCGTCGAGCTTGTCCGGGGCGGCCGCTCACGCCTGGTTGTTTCCGGAACTCCCGATGATGCTGCGCTCCGTGCGGCTGTCACCTCCGCCGGATACCGCCTGATCACCAGCTAGCCAAGGTCCTGCCGGCCTGCGGCGCTTCGTCCGCAGGCAGGCCTTCATCCTCTCAAGGAGGAAACATGGAAGACCACACCCATCACCACAGCCACCACGCAGCCCAGAGTCCCGAACCCGGCCACGAAGCGGCTGCCGCGCCGGCGTCCAACAGGACGGGGACGGCAACCCCTCCGATCCGCCACCACCAGCACGAAAGCCACGGCTCCGACGATGACCATGCAGTACACAGCCATGGCCAGCATGCCGGGCACAGCACGGCGATGTTCAAGGACAGGTTCTGGCTGACCCTGGCCCTGTCCGTTCCGGTGGTGTACTTCAGCCCGATGTTCGGTCACCTGCTGGGCTACATGCCGCCCGAGTTTCCGGGATCGGCCTGGATCCCGCCCGTACTGGGAACGGTGATCTTCCTCTACGGCGGCCAACCGTTCCTCAAAGGCGGCCTGAAGGAACTCAAATCCCGGACCCCGGGCATGATGCTCCTGATCGGCATGGCCATCAGCGTCGCCTTTGCCGCCTCCTGGGCCACCACCCTCGGCGTCGGCGGCTTCGACCTGGACTTCTGGTGGGAACTGGCCCTGCTGGTCGCCATCATGCTGCTGGGACATTGGCTCGAAATGCGCGCACTCGGCTCGGCTCAAGGCGCCCTGGACGCTCTCGCGGCCCTGCTCCCTGACCAGGCCGAACGCATCACCGAGACAGGCACCGAAACTGTCAGCGTTTCCGAACTCAGGGCCGGGGATACCGTCCTGGTCCGTTCCGGGGCGCGTATGCCGGCTGACGGCACCGTCGTCGATGGCCAGGCCGAGTTCGACGAATCGATGATTACCGGTGAATCCAAGACGGTGCTCCGTGCGGCCGGCGATTCTGTTGTCGCCGGAACCGTCGCCACGGACAACACTGTCAGGGTCCAGGTCACGGCAGTTGGTGATGACACGGCCCTTGCCGGGATCCAGCGCCTCGTCGCCGAAGCGCAGGCCTCCTCCTCCAAAGCCCAAGCCCTGGCCGACAGAGCCGCTGCCTTCCTCTTCTACTTCGCCGCTATCGCCGGCGTCATCACCTTCATCGCGTGGACACTGCTGGGCAGCGTGCCGGACGCAGTCACCCGCGCCGTGACTGTGCTGGTGATCGCCTGCCCGCACGCCTTGGGACTCGCGATTCCCCTGGTCATCGCAATCTCAACAGAACAGGCAGCCAGGGCAGGAGTGTTGATCAAGAACCGGATGGCACTGGAACGCATGCGCACCATCGACGTCGTCCTGTTCGACAAGACAGGAACACTGACAAAGGGCGAACCCGAACTCAAAGACGCGGCCGCTCTTGGCGGAACAAGCCGGGAGGAGCTGCTGGCCCTGGCAGCCGCCGTGGAATCCGACAGCGAACACCCCGTGGCGCGCGCCATCATCCGGGCAGCGCGGGAACGGGGCCTGGAGCTTCCCCGCGCCACAGCTTTCACGTCAATGACCGGCCGTGGCGTCCGCGCAACGGTTGACCGGAGAACCATCCAGGTGGGCGGTCCGGCCTTGCTGAGGGAATTGGGAATCAATGAACCTGAGTCCTTAGCGGCTTCCACCCGGGTCTGGATGGACCGCGGCGCGGCCGTGCTGCACGTCGTGGAGGGGAACAGGGTCCTGGGCGCGGTGAGCCTGGAAGATGCAATCCGGGCAGAATCACAGCAGGCAATATCCGCCCTCCAAAGCCGGGGCATCAAGGTGGCCATGATCACCGGCGACGCCCACCAGGTGGCCCAGGCCGTCGGATCCGAACTGAACATCGACGAAGTCTTCGCCGAAGTCCTGCCCGCTGACAAGGACAAAAAGGTCGCCGAGCTCCAAGCCCGCGGACTGAAGGTGGCAATGGTCGGCGACGGCGTCAACGACTCCCCGGCACTGGCGAGGGCCGAGGTGGGCATCGCTATCGGAGCAGGCACAGACGTCGCCATGGAATCAGCCGGCGTGGTCCTGGCCGGCAACGACCCCCGAGCTGTCCTGTCGATGGTGGATCTCTCCCGCGAGAGCTACCGGAAGATGTGGCAGAACCTCGTCTGGGCCACCGGCTACAACATCATCGCCGTCCCGCTTGCCGCAGGTGTGCTCGCCTTTGCCGGGGTTGTGCTGTCGCCCGCTGCCGGTGCGGTCCTGATGTCGGTTTCCACCATCGTGGTCGCACTGAACGCACAGCTGCTGCGCCGGGTGAGACTCAACCCCGCGCAGGTCCGTTGACAAGGAACACTGGCCAGCGAAACACGGACACGGCCTGGGCGGCCGCGGCCGGTAGCCTTGAAGTCAGTCCGACTCAAGCGGAAGGAGGAACGTCATGACCGCACCAGGCCGCGGGGACTTCACCACGGCGTTCCTCCACCGCGCGGGACTGTTCGCGGCCCTCTTGGCCGTCATCGCCGGGATCCTGGGCATGCACGTTATGACCGGCACCCACGGCACACATTCCCCCGCCGCTGTCACTGCAACCGACGCGGTCCTGACGCCCATCACCGGCACCGGCCATGCCGAATCCCCGCCGGGCCACGCGGGCCATAGTGCTCCCAGTGGAACCGTGGCCAATTCCCAGTCGTCTGTCCAAGATGCGGCCGGAACTTTGGAGCAGTGTTCGTGCTCCGGCAGCTGCGCGAACGGGCACGCCATGACAGCCGCGTGTACCCCGACAGCGAAGACCGGTTCATTCTCTGCTCCGTTGCCCGGCACCACGGTCATTGCGGTGATCTCCAGCGGCGCAGCAGACGGCATGCTCCCCGGACTGTGGTCCTACCTTCCTGACGCACCTTCGCCGGGTGAACTGTCCATCAGCAGGACGTAAACAGGCGGTGCCCGCCCGGGCGGCAACGCCCGGCGCGCAGTCCCCGATCCCGTGCCGACGCGACCTCCTGCCGGCGCGACCCTCACAGAGGACCTCGCGCCGCATCACCGATGCACACACCACCCGCGGCGCCCTGCGCCAACCCAAGTTTGAAGGACCTGATTCCATGACCAAAAAGCTTCTGACCCTTTCAGCCACCGCCACCGCCATCGCCGCAGCCATCGCCCTTGCCGGCTGCGGGAGCGGGGGACCCGGATCTTCCGGTACGTCCATGCCCGGCATGGACCACGGCGGCTCCGCCAGCAGCGCCCCGTCCACCAGCGCACCCGCTGCCGCCGACCACAATGCCGCGGACGTCACGTTCGCCCAGATGATGATCCCGCACCATGCCCAGGCCGTTGAGATGAGCGACATGATTCTGATGAAGCAGGACATTCCTGCCGAAGTGACGGACCTTGCCACCAAGATCAAGGCGGCCCAAGGCCCGGAGATCGAAACGATGACCGGCTGGCTCAAGAGCTGGAACGAACCCACGATGCCCTCCGGCCACAGCATGGAAGGCATGGTGGGCGAGGAGGACATGAAGAAGCTCGAGGCTGCGCAGGGCACTGAAGCCGCCAAGCTCTTCCTGAGCCAGATGGTCGCCCACCATGAGGGCGCGGTGACAATGGCCAAAACCGAAGGGACCGCCGGCAAAAACGCGGATGCGGTCAGCCTCAGCAAGGCCATCGTGACCGGGCAGGAAGCCGAAATCCAAGAGATGCAGAGACTGCTGGGAACCCTCTAACCAGCCCCGGCGCCGGTCCCTCCTCTCGGGCTCGTCTGCCCCGCCCAACTAGGTCGCACTTAACGTCGTTATGACTGCCCATAACGACGTTAACTGCGACCTAGTTGGGCAGCGCGGCAGCAAGGGGCGCCATCAGCGCGAAGCCGGGACCCGCCGTCGGGCCGCGTAGGCGAACAGCGACGTGGTGGCCACCGTGGCCAGGTACCCGGCAATGACAATCAGCGAGATTCCGGCCCAGAAGTAGCTGGTGGTACTGTCCGACTGCCCCGGCCCCGGCGCGATACTGGCCAGCGAAAACACCGCCACCACGGCCGAGGCCAGGCCGATCACCACCGGCAGCGTCAGCCAGATCCTGGCGGATCCCACATGCTTGCCGAACCCCTCCCACACGTTCCAGACCCCGCCGAGCCGCAGGATCAGCCAGCCGGCGGGAACCATGAACGCGCCCACCAGCAGGAACGCCGCCACAACGTCCGCCGGGCGGTGCCACTGGTTGATCAGCGTGGACACGCCCGACGCAATCGCGAAGGTGCCGCCCACAAATCCGGCCATCGGGCGCCAGCGCGGCGAGGCCATCAGGAACACCGCAGCCGCCGCGGAGGCCGCCAGCGTAGTGTGTCCGGACGGGAGGGAGTTGAGCTCCAGCGTCACCACACCCCTGTCCGGGCGGACCGGCAGCACGTCCTTGAGGACCTGGGTGGCAATGTTGGCACCGATGCACGCGGCCACGGCGATCCCCGCCGCCGTCCAGCGGCGCCGGATCACCGTAACAAACAGAACGACGACGGCGGCCACCACCAGGGAGATGGTGGGCAGCCAGTCCAGGAACTCCGTGGCCGCCTTGCCGGCCGGGCCATGGATATCCACTGCTTCAACCAGGGCGGACTCGTCGATGAACTGGCCAGTGGTGGTCTGGACGAAGTAGTAGTACGTGGCGATCAGCCCCACAATGCAGGCAAGCGTGGCGAACGCGAACATGAAGCCAGAGCCCGGTGCGGGGCGCATCGGAGTCCGGGAGGGCGCCTGTCGTGGAAAAGTCATCGGTTAAGGGTGTCACAGAAAGCTGGGAGGCGTATTCAGCCTCGGCAAGGAGATCCGCGGCGCCAAACAAGGGGATCCCGAGACGCAAACAATGTGATGCTTGACACGTGTTAGGTCACATGCATAAGCTACCTCACACGTGTTAGGAAGGAAAATGATATGACCGGTGCCACAAATGGCCGTCTGCGTGAATTCTCACGCCGGACCGCCTTCGGTGCCTTGGGTGCGGGAATCGTGGGAGCAACCGTGGCGTCGTGGCCGCGGCTCTCCGGAACCGACATCCCCGGGCGAGGGGACAACAGCCTCAGCATTGCCATCATGGGAACCGCAGCCGATGCCGCCGCGCGCCAGCGCGCCATCGATGCGTTCACCCGCCTCCACCCGGACATCCGGGTCAAGGTCCAGGCCATCCAGGCCGTGGACTGGAAAGACTTCTTCACCAAGATCCTCACCATGGTTGCCGCCGGTACACCGCCGGACGTTGTGTACGTGGCCACCGAAGGCGCCCAGCTGTTCGCCGACAAGCTGGCCCACCCGCTGGACGAGTACCTGCGCCGCGACGCCGCGGACATGGCCGAGTTCTTCGCTGACGTCCACCCCAGCCTGGTGGAGGCCTTTATGTACAAGGGCAGCCTCTTCCAGCTGCCCATGGACTGGAATGCGGCCAACATGTACTACAACACCACGGCTTTCCGGCAGGCCGGCCTGGACCGCCCGGCGGACGACTGGACCCACGTGGACTTCCGCAGCAACCTGGCCGCCATGAAAAAGGCCAGGCCGCAGGACTTCACCCCGTATTACTGGACCAACCGGCTGTTCGGCGGCGTGGTGCCCTGGCTCTACGCCAACGACACCAGCTTCCTGAAGGAAACCAAGTCCACAGGCGGGGACTGGCTCTGGGACAGCTTCTACGCCAACGATCCCTCCCGCAGCCTCCGCTCCGGCGGCTACCAATGGCTGGAACCCAACGCCGACGATCCCCGCGTGTTCGAATCCTTCGACTACCTGCGCGGCCTGGTCAAGGACGGCCTGGGCGTGCGTCCCGAGGAAGGCGGCGGCAGCTCACTCGTGGGACTCTTCGCCTCCAACCGGATCGGCACCACCCCGGCCGGCGGCTACTGGGTGCAGGGCCTGCACGAGGCCGGCATGAAGGAGAACGACTTCGACGTCGCGTTCTTCCCGAAAAGGCGGACCCAGCGGCACCAGTTCGGCACCGCCGGATACGCCATCATGAAAACCGCCAAGGACAAGGACGCCGCCTGGGAATGGATCAAGTTCAGTTCCAGCCGCGAGGCCATGGAGCTGATCTTCCCCAACCCGGGGACCACCCCGGCCCGGCGCTCCATGGTCAACGAAGCGCTGTACAAGGGCAAGGGGCCGGCGCACTGGAAGGTCTTCTACGACACGCTGGACAAGTACCCCACCACAGGGCCCATTCCTGCACCGCCCCAGCAGGCCGCCGTCGAAACGGCCCTGATGAAAAACGTCTCGCTGGCCGTCAGCGGCGACGAGCGCCAGCTCAAGCAGGCCCTCGACTCCATGCAGCGCGATCTTGAAATTGCCCTGAGGAGGCAGTCATGAGCACCACCACTCGTCACCGGGAAGGGCAGAAGCACACCGCCAAACAAGCTGCCCCCGGTGCGGCTCCCGCACAGTCCGGATGGCACAGCCAGCGTTTGCTTGCGTGGATCTTCCTGGCCCCCACCATCCTGGGCATGGGCCTCTTCACTCTGGTGCCGATCGTCGCCTCGGTGGTCCTGGCGTTCTTCCGCTGGGACATCATCTCCGCCCCGAGCTTTGTGGGGTTCGACAACTTCGCCACGGTGGTCCAGGACCCCACGGTCCGGGTGTCCTTCCTGAACACCATCGTTTTTGTGCTGGTGGCCGTGTCTCTCCAACTGGGGCTTGCCCTGGCGCTCGCAATCATGGTGCAGGAGAAGTTGCCGTCCTGGCTCCGGACCTTTTTCCGGTCCGCGTTCTTCTTCCCGCTGATCCTTTCCGCGGCCTCGGTGTCCATCTTCATGCGCTACCTCTTCAACGAGCAGTTTGGCGTGGTGAACTGGTTTCTGTCCCTCGCCGGCATCCCCGCGGTTCCGTGGCTGACAACGCCCGGCGGGTCCGCCGCCGTCGTGATCATGGTCTACGTGTGGCAGAACTTCGGGTTCTCCTTCCTGCTGTTCATCGGCGGGCTGGCCTCCATCCCCACGGAAACCTACGAGGCGGCCTCGCTGGACGGCGCCACCGGGTGGCGCAAGCACGTCTACGTCACCCTGCCGCTGCTGAGCCCCACCACGCTGCTGGCCTCGGTGATGGCCATCATCAGCGCGCTCCAGGTGTTCGACCAGCCGTACGTGCTGACCCGCGGCGGGCCGGGCGATTCCACCCGCACGGCGGTGATGGTGATCTTCGAATCCGCCTTCCAGCGGCTGGAATTCGGCCAGGCCTCGGCCATCGGCGTACTCCTCATGCTGATCATCATGGCCATCACGGCCGCGCAGTTCCGGCTCAGCAAACGATTCGTCTTCTACCAGTAAGGCCAGCCATGTCTACCACTACAGAGCGTGTATTGACCCGCCCCGCCCCGGCCGGGCACACCCCGGCGCGGCGGAAACCGAACTGGAGCCTCGTCACCCGGGTGGCCCTGCTGCTGCTCGCGGCTGTCCTGACCCTTGGCCCGGTGATGTGGACCCTGTCCACCTCGCTGCGGTCGCCGTCGGAATCGTTCAAGCTGCCGCCGTCGTTCATCCCCTGGAACCCCGACTTCACGTCCTACGCCGAGGTCTTCCAGAAGCTGGACATCGTCATCCTGGTGCTGAACAGCGCCCTGGTGACGGGGGTCATCGCCGTCGGACAGATGGTGACCGCGGCCATGGCCGGTTACGCCTTCGCCAACCTGAAGTTCCGCGGCCGCGGCTTTCTCTTCTCGATTGTGCTGGCCACCATGATGGTGCCGGTGCAGGTGACCATCGTGCCCGTGTTTATGCTGATCCGCGGCATGGGCCTTTCGGACACGCTGCTGGCCCTGATCCTGCCGGCCATCCCGACGGCGTTCGGCACCTTCCTGATGCGGCAGTACTTCCTGGGACTGCCCGCCGATCTTGCGGAGGCCGCCGCGATCGACGGCGCCAGCCCGTGGCGGACCTTCCGCTCGGTCTACGCACCCCTGGCGGTTCCCGGCATGGCGATTGTGGGCATCCTGGCGTTCAACTTCCACTGGAACGAGTTCTTCCGGCCGCTCATCATGACCATCTCGGAACAGAACTTCACCCTCCCGCTGGGCCTCGTCTCGCTCCAGGGCAACCTGGGCACGGGCAGCATCTCGGTGGTGCTGGCCGGCGTGGTCCTGTCCATGATCCCAGCGCTGGTGGTCTTCATCTTTGGCCAGCGCGCGCTGCAGGACGGCCTCACCGCCGGCAGCAGCAAATAACCCAGCTTCCTGAAAGGCTTTCCGCATGTCATCCCCGGACCTCGCCGCCACCGTGCACGCCGCCGTCGATTGCGCGGACGTCGCAGCGGCCCACCCGGACCCCGCGTTCCCGCAGTTCCACCCCCGCCCCGCGCAGGGCTGGATCAACGACCCCAACGGCGTCAGCCACCTCAACGGCCGCTACCACGTCTTCTTCCAGTACAACCCGGGTTCCGCCCGGCACTCGAAGATTGCCTGGGGCCACGTCAGCTCCGCGGACCTGATCCGCTGGCAGGAACACCCCGTGGCGCTCCGTCCCCAGGACGGGGGGCCGGACGAGTACGGCTGCTGGACCGGTGTGGTGACGGACGACGGCGATGTCCCCACCGCTGCGTACTCCGGCGTGCGGGGCGACGGCGGCCACTCCCAGGTGGTCATCTCCCGCGGATCAGCGGACCTGGTGTCCTGGGCCCAGGACGGGCACATCGCGGCGTCCGTGCCTGACGACGCCCAGGTCACCGCGGTCCGTGACCCCTTCATCTTCCGCTTCAACGGCAAGCGCTACGCCATGCAGGGTGCCGGGCTCGCGTCCGGCCACGCGGCCGTGCTGCTGTACACGGTGGAGGACCTGGCCGACTGGAAGTACCAGGGCATCTGGCTCACGTCGGAGAACCCGGTGGCTTCACGGTACACGCCCGCCGAAATCTGGGAATGCCCGCAGCTGGTCCGGGTGCCCTCCGATTCCGACGTTGACTCTGCCTCTTCCTCCGATGCTTGGGTGATGATGTTCTCGCTGTGGCTTTCCGGGGATACCCACGAACACGCCAACGGAGTGGGGCACCTCATTGGTTCCCTGGCCGAGGATCCTGCCACCGGGCTGCCGGTGTTCTCGCCGCGGACCGGCGGCAAGTCAGACCTGGGCCGGGACTTCTATGCCCCGCAGATCGTGCAGCTCGAGGGTGGGGGTTCCGGGCCGGACGCTGCTGGGCCGAACGACTCCGGGCCGAAGGCTGCTGGGCCAGACACTGTTGGGCCGAAGGCGCTGCTGTGGGGCTGGGCCAACGAAGGTTTCGGCCGCGACGGGCTCAGGGGCCGCAGCCAGGAAGAGATCGACGCCGCGGGCTGGGCCGGTGTGCTGACCTTCCCGCGCGAGCTGTCAGTAAAGGACGGTTCCCTGGTGGTGACGCCTGCCCCCGAGGTCCAGGCGTACCGCGGTGTGCAGACCGCCGCCCAGGCCACCGGAACGGTTGTCCTGCCTCCTTATGCGGAGGCCGTGGTGACCGCGCGGCCCGAAGCTGCGGCGACCGAAACCGCGGCGACCACGCGCTCCGGCGACGTGGCTGCGCCGGCGGGCGACGCCGTCGTCGAACTTTCACTGGTAGCGGGCGCCGGTTCCCCGGGTGCCTCAGCGGCGCCCAGGCAGATTGTGTTCAGCGGAAGGCTGGCGCCGGGGGAGGAACTAGGCGTGTTCGTGGATGCGTCCCTGGTGGAGGTATACCGCACCGGCTCGGTGGCGACCACCGTCCGCGCCTACCCGCAACCCGGCGAAGAGTGGCACCTGGAGCTTCCGGGCCTCGCGCAGGCCGACGTCTGGGAGCTGACCCAACCGGAGTAGGGCACTTGGCCGGGCGGTGCACTTGCCGGGGCGACGCCGGTATCGGTGCCGCCGTCAGCGGTGGGCTGCTGGCCCGGTCGATTCACGGATCACGAGCCGGCAAGGGGCCAGGGTCTCCAGGCTTGCGGCTCGTCCGTTCTCCGAAATTCCGGGGCCCACCGGAATCCCGGGGCCCTCGGATTTTCCGTGCCCCTCGGATTTTCCTGGGCCTTCGATCTGGGCCAGCAGCGCCGTCATGGCCGCGGCGCCCATCTCCCGGAGCGGCAGGGCCATGGTGGTCAGGGTTGGGACCATGGTGTCGGCGACGTGGGATTCGTCGTCGTAGCCCATGATCGAGAGATCGCCCGGCACGCTGAGTCCCAGGCGGGCGGCGGCAAGGGCGACCCCGATGGCGGCCCGGTCGTTGGCGCACATGATGGCGGTGGGGCGCTCGGCGGGGGACACCCCGTCGAGCAGCTTCATGGCGCCGTGGAAACCCCCGTCGATGTCCCAGCCCACCCAGCTCATCCAGTCCTCCCGGACATCCAGGCGGGCTTCGGCGAAGGCCTCGCGGTAGCCGGCGACGCGGAGTGGTGCGGCGGCGGATCCGGCGGCGCCGGCCAGGAGCGCGATATCCCGGTGGCCCAGCTCCAGCAGATGGTTGGTGGCCTCCCTGCCGCCACGCACTTCGTCCGGGATCATGTGCGGGAGGGCCGGGACCGGGGCGTTGTCGTAGCAGTTGGCCAGAACGGACGGGACCCGCAGCATGCCGGGCGGCACGTCCAGCGGCTTCAGGCCCTCCGTGACGTAGATGAGGCCGTCCACCTGCCGGTCCAGGAGGGTCTCCACGGCGCTCTCGTCCCGGGCGGCGTCAAACTCGGTGTCCATCGCCACGGTGACAAAGCCGCGGCTGCGCGCGACGTCGTCGGCCCCGCCAATGATGTTCCCGTCAAAGGCGCTGACCACGACGTGGTCGGACACGATGCCGATCATCCGTGTCCGCTGGTTCCGCAGGCTCAGGGCAATGGGGTTGGGGGAGTAGCTGAGTTCGACGGCGGCCCGCCGGATGCGGTCCTGGCTTTCCTTGGCCACATTGCCGTCGCCGCGGCCGTTGAGGACCAGCGAGACGGCGCTCCGGGAAACCCCTGCCCTCTTGGCAACGTCCAGGGCGGTGGCTTTGCGCTGCATGGATAGACCCTCCGTCTTGCGGTATTCCCTGCAGTCTACCTAACGCGTGTGAGGAGGGTGTGGACTTCCGCGTTCCCCTTCCCCAACTGACTGGCATTTAGCGTCGTGAAACCGCGGAATGACGACGTTATGTGCGAGTTACTTGGGGAGGGGTGGTTTCGCCGGGGCGAGGCGGGGGAGGCTGGCCGCCGCTATCAGCACCGCAAGGGCGCCAAGGCCGAACGGCAGCGCCGTCAGTGTGGCGAGCCCGCCCACCAGCAAGGGCCCGCCGGCGTCGCCCAGTTCCCGGCCCAGTTCGGCGGACCCCATCGTGCGGCCCATGCGCTCCGGCGGGGTGGTGTCCGCCAGGTGCGCAAAACCGAGGGGCGTGGCCGCGCCGACGCCGACGCCGATCGCCGCCGCTGCGATGAAGATGGTGACCGCTCCCGGGGCGACAGCCAGCAGGGCGACGCCTGATGCGATGAGGAGGAGTCCCGCCGTCGTGCCCTGGTTGTCGCTGATGCTGTGCCGGTCGCGCAGTCTGCCGATCCGCGGTTGCGTGAGCACCGAGCCGAGAGCCAGGAGGCTGACCGCTGCCGTGCCGGCGACGGCGTCCAGGCCGTGCCGGGTGGCCAGCGCCGGGAGGAAGCCGACCGCCGCGCCGAGCGCCGCCGTCGATGCCGCCAGCACCAGTGTGGGGACGAGAAACCGCCGTTCCCCGATCTGGCGTGCCAGGTCCAGCACGGTGTAGCGCTGGCGGGGGAGGGGTTCCAGGTGGGGCACGGCCAGCAGGACCCACAATGCCGTGGCGGCGGCGAGTACGGACAGCGTTCCGAACAGCAGGGCGAACCCGCCGGCCCAAATGAGGCCTGCCCCCAGCAGCGGCCCGATGATGTAGCCGAGGCTCTTCCAGGACCCGTACCTGCCGAAGTACGTGCCCGCTTTCCCGCCGCGTGCCAGCCGCGCCACCATGGCCGACGACGCCGGCGAGAACGCAGATGCGGCGGCACCTTGGCCGAGCGGGGCCAGCGCGAGCATGAGCGGGTCCGCCGCCCAAAGGCCAATGAGCGACAACACTGCAAAGGCTGCAAGCCCGCCGACGATTACGGGTTTGGCGCCGATTCTGTCGCTGAGTGCGCCGAAGACGGGTTTGAGAAAGACCTCGGAGACGTCGTACAGCGCGAGGAGGATGCCCAGATTGAGCAGCGTGAGGCCGATGTTTTCACTCTGCGCGCCCAGGCCGGCGGCGATGCTGTGGGCTCCGAACGCGGTGACGAATCCGGCGGCGTACAAGGGGGCAGACGATGTGCGAGTAGCTTGGGCTTGAGAGCCGGCAGCGGTCACGAGTGCACCTCGCCATAGACGAGCGCGGCAAAACCGTCCAGGGCTTCAGTGCAGGCAGCGAGTTTTTGGTCGGCGCTGGCGGCCGAAGGGCTGCCGAACACGTCCTTGGTTCTGACGGCGCGGAACCAGCGCCGCAGCCTGTCCAGGCTCTGTTCCTCTTCCTCGAGTTCAGCCAGAGTGAACTGCTGCTTGGCTATTTCCTTGGCAATTTCGTCGGTGAACTTTCCGCAGTCCGCGACGAACTCTGTCCATTCGTCCGCGCGCGCGGCGTTGAAGAGCTCGCGCAGCCTGGACGCGTCGTCGTCGGCCGGTCCGGTGGTGAACAGCAGCAGCTCGCCGTTCCCCGTACGGGCGAGCTCCTTGGCCTTCTTCGCGCCCTCTCGGCAGGCAGGAACATCGGGCGCGGTCCAGGCGCCCTGGCCGACCGGGACAGCGCCGAAGCGCCGCAACTCACGCCAGACAGCTACGCGGTGCCGCGACGGCTCCGACGGAACCTGGACGAGCATCACCAGCCAGGAAACCTGTTCTAAGGAAGTCACACGTAAAATTGTAACAAGTGTTACATCACTCAACGTGCGGGCGCCCCGCCGGCCCAATTGACTCGCATTTAATGTCCTCATTTGCGCGTTTCACGACGTTAACTGCGAGTCAGTTGGGCCTGGGGTGACGTCAGGCCAGTGACGCCGCCAGCTCCTCGATGATCTCGAACTGCTCGCGCACGCCGCCCTCCATGCCGGACTGCGCAATCATGTCCCGGACTTCCTTGCTGCCCGCGTTGGTGCGGATACTGATCGTGGTGGCGCCGCCGTCGGCCTCTTCAAACGTGACGGTGTTGACCACGGCCCCCTCCTCGCTGTCCTGCGGCGCGCCCGGCATCTCCATCACCTCCGTGTTGACGATGCGCTCGTTGGGCACAATCTCCTGGTAGGTCCCGTGGAAAGCCACCTCGAATTCGCCGTGCGCCACCATGACGTAACGCCACGCACCGCCCACGCGGAAGTCCATCTCGGCCACCGTCACCTCGCCCCGCCGGCCGGGCCACCACTTCCTGACGAGCTCGGGCGTGGTCCAGGCCCTGTAGACGAGGTGCCTGGGTGCGTTGACGGTGCGGGTGATGAGGATTTCCTCATCACTGGGGAAGGTGACGTCCATGGTGCCGCTGCTTGCCTGTGCCATTGCCCTGCTCCTTCTTGGCTGTGCGTGTCTTCCTGTTTGAGGTCATCCAGCACGTCCTCCAGCAGCTCGAACCGTACGGACCAGAGGTGCTGGTAGCTGGAGACCCAGTCGTGGATGGGCTTCAGAGCCTGTGGGTTGAGCCGGTAGAGGCGCTGCCTGCCTTCGTCCCGCACGTCCACGGCGCCCACCTCGCGCAGTACCCTCAGGTGCCGGGAGACGTGCGGCTGGGCGAGTCCCAGGAGTTCCACGAGTTCATTGACCGGGCGCTCGCCGTGGGTGAGGGCGTCCATGATTTCCCGACGGCGGGGCTCAGCCACCGCGTTGAACGCATCCGCTGTTGTTGCTGCCCGTGCCATACCGCGATTGTATACCCATATGGATATGCATTGGAAGGCCTGTTGGCGTGTGGCCGCAGAGGGGCTAACGTCACAGCCAGAGGGATCCCTGTCCTGTACCCGTCCAAAGGAGGCATTGCGGTGGCCATCATTGACAACGCGGTGTACGTGGACGGCCGGCGGACCGCCGATCCCGCGAGCCTGGACGAGACGTACTTTGTCCTCCGGCAACGCGAAGGGATGGCGTGGATCGGACTTTACCGGCCGGATGCGGATGAACTCCGGTCCGTGGCTGAAGAGTTCGACCTCAACTCCCTCGCCGTCGAGGATGCGCTGGCCGGACACCAGCGCGCCAAGCTGGAGCACTACGGCGAATGCGCGTTCCTGGTGCTGCGCCCGGCCCGCTACCTCGACGACGTGGAGAAGGTGGACTTCGGCGAGATCCACGTGTTCGTTGGCGAGGATTATGTAGTGACTGTCCGGCACGCCGAATCGCCGGACCTCGCCAGGGTGCGCCGCCGGATGGAAGCCATGCCCGAGTTCCTGGGGCTGGGGCCTGACGCCGTGCTGTACGGCATCCTCGACCAGGTGGTGGATGAATATGAACCGGTTGCCGCCGGCCTGGAGAACGATGTTGACGAGATCGAGGACGATCTCTTCGACGGGGATCCGGAGGTGTCGCGCCGGATCTACGAACTGTCCCGCCAGGTCATCACCTTCCAGCGCGCCACCAGCCCGTTGGTGGGAATCCTGCAGGCGCTGATGGCCGGAACCCCGGAGCGCCAGCCCGGGCCAGAGCTGCAGGACCACTTCCGCGACGTCCTGGACCACGTGCTCCGGCTGAACGAGCGGGTGGCATCCTTCCGCGCCCTGCTGCAGAACGCGTTGGCCGTCAACGCAGCCCTGGTGGCGCAGCGGCAGAACGACGAGATGCGCAAGCTGACCGAATCCAGCATCGCCCAGAACGAGCAGGTGAAGCGGATTTCGTCCTGGGCCGCCATCCTGTTTGCCCCGACGCTGGTGGGCACCATCTATGGCATGAACTTCCGCACCATGCCCGAACTCGACTGGATCTTCGGCTACCCGATGGCCTTGAGCCTGATGGTGGCCCTGGGCATCGGCCTGTACTGGACGTTCAAGCGCAACAGATGGATCTAGGGTTTGCCGCGCCCTTTCGGCGGCTGCCGGTACAGTGAAACGCATGCCCGCCGACGACGCCCTGCCGCCGCTCAGAGTCCCGCCCTTGGAGCTCCCGCCGCTGGAGCTCCCGCCCTTGGACGAGCTGCTGGCCGCCGCGCACGTGGTGAGCCTGCCCATGCGGGTGAAGTTCCGCGGCATCCTGGAGCGCGAGGTGATGCTGCTTCACGGTCCCGTCGGGTGGGGCGAGTTCGGTGCGTTCCCCGAGTACGCCAACGCCGAGGCCGCCCGCTGGCTCGCGTCCGCCGTCGAGGCCGGCTGGCACGGCTTCCCTGAACCGCTCCGGACCAGCATCCCCGTCAACGCCACCGTGCCCGCCGTTTCCGCGGACCGTGTCCCGGAGATCCTGGCCCGCTTCGGCCGAGTGGACGCCGTCAAGGTCAAGGTGGCGGAACGCGGCCAGACCCTCGACGACGACGCCGCCCGCCTCGCCGCCGTCCGCTCCGCCTTGCCGGACGCCGCTATCCGTGTGGACGCCAACGGCGGCTGGGAAGTGAGGCAGGCCATTGAGGCACTCACCCGGCTCGCCGCCGTCGGGCTTGAATACGCCGAGCAGCCCGTTCCCACCATCGAGGGGCTCGCCGAGGTGCGCCGCCAGTTGCGGGCAGCCGGGACGCCGGTGCTGATCGCGGCCGACGAAAGCGTGCGCAAGGAATCCGACCCCCTCCGCGTGGCGCGCGCCGGCGCGGCCGACCTGATCGTGGTCAAGGTGGCGCCGCTGGGGGGAGTACGGCGGGCGCTGGACATCGTGGCGCAGGCCGGGCTGCCCGCCGTCGTAAGTTCCGCCCTGGACACGTCCGTGGGGATCCGTGCCGGGCTGGCTTTGGCTGCCGCGCTGCCGGACCTGCCGTATGCGTGCGGGCTGGGGACGGTGTCGCTGTTTCAGTCGGACGTCACCACCGATCCGCTGGTGGCCGACGACGGCGCCATCCGCCTCCGCGACGTGCACGCCGACGCCGGGCTGCTGGAGCAGTTTGCGGCTTCGGCCGAGCGCCGGGTCTGGTGGCTGGACCGCCTCCGGCGCGTCCACGCCCTCCTCGCCTCCCACTGACGCTCTCTCACTTCCCGCGGGTTTCTTCCGGACGCTCTCTCACTTTTCGCACGTTTTCGGGGAACCCTCTCGCACCTCCTGCAGGTCACCTCGGCTTCACCGGAACTTCATCTGGCTGACGGCTGGACGTTGGAACCGGCTGACAGGGTGGGCGGGACCGCATCGGATTCCTTGGAAGGCACCCCCATGTCTGAAACGACAGCCCGCAAGTTCAACCTTCTGCCCATGCTGGGCCACACGAAGGGCAAGCGAAGCGCCGTCACCTGCGCTCTGAAGTGCGACAACGCCTGCGCCGGGGACGTCTGCAACACCAGCTCCAACAGCTACTTCCGTGACATCGCCTCTGCCACGATGTCCCGCCGCGCCGCCCTGGGCTTCGGCGCCGCCGGTGCGCTCGCCGTCGTACTTGGCAACGCAGTGACCTCCGCGGAACCGGCAAGCGCCGCCGGCCTCTCGAAGGCCGCGAAGGAGGGCTTTGGCCAGTCGAAGCTGCAGTTCACGGCCATCCCGTCGATTGACGCTTCCGTCGACGCCGTTACCGTGCCGGAAGGCTTCACTTGGCAGCCAGTGATCCGCTGGGGTGACCCGATCTTCAACGACGCTCCGGCCTTTGACCTGAACAACCAGACCGCAGCGGCCCAGGAACAGCAGTTCGGCTACAACAACGACTACACGGACATCCTGGAGATCCCGGGAAGCAAGGGCCGCCGCGCGGTGCTGTTCGCCAACCACGAATACACCAACGACGCCATCATGTTCCCGGCCACCATGCCGGCCGAGCAGCAGCGTGCTGTGGGGGCAGCCGCGCACGGTCTGTCCGTGGTGGAGCTGGAGCGGAAGAACAAGAACACGCCGTGGAACTACGTTAAGGGCGCGCCTTTGAACCGCCGCTACCTGAACAACACGGTTTACGAGCTCACCGGCCCGGCTGCCGGATCCTCACTCGTCAAGACAGTAAAGGACCCGGAAGGCCGTTTCATCAAGGGCACGCTGGGCAACTGCGCGGGCGGCACCACCCCGTGGGGCACCATCCTCTCCGGTGAGGAAAACTTCCAGGGCTACTTCGTCGCACCGGGCACGTCCGCGAGCGACAAGCGGTACGGCCTGACCTCGAACGCCACCGCGCGCAAGTGGGAAATGGACGATCCGCGCTGGGACACCCGCAATGAGGGCTACCAGAACGAGGCAAACCGATTCGGCTGGATCGTGGAAGTTGACCCGTTCGATCCCACGTCCACCCCGAAGAAGCACTCCTCGCTGGGCCGTTTCAAGCACGAGGGCGCCAACGTGATCATTTCCGAGTCCGGGCACGTGGTGGCCTATTCCGGCGACGACGAGCGTTTTGACTAC
Source organism: Arthrobacter pascens (assembly GCF_030815585.1). Taxonomy (NCBI): domain Bacteria; kingdom Bacillati; phylum Actinomycetota; class Actinomycetes; order Micrococcales; family Micrococcaceae; genus Arthrobacter; species Arthrobacter pascens. The sequence goes on from NZ_JAUSWY010000001.1 coordinate 762,232, forward strand.
CTCTACAAGTTCGTCTCCAAGGACAAGTACCGCGAGGGCGACCGCAAGCACAACATGACGCTGCTCTCCGCCGGTAACCTGTACGTCGCCCAGTTCACGGGCAACTCGCCGGATTTCAAGGACAGCGATCTCCCGGACGACGGCGCATTTGACGGCATCGGCGCATGGCTGCCGCTAGTGGTGGACGGCAAGTCCGCCATCGACGGCATGAGCGTTGAGGAAGTCCTCGTATACACCCGGCTGGCGGCCGACAAAGCTGCCAATGAAAAGGGTGGCGCCACCAAGATGGACCGTGCCGAGGATGTGGAGCCCAGCCTGCACACCGGCAAGGTCTACGTGGCCTGCACCAACAACTCCAACCGTGGTGTCGGCTCAAACGAAGGCGCCAACGAGGTGAACCCGCGCAACCAGAACCGCGACGGCCACATCGTGGAAATCACCGAAACCGGGGACCAGACCTCCACTAGCTTCACGTGGAACCTGCTCATGGTCTGCGGTGATCCGGCCCAGGGCGACTTCACCTACTTCTCCGGTTTCCCCACGGACAAGGTTTCGCCCATCTCCTGCCCGGACAACCTTGCGTTCGACTCCGTGGGCAACCTCTGGATCTCCACGGACGGCGCACCCTCGGGCATCGGCCGCGCGGACGGCCTGTTCAAGGTCACCCTGGACGGCGCCGAGCGTGGCAAGGTGGAGCAGTTCCTCGCCGTGCCGCGCGACGCCGAAACCTGCGGGCCGATCATCCACGACGACGAGCGCACCGTCTTCGTCGCCGTGCAGCACCCGGGTGAGGACGGCACGTTTGCGAAGCAGGTCTCCTTCTTCCCGGACTACGTCCCGGCTGGTACGACGCCGGCTCCCGGCCAGGCGCGCGCCCCGCGCCCGTCCGTGATCCAGGTGTTCCGCACCGATAGCTAGCACCTCGCTCCGGCTCTCCACTATCGACGCTCTCTCACTTTTGGTCGGCTTTTTGGGGACGCTCTCTCACCCATATCGGCACCACGGCAGGAAGTGAGAGAGCGTCGCCTGTGGGGCGGCACGTCGCAGAGGGAAGGGACTGATAATTTGAGCTTGTGAATAATCCGGCCGAGATGGTTGTCCCCAGAGTCCAAGCAGCCATTGCCCAAGCGTTCGGCGAGGAGTTCCGCGACACCGATCCCGTGGTCCGGCCGTCGCAGTTCGCGGACATCCAGATCAATGCAGCCATGTCCCTCGCCAAGAAGGTGGGCGTGCCGCCGCGGGATGCCGCAGCACGGATCGTCGAGGCCCTGAAGCTCGACGGCATCTGCAACAGCGTCGAGATATCCGGCCCGGGCTTCATCAACCTTACGTTCGACGGCACCTGGATCGAAGAGCTGCTCAACTCAGCCGCCACCAAAGCGGAGAGTACCCCGACGGGCGGCGGCCCGGGGGCGCAAGCCCAGCGCGTCGTCGTCGACTATTCCTCCCCAAACGTTGCGAAGGAAATGCACGTCGGGCATCTCCGCACCACCGTGGTGGGCGACAGCTTGGTCCGGATCCTCGAGGCCCTGGGCCACACCGTGATCCGGCAAAACCACATCGGCGACTGGGGCACGCCGTTTGGCATGCTGATCGAGCACTGGCTGGAGGTCGGAGAGGATTCGCCGGACGGTGCCCTTCTGGTTGATGATCCCAGCGCGTTTTATCAGGCAGCGCGGGCAAAGTTCGACGGCGACGCCGACTTCGCCACGCGGGCTCGCCTTCGCGTCGTGTCACTTCAGTCGGCCCACGAAGAGACCCTGGCCGTCTGGCGCCGGCTGGTGGACCACTCGAAGCTGTACTTCAACGCCATTTACTCGACGCTCGGAGTCAGCCTCGAGGACGACCACATCGCCGGCGAAAGCTCCTACGATCCCCATTTAGCACAGCTGTGCCAGGAACTGGAGGAGGCCGGTCTCGCACGTGTGAGCGAAGGGGCGCTCTGCACATTCCCGGCCGGTTTCAAAGGCCGGGACGGCGAGCCACTGCCGCTCATCATCCGGAAGTCCGACGGCGGGTACGGCTACGCCACCACGGATCTGGCGACCGTCCGGTACCGCGTCCAGGAACTCCACGCCGACCGCATCCTCTACGTGGTGGGAGCACCGCAGAACGTCCACCTGCGCATGGTCATGGAAACGGCCCGCGAGGCCGGTTGGCTTCCGGACACGGTTGAGGCAACCCACGTGCAGATCGGCAACGTGCTGGGTCAGGACGGCAAGATCCTCAAGTCGCGCTCCGGCACACCGGTTAAGCTCATGGCCCTGCTGGAGGAGGCCGTGGACCGCGCCCGTGCTGTGGTTGATGCCAGCCGCCCCGATCTCTCCGAGGAGGAGCGCGCCGTCACCGCCCGCCAAGTGGGCATGGGCGCCGTCAAATACGCCGACCTCTCGGTGGGTCACGACACCGAGTATGTGTTCGACTTCGACCGCATGCTGGCACTCACCGGCAATACCGGCCCTTATGTGCAGTACGCCGCCGCACGCATCCGGTCCATCCTTCGAAAAGCCGGCGTTTCCAGCCCAACCGGAGCGGAAGGCGAGCCGACGGCGGCGGGTGCGATCGCCGTCGTCGACCCCGCCGAACGTGCGCTGGCCCTCCACCTCCTGGAGTACGGTGCCACGCTGCGGAGGGTGGGCGAACTGCTCGAGCCGCACCGGCTATGCGCCTACCTGTTCGAACTGGCGCAGCTGTTCACGTCCTTCTACGATCAATGCCCGGTGCTGAAGGCAGAGGAGTCCGTTCGCGCGTCCCGGCTTGCCCTGTGCTCACTCGTCCTCCACAGGCTGTCTGACGGGCTGGACCTGTTGGGGATCGGAACGCCGGAGAACATGTAGCGCTTGCGTTTCGCGACCAAAGGTGAGAGAGCGTTCCTGATTTCGGCGCGAAAAGTGAGAGAGCGTTTTGGATGGTGGCAGACTGGGTCGGTGACTTCGCTGAATGACCCGTCCCCGGACGCCTCTGACACGTCTGGGGCCGAAACGTCCGCCCCGCTCCCGCTGGGTTCGCTGGCAGCGGCGCGGATCGCCGTCGACGCCCTGATCGACGGCGGTGTCCAGTACGTGGTGGTCTCACCGGGTTCGCGCTCGGCACCCATGGCGTATGCGCTGGCTGAGGCGTCGGCGGCCGGACGCGTGGAGCTGCTGGTGCGGATCGACGAGCGGAGTGCCGGGTTCACCGCTTTGGGACTGGCACTGTCCACCGGCACACCGACGGCTGTCCTCACCACGTCCGGGACTGCCGTCGGGAACCTGATGCCGGCCGTGATGGAGGCCAACCACGCAGCGGTCCCGCTGGTGGTAGTGTCCGCTGACCGGCCCGAGGAGCTGCGCGGCACCGGCGCCAACCAGACCACCATCCAGCTGGACCTGTTCGGCGAGCACGTGCGGTTCGCTGCCGATGTCCCGGCCGGAAGCAGTCCGCTGCGCGCGGTGGAGACGGCCCTCTCCGCTGCCACCGGCGCGTTCTCGGACCTCGCCCCCGGGCCTGTCCAGCTGAACCTCGCCTTCCGTGACCCGCTGATTCCCTCCCCGGAGGAGCAGCTCCCGACGGCGGCGCAGCGGCAGCGCTTCCGGATCGGCACCCAGCCTCTCACCATGAACCTGCCGCCCGCCTCGGAGGGCCTGCCGGAGCGGCGCACCGTTGTGGTTGCAGGGCACGACGCCGGCCCTGTCGCCGAGGCGTTCGCCCGCGCCCACGGGCTGCCGCTACTGGCTGAGCCTTCGTCAAACGCGCGCTTCGGGCCGAATGCCGTGGGCCCGTACCGGTTGTTGCTGGAGCATTTTGGGCCGTCCTCCTCGCTGCCGGTCGAGCGGGTGGTGCTGTTCGGCCGGCCCACGCTTTCCCGGCCTGTTGCAGCGTTGCTGGCCCGCGCCGATGTGCCGTCCGCCGTCTACCAGCCGGTCCCGGTGGCGTGGCACGAGCCCGGACGGCGCACCGAACTCCCGCTGGAGGGCCTCGCCGACCTTGCGGAATTTGCCGGCCGCGGACCGGCTGCGTGGCTTGATGCCTGGCTGCTGGCCGGATCTGCCGCCCAACACGCGCTGGACAGCGTGCTGGGTGAGTCCGGCGGCGGGGAGTCCAACGCCACCGGGCCGACCGCCGGCACCGGTCCAGCTCCGGCGACGGGTCCCGCCGTCGGCTCACTCGTGTGGAAGCATTCCCGTGGGCAGCTGTTCCTGGGCTCGTCCAACGGCATCCGGGACGTGGACCTGGCCGGCCTGCCTGCCCCTGAACCTGCGGCCACGGTGTATGCCAATCGCGGGGTCGCCGGCATCGACGGCACCATTTCCACCGCCACCGGAATCGCACTGGGCGGCCGCCAGGAAACCACCGTCCTGCTGGGGGACGTGACCTTCCTCCACGACGCCGGCGGCCTCCTCCTCGGCTCCGGCGAGGACGAACCCCGGCTCCGGATCGTGGTGCTCAACGACTCCGGCGGCGCCATCTTCGGGCTGCTCGAACACGGTGCAGTGGAGGAATCCGGACGGTACGGGGACGCCGTCGAGCGGCTCTTCGGCACCCCCCACTCAGTGGACATCGCGGCACTCGCCGGAGCGTACGGCGTCGGGCATTGCTCGGTAAGTACGACGGCGGGACTCGCCGAGGCGCTCGCCGCCCCGATCGAAGGCCGCAGCATCATCGAGGTACGCACGGACCGGCACGGCCTGCGCGCCCTCCACGCAGGTATCAAGGCAGCGGTGGCCGCAGCAGTCGCCGGAGTCCTCGCGGGCTGACCGCCGCGCCCTGAGGACGCGGCGCGAACCAGGCGACTCGGATATTTCCTCCCGCGGCCCAGATTCCGGGCGCGCGAGAATTGGTGCGTGTCGAAAACGAAGAGTCGCGTCGACAGTGGGTAGGCCGTTCTCCACATATCGGCGCCTGGACCTGTCCACCTGGACTCGCAGGTGGCATCTTCGGTGTATGGCAGACCTTCCGCCCCTTCTCATGGCCCGCGACCGCGTCCAGCATGGGCTGACCGCCAATGAACTGGCCAAGCAGGTGAAAGCCGGAGCCCTTGTCCGGATCCGGCACGGCATCTACACCGACGGGCACGTCTGGAGGGGCCTGAAGCCGTGGGAACAGTACCGGCTCCGCGTCCAGGCCGCGGCAGAAACATTCGAACGCCCCACCGTCTTCGCTCGTCACTCCGCGGCCAGTGTTTGGGGAATTCCCACCATCGGCCTGGACCACCCGGTTCAGGCGCTGACAGGGAAGAACGACGGCGGCAGGTCCCGCGCCGGAGTCAGCCGCCACTTCGCTGAGCCGTCGGGTCTGACCGTCGTCCAGCGGGAGGGCCTGCTCGTCACCGGCCGCATCCGCACTGTCCTGGATCTTGCCGCGTTCACGCCGTTCAGCGAGGCGGCTGCGCCCCTGGACCATGTGCTGAAGCCGGATCGCACCCTGGGACTGCCGGCCCTGACTAAGGAGGACCTTGTGGCCGGCATCGGATCGAACTACTCCTCGGCGGCCGGGCGGAGGATTCGTGCGGCTTTGGCCTTCGCGGATCCACTGTCTGGTTCGGCGGGGGAGTCTTACAGCCGCTCGCTGATCCACGTAGCCGGCTTCGAGGCCCCGGTCCTGCAGCACGCGATTCACGGCACGGATGGCCTTGTGGGGTACGCCGACTTCTACTGGAAGCGGGCCAAGGTTGTTGGTGAATTCGATGGCCTGGAGAAGTATGTCAAACCCGAGTTCCTGAAGGGTCGGACGGCATCGCAGGCGGTGGTGGCCGAAAAGAAGCGTGAGAACCGGATCCGGGCCACTGGGACCAACGTCGTGAGGTGGGACTGGTCTGACCTGATGGAGCCGGGGAAGCTGGAACGCATGCTCGCAGCGGCCGGGGTGCCCCGCCGTCGTGCCCGTTCTGCGGATTTCGACGCTCGTAACACCCTGTGACGCGCAAATTCCCTGCCGCCACCGGTATTCCGGTAGCGGCAGGGAATTTGCGCCGCGCTAGGTAATTTGCGCGCCGAAATCGGGAGGGAGCGGGCTACTCCTCGATCTCGATGTGCGTCGGGTCGAGCACCCGGCGGAGGAATTCCTTGGTGCGGGCCTGGGTGGGGGCGCTGACGACCTGCTCGGCCACGCCTTCCTCCACCACCACCCCGCCGTCCATGAACACCACGCGGTCCGCCACTTCGCGGGCGAAGCCCATCTCGTGGGTCACCACCAGCATGGTCATGCCCTCCTTGGCGAGGTTGCGCATGACCGAGAGGACGTCGCCCACGGTCTCGGGGTCCAGGGCGGACGTGGGCTCGTCAAAGAGCATCAGTTCCGGGTCCATGCTCAGCGCCCGGGCGATGGCCACACGCTGCTGCTGCCCACCGGAAAGCTGGTCCGGGAAACGGTCGGACAGATGACCCAGCCCCACGCGATCCAGGTTGCGCTGGGCTACCTCGTCCGCCTCGGCCTGGGAGCGCTTGAGCACCTTGGTCTGGGCGATGGTGCAGTTCCGCTTGGCATCAAGGTGCGGGAAAAGGTTGAACTGCTGGAACACCATGCCCACCTTGCGGCGCATCTTGTCGATGTCCACATCCGGGTCCGTGGCTTCGAAGCCGCCCACGTGAATGGCGCCTTCGTTGGGCTGCTCCAGAAGGTTGACGCAGCGCAGCAGGGTGGACTTGCCGGAGCCGGACGGGCCGATCAGGCACACCACCTCACCCGGGGCCACATCCAAGCTGATGCCCTTGAGGACCTCATTGGTGCCGTAGGACTTGCGGAGGTCCGTGATGGATACACCGGCTGCGCGTACAGTCCCGGCAGCGCCGCGCGAGTTGTTTTCGACGTCGTTCATTGTCTTCCCTGCCTATCGCTTGGTCCGCGCGGAGCGGCTTTCGAACTTCCGGGCCAGGAGGCTCAGCGGGATGGTGATCACCAGGTAGAAGGCACCGGCCACCAGGAGCGGTGTGAGGCCAGCGCCCAGGCTGGAGATGCCGTCCCGGCCGAACTTGGTGAGCTCGTACTGGGAAGCAGTCAGGCCCAGCACGTAGATCAGCGAGGAGTCCTTGGTCAGGAGGATGACCTCGTTGGTCAGCGGCGGCAGCACAATCTTGAAGGCCTGCGGAATGACGATGGACACCATGGCCCGCCACTGCGGCATACCCAGCGAACGTGCGGCTTCCAGCTGGCCCTTGGGCACCGCCTGCAGGCCGGCGCGGAGCGTCTCGGCGATATAGGCCGCGGCCACCATGCCCAGCGAGACCATCACCACCACAGTGACGTTCCAGGAGACACCGAAGGCCAGCGGAACACCGTAGCCGAAAGCGATGAACACCAGAAGCGCCGGTATACCGCGGAAGAATTCGATGTAGCCGGTGGCGATCCAGCGGTACAGCGGGAAACTGGACAGCTTCATCAGGGCCAGCAGGAGGCCACCGGAGAGGCCCACAACGAAGCCCAGAAACGTGTAGATCAGGGTATTCTTCAGGCCCACCAGGAGGATGTCCGGGAACATCGGGCCGATCTTGCCGAAGTTGAAGACGCTGTTGCCGACTGTCTTCCAGTCTGTGGCCAGGATCAGGGCGGCCACTGCCACGATGAATATTCCGGCCTGGACATACAGGCTCACTCTGGCCCGTTGACGTGCGGTCATTGCCATGGGGTGCTCACATTCGTTGTGCGTGGCTGAGGCCCCGGACGGACTGCGGTACAGCTCGTGCGGGGCCCCAGCGGCGTGATTCTCAGGGCTGCTTAGGTTTCAGTCCGAAAGCGCCGGGCTACTTGGCGGTCTCGCCGAACCAGGTGGTCTCGAACTTCGCCAGCGAACCGTCGTCGGTCAGGCGCTTGAGTGTGCCGTTGACCTTATCGACCATGGCGGAGTTGCCCTTCTTGATGGAGATTCCCAGCTTCTCGCCGGTGGCGTAGTCCTCCACGCGCACGAACCTGGGATCATCCTTGATGGCGTAGGCGAGGATTGACTGGTTGCCCAGGGCGGCGTCGATGGTGCCGGCCAGGAGAGCCTGGATCAGGAGACCGCTGTCTTCGAACTGCTGGGCGTCGATGTCGTTTTCCGCTGCGTACTTGGCGCCGGTGGTGGCCTGCTGGACGCCCACCTTCTTGCCCTTGGCGCTGTTGATGTCCGTGATCCCGGATGCCGTGGTGGCCACGAGGGTGAGGTCATCGTCCATGTACGGGTCGGAGAAATCCATAACCGACTTGCGGGTTTCCGTGATGGAGATCGAAGAGATGGAAACGTCGCACTGGGTGAGTGCTGTGCCGGTCTCGATGGCCTCGAAGGAGCTGTCCACAACGCTCAGTTCGGCGTTCAGGTCCTTGGCAACCTCGTTGGCGATGTCGATGTCGAAGCCAACTGTCTTGCCGTCCTTCTGGAATTCGAAGGGCTCGTAGGGGACATCCGAGCAGACAGTGAGCTTGCCGGAATTGATGAGCTGGACACCGCCCTCGGACGCTGCCGGGGTGGATCCGCCGCCGCATGCCGTGAGGGTGAGGGCACCGGCGGCGAAGATTGCTGCTGCCTTGGCGGCAATTTTGGCCGTGGCCAGGGACTTGAGCTGCATGTTTCTTACCTTTTGTTGCAGGGGGTATGCGGTATTAAATCGGTTCATAGTGTAGCGCCGATTACGAGATGTGCATCACACGAAACTTAGTTTCACTATTGGATAACTAAAGCACAGCCGAAATCAAGCTCAGACGGCGGCGCGATGTCTGTAATCCCGGACACGTCGCCTCGGCTCCTCCCCGATGGCCCCACCCAACTGACTAGCAGTTAACGTCCCGAAAACGCGGTTTCGCGACGTTAACTGCTAGTCAGTTGGGCACGCGGGCCGGGCACTAGGTGGCAATTCCGAGCGACTCCAGCATCGGCCGGAACTTGGCCCAAGTCTCCGCCAGCTCAGCTTCAGGCTGCGATCCGTCAACAATGCCGCAGCCGGCATATAAGCGCACTGTATGGGGATCCTCGATTACGGCGCCGCGGAGCGCAATGCCCCATTCGCCGTTGCCGGCCGCATCCAGCCAGCCCACCGGCCCGGCGTACGGCCCGCGGTCCAGGTGCTCCAGTTCGCGGATCAGGGCGCCCGCCACCAGCGTGGGAGTGCCGCAGACGGCCGCGGTGGGGTGCAGCGCGTTGATCAGGGCGAGGCACGTGGGCACATGGCCTTCCACCTCGGCCAGCTCAGCCTTCACGTCAGATGCCAGATGCCACACGTTGGGCAGTTCCAGGATGAACGGTTCGTCGTGCGCGTTCATGGCCTCGGAGAACGGCGCCAGTTGCGATGTCAGCGACTGGATGGCGATCTCGTGCTCGTGCCGTTGCTTCTCGGACCCGGCCAGGACCCGCTCGGCATAATCCATGGGAATTCCGGCCTCACCGTGCGCGTCGCGGCGGTCCAGGGTGCCGGCCAGCACGCGTGCCTGGGCGGTGCGGCCCTCCACCTGGATCAGCATCTCCGGCGTGGCGCCCACCAGCCCGTCCACCCCGTACGTCCAGCATTCGCGGTACCGGACGGCCAGTTCACGCAGCACCTGCGCGGCGTTGACGCCGGACGGAACCGTGGCCACGATGTCCCGCGCCAGCACCAATTTCTGCAGGGCACCGGTCCGGATCTCCGCCACCCCCGCGGCGACGGCGGCCATCCAGTCTTCCTCGCTCAGCGACCCGGTATGCAGCGTTGCCCCGGCAGCCAAAGGCAAAGGACGTACGACGGCGCCACCCGCCCCGGTGGGCAGCTCGGCGGAGGTGCCGTCCCCGGCAAAGCCAGCTGCCGGCGTCGGGCTGTCACCAGAGTCCTCGGCCCCGGAACCGCCGGAGCGAAAGGCGCTGCCTCCGCTTAGCCAGCGGTCGAGTGCGGCGAGGGCGCCCGTTTCGGTGAGTTCGCCGTCGTCGAACGTTAATTGGGTGACCCAGACTCTGCCGTCACGCACGCCCACCACAATCTCGGGCACGATCAGCCGTGATTCGTGGGCGGATTTCCTGGAGAACGCGAACGAGCCGAAGGCAACGGGGCCGGTGCCGGGCAGTTCCACGGAGTCGGTGATGTCGGCTTCGAGGACCAGGTGGCGCCACCAGATGTCGGCCTCGAGGAAGCGTTCCGGGCCCGTGGCGGTGAACCGCGCGATCTCGCCGAAGCCCACCAGGCCAGCTTCGCGTCGCGTCCAGCAGAGGACGTCGTCCCGGACCAGAAACTGCGGCAGCCCCCCGGGAGATGCTTTTTCATCCAGGGGGACTGTCAAGGTTCGGAACGTGCTGGTCATGATTGCTCAACACTACTACTCCGCGCGCTGGGTCCCCGGAGGTGCCGACTTTGGTGGGCGAAGGTAGGGAAAGTTGGGGATTGTTGCCCAGTTCGAGACAATGGCTGAGTGAACCGAGCATCCTTGGATAAGCGTCCGGACGAAGTAGCCACGATGTTTGACGACGTCGCACCTAAATACGATGTCGTCAACGATGTCCTCTCCATGGGGCAGACCCGCCGCTGGCGCAAGGTTGTGGTGGAGGCCATGGAAGTCTCGCGCGGCCAGCGCGTGCTGGACCTGGCTGCGGGGACCGGCACGTCAAGCGAGCCATATGCCGATGAGGGCATAGATGTCATCGCCTGTGATTTCTCCCTCGGAATGCTCAAGGTGGGCAAGCGCCGCCGCCCGGACATCGACTTCATCGCCGGCGACGCCACCAACCTGCCCTTCGCGGACAACACCTTCGACGCCAGCACCATCTCCTTCGGCCTGCGCAACGTCAACGAGCCCAAGAAGGCCCTGGCCGAGATGGCTCGTGTCACCAAGCCCGGCGGCAAACTGGTCATCGCCGAGTTCTCCCAGCCCGTGGTCCCGCTCTGGCGCACCATGTACACCGAATACCTCATGCGTGCCCTGCCCGCCATCGCCGTGAAGGTGTCCTCCAACCCGGACGCGTACATCTACCTGGCGGAGTCCATCCGCGCCTGGCCGGACCAGGACCACCTGGCCGCCTGGCTGCAGGAGTCCGGCTGGGAAAAGGTCACCTACCGGAATCTCAGCGGCGGCATCGTGGCGGTCCACCGCGCGTTCAAGCCTTCAGCCGACGGCGCCGCTGCCGCCATCGGCGCGAAAAAGGGCCCCGTGGCCAAGCTCCGCCGCAACATCATGCGCTGACCCGGTGAATGTACTGATCGTCGGCGCGGGGCCGGCCGGCTCCACGGCCGCGTATTACCTGGCCAAAGCCGGTATTGATGTCACGGTCCTGGAGAAAACCAGCTTCCCGCGCGAGAAAGTCTGCGGCGACGGACTCACCCCGCGCGCCGTCCGGGAGATCCAGAAGCTCGGCCTGCCACACCCGGAAGAGGACGGCTGGCGCCGGAACAAGGGCCTTCGGCTGATCGCGGGCGGACGCACCATCGAACTGCCCTGGCCCGATGTCTCCGACTTTCCGCAGTACGGCCTGATCCGTACGCGCCTGGGCTTCGATGAGGAACTGGCCCGCCACGCCCAGGCCGCCGGCGCCGAGATCCTCGAGCGGCACAGCGTCACCGAGGCGCTGCGGTCGGACGACGGCCGCGTGACCGGCGTCCGCGCAGCGCTCCTGGATGAGTCCGGACGGAAGACGGGCGAGACGCGCGACTTTCACGCCGACGTCGTACTGGCCGCGGACGGCAATTCAACCCGCACCGCCGTATCGCTGGGTATCCAGAAGCGCGACGACCGCCCCCTCGGCGTCGCGGTGCGCACCTATTTCCAGAGTCCCCGCCACGACGACGACTGGATGGAAGGCTGGCTGGAGCTCCCCGGCCGCGACGGCAATCTGCTCCCCGGCTACGGCTGGGTGTTCGGGGTGGGCGACGGCACGTCCAACGTTGGCCTGGGCATCCTGAACTCGTCCAAGGAATTCGGCAGGCTGGACTACAAGCAGGTCCTGCGCGAATGGACCGCCGGCATGCCTGCAGACTGGGGCTTCACACCGGAAAACCAGGTAGGGGAGATCCGCGGGGCCGCGCTGCCCATGGGCTTCAACCGCACGCCGCACTATTCGCCGGGCCTCCTGCTGCTGGGCGACGCCGGCGGCATGGTCTCCCCGTTCAACGGCGAGGGCATCTCCTACGCCATGGAGTCCGCTCGCTTCGCAGCCGAGTTCATCATTGACGCCCCTCCGCGTTCCGCATCTGCCGGAACTTACGACGCCGATGCGCACCTGGCAGGGTACGCGGACTACGTGCGTGGCCAGTGGGGATCGCACTTCACGCTGGGCCGGGCCTTTGCCGCGCTGATCGGAAAGCCTGCGGTGATGAAGCTCGCGCTGCGGACCGGGATGCCCATTCCGCTGCTGATGCGCTTTGTGGTGCGCCTGCTGGCCAACCTCACAGACCCGTCGGCGAGAGGTTTCGAGGACCGGGCCATCCGCGTCCTGGAGTCGTTGGTCCCGGCCACGTCAAACACCTCATCTGCATCGAATCTGCGGTATCCGCAACATAAAGTTAGGGTTAACCCGTGACCAACTCCGCAGACCACAGCTGGACGCACGCCGGGCACGGCCTGCCGGACGCTGAACCCAGCCTCAACACCACGGCCATTGCCACGGGACTTCAGCTGCCCGCAGGCTTTGCGGCCATCGCGGAGGACGCCGAGCTGGGCCCCGCTATCACCAACAACCTGGCGCGGGTGGAAAAGCAGCTCCGTGAAGCCATTGCCAACTCGGATCCGCTGGCTGACGCGACGTCGCGCCACCTGGTGGAGGCCGGCGGCAAGCGGATCCGTCCCCTGCTGACGTTGCTGTGCGCGCACCTTGGCGACGCCTCCCTCCCCGCAGTGGTCCAGGCTGCCGTGGTGGTGGAACTGACCCACCTGGCCACGCTCTACCACGACGACGTGATGGACTCGGCCCCGTTCCGCCGCGGCGCCCCCACGGCCCATGAGGTGTGGGGAAACTCCGTGGCCGTGCTTACGGGAGACCTCATCTTTGCCCGTGCCTCCATCCTGGTGTCCGAGCTGGGCTCGCGCGCGCTGGGGATCCAGGCCCGCACCTTCGAGCGGCTCTGCCTGGGCCAGCTCCACGAGACCGTGGGACCCCGCCCGGATGAGGACCCGGTGGAGCACTACCTGTCCGTCATTGCTGACAAGACCGGCTCATTGGTGGCTGCGTCCGGCCAGCTGGGCGCGATCTTCGCCGGTGCCGACGAGGGCTATGAGGAAGTGCTCGTGGAGTACGGCGAAAAGGTTGGTGTGGCCTTCCAGCTCGCGGACGACGTCATCGACGTCACCGGGATCAAGGTCAAATCCGGCAAGTCCCCGGGGACGGACCTCCGCGAAGGCGTCCCCACCCTTCCCGTCCTGCTCCTGCGCAAGGCTGCCACGGAGGGTGACCAGTCCGCCGTCGAACTCTTGAAACTGATCGACGGGGACCTGACCTCCGACTCCGCTTTGGCCGCCGCCGTGGCAGGGCTGCGCGAGCACCCGGTGACTGCAGAGTCGTGGGTAGTGGCGCGCGCCTGGGCTGACGAGGCCATCGCCGCGCTGGCGCCGCTGCCGGAGGGTGTGGTGAAGACCTCGCTGTCCAACTTCGCCCTGGCTGTGGTGGACCGCGCCAGCTAAGCTGTTCCCTGGCGGCGGTGCCGTCGGGATGAACCTGGGATGTAAACGTGAACTGGGCTTAACGCGGAATAGCCCCGGTCCGCTGCAACGATACGAGTCATTACGTTGCATTGAACCGAGGCTATTTCTCCGTTCGCATCAGATCCGCCGGAGGCGTTTAGCGGATCCGTGAACAGTCTATGACAGGTTTGTCACAAAAGGCAAGCCTGTTGTTACTGCCGTGTCACAGTTTTTTCGGAGCCTTTGTGGGGCACATCGCCGTGCCCTGTGGGCATTCCGGCTGGAGAGACGGCGTGTCCGTGTCGAAGTGCCCCGCTGCGGCTGCCTTGTCCACATGGCGCTGCTTGGATCTGCCCTTTTCCCGTAGCTACGGGGCACCGTGGGATCATGGATATTGAGACTTTTCTCCGGGCGCGGGCCGGCGTAGCCCGGGCTTCGACGCTCCAGGTGGCCGGGTTTTCCCGAACTTACGTCGGCAAAGCACTGACCGACGGCCGCATTGTGAGGGTCCGGCGAGGCATCTACAGCATGCCGCGGGAGGCTGGCCTGTTCGGCCTGGCGCTGCAGCACAACGCTCTGCTGACGTGCCTGTCGGCCGCCCCCACGTACCGGCTCTGGACGCTACATGACGCAGGTTCTGTGCACCTGAGCCCAGGGCACAAGAAGACGCCACTGGGGACACTGACCCATGGCCGATGCCCCCATCCGCCCCACCCATGGCTGCCGGTCGCGGGCCTGGCCGACGTCCTGATTCATTCGTTGCGCTGCTTGCCCCCACTGGAGTCGCTGGTCATGCTTCAGTGCGCAACGCAGCGGGGGGACGTGACTATTGGTTTCCTGCGGCGCAAGCTCCCCGGAAACCGCAATGCCCGCGCCCGGTCCGTCCTGGACGGCCTGATCCCTAGGGCGGATTCCATACTGGAAGTACTGGCCAACTACCACTTCCGGCGGGCGGGGCTCCATGTCCGCAGGCATGTTGAACTTCCTGGAGTGGGAGAAGTGGACTTCCTTATTGAGGAGTGCCTCGCGGTGGAAGTCGACGGCAGTACCCATCTGGAGCCACGGCAAGTGAAGAAGGACCGAAAGCGCAACAATGCCACCATCATCGGCGGACGTCTTGGCCTCAGATTCGGCTATGACGACGTCGTCCATCACCCTGAGCGGATGGTGGGCGAGGTGTTGGCGGTACTGGAACTGTGCCGGCAGGGAGCTTTCGGCACGCGATAAGTGCCGCCGTCGTGGGGCACTTTGGGCGACGAAACCGAGGGAACAGGCTTAGTAGGCGGCGGGTCCGGGTCGAAGTGCCCCGTTTAGTACGGCTAGGCGGAGCGCCCGGGGAGCCCTAGTCCTCTTCGTCGTTGAAGGCCCACTCGAACATGTCGAAGACGAACTCCGAGAAGGTTCCCTCTTCGTTCTTCCACTGGCCGCGGGCGTTGTTCCGCCGCCAGACGATGGGGTCCGGGACGCTGAGATCGCCTACGCGGAAGCCCCAGGTGAACTGTTCTTCCTCGTCCTCCATGAACATCAGGAAGCCCTCGTCATCGACTTCGAGCTCTTCGGGATCCCAGAAGTAGTGGTAGGCCTCCATGAGGTCCTCGCAGCCGCCGAGGGCCAGGTAGAACTCGCGCAGGACCAGCGGGACCTGGAACTGGTGTTCGGTGAGGGCCTCATCAAGCTCGTCGGCGGGCAGCCCGTCCTCTTCCTGCCATTCGTCTTCGAGATACTTCGGAACGAGCGCGCGGAATTTCTCGAGGAACATGTCAGTCATGGCTCTTATCCTAGCTAATCGCGGCGCCCGTATTCGGACGTGTCCACGCCCGGCCGGTGCCACCCGTGCACCGCCAGCGGAATGTGCCAGGACCGGCGCCAGGCAAGGACCCGGAAGGTGAACACCACGGCCGCCACGGCACCTGCGGTCAGGGCATTAAAGCCACCCGAAGTCCAGAGGACGGCAGTCAAAGCCGCCCCGCTGAAGGCCGGTAAGGCGTAGAGGTCCCTGGGGTCGAACAGCTGGGGCACCTCATTGGCCGTGATGTCCCGGAGAAGGCCCCCGCCCACCGCCGTCGTAACCCCCAGCAGGACGGCTGCCACCGGATTCATGCCCAAAGACAAAGCCTTCAGTGTGCCGGTGATGCAGAAGAGGGCCAGCCCGCCGGCGTCGAACAGGACCAGGAGCGAGGTGAACCGCTGAACACTTGAAAAGAGAAAATAGACCAGGACGGTGGCCAGCACCGGAGGAGCCAGGTAGGCGGGGTTGGTGAACGCGGCGGGAGGGCCGGCGGCCAGGATGATGTCGCGGATGACGCCGCCGCCCAATGAGACCAGGGAGGCCAGCAGCAGGGAGCCCACGATGTCGAACTGTTTCCTGGCTGCCAGGAGGGATCCGGACACCGCGAAGAAGAAGACGCCCGCCAAATCCAGCCACACCAGGGCGATGTCAAAAGCGAAAGTCATGGAGCGTCCCGTCTATTCAAAGAGGGCGGACAGGGCGGCTCCAACGTTACGCTAGCCATTATGAACAGCCCCATCATGATTGCCTGTGCCCACGGGACGTCCAGCGTGCAAGGCGCCGCGGAGGTCAACGCCCTGCGCGACGCCATCGCCGCCCTGCGGCCCGGCCTGGAGGTGCGGGAAGCCTACGTGGACGTCCAGCAGCCGGACCTCGTGGATGTGGTGGCCTCGCTGCCCCAAGAGGACAAGGCCGTCGTGGTGCCGCTGCTGCTGAGTGTGGGGTACCACGTCAAGGTGGACATCGCGCGGGCCGTGAAGAGCAGGCCGGGCAGCCTCGCCGCCGCGCCGCTGGGCCCGGATCCGCGGCTGGCAGCGCTGCTGGACCGGCGCCTGCTTGAGGCCGGAGTCACCGACCGTGATTCCGTGGTCCTTGCCGCCGCCGGGTCCTCCAACCCGAATGCGGCGAAGAGCGTGGAGGAACTGGCAGGACAGCTCAGGGAACTCCGGCCCAACAGGATCGTGGCCGCCTATGGCGCCTCAGCCAAACCGTCGGTGCCCGACGCCGTCGCCATGCTCCGCGAGGAAGCCGAAGGCGGTGCCGGGGCGGGGGAGTCCGCCGGCGCCGTTGACCTCGGCGGCCGCATCGTTATTGCGTCCTACCTGCTGGCGCCGGGCTACTTCCATGACCAGCTGGCCAAGGCCGGGGCGGACCTGGTCACGGCGCCGCTGCTCCCCTCTCCGGTGCTCGCCGAGATCGCGCTGGAACGGTTCGACGCCGCAGTGGCGGCCAATTCGGATTCCGCAAGGACTTCCGGCGATTCATGACGAAATATTTCCCTAGGTGACCTAGCGTTTCCCGGACCTTTGGGACCCAATTCGGGTGGGCCCTACAGTCGATATATGACTGATACAGCTCTAGCCGGAGCGTCCGCGGACTCCGCTGCCGCCAAGCGCCCCGCACGCCCGTCCCGCCCCGCTGCAAAGCCGCACGGCCAGTGGAAAGTGGACGGCACCACGCCGCTGAACGCCAACGAAACCTGGAAACAGGAAGACGACGGCCTTAACGTGCGCGAGCGTATCGAGTCCATCTACTCCAAGGAGGGCTTCGACTCGATCCCGGGCCAGGACCTGCACGGCCGTTTCCGCTGGTGGGGCCTGTACACCCAGCGCAAACCCGGGATCGACGGCGGCAAGACCGCAACGCTCGAGCCGCACGAGCTTGAGGACAAGTACTTCATGCTCCGGGTAAGGATCGACGGCGGCGCGCTCACCACCGAGCAGCTGCGCGTCATCGGCCAGATCTCCGTTGACTTCGCCCGGGATTCCGCCGACCTCACCGACCGCCAGAACATCCAGCTGCACTGGATCCGGGTTGAAGACATCCCCGAGATCTGGCGCCGGCTGGAGGGCGTGGGCCTGTCCACCACCGAGGCGTGCGGCGACGTTCCCCGCGTCATCCTGGGCTCGCCCGTGGCAGGCATCGCCAAGGACGAGATCATCGATCCCACGCCGCTGATCGCGGAACTGGGCGAGCGCTTCATCGGCAACCCGCTGCTGTCCAACCTGCCCCGCAAGTACAAGACCGCCATCACCGGCCACCCCAGCCAGGACGTGGTGCACGAGATCAACGACTTCGCCCTTGTAGGCGTGGTCCACCCCGAGCTGGGCGTGGGCTACGACCTCTGGGCCGGCGGCGCACTCTCCACCAACCCGATGCTGGGCAAGCGACTCGGTGCCTTCGTGAAGCCCGAGGAAGCCGCCGAAGTATGGCTCGGCGTCACCAGCATCTTCCGCGACTACGGCTACCGCCGGATGCGCACCAAGGCCCGCCTGAAGTTCCTGATGGCCGACTGGGGCCCGGAGAAGTTCCGCCAGATCCTGGAGGACGAATACCTCGGCTACAAGCTGGCCGACGGCCCGGCCGCACCCAAGCCCACCGCTCCCGGCGACCACATCGGCATCCACGAGCAGAAGGACGGCAAGTTCTTCATCGGCGCCACCCCGTTGGCCGGCCGCCTCTCCGGCGGGCAGCTGGTCAAGCTCGCTGAGACCCTGGAGGCGCGCGGCTCCTACCGGCTGCGCACCACCCCGCACCAGAAGCTGGTGGTCCTGGACGTTCCCAAGGACCAGGTTGAGCCGCTTGTTGCCGAGCTTGACACCCTGGGCCTTTCCGCCCGGCCGTCCGTGTTCCGCCGCGGCACCATCGCCTGCACCGGCATCGAATACTGCAAGCTGGCCATCGTGGAAACCAAGGTCACCGCGGCAACGGCCGTTGCCGAGCTGGAACGCCGCCTGGCGGACCTCACGGCATCCGGCGAACTGCCGCACGCCCTGTCCCTGCACATCAACGGCTGCCCCAACTCCTGCGCCCGCATCCAAACCGCGGACATCGGGCTCAAGGGCATGATGCTGCCAACGCCCGACGGCGACCCCACCCCGGGTTTCCAGGTCCACCTGGGCGGCGGGCTGGCTTCCACCGACCGTGAAGAGGCCGGCCTGGGACGCACCGTCCGCGGCCTCAAGGTCTACGTCGAGGACCTGCCGGACTACGTGGAACGCGTGGTGCGTACATTCGTTGCCCAGCGCAGTGAGGGCCAGACCTTTGCTGAGTGGGCACACGCAGCTGATGAGGGGGATCTCCAATGAGCAAGCACGCACTGGGCGCGGAGCCGGTACTCCGCAGCAAGGACGAGCTCAAGGCCATCGCCGAAGCCGGCGCCGCCGAGCTCGGCTGGGACGCCCCCGCCCGCGACGTCATCGCCTGGGTGGAGCGCAACTTCGACCTCTCCTCGGTGGCTGTCGCCTGCTCCATGGCCGACGCCGTCCTGCCGGCGCTGGTCGCGGACCAGATGCCCGGCGTCGACGTCCTGTTCCTGGAGACCGGCTACCACTTCCCGGAAACGTACGCCACCCGTGATGAAGTGGCCGCGAACCTGCGCGTCAACGTGGTGGACGTGCTCCCGGAGAACACCGTGGAACAGCAGGACCGGCTCCTGGGCAAGGACCTCTTTGCCCGCGACGCCGCCCAGTGCTGCGCCCTCCGCAAGGTGGCCCCGCTCAAGCGCACGCTGGCTGGCTACGAACTGTGGTTCACCGGCGTCCGCCGCGACGAGGCCCCCACCCGCACCAACACGCCACTGGTGACCTGGGACGAGGCCAACGGCCTGGTCAAGGTGAACCCGGTGGCCGCGTGGACGTTCGATCAGCTGGTCGAGTACTCCGACGACAACCTCCTGCCCGTCAACCCGCTGCTTTCCCAGGGTTACCCCTCCATTGGCTGCCAGCCCTGCACCCGGAAGGTGGCGCCGGGCGACGACCCCCGCGCCGGCCGCTGGGCAGGGACCGACAAGACAGAATGCGGACTACACGTATGAGCACTTTCCTAACCGAGGAGCCCACCCAGGTGACCGACGCTGCCATTTCCACGCGCCTCTCCAGCCTGGACACGCTCGAGTCCGAAGCGATCCATATCATCCGCGAGGTTGTGGCCGAGTTCGAGAAGCCCGCGCTGCTGTTCTCCGGCGGCAAGGACTCCGTGGTGATGCTGCACCTGGCCACCAAGGCGTTCTGGCCGGGCAAGGTCCCGTTCCCGGTGCTGCACGTGGACACCGGCCACAACTTTCCGGAGGTCATCGACTTCCGCGACCGGACGGTGGAGCGGCTGGGCCTGAAGCTCGTCGTCGGAAGCGTCCAGGAATTCATCGACCGCGGCGAGCTGGCCGAGCGTGCCGACGGCACCCGCAATCCCTTGCAGACCGTCCCGCTGCTGGACGCCATCCAGCAGAACAAGTTCGACGCCGTGTTCGGCGGCGGCCGCCGTGACGAGGACAAGGCCCGCGCCAAGGAGCGCATCCTGAGCCTGCGTGACGAGTTCGGCCAGTGGGATCCGCGCAACCAGCGCCCCGAGCTGTGGAACCTGTACAACGGCCGCCACACCGTAGGCCAGCACGTCCGCGCGTTCCCCATCAGCAACTGGACCGAACTGGACATCTGGCGCTACATCGAACGCGAAAACATCGAGCTGCCGGGCCTGTACTACGCCCATGACCGCGAAGTGTTTGCCCGCGACGGCATGTGGCGGGCGGTGGGCGAGGTTTCGCAGCCGCTTCCCCATGAGGAAGTCACCATCAAGACGGTCCGCTACCGCACTGTGGGGGACATGTCCTGCACCGGTGCGGTCGAATCGGCCGCAGCCACCGTGAGCGACGTTGTGATCGAAGTTGCCGCCTCCACCATCACCGAACGTGGCGCCACCCGGGCAGATGACCGCATCTCCGAGGCAGCCATGGAAGACCGCAAGAAGGATGGTTACTTCTAATGAGCACCGAGACTTCACTCCTGGCCTCAGAGCTGGAGACAGCCCTGCCCACCACCCTCTTCCGCTTTGCCACCGCGGGATCGGTCGACGACGGCAAGTCCACGTTGGTGGGCCGCCTCCTTCACGACTCCAAGGCGATCCTGGCGGACCAGCTCGAAGCCGTGACCCGCACCTCGGCGGACCGTGGCTTCGGCGGGGCCGGCGCCACCGGTACCCAAGCGATTGACCTGGCCCTTCTGACCGACGGCCTGCGGGCTGAGCGCGAACAGGGCATTACCATCGACGTCGCCTACCGCTACTTCGCCACGGACCAGCGCAGCTTCATCCTCGCGGACTGCCCCGGGCACGTGCAGTACACCAAAAACACGGTGACCGGCGCGTCCACTGCGGACGCCGTCGTCGTACTCATTGACGCCCGCAAGGGTGTCCTGGAGCAGACCCGCCGGCACCTGTCCGTGCTGCAGATGTTGCGGGTGGCGCACGTGATCGTGGCTGTGAACAAGATCGACCTGGTGGACTTCAGCGAATCCGTGTTCCGCGAAATCCAGTCTGACGTGCAGCAGGTTGCCCGCGAACTGGGCATCGGCTCCGCTGAGCTGGGCACCGCGGACCACATCGACGACCTGGTGGTTATCCCTGTCTCCGCGCTCGACGGCGACAATGTGGTGGACCGCTCCGAGCGCACTCCCTGGTACGACGGACCGGCCCTGCTGGAGGTCCTCGAGACCCTGCCGGCCGCGGACGAGATCGACACGCAGCTGGAGAGCTTCCGCCTCCCTGTGCAGCTGGTGGTCCGGCCGCAGGGCGCGCTGGCTCCGGATGCCGTGGCTGCCGGGCTGGACGTGGAGGCCTACCGCGACTACCGCGCCTACGCCGGCCAGATCACCGAAGGTTCCGTGAAGGTCGGGGACAAGGTGAGTGTGCTGACGCCTGGCCAGGCGCCCCGCACCACCACGGTGATTGGCATCGATTTCGCCGGGACGTCGCTCCAGGAAGCCGCAGCGCCGCAGTCCGTTGCGATCCGTCTGGCCGACGAGTTCGACGTTGCCCGGGGCGACACCATCGCCGCCGCGGGGACGGTCCGCGAATCCTCGGCCGACCTGTACGCCGCCCTGTGCTGGCTCTCGCCCAAGCCGCTGCGTGAAGGCGCCAAGGTCCTGGTCAAGCACGGCACCCGCACGGTCCAGGCACTGGTCCGCAACGTTAACGGCAAACTGGACCTGGCTTCCTTCAAGCTGGAACCGGCGTCAAGCCTGGAGCTGAACGACATCGGCCACGCGCAGCTCCGGCTCGCCGCCCCGCTGCCGCTGGAGAACTACCTGCACCACCGCCGCACCGGCGCGTTCCTGGTCATCGACCCGCTGGACGGCAACACCCTCGCCGCCGGCCTGGTCAAGGACCACCCGGGCGACCACGAGGATGAGCGCTACTCCATCTGAGCCTCAGCAAGAACTGCCCTGCCCCGCATGAACGGTGTTGCCACACACCGTTCATGCGGGGCAGAGCCGTTCCTGGGGCCCCGGCTAGCCTTGCCACCTTGCGACCGGCGCACCATTATCGTCAGTAGGAGGCCGCGCATGGAACGCATCAACAGCCGGCTCATCAACTGGGCCTCGATCCTGGACGACAAGACGCGTGAGCAGGCGCTGGCAACGTCCCGGCTGCCGTTCATCTATCCGCACCTGGCGCTCATGCCGGACGCGCACCTTGGCATAGGCGCCACGGTGGGGTCGGTGATTCCCACCGTACGCGCCGTCATTCCGGCCGCCGTGGGAGTGGACATCGGGTGCGGCATGATCGCCGTTCGAACCCAGTACTCACTGAAGGATCTGCCCCGGGACAGGAAGCGGCTGCGCGAAGACATAGAGCGGGCCATCCCATTGTCTGCCGGCCACAACAACAGGAAAGTCCTGGCCACGGCCGAACCGCGCATTGCCGAGCTGAAGAGGCTGGCGGCGAAGGCAGGCTTCAATCCTGCACAGTATGTCGCCAAGTGGGAACTGCAACTGGGCTCCCTCGGTTCGGGCAACCATTTCATCGAGGTGTGTGCGGATGAGTCGGACGCCGTCTGGCTGTTCCTGCATTCCGGATCACGGGGAGTGGGCAACAAGATCGCCCAACACCACATCGGGGTGGCCCGGCGGGTCATCGAGAAGAAGGGGATCAGGCTGCCGGATGCGGACCTCGCGTACCTGGAGGAGGGGACCCACGAATTCAGCCGGTACATCGAGGAGCTGCGCTGGGCCCAGCACTTCGCCCTGCTGAACCGCGAGGAAATGATGGACCGCGTCATCACCCAGTTCGGCAACTGGGTGGGCGGCCGGGTGCAGGAAAGGGAACGGATCAACTGCCACCACAACTTCACCCGGCAGGAAACCCATTACGGCAAGACCGTGTGGGTGTCGCGCAAGGGAGCCATCAAAGCCGAGCAGGGCGATCCAGGACTTATCCCCGGATCCATGGGGACGGCGTCGTACGTGGTGGAAGGCCTCGGCAACCCGGTTGCGCTGAATTCCTCCCCGCATGGCGCCGGCCGCGAATATTCCCGCACGGCCGCGCGCAAGACATTCTCGCTGGCGGAACTGAAAGAAGCCATGCACGGGATTGAGTTCCACGCCTCGGAAGCGTTCATCGACGAGATTCCGGCCGCGTACAAGCCGATCGACCAGGTCATGCGCGATGCGGAGGACCTGGTCAAGGTCCGTCACAAGTTGCGCCAGCTGGTCAACGTCAAGGGCAACTGAACCGCCCGTTCGCCCGAAGCCTGCCCGTTCGCCCGGAAGCGAATGTGACGCCAGATGAACGCGCGTGACCCCCCGTTTCCGCTTCATTGAACCGGGTTTACGACACTCCCTATGGTGAAAGCATGACTAGTTCCAAGCCCGGGATGACCCGCATCGTGGCAGGCGAAAGCGCGGTGCCCAAGCGCAAGCGTGCCATCGAGGCAGCCCTGGCCATCGGACTCGTCCTCCTGATCGCCGTGGGCGCAGTGGTGGCTTCCACCGTTTCCCGTAATACGGAAGCGCAGGCGGCAGCACCGTCGCCCACTCCAGCGGCTGAACTGAAACTGGGCTACTTCGGAAACCTCACCCACGCCCCCGCCCTCGTGGGCCTCAACCAGGGCTTCTTCGAAAAGAACCTGGGCAGCACCAAGCTCAGCACCGAGACGTTTAACGCCGGGCCCGCCGCGATCGAGGCCCTAAATGCCGGTGCCATCGACGCCGCGTACATCGGGCCCAACCCGGCCATCAATTCCTTCGTCAAGAGCCAGGGCGAATCGGTCAGCGTCATCGCCGGTGCTGCTGCGGGCGGTGCGCAGCTGGTGGTCCGGCCGGGAATCAGCTCCGCGGCGGACCTGAAGGGCAAGACGCTCGCCTCCCCGCAGCTCGGCGGGACCCAGGATGTGGCCTTGCGCGCCTGGCTTGGCACGCAGGGGTACAAGACCAATGTGGACGGCAGCGGCGACGTCGCCATCAACCCCACCGAGAATGCCCAGGCCCTGAAGCTGTTCCAGGACGGAAAGCTCGACGGCGCGTGGTTGCCCGAGCCCTGGGCCTCCCGCCTGGTGCTCCAGGCCGGAGCCAAGGTCCTGGTGGACGAGAAGGACCTGTGGGACGGCTCGGGCTCCGGCAAACCGGGCGAATTCCCCACCACCATCCTGATCGTGAACAAGAAGTTCGCCGCAGCGCACCCGGACACGGTCAAGGCGCTCCTCAAGGGCCACACAGAGTCGGTGGCCTGGCTCAATGAGGCGCCCGCCGCCGAGAAGACAGCAGTCATCAACACCGCGCTGCAGGAATCCGCCGGCGCGGCCCTCCCGGCGGACGTCATCGACAGGTCCCTGAAGAACATCGTGTTCACCGTGGATCCGCTGGCAGGTACCTACCCCAAGCTGCTGAAGGACGGGGTGGAAGCCGGAACCACCAAGCAGGCAGACATCAACGGCCTCTTCGACCTCCGGGCGCTCAACGAAGTCGCAGGCGAGTCCATCTCCGCCGCAGGGCTCGGCCAGGACTAACCGCAGCTTTACGAATCCATCCACCACCAATCGAAGGACGGGACCATGCCAGTCGTACTGGAAAACCTGGGCAAGCGCTTCGGCGACGGCGCCCCGGTGCTGGACGACGTCAACGCCAACATCGAAAAAGGCGAGTTCGTCGCCCTCCTCGGTGCCTCCGGCTGCGGCAAATCCACCCTGCTGAACATCATGGCGGGACTGGAGGTCCCGACGTCGGGCGCTCTTGAAGTACCCAGCGACGGCGCCGCCTTTATGTTCCAGGACGCCGCCCTGTTCCCCTGGCTCACGGCCCGGGAGAACATCGAGCTGGCCCTGAAGCTGCGCGGCGTCGGCAAGTCCCAGCGGCGCGTCAAGGCCAATGAACTCCTGGACCTGGTACACCTGGGCGGCGCGGGGGACAAGCGCCCGCACGAGCTGTCCGGCGGAATGCGCCAGCGCGTGGCCCTGGCACGTTCGCTGGCCCAGGACCGGCAGCTGCTGCTGATGGACGAGCCGTTCGCCGCCCTTGACGCCATCACCCGCGACCTCCTCCATGACGAGCTGGAACGCATCTGGAAGGAAACCGGACGCACCATCGTTTTTGTTACGCACAACGTCCGTGAGGCCGTGCGGCTGGGACAGCGCGTGCTCCTGCTGTCCTCCCGCCCCGGCCGGGTGGTCCAGGAATGGGCCGTCACCGAGGAACACCGAACCGACGCCGGACTTGCCGGACAGCTGACCGGGGTCATCACCGCCCGGCTGCGGGAGGAGATTCGCCGCCATGCCAAGTAACCCCGCCCCGCCCGCTGAGGCCCCTGAGGCAGAGCCCACCGAAACCCGGCACATCACAGCGGCCCTCACCCGGTCCTCCACCGGTTCGGAGGACCTCCGCGAGCTGGAATCCGGGCTTGATTCCCTGCAGTCCGACGCCGCGCGCAGGCACCGGATCGGCTGGAGCCGCGTGCTGCTTCCGGTGGCTGCCCTGGTGGTCCTCGTCCTCGCCTGGCAGTTCTACGTGTCGCTCGGCGTGAAGCGGCGTGACCTGGTCCCCGGCCCGCTCGACGTCCTGGGCCAGGTCGGCGTGCTCTGGGGCGAGGGAAAGCTCCAGGAAGCGGTGTGGACGTCGCTGCAACGCGGAATCGTAGGGTTCCTGATCAGTGTTGCCATTGCCACTCCGGTGGGTCTTCTGCTGGCTCAGGTGGCTCCGCTGCGCCGTGCCTTCGGACCGCTCATTTCGGGGCTGCAGGTGCTGCCGTCCGTGGCGTGGGTGCCGGCGGCCATCATCTGGTTCGGCCTCACCGATGCCACCGTGTACTTCGTGGTGTTTATGGGCGCCATCCCGTCCATCATCAATGGCCTGATCTCCGGTGTGGACCAGATCCCGCCGCAGTACCGCAGGGTGGGCACCGTCCTGGGTGCGTCACGGCTTGAGATGGCGCTGCAGATTGTCCTTCCCGCGGCGCTTCCCGGCTACCTCAGCGGACTCAAGCAGGGGTGGGCATTCTCCTGGCGGTCCCTGATGGCTGCGGAAATCATCGCGGTGGGCGGCACTATCGGCTTCGGCCTGGGTTCACTGCTGGACCAGGGCCGGATCCTTTCCGACATGACCGTGGTGATGTCGGCAATCCTGCTGATCCTCGCCGTCGGCATCCTGATCGAACTGCTGGTCTTCGCGCCGATCGAAAAGCGCCTCCTCCGCAGCCGTGGGCTACTTTCAGGCAGCACCCGCTAGCCGCACCGGCCGGAGCCGTGGGTCTGGCAGACTGACGCCATGACCGTCAGCTTCGTGTGCCGCACCGAGTCCGCCCTGCCACCGGAGCGCCTCTTCGACCTCGCCCGCAGCGTTGACGCCCACGTGGACTCGCAGCGGGGTGCGGGGGAGCGAGCCATTGCGGGAGTCATGTCCGGGCTGATCGATGAAGGCCAGGAAGTGACCTGGCGGGCCCGGCACTTCGGCGTTCCGCTGACCATGACCAGCCGCATCACAGCGCTGGAGTTTCCCGCCAGCTTCACGGATGAGCAGGTCAGGGGCCCGTTCAAGCTCTTTCGCCACGTCCACGAGTTCCAAGCCACTGAGACTGGCAGCATCATGACGGACCGCGTCGAGTTCAAAGCGCCATTCGGCATTCTGGGGCGCCTCGCTGAGCGGCTGATCCTCCGCGGTTACCTGCAGCGCCTCATCGCGGACCGCGGCCGGTTCCTGGCCGGACTGCCTGGCGACCAGGCCCCCTGGCTGTAGCCCGGGGCTGTAGACACTGAGACTTCCCGGCGTCATGATTCAGCTATGCCGCCAGCAGAAGCGACTCCGACAGCCTCGCGGGTTGTTGGCGGCTGGCTCGTCGACAAACCCCGCGACGTCCTCTACGGCCTGGCCCGCTCAGCCAACATGTGGGAGCGGCGCACGGCCATCGTGGCGACATCGTGGTTCCTGCGGACCGGCGAGGTGAAAGATACATTTGCCATCGCGGAGTTGCTCCTCGACGACACAGAGGACCTGATCCACAAGGCCACGGGTGGTTGGCTCCGTGACGCCGGCCGGAGCGACCGGCCACGGCTGCTGGAATTCCTTGACGCGCCCGCGGCTCTCTGTCCTGAGAGGTATATCTTGGGACTTATCCGGAGTCATCCGGGCAGGCATTGCGCGATGTGAGGAAGACCATGGAACGGGCGGTGGGGGCAGGCAGTGGCGTTCTGGCGGGGATCGGTTCTACGCCGCTGATCGAGCTGCGCAAAGTGGTACCGGCGGGATCGGCCAGGGTGCTTGCCAAGATTGAGTTCGCGAACCCCACCGGGAGCATGAAGGACCGGATGGCCGTGGCGGCGATCAGGGGAGCCGAAGCCCGCGGTGATCTGGCCCCTGGCGATACGGTCGTCGAATACACCGCCGGGACAACGGGCATCTCGCTCGCACTGGTCTGCGCAGCCAAGGGCTACGGGCTCCATGTAGTTTTTTCGGACGCGTTCAGTGACGAGAAACGCCGCACCATGGAGGCGCTGGGGGCAAAGGTCGAGGACGTGCCTAGCGACCACGGACGAATCACGGAGCGGCTGATCAAGGCGATGATCGCCCGTGCGGCTGAACTGAGCGCGCAGCCACGCCATTGGGCCTGCGACCAGCTCAACAACCGCGACGCCGTGACGGGTTACCTGACGTTGGGCCAAGAAATCTGGCAACAGTCGTACGGCCGCGTAGATGCTTTTGTCCAGTTCGTCGGCACGGCCCACTCGATCCACGGCACAGCGCGTGCCCTCCGCGTCCACCTTCCCGGGCTGCGGGTCGTCGCCGTCGAGCCGGCCGAGTCTGCCGTACTCTCCGGGGGCCCGACAGGCTCCCACCGGATTGAGGGGACCGGTATCGGCTTCATTCCCCCGCTTTGGGAGCCCGAGGAAGTTGATGCGATTGAACAGGTCTCATCCGACGAAGCGATGGCGATGAGCCGGCGGCTTGCCCGCGAGGAAGGCATCTTCGCCGGCACCTCCTCCGGAGGAAATGTCGTGGCCGCGCTGCGCGTGGCCGAACAGCTCGGGCCAGACGCAACCGTTGTCACCCTCATGGTCGACTCCGGCTTTCGCTACCTCAGCACCGGTCTATACGGGCACTAGCTGGCCGGGACTCGCATCGCTGCCGGAACGAGGAATTAACCTGGAATGTTGGCACTGGCCGAGGCCTAGCCGGGGAACGAAACAGGATGTTTGGTCACCCCGCGGCGCGTGAGGGGCCCGGCCTAAGTTACGCCGCGTTACCTTACGTGAACTGGTGTTTCCGCCGCCGTTGTTGGGGAATGTGACGCGGCCCTATCGTCGATCTATGGCAATTCAGGATATCTACCCCACAGCACTGCGGTTGTTGGGCCGCCCCGTGCTGGTGGTGGGCGGTGGCCCCGTGGCTGCCCGCCGCGCCAAGGGCCTGCTCGACGCCGGTGCCCGGGTCACCGTCGTGGCTCCGGTTGCCTCCGCTGCGCTCCGCGAACTTGCCGACGCCGGCCTGCTCACCTGGGAGCCCCGCCCCTACCTTCCCTCCGACGTCGACGGCGTCTGGTTCGTCCAGACGGCCACCGGCGATTCCGCGGTGGACGCCCAGGTTTCGGCCGACGCCGAGGCGCAGCGCGTCTGGTGCGTCAACGCCTCCGACCATGAAGCCTCAGCCGCCTGGACCCCCGCCGTCGCCGTGGTGGACGACGTGAAGATTGCCGTCAATGCAGGCGGTGACCCGCGCCGTGCCATGGCCCTGCGTGACGCCGTCGCCACTGCCTTGGAGACCGGCGACCTTCCGCTGCGCCGCCGTCGGGCTCACCGGGGCTCCGTTGCCCTGGTGGGCGGCGGCCCGGGCGACACCGGCCTGATCACCGTCCGCGGCCGCCGACTCCTGGGCCAGGCCGACGTTGTGGTGGCAGACCGGCTGGGCCCGCGCGAACTGCTCCATGAACTGGCCCCTGACGTCCGCGTCATCGAGGTGGGCAAGACCCCCGGCCACCATCCCGTACCGCAGGCCGACATCAACCGGATACTGGTCGAGGAAGCCCTGGCCGGACACCGGGTGGTCCGGCTCAAAGGCGGCGATCCCTACGTCCTGGGCCGCGGCGGCGAGGAAGCCGAATACTGCCGGCAGCACGGCGTCGAGGTTGAAGTGGTCTCCGGCGTGACCTCCGCGATTTCCGTTCCTGCAGCCGCCGGCATCCCGGTGACCCACCGCGGCCTTGCCAAGGGCTTCAGCGTGGTCACTGGCCACGAGGAGCTGTCCGAGGTTCCGGCCCGGGCGGACCACACCATTGTGCTGCTCATGGGTGTGGGCCAGTTGCGCGAATCCGCCGCGGCCCTGGCCGGTGCCGGTTTGCCTCAGGACACTCCAGTTGGCATCGTTGAGAACGGCTATCTGCCGAATCAGCGCGTGACGATCGGCACGCTCGGTTCCATCGCCGACCAGGCGGCAGCCACCGGCGTCGCAAACCCCGCAGTGATCGTCATCGGTGACGTGGTGCGCGTGAGCCCCTTCGCGCCGTCGCACTTCAAAACCGCCGACTACGGCACCACCACCCCGAACAAGCCCCGCACCACCGCAAGCCCCCGAACCACGTCGAGAACCGCCCGGGTCCTCACCACCTAGCCCTCACCCAACTGACTCGCAGATAACGCACTGAAAAGTCGATTTCACGACGTTAAGTGCGAGTCAGTTGGGCGGGACCGAAGAAAAGGAACACAGCCGTGTCATCAAGCACCTCCGTAGGATCTGCCGAACGCCCGCTGCGCGTCGCCGTCGTGGGCTCCGGCCCGGCCGGCGTCTACGCCGCGGACATCCTCACCAAGAGCGAGGCCGTCAAGAGCGGCGAGCTGACCGTGAGCATCGACCTCTTTGACCGTTACCCGGCACCCTACGGCCTGATCCGCTACGGCGTTGCGCCGGACCACCCCCGCATCAAGGGCATCGTCAACGCCCTGCACAAGGTCCTGGACCGCGGCGACATCCGCTTCTTCGGCAACGTTGACTACGGCACGGACCTCTCCATCGAGGACCTGCGCACCCACTACGACGCCGTCATCTTCGCCACCGGCGCCATCAAGGACGCGGACCTGAACATCCCCGGCATCGAACTGGACGGTTCCTACGGCGGCGCGGACTTTGTCTCCTGGTACGACGGCCACCCGGACGTCTCCCGCGAATGGCCGCTGGACGCCAAGGAAATCGCCGTGATCGGCAATGGCAACGTGGCACTGGATGTGGCCCGCGTCCTGTCCAAGCACGCCGACGATCTCCTGGTCTCCGAAATCCCGGACAACGTCTACGCCGGCCTGAAGAACTCGCCCGTTACCGACGTGCACGTGTTCGGCCGCCGCGGCCCGGCCCAGGTGAAGTTCACCCCGCTGGAGCTGCGCGAGCTGTCCCACTCCAAGGACGTGGACATCATCCTCTACGCTGAGGACTTCGAGTTCGACGAGGAATCGGACCGCCTGATCCAGAGCAACAACCAGGTCAAGACCATGGTGGGCACGCTCACGAACTGGATCGCTGAGCAGCCCGAAGACCTCTCCGAGCTCACAGCCTCCCGCCGCCTGCACCTGCACTTCCTGCACAGCCCGGTGGAAATCTACGACGACGCCGAGGCCCCCGGCCGCGTTGCCGGCATGAAGTTCGAGCGCACCGAGCTGGACGGCACGGGCAACGCCCGCGGCACCGGCGAGTTTGTGGACTACCCGGTGCAGGCCGTCTACCGTGCCATCGGCTACTTCGGTTCGGCCCTGCCGGAGATCGAATTCGACCACAAGAAGGGCGTGGTCCCGAACGACGGCGGCCGCGTCCTGGATGCCTCCGGCACCCACGTGCCGGGCATCTACGCCACCGGCTGGATCAAGCGCGGACCCGTCGGCCTGATCGGCCACACCAAGGGCGACGCCCTGGAAACCGTGACCTACCTGCTGGAAGACCGCGAAAACCTTCCGGTTGCCGAGGCACCCGCGGCCAGCGCCGTCGTCGAACTCCTTGAGAGGCGCGGCGTGCAGTACACCAGCTGGGAAGGCTGGCTGGCCCTGGACGCACACGAGCTTACGCTGGGCGCCGAGGCCACAGCCGCCGGCGGTTCGCACGGTGTTGAGGTCAAGCGTGAGCGCATCAAGGTTGTGCCGCGCGAGGACATGGTTGCTATTTCCCGCGACGGGGTAGCCGCCCAGGTCTGACGCACACACGCGAACTGGCAGCTAATGACCCCTGCGCACGGATTTGAGGTCATTAGCTGCCAGTTCGCGCCGGGTTTGGGGGCTGGGTTTGGGGGACTTAGCGTCCCGCGCCGCCGGCGGCCATCAGCTCCAGCCGGTTGAGGGACTCGCGGTTTCGGACGCCGATCAAGGCGTCCCGCAGCACTTTGGGCACCATCTTCCCCGGTCCGCGGACGGCGTCCTCGGCGATGGAGACCAGGCACTGGGTGCCCCTGTCCTCGAGCCTGATGACCACCTTGGCTTCACCCATGGGCCAGCCGCGGGCGACAAGTTCCAGCGACCGTCCTGGATCGACGTCGGTCACTCGCGTGCTGTCGTTGATGACGAGCGGCCAGGCGCCCACGGAATGGTGGAGCCAGGAACCCGCTTCGGGCCATTGGGCGTCCACGGCCCGGATCCGGGACGCGCCCACCACCCAGCCGGAGTAGAGCCAGCCGTCGGCCATCACCTTCCAGATATCCGCCGCGGGGGAATTGAAAAGCTTGGTCACTGTTGACATCGGTTTCCTTTCGTTCGGGGCGGAGTGGGCTGCAGCGCCGGCCGGACGCTGTGCCGCCCGGTAGGACCGTTCCCGCAGGCGCCGGGTCCAGGGGTAGGTCCCGGTGTCCGGAAGCGGGTGTTGCAGCGGGTTGAAGCGCATGGCTGTATCCGCTGGTTCAGGGGCTGGCCGCAGCCTAAGCTCCCCGGCCTTGATCCAGTGCCCGGCCGGTGCGGCGAAGTACAGCCCCAGGACCCAGTCGCCGGCAGGCCGGCCCTGCTGAGTCCGCAGGCCCAGAAGCACGGGACCCTTCCGGCCCCTGTACGGCATCAGGGTGGTCAGCGTGGCAGCTTCAACATTGAGCTTGGGCAGGAGCATGAACCTCGCAGGGAATCGCCAGCCGGTGGACGCGAACAACGCGTCCGCGGCCTTTTCGGGTGAGCCGATCCGGAGCGCGAGGCCCAGGATGTCAGGGACCGACGGCGGCAATCCTGCCGAGCGGGAGAAGCGCGCCTCTACAGGGTCAACCCCGGAAGAATCGAGCCAGTCCAGGCCGCTGGCTGCGCCATTGAACCCGCTTCGGGTGAGCTCACCCACGAGGCGGATGCCGTGCGGATGGATGGGCCGGTCCGGACGCACCACCTTGAGGGCCCGGAAGAGGGCTGCGAACGCCCGGCCGCCGAGTTCGGCGGCAGGCGCTGCGGGATCTCCGTTGGGGTCTTGCGTCATGGCTTCCCTCCT
The DNA here is from genome assembly GCF_030815585.1 of Arthrobacter pascens. Lineage (NCBI taxonomy): Bacteria > Bacillati > Actinomycetota > Actinomycetes > Micrococcales > Micrococcaceae > Arthrobacter > Arthrobacter pascens. The sequence continues at coordinate 794,446 of NZ_JAUSWY010000001.1, forward strand.
CAGGTATCGGCCTGGCAGAGCAGGCTACGACGGCGGATTCCCCGGTCTGACGTGGCAGTCCGACGTGGCCGGTATGACGCGCGGTCCGACATGGCTACCCGTTCATGGGGCCTTCGGCGTGCAGCTTGCCGGCTCCCGGGCCCTCCACCTTGACGGTGCAGCGGACAACCAGGCTGTCCGGGGCGGTATCGTGCTCAACCAGGGTGTCGTTGGCGTTCAGGAAGGTATAGACCTCGGAACCTGCCTCTACCTTGAGTCCTTTAGCTTCTGCAGTCTTCCGGGCGTTATCCAGGGCTTCGCGCTGAAGCCAGTCAACGTACCTGCCGTCGTCTTCGCGGTCGGCGTCACCGAATGCCCAGCCAAATAAAGTCCCTGTGTTCTCCATGCAGCGATATTACGCGCAACGGCCGCGGAAAGACCGGGCTTTCGTAACATTAGTAAGTGTGCTTACCATAGCTACACCATGACCTTGATGGGACACGGTGAAGACCGCACGAGCGGCACCTCGGAACCACTTCAACGTTAGGAAACACATCATGGCAGGAAATCTCATTGCCCGGTCCGTGCACGATCTGACGGCCGCCGCGTGGTTCGGTGGATCGCTGATGGGTGCCATCGGCCTGAACGGGGCGGCGGCTGAAGCCAGCGATCCGGCCGAACGCACGCGGCTCTCCAGCGCAGGATGGATGAAGTGGGCGCCGATCCAGACGGCGGCCTTCGCATCGCACCTGGTCGCAGACCTCGCCATCGCCTGGGAGAACAAAGGGCGCATCGCCAAGCAGGATGGCGTGGCGCGGGACACCGCGGTCAAGACGGCCGTGACAGTTGCCGGCGCCGCGGTCACGCTCTACGCCGGCGTTCTGGGCAAGAAAGTGGAGAAGCTGGCGGACCAGGGCGCACGCGGCGCGACGGAGCCCAACCCGGAAGCCTCGGAGGAGCTGAAGTCCGCGCAGGAGCAGCTCAAGATGCTGCAGTGGACCATCCCCGTCTTCGCAGCTGTGGTGATTATCCTCGGCGCCAAGCATGGTGAGATGCAGCGGCCCAAGAACGTGTTCGCAGGCCTCAGGTCGTAGGGGACTGCCCAGAGGAGTAGGGGTGCTGCCCGGAGGATAGGGCAAAGCACTTGCGGCAGAAGCCGTAACAGGCGGCAACGCTCGACGGCGGCCCGGCACCAAAGTGCCGGGCCACCGTCGTCTTAGGCCCCCGTCGTTCTAGACGGGCTCGCTGTTGGCCGGCGGCAGGTCCGGATTCATGGGCTCCAAGTTGGGATCCTCGGCCGTCCAGACCTGGATGACTGCCCAGATTACGGCGGCCAGGGGAACGGAGAGCACTGCGCCCACGATGCCGGCCAGGATGGTGCCGGCAGTCAGCGCCATCAGGATCACCAGGGCATGCAGCTGAAGCGACTTGCCCATAACGATGGGTTGCAGGAGGTCCCCCTCGAGCTGGTTCACGGCAATGACCACGGCCACCACGATGAGGGCCACAACCGGGCCGTTGGCCACCAACGCCACCAGGGTGGCGAGGATGCCGGCAACTGTGGCTCCCACCAGCGGGATGAAGGCGGTCATAAAGACGATGATGGCCAGCGGGAAGGCCAGCGGAACCTGGAGGATCAGGAGCGCGGCGCCGATGGCGACGGCGTCCACCAGGGCCACCACGGCGGTTCCGCGGACGTAACCTCCCAGTACCTCCAGGGTCCGGCTGCCCGCCCGGCGGAGCTTTGCCTCGCGGTTCCCGCTGAAGGGCCGGAGGAAGAAGTTCCAGATCTTGGCGCCGTCCTTGAGGAAGAAGAACAGGATCACCACCATCAGGGCGGCCCCTGCCAGGAACTCGGTCACTACGGACAGTCCGGTGATGGCGCCGGAGCGCACCTGGCTGCTCGTGGCGAACTGGATGATCCCCTCCCTGGCCTGGTCCAGCTGCTCGCGGTCCACGGGCACAGGTCCCGTGAGCAGGAACTGTTCAAACTGGTCCAGGCCGGAGGAGGCCTGCTGCACCAGGTCGCTCCATTGGCTCCGGACGGAGAAATAGATCACCGTGGAGATCCCGGCCAGCAGGATCAGCAAGGCTACAAAAGCCAGGCTGGCGGCAGCGGCGCCGGGCAGTCCACGGCGCCGGAGCAGGTTCACGAACGGGCCGATCGCGGCGGCAAGGATCAGCGCGATCAGGACCGGAATAACCAGGAGCTTGATCTGCATGAGTGCGTAGACGGAGGTCACGGCCACTCCCAGGATCAGCAGGATCTGGGCCGAGCGGATGCTTATCCGGCCAAGGCTGTCGGCCCACAGGGCGCCGGGCGGCTTTGGCCCGTTCCGCTTCCCGGCCGGCGAACCGGCTGGCGAACCGGCCGGCGAACCGGGGGACTTCCCGGGGGCTGGGGCGGGCGGCTCACCGGAAGGTTCGTGCTCGGACAGTTTTGCTGCTCGGGCCATGGGGACTCCTCGTCATCGGCGGGCACCGCGGGCGCAGGTGGCGCCCGACGGTCAACTATCTGGATCAGATAGCAAGCCTACTGACTGGTTGCGAGTCGGTGAACCGGCCCGGACAATCCGGCGGCCAGGGGCCTACGTCCGCAGCCACTCCGCACAGGAGTTCAGGTTCCTGTTGACGCTGGCCACGGCAGCGTCGACGTCGTGGGCCTCAATGGCGTCCACCAGGGCACCGTGGCCCTCATGCGGGAGCCCGACAAAGCCAGCGCGGCGCTGCTGATTCAGCAGGTCCTTGTGGAATACGTCGCCGAAGCTGACGTACAGCTCGTGCAGCAGGGGATTCCCTGACGCCTGGGCTACACGCTCATGGAAGCCCCAGTCCGCGAGGGCCCAGCCCGCGTAGTCGGCCGCGTTCCACGCCTCATCGCGTCGGGTGAGCAGCGCGCGCAGGGCGGAGACGTCGTCGGCCGTTGCGTTCCTGGCGGCCAGGCGCGCGGCCTGGGTGTCCAGCCCCACCCTGACTTCCAGGATGTGCTCCTCGGTGTGGTCCTGGTACATGCGGCGGGCGGCGCCGGAGATCTCGCTGGTGGCGCGGACGAAGGTGCCGTCGCCGCGGCGGACCTCCAGCATCCCGCTGTGGGCGAGGGCCTTGATCGACTCGCGGAGGGTGCCGCGCGAAACCCCAAGGTCGGCCATCAGTACCGTCTCGGACGGGATCCGCTGCTGCAGCGGCCACTCACCCGACTGGATCATGTCCCGCAGCTTGGCGGTGATCTCGTCCGCGAGGGGCTGGCGGTGTGAAGTGCTCAGGGCCATGGTTGCCTACTTCCTTCCGGCAGGGCGGACGCTGGTGAGCAGGTGGCCCACCACAATCTGGACCAGGGCGATGGCCAGCAGCAGGGCAAGCGGCAGGGTCCAGCCGCCCGTGGCACTGTGCAGCAGGCCGGCGCCGAAGGGCCCCACCGTCGCCAGCAGGTAACCAGTGGACTGCGCCAGCGTGGAAAGCGCCGTGGTCTCCGCTGTATTCTCCCCGCTGCGGCTGATCATCACCATCACCAGCGGGAAGATGCCCAGGCCGAAGCCCAGGAGCACCGCCGGGATGATGGCCAGGCCAACGGGCAGGAACAGCAGCGAAGCCACACCGCCGGCCATGGTCACGGACACGAGGTAAAAGGCGGGACGCAGCATCCGGGGGCGGGAACCGATGGCGATCAGCACCATGCCGGCAGGGACGGAGACCAGCTGCATCAGCCCGTACATCAGCCCGCTGTCCGAGGCACTCAGCCCCATGGTGGTCAGCATGTACGGGAACCAGCTCAACAGCGCGTAGGCGAGCAGGGCCTGCAGTGTGAAGATGGCGGTGAGGAGCAGGCCCTTGCGGGTCCGTAGCAGTGGCCAGGGCGAGATGCGCGCGGCGGTGCTCCGGGCCTTGTTGCGGTGCGCGTGCAGCGCGACGGGAAGGAAGCCAAGGAAGGCTGCCACGGCCATGATGCCGATGGCGCCCACGGCGGCGGAAGGGGAGCCGAGCGCCTGTGCCAGCGGGACCACGGCCACGGCTGTCGCCGTCGCACCCGTGGTCATGGTCACCGTATACAGGCCCGTCATGAGTGAGGTGCGCCGGGCAAAATGCTCGCGGATGAACGACGGCATGGCCACGTTGCAGACCGCCAGGCCGGACATCCCCAGCACCGTACCCGCCATCAGCGCGCCGGTGGCCGGGATGCCTCGGATCAGCAGCCCGGCCGCCAGCATCGCCAGGGACAGCAGGATGGATTTCTCGACGCCGAGCCTTCCGGTGAGCCACGACGTCGCCGCACCTGCCACGGCAAAGCAGAGGGTGGGAATGGAGGGAATGACGGCGGCCACCAGCGGCCCGTACCCCAGCACCAGCTGAAGATCGTGGAGCAGCGCCGAGGCCCCCGTGATCCCAGCGCGCAGGTTCAGCCCGATCAGTACCAGCGCGATCACGCCGAGTACGACGGCGGTGCGCGGCGCGGGCGGGGCTGTATCCGGTGCCTGGGGAGCTGAGGTGGAGACGGTCATTCCTTAAGGTTAGACGTTAGACGTTTGATGTCTAGACTTTTGTGGCTCATCTCTCCCGCCGCTTCAGGTTGGGGCCATAGACTCGTGGCCACAGCACATTCTGGGGACCACGATGAAAATATGGGCCCGGGCCGGAGCTGCATCGATGTGGAAGGACGGACAGTTATGGCTTCCCAGGGAGTTGAGACCGAGAAGAAGTACGACGTCGGTGAGGCGGCTGTGGTGCCGTCCCTCGCGGACCTGCCGGGCGTGGCGCGTGTGGGGGAGCCCCACCTGGCCATCCTGGAAGCTGTCTATTTCGATACCGACCGGCAGGCCCTCGCGTTCAGGCACATCACGCTGCGCCGGCGGACGGGCGGTACCGACGCCGGCTGGCACCTTAAGCTGCCGGCGGAGAGTTCTGCCGAGGCTGCCGCAGGGACTGCTTCCGGGGCCAAATCCGGGGCCAAAACGGTGACCGGAAGTGACGCAGAACCCCAGCAGCGCCGCGAGCTGATCGCGCCTCTAGGCCAACCCGCCGTCGTGCCCGACATACTGCTGGCGCACCTGTACGCGTATCTGCGTGGGGCGGACCTGGCGCCGGTGGTCCGGCTGGAAACCCATCGCACCACCTACCCGCTGTACGGGGAGGCCAGCGAGCACCTGGCTGACCTGGCCGACGACCGGGTGCAGGCCGAGGCCCTGGGTGGAGCTTCCATAGGCGGGGCTTCCCTGGACGAAGCCGGCCCCGACGGAGCCGGCCGGACCCAGCGGTGGCGCGAGTGGGAAGTGGAGCTCGTCCATGGCGGGCCGGAGCTATTTCCTGCCGCGGAGGACGCCCTGGCTGCCGCCGGAGCCCGCCCGGCACAGCACGGATCCAAACTGGCGCGGGCGCTTGGCGGGACGCGGCCAATCAGCGAGCCGGACCAAGGCGACGCTGATGAGGAGGCGGCTGAAACCGAGGACACTGCCGGGACGGCGCCGGGCAAGAAATCGCCGGCGTCCTCCGTCGTCACGGCCTATCTGGCTGGGCAGATCCACCAAATCCTGGCGCACGATCCGGGGGTGAGGCTGGAGGAGCCGGAGGCGGTGCACAACATGCGTTCGGCATGCCGCCGGGTGCGCTCGGCGCTGGCGGCCTACCGCCGGCTGTACAGCGCGGTGGCCGTGAGGCGGCTGCGGGACGAACTGAGGTGGCTCGGCCGGATCCTTGGGGGACCGCGCGACGCCGAGGTCATGCGAGACCGGCTGCTGGGTCACGTGGACGAGCTGCCGCCCGGGCAGGCGGCAGCGGCGGTGAAGGAGCGCGTGGAACGTGAACTCGGGGACAGGTATAACGCCGGATCCCGGAAACTGCAGGAAGTTCTCCTGTCCGAGCGTTATTTCCGGCTCCTCGACGACCTTGAGGCGTTCCGCGACCATCCGCCCGTCCGGCCCGAGGGGGCCGCACCGGCCCGGAAGGTGGCCGGCAAGCTGGTGGGCAAAGCAGCCAAACGGCTGCGCCGGTCGCACAAGGCAGCCAAGGATGCCCGGCGGGGAGCGCCGCATGAAACGGCACTGCACCAGGTCCGCAAGGACGCGAAACGGCTCCGGCACCTGGCGGAGTCGCTGCATCCCGTCTATGGCAAGCGTGCCGCAAAAATCGCCAAGGCTGCGCACCGGCAGCAGAAGATCCTGGGGGAGTTCCACGACAGCGTGATTGCCGCGGACCTGCTGGCCAAGCTGGGCTCCGGGCCGGATCTCCCGGAGCCGGTTGCCTCGGCCTATGTCACGCTACGGACGCGGCAGGTGCAGCTCGCGGCGGACGCCGAGTCCAAGTACCTCAAGGCAAGGAAGAAGTCCCGCAAATTCCTGAAGGGCGGGGTCATCTAGCCAGCCTGAGTGCTTCCCGCGGGCTACTTCCCGTGGCGTGCTCCGAGCCTGGCGACGGCCAGCGACAGCCACAGCTGCACCCGGTCGGCCGTGACCGCCGGATCGTAGCCTGTCAGTTCGGTGATCTGGGCCAGGCGGTACCGCACGGTGTTCCGGTGCAGGGTCAGGTCTTCGGCCACGGCGGCCACGGAGCCGTTGTTGTTGAGGTAGCTTTCCAGCGTGGTCATCAGCTCGGCACCATGGGCGGAGTCGAAGGCCCGCAGCGGGTTCAGGGATTCGTTGGCCATGTCGGCGAGGGGCACGTCCTCGCTGGCCAGGAGCAGGGACGTCAGGCTCAGCCGTTCGGGCTCGTTAACCGGCAGGCCGTGATTGGCGGCCTCCCGGGCCTCGAAATAGCTCCAGCGCAGCCCGTTTGGTTTGGTGTACGCCCCGCCGATGCCGATCGTCGCGTGGATGCCGGCCTCAGCCAGGTGGTCGCTCAGCTTCCGCGCCAGCGCCGGTGCGCCGCTGCCGTCGTCGTTGACAACAACCACCAGGTCCTTCCCGACGACGGCGGCCACGGCGTTCTCCAGAGGCTGCGGTACCGACGTACTCACCAAGGCCTTGTGGTGCGCTGTGGAGACGGCCAGCAGCACCACGTTCTTGCGCGTGCTGTCCACACCCACGCCGGCCAACCGGCGCTGGGCCTCGCTGGTTTCGAGCGCCCCGTGGATGACGTCTTCCAGCACCTGGCCGCACAGGGCCCGCTCCGCCTGGCGCTGCTTGACCATGTTGTTCAGCTCCACGCTGATGAGGTTCTGCGCGTAGCCGATGATGCCCGAATCCTCGAACGGCTGGCGGATCCAGAGCGTGCACGCGTCCCGGCGGCCGGTGGGGATCGGATAGGACGCCCACGTGTCCGCGGAGGGGTGGTCCTTGGTGCTGTTGTATAGCTGTGCCGCGAACTGGCTGAGCGCAATGTCGGTCCGGAGCATACTGCCCAGGTGTTTCAGGAGTTCGGACAGTCCGCCGCCGGTCAGGAGTGCACGGGCCAGGACCTGATGCCCGGCGATCAGCCGTTCCAGCTTGGCGTAGTGGTCCGCTGACTGGGCGTCGGCCACCAGCTTTCCGATGGCTATGAAGGGCGTCTCATAGGGGACTTCCACCACCGGCAGCCCCCAGCGGTTGGCCTCGGCGACCAAAGCCGGCGGCACGGCGTCGTGCGTTAATCCGATGCCGAATCCGATGCCCACCGCACCCGCGCGTTGGACCTGACGGACAAAGCGCCGCTGCTCGGGCGCCGAACGGAGGCGCATGCCCGTGGTGAGCACCAGTTCGCCGCCGTTGATGAAGCGCTGCGGATCTTCCAGTTCTGTAACCGCCACCCAGTTGATGTCCTGGTGCCAGGTGGTCTCGGCGAGGCCCGCCTTGGACAGCTTAAGGGTGTTCACGCCCAGGAGGGCAGCGAGGGAAATGGCCATGTCCCAAGGATAGTCGGGCGCTGGTCAACCGCACTAAACAATTCGGTCAAGGGTGTGCAGGTGGCTATTCCCTGGGTAAAGGCGCTGGCATAGGCTCAAGGCAGTCGCATCCATCCGCTTCGCAGCTGATGATCCCTATGAAAGAGGTTGCACGCCGTGGTTCAAACCTTGCAGAACTTCATCAACGGTGAGTTCGTCACGCCCGCCGGCACAGGCATGCTGGACATCGTTAATCCTGTTACCGGAGAGGTGGTGGCCCACTCGCCGATCTCTGGCCAGGCCGATGTTGATGCCGCCATGACCGCCGCCAAGGACGCCTTCAGAACCTGGAAGCACGTCACTCCCGGCCAGCGCCAGCTGATGCTGCTCAAGCTCGCCGACGCCATCGAGGCCAACAGCGATGAACTCGTGGAAGCGCAGCACCGCAACACCGGACAGGTGCGTTCACTCATCGCGTCCGAGGAAGTGGCGGCAGGCGCCGACCAGCTCCGATTCTTCGCCGGTGCCGCGCGCATCCTGGAAGGCAAGTCCGCCGGGGAATACTTCGAAGGCCACACCTCCTACGTCCGGCGCGAACCCATCGGCGTGGTGGCCCAGGTTGCCCCGTGGAACTACCCCTTCCTGATGGCCATCTGGAAGATCGGTCCCGCGCTCGCCGCCGGCAACACCGTGGTCCTCAAGCCCTCCGACACCACGCCTGAATCCACCTTGGTGCTGGCCCGCCTGGCGGGGGAGGTCCTGCCGGCCGGGGTGCTGAACGTCCTGCTGGGCACCGGCGAAACCGGCGCCCTGATGGTGGAACACAAGGTCCCCGGCCTGGTCTCCATCACCGGGTCCGTCCGGGCCGGGATCGCCGTTGCCTCGGGTGCGGCCAGGGGCCTCAAGCGCGCCCACCTGGAGCTGGGCGGCAAGGCTCCGGCCATCGTGTTCAAGGACGCCGACATCAAGAAGAGCGCCGCGGCCATCGCCGAGTTCGCCTTCTTCAACGCCGGCCAGGACTGCACGGCCATCACGCGCGTGCTGGTGGAGGACTCGGTCCACGACGACGTTGTGGCAGCCATGGTCGAGCACACCAAGACACTCCACACCGGTTCGCAGAACGATGAGGACAACTACTTCGGCCCGCTCAACAACGCGAACCACTTCAACGCTGTCAGCGCCGTGGTGGAACACCTCCCCGAGAACTGCAGGGTGGTCACCGGTGGCCACCGGGCCGGGGAGAAGGGCTTCTTCTTCGAACCCACTATCGTCACCGGCGCCAAGCAGACCGACGACATTGTCCAGAAGGAGACCTTCGGACCGGTCATCACTGTCCAGAAGTTCAGCACGGAGGACGAGGCAGTGGAGCTGGCGAACGACGTCGAATACGCCCTCGCCTCCAGCGTCTGGACGAGCGACCACGGCACGGCCATGAGGCTCAGCCGTGACCTCGATTTCGGTGCTGTCTGGATCAACACCCACATCCTCCTTACCGCCGAAATGCCCCACGGCGGCTTCAAACAGTCCGGCTACGGCAAGGACCTCTCCATGTACGGCGTCGAGGACTACACGCGCATCAAGCACGTCATGTCCGCGCTCGACGCCTGATCCCCGGTTTTCAAGAAAGGCTCTTCCATGACCACCACCGCAAGCGAAATCACTTACCGCCTGGAGCAGAAGCGCCGCGTCAACGCAGACTTCCCTGGCCCCAAGTCCGTGGCACTGGGGGACCGCCGCAAGGCAGTCGTTGCAGCCGGCGTCGCCTCCGCTGTGCCCGTCTACGTTGCGGACGCCGACGGCGGCATCATCCACGATGTCGACGGCAACTCCTTCATCGACCTCGGCTCAGGCATCGCGGTGACCAGCGTCGGCGCGTCCGATCCCGCCGTCGTCGGGGCCGTGAAGGAAGCCGTCGAGCACTTCACCCACACCTGTTTTATGGTCACCCCGTACGAAAGCTATGTGGCGCTCGCCGAGCAGCTGAACCGGCTGACTCCGGGCGGGCACGAGAAGCGCACCGTGTTGTTCAACTCCGGCGCCGAGGCAGTGGAGAACGCAGTCAAGGTGGCCCGCCTCGCAACCGGCCGCGACGCCGTCGTCGCCTTTGACCACGCCTACCACGGCCGCACCAACCTGACCATGGCGCTCACCGCCAAGGCCATGCCGTACAAAACCAACTTCGGCCCCTTCGCGCCCGAGGTCTACCGCATGCCCATGAGCTACCCGTACCGCGAGGAAAACCCGGACATCACCGGCGCCGAGGCCGCCAAGCGCGCCATCAGCATGATCGAAAAGCAGATCGGCGGCGACCAGGTTGCCGCGATCATCATCGAGCCCATCCAGGGCGAGGGCGGCTTCATCGTCCCGGCCGCGGGCTTCCTGCCGGCGCTGGCCGACTGGGCCAAGGAAAAGGGCATCGTCTTCATCGCGGACGAGGTCCAGTCCGGCTTCTGCCGCACCGGCGAATGGTTTGCCGTGAACCACGAAGGCGTTGTGCCGGACATCATCACCATGGCCAAGGGGATCGCGGGTGGCATGCCCCTGTCTGCCATCACGGGCCGAGCGGACCTGCTCGACGCCGTCCACCCCGGCGGCCTGGGCGGCACCTACGGCGGCAACCCGGTAGCCTGCGCGGCGGCCCTTGCGGCCATCGGTTCCATGCAGGAATACGACCTTGCAGGACGTGCCCGCCACATCGAGTCCCTTGCCACAGCACGGCTGCGCGGACTGCAGGATGACCTTGCCGGTTCCGGCGCGGCCGTCATCGGCGACATCCGCGGCCGCGGCGCCATGCTGGCCATTGAGTTGGTCCAGGCCGGTTCGAAGGAACCCAACCCGGAGCTCACCAAGGCCGTGGCGGCTGCCTGCCTCAAAGAGGGCGTCATCATCCTCACCTGCGGCACCTACGGCAATGTCATCCGCCTCCTGCCGCCGCTGGTGATCACCGACGAGCTGCTGAACGACGGCCTGGACGTCCTCGCCGCTGCCATCAAGGCCCTCGCCTAGGGACATCAAGTTACAGGAAAAAGCAGGAACTGAAGATGATGGGCAGCACTCCCGGTCAGGGGGTGCTGCCCTTTCTTGTCTTGGTAGCCCGTTAGGGGTATACCTAACGATTTCTCCGTTGCGTAGGTAGCCCCTAATGGGAAATTAGAGTACTCAATACTCGTGTTTGGGCTTGCGTCCACCCGTATCGTGGAAGGGGGTGGCGGCGACTTGGATTAGTTCGTGAGCCTGAGGAGACCCGCATTGAAATCCGTCGACACTATCGAACAGGCAGAAACGCCAACGGTGGGCAGCGAGGATTTCCCATGGAACGGGTCGAAGTCGCGGCGGTGTGGCGCGGTGGGCCTGAAAGTTGTCATCCCGAAAGTTGTTATCCACGCCGGAAGCCGGACGGCTGGCGGCCGCCAAGAGCGGCCCGCCCGTAGCACTCATCGTTTGCTTGCGACCCGGCAAAGGCGCCGCGGTTCGCTGCGGTCTGTTGGTTGGAACGTCCACCTACACAGGTGCTTTGATGCCGATCTGGCTATGCCCCTGGTGCGGAAGCGTCACCCCAAGCCAATGAAGACATCCTGCTCAACAGAAGAAATCAAATGACTCAACTGTCAACGGAAACTGAGGATCGGAAGGGCGGCACCGGGGCCGCGAAGTTACCGTCTGCGGACGAGCCACGCCAGCCCAGCCGCGGCCTATCCGGAAACGGCGACCGCCCCGCCGAGCGTGCGAATGTGACACATGAGCAGAGCGTTCCGATGGCCAGCGCGGAAGCCGACATGTGGGAAGAGGGCCGTGCGGCGGCCCGTTCGGGGAACCACGAGAGGGCCATGACCTGCTTCGTTCGTGAGGCGGAGGAGCGTACCGCGCAGGGCAGCCACGGCCGTGCAGCCATTGCCTTCCGCACGGCGGCCGAACAGGCCCGGATGCAGGGACTGGCGGAACAGAGCGAGCAATTGCTCTACCGAGCCGCAGCGGCCTACACGCATGCAGCGGAGCGCCACGAGCTCAGTCCGGGCGCAGCCCACCAGGCATGGATCTCCGCGGCCAAATGCTTCCTCCAGCTGCAGGAGCTGGACCGGACGGCGTGGTGCATCGAGGCGGCCCGGCGCGTCGCTTACCAGACCCACCGTAACGTCGGGGGCACTCAGACAGCATCATGAGGATCTTGCTGACGACTGAAGGTACCTATCCGTACTTCCGCGGAGGCGTTTCCACTTGGGCGCACGAGCTGGTCACCGGCATGCCCGAGCAGAGTTCCTGATCGGCGCGGTGGTCGGCAACCCGCACGTCGCGGCTGTCTTCGCCGTGCCGGCAAACACGCAGGTGCTCACCATCCCTCTCTGGGGGACGGAGAGCATCGAAGAGTACGTCGCGCCCGCGAGGCGCGCGAGGTGGCAGCGTGGGCGGCTGGCGCAGTCACGCGAGCAGGCGTTCGTCTCCCAGCTGCTGCCGGCTTACGGGGAGGTGGTCGCGAACCTGCTCGGACCCCGTGACCCGCTGGCCCTGGGGGCTGCGCTCGCGGACATCGCGGACTACTGCGAGGAGCACGACCTGCGGGCCGGGCTGAGGGATCCGCGCTGCTGGCGACTCATCAGCAGCCGGTTCGCCGAGCACCCTCTCTTCGGCGAACTATCAATGGCCGACGCCATCGACCTCGCCCGGTCCCTGTACCGGTACCTCACGCCGCTCGCCGTGCCCCTGCCCGACGTCGACGTGACCCACTCATCGGGTGCCGCGCTGTGCGCCCTGCCCGCGATCGCCGCCAAGGTGCGGATCGGCGTCCCCCTGCTGTTGACCGAGCACGGGGTGTACGTACGGGAACGGGTATTGCAGCTTGTCCGGGACGACGCGCCGCCGCTCCGCAAGGCACTGCTGGGCAACTTCTACCGGGCAGTGGCTCGCTGCGCCTACACGTACGCCGACGTAGTCCTCCCCGTCTGCGAGTACAACGCCAGCTGGGAACAGGAGCTCGGAGCCGACATCGGACGAGTGCGCGTGGTCTATAACGGCGTCGACCCGAAGCGGTTCCCTCCGCTATCGGTGCAGCTGCCACGACCGACCATCGCCTATGTAGGCCGCATCGAACCGCTGAAGGACGTCCTCGGCCTCATCGCCGCCCTCAGCATGGTCCGCCGCGAGATTCCCGACGTACTCCTGCGCGTCCACGGTCCGGACGACGACCCTGGCTACGCCGAGCGTTGCAGGGCGGCCGTGGCGACCATGGGGCTTGAGGACAACGTCGTGTTCGAGGGGCCGACGAAGGACCCGGCCCGGGCCTACCAGGAGGCGGACGTCGTTGTGCTTTGCTCGGTGTCCGAGGGCTTTCCCTACACCGTGGTGGAGGCGATGTGCAGCGGTCGTCCGGTCGTCGCGACCGCTGTCGGCGGCGTCCCCGAGGCATTGAATCGCCCCGAATTGCTCGTTGAGCCGCAGAACCCGCAGGCGTTGGCCGACGCACTCGTCGCCCTCTTCCGGCGCACCCCCGCAGAACGCGCGGCGATCGGAGAGGAGTTTCGGGAGCGCGCCGTCAGGCTGTTCTCCCAGGAGCGGTTCCTCGAAGAGTACCGTGCCCTCTACCTGGGAGTTGTCAGTGACTACGTTGCCTGAGCACGCCGTCCTCGCCGACTTCACCATGGACCTCGACGAGTTGGGCCCGGACCTGCACACCGAGGCGCGATCCGTAGCCGGCCGCACACGTCACGCGCAGGATGCCTTCGAAGTGGCGGTGATCCTTGGGACGCTGGGCTACAGTGACCAGCGAGCGCGTGAACTGGGCTGCCGGGACGTCTTCGACCTCGCGGAAAAGGTGATGTCACTCCTTCCGCTCTTCGGCGGGCCGGCGGACGAGCGTCCGGTCGGCATCGTCGAACGCTCCGCCGAGGACACGCCCGGTCCGGAACGGATGAGCCCGGGCCTCCTCCTACGGTCGGTCCTCTACTCCGCGCCTTGGATCGTCGCCGTGGTGGCGCTGGTCGTCGCCCGGGTATCCTTCTGGTCCACGATCACGGCCCAGCAGTTTTCCACCGCGATCAGCCTTGCGCTTTTCGTTGGGCTGGTCGTGACCGGCGGGTTCATGCAGGCCTTCGCCCGTCGGGGGGTGTTCTACGCCCTCCAGCACAACGGCCCGCTACTGCGGTGGACGCTGCGGTGGACGCTGGGAGTGGGGCTCGCGGTGCTGCTCGCCATCGTCGGTGCGGGTTACGTGGTGCTCGAGTTCGTCCTCGATGCCTACACACCGGCGGCCAACCGGTCGTTCCTTCTTTTCGGTATCTCCATCGGGGTAATGCTCCTGGCATTCTCACCCCTGTACCTGGCCCGTGCCTTCTGGTCGGTGCTGGCTGCGGCCGGCACCGGCGGGCTAGTCGCTGTGCTCGGTGGGTGGTCGATCACCGAGGGGAACTACCTCAACCTCTACACCGCCCAGTGGGTTCAGCTCGGGGCCTTGTGGACTGCCGTCCTCGTAGCGGTGGTCTTCGACGTCCGGATCATGCGGCGGCTGGGCGCGGCACCTGCCGGCACTACCCAGCCGGACGCCCGTGATGTCCGCTCGCCCCGGCTCCCAGCCGTCGTTCGTGCCGTGTATGTCTACTGGCTTTACGGCACAGGGTTCTTCGTCCTCATCGTCGTCGACCAGATGGTCGCAGGCGGGCTGTGGCAGGGCGTGTTCAATTACAACGGCTACTACGAGCTTGCCGTCGGGACGGGGCTGCTGATCCTGATCCCCACGCTCACGTACGCAACGGCTGCCAGCTATCTGTTGCCGGCGACCGTGCAGCGGGAGGTACGCCGGCACCTGGTCTCAGACAGTGTCGGGATCAACCGGGTGCTGATGCGGTTCTACGTGCGGCACGTGCTGCTCACCTTGCTCGTTGGTCTGGTGAGCGGCGCGGTGCTGCTGGCCGCAACCGACTGGCTCTCGACGGCCAGCCTCGTGACCTCCGGTCTGAACAGGGTTGTAGGCATCTACGTCTGTGCGCTGGTCGGATACTTGTTGCTGGGTGTGGGAGCGCTGAATAGCGGGCTGCTGTTCAGCCTCGGTCAACCCCGGGTTCCGGCGCTGGCGGTGTGGACCGGCGTCGGGGTGTCTCTGGTCGTGGGCCTCACGCTTTCGTGGGTCTGGGTTCCACTCCCTGGCGCCATTATCGGACTCATCAGCGGTTCGGCGTTCTTCGCCGTCGCGACCACGGTCGCAGCCCGCCGTATGTTCCGCCGTTTCGACCTGAGCTACTACGGAGCGTTCTGATGAAGACCCGCACCACCATCTGTGCGGCCCTCGCCGTTGTGGCGCTCACCGGCGCCGGCATCGCCGCCGCACGCATGGGGGAGAGCCCTGCGCCCGTCGTGTCCTCCAGCCAATGGCAGTTGCTGCGGACCGCCGACGGGACGCTGATCGAGGACGCGTTCACTGAGGCCATCCCCAGCAGGGATGTCCAGGACGTCTACGAGTTCAACGGCGACACCGATCCCAGCCGCACCTTCGTGAAAGCGACCGAAGGCGGTCTTGTGGTGGGCGCCGACCCGCCCCCTACCGCCGACACCCACACCGGGTGGTTTGCCGTCACGATCGACGCCTATCCGCGCACCAGCATCTTCCACGTGCGGATGTCCAAGCCACCCGGCAACGTCCAGGGGCATGACGAGGCTGGGCAGGCGGTGTTCGCTGTCCAGACGGCCTCCACCAAGGTGACCGGCCTGATCAACTTCGTGGAGGTGACCACCAGCAGTTCCGGCGGGAAGACCTCGTGGCAGATCGACTACTCGTTCGGGCACGTTGTCGATGCGCAGAACATCCTCTACTGGTCAACCGAGCCTTCGGAGAACGCGGCGGACACAGAAGAGGTCACTTTGCGTACGGACGGTCGTCGCTCGCTGACAGTCTGGCTCGGGGACGAGCAGGTGTTCCATTCTGATCAGCTCGAGCTCGACATCCAAGCTCCCTTCCAGCCGTATCTTGAGGTGCAGGCCCTGCAGACGCCCTACTTCGCCTCGTTCCAGGACTTCTGGGTCGTCGAGGACACCTGGATGCGTCTGACCGGTCTGCCGGCCGGCGCGGACGTGAGGCTCGTCAACGACGAGGGTGGCGTGTTGGGCGGGGCGGCGGCCAGCGCCGATGGCACAGCCGCAGTGGAACTGCCGCCGTACGCCGCCAAGGGCAGCGGCACCCTGGAGATTGCCCGCGACGGGCACGAGACTGTCCGGTTGGGTCCCTTCCCCTACGCCGGCGGCGACGAGCTTCAGTTGGTCGCGAAATGATACGCCGCGGTCCCGGTTCAGGCATCCCGGGCATTGGGCTGTCGTCCCGGGTAACCCCATCGTCCCGGCGCATGGTGCCGTGACCACCTCCGAGCAGGCCGCAGCGACCAGGCCCTTCGCGGTCTACTACGGATGGCCGAGCTACGTGAACGGCGCGGATGGTGACGTGGCCCGAGCCATCGCCGCGTTCGACGGCTATGGGGTGGTGGTGTTCGGTGATGACACCGCCACCCAGGCCGGAGACGCCTTGGCGGCCCCCATCATGGCCGGGATCGCTGCCCGCGGGGGAGAGCCGTACGGGTACGTCACCATCGGCGTCAGCCACGGGGAGCCTGACCACTCCTTGGAGGAGCTGCGCGCGCGTCTCGACACCTGGCGCCGCCTCGGTGCCCGTGGAGTGCTCTTCGACTGCGCCGGGGCGGACTATGGCGTGAGCCGGGACCGGTTTGACGCCACAGTGAAGTACGCTCACTCGCTGGGGTTGAGCGTGCTGGCAAACGCATGGGACCCCGACGACGTCCTGGCCCACTCCGTAACGATGGGCGCTGAAGACGGTTACATGGGGGAGAACGACGTGCTGTCCGATGGTCAGTTCCTGGCGCCTGCCATTTACCAGCCGAAGCTGGCGAAGATGGCGGCTTATAAGGCGAAACTGGGGATCACCCTCTACGAGACGGCAACGAGCGGGGATCTCCAACACGCCGACGCCTTGACGGTACGGGTGCTGACCGCGCTGCAGGGCTATCGCATCGACGCATTGCAGCTCAGCGACCCGATGTACGGCGCGACGGACAACATCCTGATCAGGCCGCCGGCAGTGTTGGCGGGCAGGCGGTGACGCGGGCTGTGCCTCGTCGTCAGCGCACGGCTGCTGCCGTACTGGCGGCCGCCTTGCTCTGCTCAGTGGCCGGATGCGGGATGGGTGGGCCTGCTCCCTCGACTACGTCCTTGCCAGCCGGAGCTGGCGAACTGCGCATCGTTGTCCCCGGCTACGTCGACCCGAGCAACTCCGTGTACTGGGAGTCAGTGATCCAGTCCGGCCCGCAGGTCCGCGACGTCATCGTCAACCCCGCCAGCGGGCCCGGGGCGGCGGTGTCCGAACCGTACTTCCGGCTGATCGGGGCACTGCGTGATGCTGGCGTCCGGGTTCTGGGCTATGTCTCGAGTGGGCATGGCGACCGTGACCCGGCGATGGTCACCGAGGAGATCGGCCGCTGGCGGGCGTGGTGCGGCGTCGAAAACGTCTTTTTGGATGAGGCGGCGGCGGTTGCCGATCAGGTCCCTACCTATGCCGGCTACGCCGCCACCGTCCACGAGGCCGGGGGGATCGTCGTGCTCAACCCGGGGGTGATCCCCGAGCGAAGCTACTTCGAGTTCGCCGATGCCATCATCACGTTCGAGGATCCGGTTGACTCTTACCTCAAGCCCCGGGAGCACCCAGGGTGGCTTAGCACGCAGACGCACGCCGAGGTGTGGCACATCGTTATTGGTGCTCCGCAGAACCGGCTCGATGACGTGGTGGATCGCGCCCGCCAGCTCGGCGCAGACGAGATTTACATAACCGACGACGTGGAACCGAATCCATACGACAGCCTCCCACCGTACTGGTCCGCCAAGCTGGACGCCGTCGGACAGTAGCGGAGGTTGCCTCCCATCGCGCACCAGGCATCGGCAGAACGAGTGGTGTTCTCGCCCCCACTACACAGCGCGAACTGGCAGCTAACGACGTCAAATTTCGCATTTTACGTCATCTGCTGCCAGTTCGCGCTTGTTTATGAGGTGCGTACCAGCTTCCTCGCCACGGACTTCTTTCGGGCGGTGCGGAGCATGTCCACGGTCAGCACCAGCAGCGCGAGCCACACGACGCCGAACCCGATCCAACGGTCGGTGGTCATGGCCTCCTTGAACACCAGCAGCGCGACGACGAACTGCAGCACCGGGGCGAAGTACTGCAACAGTCCGATGGTGGTCATGGGCAGCCGGCGGGCCGACGCGCCAAAGAAGAGCAGTGGCACCGCGGTGATGACGCCGGAAGCAACCAGGAGCCAGAAGTGCCCGGGCCCCTGGCTGGCCAGGGTGGCGGCGCCGCTGACACCCAGGAACACCATGGTGGCGGCCGCCAGCGGAGCCAGGACCATGGTTTCGACGCTCAGGCTCGTGACGGCGTCGACCTTGGGACCCACCCGCTTCTTCACGAAGCCGTACAGGCCAAAGCTCACGGCGAGCGTCAGGGCGATCCATGGCAGCTTGCCGTAGGACACCGTGAGCACTGCCACCGCCACAAAACCGATTCCGACGGCGGCCCACTGCAGCGGGCGCAACTTTTCCTTCAGGACGAACACGCCCAGCAGGACTGACACCAGGGGGTTGATGAAGTAGCCCAGTGACGCCTCGACAGCCTGGCCAGTGGTCACGCCGTAGGTGTAGGTCAGCCAGTTCACGGCGATGAGGGCGGCAGCGATGGCCAGCGTGCCGAAGACGGAGCGGTCCCGGAAGGCTCCAGCCAGGGCGGGCCAGGACCGGGTCACCGTGATCAGGAGCGCGCAGAAGATCAGGGACCAGACCACGCGGTTGGCTACGATCTCCACCGCCCCGGCGGGCATCAGGACAAAGAAGTACAGGGGGAGCAGCCCCCACAGGCCGTACGCCCCTATGCCGAACAGGACTCCCGCCGTCGTCTCCTTGTCCACAGCCTTAAGCCCTGCTGGCTTGGGCCCGCCCGCGGCTGGAACTGGCGAAGCCGTTCCCCCAAGGGCGCTGCCTGAAGGGGAGGAGACCGAAGGGGAGGAGAAAGTTCCGTCGGGGATAGGCACGTATCCAATAACACCAGTTGTTGGATAGGTATTCCACCAACGCCCAACCAGCACTGGATTTCGCGTTCGCGAACCAATAGTCAGTAGGCTTGCTTTTATGACACGGACGAACCGGCTGGATGCCACCCCGTGAGGCTCCGGCGCAGCAACGCCACAGGCCGTGGCTACCGCCGGGTGGCCGCGGGCAAGGGCTTCAGCTACCGCGACCTGGACGGCTCCACCTTGCCGCCGGGGCCCATCCGGGAGCGGCTTGAAGGCCTGGGGATTCCGCCGGCCTGGACGGATGTCTGGATAGCCCCGTTTGATAACGGGCATATCCAAGCCACCGGACTGGATGCCGTGGGCCGGCGGCAGTACATCTACCACCCCGAATGGCGCGAGCGGAAAGACCGCCTGAAGTTTGACCGCGCCCTCCAACTGGCCGAGTCGCTGCCCACGGCACGGCGGCTGGTCACCATAGACCTGCGCAGCGAGGGCCCCACCCGGGAGCGTGTCCTGGCGGCGGCGTTCAGGATGCTGGACAGCGGATCCCTGCGGGTGGGATCGGAGCGCTACACGAATGAGAACGGCAGCCACGGCCTGGCCACCTTGCTGTGCGCCCACGTCCAGGTCAGGAAGGACTGCCTGCAGTTGAGCTTTCCGGCCAAGAGCGGCAAGAACTGGGAATCGGAAATCGTCGACGCCGACCTCGCCGCCCTGATGAGGGTCCTGAAACGCCGGGGCGGCAACGCCAGGCTGCTGGCGTTCAAGGATGGCCGTAGCTGGCGGCCGCTCACCAGCGCGGACATCAATGGCTACGTCAAGGAGCGCACTGGCTCGGACTTCACGGCCAAGGACTTCCGCACGCTGCGCGGAACTGTGGCGGCGGCAGTCAGCCTGGCTCGCAGCGGCCCGCAGAAGACCGTGGCTCCGCGGAAGCGGGCCATCAGCGTGGCCATGCTGGACGCAGCCGCCGTACTGGGCAACACGCCGTCGATCGCCCGCAAGAGTTACGTGGATCCCCGGCTGCTGGATCACTTCGCCGACGGCGAGACCATCGACCCCAGACGGGCGGACGCCGCCGAAACGGAGCTGCGGGCACTGCTGTTCCGCGAAGGCGATGTTGTTCCACTGCTGAAAAGCGGCTGAGGCCTGCGTCACGGGTTGCCCGGTCCCGCCCTGCAGACAATTAGAATGGAACACTGTGCGCTACGTATTCGGCGCACACTCCTCGTTCCAGAAGGGCTCCCGGTGTCCAACCCAGGCGAAACCACCTCCAAGCGTCCACTCCGCGTTGCGATTGTGGGCGCGGGACCGGCGGGTGTCTATGCTGCGGATATCCTCACCAAGTCCACTGAGGTCAAGGACGGCGACGTGGAGGTCAGCATTGACCTTTTCGAGGCCTACCCGGCGCCCTATGGCCTCATCCGCTACGGCGTGGCGCCGGACCACCCGCGGATCAAGGGGATCGTGAACGCCCTGCACAAGGTCCTGGACCGCGGCGACATCCGCTTCCTGGGCAACGTCACCTACGGCAGGGACCTCACCCTCCACGACTTCCGCGCCTTCTACGACGCCGTGATCTTCTCCACCGGCGCCATCAAGGATGCGGACCTGAACATCCCCGGCATTGACCTGCAGGGATCCTTCGGCGGCGCGGACTTTGTCTCGTGGTATGACGGCCACCCGGACGTCCCGCGTGACTGGCCGCTGGACGCCAAGGAGATCGCCGTGATCGGCAACGGCAACGTGGCCTTGGATGTGGCCCGGATGCTGGTCAAGCACGCGGACGACCTCCTCACCACCGAAATCCCGGACAACGTCTACCAAGGCCTGAAGAACTCCCCGGTCACCGACGTGCATGTCTTCGGCCGCCGCGGCCCGGCCCAGGTGAAGTTCACCCCGCTGGAGCTGCGCGAGCTGAGCCACGCCAGGGACGTGGACATTGTGTTGTACCCGGAGGACTTCGAATTCGATGAAGCTTCCGACGACGCCATCCGCAGCAACAACCAGATCAAGACCATGGTGAACACGCTGACCAACTGGCTGGTGGAGGAGCACACGGAGTCGGACCAGCCCTCATCCCGGCGGCTGCACCTGCATTTCCTGCACAGCCCGGTGGAGATCCACGACGACGGCGGGTCGGGCAAGGTGGCCGGCATCAAGTTTGAGCGCATGAAGCTGGACGGAACCGGCAACGTCAAGGGCACCGGCGAGTTTGTTGACTATCCGGTCCAGGCCGTCTATCGCGCCATCGGCTACCACGGCTCCCCGCTGGATGAGCTGGAGTATGACGCCAAGCGCGGGGTGGTTCCCAATGAGGGCGGACGCGTGCTGGATGCCGAGGGCAATCCCGTTCCGGGCATCTACGCCACGGGCTGGATCAAGCGCGGACCCGTGGGGCTGATCGGCCACACCAAGGGCGATGCCCTGGAGACCATCGGCATGCTGCTGGAGGACCGTCCCGCCCTGCCTCCTGCCCAGAACCCGGATCCGCAGGCCATCATCCATCTCCTGGAAGAGCGCGGCATCGAGTACACAACGTGGGAGGGCTGGATCAAGCTGGATGCCCACGAGGCAGCTCTAGGCGCCGAGTGGACCGGACAGGATGCGGCCGACACCCCGGTGCGCGAACGCATCAAGGTTGTGCCGCGCGAGGAAATGATCAACATTTCCCGCGACTGACCCTCACCCTGTCCCGATCGGGCTGCCCCGGGGGAAGGGTACGGGCTGCTATGTCGGCCTGGGGGCGTGCGGGGTTAGACTTGGCCCAAACCTGTCCGGCGGCGATGTGCCGTGCCTGCAGGCCAAGCGCAAGTGGGAGTTCGATGAGGAACGTGATTCACCCGGCAGTGTCCGGGGACGCCGCGCGGCTGATCCAGCGCCGTGCCCTCGCCGGGCATGAGCGCCTCGACGGCGGGGACAGCGCCGGCCTGGTCTACCCGGGTGCCCGGGAAATCCCCGGGCTGCGCAAGCTGATCCGGGAATCCTGGCAGCGTTCGGCGCGCCTGCATGCCAACCCGGACAATCCCGAGGCCCCGCTGGCCATGGACACTGACGAGCTGGAAGAGTATCGCCGGCAGCACCCACTGGCCAGCATCATGCCCGTAATCCAGAAACTCCTGATCCAGCCCAGCCACGACAACGGCCTGCTGGTGGCGGTGGGCGACGAGGTGGGCCGCCTGCTCTGGGTGGAAGGCGATCCCGCCCTCCAGCGCCGGGCGGAGGGCATGATGTTCGTCCCGGGTGCGGACTGGTCGGAGGCGACCGTGGGCACCAGCGCGCCGGGCACTGCCCTGGCCCTGGGCCGCGGCATTCAGATTTCCGGGGCGGAGCACTATCAGCGGTCCGTGCACCCGTGGAGCTGTACCGCGGTGCCCTTCCACGACCCCGATTCGGGTGCGCTGCTGGGCGTCGTGGACATCACGGGCACGGCCACCGCGGTGGCGCCCCACACGCTTTCCCTGGTGGAGGCCACTGTGGCCGCCGCCCAGGCACAGCTGCGCGTTGAACGGCTCCAGCTGGCGGCGTCCCTCGCCAGCCGGCCGGCACGACGTCGGAACACCGGCACCGCGTCGACGGCGGGGTCAGCGCGGGCAGGCACTGGGAAGGAAGGCAGCCTCTACCGCAACAGCCTGCAGCTCCTGGGCCGCGACCAAGCCATGCTCAGCATCGAGGGTAAAACCATGGCACTGTCTGCGCGGCACAGCGAGATCCTGGCGCTGCTGAGCGCCCACCCGGACGGGCTGAGCGCGGAGGAGCTCTGTGTCCTGCTCTACCCGGGAGACGCCTCCACCATGACCCTCCGTGCGGAAATGGTCCGGCTGCGCAAGGTCCTCCAGCAGCTCAACCCCGCCGCCGTACCCGAGTCCCGGCCGTACAAACTCAGCATGGACCTGGTGCCGGACAGCGGACAGGTGCTCAGCTGCCTGCAGCGAGGAGCCCACCGCATCGCCCTGGAGATCTACCGCGGAGCAGTGCTGCCGAAATCCGAGGCGCCCGGCATCGTCGACCTCCGAAACAGGGTCTCGTCGCTGATGCGCGAAGCGGTACTGACCGACGGCAGCGCCGAGACGCTGCTCAAGTATGCGGAGCTGCCTGAGGCAAGGGACGACGTCGGCGTGCGGACCGCCGCCCTCAAGCTGCTGCCGCCGCGCTCGCCCAAGCGGGCCGCCGTCGTCACTGATCTTGAGCGGCTGGAAACCGAATTGAGCGCCTGACCCCTGCGCTGCAACCTGAACCGTGAGCTGGCTCACACCGACGCAACCTGAATGCAACCTTCGGGCTCCTAGTCTGAAGACAACGGCGAAAGCCATGATCATGCAGAGCAAAGGAGCTAGCAATGACTGTTTACGCGCAGCCCGGTACAGAGGGCTCAAAGGTCACCTTCAAGGACCGCTACGAGAACTGGATCGGCGGCGAGTGGGTTGCCCCCGTCAAAGGCCAGTACTTCGAGAACATCACGCCCGTTACCGGCAAGGCCTTCTGCGAGGTTGCCCGCGGCACCGCCGAGGACATTGAGCTGGCACTGGACGCCGCCCACAAGATTGCCCCGTCCTGGGGCAAGACCTCCGTGGCAGAGCGCGCCGCCGTCCTGAATAAGATCGCGGACCGGATCGACGAGAACCTCGAGATGCTGGCCGTGGCCGAATCCTGGGACAACGGCAAGCCCATCCGTGAAACCCTCAACGCGGACATCCCGCTCGCCGCGGACCACTTCCGCTACTTCGCCTCTGCAGTCCGTGCGCAGGAAGGCCGGCTGTCCCAGCTCGACGACGACACCACGGCCTACCACTACCACGAGCCCCTCGGTGTGGTGGGCCAGATCATCCCCTGGAACTTCCCCATCCTGATGGCCGTCTGGAAGCTGGCCCCGGCGCTCGCCGCAGGCAACGCCGTGGTCCTCAAGCCGGCCGAGCAGACGCCGTCGTCCATCCTGGTGCTGATGGAGCTCATCGGTGACCTGCTCCCCGCCGGCGTCCTGAACGTGGTCAACGGCTTCGGCGTCGAGGCAGGCAAACCCCTCGCCTCCAGCCCCCGGATCCGGAAGATCGCCTTCACCGGCGAAACCACCACGGGCCGGCTGATCAGCCAATATGCCAGCCAGAACCTGATCCCGGTCACCCTGGAACTCGGCGGCAAGAGCCCCAACATCTTCTTCAACGACGTTGCCGACTCCGATGACGCGTTCTATGACAAGGCACAGGAGGGCTTTGCGCTCTTCGCCTTCAACCAGGGCGAAGTCTGCACCTGCCCGTCACGGGCCCTGGTCCAGGAGGACATCTACGATTCCTTCATGGCCGACGCCGTGGCCCGGGTTGAGAAGATCATCCAAGGAAACCCGCTGGACACCAACACCCAGATCGGCGCCCAGGCCTCCAACGACCAGCTGGAAAAGATCCTCTCCTACATCGACATCGGCAGGCAGGAGGGCGCCAAGGTGCTCACTGGCGGCGCCCGCGCCCAGCTGGAAGGTGACCTTGCCGGCGGCTTCTACGTCCAGCCCACCGTTTTCGAGGGCCATAACAAGATGCGGATCTTCCAGGAGGAAATCTTCGGGCCGGTGGTATCCGTGGCGCGCTTCAGCGACTACAACGACGCCATGGGCATCGCCAACGACACCCTCTACGGCCTGGGTGCCGGCGTCTGGTCCCGCAACGGCAACGTGGCCTACCGCGCCGGCCGCGAAATCCAGGCCGGCCGCGTCTGGGTCAACAACTACCACGCCTACCCGGCCGGTGCTGCCTTCGGCGGCTACAAGTCCTCCGGCATCGGGCGTGAAAACCACACCATGATGCTGGACCACTACCAGCAGACCAAGAACCTCCTGGTCAGCTACAACGAGAACAAGCTCGGCTTCTTCTAAGCCCGGTTTACGCCCCACCGCTTCAACCTACGCAAGGATTTCGCCAATGACGACGACAATGCAAGCAGCAGTAGTAACCGAATTCGGCAAGGATCTCCAGATCCAGACCCTCCCCGTCCCCACTCCGGGACGTGGGGAGGCCCTGGTGAAGGTCATCACCACCGGCGTCTGCCACACCGACCTCCACGCGGCTGAGGGTGACTGGCCGGTCAAGCCGTCACCGCCGTTCATCCCTGGCCATGAAGGAGTGGGCGAAGTGGTTGCCCTTGGCGAAGGTGTCACGGACCTTGCTGTCGGAGACCTCGTGGGCAATGCCTGGCTCTGGTCCGCCTGCGGCGACTGCCAGTACTGCCGGACCGGTTGGGAAACGTTGTGCGAAGCGCAGCAGAACGCCGGGTACAGCGTTGACGGCTCTTTCGGCGAGTACATGCTGGTGAACACCCGCTTCGCCGCCCGCATCCCGGCCGGCTCCGATCCCGTGGAAATCGCCCCGGTGCTTTGTGCAGGCGTGACCGTCTACAAGGGCCTGAAGATGACCGAGGCCAGGCCAGGGCAGTGGGTCACCATTTCCGGCATCGGCGGCCTGGGGCACATTGCCGTCCAGTACGCCGTGGCCATGGGCCTGCGCGTGGCCGCCGTGGACATCGCCGACGACAAGCTTGCCCTGGCGAAGGCACACGGCGCCGAACTGACCGTCAATGCCTTGCACGAGGATCCCGTGGAAGTTATCCAGCGCGAAACCGGAGGTTGCCATGGAGTCCTGGTCACCGCAGTGCACCCGTCAGCTTTCGGCCAGGCGATCGGGATGGCACGCCGCGGCGGCACGATCGTTTTCAACGGCCTGCCGCCGGGTGACTTCCCGGCTCCGATCTTCGAGATTGTGCTCAAGGGCCTGACGGTCCGCGGCTCCATCGTGGGGACCCGGCAGGACCTTGAGGAAGCTATTGAGTTCTACGCGGAGGGCAAGATCCACCCCACCGTGTCCACCCGGGAACTCTCCGAGGTCAACGCAGTCCTTGACGAAATGAAGCACGCCAAGATCGACGGCCGCGTCGTCATCAAGTACTGATGACGAAGGCGAGGCTAGACGCCGCAGTGACGCTGCCCGGGGAGAGCTTCTCCCGGGTGGCGCTCACCGCCGCGGCCGTGGAGCTGCTGAAGAAATTGTGGCTCCAGCACGGACCCCTGATGTTCCATCAGTCCGGCGGCTGCTGCGACGGCTCCTCGCCGATGTGCTACCCGGCCGGTGAATTCATCACCGGGGATTCGGACATCCTGCTGGGACTGTTTGACCTCTCCGGTGAAGGGACCGGCGGCGGTGTGACTTGCGATCCGCCCAAGGGTGCCGGAAGCGGACAGCCGCTGGAGTTCTGGATGTCCAGGGAACAGTTCAACTACTGGAGCCACACCCACCTGACAGTGGATGTGGTCCCGGGTAGGGGGAGTGGTTTTTCGGTGGAGTCACCGGAGGGCAAACGCTTCCTCATCCGGTCCACCCTGATGGACTGGCCGGCCTAGACTGCCTGATACTACGAACAGTTGAGGCCCCCTTCGCGAAGGGGGCCTCAACTGTTCGTTCACGCAAGGCCGGGCTAATCCTGTCCCACGATGCCGTCTCACCATGCGGGACAATTGGGACCGTCCGGTGGGTGGACACTACTCTTGATAGGTCTGTTTCCAACAAAAATCAGGATTGTGGAACTCCCTATGAACCTTCTCCGGACCAAATCAATCGAGCAGTCAATGGCCGACGCCGATGAACCCGGACGCAAGCTCAAGCGGTCGCTCAGCACCTGGGACCTGATGATCATGGGCGTCGCTGTTGCTGTCGGGGCCGGCATTTTCTCGGTTGGCGCCAAAGCCGCGGCCAACTTTTCGGGCCCAGCCGTAACTGTGTCCTTCGCCATCGCCGCCGTCACATGCGCGCTGGCCATCATGTGCTATGCCGAGTTTGCCACCGCCATCCCGGTAGCCGGGTCGGCCTACGTTTTCACGTACGCCACGAT
Source organism: Arthrobacter pascens (assembly GCF_030815585.1). NCBI lineage: Bacteria > Bacillati > Actinomycetota > Actinomycetes > Micrococcales > Micrococcaceae > Arthrobacter > Arthrobacter pascens. Next base: position 821,128 of record NZ_JAUSWY010000001.1, read on the forward strand.
GGGCGAGCTGCTGGCCTGGATCATCGGCTGGAACCTCATCCTGGAGCTGTTCACCGCCGCGGCCGTGATCGCCAAGTACTGGGGAATCTACCTCAGCAAGGTGTTCGCGCTGATGGGCGCCGACGTTCCCCCGGCACTGTCCCTCGGCGGGGTGGATCTTTACTGGGGCGCCTTCCTGATCGTTGCCGTGTTCACCGTGCTTCTGGTGCTGGGCACCAAGCTCTCCGCCCGCGTCGGCAACGTCTTCACCCTGATCAAGATCGCCGTGGTCCTCTTTGTGATCGTGGTGGGCTTCACCTACGTAAAGTTCGAAAACTACGCCCCGTTCATCCCCGCGGCTGAACCCACCGGGGCAGGCACAGCGGATGTGCTGAAGCAGTCGTTCTTCGGCTTCCTCACCGGCGCAGCGCCGGCCCAGTACGGAACGCTGGGCATTTTTGCCGGCGCGGCCCTGGTGTTCTTTGCCTTCATCGGCTTCGACGTCGTTGCAACCTCCGCTGAGGAAGTCAAGAATCCGCAGAAGACCCTGCCCCGCGGGATCTTCGGCGGACTGGCCGTCGTGACGCTGCTCTACATCCTGGTGTCCCTCGCGCTCACCGGCATGGTCTCCTACACCGATCTGGCCCAAGCCGAGAACCCCACCCTCACCACCGCCTTCGAAGCAGTGGGCGACACCTCAGCGGCCAAGGTCATTGCGTTCGGATCCCTGGTGGGCCTGACCACCGTGATCATGGTGCTCCTCATGGGCCTGTCCCGGGTGGTGCTGGCCATGAGCCGCGACGGCCTCCTGCCGCGCGCACTGTCCAAGACCAGTGAAAAGCGTTCGACGCCGGTACGCCTCCAGGTGATCTGCGGCGCCGCGGTGGCAGTCGTGGCCGGCCTCACGAACGTGGACCTGCTGGAAGAGATGATCAACATCGGCACCCTGTCGGCGTTTGTCATGGTGAGCCTGGGCATCCTGGTGCTGCGGAAGAAGCGCCCCGACCTGAAGCCTGCTTTCCGCGTCCCGTTCGGCAAGGTCCTTCCGGTGGTATCCGCAGTGCTCTGCCTCTACCTGATGACCAACCTGGCGGTGGAGACCTGGATCTTCTTTGCAGTCTGGCTGGTTATCGGCATCATCATCTACTTCTCCTACGGCCAGCGCCACTCACGCCTCAACGAGCGCTTCACCGAGGCTAAAGAAGCGGTTAACGGCCCGGCCGAGGGGGCCTCTCCGAAGGCTGACGCAGACAAGACTGCCGATGACGAGGACGAATTCTCCCGCGCCTGATGCACGCGCGGCTGGTGGAGCCCTGAAACCGCCCGATGGTCCTCGGACCAGCGGGCGGTTTCGTGCTTTCGTCAGGCCGCAAGCCGGCCCTTATATCGTGCGGCCAGGAGCGTTCCGATGGTTGCCAGGACGGGAATGGTCAGGAAGACTTGAGCGCCGCCTCCGCTGTTCACCACTCCGACGATCCCGATCCACCAGCACAGTGCCGCAGTAAAGCCGCTGAGAACCACCAAGGATCGGCGATTCTCGGAAAGAGCCCCGCGAGCGTGGCCGGGCGGTTGGCTGACGTGTTTGGCCTTCTGGCGCCCCCGTCGACGTGCGGCCAGGAGCGTTCCGATGGTTGCCAGGACGGGGATGGTGAGGAAGACTTGAGCGCCGCCTCCGCTGTTCACCACTCCGACCATCCCGATCCACCAGCACAGTGCCGCAGTAAAGCCAGTGAGAACCACCAACATCGTTCGCGTAGGTGGACGAGTTGGAATCGGTGTTTCGAGATTGCTGCTCATGGCTGCTCCCGGTGCTAAATCCCTGTACTTTCGCTATTCATCAGAGCATGGCTCAAGGATTTTGGCCAGGCTCCACAGGCTCTTCAGAGTGCCCGCAGGTGTTCGCCAGTTCCATGCATAGCCTGCCTCACGAAGTGCCGGGAGGGGCGGTACAGGCGCTCCGTAAGATTGAGTCATGGCCCGCCCCGCAAAACCGGAACGTAAGGCAGAGCTGCTCTCCGCGATCCTGGACTACCTGATGGACAAGACGCTGGCGGAACTGACCTTCCGCAGCCTGGCCGAGGGCCTTGGCATCAGCGCCTATGTCCTGGTGTACCACTTCGGCAGCAGGGAGCAGCTGGTCAACGAGATCATCCGCTCCATTGAGTCCCGGCTGGACAGCATGCGCGGTACGGATGTGCGCGACATTGACCGCGAGGCCTGGAAGGCCTATTTGCTGGAGTCCTGGGAGTGGACCATGGCGCAGCGGAACCGGCATCTGGCAAGGCTGGAATTCGAGGCCACGGCACAGGACATAGTGGCGGCCGAGCCCCGGGGTACGTCCCAGGAGAACTTCCGCATGCTCCATCACAAGACCAGGGACTGGCTTCTGGTGCAGGGAATTCCGGCGGAGTTCGCGGACACGGATGCCCGCCTGTTCACTTCCACCTTTTACGGGTTGCAGTTCGACTTTGTGGTGATGAACCAGCCCGAGGCCGCGACCAAGGCCTTTGAACTGATGCTGACTGTGTTTTTCAACAACCTGGAAAGCCGGTTGGCAGCGGCCGGCCCCCAGCCCTGATCAGGGAGTTGCGTGGCGCCCGACCCATTCCACCAGCGGGCGAAGCCGTTCCCAGAGCGTGGCGATCTCCCGTGCCGCCTCCGGAGTGTCCACCCACTCCGGCTCGCCCAGCTCCATGCTGGCTGACAGGGACTTGTGCTTGAGGAGTTCTCCCCTGGGGTGGTCGGGGGAATAACCGCGCGGGACGGTCTTGAGTCTTTCGCCTTCCACCGCGAAGCCTGCCGCGGACACGCCGTCGACAATCTTCCGGAGCGACTCACCCGTCCCGGAGGCGTCAACAGAGTTTCGGAACCTCACCAGTTGCGCCGGGGAGTGGGAATGGTAGCCGCCGCCCACCAGCAGGCCGTCGGCGCTTACCTGCAGGTAATAGCCCACGCCTTCCTGGGCTGAGGCAAACGCGCCCTGGGCGGTCTTGTAGGGCGACTTGTCCTGCGAAAATCTGATGTCCCTGTTGGGCCGGAAGATCTTGGCGGGCCCGAACCTGGGTTCCAGCTCCGCAAGCAGGGCCGTGAGCGGATCCCGGACCAGGCTGTTGTAGCTGTCCTTGTGCTCAAGCCACCACTCCCGGTTGTTGTTGTCCTCAAGCTCCGCATAGAACGCGAAGGCCCCTGCAGGAATGCCCTGGAATGTAGTCATGCTGCGATCCTATGGACCGCGCCCGGCCCCGGCCATAGACCGTGGCCATTATGTGGAAAACGAAGCCGTGCAAAGCAGACCGCCCCGCCACGGAGACCGTGACGGGGCGGTTGTGTGCAGCAAGGCTGCTGCACGCTGGATCAGCAGGACTAGCCGATCTTGTTGGCAGCCTCAGCGTCGGAGTCGCCAGCAGAGGCAGCGCCCAGGTTGGCGCGCAGCTTGGCGCCGAGCTCGGCGTCAACGTTCGTCCAGTACTGGATGGCGCGTTCCTTGATGCCCGGGCTCTTCACGCCGCCAACCGCGCCGGTGATGGTGTCCAGCAGACGGGCCTTGGCGGCGTCGTCGAACACCTCGCGGTACAGGGTTCCGGCCTGGCCGAAGTCGCTGTCCTCAGCGTGCAGGGTGTGCGCGGAGAGCGTCAGCTCGCCGTCGTTCTCCCAGCCGCCGGCCGGGTTCTGCGGCTCAACGGCAGCCGGCCCACCAACGGAGTTCGGTGCGTAGACCGGAACAGAAGGAGCGTTGAACTGGTAACGCCCCGCACCGTCCTGGCTGTAGTTGTTGACCTGGTTCTTCGGCTGGTTCACCGGGATCTGGGCGTGGTTGGTGCCCACGCGGTAACGGTGCGCATCCGCGTAGGAGAAGATGCGGGCCTGCAGCATCTTGTCCGGCGACGCGGCGATGCCCGGCACGAAGTTCGACGGCGCAAACGTGGCCTGCTCGATCTGCGCGAAGTAGTTCTCCGGGTTCCGGTTCAGCTCCATGGTGCCCACCTTGATCAGCGGGTAGTCAGCGTGCGGCCACACCTTGGTGAGGTCGAACGGGTTGAAGCGGTAGGTCTTGGCGTCTTCGTACGGCATGACCTGGACGTGCAGGTCCCAAGACGGAAGGTTGCCGGCGTCGATGTTTTCCTGCAGGTCGCGGATGTAGAAGTCCGCGTCCGAGCCGGCCAGCTCTGCAGCCTCGTCACCGGTGATGGTCTTGACGCCCTGGTTGGACTTGAAGTGGTACTTGACCCAGAAGCGCTCGCCCTCGGCGTTGATCCACTGGTAGGTGTGCGAGCCGTAGCCCTGCATCTCACGCCAGGAAGCCGGCAGGCCTCGGTCGCCCATGAGCCAGGTGACCTGATGTGCGGACTCGGGGGACAAGGTCCAGAAGTCCCACTGCATGTCAGCGTCGCGCAGGTGGGTGCCCGGGAGGCGCTTCTGGGAGTGGATGAAGTCCGGGAACTTGATGCCGTCGCGGATGAAGAAGACGGGGGTGTTGTTGCCTACGAGGTCGTAGTTGCCCTCGGAGGTGTAGAACTTGACGGCGAAACCGCGGGGATCGCGCCAGGTGTCCGGGGAACCGTTCTCGCCGGCAACCGAGGAGAAACGGATGAGCATTTCGGTTTCAACACCCGGCTGCAGGAAAGCAGCCTTGGTGTACGCCGAGATGTCCTCGGTGGTCTTGAACGTTCCGAATGCGCCGCCGCCCTTGGCGTGCACTACGCGCTCCGGCACCCGCTCGCGGTTGAACTGGGCGAGCTTTTCCACCAGGTAGTGGTCAGTCAGGATGATGGCACCGTCGGCACCAACTGACTTGGAGTGCGCGTCGGAGGTGACGGGCGCACCTGACTGGGTGGTTGAAATGGCAGTCATGTTTCTCCTATTTCTCGATTACTTGTGATTGACGTTCGGAAGGAAGTTTTTGGGACTGCTGGCAGTCCTGGCAGATGCCCTGGTACATCACATCGGCGATCTGGATGGTCATGGGCTTGGAATTCTCGTCCCAGTGCGGCGTGAGGCAGGGTGCGTGACCGACGGCGCACTCCACGTCCTCAACACGGCCACAGCTGATGCAGATGGCGTGGTGGTGGTTGTCTCCCACCCGGGTCTCGTAGAGAGCGGGGGAATGCGGCGGCTCAAAGCGGCGCAGCATGTCCAGATCGGTCAGGTCCCCCAGGACCACGTAGACGGACTGGGCGGTGAGCTCGGGGAGCTCGGTGCGGGCGGCAGCGAGGATGCTTTCCGCCGGGGAATGGGGGTGACGTTCGACGGCGGCCAGCACGGCCAGCCGCTGTTTGGTCACCCGGCGGCCGTGGGCACGCAGGGCGGCAGCCCACGCTTCCTGACCGCCAAAGTGTTCCGTCATGAATCCATTGAATCACTTATTATGAATATCTCACAATAAGGCTTGGCTAACCTCCGGCAGATCCAGCAGCCGCTCCATCGGATTGACAGGTTCGCCAGCGGTCCGGCCCAGGGCATGGATTTCAAGCCCCCCGCCGGCCGCGTCCAAAGCCACGCAGCTGAGCCCGCTCACACCCCGGCGGCTGGTAAGGCCCTGGAGCGCAGCGGCGACGGCCAGCAGCCCTCCGGGGGTTATGCCCGATCCGCCAGGTTCCGGCGCCAGTACAGTATGGTGCGGACCGGCCTTGACCCGGGGTGGCATCAAAACCACCTCCGGCAGGGTGCTGCCTTCCGGAACCTCTGCTGAGTGATTCAACGCCGAGCGGCCCAGGGCAGTGCGGAGGCCGGCGTCGTACGTGGTGAGAACTTCCGGGGCCAGCGGCGCGCGTCGCTGCGCCGGGAGCCGCAACTGCTCGCCCGGGCTGACAGTCTCCCCGTCCCAGCGCCCGAACAGGTGGAAGGTGGGGGTGGAGGATTCCGCCTCCGGTTCACCGATCGCAGCGCCGATCGGATGCCACTGATGGGCAAACAGCACGGACCAGGTCCCGGCGCCAAGCACGTCCGTGAGGGCCTGCCGGGCAGCGTTGTGGCACACCAGCCAGTCGGCAGCTGACCGGAGATCGAAGGCAACGGCGGGGTTGCTGAGCCGGATGAGGAGGTGGCCGGCGGTCAGGGCGGTCCGGGGTCGTGCCACTTCCCAGACTGCCGATGCAAAAAGAAGCCGCCTGGACAGACTCATGAGCCAACTCCCTTCCCCGCCTGAGGATACCAAGCGCGCGCCACGAGGGACATCCGCGCACCATTAGGGTTGCAGGGTGGGAAAACTGCTGGCCGACATCACACCGCTCCGGGAGAGCCCTGATTTCCGCCGGCTCTGGCTCGGCTCTGCTGTGTCCGCGGTGGGCAGCCAGCTCACCCTGGTGGCCGTAAGCCTGGAGGTCTACCGCGTCACACAGGACAGCTTCTACGTAGGCCTGCTGGGGATCTTTGCACTGGTGCCCCTGGTGTTCGGCGGGCTCCTGGGCGGTTCCATCGCCGATTCCCACGACCGCCGCACGGTGGCGTTCCTGGCAACCTCGGTGCTGTGGCTCACCACGGGGCTGGTCGCGCTCCAATCGTGGCTGCAACTGGGAAATGTCTGGGTTCTCTACGTCCTCATTGCCCTGCAGAGCGGTGCGCAGTCCATCAACCAGCCCGCACGCAGCGCCATCATCCCGATGCTGATCCGCAAGGAACTGCTGCCCGCGGCCAACGCGCTCAGCATGGTTTCCTTTGGGCTGGCCATGACGGTGGGTCCGCTGCTGGCGGGCGTGCTGGTGGCCTGGGTGGGATTCGGCTGGACCTACACCATTGACTTTGTCACCTTCGCGTTTGTCCTTTGGGCCGTTTACCGGCTTCCGTCTCTGCCGCCGGGGAAGAGCGCAGGACGGGCCGGTATCCGGTCCGTTGTTGAAGGCTTTCGTTTTCTAGGCATCAGGCCCAACCTGCGCATGACCTTCATCATCGACCTCGTGGCCATGATCCTGGCCCAGCCGCGCGCCCTTATGCCCGCCATCGGCGCCGTGATGATCGGCGGGGGCGAAGCCACCGTGGGCGTGCTGTTGGCCTCGACGGCCGTCGGCGCTTTCCTCGCGGGCCTGTTTTCCGGACCCCTCGGCCACGTCAGGTGGCAGGGGAGTGCCGTGGTCTGGTCGGTGATGGGGTGGGGCGCCTCGATTGCGGGCTTCGGCGTGGTGGTGCTGCTGGCAGGGCATTCCGGCACCGGGGGAGTCACCGTCTGGCTGCTTCCGGCAGCTTTGTGCTGTGCCCTGGCCGGGATCGCCGATTCCATCAGCAGTGTTTTCCGCAACACCATCCTTCAGGCCGCAACCCCGGACCACCTCCGGGGACGGCTCCAGGGCGTCTTCATCGTGGTGGTGGCTGGCGGCCCCGGGTGGGAGACCTGCTGGCCGGCGGTGCGACTAAGATTTTGAATGAGGGCTGGGTCCTGCTTTTGGGCGGGTTGCTCTGCATTGCTGGGGCGTGGCTGGCGGCGTGGCTGCAGCCGGGGTTCCGGAAGTACGACGCCCGCAATCCCGTCCCCTAGGGGGCGCGGGTCCTGGCAGGCCAGCCTCGAATTTGGTGCCTGGAGATGGAGGAGTGGAGTGCACAAGCATTACAACGGCCTGAAGACTGCGGCGCTCTTTGGCGTGCTCTGGGCCGTCCTGCTGGGCCTGGGCGGCCTGATCGGGATCAACACCCGCAGTTCGGCGCCCATCTGGATCATGGCCGTCATCGGTGTTGCCACCACTGCCTACGGCTACTGGAACAGCGACAAGATCGCCATCCGCTCCATGCAGGCCTACCCGGTCAGCGAAGCCCAGGCGCCGCAGCTGCACCAGATTGTCCGCGAACTTTCCGTCCGCGCCAACCAGCCGATGCCCCGGATCTACCTCTCACCCACCATGAACCCGAATGCCTTCGCCACGGGCCGTAATCCCAAGAACGCCGCGGTCTGCTGCACCGAAGGAATCCTGCAGCTGCTGGACGCCCGTGAACTCCGGGGTGTCCTGGGGCACGAGCTGATGCACGTCTACAACCGGGACATCCTCACGTCCTCGGTGGCAGCTGCCGTGGCCGGCGTGATCACGTCAGTGGGGCAGATGCTGCTGTTCTTCGGCGGCGACCGCCGGAACGCCAACCCGCTGGCCATGCTGGCCATGGCCCTGCTGGCGCCCTTTGCTGCCTCGCTGATCCAGTTGGCCATCTCCCGCACCAGGGAGTACGACGCCGACGAGGACGGTTCGGAGCTGACCGGCGATCCGCTGGCGCTCGCCTCAGCCCTGCACAAGATTGAGCAAGGGGTCCGGATCGCGCCGCTCCCGCAGGACCAGAAGCTGGTGAATACCTCGCACCTGATGATCGCCAACCCGTTCCGCGGCGGGGCGATGACCAAGCTCTTCGCAACGCACCCGCCCATGAAGGAGCGGATCTCCCGCCTCGAGCGGATGGCGGGCCGGCCACGTAACTGAGGACGCGCTTTCGGACCGAGGACACAGACTCGGCCCCGGGACACGGAATGTCGCGTGTCCTCAGACCGATTGGGTGTCACCGGCCCGATTAGCGCTAGCTGCGGAAGTTGACGAACTGCAGGTCGGCCTCGTCAAAGTCCTTCAGCAGCGCCATGACGGTCTGGAGATCATCGCGGGACTTGGATGAGACCCGCAGTTCGTCGCCCTGGATCTGGGACTTGACACCCTTGGGGCCCTCGTCGCGGATCAGCTTGTTGATCTTCTTGGCGAGGTCCTGCTCGATGCCTTCCTTGATGGAGGCCTCCAGCCGGAATTCCTTGCCGGACGCGTAAGGCTCACCCGTGTCCAAGGACTTCAGGGAGATGCCGCGGCGGATCAGCTTGGACTGGAGGACGTCCAGCACGGCAAGGACGCGTTCCTCCGAGTTGGCCTTCATCAGGAGCTTCTCGCCGCTGAAATCAACCTCAGCGCCGACGCCCTTGAAGTCGTAGCGCTGCGCCAGTTCCTTCTGGGCCTGGTGCAGTGCGTTGGCGACTTCCTGCTTGTCCACTTTGCTTACGACGTCGAACGTTGACTCGCCTGCCATGATTCTCCTTGTGCTGGTGGGTGCCTTGTTCGGATAGCTCGGGTTGGGTTAATGCCGGCCCGGACAGGGCATGGATGTCTGCATTCAAGCCTAGTACGGATGCCTCCTTTGTGAAGTTGCTGCCGGATTCACAGTTCACTCCTAGCGGACGCCCTGCGGGAACGAAGCGTGGCCATGGAGAGTTGGACGAGTTGGAAGATGTTCGAAGGGAAAGCCCATGCACCGCAAAGCCGTCCGTTACGTCACCCGAACCACCACCGCAGCTGCAGGCGCCGTTGCCACCGCAGCCACGTCAGTCGCGGCTGCCGCCTTGGCAGCGTCCATCATCCTCAGCCCGGTGGCGGATGCTTCCGCCCGCATGGACGGAGTGAGCGAGGACCTGCTGCGCGCGGTGCAGCTCAACCAGATCACGGAGGAACAGGCCGTGAAATTCGAGGCCCGGCTGGCTGGCCGGATCCTTGGGGAGGCCTGATGCTCGGCGGCATTTCCGCGGAGTTTCAGGGCTTTTCCAGGCGTTGAGGTCCCGATTCGATTCTTCGGCAGAAGTTCTGTAAAGTTGTCTTGCCCGCGGTTACTGGAAGCGGAACGGCCCGGAAACGGACGTTCTGAAGACTGCAGCCGGGGGTGACTTCTTGTGAAGTTCGGCAGATTACCCGAGCGGCCAAAGGGGGCTGACTGTAAATCAGCTGGCAACGCCTACGGGGGTTCGAATCCCTCATCTGCCACCCAAGGAAAAGCCTCCGGAACCTGATGGTTCCGGAGGCTTTTTTGTGCCCTGGGGTGCTCTGGGCCGCGCGGCCAATCAGTTCAGCGCGATCAGCAGCATCTGGTTTGTGCCCGGGATGCACGTCTGCAGGATAGCCCTCGGGAATCCGCCGAAGACTGCGATCACGTCGTTGGTGGTGCCGGGATTGGGCACCTGCCCCCTGGCCGTGGCCGTGTACGTTCCGTAGCCGGGGATGCTGATGGTCTCGCCCAGCCCGATGCCGGAGAAGCGCGCCCAGCCGCCGCAGAAGTCGTGCTCCGTGATGAAGAGCGAGTATCCGTCGTTGGGCGTGTAGTGGATGGGTCCGATGCAGCTGTCCACCAGCGCCTGGCCACCCGCCCCTGCCACGTAGATGGTCCGGACCGCCGGAGCCGCCGGAACGAATGCCGGCGCCGGTGCCGCCTGAACGTATGCCGGGGCCGGGGCCGCCGCTGGTGCGGGGGCCGGTGCGGGTGCAGGCATTGGGACGGCGGGACCGGACAGCTTCAGTGTCTGCCCGGGGACAATGATGCTGTAGCCGCCCAGTCCGTTGGCCGCCAGCATGGTGTTCAGGTCCACACCAAACCGGGCCGCAATCGCGCCCACGGTTTCGCCGGGCACCACGGTATAGAGGTTCGGGTCACCGGCCGGCGCAGCCGGGGGAGGTTCCGGAGCGGGAGGCGCCTCGGCCGGTGCTGCAGCAACGGGGGCTGCAACTGCTTCTGCCGGCGCCGTTGCTTCCTGCTGGACAGTGCCTGGCAAACCCAGGCTTGGCGACCCCGTGCCTGCGCCACCGTCAGCCTCTTCAAAGGGAGCAACAGCCAAAGGCCGGGCGACGCCCACAACCGGTGCGGACGCCGTCGGAGTTTCGGCGGCAGACGGGCGGGAGGGGGCTGCCAAAGCACCAACACCGATCGCGGCTACCACGGCGGCGGCCGCCATTCCCGCCCACAGTTTTTTACTGACCTGCTGGCGGCCTGGGGCGAGATCGGCCCTGGGGACATCGGTTTCGAAGTTCCGGCGAGGTGGTTCCGAAATTTTAACGTTCAGCTGGCTCATGGGTGGCCCATCGAGATTCGGTCCCGGCAACCCAGAAGCAGGTGCTGCAGGACGGATCGAGGTGTGATGCGCTGCGGGGATCCGGTCAGCGACCGGAACCGCGCAACGCATGATGGGATGCGCCCGTACACCCAGAAAGCACGGAAGCTCCGCTATGAGCAGCATCACCCCCCAGCTGGGGATCCGCCAACGATTTTGTTCTTGCCTTACGAGTTTCGAGTCTAGGAAGTCCGGAGGGGCGCGGCACGAGTAGGGATTACCCGAATATTCCCGCGGCATACTCGGGCAGGAGGGGGCCTCTACTCAAATTATTGGCGGTGACTACTTGCGGCAGTGTCCGCTTCACCTAGAGGCCGCGACGGTCCTTGAGCTCTGCGATCTCACGCCGCAGGTCAGCAATCTCTGTCACCAGCTGACCCAGTTCAGCGCGTAAGGGTTCTTCGGCGGACTCGGCGGCAGCTTCGGTGGATTCCTCGACGCGCTGGACGAGCCATGAGGCGATGGAGGCCGTGACCACACCCAGGACGGCGATTCCGCTCATCATGAGCGCCGCGGCAACCAGTCGGCCGGCGGCCGTCACCGGGTACATGTCGCCGTAGCCCACGGTGGTGATGGTGGTGATGGCCCACCAGGCGGCGTCGCCGAAGGTCAGGATCTTGGCCTCAGGCGCGGACTGCTCAACGTCCAGGACGGCCAGGGCGCCGACAAAAACCAACAGCGCGGCGGCTCCGGCCACATATGTCACTACCCGGCCGCGCAGGGTTTCGCCCACAGTGCGGTGCAGCACTGACAGCAAAGTCACCAGCCGCAGCAGCCGGAGGGGGCGGAAGAACGGGAGTGCCACGATCAGGAGCTCGTGCAGGTTCCACAGGAACCAGTGCCGGCGGTCCTTGGCCAGCCAGAGGTTGGCAGCGTAGTCGACGGCAAAGACGCCCCAGGTGAGCCACAGAACGGCCTCGAGCAAGTCGGCGCCGCTGCCCTCAACGCGGCCGATCACCTGCCACGCGTATGCCGCCAGGAAGACCAGTGCTGTCCCCATCAGCGGCCACTCGGCAAGGTCCCGGTAGCGTTGTTGCGTCATGGGGGAATCCTACGCGGGTGGTCCGGTCCCGTAACTCACGGCTTGCCCCTAAGTTACTGATGGGTAACATTGTGGGATGCACTTGCTTCTGCGAACCCTCCTGATGCTGTTCACGTCCTCCCGCCGCTCGGCGCTGACCATCTGGGATACCTCGTCCCTTCCCTTGCGGGTCCTGCCGACTGACATCGACATCGCCATGCACGTCAACAACGGCATGTACTTTTCGCTGATGGACCTGGGCCGGTTCGACCTGATGGTGCGCAGCGGCGTGTGGAAGAGAATGCGCCAGCGGGACTGGAGCCCGGTGGCCGCCGGGGAGACCATAGCCTTCCGCAAGTCCCTGCAGCTGTGGCAGCAGTACACCATCGAGTCCAGGATCATCGGGCTGGACGCCAAAGCGATCTACTTTGAGCAGCGCATGGTGGCGGACGGCGAGATCTACGCCCGTGCCTACATCGCCACCCGACTGGTGAGCAAGGGCAGGCCTGTCAGCCAGGAGGAGATCCTGGACGAATTCGGCCAGCCGCCCGCGGACCTGGAACTCCCGGAGTGGATCCACGAATGGCGCGAGGAAAACGCCCTGCCCGGCAGCCGCACGCCGGCCCCCCACCTGTGGGGAACAAAGGTCCAGGCGAAGGGCTAAGCCCCCACGTCGCGGCGGTTCAGCACTGCCGCCCCCAGCACAATCAAGGCCGCAGAGATGCCCCACAGCCAGCCGGCCGCCGCCCAGTGGGACATGCGGCCTCCTGTGCTTCGTCCGGCGTCTGATGAAGCCAAGGATAGGCTTGGCGACGCGCACTGTACACGCTAACCGCGGATATTCCCGATGACGCGCGAAGCGAACAGACCGGCCTTGGCCGCGACATCCCCGGCGCCCTCGCGTACCGTGGAACCATGGCTACCGTTAACATCACAGGTGAACAGTTCGCATCGACCATCGAGGGCAACGACATCGTCCTGGTGGACTTCTGGGCCGAATGGTGTGGTCCCTGCAAGCAGTTTGGGCCCACGTACAGCGCTGTCTCCGAGAAGCACACGGACGTCCTGTTCGCGAAGGTGGACACCGAGGCCGAGCAGCAGCTCGCAGCCGAGGCAGGAATTACCTCCATCCCCACGCTGATGGCCTTCCGCGAAAAGGTGCTGGTCTTCTCCCAGCCTGGCGCGCTGAATGCCCAGCAACTGGAACAGGTGGTGGACGCCGTCAAGGCACTGGACATGGAGGAAGTGCACGCCCACGTGGCCCGCTCACAGGCCGAATCCGAGGCCGCGTCCGCAAGCACGAACAAGGCAAGCACTAGCGCCGGCCCGCAGGACGGCTCCCAGATCCCCGACCTCTAAGACTTCCAGCAGCAGCAACGCGGGGCCTCTCACTGAGAGGCCCCGCGTTGTTTTGGGCGGAAGGGCTAGAGGCGTTCCAGCTGGACGGGTTCGGCCAGCAGGGCGCTCAGGGATTCGTTCAGGTCCTGGACGGCGGTGCCTTTGGAATGCTTGTCCAAGTCCTCCTCGGACGCCCACTGTTCCGTCAGGACCAGCTTCTCCTCGGTGGCCTCGGTCAGTTCGTAGCGGATGCAGCCGGGCTCGTTCACCACGTCATCGATGGCGATTTCCAAGGCGAGCTTCACACGGAAAAACTCGCCCTCGTTGGGGATGAACGTTGCCTGCAGGTCGATGGGTGCACTCATGCAATTCACAATACCGGCCGCTGCCCGGGGGACCCGTCCTGTTGAGGCCGGACACTCCACTGTTGCGCTTCTTTTGGGAAGGTCCTGTTGGTAGCGTTCCATCATGCGCGCTTATACAGCCGGGGACACTGACGTCCCGCTGCTCGAGGAAACCATCGGCCGGAACTTTGAGCAGGTGGTGGCCAGATTTCCCTTCCACGACGCGCTGATTGAGGCCGCTGCGGTTCCGGGCGCTGACGCCCGCCGCTGGAGCTACACCAAGATGAACGACGACGTCGACCGGCTCGCGCGTGCGCTTCTGGCCTTGGGTGTGGCCAAAGGGGACAGGGTGGGCATCTGGAGCCCCAACTGCGCCGAATGGACGCTCCTGCAGTACGCCACGGCGAAGGCCGGTGCGATCATGGTGAACGTAAATCCGGCGTACCGCAGCCACGAACTTGAGTTTGTGGTGAGGCAGAACGGCATGCGGATGCTGGTGACGGCCCCGTCAGACCGGAGCAGCGACTACGTGGGAATGGCGCGCCAGGCACTCGCTGGCTGCCCGGACCTGCGTGAGCTGGTTTTCCTGCCGGATTCCGGCGTGGAAGGGCTCGACGCCGGAATCCCCCTCAGTGACGCCGAGCTGACCTACGCCGAGCTGCTCAAGCGGGCTGACGACGTCGGACATTCCGGCCTGAAGGCCCGGATGGCGGAGCTGGATCCGCACGATCCCATCAACCTTCAGTACACCTCGGGAACCACGGGATTTCCCAAAGGCGCAACGCTGACGCACCACAACATCCTGAACAACGGCCACGCAATCGGTGAGCTGCTGGGCTACACCGAACACGACCGGGTGGTGATTCCGGTGCCGTTCTACCACTGCTTCGGCATGGTGATCGGCAACCTGAACGCGCTCAGCCACGGTGCCGCCACCATCATCCCCGGCCGCGGCTTCACTCCGGCCGCGGCGCTCGAAGCGGTCCAGGATTTCGGCGGAACGTCACTGTACGGGGTTCCCACCATGTTCATCGCCGAGCTCGCCCTCCCTGACTTCGCCTCCTACGATCTGTCCACGCTCCGGACCGGAGTCATGGCGGGGTCGCTCTGCCCCATCGAGGTGATGAACCGCGTCATTTCAGACATGAACATGAAAGATGTGGCCATCTGCTACGGCATGACCGAAACGTCGCCAGTGTCCACCATGACGCGCGCCGGGGACACGCTCCAGCAGCGCACCGAGACCGTGGGCCGGACCATGCCGCGGCTGGAAAGCCAGATCGTGGACCCCGGCTCCGGCGAGGTGCTGGAACGCGGGCAGATCGGTGAGCTGTGCACCCGGGGCTACGCCGTCATGAAGGAGTACTGGGACCAGCCTGACAAAACCGCCGAGGCCATCGACAATGAGGGCTGGATGCACACTGGGGACCTCGCCCGCATGGACGACGACGGGTACGTGGTGATCGAGGGCCGGATCAAGGACGTGGTGATCCGCGGGGGCGAAAACATCTATCCCCGCGAAATCGAGGAGTTCCTGTACACCCACCCGTCCATCCAGGATGTCCAGGTGATCGGCGTTCCGGACGCCAAATACGGCGAGGAACTGGTGGCCTGCATCATCCTCAAGCCGGAGGCAGATCCCCTGGACGCCGGCGCCGTCGCCGACTTCTGCCGGGGACGCCTGGCCCACTACAAGATCCCGCGTTATGTCGATATCCGTGACAGCTTCCCCATGACGGTGTCCGGGAAGGTCCGCAAAGTGGAGATGCGCGAGGAAGCGGTGGCCCGGCTGGGGCTGTGATCGCCGGCCGCGACCGATTCGTTGGCGAACACAACCTCGACAAGATCGCCCTGCCGCGCGCGGATCTTCGGTCCCGGGGATCCCTAGTCCGGCTGAGCCACTATGTCGAACCGGGCTTCGCCCTCGCAAATCGAGGTGATCCTGATGGTGTAGCCGGCGTAGCTGATTTCATCGCCCAGTTCCTTGGCATTGAATTCTTCATTCGGAAACTTCGGCGAGTGTCCTACGATGCTGACCAGGGCCGGGGTCGCTGTGGCGTCCATGGTGATGACCGAAAAGCCGGGCGCTGTGGTTCCGTCCGTCGGCGCTGGGAGGTGGGGATCCGGGTAGGGAATGCTCATCCGGATGAGGTACGCCCCCCGCTCCGTGCAGGATGAGGTCATGGTGGTGGTCTCCTTGGTGTGAGGTTGGGGTGAGGTGGCTGTAGCAGCACATGAGGTGATGCAGAGGACTGATGCCAGGATGCCTGCCAGGCTGAGGGAGTGCCTTTTCATCGGCTGCCGATCACCGCGCCTTGGGTCACGTACTTTTCGTAGTCGGCTTTGGTAATGGTCACGTCGTTTTTCAGCTCGCCCCACGGATTTCCCAGCAACAGGTTGCCGTCGCCGTCAACGCCCTTCACGAAGTACACGTGCGCGCCATAGAGGCCCGCTGGCCGTTCGGTGTCTTTCGGATCGGGGACGTTGGTGGAGATCACCATAGTTTTGCCATCCTGCGCCGCGTCCCACGTCGCGTCGGTACCGGCCATGATCTCGGCTGGTTTTCCTGAGAGATAGGGAGCCAATTTGTCCGGAAATTCGCGTTCGAGCACACGGTAGTCGCCGGCGTGGAAGCCGTCGGAATCGTCGTCGTAGACCTGCGCCATGGCCTTTTCGAAGTAGCCCGGCCAGTTGGCGGCAGCGGGATCATCCATCCGGCCGCCGCCGTTGGCTCCAAAGTAGTTGCCGTCTCGGGAGGGAAGATCGCTGGTCACGGTCACCCAGTTCTCATTGCCGTCCTTGTCGTAAAGCTTGACGGAGACGGTGCCGTTGCCGTTGTCCCGGAGGTGGTCCTGTACATAGCCTGGATCCGCCTGGGCAAGTGAAGCCAGGGTCGCAAGGGTTCCGCAATCACCGTAGTCCTGCTGGTGCACGTCCCGGTACGAGGGGCTGCCGCCCAGACCGCCGGCGGGCTCGCTGAATCCGACGCCGTCCTTGCCCGTATCCGGTTGCGCCCACGGAAAGAGCTCCTTGATCCGCGCAGCCTCTTCCGGGGAGGCCTTGGCCAGCAACTCGTTCAACAGCCCCTGGCGCTCGAAGGGAGTGGTGCCCTCAAAATCAAAGACGCCCCTGCCTTCGGTGGCGGCCCCGCCGGCCAGAGCCCGCAACTGCTCATCCGAGAGGGCCTTCAGGAACTGGTCAAGTTGGGCGGGAGTCAGATTCGCCAGGGCATCCCGGAGCTCCCTTACGTCGTTGTCGTTGCCGGTCCAGAAATCGCCGGAGTCGGCCACATCGTCCGCCAACCGGGCCAGTTCCTTGATTTGGTCCGGAGTGAGGTCGGTTCCCTGCGATGGGGACGTCCCGTGCCGGCTGGCGCCGCCAACAACGCCGCCGGTTCCCGATCCAGTGCTGGCCTTCTCCTGCTCGTCAGCATTGGCGCTGGCAATCCTGCCGGCGGCTGCCAGCCCTTGGATGACGTGTTCGAGAAGAACACGATGCCGCGTATCCCAGTCCGTCCGGAACCTGTTCGCATCGGAGCCTTTCCAGGCAGCGGAAGCCTGGACGTGACCAGACAACAAATTCTTCGCGGACGCCATCTTGGCTGAGGCGTCGTTCAACGCCTTGCCGAGCGCCCGAAGCTGGACGACATCCGCTCCATAGATCCCTGCCATGGTTCCCCCCAGTTTTTATCGCATAGCTTCTACAGCGTAGGGCATGAGGGTAAAACCGCGGATGGGGAGAACTGCTCGGTCTTCCAGGGGTCTGACGTTCGAGAGCCTAGTTGGTGTTCCGGCTGATGGTCCGGACTCCAACCACCAGTCCGACGGCGGCGCTTACCGCCGCGGCGAGGAGCCCCAGGAGCGTGTCCGTCCCGACGTTGCCGGCGAAGAGTTCGCGTTCGGCGTTAACCAGGTAGGTCAGCGGGTTGAACCAGCTTGCCGTCTTCATCCAGTCCGGACCGGCCTCGATGGGAAGCATAATGCCGGAGAGGATCATCAGCGGAAAGAGGAGAGTCTGCTGCACCCCCCAGAAGATCCATTCCTTGTTCTGCGACACCAGGGCCAGGGCGTAGGAGAGCGCACCGAGCCCGATGCCGAAGATTCCCAGGATGACCAGCCCGAACAGCACGTGCAGCGGATAGAAGACAAAGCCGAAGGGGATGCACACCACCGAGATGAGCAGTCCCTGCACCACCAGCGGCGCCCATTCCTTCAGCGCGCGCCCGATCATCAGCGACGAGCGGGACAAAGGGGTGGCCAGGATCCGCTCGTAGGAACCGGTCATCAGCTCATACTGCAGGTTGGAGCCGGTCATGGAGGTTCCGAAGAGGGCAATCATGACTACGACGCCGGGCAGGAACCACTGGAGCGTGGACTGGCCGCCGAATGCAGGCGCACCCACAGCGGAGCCAAGCAATGGCCCGAACAGGCCAAGGAAAACGAGCGGCTGGAGCAGCGAGAATATCAGCGAAAACGGGTCCCGCAACGGCAGCAGCATCTCCCGCCAGAACACGTGCCGGGTGTCATTGAGGACCTGGCCAAGGCCCGGCTTCTTGAGGACCTCCGGAGTAGCCTGGACAGCCATCAGACTTCAGCTCCTTCGCGCAGGTTGCGGCCGGTCAGCTCAAGGAACACATCGTCCAGGGTGGGAGGCTTCAGCTCCAGGGACTGGGCGGGAGCGCCGGCGTCGTTCATCTGTTTCAGCAGCCCGGGCGCCAGCCGGGCGCCGTGGGTGAGCCGGAGGCGGAACCGGACCACGCCGTCGTAGGCGTTCTCCTGCAGTTCGCCACCCGCGGCGGCGCGGCCCAACAGCCCGCGCACGTCCGGGGCGGAGTCCGCCGCCACTTCCACGGCCAGCAGATCACCGGCCAGGTTTGCCTTGAGCCGGGCCGCGGTATCGTCCGCGATGATCTGTCCGTGGTCGATGACGATCACCCGCTCGGACATGGAGTCAGCCTCGTCCATGTAGTGAGTGGTCAGGACGATGGTGGTTCCGTGCTCGGCCCGCATCCGCATGATGTGTTCCCAGAGGTTGGCCCGGTTCTGCGGATCCATGCCGGTGGACGGCTCGTCGAGGAACAGCAGCCGCGGCGAGTGCATGAGTCCCAGGGCAACGTCCATCCTGCGCCGCTGCCCTCCTGACAGCTTGATGACCGTGCGCTTGGCGAGGTCCGTGAGATCCAGGGACTTCATGAGCTCCTGCGCCCGGGCGGTGGAGTCCGTGGTGTTCATCCCGTAGAAGCGGCCCTGCATGACCAGTTCGTCGATCACCCGGTAGCTGTGTCCGCCGCCGTTGCCCTGGCCGATGTACCCGATCCGTGCCCGCACCCCGGCCGGGTCCGAGGAGACGCCCACCCCGGCCACAGTGGCGGTGCCGGAGGTGGGCTTGAGCAGGGTGGTCAGCATCCGGAGGGTGGTGGACTTTCCCGCGCCGTTCGGGCCAAGGAAGGCCACCAGCTCGCCGGGGGCAACATCGATGTTGACCGCCTTGACGGCCTCAACGGTTTCCTTCTTGACGGTGAAGTTCTTGCTCAGCTTGTCCGTGTGGATCATGGGTGACTCCAGAGGGTGCGGGGATGCCGGGGCTCTGGTACGGGCTCCATGGGCGCCACGCTATACCCATCGGCAGGGCGCGTCCACGCCTCGGGCGCAGTTCCAAGGGGGGCGGCTTAGTGGCCGCGGTGGTCCTGGATGGTCATCCGCGGCCCGAACGTGGGTTTACGGAAACCACTCAGTCCGAGCATGCGGACCACGCGCTGCCGGTGGCCCTTCCACGGTTCCAGCAGGGCCAGCATTCCGGCGTCGTCCGTCCGGCGTCCGGTCAGGGCCGCCCCCACATAGGCGGCCAGGTGATAGTCGCCCACCGCGATGGAGTCCGGGCAGCCGTGGGTCCGCTGCACCACTTCGGCTGCAGTCCATATGCCGATGCCGGGAATGGTCTGCATCTTGGCTGCCGCGTCCGCCGCTGGCAACGCCGCCAGCCGTTCAAGCGCGACGGCGGAACGCAGTGCCCGCATGACGGTGGCCGAACGCTGTGGGCCCACCCCGGCCTTGTGCCACTCCCAGGAGGGGATACGCAGCCACTGCTCAGGCGTGGGCTGGACCAGCAGGCCGGCGGGAGCGGACAACCCGGCAGCAGGGGCGGGTGAACCGAAGCGGTACATCAGGTACCGGTAGCCGCGGCGGGCTTCGATGACCGTGACCTTCTGCTCAAGGATGGTGGGCACCAGCGAATCAACCACGCGCCCGGTGGACGGCAGGCGCACGGCGGGGTTCCGGCGTCGGGCGTCCCGGACCATCCGGGGGAGCGTGGCATGGAAGCCCGCCTCGTCAAAGGCGGACC
Source organism: Arthrobacter pascens (assembly GCF_030815585.1). Taxonomy (NCBI): domain Bacteria; kingdom Bacillati; phylum Actinomycetota; class Actinomycetes; order Micrococcales; family Micrococcaceae; genus Arthrobacter; species Arthrobacter pascens. Next base: position 840,974 of record NZ_JAUSWY010000001.1, read on the forward strand.
AGTCGTCCCTGGCCCCCAGCAGGGCCGGCACGTCGGCCAGGGCCGCAGCGGAGCCGGGACCCCATGCCTGCACATCGATGTGCGGCTCGCCGGGGTCACTGCAAGCGCCGCTTTCGCTGCCACCGGAGCTGCCGGCCGGGCCGGCAAGGCGCAGGGTTACCGGACCGTCCGCCGTCGTAAAAGCCGTCCACAGCCCGTCCGGCCGTAGGGAAAAGGACGGATCCCCGTTGCCCCGCAGCAGGACGCCAAGGGTCTGGTGCAGGCTGTAGGGCCCGCCGGGATGCCACCGCAGGGACGCGTCCGCGGCGGCTGCGAGCCGGGCCGGGGCATCTGCGATGGTCATGCAATCATCGTCCCACGCGTGGCTGACAAAACCGCCCAGGGAGGTCTCGGCGGCAGCTTTCCAGCAGCCCTTAACCGGCGCCGTGCGAAGGACTAGACTCCCAGATGTGGCGCGGGTCCGCCGCGCTTTCCCTTCGAGCAGTCAGGTGAATGCAATGGGTGGAGTGGTGCATTTTGAAATCCCCGCGGATAACCAGGAGCGCGCGAGGAACTTCTACAAGGAGGCCCTTGGCTGGAGGATCGACCCCATGCCGGAGATGAACTACAACGTGGTCATCACCACCCCGATGGACGAACAGACCGGCCGGCCCACCGAGCCAGGGGCCATCAACGGCGGGATGATGGCCCGCGAAGGCGACCTGAAAACCCCGGTCATCACGGTGGACGTGGAGGACATCGATGCCACGCTGAAGACGGTCGAGCAGCTCGGCGGATCGGTGGTCATGCCCAAGGACGCCATCCCCGGCATGGGCTACTACGCCTACTTCAAGGACACTGAGGGCAACATCATGGGGCTCTGGGAGAACCTCCCGGCGGGACAGGCCACGGGCCAGGGTGCCGGCGAGGGCGCTGCGGAGGGCATGGGCGGCTGAGGAGACGGTAACTTTGTACCTATGAAGTACGCCCAGTCCATCCTGGACCTCATCGGCAATACCCCGCTCATCAAGCTCAACCACGTAACGGACGGCATTAAGGCCACGGTCCTGGTCAAGCTGGAGTACCTGAATCCCGGCGGTTCCATCAAGGACCGCATTGCGGCCAAGATGATTGAGGAAGCCGAACGGGACGGCAAGCTCCTCCCGGGCGGAACCATCGTGGAGCCTACGTCCGGAAACACCGGCGTGGGACTGGCCCTGGTTGCCCAGCAAAAGGGCTACAAATGCATTTTCGTGGTGCCGGACAAGGTGGGCGAGGACAAGCGCGCCGTCCTTCAGGCCTATGGTGCCGAGGTGGTGGTGACGCCCAGCGCCGTCACCCCGGACAGCCCGCAGAGCTACTACAGCGTTTCGGACCGGATCGTCACCGAAACGCCCGGCGCCTACAAGCCAGACCAGTTCTCCAACCCGGCCGCCCCCGGAAGCCACTACGAGTCCACCGGGCCGGAGATCTGGCACGACACCGACGGCCGGGTCACGCACTGCGTGATCGGCGCCGGAACGGGGGGGACCATCACGGGCACCGGGCGGTACCTCAAGGAGGTTTCCGCTGACCGTCCGGAGTCCGACGGCGGCCGGGTCAGGATCATCGGGGCGGACCCCGCGGGCTCGGTCTACTCCGGCGGCACGGGGCGCCCGTATTTCGTGGAGGGCGTGGGCGAGGACATGTGGCCTGCGAACTACGACAAGTCGGTTCCGGACGAGGTCATCGCCGTCAGCGACGGCGATTCGTTCGCCATGACCCGGCGCCTGGCCCGCGAGGAGGGACTGCTGGTGGGCGGCTCATCCGGCATGGCCGTGGTGGCCGCGCTGCAAACTGCCCGCGACCTCCCCGAAAGCGCTGTCGTGGTGGTCATCCTGCCCGACTCCGGCCGCGGCTACCTGGCCAAGATCTTCAACGACCAGTGGATGCGCTCCTACGGTTTCCTCTCCGGCGGCGAGGAAACGTCAGTGGGTGAGGTGATTAAGTCCAAGACCGGCGAACTGCCCGATCTGGTGCACATCCACCCGAACGAGACCGTCCGTGACGTCATCAACATCATGACCGAATTCGGCGTCAGCCACATCCCGGTCCTCTCCCAGGAACCTCCCGTGGTGATGGGCGAGGTCCTGGGCGCCGTGGATGAACGCACCCTGACGTCAAAGCTGTTCCGCGGCGAGGCCAAGCTGACGGACAAGATCTCCGAGCACATGGGGCCGAAACTGCCCGTGATCGGATCGCTGGAAACCATCTCGGCGGCCCGTGAGCTGCTCTCCGACGTTGACACCGTGATGGTGACGTTCGTCGGCGCCCCGGTGGGCATCCTGACCCGCCACGACCTCCTCGCGTACCTCAGCAACTGAACTGCTTCCCCGCTGATAGCGTCAAACTGCTTCACCACTGAACAGGAGCACCATGTCTGTCTCTGAACACCAAGGTTTCAACACCCGCGCCGTCCACGCCGGCCAGGCCTTCGAGCCCCGCACCGGCGCCGTGGTCCCGCCCGTGCACTTCAGCTCCACCTACGCCCAGGATGGCATCGGCGGGCTCCGCGACGGCTATGAGTACGGCCGCGGCACCAATCCCACGCGTGACGCCCTGCAGGAACAGCTCGCGGCCCTGGAAGGCGGAACCCACGCGTTTTCCTTCAGCTCGGGGCTGGCCGCGGAGGACTCCCTTATCCGCGCCCTGACCCGTCCGGGCGATCACATTGTGCTCGGCAACGACGCCTACGGCGGAACCTACCGGCTGATCAACGGCGTGCTGGGCGAGTGGGGGATCGGCAACACCCCGGTGGACATGTCCGACCTCGACGCTGTGCGCAAAACGGTGGCAGCCAACAAGACCCGCTTCGTCTGGGTGGAAACCCCCTCCAACCCCTTGATGAAGATCACCGATATGGAGGCGCTCGCCACGGTGGCGCACGACGCGGGGGCCCTCCTGGTGGTCGATAACACCTTTGCGTCCCCCTACCTGCAGAATCCGCTCGCCTTCGGTGCCGACGTTGTGGTCCACTCCACCACCAAGTACATCGGCGGGCACTCCGATGTGGTGGGCGGTGCCCTGGTGGTGAAGGACGCCGGGCTCGCGGAAAAGATCGGCTTTGTGCAGTTCGCCGTGGGCGCGGTGTCCGGCCCCATGGACGCGTTCCTCACCACCCGTGGCCTGAAGACCCTGGGCGTGCGCATGGACCGGCACAGCGACAACGCGCAGGCCGTGGCCGAATGGCTCCTGGAACGCCCGGAGGTGGAGGCAGTGCACTATCCGGGGCTGGTGGGCAGCCCCGGGCACGAGCTGGCGAAGAAGCAGATGAAGAGGTTCGGCGGCATGGTTTCTGTCCAGTTCAAGGGCGGCGAGGCGGCGGCCCGCAAGGTGGCCGAGTCCACGTCGGTGTTCACTTTGGCGGAATCCCTGGGCGGCATCGAGTCGCTGATGAATTACCCCTCGGAAATGACCCATGCCTCGGTCAAGGGCACGGAGCTGGCTGTTCCCGTGAACCTGATCCGGTTGTCCTGCGGTATCGAGGACGTCGAGGACCTCATCGCGGACCTCGAGCACGCCTTCACGTTCATCCAGTGACCGCGTCCTCCCCGGCAGTGGCGTCCGTAACCACCCGCGGTTGGATCGCGACGGCGGCGGGTGCTGCCGCCGTCGTGATAGCCCTGGTGGTCCTGTACTCCTCCTACATCCCCCTGATGAACGACTTCGAGGTCTACTACTACGGCGGCAGCCGGGTACTCCAGACGGGGGAGACCGGCGTGAACGAGCTGTACGCGCCCCGCGATGGCCTGCCGTTCACCTACCCGCCGTTCGCGGCACTCATGTTCGCCGGGCTTGCCCTGCTGCCCGTCGGCACCAGCGGCCTGATTTTCATCACGACGGCGCTCGCCGGGGCCGCCGTGGTGGCCGCCTGGCTGGCCCGGCACTACTTCGGGCACCGTGGCTGGGCGGAGTCCTTCGCCGACTGGCGGTTCCGGGCCGTGGCACTCGCAGGAACCGCGGCCATCCTGCTGCTGGGCCCGTGGCGGGATACCTTCGACTTCGGGCAGATCAACATCATCCTGATGGGACTGGTCCTGGCCGACTTCGCGCTCCATGGAAAGGACCGGGCGGGGGAGATCCGCTGGCCTGCCGGGTTGCTGATTGGCATCGCGGCCTCGATCAAGCTCACTCCGCTGGCTTTCGGCCTCTACTTCCTGGTGCGGCGGGACTTCAAGGCGCTCGGCTGGATGGCGGGAGGGTTCTTCGGTTCCATCGCCCTGGCCTGGGCCGTGCTTCCCAACGCCTCGCTGACCTTCTGGACCAAGATCCTCCCGGACACCGGCCGGATCGGCGGTCCCGCGTACTTGGACAACCTGTCCGTCAAGGGACTTCTCCTGCACGTGGGCCTGCCGGATTCGGGCCTGACCAGTGTGCTCTGGCTGGTGCTGTCCCTGGCGCTGGCGGCAGTGGCGGCGCTGGTGATCAAGTGGGCCGTGACGGCCGACGAAAACTTCGTGGCGGTTTCCGCCACCGCTGTGCTGATGCTGCTGATCAGCCCCGTTTCCTGGTCCCACCACTGGGTGTGGATTGCGGTGGCGCTGCCGTCCATGGCCTTCGCCATGCACCGGGTGCCCTCCCGGAGCGGGAAAATGAGGCTGGCAGGCTGGATCATCGTGGCGGTCTCGGCGGTGGCCTTTTGCCTCACGCCCAAATACCTTGCCATGATGGCCGGCGCCCAGGAATGGGGCAAGGATCCGCAAACCCAGTGGCAGCTGATGGTCACCAGCCTGGGCGTGCTGTGTGGCGTGGCGCTCCTGGTCTACTGGGCTTTGGCATACAGGCCGTCCCGCTCAGCCCTGCGGCAGGGATCACCATCTCCCTCCGATGACGTGACACGTCGTGGCAATGCAGCCGGGACGCCGCTTCACGGGAGACGGCTCCGGTGACGGCAACGTAGGAAATATCCGGGAATACTTCAGGTGCATATGTAGTATGTGGCTACGGCTGTTCGCCGTTCCACAGGTATGCCATTCCGCCGTTGTGTTCAGACGGCGGAGCACGGCCACCCACAGCAAGCACCCATGGGGGACAACGGATGGCACAGCGTGACCTGGACTTACCGGCCGTGGGCACGCAGCCAACCGCCCGCCCCGCCGTCACCGCGCCCCACGGCACTCCCGTGGTACCAACGGCTGTCTTCCGGCTGTGGAGGATGGTGGCCCTGTGGCTGCCGGCAATTGCGGTCGCAGTCCCTGTCTGGTTCCTGCTGTCCGCCTGGAACAAGCAGGGCATCGACTTCAGTGTCTACTGGCATGGCGGAAAGATCCTGAACGAAGCCGGCTGGTCGGCGTCAGCCCTTTACGGCCCCTCCGTGGAGTGGGCGGGCGGACCCGGCCTGCCGTTCACGTATCCGCCGTTCGCGGCGCTGGTGTTCAGCCTCCTGGCACGGCTCCCGGAGGTCTCCGCCCTGCAACTGTTCAACGCGGCGGGCGTGGCTGTGGCCGTCTGGCTGTCCGCGCTGGCCGTCCGCTACTGGAACTCCAAGGCGGACTGGCGCACGGCGTTCGAGACACCCCGCAGCCGCTGGATCGCTGCGGCTGCGCTCCTGGCCATGCTGACCCTTGGCCCCTGGCGCGAAACCCTTGCCTTCGGCCAGATCAACATCCTCCTGATGGGCCTCATGGCGGCGGACCTCCTGTCCCGGAACCACCGCTGGCACCGGAGCATGCCGGGCAGTGGCTTCCTGGTGGGCGTCGCCGCCGGCATCAAACTCACGCCCCTGGTATTCGGCCTGTACTACCTGGTCCGGAAGGACTGGCGCGGATTGATGAATATGGGCGCGGGATTTGCGGCGACTGTCGTCGTGGGCTGGCTGCTGCGCCCCGCTGAGTCGCTTCAGTTCTGGTTTGAAATCCTGCCCGATACGTCGCGCATCGGCGGGGCGGGATATGTGGACAACCTTTCCATCAAGGGTGCGCTCCTGCACTTCGGTGTTCCCGCGTCCTCGGTGACGGTGCCGTGGCTGATCCTGAGCCTGCTGGCGGTGGCATTGGCAGCAGGAGTCATCAGGCTGGCCAGCGACCAGGGCTCGCGGGCGGTGGCGGTGTCCGCCACGGCGCTGGCCATGCTCCTGATCAGCCCTGTGTCCTGGTCCCACCACTGGGTCTGGGTTGCGGCCGTCCTGCCCGCTTTCGCCTGGACGCTGCGTGAGACTCCGGACCGGAACCGGTTGCTGCGATCCGCGATGACCTCGGTGCTGCTGCTGTCGGTTCTGGTGTTCGTCTTCTCACCGAAATCAATCGGGATGGCGTTCGACGCCGAAGACCTGGACATCCAGACGCCCGGGCTGTGGATCATGGCATCCAGCGCCGGAGCCTTCTGCGCGGGAGCCATCCTGCTGTGCTGGTTGGCGGCCCTCCGCCGCGGCGCATTGGCGAGTGCGGAGCCTGACGTCGAGGCACCTGACACCGGGAAGCTTCGCGCCGCCGAGACGGACCCCCTGGACGCGGCCCCAACTAGGTAGCAATTAACGTCGTGAAACCGTCGTTTGAGTGCGTTAAATGCGAGCTAGTTGGGCTGGGACGGGGCTTAGCGGAACGCGCCGATGCCGGTGATGTGCTTGCCCAGCACCAGGGTATGGACCTCATCGGTGCCCTCATACGTGCGCACCGATTCCAGGTTGGCGGCATGCCGCAGCGGCGAATAGTCCAGCGTGATGCCGTTCCCGCCCAGGATGGAACGGGCTTCCCGCGCGATGGCGATGGCCTCGCGCACGTTGTTCAGCTTGCCCAGTGAGATCTGCTCCGGCTGCAGTTTTCGGGCGCCCTTCAGGCGTCCCAGGTGGATGGCCAGCATGGTGCCCTTCTGGATCTCCAGGAGCATGTTGACCAGCTTCTCCTGCGTCAGCTGGTAACCGGCCAGCGGTTTGCCGAACTGGAGCCGGTCCTGTGAGTAGTTCAGGGCTGCCTGGTACGAATCGCGCGCGGCCCCCATCGCACCCCAGGCAATGCCATAGCGCGCCTCGTTCAGGCAGGTAAACGGGCCACGCAGGCCGCGGGCGCCCGGGAGAAGGGCCTCCGGTCCCAGCCGGACGGCGTCGAACACCACATCGCACTGGATGGAGGCACGCATCGACAGCTTCTGAGCGATGGGCGTGGCCCTGACACCCGGGGTTCCGGCCGGCACCAGGAAACCGCGGACGCCATCATCGGTCCTGGCCCACACCACCATGACACCGGCCACGGAGGCGAACCCGATCCAGCGTTTGGCACCATCCAGCACCCAGCCGGCGTCGTCTCCGGGCCCGTCCCTGCGGGCAAAGGTGCTTATGGAGGACGGATCCGAGCCCGCAGTGGGTTCGGTCAGGGCGAAGCAGCCGATCAGCTCGCCGGCTGCCATCCGGGGAAGCCACTCCTGCCTCTGCTCCTCAGATCCCCACTTGTGGATGGCGGTCATGGCGAGGGAGCCCTGCACCGAGACAAACGTCCTGATCCCGGAGTCTCCGGCCTCCAGTTCCATCGCCGCCAGGCCGTATTCGACGGCGGAGCGGCCGGGACAGCCGTAACCCTCCAGATGCATCCCCAGTACGCCGAGCTCGCCCAGCTCCGGAACAACCTCCAGGGGAAAGACGGCGTCCTCATACCAGCGTGCGATCCCCGGTTTGATCCGCTGTTCCGTGAAATCGCGGATCCGCTCCCGTACCGCAAGCTCGTTGGCGGTCAGCAGGGAATCCAGGGCCAGGACGTCGGAGGGATCCGATCCGTCGGAAACCCCGGGCACATCGGCAGCCTCGCTCATGTGGGCATCCTAAGGGTTGGCGGTGCGGCTGGTGCTGGGGGTGCTGGGCCGCCTCGCCACGAAGTACCCGCGCGTTGACGGCAGGAACCGGCAGACAACAGCGAGCACGACGCCGAGGGCCAGGAGCACCACGCCGCTCACGAATGCCCCGCCGACGCCGAAGATCTGGGTGTCACCGTAGGCCGGATCCCACATCTGCACGGCCGAGATAAAGAAGGCCGCGGTCAGCATCAGTGCGCCGAGGAGGGGCAGGATGCCGCGGAACCAGAGATTCCGGGCGGAACCGCGCAGGGTGCCGCGGAAATACCAGAAGCAGGCGAAGCCCGTGAGCGCGTAGTAGAACGCAATGAACAGGCTAATGGAGCTGATGGAATCGGAGAGCAGGTTCTCGCTGAGGAAGCTCATGGCCACGTAGTAGGCCACAGCCGCGGCGCCCATCACCTGGGTGGAGAAGCCCGGTGTCTGGTTCCTGGTATGGACTTCGCCGAACTTCGGCGGCAAGGCACCGTGGACCCCCATGGACAGCGTGCCGCGTGCGGTCGGGAGGATGGTGGTCTGCGTGGACGACAGCACCGAGGCCAGAACGGCTACCACAATCAGCCAGCCCCAGGGGCCAAGGACAACGTCTTTCATGGCCAGGAAGACGTCGGCCTGGTTGGCCTCGTTGCCGAGGCCTATTCCCTCCGTGCCCACCGTTGCGTACATCATCACCAGGAGTGCCACCGAGACGTAGATGGCCACCAGGACAAAGGCGGAGATGACGGCGCCGCGGCCCGGGGTGGTGGTGGGGTTTTCGGTTTCCTCGTTCACCGCCAGGCACGTATCCCAGCCCCAGTAGATGAATAGGGCCAGGAGCGCCCCGTGCACCACAGCGCCCGGATCAGCAAAGGCGCCGGCTGGATTGAACCACTCCAGGTCGAAGGCCTGGCCTTCCGGTGCCCCGCCCGCGATTCTGATGATGATGGCCAGTGCGAAGATCCCCAGGGCGATGTACTGCACATATGTCAGCACGCGTTGGACATGCTCGCCCAGCCGGATGCCGCGATAGTTCACCAGGGTCATAAAGGCGATGAACACCACGCCCGTGGCCGTGACCACCACCTTGTTCTCCGCCAACGAACCGTCCCCGATGAGGAGCCACAAGTACTGTCCTGCTATCTGGGCCAGGTTGGCGAGCACCACGATTCCGGCCAGGGCAACACCCCAGCCCCCCAGCCAGCCGGCCCACGGCCCGAAGGCCCGCCTTGACCAGATGAAGGTGGTGCCGCAGTCCGGCATGGCGCTGTTGAGTTCCCGGAACGCATAAGCGATGAACAGGACGGGAATGAATCCCAGCAATAGGATCAGGGGAGTGTAGTTTCCGTTCACCGCCACAATCAGGCCCAGGGTGGCGGCCAGGGAATATACAGGGGCCGTGGAAGCGAGCCCCAGCATGACGGAGTCGCCGAGATCCAGGATGCCGGCGCGGAGACCTTTGGCGGGAACGGTGCTTCCGGACGGCCCCCCGGGGCCGCCGCCCGCCGTCGTCGTCTCTGTGCTCATAGTGTCACCGTGGTCGTAAGGGTTACCGGGCTCATAGTGCGATACCTGCTTTGCTGGAGTGGGCCTGCGCCGAAAGCGGAGCCGGGGCGTCGATGGTGTTGGGCACAAAACGGCAGAAGTAGTCGGTGATGGGCCCGTCCGATTCCCGGATCCCGCAGCCCACCGACTCGCCGTCCACCACCCAGAGGCCCAGAACCGGGTGGTTGCCGTCAAAATCGGGCAGCGAATGGAACTGCTGGTAGCACCAGCCCTCACGCCCGTAGCCGCCTGGCTGTTCCAGGCTGATGCCCTGGGCGTGGATCTTGATGTTGTCGCCCTCGCGCCCGTGGAGCGGCTTGGCCACCCATTCCTTCAGCGGGCCGGGCTCGTTCAGGTAGGCCGGCAAGAGGTTGGGATGGTCCGGGTAGAGGTGCCACAGGGCCGCGAGGAGCGCCTTGTTGGAGAGCAGCATCTTCCAGGCCGGCTCCACCCAGCGCGGATTGTGGGCCCGCTGCAGCAGCCGGTGCCCGAACGGCTCCTTCATCATCAGCTCCCATGGGTACAGCTTGAACATGGTGCTGATCATGAAGTTGTCCAGGTCAACAAAGCGGTTCAGGTTGGGGTCCCAGCCGATGTCCGACATGTTGATCCCGATGGTGGTCCAGCCTGCCTGGCTCGCCACATCGCGCATGTAGGCGGCAGTCATCCAGTCCTCGCCGGATTCCTCGGCTTCGGAATGAGCAATGTGGAGGGTGCTCATGCCGGTGCGGTACTGCATTTTCTTCCATTGCCGGATCAGTGCCTCGTGGATGCCGTTCCACTGGTCCTTTTCCGGAAAGACGTCCTGCAGCCAGAACCATTGCGCCACCGCCGCCTCGATCAGCCCGGTGGGGGTGTCGGCGTTGTACTCCAGCATCTTGGCGGGGCCGCCCTGGCCGTCATACACAAAGTCGAACCGGCCGTAGACGTCCATGTCCCCGGCCTGAAGTGAATCCGCTGCCAGCTCCATGGCCTGGGGGCCGATGCCGATGTTTCCCATCGCGCCGGTGGCCAGGAACTTTGCCGCTTCCAGGCACATCTTGTGCATGTCCTCGGCTGTCACTTCGAGGGCCTCCACCTCGTCCATGGTGAATTCGTAGTAGGCGGCTTCATGCCAGTATTCGATTTTCCGGCCATCGGGCATGGTGGTGGTGGAAAAGACCAGGCCCTGCTCTTCGATTTTCTGCTTCCAGTCCGGCCTGGGCTCCGATAACAACCGCTTCACCCTAGCCCCCCGTGCTTCCGCCGCCTTTGGAGCTGCTGCCAAAGCCGCCCCGGCTGACGGTGCCGCCCTTGGTGCTGTAGCCGGTGGAGGCCTTGGCCCCGCTGGGGATCGTGGAGGTGTAGCTGGGGTAGGCGGAACGGTTCTGGCCTACGGCCGGGACGCTTGAGCCGCGGGAGTAGAAGTACCACGCGAACAGGGCGCCGCTGCGCCCGGCCGAGCTGTTGCACTGGGTGTCGTCCACGCGCTCGCCGGTTTCGTCGTTGAAACACACCTGGGCGTAATCGGCCTCGTCCTGGTTGCTGGCCACTACGGCGGTGATGGTGCCAGCGAGGAGCGCCGTGACGCCCAGGCCCACCACCACGGTGCGCCGCTGTGAACGCTTCTTGCGCGCGGCGGCCTCATTGACCTCGCGCTCGCGGTCCTTGGCGAAGGGGTCCACCACCGCAGGCGGCTGATTCAGGAGCTCTGGATGCAGTTCCGGCTTGGGCACCTGCCATGGCGGAGGCTTCGGTGCATCCGGTGGCGTAGTGCCATCGTCATTGGTACCGGGACCCTGCTGGCTGTCACTGGCGGCGTTCTGACCGTCGCCGTCACGGCGCTTTTTCGGATCGTGTTCAGGATCCCGGGTCGGATCCATGGCGTCCCCCCTCGGTAGTCCATGCTCGGTAGTTCATACGGCGATGTGGGCGCGGCCGCGCCGGAATCCCAATCCTAAAATCAGCGTAGCCCCTGCCCGGTCCGGCTGCGAGCAGAAACGGGCGAGAGGCGCCATCTGCGGTTACCAGCCCGTACATGTACCGGGGAACCTACACTTGAGCCATGGAAACCGCATCTGTGCTTGCCGTCTGCCGCGTTCACCAGCTCCTGCCCGACGAAGGCAACGTGGGAGTGACGGCCATCGACAAGCGGCCGGTTGAGGGGCCGATCAAGGTCCACAAGCTGGGCGTCCACGGTGATGTTCAGGCGAGCCGGATCGACCATGGCGGTGAAGACCAGGCGATCTACGCCTATTCCCAGGCCGATGCCGAGTACTGGGCCAATGAGCTTCAGCGCGACCTTCCGCCGGGGATCTTCGGCGAGAATCTCCGGGTGTCCGGTATCGAGACGACCGGTGCCGTTATCGGGGAGCGCTGGAAGATCGGGCTCGACGTCGAAGTGGAAGTCACCTCGCCGCGCACGCCATGCGCCGCTTTCCAGCGCCGGATGGGGGAGCCGCGGTGGGTCAAGCGCTTCACCGATGCGGGGCGGGTGGGTGCCTACCTCCGGGTGGTCCGCACCGGGACCATCCAGGCCGGCGACCACGTGCACCGCTTGTTCGTTCCCAAACACGGCATCACCGTGGGCCAGTGGTTCAGCGAGCCAGACCTTGAATCCATGGAAGCCCTGCGGGACGCCGACGCCGACGGTGAGATCCGCCTCCAGCAGCCAGAATTCGACGAGAAGTTTGAGTCGCTGCTACGCCGAATGGGCCGATAGCAGCGCACTGCACCAGCACGGAACGGTAGGGATGTGCGCAAGCTCACCGCCGGCGTCGGCCCTTCGATTACGCCTGGGCAGATCTTTGCCCTACACTTGAAACATCCCCCACTCCGGAAATCCCTTATTCTTGCCCAATTTTTGAGGCAGGACTGGCAAGTGTTGGGGCCCGACAATGTGATTGCGGGCATTTTCATAGGGAGAGCCGGCTAAAGAAAACGCTGTACAGACTGCTGGGATAGCAGCCAAGAGATGCAGCGGGAAGTCCTGCCACGGGATTGCGAAAGCGCCGGGCTTCTAGTGACCGGCCGGTCAACGTATGCCCGGCACCCACGGCACACGTACTGCGGCTCCGCTCACCTCGGGTAGTGCCGCCTGGCCCCCTATGGATGAGGAAATTTCCCTATGCCCGAAAATCAGAACGACGCCTTCGACACGGAAAACACCGTGAGCGAGACCGCAGCCCCCATCGTCTTCACCGAAGCGCCCCAGGCTGAAGCAGCACCCCAGGCCGAGGCCCCCGCCGCCGAAGAAGCTCCCAAGGCTGAAGAAGCCAAGGCTGAAGAGGCCCCCAAGGCCGACCCGGCCAGCGGTGAAGCTGACACCGAAGCCGAAGGAATCCGCTTTGTGGACCTCGGCATCGATCCCCGCGTCCTTGCAGCCCTGCAGGATGTCGGTTACGAAAAGCCTTCCCCCATCCAGGCAGCAACCATCCCGCTGCTGCTCGAAGGCCGCGACGTCGTGGGCCTCGCCCAGACCGGCACCGGTAAGACTGCAGCATTCGCAGTACCGGCACTGTCCCGCCTGGCCGAGCTCCACGACCTCAACGGCCCCTCCCGCAAGACGCAGGCACTGGTCCTCGCTCCGACCCGCGAACTCGCGCTCCAGGTTGCCGAGGCCTTCACCTCCTATGCCAAGCACATCGATGACTTCACCGTCCTCCCGGTTTACGGCGGCTCCGCCTACGGCCCCCAGCTCGCTGGCCTGCGCCGCGGCGCCCAGGTGGTTGTCGGTACTCCCGGCCGTGTGATCGACCACATCTCCAAGGGTTCCCTGGACCTGTCCGAACTCCAGTACCTGGTGCTGGACGAGGCCGACGAAATGCTCCGCATGGGCTTCGCCGAGGACGTCGAGCAGATCTTCCAGCAGACACCGTCCGACCGCCAGGTGGCGCTGTTCTCGGCCACCATGCCAAGCCAGATCCGCCGGATGTCCAAGCAGTACCTGAACAACCCCGCGGAGATCTCGGTCAAGTCCAAGACCACCACCGGCGCCAACACCCGCCAGCGGTACCTGCAGGTCATGGGCCCGCACAAGCTCGACGCCCTGACCCGCATCCTCGAGGTTGAAGAGTTCGACGGCGTCATCGCCTTCGTGCGCACCAAGATGGCCACTGAGGACCTGGCTGACAAGCTGAGGTCTCGCGGCTTCCAGGCTGCCGCTATCAACGGCGACATCCCGCAGCAGCAGCGCGAGCGGACTGTCGAGGCGCTGAAGGAAGGCCGCATCGACATCCTGGTTGCCACCGACGTCGCGGCCCGTGGCCTTGACGTTGAGCGCATCAGCCACGTGATCAACTACGACATCCCGCACGACACCGAGTCCTACGTCCACCGCATCGGCCGCACCGGCCGTGCAGGCCGCAGCGGCGACGCCGTGCTGTTCATGACCCCGCGGGAAAAGTACCTGCTGCGTTCCATCGAAAAGGCAACCCGCCAGCCGGTGGAGCAGATGCACCTGCCCACCGCCGAGACCGTCAACACGCTGCGCCTGGGCAAGTTCGCTGAGCGCATCACGGAGACCCTCGAGTCCGAAGACGTGGCAGCGTTCCGCGACTTGATCGCTTCCTACGAGGAAGAGCACAACGTTCCGGCTGCAGAGATCGCTGCCGCGCTGGCCGTTATGGCACAGGGTGGACAGCCGCTCCTGGTCAAGGAACTGCCTGCGGCTCCTGAATTCCAGAAGCGTGAACGCGCCAAGGACGGCTTCGGTTCCCGCGGCCCGACCCGCACGCTCACCGAGGGCAACGCCACCTACCGGATCGCCGTCGGACGCCGCCAGCGCGTCATGCCGGGCTCCATCGTCGGCGCCATTGCCAACGAAGGCGGCATTTCCTCGGCCCAGATCGGCGGCATCGACATCCGCTCGGACCACTCCCTCGTGGAGCTCCCGGCTGACCTCAGCCCCGACCAGCTGAAGGCCCTGTCCCGCACCCGGATCGGCGGCGAGCTGATCCACCTCGAGCTGGACAACGGCCGCAAGCCGTCCGGCGGGGGCGAGCGCGGCGGCTACCAGGGCAACCGCGGCGGCGACCGCGGCGGTTACTCCGGTGGAGACCGCGGCGGTAACTTCAAGGGCAACGGCGGGTTCAAGAAGGAATTCCGCAAGACCGACGGCGGCGCTGCTGACCGCGGCGGCCGCTCCTACAGCGAGCGTTCGGAGCGCAGCGTTGGCGCCGACAGCGGAGCCACCCGCGGCCAGGCCAGCGATTCCCGCTTCGGCGGCCACGGTGACGGCTCACGCAAGCCCCGCCACGGCAACGAAGGCGGACAGCGCGACTTCAACCGCAAGGGCAAGTGGTAACCGTCAGCTAGTCTGACACTTTCCCGATGGGCCGGCTTTCGAGCCGGCCCATCGGCGTTTAATCCATCGATGTATTGCACGACGGCGGCCTGCCGCCGCAGCGTGCAATTCCGGGGTGAGCGCGTGCCGCCGTCGTGATTTCCAGTCGATGTTCGTCCAGGGAGATGGATCGGTCGATGTAGTCGAGGAGTCGGGAAACGACCGATACGTAATCACGCTTACGAAGTTCGACGCGTGATGCGTGTGTATGACGAGCCTGCCTTGATAGCGAGGTTGGAGTGGCTGGACCGCTCGTCGCGTCAGGTCTGGTGATCGATGTCCGGCTGATGGACTCCGAAGGCGGGTCGATGCCTCCTTCGGATGACGAAGAATGGGTCCTGGAGATTGGATACGGGGAGAACGCCGCGTCTTCGGTAGCCTACGCGATCAGGACATGGCTTACGGCGGAGCGCGAAGGTCGAATCTGGGCCGGCCAGTTTTCCCTGAATCGAGGGGGCGGCGGGCGTTGGGCGAAACAAAAAATCCACCCACAACTGGTGCCTCTCAGGAGCAAGGTGGTGCCGTCGTCGTGATTCCGGCCCGCCCGGGGGAGCGGGTTCCTTGGAGGAGCATGCTGGCGGCCATACGATCGAAGTGCTACCGACGGCGTAGCTGCGGACTTTCCTGGACTGGTTTCCTGGTCAGAGCCTGCACAGCTTAGCGAAAGGCATCACTTGTGGGATTCCTTGACGACTTGAAAAAGAACCTCGGCTTCGGGGCTAAAGAAGTACCGCATCACAACGAGCCTCAGCCTGGAGTAGGGCTGGACGCCAACGTCACCGGCGGAACTCCCGCCCCCGCTCCTGCCCCGAGCACCGGGGCCGGCACTGCTGAGGCGCCTGCTGAGGCGCCTGCGGAGGCCACGACCCAGCAGGATGCAGCAACGCGTGAGACGGCCCAGCAACACGCCGCAGAGGAGTCAGCCGCTGCCCAGCAGGCCGCTGCCGCCCAGGCCGCTGCTGATGCTGTGGCGGCACAGGGAGCGGACCCTGCACCTCCCGTGGCTCCTGCACCCGCAGACCAGCTAACGGGCGTTTCCGAGGTGGTGGTCGAGGCAGGCGATACCCTCGCCGGCATCGCGGTGCAGTTCGGGGTGGACCTTGATGCGCTTATCACCGCCAACGCTGATACGCTCCCGAATCCGGACATGATTTACCCCGGACAGGTGATCCGCCTGCCCTAGCTCCGCACCGCGTTTCGCAGCGCCGGAGGAGTCCGGCAAAAGGGCGCCGATGCAACTGTCTCGGCGCCCTTTAACCGGCCCGTATGCCGATTTGTTGGTGGTGAAATCTTCCGGTAGAGTATTTACTCGTTGCCCCCCTAGCTCAGTGGTAGAGCGCGTTCTTGGTAAGAACGAGGTCACCGGATCGATTCCGGTGGGGGGCTCTGGATGAGGGCCTGTGTCAAGGCGGTTTTTGACCGGCTTGGTGCAGGTTTTTCTCATTCGTGGCGGTGTAGCTCAGTTGGTTAGAGCGCACGACTCATAATCGTGAGGTCGGGAGATCGAGCCTCCCCACCGCTACTCTGAAAATCCCTGCTACGGCGGGGATTTTCTCGTATCCGGGAACTTCCGGGTTAGCCCCGCTGTAGCCTATCGCCTCCGGGTCTATGCGCGGCTCGGCATAGCAAGAGTCTACGAGCCGATCGGACCATGACCTGGACTGTCGAGGACGTTTCAGGCTTTGTACAGCAGCCCGGCGGGTAGATCCCAGCCAGCGGGGGTAGACCTTGAGGTATGGCATATGAGGAGCATAGGTGTCAGTGCTGTGGGGAGCTGGCCGAGACGTTGTTTTGCGAGGACTGCGAGCGGCATGCGGATGCAGACGCGAAAGAGGGCGCCCGCCCACGTTCGTGGGCGGGCGCTAAAGGTGGAGCGGTGAAACTCATCGGCGTGATCCGCTCCAAGGAGCCTTCTCAGTAGTCCCGAACCGAGCAGGTGTCGAGGGCGCCGACAATGGAGTACTCGGTACTCGTGTGGGGTTCCATTTCTGGGTGATTGAATGTGAGTGCCGGCGAGGAGAGACCTTTGGAGACCAGAGGTTTCCCCCAGCCCTCGCCGGCACTCAACACTTAACGACGAAAGAGCCCGCCCACCGAAGTGGGCGGGCGCTTTGATTCCTACTGTTCGATCGTCCGTGGAGTCTTGTCCTCTGGAGCGAGGATAGGCAAGTACTCTCGGAGCCAGGTGTTGACGCCTGGGATGGCCAGGATGCGTGTCACGAAGGCCGTGAGCACGGCCGTGGCCACGAGGACGCCGTTGAGTGCGGGAAACACCCAGACCGGCAGGTATACCTAGGGCTCGAGCGTTTCGATGACCACTGCGAGGACGAGGTTTAGGAGCGGGATGAGAGCGGCGAACGCGGCGAGCGTCCGGGCCACAGCCGAGCGCGGGTTGCGCTCCTGGGTGGAGAGAGCGACGTGATCAGCCACGGGTCAGCCCTCCTTGATGTTGACGGTTGTGGTCTTCTCAATTGTGTCAATGGACTCCTGCACACCCGCAGCCGCACCAGCCTTTGGTGCGCATATGCCGTCTTCTCGATGCCGGCGAGCAGTTTGGCTTCGTCGAACTTCTCGCCTCCGGCCACCGCGTTGAGCGCACTGACAAGGTTCTGTGTGATGGCGGTCTCAAAACTTGACGTGCGCAGGGTTGTTCTACACTCGAAAGTAGACTTAGCGGCGTACCCCTAATTTGCCCGAAACAGTACACACCGCCCCCCGGCGAAGGGAGGCGCACTCCATGCGCCGTAATCGTGTTATCGCTGGAACGTCCGCTCTCCTCTTAGGCGTCACTGCCCTTTTTGCCGTGTCCCTCGCTATCGGCAGTGGGAACGATGTTCGGCTCGCTGCTGTCGGTGACATGAACGGCGTCGAGACCTATGCGCCTGATAGCCCGTCCGGTCGGAACGGTGCGGCGATCACGCGGCTCGTGCAGAACAACGAGATTGACGCGTTCCTAGGGCTCGGGGACTTCCAGTACGACACCGCGTACTGCGCTGACTACGTGAACTACTGGACGCGGCTGTGGGGTGGCACGAAGCCCAAGTTGTACTGGGTGTCCGCCCCCAACCACGACTGGAAACCCGGCCGCAACCAAGACCTCGACAACTTCATGAATGGCGAATGCCCGGGATCTCCGGCGAAGGCTGCGATCAACCAGCAGCGTGGGTTCATCGGGAACGGGGAACCGTACTCGAAGGACTTCGGGAACTGGCACTTCGCGTTCCTGTCGTCCGCGCACTGGCGGTACAACCCCACGCAGGCTCGGGTGTTGACGACGTGGCTGGACAACGACCTCGCTGCTGCTAAGGCGGCGGGTAAGCACCTGGCAGTCGTGTACCACGAACCGTACTTCACGTCGAACACGAACGAACATGAGCGGGCCGCTGACCACAAGCCGTGGATCGACGTGATGTGGAAGCACCGGGTCCGTCTGACCCTGTCAGGGTCACAACACAACTACGAACGGTCATGTCCGGTGAACAACGCTGACCAGTGCGTCAGTGACGGGATGACAGCGTTCCAGGTTTCCACGGGAGGTATCGATCTCCGCTCCTTCACTAGCAGTCCGTCGTACATCGTGAAGCGGTTCAGCGACACTCACGGGTTCCTTCGGATGACACTCCGAGATAACGGGTCTTTCGACTGGAACTTCGTTCCAACGTCGGGGCCGGGCACGGACGCAGGTACGCGTTCCGCACCACAGTAAAAGCCACCGCCAAGCCCTCCCAGACCCAAGGGCAGCCCCTCGGGAGATCGAACCTGCCCACCGCTACGGGTCAAGCCCCCGGAATCCCCAAGATTCCGGGGCTTTTCGGTGTTGACTTTCGGGCGCGTTGGCGCCGAATCCCCTTGGCCATTGCCATACCTAGAACTGCTAGGGTTTAATACATTGCAGATCTAGGTATAGGAGGCGCGGTGCGCATCGAGAAGGACCTGGTCGCGGCAGCGGCCACCCCGCTGGTGCTGGGAATACTGATGGACGGTGAGCTGTATGGCTACGCGATCCTCAAGCGGGTGGGCGAGCTGTCGGGTGGGAGCATGCAGTGGACGGACGGGATGCTCTATCCGCTGCTGCACCGGCTCGAGCGGCTGGGCTACGTCTCATCCTCGTGGGGCACGTCCGAGGCCGGGCGCCGGCGCAAGCACTACGCGATCACGCCGGAGGGCCGTGCTGTGCTCGCCGAACGGCAGGAGCAGTGGACGGTTGTTGCCGACGCGCTGCGGCAGGTGTGGCAGACCGCGCAGCGCCCGCCCGCCGCGGCCGAGGGGTGGGCGTGATGGAGTTACACGCTGAGCTCGAGGCCCAGATTGACCGGTGGCGCGGGTACGTCCAGCGGCGGCAGGCGATCTCCGCCGCCGACATCGACGAGCTGGAGGACCACCTGCGCGAGCAGATCGCCGACCGGCAGGCGACAGGTCTCGACGACGAGGAAGCCTTCCTCGTCGCGATCAAGCGCCTGGGCAATCTCGACGCCGTGTCACGCGAGTTTGCACGGGAGCACTCCGAGCGGCTGTGGAAGCAGCTCGCGCTCGTCCCGGAGGGCTCCGACGACGGCGGCGCGCCACCGTGGCGCGAGCTGGCGGTAGTCCTCGCACTCGCCGTCGGGGCGGGGTTGGCGGTCAAGGCCGGCGTTGCCTGGATGGACGGCGGCGCAGGGCTGGCGCGCAACCTCGGCCTGCTCGTCTTCCCCTTCCTCGCCTCGTACTTCGTGTGGAAGCGCCGGCTCACCGTGCAGGTGGCCGCTGCGCTGCTCGTCCCGTTCGCCGCGCTGGCGGTGGTGCTCAATATCTACCCGTTCGCTCCCGGCGGCTCCACCGAGATACTCGCCGTGCTCCACGCTCCGGTGGTGCTGTGGCTGCTGGCCGGGGTGGCGTACGTCGGAGGGAGGTGGCGGTCCGACGGACGGCGCATGGACTTTGCCCGGTTCACCGGGGAGCTGGCGATCTACTACACCCTCCTGGCCCTGGGCGGTGCCGTCCTGATCGGTCTCACGTTCGCGGTCCTCCAGATCGTCGGTGCCGACCCCGAACCGCTCCTGGCGGAATGGATCCTGCCGTTCGCCATCCCCGGCGCGCTCGTGGTCGCCGCCTGGCTCGTCGAGGCCAAGCAGAACGTCGTCGAGAACATCGCCCCCGTCCTCACGCGCGTCTTCACGCCCCTGACCATTGCCATGCTGCTAGCCATCCTGGCCGTGCTTGCGGCTGCCGGCGGCCTTGTCGACATCGACCGGAACCTGCTCATCCTCATGGACGCGATCCTTGTGCTCGTCCTTTGCCTGCTGCTCTACTCCATTTCCGCCCGCGACTCGCTCGCGCCACCCGGGCTGTCCGATGCGCTGCAGCTGGCCCTCGTGGTCACGGCCCTCGCCGTCGACGCCGTCATGCTGACCGCGATGCTGACCCGTATCGCCGAGTTCGGTTTCAGCCCCAACAAGATCGCCGCGCTCGGCCTGAACCTCCTGCTGCTGGTGCATCTGGTCCGTGCGGGCTGGCTCACTGTCGGGTTCCTACGGGGCCAGCGCCGGTTCACCGCGCTTGAGCGCTGGCAGACGCAGTACCTCCCGGTCTACGGCGCCTGGGCGGCCATCGTGGTGGTGGTCTTCCCGCCCGTCTTCAGCTTCGCCTAAGTAGTAGCCCAGATGTCCCCTTGCAATACGGGATCGTGACAAGTGCCCCGTTTCGCCGTAGCTTGGCAGCACCGGCCGAATGGGGATACCAGTGGACTTCTTCGAAACAATCCTGTTTCCGTTCAAGTGGCTTGTGTCCGTCATCATGCTGGGATTCCATGGGGGCCTAAGTGCCATCGGCATGCCAGCGGCCAACGGCTGGACCTGGACACTCTCCATCATCGGGCTTGTGCTGGTCATCCGTGCCGCCCTGATTCCGGTGTTCCTGAAGCAGCTCAACGCCCAGCGCCGTATGCGGCTCCTGCAGCCTGACCTGCAGAGGTTGCAGGAGAAGTACAAGGGCAAAACCGATCCGCTTTCCCGGCAGGCCATGGCTCAGGAACAGATGGCCATGTACAAGAAGCACGGCACCAACCCGTTCTCGGCCTGCCTGCCCATGCTGATCCAGATGCCGTTTTTCTTCGCCCTCTTCCAGGTGCTCTCCGGCATCACCACTGCAGCCGGTCAGGGCAAAGGCCTCGGGGCCATGAGCCACGAGCAAGTGGTGCAGTTCGACGAAGCCAGCATTTTCGGCGCTCCGCTGTCTGCGTCCCTGCTCCACGGTGGCGGCGGGGATCCTGTTGCCGTGGCAGTGCTGACCATCCTGATGATCCTTGCCATGACGGCCTCGCAGTTCATCACGCAGAAACAGATCATGGCCAGGAACATGCCCGAAGAGGCTGTGGCGAGCCCGTTCCTGCAGCAGCAGAAGATGGTGCTCTACATCCTGCCGGTCGTTTTCGGTGTGGGTGGCATCATCTTCCCCATCGGCGTCCTGATCTACTGGACCATCACCAACCTTTGGACCATGGGGCAGCAGTTCTTCGTCCTTGACCCGCGGGCGCCTGGCCACGGCAGGGTTCCGCCCCCAGGGTGACCTATCCAACCACCGGCGAACACGACAGAATGGGCGCATGGCTCAGTTGACGTACACAGGCATTACCTCGCTGGACGGGTATGTTGCGGACCGGGACGGTGATTTCAGCTGGAGCGAGCCGAATGAGGAAGTCCATACCTTCGTCAACGATCTCGAGCGCGCCGTGGGCACCTACCTTTTCGGGCGCCGCATGTACGGTGTGATGTCTGCCTGGGAAACCCTCGGGTCAGAAGAGGAGTCGGGCTTTATCCAGGACTATGCCCGGATCTGGCAGGCAGCGGACAAGATCGTCTATTCCACCACGCTCGCCGCGGCCTCCACAGCGCGGACACGGATCGAACAGACTTTCAACCCGGAAGCCGTCCGGCAGTTGAAGGAGAGCAGCCACCGCGAGATCAGCGTCGGCGGGGCCACCTTGGCAGCCTCAGCGCTTTCCGCGGGACTCGTGGACGAATGCCGGCTGTTCATCAGCCCCGTGGTGGTGGGAGGTGGCACGCCGTACCTGCCGGAGGGCCTGGGCCTGAAGCTTGAACTCCTCGAGGAGTACAGGTTCGGAAACGGCGTGGTCTACCTCCGCTACCGCACCCTCTACTGACATCCGCCGTATTGAAGTCCACGCTGCTCCACAGGAGGGGCAGAATGGGTCCATGACCCGCATCGCAATCATCGGCGGCCACGGCAAAGTGGCCCTCCACCTGTCCGCCCTGCTCACGGCCGAAGGCCACAGCGTCACGTCCTTCATCCGCAACCCGGATCATGCCGGCGACGTCGCGGCAACCGGCGCAACGCCTTCGGTCCTTGACGTTGAAAACTCGACGACGGCGGCCCTTGCCGAGGCGCTCGGCGGCCACGACGCCGTGGTCTGGTCTGCCGGCGCAGGCGGCGGGAACCCGGCACGCACCTACGCCGTGGACCGGGACGCCGCCATCCGGTCGATGGACGCGGCGGCGGAGGCCGGCGTCGGGCGGTACATCATGGTGTCCTACCTCGGTGCGGGGCCGGACCACGGGGTTCCGGCCGACAACAGCTTCTTTGCCTACGCCGAGGCCAAGGCGGCCGCCGATGAATACCTGCGCGGCACCCAGCTGGCGTGGACCATCCTGGGCCCCGGATCCCTGACGGACAAGCCCGGAACCGGGCGCATCGACGTGGACCCCGCGCCGGGCGAGGGAGGCAGGGAAACCTCGCGCGGAAACACGGCAATTGTGGCCGCGGCGGTGTTGGACCTGCCCGAAACTGCGGGCCGCACCATCGAATTCCGCGACGGCACCCTGCCGGTGTCCGCAGCACTGCAGCCGCTCACCTAGCAGGGGTGGAGGTTCAGGGCATCAGCTCCAAATCCAGGGAGTTTTTCTCCACGTAGTCCAGGGCGCACCTGACTGCGCCCACGGTCACAATCGAGTCGCCAAGCGGGCTCACTGCGACCCGTGGCGGAGTGGCGGTGAACTCCTTGAGGCGTTCGGCGATCGGTTCAAGCAGCACGCCGGCAGAGTTTGCCACGGCACCGCCGATGACCACCAGTTCGGGGTTGATGATGGTGGCCACGGCGCCAATGACCCTGGCCATCCTGTCGGCCAGCCGGTCCAGGATTTTCGCAGCCACGGCATCGCCCGCGGCGGCGGCGGCGAAAACCTGCTCCGCCTCGGCCCCTTCCCGGGCATACTCACGGAGTGATGTTCTGGCCTTCCCGGCAACGGCCTCTGCCGCCCATTGCCTGGCCATGGTGGCGATGCCGAACGTATCACCCACACCGTCCACCATGTCGAGGAACGCAAGTTCACCGGCGCCGCCGCCGCGGCCGTGCAGCAGCCGCCCGCCGTCGATCACTCCCGAACCGAGGCGTTCACTGGCCAGAATGACCACGACGTCGTCCACGCCGGCGGCCGCGCCGCGCCAGCGGTCACCGAGGGCAGCGAGGTTGGCGTCGTTTTCCAGCAGCACAGTCCACCCGTGCAATTCCTGCAGCGCAGCCTTCAGTCCGACGTCGAACAGTCCCCAGAAGTGCTGGGTCACCAGCACGTCCCCGTTGCGGTCCACCGGGGCGGCGATGCCGGCGCAGACTGCAAGCACGGAATCGGGGGAGGCGCCCACGCTGTGCAGCGCCTTTATGGCCGTGCTGTCGATGACGGCTATGCGTTCTTCCGCGGAAATCTCTGCACCGGCGAACGGCTGGCTCGAGCGGCCCAGTGCCTTCCCCCGGAGATCTGACACCACCACTGTTGCCTTGGCGACGCCCACGTCCATGCCCAGGACATAGCCGGCGCGTTCGTTGAGCTCGAAACGGCGTGCCGGCCGGCCCTTCTGGTAGCCGCCGAAGGCCCGCTGGTTTTCCAGCTCCCTGATCCAGCCACGGTCCATGAGGTCTTCGCACACGGAGATGGCGGTGGCGCGGGTGAGGCCTGTGGCATCCATGACTTCCGTGACCGTCACAGCTTGGGAAGCGCGCATGAAATCCAGGACGGCTCCCGCGCTCACCCGGCGCAGCAGCTGGGGCGTTGCCGAGGTCATTTCAGACATGGTGTTGACCTTTCTGTGCTTTGCACCACATAATACTTGAGGAACTAAATTTAGACTCCATATTTACTTGAGAATTCATCAGAGCAGGTGCCGGACGGCCGCCGACCACCGGCTTATTTCCCGCCCCGTACCCCTTTTGCAAAGGAGCAACTGTGAACCGCATCCTGAAGCACTGCCCGTTCCAACCCCACCTGACCACGCGCCGAAGCCACGCGGCAGTGACCGCCCTGTGAACGTGTCTTTGAAGGCCACACTCCTCACCCGGCGTTCCCTGCTCCGGGCCACCGGCCTGGCCGGGGCAGCCGCCATTCTTCCCCTCACTGGCTGCGGCACCAACGCCAGCCAGCAGAACGGCATCACTACCCTCCGTTTTATGCAGAACAAGCCGGAGGTAGTGGACTACTTCAATCAGGTGATCAAGGACTTCGAGGCGCTTAACCCGGACATCCGCGTGATCCAGGACTTCAACGAGGGCAACTTCGTCCCCGGCCTGGTGCGGAACGATCCGCCCGACGTCGTGACCCGCGGCTTCGCGCAGGCCACTGCCGACTTCGTGAAGAAGGGCATTTTCGCCGACCTCAGCGACCTCCCTGCAGCCTCCACCATCAACCCGGAGATGCAGGAGCTCATCAGCTCCTGGGGCCGGTACAACGGCAACGAGACCAGCGCCCTCCCGTTCTCCGTGGCTGCGGCCGGAGTCATTTACAACCGCGACATCTTCGAGGCACACGGCGTCTCCGTCCCCACCACGTGGGACGAATTCGTGGCAGCCTGTGAAACATTCAAGGCTGCCGGAACCGTTCCGGTCTACGGGACCTACAAGGACCCCTGGACGCTTGCGCAGGGCATGTTCGACTACGTGGCCGGCGGCTCGCTGGACGTTGCCGAATTCTTTGCGAACCTCACGGCCGCCGGCGCCGACGTCAGCACGGCCGCACCTGAATCATTCACCAACAACTTTGGTCCGGCCCTGCCCAAAATGCTGCAGCTTACGTCCTACTCGCAGGGCGGTGCCGAAAGCAAGAACTATGCGGACGGCAATGCCGCGTTCGCCAAAGGCCAGGCGGCGATGTACCTGCAGGGTCCGTGGGCTCTTTCCCAGCTCGTCGCCGCCCGTCCGGAGATCCGGCTGGGAACTTTCCCGCTGCCCGTCACCAACAATCCGGAGGAGACCAAGGCACGCGTGAACGTGGACATGGCGCTCTCCATCGCGCGGAACACGCCAAACATGGCAGCTGCGCAGCGGTTCGTCGGGTACCTGTTGGAGCCGGCCGTAGTGAACACCTACAACGAAAAGAACGCCGCCTTCTCGCCGCTCAAGGACGCCCCGGCCGTGACGAACCCGCAGATCAGCGGGCTCAACGATTCCATCAAGGAAGCCCGCTATTTCCAGGGCGCCGTGACGTACTTCCCGCCGTCAGTCCCCGTGAACAACTACATCCAGTCGTTTGTGTACAGCAAGAACGGCGACCAGTTCCTCTCCGCACTCGACGACGAATGGCGCCGTGTCGCTGAACGGACAGCGGTCTGATGCCCACCTCGAATCCAGGAGCCCCCATGACCACAACTTCACTGGCGGCCGAGGCAGCCCCGTCCCCACGGACCGAGTCCGCCGGTATGCCACCTGTTCGTTCCAAAAGCAGGATCGACCCCACGTATTACTGGATGGTGGTGCCGGTCCTCGCACTGTTCGCCTTCTTCATCACCCTGCCCGCACTTGTCGGCGTCTTCTTCAGCCTGACCAACTACGCCGGTTACGGGGACTGGAAGTTCATTGGACTGTCCAACTACGTCAACATCTTTAAGGACCCGGCGGTACTGCAGTCCTACATCTTCACGTTCGTCTTTGCCCTGACCACCACTGTTGTGGTCAATATCGTGGCACTCGCGATCGCCCTTGGGCTCAACGCGAAGATCAAGTGGCGCACCGGCATCCGCACCGTGTTCTTCATCCCCATGGTGCTCTCGGCACTGATTGTGTCCTTCGTGTTCAACTACCTGTTCTCGAACACCCTCCCGGTACTGGCTGAGAGGTTCGGGCTCACCCCGCTGGCCACGAGCGTCCTGGCCAACGAGAACCTTGCCTGGCTGGCCATCGTGCTGGTCACCGTGTGGCAGGCGGCGCCCGGCGCCACCATCATCTACCTGGCAGGGCTGCAGAGTGTGCCCGCGGAGGTCTATGAAGCGGCAGACCTGGATGGTGCCGGCAGTTTCCGGCAGTTCCTCAGCCTCACGTTGCCGCTCATTCTCGGGTACCTCGTGATCAACGTGATCCTCGGCTTCAAGGGCTTCCTGGGGACGTACGAGATCATCGTGGGCCTCACCGGCGGGGGACCTGGCATGGCGACGCAGTCCGTGGCCATGCGCATCTTCTCCGGCTTCACGGGCGGCGACTACGCCTACCAGATGGCCAATGCCGTCATCTACTTCCTGATCACCTTGCTGATCTCCGTCATCCAGCTGCGCCTCATCCAGCGCCGGGGGGTATCCCTGTAATGACCGCATCAACACATCCCGAAACCATGGCCGGAGCCGCGGCTCCCGCACAAAAGGCTCCCGCACGCAAACCTCCCGCAGGCAAAAGCCGCAGGTCCGGGCGCGAAGGCTACAGGATCAACTGGTGGCTCACCGCGCTGATGCTGGTGGCCTCCCTGACAGTCCTGCTTCCGCTCTACTTCACCGTGGCCATGGCGCTGAAAACCCCTGAGCAGATCGGCACCGGGACGGGCCTCGCATGGCCGAGCCCGATGAACTGGGAAAACTTCGCCGCCGCGTACGTGGCCACGAACTTCCCCCGGGCATTTATGTCCACGGTGTTTGTCACCGTGTTCAGCGTCCTGGGCTCGCTGGCTTGCAGCTCACTCGTGGCCTACGCCATTGCCCGGAACTGGAACCACAGGTTTTTCCGCGGCTCGTTTGTGTACCTTCTTTCCGCCATGTTCATCCCTTTCCCGGTGATCATCCTGCCGCTGATCAAGCAGACGGCCCTCCTTGGCCTGGACAACCCGGCCGGCGTCGTCTTCCTGCACGTACTGGGCGGGATCTCCTTCAACGCGCTGCTCTACATCGCCTTCGTCCGCTCCATTCCGGTGGAGCTGGAGGAATCTGCCCGGATGGACGGCGCCACCACCTGGCAGGTATTCCGCAAGATCATCTTCCCCCTGCTGGCGCCGATGAACGCGACGGTGGGCATCTTCGCCTTCCTCGGCTCATGGAATGACTTCCTGCTGCCGCAAATGATGATCGCGGACCCGGCCCTGCAGACACTTCCCGTGGTCCAGATGCTCTTCCAAGGCGAATTCAACACCAACTACAGCCTCGCCTTCGCGTCGTACCTTATGGCCATGGCACCAACGCTCGTTGTTTACATCCTGGCCCAGCGTTGGGTACTGTCCGGAGTCATGCGCGGTGCCGTCAAGTAGTCCCAATATTCCACCCGGAAACAACTCCAACAAGAAGAAAAGGATCATCCCTTGTCCACCACTGCCACACTGGCAACCCTGTCCGATTCAGACCGCCTCGCCGATCCGAACTGGTGGCGCCAGGCTTCCGTCTACCAGATCTACCCGCGCAGTTTCTCCGACTCAAACGGCGACGGGCTGGGTGACATCAAGGGCATCACAGCCAAGGTCCCGTACCTGAAGTCGCTGGGGATAGACGCCGTCTGGCTGAGCCCGTTCTATCCTTCGGCGCTCGCCGACGGCGGATACGACGTCGATGACTACCGCGACGTCGACCCCAAGCTCGGGACGCTGGAGGACTTCGACGAGATGGCCAACGCGCTGCACGCCGCCGGCATCAGGCTCATCGCCGACATCGTCCCCAACCACTCCTCGGACCGGCACGAATGGTTCCGGGAGGCACTCGCGTCACCAAAGGGCTCTGCCGCCCGTGACCGCTACATCTTCCGGGACGGCAAGGGCCCGAACGGCGAGTTCCCGCCGTCGGACTGGGACTCCGTATTCGGCGGCCCTGCCTGGGAGCGCATCACCGAACCTGACGGCACTCCGGGCCAGTGGTACATGCACATCTTTGCCAAGGAGCAGCCGGACCTTAACTGGGCCAACCGGGAAATCCGCGACGACTTCCTCAAGACCCTGCGCTTCTGGTCGGACCGCGGCGTGGACGGGTTCCGCGTGGACGTTGCGCATGCCCTGACCAAGGACCTCACCGAACCGCTGCTGTCCAAGCTCGAGCTGACCGAGGCCAACACCGGCACCGACGGTTTTGACGACGGCACGCACCCGTTCTGGGACCGCGACGACGTCCACGAGGTCTACACCGAATGGCGTGAGGTCTTCAACGAATACAACCCGCCGCGGACTGCCGTCGCCGAGGCCTGGGTGCACGCTACCCGCCGCGGTCGTTATGCCAGCCCGGAGGGACTGGGCCAGGCCTTCAACTTCGACCTTCTGCAGGCCGACTTTGACGCCGGGGAGTTCCGCGAGATCATCACCCGCAACCTGGCCGAGGCTGCCGCTACGGGCGCGTCCTCTACCTGGGTCTTTTCCAACCACGACGTCGTCCGGCACGCCACGCGCTACGGCCTGCCGCAGTTTTCCAAAGACCAGGGTTCCAAGGGCAAGAAGCACGCCAAGGGCCAGGACGGCAAGGACTGGCTGCTGGCCGGCGGACCAGCAGAGGAACTGGACGCGGAGCTCGGTGAGCGCCGCGCCCGTGCCGCAACCCTGCTGATGCTCGCCGTGCCCGGTTCCGCCTACCTGTACCAGGGCGAGGAACTGGGCCTCCAGGAGGTCGCCGAGATCCCTGAATCCGAGCGCCAGGACCCGTCGTTCTTCCGGAACAAGGGCGTCGAAATCGGCCGCGACGGCTGCCGTGTGCCGCTGCCGTGGAAGGTTGAAGGGACCTCCTTCGGCTTTGGCGACGCCGGCGCGCACCTGCCGCAGCCGGACTGGTTCAGCAAGTACGCCGTGGAGGCACAGGACGGCACCGACGGCTCCACCCTGGAGCTGTACCGTTCCGCTCTGAAGCTTCGCCGCGAACTGCAGGCTGCGGAGGAACTGGAATGGATTCAGACGGGCAACCCGGAGGTCCTGCATTTCAGGCGCCCCGGGGGCTGGCAATCGGTGACCAACTTCGGGGACACCGCCGTCGAACTGCCCGCCGGAACCGTCCTGGTCAGCAGCTGGCCGCTGGAAGACGGCAAGCTGCCGGCCAACAGCACGGCGTGGCTTCGCTGATGCCGTGACCGGCGGCCCCACCACGCCAACGCCCTGAAGTGAACAACTGCGGGTCCGGGGGAGTTCCCCGGACCCGCAGCCTGTTCGTCGGCTGGGTGCTGTCCTACGGATTCACCAGCCCGTTGAATTCGTTGGTGTAGAGCTTCTTCGGATCGAGCTGGTCCTTGATGATTCCGGTGTCCGCCAGCCACTTTTCCCACCGGGTGAAATCCTCGTCCTTGATCTCACCCTTGGGCGGGACTCCCACGCTCTTCCAGTACTGCAGGGCAGCGGGGTCCTCGTTGCGGCCGCGCTCATTGAGGATCTTGGTGAACCGGGCGATCACTTCCTCGCGGGGAGTGTTCCGTTCCCACTCGATGGCCTTGGCAACGCCCGTGGTGAAGGTCCTGGTGGTGTTGGGATTCTTGGCGATGAAGTCGTCGCGGAGGACGTAGGGGCCGCCGGCGAACGTTCCGAAGAAAGAGTAGTCGTTGAAGACTGAACGCAGGCCACCCGCGGCCACTGCCTTGTCCTGCAGGATGCTGCCCAGGGAACCGGCATCCACCTGCCCGCGCCGAATCGCCTCCTCGGTGTCGTTGGGCGGTACCACGACCAGCTGGACCTGCTTGATTTCCTCCGCGCTCAGTCCGTTCTGCTGGAGGTAGGTATTGATCACAGCATCGGCGTGCGCCCCGAGCGTGTTCACGGCGATTTTCTTACCGATGAAGTCGCGGGCAGTCCTGATGGGGCTGTCCTCCTTGACGTAGAAACCGTTGAAGGTCTTCTCGTCTTCGCCGTAGTAGTTGATGACGGCCTTTACCGGTGCGCCGGCCTCCACGAGCTTCACCACGGCTCCGGCGAACGCTCCGCCGAAGTCGGTCTGCCCGGTAGCCGCTGACTGGATATCCTGCGGGCCACTGATGGTGTTGCCCACCCAGTTCAGTTTCACATCACCGAAATAGCCGAGGTCCTCGGCAAGTTCGGGAAGGGTCACCGTGTTGGCCCAGCCCTGGTAGCGGAGTTCCTTCACTTCCGCCCCTGGCCCTTGGGCAGCCTCACCACCGGCGGCTGTTCCGCCGCAGCCGGACGCAGTCAGCGAAATTACGACGGCGGCCGCGAGGCTTACGAGGGGAACGCGCAGTTTCATGGGAGGTTCTTTCCGTGGAGTTCGATGTGTTGGGTTCCGCCCGGATCGGCCGGACCTTGGAAACGATGTAAGCGCACCGCCGGCGCAGCGGAAAGCCCGGGGGTAAAGCTTGGAAACCGCGGGCAACGGGAGGAAACCGCAGGAAACAGCCCGAAATCCGGGGTAACGGGGCTTCACAACTCCGAAATTGGCTGCCGGGTTGGGGAACACGAACCAATACGTCTGAAGCCGCGGCAGCGCCACTGCGCACTGTCACATCCGGTTTTGTTCGTATTGATCCTCACACGAAGGCTATTTTCTTCGCCTTGACGCGGGCGGGGCGGATACCGTAGATGCATGACCTCTATCACCGCCACCGAGACCGTACGGCCTGAACGGCACATCCCCGCAGAAATCGCCCGCTCGTGGCTTCTTGTCAATGCGATGAAAACCGAGCTTTTTGACCAGTCGGCCGTTTCGCGTGCGGACTCGATCATCCTGGACATCGAAGACGCGGTGGACCCGTCGCAGAAGGATCACGCCCGCGGCAACGTGGTGGACTGGCTCACCGGCGGCGGAAAGGCCTGGGTCCGGATCAACGATGCCACCAGCCCGTTCTGGGCTGACGACCTCGCAGGGCTGCGGGGAACGCCCGGACTCCTCGGTGTCATGCTCGCCAAGACCGAATCTGCTGACCAGGTGACGGAGAGCTACCACCGGATGGACGGAAAAACCCCCGTCATTGCGCTGGTGGAATCGGCCCTGGGCATCGAGGAAGCCAACAACATCGCCAAGGCCCAGGGCGCGTTCCGCCTCGCCTTCGGTTCGGGTGATTTCCGCCGCGACACCGGGATGGCGGCCACCGCGGAGGCCATGGCCTACCCCCGCGCCAAGCTGGTGGTGGCCAGCCGGGTCGGCAATCTGCCGGGACCCATCGACGGCCCCACGGTGGGCACCAACCACCCCATCCTGCGCGAGCAGACCGGCATCACTGTCATGATGGGCATGACCGGCAAGCTGTGCCTGGCCATTGACCAGACCGCCATCATCAACGAGGTCATCAGCCCCACGCCCTCGGATGTCGCCTGGGCTACGGACTTCATGGCCGACTTCGAAGCCAACGGCCGCGTCATCCGCGACGGCTCCGACCTCCCCCGCCTGGGCCGCGCCGAGAAGATCATGAAGCTTGCGGTTGCCTTCGGGGTGCAGCCGGCGCTGTAGCGCCGCGTATTTCACGAGAAGTGCAGGAGACCCCGTGACCGATGCCCGCTATCTGGTCCACGGGGTCTTTTGGGATGGTGCCCCGGCACAGGGCCCGGAGCACGACGGCGGCAACCCGGTTTTACGGCTCCAGTCGGTCTCCGGGGCGCTTAAGGACGTCAGCCTCCAGCCGGGTGCCGCCCTCGGCTTCCGCCTCGCTTCCGAAGGCAGATTCTGCCTGGGGCATCACAGGGTCTTCTCAGCCTCAAGCCGTGAGCACCTCCTTTGCCCCAGCAATGCCCAGGCAGCCAGGGGCAAGCAGTGCGAACGTTGTTTTGTGCTGGACGATTCCCGGCTCATCCACGATTTCCACCGCGGCGGCCGGGTCCCGGACGGGCTGAGGACCTACCTCATGCAGGCGCACTGGCTGTACGTGGCCACCTTCGCGGGCGGGGCCAGCAAGGTGGGCACTGCCTCCAATATCAGGAAGTGGAACCGGCTGGCTGAACAGGGGGCTGTGGTGGCCAGGTATGTGGCCAAAGCCCGGGACGGCCGGGTGGTGCGGATCCTGGAGGACATGGTCACGCGGGAAACCGGACTCGCCCAGCAAGTGCGCTCGGCGGCCAAAGCGGAGGCCTTGACGGAGCCCCGGCCGGCGGCCGAACTCGACACCATCAACCACGGGCTTGCCGGCGGCGTCCGCGCGATACTGGCGCAGGCCGCCGTCGACGGTTTTGAAGTGGTGGATGAAGCGTGGGTGAGGCCTGCGCAGGCGGCAAGCCTCTGCGGCCCGGCGCCCCGGCACGCCTATCCCCACGCCCTGGACAGCGGGGAGCACGGGTTCCAGGTTGCGGCGCTCTGCGGGCCCAACGCACTCGCCACCCTTCACGGAACCGATTCACGGTTTGTGGTGAACCTCGGCCAGCTGGCTGCCCAGGCCATAGTCCTGGGTGACTTCGCCTCGGAGGTGCCTGCCGTCCAGGAATCACTGTTCTGAGCGGGCTCGGTAGAATGGCACGGTGCTGAACGAATTCTGGGCCACCGCGTCCACCACATACAAGGTCCTTGTTTTTACTGCCATGGGACTCCTCGCCGTCGGGCTGATCCTGAATATCGCAGGCAACAGCACCCAGAACCCGGGCCTGGCCACGGCATCGCTGCCGGTGATCGGGCTGGGGCTCATCCTGCACCTGGTGGGCTTCGGGTACCGTGGCCGCCAGATCCGGAAGAGCCTCAAGCGCTAGCAGAGGCCGCGTTCCGCCGCACGTGGCTGCGGGCGTGTTCTATGGCTGCAGGAAGGTCCGAGAACAAATGCTTATGGTGGCGCAGGGAGCGGATAACGCCAACGTTTGTCACCAGCGCCAGGTGATCCGGCTGGACCCCCTTGAGCAATACCGTAATGCCACGCAACTCCAGTGCTGAGATGACCTCTACCAGCGCGTGGGCGCCGGTGGCGTCGAGCATCCGCAGCTGGGAGAGCCTGATGATGGCCACCTGGATGTCCTTCACCTGGCTGATTTCCTGGAGGACCCGTTCTGCAGCGCCAAAGAACATGGCACCGTCCAGCCGGAAGACGGCAATATGCTCGTCACCGTCGATGGCCGGACCGGAGATTTCCTCCCGCTCTACGGCGCTTAGCGACGCGAATTTGCGCAGGGTGAAGAATGCTGCAGCGGCCAGGCCGATCTGGATGGCGACGATCAGGTCGAAGGCCACAGTGATGATTGCAGTGAGGACAAAAACGGCCGCATCCGAATGCGTGGACCGCAGGATAGCGGCAACCGTGCGCCGGGACACCATGCGCACCGCGGTGACCATCAGGACGCCGCCCAGGGCTGCCAGCGGGATGCGGCTGACAAGCCCTGCGGCAAGGTAGACAATGCCCAGCAGCACAGCAGCGTGCACCACGGCGGACAGCCGGGTCTTGGCGCCTGAGCGCACGTTGACTGCCGTCCGTGCGATGGCGCCGGTGGCAGGCATGCCACCAAAGAGGCCGGCCGCGATGGACGCCAGCCCCTGGCCGGTCAGTTCGCGGTCCGGGCTGTAGGCTCCGCTGGGCGTCCCATCCGGGCCGGCCAAGCCTGCGGCCACGCGGGCCGAAAGCAGGGATTCGATGGCCGCCAGGCAGGCGATGGCCACGGCCGGCATGGCCAGGCTGCCCAGGGACGCCACATCGACGGCGGGCACGGACGGCGCTGCAAGGGAGTGCGGCAGCGCGCCGATCCGGGGGACATCCAGCCGCAGTACCTCGGCAGCCGCCGTCGTCAGCAGCACGGCGATCAGGCTCGCCGGAAGGGCCCGGAACAGCTTTTGCACCAGGACCATCACGACGGCGACGCCCGCCACGAGAGCCAGTGTCAGCAGGACCGTGGGGGCCGCGGCGCCGGATGCCGCCTCGATGGCTGCGAGCAGGGTGTTGTGGCCCGGAATGCCGGCCGTGCCGGTCGCCAAAGGGACCTGCTGGAGGAAGATGATGGCCGCAATGCCCAGCGTGAAGCCTTCCACCACGGGCCAGGGGATGAAGGCCACCGCCCGGCCCAGGCCGCTGATGCCGAGGGCACAGACCAGCAGCCCCGCCAGAAGGGAGACCAGGGCCACGCTGCCGGTCCCGTGCACTGCCACAACCGGAGCCAGGACCACCACCATGGCGCCGGTGGGGCCGGATACCTGGACGTGGGATCCGCCCATGACGGCGGCCACCAGCCCGGCCACGATCGCCGTGATCAGGCCGGCCTCTGCGCCTACCCCGGAGCTGACCCCGAACGCCAGCGCAAGCGGCAGTGCCACGATTCCCACGGTGATGCCAGCCAGCACGTCCGTCCGCCATGACTGGCGCAGCCCGCTGTAGTCGGCCCGGGAGGGCAGGAACCTGCTGAGTCCACGGGTCCGGGCGTGTCCGTCCAGGCTCACGAGGGGGACCCGGGTAGGTGCCCGGTGGGCAGCTTCTGCGCCAGCCGGAGCTGTTGGTTGGAATCGGCAAGGCTGTCCAGCAGGAAGATCCGGGCTATGGCAAGCAGTTCCGAAATACCAGGGTGGGCCAGCCGGTAGGTCACCACATTGGCGGTACGTACGGACGTGACCACTTTGTGTTTGCGCAGGGTGGCCAGATGCTGGGAGAGATGGGACGCCTCAAGGCCGGTTTCGGCCAGCAGATGGCTCACCTGGGCCGCGTTGTCCGGGGCGGCAGCCAGCAGCTCCAGGATCCTGATCCGGGCGGGGTGCGCCAGGGCCTTGAACAGGTTGGCTTTGATCTCATACAGCGGAGCCTGGGCGGGCGACAGCATCTGGGCCTCTCCTGCGCCAGAGCGCCACGAGTTGATGGGTTGATGATTCCATCATACCAGTGGCGGACAAGGGCCTTCGCGTCTGGCGGGAACGATAGGCTTGAGGCCATGACTATCAATCCGGACCTGCAGGGCCGCAGCTACCCTGCCGCAGAGGTGTACGACGTCGGCCGCGAGAAAATCCGCGAGTTCGCCCGCGCCGTCAAGGCCACCCACCCAGCCCACTTTGACGTCGAGGCCGCCAAGGCCCTCGGACACAGCGACCTCGTGGCTCCGCCGACGTTCGCCATCATCATCGCCCAGCGTGCCGATGCCCAGCTGATCGAAGATCCTGACTCCGGCATCGACTTTTCGCGGGTGGTCCACGCGGACCAGCGTTTCACCCACCACCGGCCCATTGTGGCCGGCGACCGGCTGATTGCCGAACTGCACGTGGACGGTGTCCGTGCCATGGGCGGCGGTGCCATGATCACCACCCGCTCGGAAATCTTTGCCCTCGCCGGTGATGAGACGCGGGAGAGCGTTTCCACCACCACATCATCCATCCTGGTCCGCGGAGAGGGACAGTAGCCATGAGCCCCAGATTCCACGAACTCAGCGCCGGACAGGACATCGGCAGCCGCACCATCGAGGTCACCCGCACGGACCTGGTCAAGTACGCCGGTGCCTCCGGCGACTTCAATCCCATCCATTGGAATGAAGCCTTCGCCACGGGGGTGGAGCTGCCGGGCGTCATCGCCCACGGCATGTTCACCATGGGTGCCGCAGTGCAGCTGGTGTCCGACTGGGCCGGCGACCCCGCCGCGGTCGTCGACTTCCAGACCCGCTTCACCAAACCGGTCCTGGTAACCGACACCACCGGCACCCCGGAACCCGGCGCCACCATTGAGGTCAGCGGCGCCGTTGGCAAGCTCGACGCCGATGCCGGCACCGCCCGCGTCGACCTGACCGTGGTTTCGGCCGGCCAGAAGGTATTGATGAAGGCCCAGGCCGTCGTCAGGCTGGCATGAGCCACAAGTGACCCAGACAATGCTTTCCGCCCTGACCACGGCTGCCGTCGGAGGCCCCGCCGGCAAGTTCATCGAGGCCAGGACCGAGGCTGGGATCATCGACGCCGTCCAATCCGCGGACGCTGCAGGGGAGCAGGTCCTCATCATCGGGGGCGGTTCCAACCTCCTGATTTCCGACGACGGGTTCCCCGGTACGGTGGTCAGGATCGCTTCGGAAGGGTTCACCGTCAGCGCCGAGGATTCCTGCGGCGGGGTGGCCGTGGTGGTCCAGGCGGGCCATAACTGGGACGCCTTTGTGGAACACGCGGTGCTGCATGCCTGGTCAGGAATTGAAGCCCTTGCCGGCATCCCGGGTGCCACCGGCGCCACGCCGGTCCAGAACGTGGGCGCCTACGGTTCTGACGTTTCGCAGACCATCGCCGCCGTGCGGACCTGGGACCGTTCGCGGAACGCCGTGCAGACCTTCACCAACTCCGAGCTCAAATTCGGCTACCGCGATTCCATCCTCAAGCAGACCACCGTCAACGGTTCGCCCCGTTACGTGGTGCTGACGGTTGAGTTCCAGCTGCCCCTCGGCCGGATGAGTGCCCCCATCCGGTATGCCGAGCTGGCGCGTTCACTCGGTGTAGAGCCGGGTCAACGGGCCTACTCGAACGATGTCCGCCGCGAAGTGCTGCGGCTGCGGGCCTCCAAGGGCATGGTGCTGGACTCGGCCGACCGGGATACGTATTCCACCGGTTCATTCTTCACCAACCCCATCGTTCCTGAGGACGTGGCGGCCGGGCTGCCCGCTTCGGCACCGCAATATCCTTCCGGCCAGGACGGGCTGGTGAAGCTGTCCGCCGCGTGGCTGATCGACCACTCGGGATTCGGCAAGGGATTTGGCCTGGAAGAAGGCAGTGTCTCCGGCGGACGGGCCTCACTGTCCACCAAGCACACGCTGGCCATCACCAACCGCGGCTCAGCCAGCGCGAAGGATATGGTGGCGGTCGCGCGCGAGGTGCGCGCCGGCGTCGTGGAGCATTTTGGTATTGAACTGCATCCGGAACCGTTGCTTATCGGGCTGACACTCTAGCGCCGATCGGCGGAATGCCGATTCGGAGCTCCATCCGCCAGCCGGACATTTGCTGCCATACCCAGGACAGCCGAGGCCCAGCCGGTGAGGGCAAGGTAGGGGCCCATAAAAAGCCAGACCAGGAGCCCCGGCATGGATGGATTTGTTACCCCAGCCAGAATGCAGGTCACCAGTCCGATGACCGAAATGGCGAGGGAAAGGATCCAGAGGAGCCTGCCGCTGAGTGGGTGGTGCCGCCAGTCGCGGTAGATGTGGAGCCTTTGGCGGCTCACCCGGATGCCGGGAAAGAGGACTGCATATCCACCGCCGAGGGCGAAACCCAAGGAAGGCAGCAGCAGGCCCAGGTCGGATTTACCGTCGGCCGGATATGCGGAAACGGCGGCCACTCCAATGGCCACCCCCACCAGGACCGAAACGGTCCCGCCCACCATCCATCTTTTTGTTTCGCGCGCGAGCAACTGCCACAAACTCCCCAAAGTCATGGTTCTACCCTAGCGGCAGTGTCTTGCGCTCCCGGACCACGCCCTGCACCGGGGAAATTGTCGCTGTCAGGTCCTAGGATGAGGGCATGGCAGCAACGGCAGGAAACCGCGTAAGCCGGAAGATCATGGGCAGGCTGCGCTTGGCGTCGCAGGGCCTGGTGGGGCCCGGACTCGGCTCGGTTCCCGACGCCGTGCGCTGGATGACCGCCACGCAGGCCCAGGATCTGCAGGCGGCGCTGTGGGCCGCGGGCCTGAGGGTGCCCGGGGCCGCTGTGAGCGACGTCCGTGCGGCAATTGACGGCGCCACTGTGGTCCGCTCGTGGCCGATGCGGGGGACCCTGCACCTGGTGGCCCCCGAGGACTTGCGGTGGATGCTTGGCCTCACTGCCGAGCGGCTCACCCGCAGCATTGCGGGC
Organism: Arthrobacter pascens; assembly: GCF_030815585.1. NCBI lineage: Bacteria > Bacillati > Actinomycetota > Actinomycetes > Micrococcales > Micrococcaceae > Arthrobacter > Arthrobacter pascens. The sequence continues at coordinate 878,448 of NZ_JAUSWY010000001.1, forward strand.
AGGCACCGGGAGCTGGATATCACCTGGGCGGACATCGAGAAGTGCCGCGACGTTGCCCTTGAGCGCGTGGCCGGCGGTGGTTCCTTGAGCAGGGCTGAGCTCTTTGCTGCGTTTGAGGCAGCCGGGCAGCAAACCACCGGCCAGCGGGGGATCCACGTCCTGGGAACACTGTGCCGCCACGGATGGCTGGTCCAGGGCCCGCTCGTCGGCAACCAGCAGCTTCTGGTGGCCTTCGACGAGTGGATCCCGGTTTCGCGGAACCTTGAGCGGCAGGAGGGGATCGCGGAGTTTGCGCTGCGCTACTTCCGCAGCCACGGCCCGGCCACCCTACGTGACTTTGCATGGTGGACGCAGATTCCCCTGACCGAAGTGCGGTCCGCTTTTGAGCTCGTCCGCGGGCAGCTGGTCGAGCTTGAACTCGGCGACACCAGCTACTGGTTGTCACCGGAGACCGCGTCACTGCTCGATGACGGTGTGCCCGGCCAGCGGTCCGTCCTGCTGCTGCCCGGCTTCGATGAGTTTGTGCTCGGTTACACGGACCGGAGTCTTGTCCTGGCACCGGAGCACGCCAACAAGATCGTCCCCGGCGGCAACGGCGTGTTCAAGAAGACCATCGTGGCCGGGGGAGAGGTGATTGGCACCTGGGCACGTGCTGGCACAACCCCGGGCGCCGCCGTCGTGCCCGAGCTCTTTGACGAAACCAAGCCGCTCGGCCCCGGTGCCCGCGCTGCCTTCGACAAAGCCGCCGAGCAGTACGTGGCGTTCCTGGCGGGCTGAGCGCAAAGAAGCGGCCCCGCCACGCAGGAGCGGCCAGCCACGCAGGAGCGGCCCCACCCCGCAAAAGCGGTGCTGGGCAGCACCGCTCGTGCGGGGCAGGGCCGCCCAAGTCATACCGAACCGGCGGAAAACGCGAACCGGTGGGCCTTTTCCACATAGAGTCGCTGCGCGCTACCTTGGCCACCGGCGGTCAACAAGTCTTGGAACATGAACGGTGACAAAATCCGTGCGCTCGTGGACGCGCGCTGGCCTGCCTTTCCTGTGGCATCCACACGGCAGCTGACCGCGGCAGGGCTGGAGGAACGGGTTCTGACCACAGCAGTCCGCAGCGGTGTCCTCCTCCGGCTTCGGCGGGGCGCCTACGTCCGAAGCGCCTTTTGGCAAGGGGCCGAACCGTGGACCAGAGACGCTTTGCAGATTCAGGCGCACTTTGAGTCCACCGGAGGGCTCTCCCGCTACAGCCATGTCAGTGCTGCCAGGCTGCACGAATGCCATGTCTGGGATGTTGGGCCCCGGATCCACGTCACCACGGACTACGCAAACTCCTTGAAAAGTGCCGGGAACGACGTCCGGACGCACCGGGCGGCCTTGGCATCCTCGGAACTGACAACGTTGTGGACGTCGGACGGCAGGGAAATCCTGACCACAAGCCTCGAGCGGACCGTCCTGGACTGTGCCCGTATCCTGACGCTTGAACAGGCAGCTGTGATCGGCGACCATGCGCTGCGCAAGGGAGCCCGTATCAACAGCATGCGCCAGCTGCTGGTCCAGTGCCCGGCCAAACGCGGGAGTCGGCGGGCCCTGGATCTATTGGATGTCCTGGATGGCCGGTCGGAATCGGTAGGGGAGACCCGGACAAGGCTGCTGCTCCGCTCCTTTGGCTTGACGATGTTCCTGCCGCAGTTCGAGATCCCCACGCCGCGCGGCCTCTTCCGGGCGGACTTCGCGGATCCAGCGACCAAAATCGTGATCGAGTTCGATGGCAGCGGAAAATACACCGACTACAAACCCACCGAGGAGGTACTTCTCGCTGAGCGCCGCCGAGAGAATGCCATGGTGGAAGAAGGCTGGCAGGTCCTCCGGCTTGAGTGGAAGCACTTGGCCCAGCCTGCCGAGCTGAGGCGACGGCTGCTCGCCATCATGGACCGCTCAAAAAGACTGAGCGCGTGACGGTCTTCAGCGCAAGAGCGGCCCTGCCCCGCACGAGCGGTGCTGGGGGAGCACCGTTCGTGCGGGGCAGGGCCGCCTATGTACGTGTTGGGGCTAAAGGTTCCCGGTGGCGATGTTGAGCATGCGGCGCAACGGCTCGGCGGCGCCCCAGAGGAGCTGGTCGCCTACGGTGAACGCGCTGATGTACTCCGGGCCCATGTCGAGCTTGCGGATACGGCCCACCGGGATGTCCAGCGTGCCGGACGCGGCCACCGGAGTCAGGCCCGCCATGGAGGCTTCCTTGGTGTTCGGAATCACCTTGGCCCACTCGTTGTCCTCGGCCACGATCTTCTCGATCTCGGCCACGGAAAGGTCCTCGCGGAGCTTGAGGGTGAGGGCCTGCGAGTGGGAGCGCATGGCGCCGATCCGGATGCAGAGGCCGTCCATGATCACGCGGTTCTCTTCGGACGTGCCCAAGATCTTGTTGGTCTCGACCCCGGCCTTCCACTCTTCCTTGGACTGTCCGTTGCCCAGGTCCGCATCGATCCAGGGGATCAGGGAGCCGGCCAGCGGCACGCCGAACTGGGTGGCGTCGATGTCGGTCCGCTGGTGGGCCAGGACCTTTCGGTCAATTTCCAGGATGGCCGACGCCGGGTCGTCCAGTTCCGAGCTGACCTCGGCGTTGAGCGTGCCGAACTGGCTGAGCAGTTCGCGCATGTGCCGGGCGCCGCCGCCGGAGGCAGCTTGGTAGGTCATGGACGTGCCCCATTCGACGAGGCCGTTCTTGAACAGCCCGCCGAGGCCCATCAGCATGCAGGAGACGGTGCAGTTGCCGCCGATGAAGTCCCTGGTGCCGTTGACCAGGCCCTTGTCGATGACGTCGCGGTTGATCGGGTCCAGCACGATGATCGAGTCGTCGTTCATGCGCAGCGTGGAGGCGGCGTCGATCCACAGGCCGTCCCAGCCGCGGCTGCGCAGCTCGGTGTGGACGCGCTTGGTGTAGTCCCCGCCCTGGGCGGTGACAATAATGGGCAGCTTAGCCAGGGTGTCGACGTCGAACGCGTCCCCGAGCTTGCCGGCCCCATCAGCAAACGACGGGGCGGCACCTCCTGCGTTCGAGGTGGAGAAAAACACCGGGTTGATGCTGGCGAAGTCGCCCTCGTCCTGCATGCGCTGCATCAGGACGGAACCGACCATGCCACGCCAACCGACAAGTCCAACGGACGGAGTAGCTGCTGTAGTCATTCGTCCAGTTTAGACTTTGGAACCGGCACGGCGCAGTCGGTTACGTCACTGCCCGGCGGCAGGCAGGCAACATCAGGCCGGAGCTACTCCACGGGGCGGGGGAGATTGCGGGCCTTGCGCAGCTTCTCGGCCTTGCGTTCCTTGAAGTAGCCGGACCAACCGGCCACGAGGGGTATGAGGATCAACAGGTACATCCACCAGATATCAGCCAGGATCTCCCACTGATCGGTGATGGCCATTTGTACGATCCCGTAGAGCATCCCGCCGAAAGCGAGGGTGATCAGGACTGCCAGGACGAGCAAACCGGCGGAGCTGTTCACGGGTTTCACCAGGCTGAGGCCGTCGTCCTTTCGGACTCCGTACTCCTCAGGGGTGTAGGCGATGAGCTCACCGCTTTCGGCGCGACGGTACATCGTTTCCCTCCGGTCTGTTTCAGAGGGGATGTAGTCCGGATCCTGGGGAACGTCGTTGCTACGCCTTGCCACGGGACTCCTCGATGGCCCGCAGCAGCCCGGCGTCGTCGAGCCCCGGAGATTCAGCGACCGCATCGGCGTCGAAGTCAGGGATACCTGTGACCCAGGAGTCGCCCTCGCGTCGGACCAGCAGGTTCTTCTCACTGTCCAACGTCTTGAGCACGATGTAGGCCGAGCCAGCCGGATTCTCTTCAACATGCTGACGGAGTACCCGGAGGGTGGCCTCGGCCGAGGAGATCGACGGGTCCTGGGCGAAGACAAACCATGTGCCCAGCAGCCGGGGCTGAAGCATGAGGGCTACGCCAGGGGCTTCGAGGAGGGCCACGTTGTCCATGGTGTCAGCAGTCAAAAGTGAAATTTCGGTCCAGCGCGTAGCCTGTCCAAGCGCCGTGGCGACCGCGGCGGCGACACCGGTCACACCGAGGTCGCCTTCCGCATTGACAGTTGCCATGTCGCGGGCCATCAGCGAAGAAGCCCCTGCGGTGGACAGCGTGGAGTCATCCACCATGTCTTCGGCGCGGAAGACGCTCACTGAACGGTCGCGGGCTGGACCCTCGAATACATTCAACAGATACGCAAATTCACCGACTCCAAAGCCGATGACGTCAACACCGAGCCGAGGTTCCTGCTGGGTTTCATCCTGTGTGGTCATGAAAGTCTCCTATCCTCCGAAGCCGAAGAACTTCGCAACGGACTTGCCTGCATCTTTAACGGTGTTGCCCGCGTCACTGACGAACTTGCCCGGGTCCTTGACGGCGTTGGCAATTCCGTCGCCCACGTTCTTCCCCACGCTGCTGATCGTGTCCCAGTTCTCGTAGATCGCAACCCCGACGCTGGCCACCTGGCACACTGTACCGGCGGGTGGCGGCAGGAAGCAGCCGATGCCGAGGCCCGTTTTGAGGGCACTCCCCACGCCGCCTTTGATGTCCCCATCCGCGAAGCTGCGGACCGAATCCACGGCGCTGAAGCCGACGCCGGCCCAGCCCAATCCGCGTGCCAGCCCGGACTTGCCGAGCCACTCAAACTTGGTGCCCGCACCGATCCACGGCTTTTCTGCAAAGAAACCCTCGGCCTTGCTCAGCGGCCCGATGTACTTGTCCAGGTTCTTCAGCGACGCGATGTCTGACGCTTTATCGATGAGCCCGAGGCCCCGGTTTGCCTTGGTCGATTCCCTGAGCAGGTCGTCGAGGGCGGTGTTCCCCGCGGTGTTCCCCAGTAGGTGGCGGCTGTCGAAAACCGGCCCGCCGAGCCGGTGCTGGCCTTTCGACAGTAAGGCCTGGGCTAGTTCCGTGGGCCGGTTCTTCAGGACCCAGCCGTACTGCCCTACGTGTTTGGCAAGGGTGAGGGGGGCCTTGATGTACTTCTGGATGTTCATGCCGGCTTTCAGGCCGCCGACGGCACCGAGCAGCACAGCGCCCGCCACCGCGAATCCTGCTGAACCCATGTCCGCGCCTCGCACAGAGCCGGCCGCGCCGTCCTGGCTGGTCTTCTCTTGCTCATTGGCGTTCTCCAGCAGTTTTTTGGATTCCTGCTTGAGTGCTAATGCCGTCCGCTGGAGCAGAGCCCGATGGCTTCCGTTCCAGTCAGAGCGGAACTTAACAGCGTCTTGGCCCTTCCAGGCAGGGGTGTTGTTGATCTGGCTGCTCAGCCGTGAGGACTGCTGGAGCAGGTTGTCGGACACCTTTCCGAACTGCTGTGCGAGCGTCCGGAGCCCGGCGACGTCGGCGCCCCACATGTTTCCTGCCACAAGGCACCTTCCCCAATGTCTGAGCTGCAGGTTCTCGTATGCTGCAGAATACTGGCGTAACTCTAGTTGAGCCCTGCCATGGCTGCGATGGGCTGTCCTCCCCATCCGGCCGTGGACCTGGGAAAACAGCTCAAGGGCAGACAGCTCAAGGTTACACAGCTCAAGCCGCTACCGGCCGGCGGTCTCCGCCGACAGGGCACGCTTGCGGGCACGCAGCGCGAAGAAGGCGCCGAAGGCGAACACCTGCGTCACAACGACCAGCACGATGATGCCGGCGAGCTTGTTGCCGCCCAGGATCATGGTCAGGCCAACGATCGCGGACAGGAGTGCAAGCAGGGGCAGCAGCATATAACCAAGGACAAAGAGCGTTTCCGGTTTCTTCAGCATCTCAGCCCTCCGTCCTGACCCATTTGGTGAATCTGTACCGCGTTCCGTTGGCCGCCGTCAGCCAGCCATCGGGAGGAACGGAGGCGGCCGCCTCCCAGGTTTCGCCGAGTTCGGGAGCAAACGTGTCGCCGTCGGCCTTCACATCGATCGTGGTGACCACGGCAACGTTGGCGAGGTCGGTGGACTGCTTCAAGATCTCGCCTCCTCCCAGGATCCACACCGTCTCGCCGCCTTCAACGAACTGGGACTCCAGGAGGGCGTCATCCAGGGAGGGGACCACGACGGCGCCCTCCGCCTCGGGCGTCTCGGCCCAGCTTTTCTGCCGGGTGATGACGATGTTGGTCCGGCCGGGCAGGGGCCGGTACTTGTCCGGGAAGGACAGCCAGGTCTTTCGCCCCATGATGACGGGGTGGCCGACCGTCAGCCGGTTAAAGTGCTTCAGGTCCTCGGGCAGGTGCCAGGGCATGTCGCCATCTTTGCCGATGACGCCGTCCGGGGTCTGCGCCCACACGACGCCTACACCGGTCACGGAACCGGCAAGCTCAGCGGTGAATGCCTGGGGGTCGGCGGTATTTTCTGTACTCATACGGCGATCGGAGCCTTGATCGTAGGGTGATGACGGTAGCCCACTACTTCGAAGTCATCCAGCGTGTAGTCGAAGATCGACGCCGGCTTCCGGGTGATCTTCAGCTGCGGGTATTCGTACGGCTCACGGTCCAGCTGCTTGAGGACCTGGTCCATGTGGTTCTCGTAGATGTGGACGTCCCCGCCGGTCCAGACGAACTCGCCAGGCTCCAGCCCCACCTGCTGGGCGATCATGCAGGTCAGCAGCGAGTAGGAGGCAATGTTGAAGGGCACGCCCAGGAACATGTCCGCTGAACGCTGGTACAGCTGGCAGGACAGCTTCCCATCCGCCACGTAGAACTGGAAGAACGCGTGGCACGGGGGCAGCGCCATGTCCTTGAGCTCGGAGACATTCCAGGCGGATACGATGTGCCGGCGTGAGTCCGGGTTGGATTTGAGGTTCGCCACCAGCTCGGCGATCTGGTCGACGTGGCCGCCGTCCGGGGTGGGCCAGCTGCGCCACTGGACGCCGTACACGGGACCAAGTTCTCCGTCGGCGTCCGCCCATTCATTCCAGATGGTTACACCCTGGTCCTGCATCCACTTCACGTTCGATTCGCCGCGCAGGAACCACAACAGCTCAACCGCGACGGACTTGAAGTGCACCCGCTTGGTGGTGACCAGCGGAAAACTTTGGCTCAGGTCAAAGCGCAGCTGACGGCCGAACACGCTGCTGGTGCCGGTCCCGGTTCGGTCGGATTTGTGCGTGCCATGTGCCATGACGTCGCGCAGGAGGTCTTCATAAGGCGTAGGAATGCTCACGGCTAAAGTCTACTTTGCCCCAGCCCTGGTTCCGTGGAGGGTCGGCCCTTACCGAGTTTTCCGCGGACGAGGTCGAGCAGGAGTTCGTCACTCAGCCCTGCATCACGTGCAGTGCTGATCAGGAGGTCGACGGCGCCAGTCACCGATTCCGGGACGGTTCCAGTTCCGCCGGTCCCGCCCGGGGTGCCGAAGGCAACCACCGTACCCCGCCGCCGTCGGGATTCAATCAGGCCTGAGGCCTCCAGCTCCTTGTAGGCCCGGGCAACAGTGCCGGCGGCAATGCCCAGATCAGCGGCCAGGCTGCGAACCGTGGGCAGGCGACCGCCCGGGACCAGGGTGCCCATGGCAATCAAAGAGCTGATCTGCGAACGGATTTGCTCATACGGCGGCGTCGCGGACCGTAAGTCGATAGAGATGCCGGCGTTCATTTCACTGTTTCAGCTGATGCTTTGTGCTGCGGCGAGGAGGCCGCAGTGCGCGCAAAGCCCCTGACAGGAATCACTGCAATGACCACTCCAGCAGTGACCAGCAGGGCACCTACGGTGACCGCAGGCTCCCAATGGGACTGCCACGTGGTCATCGGCAGTCCAAGGACCGGCGGCCAGGCTCGGTTGGCCATGATCAGTAGGACCCCGGCCTGGACTGCAAAGCAGGCTGCCAGTGTGCGGACCACCCGGTGCACTGTGATCGCGCGGAGCGCCGCGTCCAAGCCAGGAACAGCTGAGGGGACGCTGCGGCGCATCCGGGTGGCAGCAAGGGGCAGCCCCGAAAGGATGACGACGGCGCCAGTGGCCAGTGCCGTTGTGGTCCAGCCTGTCGGCCTGGTCGACAGCGCCTCACCTGCCGCGGTAATCACCTCCACCGCGATCAGGAGTGTGAGGGTGACGATGGCGGCTGTCAGTAGTGCCGGGCTCACCGGCTGCCGCTGCCATGTCCTGGGTTCGTCCACGGATCCGTGGTTGCGGTGCATCAGAAGCTCCCCGGCAGCAACGACGGCCAGCGCGGCAGCCGCTGCCAAAGCCACCAACAATGCGGGCTGTCCCCACATCAGCCCGCCGGGAAAGAACAAACCTGCAACAGCGGATATCACCGGGGCAAGGCCGAGGGCCGCGCCCAGCGAGACGGAAAGCCTGGTGGCCGGTTGGGTTGCCGCAGCCGATTCGGGCAGCGGCTGTCCCCTACCGCCAGCCTGGGCACTGGCAAGCTTGGGTGGAGCCCACCACCACATCACCAGCAGGACTGCCATTGCCGCGATTCCGGCCGCATTGGTCCAGCTGCCCGGGTTTTCGGCAGGATCGGGCCGGACCGCAAAGTTCCCGGCGATTGCGGCGAGCCCGGCGGCAATGGTGGCCACCGTGCGCAACAGCCTGTTCATGGCGATCGCGCGCAGCAGGTCATTCTCGTCTGCATCCAGGGCCTCCAGTTGCCTGCGCCTTGCAATGAGCCAGAGGACAAGCCCGGTTCCCAAGGCCAGCACCAGCCAGGCGGTCCCCAGGCAAGCAGCAAAGACGGGGCCGGGGATGCGTCCGTCCCCGCCTTGCCGGGTGAAGCCCTGCGGTCCGTCCTGCAGCGTGTCGTAGGGAATGGCCTCGTAGCCGGGAAGTGTTCCCGCCCAGCAGATCAGCAAGGCGGAGCCGGCAAACACGGCAGCGACAGTCCAAGCCAGGGAGCGTGGCAGGAAGTCACGGATCCGGCGGACTTCGAGCGTGGCCAGCCGTTGGGGGAGTCTCGGCCTGGGGTAGCTCAACTTGCCGACGGCATGTACGCCGAGGCAGCCGAGGATGGGCCAGGCCAGCACTGACAGGATGGCTTCCGGGGTGGCCAAAGTGGGCGACGTATTGCCTGCGGGAAGAATTCCGGCATTCCCGGCTGGCAGCAGCGAGCTGGCCAGCCAGCCGATGACACCAATCCAGAGGGCGTGTTGGGAGACAGTGACCCGGGACGTTCCGCCGTCAGGTGCCGAGATGACCCAACGCAGCAGGACATACAGACCGGCGGCCAGGAGGAAGGGCCACAGCAGGACCATGGGCGCTACATGCTGGAACGCCAGATCAAATCCATTTGTATCAGGCACTTCATCCCCCAGAGACTTTGTATCAATGTACCAAGTATTTGATACAAAGCTTTCCGGGTCAAGCGATGATCGCGGTGGCACCCTAGTCGTCGAACGGTTTGAACTGTTCCACTGCCACGATCCGGTTTTTGTTGCCTTGGACCACGTGGCACACCACCACTTCTCCCGGCGACAGGTAAGGCTCGGAGGAGGGCAGAAGCGCGCGGAGCGCCGGCGGCATGTGCTTGGCCAGCTGGTCCATCACCGTGGGCAGGGCAGGGCGGTGCGTGCACACGGCGACGGCGCGCTGCTTATCAAAGAGTGCTTCAATGACCGCCGCGGTTTTCTTCGGACTTCGGGCGTGCTTATGTTCCGTCAGGGCGTCCACCAGCTTCACCTTGGCCCCGGCGGCCTTTGAGTACGGCACAACCGTGGCCACACAGCGCAACCACGGGCTGCTCACCACACGCGGCGGCTTCCAGGCCTGCAGCAGCCGTCCCACAGCCTGCGCCTGCCTGATTCCAGTAGCAGCCAGCGGCCGCTCGCCTTCGGCCTTGCTCCAGGATGACCGCGGTTTGGCTTTCGCATGGCGCACCACAATCAGGGGCCAGGTGTCCAGTTCCCCGCGTTCATGGGCCGCCCGCAGGTTCTCAAGCGGGACGGCGTCGGAGGGGTTGGAGAGCAGTGTGGCGGCCTTTTCGGGGGTGCACCACATAACGCTGTCCACTTCCTGGCCGTCCGGAATGAGCCGGGCGCCGTTCACCTGGACTGCCCAGTAGTGGACCACCTTCAATCCGGAAGCCACGTGGTAGTGGATGGGGGGAAGCGGAATGCCCAACTGCGCGGATAGCCCGATCTCCTCCTGAACTTCACGGACGGCACATTCGGGAATAGTCTCGCCGGCATCGATCTTGCCTTTGGGCCAGGACCAGTCGTCATACCGCGGCCGGTGGATGAGCAGGACTTCAAGCCCGTCCTTGTTGACCCGCCACGGCAGGGCTCCGGCAGCGGTGACCGCTACCGGTTCGCCCGGATGGTCTGTCTGGTCTGCTACGAGTGCGTCGCTCGACAAGCTCCGGCCCTACCGCCGGCTCAGGCTGCGCTGGCGGGGCCGCGATGCCAGCAGCCACGACTGGACGTCGTCGAGGTGGGAGCCGTCGTCCGCAACGTAGTGGCGGATCCAGTCGCCTTGGTTGTCCAAGTGCCAACTGGCCGTTTCCGGATCCATGTAGCGGCGCAGCAGTTCGAGGACGTAGGTGACGTCGTCCGGGCTGGCCAGCTGGACCAGTGCCTCAACGCGGCGGTCCAGGTTGCGGTGCATCATGTCGGCCGAGCCGATGTACACCACCGGATCGCCGCCGTTGGCGAAGGCAAACACACGGGAGTGTTCCAGGAAACGGCCCAGTACCGAGCGAACGGTGATGTTCTCGCTGAGGCCCGGCACGCCGGGACGCAGCGAACAGATGCCGCGGACAATCACGTCCACCTTCACTCCCGCTTGGGATGCGCGGTACAGGGAGTCGATTGTCGCCTCGTCCACCATCGAATTGACCTTGATCTGGACCCTGGCGGACAGCCCCGCCCGGGCGTTGCGGATCTCGGTCTCGATCCTGTCGATCAAACCTGAACGCACCGACCGCGGCGCCACCAGGAGGCGTTTGAAGGTTGACTTGGGCGCATAGCCGGAGAGTTGGTTGAAGAGCTTGGAGAGGTCTTCTCCCACCTGTTCGTTGGCCGTGAGCAGGCCGAGGTCCTCGTAGTAGCGGGCCGTCCTGGGGTGGTAGTTGCCGGTGCCGATATGGCAGTACCGGCGGAGCCCGTCCACTTCCTGCCTGACCACCAGCGAAAGTTTGCAGTGCGTCTTGAGGCCCACGATTCCGTAGACCACATGGACGCCGGCCTGCTCCAGCTTGCGGGCCCATGAAATGTTGGCCTGCTCATCGAACCTGGCCTTGATCTCCACCAGGGCCAGGACCTGCTTGCCGGCCTCCGCTGCATCGATCAGGGCGTCAACAATGGGGGAGTCACCCGACGTCCGGTACAGGGTCTGCTTGATGGCCTGTACCTTCGGGTCCGCGGCTGCCTGCTCCAGGAATGCCTGTACCGAGGTTGAGAAGGAGTCGTACGGGTGGTGGAGCAGGATATCGCGGCGCCGCATGGCAGCGAAAACATTGGCCGCCTTGGACGTCTCTGACTCGTTGAGGTACCGGGAGGTGTGCGGCACGTGCTTGGGGTAATGCAGGTCCGCCCGGTCAATGCCCGCAATGACGGACAGGCCGCGGAGGTCCAGCGGTGCCGGGACCGAGTAGACCTCGGACTCCTCCACTCCCAGTTCGCGGATCAGCAGGGCACGGATGTTGGGGTTGATGTCGTGGGTGACTTCAAGCCGGACGGGAGGACCGAACCGGCGGCGCAACAGTTCCTTTTCCAGGGCCTGGAGCAGGTTCTCGGCGTCGTCCTCTTCCACCTCCACGTCCTCGTTGCGGGTGACACGGAAGATGTGGTGCTCCAGGACTTCCATCCCGGCGAAGAGCTTGTCGAGATGGACGGCGATGACTTCTTCGAGTGCGATGAAGCGGGCCACCCGCCCGGCAACGGCTCCGGCCCGGGGCCCGTCGATGGAAATGAGGCGCGGCAGCTGGTCCGGCACTTTCAGGCGGGCGAACAGTTCCTTGTCGCTCACCGGGTTCCGGACCACCACTGCAAGGTTAAGGGAAAGCCCTGAAATGTAAGGGAACGGGTGCGCCGGGTCCACCGCCAGCGGCGTCAGGATGGGGAACACCTTTTCGGCGAACATCGCGCTGAGCTGCTGCTTGGCGGCGTCGTCGAGCTCATCCCAATGCATGAGGTGGATGTGCTCGTAAGCCAGGGCAGGGCGGATCTGCTCCGAGAAGACCTGGGCGTGGCGCTGCTGGAGCCGGTGGGCTTCCTCGCCGATTTTTTCCAGCACCTCCACAGGGCTGAGACCTGCCGGTGAGGGCACTGCCAGCCCGGTCGCGATGCGGCGCTTCAGCCCGGCAACGCGGACCATGAAGAATTCGTCCAGGTTGGAGGCGAAGATGGACAGGAAGCTGACCCGCTCCAGCAGGTGGAGGTTGGGGTCCTCGGCCAGTTCCAAGACGCGGGAGTTGAATGCCAGCCAGCTCAGTTCACGGTCCAGGAACCGGTCCGGGCGGATGTCCCCTTCAGGCTCAAGGTTGGGGGCGAACTCAGGAATGTCGATCCGGTCCTGCGTCGCGCGTGAGGCGGGTACTTCGGATGAGCCGAAGCGGGCGCGCACCGGCACAGCAGCACCTTCGGATGTGACTGTTCCGGCGGGTTCCGGTTTCATGGCTCTCCTTCTACCTGGCGCTTAATTTGCTGGCGCTCATGGCCGGCGCGGTTCTCTTTCAACCTTACAATCATTCCGTACACAGCAACCCTAGGTTTCGGGCTAAGGAGGCCATGCGTCAGTCGATTGGACTAACCCCCGCGAGCGGACCGTACATCACGTCCGTGTCCCAGCGTGTGAAGCCAAGGTTCCGGTACAGCGACACAGCCGGCGCGTTGTCCGCATCGGTGTAAAGCATGACGGCGTGAAGGCCAAGATCCTGCAGATACCTGATGCCGGCCACCGTTAGTGCCTTGCCCAAGCCCATGCCCTGCGCCGCCGGAGTCACACCCACCGCATAGACCTCGCCGATCGCCGGGTGGGCGCCGTGCCGGGGATGGACCTTTGTCCAGTGGAAACCCAGCAGCCGGCCGTCTCCGTCCACGGCCAGGAGGAACCCTGCCGGATCAAACCAGTCCTCCTGCATCCTGGCGTCCAGGTCTGCGCGGCTCATCGCGCCCTGTTCGGGGTGGTGGACAAAAGCGGCGCGGTTGGCGGCCAGCCAGGCGTCCTCGTCCTGGCCCGGCACAAAGGCGCGCAGCAAAACACCCTCCGGGAGGCCGGCGTCGGGAAGTTCTGCGGTAGCCGCAGTCAGCCTCATCTTCCACAGTTCCCGCACTGGGCCGTAGCCGTAGCGGGCGGCGAGGTCAGCGGCGGCCTCGTGGTTGCCGTGGGACCAGGCCTTGAGCCCGCTAAAACCCCGGCTGGATTTCAGGGCACCCACAAGGCGGTCCGCGACGCCCTGGTTGCGGTAGCTCGGGTGGACCGCAATTTCGAGCACCCCGCTGCCGTCTGCCTCCTCGACCACCACGGCGAACCCGGCCAGGTCCTGGCCGGAGGCGGGGTCCGAATCCTCGTCCGGCGAATACAGGGCAAGCGTCAGAAGGGAATGCTCGGCCGAGTCTCCGGCCCGAAGCGTCACGACGGTCTGCTCGGACAAGGAGGGCGTGCCGTCCGATTCCTCGGCCGCAGCAAGGAGGGCCCTGCAGTCTTTGAGCAGCTGGTCATCCACCCCGCCTTTGACAACAAGGACAGGCCACTTCTCCGGATGCGCAGGACTCATGTAGCTAGGCTATACGCTATGCGCCCAAGGGTGGGCGTGTGCCGATTTGATGGGCGGCGGGGAGGCACGTATAGTCGATATCTCGTCCGGCAGAGATTTGCAGCATGACGCCGGATGCGAGGGGGATCCACCACTGGGGTGGCCTCGATACGTTCGACCCGTATGTCCTCCACCACCGAGAGCAACAGCCCCGGACCGCTGGTCCGGGGCTGTTGCTCTTATTGCGTAGTCGCTGCCTTCAGGCCTCGGTCAGTTCGTCTTCCTGCTGCCGTACCAAGGTGAGGCGGTAGCCCACGTTGCGGACTGTGCTGATCAGGTTTTCGTGGTCGGCGCCGAGCTTGGCCCGAAGGCGGCGGACGTGCACGTCCACCGTGCGGGTGCCGCCGTAGTAGTCATAGCCCCACACCTCGGTGAGCAGCTGCTGGCGGGTGAATACACGCCCCGGATGCTGGGCCAGGTATTTGAGAAGTTCGAATTCCTTGAATGTCAGGTTCAGGGGCGCGCCGTTGACGCGGGCGGTGTAGCTCGCTTCATCAATCACGACGCCGGCTGCCCGGATTTCCGTGGGGACGTCCTCTTTGTCCGGAACGGCCCGTGCCACAGAGAGCCGGATCCGGGCCTCCACTTCGGCTGGCCCCGCTGAGTCGAGCACAATGTCATCCACGGCCCAGGCGGAGGAAACGGCAGCCATGCCGCCTTCGGTCAGGATGAGCACCAGCGGCGCGCTCAGGCCCGTGGCCTTCAGCAGCTGGGTCAGGGAACGGGCGCCCACCAGGTCCTTGCGGGCGTCCAGAAGTACGATGTCGCAGGGGTCGGTCTCAAGCAGTGCGGTGGGCTCGGCGGCGAGGATGTGCACGCGGTGGTTCAGCAATTCGAGGGCAGGCAGGATGTCCACCGATGAGCCGGTGCTGTTCGTCAATAACAGGATGTGCGACATTATTCCTCCAAGGGCCGTCCGCGCATCATTGGGCGACTGAACCGGGATTTCACCGGCCGGTACTGTCTCACTGCTGCGGTCTTGGCCGTGATGGATCTACCGGCCGGCAACCTAACAGGAAGCGTAGCTGAGCTTCGAGTATACCCAACGGCCGCCCCGCGGATATGGATCCGGCCCATCTGGGTATTCGTTTTGCGACATATCCCGGTCACATAGGGCAGGATTGATCCAGGGGTACAAAGCCCTGCCACGGAGGGCGCAGCTGCCTTCCCGGAACCACCGCCAGAATGGGAATGCAGCGAATTGAGTGCAGAGTCGAGGCCGGGCACGCCAGGGCCGGGATACGTATGACCGCGGACCTGCAGACCCCAGTGCGTTCGTTGGGCTCTTGGACCATCGGCCTGTTCGGGATGGCCGGACTGGCCGCCATCATTGCCGGCGTGTACAGCTCCCGGGAGGCGCTGATCGCCGTGGCAGTCATTGTTGCCTTGGCGGTAGGCATCGGCTGGCCCCACTTCCTCCGGATACCTGCGAAAAAGACGCTGGCAGCCGTTATCGGCCTCCCGGGTGCAGGGTCGGCGCTGGCCGCCGGTTTGGTCCCGGCCCCTGGTTTCCTGGACTGGACGCCAGCCTTCATCGCCCTGGGGATGATGGCCGTATTTGTGGTGCAGCTGATCCGCGGCACCGGACAGGCGCAGCGGCTGGAGTCCACCCTGGGCTGTTGCGCCGGCGTGCTGCTTTCCTGCCTCGGCGCAGGCTGGATCGCCGGCGCGCGCTTCAACGGCGTCCGGGAGATGCTGTTAGTGGCAGCCGTCAGCGCCGCGGTGGCCCTGCTTGCCGGCCTGATCCGGTGGCCGGACAGCATTGTGGCGCCGCTGGGCATCGTGCTCGCAGGACTTGCCGGTCCGCTGGCGGGCCTGGTCTTCTCGGATGTTGCCGTGCTGCCGGCGGCAATCTTCGGTGTGGTGGTGGGGGCCGTGCTGGTCAGCTTCCGCCGGCTCGTCACACTTCGGGGCGCCCCGCTTAATCTTCCCGCGGCCCTTAGCATGGGTCTGGCGCCGGTCTCAGCGGTCGGTTCCCTGGCCTACTTCATAGACAAACTACTCATCTACTAAGCGTTAGGATGGCATCATGTCCGTACTTGCATTTGAAATCTTCTTCCTTGTCCTGCTCGGCATCGCCAGCCTTTCCATGGCATGGTTCGCCGGCTATGTGGTCTACCGCCTTTTCAAAGGCCAGAAGTAGTCCGTTCGACGAGCTAGCCATTTCCCGAGGTAATTGTCGTGCCGATTGAGATTCCAACAGACCTGACTCCAGAACTTGTTCCGCTTTCCTGGCTCATTGGTGAGTGGGAAGGCCACGGCCGGCTCGGCAGCGGGGACGAGGATTCGGAGCACTTTTTCCAGCACGTATCCTTCACGCATAACGGGCTGGCCTACCTGCAGTACCGCGCGGAAAGCTGGTTGACCGACGACGACGGTACGCGGCTCCGGCCGCTCACCGTTGAGACCGGCTTTTGGGCACTGGAGCGCAAACAGCTGGATGCCGACGGCGGTCCCGGCCTGGTGCCGGCGGACATCGTCCCGGCCCTCAAGAGCGCCGACGAGGTCGAAGCCCTGCGCAACAGCGACGGCGGATTCGACATCTCGGTGTCCATCTCGCACCCCGGCGGGATCTCGGAGCTGTACTACGGCCAGATCAAAGGACCGCAGATCCAGCTCACCACGGACATGGTGATGCGCGGCAGCCACTCCAAGGACTACAGCGCCGCCACCCGGATCTTTGGCCTGGTGGACGGTAATCTGCTCTGGCGCTGGGATGTCGCCACCGGCGGAACCTCGCAGCCCGGCAGGGGACTTGAGGCCCACGCCTCAGCCTTCCTGAAGAAGGTCTCCTGACCCCCCACCGGACCCGATGTAGAAGGCCGGAACGCGATCCCATACCGAAAACCCGGAATACCGCCGACCATCAAGGACTTCTACTACATATGACTACTCACAGCCCACTGCTGTCGCGCCCTGGCGCCGTTGAGGCAGCCGGCGCGGACGCCGGCGTCGCATCCCACTATGGTGAACCGTTGCGGGAGCAGCGCGCGCTGGCGGCAGGCACCGCCGTCGTCGATCTTTCGCACCGCGGCGTGGTGACCGTCACCGGACCCGACCGGCTGAGCTGGCTGAACACGCTGTCCTCACAGCAGCTCACCGGGCTGCAGCCGGGTGAATCCAGCGAGCTGCTCCTGCTGACCGTGCAGGGCCGGATCGAGTTTGACGCCCGGGTAGTGGACGACGGCGGGACCACCTGGCTGATCGTCGAGGCCGCCGAGGCGGCACCGCTGGCGGAGTGGCTGAACAGGATGAAGTTCATGCTGCGTGTCGTGATCGAGGACGTCTCCGAAGATTGGGCCGTGATCGGCTCCACCAAGGCCGTTGAGGAATGGTCGGGACTCCTGTCCTGGCGCGACCCGTGGCCGCACGTCGGTACTGGCGGGTATGCGTATTCGGTGGTGGCGGAAGCGGACCACCCCGGGTTGGACCGGCCCTGGATCGAATACCTGGTTCCGGCGGCCGACCTGGCAGTGACCGCGGGAGACCGCCCGCTGGCCGGCGTCCTGGCCGCGGAAGCCCTCCGGATCGCTGCGTGGCGTCCGCGCCTGGGCGCGGAGACCGACGACAAAACCATCCCGCACGAGCTCGATCTCCTGCGGACCGCCGTTCACCTGGCAAAGGGCTGCTACAAGGGCCAGGAAACGGTTGCACGCGTCCATAACCTGGGCCATCCGCCACGGCGCCTGGTGTTCCTGCAGCTGGACGGGTCCCAGCACACCATGCCGGTGCCGGGCAGCCAGGTGCTGCTGGGTGAGCGCAAAGTGGGGGTAGTGACCTCGGTGGCCCAGCACTATGAGATGGGCCCCGTGGCGCTGGCCCTTATTAAGCGGTCCGTAGGGCCTGATGAAATACTGACCGTGATGGACGGTGAGGAAGCCTACGTCGCCGCCCAGGAAGTGATCGTTGCCCCCGACGCCGGCCAGGTGGTCGGGCGCCAGACAGGATTCCTCAGGGGGACCCACTGATGACTGGACCCGACGAAGAGGCCGTGGCCCTCGCACACACCCTGTTTCAAGCCGCCAGGGAGGGCGATACCGCTCTCCTGCGCAGCTACCTCAACGCCGGGGCGCCGGCCACCATGACCAACGCCGCGGGGGATTCCCTGCTGATGCTGGCCGCTTACCACGGCCACGCCGAGGCCGTGCAGCTCATCCTCAAGCATGGGGGAGAGGCCAACTCGGTCAACGACCGCGGGCAGACCCCGTTGGCCGGGGCAGCCTTCAAGGGCTACACGGACGTGGCCCGGGTGCTGCTGGACGCGGGCGCTGATCCTGACGCCGGTTCGCCGTCCGCGCGGGCGGCCGCGCAGATGTTTGCCCGCACTGAGATCCTTGACCTGCTCGGCCAATAACCTGCCCGGCCAATAATCGGCACGTTAGACCGTTCCACCGCCGGCCCGCCGCCCCCAGCAGAGAAGTTCAGCCCAGATGGACGCTGGTCTGGATGCCTCCGGCAGCCAGACCAAGTTTCCGCGCCAGTGCCACGGCTCCGGTGTTGCTGACTTCGGCGCGCCACTGGACGGTGAGCCCGGCAACCAGCGCTTCGTGGGCTGCGATGGACGCCGCCAGGGATCCCAGCCCGCGGCGCCGCCATTCCGGGTCCACCAGGACGCCCAGCTGGCCGAGTAGCCCTTCCCATTCCGTGTAGGCTCCGCAGGCGACGGGAACCCTGCGGCCCTCTACCTCATGGATGATGGTGTAGCGGTTCTCCAGGTCTGAAAGCCCAACCTCATTGACGTCGTCCGGCGGGCACAGGCCTTCCAGCTCGATCGCTTCAGCATTGCCGTGGGATACGGTCAACTCCTCTGACGGTTGGCGCAGCGGCAGGTCATCAGCGAAGAAGAGTGCAGCAGCGCCAAGGCCGTACCCGCCATGGGACCGGGTCAGGGTCAGCAGGGTGACGTGCTGTGCCATTTCTTGGTCGGTTATCCCTGCGGCAGCGTCGATTACCCACTGCGGACCCACCAGGGCGGAACTCCCGAACAGGCGGACGAACTCCACCGTCTGCACCGAGTCGTCGGCCCTGACAATCCGCTCGCCGGATGTGAGCGCCGCACCGAAAGCATCGTCGTCGAGCCCCAGGCGCCTGGCCCAAGCGAGCTGGATGATGGCGGCGGAACCGGGGTCAAGAGTCATGTCCCCAGCCTAGGGCGGGCGGGCGGCTCAGCCGAACAGGACCGCGGCTTCGTCATAGCGCTTCTGCGGGACCGTCTTCAGCTTGCCCAGGGCCTCCTGGAAGCCGACGTGCTCAATATCGGTGCCCTTGAGTGCCACCATGGTGCCCCAATAACCCTCCACCACGGAGTCGATGGCGGCCATTCCCAGCCGGGTGGCCAGGACCCGATCGAAGGCCGACGGGACTCCGCCGCGCTGGATGTGGCCCAGGATCGTGGCACGGGTCTCGATGCCGGTGCGGGCCTCAAGCTCAGGGGCAAGCCGGTCAGCGATACCACCCAGTCGTGGCCGGCCGAAGGTATCCAGGCCGCGCTCGGAGTGCGGGGATTCCATGTGGTCCGGAACAAAGCCTTCCGCAACCACCACCAGCGGCGCACGGCCGCGGTCGTGGGCTTCGCGCACCCACTCGGTGATCTGTTCGATGCTGACCTTCTGCTCGGGAATCAGAATGGCATGGGCTCCGGCAGCCATGCCCGCATGCAGTGCGATCCAGCCCACGTGACGGCCCATCACTTCAGCGATCATGCAGCGGTGGTGGGACTCGCCGGTGGTCCGCAGCCGGTCGATGGCCTCGGTGGCGATCTGAACGGCAGTATCAAAACCGAAGGTGTAATCCGTGGCGTCCAGGTCGTTGTCCACGGTCTTCGGGACACCTACGATCTTGAGACCGGCGTCCGTGAGTCGCTTAGCCGCCGCGAGCGTTCCCTCACCGCCGATGGCGATGATGGCGTCGATGCCAAGCCGCTCCATGTGGGCCTTGATGACCTCGGGCCCGCCGCCATTGTCGAACGGGTTGGTGCGGGACGTGCCCAGGATGGTGCCGCCCTGCTTGGCGATGCCGCGGACCATGGTGCGGGGGATGTCGATGATGTCGCCTTCGACAACGCCGCGCCAGCCATCGAGGAATCCGACGAATTCGTGGCCGTGGATGGCGATGCCCTTGAGGACGGCGCCGCGGATGACGGCGTTCAACCCGGGGCAGTCGCCACCGCTGGTGAGAATTCCTATTTTCATGTCTCTGCTCAAATCCTGGTGTGAAGGTGTACAGGCAGAGCGCCACGCTGAGCTCACCTAGATTGTAGTGGTGAGTGTGGGTTACGACACAAACCCGTTACAAGAGGCCCCGTTCCATTGCAGGACCACAGCCCGCGAACTCCAATGGCCCCCGCTCAGGAGAGCGGGGGCCATTGTGGCTGGCGGTTACGGGTCCGGGGTCAGGATCCGTTGATGGATCGTCTGTCCAGGAAGGTCTGCAGCGGGATGGAGTTCTTCTGGTCCGGAAGAATCAGCCATGCGGCGAGGTAGAAGACCACTGCAGGGCCCGGCAGGAGGCAGAAGACCAGGAAGGCGATGCGCACAAAGGCCACATCCACGTTGAGCTTGTCAGCGATACCTCCGCACACGCCGCCCACCCAGCGCTGTGGTCCGCGTTTCAGGCCGAAGCCCCTGACGATGCTGAAGAACTTATCCATGGTTCAAGACTTCCCTGTTCTTGGTTCGTTGTCACGTTTCCGGGCCGATAGCAGCCCGCCCACCACCAAGGCGGCGCCAGCGCCGAGCATGAGGCCGATCAGCACATAGGTGCCGTTGAGGGTCACAATGCCCAACTGGGCGATGATGATCAGGGCGGCGAGGGCCAGGATGACCAGGCCCCAGACCACCGTCCCCACCCTGGCCGATGCTGGCCGGGCCGAGTCTGCCCCGGCTTGGTCCGCCGTCTGGGTTTCCGCGTTGTATGAATCCGGTGACGGATCAACGTTGCTCATGTCAGTGCCCTTCCTGGATGGTGACGTTGCTGACGGTGCCGTCGATCTGGATGACCAGGTGGCTGCCGGGCTTGTCGGTGTTGTAGGTGCTTTCCCGTGTGGAGATGCCGCTGCGGTGGCTGGTCCCTTCGTTGAGGTTGCCCAGGGTCATGTCGGCCTTGATGTCCACGGGGACGGTGTTGGGAATGACCACTGTCACGTTGCTCGCCGTGATATCCAGCGGAATCACGACGTCGGAGCTCAGCGGGGCATTCGAGCCCAGTGCCGTAAGGTCAACGGTTCCGCGTCCGGCGGTGACAGCGAATCCTTCGCGGGCCTGTTCGAGGCTCGAGGGTGTCCAGTCAACCTGCTCGAAGCGGACCCGGTCGCCGTTGCCCGCAACATTGAAGATTCCGCCGATCACCAGGGCCACGATGGCGAAGAACCCCAGAACACCCGAGGTCCGGCCCCTTAACCCGGCCAGGAGGATGCCCAGGCCCAGGACGGCTGCTGCGCTGGCCCAGACGATGGCATTGGCGGAGTCGCCCAGATTGATCACGTTGCCGGCATCGAGGGCTTTGAGGCCTCCGCCCACCAGCAGTGCTGCTCCCGCGGTGATTGCCACGGCCGGAGCGCCCGGGCCGCCGGGGCGGACCTTTGGGGCGCGGGCCGGGCCCTGCGGCGGTTGGTAGCCACCGCCGTACGATCCGCCGCTGTAGGGTCCGCCGCCGAAGGGCGCGGTGGGACCGGAGGGCGGCGTGGGCGCGTAGGGCCCGTTGCCCGTTGAGGTGGCGTCCGGTGCCGAGTACTGAGAAGGGAAGGGGGTTGACGGGTAGGCGGCGGCGAAGGCGGCGTTCCCGCCTGGACCGGCCCGTTGCGGGGTGGTGCCCATCGGAGCTCCGTTCCGGGCCTTGTTGCGCTGGGTCAGGTAGTAGATGAGGTACATGGCGCCGCCCACCCAGAACACGGTCCAGAAGAAGCCTCCGAAGCCGTTGCCCCTCCAGCCCCAGAATCCGCCGCCGAGGCCCGTGAGCCCCATCACCGTGGTGATCAGTGATCCTGTCATTCCGCTGGACCAGCGTCCGGCGCCCGCCTCCTGGACATGGATGCGTCCATCAGGTTCGGGGAGGAAAGCCCAGGCAAGACCGTAGAGCAGGACACCGATTCCGGCGAAAAGGGTAAGGACAATGAAGATGCCGCGGACAATCAAGGGATCGATTCCCATCCGCTGCGCTATCCCGCCGGCAACGCCGCCGATCCAGCGCTCGCGGCCGCGCTGGATACCATGGCTGCGGATCCACGTGAAGAAATCCTGTGGCTGGCCAGGCGCTTTGGCGCCGGGGTAAGGGCCGGGGTATTGGCTGTAGGGCGCCTGGTGCGGTGCGTCCTGTGGTGCATCCTGTGGTGCGTCCTGCGGAGTGGACGGCGGAGGTGGCACGAGCGGTTCGGTGGGCTGTTCCTTTCGCGAGTCAGGGAGAGGTTCCGTGGGCTGGCTGTCATCCGGGGTGGGGGTCTGCGAGTTCATACTTCGATCCTGCCGTCTGGGACCAGCCCGCTCTACTGGGTAACACCCTGAGCTGCCCCTGAGATACCCCCGGTTCGGGCCGGAAACAGGTCCGGGCAACCCTGATCCGTGTTTGGATTGACTCATGACAACCGCCCTGGCCCGCCCGCCGCTGGTCCGCAGCAGCGAGCGCCTCATCGCCGGAGTATGCGCCGGCCTTGCGGCGCATCTGGGCTGGCCAGTGAGGAATGTCCGGATCGGCATGGTCCTGGCATCGCTGGCCGGCGGCGCGGGCCTGGCGTTCTACGCCTGGCTATGGATCATGGTTCCCACCGCTGACGAAAGTGCCCGGCGCAACGCCCGCCGCCCGGCGTCGCCCATTGCGCCGGCCGTGAGCCAACCGCCGCCAGCCGCCGGCGCCTCCGCGTCAGCGTCGGCTGCTTCGAACGCCGGGCCGCACGCCGCCGCGCGGCCGCTCTGGGAAAATCCCGACGCCGGTGCTGCCGCCGCCTCTGCTGCCGCCGCCTCTGTTGCCGGGGCTATGCCCGCTGCGGTCGGTTCTTCGCCTGTTTCCCCGCCTCTGGCCAGTTACGGTGAGGCCGCCCGTCCGCCCTGGTTCAGGGCCCGCAGCATGCGGTACGGCAAGGAGATCCTGCTGGGTTCCGGCCTCCTCTTGGTCGCGGGCATCCTGATCGCCCAGCTCCTCGGTGTTAACGTGCCGCTGGGCACCCTGATCCCGGCTGCGGCGGTGCTGGGCGGCGCGGCCATCGCCTGGATGCAGCTGGACGAGACCCGCCGGGCGGGGCTGGTGGACAAGACCAAGGCAGACCAGGCCGGTGGTTGGGCGCGGCTCGCCGCCGGGCTGGCGCTGGTGGTGGCCGGTGTGCTGGTGATGGTGTCCGGCTCCGGGTCGTGGGAGCAGACCTGGCTGGCACTGTTGGCGTCGGTGGCGGTCCTGGGCGGGGTGGTGCTGGTGCTGCTCCCGTGGGCTTTGAAATTCTGGCGCGATCTGGAATCCGAACGTGCGGGCAGGATCCGTGAGACCGAACGGGCCGAGATCGCAGCCCACCTTCACGACTCCGTGCTTCAGACCCTTGCCCTGATCCAGCGGCGCGCCGGCAACGAGCACGATGTGGTGCGGCTGGCCAGGGCGCAAGAACGGGAACTCCGGGGCTGGCTGTTCCAGGATCCAGGCAAGGACGCCGGCCAGCTCTCGGACCGGATCAAGGCAACCGCAGCGGAGGTGGAAGACTTCCTGGGCAACGCTGTGGAAGTGGTGAGCGTGGGAGACACCGCCATGACTGAAGCGTACGAGGCATTGGTCCAGGCCAGCAGGGAAGCCATGCTTAATGCCTCCCGGCACGGCGGCGGAACCGTCTCTGTTTACCTCGAAGTTTCCGGCGGCCGCGCCGAGGTCTTTATCAAGGACCGGGGGCCCGGCTTCACGCTCCAGGACGTGCCCGAGGACCGTCTGGGCGTCAGGGAATCCATCATCGGCCGGATGAAGCGCCACGGCGGCAGTGCCTCCATCACCAGCACCCCTGACGGGACTGAAGTGCGGCTGGGACTGCCGGGGATCCAAACGGACAACGGGGAAGGGAAGACATGAACAACGTACAGGGGGCCGGTACCGGTCCGGTCCGCCCGATGAACACTGTCCGGGTGGTGATTGTGGATGACCACGCCATCTTCCGCTCCGGCCTCAAGGCTGACCTTGATGCGAGCATCCAGGTGGTGGGCGAGGCCGCCACCGTGGAGCAGGCCATTGCCGTGATCGCGCAGGAACGTCCGGAAGTGGTGCTCCTGGACGTTCACCTGCCGGGTGGGCTGGGCGGCGGCGGCCGGGAAGTGATCGCCGGCTCGGCAGCTCTCCTGGCCAACACAAAATTCCTGGCCCTCAGCGTCTCGGACGCGGCCGAGGACGTCGTGGCGGTCATCCGGGCGGGCGCCCGGGGCTACGTCACCAAAACCATTTCCGGGGCCGAGATCACGGACGCCGTCTTCCGGGTGGCCGGTGGAGACGCCGTCTTTTCGCCCCGGCTGGCGGGGTTTGTCCTGGACGCCTTCGGCACGGCCCCGGCAGACATCGCCGATAACGAACTGGACCGGCTCTCCGCCCGCGAACTCGAAGTCATGCGCCTGATAGCCCGCGGCTACAGCTATAAGGAAGTGGCCAAGGAGCTGTTCATCAGCATCAAAACAGTGGAAACACACGTCTCGGCTGTCCTGCGAAAGCTCCAGCTCTCAAGCCGGCATGAACTGACGAAGTGGGCTGCCGAGCGCCGCCTCCTCTAAGCCCCTTGCAGACGCTCTCTCACGTCCTGCCGCTTTTTCCCCAACCCTCTCTCACTTCCTGTGGCTTAACGCCGAACGCTCTCTCACGGGTGAGAGAGCGTTTAGCGTTTTCAGGCAGGAAGTGAGAGAGGGTGCCTACTTGGCCTTGCCTAGGAAGTCCTGCAACCGGGCCACACCCGTGGCCAGGTCGTCATCGCCCAAGGCGTAGGAGAGACGGAGGTAGCCCGAAGGCCCAAAGGCCTCACCCGGCACCACGGCCACTTCAACCTCGTCAAGGATAAGGGTGGCCAGTTCTGCGGAGGTCGACGGCGTGGACGTACCGGCCGCGGTCGGGAATTCCTTACCCAGCAGGGCACGGACGTCCGCGTACACGTAGAAGGCGCCCTTCGGCGTCGGGCATTCCACGCCGTCAATGGCGTTAAGCCCGGCCACGATCGCCTTGCGGCGGCGGTCGAACGCCACCTTCATTTCATTGACTGCGGTCAGGGGGCCGGAGACTGCTGCGAGGGCGGCGATCTGCGGGATGTTGGAGACGTTGGAGGTGGCGTGCGACTGGAGGTTGGTGGCGGCCTTGATGACATCGGCCGGACCGATCATCCAGCCCACCCGCCAACCGGTCATCGCGTAGGTCTTCGCCACACCGTTCAGGATCACCAGTTTGTCGCCCAGCTCCGGAGCTGCGGTGGCGATGGAGGTGAACGGGACGCCGTCGTAGGTCAGGTGCTCATAGATTTCGTCGGTCACCACCCACAGCCCCTTGGATGCGGCCCATTGGCCGATCTCAGCGACCTGCTCAGGGGAGTAAACGGAGCCGGTGGGGTTTGACGGCGATACGAAAAGCAGGATCTTGGTTTTGTCCGTAACGGCCGCCTCGAGCTGGTCGACGGTGACCAGGTAGTCCTGTTCCGGGCCAGCGAAGACCTCAACGGGGATACCGCCGGCTAGCCTGATGGCCTCAGGGTAAGTGGTCCAGAACGGGGTGGGCACAATCACTTCGTCGCCCGGATCCACCAGCGTGGCGAAGGTGTTGTAGACGGCCTGCTTGCCTCCGTTGGTCACCAGCACTTGGGATGCGTCCACGGCGTAGCCGGAGTCGCGCAGGGTCTTTTCCGCGATGGCCTTCTTGAGCTCCGGCAGGCCGCCGGCAGGGGAGTATCGGTGGTACTTCGGCTGGCTGGCGGCATCGATGGCGGCCTGAACAATGTAGTCCGGTGTGGGGAAGTCCGGTTCCCCGGCACCGAAGCCAATGACCGGCCGGCCTGCTGCCTTAAGCGCCTTGGCCTTGGCGTCAACGGCCAGGGTTGCGGATTCGGCAATAGCGGAAATGCGCTGGGAAACGCGGGCGGCAGACATGGCGGGTCCGTTCTTCGCTTGCAGCTCGTTGGCTGAATGGTGGAATTCGACGTGATCTACTCTATGCTGTTCAGCGGATCCTTCGGGTTGCCGGCGTGGATGTGACTGCAGGTCAGATCGACTCCCGGCGGGGCGGATGGTCCGAATGGAAGCTGGTTCGACGTACGCGAAGTTGTTGCGTAGACTGGTTCTCCGGTGTTGAAAACACGGATGATGGCGTGCGCCCCAGTGAAAACTGGCAAGTTCGGCAATGTGCAGTTTTCGATCCATAGGGTAGTGGCGCAATTGGTAGCGCAGCGGTCTCCAAAACCGCAGGTTGCAGGTTCGAGTCCTGTCTGCCCTGCGCAAGCTGTTCCGGCGGAATGCCGGAGCAAGCGCAGCAACCATGGTTCTGATCAGGACCGGGTAATCCAACATTGCAAAGATGAGTGAGGACCAGGTGACCGAAACAGCTGCCAGCAGCTCCAAGGGCCGCCCAGCTAAGAAGGACGCCAAGGCAAACTTCTTCGCTCGCATTGCACTTTTTGTCCGCCAGGTCATCGGCGAACTGAAGAAAGTCGTTGCGCCTACCCGCAAGGAATTGATCAATTACACGCTCGTGGTGCTGGTGTTCGTGGCCATCATGATGGTCATCGTCAGCCTGCTGGACCTCGGTTTTGGAACCGCGGTCAGCTGGGTCTTCGGCGGCATCGCCCCCACGGACCGCTAAGGCGAATTCGTCCGCAGGCTGCGTGGTCCTGTCCGGGTAACCGGAGGGAATCCACGGGGCGTGCGGAATTGAGCCATTTAAATAGGCATGTTAGGCAATGAGGAAGCAGGAGACCAAGTGTCTGAGCAGGAGCTCGAGGTAACCGAGACTGAGCAGGAAAAGTCCACGGACATCACGGCAGCCCCCACGGCAGAAGCCGGTGAAGAGTCTGAGGTTGAGTCCGCTGCGCCCGAATCCGCCGATGCCGATTCTGACGATGCTGACCCCTCAGGGGAAAATGAAGCTGACTCTTCAGAGGCCGGCGATGCCACTGACGATGCCGAAGGCGGCTCCGAAGAAGAGTCCGACGCCCTTGCGGCGGCTGCTGCTGCCGCTGAAGTGGATCCAGCTGAGGAATTCAAGGGCAAGCTGCGCCGCCAGGAGGGTGACTGGTACGTCATCCACTCGTACGCCGGTTACGAAAACCGCGTGAAGGCCAACCTTGAGACCCGCATCCAGACCCTGGACATGGAAGATTACATCTTCGAAATCCAGGTGCCGATGGAAGAGGTCGTTGAGATCAAGAACGCTCAGCGCAAGGTCATCAACCGCGTCCGCATCCCCGGCTACGTGCTGGTCCGCATGGACCTGACGGATGCCTCCTGGGGCGCCGTCCGCCACACCCCCGGCGTCACCGGCTTCGTGGGCAACGCCCACAACCCCGTCCCGCTGCGCCTGGACGAAGTCTTCTCCATGCTTGCCCCGGTCTTCGAAGAAGAGCAGGCTGAAAAGGGCAAGCCGGTCAAGCACGCTGCCGCCCCGGTTGACGTTGACTTCGAGGTCGGCGAGTCCGTCATCGTCAAGGAAGGTCCGTTCGAGACCCTTCCTGCCACGATCTCCGAGATCAAGGTGGAATCCCAGACCCTCGTGGTCCTGGTCTCCATCTTCGAACGCGAAACCCCGGTCACCCTGGCGTTCAACCAGGTCAC
This sequence comes from Arthrobacter pascens, assembly GCF_030815585.1. Lineage (NCBI taxonomy): Bacteria > Bacillati > Actinomycetota > Actinomycetes > Micrococcales > Micrococcaceae > Arthrobacter > Arthrobacter pascens. Next base: position 905,888 of record NZ_JAUSWY010000001.1, read on the forward strand.
CAAGATCTGACCACCCTAGAATTCGCTCCGGGACTGCCCGCTTAGCAGTCCCGGGACGGCCGGCCGCCTCGCCATGGCGGCCACAAACCTGAGGCACGCTCCTGTGTCCCAGGACGTAATTGAGAGAAGGACCCTACATTGGCTCCCAAGAAGAAGGTCACCGGCCTCATCAAGCTGCAGATCCAGGCAGGTGCCGCTAACCCGGCTCCGCCGATTGGTCCTGCGCTTGGCCAGCACGGTGTCAACATCATGGAATTCTGCAAGGCGTACAACGCTGCCACAGAAGCCCAGCGCGGAAACGTCATCCCCGTGGAAATCACGGTTTACGAGGACCGTTCATTCACGTTTATCACCAAGACCCCGCCGGCTGCAGAGCTCATCAAGAAGGCTGCAGGCGTTGCCAAGGGTTCGCCCACGCCGCACACCGTCAAGGTTGCCAAGCTGACGCAGGCCCAGGTTAACGAGATCGCCACCACCAAGATGGAAGACCTCAACGCCACGAGCCTCGAAGGCGCAGCCAAGATCATCGCCGGCACCGCCCGCTCCATGGGTATCACCGTCGAGGGTTAATTCCCTCATCGCTGCAGCGGCGCCGGGATCGGGAAACCGACGACGACGACGGGCAGCACCGCCGGGTAACCGGCACCACCGCCGGACAACCGGCACCATCGGAAATGTTGGAAGTCCCGTCCGGATATAACGCCGGACAAACCCCGGATGACCAACTGTGGCAGGGCCCAGCGCGGTCCGCAGACCACAACTGCACAAGGAGAAATAAGCAGCATGGCAAAGCGCAGCAAAGCATATGAGGCAGCAGCCGCCAAGATCGACGCGGAGAAGTTCTACGCGCCGTACGAGGCAGTAACGCTCGCCAAGGACACCAACCCGTCCAAGTTCGACGCCACCGTTGAGGTCGCCTTCCGTCTGGGCGTTGACCCGCGTAAGGCTGACCAGATGGTCCGCGGAACCGTCAACCTGCCCCACGGTACCGGCAAGGTCTCCCGCGTCCTCGTCTTCGCAACGGGCGACAAGGCCGAAGCAGCAATCGCTGCTGGCGCCGACTTCGTTGGTTCCGATGACCTGATCGAGAAGATCGCAGCCGGCTGGACCGACTTCGACGCAGCCGTCGCCACCCCTGACCTCATGGGCAAGGTTGGCCGACTCGGTAAGGTCCTTGGTCCGCGTAACCTGATGCCGAACCCGAAGACCGGCACCGTCACGGCAGACGTCACCAAGGCTGTCAACGACATCAAGGGCGGCAAGATCGACTTCCGCGTCGACAAGCACTCCAACCTGCACTTCATCATCGGCAAGGTTTCCTTCGACGCCATCAAGCTGGCCGAGAACTACGCAGCAGCACTGGAAGAGGTGCTTCGCCTGAAGCCGTCCGCTTCCAAGGGCCGCTACATCCAGAAGGCTACCGTGGCCACCACGTTCGGCCCGGGTATCTCGGTTGACCCGAACGTCACCAAGGTTCTGACCGAGGTCTGATCCTTTCAGTTCCTGGTGCCGGATCCCTTCCGGCGCACAAAGGACCGTCCGGCATTGCGCCGGGCGGTCCTTTGTTTTTCGACGCCACCGGCTGAAGTCCCACCAAGCCGTCGACTGAACCGCGCGTTCGACTGAACCGTGCCTTCGACTGAACCGTGCGGCTGGCTACTAGGCTGGGGGCATGACCGCCCTGGCGATTACCGCCGTCGTCATCCCTCCGCCATCCGACGGCAGGAGGGAAACCCTTGCAGGGGGCACCCGGCCCCACACGGACTTCCACGACATCCAGGCACTCAGGGAAGCGCACGAGCTGGAGAAATGGGGCAACCTTGACCGCTGCCCCACGGCCCTGGAGAGCTTGGAGTACTGGCGTGGCAACGACTATGAGGAGCGGCTGCTTTTTGTAGCACGGCTGGACCGGGAAATAGTGGGCACGTGCTCCGTGACCTTGCCGCTGCGCGAAAACACCGTCACCGCAGGGATAGATGTGCTGGTGGCGGCTGCATACCGGAGGCGGGGCTGGGGGCGCCGGTTGCTGGAACATGCCGAAGGGGTTGCGGCGGAACGCGGCAGGACGTCCCTTGACGCCTATTGCGAACTCCCCGCGGAGCCGGTGGAGCGTGCCGGCCGTATCCTGCCCGCCAAATCCGGGGCGGGCGGACTCCCCGCGGAGGAGGCTTCCGTTGCCTTTGCTTCGGGCGCCGGCTACGAACTGGAGCAGGTGGAGAGATCCAGCCGGCTGTACCTGCCGGTGCCGTCTGAGCACCTTGCCGCACTGGAAACGGAGGCCGCCGCATTTGCGCGAAGCTACACCACTGTTGGCTGGGCTGACACGTGTCCGGAGCAACTCGTGGCCGAATACGCTGTCCTCAAGCGCCATATGAGCACCGATGTGCCGGTGGCGGGGATGAACTGGGAAGCCGAGGTCTGGGATACGGCCAGGGTGCGCCAGGAGGAACAGGTCCTCATCCGCAGTGGCGTCGAGAGCCTGGTGGCCGCCGCGATGCACAAGGCCACCGGGGAGTTGGTGGCATACACGGTCCTGACCTGGCGGCCGGGAGTGCCGGCGGCCGTCACCCAACAGGACACCCTGGTGTCCGCGGCGCATCGGGGACACCGCCTGGGGATGCTGGTCAAGGTTGCGAATCTTCGCTCCGCCCAGCAGCGCTGGCCTGCTGCCCGGTCGCTACTTACATGGAACGCCAGCGAAAACCAGCATATGCTGGCGATAAATATTTCGCTTGGATTCAGGCCTGCTGGCTATGAAGGTGAGTGGCAGAAACGGCTGGGATGATGCCCCTTATGACAAGAGATGTAAAGATCGAGCAGCTTTGGATTCCGGATTCGCTTGACGCGCCGGACGCGGCGGACTTCGTGGCCGCGGTCGAGGTGGGGCGCAAGGTCCGGATGCAGACGTGGGGAAGCGACGATCTGGCGTACGCGCCGCTGGAAAAACTCCTGGAACTGGCCGATCCTTACGAACGCCAGATCATCCTCGTGGCCAAGATTGACGGTGAAATCGTGGGAACGGTAGACATTGCCCTTCCGCTGGCGGACAACCTTGACCTCGCAGAATTCACCCTTGACATCCTGCCGGAATTCCAGCGGCAGGGGGTGGGCCGGAAACTGCTCCTCGCGGCTGAACATATGGCACGGGGCGAGGGCCGCACCATGATCCTGGTGGACACGAACCATCCCGGGGCTTCGCTGCATGAGTTCGAGAAGGCCCAACTGGTACCTGGATCGGGGCAGGGCTTTGTCCCCCTCGCCAGCAGGGAGGTCGAGTTTGCCCGCAAGACGGGATACACCCTGCAGCACATCGAACAGTTCAGTTCGTGCGCCCTGCCGCTGGACACCAAGCTGGTGGCCGACCTCCAATCGGAGGCTGATGAAGCCAACAACGGCCGCTACGCCCTGCATCACTGGACTGACCGCTGCCCGGATCAGTGGCTGGAAGCCGTGGCCGTCCTAGAGAACCAGGCGGGCGCCGACGTCGACCCCTCCCTTGAGACTCCCGTTGAGCAGGACATGATTTTCGACGGCGGTATCCTTCGTGAAGCGGAGGAGGCCACCATTGCGCAAGGCCGGCGGACGGTGGTCACGGCGGTTGAACATCTGGCCACTGGAGCGCTTGTGGGCCTGACCACGATCAGTGTGCTGGCCCACCGCGCGGACGTCGTCTTCCAGGATGACACGCTGGTGCTCCAGGAGCACCGGGGCAACAAACTGGGACTGCTGATCAAAGTGGCCAACATGGAACGGCTGACCGAGCAGTTTCCGGACGCCCGGGTCATCTACACCTGGAACGCTCCGGAGAACAGGTACCTCCTGACCGTAAACCAGCAGCTGGGCTTCACCACCGCAGGTGTCACGGGCATCTGGCAGAAGGAACTGCCCCACCTCGGAGCCAGCACCAGCTAAGGCCCGATTTGGCGGACCGGCGGCCGGTCCCGTATGGTTGAAGTACCAAAGACCGTCGGTTGTTGGAAATCCACTCTCACGAACACAGCTCAACTCTGCAGTTGTGCGCGCGAGGGCAAGTGGCTTTCTGGACGAAGGACCCTGAACGTAGGGCGGCCAGCGCAGGTGAACGAAGCAAAGCTCCACGGCAACAAGCGTGTTGAGCCCAGCCCCGTGCATCTGCGCGGGGCGTTTTTAGTTTTAGCTCACCTGAGCGGGGACCGTCGAATACCGGCACTATCCCCGGAAGGAGGGTTATGGCAACGCCAATCAAGGTTTCAGCAGTAGCTGAGATCACAAACGATTTCAAGGAATCGAACGCCGCTGTCCTGACCGAATACCGCGGGCTCACCGTTGCACAGCTCAAGCAGCTGCGTGTTTCTCTCGGCCAGGACACCAAGTTCTCGGTCGTCAAGAACACCCTGACCGCCATTGCAGCCAAGGAAGCCGGTGTTGAAGCATTCAACGACCAGCTCTCCGGCCCCACTGCAATCGCGTTCATCAAGGGTGACGCAGTTGCCGCTGCCAAGAGCCTGACGGATTTTGCCAAAGCCAACAAGCAGCTGGTCATCAAGACCGGTTACTTCGAGGGCAAGGCACTGAACGCGAGCGAAGTTGCTGCCCTGGCAGCACTCGAGTCCCGCGAGCTGCAGCTCGCCAAGGTTGCAGGGATCCTCAAGGCTCCTGCCGCCGCCGCTGCACGCATCATCGACGCACTGCGTCTCAAGCTTGAAGAAGAGAACGGTGCACCGGCAGCTGCCGAGGCTCCTGCCGCTGACGAAGCTCCCGCCGAAGAGGCTCCCGCCGCAGAAGCTGAGGCCCCGGCCGAAGCTCCCGCTGCCGAAGAGAAGTAGTTTCTCTTTACCCACCAGACTCCGGTGTGAAGGCAAGCCACAGGCCGCCGAGCACCACTATAGGAAGGACGCCACACCATGGCGAAGCTCACCAACGAAGAGCTCATTGAAGCTTTCAAGGAACTGACCATCATCGAGCTCTCCGAGTTCGTCAAGCTCTTCGAAGAGACCTTCGAAGTTACCGCAGCTGCTGTTGCTGTTGCCGGCCCCGCCGGTGGCGGCGCTGCAGAAGAGGCTGAAGAGCAGACTGAATTCGACGTCATCCTCGAAGCTGCCGGCGACAAGAAGATCGCAGTGATCAAGGAAGTTCGCGCCATCACTTCCCTGGGCCTCAAGGAAGCCAAGGACCTGGTTGACAGCGCTCCCAAGGCTGTTCTCGAAGGTGTCACCAAGGAAGCTGCCGAGAAGGCTATCGCACAGCTCGAAGAAGCCGGCGCCCGCGTTACCCTCAAGTAACTCCCGCCTCTTCAAGGAAAACCCCGTCCACTCCGGTGGGCGGGGTTTTTTGCGTTCGCGGCCCAACTGGCTCGCATTTAACGTCGTTAAAACGCGGAATGGCGACGTTAAATGCGAGCTACTTAGGTGCCTATGCGTTACGCAAGCGGGTCGCTGATGTCCGCCACCACTGCGCCCAAAGCGGAGGCCAGCGCATCGGCGTCCACAAAGGCGCTGTAGCCATGCTCGCCCGCGCCCATGGAGATCCGGCGCCCCGTGATGGTCCGGTCCGCGTACACCGGCCACGCGGTGGTGCTTCCGAGCGGGGTGATGGTTCCGCGCTCATAGCCCGTTGCATCCAGGGCCACGTCGGCCGGCGGCAGCGACAGTTTGTTGACGCCCACCAGGTTCCTTAGCTTGGGCCAGGAGATCTGCCGGTCGCCGGGGATGAGGGCGAATAGGAAGCTTCCGTCTTTGTGCCTGACCACCAGCGACTTCACGATGTCCGCCGGAGTGATGCCCAGGATGCCCGCTGCCTCCTCAAGGCTGTTCGCGGCCAGGCGCTCCACGATCTGGATGTCCAGTCCGCGGGCTTTGGCGTCGGCCAGGAAACGCTCCCGGCCGACGCCGTCCGTTCCCCCTGCTGAAAGGGTCGCCATCAGTCCCGGTACAGCAGCAGGGCCTCGCCCTGCCCGCCCCCGCCACACAGGGACACTGCGGCTTTGCCGCTGCCGCGACGTTTAAGTTCGTGGGCGGCGTGCAGCGCCAGCCGTGCCCCGGATGCGCCGATCGGGTGGCCCAGCGCAATAGCGCCGCCGTGGAGGTTGCACTGCTCCAAGGGGTAGTCCAGGTCCTTCAGGGACTGCACGGCAACAGAACCAAAAGCCTCGTTGATCTCGATGAAGTCCAGGTCTGCCATGCTCCAGCCCGCCCGTCCCAGGGCGTTTTTGATGGCGTTTGAGGGTTGGGAGTGGAGGGAATTGTCCGGACCGGCAACCTGGCCCGGCTTGCCTACAACCGCCAGGAATTCCAGTCCGTTTTCCTCAGCGAACTTGCGGGTGGTCAGGACCAGTGCGGAGGCGCCGTCGGACAGGGGAGAGGAGTTCCCCGCCGTGATGGTTCCATCGCTGACAAAGGCGGCCCGGAGCCCGGCGAGTGATTCCACGGTGGTGTTCGGACGGACCCCTTCATCGGCGGAGACCACCACGGGGTCACCCTTGCGCTGCTTGACGCTGATGGGGGCGATCTCGTCGTCGAATATGCCGTTCTTGGCGGCCAGGGCCGCTCGCTGGTGCGAGTGTGCCGCCACGTTGTCCTGCGACGTCCGGTCAATTCCCAGGGTGAAGTTCTTGGTTTCAGTGGACAGCCCCATTGACTGGCCGTCGAAGGCGTCGGTGAGGCCGTCATGCGCAGCAACGTCAAGGGCCTGGATGGCGCCGTACGTCCAGCCCTGCCTGGAGCCGGGCAGCAGATGGGGGGCCCGGGTCATGGATTCCTGGCCGCCGGCCACCACCACAGTGGCGTCGCCGCTGCGGATCATGCGTGCGGCATCGATAACCGCTGTCAGTCCGGACAGGCACACCTTGTTGATCGTGACCGTGGGGACATTCCAGCCGATGCCGGCACCGATGGCGCTTTGACGGGCCGGGTTCTGGCCTGAGCCTGCCTGCAGCACCTGGCCCATGATGACCGCGTCCACACGGTCAGCATCCAGGCCGGTCGCCGATATGGCGGCTTTGATGGCGTGGGCGCCAAGTTCGACGGCGGTGAAGCTCGCCAGTTGCCCGTTCAGGCGGCCCTGCGGAGTGCGCGCCGCTGCGAGGATGACAACGTCAGTGTCGTCTGCGGAGTTACCCATTGTTATCTCTTCCGATCTGAAACGATGTAGGCCAAGGCTATCGTGAGGCTTATCACCTAACCATCCAAACGCTGAATCAGTACAGCGAATTCCGCGGATCGCGTCTCAATAATCAGGGCTTGCAGGGGAGAACTACCCATGCCCGAAACGTGCATGACGGCGGCGGCCTGCGTAGGGTGGACGGCGGACAGTTTCGGAGCGTGACTGGACTTTCATAACGCAAAACAGGGGAGCAGTATCTTGAAGAAAATCCTTGCCGCGGCAGCCGTTGCCGGCCTCGCCGGGCTGACGGCCTGTGCCCCCTCCACTCCTGCGCCGGCCAGCACCACAGCATCCGCGACCCCAACATCATCCGCCGCCGGTACTCCCAAAGCGACGTCGTCGAAATCTTCCGGGACACCAGTGGCGGCTGGCGGGGTCAAGGAGGCCTGTGAGCTTTTCAATACGCTCTATGCCGGCTACAAGGCGGCGGTGCCTCAGAATGACCCCAACGCGTTCGAGGACATCTACCTGAAGTCCGAGGAGGCAAAGGACACGGCCCCACGTGACGTGGCCGGCCTGTTTGCGGCGCTGAGCCTCCTCGCCATCGACCACTCTGCGGCGGCTGAGTCCGGTGGCGGGCCGGAACAGGCATCCAAGGACGCGGTTCGCGACGCCGTCTTTGGCAACGCCGGCGGTGCCTGCACCGCGGAGGATGTCACCTTGCGGCTCTGATCCCGGTCTGCTGGCGGCACCCATCCGACGGCGAAAAATCAGTGCTTGCAATCAGGCGCGATGTGGGGTAGACACGCACTAGGTTTTGCCGTATCGTAGATATTTGCGTCTTCCCTGTTTACCTTCAGCCTTCATATAGCGGTGGGCTTTGCCTGGCAGCTGACCTTTAACGTGCCGTCAACAACGTCACACTATGGGCAGCGCGGGCCCCGGGTCATATAGCGGAACCGGATGGTAGCACTGCAGAGTCATTCTGCAGGGTGCACAGCGGGGGAGATCTGAAAACGCCTGAAGGTCTGTGGAAGGATCCCTCTTGGTCGCCTCGAGCACCTCTAATAACGAAACCGCTAACACCGCCGACAGCACTGATGGTGCCACTCGCCGGCTCTCATTCGCAAAGATTCACGAACCTCTTGACGTTCCGAATCTTCTTGCCCTGCAGACAGACAGCTTCGACTGGCTGGTCGGAAACGAACGCTGGCAGGCACGCGTAGCGAAAGCCGTCGAAGAAAACGATCTCAGCGTCGCCACCTCGTCCGGTCTTTCGGACATCTTCGAAGAGATCTCCCCGATCGAGGACTTCCAGGGCACCATGTCCCTGAGCTTCTCCGATCCCGAGTTCGCCGACCCGAAGTACACCATGGCCGAGTGCAAGGACCGGGACGCAACGTACTCGGCTCCGCTGTACGTCAAGGCCGAGTTCATGAACAACAACACGGGCGAAATCAAGCAGCAGACCGTGTTCATGGGCGACTTCCCGCTGATGACGGAGAAGGGCACATTCGTCGTCAACGGCACCGAACGTGTCGTCGTCTCCCAGCTGGTCCGTTCACCGGGCGCGTACTTCGAGCGCACCGCCGACAAGACCAGTGACAAGGACATCTTCACTGCCAAGATCATCCCGTCCCGCGGTGCATGGTTCGAGCTCGAGATCGACAAGCGCGACCAGGTCGGCGTCCGCCTCGACCGCAAGCGCAAGCAGTCCGTCACGGTGCTGCTGAAGGCCCTTGGCTGGACCGAAGGCCAGATCCTCGAAGAGTTCGGCCAGTACGACTCCATGCGCGCAACGCTGGAGAAGGACGCCACCGAGACCCGCGAAGACGCGTTGCTGGACATCTACCGGAAGCTGCGACCGGGCGAGCCGCCCACAGTCGAGGCTGCCCAGTCCCTGCTGGACAACCTGTACTTCAACTCCAAGCGCTACGATCTGGCCAAGGTTGGCCGTTACAAGATCAACCGCAAGCTCGGCATCGACCGCTCCCTTGGCGACAAGGAAGCTTCGGTCCTGCACGTTGAAGACATCGTCGCCATGATCAAGTTCCTGGTTGCCCTGCACGCCGGCGAGAAGACCCTCACGGGCAAGCGCGACGGCCAGGACCACGAACTGCGTGTCGAGATCGATGACATCGACCACTTCGGAAACCGCCGCATCCGCGCCGTCGGCGAGCTCATCGAGAACCAGGTCCGCACCGGCCTGTCCCGTATGGAGCGCGTTGTCCGCGAGCGTATGACCACCCAGGACGTCGAGGCCATCACGCCGCAGACCCTGATCAACATCCGCCCCGTGGTTGCAGCCATCAAGGAGTTCTTCGGAACGTCCCAGCTGTCACAGTTCATGGACCAGAACAACCCGCTCTCGGGTCTGACCCACAAGCGCCGCCTGTCGGCCCTTGGCCCGGGTGGTCTGTCCCGTGACCGTGCAGGCATGGAAGTCCGCGACGTTCACCCGTCCCACTACGGACGTATGTGCCCCATTGAAACCCCTGAAGGCCCGAACATCGGTCTGATCGGTTCGCTGGCGTCCTACGGCCGCATCAACCCGTTCGGCTTCATCGAGACGCCTTACCGCCTGGTGTCCGAGGGCGTTGTCTCCGATGAGGTCCAGTACCTGACGGCTGACGACGAAGCAGAGGTCCTGATTGCTCAGGCCAACGCTCCGCTGGACCAGAACAAGAAGTTCGCCGAAGAGACCGTCCTTGTCCGCGCCCGTGGTGGTGGAGGCGAGCCCGTGCTGGTTCCCGCCGCCGACGTCGAGTTCATGGACGTTTCCCCGCGCCAGATGGTGTCCGTGGCTACCGCGCTGATCCCGTTCCTCGAGCATGACGATGCAAACCGTGCACTTATGGGTGCCAACATGCAGCGCCAGGCCGTGCCGCTGGTCCGTTCCGAGGCGCCCTTCGTCGGTACCGGCATGGAGCGTGCTGCTGCAGTCGACGCCGGTGACGTTGTCATCGCGAAGAAGGCCGGTGTGGTCACCGAGGTCTCCGCTGAGCTGGTCATCATGCTCAACGACGACGGTACGGAAACCAACTACCGCATCAACAAGTTCGCCCGTTCCAACCAGGGCAACTGCTACAACCACCGCGTACTGGTGAGCGAAGGCCAGCGCCTGGAGGTCGGCGGCATCATCGCCGACGGCCCGGCAACGGACCAGGGCGAGCTCGCCCTCGGTAAGAACCTCCTTGTGGCATTCATGTCATGGGAGGGCCACAACTTCGAGGACGCCATCATCCTCTCGCAGCGCATTGTTGCCGAGGACGTCCTTTCCTCCATCCACATCGAGGAGCACGAGATCGATGCCCGCGACACCAAACTTGGTGCCGAGGAAATCACCCGTGACATCCCCAACGTGTCCGAGGAAGTCCTTGCGGGCCTGGACGAGCGTGGCATCATCCACATCGGTGCCGAGGTTGAAGCAGGCGACATCCTGGTCGGAAAGGTCACCCCGAAGGGTGAAACCGAACTGACCCCGGAAGAGCGCCTGCTGCGTGCCATCTTCGGTGAGAAGTCCCGCGAAGTGCGCGACACCTCGCTGAAGGTTCCGCACGGCGAGTCCGGCACCGTTATCGGTGTCCGCGTCTTCGACCGCGACAACGACGACGAACTGCCCCCGGGCGTTAACCAGCTGGTCCGCGTGTACGTGGCCGCCAAGCGTAAGATCACCGACGGCGACAAGCTCGCCGGCCGCCACGGCAACAAGGGTGTCATCTCCAAGATCCTTCCGATCGAAGACATGCCCTTCCTTGCCGACGGTACCCCCGTTGATATTGTCCTGAACCCGCTGGGTGTCCCGGGCCGTATGAACGTCGGCCAGGTGCTCGAAACGCACCTCGGCTGGGTTGCCAAGACCGGTTGGAAGATCGAGGGCGAGCCCGAGTGGGTCAAGCAGCTGCCGAACCTGCCACGCGAGAGTGGCCAGACCACTGTTGCAACGCCGGTGTTCGACGGCGCCCGTGAAGAGGAAATCACCGGGCTGCTGGACTCCACCAACGTGACCCGCGACGGCGACCGCCTGATCAACTCCTCAGGCAAGACCCGCCTCTTCGACGGCCGCTCCGGCGAGCCGTTCCCGGATCCGATCTCGGTCGGCTACATGTACATCCTGAAGCTCCACCACCTGGTGGACGACAAGATCCATGCCCGCTCCACCGGCCCGTACTCCATGATCACGCAGCAGCCGCTGGGTGGTAAGGCACAGTTCGGTGGCCAGCGCTTCGGTGAAATGGAAGTGTGGGCGCTTGAGGCTTATGGCGCCGCGTACACGCTCCAGGAACTCCTCACGATCAAGTCGGATGATATCCACGGTCGTGTGAAGGTCTACGAAGCCATCGTCAAGGGCGAGAACATCCCCGAGCCGGGCGTTCCTGAGTCCTTCAAGGTCTTGATCAAGGAAATGCAGTCGCTGTGCCTGAACGTGGAAGTGCTTTCCACGGACGGAACCACAATTGAAATGCGTGACTCTGATGACGCAGTCTTCACGGCTGCGGAAGAACTGGGCATCGATCTGTCTCGTGCAGAGCCAAGTTCCGTAGAAGAGGTTTAGCAGGTTGATGTCCGACGGCGGGTGACCACCCGCCGTCGGACGTCACCTCCCTCTTCCCGTAACCCAAGACTTCAGAATTTAGAGAACAAGAGAGAACAGGGACCATATGTCCAGCGAATCCTCCTTCGGCCTCATGCAGATCGGCCTCGCCACCGCGGAAGACATCCGTGGTTGGTCTTACGGCGAGGTTAAGAAGCCGGAAACCATCAACTACCGCACGCTCAAGCCCGAGAAGGACGGCCTCTTCTGCGAGAAGATCTTTGGCCCGTCCCGCGACTGGGAATGCTACTGCGGCAAGTACAAGCGTGTGCGCTTCAAGGGCATCATCTGCGAGCGGTGTGGCGTTGAGGTCACCCGTGCAAAGGTCCGCCGTGAGCGCATGGGCCACATCGAGCTGGCCGCCCCGGTCACGCACATCTGGTACTTCAAGGGTGTTCCGTCCCGCCTGGGCTACCTCCTTGACCTGGCACCGAAGGACCTCGAAAAGGTCATCTACTTCGCTGCCTACATGATCACCAGCGTCGACGCCGACAGCCGCCACGAGGAACTGCCCAACCTGCAGGTTGAGCACGACATCGAGAAGAAGCAGCTGATCGACAACCGTGACTCCGACATCGCCACGATCGCACGCGACCTCGAAAACGAGATCGCGCGCCTTGAGGGCGAAGGTGCCAAGGCTGCCGACAAGAAGAAGGCCCGCGACTCCGCGGACCGTCAGATGGCCAACGTGCGCAAGCGTGCCGACGCCGAGATCGAGCGCCTCGAGCAGGTCTGGGACCGTTTCAAGAACCTCAAGGTCGCTGACCTCGAAGGTGACGAAGGACTGTACCGCGAGCTGCGCGACCGCTACGGCATGTACTTCGAAGGCTCCATGGGTGCCGAAGCAATCAAGAAGCGTCTTGAGAGCTTTGACATGCAGGCCGAGTCGGACCTGCTGCGCGACATCATCGCCAACGGCAAGGGACAGCGCAAGACCCGCGCCCTGAAGCGCCTCAAGGTGGTCAACGCATTCCTGACCACCAACAACAGCCCGCTCGGCATGGTGCTGGACGCCGTCCCGGTCATCCCGCCGGAACTGCGCCCGATGGTCCAGCTGGACGGTGGCCGCTTTGCGACCTCCGACCTCAACGACCTCTACCGCCGCGTGATCAACCGCAACAACCGCCTCAAGCGGCTGCTTGATCTTGGTGCTCCGGAGATCATCGTCAACAACGAGAAGCGCATGCTTCAGGAAGCTGTTGACAGCCTCTTCGACAACGGCCGCCGCGGCCGTCCGGTCACCGGACCGGGCAACCGTCCGCTGAAGTCCCTGAGCGACATGCTCAAGGGCAAGCAGGGCCGTTTCCGCCAGAACCTCCTCGGCAAGCGCGTTGACTACTCCGGCCGTTCGGTCATCGTCGTCGGCCCGCAGCTGAAGCTGCACCAGTGTGGCCTGCCCAAGCAGATGGCGCTGGAGCTCTTCAAGCCGTTCGTGATGAAGCGCCTGGTTGACCTCAACCACGCGCAGAACATCAAGTCGGCCAAGCGTATGGTCGAGCGCTACCGTCCGCAGGTCTGGGACGTGCTCGAGGAAATCATCACCGAACACCCGGTGCTGCTGAACCGTGCACCTACCCTGCACCGGCTCGGCATCCAGGCGTTCGAGCCGCAGCTTGTTGAAGGCAAGGCAATCCAGCTTCACCCGCTGGTTTGTGGCGCCTTCAATGCTGACTTCGACGGCGACCAGATGGCAGTCCACCTGCCGCTGAGCCCCGAGGCCCAGGCTGAGGCACGCATCCTGATGCTGTCCTCGAACAACATCCTGAAGCCGTCCGACGGCCGCCCGGTCACACTGCCTTCGCAGGACATGATCATCGGTCTCTACCACCTGACCACCAAGCGTGTCGGTTCAGCTGGCGAAGGCCGCGTCTTCGGTTCGGTGTCGGAAGCCATCATGGCCTACGATCTCCACGAGCTGCACCTGAACTCCAAGGTCAGGATCCGGCTTGAAGGCTTTGTCCCTTACGCCGGCTGGGAGGCTCCGGAGGGCTGGGAGCCGGGTCAGACCGCGCTGGTTGAAACCTCGCTCGGCCAGGTTCTCTTCAACGAGACCCTGCCCGAGGACTACCCGTGGGTTGAGGACGTTGCGGACAAGGGCGAACTGTCCCGGATTGTCAACGACCTTGCCGAGCGTTACCCGAAGGTGGTTACTGCGGCAACGCTGGACAACCTGAAGGATGCCGGCTTCTACTGGGCAACCCGCTCAGGTGTCACCGTGGCCATCTCGGACATCGAGGTGCCCAAGGACAAGCCGGCAATCCTTGCCGGCTACGAGACCATGGCTGCCAAGATCCAGGGCCAGTACGACAAGGGCCTGATCGACGACGACGAGCGTCGCCAGGAACTGATCGAGATCTGGAACAAGGCAACCAATGAGATCGCCCAGGCGATGCGTGACAGCCTGTCGCCGATGAACACCATCAACCGCATGGTGTCCTCCGGTGCACGTGGTAACTGGATGCAGGTCCGCCAGATCGCGGGTATCCGTGGCCTGGTGGCCAACCCTAAGGGTGAGATCATCCCGCGTCCCATCAAGTCCTCCTACCGCGAGGGCCTTTCGGTGCTGGAATACTTCATCGCCACCCACGGTGCCCGTAAGGGTCTGGCTGACACCGCACTGCGTACCGCCAACTCGGGTTACCTGACCCGTCGTCTGGTGGACGTGTCCCAGGACGTCATCGTCCGCGAAGAGGACTGCGGCACTGAGCGCGGACTGGTGACGCCCATTGCCGTCGCTGACGCCAACGGTGAGCTTGCTCTGGACGAGAACGTCGAGAACAGCGCATACGCCCGTACGCTGGCTGTTGATGTTGTTGACTCCAAGGGCAACGTCCTTGCAGCCGGCGGCACCGACTGCGGCGACGTCGTGATCGCGGAGCTGTTCGCAGCCGGCATCACCGAGGTCAAGGTCCGCTCTGTACTCACGTGTGAGTCCAGCGTCGGCACCTGCGCCCTGTGCTACGGCCGTTCGCTGGCAACTGGCAAGACCGTGGACATCGGTGAGGCAGTGGGCATCATCGCCGCACAGTCCATCGGTGAGCCGGGCACCCAGCTGACCATGCGTACGTTCCACACCGGTGGTGCTGTTTCCGCCAGCGGCGGCGACGACATCACCCAGGGTCTGCCCCGTATCCAGGAGCTCTTCGAAGCCCGTACTCCGAAGGGTGTCGCACCGATTGCTGAAGCAGCCGGCCGCATCACCATTGAAGAGTCCGAGCGCCAGATGCGCCTGGTCATCACTCCGGATGACGGATCCGAAGAGATTGCCTACCCGGTGCTGCGCCGTTCACGCCTCCTCATTGAGGATGGCGAGCACGTCACAGTGGGCCAGAAGCTCATCAACGGTCCGGTGGATCCCAAGCAGGTTCTGCGCATCATGGGTCCCCGTGCCGCGCAGAAGTTCCTGGTGGACGAGGTCCAGGGCGTGTACCGCAGCCAGGGCATCGGTATCCACGACAAGCACGTCGAGGTTATCGTCCGCCAGATGCTGCGCCGCGTCACGGTCATCGAGTCCGGCGAATCGGATCTGCTGCCCGGTGAGCTCGCCGAGCGCAGCCGCTTCGAGGACGCCAACCGCCGTGTTGTGTCCGAGGGCAAGACTCCGGCTTCCGGACGTCCTGAGCTCATGGGCATCACCAAGGCCTCCCTGGCCACCGAGTCCTGGCTGTCCGCAGCTTCCTTCCAGGAGACCACCCGCGTCCTGACGCAGGCGGCCATGGAAGGCAAGAGCGATCCGCTGCTCGGCCTCAAGGAGAACGTCATCATCGGTAAGCTGATCCCGGCCGGCACGGGCCTCCCGCGCTACACCGAGGTCACCGTGGAGCCCACTGAGGAAGCGAAGGCCAACCTGTTTACCGGCCCCAGCGCTTTCAGTGACTTCTCGTACGACACGCTGGGCGGCGACGGAGCTCCTGAGTTCCACGCCATCCCGCTGGACGACTACGATCTCGGCAACGATTTCCGCTAACCGGCACGCATGGCGTCAGGCCCCGTCTCCACTTCGGTGGGGGCGGGGCCTTTCCCGTCCCCGGGTTGGCCCCGATTAAGGTCTGGGAGCCGTCCATGTTAGAGTGGATACCAATTGTTATTGTGGCAGTGGATGAGTGCGCCGGTTCCAGCTGAGAGGCTGAACCAGAGCGACGTTTCCGGTTTGCAGGGTTCTTGTGCAACGTATGCCACATTTTTGCATGCCTAGGGACCTTTGAAGACGCGAGTCAGGTCATTCCCTACGTATGTGATCCGACTATTAAGGCTTCGCCTCAGCTGCTCTGGAGACTTCTTCAAAGCCCGGGCGGCGAGGCAACGCAACAGGAGAGTGGCCGGAAGCGGCCACTCCGGATAAAACGGAGAACACGAGAGTGCCTACGATTAACCAGCTGGTCCGCAAGGGCCGCACGCCTAAGGTCAAAAAGACCAAGGCCCCCGCACTTGCCGGCAGCCCCATGCGCCGCGGTGTCTGCACCCGCGTCTACACCACCACCCCGAAGAAGCCGAACTCGGCTCTCCGTAAGGTGGCACGTGTGCGCCTCAACGGTGGCGTTGAAGTCACCGCCTACATCCCCGGTGTAGGCCACAACCTGCAGGAGCACTCCATTGTGCTCGTTCGCGGCGGTCGCGTGAAGGACCTTCCGGGTGTCCGCTACAAGATCGTCCGTGGCGCCCTCGATACCCAGGGTGTCAAGAACCGTAAGCAGGCCCGCAGCCGCTACGGCGCAAAGATGGAGAAGAAGTAATATGCCTCGCAAGGGTCCGGCCCCCAAGCGGCCGCTCGTACTAGATCCCGTTTACGGCTCCCCGCTGGTCACCCAGCTGATCAACAAGGTGCTGGTTGACGGCAAGAAGTCCACCGCAGAGCGCATCGTTTACGGTGCCCTCGAAGGCGCACGCGCCAAGTCCGGCGGCGATCCCGTTGCTGCCCTCAAGAAGGCCATGGAGAACGTCAAGCCTTCCCTCGAGGTGCGCTCACGCCGCGTCGGTGGCGCAACCTACCAGGTTCCGGTTGAGGTCAAGCCGGGCCGCTCCACCGCACTCGCACTGCGCTGGCTGGTCGGCTACTCCAAGGCCCGCCGCGAAAAGACCATGACCGAGCGCCTCCAGAACGAAATCCTGGATGCCTCCAACGGTCTCGGTGCCGCTGTGAAGCGCCGCGAAGACACGCACAAGATGGCCGAGTCCAACAAGGCCTTCGCACACTACCGCTGGTAATACTTCCCGGACGCCGCCGGCTCATACGAGCCGGCGGCGAACGTGCAGTCCATCCGAAAGGGAGACACCGTGGCACAGGACGTGCTTACAGACCTTAGTAAGGTCCGCAATATCGGCATCATGGCCCACATCGATGCCGGCAAGACCACCACCACCGAGCGCATTCTGTTCTACACAGGTGTGAACCACAAGATTGGCGAAACGCACGACGGCGCTTCGACCACCGACTGGATGGAACAGGAAAAGGAACGCGGCATCACCATCACGTCTGCCGCCGTGACCTGCTTCTGGGAAAACAACCAGATCAACATCATCGACACCCCCGGCCACGTGGACTTCACTGTTGAGGTTGAGCGCTCCCTGCGCGTCCTCGACGGCGCTGTTGCCGTGTTCGACGGCAAGGAAGGCGTGGAGCCGCAGTCCGAGACCGTTTGGCGTCAGGCTGACAAGTACAACGTTCCGCGTATCTGCTTCGTCAACAAGATGGACAAGCTGGGCGCTGACTTCTACTTCACCGTAGACACCATCATCAGCCGCCTGGGTGCCAAGCCGCTGGTCATGCAGCTCCCGATCGGCGCCGAGAACGACTTCATCGGCGTGGTAGACCTGCTCTACATGCGTGCACTGGTCTGGCCCGGCGACTCCAAGGGTGACGTCACCATGGGTGCCAAGTACGAGATCCAGGAGATCCCGGCTGACCTCAAGGAGAAGGCCGAAGAGTACCGCGCAAGCCTTATTGAGGCTGTTGCCGAGTCCTCCGAGGAACTCATGGAGAAGTACCTCGAAGGTGAAGAGATCTCCATCGACGAGCTCAAGGCCGGCATCCGCAAGATGACGATCAACTCTGAGCTCTACCCGGTGTTCTGCGGTTCCGCATTCAAGAACCGCGGCGTTCAGCCGATGCTGGATGCGGTCGTCGACTACCTGCCGAACCCGCTCGACGTCCCGCCGATGATCGGTCACGATCCCCGCGACGAAGAGAAGGAACTGACGCGTAAGCCGTCGTCCGAGGAGCCTTTCTCCGCTCTGGCGTTCAAGATTGCTACGCACCCGTTCTTCGGTCAGCTCACCTTCATCCGCGTGTACTCCGGTCACGTCGAAGCCGGTTCCCAGGTGGTCAACTCCACCAAGGGTAAGAAGGAGCGCATCGGCAAGCTGTTCCAGATGCACGCCAACAAGGAAATGCCCGTTGAAGGCGCAACCGCCGGCCACATCTACGCAGCTATCGGCCTGAAGGACACCACCACGGGCGACACCCTGTGTGACTCCAGCAACCAGATCGTCCTCGAATCCATGAGCTTCCCGGAGCCCGTGATTTCTGTTGCGATCGAACCGAACACCAAGGGTGACCAGGAGAAACTCTCCACGGCTATCCAGAAGCTCTCCGCTGAGGACCCCACCTTCCAGGTGTCCCTCAACGAGGACACCGGCCAGACCATCATCGCCGGCATGGGCGAGCTCCACCTGGACATCCTGGTGGACCGCATGCGCCGCGAGTTCAAGGTCGAGGCAAACGTTGGCAAGCCGCAGGTTGCTTACCGCGAAACCATCAAGCGTGCTGTGGAGCGTCATGACTACACGCACAAGAAGCAGACCGGTGGTTCGGGTCAGTTCGCAAAGATCCAGATCGCGATCGCGCCGCTGGACACATCCGAGGGCGAGCTGTACGAGTTCGAGAACAAGGTCACTGGTGGCCGCGTTCCGCGCGAATACATCCCGTCAGTGGACGCCGGTATCCAGGATGCACTGAACGACGGCGTCCTGGCCGGTTACCCCGTTGTCGGCATCAAGGCCACGCTGATTGATGGCGCGTACCACGATGTTGACTCCTCGGAAATGGCGTTCAAGATCGCCGGCCGGATGGCTTTCAAGGAAGCTGCACGCAAGGCGAACCCCATCCTGCTCGAACCGCTGATGGATGTTGAGGTCCGCACCCCTGAGGAATACATGGGTGAAGTTATCGGTGACCTCAACTCCCGCCGTGGCCAGATGCAGTCCATGGAAGATGCCCAGGGCGTTAAGGTCATCCGCGCGCACGTCCCGCTGTCCGGCATGTTCGGCTACATCGGTGACCTGCGCTCGAAGACCCAGGGCCGCGCTGTGTACTCCATGACGTTCCACAGCTACGCCGAGGTCCCGAAGGCGTTTGCCGACGAGATCATCCAGAAGAACCGCGGCGAATAGTCTTTTCGACATTCACTGCGAACAAACTCGGGTGCGCTTCCGCTCTAAGGAAGCACGCCTGGTGCAGGTGGCCGGGTCCCGGTCGGATGCAGTCCGGTCAAGCCGGGCCCCGGCCATCTGCACGAACAGGCTCTAGGGACTAGTATTAGTTCCTGAATCTGCAATTTCACCAATCCAAAGCCCCCCAAGTAGACTTACCTGAGTTTCTGCCGCGACAAGCGCGGTTGAAGGGTATGTCTTTTGAAAACGTTCTAGGAGGAACCTGTGGCAAAGGCAAAGTTCGAGCGGACTAAGCCGCACGTTAACATCGGCACCATTGGTCACGTTGACCACGGTAAGACGACGTTGACGGCCGCCATTTCCAAGGTGCTGTACGACAAGTACCCGACTCTCAACGAGCAGCGCGACTTCGCGTCTATTGACTCTGCTCCCGAAGAGCGTCAGCGCGGCATCACCATCAACATCTCCCACGTTGAGTACCAGACCGAGAAGCGCCACTACGCACACGTAGACGCTCCTGGTCACGCTGACTACATCAAGAACATGATCACCGGTGCTGCACAGATGGACGGTGCAATCCTCGTGGTTGCCGCCACTGACGGCCCGATGGCTCAGACCCGCGAGCACGTCCTGCTCGCCCGCCAGGTTGGCGTTCCCTACCTGCTGGTTGCTCTGAACAAGTCGGACATGGTTGACGACGAAGAGCTCCTGGACCTCGTTGAAATGGAAGTTCGTGAGCTGCTCAGCGCACAGGGCTTCGATGGCGACGACGCTCCGGTTGTTCGCGTTTCCGGCCTGAAGGCCCTCGAAGGCGACCCCGTTTGGGTCAAGTCCGTTGAGGACCTCATGGAGGCCGTGGACAACTCTGTTCCGGACCCCGTACGTGACCGTGACAAGCCGTTCCTGATGCCGATCGAAGACGTCTTCACGATCACCGGCCGTGGCACCGTTGTAACGGGCCGCGCCGAGCGTGGAACCCTCGCCATCAACTCCGAGGTCGAGATCGTCGGCATCCGCCCGGTCCAGAAGACCACGGTTACCGGTATCGAGATGTTCCACAAGCAGCTCGACGAAGCATGGGCCGGCGAAAACTGTGGCCTCCTGCTCCGCGGTCTGAAGCGCGATGACGTAGAGCGTGGCCAGGTTGTCGTCAAGCCGGGTTCCATCACCCCGCACACCGACTTCGAGGCCAACGTCTACATCCTCTCCAAGGACGAAGGCGGACGTCACAACCCGTTCTACTCCAACTACCGCCCGCAGTTCTACTTCCGCACCACGGACGTAACCGGCGTTATCACCCTGCCGGAAGGCACGGAAATGGTTATGCCTGGCGACAACACTGAGATGACCGTTGCGCTCATCCAGCCCATCGCCATGGAAGAGGGCCTCGGCTTCGCTATCCGCGAAGGCGGCCGCACCGTTGGTTCAGGACGCGTTACCAAGATCAACAAGTAAGTAGTTCTTGTTGACCTGTGTTTAGCTCTCCGATCGGAGGGCCGTCTGACGGCCTGACGTGAAGATTGGAACAGCCCCGCTGCTGGTGCAGCGGGGCTGTTCTTTGCTATGATTAATCCAATCATTGGATTAATTGCGCACATGCGCCTGCCCAGGGAGCAACCCATGAGGGACGAGTCGTACGAAGCGGGTTACCGCGCCGGTCACCTTCGAGGCTGGCTGGACGCGATGGCCAAGCACGAAGCATCCATACACGAAGCACCACAGGCCATGGCTGCCGGACCTGACCGCCAACCTGACCGTCCTGCGGCGGCCCCGCCGTCAGGCCGGTGGGCTACGCCGTCCCGTCCCGCTGACACCTCAATTCGCAATGCGGGCGCCCGTCTTGAGCCCCCCAACGGGACCGCTTCGCCAATGCCGCCGGCGTCGCCGAGGCGCGTGGAAACACCGGCAGAGCAGCGGGCGCGGCGTGAAAAACGCGACCGCCAGAACATCAATATCACCCTGTACGTGGCCAGCCTGCTGCTGGTGGCGGCTGCGGCTCTCTTCATCGGAACCAACCTTCCGCCGATGTTCCGCTTCGCCGGCGTCTGCGCGGTCACGGCCATTTTCTACGGTGCGGGGTTTGTCCTCCATGCCAAGGTGCCCCGGCTGAGGCCCGCAGCTGTTGCGTTCGCAGGAACAGGCCTTGCCATGGTTCCCGTGACGGGCCTTGCCCTCTACAACTTTGCGCTGCACCACGGCCCTGGCGCCTGGTTGATTACGTCGCTGATCGGTACCGCGGCATACGTCATGGCGGCCGTCCGCCTTGAGAGCCGCGTCCTGGTGTACCTTTCCCTTACCTTTGTTGCCTCCACGGCATGCTCCGGCGTATCCGTCCTGGGCGGTGCGCTTGTCTGGTATTTCGCGGCACTGATCGGCGTTGCCGTTCTGCTGAGTGTCCTTGCAATGGCGCGGCCGGGATGGCTGCCGCCGGTCTACGTCAGGCCGCTGATGGTCCTCCACCCGTTTGTGGTACCCGCCGTGGCCATAGCGGCCACCTGCGTGCCTCTGCTGCTGGACAAGGCCGAGTACGCGCTCATCATTGGCATGTGCGGAGCCTATTTTGCGCTAATGGCAGCTGCGCGAGGCAGGCTGCGGCTGGTCAACTTCTATGCCGCAAGGATCACCTTGACAGTGGCTGCCGCTGTGGAGATCTGGGATCTGACCGGACGTGGCCATCATGCCTTGTTGGCTGTGGCTTGTCTCTTGGCCATCCAGGCAATGACAGTGGCGTTCGTGCAGGCGCGGCTCGGTAACTGGTTTCCGGAACCCGGCCGGCGGACTGCGACGCCGCTCAAACCTGCCAATGCGCGGATGGACAGGGGCCGCTGGCCGTTGGATGCCTTGGTGACGTTCGGTGCCCAGCTGGCGGCCACCGTGGCGTTTGCCGGGCACGTGATCTTGGCCGAGTTCGACAGCTACGCCGGCGTGGAGGCGGGGAGTGCGGTCCCGTTGTGGGTCCCCGTCCTGCTGGCACTGGCCACCGGCATGGTGCTGGCCGGCACGCTAAAACGCCCGGCCGAATGGGCGCCGGCGGCCGCGTTGACCCTGGCCGGGCTTGTGGGCGTTTCCATGGGTGCCTGGCCCCTTGCAGGGATGCTGGTTCTGGCCTCGGCCTTCTGGGCGGTCCGCGGGATCCTGACGAGCAGCACGCTGCGGGGGCAGATGGTGCTGGCAGCCCGGGCCGCTATCACACTGGCCGTCCCTGTGACAGTGGCGGCCGTGGTTGATGATGGACCCGGACGGGCCGCCGCTGCGGCTTTCGGGGTGCTGGTGGCGCTGGTGTGCCAGCAAATGGTGTCGGCAATCCTGCAACGCTCCGCGGTACGAACTTTGGCGCCGGAGGCCAGCCTCGGGGCCTTCGGTGCCGGGGGAGCGGTCACCCTGATCGTGCTGCCGTTCGTGGACACAGCCCCGGACAGCGGACTGACCGGACCGGCGGTCCTCATCCAGCTGCTCGCTGCGTTGGCGATCGGCTGGCTGCTGGTACCCCGTCCGGCCACGGAGCGGGACTGGCACGCCACAGTTTGGGAGGCCCTGCCGCTGGGGCTCTCAGCGGTGGCTGTGGCAGTCGCGTTCCAGGAGGTGTCGCAAGGCGCTGGAAACGGGGCGTTGCTGCTCGTGGCGGGCTACCTGTTTGCCACCGCACGCCGCTTGCGTGTACGCCAGCACCGTTGGACTTACTGGTGGCTGGGCCGGGGGACAGCCACGGTGCTGGTTCTTACTGCGTTTGATCAGCTGCAGCAGGACAGCGGACAGATTGTCATCGCGGGTGAGGTGCTTTATCCTGCCACGGTACTGATCAGTACGTTGGCGCTTCAGCTTGTTTTCCCCCTTCTGGCGGCTGCCCGCCGGCGCGCTCCGCGGTGGATCCTTGCGGATGCGGGCGCTGTGCTGCTGTTGCAATTGAGCGGCTGCGCAATCCTGGCGCCGCTTGAAGCCGCCGCCTGGCAAGGAACGTACGCCGCCGTCGTTGTGGCCCTGGGTGCGGCCGCCGCGGGATACTTTCTTCGGGCCGAGGCCGGCTCAGAATGGTTCGCGCCGGTGGCCTTCGGTGCCTTGCTTGTCTTCACCGACGGGGAGCTGGCCGAGGTTGAACTGCTGCTGGCCGTCTTCGCTGTCTTCTGCGCGGTGATGGTGGTTGCCGCGCCGCAGTCCGTCCGCAAGGGGTGGTATTTCGTGGCGGCCCGGGTGTTGACGGCAGGCTTGGCCGTGGTGCTCAGCTACGACGTCACCACTTCTCCGACGGCTGTTTCGGTGACCTTCGCCTTCGTCCTTGCTGCCCAGCATGCAGTCCGTTGGGCCATGAGGTCACGGCTGGCCGAAGTTCCCTTCCAGCAGGCGGCAGTCTGGATCACGCTGGCGGGACAGGCGTTACTGCCGCTGGTCTACGTACTGCAGCCTGCTTCTTCTCGTGTTCTGGAACCGGACGACGACGGCGGCCGCTGGGTTGTTCTTCTGGAACTCTTCCTGCTGCTCGTCTCAGCAGTTGTCGCCAGAAAGTTCTTCACTGCCCGGGGAGCCCTTTACTTCAGTGTTTACGCCGCACTCTTCGGGGTGCTTTCGCTGGGTCCGCTCTTCAGCTTCGGTGGAAGTTTCCTGGCCGCGCCGGTGCTGGACAATACAGGGACGGCAGCAGTGCTGCTTACCGTCGCACTGGCCGCTGTCGCCGCCGGTGCGCTGCTGCGCGAACAGAATGTTCCCGTGCGGGGCATCGACCATTGGCTGTGGCTGGGCATCGCAACGTCCTTCAGCCTTGCCGGCCTGCTTGTGTCGCCTTGGGCGGCAGACTGGGTGCTGGGCGCGGCGGTGCTGGTCCTTTCGGCGGTGTGCTTTACAGCCTCGCATGTGGAGGGCCAGCCGCTCCTCTATCCGCCGGCAGCAGCGGCAGGCCTGGCAGGCTCCATCGCCTTGGCTGAGGCGGCGTTCCAAGACATCCCCGGCGTTTGGGACGGTTTCCTGCCGTGGCTGGTCGGTGCCGGACTTGCTGCAGCTGCCCTGTACTCGTTGCGGGTTTACCGGCGTCAGCAGCTGCAGGACGACCCCCTGCGCCGATGGTCCTTGGCCGGGGCTGCCTTCCTGGGCCTCTGCCTCGTCGCTTTGGCAGGGGTGGCGCACGATGAGACGTCATGGTTGGCCGCCGCGGTGCTGGCTGCCGCCGTCGTCATCCCCTTTCGCGAAGTGCCGCCACGGGCGCGGAGGATTGCAGGGGAGCTCGGCGCCCTTGCGCTGACAGCGGCTGTCCAGCGTGCCGCCATCTTTAATCTGGACGGGGAATACGGCTACGACTACCCGATGTCCGACGGCATGCCTGATCCCTTCTGGGTGCTCCAGTGGTACGTGCTTTTGGCAGCCGGCCTCGGCGCGCTGCGGTACGCGTCCGGCCATCAGCTGGCCGGCAGGCTCAGGGTGGGGGCGGGGGCGGGCCTGCTCTCCTTGAGTGGTCTGGGCGTGGTCTTCGGAGGCACCGACGGCCAGCAGCTGTGGGTGCTGGTACTTCTTGCCGGACTCCTGCTGGTGGGCCTCGGCCTGGGGGACAGGCTGTTTGTCTGGTGGGGCGCTGCCGGAGTGGCCCTCTGCATTCTGTGGGCGATACGGCAGTACACGTTTGCGCTGCTGGCGCTCATCGCCGTCGGGCTGATTGTGTTCGCGGTGTGGCGGCTGAACCGCGGTACCGCAACAGAAATGCCGGATGCCCACTCCACCCCTGATGGGCCCGCCCCTGACGGTTCTTGGCCTGATGGCTCTGAGACCGGCACTTCAGGACCGGACCAGCCGGTGTCCCATCAGCCGATGTCCCACCAGCCCGGCGGCGCAGACCCGTTCAGCCGGCCCTGATACTGTTGCCAGCATCGAGAGGAGTTCATCATGGAATGGCTTATTTTTCTGATTGTTGTGGTTGCCGTGGTTGCCGGAGTGTTCTGGGCCAAGAAGCATTTCCGCAACGAAATCGACCGCGCCAAGCGCATCAAACGCGCAAACAAGAACCAGTAGCCGGCAGGAACGCCTGACTGTTGGTCCTACTCGGCGGACGTCTTCCGTGCCCGGCTGAGCGCCTGGTACCAGTAGAAAGACTCCTTGGGTGTCCGCTCCAGGGTGTCGAAGTCAACGTGGACCAGGCCGAAGCGCTGTGAGTAGCCTGCCGCCCATTCAAAATTGTCCAGCAAGGTCCAGACGTAATAGCCACGCAGGTCAACGTCGTGGGCAATGCCGCCCGGGGCTGTTGCGTCCAGGGCGTGGCCCAGATGGCCCGCGATAAAGTCGATCCGCTTTTGATCCTGGATAGGGCCAGTCACATGATCGGGTTCAGGGAAGCTGGCGCCGCTTTCTGTGATGTACAGCGGCGGCAGGGAGTCCCGGTAGCGGTCCTTCAGTTCCCGCAACAGGATGCCCAGGTGTTCCGGGGCCACCGGCCAGCCGAACCCGGTGGTGCTGTACTCGGGGAAGGACACCTGGTGGAACGGGACCCGGACCATGGCTTCCGCAGGTCCTGTGGGGCTTTCGGCCGGCCCCCTGCCCGCGGCAACTCTCGTGGGGTAATAGTAATTTACTCCGTAGAAGTCCAGGGGCTGATGGATGGTGAGCAGATCGGCATCGGAGATCTTGCCGAAGGCGCGGAACCACGGCCTGGCGATCAGCGGCGGGCGAGGGTAGCGGCCCAGGAGGATCGGGTCAGCGTAGATCCGGTTAAGCATCAGGTCGAATACTGTCGCAATGAGCTTGTCGGCCAGCCGTCCCGTTGCCGGCCGGACCGGGGAGTGCAGGTTGGTCACGCCGACCCCGCCCGTGACTGCTTCAGCGCGCAGCGCTTGGACAGCCAGTCCATGGGCGAGCAGCTGGTGGTGAACGGCGGGTAAGGAATTGAAAAGCAGGTCCTGTCCGGGAGCGTGGACGCCCAGCGCATAGCCGTTCAGCACCACCGAGGCCGGTTCATTGAGGGTGACCCATTGCGCCACGCGGTCGCCGAAGCGCCGGCCGGCCACGGCAGAGTACTCTGCGAAGCGTTCAGCCGTGGCCCGGTTCATCCACCCGCCTCCATGCTCCAAGGGGAGCGGTGTATCCCAGTGGTAGAGGGTGGCCATGGGGGAGATGCCAGCTTCGAGGAGCTGGTCGATCAGGCGGTCATAGAAGTCCAGGCCCTGTTCATTGAAAGCCCCGCGGCCGTCAGGCTGGATCCGCGGCCAGGAGATGGAAAAGCGGTAGGAATCCACCCCAAGCTCACGCATGAGCGCTACGTCTTCGGGGGAGCGGTTGTAGTGGTCGCAGGCCACGGCAGGTGAGTGTCCATCCACGATGCTGCCGGGCTTCTCTGCGAAGGCATCCCAGCCGGAGGGCCCGCGGCCGTCCGCGGCCAGGGCACCTTCAATCTGGAATGCGGCTGACGCAACGCCCAAGGTAAACGAGGGCGGCAGGCGGCCGGCGAGTTCCCGCACGGAAACAGCATTCTCCACCGTCATGTCCCTATCATCCATTCGGACGTTGCTGAAGGCAATGACCCAGGACGCACCTGCCGCACCCGGCTGATTCGCTTCTGTGGATAATATCCGGCATACTAGATGAGTTGTTCAAGCGCTTCTTCGTGTCCCGATCCGGATAATGCCGGGTGTCAGGGTCCAAGTGGAAGACCAAACATAACCCACTCCCCATGGAACTGCGGATTTGTATGCGTGCAAAGCGCGACACGCCCGACCGCGGGGGTCGGTTACGCCGGCAAGGTGAGGAACCCGGATTCATCCGGATTCAGTTTGTGCGGCGGGTGGTAGTTCAGACTTCAAATGCTTCGGCAGCCACACAACGAGAAGTAAACAGGGCAGCCCTAATCAGGGGAAGCACAGACTGAAAGAGAGTCAGGCGACATGGCGGGACAAAAAATCCGCATCCGGCTGAAGTCATACGACCACGAGGTCATTGACGTTTCAGCACGGAAGATCGTTGAGACGGTCACGCGCGCAGGCGCAACGGTAGTGGGCCCAGTGCCGCTGCCTACGGAGAAGAACATTTACTGCGTAATCCGCTCTCCGCACAAGTACAAGGACAGCCGCGAGCACTTTGAAATGCGCACGCACAAGCGTCTTATCGACATCATCGATCCCACGCCCAAGGCTGTTGACTCGCTTATGCGTCTCGACCTGCCGGCCGACGTGAACATCGAAATCAAGCTGTAGGGAGGTGCTGAGAGACTATGACCGCAACCCGTAACGTAAAGGGCCTGCTGGGCACGAAGCTCGGCATGACCCAGGTCTGGGACGAGAACAACAAGCTCATCCCCGTCACTGTGGTCCAGGCAGATTCGAACGTAATCACCCAGCTGCGCAACGCAGACACTGATGGCTACGTAGCTGTTCAGATCGGCTACGGCCAGATCGATCCCCGCAAGGTCACCAAGCCGCTGGCTGGTCACTTTGAAAAGGCAGGCGTCACGCCTCGCCGCCACGTCGTCGAACTGCGCACTGCAGATGCTGACTCTTACGAGCTGGGCCAGGAGCTGTCTGTTGAGCTCTTTGAAGCCGGCCAGAAGATCGACGTTATTGGCACCACCAAGGGTAAGGGCTTCGCCGGTGTTATGAAGCGTCACGGCTTCCACGGCGTTGGAGCTTCCCACGGTGCCCACAAGAACCACCGTAAGCCCGGTTCAATCGGTGGCGCATCCACCCCGAGCCGCGTCTTCAAGGGCATGAAAATGGCCGGCCGCATGGGCGCCGTTCGTCACACCACGCTGAACCTCACCGTTCACGCGGTTGATGTCGAGAAGTCGCTGCTCCTGATCAAGGGTGCCGTTCCCGGCGCCCGCGGCCAGGTCGTACTCGTACGCACTGCCGTGAAGGGAGCCTAGTTAAATGACTAGCACTGTCAAGGTTGACCTGCCTGCAGAGATCTTCGACGTCCAGACCAACGTGCCGCTGCTGCACCAGGTCGTCGTTGCCCAGCTCGCTGCTGCTCGCCAGGGTACCCACAAGACCAAGACCCGCGCCGAGGTTTCAGGTGCAGGACGCAAGCCGTTCAAGCAGAAGGGCACCGGCCGCGCCCGTCAGGGTTCAATCCGTGCTCCTCACATGACCGGTGGTGGAGTTGTCCACGGTCCCACACCGCGTGACTACAGCCAGCGCACCCCCAAGAAGATGATTGCTGCTGCACTGCGCGGCGCACTCTCTGACCGGGCACGCAACGGCCGCATCCACGTTGTTGCGGAACTGGTGGAGGGCACCAAGCCGTCCGTCAAGAACGCACTGGCAACCCTGCGCGGAGTTTCCGAGCGCAAGAACCTGCTGGTTGTCATCGAGCGCGCCAACGATGTTGCAGCACTGTCCGTGCGCAACCTCGCCGGTGTTCACGTTCTGTACGCAGACCAGCTGAACACCTACGACGTTCTCGTCTCTGACGACGTTGTCTTCACCAAGGCTGCCTACGAAGCATTCGTTGCCGACAAGGCAGTGGCAAAGAACGAGGAGAATGCCAAGTGAGTGCAGCCACCATCAAAGACCCGCGCGACGTCGTGCTTGCACCCGTCGTATCGGAAAAGAGCTACGGCCTGATCGATGAGGGCAAGTACACCTTCCTGGTGGACCCCCGCTCGAACAAGACCGAGATCAAGCTGGCCGTGGAGAAGATTTTCTCCGTCAAGGTCGAATCGATCAACACCATCAACCGTGCCGGTAAGCGCAAGCGCACCAAATTCGGATGGGGTACCCGCAAGAACACCAAGCGTGCGATTGTCACCCTCAAAGAAGGCACTATCGACATCTTCGGCGGTCCGCTCGCGTAGCGGAGACCACTTTAACGAGGAAATAAATCATGGGAATCCGTAAGTACAAGCCGACTACCCCGGGCCGTCGTGGCTCGAGCGTAGCGGACTTCACCGAAATCACGCGGTCGACGCCGGAAAAGTCGTTGGTACGTCCGCTGCCCAAAAAGGGCGGCCGTAACAACTCCGGTAAGATCACAACCCGTCACAAGGGTGGTGGACACAAGCGCCAGTACCGTCTGATCGACTTCCGTCGCCACGACAAAGACGGCGTTGACGCCCGCGTTGCCGAAATTGAGTACGATCCGAACCGCACGGCTCGCATCGCCCTCCTGCACTACGTTGATGGCACCAAGCGTTACATCATCGCCCCGAACAAGCTGTCCCAGGGTGACTTCGTAGAGGCAGGTGCCAACGCTGACATCAAGCCTGGCAACAACCTGCCCCTGCGCAACATCCCGGTAGGTACCGTTGTCCACGCAGTTGAACTGCGTCCGGGCGGCGGCGCCAAGATGGGCCGCTCCGCCGGCGCATCGATCCAGCTCGTAGCCAAGGAAGGCCGTTTCGCCCAGCTGCGTCTGCCTTCTGGCGAAATCCGCAACGTTGACGTGCGCTGCCGCGCAACCGTCGGCGAGGTCGGCAACGCCGAGCAGTCCAATATCAACTGGGGTAAGGCCGGCCGCATGCGCTGGAAGGGCGTCCGCCCGACCGTCCGTGGTGTCGCGATGAACCCGGTTGACCACCCGCACGGTGGTGGCGAGGGTAAGACGTCCGGTGGACGTCACCCCGTCAACCCGAACGGTAAGCGGGAAGGCCGCACCCGCCGACCCAACAAAGAGAGCGACAAGCTTATTGTTCGTCGCCGTCGTACTGGCAAGAACAAGCGATAGGAGCCTGGACACATGCCACGCAGCCTGAAAAAAGGTCCTTTCGTTGACCAGCACCTCTTTGTAAAGGTAGCCAGGGAAAACGAAAAGGGCACCAAGAACGTCATCAAGACCTGGTCACGCCGTTCGATGATCATCCCCGACATGCTCGGGCACACGATCGCCGTTCACGACGGACGCAAGCACATTCCGGTGTTTGTCACCGAGTCGATGGTCGGGCACAAGCTCGGCGAATTCGCTCCCACGCGGACATTCCGCGGCCATGTCAAGGACGACCGTAAGGGCAAGCGCCGCTAGGCGCCTGCACTTACGTCAAAGACGAGAGAAGGAAAGCAATGGAAGCCAAGGCAATTGCGCGTCACATCCGCGTAACGCCTATGAAGGCCCGGCGCGTCGTCAACCTTGTTCGTGGTAAGCAAGCGAATGAGGCTCTGGCAATTCTGAAGTTTGCCCCACAGGCAGCTTCAGAGCCGGTATTCAAGGTAGTTCAGTCGGCAATCTCCAACGCCCGGGTCCTCGCGGACCGCGACGGCGTGGCGTTTGACGAAGGTGACCTCATCATCAGCGAAGCGTTTGTTGATGAAGGCCCGACCATGAAGCGGTTCCAGCCGCGTGCCCAGGGTCGTGCATTTCAGATCAAGAAGCGCACCAGCCACATCACCGTGGTAGTCGCTACCCCGGAGAAAGAGGAGGCTCGCTAAGTGGGACAGAAAGTAAACCCGCACGGGTTCCGACTCGGCATCACCACCGATCACGTATCGCACTGGTTCGCTGACAGCACCAAGGCCGGACAGCGGTACAAGGACTTCGTTCGCGAAGACATCCGTATCCGCCAGCTCATGTCTGTTGGCATGGAGCGCGCCGGTATCGCCAAGGTTGAGATCGAGCGCACCCGTGACCGTGTACGCGTGGATATCCACACGGCACGTCCCGGCATCGTTATCGGCCGCCGCGGAGCAGAAGCAGACCGCATCCGCGGCGAGCTCGAAAAGCTTACGGGCAAGCAGGTCCAGCTGAACATCCTCGAGGTCAAGAACCCCGAGATGGAAGCACAGCTTGTTGCCCAGGGCGTTGCTGAGCAGCTGACTTCCCGCGTGGCGTTCCGCCGTGCGATGAAGAAGGCCATGCAGTCCGCACAGCGTGCAGGTGCCAAGGGCATCCGTATCGCCTGCTCCGGTCGACTGGGCGGCGCTGAAATGTCCCGCTCGGAGTTCTACCGCGAAGGCCGTGTGCCCCTGCACACCCTCCGCGCGAACATCGACTATGGCTTCTACGAGGCCAAGACCACCTTCGGCCGCATCGGCGTGAAGGTCTGGATCTACAAGGGTGACGTCACTGCCAAGGAACTGGCTCAGCAGGCAGCTGCTGCTCCGTCCCGTGGCCGCGGCGCCAGTGACCGTCCGGGCCGCCCGGGTGGCGCTGACCGTGGTGACCGCCGCCGTCGTCCCGACCGTCCGGCCGCCGAAGCAGCTCCTGCTGCCGAAGCTCCGGCTGTTGAGGCTGCACCTGCTGCAGTAGAAGGAGGACAGGCTTAAATGCTTATCCCACGTCGAGTCAAGCACCGTAAGCAGCACCACCCGGGTCGTTCCGGCGCTGCCACGGGCGGCACCAAGGTCTCCTTCGGTGAGTACGGCATCCAGGCTCTGAGCCCGGCATACGTAACCAACCGTCAGATCGAGTCTGCACGTATCGCGATGACCCGCCACATCAAGCGTGGCGGTAAGGTCTGGATCAACATCTACCCGGACCGTCCCCTCACGAAGAAGCCTGCCGAAACCCGCATGGGTTCCGGTAAGGGTTCGCCGGAATGGTGGGTCGCTAACGTCAAGCCGGGCCGGGTTCTCTTTGAGATCTCCGGCGTCGAAGAATCGGTAGCTCGCGAGGCACTGCGCCTGGCAATCCACAAGCTCCCGTTGAAGGCACGCATTTTGCGTCGCGAAGGTGGTGAATAGAAATGGCAGTAGGATCCAAGGAACTTGCATCCGCACAGCTGGACACGTTCGACAACGAGCGCCTCGTTGAAGAACTCCGTAAGGCTAAGGAAGAGCTGTTCAACCTGCGTTTCCAGTCCGCCACCGGTCAGCTGGAGAACCACGGTCGTCTGCGCGCGGTAAAGAAGGACATCGCACGCATCTACACCGTTCTCCGTGAGCGCGAACTGGGCATTCGTGCCGAGGTTGCCGCACCGGTTGTGGAAGCCAAGGAAGAAAAGAAGTCCAAGAAGTCAACAACCAAAAAGGCCGAGAAGGCTGAAACGGTTGAGACCGAGGAGGACGCCAAGTGAGTGAAAAGGACGAGAACGTGACGGAAACTGTTTCTGCTGCGGAAGCTACGGCTGAGCAGCGCGGTTACCGTAAGACGCGTCGCGGCTACGTGGTCTCTGACAAGATGGAAAAAACCATCGTTGTCCAGGTTGAAGACCGCGTGAAGCACGCTCTGTACGGCAAGGTCATCCGCCGCACCTCGAAGGTCAAGGCACACGACGAAGAGAACACCGCCGGCATCGGCGACCTCGTTGTCATCGCTGAGACCCGCCCGCTGTCCGCCACCAAGAACTGGCGGCTTGTGGAGATCCTCGAGAAGGCCAAATAACACCTGCAGCATCGCCTTCCGGGGCACTGCGCCGGAAACCCCTGTTCCCTTTGGGAGCGGGGGTTTCCGCGTTTCCGGGGCAGCTGACGCGAACTGGCAGCAAATACCCTCAAATTCGCCGTGAGAGGTCATTAGCTGCCAGTTCGCGCTGTTGTGGAACGGACGACGGCGGCGGCCTGGTTTTGCGGGGGGAGCGCCGACTTTGTGATATGGGGGCTGGGCCGAACTGTGCTAGGATATTGAGTTTGTATGGCGCCGTTCGTGCGCTGTCATCTACCTCGTAAACAATCGTGCCACGGCATAGTGCCCCCTCGCGCTCCAGCACCGTCTGGATCGGCCTGGGAAGCAAATGTTTTTGGCACGGGCGTTTAGGCCTGGTCTGGCAAAATCCAGGCAGGTCAAGAGACACCCCGATCAACCGTTCCGCAAGGCTCATTCCGTAGGAAGATTTTCGGTCTGAGAACCAGCGCGACGCAAGGAGTAAATAGTGATTCAGCAGGAGTCGCGACTCAAGGTCGCCGACAACACGGGTGCTAAGGAAATCCTTACCATTCGCGTTCTCGGTGGATCTGGCCGTCGCTACGCAGGCATTGGCGACGTCATCGTCGCTACCGTCAAGGACGCAATCCCGGGCGGCAACGTAAAGAAGGGTGATGTTGTCAAGGCAGTCATCGTCCGTACCAAGAAGGAACGCCGCCGTGCGGATGGTTCCTACATCAAGTTTGACGAGAACGCAGCTGTGATCCTGAAGGCAGACGGTGACCCCCGCGGTACCCGTATCTTCGGACCGGTTGGTCGTGAACTCCGTGACAAGAAGTTCATGAAGATCGTTTCTCTGGCTCCGGAGGTGCTCTAGTCCATGGCTAAGATCAAAAAGGGTGACCTCGTTCAGGTCATCACTGGCGCCAAGGCTGAGCGCGGCGGCGACCGAGGCAAGCAGGGCAAGGTTCTGCGCGTATTCCCGGACACCAACCGCGTGTTGGTTGAAGGCATTAACCGCGTAACCAAGCACACCAAGGTCGGTCAGTCGCAGCGCGGCACCAAGACCGGTGGCATCGAGGTTGTTGAGGCTTCGATCCACATCTCCAACGTGGCTCTGGTTGACCCGTCCACCAAGAAGCCCACCCGCGTCGGTTTCCGCACCGAGACCGTTGAGCGCGATGGCGTGAAGCGTGAAGTGCGCGTACGCGTGGCCAAGAGCTCCGGGAAGGACATCTAATGACTGAGACTCTCGAGACTCCGGCAACGAAGATCGTTCCTCGTCTGAAGACCAAGTACGCCGATTCCATCAAGAGCACGCTCATTGAGGAATTCAAGTACGAGAACGTCAACCAGGTTCCCCGCCTGGTGAAGGTCGTTGTGAACATGGGTGTTGGAGATGCCGCCAAGGACTCCAAGCTGATCGACGGCGCTGTCCGCGATCTGACCCTGATCACCGGCCAGAAGCCGCAGGTAACCAAGGCCCGCAAGTCGATCGCACAGTTCAAGCTGCGCGAAGGCATGCCCATCGGCGCCCACGCAACCTTGCGTGGGGACCGCATGTGGGAATTCCTGGACCGCCTGGTCACGCTGGCTCTGCCCCGTATCCGCGACTTCCGCGGCCTCAGCGGCAAGCAGTTCGACGGCAACGGCAACTACACCTTCGGTCTGACCGAGCAGGTTATGTTCCACGAAATCGACCAGGATTCCATCGACCGCACTCGCGGCATGGACATCACGGTTGTCACCACTGCCAAGACCGATGACGAAGGCCGTGCGCTGCTGAAGGCGCTTGGTTTCCCGTTCAAGGCCGAAGACTAATCTAACTACGTAAAAGGTCCTTCGAAGCAACTTTGCAGGTAACTGCAGAAGCGGCGTCGAGGAAACCGTTATGAGGAAGGGCAAGAGCCCAACATGACAATGACAGATCCTGTCGCAGACATGCTTACGCGTCTGCGCAATGCAAACTCGGCATACCACGATTCCGTGACCATGCCGTACAGCAAGCTCAAGGCACGCGTTGCCGACATCCTGAAGGCCGAAGGTTACATCGCCTCCTGGAAAGAAGAAGACGCTGAGGTTGGCAAGAAGCTGACCCTTGAGCTTAAGTTCGGTCCGAACCGCGAGCGTTCCATCGCTGGTGTTCGTCGTATTTCCAAGCCGGGACTGCGCGTTTACGCGAAGTCCACCAACCTGCCGCACGTGCTCGGTGGCCTGGGTGTCGCAATCCTGTCCACCTCTTCCGGCCTGTTGACTGACAAGCAAGCCGGCAAGAAGGGCGTGGGCGGCGAAGTCCTCGCCTACGTCTGGTAACGGGAAAGGAAGAGAATAATGTCACGTATTGGACGTCTCCCCATCACCGTTCCGGCCGGCGTTGAGGTCAAGGTTGACGGCTCTGTCGTCAGCGTCAAGGGTGCCAAAGGCGAGCTGAACCACACTGTGGCCAGCCCGATCGAGGTTTCCCTGGAAGCAGAGACCCTGACTGTCGCCCGCCCGAACGACGAGCGCGCCTCCCGTTCACTCCACGGCCTGACCCGCACTCTGATCTCCAACATGATCGAGGGCGTTACCAAGGGCTACGAGAAGAAGCTTGAAATCGTTGGTACTGGTTACCGCGTTCAGGCCAAGGGATCTGACCTTGAGTTCGCTCTCGGCTACAGCCACCCGGTAAGCGTCTCCGCACCGGACGGCATCACCTTTGCAGTTGAGACCCCGACCAAGCTCTCTGTTTCAGGTATCAACAAGCAGCAGGTCGGCGAGGTTGCTGCCAACATTCGCAAGCTGCGGAAGCCGGACCCCTATAAGGGCAAGGGCATCCGTTACGCCGGCGAAGTCATCCGCCGCAAGGTCGGAAAGGCTGGTAAGTAACCATGGCCATCTCAATTAATAAGAAGCGTACGAACAAGAGCAAATCTGCTTCGCGCAGCCGCCGCCAGCTTCGTATCCGCAAGCGCATCTCCGGTACGGCTGTACGTCCTCGTCTGGTCGTCAACCGTTCCGCACGCCACGTATTCGTCCAGGTTGTCGATGACACCAAGGGCCTGACCGTAGCGAGCGCGTCCACACTGGAAGCCGATCTTCGTGCATTCGACGGTGACAAGACTGCCAAGGCCAAGCGCGTTGGCGAGCTGGTTGCCGAGCGTGCGAAGGCTGCCGGTGTCGAAGCCGTTGTCTTTGACCGCGGTGGTAACAAGTACCACGGCCGGATCGCCGCCGTCGCTGACGGTGCACGTGAAGGTGGGCTGTCACTGTGACGGAAGCAAACAAGGAAAAGGACACTGTGTCTGCAGATCAGAAGGCGACTGAAGCCGTAGCTGCTCCGGCCACTGAGACCACTGCCCCCGCTGCTGCCGATGACCGCCGTGGTGGCGCTCGTCGTGGCGAGCGTGGCGACAAGGGCCAGGGCCGCGGAGACCGTGGTGGCCGTGGCGGCCGCGATGGTGGCCGCGAAGCTGAGAAGAGCCAGTTCATTGAGCGCGTTGTCACCATCAACCGTGTTTCCAAGGTGGTCAAGGGTGGTCGTCGCTTCAGCTTCACCGCCCTGGTCGTCGTTGGTGACGGCAACGGTATGGTCGGCGTTGGCTACGGCAAGGCTAAGGAAGTTCCTGCCGCAATCGCGAAGGGCGTTGAGGAAGCTAAGAAGTCCTTCTTCCGCGTTCCCCGCATTGGCAACACCATCCCGCACCGCGTTCAGGGTGAGGCTGCTGCCGGCGTCGTAATGCTGCGTCCGGCTTCCGCCGGTACCGGTGTTATTGCCGGTGGTCCGGTCCGCGCCATCTTGGAGTGCGTGGGCATCCACGACATCCTCTCCAAGTCGCTGGGCTCCTCCAACGCCATCAACATCGTCCACGCGACGGTTGCGGCGCTGAAGCAGCTCGAAGAGCCGGCAGCAGTGGCAGCACGCCGCGGCCTGCCGCTGGACGAGGTTGCTCCGCCGGCAATGGTAAAGGCTCTCCTGAACCAGAAGGCGGGTGTCTAAGCCATGGCTAAGAACCTGATTCCCTCCGACACTCAGTTGGAGATCACTCAGATCAAGTCCGCCATTGGCGGCAAGCAGAACCAGCGCGACACCCTTCGGTCCCTCGGCCTGAAGCGGATCGGACACACCGTTGTCCGCACCGCCGACGCCGTGACCGTTGGAATGCTCAACACGGTTCCGCACCTGGTAAAGGTAGAGGAGGCGAAGTAAATGGCAGAGAAGAAGACCGCCGAAAAGGCACAGAGCGCCGCTGAGAAGCAGAACGCCCTGAAGGTTCACCACCTGCGTCCTGCCCCGGGTGCCAAGACCGCCAAGACCCGTGTGGGTCGTGGTGAAGGTTCCAAGGGTAAGACCGCCGGTCGCGGTACCAAGGGTACGAAGGCCCGCTACCAGATCAAGGCTGGCTTTGCCGGCGGCCAGCTGCCGCTGCACATGCGCCTCCCGAAGCTGCGCGGCTTCAAGAACCCGTTCCGGGTTGAGTTCCAGGTTGTAAACCTGGACAAGCTCAACGAGCTGTTCCCGGAAGGTGGCGCAGTCACCGTGGAGAACCTGGTCGAAAAGGGTGCCGTTCGCAAGAACCAGCCCGTCAAGGTGCTTGGCACCGGCGACATCACCGTCAAGGTTGACGTCACCGCCCACGCATTCTCGGCCAGCGCCGCTGAAAAGATTGCTGCAGCAGGCGGAAGCACCACCGCTCTCTAGAGCCGGTGGGCTAATGCCCGTTGTAAACTCCCGGTATGCGGGGCCTCAGGGTCCGGCGTACCGGGAGTTTTTCATGGGCGGGACCTGCGGATTGTTCGCATCGCGCATAGACCCGTTAGACTCGGTTGTTGGGATTATTGAGACCCATCACACCACTCATATTTACAACACAGGAGGACGCTTGCTTAGCGCATTTGGCCGGGCCTTTCGCACGCCTGATCTGCGACGCAAGTTGTTGTTCACGCTGGCAATCATCACAATCTTCCGCTTGGGTGCCTTCATTCCCTCGCCTGGTGTGAACTACCAGAATGTCCAGCAATGCTTGCAGAACGGTCAGACCGCAGGCGGGCTTTACCAGCTCGTCAACCTGTTCAGTGGCGGTGCATTGCTCCAGGTGTCCATCTTCGCCCTGGGCATCATGCCGTACATCACGGCCAGCATCATTGTGCAGCTGCTCCGGGTGGTTATTCCCCGGTTCCAGCAGCTCTACGAGGAGGGTGCGTCCGGGCAGTCCAAGCTGACCCAGTACACCCGGTACCTCACCATCGCGCTGGGCCTGCTGAACGCCACGACGTTGGTGTCGCTGGCACGTTCAGGACAGCTGCTCCCGGGCTGCAACCTTCCAATCATTCCGGATAACACTGTTATCACCACGATCCTGCTTATCATCACACTGACGGCTGGTACCGGCCTGATCATGTGGATGGGCGAGCTCGTCACCGAAAAGGGTGTGGGCAACGGGATGTCGCTGCTCATCTTCACCTCGATCGCTGCAACGTTCCCCACCTCCCTTGGAGCCATCTGGTCCTCCCAGGGCCCCGGGACCTTCTTTATGGTGCTGGCCATCGGCCTGGTGACCGTTGCCCTGGTGGTCTTTGTGGAGCAGTCGCAGCGCCGGGTCCCGGTGCAGTACGCCAAGCGGATGATCGGCCGCCGCACTGTGGGCGGCACCAGCACCTACATCCCCATCAAGGTGAACATGGCAGGCGTGATCCCCGTGATCTTCGCTTCGTCCATGCTTTATCTGCCGGGCCTGATCTCACAGTTCAACCAGCCCAAACCCGGCGAGCAGCTGCAGCCTTGGGTGGAGTGGATCAACAACAACCTGACCCGCGGTGACCACCCGATCTACATGGCGCTCTACTTCGCCATGATTGTATTTTTCACCTACTTCTATGTCGCGATCACCTTCAACCCTGAAGAGGTCTCGGACAACATGAAGAAGTACGGCGGCTTCATCCCAGGTATCCGTGCCGGCAAGCCGACGGCGGACTACCTCCAGTACGTGCTCTCCCGGATCACCCTGCCCGGCGCCCTCTACCTGGGCTTTGTGGCGCTGATTCCGCTGGTGGCACTGGTACTGATTAACGCGAACCAGAACTTCCCGTTCGGTGGCACCTCGATCCTGATCATGGTGGGCGTTGGGCTTGAGACCGTCAAACAAATAGACGCGCAACTACAGCAACGTCACTACGAAGGGCTTTTGCGATGACGAGAATGTTGATTATTGGACCTCCGGGTTCGGGAAAAGGAACGCAGGCGGAACGCATTTCGGAGCGCCTCGGCGTTGTTGCGATCTCCACTGGTGACATTTTCCGCGCCAATGTGAAGGGCGAGACGCCGCTTGGCATCGAAGCCAAGAAGTACATGGACAACGGAGATTTCGTTCCGGACAGCGTGACCAACAAAATGGTGCGGGACCGGCTCAGCGAGGCCGACGTCGAGGACGGCTTCCTGCTGGACGGCTACCCGCGCACCACTGCGCAGGTTGACTACCTGGACCAGATTCTGGCGGACGGTGAGCAGAAGCTCGACGTCGTCCTGCAGCTGACGGCCGACGACGAGGAGCTGGTGACCCGTCTCCTCGGCCGTGCCAAGGAAACGGGCCGGAGCGACGACAACGAAGCCGTCATCCGCCACCGGCTGGACCTCTACCACGAGCAGACCGAGGCCGTCGTGGCCAAGTACGCCGAGCGCGGCATCCTGACCCAGGTGGACGGCATCGGCGGCATCGACGAGGTCACCAACCGCGTGATGCAGGCCATTAAGGCAGCACAGGCAGCCTGATCCAGGCAAGAGTTATCCGAGGCTCCTCCCGGCATCCGGGAGGAGCCTCAGCCATTGAGAGGACACAGCATGGCTTTCGGCCAGCCCCGTATCGAATACAAAACAAATGCCCAGCTGCGCACCATGCACGAGGCAGGCCTTGTCCTGAGCCGTGCGTTGGACGCTGCAGTGGCCGCGGCCGTTCCGGGTGTCACCACCAAGCACCTGGATGACGTGTTT
Source organism: Arthrobacter pascens (assembly GCF_030815585.1). Taxonomy (NCBI): domain Bacteria; kingdom Bacillati; phylum Actinomycetota; class Actinomycetes; order Micrococcales; family Micrococcaceae; genus Arthrobacter; species Arthrobacter pascens. Next base: position 945,115 of record NZ_JAUSWY010000001.1, read on the forward strand.
GCCGCAGTGCTCAACGAGGCAGGCGCCAAGTCGAACTTCCTGGGCTACCACGGCTTCCCGGCCACCATCTGCACCTCCGTCAACGAGGAGGTTGTCCACGGCATCCCCAGCGGCCGTGTCCTCAACGACGGCGACATCATCTCGATCGACGGCGGCGCGATTGTGGACGGCTGGCACTCCGACTCGGCCCGCACCGTGATCGTGGGCGTGGCCGATCCCGAAGACCAACGACTGTCCGACGTTACGCAGGCGGCGATGTGGCGCGGCATTGCGGCGACGGCCACCGGAAGCCACGTGGGCGATATCGGCGCGGCCATCGATGACTACGTGTCCTCGGTGCCGGGCAAGCCGCTTGGCATCCTGGAAGACTATGTCGGCCACGGTATCGGCTCGGAGATGCACATGCCGCCGGACGTGCTCAACTACCGCACCAGTCACCGCGGGCCCAAGCTGCGGCCCGGCCTGTGCCTTGCGATTGAGCCCATGCTGGTCCGCGGCAGCATCGAGACCGCCGTCCTGGACGATGACTGGACCGTGGTGACCACGGACGGACAGCGCTCGTGCCAGTGGGAGCATTCGGTGGCGGTGCACGAGAAGGGCATCTGGGTGCTGTCCGCCCCCGACGGCGGAGCCGCGCACCTGGTGCCGCTCGGCGTCGTCCCCGTTCCCATCCCCTAGGACACGCGTTTTTTCCCAAGGACACGCAAAATCCCTGGGGACACTGAAATTCGGGTGTCCCCAGGGATTTTCCGCGTCCTCAGGACTTTTGGAGGGCAGAATGGGGCCATGACTTCCAAGATTACTGACGTGCCGGGAATCCTGGTCGGCCATGCGCAAAAGTCCGGCGGCGGTTGGCTGAGCGGTGTGACCGTGGTCCTGCCGCCGCCGGGAACGGTTGGCTCCGTGGACGTCCGTGGCGGTGGTCCGGGAACGCATGAGACCGACGCTTTGGATCCCACCACGCTGACGTCAGCCGTTGATGCGGTGGTCCTGACAGGCGGCAGCGCTTACGGCCTGGTCACAGCACACGGCGCCCAGCAATGGTGCGAGGAGAACGGCCGGGGCTTCGCGATCTCCGGTGGCGTTGTGCCCATCGTCCCCGCCGCCGCCATCTTTGACCTTGGCCGCGGCGGCGACTTCGCCGCCCGTCCCGACGCCGGCATGGGCTACGCGGCAGCCGCTGCCGCCGCTGCCGAGAAGGAAGGGCACGACGTCGGACGCGGCAACGTAGGAGCCGGCACCGGGGCGCTCATTGGACGCCGCCAGTTCAAAGGGGGAGTGGGTACCGCCTCGGTCACGCTGGATAACGGCGTGGTTGTCGGGGCGCTGGCCGTGGTGAATGCGCTGGGTCTGCCTTTCGTCGTGAATGATGTGGGTGGTGACACTGGGACCGAGCAGACGGGGTTGGGACCCGGCAGCGTGCGTCTAAGCGAGGAACGAGCGAGCACGCCGAGGGTTGCAGCCCCGGCAGCGCCGGAGCCACAAGCTCTCAATACGACGCTGGTAGTAGTTGCGACGAATGCCGTCCTCGATGTGGCCGAGTGTAAGCGGACGGCGTCTGCTGCGCATGCCGGGATTGCCAGGGCTTTGAACCCGTCCCATACCCTGGCGGACGGGGATACCGTTTTCTGCCTGGCTACAGGCGGGATCAAGCTGGACCGCAGTACCGAAGCTGCCCGGCAGATGGGTCTTATTACTTTGCAGAGTGCGGCAGCCGACGTCGTGCGCCTGGCCATCCTCGACGGTGTCTCCAATGCGGAGGCGATCACAACTCCGGCGGGCGAATATGGTGCATACGGGGACACATTGCGCTAACATGGCTGGATTTAACATTCACGCCAAAGTGGCGTAGTGTTGTTTGTTGGTTGTCTGCCCTGCCACGCCTATTTGCGGTCCGGTTGGTGACAATCAATCAATCAAAATACGTCTGTAGTCATGCCCGGTGCAATCCGGAGGGCTGCGGCAACAACAGTTAGCGGAGGGTATGGCCAAGAAGGACGGGGTCATTGAGATCGAGGGCGTTGTGACTGAGGCGCTGCCTAACGCGATGTTTCGCGTTGAGCTCACCAACAAGCACATCGTTCTGGCACACATCTCAGGCAAGATGCGCCAGCACTACATCAGGATTCTCCCTGAGGACCGGGTAGTGGTGGAACTGAGCCCTTATGACCTCACTCGGGGTCGTATCGTCTACCGCTACAAGTAAATTGCTGGGCGGCTGCTGCTTATAGGAACAGCTGCTCCAGTTGACCAACTGCCACACGCAAAGGAATGCCATGAAGGTCAAGCCGAGCGTCAAGCAGATCTGCGAAAAGTGCAAAGTGATCCGCCGTAATGGCCGGGTCATGGTGATCTGCGAGAACCCGCGCCACAAGCAGCGCCAGGGCTAATTTCCTTCCCGAAGGAAATCCTGGGTTGCTAACCCACGCAAGTAAATAAAGGCAGCACAAGCTGAATTGGGACGTATGAGCCCGGACAGCTAACCCCCGGTCGGAGGCTGGGGCCGCACAGAACGTGCGGGTGTACTGCCTACGACCTCCGGTTTATTCAAGGAGTAGTGCCACTATGGCTCGTCTCGCTGGCGTAGACATTCCCCGCGAAAAGCGGCTGGAAATTGCGCTTACTTACATCTACGGCGTGGGTAAGACCCGTGCACACGAAACCCTGGCTGCCACTGGCATCAGCGCTGACGTTCGCGTCAAGGACCTGACTGATACCCAGCTGGTTGAGCTGCGTGACTACATTGAAGGCAACTACAAGGTTGAGGGTGACCTTCGCCGCGAAGTAGCAGCAGATATCCGCCGCAAGGTTGAAATCGGCAGCTACGAAGGCCTGCGCCACCGCAAGGGCCTGCCCGTACGCGGACAGCGTACGAAGACCAACGCACGTACCCGCAAGGGCCCGAAGCGTACCGTCGCCGGCAAGAAGAAGGCACGTTAATCCCTGCGGGATTAACGATCGCCTCCCCCGATAACTTTCTGTAGGAGAAAAAATGCCCCCGAAGACTCGTGGCGCGGTTCGCAAGCCGCGTAAGAAGGACAAGAAGAATATCGCGCTTGGCCAGGCGCACATCAAGAGCACTTTTAACAACACCATCGTGTCCATCACGGACCCGAACGGCGCTGTTATCTCTTGGGCTTCCTCAGGTGAGGTTGGCTTCAAGGGCTCACGCAAGTCCACCCCGTTCGCCGCCCAGATGGCTGCCGAAGCTGCTGCCAAGCGTGCACAGGAGCACGGCATGCGCAAGGTTGACGTTTTCGTCAAGGGACCGGGATCCGGACGCGAGACCGCAATCCGATCGCTGCAGGCCGCTGGCCTGGAGGTTGGCTCCATCCAGGACGTCACCCCCGCTGCGCACAACGGCTGCCGTCCGCCCAAGCGCCGCCGCGTCTAAGCCTTTCCCGCAGCAGGAGCTTGCCCGGACCGTCACGGTCCGGGCAAGCCCAGCCGCGTTAAGTCTTCAGACCGAATTTCCACCACCTGTGTTGCGTCATATAGCGGATGCTCGCCGAAAGGAAACCTAAGTGCTCATTGCACAGCGCCCCACCCTCTCCGAAGAGGTAGTCTCCGAAAACCGTTCGCGTTTCATCATTGAGCCGCTGGAACCGGGCTTCGGCTACACCCTCGGAAACTCCCTCCGCCGTACCCTGCTCTCTTCCATCCCCGGTGCTGCTGTAACCAGCATCCGGATCGATGGCGTGCTGCACGAGTTCACCACGGTTCCGGGTGTCAAGGAAGATGTCACTGAGATCATCCTGAACATCAAGAGCCTGTCGGTTTCCTCCGAGCACGACGAGCCGGTTGTTGCTTACCTGCGCAAGCAGGGCCCCGGAGTCGTCACCGCCGCGGACATCGCTCCGCCGGCCGGCGTCGAATTCCACAACCCGGATCTGCACATTGCCACGCTGAACTCGAAGGGCAAGTTCGAACTCGAACTGACCATCGAGCGCGGCCGCGGCTACGTTTCGGCAGCTCAGAACAAGTCCGGCGACTCCGAGATCGGCCGTATCCCGGTCGACTCGATCTACTCGCCGGTGCTGAAGGTTACTTTCCGCGTGGAAGCAACCCGTGTTGAGCAGCGCACCGACTTCGACAAGCTCATTGTCGACGTCGAGACCAAGCAGGCCATCGCCCCCCGCGATGCCGTTGCTTCCGCAGGTACCACCCTGGTGGAACTCTTCGGTCTGGCCCGCGAGCTGAACACCGCAGCTGAAGGTATTGAGATTGGCCCGTCGCCGACGGATGCTGCCTTGGCAGCGGACATGGCCTTGCCGATCGAGGATCTGGACCTCACCGTCCGTTCCTACAACTGCCTCAAGCGTGAGGGCATCCACACCGTGGGTGAACTCGTAGCCCGCTCCGAGGCTGACCTGATGGACATCCGTAACTTCGGTGCGAAGTCCATTGACGAGGTCAAGGCAAAGCTGGTTGAACTGGGCCTGTCCCTCAAGGACTCGCCTCCCGGTTTTGACCTCGCAGCACGCGCCGCAGCAATTGAAGAGGACGACGCCGCCTTCGGCGACGACGAACTCTAAAACAGATCTTGGCCGCGGGCCGGGCACCATGGTGTGTCCAGCCCACGGCTTCCATATGAGGAGAAACAATTATGCCTACCCCCACTAAGGGTCCGCGCCTCGGAGGCGGCCCGGCTCACGAGCGTCTTATGCTCGCGAACCTGGCAGCAGCACTGTTCGAGCACAAGCGGATCACCACCACGGTGACCAAGGCCAAGCGGCTCAAGCCGTACGCCGAGCGCCTGGTAACATTCGCCAAGCGCGGCGACCTGGCTTCCCGCCGTCGTGTACTCGGCCTGATCAGCAACAAGGGCGTCGTCCACGAGCTGTTCACCGACATTGCACAGGCAGTGGAGAACCGCGACGGCGGCTACACCCGCATCACCAAGATCGGCAACCGTAAGGGCGACAACGCTCCCATGGCTGTCATCGAGCTGGTTCTTGAGCCGGTTTCCGCCAAGCAGGCCGTCGTAGCCGAGGCTACCTCCGCTGCCAAGCACGACGCCGACAAGAAGGAAGCAGCTGCTGCCGCTCCGGCTGCCGAAGAGGCTCCCGAAGCTGAGGTTGTAGAGACCGAAGCTGCTGAGGCTGAAGCTGCCGAGACCGAAGCTGCAAACGAAGAGGCCCCGGCCGCTGAGGAAGCTGCTGAGACTCCCGCTGCCGAGGAAAAGGACGCGAAGTAATTCGCTGATTCCTTCGCATAGACTTGTGTCTATGAACCACCAAAAACCCGCGGCCCCCGTTACAGGGGGCGGCGGGTTTTTGCGTATCCGGCTTGATTTATCGTACGACGGCGGCCCCTTCAGCGGGTGGGCCCTGCAGCCGGGGCTGCGCACCGTCCAGGGCGTCTTGGAGGAGGCGCTGGAACTGCTGGTCCGCCGGCCCGTGCGGGTCACCGTGGCGGGACGCACCGATGCCGGTGTGCACGCCCGTGGCCAGGTGGTGCACCTCGACCTGACTGAGGCCGAGTGGGTGGGGCTGAACAGGGGAGTGGAGCTGGATCCGGCCGTCGCGCTGCTGCGGCGGCTGCGCGGAGCGCTCAGCCGCGGGCTGGGCGACCTCACGGGGGCCATTGAGGTGCACCTCGTGAGTATGGCCCCGGTGGGATTCGATGCACGGTTCTCTGCCCTGTGGCGGCGTTACAGCTACCGCATCGCGGACGGTCCTGCCCTGTGGGACCCGCTCGAACGGTACTTCACCCTGTGGCACAGGAATCCGCTGGACGTTGACCTCCTGAACGAGGGCGCCTCACAGTTGCTGGGACTGCAGAATTTCCTGTCCTACTGCAAGCCGCGGGAGGGGGCCACCACCATCCGTGAACTCCAGCGCTTTGAGTTCGAGCGCGGGGAGGATGGCGTCATTGTGGCTACCGTGCAGGCTGATGCGTTCTGCCACAATATGGTCCGCGCCCTGGTTGGGTCGGCCCTGTATGTGGGTGAGGGAGTGGAGGAGCCGGGGTGGCTCCACGACCGGCTCCTGGCGAAGAAGCGGGACGCCAAGTCCATCCTCGCCGCGCCGCACCCGCTGGTACTTGAGGAAGTGGCCTACCCTTCCGAGGACGAGATGCTGGCCAGGGCTGAGCTGACGCGGGCGGTGCGGAAGTAGCTTCCTTATGGGCAGTCCAGGCTGGCGGGAACGAGGCCAAGGAGGGCTTTAGGAGTGTACTGGACCGTGAGTGAGGAGGCCGGAGTTGAAACCCAGGAATGTAGCCATTGCGCGGCCTGAAACTGGATTGCTCTTTCCTGCCTGTAGCCATCGAAGGCATTATCGTCGGCATCTATGGTGACGGTCACCGTTGTCCCGGGCCAAAGCCCAGAAGACCACGATTCGTTTGGGACTAAAGTGACTAGGGCGTAATCCGTGGCGAGGCTGCCTGAGCGGGTCAACCTCAATCTGATGTTGTTTCCGTCCTGAATGCATACAAGCGTCGGGGATGGCAACTGCGTCGCGGTGAACTGCCCGGTCGCCAGTGCGCCATCGGTGAAGGCTGCCTGGCTCGGTGCAGCGGTGTGGAGGGCACCTCCGGTGAGGACACCGAGACTTACCAGCGACATGGCCGTCAGCCTCGTGGCACGGCGGCCGGAACGGCGGGCACGACGTCCGCCCTGGGGCCTGCTTTCTGGCTGCGGTGGCTCCAGCCGGGAACCCCGGCGTTTTGGAGCACCGAAAGCCAGATAGAACAGGTAGGCGGTGAAGAGTCCGCCGGCGAAGACCGCGGCGGAACTGCTCAGCCAGGCCACGGCATAACCCAGCAGCGGAGCGTGGGCTATCACCCGCTCCGTTGTGCGGAGAACGTAGGGCTCGGCGTCGGGGATTGAATTCGCGTCGCCTTTAAGCGTTACCGTTGCCGTGTCTCCGGAAACGTCCGCCTGCACTAGCCGGTGGGTGATGCGCACCCCGGCGGCGGTTTCGACGCTGATGACGTCCCCGGCCCGGAGGGCGGCGGCCTCTACCGGGATGCTGATCCCCAGAGCACCGGTGGGGATGGCGGGCGCCATGGAGCCCGAGCGGAAAACCAGCGGCTTGGCGCCGATCAACACAGCAACAATGGCCGCCAGGAGGCAGAGCGCACCGAGAATGGCACCCAGGGTCAGCAGATTGTTCTGGACGCGTGAGAGTCTGCGCATGTCCGCTCAGCTCCCCACGCCGGCGTTGAAGGTAAAGGTGGCCGTGGTGCTTGTACCTTGGAGGTTGCTGGCAGCATTGGCTGGCAGGGATACCACGAGGCAAAGGTTCTCAGTGCCGGCCGGCGCAAGGGTGCGGGGAACCGAGATCAATGTACCGACGAGGGTAACGTCTGTAGTACCGATTCGTGTGCCCGTGCATGAACCCGTCGTCGCCGTGTTGCTGGCGGATCCGCCGGAGTACACACCGACCAGCAGCGATGTGCCGAGGTTACCGCCCAGGCCGCCGGCACCCGCCACGGCGGAGCCTGTCACCGTGTACGTAAGCGGGAGCGAACCCGAGTTGGAGGCCTGCACCATGGCAGCCTTGCTCACGCCGGGATACATGGCAGTCATATCCAGGGAAGTCACCGCTACGGAGTCTGCCAGTGTTCCGTCGGGCAGCGTCCGGAGTTTCAGGTCAAGCGTGCCGGCGCTGAAAGTCGCAGTTGCCGTCGATTCGTCGGTCCACGCCGCGAGTGTCCCCACGGCGCCGAGGCCCAGGACCATTCCTGCAGACAGCAGCGCGCGGAGCCCGATGCTCCTTTCGCTGGAGACGGCCCCCTGCGGGGTTACGCTACGCCGTCCCATTTGGCACTCCTGCGCCAGCATCCGACAGAAGCCGGGCGGGATCCGGCCGCCGCTTTGAACGACGCGACTCGACCACTGCCGCGTTGCACATAAAAGCAGAGTAACCGAGCAACAGGGCTACGGCGACGCCCACGGCCCAGATGTGCTGCTCACCGGTCAGCCAAACGTTGACGTAGCCCAGCAAAGGCATGCTGTACCAGACCACGCCGCGGATCTGGCGAGCCTTGACCAGAGTTTCATCGGGGACCGGGTTTGCATCCCCCTGCGTGGTGAACAGCGCCTCGCCGCCCAGGGTCCGGGAGATGGATTTGATCCGGTGGGTGACCACCTCAGGTTCACCCGAACGGATCTGGTAGGTGATGGCGTCGCCGACTTTCAGCTCGGCAGCCTGGACCGGACGGGTGACCACCAGGCTACCCGGCGGCATGCCCGGGCGCATCGAACCCGTGAGAACTGTATAGGGAGTTGACCCTGTAAACCTCGGAACTGCAACCACTACCACCAGCAAGGAAAACATTGAGAGCAGGAGAACCCAGGACGCTATCTGCCGCAGCCACCAGCCGATGCCGGTGGCGGCGTCGTCAACAGCTGCACTGTGCTTCCTGCTCATGACTCTTGATCCCCCCTGAAGGTAAACGTCACGGATGTGGTGCCTGCAGCAGCGGTGATCGGGGCGTTGGCGTTGAGGGCAACTTCGATGCAAAGCGTCTCGGACGACGACGGCGCCAGCGGACTCCCGGCGAATGTCGCCGATGGATTGACGGGCACACGGTCAAGGAGAACCACTCCCTGCGATGGAGCTTGCCCGCAGACCTCGTCCATCGTCACCGTTAACAGCAGCGCAGCTGCCAGTTTTTGATCGGCCGGGGTAACGGCGGTAGCCGTTACAGAAGTCAGGCCATATGTCATGTCCGTGCTTCCTCCATTGCCGACTGTCAGCGGTGCCCGCACTGCTTGACCAGGAGTCAGGTTACCTGCGCTGAGTGCGGTGAATGTATAGGGTGACGACTGGCCGCCCACCAGCAGCACGAGGCTGCCGGTGGTGACGGTTCCAGCGTCGACTGTGGCCTCGTTGCGCCAAAGCGCCCCGGTGGTGCTCATTGTTGTCAACATAACGAGCACCATCCCCCCAACGAGTGTCAGCCACAGTCTGTTTTTCATCGTGATGCAGGCCTAATGCCCGCCCTACGCCGTCTGCTCGAGCGAGAATGTCAGAGCGGACTCCAGATCTATGTTCAGGTTCTGGTCGATGTTGACGGCAACATCCGTGAAGTCGACAGTGATTGTGACCGGAATCGTGTACGTAGTGGCCGCGTCGAAACTCACACTGTTGCCCTCCACCTCGATTCCATCAACGGACTCTGAGTCAATAACCATGGCAACGGCCAGATCCTGTTCCGCGACAGTTGCACCGAGGTCATTGGTGACAGGCGCCACAAGGACAGTGGGTACTGTCAGCTCGGCGTGGAGGTTTTCACCTTCGGCCTTGACTGTGACGGTGGTGTTGTACGTGAGGCTGTCGCCTGGAATTATCTGGAATGTACCGATGTCAGCGATGGGACCGTGCGTAGCCTCGGCCCACGAACCGGCGGCGACCGACAGGCTCAGCTGACCAGTGGAGACCATGCCGGCATCCACAGTGGCTGTATCTGACCAGACTGCGAACGTGCCTGCGCCGCCTAGAAGCAAGATGCCGGCGGCACCGGCGGCGATTGCGCCTTTTATTGCTTTATTCATGGTGGGGCCCCCTGAGACCGGATCTTGGATATCTGGCGGGGTTGGTCCCGCTGAACCCATTGTTGCGACCGCTCCACAAGAGCTCCCAGGGATTACATCAAATGCCCGCAAAGATTGGCGCAGACTTGCTCAAGATCAGAATGACGGGGGAGGCCCATCTGCCGGCAGCCTCAGAGTGAAGGTGCTGCCCTCACCGGGGCGGCTCTCACAGGAAATGTCTCCGCCGTGGCGTTCAACGATCGTCTTGGTGATGGACAGCCCCAGCCCTGCGCCTGCAATCGAGGCTTCCCTCGCCGAGTCTGTGCGGAAGAATCGCTTGAAGACATTTGTAGAGTCTTCGGCACTCATCCCCATTCCGGTGTCCTTCACACGTAGCTGGATCCAGTCATCGGTACCTTGGGCACTGATGCTCACTACGCCACCACCGGGGGAGTACTTGATGGCATTCGAAACCAAGTTGTCGAGCGCCTGCCCGATCCTCAGCGGATCCGCGTAAGCCCAGAGGGGCGAAGGAACATTGGCCACGAGTGAGATGTTGGACTGATCTGCCTGGGCCCGGGCAGAGCCGATGCTGGTCTCAACCAGGCCGGCCAGGTCTGTCCGCTTCGGATAAACCTTGAGGGCAGATGAAGCCGACAGCATCAGGTCCGATACCAGGGCCAGCAGCCTCTCGGAGTTACGCACTACAACCTCAAGGCGTTGGGCAGAGAGCTTGGACGTTCCCTCCACGTCCTCGAGCACCAGATCAACGTTTCCGAGGATGGAATTCAACGGTGTCCTGAATTCGTGGGACACATTGGATACAAGATCTTCGTTTGCCGCGAGGGCGTCCACTAGGCCAGTCACATCGTTGTAGACGATCACCGCTCCGGCGAAGCCGCCGCCGTCGTCCGTCATTGGCCGGGCAGCTGTGGAAACAGCGCGCTGATCGGCTCCCTCTCCAATCCAGACGAGGTAATCCGCGAAAGATTCACCCTCGATTGCCCGCCGGATCGGGCGTTTGTCCGGGGGCAGCGGCGTCAGCTTATCTTGGGCGAAGATTAGTTGATTTTCCTCCTGAGGCGCCAGCTTGCGGTTCGTGGGATTTGCAGCCTGCTCGAATACTTTCTGGCGGTTGTTAGTCAGCAGGTGCTGACCGTCTGAATCCACCGCGACAATTCCGACGTCGGTCGCGTCCAGAATCGTCTTTAGCAGTTGTTCGCGGTCTCGGGTGGCGGCCAGCGCTTCGCGGAGTTCCTTGTCTTTTTCCTGCAGCTGCCGCTGCTGGAGCCGCATGTTCTCGCTGGCAAAGCGAATTGCCAGTGCGACGGCCAGCATCATGAGAGGCAGCAGAACAATTGACGTGATGTCCGACGCTGTGAAATTGGGGAATTTTCCCAATAACGATGGAAGAAGGATGAGTACCGGCCCTACAACACTCAAAATGATGCTGGTGCGGGCGAGCATTCCCGACGCTGCGAGCCAGATAACCGGAAATATGGCGAGTGTCGCCAAGCCTGGCAACATTGACCCGGCACCGTTGCGTGAAAGCCAGATGGCGAGCAGGTCCAGCACCGGTATGACCAGGTAGGCGCTTGGACTCAACCGCTCCCATGGGACGAGGAAGCAGCCCACGAAAAGTAGACAGTGGAGGACTATGCCGGAAATATAGACAGGATTATGCAGCAGGGTGGGCCAGGCAAAAGGAGTCGCCACGGCTACCGCAACGACGATCAGCGTCAGCGGAAGCTGGCACAAGGCGACCTGGGTGCGCGGACCCAAGCGCCTGAAATACCGCGCTGCGCCACGCTGCAAGAGGCGATCAGTCACTAGAGAGGCCCAAGTTCTTTGGTCCTAGTCCGGTACAAAATGAGTTCGCGAGCGAATTCGTCAAGAGCACGGCCCCCCGGCCTTCCTGGTCCCTGGAATGTACTTCTGGTGTCATCATAATTGACTTTGGCAAGATGAAAGAGAAAAAGCGTGTCATCGGTCATCCTTGCTTGTAGCGTAGAGACAGTTGGAGTGGAGATGGCATTGGCGCTGGGCTGATGGGGGGCATTTCCACCTGGCATGGGGATAACAATGGACGATCTTGGAGTAGCAGTAGTAATCGAAGATGACGTGGATATTCGCAACCTTCTGGAGGGCGTTCTGACTCAGGCAGGTTTTGAGGTCCACACCGCCGTTGACGGGCGGGAGGGCGTAGAAGTTGTGCGGCATAAGCAAGCCAGCGTGGTCACGTTGGACATCGGCCTCCCTGACATTGATGGGTTTGAAGTGCTACGGCGGATCCGCTATTTCAGCGATGCCTACGTGGTGATGCTGACTGGCAGGACCGAAGAGCCGGACCTCCTGTCGGCGCTGAACGCGGGAGCGGACGATTACATCGCCAAACCGTTCAGGCCACGCGAGCTTCGGGCGAGGCTGGCGGCGATGATGCGCCGGCCCCGCCACGAGGTCAACGGTGAGGTACAGGTGCCAGCAGCGTGGACGGCAACTCCTGCTGCCGCTGCGTCCGTGGTGGATCCCGGCGTCTTTCAGCACAACGGGCTGACGCTGGATTCCAGAACCCGCTCTGTCGTAGTCCGCGGTGAACAACTGGGGCTGACCCGAAGCGAGTTTGATCTCTTACACGAACTGTTAAAGGGTGGCGGTGCGGTTTCCACCAGGGCTGATCTCGTGCGTGCGGTGAGGGGAGACTTCTACGAGGACGACACCTACATCAGCGAAGCCGATGAGCGGGCGGTAGAAGTGCACATCGGTAACCTGCGGCGCAAGCTTCAGGAGGACCCGCTGTCTCCACGCTGGCTTCAGACAGTGCGTGGGGTCGGATATCGGCTGGCGCCGAAGAGCCCGGATCAGCAGGGCTAGGGGCAGGCTGGACCTAACCGTTCTTCAGGATGTAATTGTCTTGGAGTTCCGAGACGGTCCGGTCGCCGTTATGGGCGACTCGTTCCATAAGTTCCTGGCCTCGGCCAAAGTCGCCCTGACGAATCACCTTTTCCAGGATCTCCGCGAGCCGTGCCAGACGGACGCCACCAACCATGGCAGACGTAATCTTCAAGCTGATGATCGCGTCAAGGGCCGCCGCTCCGTCCTCGCTTTGCACCGCAGCGGCCAGCCGGGCGCAACGCTGATCCCACATGGCCGCGTAGTCGCGGGCGAAGCGGACAGCAAGTTCTGATCCGTTCAGCTGGTCTTCCAGGTCCTCAAGAATGCTGGCATCGACCAAGGGGAGCAGTTCTTCGACGTCAGGAGATATTCCAGCATCCGCACCGAGCCGCGACCCCGCCGACGAGGTGTCCGCGGGGACACCTCCATCGCTGGTGCCGGGCTGTGGAATGTTCATGGCCTAAGGCTACTTCCTGATTATTTCGAAAATCTGGATTTAGGGAGATCCTGTGGAAACCTTGCGGGATCATTGACGCTTGAGGATCCCATGTCACTTAGCGCTGAACGTCATAACGGCATTGATGACAGCCGGGCCCAGAATTGCAATAAAAAGCACCGGGAAAATGAAGAACAGAAGGGGAAACAGGATCATCACCGGAAGCTTCATGGCTTTCTCCTCCGCCCGCTGGCGCCGCTTCACGCGCATCACCTTCGCCTGGACCCTGAGGACACGGCTGATGGCAATGCCATAGGTATCTGCTTGAACGATGGCTTGGACAAAGCTACGGAGCTCCGGAAGGCTGGTCCGCTCGGCGAGGGCCAGATAAGATTCCCGGCGGCTACGGCCAACCTGCATGTCCTGCAGGGTCCGTACCAGTTCTTCCGCGAGCGGGCCCTTTCCGTTCTCGCCAGCTCGAGCCATGGCCCCCTCGAAACCAAGGCCGGCTTCCACCGAGATAAGCATTTGATCCAGGGTGTTGGCCAGTTCCAGTTGCATAACCTTCTGCCGTTCCTGTCCCTTGCTGTAGAGAAGGAGGTCCGGAATGAAGTAGCCCAAGATCAGGACAAACAGTCCCGCGAGCTTCATAATCGGCGTCGTGCCTACCGAGCTGAGCCAGAGCCCCACGAGGCCCCCCGCCAGACCGAGGACGGGTTTCGCCGCAAGTACCCGGCCAAGCGGAAGGTTCGCGGGGCGGCCGGCCAGGGAAAGCAGGTGGTCGAGCTTCTGCACATAGCCGGCAGGAGTGATGCGGCGGCCGATCTTCTCCAGCGGACCGCTGCTGGTTATCTTTTCTGCTTCGGCCCGGTGGGCGCCACGGGACAAAATATCGCGGGCAACAGCCTGGCCCTTTTTGTCCGTGGAAAGCAGAGACCAGGCAAGATAGCCGAGCGGCAGGCAAATAAGGAGGAGGGCGAGAAGTATCAAAGGGCTCATGGTTTTGGCTCAGAACTTCAGGTCGATGATCTTGCGCATCCAGAGACCACCGATAGTCATCATGATGATCGAGGCGACGATCATGATCCAGCCCAGGACGGTGGAAACCATCTTGTCCATGTAACCCGGGCTAACCATCATGAGCATGGCCACGATACCAACGGGGAGCGCCATGAGTATGTAGGCGGAGAATTTTCCCTCCGCTGCGAGGGATTTGATGTGGCCCTTGATCTCGTTGCGCTCGCGGATGGTCTCGTTGACTTGGTCCAGGACTTCAGCCAAGTTGCCGCCCACCTCCCGGTTGATCTGGATGGCCTGAGAGATCCAGACGAAGTCTTCGTTCTGCATGCGTGCGGCAGTGTCGTTGAGCGAAACGAGCAGGTCCCGCCCGAGACTGGTCTCCGAAACGATCCGGCGCATCTCCTCGGAGGTTGGAGCCTGTGATTCGTTGGCGGCGGCGTCAACGGCACGCAGGATGCTGTGTCCCGCCCGCAGGCTGCCGGACAGTAACTGCAGCGTGTCGCCCAGCTGGTCACCAAACTTTGTCCGCCTCTTGCCCGTGCGGAAGCCGATCACTAAATGGCCAACGAACGGTGCCGCGATCACCAGAAGGATGGCCAAGAGGGGTCCGGCGACGACGAGGCCAACCAGGGCCCCTACGAAGGCACCGATGATCACCAGGAGCAGGAAATCCGCCTGGCTCAGGCGCAAACCTGCATTTTCAAGAATTTCCCGGTTGAAGAAGCGGACATTGCGCTTGGCGAGGAAACGCTCCAATCCTTGGACCGCGGATCCGGCGAAGCGCGTCAGCTGGGAATCTGACTCGGTGCGGAAAGGCTGACGGCGGTCCATCGGCACGGAAGGGGTGCGGGGGATCATCACCGCGACCCCTGCGAGGGCGACTGCGCCAACCACGAGGATGATTCCAAATGTGAGGACCACGTCAGTGCCTCCCGCTGGAGGCCAAGGGGGCGCCGAACACGCCTGCCGATACGTGGATGCCCAAGTCCTCGAAGCGGTCGATGAACCGTGGACGAATGCCTGTAGGGATGGGAGAGCCGAGGAACCGTCCGTGCTGGTCCACACCGGCCGAGTAGTCGAAGACGAAGGCGTCCTGGAGGGTGACGATGTCGCCCTCCATGCCCTGGACCTCGGTCACATGCGTGATGCGCCGGGTACCGTCCCTTAGACGGGAGATCTGGATGATCAGGTTGACCGCAGATGCGATCTGTTCGCGAATGGCCCGTAGAGGCAGATCCATGCCCGCCATGAGGACCAGGGTCTCCAAACGTGCAACGGCGTCGCGCGGGGAGTTGGAGTGGACCGTGGAAAGCGAGCCGTCGTGGCCCGTGTTCATCGCCTGGAGCATGTCCAGGGATTCTCCGCCACGGACCTCACCCACCACGATGCGGTCAGGACGCATACGGAGCGAATTCCTGAGCAGTTCACGGATTGTCACTTCGCCCTTGCCCTCGGTGTTCGGTGGCCGGCTTTCCAGACGGACCACGTGGTCCTGCTGCATCTGGAGTTCAACGGCGTCCTCGATGGTCACGATGCGCTCGTCGGCCGGGAGGAACGATGAAAGAACGTTAAGCAGCGTGGTCTTACCGGTACCGGTACCGCCGGAGACGATGATGTTCAGCTTGGCCTTGACGCAGGCGTTGAGCAGTTCCGCCATTTCCGGGGTGAGAGTTCCGAAGTCGATCAGGTTCTTCACCGTCAGGGGAACTTTGCTGAACTTACGGATGGTTAGCGAAGACCCGCCGACGGCCAGCGGAGGGATCACGGCATTCACACGGGAGCCGTCTTCCAGGCGCGCATCAACCAGGGGGGACGACTCATCGATGCGCCGTCCCACCTTGGAAACGATTCGCTCGATGACCTTGCGCAGGTGATCCTCCGAGCCGAACCGGGATTCGGTCAGAGTCAGCTGGCCCTTGCGCTCCACATAGATCTGGTCCATCCGGTTCACCATGATTTCGGTGACCGCCGGATCGTCCAGCAGGCGCTGCAACGGGCCGTAGCCGAGCACGTCGTCGGCCACGTCGGCGACGAGACGGGAACGCTCGTCAGCCGTCAACGGAACCTGCTCCGCGTCGATGATGCGGCTGAGTTCCTCACGGGCCGTGCTTCGCAGCTCCTTCTCGGTGATGGTGGAGTCGTTGAATCGGGCTCCCATCCGCTCGAAGAGGGCGGTCGCCGCCCTCTGCTTGAGGGCGGCGAACGCATCCACCGGCTGTTGGGTCTTGGCCTTGAAGACATCGTGTTGCTCAGCCAACAGCTGGAGAGGCTTCGCTGCCGGCTCCTGACGCCCTGTTGTCGGCTGGCCGCCTTCACGGCGGATCGAAGGAGTGGTTGCCGCCGTTTGTGCGTGCGTGGCAGGTAGGGTCCCTCCGGTATTCGGCAGAAGCGCTGTCACTGCGGGGGCACCCGGGGTGGGGGCTGCGGCAGGGACAGCGGCAGGCTGGGACTTCGCCTGGGCCGCCTGGATGCGTTCGGACAGCTTCATCTAGACCACCACCCGGCGGTGGCTTTGCCGCTGGATCTTTGCCTGCCCGGCAGCGCTGAAACGCTCCACGAGCTGGCTGAGTCCCTTGACAGCGGGATCCTTTTTGGCTTCCTGAAGAACGGGAACGCCACGGTTGGTGGAGAACGCCACGGCACGGGACCTTGGCACGCTGACATCGACAGGAGCACCAATGGTTGATTCGATGTCCTGAACAGAAAGCCCGCATTTAGCGTCCGCCATGTTCAGGACCACGTGCCGCCCCTCGGGGAGAATGTCGAGCTGGCGAAGGATGTCCAATCCGGAGCGCAGGCCGCGGACGCTGGGGATGTCCATGGCGCTGACCCAGACGACGTCGGTGCAGGCCTCCATGGCCGCCAGCCCGATCTCCGGCAAGCCGGGGGCGGTGTCAACAACCACGAATTGGAATTCTTCCGCCAGCTGTTCCAGCAGCCGGGTGACCTGCTCGGGTGCGATATGGTCGGCTTCAACAGGGTTATCAGGTGCGCACAGGGCGTAAATGCTCGAGGGGTGCACCGTGAGGAAGGCCTTGAGCACCAGGGTGTCCTGGCTGGCCGCGGGGGAGACGGCGTCCGTGACAGTGTGCTCCGGGCTGAGGTAGAGCCCGGAGGCAACGTCGCCGAACTGCAGATCGAGGTCCACCACCACTACGCTCATCGGCGCCACTTTGCCCAGGCCGACGGCGAGATTGGTTGCGATGGTGGTTTTCCCGACACCGCCTTTCGGGGAGAAAACGCCGATCACCCGTCCTTTGCCGCTCTGGGCCTGCTGCGGCTGGCCTGCGCGGTGGCGGCTGGCGAAGGACTGGCAGGCACGCTCCAACAGCACCCGCAGCTGGGCGGGCTCCGCGGACGGGCTGAGGATGTCACGCACACCGGCACGCATGGCATGCAGGATGAGCTCCGGGTCAGGCTCGCTAACCAGGAGAACCGTAAGGTCAGGTAGCTGGACGTCGAGCACGGTGGCCAGGCGGAGTGCCTCATCAATGGGTACATCCGGTCCCAGGATGAGGACCTCCGGCTGTTCCTGGTTGAGCTGTGCGAACAAGTCGTACGGGCCTGCGGGTAGGACGTTCGTGAAGAATGTCTGGACACCGCCTTGGAGACCGCCCGCCACTGCCTGCCGCAACCGGCTGTCAAAATCCGCATTTGGTGTGATCAGGACGAAGCGGCTCACTTGTAGACCTCGCTCCGCTGAATGATCCGGGGGCCGCTGTCAGTGGCGTCGATGGGTTCCTTGCTGAGCCACATTTTGGCGTACTCCGCGGCGAAGACGATCTTGGCTGCGTCAACATCAGTGACGGCAACAGTCAGCATGAGGGAACCCGTTGGCAGGGTGGTGTCCTGCGGGTCGGCTGCGTTAGGGTCAGCGCTCGCCGTCGGCGCGGGGGCGGCTTTTGGCGTTGCTACGGGCGCCCGCTGGACGGCCGTGACGAGTGCCTTGCGGACGGTCAGCTTGGTGGTTTCCTTGTCGGCCTTGGCCTCCAGGCCACCTGTGTCCATGGACACGAAGATGCCCACATGGTCGCCGGGGGCTAGCCGGCCACCAACCACGCGGTCCGGTTCAAGCTGGAAGGAGACTTCCTGCAGGCCGGCCGGAACTTCCACCGATCCTTGCGTTTTGAGTTCATCTGGAGCGATCAGGCGCTCGGCCACAAGCTGTTCGCCTGGTACGAGGTCCACGGCAGCCACCTTGCCCGTTGAGGCGTCAAGGGACTTGAGGGACGAGTCAGTCACTGCTGCTGCCGGAAGTTGCTCCGTTGCCAACGAGGCCGCCATGGATTCCACCGGAGTGCCTGCGGGAATGGCCGTCTTCACAACCAGGACCGCCACGGGCTCGAGGTTCTTAACGGCCCGCTGGTCCGCGCCCTGGGCATAAGACATAACCAACATGGCGCCGACGATGGCGAGGACGATGGCCGCGATCCCGGCTACTAGGCGTGACTTCACGTCAGGGTTCTCCAATTGTGAGGCGGACTACAGACGTCCCGTAGTCGGGGGTGTTGCCGAGTTCAAGGGCTTTGCTCAGCGAGACGTACTCCACGAAATGCCCGCGAAGGCATTTGTTGCAAATCTGGCCGCCGGATATTTGCCAACTTGCGCTGGCAAAGTGGTAGGCGGTTACGTGAAAGGCTGCGAAGCCCTTGATGTAGTATTCACCCCCGGAGCCAGTCCCTGCCGCGACGGCGTAGAGGGGCAGAAGCACGGTTTGATTGTTCATCTTGCTTAGGTCGTCCGCGGTGCACACGGAAGGCATGCTGGCACCGGGATCGCTGTAAACCCAGGTTCCTTCATGGTCGGCAGTGCCGACGGTCACAGTGATGCCGCATTCGCCATCCGTTTCGCCATCCCTTGAATCCTTCAGCCAACCAAATCCGCCTGGAATTCCCCCGCAGCCGTTGACTGCCAACTCAAGCACTTGCTCGCTTCCCACGCCGGCTGCAGCATCCAGGTTGAACTTGCATGCAGCAATTGCCAGCGGCAGGATCACGGGGCCCTTTGACGGTGTGCCCCACTGAACGCTCGAAGTGGCTGATACCTCGGCGCTGGGGATGCCGAGGACACCCGCGAAGAAAAGCGAGACGCTGTTCGTGGCGCCGCCGGCTTCTTTCGCACCTGTTGTCACCCGGACCGTGCCGTTATCCTTGTCGAGGTCGATGGACTTCATGTTGCTCAGCCCATCCACCGAATTCAAATTGGCGAAGTCTGCAGCCAGCGGAGATATTTCGGAGCAGTTCGTATCCGCCTTATCCTTGGCGCATTTCTGGGCCACCATCAAGGCCGCTGCGTCTGCGCCGTTTTGCAGTTGCGCGCGTTCGGAGTAGAGCTTGGCGACGTCAATGGAGATGGCCGCGAAACCGAGCAGCACCACCATGAGTATGGCGACGATGACGGCGGTCCCGCCGCGTTCCCTATCGGTTGGTTCTGCTATCCGCCGCACAGCATGGTTCCCTTCCCTGTCATGGCGAACGGGCCTGCGATTCCGGTTATGGTGGGAAGCGTGTAGTGAACAACAACTGAGATTTGCGGGACTGCTGCACCGGGGGTAACAGGGCAACTTGATGGATTAAAATCAATATTTGCTGCTGTAAGCGTGGCACCGAAAGTAATTGCTTTGTTTGCTGCCGCAAGCGCGGCGGCCTTCTTCTCGCTGACAGGTATCGCGCTATTGCTGATCGCCATGGAACGGACGGACTCACGCGCTGCATTCGTAAGTGACATCTGCACGTTGTAGGCGCGACCGAACTCCATGATGCCTAAGAACAGCATGATGAGGATAGGTGCCAAAAGCGCGAACTCAACCGCGACAGCGCCGCGTTCGGATGTTCGCCACATGGCGTCACCTTCCTCAAAGCGTATTGGCCACGAAATGTGAGTCGGGTGGCGGAGGCTGTTGAGGCCTCCGCCACCCGTCCACAGGTTACGAGGTAGAGAGCGTGGCTGCCTCGATTAAGCCGCGCATTTGGCGTCAACCGCAGCGACAGCCCCAGCTCCAGCGGCGTCAGCGGGGACAGCGGCCACAGCGGGAACAAATGCTTTACCGGAGACGGAGCACTGAGCCTTGATGAAGGTCTCTTTCATGCTGCCACCCAGCAGCGTGACAGCGGCAATGATGACGACGGCGATGAGGGCGACCATGATGCCGTATTCGACGGCGGTCGCACCCTTTTCATCGCGGTGAAGGCGGGCAGAGACGTTCGTGTAGAGAGAAAGCATTTTGAACTCCTGAGCGAGTGAAGGGAAGCTGGTCCGTCACCAGCTCTGTAAAATAGAATGCAACGAGATTTCCCCTGGAAGTACGGAATTTGCCATTTCCTGTGTAAAGCTTTCCCAAGCTGTGCATTTCCTGCGGTTTCACTGCGCCAACCTTGCATTTGCCTACTTTTCCCGTGTACAAAAGGTCCTCTTCCATCCTGCGGGATCCGTGAGGTCCGGTCAGGCTGCGGACAAGACAACGCCGAGTGTCGCCGCCAGCATCGCGGGCCCGAACGCCACTTCCGAGGATTTTCCCGCTCGTTTCAGCGAAATCAACACGACGGAGGCAATCCCGCCCAGCACGAAGCCCAGGGCACCGCCGTAGAACAGGTGGCTCCAGCCCAAGTAGCCCAGGAACAGGCCCACGGGTGCGGCGAGCTTCACGTCGCCCATTCCGATCCCGCTGGGGGAAATAAGAGCCAGAACCAGGTAGATAAAGAACAATATGACCGCGCCGGCGACTGCCCGCAGCAGCGAGGACCAGGCTGCCGAGAACGAGCTGCTCATGGCGAAGAGCGCCAAGCCGCCAATGAGCAGCGCCAAAACGAGGGCATTGGGGAGCAGGTGGTGGGCCAGATCGATCCGCGCCAGCTGCACGGCGAGCACCCCAAGCACCAGAAAAGCAGGCAAGGACCAGTCCATCCCGATCCGCAGCGCCAAGGCAGCGCAGAGCGCGGCGGTGAGGACCGCCGTCGTAATTCTGGACCTGATGGAAGGCAATCCGCCAAGGCGGGGGAGCGAGCGGGCGATCAGCAGTTCAGTGAGCACGCCAAGGAGTACGCCGAGCAGGCCTACTGCGAGGACGAAAAGCGGTCCAGCGCCGGAGGCAATATCTGCTGAGGACACGCATACTCCCAGGGCTGGAACGGGCCGGCGCAGGCCAAGGCACGCGTGCACCCCGAGACCGGATACCCCATTTTGACCCTGACGCCCGCTTCAAGCTACTATTGGTAGTCGTTGTGCGTGTCCTTTCTCGATGATGCGTGCCCGCTTGAGAATCCGGTTGCAGGATGACTACTCAACGAGCACATTCGGGACTTCAGGATGACTGGTTACATGGAGCCCTCACCTCTGTTCCGGTAGCGCATAGATAGTAGGTGCACACGCTTGAGTGACACCTAAACAAGAACGCCAGAACAAGAACGAGGCAAAAACCGTGCGTACGTACACCCCGAAGCCCGGCGATATCAACCGCCAGTGGCACGTCATTGACGCCACAGACGTTGTCCTTGGTCGTCTCGCGAGCCAGACCGCAATCCTGCTGCGCGGCAAGCACAAGGCCACCTTTGCGTCCCACATGGACATGGGCGACTTCGTCATCATCATCAACGCCGAGAAGGTAGCCCTGACCGGCGCCAAGCTGGAGCAGAAGCGCGCATACCGCCACTCCGGCTACCCGGGCGGCCTGACCTCCGTCACCTACGCGGAACTGCTGGAATCCAACCCGGTCCGCGCTGTTGAGAAGGCCATCAAGGGCATGCTCCCCAAGAACTCCCTCGCTGCACAGCAGCTGGGCAAGCTGAAGGTGTACCGCGGTGCAGAGCACCCCCACGCCGCCCAGCAGCCCAAGACTTTCGAAATTACCCAGGTCGCCCAGTAGTCCTGGCCACCAAACAACTTATCTATACAAGGAGAACCGTGGCTCAGAACGAAGAGACCACCGAAGCCGTTGAGGCTGAGGAAACCCTGACCAGCTACACCTCGGAAAGCGGAGCTGCCGAGGCTGCTGCGCCCAAGAAGGAGCGTCCGGCACTGACCGTTGCCGGCGCGGCTGTTGGCCGCCGCAAGGAAGCTGTTGCCCGTGTCCGCGTTGTGCCGGGTTCCGGCAAGTGGACCATCAACGGCCGCGAGCTGGCGAACTACTTCCCGAACAAGCTGCACCAGCAGGACGTCAACGAGCCCTTCAAGATCCTCGATCTTGACGGCGCCTACGACGTCATTGCCCGCATCCACGGTGGCGGCATTTCCGGCCAGGCCGGTGCCCTGCGCCTCGGCATCGCCCGTTCACTGAACGAGATCGACACCGAGAACAACCGCGCCACCCTGAAGAAGGCCGGCTACCTGCGCCGTGACGCACGCGTCATCGAGCGCAAGAAGGCTGGTCTCAAGAAGGCCCGCAAGGCTCAGCAGTACTCCAAGCGCTAAATCCGCTTGCACAGAAGCCCGTCCCGCCATTGGCGGGGCGGGCTTCCGCCGTTAATCCATGGCGTATGAAGTGCAGCTGACCGGCCGTTTCAGGCCTCTCGGCCTCCATCGCCTACACTTGACCCGATGTCTAGATTATTTGGAACAGATGGTGTCCGGGGCCTGGCTAACGGCCTGTTGACGGCGGAGCTGGCAATGCAGCTGGCCCAGGCGGCCGCCGTCGTGCTTGGCCATGACCGCAACACCGACAGGACCCGGCCCCGTGCCGTGGTGGCGCGTGATCCCCGCGCCAGCGGTGAGTTCATTGCCGCCGCCGTTGAGGCGGGGCTGTCAAGCTCTGGCATCGACGTCTACGACGCGGGCGTCCTCCCGACGCCGGCAGCGGCCTACCTCGTGGCCGACCTCGATGCCGACTTCGGCGTCATGATCTCGGCGTCGCACAACCCGGCGCCGGATAACGGCATCAAGTTCTTCGCCCGCGGTGGCCGGAAGCTCCCCGACCACGTCGAGAATGCCATCGAGGAACAGATGGGCAAGGAGCCGACCCGGCCCGTCGGCGGGGACGTGGGCCGCATCCAGCGCTTCTCTGACGCTGAAGACCGCTACATCGTCCACCTGCTGGGAACCCTTCCGCACCGCCTGGAGGGGCTGAAGGTGGTCCTGGACTGCGCCCACGGCGCTGCCAGCGGCTGCTCACCGCAGGTCTTCAAGGACGCGGGCGCCGACGTCGTGGTCATCGGCGCCGAGCCCGACGGACACAACATCAACGAAGGCGTAGGTTCCACCCACCTGGGCCCCCTCAAGGCTGCGGTATTGAAGCACGGAGCAGACCTGGGGGTTGCCCACGACGGCGACGCCGACCGTTGCCTCGCCGTGGACCACGAAGGCAACGAGGTGGACGGCGATCAGATCATGGCCATCCTGGCCGTGGCACTGAAGGCCTCCGGCAAGCTCGTCGACGACGTCCTGGTGGCCACCGTCATGAGCAACCTCGGGCTCAAGATCGCCCTCCGCAAGGCGGGCATCAGCATCCGTGAAACGGCGGTGGGGGACCGCTACGTCCTGGAAGAAATGCGCGACGGCGGCTTCAACCTCGGCGGCGAACAGTCCGGCCACGTGATCTTCGCCGACTACGCCACTACGGGGGACGGTGTGCTGACCGGCCTTCAGTTGGCAGCGCAGATCGCCCTGACGGGCCGCCCGCTGAAGCAGTTGGCCACCGTGATGACCAAGCTCCCGCAGGTACTGATCAACGTCCGGGGAGTGGACCGCACGCGCGTCGGCAGCTCGGACGCGCTGGCGAAGGCTGTGACGGCCGCTGAGGCCGAACTGGGCGACACGGGACGGGTCCTGCTGCGTCCGTCCGGCACTGAGCCCGTGGTGCGCGTCATGGTGGAGGCCGGCGATGCGGCCACAGCGGAATCCATCGCTGAACGCCTTGCCCAGATTGTCCGGACCGAGCTTGCCCTGGAGCTTGTCGCCGAGTGAGCCGGAACCGTCAATAGAAATGGCCCGCCTCCGTCTGGAGGCGGACCATTCTTTTCTGGATCGGTATAGGGATTTAGCGCGTGCGGTTCAGAGCGTCCCTGATCTCGGTGAGGAGGGCGATCTGCGGGTCTTCGTCAGCCTCCTCCTTGACGTCCTTGTTGATCCCCAGCTTGCGGTTGCGGAGCTCGATCATGTGGTTCATGGGAAGCACCACCACGAAGTAGATAGAGGCGGCCACCAGCAGGAACGAAATGATGGAGGAGATGACGGACCCGTACATGAATCCCTCCCACTGCATTTCGGCCATGCCCTTGGCGCTGAACAGTCGTCCGATCAGGGGCGTGAGCAGGCCTTCGACGATTGAGGTCACGACGGCGCTGAATGCGGCACCCATCACAACGGCGACGGCAAGGTCTACGACGTTGCCCTTCATGATGAAATTCTTGAATCCTGTCAGCATGACAACCACGCTAGCCGAACCTCGTGAACAGGCTGTGTCATTGGCGTAACTCCCCGGCGTAGTGTCGGGAACTAGGCCTGCCCACTCTTCGTTCAGGGATACCCCGGCGCTGCTTCCACTCCGAAGTACTCTTCCACCGTGTTGATGCCCCGGTTCGACATGTCGGTGGCTGCTTCCACCCCGATGTAGCGCAGGTGCCACGGTTCGTAGTAATACCCGGTGATCGGGTGGAACATCCACGGGTACCTGACCACAAACCCGAACCGGTGCCCGTTCGCTTTCGCCCAGACAGCTGCCGGCTGCTCCGCGAAGCAGGGCTGGAAACTGCAGGCCCCGCCGCCGTCGCCGATATCAAAGGCCCAGCCGGTCTGGTGCTCCGAATATCCCGGCCGGGCACTGGCGGTATCGGCATCAGCCTGGCCACGCGCCGCCACGTAGCCGGCATAGGTGGACACCTGGGTGCCATAGGAGCGGTAGCCGCTCGCCAGCGTCATCGCCACACCTTCCTGAGCCGCCGCAGCGAACATCGTCTCCGCGGCCGCCGCCGTCGTGCTGTTCAACAGGGCAGCTTCACCGGAAACCGCCAGCGCGATATTGGGCTGGACCAGGTCCGCCGGCATGTAGTCGGCCGGAGCCAGCGGGCGGTGCTTGTTGACCACCAGCCAGGGGCTGGCAGGATCCGTCAGGGAAGACTTGCGGGGCAGCGCGGCAGCTGCCGACGGCGGCGCCGGAAGCTGCGTCGGGGACGGTCCAGCCGGCGTCGGGCTTTCCGTGGTGGGGGCCGCAACGGGGGAGGAGGACGCGGACGTCACGGACGTAGCAGTGGTAGCCGACGACGACGGCGCCACTTGGGACGGGACGTCCGGCGTGCACGCTGTCAGGACAGTCAGTCCCGCCCCGGCGGCGAGGAAACGTGTGAAGCTGCGCCGGCTGGTCTCCGCCGACGGGGTTCCCTTAACCGCAGCGCAGTCGTAGCACACGCGTGCTAGACCTTCCGAAGGAGCATGCGGCGGATGGAATGGTCGGCGTCCTTGGACAGCACCAGCTGGGCGCGCCCCCTGGTGGGCAGCACGTTTTCCTCCAGGTTGGGTTCATTGATGCGCTTCCAGATGTCCCGCGCGGTGCTTTCGGCCTCGGCAGCGGACAGCGTGGCATAGCGGTGGAAATAGGACTCCGGCTGCGCGAACGCCGTGCTTTGGAGCTTGCGGAAGCGGTCCACGTACCACTCTTCGATATAGGAAGTCGGGGCGTCCACGTAGATGGAGAAGTCGAAGAAGTCGCTCAGCGCGAGGCCCTGCTTGCCGTCGTGCCGGGGGCGGGCAGGTGCCAGGACGTTCAGGCCTTCGACAATCAGGACATCCGGACGGCGGACCACCACTTCCTTGCCGGGAACAATGTCGTAAGTGACGTGGGAGTACCAGGGCGCCCGGACTTCCTCGGCGCCGCCCTTGATCTCGCTGACAAAGCGCAGCAGTGCACGGCGGTCATAGGACTCCGGAAAGCCCTTGCGCTCCAGCAACTGGCGCCGCTTCAGCTCGGCAAGGGGGTACAGGAAGCCGTCGGTGGTGATGAGCTCCACGTTGGGGGTGCCGGGCCAGCGCCGCAGCATCTCCCGGAGCACACGGGCGATGGTGGACTTGCCTACCGCCACCGATCCGGCCACGCCGATGACAAAAGGTGTGCGCTGCGTTTTCTCGCCAAGGAACGTGGTGGTGGCCGAATGAAGCTGGTGGGAGGCCTCCACGTACAGGTGAAGCAGCCGGGAGAGCGGCAGGTAGACCTCCCGGACCTCCTTCATGTCCAGGGGATCGCCGAGGCCGCGCAGACGGACAATGTCCTCTTCGTTGAGAGGCTGTTCCATCTGGGCTGCGAGCCGGGACCAGGTCTGCCGGTCCAGCTCCACGAACGGGGAGACACCCTCGCCGTTCGCTTCATTGCGTTGCAAAGTCACTTTAGAGATTCTGCCCTTCACACGGCCGAGAGCGAAATGCGCGACCTGCCCATCCGCTGCGGATGCGTCAACGTTAAGCTCGCTGCCGCCCCGGGTTCAGTTTAGATCTCAACCCGGCTCCGGATAGTCTTGACCCTATGTGTGGAATCGTAGGATATGTAGGCCGCTCGGATGGTCATGGAAATGCCGGTCACAGTGCGCTGGATGTTGTTCTTGAGGGTTTGCGCCGCCTGGAGTACCGGGGGTACGACTCCGCGGGGGTCGCCGTTATTGCCGACGGCGTGATCTCGTCCCGTAAGAAGTCCGGGAAGCTGAGCAATCTGCTCGCTGAACTTGAGGCGCGACCGCTGCCCGAGACGTTCACCGGCATCGGGCACACCCGCTGGGCCACGCATGGCGGGCCCACGGACCAGAATGCGCACCCGCACCTGTCCGACGGCGGCAAGCTGGCCCTGATCCACAACGGCATCATCGAGAACTTCGCGGAGCTGAAGCGGGAGCTGCTGGCCAAGGGCGTCACGTTCGCCTCCGAAACGGACACCGAGGTCGCTGCGGCACTGCTTGGCGATATTTTCCGCACCAAACTGAACGGCGACGTGAGCGACGGCGGCCTGGCCAAGGCCATGCAGCTCGCCTGCCAGCGCCTTGAGGGCGCATTCACCCTGCTGGCGGTGCACGCGGACCAGCCCGATGTTGTGGTCGCGGCCCGCCGCAACTCACCTTTGGTGGTTGGCCTGGGCGAGGGCGAGAACTTCCTAGGCTCGGACGTCTCCGGCTTCATCGACTACACCCGACGTGCCGTGGAACTGGGCCAGGACCAGATTGTCACCATCACCGCCGACACGGTGGAGATCACCGACTTCTACGGGGCCCCGGCCGAGGGCAAGGAATACCACGTGGACTGGGATCCCGAATCGGCGGAAAAGGGCGGCTTCAGTTCCTTTATGGCAAAGGAGATCAACGACCAGCCCGACGCAGTGGCGCAGACGCTGCTGGGCCGTTCGGACATCAACGGCAGGCTGACCCTGGACGAGCTCCGGATCGATGTTGAGCAGCTGAAGCAGGTCAACAAGATCATCGTCCTCGCCTGCGGCACAGCTGCCTATGCCGGCACCGTGGCCAAGTATGCCATCGAGAACTGGTGCCGGATCCCCACGGAAGTGGAGCTGGCACACGAGTTCCGCTACCGCGACCCCATCCTGGACAGCAACACGCTTGTTGTCTCCATCAGCCAGTCCGGGGAAACCATGGACACGCTGATGGCTGTTCGCTACGCGAAGGAACAGGGCGCCAAGACCATCTCGATCTGCAACACCAACGGGTCCACCATCCCGCGGGAATCAGATGCGGTGCTGTACACGCACGCCGGTCCGGAAATCGCGGTGGCCTCCACCAAGGCCTTCCTGGCCCAGATCACCGCTGCTTACCTGCTGGGCCTGTACTTGGCACAGCTGCGCGGCAACATCTTCTCCGGGCAGATCAAGGACGTCCTGGCCGACCTGTCAAAGATCCCCGCGAAGATCCAGACCATTCTGGACAACTCCGGTCCGCTCCGCGAGTTGGCCCGCAGCATGAAGGACGAGAAGTCCGTCCTGTTCCTGGGACGACACGTGGGTTACCCCGTGGCCTTGGAAGGCGCGCTGAAGCTCAAGGAAATCGCCTACATCCACGCCGAAGGCTTCGCTGCCGGCGAGCTGAAGCACGGCCCCATCGCGCTGATCGAGGAAGGCCAGCCGGTGTTCGTGGTGGTCCCGTCGCCGCGCGGCCGGGATTCGCTGCACTCCAAGGTGGTCAGTAACATCCAGGAGGTCCGCGCGCGTGGCGCCCGGACGCTGGTTGTCGCTGAGGAGGGCGACGAGGACGTGAAGGCCTACGCCGAACACGTCTTCTATGTGCCGGAGACTCCCACGCTGCTGATGCCGCTGCTGACCACGGTGCCGCTGCAGATCTTCGCCCTGGAACTTGCCTCGGCCAAGGGCTACGACGTGGACCAGCCTCGCAACCTGGCCAAGAGCGTGACCGTAGAATAGCCGCATGATTGTTGGCATAGGCGTAGACGTTGTAGACATCGACCGGTTCGGCCGGCAGTTGGAGCGCACCCCCGGGCTGCGTGACCGGCTGTTTGTGCTCGCCGAGCGGGAGCTGAACACCCGTTCCCTTGCCGCGCGGTTCGCTGCCAAGGAAGCGGTGGCAAAGGTTCTGGGCGCACCTGCCGGCATGAACTGGCAGGACTGCTGGATCGGCCTGGACCACAACGGCCCCACCATCCAGGTCAAAGGCACGGTGCTTGCCGTAGCCGAGGCCAAGGGCGTCAAGCGCTGGCACCTGTCCATGAGCCACGACGGCGGGATCGCCACCGCCACGGTCCTGGCGGAAGGCTGAGCCCGAAGCTGAGCCTGCCCGCGGACCTGACACCATGATCAGCGCCTACACCGGAACCCAGATCAGGGCGGCCGAAGAGCCGCTCCTGGCTGCCGGTATGGGCGCTGTCCTGATGCAGCGCGCCTCCCAGGGGCTCGCCAACGCCGTGATCCGCGAGCTGCAGGCCCGCGGACGGAAACTCTATGGCGCCAGCGTGGCCGTTCTCGCCGGCAAGGGCAACAACGGAGGCGACGGCCTCTTTGCCGCCGCGTTGCTGGCGGCCCGGGGAGTGCGTACGACGGCGGTGCTCACCGGCGGTGCGGCACACCCTGAGGCATTGGCCGCCTTTGAACGTGCCGGCGGCCGGGTGCATATCCTGACCGACTCCACGCTTAACCGGCTGACCGCCGAAGTGGCGCGTGCCGACGTCGTCATTGACGCCGTTCTGGGGACGGGCGCAAAGGGCGGCCTCCGCGGAACGGCCGCCGCCCTGGCGGGCAGGCTTCTGTACTCTGGACTTGGCGGGAGCCTGGTTGTTGCCTGTGACGTCCCCAGCGGCATGGATGCTGACACCGGCGAAGTACACGCGCCCGTACTGTCTGCGGACCTGACCGTCACTTTCGGCGCGGCCAAGGCCGGACTGCTGGCCGACCCGGGGGCGGACCATGCAGGGCGTGTCCACGTGGTGCCGATCGGCATCGAGGAGAACCTCCCTTGGCCGGCGTTGCGGAGGTTTGAAGCCGGAGACCTGTTCCGGCTGCTGCCGCGGCCGGGACGGCGCTCACACAAGTATTCGCGCGGGGTGCTGGGCGTGGTGGCAGGATCAGCCGACTATCCCGGTGCTGCGGTGCTGGCCTGCCGCGGTGCGCTTGCCGCCGGGGTGGGAATGGTGCGCTACCTGGGCCCGCCCGAGGCGGCCCAGGCAGTGCGGCAATCATGTCCCGAGGTGGTGTGCAGTGCCAGTTCGGTGGCTGACACCCACGTCCAGGCCTGGCTGGTGGGTTCCGGAATGGGCCCCAGCGACGCAGAACAGCTCCAACGCGCACGGGACGCTGTGGAGTCCGGCCTGCCTGTCATCGCTGATGCCGGTGCTCTTCCAGCTTTGCCCGCCGTCTTGGCTCCGCACGTGGTGCTCACCCCCCATGCCGGCGAGCTCGCGTCCCTGCTGGAGCGGCTGCGCTCCATCCCGGACGGTTCGGCCGCGGACAGCAGGTTCACGGAGAGCCCGGCCGCGGAGAGCCCGGCCTTCGGCCAGGGCGCAGACCGTGCCGCGGTTGAAGCGCACACTCTGGGCGCTGTCCGGTACGCTGCCGGGCTGACTGAGGCCACCGTCCTGCTGAAAGGCGCCACTACGCTGGTGGCGTCCCCCTTCCAGGATTTCTACAGCCAGGCGGACGGCGTGCCCTGGCTCGCTTCTGCCGGCAGCGGCGACGTCCTGGCCGGAATCATCGGTGCGCTGCTCGCACAGCTGGGTTCCGACGTCGGACGCTTCCGTGACGCGGGCATCGATCCCGACGAACGCTGGGCCGCCATTGCCGCCCTGGCAGCCAGCCTCCACGGCCTTGCGGGGACCACTGCCTCGGCTGGCGGACCGCTGACAGCCGGGCGCATCGCGGACGTACTGCCCGAGGTTTGGGGTAAAGTAAGCACGCTTAGTATTCGGTTGGCTCAGGAACGTAATAGTCATCCCCACCCGTTACGGTAGGCATAGGTTCTGTATCGGCGGCGGGGATCGGAAGCGTTTCGGTGCCCTGCTGGCGAACAACAACAAGGAGCACGCATGGAAATCTGGCCCGGATCGGCTTACCCCTTGGGCGCCACTTTCGATGGAACAGGCACCAACTTCGCACTGTTCAGTGAGAAGGCCGAAAAGGTGGAACTGTGCCTCTTTGACGACGAAGGGGCGGAGACCCGCATTCAGCTCCATGAGGTGGACGGCTATGTGTGGCACTGCTACCTTCCGCAGATCCAGCCCGGGCAGAAATACGGGTATCGGGTCCACGGGCCTTACGATCCTGCCTCCGGCAACCGCTTCAACCCGAACAAGCTGCTGCTGGACCCGTATGCCAAGGCCGTTCACGGCCAGATCGACTGGGACCCGGCGCTCTTCTCCTACAACATGGGCGACCCCGACTCCCGCAACGACGCGGACTCCGCACCGCACATGATGATGGGCGTGGTGATCAACCCGTTCTTCGACTGGGACGGGGACCACGCCCTCCGCGTCCCGTACCACAAGTCAGTGATCTATGAGGCCCACGTCAAGGGCCTGACCAAGCTGCACCCGGAGGTTCCGGAGGATCAGCGCGGCACCTACGCCGGGGTGGCCCATCCCTCCATCATTTCCCACTTGCAGAAACTTGGCGTCACCGCGATCGAGCTTATGCCGGTGCACCAGTTCGTCAACGACGGCATTCTGCAAGACAAGGGCCTCAGCAACTACTGGGGCTACAACACCATCGGCTTCTTCGCCCCGCACAACAGCTACAGCTCCACGGGGGACGCCGGCCAGCAGGTGCAGGACTTCAAGGCCATGGTCCGGTCCCTGCACCGGGCGGGTATCGAAGTCATCCTTGACGTGGTCTACAATCACACCGCCGAGGGCAACCATCTGGGACCCACGCTTTCCTTCAAGGGCATTGACAATGCTGCCTATTACCGCCTCATGGACGGCGACAAGAAGCACTATATGGACTACACGGGCACCGGCAACTCGCTCAACGTCCGCCACCCCCACTCCCTGCAGCTGCTCATGGATTCCCTGCGCTACTGGGTCACCGAAATGCATGTGGACGGCTTCCGTTTCGACCTCGCCTCCACCCTGGCCCGCGAATTCTATGACGTGGACAAGCTGTCCACCTTCTTCGAACTCATCCAGCAGGATCCCGTAGTCTCCCAGGTGAAGCTCATTGCCGAGCCCTGGGATGTTGGCCCCGGCGGCTACCAGGTGGGAAACTTTCCGCCGCAGTGGACCGAATGGAACGGCAAGTACCGCGATACCGTCCGCGACTTCTGGCGGGGCGAACCGGCTACGCTGGGCGAATTCGCCTCGAGGATCACCGGCTCCGCGGACCTCTACGAGCACTCCGGGCGCCGGCCGGTGGCCTCGATCAACTTCGTCACGGCCCACGACGGCTTCACCCTGTCGGACCTGGTGTCCTACAACGAGAAACACAACGAAGCCAACGGCGAGGGCAACAACGACGGCGAATCGCACAACCGCTCCTGGAACTGCGGCGCCGAAGGCCCCACGGACGATCCCAAGGTCTTGAACCTCCGCGCACGCCAGCAGCGCAACTTCATCGCTTCGCTGCTGCTGTCCCAGGGTGTCCCCATGCTGGTGCACGGCGACGAACTGGGCCGCACCCAGCAGGGCAACAACAACGGCTATTGCCAGGACTCCGAGCTGACCTGGATCAACTGGGACAGCGTTGACCAGCCGCTCGTGGAGTTCACGGCCGCCGTCAACGCACTCAGGCACAAGCATCCGACGTTCCGCCGCAGCAAATTCTTCGACGGCAGGCCGGTGCGCCGCGGCGAAGGGGAAAGGCTTCCGGACATCGAATGGCTGGACGTCGACGGTTCCACCATGACGCCGGATGACTGGGATAGTGGCCTGGGGCGGTCCTTCGGCGTATTCCTCAACGGTGACGGCATACAGGGCCGGGACGAGCGCGGCCGGAGGATCACCGACGTCAACTTCGTGCTGTACTTTAACGCGGACACCGAGGAGGTTAAGTTCAAACTGCCCTCCGACGAACACGCCCCGGCATGGGACATCATCATTGATACCGCCGGCCACAACGCGGACACCGAGCCCGTCGCGGCTGGCGGCGTCCTGCCCGTGGACGCCAAATCCCTCGTGGTGCTCCGCGCCCACAGCACCCCGGAAGTCGAGCCGGACCACTCCGTTGCGGCCTCGCTCGCGGCGTTGTCGCAGACCACCACCAGTGAGACCGAAGCGCTGACCACACCGATCGTCCCCGAACCGGCGCACACCAAGAAGGTCAAGCCAGCCCGGAAGGACGCGAAAAAGTGAGGGTTCCGGCCTCCACCTACCGGCTCCAGATCCGCCGTGGCTTCACGCTCTTTGACGCTGCTGACAAGGTGCCCTACCTGAAGTCCCTCGGCGTGGACTGGATCTACCTTTCGCCCATCCTGACGGCCGAGCATGGATCCGATCACGGCTACGACGTGACTGATCCCTCTTCCGTGGACCCGGACCGGGGCGGTGCGGAAGGCCTGCTGGCGCTCTCCAAAACTGCCCGGGAGCATGGCATGGGCGTGCTGGTGGACATCGTGCCCAACCACGTGGGGGTGGCCTCCCCGCCGCAGAACCCCTGGTGGTGGTCGCTGCTTAGGGAAGGCCGCGCCTCGCGCTATGCCGAGGCGTTCGACGTCGACTGGGACTTCGGCGGGGGCCGGCTCCGGATCCCAGTGCTGGGCAGCGATGACGACGTGGACCAGCTGGAAATCAAGGAGGGCGAGCTCAGATACTACGGGCACCGCTTTCCGCTCGCCGAGGGAACCTATTCGGACGGTGATTCGCCGAGGGCTGTCCATGACCGGCAGCACTATGAGCTGGTGGCCTGGCGCCGTGCCGACGATGAACTGAACTACCGGCGTTTTTTTGCGGTCAACACCCTGGCGGGCATCCGGGTGGAAATCCCCTGGGTCTTTGACGAGGCCCACGCCGAGGTGGCCCGCTGGTTCCGCGAGGGACTGGTGGACGGCTTGCGCGTGGACCACCCGGACGGCTTGGCGGACCCTGCCGGATACCTGCACCGGCTCAAGGAGATCAGCGGCGGAGCGTACATCCTGGTCGAAAAGATCCTGGAGTCGGGCGAGGACCTGCCTCCGGACTTCGAATGCGAAGGAACCACCGGCTACGACGCCTTGGCCGACGTTGACCGCCTCTTTGTGGATCCCAAGGGACAGGTGCCCCTGACGCGCCTGGATTCACGCCTGCGGGGAAGCCAGAGCCCTGCGGACTACGCGGACATGA
Source organism: Arthrobacter pascens (assembly GCF_030815585.1). Taxonomy (NCBI): domain Bacteria; kingdom Bacillati; phylum Actinomycetota; class Actinomycetes; order Micrococcales; family Micrococcaceae; genus Arthrobacter; species Arthrobacter pascens. The sequence continues at coordinate 978,618 of NZ_JAUSWY010000001.1, forward strand.
TCCACGGCACCAAACGGGACATGGAGGACGGGATCCTGCACTCGGAGATCCGCCGCCTGGCGCGCCTTCTCCCCGAGGACACGGGGCTGACCGAAGACCAGTCCGTTGAGGCCTTGGCGGAGATCATCGCGGCTTTCCCCGTCTATCGGACCTACCTGCCCGAGGGCGCCGGCGTCCTGAAGGAAGCCTGCGACTCGGCAGCTGAATCAAGACCGGACCTCGCGGAGGCTGTGGGAGTCCTGCTGCCGCTGCTGCACAATCCGGCCGGGGAGCTGGGGCGCAGGTTCCAGCAGACTTCCGGCATGGTGATGGCCAAGGGAGTGGAGGACACCGCGTTCTACCGCTACACCCGCCTGGGGACCCTGACCGAGGTAGGGGCGGACCCCACCGAATTCTCCCTAACGCCCGGGGATTTCCACCGCAGGATGGCCCGGCGCCAGGACGCCTTGCCGCTGTCCATGACCACGTTGACCACCCATGACACCAAACGCAGTGAGGACACCCGCGCCAGGATCTCGGTGATTTCCGAGATGGTGCCGGAATGGTCCGCCACCCTCGCCCGGCTCCGTGAGCTGGCACCGCTGCCGGACGGGCCCCTCGCTTCGCTGCTGTGGCAGGCTATCGCCGGTGCCTGGCCGGCCGGACGCGGCAGGCTGCGCAGCTACGCGGAAAAGGCGGCCCGCGAAGCCGGCAACTCCACAAACTGGATTGACCCGGACCACGCCTTCGAAGAGAAACTGCTGGCGGCGGTGGACGCCGTCTTTGACGATCCTGAGGTCAGGACCGAGCTGACGGCCTTTGTGGCGCGCGTCGATCCGCACGGGGCATCCAACTCCCTGTCTGCCAAGCTGGTCCAGCTCACCATGCCCGGCGTCCCGGACGTTTACCAGGGCACCGAGTTCTGGGACCGCTCGCTGGCCGATCCGGACAACCGGCGGACCGTGGACTTCGAACGGCGAGAAGGTGCGCTGGCGGACCTGGACGACGGCGTACTGCCGGCGGACTTCCAGGCCGAGACCAGCAAACTGCTGGTGACGTCGCGGGCACTCCGACTCCGCCGTGACCGGCCCGAGCTGTTCCAGGGCTACTGGCCAGTACACGCTACCGGGACAGCAGCGGAGCACTTGGTGGCCTTTGATCGCGGCCCCATACAGGCCAGCGCGCCCCATGCCGGCTGCGGGGCGGGCGCTGTCACGCTGGCCACCAGGCTTCCCTTCGGGCTGGAACAGGCCGGCGGCTGGAGGGACACCGCCGTCGAACTCGGTACCACGATGCGGGATGAGCTCACGGGCAACAGCTTCGGTCCCGGGCCGGTGCCGGTGGAGAACATCCTGCGGATCTACCCTGTGGCGCTGCTGGTGCCCGTGAACGGAGACAGCTTATGAGCCTGGCACACAACGGTTCCGGACGGTTCGACCTCTGGGCACCGAGAGTCGAATCAGTCACCCTGGTCGCTAACGGGCAGCAGTATCCGATGGTGCGGCTGGAACCGGCCCCCGGAGCCGAAGGCTGGTGGTCGGCTGCAGCCGCGCCTGCTGACGGGGAGGTGGACTACGGCTATCTGCTGGACGGGGACAGCAATCCTTTGCCGGACCCCCGGTCACGCCGCCTGCCGGACGGCGTCCATGCGTTGTCCCGGACCTACAGCCCGGCCTCCCATGAGTGGAGGGATGCCGGCTGGCAGGGCAAGGAACTGCGCGGAGCGGTCATCTACGAACTGCACGTGGGGACTTTCACGCCGGAAGGAACCCTGGACGCGGCCGCGGAAAAGCTCGGCTACCTCGCGGAACTGGGCGTCGATTTTGTGGAGCTCCTCCCCGTCAACGGGTTCAACGGAACCCACAACTGGGGCTACGACGGCGTCCAGTGGTTCGCCGTCCATGAAGGCTATGGCGGCCCGGCGGCCTACCAGCGTTTTGTGGACGCCGCCCATGCGGCCGGGATGGGCGTCATCCAGGATGTGGTTTACAACCACCTCGGACCCAGCGGCAACTACCTTTCCAGATTCGGCCCGTACCTCAAGCAGGGCGATGCCAACACCTGGGGGGACTCCGTCAACCTGGATGGGCCGGGTTCGGACGTTGTCCGCGAATACATCCTGGACAACGCCGCGCTTTGGCTGCGTGACTACCACGTGGACGGCCTGCGACTGGATGCCGTCCACGCGCTGAGGGACGAGCGCGCGGTGCATATCCTGGAAGAGTTCGGTGCCCTGGGTGATGCCATCTCCGCGGAGACGGGCCTTCCCAAGACGCTGATCGCCGAATCCGATCTGAACAATCCCCGCCTGATCTATCCGCGCGACACCAACGGATACGGGCTGGCCGGACAGTGGAGCGATGACTTCCACCATGCCGTCCACGTCAATGTCAGCGGCGAAACCACCGGCTACTATCAAGACTTCGCGTCGCTGGGCGTCCTCGCCAAGGTCCTGAGGGACGGCTTCCTCCACGACGGCAGCTACTCCAGCTTCCGCGGCCGCCATCACGGGCGGCCCATCAACACCTCCCTGGTACAGCCTGAGGCCTTGGTGGTGTGCAACCAGAACCATGACCAGATCGGCAACCGGGCAACGGGGGACAGGCTCTCCCAGTCGCTGCCCTACGGGCCGCTGTCCGTGGCCGCTGTGCTCACGCTGACATCGCCCTTTACGCCCATGCTGTTCATGGGCGAGGAATTCGGGGCCTCCACGCCGTGGCAGTTCTTCACCTCCCACCCCGAGCCTGAACTGGGCAAGGCGACGGCGGAGGGCAGGATCCGTGAGTTCGAACGGATGGGGTGGGATCCCGCCGTCGTGCCGGATCCGCAGGATCCGGAAACGTTCCGGCGGTCCAAACTCAACTGGGCCGAGGCCTCTGCCGGTGGGCATGCCCGGCTACTGGAGCTCTACCGCTCGCTGACCGCCCTGCGCCGCGAACACCCCGAGCTGGCAGGCCTGGGGTTCACTGACACTGAGATTTCGTTCGATGACGATGACGGCTGGCTGCGTTTCCGGCGAGGGTCCGTGGAGGTGCTGCTGAACTTCTCGGAGGAGGAGGTCCGCCTTGAGGATGCGCGGGGAACGCTGCTGCTCTCAAGCGACGAGGCCACCAAACTGGACGGCGGGGCGCTGACGTTGCCACCGTGGGGCGCGGCCATCCTGAAGGGTTAGCGTGGCGCCGCGGGCTATTTTGTCAGCCCTATTTTGTCAGCCCGCGGCGTAACACTTCGCCTCAGGCGTGTAGCGCGGATCACAACTGGCAGGATGGAACGTATGACTTATTCTGCTGCGGAAAACCGCTATGAATCCATGCCATACCGCCGCGTCGGCCGCAGCGGACTCAAGCTCCCGGCCATCTCGCTTGGCCTCTGGCATAACTTCGGCGATGACAAGCGCTTTGATGAACAGCGCGCCATCCTTCGCCGCGCCTTCGACCTGGGCGTCAACCACTTCGACCTCGCCAATAACTACGGTCCGCCGGACGGCTCCGCGGAGACCAACTTCGGACGCCACCTCGCGGACGACTTCAAACCGTACCGGGATGAACTGGTCATCTCCACCAAGGCCGGCTACTACATGTGGCCAGGCCCGTACGGCGAGTGGGGCTCCCGCAAGTACCTGATTTCCAGCCTGGACCAGTCCCTGCAGCGGATGGGTCTGGACTACGTGGACATCTTCTACAGCCACCGGCCGGACCCGGAAACACCCATGGAAGAAACCATGGGCGCCCTGGATTACGCAGTCCGCTCGGGCAAGGCACTCTACGCCGGCATCTCCTCCTACACGCCTGAACAGACCATCGAGGCGGCCCGGATCCTGAAGGAACTCGGCACCCCGCTGCTGATCCACCAGCCCAGCTACTCCATGCTGAACCGCTGGACGGAGAACGGAACTCCCAACCTCTACGAAGCCCTGGAGCAGGTGGGCGCCGGCTCCATCGCGTTCTCGCCGCTTGCCCAGGGGATGCTCACGGACCGGTACCTGAACGGCGTTCCCGCGGATTCCCGTGCGGCGAAGGCCCGCTTCCTGTCCGAGGACGCCATCACGGAAGAGAAGCTGGACCGGATCCGCGGCCTGAACAAGATCGCAGCGGACCGCGGGCAGTCGCTCGCCCAGATGGCCATCGCCTGGATCCTGCGTGACCAGCCGAAGGGCACGCCGGTCACGTCGGCACTGGTGGGTGCTTCGAGCGTCAGGCAGCTGGAGGACACCCTGTCCGCCATCAGCAATCTGGAGTTCACTCCAGAGGAACTGACAGCCATCGACGAGTTTGCGGTGGAGTCGGACATCAACCTTTGGGCGCAGAAGTCCTAACGTATGACGATCTGCGTCGGCTGTGTGGGGGCCGGGAACAAGGCCAGCCCCCACACAGTTGGGTACTATGAAAAGGCGCCGAGTGGCGCTGTGCCTGGTGTCCGCCGTCGTACTTTCCGGTATTGACTGTTCCGGCGGCTGGCGTTTGTTCTCAAAGGAGTTCCGTGTCTTCAAATCCGATTCGTGTTGCAATCGTTGGTGTGGGTAACTGCGCCGCCTCGCTCGTCCAGGGTGTGCACTACTACCGTGACGCCGATCCCCAAGCCACCATCCCGGGTCTGATGCACGTGGAGTTCGGCAAATACCACGTCAACGACGTCCAGTTCGTTGCCGCCTTTGACGTTGACGGCAAGAAGGTCGGCGTTGACCTCGCGGACGCCATCCTGGCCAGCGAAAACAACACCATCAAGATCGCGGATGTTCCGCCCACCGGAGTGACGGTCCAGCGTGGCCACACCCTTGACGGCCTGGGCAAGTACTACCTTGAAACCATCGAACAGTCCCCCGAAGAGCCGGTCGACGTCGTGCAGGCCCTCAAGGATGCCAACGTTGACGTTATGGTCTGCTACCTGCCCGTTGGTTCGCAGGAAGCTGCAGAGTTCTACGCCCAGGCCGCGATTGATGCCGGTGTTGCTTTCGTCAACGCGCTGCCGGTCTTTATCGCCGGCACCAAGGCGTGGGCTGACAAGTTCACGGCCGCCGGTGTGCCGATCGTGGGCGACGACATCAAGAGCCAAATCGGAGCCACCATCACCCACCGGGTCATGGCCAAGCTCTTCGAAGACCGCGGCGTGACCCTGGACCGCACGTACCAGCTGAACGTCGGCGGCAATATGGACTTCAAGAACATGCTGGAGCGCGACCGCCTCGAATCAAAGAAGATCTCCAAGACCCAGGCCGTGACGTCCAACGTGGAGGCCGAGCTGGCCGCCAAGGATGTCCACATCGGCCCGTCGGACTACGTCCAGTGGCTCGACGACCGCAAATGGGCCTTCGTCCGCCTCGAGGGCCGCAACTTCGGTGACGCCCCGGTGTCGCTGGAGTACAAGCTGGAAGTCTGGGACTCACCCAACTCCGCCGGTGTGATCATCGACGCCATCCGCGCTGCGAAGATCGCCCTGGACCGCGGCATTGGTGGCCCGCTTCTTTCCGCTTCCAGCTACTTCATGAAGTCTCCGCCGGAACAGTTCAATGACGACCTCGCCCGTGAAAAGGTGGAGGCCTTCATCCGCGGCGACCTGGACCGCTAACCCCGGACGCTCTCTCACTTCCTGCAGGTTTTGACGTGACGCTCTCTCACCAGCTTTTTGGTGGGGGAGCGTTTGCCGTTCCTGCGACGCTCTCTCACTTTCGGTGGGTTTTTCCCCAACGCTCTCTCACCTTTGGTGGGTTTTGGGGCGACGCTCTCTCACCTCTTGATGGGGGAGCGTCGCACTTTAGGCGTACCCCTCATAGCGACGGATGGCGTGGCTGGCCTGCGCAAGGGCGAGGAGCCTGAGCAGCAGCTTGCTGTGCATGTGCATCCCGACGGCAGCTGTAAGAATGAGCCGGTGGACAGTTTCCGGGGCGGTCGTGGCCGCAATGTCGAGCCCGGCGACGTCGTCCATGGCCTTGCTGTAAACGTTCAAGACTTCGCCGGACACCGGGATTTTGAGGCTTTCCCTCAGTTCCAGATGCGCGTTCAGTGCGTTCCGGGCATCGCTTGAGGAGTCGGGCCAGCCTCGCAGATGCGCGACGGCGTCAGCCGCCGTTGTGCGGGCCCCCGCCGCTCACGGTGGCGTAAGTGTCCAGCTCCAGCTCCAGCACCTCGCGCTGAACCGCCGCCAACAGCTCAAGGAGCGGGGCGCCGTCGTCGGCCATTCTGAGGAGACCGCGAATCTGTTCGATGTTCAGTCCGACGATCCGGCGAAGGGCCTGGATCAGTTCGAGGCGCTCGACATGCCTTGCTGAATACTGGGCCCGGGTGGCGTGGACCGTCTCACCGGCCGGCAATAGACCCTCGCGCAGGTAGTACTTGATGCTGGCGGTCGAGACCCCCGTTCGGCTGCTCAGTTCCTTGAGCTGCATGCTTGTTATCCCTCGTGGGAAGGCCAGGATCCATTGGATAGTGGATCCGGCGCCAGCTATCTTGATATACGCGACTTGGATAGTGGCTCTATCCTAAGGCTATGGAGCCTTGGAATGTACTGCTAGTCAGCCATGTGGTCGCCGCGCTGTTCGTACTCGCGATTGGCCCGTTCCAAATCCTTCGCCGACGCCGTGACCGCATCCACCGCACCATGGGCTACCTGTGGGTGGCGGCCATGTACTACGTGTGCTTCAGCAGTTTCTGGATTGTTACGGCCGGGCACTTCACCTGGCTGCACGGGCTGTCCGCCTTCACTACCGTGACGGTCACCCTTGGCCTTCTCAGCGCCATCCGCCGCAACATCCCCTCGCATCTGGGCAACATGATCGGCAGCTACATCGGCATTGCAGTGGCCTTTATTTTTGCCGTTGCGGTACCGGGGCGGGCCATTCCGCAGCTCCTCGCGGAGGACCCGGCCAGCGCGGCGTTTGTCGCCGGGCTGGTGGTGCTGACTGTGGCGGTGGTGTTTGTTTCGCTCCAGCGGGGTGGACGCACGGGTGCACCGCAGGGTTCGAAGGATCGGATGCTCTCTCATTCCCTGCGGGTTTAGGAACGATCCTCTCTCACTTCCTTGCAGGTTTGGCGGCGGCGCTCTCTCACCCCGCATCGGCAAAGCCGGACCTATGGGGATGATCCAGCCCGGCGGTGCGGACTATCCGCTTGATCCGCGCTACGGCCTGCTGGAAACCATCAGCAAGATCGTCTTTCTGCAGTATCAGGACTGTGTAGCCAGCCGCCTCGAACGCCTTGTCACGCCTCCTGTCACTGAGGGCCTGGGCGTCCAGAAGGTGATGTTCGCCGTCGTACTGGATAGCCACGCGCCAATGACGATAGCCGAGATCGGCGGTCGGCGACAAGGCATCACCGGCTCGCAAAACAAGTTGAAGGTCGGGTTCAGGCAGACCGGCGTCGGCCATCGCCAGACGGAGCAGGGATTCTGGTGCGGAATCGGCGCCGACCCGCATCAGGTCCAGCGCTTGCCTGGCGCGCACCACACCTTGAAGGTTTGGGTGGCGGCCCACCAGCGAACGCAGCCCGTCCAAGGTGTCGTACGGGTGTGTCCGTCCCTCGAAGTCCACTCGCGGAATGCGGATCAACTGATCGCCCATGCAGACGAGATCGCTGACCGACAGCCGCCGCGCCATGTCCAGCCACGTCCGCGATCGGGTGCTGATCCGGATGCCGTCGATCGATTCAATTTCATCCTCCCGTGCCAGTACCGTGTGGCCGAGTACGCCCCTGCGGCGCACCGAGGGCAGTGCCCGCGGCTTGCTCAAATGCAGCTCCGTCGAGTCCGCCAGCCAGGGTGGCAGTAACTGGCATCGGAGCCGGGCTGCGGTGACGTGTGAGACCCATGCACCGGGCGATGCGGCAGACAACGCCCTTGCGGCAGCCTCCAGTTCAAAGTTCCAGTCCGACGGGCGGTAGAGTCCGCGACCAACATGAATCACGTCTTTTCGTCGGAGCCTATGAGGGGGGAGGCCTGACGCCCGCGCGGAATCGAATGTGAACGGACCAGTTGCGAGGTGCCCTGGCAAAGTTTTGCGCTTTTGCATGCTGGCATTGTGACCGAAACCCGATGGCGCTGCAGAGGTTATCCACAGGGCGTGAGGATCTGCGCAGGGAGTGAGAGAGGGTCGCGGGAAATGCGGCAGGGAGTGAGAGAGGGTCGCGGGAAATGCGGCAGGGAGTGAGAGAGGGTCGGGGGGAGGGAGGATCAGGAGAGGCCGACGGGGTTGCCTTCGCCGTCCACGTCCATGCGCATTGCCGCGGGAACGGCAGGCAGGCCAGGCATGGTCATCACGGCCCCGGTCAGGGCCACAATGAAACCGGCCCCGGTCTTGGGGATAAGGTCGCGCACGTGAATGGTAAAGCCCTTCGGTGCGCCCAGCCGGGAGGCGTCGTCGCTGAACGAGTACTGGGTCTTGGCCATGCAGACCGGCATGCCGGACCAGCCGTTCTTTTCGATGTCGGCCAGCCGTTTCAGGGCGGGGACGGAGAAGTCCACCCCATCGGCGCCGTAGATCTCCTGGGCAATGGTCCTGATCTTCTCCTCCACAGGCAGGTCGAGCAGATAGAGGTGCCTGAAGCTGTTGGGCGCGGAGACCACAGCGGCCACCTTGGCCGCCAGCTCATCGCCGCCGTCCCCGCCGCCGCCCCGGCCCCAGACATCCGCGACGGCGGCCTGGACTCCTTCTGCCGCGCACCACTCCAGCAGCCAGTCGAGCTCCTCCTGCGTGTCCGTTCCGAACCTGTTGATGGCCACCACGGGGGTCACACCGAACTTCTCCACGTTATGCACGTGCCGCCGAAGGTTGGCGACGCCCGCCTGGAGCGCCGGAAGATCCGGTTCCGTGAGCCGTTCCTTGGCCACGCCACCGTGCATCTTGAGGGCCCGGACGGTGGCCACCACCACCACGGCCGACGGCGCCACGTCCTCAACCCGTGCCTTGATGTCCATGAACTTCTCCGCCCCCAGATCCGCGCCGAAGCCGGCCTCGGTAACCACAATGTCTGCGAGCCGGCGCGCTGTCTGCGTAGCTATCAGCGAGTTGCAGCCGTGGGCGATGTTGGCGAACGGACCGCCGTGGACCAGCGCGGGAGTGCCGGCGATGGACTGCACCAGGTTGGGCTTGATGGCTTCCTTGAGGAGCAAGGTCAGGGCCCCCTGCACGCCGAGATCGGCCACGGTGACGGGCTCCCGGCCGTAGGTGTAGCCGAAGGTGATCTTGCCAAGGCGATCACGGAGGTCTGCTAGCCCCGTGGCCAGACAGAACACCGCCATGATCTCCGAGGCGACGGTAATGTCGAAGCCGTCCTGCCGGGGGACGCCCTGAGTGGGTCCGCCGAGCCCGATGATCACCTCCCGCAGCGACCTGTCGTTCATGTCCAGGACCCGCTTGAACGTCATGCGCCGGGGATCGATGTTCAGCTCGTTGCCCTGGTAGATATGGTTGTCCACGAGTGCCATGAGCGCATTGTTGGCAGAGGTCACGGCATGGAAGTCACCCGTAAAATGCAGGTTGATCTCGTCCATGGGCAGCACCTGCGAGTAGCCGCCGCCGGTTGCACCGCCTTTCATGCCCAGGATGGGGCCCAGCGACGGTTCCCGCAGCGCGATCATCACCTTGTGGCCTGCCCGGGCCAGTGAATCGGCGAGACCTACCGTGGTGGTGGACTTCCCTTCGCCGGCCGGAGTAGGTGACATGGCCGAGACCAGCACCACTTTTCCCGCCGGAGCCGGAGCATCCAGACGCGCCGGATCAACCTTGGCCTTGAACCGCCCGTACAGTTCCAGCGCCTCGGCATTGATGCCGGCTGCTGCCGCTATTTCCTCGATGGGCCTGATGTGGGCCCGGCGGGCGATGTCGAGGTCGCTCGGGGAAATCCGTTCAGACATCTTTGTCCTTTGTTAGGGCATCTTCTTCAGGCAGGCGCGGGTGGCGCCCGCCTCAGGGCGCCGGGATCAGCCGGTGCTCCAAGTAATTGTCGACGGCGGCGTGGTAACTTTCCAGCGTGATGGCGGCAGTGCGCTGCCATCCGGAGTTCTGGGCCCTGATGGAGGCGGCCCGGCCCATATCTTCCCGGGTGGCCGGATCGTCGTACAGGGCTTCGAGGGCATCGGCCCAGTCCGCGGCATGGTGCCCTTCCACCAGCAGCCCGGTCCGGCCATGGCAGATGGCACGGGACAGCCCGCCCACCCGGGTACCGACCACCGGCGTCCCGCAGGCCTGTGCCTCCAGGGCCACCAGCCCGAAGGACTCGCTGTAGGAGGGCATCACCACAACGTCCGCGGCCCTGAACCAGGAGGCGAGTTCCGGTGCGCCCACCGGGGGAAGGTGCGTGACGACGTCGTCCAGTCCAGCATCCGCGATGAGGTGACGGAGGTTGAAGTCCTTGTTGCCGCTGAGGGCGCCCAGGATGGTGAGCCGCAGATTGATCTCCGGGCGCCGGGAGCGCAGCAGGGCGGCGGCCTTGAGCAACACGTGCGGGCCTTTCAGCCGCTGGATGCGGCCGGCGAAGACCAGATGGAAGGCTTCCCGGGGCACCCCGCGTTCGGCCCGCGACCGCGCCCGGAAGGCGGGGGTGAAGGTGCTGAGGTCCACGCCTGGCGCTGCCACGTCAATCTGGTCGAAATCCGCGTTGTAGTGCGACACGAGTTCCTCGGCTTCGGCGCTGGTGTTGGCGATCAGGCGCGCGGCTCCGTCAACAATTCTGTGCTCGCCCAGTTCCCTCCGCCGCGGCTCAGGGTGTTCCCCGGACTCGAGCAGCAGGTTCTTGACCTTGGCCATGGTGTGCATGGTGTGGACCAGCGGCACGCCCCAGAGTTCGGACAGCTCCAGGCCTGCAATGCCGGATACCCAGTAGTGCGAGTGGATGACGTCATACCGGCCGTGCGGCTGGCGCTGGCGGATCTGCTCGATTTCGGCCACCAGGCTGTGCAGCAAACCCGGCAGGTCTTCCTTGGGGATCTTCCGCGGCGGTCCGGCCAGGACGTTGTGGACGCAGACGCCGGGGCCGGGATGTTCGACGGCTGGCTGCCCGGCTGATGTGGACCGGGTGAAGATTTCCACTTCCACACCGGTTTCGGCGAGTGCGGAAGCCAGCTCCCGGATGTAAACGTTCATCCCGCCGGCGTCGCCGGAGCCCGGCTGCTCCATCGGCGAGGTGTGGAGGGAGAGCAGCGCGACCCTGCGGATCAGTGCCATGGGATCTCTCCTTCCAACCAGCGGCGGCGCACCCGCCGCGCCTCGGTAGTGCATTCGATAAAACACTACTCCTCTGTTAACGACCGTCTCCGCGGCCCGTGCCCGGCTGCTAACGTGGCGCGTGTGAAGGCAGCCACAGATTCGATATCAGCGTCCGGGGACTTCTCGGTTCGGCCGGCCACCGCCGCCGACTGGCCCGGCATGTGGGCCGTGCTGGAGCCCGTCATCAGGGCCGGCGAAACGTTCACGTGGGACCGGGACACTACTGAGGAGGACGCCCGCAATCGCTGGTTCAAGGAGGCGCCGGGCCAGGCGTTCGTGGCGGTGACGTCCGACGGCGGCGTGATCGGTACCGGCGAACTGCACCCCAACCAGGGCGGCGGGGGACGCCACGTGGCCAACGCCGGCTATATGGTTCACCGCGACCACGGAGGCAAGGGCGTCGCGAAGGCGCTGTGTGCCTATTCCCTGGACACGGCGAGGGCCGCCGGGTTCCGGGCGATGCAGTTCAACGCCGTCGTAGCAAGCAATGTGCGGGCCGTGGCGGCATGGCAGGCCATGGGCTTCGAGGTGCTCGGCACCGTTCCCGAGGCTTTCGACCATCCCACCCTGGGATACGTCGGGCTTCACGTGATGCACCGCAAGCTCTAGCCTGCGCCCATTCCGTCGGACGCACGCCAGAGCCCCCTCAGTGCGGGAAATTCCCGTTCATAGCCGGCCAGCAGTGCGGCCCCCAGCAGAGGGGAATCCACCAGCGGGTGCCGGGCAAAAGCGTCGACGGCGGCGGCCCGGTCTCCGTTCGTCGCCGCCCGGACGGTGAGCCGTTCGACGTCCTTGACCCGCCGGAGCAGGTCAAGTTGCTCCTCCGGCGGGGCGGACTGCGGAAGCGGCACCGCGCCGTCGGGCGTTACGGTGCAGGGAACCTCGACGACGGCGTCCGCCGGAAGTCCCGGAATTGCTGCTTCCGAGGCAGCCGTTTGAGCGTCTTCCGGACTGGTTGGCAGCGCGTTGCGTGTGTTGAGGATCAACTGGGTGGCGCCGGCTCCGGCGCTGCCGCCGGTTAAAGCGCGCATGACGGCGAGCGCCACGCGCTCATACCCGCCGCCGGCAAGGTCGTCCTCGTCGCGTTGCTCGCCGTGAGTCCGTGCCTCGGCCAGGTAGCCTTCCTCCCGGGACCGGCGGGCCGCGTCCCATAGCCGGTAGGCATCGGCACCTGCTGCAGCGAGCCGGGGGTAGAGCTCTGCCTGCTGGTTGTGGATGGATTCGCCGCGGGTCTGAGCCATGGCGCGCATGGCCGCTGCGGCGCTGTCCCGTTGGTAGTAGTAATACATGTACTCGTTGGGCAGGGCACCCAGGCGGGCCAGGAACGGTTGGGGAAAAAGGCGGCCTTCCTCGAATGACTCGAGGGCCCGGGGGTCGGACAGCAGGCCCGCGAGCAGATCGCGCCCGCCGGACTCCAGCCGGTAGAGCCAGCCCAGGTGGTTGAGCCCGTAGTAGCCCACGCCGTCGAGCCTTCCGTCCTGCAGCGGCATGCCGGCCGCGCGGGCCGCCCGGTGCACCAGTCCGCCGGCGGAGTCGCAAATCCCGATGGCTTTCCGCCCTAGGACGGGCACCAGGGCTTCGGTGACCATGCCAGCCGGGTTGGTGAAGTTGATGAGCCAGGCGTCCGGACAGTGCTCCATCATGTGCCGGGCAAGGTCCAGCATTTCGGGGATGGTGCGCAGGGCGTAGGAAATACCGCCCGCGCCGGTGGTTTCCTGCCCCAGCAGGCCGAGCTCCTGCGCGACGCGTTCGTCGGCGATCCGGCCTGCCGTCCCGCCGGGGCGGATGGCCGCGAACACCATCTGCGTTCCGGCCAGGGCTTCGGGCAGGGACGTGGCGGTGCGGACCGACGGCGCGCCTCCGGTGCCGCCGCCTGGTTCTCCGCCGCTGGCGGACGGCATGGCCCGCAGCACCGCGGTGATGGCGCTGAGGCGGGCGGGATCGACGTCGAACAGCACCAGTTCGCTGACCATCCCCGCAAAGGCGCCGGAGGCCAGCGCCCGGTACACAAGCGGCACCCGGAATCCGCCGCCGCCGGCAATCATGAGCCGCATAGGCAGCAGTCTAGGCCTGGCGGCGGGCCTGCCCCTATCGCCGGGCGGCGGCAGGGCGTAGTGTGCCGGACATGGACGCGATCCCCGCCCGCCGATTCGACCCGCTCTCAGCCGTCCGCACGCCGTCGGACGGGGAGTTCGACCTGATTCTCGCCGGAACGGTGTTCCAGGACATCATCTTCACCGGATTGCCCCATGCTCCTGAGCCGGGCACCGAAATCTGGAGCGAGGGCATGGGCAGCTGCCCCGGCGGAGTGGCAAACCAGGCCATCGCCGCGGCCAGGCTGGGCCTCCGGACGGGCTTGGCGGCGGCCTTCGGGGATGACGGCTACGGGGACTACAACTGGAAGATCCTGGCAGGACAGGAACACGTGGACCTCAGCCTCTCGCGCCGCATACCGGGGTGGCACTCGCCGGTCACGGTGTCCCTCAGTGTCCATAACGACCGGTCGCTGGTGACGCACGGACACCCTCCGCCGATGACGTCCTCGGAGCTGATCGGTCCGCCGCCGTCGGCGCTCGCAGGCATCGCTGAACTCGGCACGGAGATTGAGCCGTGGGCCAAGGCGGCCCATCAGGCCGGTGTCAAACTTTTTGGGGACGTGGGCTGGGATCCCAGCGGGGAATGGTCGCCGGTCAGGCTGGAGAACCTGCAGTATTTCCACGCTTTCCTGCCCAACCAGCGGGAGGCCATGGCGTTCACCGGTAAGGACGATCCATGGGCAGCGCTGTACGCCCTGGCGGACCGGGTACCGGTTGCGGTGGTGACGCTCGGCGCCCAAGGTGCCATGGCTGTGGACTCGGAGACGGGGGAGGAGGAGTGGGTGCCGTCGCTGCCTGTCACAGCCTACGATCCCACCGGCGCCGGCGACTGCTTCGATGCGGCCTTCATTGTGGGCAGCCTTGCTGGCTGGCCGCTGGGGAACAGGCTCCGCTTCGCCAATCTCTGCGCCTCGCTGGCAGTGCAGGAAGTAGGCGGTTCGCTGGCAGCACCCGGATGGGGCGACATCGCCGACTGGTGGCAGCGGGCCAACGCCCGGCGTGAGCGCCAGAGCAGCCAGTGGCTCCGCCGCTTCGCCTTCCTGGCCGAGATCGTCCGGGACGTCCCGCTGGCAGCGCAGCGCCGGGCCACGGCCACCATCGCGCATCTGTCTGACGCCTAGTCTCAGTTGCCTGCGTCCGTTGCCTGCGTCTGTTGCCTGACCGGCGGGCCGCTTCCTGGGCATGGCCGCCGGAGACTGGAGCCGGCACGATTATCCCGCCCTGACCGCCCGCACTAGAATCACTAACGTGACTTACCCCGTAACAACTGGCGACTTCAGCGCGGCCTCAGGAGCGGATCCCCTGTACGAGCGGTCCGCCGTCATAGACCTGGACGCCATCCGGCATAACGTGCGCCGGCTGGCCGATGCGGCCTCGCCCGCCAAGGTCATGGCCGTGGTGAAGGCCGATGCCTACGGACATGGAGCCGTTCCGGTGGCCCGGGCCGCATTGGAAGCCGGCGCGTCGTGGCTGGGGGTGGCCCACATCTCCGAGGCCCTTGCGTTGCGTACCGCGGGCATCGATGCCCCCCTGCTGGCCTGGCTGCACACGACGGAAAGCAACTTCGGCGCGGCGGTGGCTGCCGGCGTCGACATCGGATGCTCCGGCTGGGAGCTGGACCGGATTGTGGCAGCCGCCCGTGAACAGGAGCGTCCCGCCAGGATCCATTTGAAGGTGGACACGGGGCTGGGCCGGAACGGCGCAACAATCGAATCCTGGGACCAGCTGGTGGGCGAAGCCATGGAGTACCAGGACCAAGGCATCCTGCGGGTGGTGGGCATTTTCTCCCATCTTTCCGTTGCCGACGAACCGCAGCGCCCCGAAACCGACCAGCAGCTTGCCGCGTTCCGTGAAGTGCTCGCAGTGGCCGAGGACGCCGGCGTGGATCCGGAAGTCCGGCACCTCGCCAACACCCCGGCCACGCTGTCCCGGCCGGATACGCACTTCGACCTGGTCCGGGTGGGACTGGGCATCTACGGACTTTCGCCTTTTGAGGGCCAGACATCCGCCGAACTGGGCCTCCGCCCTGCCATGACCCTGCGCACTCTTGTGTCCCAGTGCAAGGACGTTCCGGCGGGACAGGGTGTTTCTTACGGGCTCCGGTACCACACCAGAGGCCCCAGCACTCTGGCCCTGATTCCGATGGGCTACGCTGACGGCGTTCCCCGCGTGGCAACGGGCGGGCCCGTGCGGGTGGCCGGCAAGACCTACCCCATCGTGGGCCGGATCGCCATGGACCAGATGGTCGTCGACCTCGGCAACATCGGCCCGGCAGCCGCGGGCCTTTTGGGTGCAGAAGCGGAACTGTTCGGCAGCGGCTCCGACGGCGGCCCCACCGCCGATGACTGGGCACGCGCGGCGGGCACCAACAACTATGAGATTGTGACCAGGATCAGCCCCAGGGTCCCCCGGCGGTTCATCAACGAGCCTTTCGTGAACAAGTCCCCCGTGAAGAAGCCCACAGTGAACAAGCGGGCAACGCCATGAGCCTGCCCGCCCAGGCAGACCGGCCCAACTGGGAGCTGACGCTTACCGTATCGACGGCGGACCAGACGCATGAACTCGCCGCCGCCTTGGCGAATGCCCTGGAAGCCGGGGACCTGGTGGTGCTCTCCGGCGAACTGGGGGCAGGAAAGACAACCTTCACCCAGGGGCTGGGAGAGGGCCTGGGCGTGCGCGCCGGAATCATCTCGCCCACCTTCGTCCTGGTGCGCATCCACCCGAATCTGCCTGACGGCCCCCGTCCCGGCGGCCCCGACCTGGTGCACGTGGATGCCTACCGGCTTGGGTCGGCGTCGGAGATCGATGACATCGACCTTGAGAACACCATGGATTCGTCCGTGACCGTGGTGGAGTGGGGACTGGGTCGTGTGGAGCACCTGAGCGAGAGCCGGCTGGAGGTGGACCTGCACCGCGCCATCGGCTTGCAGGCTCCGGAAACGGCCGCCGGCACCCCTGGCCCAGGCACCGCAGCCTCCGCAAACCCTGCCTCCGGAACCCTGGATTTTGAGACTGAGGACGACGACGAACCCCGCACCATCGTGATGCGGGGGTTCGGTCCGCGCTGGAGCGCACGGCCGGCCCTCGGCGGGATTCCCGAAGGGAGCGCCTGATGCTCATTCTTGCCATCGACACCTCCGCCGTGGCCAGTGCCGCGTTGGTCTCGGACGACGCACTGGAAGCGGTGGTGGCCAGCTTCTCCACCGAGGACACCCGCAGCCATGCGGAAGTTCTGGCCCCGGGGATCCAGGACCTCCTGGCCTCGGCAGAGGTCTTCGGCCGAGACATCGACGCGATCGTGACCGGGGTGGGACCGGGTCCGTTCACCGGGCTGCGCTCAGGCATCGCCACTGCCCGCACGCTTTCGTTCGTGTGGGACAAGCCCCTGCACGGATTGATGAGCCTGGACGCCGTTGCCCTGGAGGTAGCGGAGTCCACGGCCGCTGTTTCCGAGTTCCTGGTGGTCACCGATGCCCGGCGGAAAGAGGTCTACTGGGCTCGGTACAGCCTGGCGGAGGGACAGCTGCCGCAGCTGGAAGACGGTCCGCATGTGGGCTTCGCTGTGGACCTCCCCGACCTGCCGGCGTACGGGGCAGGCGCGGGACTGTACTCCGACGTGCTCCGGGCAGACCCAGGGTTCAGCACCGAACAGCCCGATGCCCTCTACCTGGGACAGTTCGCACTGGCGCGGCTGGCGGCCGGCGGGCAGCTGCTCGACTCAACACCCCTGTACCTGCGGGAATCCGATGCCCAGGTGCCTGGACCGCGGAAGCGCGCCCTGTGAATACGACGGCGGGGCCGCGCGCGGACGGGGTCATCCTGCGCGACATGACCGTGGATGATGTGCCCACCGTCAATGCCCTGGAACAGCGCCTGTTCCCGGCTGACGCCTGGCCCCTGCAGATGTTCCTGGACGAACTGTCCCAGACAACGACCCGCCGATACTTGGTGGCGGAAACTGACGCCGGGATCGTGGGCTATGCGGGTCTGATGTGCATCGAGCCGATTGCCGATGTGCAGACGATCGCCGTGGTCCCAGAATTCGAGGGGCGGGGAATCGGGTCTGCCCTGCTCACGCTGCTCATCGGGGAAGCCCGGCGCCGCGGTGCCGGCGACGTCTTGCTGGAGGTCCGCGCGGACAACCCCCGCGCCCAGCAGCTGTACCTACGGTTCGGCTTCGAACAGATTCATATCCGCCGGAAGTATTACCGCGACGGCGTTGACGCCCTCATCATGAGGTTACAGCTGACCCGCCCCGCCGGCCTCGGGACAACGAAAGCAGACCAGCCATGAACCGCTTACAGCCACTGGTCCTGGGCATCGAATCCTCCTGTGACGAGACCGGCGTGGGGATCGTGCGGGGAACCACGCTCCTCACCAATACGGTGTCCTCCTCCATGGATGAGCACGTGCGCTTCGGGGGTGTGATCCCTGAGATCGCCTCCCGGGCCCACCTTGACGCATTTGTCCCGACGCTGCGCCAGGCCTTGTCCGACGCCGGCGTGGACCTTGAGGACATTGACGCTATTGCCGTCACCTCGGGCCCCGGCCTGGCCGGCGCCCTGATGGTGGGGGTCTGTGCAGCGAAGGCCTTGGCCGTCGCCACCGGCAAGCCGCTGTATGCCATCAACCACCTGGTGGCGCACGTGGGGGTAGGGCTCCTGGACGGACAATCGCCGGCAGGCAAGGACTCCGCCTCAGACCGAAGCGCGGCCACACACGGCGCGGTTGCCCCGCGCCTCCCGGACAATCTTGGCGCCCTCCTAGTCTCCGGCGGGCACACCGAAATTTTGAAGATCAACCGCATCACCGACGACGTGGAGCTGCTTGGTTCCACCATCGACGACGCCGCCGGTGAGGCCTATGACAAGGTGGCCCGCATCCTTGGCCTTGGGTATCCGGGCGGCCCCGCCATCGACAGACTGGCCCGGGAAGGCAATCCCAAGGCCATCCGCTTCCCGCGCGGGCTCACTCAACCCAAATACATGGGCACGGCGGAGGAACCGGGGAAACACCGCTATGACTGGTCTTTCAGCGGGGTGAAGACTGCCGTGGCGCGGTGCGTGGAGCAGTTTGAGGCCCGAGGTGAGGACGTTCCGGTGGCCGATATTGCCGCAGCCTTCCAGGAAGCCGTGGTGGACGTGATCACGTCCAAGGCCGTACTGGCCTGCCGGGAGAACGGCATCACCGATGTCCTGCTGGGCGGCGGCGTGGCGGCCAACTCCAGGCTGCGCGAGCTCACCGGCCAGCGCTGTGCTTCGGCAGGGATAAGGCTTTACGTGCCTCCGCTGGACCTGTGCACGGACAACGGAGCCATGGTGGCTGCCCTGGGGTCCCAGCTGGTCATGGCGGGGATCGGCCCGAGCGGCATCCGCTTCGCCCCGGATTCTTCGATGCCGGTCACCACCGTCTCCGCTCCGGCCTGACTTTTCGCCGTTGCGCTAGCACTCATGGTCCCCAACCGGCGGCAAGGGAACCGTACGTGTTAGGGCAACGGGTTAGGCGGTGGGGCCGTTGCGCATCTGCCTGACGAGGTCCAGCACCACGGCCTGCAGGTCTCCGCCGTGTTCGGCCGCAAGGCGGCGCTGGCGCTGGTAGCCGGCCCCGCGGCGGATGATCTTCTCCACGTCGGCGAGTTCGTCCGGGCAGCCGAGTTTCGCTGCCACGGGTTCAAGCCGATTCAGGGTCTCCAGGAGGTTGTCGGTGACCAACTGCTCCTTGCCCGCCGCATCCAGGATGATGATGGCATCCATGCCGTACCGGGCGGCACGCCACTTGTTCTCCTGGACATGCCAGGGCGGCATGGTGGGAATGGTTCCGCCGTTGTCCAGCGTGGTGGAAAATTCGTCAACAAGGCACTGGGTCAGGGCAGCAATCGCGCCCACTTCCTCCAGTGTGGCCAGCCCGTCGCAGATGCGCATCTCGATGGTGCCCAGGTTCGGAACCGGCCGGATGTCCCAGCGGATTTCTGACAGGGTGTCTATCACTCCGGTGGTGAACATGTCCTGGACGTAGGATTCGTATTCCTCCCATGACCGGAACTGGAAGGGCAGGCCCGCGGTGGGGAGCTGCTGGAACATCAGGGCCCGGTGCGAGGCGTAGCCGGTGTCTTCGCCGCCCCAGAACGGGCTGGACGCCGACAGCGACTGGAAGTGGGGGAAGTAGTTGACCAGCCCGTCCAGTACCGGCAGCGCCTTCTCGCGCCTGTCCAGCCCCACATGGACGTGCACGCCGTAGATCACCATCTGCCGCCCCCACCACTGGGTGCGGTCGATCAGCTTGGCGTAACGGGCCTTGTCAGTCACCGGCTGGAGCTGCGGCGGGCTGAACGGGTGGCTGCCCGCGCAGAAGACTTCCACGGCCATGGGGTCGGTGATTTCGCGGACGGCGGCCAGTGAACGGTTGAGGTCTTCCTTCGCTTCTCCGGCGGTTTCGCAGATCCCGGTGACGAGTTCCACCGTGTTGAGCAGAAGTTCCTGCTTGATGTGGGGGTGTTCGTCGTCTTCGTTGAGCTCCGGGTGCTTGGCGGCGACGCCGCGGAGCACCTCATTGGCCACGGACGCCAGTTCGCCGGTCTGGCCATCAACGAGCGCCAGTTCCCATTCCACGCCAAGAGTTGATTGCCTCGATGAAGCGAAATCAATCTTCATGCGTTCCCTAACTGTTCTGTTTCCGTGGCTCACGCCGCTTCCGGCAGGCGGCAGTGGAAGGTGCCAGCCGGCAGCCGAACGGGTGGTTCAAGTCTAGTGCAGGGGTAGCATCGTATTGATGGCGTTGTTCTCCCGGACCCGTGACAGTATTCACAAAACCACCCTTGCCGTGGCTGCGGTATCCGCTGCCGCAGTGCTTGCCGCCTGCAGCGCGCCGCCCGTCCCGGCGCCCCCGTCCTCGAGTTCCGCCGCCGGCACAACACCCTCGTCGCCAAGCCCGACGCCGGCACCTCCGTCCGCTTCGGCCTCGCCTGACGCCTCACCCAATGATGGAACGCGGGCACTGGGATGGGGACCCGAACAGCGCGACCAGGACACAGCCGCTGCCGCAGTGGCAGCCATGACCGTGGAAGAGAAGGCCGGGCAGGTGCTGATGCCTTCCTACAGCGGCACTGACCCCGAGGCCCAGGCAGGCACCATTGAACGCCTGCACCTGGCGGGATCCATCATCATGGGCGAAAACGTTCCCCTCGATGCGCAGAACCAGGTGGATCCGTCAGCCATGGCAGCAGTGAATGCCCGGCTGGCACAGGCCGCCCGCGCCGACGGCAGGGGATGGCCCGGGCTCATCGGCGTGGACCAGGAAGGCGGCGTCGTGGCACGCCTGGGCGCACCTCTGACCGAATGGCCGGCCCCGATGAGCTACGGCGCTGCGGGCAGTGTGCCGCTCACCAAGGACGCCGGCCGTGCCCTTGCCTCGGAGCTCGCACCACTGGGCTTCAACGTGGACTTCGCGCCGGACACGGACGTCACCATCGGCCCGGCGGATCCCACCATCGGCGCGCGCTCCATGTCCGGCGATCCGGACGCGGCAGCCCGGCTGGGGGTGGCCTTTTCCCAGGGCATGCAGGAAGCCGGCCTCCTGCCCGCCGTCAAGCATTTCCCAGGACACGGTTCAGTCACCGTGGATTCGCACCAGAGCCTTCCGGTGCAGCCAGCGGGCGTCGCTGAGCTCAGCGCCCGCGACTGGAAGCCCTTCCAGGCTGCCGTGGCTGCCGGCGCGCCCATGGTCATGACCGGGCACATCGCCGTTCCCGCGCTGGAACCCGGCGTCCCGGCGTCGTTGTCCCGGCCGACGTATGCTGCGCTGCGCGGAATGGGCTTCAACGGTGTGGCCGTAACGGACGCCCTCAACATGGGTGCCATCCAGCAGCAGTTCCCCGACGGCACCGCAGCCCCCGCCGCGCTCGCCGCCGGCGCGGACCTGCTGCTGATGCCGGCCGACGTCGGGCAGGCACACGCGGCAATCGTCCGGGCAGCGGCGTCGGGCAGCCTGCCCGCAGCACGGCTGGACGAAGCCGCCCAGCGGGTTGCCACGATGATGATCTGGCGGGGCAGGACAACGCCGCCGGCCGGCTCGGCGCCGGGAAGCGGAAGCCCGCTCTCCGCCCGGGTTTCCGCGGCCGCCGTCACTGTCCTGGCCGGTCCGTGCAGCGGCCCCATGGTCCAGGGGAGCGTCCGGCTGGCCGGCGGCTCCCCGCAGGACAGGGCCCGGTTCGAGGCCGCGGCGTCACGGGCAGGGCTCGGGCTGGGAGAAGGGCCCCTCGTCAGCCTGATCGGTTACGGCGGCGCCCCTGCGGGAGGAGATATCGCCGTCGCCTTGGACGCTCCGTGGCCGCTGCAGGACTCCACTGCGCCGGTCAAGATGGCGGTGTACGGCCGGAGCCAGGGGGCGTTTGATGCCCTGGCAGCCGTGTTGGCAGGAAAGGCGACGGCACCGGGGAAGCTGCCCGCCGCCGTCGGAAGTTTCCCGGCGGGGACCGGCTGCCCGTAAACCCGGCGGAACCGCGTTTAATGGACGGGTGCCCATTCTCAATAAAGACATGACCCTCTGCATTTCACTATCGGCCCGGCCCAGCAACAACGGGACCCGATTCCACAACTACCTGTACGACCAGCTGGGACTTAACTGGATCTATAAGGCCTTCGCCCCCACGGACCTGGCCCAGGCAATCGCCGGCGTCCGGGGGCTGGGGATCCGCGGCTGCGCGGTGTCCATGCCGTACAAGGAGGACGTGATTGCCCTGGTGGATGAAATGGATCCCTCAGCCAAGGCAATCGACTCGGTCAACACGATTGTTAACACCGACGGGCACCTCAAGGCCTACAACACTGACTACACCGCCATCGAGCAGCTGCTCAAGAGCAATGCCGTGCCGGCTGGCTATTCGGTGCTGGTCCAGGGCGCCGGCGGCATGGCCAAGGCCACCGTTGCGGCCCTGCGGGACGCAGGGTTCACGGATGTCACGGTCATCGCACGCAACGAGAAAACGGGACGGTCCCTCGCGGAGCAGTACGGGTTCCGGTGGCGTGCAGTGCTCGACGGCGGGACGGCGGACCTGATCATAAACGTGACACCCATCGGAATGGCGGGAGGGCCGGAATCCGACGCGCTGTCCTTCCCGCAGGGCACCATCGATGCTGCCAAAGTGGTGTTCGACGTCGTGGCCCTGCCCGCTGAGACGCCCCTCATCAAAGCCGCGCGTGCGGCGGGTAAACCGGTCATCACGGGCGCCGAGGTGGCCACCATCCAGGCGCTGGAGCAATTCGTGCTGTACACCGGAGTCCGTCCCAGCCGGGAGCAGGTGCACGCCGCTGAGGAGTTCATGCGCGCGCAATAACCCAGGGGACTGCCGAACAGATCCCCGCGGTGCGGACGCGGTTTTCTGTTCTTCGGCTCTGCGGTTTTTGCGGTTTCCCGCACGCCGTTTGCAGCCACGCCCCGGTTCGGCCGACGGATTCTGGCTCTGGAAACACGTGCGCCGGCGCACTCTTCTCAAACAGAAGAAATAGGGCCATCATTCTTGCAATGCCTGTGCAGAACTGGCAAAGGTCTCGGGTTGAGGAGAGGGGGCTGAACGTACCTTCTGGTCCTTCGTTGGTGAATCACCACGGGAGACCAGATCCGCGCCCCGTTAGGGCGACTTCGTCCCGCTCGGTATAGCGCGGTTTCGCCAGCGCCGCCTTGCACGAGAGCTCCGAAAACGGTGGGCCAAGGACAGCTGCTGGAAGCCACAATTCCTACGGCGAAAGGCCACCGAGATGCTACAGCCCCACGAACGAATAACAGCCTTGGGTTCCGCTCTCATGCTGTTTCTCATGACATCCATACTGGCGTCGTGTGCCGCGCCCAATGCGGCCCCGGACACAACCACAGGGGCCCCGGCCTCGGCATCGCCTGCGGGGACGCCGACGGCGTCGGAGACTTCGTCGCCTGCAGTTTCGCCCACCCCGACACCGAGCGGCCCGGAGCTCTGCGGGCCAGGCTCCGCCATCGCCTACGACCCCGCTGCCTTCCAGTCGACACCCAAGATAGACAACAAGTGGTTTCCGCTGACAGCCGGCATGCAGTACACGACCACGGGCACGGTCACGAATGCAGAAGGCACTACTGAGCGCACGGTGATCCACTCCGTGACCGGACTGACCAAAGTGATCAACGGCGTGAAGACCCAGGTGTTGTGGGACCAGGACCTCGCGGACGGGGAGCTGGTGGAATCCGAACTGGCTTTCTTTGCCCAGACGGAAAGTGGGGCCGTCTGGCTCTTCGGGGAGTATCCGGAAGAGTTTGAGGGCGGCGAATTCATCGGGGCGCCGAACACCTTCATCAGCGGCATCTCCGAGGCCGAGGCGGGGATCGCGATGCGGGTCGAGCCCCGGATCGACACACCGAGCTATGTGCAGGCGCACGCGCCTGCAGTGGGCCTCCTGGACTGTGGGGACGTCGTCCAGGAGCACGAGAAAGTATGTGTTCCCACGGGATGTTACGACGACGTGCTGGTGATTGATGAACACAACCCGCTGGAACCGGGAGTAGGTCACATGCGGAAGTTCTATTCGGCAGGCACGGGCCTGGTGAGGGTGACAGCCGTTGGCGGCGATAACCAGGAGACCTTGGACCTCGTCAAAGCGGAACAGCTCTCAGGCGCCCAGCTCGACTTCGTCAACCAGGAGGCATTGAAGCTCGACCAGCACGCCTACGAGGTCAGCACGAGCGACTACGCCAAGACAGCCCCTGCCGAGGTAGCAGCTGAGACCTCCGGCGGCTAGCGAGAGACTTCGGGATACCCGGCCGCCGGACCAAGGCAGCCCGGCGTCAGACAGGTTCCACCGAGATGGCCACCCGGTCCTCCCCGATGCGGGTCAGGACCAGGGTGGCTGTTTTGCTTCCTGTTTTCTTGCTGGCGTTCTTCCCTGTGTTTTTCCCTGCCGGGAGCAGCTGCTTGCGCAGCTCCTCCGGAGTGACCGCAGTGCCGCGCTTCTTGATGTCCAACACTCCGACGCCGTTCTCCTTCACCCAGGCCTTGAGCGCCTTGACGTTGTACGGCATTACTTCCAGGACCTTGTAGGCCCGCGCGAAGGGGGTATCCACAAGTTCCGGCGCACAGATGTAGGCGATGTGCTCATCCACCAGGTGCCCGCCCAGCTGAAGCGCGACGTCGGCCACCAGGCCTGCCCGGATCACGGCACCATCGGGTTCGTACAGATAGCCCTCTGCCGGACCCACAGGCGCTGCCGGACCGCCGTCGAAGTCTTCTGCGCTGGTGATCTCGGCGGCGCCCTGTGTGCCGAGCAACAGCGCGGCCCGGCGGATTCCGGGCCGGCTCACGGAGTTGAACCACAGCGTCACCTCGGTGACATCGCCGCCCACGGAAACCCATTGCGCCTCACAGCCCGCGGGAACTGAATCGTGCG
The DNA here is from genome assembly GCF_030815585.1 of Arthrobacter pascens. Lineage (NCBI taxonomy): Bacteria > Bacillati > Actinomycetota > Actinomycetes > Micrococcales > Micrococcaceae > Arthrobacter > Arthrobacter pascens. The sequence continues at coordinate 1,003,292 of NZ_JAUSWY010000001.1, forward strand.
GCATGCCGGGGCCCATTTTGACTCCGACCGCACGGCCGGTCGCCGCGAGGGATTCCACAAAGGAGAGCGGCGGGGAAAACGCCTCAGGGTCCCAGATCCGTTTGGTTCCCGAGGTGGAGGTAACACGGCGCGCGGGGTCCAGCCAGACGCCGTCGACACCGTCCAGCGGTACCGTCATGGCATCGGAGTGCACCACGGTGGCATTCGGAAAAGGAATGAGGTTCACAGTGGCGCAGGCTGCTGTGGTTTCGTCCATTTCCACTGCGGTGACGGTGATGCCCATGGATGCTAGCGCCAATGAATCGGCAGCAAGCCCGCAGCCAAGGTCCGCCACGTGGCTGATGCCGGCCTGCGCAAACCGTTCCGCGTGCCGGGCCGCGACGTTCAGCCGGGTGGCCTGCTCCAGGCCGGCCTGGGTAAACAGCATCTGCCGGGCGAACTCGCCGAATTTCAGCTCAGCTTTGGTGCGCAGCCTGGACTGGGTGAGGACCGCGGACACCAGGGCGGGGGAGTGCCCGGCTTTGCGGAGGGAAGAATTGAGTTCGAAAGCCCTGTCCTCCCGGTAGGGACCCAGGGACGCCAGCAGCTCCCAGCCTTCGCTGGTGAGCAGTGGGGCGATCTGGTCCTGCGGTGCTTGAGCCATGGGTTCAAGCCTAGTGGAGGAGCACCGCGGCGAGTTCCCGATATGGTTGAAGGCATGGAAGACAGCGCAGGCACCCAGCCGTCCGAACAGCCCCGATCCGCGAACCCGGACCTGGTGAGGTTCGCGCGGCCTGCACTGATCGCAGGGGCTGCCGTGGCCGTCGTCTGCATCGCGCTCCTGGTGATTATCTTCTTCCTGGACACCTTCAACGCCACTATCTACTCCGTGGGCGGCAAGAACATCCAGGATGCCACGGACGAGGCACGGGACATCCGGGGCCTTTACGCCGGGGCCCGGATTGGCGGCATCATCCTCCTGGTGATTTCACTGCTTGCCGCCGCGGGCGGCGCAGTGGTGCTGTACCTCAAGCGCGGCACAGGGCTTGAGGACGGCAACGAAGGCGACGAAGACGTGGATTTCGACGACCTCGCCGGACGCTGAGGTCAGGGCCGTCTGGCGGACGGAATACCGGGTGTTTCGCCCATGCCGTCCGGCTTGTCGGTGGGCCGCTTCCTGAGGCCAGTCAGCAGCACGCCGGAAATCACCAGGATCCCGCCAAGGATCTGCGGAACAGTGATGGGATTGCCCAAAAGCAGGGTGATGACGGCGGTGAACACAACGATCAGGTTCAGGTAGTTCCCGGCGTTTGCCGCCGTCGTGGTTTTCAGCGCGAGGTTCCACAGGAGGTAGGCACCCAGCGAGGGGAACAATGCGATGAAGGCCACCGACCATCCTTCGGCCGCCGTTGCCGGAAGCCGGACACCGGAAACGAGTGCGACGGGGGCGAGCAGCACCACCGCCATGGCCACCTGGATGGCCGTGGCGGTGATGACAGGGAGCTTCAGCCGGCGGGCGATGATGGTGTAGAACGCCCACGTGGTAATGGCCCCAAGCATCAGCAGCTCCCCGGTGTTAACGCCAAAGCCCAGCAGCCGCCGGGGGTCTCCGTCCGTGAGAACCAGGAGCACGCCCACCAGGCCAAGGCCAATGCCGAACCAGCTGAGGGGACGCGGCCTGTCGCCCAGCATGAGAACAGCCAGCAGCAGAATCAGCGCCGGGTTCGCTGCGCCGATCAGCGAGGCGTTGATCGCGGATGTGTGTTCCAGTGCGGAGTAGAGAAGCAGCGTGTACCCGGTCATGCCCAAAACACTCAGGAGTAGAAGCGTGGGCCAGCGGCGGAGCACGGCCGACCAATCGGGGCGCTCCACAAAACCGGCAAGGACCAGCAGCGGGACGGCAGCCAGTGCCCAGCGCCAGAAAGTGACGTCGATCGGCGTCATGGAAGCCATGGCCACCTGGCCCACCACAAGGTTCCCTGACCAGAAGAGATTGGCCAGGATCAGGTAAACAGACGCTCTCACCGCTTGAATCTACACCGGAAGCCTTGCTGGATTCAGGGTGGGGTTCTCCGGCCGCTACCCCGAACCAGGGTTCGCCGAAGACGAAATACTGGCACTCGCCTTGACCGAGTGCTAACCACTTACATAGAGTCTTCATTAGCACTCTCCCTAGGAGGGTGCTAACACATGAAGAGCTGCCAGCCAGGCTGCTGCCGGCACCGCGACGACGGTTTGCCAGCCGGGCGCCACAGTTTTCCAGTCCATAAATTTGCTGACGAAAAGGAGAGGTCCGAGTGTCGGTCTCTATTAAGCCTCTTGAGGATCGTATTGTTGTCCGCCCGCTCGAAGCCGAGCAGACCACGGCTTCCGGCCTGGTTATCCCGGACTCCGCACAGGAGAAGCCGCAGGAAGGCGAAGTTGTTGCAGTAGGCCCCGGCCGCTTTGACGACAACGGCAACCGCGTTCCGCTCGACGTCGCTGAAGGCGACGTCGTTATCTACTCGAAGTACGGCGGAACCGAAGTCAAGCACAGCGGCGCCGAGTACCTCGTGCTGTCCGCCCGCGACGTTCTGGCGATCGTCGTAAAGTAACTCTTGGACCCCGCGCAGCTGACTCGTCTTTCATGTCTGACGATGTCAGCAGCGCGGGGTTTCTGTCTTTGAAAGGACAAAACCATGGCAAAGCAGCTTGCGTTTAACGACGCTGCCCGCCGGTCGCTTGAAGCCGGCATCGACAAGCTCGCCAACACTGTCAAAGTGACGCTCGGCCCCCGCGGCCGGAACGTTGTTCTGGACAAGAAGTGGGGAGCGCCCACCATCACCAACGACGGCGTGACCATCGCCCGCGAAGTTGAGCTTGATGACCCGTACGAGAACCTTGGCGCCCAGCTGGCCAAGGAAGTAGCCACCAAGACCAACGACGTTGCCGGCGACGGCACCACCACGGCCACGGTGCTTGCCCAGGCTCTGGTCAAGGAAGGCCTGCGCAACGTTGCGGCGGGCGCCGCTCCCGGCCAGATCAAGCGCGGCATCGAGGTTTCTGTCGAGGCCGTCGCCGCCCGCCTGCTGGAGAATGCACGCCCCGTTGAAGGCACCCAGGTTGCCAGCGTTGCAGCCATCTCCGCCCAGAGCGATGAGATCGGCGAGCTCCTGGCCGAGGCGTTTGGCAAGGTTGGCAAGGATGGTGTGATCACCATCGAGGAGTCCTCCACCACGCAGACCGAGCTGGTTCTCACCGAAGGCATGCAGTTCGACAAGGGCTACCTGTCCCCGTACTTCGTCACCGACGTGGAACGCCAGGAAGCAGTCCTCGAGGACGCCCTCATCCTGATCAACCAGGGCAAGATCTCCTCGGTCCAGGACTTCCTGCCGCTGCTGGAAAAGGCGCTGCAGAGCTCCAAGCCGCTCTTCATCATTGCTGAAGACGTTGACGGCGAAGCCCTCTCTACGCTGATCGTCAACCGCATCCGCGGCACGCTGAACGTTGTAGCCGTCAAGGCTCCGGGCTTCGGCGACCGCCGCAAGGCCATGCTGCAGGACATCGCCACCCTCACCGGTGCACAGGTTGTCTCGCCGGAACTGGGCCTGAGCCTGGACTCGGTTGGCCTTGAGGTGCTGGGTACCGCCCGCCGCATCACGGTCACCAAGGACAACACCACCATCGTGGACGGCGCAGGTTCAGCAGAGGACGTCGCAGCACGGGTTTCCCAGCTGCGTGCCGAGCTGACCCGCACGGACTCGGACTGGGACAAGGAAAAGCTCCAGGAACGCCTGGCCAAGCTGGCCGGCGGCATCGGCGTGATCAAGGTCGGCGCAGCCACCGAGGTTGAGCTGAAGGAAAAGAAGCACCGCATCGAAGATGCAGTGTCCTCCACCCGCGCCGCCCTCGAAGAAGGCATCGTGGCCGGTGGCGGCTCCGCGCTGATCCACGCGCTGAACGCCCTCGACGAGGATCCGGCTGTCAAGGCGCTCGACGGCGACGCCGCCGCTGCGGTGGGCATCGTCCGCCGCGCACTGGTGCAGCCGCTGCGCTGGATCGCCCAGAACGCCGGGTTCGACGGCTACGTTGTCACGGCCAAGGTCGCAGAGCTGGAAACCAACAACGGCTTCAACGCCAAGTCCGGCGAGTACGAGGACCTGATTGCTGCCGGTGTCATCGACCCGGTCAAGGTCACCCGTGCGGCCCTGCGCAACGCTGCATCCATCGCGGCACTGGTCCTCACCACCGAGACCCTCGTGGTGGAGAAGCCTGCTGAAGAAGACGAGCACGCGGGCCACAGCCACTAAGCTGCAGCCTCCGCGCAACAAGAACCGGTCCAGCATCCGCTGGGCCGGTTTTTGTGTGCGCCGGGCCGGCTACCGCCTTAAGTGCCCATCTCCTGCGTCTCGACGTCGCCCGCGCGCTCATAGACCAGCGACACTGCTCCCTTCGGAAAGCTGCGCGCCGGCTCGGCGAGGCGGAAGGAAGCGGGGACGGTCCCGGCGTCGAAGAGGCGCTTGCCCTGCCCGAGGGTGACCGGATAGAGCCAGAAGTGGAGGCGGTCGATCACGTCGGCCGCAAGCAGCGAACGGATGAGGACGCCGCTGCCGAACATGTGCACCTGGTGGTACTCCTCCCGGAGCCGACCCGCGGCCGCGGCGTCTGGCAGCACCGTGGTGCCCGCCCAGCTTGGATCCGTCAGCGTGCTGGAGACGACGAACTTGGGCACCCGGTTGAGCGTGCCGCCGATCTCGTCGGACTGGTGGGGCCAGTAGGCAGCGAAGATGTCGTAGGTCTTCCGGCCGAGAAGCAGGGCATCGATGCGGGCGATCTCTTCGCCGATGGCAGCGCCGGCCTCGTCATCGGATACCGGCGCCTGCCAGCCACCGAAGGCGAAGCCGCCCTCGGGGTCCTCCTCTCGGCCGCCGGGGCCCTGGTAGACGCCGTCGAGGGTGATGAACAGGTTCGCGACGATGATTCCCATGCGTCCAGTCTGGAACTGCATTCCGGCCCTGTCCAGCATCAGCTGGCGTGGCAGACTGGTGCCATGCTGCTCGACGAGCTCGTGAGAACCGCGGATGCCGTCGCGTCAACCCGCTCCCGGCTGGCGAAGGTCGATGCACTGGCCGACCTGCTGCGCCGGCTCGAGCCCGAGGAGATCGCGACGGCCGTGGGCCTGCTCATCGCCAAGCCGCGGCAGGGCCGGGTAGGGATCGGCTGGCGCGGCATGGCAGCGGCCATGGGGGAGCCGGCCGCCGAGCCGAGTCTTACTGTCGCTGACCTCGATGCAGCGCTGGATCGGCTGCTCGTCACCGCAGGCGCTGGATCGGCCGCGGAGCGCGCCGCGACCCTCCGGTTGCTCACGGCGGCAGCCACCGAGCGCGAGCAGGCATTCATCGCTGGCGTGCTGCTCGGTGAACTGCGTACCGGTGCGCTTGAGGGGGTTCTGACGGATGCGGTTGCCCGCGCCGCGGGTCGGCCCGTCGGCGCTGTACGCCGGGCAGCCATGCTCTCCGGCGATCTTGGCGGGACCGCCCTCTTGGCGGTCACAGGCACGGCGGCCCAACTCGATGCCGTCGGTCTCGTCGTCGGACGTCCCGTGCAGCCCATGCTCGCCTCAACCGCGGGCAGCGCAGGCGCGGCGCTGGAGGCCACGGGGGAGGCATCCGTGGAATACAAGCTCGACGGCGCTCGGATCCAGGTGCATCGGCTCGGCGATGAGGTGCGCATCTATACCCGCACCCTGGCCGAGGTGACCCACCGGCTGCCCGAGGTGGTGGAGGTGGTGCGCGGACTGCCGGTGCGCGACGTGATCCTCGACGGCGAGACCCTGGCCCTCGACGAGGACGGCGGACCGCGGCCTTTCCAGGAGACGATGTCGCGGTTCGGGGCGGACGCCGCGCGCAGCACGTTGCTTCATCCCTGGTTCTTCGACGTGCTGCACATCGACGGGCGCGACCTGCTCGACGAGCCGCTGGCCACGCGAATCGGCGTTCTCGAACGCATCGCCCCCCGGTACCGGATCCCCGGGGAGATCACGGCGGATGCGGCCGTTGCTGAGAGAGTGTCGCGGGATGCGCTCGCCGCGGGCCATGAGGGCGTGGTGGTGAAAGCCGTCGGATCGGCCTACGCGGCCGGTCGGCGTGGTTCCAACTGGGTCAAGGTGAAGCCTGTGCTCACCTACGACCTGGTGGTGCTCGCCTGCGAGTGGGGGTCGGGACGGCGCACCGGGCTGCTGTCGAACCTGCACCTCGGAGCCCTCGACCCGAGCGGCGAGTTCGGCGAACCCGGCGGCTACGTGATGGTGGGCAAGACCTTCAAGGGCCTCACGGACGCGCTGCTGCGCTGGCAGACTGAGAGGTTCCAGGAGCTTAAGATGCGGCGCACGGCGGGCACCGTCTGGGTTGAGCCTGTCACCGTGGTGGAGATCGCGATTGACGGCGTGCAGCATTCCTCGCGTTATCCGGGCGGGATCGCCCTTCGGTTCGCACGCGTCAAGCGCTACCGCGACGACAAGACGACGGCGGAGGCTGACACCATTCAGACCCTGCGCGCGCTGCTGCGTTCGTAGCCGCATGAGGAGGAATCCTTCGGGCCAGCCGCATCCGATGCCGCGGCGAATGACACCAGAATCAGGTCTCCACGTGGCACCTGCGGACCGCTTGTGCCGGCTCTTCAGCGGGCGTACCGTGGCGCTTATTACCGTGGCTTGAGGAGTGACGGGAGCCGCTCCGGCGTGCCGGGTGGTGTCCGAAGGAGGCAGGGTGGAAGCGTCCGGGGCGGGCATTGACCAGGGCCGGTCAGCATTCAGGGAGCAACGCTGGACGGACGCCTTTGAGAACTTGCTTGACGCCGACAGGCGTGGGGGACTTCCGGCGCCTGACCTTGAGCGGCTTGCCACCGCGGAAATCCTGACCGGCAACACCACTGCAGGCATTGACACGCTGACCCGGGCCCATGAAGAGTTCCTGGTTGTCGGCGACGTTGAGGGCGCCGCCCGTTGTGCAGGCTGGCTGGGGATCCAGCTGATGAACCTCGGAGAGATGGCCCGTGCAGGGGGCTGGTTCGCGCGCGGCCGGAGGCTCCTGGATGAACTTGATGAACCGTCTGCTGTGGGGGGCCTCCTGCTGCTTCCAGCAGCACTGGGGAAGCTGTACGGCGGCGACCCGGCAGGTGCGCTCGAGATTTTCTCCGAGATAGGTGTGTACGGCCGGAGATTCCAGGACAGGGACCTTGCCGCGCTGTCGCTGCTTGGGACGGGTCAGGCCACCATCATGCTTGGGCATGCCGACGACGGCCTCCGGATGTTTGATGAGGTGATGGTGGCAGTGACTGCGGGCGAGCTGTCTCCGATCCCCTCCGGAATTGTCTATTGCGCCGTCATCGGCAACTGCCACCTGGTTTTTGACCTGCGAAGGGCACTGGAATGGACAGCCGCGCTGGACCACTGGTGCAGTAGCCGCCCCGACATGCTGGCCTTCAGCGGGCAGTGCCAATCCCACCGCGCCGAGCTCTTCCGCCTGCACGGGGCCTGGCCTGAGGCCATGGAGGCGGCCGCCGCGGCTCAGGTGCTTTCGGCCAGGGGTGATCCGCAGGCGCGGTACGGCGGCTACTACCAGCAGGGGGAGGTGGAGCGGCTCACCGGCAAGTTGGATGCAGCCGAGGCATCTTACCGGCAGGCCGTCCGGGAGGGCGATGAACCGCAGCCGGGCCTCGCCCTGCTGCGGTTGGCGCGCGGCGAGGCGGTCCAGGCCCAGGCCCTGATCCGACGGGCTGCCGCCAATGCCGATCCAGCCTCCCGCCGGCACTTGTTGCCTGCGTTGGTCGAAATCGAGCTTGCAGTCCCGGATCCCGAGGCGGCGCGGCTAGCTGCCGACGAGTTGGGGGCCTTCGCTCTGGAATGCCCCACGCCAATGCTCCGTGCCGTGTCCTGGCAGTCTGACGGAGCGGTGCGCCTTGCGGTGGGTGACGCTTCAGGTGCCCTGCGGTCGCTGCGGCAGGCATGGACGCTGTGGCTGGAACTGGGTGTCCCCTTCGAGGCGGCCCGCTGCCGGGTGTTGTCCGGCCAAGCCTGCCGGGCCCTGGGCGACGAGGCGTCGGCACTGATGGATTTCGAAGCAGCCCACGCGGAATTCCTGGCACTTGGGGCGGCTCCGGCGGCAGCCTCGGCGGCATCGCTGATACATGAAGACAGTGAAGTCGAGCCCGGCCCGCTGACACCGCGTGAACGGGAAGTGCTCCGCCTTGTGGCATCCGGCAAGGCCAACCGTACGATTGCTGCTGAACTCTATCTGAGCGAGAAGACCGTGGCCCGGCACATGAGCAACATCTTCCTCAAACTGGGACTGTCGTCCAGGACGGCCGCCACCAGTTATGCATACGAGCACGGACTCGCAGGGTGACGGCGGCCTGCACATAAATACCCACAGGGGCGCCGCCCAGTTGCATGATTCGGCCGACGCGGAGTGCCTGGGCCCGGCCATAGTCTCAAAGCATGAACCTCCCGGTCCTGTCCGGCACCCCTCCAACGGTGGTGTCCGCCGCAGGAATCCGGTCATCAGGGAGCCCGGGATGTTCAGCTCAAGGAATCGCGACTAGCCAAGGAGGAGAGCAGCCATGAGCAACAACAAAGGCGTGACCGGCACGCTGGACACGATGATTATCGGCGGCGGGCAAGCAGGTCTTGCCATCGGCCACTACCTGAAGAGCCAGGGCCGGAAGTTCGTGGTGCTGGATGAAAACCCCAGAATCGGTGACGCGTGGCGCCAGCGGTGGGACACACTTCGTCTTTTCACCCCGGCAAAGTACGACGGACTCCCCGGCGCACCGTTCCCCGCTGATCCGCTGTCCTTCCCCAGCAAGGACGACGTGGCTGCGTATCTCGAAGGCTATGCCGCAAGATTCGAGCTGCCGGTCCTCAACGGCGTCCGCGTGCAGCGGCTCTGGCGCGAAGCAGACCGCTTTATCGCCGCCTCCAACGGTCACCGCTGGGAGGCGCGCAACGTTGTGGTGGCGACAGGCTCCAGCCAATCACCGAAAGTGCCTGGCTTCGCGGCGGAATTGGCGCCGGCCATCGTCCAGTTCCATTCCAGCGAATACCGGAATCCGGCGCAGCTACAGGAAGGGCCGGTGCTGGTGGTCGGACTGGGGAACTCGGGAGCGGAGATCGGCATTGAGGTCTGCCGCACCCACCAGACGCTCCTGGCCGGCAAACCCGCGGGGGAGATTCCCGTGAGGCATGGCAGGACAGCTGCACGCTTCGTCCTGCCCCTGGTGCGGTTCCTCGGACTCCACGTCCTCACTCTCAGCACGCCGATCGGCCGCAAGGCGGCGGCGGCCGTCAAAGCCCACGCCGCCCCCTTGATCCGGACCAAGTCCAAGGACTTGGCAGCCGCTGGTGTCCGGTTTGTCCCGCGGGTCGCTGGGGCGGAAAACGGCCTGCCTGTCCTGGCAGACGGAACGCGGCTGGAGGTTTCGAACGTGATCTGGTGCACCGGATTCAAGGATGATTTCAGCTGGATCGATCCGGCCCTCCTCGACGACGGAGGGCTGCCCCGGCAGGAACGCGGCGTGGCGCTTGATTCTCCCGGGCTGTTCTTCCTGGGACAGGAATTCATGTACGCAGCGGTGTCGGCAACCCTTCCGGGCTCGTGCCGGGACGCACGTTACCTGGCAGGAAGGATCCCGGTTCCGGTCAGCCTCGAGCCCGCCTCAGCTGCCACCTGAGCTGGCGGGCCGTGCCCTCGGGCAATCGGTTGGAGACCAGCCGGTAAAAGACCAGCACAGCCGACGCCGCCACGACGATGCCCACGAGGTTCAGCAGCAGCTGAAGTGCCGAGCCGGCAGCCTTCTGGTATTCGCCGAGGACCAGTGCCACAGCCACGAACCCGGCCGCCGGAACGGTGGTCACGGAAATGAACACACCGATGAGCGCAGCCGAACGACGGCTGATGACCGACAGCATCCCGGCCGCACCGGCCAGTACCGCAACGATCAGCGAATACGGTCCGGGATGGTAGATGAACTCGACCGCGGACCCGGCGTCCAACGCATCGGCCGGAAAAAGTCCCAGCGGCGCGGACAGCCAGGTGGTCAGGGCCGCAAGGAGCATGGCCACCGGGAAGCCGACGCCGAGCGCGAGCGCCGCATGCCGGCCCAGCGTCCACCGGCGCCTGGCTAGGGCGACGGCCAGGGCGGCCAGCGGACCGAACTCCGGCCCCACCGCCATGGCGCCCACGATGGCGATGGTGGAATTCGTGACTATTCCGATGGCAGCCAGCTGGGTGGCCAATACCAGGAAGGCAAGGTAGCTCCATGTGAGCCGTGAGTCCTCACCGGTCTGGCGGGTCACCTCATCCCAGATCAGCGCGTCAGCACCGTCGCCCGGCGCCGTTGACTCAGCACGCTCCGCCCGCGTGGACAGGACCAGGTCCGGCATCGAGATGGCAATTGAACCCACCTCGCGCGCCTTCAGGACATGAAGTTTCTCCAGCAGCTCCTCCACGGATTCACGGGCAATCTGGACCTCGATGACATCGCCGGGAGGCACCACCGACGCATCTGGGTGTAGTGCCACCTCAGCGGTTCCTGTCTGTTCCGTGCAGCATTCCACCACTACTGCGGAGAGCTCTCCGGGAACGCAAATGCGCAGCTGGACTATCACGGCGGCTCCCTTCCCTGGCCTCAACCCAGCATAGGTTCCGGGGCGCCCGGCCGGGCCGGTACAACGGGACTGATTGGTCTTTGAAATTACGGATCGGTAACATAGATGCTTTGGTTACCCGCTGTGAGAGGTGCTTTGTGTCGATAGCGAGAACCGAGTCTGCATCCGGCCGTGTTCGCGAAGCCGGCCCTGGCAGGCGGAAATCAACGTTCCGCCCGGAGGTCCAGGGGCTCCGGGCGCTCGCCGTCCTGATGGTGGTGACCTACCACGTGTGGCTGGGACGGGTGTCCGGCGGGGTTGACATCTTCCTGCTCATCTCCGCCTTCCTGCTGACCCTCTCCTTCGTACGGAGAGTCGAAGCAGGAAAGTCCTTCAACCTGCTTTCGCACTGGCTGCACCTCTTGAAGCGGCTGCTGCCGGCGGCCGTCGTGGTTCTCTTGGGCATCCTGGCAGGCACCTGGCTGTTCTTGCCGCAGAGTCGCTGGCCGGACGTCCTGGACCAGGCATGGGCTTCGCTGCTTTACCGTCAGAACTGGCTGTTGGCCGATACTGCCGTGGACTACTACGCGCAGGACCACTCCGGCGCCAGCCCGCTGCAGCATTTCTGGTCCCTGTCCATCCAGGGCCAGGTGTTCATCCTGTGGCCACTCATCTTCGCGGGTGCCGCCCTCGTCTGGCGGCTCCTCAGGCGGTACCGCCGTCGCCTCTTCCTTCGGGCCGACGTCAGCTATCGGCTCGTCATGCTGGTAGCCTTCGCTGGCATCTTCATTGCATCCCTCATCTTCTCGATCGAACAGACGGCGACGAACCAGGCGTACGCCTACTTCGACACCAGGACCCGGCTTTGGGAATTCGCCTTGGGCTCGCTCTTGGCCTTGGCCATGCCGTACCTGAAGCCGGGCAAGGTGCTCCGCATAGTCCTCGGCTGGGCAGGCCTTGCCGCCATGGTGTCGTGCGGGCTGCTGCTGACCGTGGACCGGTCCTTCCCGGGATACGTCGCGCTCTGGCCCACCCTGGCGGCTGCCGCCATCATCGTGGCTGGCCAGAGCGGGAGCCGGTTTGGCGTGGACCGGCTGTTGAGCTGGAAACCACTGGTGGCGTTGGGGGACAACTCCTATGCGCTGTACCTGTGGCACTGGCCCGTGCTGGTCCTGGCTCTGGCTGGAGCCGGAATCGAGTCCCCAACCCTCGTACAGGGCCTGTGCATTGTTGCCGCGTCGATTGCCTTGGCCGTCCTCACCACGCGCTTTGTGGAAAAGCCGCTGCGCGAATGGCACTGGCCGCAATTGCGGGCCTGGCGCACCGCCGTCGTGATTGCTGCGTGCTGCGCGGTGCTCGCCGGGCCCGTGGCAGTCTGGCAAACAAGCCTTACGGCGGAGGAAGCGGCGGCAGCCGCGCAGCCCCGTGAGCTGACTCCGGGGGCAGCATCACTGGCGCCGGAATACGCCGGAAAACCCACCCCCGAAGGGCGGATCATCCCTGTCCCGGCTGCCATGAAGAACGAATGGGCGGACATCGATGGACTGTGCACCGATGCCAACGTGCCCTCCGACCCGTTACTGGCCGGCTGCCTGCAGAACACCAGGCCGGGAGACCGTCACGAAGAGAATCGTGGTGCTGGGCGATTCCCACGCGCAACAGTACATGGCCGCCTTGGGCCCGGTCGCCAAGGAACACGGCTGGGAAGTGGTGACGCTGCTCAAGGGCAACTGCCGCTTCGGCGCCGAATCGTCCGAACGGGACGAAGCCTGCAATGCCTTCAACCGGGCAAGCGCCGCCTACGTCATGGAGCACCGGCCGGACGCCGTGTTCACCGTTGCGTCGCTGACCCAATCGCAGGCACCCTTCGAAACGGAGGTTCCCGGCTACCTTGAGGGAATCCGGCCGTTCACCGACGCCGGGATGGACGTGGTGGGCGTGCGGGACAATCCGCGGTTCAGCATCAACATGCCCGAGTGCGTCCAGAAGAACGGTGCCGACGCGCCCGAATGTAACGCGCCGCTCAACGAGTCACTGGCGGAGTCCTCGCCGCTGGACAGCTACCGCGGCAAGGTGGAGGGGCTGCACCTCATGGACCTGAGCGACCTGATCTGTGCTGCCGGCACGTGCCCAGCCGTTGTGGGCAACGTGTACGTGTACAAGGACAACAACCATCTCACCAAGACCTACGTGCAGAGCATGATCCCCATGTTCGAACAGCGGCTCCTGGCCGCCACGGGCTGGGTCTGAACAGGGCCGTCCGCACCCCTATGCCGTTGCTCACATTGGCCCCGAGGAATAGGGGGATCGGCCGCGAGGTTCTAATATTTATTCAACACTTTCTGCACTGAACCCTGCACAAAGAACCACTGCACGGACCAGTCCCGTAATGACGGGCTGGTCATCAGCTGCAACCCCTGCCAGTGAATCAATAACCAAGGTAAGAGGCGCACTCATGACCCAGCCCGAGCACAACCCGTTCGGCTTCATTGGCCTGACCTACGACGACGTCCTGCTCCTCCCTGGACACACCGACGTCATCCCGTCCGACGCCGACACCTCCTCACGGATCTCCAAGCGGATCACGGTGGAGACGCCGCTGCTTTCAGCCGCCATGGACACCGTGACGGAATCCCGGATGGCCATCGCGATGGCCCGGCAGGGCGGCCTGGGCGTGGTGCACCGCAACCTGTCCATCCAGGACCAGGCCGACCAGGTGGACCGCGTCAAGCGCAGCGAATCCGGCATGATCACCAACCCGCTGACCATCGGCCCTGAGGCCACACTGGCGGAACTGGACGAGATCTGCTCCCAGTACCGCGTTTCCGGGCTGCCCGTGGTGGATGAGGGTATGCGTCTCCTGGGCATCGTCACCAACAGGGATACGCGCTTTGTCCCGGAGGCAGACTTCCCGCTGCGGCTTGTCAGCGACGTCATGACCAAGATGCCGCTGGTCACCGGGCACGTGGGCATCAGCCGGGAGGAAGCCTCCCATAAGCTGGCCACCAATAAGATCGAAAAGCTTCCGCTCGTTGACGAGCAGGGCCGGCTCAAGGGCCTCATCACCACTAAGGACTTCACCAAGGCAGAGCAGTACCCACTCGCCACGAAGGACGAAGAGGGGCGCCTCCGGGTAGGTGCCGCCATCGGCTTCTTCGGCGACGGCTGGGAACGCGCCATGGCACTGGTCGATGCCGGCGTCGACGCCCTGTTCGTTGACACCGCCAACGGCCACTCCCAGGGTGTGCTGGACATGATCCGCCGCCTGAAGTCGGACCCTGTTGCAGCCCATGTGGACATCATCGGCGGCCAGGCGGCAACACGCGAAGGTGCCCAGGCACTCATCGACGCCGGCGCTGACGGCATCAAGGTAGGCGTGGGTCCGGGCTCCATCTGCACCACCCGCGTGGTGGCCGGGGTGGGCGTCCCGCAGATCACCGCCATCTACGAATCCGCCAAGGCAGCAATCCCTGCCGGAGTCCCGCTGATTGCCGACGGCGGCCTGCAGTATTCGGGCGACATCGGCAAGGCGCTCGTCGCCGGAGCCGACACCGTGATGTTGGGTTCCCTGCTGGCCGGGTGTGACGAATCGCCGGGCGAACTGATCTTCGTCAACGGCAAGCAGTTCAAGAGCTACCGCGGCATGGGTTCGCTGGGGGCCATGCAGTCGCGAGGGAAGAACACCTCTTACTCGAAGGACCGCTACTTCCAGGCCGATGTCTCCGGTGACGACAAGCTGATCCCGGAAGGCATCGAAGGACGCGTTGCCTACCGCGGCCCGCTGGCCTCGGTGGCGTACCAGCTGGTGGGCGGGCTTCGCCAGACGATGTTCTACGTCGGTTCCCCCACCATTCCTGAGCTGAAGGCCCGCGGCAAGTTCGTCCGCATCACTTCGGCCGGGCTCAAGGAGTCCCACCCCCACGACATCCAAATGACGGTGGAGGCCCCGAACTACGGTTCGCGCTAGTCCCCGGCGCCTCCCTGTCCTCGCTTCGCTGCGGCCAGGGAACCCGGGCGCCGTGGGCCCACGCGCCGGGCAGAACTAGGCTGTAATCATGTCCGAAGCGCGGCACCCCTCAGGGCTTACCCCCAAGCAGGATCCCAAGCGAAAGCTTGCCATCCGGCCGTACGCACGTGCCGTAGCCCAGATACTGCGGGTCAGTTTCCGGGCCTCGCCGGCCGCGGTGGTGATGAAGGTTGTTGGTTCCCTGATTTCGGCACTGCTGCCGCTGGTCACCACCTACTTCGCCTCGCTCACCACGACGGCGCTCGCGGCGGCCTACGCCGGCGATGCCGCGGCCGGCCAGCAGGCCATCGTCTACGTCATCATCACTGCGGCCCTGGGACTTTTCTGGGGAGCCTTCAGCAGCGTGGACCGCTACATCCAGCAGCTCATGAGCTTCAAGGTGGGCGCCATCGTTGGCGACCTGATGTATGACCGTTTTTTGGCGCTCGAATTCTGGCGCTACGACGACAAGGAGACGGTTGACCTGTACGACCGCGCCAAGCGCTTCTCCGATTCCTACGCACGGGTCCTGGACCGCATCGCGGCCATCTTCACCCAGCTGGTCTCGGTAATCCTTGCCATCGGCGCCCTGCTGCTGGTCAGCTGGTGGATCGCCGTCATCGTCCTCGTCGCGATCGTGCCCAGTGTGTACCTCCAGTTCAAACTGTCCAGGGAACAGATTGCCCATTGGAACACGCAGGTGGACTCCCGACGCCAGCGCAGGATGATCGAGACCAACCTCCTCCGGCCGCAGCACATCGCCGAAATGCGCCTGTACGGCATCGTGGGCTACCTGATGGATTTCCGGTCCCGGCTCCGCGACGCGGACGAGCGCCGCCGCCTCGACTTCCAGAAGCGCTATATCCCTAAACAGCTTGCTGCCGATGCCCTCCAGTACGGCGCGGAGGTGGTCTCATTGATCTGGGTGGTGGGGCAAATCATCGCCCGTGCCCAGCCGGTTGGCCAGTTCCTCTATGTCCAGCAGATCGTCAGCCGCGCCCTGTCCACCGCCAACAGCCTCGTCTCCTCCATGAGCTCGATCGACGAGGACCTGGCCAACCTCAAGGACTATGAACTGTTCATGGCCCTGCCGGTGCATTCGGTTCAGGCCCCGCCCCTCCTGCAGGCGCCGAAGTCCGTGGAACTCCTGGACATCCGCTTCACGTACACGGGCAGTGATATCGAGGTGATCCGCGGCGTCAGCATGACCATCCGCGAGGGCCAGCACATCGCCCTCGTTGGGGAGAACGGGGCAGGGAAGTCCACGCTGATCCGCATCCTCGCCGGACTCTACCGGCCTGATTCCGGCCAGGTGATGCTCGACGGCGTGGACCTCGCCGCCGTCGACGTCACCTCCTGGCACCGCCACCTGGCGGTGCTGAGCCAGGAGTTCCTCAAGTACGAGTTCGCCACCGCCGCCGAAAACATCTTCTTCGGGGACGTCGATTCGCCCCGGGACGATGAGCGGATCCGCCGCGCCGCCGGAGACGCGGAAGCCCTGGACTTCATTAACAAGCTGCCCAACGGCTTGGACAACCACGTCAGTAACTGGATGGAGGACCCGCGCGGCCGGAAGGGCAGCGGGTTGTCCGGCGGTCAGTGGCAGCGGCTCGCGATGGCCAGGAATTTCTACCGGAACGCTTCGTTCATGGTGATGGACGAACCCACGTCGGCCATCGATGCCTTGGCGGAGCACCGCATCTTCACCCGGCTCTTTGCGGACCGCAGCAGCACCATCATCGCCATCAGCCACCGGCTAGCGACGATAGAGAAAGCCGACATCGTCTACATGCTGGAGGACGGCCGCATCGTGGAGCAGGGAACGCACAAGGAACTCGTCGGGTTGCGTGGCCGCTACTTCAGGATGTTTGAGTCCCAGCTGACTGTGGAAGAGCCTGAGGGCGTCTGAAATCCGCCGCTCACTTCTCGGCTAGCGAGCCGAGGGGTACTCCTTGCCTGCAGTATGGGCGATCTCGGGTCGCCCCGCCGTGGGCCGTCAGTGGCGGGCGCGTTCGCTGGGATAACCTAGAGCAGTGACTTACGAGATCGAGATCGGCCGTGGCAAGCGTGGGCGTCGTGCCTACTCCCTGGATGACATTGCGATCGTCCCTAACCGTCGTACCCGCGATCCCAAGGACGTGTCTGTCTCATGGCAGATCGACGCCTACAAGTTCGATATGCCGGTGATTGCGGCCCCCATGGACTCGGCAATGTCACCGCAGACAGCCATTGCGCTGGGCCGCCTGGGCGGACTCGGCGTGCTGGACCTTGAGGGTCTCTGGACCCGCTACGAGGACCCGCAGCCCATCCTGGATGAGATCAGTGCCCTTGAGGACAAGACCAACAGTCCCGCGGTAACCGGACGCATGCAGGAGCTGTACCGCGCCCCCATCCAGCCTGAGCTGATCACGTCGCGCCTCGCCGAGATGAGGGCTGCAGGAGTGACAGTGGCCGGCTCCCTGACCCCGCAGCGCACCCAGGAGCACTACAAAACGGTGGTGGCTGCCGGCGTCGACATTTTTGTGATCCGCGGAACCACGGTGTCCGCCGAGCACGTCTCGAAGGACCACGAGCCGCTGAACCTCAAGCAGTTCATTTACGAGCTGGACGTCCCCGTCATCGTCGGCGGCGCGGCGGGCTACACCCCGGCCCTGCACCTCATGCGGACCGGGGCTGCCGGAGTCCTCGTGGGCTTTGGGGGAGGAGCCACCAGCACCACCCGGCGCGCCCTGGGCATCCATTCGCCCATGGCCTCCGCCATCTCCGATGTCGCCGCCGCTCGCCGGGACTACCTGGATGAGTCCGGCGGACGCTACGTCCATGTGATTGCCGACGGCGGGATGGGCAGCTCGGGCGCAATCGTCAAGGCAATCGCCATGGGCGCCGACGCCGTGATGCTGGGCACGGCACTGGCCCGGGCAGAGGAAGCCCCGGGCAAGGGCTGGCACTGGGGCCAGGAAGCCCACCACACGGAGCTTCCGCGCGGCGACCGGGCCAACGTAGGCACCGTCGGGCCGTTGGAGGAAGTCCTCTTCGGGCCTGGCCACCACACCAACGGAACGTCCAACCTGATCGGCGCCCTGCGCCGTTCGATGGCCACCACCGGGTATTCGGACCTCAAGGAATTCCAGCGCGTCGACGTCGTGGTCTCGCCCTACGCCGGCAACTGAGGCTCCACAGACGCTGCTGCAGCGCCGCCGGGTTGAACCCGGACTGAACCGGCCTGGCCCCGGCCTGCGCAACCGTGCACGGAGGAAGTAGGGTGGTTTACTACGGCCACAAGCTGCAACGGAGGCGTTCGATGAAGAGTGTTCCAGACACCAGTGGGGCCCTGGGCCCCGGAGCAAGGGAAGCGTCGATTGTTCAGCTGAGGGCCACCACAGAGCCCGGCGGGGAACTCGACATCCTCATTGTGGGCGGCGGCATAGTGGGCGCCGGAGCGGCCTTGGACGCCGTGACCCGTGGCCTCACCGTGGGGATTGTTGAGGCCAACGACTGGGCAGCGGGAACATCATCCCGGTCATCGAAGCTGATCCACGGCGGCCTGCGCTACCTTGAGATGCTGGACTTCGGCCTGGTCAAGGAAGCGCTGCAAGAGCGCGGCCTGCTGCTCTCCGAAATCGCGCCGCACCTGGCCCGGCCCGTCCCGTTCCTGTACCCGCTGACCAGGCCTTTCCTGGAGCGGCCCTACGTGGGTGCCGGCATCGCCCTGTATGACCTCATGTCCGTCTCCAACGGGCACCGCCGCGGAGTCCCGTTCCACAAGCACCTCACCCGTCGGGGCACGCTCAGGGCGGCCCCCAGCCTGAAGGATGATGCCTTTGTGGGCTCCATCCGCTACTACGACGGCCAGGTGGATGACGCCAAATACGTGGCCAATCTGGTCCGGACGGCCGCCCATTACGGTGCCCATGCCGTGAACCAGATGTCGGTGGTGGACTTCCTGCGTGAAGGCGAACGCGTGGTTGGCGCCAAGGTGGTCAACCATGAGGACGGTTCGCAGTTCAAGATCCGGGCCAAGCAGGTCATCAATGCCACCGGCGTATGGACGGACGAGACCCAGGCCATGGTTACCGACCGCGGCCAGCTCAAGGTCCGCGCGTCCAAGGGCATCCACCTGGTGGTGCCCCGCGACCGGTTCCAGTCCACGGTGGGGCTGATCCTGCGCACCGAAAAGTCAGTGCTGTTTGTCATCCCGTGGGGGCGGCATTGGATCATCGGCACCACGGATACGGACTGGAACCTGGATAAAGCCCATCCGGCGGCGTCCAGCAAGGACATCGACTACATCCTGGAGCACGTCAACAAGGTACTGAAGCGGCCCCTCACCCGGGAGGACGTGGAAGGGGTCTACGCGGGGCTGCGTCCCCTGCTGGCCGGCGAAAACGATTCCACTGCGAAACTGTCTCGGGAACACGTCGTGGCCCATCCCGTCCCAGGGCTCGTGGTGGTGGCTGGAGGTAAATGGACCACGTACCGGGTCATGGCCAAGGACGCCGTTGACGAGGCCACGCGCACAATGGACGAGCGCGTCCCGCCGAGCTGCACCGAAACCATCCCGCTGCTTGGGGCCAGCGGCTTCAAGGCTGCATGGAACCGCCGAAACCGGACCGCGGAGGAGTCGGGCGTGCATGTGGCACGGGTGGAGCACCTGCTCAACCGATACGGATCCATGACATCCGAGGTGCTGGACATCATCGGAGAGAATCCTGCCCTGGCGGAGCCGCTGCCCGGTGCCGACGACTACCTGCAGGCCGAGGCTGTCTATGCGGCCACGCATGAGGGCGCCAGGCACGTCCATGACGTCCTGACGCGCAGGACCAGGATTTCCATCGAGTCCTGGGACCGCGGTGTCTCGGCGGTGCCGGTAGTCGCTAAACTTATGGGTGAAGTCCTTGGCTGGAGCGATGTGCAGCGCGAAAGCGAAATCAAGCACTACATTGCACGCGTTGAAGCCGAGCGGCTGAGCCAGCAGCAGCCGGACGATATATCCGCCGACGCCGCCCGTCTGGGCGTGGAAGACATCGTTCCGTTGCGCTGAGGGGCTCGGCGCCAGCACTTCTCGCCTCACTGAAGGGACACGCCTTGGCGGAACCACTTGACCGGTACGATGCCGAACTCACCACACCTGAAATGGTGATCCTCGAGCTGGAGGCATCGGACAAGGCGGACGCAGCATCACAGCTCGCCCAACGCCTGTTCGCAGCCGGACGGGTCACGGACCTGCCAGGATTCCTCGAGCACGTCACCGCCCGCGAGCACCAGCTCGCCACGGGCCTCCCCGGGGGCGTCGGGCTCCCGCACGCCCGCAGCGAATTTGTCTCAAGGACGTCCATCGCAGTCGGCATCACCAAATACGGCCATGCTCTGGATTTTGGCGCAACCGACGGCCCCGCCACTGTGATACTCCTGATCGCCACCCCGGCCAGCTCATTTTCCGACCACCTGGAAGTCCTGGCCACGCTGGCGCGCTCCCTCTCCAAGGAGTCCTTCCGGGAGTCACTGCGTCGGGCCTATGATGCCGAAGTGATCGCCGAACTCATCAACTCCAGCCTGGTGTTCTTCGACCACTGAGGCGGGGCGTGCCGTAACTTTGGTCCGCCAGGGCCAACCGCCCGTTTAGTTGTTCTACAGAGGAACGAAGTACGGTTAAGACGTGTGGAAAACAGCCCTTAAACCCCGATGGATCGCAGGCCTGGTCTTCGCGATCGCCGTGTCCGGGGTGTTTGTCCTGCTGAGCCAGTGGCAGTTCGGGCGGTCCACACAACCCGAAATCCCCGTCAACCCGGCCACGGAGGATGCAAGGGCGCTCACCGACACCCTGCAGCCCGGAGATTTCTTCCACGGCTCGGTTGCGGACCAGATGGTCACCGCAGAAGGCTCCTACGATCCGGCAAAACAGGTTCTGGTCCCCGGCCGGCTGTACAACGGCGAGTCCGGTTACTGGGTGGTCTCGGCCTTCGCCGTCACCGGCGCGCCGGCACTCAGCGGAGTTGCCGCTTCCCCGCAGACTTGGATCCCGGTGGCACGCGGCTGGGTGGCCGATCCGGCAGACGCGGCCGCGCCGCCGTCGGGCACCCTGGAACTCACTGGGCGGCTGCTGCCGTCGGAATCCCCGGTGCCGGAGACCGCCCCGGAACAGGGACGGGCAACAGCGGTTTCCGTGGCTGAACTCATCAACTACTGGGGCGTCAGCAGCTACCCCGGTTTCATCGCTGCCACAGCCGAAATCTCCAATGGCTCAGACGTCAGCCCGGCGGCCGTACCCGGGGAGCTCAAGCCCCTCCGTATCGGGCCGCAGCCGCCGGCCCAGCAGGTCAATTGGCTCAATCTCTTCTACTCACTGGAGTGGGTTGTCTTTGCCGGCTTCGCCATCTTCATCTGGTGGCGCCTGGTGAAGGACGACTACCTCCGCGATCTTGAAGACCGCCTGGAGGACGGGTCAGCCCACCAGCCTGACGCCGGTCCTGCGGAGAGTCACCCGAAAGCCCAAACTTCTTCTTCTGAACCCACCGAACAAAAGGTACAGCCATGATTGAACCGAAACCGGCAATGCAGGCACAGCCGTCCGACGGAAACGCCCAGGGCGCGGGCCCGAAGGGCGCTGTCCCGGGGAAAACAGGCAGGAAACGTCGCTTCGGCGGCACTGAGGCGCAAATCCGCGCCGCGTTGAAGTTCTACAAGGTGCTGGCGTACCTCACCGGTACCATGCTGCTGCTGCTCTGCGCCGAACTCATCGCGCGGTACGCGTTCGGCCAGTACCTCTTTGCCGGCGGCAGCAACGCCATCACGGGCCAGGCCTTCGGACTGGGGTTCGCCGACGCCGAGCCGCAGGGTGTGGTGGGCGGAGTGAATGTATCCGTTGCCGTGCTCATAGTCCACGGCTGGATGTATGTGGTTTATCTGATGTCCAACTTCCGCCTGTGGTCCCTGATGCGTTGGCCGTTTGCCAAGCTCATCCTGCTCGCGCTGGGCGGCGTCATTCCGTTCCTGTCCTTCATTGTGGAGAAGAAGTTCCATGCCGAGGTGGAGGCGGAACTGGCGGCAAACCCGCAGGCGCCCCAGCGGTACTAGGGCGACGGCGGTCCGGGAGCGGCCGACCCGCCGTCGGACGTTCACTCCGTCACACCGGCGGCCCTGAATGTGCGGCGGGGCAACCGCGCAAAGTAGGGTAGTACGGTGACTACTCCCACTGCATCCCAGACTTCCCAGAAGCCGGTGCTGGTTGTTGACTACGGTGCCCAGTACGCGCAGCTGATTGCACGCCGCGTCCGGGAAGCGAATGTGTATTCGGAAGTGGTTCCGCATACCTTCACCACCGAGCAACTCCTGGCCAAGAACCCGGCCGCCATCATCCTCTCAGGCGGCCCGTCCAGCGTCTACGCCGACGGTGCACCGTCCGTCGGGGCCGACCTCTTTGAAGCCGGGATCCCGGTCTTCGGCATCTGCTACGGCTTCCAGGCCATGGCAAATGCCCTGGGCGGCAAAGTCGACAAGACCGGCCTGCGTGAGTACGGCTCCACCCAGACCACCATCCTCGGCGAGGGTCGTTCGGTGCTGGAAGGGATGCCGCAGCACCAGAACACCTGGATGAGCCATGGGGACTCCGTGCACGAGGCGCCGGAAGGCTTTGAAGTGCTGGCCACCACCGCCGGCGCTGAAGTGGCAGCGTTCGCCAACGAGGAGAAGTGCCTGTACGGAGTGCAGTGGCACCCGGAGGTCAAGCACTCCGCCTACGGCCAGCAGGTGCTGGAAAACTTCCTCTTCAAGGGAGCCAAGCTGGAACCCAACTGGACCACGGGGAACATCCTCGAGGAACAGGTGGAGCGCATCCGCAAGCAGATCGGCGATGCGAAGGTCATTTGTGGACTCTCGGGCGGCGTTGACTCCGCCGTTGCTGCGGCCCTGGTCCAGCGGGCTGTGGGCGACCAGCTGACGTGTGTGTTCGTGGACCACGGCTTGCTGCGCGAAGGCGAAGCCGAACAGGTGGAGCGTGACTTCGTTGCCGCCACCGGCGTCAAGCTGTACGTCGCCAACGAGCAGGAGCGGTTCCAGTCTGCGCTGGCTGGAGTGAGCGATCCAGAAACGAAACGCAAGATCATCGGCCGGGAATTCATCCGGGCCTTCGAAGAAGCCGAACTTGCCATCATCGACGATGCGGCCGCGCACGGTGAGAAGATCAAGTTCCTGGTACAGGGCACGCTGTACCCGGACGTCGTCGAATCCGGCGGCGGCGAGGGTGCGGCAAACATCAAGAGCCACCACAATGTGGGCGGCCTCCCGGAGGACCTGCAGTTCGAGCTCGTCGAACCGCTGCGTGCACTGTTCAAGGACGAAGTCCGCGCGGTCGGCGCCCAGCTGGGCTTGCCGCAGGAGATCGTCGGCCGCCAGCCCTTCCCCGGGCCTGGCCTGGGAATCCGCATCGTGGGCGAGGTCACCAAGGAGCGCCTTGACCTGCTGCGCAAGGCCGACGCCATTGCCCGCGCCGAGCTGACCGCCTCTGGGCTGGACAACGATGTATGGCAGATGCCGGTTGTCCTGCTGGCCGACGTCCGCAGCGTTGGCGTTATGGGCGACGGACGCACGTATGGGCACCCGATCGTACTCCGTCCTGTCTCCTCCGAAGACGCCATGACCGCGGACTGGTCGCGGCTTCCGTACGATCTCCTGGCCCGGATTTCCAACCGGATCACCAACGAGGTGGACGGTGTCAACCGCGTAGTACTGGACGTCACCAGCAAGCCGCCCGGAACCATCGAGTGGGAATAGCGTCATGAGTGGCCGGTCTCCGGAATGGAGACCGGCCACTACTCTCTTATCCGGTGAATCCTCCGCAATTTAGCGTGATCCAGTGTTGCGGTCTCTCACTATGGCTTCTTTCCGGCTACGCTCGAAAGTATGCCGGTATGGTCCAGGGCGTCACGTGAAAACGCAGAAAAGAAGGCAGTAGTGTCAGTTGGTCAAGGCCACCCGGAGGGTTCGGAGGAGCTCAGGAAATGGCTGTCCGGGCTCAAATCTGTTACCGGGGCAGACACCATGCTGCGTTTCACCAAGACCCCCGAAGGCTCCATCGACCTGACCCATGCACACCCATCCGGCCTGGCGCAGCTGATGGCAGGCCGCCGGACGCGGCTCTCTACCTTGATCCGGGACAACCAGCAGTACGTCGTTGCGGCCCGGGCATCAAGGAACATCCGTTCCAAAATCTTCGAGCTCGGAAATGACCGTGGCATCGACGCCGGGTACCTGTCGGCAGGAACGGTGGTGTGGACATCCGCCGTCGGAGGCAAACCCCAGCGGATTTCAGCCCCGGTAATGCTCACCGCAATTTCGCTGACAGTCCGTCCCGGCGAGGATGACTACGAATTGCAGCTCACCGAACAGGCGCACATCAACCCGGCGCTGGTTCGCCACCTGAAGAACATCCACGGCATCGTCTTTGACGTCAACGCCATCACCCGCATGGCCTACAGCACCGCCAGGTTCGACCCCCAGCCTGTCCTGGACCGGCTGGGCACCCTGATCAGGCCCATTCACGGCGCAGAGGCGCAGCACAACCTGCTGGTGTCCACCTTTGCGGATCTTTCCGGCAACCTGGATGACCCTTGGATCAACGCAGGCAACCCTCTGGTGACATCCTTGGCCAAGGCCGCCCACGGCGAAGTGGTCGACATCGAGGAGCCCGACGCCTCCCGCTTTCCCAGCGTGGACAAGCGCCACCCCGACGATGAGCTGCTCCTGCTCGATGCGGACCTGGACCAGCAGTATGTGATTGATGCCGCGCGCACCGGTGAGTCCCTGGTGGTCAGCAGCCCGCCAGGGACGGGTCAGACGCAAACAGCCATTAACACCATCGGTGCGTTGGTGGACGAGGGCAAAACGGTCCTGGTCGTCGGCGACCGCCGGGCCAGCCTCAACGAAATATCAGGCCAGCTTGAAACCTTGGGCCTTGAATCCATTCTGTTCCAGCTGTCCGGCACGGCCACCCCGCAGCAACTGAAATCGCAGCTGGTCCGGGCCATTGTCCGGAACGAAAAATCACTCGAACCGCAGCTGGGCAACCTCCACAAGACCCTCACGGAACATCGCCACGCGCTGATGGACCATGTTGCCTCATTGCACAACGTGCGCAAGCGCTGGGGGTGCTCGCCCTATCAGGCCATGCAGTCGCTGGCCGAGCTGACGTCCATCCAGCCTGCACCTGCCACCACTGTCAGGCTTAAACGGAGCGTGCTGGACAGCATCCGGGACCGGGACGAGCTTGCCGGCAGGCTCCGCCGCGCCGCGGAGCTTGGCAGCTTCAGCCGGGCGTCCACCACCAGTCCCTGGCACGGCGCCAGGCTGCTGACGCGCAAGGAGACGGAAGAGGCACAGGAGCTGGCGCGCTCCGTAGGAAAGAACCTGCCGGTACTGCGGAACCGGATGAATGCTGTTGCCGAGCACGCCGAAATCCGCCTTGGCTCATCCTTCGCCGAGTGGGGTGCCCAGCTGGAGCTGCTGATGGCGGTCCGGGAAAGCCTGGACAAGTTCACCCCGGACATCTTCGACCGTCCCGTGCATGATCTCATCTCCGCCACTGCTTCCTCTGCTTGGCGCCGGGAGCGGAACATCGACATGGCCTCCATGCAGCGGTCCCGCCTCCGCCGTGTGGCCAAGGAATACGTGCGTCCCGGAGTCCATATAACGGATCTCCACAGTTCGCTGGTGCTCGTGCAGGAGCAACGCGCGCAGTGGGCCGGCTACGCAACGTCGCAGCGCCATCCCGCGGTCCCCTCCGGCCTCGCTGAGATGAACGTTATGTACCGCTCGCTGGACCGCGAGCTCGCGCAGTTGGGGGACGCCCTGCAGCACACCGAAGCGGGCGGCTCGCTGAGCACCACTCCCTACGGCGAACTGATGGAACGGCTCGAGCGGCTGGTCGCGGACACCCACGCCCTTAAAACGCTGCCGGAGCGGACGCTGCTCGTGGAAAACATGCGCGAACACGGGCTCGGAGAACTCCTTACCGATCTTGCAGAGCGGGAGGTGCCGGTTGAGTCGGTGGCCGCCGAGCTTGAACTCGCGTGGTGGCAGTCTGCCCTTGAAGCCATGATCAGCGGTGACGATTATCTCGCCATGTCCGACGGCGACGCCCTTCGGCAGCTGGAGGCTGAATACCGGCTGGCCGACAACGCCCACATCGCCAGCGGAGCCGCGCGCCTGCGGTGGGACCTTGCCGAGAGATGGCGCGCAGCCATCGGCCAGCACCCGCGCCAGGCCGCCCTCCTCCGCAGCCTGCTGAAGGACGGCAGGGTTACCCTTGCCGCGCTGACCGCCCAGGCCCCCGAACTGGTCCCCATGCTCGTGCCGGTGTGGTCTGTGAGCCCCTACCTCATGACCGGACTCATTCCGGCTGAACGAAGCTTTGATGCAGTAGTCATCCTGGATGCCGAAGCGACGTCGCTCCAGGCGGTCCTGCCATCCATTGCCCGGGCGAAACAGGTCATAGCCTTTGGCGATTCCAGGATCGCCAGCCCCCGGACGTTCACCGTGGGTGTCGAGCGGCTTGCGGCCGGTGAACCGCCACACCAGCGCGTAGAGAGCGCCTTTTCCGCGCTGTCTGCCGTCCTGCCCGTCTGGCGGCTGAACTTCGTGTACCGGGCCGTGGACGAGGACCTGGTCCTGCAGCTCAGTAAGAACTTTTACGACGGCGGCCTCCGCCGCCTGCCTGAGGGCCAGTCGGCCACGGGGCTGGACCGGGCCTTGCTGGTCGAGTACCTGCCGGACGGCACGGGGCTGCCCAGCGCGGATCATGAAGGCGTCGAATCCGTGGTGGCAGAGGTCAACCGGGTGGTGCAACTGGTCTTTGAGCATGCGCGCCTTCGCCCCCGTACATCGCTGGCCGTGGTGACCGCCAGCCTGCGACATGCGGCCCGGATCGGCGAATCCATCCGGCTGCAGCTGCCCAACCATCCCGGCCTGGCCGGATTCTTCGGTGCGGGGCCTGAGTCGTTTCGCGTTGTGGACCTTGAGCGGGCCCAGGGCCTGGTCCGGGACCATGTGATTTTTTCGCCTGGCTTCGGCCGCACCCCCCATGGGCGCGCCCTGCACAACTTCGGCCCGCTCTCCGCAGAAGGCGGAAGGGAGAAGTTCGCCCTGGCGATGACGCGCGCCCGGCGGTCATTGCACGTCCTGACCTGCTTCCGGCCGGAAGACCTGGACCACACCCGGCTGGCACACGGCGCCATTGATTTCTATCAGCTGCTGGACCGGGAAATTTCCGGAAACACTGACCTCGGCACTCCGGCGTCCCGGGCCGCGGCCAGCGAACAGGCACTCGGAGCGGACCCGCTGGTGGCCGATCTTGGCGACCGTCTGCGGGCCCGCGGCGCCCGCGTCTGGCACCAGTACGACGGCGTCATCGACGTTGTGGCCGCGGCTGATCCCCTGAGTACCATGGGCAACGATGACGCGGAGGTCCCGTGGCCGGTGGCCATCGAATCGGACGGCACAGAGCAGTACCGCACCATGAGTGTCCGTGAGCGGAGCCGTCTCCGGCCGCAGCTCCTGGAACGACTGGGCTGGCGTTACATGCCGTTGTGGACCATTGAGGTCTTTACCGATCCGTCGGCCTGCGCGGACCGGATTGCCGGCTACCTTGGCCTTGAAAGGGTGGTGCTGCCCGGACGTGCCACGGCCTCGGCGGGCTTCTTTGACGATGATGTGGACCCACTGACGCTGGCAAACCTCGAGGACGAGGACCAGGGGCCGGAATCCGGCTATGCCGCGATGCAGGGTCCGGCAGAGGATAATAACAACGAGGACCAGGCCGGAAGCCTGGACAGCGAGGAGACGGTTGCCGTGATTCCAGGTAACTCGAACAATGGCCCGGTAAGCGGCGCAGAGCCGGCGGCAGGACCGGATGCTGCGCAAACCGGGACGTCAGGCGATCTTCCCAACAAGGCATCTGAAGATGACCCGCGACGCTGGGGCGATGTGCCGGACGCTGACCATGACGCGTGGCTGAAGGAACAGAAGCCACCGCACTGGGACTGAAGGGCTTCGGCCAAATCCACCGCTGCCTTAGCCAACTGCCTTAGCCAACTGCCTTAGCCAACTGCCTGGCCGGACTGCGGGCCCACCAGGACAAAGAACAGCTTCCCCTGGGTAGAAGCGCCTGCCAGGCGCGCTGCCTGCTCCGGATCCGCTGCCACCACGATCAGTCCGTCGGTCTCGCCCGTACCGAGCCATTGGCCTGTCTTGCCGCCCTGTCCTGAGGTCCACAGCACCGGGACGGCCGAGGCCAGCACCTCGGAGGGGGCTTGCTGGTCGTAGCCATTCGCCCTGGTCAAGACCACGTTGACAAGCTGCCCGGGCGATACCAGCTGGATCGACGACGGATCCGCCATTCTGAGGGGCACGGCCGCTGATCCAGGGGGAGTGCCGGCCAGAAGTCCTGGCCCCAGCAGCTGGGCGTCAGTCACCAGCTGGCCTTTCCGTAGCGGCGCTGCCAACTGCTTGCCTGTAACGTCGCTGCTTTTCTGCAAGGACCCGGACGTCATCATGCCGGGAGGGATCTGGACTTCCTCCAGATCCGACACCACCATGGCCGCGCCTGCCGGAAGATCCCGCGCTGCAGCCAACGCGGTGACTGTATCGGCAGGCGGCGGCGTGAGCTGATGGACCGTGATGCTGGCAGCGATACAGAGCAGGAGCGCCACCGACAGACGACGGTTCCGGCTAAGCCACAGCGTCATCCGATGGCCTGGCCGGCGCTTCATGGCGGGCGCGGCGAGGGTGCGCCGGGGTGCGCGCCGCGGCGGGGCTTTTCTCCGGCTGGGGCGAAAGAGTGTGGCGGGCATGGGCCCACGCTACGTTTGGCAGACTGAGGGACAACAGTGGCAGTGGCGCCTATGTGGACAACCTGGCCGCCGGCGTCGAACTGTTTTAGGGCTTGACGCGTCAGCGTGGGCGGAAGCGCGCGGCGTCAGCTCGCTGCGGCCGCCGGAGCCGGTGCCGGGGCTGGCGCGGCGGGCGCGGCGGGTGCAGGGGAGACGGCGCTTCCCTTGGCATCGCGGGAGTCGGTCCGGTAGAAACCTGAGCCCTTGAAGACCACGCCCACGCTGTTGAACTTCTTGCGCAAGGTTCCCTGGCACTCGGGGCAGGACGTCAGAGTACTGTCCGTAAACGACTGGACGATGTCGAAGGCATGGCTGCAATCCTTGCAGGCGTACGCATACGTTGGCACTGGTGCTCCTCCTCTTGGGCAAACGAGAGGTCCCGTGCTGCGATGGTCGGAACCAACCGTCCATTAGCAGTCGCAGGGCCTGAGTGCCAATTCTATCATCCCGTCCTGTGGGGCTTGCTCTCCTCAGGCGTCTCCCAGGCTGACGAATCCTGCCGGCATCAGCGCCGCCGGTACTTTCCGGTCAAAGACCTCGGCGGGAAGGCTGCCGGCAGGAAGCAGTTCCTGGTCGTAGACGACGGCTGCCAGCGGTACGTCCGGCACGCTGTCGGCGAGGGAGCCCAGCAAGACGTCGTAATATCCACCGCCCTGACCGATCCGGTTTCCGCTCCTGTCCACGGCCGTGGCTGGAATGAAGAGGGCCGCCACCCCGGCCATGATTTCCAAGCCGTGACGGGTGCCGGCCGGCTCCAGGATGGGGGCGTACCGGCTCCGCACGAATTCCGCATCTGGAGTCCAATAGACCCAGCTTAGGCGGCGCTCCGGTTCGCAGACGGGGAGCAGGACTTCATGGCCCCGGCGGTGCAGGGCTCTGATCAGGGGCTCGGTTGGCGGCTCGAAGCCAACGCCCAGGTAAGCACAAAACCTCGACGGCGTCCCGCCCGCTATCTTTTCGGCCCACGCCAGGCCATGGACGGCAAGGGAGGTTCCAGCCGCTTCCCGCTGGCCGCCATCCATCGTGGCGCGGCGTTCACGGTGCAGCGCACGGATCCGGTCCTTGCCTGCTTTGTTGCTGTCCCCGGACATTCCCACTCCTCTCTCCGCCCCAGACCATATGTTCTGCTAAGTACCGTTCCGGCATACGTGCTGAACTTGGGCCGCCGCTTCAATAATTACTGAATGATTGGTCCCCTCCGTTAGATTAGTCCAGTGACTACCACTGACCAGACAGTACGTAAGGCCGTTATTCCTGCTGCGGGACTCGGCACCAGGTTCCTGCCTGCCACGAAGGCCATGCCCAAGGAGATGCTTCCGGTGGTGGACAAGCCCGCCATCCAGTATGTGGTTGAAGAAGCCGTCAACGTGGGCCTCAACGATGTGCTGATGATTACCGGCCGCAACAAGCGGGCGCTGGAAGACCACTTTGACCGGGTCCCGGCCCTGGAAGCAACGCTGGAGGCCAAGGGAGACACAGCGAAACTCGCGTCCATCCAGGCAGCCAGCAACCTGGGAGACATCCATTACGTCCGGCAGGGCGACCCCAGAGGCCTCGGCCATGCCGTACTCCGGGCAAAGCAGCACGTGGGCTTCGAACCGTTTGCCGTCCTCCTCGGTGATGACCTGATTGACGCCCGGGACGAGCTGCTCAGCACCATGATCGAAGTCCAGGCGAAGACCGGAGGGTCTGTTGTGGCCCTCATCGAAGTGGAGCCGTCCCAGATCAGCGCCTACGGCTGTGCCGACGTCCAGGGCATCGATGGCGAGGGCTTCGTCAGGATCAACAAGCTTGTGGAAAAGCCGGACGTGGACGAGGCACCGTCCAATCTCGCCGTCATCGGACGTTACGTACTGCACCCGACGGTCTTTGAGGTCCTGGAGCGGACCGGTCCGGGCCGCGGTGGCGAGATCCAGCTGACCGACGCGCTTCAGGAACTGGCAGCCGGAGACGGCGAAGGCTACGGAGTCTACGGCGTTGTCTTCCGGGGACGGCGTTATGACACTGGTGACAAGCTCAGCTACCTCAAGGCGTGCGTCCAGCTGGCCATCGACAGCGACGACCTGGGCCCCGGTCTGCGGGAGTGGCTGCCAGGCTTCACCGCAGGTCTTTCCAAGTAAAGCCCGTGCGCGCTGGTCCAATTTGGCCCGTAACGCTGGAGTGCGGCGACTTGGTCCTGCGACCCATCCGCTACCGGGACAAAAAGGAGTGGACCCAGGTCCGTGCGCGCAACAGCCAATGGCTGGCTCCCTGGGAAGCCTCCAACCCTGCACCCGGCGGAGGCCTGCCGGATTACCGGCACATGGTGCGGTCCCTGAACATCCAGGCTGCCCAGGCCACCGCCCTGCCATTCCTCATCACCGAACACACCCCCGGCTTCCGTTCACCGGTCATTGTGGGACAGCTGACGGTTTCCTCGATTGTGTGGGGCTCGGCGCTGACGGCAACGCTGGGCTACTGGGTGGACCAGGCAAGGGCCGGTCACGGCATCGCACCTACTGCCGTTGCCATGGCCACGGACCACTGCTTCCGGACCCTGGGCCTGCACCGGATGGAGATCAACATCCGTCCCGAGAACAGCCCCAGCCTGCGTGTTGTTGAAAAGCTGGGCTTCCGCGACGAGGGATACCGGCCACGCTTCCTCCACATCAACGGGGAGTGGGCAGACCACCGTACGTTTGCCCTGACCTCGGAGGAGGTTCCGGAAGGACTGCTTCCGCGCTGGCTGGCGTCCCGGCCATCATGATCCTGTTGATAGTCCCCGCGACGTCGCAAATCCATTGATTTGCCACCTAGCCGGCGACACACCGGAGGTAATGCGGCGGCCGCTGACGTAATGCTCTTACGGTTTTGATTGTGGACTTCCCCCTTAGCAGCTCAGTCATCCTGGTGGTTGCTGTTGTGCTCTGGCTAGTGTGGGTCGCCCCGTACGTCCTACGGAACCGCACGCACCAGTTCCAGGCCGCAGCCGAGTTTTCGGCTGATGCACCAGCCGCTGAATCATCGAACCCGAGGGCCGGGACGGTAATGAATATCACCGCCCAGCAGGAGAAAGCCATGGACATCAGGAAGAGCCCCGCATCCGCAACGGACGCTGCCGGCGCCGCGACGTCGGGCAACGCCCGCATGGCGACGTCGGGCACTTTCCGTATCCGATATGGCAGGACGGGCATCGCACTGGCAGGTCTGGCGGCATTGCTGACCGCTTTCGTTTCCGGGGTGCTGCTGCCGTTCGGGCTGGGCTCAGCCGTGCTTCCGGTAGGTTCCTTCGTAGTTGCCCTGTCCTCCTTCGTGCTGCTCCGACGGTTGGCTGTCCGGGACCGCGGGGCCAAGGTCGAGGCGGCCTTCGCCGCCGCTATGAGCGCGCCGTCCCGGCGCCAGGACGGTTCCGCCGCTGCCCGGGCTACAACCGCCACGCCAAAGTCCACGCTGGCCCAGCCAGAGAGCCCGCTGTTCGATGCTGAGGCCCACCGGCCCAAGGCCAAGCCCCTGACTGCCATGGAACTCCGGGAAGCGGCGCTTGCGGTGGCTTTGGAGGCCGGAGACACCAGCGTCAGGGTGGCTGCAGCTGCCTCACCGGTTGGCGGAACCTGGGAGCCCGTGGATGTACCCAAGCCCGTCTACGTTGAGGCCGCCAAGGCTGAACGGCCCGCGCCGGAACCCCTCGATCTGCCCGAAGCCCCGAAAGCCGTGGGCAAACCGTCACTCAAGCAGGGTGTTCCCGCCGCGCCGGCAGCCACGCCTTCCGCCAAGCCGCTCACCAAGGCCCAGAGCGCCCTCAGCAACCTGGACGATGTCCTGCAGCGGCGCCGAGCCTGACCCTTCCGGCCGGCGAACCATCCGGAAGGCGGGACCTGAGACAGGGACCGGCTGGGCGCCAGTTGGTAATGCGTCCGGAAAATTTGTAGCCTAGGGTCACCGGCGCCGCCGTTCCCCAGGGTTCGCGGGCTGTTCCGGGGCTATAGCTCAGTTGGTAGAGCGCTTCGTTCGCATCGAAGAGGTCAGGGGTTCGAATCCCCTTAGCTCCACAAATGTGGTGAGTCGAGACATCCTTCACGGATGAGTCGAGTCCTCGGTTACACCCCGGCCTTCGGACCGGGGTGTTTTTGCGTAAGGCGGCCATCCACCTGGAACAGATGAATGGCCGCCTCCCGTTAGCGGGCGTGCTACTTACCGGGTGATGCTCGCGGCCCGGAAGTCATCCAGCGTGCTGCCGGTTGCCAGCGTTGAGGAGATACCGGTCTTGCCGGTCTTACCGGCAAAGTACTGCATGTCTGCTGCGCGCAGCGGGACAACAGCCACGACGTCGGCATTGCGGTAGACGGTAACGGTGCCATCCACATAACTCGCGGTCATGACGTCCCCGGCATTGAATGAAGCAGCGACACCGCCGTAGGAGTACCAGGCGTTATTGTCGACACCCAGGGTGGTCACCCGAACCGACTTCGTGGGCGTGTCATAGACCACCGAGACCGCCCCCGAGAGGAACGGCTTTCCGGACTGCGCCTTCAGGAGCACGCCCTGGACCGATTTCGGCGCGATGGCCTTCAAGGTCAAGGAAGCCGTCTGGTCGGACCCGAACGTGCTGGAGTAGAGCAGCGAGCCGCCAAGGAGCGGACTGAGGGTCTTGTCCTTGATGACGTAGGACTGGGGTCCGGTCTCGCCGCTCCACGAACTGCCAACACGACCGTTGGCGCGGTCAAAGGTGTCCAGTAAGGGCGCCTTGACCTGGAATGAACGGACGACGTCGGGCGCCGCCAGGAACCGCTGGTTGCCTTCCTGTTGGGCTGTGACAGTGCACGTCCCGGCCCCGGTGAGGTGAACGGAGGAGCCAAGCAGGGCGCACGAGCCGGCGGCTTTGAAACTTACAGGAAGGCCCGACGTTGATGATGCGCTGACGGTGAAGTCAGAGTCGCCGAGCGTTTTGGGGGTGATGTCGTCGAACGAGATCGACTGGCTGGCCGGTGCCGGGACGTCCACCGCTCCCTGGGTGGAATTGCCGGCTTTGTCGACGGCCCTGAACTCCACCGTTGCTGCCGTGCGGCCCCCGGGAATGGGCGCTGAGTACGGCGCCCATTCAGCCGTGCCACTACGGTACTCAAGGGAAGCGAGCCCTGAATATGGATCAACAGCGGTGAGGGTAAGCGTCCGGTCCTCGTCGAGGGTGGCAGCTGTTTGGGGCGCGGTCCGATCGATCTTCACCGCGATTGAGGCTTCCGCGGAGGTGTTCCCGGCCGCATCGGTCGCCCTTGCCCTGACGGTGTGGGGGCCGTCGGACGCGACTTCGAAGGAGGCGGAATACGGAACCCAGGAGCCGCCGTCGACCGCTACCTCCACCGTGGGAGCCGCGCCGGAGTTATCGCTGGCTTCAACGCTGACTGTGACAGGGTCCAGGTACCAGTCGCCGGCACCGTCAGGCGCTGCAGGCGCGGTGGCGATCATCACCGTCGGTGCGGAGGTATCGGCGAACTGTGGGCCGACACTTTCAAGGGTGGGGACTACCGGATTGATGGATCCATCCTCGGCGTAGGTGAGGCGGTCGATGGTGGTTTCCCGGTGCATCCCGTCTCCGCCCGGAATGGCAAAGCGGTGGTAAACGATGTACCAGTCGTCCGTACCCGGAACCTGCAGGACAGAATTGTGGCCGGTTCCAAGGATGCCCAGTTCGGGTTTCTTCTGGAGAATAACTCCCTTGTACGTCCACGGTCCGGCGATGCTGCTGGCCGTGGCGTAGCCGACGCGATAGTTCTCGCTCCTGGTGTCGTCGATCGAATAGGTCATGTAGTAGGTGCTGTTGCGCTTGTGGACAAAAGGGCCTTCCCTGAACTGGGTAAGGCCCCCTATCGTTTTCACGTTCGCAGCGCTGTAGGAGACCATGTCCGCGTTCAGTGGCACATAACGCGCCGTACCGTTGCCCCAGAACAGATAGGAGACGCCGTCGTCATCAGTAAAGACGGCCGGATCAATCTGTTGCGCGCCGCCGTAGGCAGCCTTGTCCACCAGTGGAGCGCCGGAGTCCACAAACGGCCCCGTGGGTGAGTCAGCGACAGCGACGCCGATGCTTTGACCCGCGGTGAAGTAAAGGTAGTACTTGCCGTCTTTCGATGTTGCTGTAGGCGCCCACGCATTGGAATGTGTCCAGCTGACGTTCGCGAGGTCCAGCACGACGCCTTCATCCGTCCAGTCCACAAGGTTCTTTGAGGAGTAGGCGGAGAATTTCGTGCTGCCCCACGAGGCAATTCCGTCGGTCGTGGGGTAGATGTAATAGGTGTCTCCGTATACGACAATGTTGGGATCAGCGGTGTAGCCGGGCAGTACCGGGCTCTTCATCTCGAGCGCCGAAAAGGTCCATTCCGCCGTTGCACCATCCGGCGCGGTAACGGTGTACGTGACCGGCTTGGTTAGGTCCACGTTCGTACCGGAAGCCGGGCTCGAGACAGCACCGGGGAAGAGGCTGAACGTGGGAGCGAGCTTGCTCAAATCTGTCCCCGGTTTGACGGCAAAAGTGATCTTCTTGCTTGCGGTGTCCATGATGGGTGCCACTTTCAGCTCGCTGGCCTCGGTAAGGGAAACATCCGCGATTCCCGTTTTGTCGGCCGAAATGTTCCGGACTTCCTCGGCTGACAAGGCCCGGTTGTAGATCGCGAATTCGCGGATGGAGCCGTTCAGGGTCTTGTCCGCGCTGTAGACGGACTTGCCGAGGTAGTTGGCCGTGGTGCTGCCCAGGCCGATGTCCGCCGGGTTGAGCGTGGTGTTCAGGTTCTCGCCGACCTTGATGCCGTCCAGGTACACGGTGGCTACCGTGCCTTTCAGCGTATACACCAGGTGCTTCCACGAATCACGGGGAAGGGCCGACGTGCTGTTGGCAAGTTGCTCTGTTGACCAGTTGCCGGACGCAATGCCGGTCTTGTAGACCGAGTTGCCCGTGGCGAACAGGTAGCCGTTGCCGACACCGCCGGCGTCGGTGTTGCCGAATCCATAGATGAAGTAGGCCCCGCTTTGGGAGGCGCTGACCTTGACATCCGCTTCCACCGTCACGTCCTGGACCCCGGAGAGGATGTTATCCGGGACGTCCACGTAACCGCCGGCTCCGTCGAGCTTGAGGGCGCCATCCGGCTGCCAGCTGCTGCCGCCGACAATTTTGCCGCTGAGGCCGTTGCCGGAAGAATCGGCCACTTCCGTTCCCGACGTCTGATCGAAGGTGTAGCGGAGGATCTCACCCTTTTCGTTGGCCGGAACGGGTTTCGGCGTCTGGCGCAGCCCCTCCAGTTCGGCTTGCGTCACCGGGAGGACGGTGCCATGGCGGGGGCTGGCCGGCAGCTTGTAGTTAGTGGACAGCTTCCAGTTCGGAGTTTCCAGGCTGGTGCTCTCAAGCGGGATATAGCCGCGTCCTCCAAACTCATCAACGAAGAGGTAGAACTTTTCCTCCGTGTTGGATTTGAAGACGGTAGGGCCCTCAACAGCAGCGGTTCCCGCCTTCTTGCCAATGCAGGAGCTGAGGAGGGACCAGTTGCGGGGGCTTGTGGACGGAAGGTCGACGGCCAGCAGGTTCTTGGATTTTTCCTCCATGATGTCAATACAGCCCGAAACACCGCCTTCGTCCTTGGTGAAGCGGTAATACGTGTCTTTGTCCTTGATGACGGTGGAATCGATCACCGAAGTGCCGGGGTCGTTCCAGACCTTGGCTTCGGAGAACGTCCGGAAGTCCCTGGTGGTTGAGTACATCATTTTGTTTACAACCCCGGCGGTGTGGCCGGGATCCGATTCGGCGTAGATTTTCGACGCCCAGAAAACAACGTACGCGCCGATGCTCTCGTCGTAGTAGGCCTCGGGGGCCCAGGTGTTGCCTGCCGTGCTCGGGGATACCTTCACGTGGCGCTGCTCTGACCACGTCTTGAGGTCGTAGGATTCCCACACTTCCAGGTATTGGCTGCCCTGCCGCTGGGAGGAGTCCCAGGAGGTTCCGCTGCCGATGGAAAGGTCGGTGGCGATCATGTAGAACTTGTCGCCTTCGGGAGAGCGGATGACAAACGGATCCCGCAGGCCCTTGGTACCCATGGACGACGTCAGGATCGGCTTGCCGCCGTTGGTCTCGTCCCAGTGGAGGGCATCGTTTCCGCGGCTGGCAGCCATGAAGATGTTCTCCCCTGCCACGCTGTTACCCGTGAAGTAGGCGAAGGCGTAACCAGCAAAGGGAGCAACCGCCGGCTTGGCTTTCACCTGCGCCGTAAACTGCTTCGTTCCGCTGGCGGCCCCCACTTTCAAGGTAGCTGTCAGGACGACGTCGGTGTCCGCCGTCGGGCGGTTAACAATGCCTGAGGTGTCGATGATGGGGCTTGAAGACTGCCACGTCACCGCTGCCTGCCCGCTGGTGGGCGGCAGGGTGATGTTTCCACGGACGTCGTCGACGGCGGGGAGCGTCAGGGCGGCCGTGGCGGCAGCAAGCTTCTCCTCGTCGGATTCGGCGGGGAGCACGGTTGCGGTGAACGTCTTGGTACCGGACGCTTCACCGCGCGTGAGGGTTGCGGTCAGGGTGACAGTTGCCGGGCCCTTCGTTGCGTTGGGGCGTGTCACTACTCCGGTGGGTGAAATGACGGCTGGGTCGCTTGATGCCCAGGTAAGAGTGGAACCGTTGACGCCCGTGGCTGGAAGCGACAGGCTGCCTGTCACCGCTGAAAGGTCGCCCAGATTGAGGACAGCAGCATCCCGGTCAGCCCGGAGCTGGTCGCTCGGTACGATGGACGCTGCAACCTCGCCGGGGGTCAGGGCCGTGTTGTAGATCCGGAAGTCGCGAACGGAACCGGAAAGGTACTTGTCTCCCGTGTAGACCGAGCGGCCGATGTAGTTCGCCGTGGTCAGCCCGTTGCCGATGCTGCCTGGCGTAATGGTGACACCGGTTTTCTGTCCGACCTGTACGCCGTCGAGGAACAGCGTGGCGGTGCCGTTGGCGAGCGTGTAGGTGATGGTCTTCCAGACGCCGCGCGCCAGCGGCTGGTTTTGGGAGATGGTCTGTTCCGTCGACCAGTTGCCTGAGGCGATGGACGTGCGGTAACTGTCACCTGTGGTGAAAAGATACCCGTTGCCTGCGTTGGATGTTGTGTTGCCGAGTCCGTAGATGAAGTACGGCGTGGCTTGCGTCGGGGCCATGAGAACGTCTGTGCTGATGGTGATGGCGGACAGGCCCTGCATGATGTTGTCCGGAAGGCGGACGTGGTCGTTGACACCGTCCAGCTTCAGGCCCTCGTTTCCTGCCCAGGTGCCGCCATTGACTACCGCGCCGTCGCGTCCGTTTCCGGAAGAGTCCACGGCGACCGTGCCGCCGGTCTGGTCAAGGGCATAGCGGAGGACAAGCCTTGGGTCCGGGGCGGTCTCGGCAAGCGCCGGGACCAGCGGGGTCAGGGCCAGCGCGGAGGCTACGGCCCCGGCGGCTGCCGCCCTGGTAAGCAAACGTAAGGATCGCATCGTTGCGCCTTCTTTCTGTGCCCTGGATGATCGGGCAATCCTTTTGAGCGGCATCCATGATGGTGCCGATGCTTGGCGCGGCATTGCTGCGGCGTGGTCGATTCCGTGCGGTGGCAGTGTCAGGCACTGGCACTGCCACCGCACGGGCGGTCAGGTGAGTGTTGGCTCAGTACTGACGGGTGGGCAGGGCTTTGGTGGCCTGTTCCTGGGTGAAGGTTGTTTCTTCGGTGACGACGCGTTCGGGCACTGTTTCGCCGGCGAGGACTTTCTTGGCCAGGTCCATGAGCTGGGTGCCCAGCAGCGGGCTGCACTCGACGATGTAGTTGATCTTGCCTGCGCTCAGGGCGGTCATGCCGTCCTTGACGGCGTCGATGGTGATGATCTTGATGTCCTTGCCCGGTACCTTGCCGGCGGCTTCGATGGCTTCGATGGCGCCGAGGCCTTCATCATCGTTGTGGGCGAAGACGACGTCGATGTCGGCGTTGTTCTTCAGGAAGGCTTCCATGACCTGCTTGCCGCCGCTGCGGGTGAAGTCGCCGCTCTGGGAGGCGATGATCTTCAGCTTCGGATCGGCCTTGATGGCCTCTTCGAAGCCCTGCTTGCGGTCGTTGGCCGGGGCGGAGCCGGTGGTGCCCTGGATTTCGACGATGTTCACGGTGTCGGTGGCTGACTTGGACTCGGCCACGAGCCATTCGCCTGCCTTCTTGCCTTCGAGGACGAAGTCGGAGCCGAGGAAGGTCTTGTAGAGGGACTTGTCGGCCGAGTCCACGGCGCGGTCGGTCAGGATGACGGGGATCTTGGCGTCCTTGGCTTCCTTCAGGACCGTGTCCCAGCCGGATTCAACGACCGGGGAGAAGGCGATGACGTCCACCTTCTGCTGGATGTAGGACCGGATCGCCTTGATCTGGTTTTCCTGCTTCTGCTGGGCGTCGGAGAACTTCAGGTCGATCCCGGCTTCCTTGGCGGATTCCTGGACGGACTTGGTGTTGGCGGTCCGCCAGCCGCTTTCGGCGCCGACCTGGGCAAAGCCCATCACGATTTTCTTGTCTGCGCCGCCGCTGGGGGCGGCCTGGGTACCGCCGCCGCAGGCGGTCAGGGCGAGAGCTGATGCGGCCATGACCGCAATGAGAGATTTCTTGAACACAACGGTCCTCCCGGAAGCGTGAATTGCAGACAGGAGACCCCACAAATCACCGTTGCTGCATAGAGAGCGATTGCTCCCAGCGATAAGTGTGAACGCTAACAAACCGTTGGGTCAAGGAAATCAGGTCACGTTTTAGTGTCAGCGGCGAGGGGCGACGGACGATGCGGGAAAGGGTTGGAACTCGATTCGGGACAGAACGCAGAAGCGTGCGACCGGCAGCGCCCAGGGTCCGCCAATGACTACGGGCCGCCGCCCACCACTGATCAGTCGAGGTATTCAGGATGCCGAATCGCAGGTGCAAACGAGCGGCATGTCAACACTTACTGGTGCTCCCGATCGTGGCCGAATCCCTGGAATCTGAGGGAATCTGCAACATATGACAACGGACGGAAACCATGGTTCCATGAGACGAGGTCAGGGGTTCGAATCCCCTTAGCTCCACAAAAATGGCTGTCTGATGCGGGCGGTATTTTCCGGCCTCAACCATCCCTGGATTGGACAGAATCAATGAGCTTGATCCGGCTGAACGACGTCAGCGTCGGCTTCGATAAAACGCAGGTGCTGCGTGAAGCCTTCTTCCGGCTCGAAGCGGGCGACCGGGTGGGACTCATCGGCAAGAACGGTTCCGGGAAGTCGACCATCCTGAAGCTGATTCTGGGCCAGGTGGCGCCTGACACCGGGACCATCGCCCAGGACCTGGGCATCAGAACCGCATATTTCTCCCAGTTCTCGGAGCTGAACGGCGAATCGAGCATTGCCGAGGTCCTGGACGAGCTGTTCGTGCACATCAAGGACATTGAGATTGAACTGGCGTCAATCGATGCCGCCATAGCCGCGGACTCCATGGATGGTGGGCAGCTGGACCGGCTGATCCACCGGCAGTCCGAGTTGTTTGAGGACATGGACCGGCTGGACGGCTGGGACTACAAGCGCAATATCGACAAAGTGCTCACCACGCTTGGCTTCAGCGAAACCCACCGCGTCTGCTCCATCGACGAATTGTCCGGCGGCTGGCGAAACCGTGCGGCCTTGGCCAAAATCCTGCTCGAAGCCCCCGACGTCCTGCTGCTCGACGAACCCACGAACTACCTGGACGTGGCTGGCGTCGAATGGCTCGAAGGCTGGTTCCGGACGTTCAAAGGCGCCGCCATCATCGTCTCGCACGACCGGAAGTTTTTGGACGCAGTGGTAAACCGGATCATCGAAGTGGAAAACTTCCACCTCCATGAATATCCGGGCAACTTTGCCGAGTACGTCGTGGCAAAGCAGTTCAGGCTCAAGAGCCTGGAGAGCCAGTTCGTGCATGAGTCCGAGCTCCTCGCGTTTGAATCCGAGGGAATCTCCGACCGCCGCGAGGCCGCCAAAGCAGCCAGCAAGGGCCTGGCGAACCAGTTGGCGAAGATCAAGAAGTCCCGCGCGCCCCGGCCGGTGGACAAGATCATCACCGAAATCTACAGCGGCCTTTACGTCAAGGATGTGCTGTGCCGGGTTGAGTCGCTCAGCAAGGCTTACGGCGGGAGGACGCTGTTCAGCGGCCTGGCCTTCGAAATCGGCCGTGGCAACCGGATTGCGGTGATCGGATCCAACGGCAGTGGAAAGACGACGCTGCTCCGGGTGCTCACCGGTGAGGAGCCTGCCGATTCCGGCTCGGTGACCTGGTCCAAGGGCGCGGGAATGGTCTCCTACAACCAGGTCCTCGAGGAACTTAACGACGACGACACCGTCACCCACGCTGTCAATGCGATGCCCGACAGCCTGGCGCTGACTGCAACCAGGAAATCCGTGAACAGGTTCCTGGCGATGTTCCAGTTCTCCGAGGCGGACCTCAAACAGAGGATCGGCAGCCTGTCAGGCGGCCAGCGTGCCCGGGTGGCCATGGCGCAGTGCCTGCTGTCGGGCGCCTCGGTTTTGCTGCTGGATGAACCCACCAACCACCTGGACCTGTCCAGCACCCAGGTCATGGAGCGCGCCCTGCTGCATTTTCCGGGGGCAGTGGTGGTGGTCAGCCACGACCGCTTCTTCACGGACAAGATAGCCAACCGGCGGCTGGTTTTCAGCGGCGAAGCCTCCGGGCCTGCCGGCAGCGTACGGGTTGCCTAGCTCCCGGAAATTCCTTCAACCGGGGCTTCCTCGGTGGACTCCACCCGTGTCAGCAGGGACAGACGGCTGGCTACGCGCGGCAAGTCCGCCGGCAATCCGGCCGCGATCAGGAACAGCGTGACGTCCCGCTCGTAGAGAACGTCTACCAAGGTTCCAAACCGGTGCCAGGCCGGGGACTTCTGCTCTGATCCCACCGTCTCAGGGGCGGGAACACCGTCTATGACCCACGTACTGTGTTGGCCTGCCAGGGCCTCGTAGTCGGCCTTTGACGCCTGGCCGGCGCATAGTTCGGTGAAACTGATCCACAGCAGTTCCGGTTCCGCGTTCTTGGCGGAGAACCGCTGCGTGCCGGGCTTGAGCGTGCACTGCTGGGCGAACGACGGCGGGAACAGGCCGTAGGTGCCCAGTTGGTGCTCCGTGCCGGGGATGATGATCCGGCCCCGGGCAAAGGCAGGTTTCGCCTCGCCATCTCCGCTGGCCACGTCCTAGAGCCAGCCCTTCTTCTTGAAGATGCCGTACATCAGCGCTGCCGTGCCGGCCATGAGGCCGATGGCCATCGGGTAGCCCAGGATCCAGTGAAGTTCGGGCATGTGGTCAAAGTTCATTCCATAGACCCCCGCAACAATGGATGGCGCAAAGAAAATCGCCGCCCACGAGGAGATCTTCTTGACCTGCTCGTTCTGTTCGGCACTGGCCTCGTTCTGCCGGTTGGCGGTCAGGGTTCCGTCAAGGGTAAGGGCATTCTGGAGCAGGTCCCGGAAGGAGTCCGCCCGGGAGATGACCCGCTCCACGTGGTCCTCCACGTCCCGCAGGCTGTGCTGCAGTTCGGTTTCCACGCCGTATTTCTCGAACCCCCGCTTGAGCTGCTGCATCATGCCAGGCAACGGGTGGATGGCGCGCTGGAACTGGATGACTTCGCGGGAGAGTTCGTAGATGCGGCGCGAGACCGTGCTGTCCCCGCTGAACAGCTGGTCTTCAATCTCGTCGATGTCGTTTTCAAGCCCTGCCACCACGGGCGCATAATCATCCACCACCCGGTCCAGGAGGGCGTAGAGCACGGCTTCAGGGCCGTGCCGGAGGAGGTCCGGGCGGGACTCCAGCCGGCGCCGGACCCTGGCGACTCCGGCCATTTCGGCATGGCGGATCGTGACAACAAAGTTTCTTCCGGTGAATACGTGGAGCTCCCCGAACTCCACTGTTTCAGTGGCATCGAGGTACCGGGCCGGTCTGAGCACAGTGAAAAGGTTGTCGTCGTAGCGCTCCAGCTTGGGCCGTTGGTGCGCGGAAATGGCGTCCTCCACCGCCAGCGCGTGGAGGCCGAATTCGCTGGCAACGGCGGCCATTTCGGCTTTCGTGGGCCGGTACAGCCCGATCCAGGCCATTCCCCCGTGTTGGGTCAGGGTCTCGAAGGTCTGCTCCAGGCTCTCGGGCTCAGCGCTGCGGACGCCGTCGACGTAGACCGCATTGTCAATGATGGTCACAGGCGGGCATTCTCCATCCGGGCGGACATGGGCCGCATGATCAGGACATGGCCCCGATGATCGCGCCCGCCACCGTCATGGCAACCAGGTCGTG
Source organism: Arthrobacter pascens (assembly GCF_030815585.1). Lineage (NCBI taxonomy): Bacteria > Bacillati > Actinomycetota > Actinomycetes > Micrococcales > Micrococcaceae > Arthrobacter > Arthrobacter pascens. The sequence continues at coordinate 1,046,062 of NZ_JAUSWY010000001.1, forward strand.
GCCGGAGTCGATGAGCGTGACGGCGGCCGGGCGTCCTGCGAAGCCGTTGTGGATCACGTGGCCGCCGGCGCGGAACACGAGGGCCAGGACGAGGGCGAACCAGCCTCCGGCCACGGCGTTGTCCAGGCCGAGCTTGCTGATCAGGACGGCCAGCAGGATGGCGGTCAGGGCCGCTGCCACCATCATGGGCACCCAGATCCCTGGGCCGCCGCCGATGTTCTTGAGGTCTTCCTCCGTTTTGCCTATGGCGGCCATCCACCGGTTGCCCAGCACCGCGGGCATATACCAGACAAAGCCGATGGCCATGCTGGCGATGAAGGCCAGCAGCACGGCGAGCCAGTTGATCTGCGAAATATATGAGAGCCAGTCCATGCTCGAATCCTAGCCGTTCACCCGGGGCTGGAGGTGCCGGTGTGGTTAGTGCGGCCGTGTTGGCTGATTGCCCGCACCCTGCGCGAGGCGGCTGATCAGGGGTTCGGTCCGATACGGGATATGGGTGTGCAGGGCCAGAACGGTTTCCGTGCGGATGACACCCTTGATCCTCAGGACCTGGCGCAGGGCAGCCTGCAGGTTGTGCGTGTCAGTGGCCACCACCCGGCACCAGACGTCACCCCGGCCCGAGATCTCATGGACCTCCAGAACCTGGGGGAGGAGCCGAAGCGCACCCACCACGCCGTCCAGTTCACGGTGCGTCACTTCGATCGTCACAAAGGCGACGACGTCGTAGCCCACCGCCCCAAGGTCGATCTCCCTGCCGCCGTCGTGAAGTATTCCGGCCCGAAGCATGCGCCGCACGCGCGACTGCGCCGTGTTCCGCGCGATACCCAGTGATTCGCTGAGCTCACCAATCTGGACACGGGGATTGCGGATAAGTTCCAGCAGGATCTTCAGGTCGGTGGGGTCGAGGTTATTCAAACTGTCACTTTCAGTTATCAGGACCATCCAGGATTGATGATTTTGCTCAATTCTTCCATGAAGCGCCGCTGAATCAGGCAGAAGTGCCGCATTCTGGAGGTACCAATTTCCACCCCGGGGCCGCGTCCCATAAGGACATCCCGCCCCGGTATAAGTTAAGAGGCGCAAACATGACCGTCTTCAATGAGCTCCGTATGCGTCCGGCCACCGCTGCGCCATCGGGCTGGGATGCCTCCAATACCGCGCGCCTGGTGATGGCGGGATCTGTCATCTTCACCCTGCTCGTGGGTGCGAACCTGGCAACGCCCCTGTATCCGCTGCTGCAGGCAAACCTGGGACTCTCACCACTGGGCGTTACGGCCGCCTTCGCCAGTTACGTCCTGGCACTCGTCTCCACGCTGATGCTGGCTGGCCACTGGTCGGACCACATCGGCCGCCGGGCCGCCCTCATACTCGCAGTCATCGCAGGGTTGGCCGGAGGCGCGGTTTTCGCGCACGCGCAGAGCCTGGCGGCCCTTTCCGCAGGCCGTGCCCTGCAAGGCGTGGCGGTGGCGCTGGCCACCGGAGCGAGTGCTGCCGCGCTGCGTGAGTTGCTCCCGTCACGCCCGGATTGGGCCTCCCGCTTCACGTTGTTGGCCTCGGCCGGGGGTGTGGCGGCCGGTCCCGTCATCGGCGGAGCGCTGTCCATGCTGCCAGGGCCCACCACAGCGCCGTACTACGTGCATTCAATAGTCCTTGCGGGCCTGCTTGTACCGCTGTACCTGCTGCGGGCCCACCCTGCCATCCAGCTTCCGGCCGGAGCGCAGCCGATGAAGGTGCTGGCGCCGCGCCGGCCGTCGGTATCCACGGAGGCGAGGGGCGCCTTCTGGCTGGCGTCCGCCGTCGGTTTCCTCAGCTTTTCCGTCTTTGGTTTTTGCCTTTCCCTGGCGCCCGGCTACTTTGCCCAGATCGTGCATGTCGATTCCCGCCCGCTGACCGGTGCCCTTGCCGGACTGACGCTTGGCGCCTCAGCCCTGAGCCAGTTGCTGACAGTGCGGGGCCGCTATGTGGTTCCGGCGGGCCTTGCCGTCCTGGGCGTGTCGGTGCTGCTTTTGGCGGCAGCGGGAGCCTGGAGCAGTCCGCTGTTGCTGGTTTCCGCCAGCATCTCGGCGGGTCTGGGTCAGGGGGTTGCGTTCCGCAGCGTCTTCAACGATGTGGCCAACAAGGTGGAGTCCTCGCGCCACGCCCAGATCATCAGCACCGTGTACGTCATCACCTACCTGGGCAGTGCCGTGCCGGTGGCTGGTTTGGGATGGGCGACGGCGGCCTTCGGGCTGCAGGCGTCGGTCGCCGGCTTTGTGCTGCTCTGCAGCGCCGCGGCCCTGGTGCTCGCCGCCGTAACCCTGCGTAGTGCGGTGCTGCCGGGCGGCCCGCGGCGGGCCCGGCGCTCCTAGTCCGGGAGTGGCCCGTGGTTTCCCTGGATATGGTCGAAGACGAGTGTTGTCTCCGTGTGTCCTACCACGGGGTCCGTTGCCAGGTTGTCCAACACCCAGTCCCTCAGGTCTTCGGTGCTGGCCACTGCGATGTGCAGCAGGTAGTCAACGGAGCCTGAGGTGTGGAAGGTGGAGAGCACCGCCGGAAGATGCGGAACGCGGGCAGTAAAGCGGTCGATCTGGTCCCGGTCGTGGGCCCTGAGCCGGACGGCCACCAGCGCCTGCACGGACCTACCGATCGCCGAGAGGCTGAGCTTGGCTTCGAATCCCTGGACAATTCCACGCTCGGACAGCGCGCGGGTCCGCATCAGGGCCGTTGACGGGGCGATGCCCACAAGTTCAGCCAGTTGCTTGTTAGAGATCCGGGCGTCGGCCACCAGCGCGGCGAGAAGCCGCTCATCGATGGCATCCAGCGGTTCAAGGTGTGTCCCCGGCCGGATGTTCTTCGCATTGCTGCTCATGGAATCTCCTCAAAGTTTGCTGAGTTCATCCTAGACGTCCGTTTCCGGCCAAACACCGGTGGTTCCCGGCATCCGTCGAATTATCACCGGAGGTCCGGCCGCTTTGGCGCTGGATAGTTCAACCTCGGGCGGCAGCCATGCCCTGCCGCCTTTGGGTGGCGGAGGACTCACTCCGGCCGTCCGTCCGCGGATGGACGACGGCGATGGTCACCGCCGTGATACACGCCAGGATCATCACGGTGATGGCCAGCGCCGTCCAGCCCAGGGATTGGAAAACCAGGCCGCCGGCCCACCCGATAACGCTTGATCCCAGATAGTAGGCCAGGTTGTAGAGCGACGCCGCCTGGGCCCGGCCAGTGGTTGCGATACTCCCTGTCCAGCCGGCACCAATGCTGTGGGCAGCGAAGAAGCCGCCTGTGAACACCACGAGGCCCGCCAGGATCAGGGCGAGCAGCTGCGTCAGCGTCAGCGCCAACCCCATCACCATCAGGAGGACTCCCGCCAGCAGGACATTCCTTCGGCCAAAGCGCAACGTCAGACCGGCTGCCCAGCGGGAGGAGATTGTTCCGGACAGGTAGGCGAGGAAGATCAGGCTGATCAGGGTGGCGGGCAAGCTGAAAGGCTCACCGGACAGCCGGAAGCCAAGGTAGTTGTAGACGGCCACAAAGCCGCCCATCATCAGGAAGGCCTGCACGTAGAGCGCCAGCAGCCTGGGTGTCCGCACATGTCCGGTGAGGGTCCTGACGGCACCGCGCAGTCCGGCGGCCTTGGCAGGGGTGAACCCCCGCGCCTTCGGAACCAGTGCCAGGAAAAGAACAGCGGCGATCGTTGCCAGCAGGGAAACAGCCAGGGCAGCGGCCCGCCAGCCCCACAGCTCGCCTGCCGGCCCGGCCACCAGCCGCCCCGCGAGGCCGCCCAATGTGGTGCCAGCAACATAGCTGCCAGCAGCGAGGGCGGCATGAGCCTTGTTGACTTCCTCATTGAGGTAGGCGATGGCGATGGCCGGGATGCCGCCCAGGGCCATTCCCTCCAGCAGCCGCAGGCCCAGGAGAACGCCGAAGCTGCTGGCGAGGGGCACCAGGAGGCCCAGGACAGTAGCGGCTGATATTCCCAGCGTCATGGCCCTGACCCGCCCGATCCGGTCTGCGAGGAAGGACCATGGAATGACGGTGACGGCGAGGCCGACGGTGGCCAGCGAGATGGTCAGTGCCGCTTCGCTTGCGGTGATCTGCAGGTCGGTGGCCATGATGGGGAGCACGGCCTGGGTGGAGTAAAGCTGGGCAAACGTTGCCACTCCTGCGAAGGCCAGGCCGGCAAGGATCTTTCCGTAGGCCGCGGAGCCTTTGGAATGTCCGTCCCAGGGATGCTGTGTTCTTACTTGGCTGCCGGGTTCCGGGAGATTCGTTGGCATGGTGCCAGCGTAGATGCCACGGATGTATGCTTCCAATGCATGCTTCGTGCCTGACTGATGTCAAATATGGAACGATCACGTTTGGAGGGTGAGCCAAGTGGACGCCGACCATAAGCAGCTGGTCCAACTGCTGCCCCTGTTGCCTTTGCTTGCCGAATTGGGCCGCACGCAGCACGTCACCGAAACGGCGGAGCTTCTTGGGGTACCGCAGTCCACCGTGAGCAGGGCACTGTCCCGGGCCAGCGCCGTCGTGGGTACCGAACTGCTCATCAAGGAGGGAAGGGGAGTGCGCCTCACCGCCGCTGCCAAGACGCTGCTTCCCTACATCGAGTCGGCCCTCACAGAATTCCAGGCGGGGCTGGACCTGGTCCGGCACGAGTCTGACGTGGTGCGGGGCAAAATATCCGTCTCCTTCCAGCACACGTTCGGCGAAGCCACGCTGCCCCTGCTCATCAGCGCATTCCGGAGCCGCTACCCCGGGGCCGGCTTCACACTCAGCCAGGGATCACGGGACGGCTGCCTGGCCGAGCTGGCGTCGGGCCAGGCGGACCTGGCGCTCACAGCCCCGGTCCCGGCTGCGGGCAGCGCTATCTCGTCAGCGGCCCTCTACCGCGAACCCCTCCGCCTGGTGGTGCATCACGGGCACCCCTTGGCAGGGAAGAGCAGCGCCCGGCTCCAGGACATCCGGCGGGACCCCTTCGTGGCGCTCGGTCCCGGCTATGGCATGCGTTCCCTGACCGATGTGCTGTTCCGTGAGGCAGGTTTCCGGCCCAGGATTGCCTTTGAAAGCCAGGACTCGCATACCGTCCGCGGCCTCGTCTCCGCGGGACTGGGTGTCAGCATCCTGCCGTCCGGGGGGAGCCCGCCGGGGCGCCACGTCAGTCCTGAGACGGGGAACCTGGGGTGGGTTGAACTCGCACTCGAGTCCAGCCTTGCCTACCGGGAGATCGGGCTGTCCTGGCGCCGGCGCAAACCAGGCCCCGATGCTGAGCCCGATCCGGTCCGGCTTTTCCGGGAGATGGTCCTCGAGGAAGGCCCTCAGCTGCTCGCCGGCCTGGTCAGGGCACGTTCACTGGGCCGCTGAAACATAGCGGCGGCGGTGCGTGCTTCCGGGAGCGCTTCAGTAGGCTGGTGACGTGACTAACACCGAGCATCCCCAGGCATCCTCCACCGGGAACGTCCCCGCCGGAAATGTGTCCGCCGTCAAACAAGGCCGGCTGGCAGGAACCATCATCGGCCTGGATATTGGCGGCACTAAGACCCGCGGAGTCCGGTTTGAGGATGGCATCGTCGTGGCGGACGAGTCGGCTGGCAGCTCCAACGTCCAGAACGTCAGCCGCGAGGACGCCGCCTTCAATCTTGCTGGGCTGTTCGCACGGATTGCGCCGATCGGCGGCGGGGAGGTCGCCCAGGTCTATGCCGGTGCCGGCGGTATAGATACCGACGACGATGCTGCCGCCCTTGCCGCTCTGATCCAGCCACATGTGCCCGGCGCAAGGATCACCGTGGTCCACGATTCCCGCCTGTTGCTGGCCGCCGGACGCGCCAGCACCGGCGTCGCCGTGATCGCAGGAACCGGGTCCGCGGCCTGGGGCAAAAACGCCGCCGGCGAAGAAGCCAGGGCAGGCGGTTGGGGCTACCTGCTGGGTGACGAGGGGAGCGGCTACTGGCTGGGGCGGGAAGCGGTCCGCCACAGCCTTCGCAGGATGAACCAGGGGCTCGCGGCCGACCAGCTCACCGCAGCGCTGCTGGAATCCTGCGGCGTGGACCACCCGAACCGGCTCATTGCGCTGTTCCATTCCCCTGACACCGGGCGTCGCTTCTGGGCCCAGCATGCACGCCTGGTGGTGGAGGCGGCCGCGGCGGGCCACACGGTGAGCCAGGACTTGCTCGACCAGGCGGGCAGTGACCTTGCCGGGCTGGCAGCGCAGGCGCTCCGGAAGCTAGGCCTCGATGGCCCTGTGATTCTGGGTGGAGGCCTCGGAATGAACGTGGCCCCGCTCCAGGACACCTTCCGGAAGCACCTTGCCACCGCGGGGGTTACCGACGTCCGGGTCCTGGACCAGGAACCGGTGTTCGGCGTTCTGCAGCTGGTGTCGGATCAGGGCCGGTAGGACCACTTCCGCGGTGTCAGCTTGACCGCAGGCAACGGGGGAGCGGAATTCGGCCGGACCAGGCGGCGGACCAACGGATGCAGGGAGTATGCCCATCCACTGGAGTAGGTTGGCGATAGTATGACTCCGGCCAGAGTCTTCAAACCGGCTATGGACGGAAGATTGAACGTCCGCCTGTATGAGCGCGAGAGAGCGATGGAGTGAAGTTCATGTTGGTGTCCACTGCAGAACCGCTGGAGGTGACGTGATGCGGAAATCAGCGTGTGCCGGATTGGCAGTAGTCACTTTGTTGGTCTCAGCCGCGTGCACCGTGGCTCCTGTGGAGACACCCACCGGCACCAGCTCAAGTGTTCAGGCTATAACCGTGGGCAGTCCAACCCCTGATTCTTCGATCGCTCCGGAAAGCCAGATCGTCGCAGAGATTTATACAGGCGCATTGACGGCGGCCGGCGTCCCGGCAGTAACCAAGCCGGACAGCGGTACGCGCGACATCTATTTGACGGCGCTCCAGGACGGCTCTGTTGATGTGGTGCCGGATTATTCCGGCAGCCTGCTCTCGCACGCGGATCCTGGGTCGTCCGAGGTTTCGGCCGACGACATCTATAAGGCACTGACGGACAAGCTCCCTGAGGGACTCGCGGTCCTGGAAGCGTCCAAGGCCGAGTCAAAGGACGCCATGGTGGTCACCAAGGCCACGGCCGAAAAATACCAGCTGAAGTCCATCGAGGATTTGGCCAAAGTCTGCAAAGACGTGGCCATGGCAGCACCGGCTACCTTCGAAACACGGCCGGACGGCGTTCCCGGGCTCAAGGCAAGCTACGGCTGTGAATTCAAGGCCTTGAAGCCCTTCAACGACGGCGGCGGCAACCAGACGCTGCTGGCGCTGCTCACTGACGATGTGCAGGTGGCGGATATCTCCACCAGCACACCGTCCATCTCGGACAACGATCTGGTGGTGCTCGAGGATCCCAAGAACAACTTCAAAGCGCAGCAGGTCCTGCCCGTCTACAACAAGGCAAGAATGTCCGACAAGGCGAAGGAAGCACTCAATGCCGTCTCCCGGATCCTGACCACGGACGACCTCGTGAACCTCAACCGGGCGGCCAGCGGCAGCCAGAAGCAGAACGCCAAGGACGCTGCCACGGCTTGGCTTAAAGACAAGGGAATCGTTAAGTAACCGCTGACGGCGCGGTTCCTCCCTGTGTCTGATGTCTCAATGGAAGTCCATCCTTCCTATGGCATATTTGATAAATGGCAGAATTCAAGCAGTCCACCAAGCTTCACAACGTCCTATACGACATCCGTGGACCGATTCTTCAGGCCGCCCAGCAGATGGAGGCGGAGGGTCACAGGATCCTAAAACTGAACATCGGTAACCCGGCCCCGTTCGGATTCGAAGCGCCGGACGCGATTCTGGTGGATATGATCCGCCACCTGCCCCACGCCCAGGGATACAGCGACTCCCGCGGGATTTTCTCGGCACGCACTGCAGTGTCGCAGTACTATCAGACCCGCGGGATCCAGAACATCCATGTGGATGACATTTACCTGGGCAACGGCGTCAGTGAGCTCATCACCATGTCCCTCATGGCCTTGCTGAACGACGGCGACGAGGTCCTTATCCCCACTCCTGACTACCCGCTGTGGACGGCTTCCGTTGCCCTGGCCAGCGGGCGGCCCGTGCACTACCTCTGTGACGAGGAGTCAGGTTGGCAGCCGGACCTGGAAGACCTGGAAGCCAAGATCACGCCCCGCACCAAGGGGATCGTGGTGATCAACCCGAACAATCCAACGGGTGCTGTCTACCCGGAGGAGACGCTGACGAAGATTGTGGCGCTCGCCGAGAAGCACGGGCTGGTGCTGTTCGCTGACGAAATTTACGAAAAAATCCTCTACGAAGACGCCGTCCACGTTAATCTGGCAGCGTTGACCGGCGACGACGTCCTCTGCCTCACGTTCAGCGGACTCTCGAAGGCCTACCGGGTCTGCGGCTACCGTGCCGGCTGGATGGCTATTTCCGGCCCAAAGAAGGATGCCTCGGATTACCTGGAGGGCATCAGTCTGCTTGCCAACATGCGTCTCTGCGCCAACGTGCCTGCCCAGCACGCCATTCAGACGGCGCTGGGTGGCTACCAAAGCATCAACGACCTTATCCTCCCCGGCGGGCGGCTGCTGGAACAGCGCAACAAGGCCTATGACATGCTCAACGCCATTCCCGGCGTGAGCACTCAGCAGGCCAGGGGTGCCCTCTACCTGTTCCCGCGGCTGGACCCCGAGGTCTTCCACATCCGGGATGACGAGAAATTTGTGCTGGATCTGCTCAAAGAGGAGAAGATCCTCGTCTCCCACGGCCGTGCCTTCAACTGGGTGCGCCCGGACCACTTCCGGATGGTCACGCTGCCCAACGTCAAGGACATCGAAGAGGCAATCGGGCGCATGGGGGACTTCCTAAGCAGGTATCAGGGGAACTAGCCTGTGGGCACGGGCCTGCCGGCCCGTGCAACTTCGGACAAAGGATCCCCATGGCCGGCGTGGTTGAGTTCAAGCAGCACCCTTCCGAGACGCTGAAGGCCGGAAACAGATTTGTCCTGGCGGACGTCGACCCTGACTCCACCCCCGGCTACAGCGGCAACAAGGCCGACGGCAAGGCACTCCTGGCTGACCTTGACGGCAAGCTGGGGGAGCTGCAGGAAAAACTGTTCGCGGAGTCCCGTTTCGGCGGGACCAAGCGGATCCTCCTGATCCTGCAGGCAATGGACACAGCTGGCAAGGGCGGCATCGTCAATCACGTGATGGCCACTATGGATCCGCAGGGCGTCCAGTTCAAGGCATTCAAGGCTCCCACAGAAGAGGAAAAGTCCTATGACTTCCTCTGGCGGATCGAGAAGGAGGTACCGGCGGCCGGAATGGTCGGCGTCTTTGACCGCTCCCACTATGAGGACGTCCTGATCCATCGAGTCCACAGTTGGGCCACGCCAGAGGAATTGAAGCGCCGGTACGTTGCAATCAACGAATTCGAAGAGCGGCTGACCGAGTCGGGGACGAAGATCGTCAAGGTCATGCTCTACATCAGCAGGGATGAGCAGAAGGCGCGGCTCCTGGCGCGGCTGGACAATCCGGCCAAGCACTGGAAGTACAGCCGCGGTGACCTGGATGAGCGCGCTTTCTGGGACGACTACATGGCGGCCTACCAGGCTGCCATTGACGTGACCAACAGTGACATTGCCCCGTGGCATGTGGTGCCGGCCAACAAAAAGTGGTTTGCCCGGATCGCCGTTCAACAACTGGTGCTCGGCGCATTCTCGGAGCTCAAACTCGAGTGGCCAAAGGCCGATTTCGACGTCGCCGTGGAGCGAGAGATCGTCGAAAGGTCCTGAGCCCCGTTAAAGCGGCTGGTCGCGGGCGGCGGCGAGCCGCTTACGGGCGCCCTCGAGCCACTCCTCACAGCGCTTGGCAAGGGCTTCGCCGCGTTCCCACAAGACCAGGGATTCCTCCAGGCTGGCGCCTCCCGCCTCAAGCTTGCCCACCACACCCACGAGTTGCTCGCGGGCTTCCTCATAACTCAATGCTTCGATGCCGGAATCAGGTTTTGTCTCAGCCATGTGCGTCTCCTTGTTGGATCTTGCCGGTGGATGTAGCGCCAAAACGGCCATGGGCTACGCGGACCGCCAATGCGGTGCCCGCGGGTGCCTCGGACGGGTCCCGGACCACTGAGTGGCTGGCGGGGTCGTCCGCGCTGGTCAGCTGGCCGCGGGAGAGCTCAACCACTGCATAGCCGCGATCCAGTGTCTTTTGCGGTGAAAGAGCCCGGACCTGGGCCTGCAGATGAACCAGCTGGTCGGCTGCCCGAACCACAATCGAACTGACCGCTGCGGATGACCTGCGCAGCAGCCGCTCAACTTCTTCGGAGCGGAGGGTGATCATCCCCTCGGGAGCGGCCAGCACCGGCCGGGAGTGCAGCGAGGCCAAGCGGTCGGCCTCCCTGTCGACCAGACGGCCGATGCAGCGGCGCAGCTGGTGCCTTGCTTGGAGGACGCCAGCCAGTTCTTCCGCGACGTCCGGTACGATCCGTTTGGCGGCGTCGGTAGGCGTGGAGGCCCGGAGGTCGGCCACGTCGTCGAGGAGGGGCCTGTCGGCTTCGTGCCCGATGGCACTGACCACTGGAGTGGCCGCGGCCGCAACAGCCCGGATCAGCTCCTCGCTGTTGAAAGGCAGAAGGTCTTCCAGAGCGCCACCGCCGCGCGCAATGACGATTACATCCACGTCCTGGCGTCCGTCCAGTTCCCGCAGGGCGCGCATGATCTGTGACACCGCCGTGTTGCCTTGGACGGCGACTTCACGGATCTCGAATTCGACTGCCGGCCAGCGGAGAGCTGAGTTGCGGAGGATGTCTTTCTTGGCATCGGAGTCACGCCCGGTGATGAGGCCAATGCGGTGTGGGAGCAGTGGCAGCGGCTTCTTGCGTGATTCCGCAAAGAGGCCTTCCGCGGCGAGGGCCTGGCGCAGCCTTTCGATACGCGCCAGGAGGTCGCCCAGACCCACGGGCCGGATGTCCCGCACTTGCATGTTCAGGCGGCCGGTTTTCAGCCAAAACTCAGGTTTCAGCAATGCAACCACACGGGAGCCCCGCTCCAGTGGCATGTCCTGACGGTCAAGGACCTTGGACCAGACGGAAGCCGGCAAGGAAACTTCCGCGTCCACGTCCCTCAGCGTCAGGTAGGCGTTGGTGCCGCGCCGGTTGAATTCAATGACCTGGCCCTCGACCCACGCGGACGGCGTCCGGTCGATGTGGGCCTTCAGCTTTTGGGACAGCAGCTGCAGAGGCCAGGGATTGTCCGGGGTGGTCTCGGCGGCTGTGGCCGGCAGCGTGGTGGCCGCAGTGCCCGGCAGGGCTGCCTGGTCAGACATGCACACGCCCCGGTGAAGCTGTGGCTGGCTGCATGTGCGTTCCTTTGTCTGGTTGTTGCTGTTCTGGCTGTCTTACTGTTCGGCTTTTACTGTGCGGCGACCGTCATTCAACCTTATCCATAACCAATACCACCGTAGGCTGACATTCTTTGGCCGTGCAGCCCCCATAGGATGGCAATACCGCCGACAATAATTAAGGATCTGCTGTGCGCACTTTTGTTTCTGCCGTTGCCGTCATCCTGGGCGTCCTCTTGGCTGCCGTGGCTGTCCCGGCGATCTGGCTCGACCGCAACATCGTGCAGGAGGACGGCTTTGTGTCGCTGGCCTCTCCTCTGGGCAAGGATGAAGCGTTCCAGCAGCGGCTGGCGGGCGCTGCCGTGGGCACCATTGATACCGGCGCCATCCCGGAGGCACTGGCGGGCCTGGTTCAGCCGGTACTGGACGCGGCAGCCGGTTCCATGACGCGGCTGCCAGGCTACCCGGCCGCCTGGGAAGAGACGCTCCGGAAGAGCCACAGGCTCAGCTTCGCGGACCCGCGCAACCTGCCGCCGGAGGTGGTTTCCACCACGTCACTCACCCTGGACGTGGCACCCCTTGTGGCATTGGGCACGGAGGAAATATCCAAGGCCACCGGTCTGCCGCTGGATCCACCGGGCCAGACGCTGATCAACATCGGGCAGTCGAACCAGCGTCAGCTGATCGAACGGGTTTCTGCATACGCCCCCCTGGGCTACCTCCTGGCCGTCGGCGTGGTCATCGCACTGTTGCTGGCGTTGGTTGTTGCACGCCGCCGCTGGGCTGTGATTTTCAATTTGGGTGTTGCTGCCCTGTTGCTGGCTGGCCTGTGGACCGCAGGATCGCAGTTGGCCGCCGACGCCGTGCTGGGCGCGGCGAGCGGTAACGAGGTCGCGGATATGTTCAAGAACGAGTTCGTCGCCGCGGCCTCCAACAGCTTCCAGGAATGGACCCTGGCCTCGGCCATTGCCGGTGGCGCGCTTCTGGTGGTCGGCCTTGTGATCCGCATCGCCTCGCCGGGGCGCCGGCCGGTAACCCGGTAGCATGGAGAAATGACCTCCTCAGCTGTTTCCCTCTCGATGCCAACCGTCCCGCGCAGGCGGCGTTCGCCTGAGGAAGTATCCGCGGCGGCGGCGGTATCCGGTCCCAAGAAGGTCCTGCTGGCGGCTCCCCGCGGGTATTGTGCCGGCGTCGACAGGGCAGTGATTGCTGTCGAAAAAGCCCTGGAGCATTATGGCCCGCCGGTGTACGTCCGGAAACAGATCGTGCACAACGTCCACGTCGTCAGCTCGCTGGAGGAGCAGGGCGCCATTTTCGTCGACGAAACCGACGAGGTCCCCGAGGGGGCGCTGGTGATCTTCTCCGCTCACGGCGTATCGCCTGCCGTTGTCCAATCGGCCGAGGACCGTGGGCTGCGCACCATTGACGCGACCTGCCCCCTGGTGACCAAGGTGCATAAGGAAGCCGTGCGGTTCGCCAAAGACGACTTCGACATCCTGCTCATCGGCCACGACGGTCATGAAGAAGTTGAAGGAACGGCCGGCGAAGCCCCCGAACACATTCAGATCATCAACGGGCCCCACGAAGTGGATAACGTCACCGTCCGGGATCCCGAGAAGGTCATCTGGCTTTCCCAGACCACCCTGAGCGTGGACGAAACCATGGAAACAGTTCGGCTCTTGAAAGAGCGGTTCCCCACGCTGCAGGATCCACCCAGCGATGACATCTGCTACGCAACCACCAACCGGCAAGTGGCCATCAAGAAGATCTCGCCCCACGCCGATCTGGTCATTGTGGTGGGGTCAGCCAACTCGTCGAACTCCGTGCGTCTGGTGGAAGTTGCCTTGGAATACGGCGCCAAGGCCTCGTACCGCGTGGACTTTGCCAACGAGGTGGACGAGGCCTGGTTTGAAGGCGTCGCAACTGTGGGTGTCACGTCAGGGGCATCCGTTCCGGAGGTGCTGGTCAAGGACGTGCTGCGGCTCTTGGCTGACTATGGCTACGGCTCTGTCGAAGAAATTGTCACGGCGGAAGAGGACCTTCTCTTCTCGCTGCCCAAGGAGCTTCGGGCAACCCTTAAAGAGGCAGGCGACGTCAGCCGTGCCCTCGGCGGACGCCGCTCCCGCGAGTAGCCCCAGCGTTCAGGCAGCAGTTTCGCTGTGCTGAAGCTCCGGTGCAGCCACTGAACGCGGTGTAACCTCCAACGCGGCCGGCGTCAGCAGGCCTGACTCGTCCAAGGCGTTGAGTTTCCGCGCCGTCGGCAGCACGCGCGCCTCGAGAGTACCGATCATCGAGTTGTACCGGTCCACCGAGGACTTCAGGGACGAACCCAGCTTGCTCACGTTCTCGCCCAGGGTCCCCATGCGCTCATACAGCTGCCGGGCAAGGTCGAACAGCTCCCGGGCACTGTCCGTCAGCACATCCTGCCGCCAGGTGAAGGCCACGGATTTGAGCACGGCCAGCAGCGTACTCGGCGACGCCAGCACCACGTTCCTGGATAACGCATGGTCCAGCAGCGTCGCATCCGCCATCAGGGCCGCCGCCAGAATCGATTCGGCGGGGAGGAAACAAATCACCAGCTCGGGGGAGTTGCCAGGAATATCCCAGTACTTCTTGGTGCTGAGGGCGTCCACATGGGCGCGGAGTGCTTTGGCGTGGGCGGCCAGCAGGGTCTGCTGGGACCCGTGATTCGGCCCCGCATTCGTCCCTGAACCTGCGCCACGACCCAGCTCTTGGGCCCCGAGTTCCTGGGCTTCGAGGTACGAGGACAAAGGCACCTTCGCGTCCACCACCAGCTGCTTTTCCCCGGGCAGCTGCACCACCAGGTCGGGGCGTACAGCCGAACCGCCCCCGGCGCTGTGGACCTGCTCGAGGAAATCCACGTGCCGCAGCATTCCTGAGGCCTCAACCACGCGGCGCAGCTGGACTTCGCCCCATTGCCCACGGGCGCTGTTGGAGCGCAGCGCCGATTCGAGGGCGTGGGTGGACCGGATCAGCTGCTCATCGGACAGCCGGGCCTCCTGGAGCTGCTGGGCAAGCTGCCCGTACTGCTCCAGCCTGTCGCGCTCCAGCAGCGCGACCTGCTGCTGGACCGCCGTGAGTTTTTCGGCGACCGGCGCCAGCGCCCTGAGCACACTCCCGTCCTGGCTGCGGGACTCACCCAGCTCCCGGTTCTGGACGGAGAGGAGGCGCCGCTCGGCGTCCGCGGCCGCGAACTGTGCACTGACCTCGGAGAGGCGGGATGACACGGCGTCGAAATCCTCTTCCAGCGCGTGATTGCGCCTGCGCAAGGAAAGATAGGTTGCCGCGGCGCCTGCGAGGGCACCGAGCAGCAGTGTAAACAGGGCAAGAATCAGGGTGAAAGCATCCATATCCTCACTGTGGCATGCCCCTGTGACAATTTTCGGACGCGACATTTTCCGGAAGCGCCGGCGTCGCCCGCTCGCACCCGCTGGGACGTTCACGGCCCGCTACGGGTAGAATCAATGCTCGTGGCTCTAACTATTGGCATCGTCGGACTGCCCAACGTCGGCAAATCAACTCTCTTCAACGCACTGACCCGCAACCAGGTGCTGGCAGCGAACTATCCGTTCGCTACCATCGAGCCCAATATCGGAGTCGTGAACCTTCCTGATCCCCGGCTGAAGCAGCTTGCGGAGATCTTCGGCTCGCAGCGCCTGCTGCCTGCCCCCGTATCCTTCGTGGACATCGCCGGCATCGTCAAGGGCGCCTCGGAAGGTGAAGGCCTGGGCAACAAGTTCCTCGCCAACATCCGCGAGGCCGAGGCGATCGCCCAGGTTGTCCGCGTGTTCGATGACCCCGATGTCATCCACGTGGACGGCAAGGTGGATCCCCGCTCGGATATGGAGACGATCAACACCGAGCTGATCCTGGCTGACCTTCAGACCATCGAAAATGCCATTCCCCGGATCGAAAAAGAAGTCAAGATCAAGAAGCGGGAAGCCGCCGAACTGGCCGCTATCAAGACGGCCCAGGCTGTGCTGGAACGCGGCGACACCATCTTCGCCTCAATCAAGAGCGACAGACTGGAGATGGAGCACCTCAAGGAGCTCAGCCTCCTGACCGCCAAACCCTTCATCTACGTCTTCAACGCCGACGAAGGCATTCTGGGCAGTCCGGAAAAGCAGGATGAACTGCGGGCCATGGTTGCCCCTGCGGACGCCATCTTCCTCGACGCCAAGCTCGAATCGGACCTCGTGGAGCTGGACGAGGAAGAAGCACGCGAAATGCTGGAGATGAACGGCCAGGACGAGTCCGGCCTTGACCAGCTGGCACGCGTCGGATTCCACACGCTGGGGCTGCAGACCTATCTCACCGCCGGGCCCAAGGAGACACGCGCCTGGACCATCCATCGGGGCGACACAGCGCCGCAGGCGGCAGGGGTCATCCACACTGACTTCCAGCTCGGGTTCATCAAGGCCGAGGTAGTGTCCTTCCACGACCTCATTGATGCCGGGTCCATGGCGGAGGCCAAGTCCCGCGGCAAAGTCCGCATCGAAGGCAAGGAGTACGTTATGGCCGACGGCGACGTGGTTGAATTTAGATTCAATGTGTAATCGAGT
This sequence comes from Arthrobacter pascens, assembly GCF_030815585.1. Lineage (NCBI taxonomy): Bacteria > Bacillati > Actinomycetota > Actinomycetes > Micrococcales > Micrococcaceae > Arthrobacter > Arthrobacter pascens. The sequence goes on from NZ_JAUSWY010000001.1 coordinate 1,061,941, forward strand.
TCCGCTTCAATGTGAGCAAGTAGTCGAGCGAATTGTCGGTTAGCCCCGACGGGCGACATCTTGGCTCAGAATATTAGGCCAGGTTTCGACATCTCCCGGGGTACGGGCGACCGTCAGCGTTGCTTGCGGGAGCAGTGCGGCAAGGGATTCCGCGGTTGACAGCGGGTGGCCCGGATCATCGACCCACGCCAAGATTGTCGTCGGTACGTCGATTCGCGCGACGGCCTCTGGAGCAGGCAGATCGCTGAGTGCCGCGCCTCGAAACAACGACGGCAATAGGGCGTCGGCGACGTCGGGCACCGTATCCTGCGCACCAATTGTGGCCGGCGGCGGTGTTGCTCCGCGCGTGGTGGCGAGGAATGCCTCGACACCAACAGATTCGATAAGCGCCGCGGCAACCCTGTAGTTCGCAGCCTGTGCAGCTCGGGTTTCCCACGCGGTGGGTGGCACCATGACCGTGAGCCCAGTAAAGCGGTCTGGCTCGCGGGAAGCGGCGTTCAAGAGTGTGCCGGTACCCATAGAGGGACCAACTCCGTGGACACGTTCGCCTGGGAACCAGTGATCGAGCAGTCGCAGAAGGTCGTCGGCGAGGCTTTGCCATTGATAGTCCTCGGGGACCTTCCGCCCCGTTGACAGGCCATGGCCGCGTGCGTCGTACCGCAGCAGTCGTGTTCCACTAAGCCCTCGACCGAGGTCGAGGTTGAGCACCCGATCGCGCGCGCGGCTTGAGGTAAGGCCATGCAGTTGGACTACTGGGTGTCCACCTTCGTCGCTCAAAGCAACCGCAAGCTCGGCTCCGGGAACCTCGAAAGTGGGCATCAGGCTCCTTATTTCGTGACTGATCGCGTAACCTCGAGCGGCCGCGTTGAGCATTCAGGCTATCTGGGACGATAGGCTACTGCCATGCGGCTGACCAACGTCTCGCACCTGCGCCTACCGTTCGGACGACTTTGGGGCTACGACGTCAGTGTGTCTGCGCTCGACCGGCGTCTTCCAGTGTCCTTTGACCAGCGGCTCCATGTGGGGGCAGGCGACCGCCCCGGCTCCTGGATGGCATTGTCTTTTCGGCTGCCTACACCAACTCGTCGTGAGTCAATTGCCGATGCCTGGCTGGCTGTCGTCGCCCGTCATGGCACACTGCGAACGGCATTCGTGCCCGGTGCGGATGGTGATCCGGAGCTTCACGAAATTGACATTGGTCCGGGAACCTGGGTCGAGCATCAGGTATCTCCTGGTCAGGCCGTCAATGACGCAGTGCGGGACATTCTCGATGCCGCATGTTCGCCATACCAACAGCCCTCACACCGGCTGTGCGTATTGGAGACTGCTGCTGGACTCACCGTCGTGATTGCGGCCGACCACGCCCACGTCGATATGTGGTCGATGCTGGTGATCGCGCGCGACCTGCTGTCGGCGCTCGATGCTGGGAGGGCGGGCTGTGAATCACTGCCCGGGCCAGCGCCGGCATTTGTTGAACACACGCAAGCACTGCTGGATCGGAATGCGGCGCCGGACCACGTGCGTCACCGATGGGAAGACATCATCGGGGACAGCGGCGGCGTGATGCCGCAATTCCCGCTGCCCCTGGGTGCGCCTGATCCGCAGCGCGAGCGTGTAGAAGTGCGCGATGTGTTCGATTTCGACGACGGTGCCGCATTTGCTGTGCAGGCCCGCAACGACGGTGTCTCGACGCTCGCACTCGCTGTTGTTGCGATGACAGCGGTGACCCGCGAGTTGGCGGGAACCCCGCTGCGAGCCGTTTTTCCCGTGCACAGCCGCTTCGACGGCAAATGGCATGACTCAGTCGGCTGGTTCATTACTAATTCGGTACTTGAGTCGGCGGTCGCCGAGCCGCGCGCTGCAGCGGCCGCGGTAAAAGAGGCTGTGCAGCTTGGCTCGTGGCCGCTCGCGGACGTGCTGGCTCCATGGGGCGGCATGCCCGTAGCTCCTGGTATGTTCGCGATCTCCTGGCTGGACCTGCGCAGACTGCCGGTGCGAATCGACTCCGTCGGACTCGACGCCCATTATGTGAGCGCGACAATCGACACCGACAGCGTCATGCTTTGGTTCATCCTGGACGAATCCGGTCTGCATTTGAGATGCCGTTATCCCGACACCGTTGAGGCTCGAGCCAACGTCGGCGGATGGCTTGATCTGCTGGTCGCTCGTTTGCAGGCAGATGCGCGATCCTCGGTTCGAGGACTGCTGCGGGTGGCGGGCCGGACCTTCAGGCTGGAACGGGCGGGTCGCGATGATGTTGAGGCCATCGCCGCGCTGCTGTCTGATGATCAGTTCGGTCCAGATCGTGAGTGCGTAGAGCTCGAACGATACGAGGCGGCCTACAACGTGGTTGTTCGCGACAGTTCCAACTATCTGGGAGTTGTCCGCAATGGTGCCGATCGCATCGTTGCCACGATGCAATTGACCGTCATTCCAGGTCTTTCCCGGGGTGGTTCTTCCCGACTACAGATCGAGGGACTGCGAGTTGCAGCCGCGGAACGCTCACGTGGTTTGGGCACGGCCATGCTTGAGTGGGCACACAATTTTGGGCGTGCGCGTGGGGCGCAACTGGCACAGGTGACCACCGACGAAGCACGGGAACGGGCTCGAGCCTTCTACACCCGACTCGGATATCGGACTGCCCACGTCGGGCTGAAACGGCGCATATAGGCACCTTCTCTGCGCGTCGTTGGTGAGTTTCGAGTACCACAGGTCCAGCCCTACGACTCGGGGCAGCTCGTGGTCCTCAGCTCAGCACGCGGGCGGTCACGCCGGGCAGTCCGTTGAACCGCGGATTCTGTTCTTCGGCCTGGTTTAGTCAGCTTCCTTCGGATGCACTACGAGCTGTCGCCCTGTCCGCGTTCGGCACCCACGTGGCCACGGCCTCAGTCGGACCTGCCTCTTGCATCGCGTGCCTAAAGGTCAAGACGTACCTTCCGCCAGGAAGATCCATCGGGAACTCCGGTGTTTCCCGAAGGTCGGACTGTCCATCTTTGTCTCCACCTGCGTATGTCACGTTCAGCTTCATAGCCGCAACCGTAGAACACTAATAGACCTTTTGAAAGACCCCCGCTGGACCCCTTCAGCTGAGTACCAGCGAAGCTGTAGGGATCCAATCGACAGGTTTTGTTGACTAACTGAACCGTGGCTGGCCCGCCTGTATGCGACTTGCAGGGCCTTGGGAAATGTTGTGCCCCCTAGTACATAACCACGGCTACTCGGAACCGTCAGCGGTTCGGGCGTCAGGCGACAACGGTAGCTCCATAAATTCATACAACTCCCGCCACGCGTTATCCAAACGCATCTCAGCTAACACGATCTCTTCCTTGCCGGCATCGTCACCGCTCTGCCGTAACTCATAGAGCTCGTTGTACAACGCATCAACCCTGTCCAAGCGCTTCTTGAATTCCATGTCAGCCATCGCAAAAGACTAACCGAACGGCAGCGGACCAGACAGGGTCGGCGAGCTCAGACCCTGGCCCACCCATCCGACGCCCTCTACGACCGGCTAGCCCGCGGGGTCTTTGTGTTCTGCGTGCGCACCATACGCCGTATCCTTACTAGTGGACTTAGGACGTGATCCTGGCGACTCCAGGGGGACCCCTCATGCAGAGGGAACACAAAAGGAGACGGCATGCCTCTCAGGCGCCTGATTCACATGATCACCGGGGCGCTTGTTGCAGCCCTGTTTCTCTCCGGCTGCTCAAGCAGCGGGGGAACGGCTCCGGTGGCGCTCGGCGAGGTAAAGAGCGGCGGAAACGCAACGGTGGCTGAAGTCAACGCGCTGTCCTCCTTCAACCCGTTCAGCACGGACGGAAATACGGACATCAACACCAAAGTCGGCTACATTACCCACTCCGGGTTCTACTACGTGGATGATTCTGCCAAGGTGGTCCGGAACGAGAAGTTCGGCCGCTATGAAAAGGTCTCTGACCAGCCACTGAAGGTGAAGTATACGGTCAACGAAGGCGTCAAATGGTCCGACGGCGAAGCGATCGATGCAGGTGACCTGCTGCTGGCGTGGGCAGCCGAGTCCGGTTACTTTGACGATGCGGACGCAGTTGCCGGCACCGGGAACAAATACTTCGCGGTAGCGTCCGACACCACCGGCCTCGCAACCACGGGTTTTCCTGAACTCGGCGATGACGGCCGTTCGATAACCCTGGAGTACGCAACGCCATACGCTGACTGGGAAGTGGCATTCGACGTCGGACTTCCCGCCCATGTCGTAGCGGCGAAAAGCGGCCTGAACGATGAGGAAGACCTCATTGGACTGCTGAAGGACTCACCCAAGGGCGACCGCGAAAAGCCCGCGCTTAACTCCGACCTGAAGAGGGTCAGCGATTTCTGGAACTCGGGATTCGATTCCAAGACGCTGCCTGATGATCCGGCGATCTACTTGTCGAGCGGACCGTACATCGTCAGGGATATCGTTCCCGAGGTCTCCGTGAGGCTGGTCAGGAACCGGGACTACGTGTGGGGACCGGAACCCCATTTGGACGAAATCACCATCCAGTTCACGGGGGCGGTCCAGACGGCAGTAGACGCGCTCCGGAATGGACAGGCGGACGTTATCTCGCCTCAGCCCTCGGCCGGCTCTGAGAATCTGTTCAGCGGGCTGGAGAGCCAGGGCGCCACTGTCGAGCGGTACAGCCAGTCGGGGTACGACCACCTCGACCTGGACTTCTCGGGTCCCTTTGCCGAAGAGAGCGTCCGCAAAGCGTTCCTCAAGGCCGTCCCGCGGCAGGAAATCGTGGACGAGATTGTGGGTGGCCTGATACCGGACGCAAAGCCCCTGAACTCCCATGTATTCCTTCCGTCGCAGCCAAAGTACGAGGATACGGTAAAGAACAACGGGTCGGCCGAGTATTCGGGGGTGGATATCGACGGCGCCAAGTCGCTCCTGGACGGAGCCACCCCGACCATCCGGATCCTGTACAACCGGGACAACCCCAACCGTGCCCAGGCCTTTACCCTGATCCGTGAATCTGCTGGCCTCGCCGGCTTCCAAGTAGTTGATGCCGGACTGGGCAACGCCGACTGGGCGAAGGCGCTTGGCGGCGGCGACTACGACGCGGCAATCCTCGGCTGGATCAGCACCGGAGTCGGAGTCAGCCGCGTCCCGCAGATTTTCCGGACAGGCGCAGGCAGCAACTTCAACGGCTTTTCCGACGGCGACGCCGACAGGGTGATGGATCAGCTGGCCACGACCACCGACCTCGCCAAGCAGGACGAACTGATGGCGGAGATCGACAAACGGGTGTGGGAAAGCGCCTATGGACTGCCGCTGTACCAAACCACGGGCACGACGGCCGTCAGCGGCCGGATCGCGGGGGTGAAATCCAGTCCCGGGCCCCTGGGGGTCTGGTGGAACGTGTGGGACTGGAACATGAAGTAGGCGCGTTTCTGCCTCGATCAACGGGGTTGTGGGATGGGAAGCCGGCTGATTCGCCGCCGGGCCTACCGGCGAGTAACATGTGACCTGCGCTACGGCCTCTTGCCGGCTTGGCTCCTGATCCTTGACCGGTCACGGTTTGGCAACGGAGTACCAGCATTTGGACTTTGTGCGGTTAGGCTACTCGTATATGTAGGCTGCGTCACAGTTTGAGACTGTGCGGGCCTGCGGGGAAGCCAAAGATTTCCCCTGAATCATCTCCCACAACTCATAGGAGGCGGAATGCGTTTGACGCGCACTTCCAAAGCACTGGGCATCGTGGCAATCGCCGCACTCGCCCTCACCGGCTGCGGCGCTGGAGGCGGCAGCAATGACGGTGGAGGCCAAGCGACCGGCGATCCCAATAAGATCATCACCGCGTACAGCAATGAACCGCAGCATCCGCTGCTGCCGGCTAACACCAACGAAGTGTATGGCGGCCGCGTTGTCGAGCTGCTGTTCGAAGGTCTGCGGGCTTACGACCCCGACGGCAAGCCAGTAAACGCCCTTGCCGAATCGATCGAAACGACTGATTCCCAGAACTGGACCATCAAGGTCAAGCAGGGCCAGAAGTTCACGAACGGCGAAGAGATCACCGCGAAGACCTTTGTGGATTCCTGGAACTTCGCCGCGAACTCCGAGAACCTCCAGAACAACGGATTCTTCTTCGAGTCCATTGCCGGGTACGAGGAGGTTTCGGCTGTAACCACCGAGACGTCCGCAGATGGTAAGACCACCACCACTCCTGCCCCCACCGCGGAAACCATGTCAGGCCTTGAGGCCAAGGACGACTCCACCATCACGGTCAAACTGGCCCAGCCTGAGGCCGACTGGTCGCTGCGCCTCGGATACTCCGCATTCTTCCCGCTCCCCTCGGCAGCCCTGGCGGATCCGAAGGCCTTCGGTGAGAACCCGGTGGGCAACGGCCCGTACAAGATGGCAAAAGAAGGCGCCTGGGTTCACGACCAGTCCATCTCGCTCGTGAAGAACCCGGACTACAGCGGTCCCCGCGAGTCGCAGAACGGAGGCGTGACCTTCAAGTTCTACACAGACCCGGGCCCCGCTTACACCGACCTTCAGTCGGACAACCTGGACGTCACCGATGTGCTGCCGTCGAATGCGCTGAAGACGTACATCTCGGATTTCCCCGACCGTAACGCCACCAAGCCCGTTGCTACCAACTCCACGCTGAACATTCCGGGTTACAACCCGAACTTCCAGGGCGAGGCAGGCAAACTCCGCCGCCAGGCACTGTCCTACGCGATCAACCGCGAGGAAATCTGCAAGGTGATTTTCAGCGGAACCCGGACGCCGGCCAAAGCCTACGCGCCGCCAGTGATCGACGGCTTCAAGGAAGGCCTCAAGGGGAGCGAAACCTTGACGTTTGACGCCGCCAAGGCCAAGGACCTGTGGGCCCAGGCCGAGGCGATCCAGCCCTATGACAATTCCAAGCCGCTCCAGATTGCCTCAAACACTGACGGTGGAAACAAGGAATGGATCGACGCCGTTGCCAACGGCTTCAAGAACAACCTGGGCATCCAGGCTGAAATCCAGCCCTTCGCCAAGTTCGCGGAAGTATTGGACCTGCGTAAGTCCCAGTCACTTCCTGGCCTCAGCCGGGCCGGCTGGCAGGGCGACTACCCGTCGCTCTATAACTTCCTCGGACCTGTCTGGGCAACCGGCGCGTCCTCCAACTACGAGAAGTACTCGAACCCTGAGTTCGACCAGCTGCTCAAGGAGGGCCTGGCTGCCAAGACCACCGAAGAAGCCAACGGCAAGTTCAACGCCGCGCAGGAGATCCTTTTCGAGGACCTGCCCGGCTTGGCACTCTGGGATCAGGCAAAGCCGATTGTGTGGAGCAACAACGTTGTGAAGGCCGAAACCGGCTGGAACGGCGGCATCCGCTACTTCGACATCACGGCCAAGTAGTCCCCAGGATCTAACTTGCCGCCAGGCGCATGGGGGTCCGGTTTTCACGGCCGGGCCCCCATTTGCCTGCACGGCAGGAAGGCACAAATGAAACACATTTCTTCCATTCCGGAAGGCCGGTGATCCTGTGGTCCGCTTTATTCTGCGTCGCCTCCTTCAAGTGATTCCGGTTTTCCTCGGCACCACGCTCCTGGTCTATTACATGGTGTTCGCCCTTCCGGGCGACCCGATTGCTGCGCTCTTCGGCGACCGCCAGCCCCCACAGGCCGTGATCGACACGCTCCGCAGCCAGTACCACCTGGATGAACCCTTCTGGGTCCAGTACGGTCTTTTCCTCAAGAACCTATTCACCTTCAATCTGGGGAATGACTTCACCGGGCAGCCCATTGCAGCCTCCTTGGCCCGGATCTTTCCGGTGACCGCAATGCTCGCCGTCGAAGCGCTCGTTATCGAGGCGGTTTTCGGAATCGCCTTCGGCGTTTTCGCTGGCCTGCGCCGTGGCAAGTGGTTTGACTCCACGGTTCTGGTTGCCTCCCTCGTAGTCATCGCCGTCCCGACCTTCGTTCTCGGCTTCGTCTTCCAGTTGGTGTTCGGAGTCCAGTTGGGGTGGGCGAAACCAACGGTCGGCGCAACTGCTGACTGGGGGAACCTGCTGCTGCCGGCCACTGTCCTGGGGCTGGTGTCCTTTGCCTATGTGCTCCGCCTGACTCGGGCATCGGTCAGCGAGAGCATGACGGCCGACTACGTGCGGACAGCCACGGCCAAGGGCCTTTCCCGGCCGCGCGTGGTGATGACGCACATCCTGCGCAACTCGCTCATTCCGGTAGTGACGTTCCTGGGTGCAGACCTTGGCGGCCTGATGGGCGGTGCCATCGTCACAGAAGGCATCTTCAACGTTCCTGGCGTAGGGAACAAGCTCTACCAGGCCACTCTGCGAAGTGAGGGCCCAACTGTTGTTGCCATCGTGAGCGTGCTGGTGCTGGTCTTTGTAGTGGCCAACCTGCTTGTTGATCTCCTGTACGCCTGGCTGGACCCGAGGATTCGCTATGACCAGTAAAACCAATCATTTCGTAGCACCCGTCGAAGAGACCCCGCTTCTTGCGACAGACGCCCTGAAGACCGACGAAGCACCGCTGAGCCTTTGGGCGGATGCCTGGCGCAAACTTCGCCGCCGTCCCTTGTTCATTATTTCGTCGCTGCTGATTCTGGCATTGATTGTCATCGCGTTGTTCCCCGGCCTGATTTCGACCGTGCCGCCCAACGATGACTGTCAACTGGCGAACTCGGAAGCCGGCCCCACCGCCGGGAATCCGTTCGGCTTCACCTTCCAAGGCTGCGACATCTATTCGCGCGTGGTCCACGGCACGCAGGCCTCGCTGTCCGTAGGTGTGTTGTCCGTGCTCTGCGTCCTGATCATTGGGGTGACCCTCGGCGCGCTCGCGGGCTATTACGGCGGCTGGGTGGACGCGGTCCTCGCGCGGCTTGGTGACATTTTCTTCGCATTGCCCCTGATCCTGGGTGCGCTGGTCATCACCCAGCTACCAGCGTTGCGCGACAACAAGAGTGTCTGGACAGTGGTCATGGTCATCTCCCTGTTGGCCTGGCCACAGATGGCCCGTATTACCCGGGGCGCCGTGATAGAGGTGCGGAACGCGGACTTTGTCACGGCTGCCCGTGCTCTGGGCGTCTCGAAATTTGGGGCCTTGGTCAGGCATGTCCTCCCCAACGCCTTGGCCCCCATCATTGTGCTCGCAACCTTGAACCTGGGCATATTCATCGTGGCTGAGGCCACGCTGTCATTCCTTGGCATCGGGTTACCGCCCAGCATCATGTCTTGGGGTAATGACATCGCGGGCGCACAGGCATCGATTCGGACCCACCCGGAAATCCTGCTTTATCCCGCGGCAGCACTTTCCATCACGGTCCTGAGCTTCATCATGCTCGGCGATGCAGTGCGTGATGCCCTTGATCCGAAGAGCCGTCAGCGATGAGGGAAACAGCCATGACAACGTCAGACATTCGTATCAATGAGGCCGGGCGAACGGAACCGACGCCGCTCCTGGAAATCCGCGACCTGGCCATTACCTTCAAAACGGGCAGCGGGGAGGTCCGTGCTGTCCGGAACGCGCATCTCAGCATCATGCCCGGTGAGACCGTAGCCATTGTGGGGGAGTCGGGGTCGGGTAAATCGACCACAGCCCTCGCAGCAATCGGCCTGCTGCCCCCCAACGGACGGGTGTCGGGGGGACAGATCCTGCTCGATGGCGAAGACATCGCGCAGGCAACCGAAAAGCGAATGATAGAACTTCGCGGCAACACGATTGGCATGGTTCCGCAGGATCCAATGTCCAACCTGAACCCGGTGTGGAAGATCGGCTACCAGGTCCGCGAGACATTGCGGGCCAACGGAAGGCCAGACGGTCCTGACGACGTGGCAACCGTGCTGGCCCAGGCAGGGCTGCCGGACGCGCATCGGCGGGCAAAGCAATATCCGCACGAGTTTTCCGGCGGTATGCGCCAGCGTGCGCTGATCGCCATCGGACTCTCGTGCCAGCCGCGGCTGCTGATTGCTGACGAGCCGACATCGGCGCTGGATGTGACCGTACAGCGGCAGATCCTGGACCACCTGGACACGATGACTTCGGAACTCGGAACGGCCGTGCTGCTTATTACCCATGATTTGGGACTGGCAGCGGAGCGTGCGGACAAGGTAGTGGTCATGTACCAGGGGCAGGTGGTCGAAGCCGGCCCCTCCTTGGATCTCCTGCAGTATCCGCAGCACCCGTACACAAGGCGCCTCGTCGAATCAGCGCCGTCGCTTGCCAGCCGGCGGATCCAGGCGGCGAAAGAACTTGGGGTTGAGGCGACGGATCTCCTGGCGCCGGCCGCAGAAGCGGCGGCAAAGGACCATGTCCTGCAGATCCGGGACCTGCGCAAGGTCTACAAACTGCGTCAGGGTATCGGAAAATCTGCGGATTTTGCCGCCGTCGACGGCGTGAGCTTCGACGTCACGAGAGGCACTACGACTGCGATCGTGGGGGAGTCCGGTTCCGGCAAATCCACTGTTGCCAAGATGGTGCTGCAGCTTGAAAAGCCCACTGATGGCACTATCCTGTTTGACGGCGTCGATACCTCGCTGTTGAAGGGGACGGAGCTCTTCAAGTTCCGTAGGCGCGTGCAGCCCATCTTCCAGGATCCGTACGGTTCGCTTGATCCGATGTACAACATATACCGGACCATCGAAGAGCCCCTTCGGGTTCACAAGATCGGAGATAAGGCCAGCCGGGAAAAGAAGGTCCGCGAGCTCCTGAACCAGGTGGCGCTGCCGCAGTCCAGCATGCAGCGCTTCCCGAATGAACTTTCGGGAGGCCAGCGACAACGTGTAGCCATTGCGCGTGCGCTGGCTCTCGACCCGGAAGTGATTATCTGCGACGAGGCGGTGTCCGCGCTGGACGTTTTGGTCCAGGCGCAGGTACTCAATCTCCTGGCCGACCTCCAGTCCAACCTGGGGCTCACCTACCTTTTCATCACCCATGACCTTGCAGTCGTCCGGCAAATTGCCGATCACGTCTGCGTCATGGAGAAGGGGCAACTGGTGGAGACCGGATCCACGGATGATGTCTTCGATTCGCCGCAGCAGGAATACACCAAGGCCCTGCTCAACGCCATCCCCGGGGCGCGCCTGACGCTTCCCCCGGAGGTGGCCTGACAACAGGACCCGAAGTTGAAGAAGCTGGACAGGAAAAGCTGAACTGCAGTGGAGCCGGTGCCCGGAAGGGCGCCGGCTCCTTCTGGCTTAACGGGCTATTCAGTCTCCGGGCCATCGGTCGCTGATGCTTTCAGCGAACCGGGCGTACCGCCAGGCTGCGCTTCGAGCTGCAGCTGCCGCAGCCGGCGTTCGAGCAGGGCGCCGAGCGAGCTGCGGCCGGCTGCGTTCATATGGACGGCGTCGTCGAGGTTCTTGGCCAGGCCGTACTTGGTCAGCCAGTCGCCCACCGCCACAAAGGGCATGCCATGCTTGGCCGCCACGGTCCCCAGGAGCGCGTCCACCTGGCTGCGGCGGCCACCGCCGTAATTGGCACCGCGTGCCAGCGTACCGATCATGGCCATCCGCGCGCCCGGGTAGCGCTCCTGGAGGACGGCGATCAGGCGGTCCGCATTCGCAACGATCTGTGCGTCGGTGGCACCTTGCGCCGCGTCGTTACCGCCGCCCTGGATAACGATCAGCGGGGGAGTCCCATGGGGAAGCTTCCAGTCACCCCGGTGCAGGGCGTCGATGTAGTTCCCGGTCTTGCCATTGGCAGCCACGAAGCCGGTTCCGCCGCGCCCGCAGAAATGAACCTTGTAGCCGACTGCGGCCAGGCCAAGCCGCGGCCAGCCGTCCGACGGTTCGGACTGCGAATCACCTATGAGGAGGGCGGTGTTCCCGATGTCCGGCACCACCACCTCGTCGCGGCCGCTTGCCGGGTTGCGGTAGAGGGAACCTGCCGGAAGTGTGGCAGGGTCAACGTCGCGCGCCAGATACTTCCCTGCCGCAGGCTTCCCCACTTCGGACGCAGCAGGTGGTTCTTGGGCCTGCCCGCAGCCGCTCAGGAGGACGCCGACGGCGATTCCAGATGCGACAAAGCGGGACAGAGCCGAGGCTTTTCGCATCAGTTGTTCTCCGGGCTGGCTTGAAGTATCACAGCCATGATGGGCCATCAAGTCAAGAATATCCAGTGAGTTTGCTCACAGCCCAAACGGGTCCGGACCTGAATCCGCGCCGGCGCGGAACGCCGCCAATCTTTTGATTTTTAGGCCAATAAATGGCTCAGCGGCTAGACTGGGGGAAGGTGCCCTGTGCTAAGGGACTAATCCGTCGTGCGTTCCAGTTGGAAATGTCGCGATACAACAGCTGACTTCACCACTGAATCGAGCCATTACGCATGTCTGAAACCACCACCAACACCGCGGTAGCCACTGCATCGCGCAGTGACCTGCGCAACGTCGCGATCGTGGCCCACGTTGACCACGGCAAGACCACGCTGGTCGACGCCATGCTCAAGCAGACCAACTCCTTTGCCGAGCACAACCACCTCGAGGACCGTGTGATGGACTCCGGTGACCTGGAGCGTGAAAAGGGCATCACCATCCTGGCCAAGAACACCACCGTGGCCTACAACGGACCGTCTTCCCATGGCGAGACCATCACCATCAACGTGATCGACACCCCCGGCCACGCCGACTTCGGTGGCGAGGTGGAGCGCGGCCTGTCCATGGTGGACGGCGTTGTGCTGCTGGTTGACGCTTCCGAGGGCCCGCTGCCCCAGACCCGCTTTGTGCTGCGCAAGGCCCTGGCCGCGCACCTGCCGGTCATCCTGCTGGTGAACAAGACCGACCGCCCTGACGCACGCATCGAGGAAGTCGTCCACGAGTCCATGGACCTCCTGCTGGGCCTCGCCTCGGACCTTGCGGATGAGGTTCCGGACCTGGATCTGGACAAGATCCTCAACGTTCCCGTGGTGTATGCCGCAGCGAAGGTAGGCCGTGCCTCCCTCGAGCAGCCCGCCGACGGATCCGCACCGGAGAACGAGGACCTGGAGCCGCTGTTCCAGACCATCATCGAACACATCCCGGCGCCCACCTACAACCCGAACGGCGTCCTGCAGGCACACGTCACCAACCTGGATGCCTCACCGTTCCTGGGCCGCCTTGCCCTGCTGCGTATCTACAACGGCACCCTGCGCAAGGGCCAGACCGTCGCCTGGGCACGCGCCAATGGTGAGCTCAAGAACGTCAAGATCACTGAGCTCCTGGCCACCAAGGCACTGGACCGTGTTCCGACCGAGTCCGCCGGACCGGGCGAAATCGTGGCTGTCGCCGGAATCGAGGAGATCACCATCGGTGAGACCCTGACCGACGCCGACAACCCGCAGCCGCTGCCGCTCATCACCGTGGACGATCCCGCGATCTCCATGACCATCGGTATCAACACCTCGCCGCTGGCCGGCAAGGTCAAGGGCGCCAAGGTCACGGCCCGCCAGGTGAAGGACCGCCTGGACAAGGAACTGATCGGCAACGTCTCCATCAGGGTTCTCCCCACCGAGCGTCCCGACGCCTGGGAAGTCCAGGGCCGTGGCGAGCTCGCGCTGGCCATCCTCGTTGAGCAGATGCGCCGTGAAGGCTTCGAACTGACCGTCGGCAAGCCGCAGGTTGTCACCAGGACCGTCGACGGCAAGATCCACGAGCCGATGGAACACATGACCATCGACGTGCCGGAGGAGTACCTCGGTGCCGTCACGCAGCTCATGGCCGCCCGCAAGGGCCGCATGACCAACATGGCCAACCACGGTACCGGCTGGTGCCGCATGGAATTCATCGTTCCGGCCCGTGGCCTGATCGGTTTCCGGACGAAGTTCCTCACGGACACCCGTGGCGCGGGCATCGCAGCCTCCATCTCGGAGGGCTACGAGCCCTGGGCCGGCCCCATCGAGTACCGCACCAACGGTTCCATGATCGCCGACCGCGCCGGTGTTGTGACGCCGTTCGCCATGATCAACCTGCAGGAACGTGGATCCTTCTTCGTCAGGCCCACGTCCGAGGTCTACGAAGGCCAGATCGTCGGCGAGAACTCCCGCGCCGACGACATGGATGTGAACATCACCAAGGAAAAGAAGCTCACCAACATGCGTGCTGCTTCCTCCGACACCTTCGAGAACTTGACGCCGCCGCGCGACCTGACCCTCGAAGAGTCCCTCGAATTCGCCCGCGAGGACGAGTGTGTTGAGGTGACCCCGGAATCCATCCGCATCCGCAAGGTCATCCTGGACAGCAACGAGCGTTCCAAGGCCAACCGCGCCCGCGCCAAGGTCTAGTCGAGTTTTGTCCGGATAAAGGCACCGTAATGCGGTTTTGCACGCTTTATCCGGACAAAAACTCCTAGGTGTTCAAAAGCTGCCGGTACGGCGGGTGGATTTCCGCCGTCGTGCCGGCAGCTTTTCTTTTCGCTAGCGGGAGCGCTTCAGCCCTTGTGGGGGCCGCGCGGCCGGCGCCGCTCCGGCGCGGGCGGCACTTCCTTAGCCGCCACCACCAGGTCCAGGGGAATTACGACGTCGGCCTGCCGGGTGCGGACGGTGCAGTCGTCGTCGTTTGTTCCCGCCAGAAACCCGAGCGCGTCGGTCAGCCCGCCGCCGTCGATCCGGTACCGGACCACCACTCGGGTTCCGGGGGCAGCGGCTGCCAGGAATTCCCGGGGCGAAGGCGCGGTCAGACTCACCAGTTCATACTAGGTGGCCCACTAGGTTCGCGGGAACGGGCTGGGAGATAATAGGCTCAGAAGTCAACAGTCCGGGCATAGTGCCGGATGCAAGATCCGGCGGGTCGCCGGAACCAACGTGGAGAGGCAAGGGACGTGACGTACGTAATCGCGCAGCCGTGTGTAGATGTCAAGGACAAGGCATGTATTGAGGAGTGCCCCGTCGACTGCATCTACGAGGGTGAGCGTTCGCTGTACATCCATCCGGATGAGTGCGTCGATTGTGGTGCCTGTGAGCCTGTGTGCCCCGTTGAGGCCATCTACTACGAGGATGACACCCCTGACGAGTGGGCCGACTACTACAAGGCCAACGTGGAATTCTTCGACGATCTGGGCTCCCCCGGGGGTGCCGCGAAGGTCGGCAACACGGGCAAGGACCACCCGATGATCGCGGCCCTGCCGCCGCAGAACCAAGACAACTGAGCCGGGGGTCCCGGTGACCGCAGCGGTGAACAGCTTTGGCCTGAGCCTGCCCGACTACCCGTGGGAGGCCATGGCACCGTATCTGGCAAAGGCTTCGGAGCACCCGGGCGGGGCCGTGAACCTGTCCATCGGCACACCGGTGGATCCCACCCCTGTACTGATCCAGGAGGCGCTCAAGGCTGCCGCGGATGCCCCGGGATACCCCACGGTCCACGGCACCATCCCGTTGCGGGAAGCGATCGCTGCCTGGTTCGAACGCCGCCGCGGTGTTCCAGGTCTGGATCCGAGAAACGTCATGCCCACAGTGGGTTCCAAGGAACTGGTGGCGTGGCTGCCGCTGCTGCTGGGGCTGAAGCCGGACGACGTCGTCGTCCGGCCTAAAGTTGCTTACCCCACCTATGACATCGGCGCCACCTTCGCCGGCGTTACGTCGGTGGCCACCGACCACCTTGACGAACTTGATGACGACACGCGTTCAAGGGTCCGTCTGGTCTGGGTGAATTCGCCCGGGAACCCCACCGGAAGCGTCAGGGACGTTGAATCACTCAAGTCCCTCGTGGCGCAGGCCAGGGAACTGGGGGCCGTGGTGGCGTCCGATGAATGCTATGCCGAACTGGGTTGGGGTACCTGGGACCTCCAGCGCGGCGGCGAGCCCGTGCCCAGCATCCTGGACCCCCGTGTTGCCGGCGGCTCACACAAGGGCCTGCTGGCCGTGTATTCGCTGAGCAAGCAGTCCAACCTTGCAGGCTACCGGGCCGCGTTCGTCGCCGGCGATCCCCGCATCATGGCGAACCTCGTCAACAGCCGCAAGCACGCTGGCATGATTGTGCCCTACCCCGTCCAGGAGGCAATGCGCGTGGCCTTGAGCGACGACACGCATGTCCAGGCCCAGAAGGACCTCTACCGCAGCCGCAGGGAACGCCTCGTGCCGGCCCTGCAGCAGTTCGGACTGGACATCAAGGAGTCCGACGCCGGGCTGTACCTCTGGTCCACCGCGGGCGAAAGCACCTGGGACACCGTGGCGCGCCTGGCAGACCGGGGAATCGTCGTGGGTCCGGGCGTCTTCTACGGTGAGGCAGGCAGCGGATTCGTGCGTGTTGCATTAACCGGAGCTGACGAACGGATCGACGCCGCGGTGTCGCGTCTGGCGACGGCTCCGTAACAATCGTGTGACTCGCGCCACAACATAGGCATTTTAGGGCACATAGGAGCGACGCGGATTAGTGACACCCGCCAAGGACCGGGTACTTTTTAAGTGACTATCAATGGTGGCTTTCTACAAGAAGGCAGCCCGGGTGTTGGAATCCTGTGCTTACAGGGTCAGTGCGCGGCTCACCGGATGTTGGATCAAGCTTTCGACAGAGGCCCAGACGCCTCATGAGGAGACTCCATGACTGAGACCAACAGCGCAACCCTGCTCCACGCAGGAGGCGAGCTAAAGCTCCCGCGCATCCAGGTTATTGAAGGAAACGAAGGCTATGACGTTTCCAAGCTGCTGAAGCAGACGGGCGCAGTCACCTTTGACCCCGGCTTCATGAATACCGCAGCGACCACCTCGGCGATCACCTACATCGACGGTGATGCGGGCATTCTGCGTTACCGCGGATACCCCATCGAGCAGTTGGCGCAGCACTCCAGCTTCCTCGAGGTTTCCTACCTGCTGATCTACGGCAACCTGCCGAGCCCCACCGAGCTGGAAGACTTCGACCAGAAGATCCGCCGTCACACGCTGCTGCACGAAGAGCTCAAGGGCTTCTTCAGCGGGTTCCCGCGGGATGCTCACCCGATGCCGGTACTGTCCTCAGCCGTGTCGGCGCTGTCCACGTTCTACCAGGATTCGCTGGACCCGTTCAATGCCGAGCAGGTGGAGGTCTCCACGATCCGCCTGATGGCCAAGATGCCGGTCATCGCCGCCTATGCGCACAAGAAGTCCATCGGCCAGCCAATGCTGTACCCGGACAACTCCATGAACCTGGTGGAGAACTTCATGCGCCTGAGCTTCGGCCTTCCCGCCGAGCAGTATGAAGTGGATCCGGTCATCGCCAAGGCGCTGGACCTCCTGCTGATCCTGCACGCGGACCACGAACAGAACTGTTCGACCTCCACGGTGCGCCTGGTGGGTTCCTCCAACGCGAACCTGTTCGCATCGGTCTCCGCCGGCATCAACGCGCTCTTCGGCCCGGCCCACGGCGGCGCCAACGAAGCCGTACTCAAGATGCTCCGCCAGATCCAGGCCGACGGCACCAAGCCGGAGGACTACATGGAGAAGGTCAAGAACAAGGAAGACGGCGTCCGCCTCATGGGCTTCGGGCACCGCGTCTACAAGAACTATGATCCCCGCGCCAAGATCGTCAAGGCCACGGCCCACGAGATCCTGAGCAAACTCGGCGGCAATGACGAACTGCTGGATATCGCCATGCGGCTTGAAGAGAAGGCCCTCAGCGATGACTACTTCATCCAGCGCAAGCTCTACCCGAACGTGGACTTCTACACCGGCCTCATCTACAAGGCCATGGGGTTCCCGGAGAAGATGTTCACGGTGCTCTTCGCCATCGGACGCCTGCCGGGCTGGATCGCCCAGTGGCGCGAGATGATCAGCGACCCGAACACCAAGATCGGGCGTCCGCGCCAGCTCTACATCGGTGAGCCGGAGCGCGATTACCCCGTCCGCTAGGGCCCCAGACTGATACCAACTGAATTAACGACGGCGGCCGCTCACCTGCGAAGGTGGGCGGCCGCCGTCGTTCGCCTGCCGAGCAATGGATGTCAGGAGTTGTAGCCGAGGGGGTTGTTCTTCTGCCAGCGCCAGTGGTCCTCGCACATCTGGTCCACAGTTTTGGTGGTGGACCAGCTCAGGTCCGCCAGTGCTGAGGCGGCATCAGCCCAGAATGCCGGCAGATCTCCGGCCCGGCGCTCTGTGATCTCGTAGGGGATGGGTTGGCCCACGGCCTTTTCGAACGAGCGCAGCACCTCCAGCACGGAGGAGCCCTTGCCTGAGCCAAGGTTCCAGCGGAAGACGCCTGTCCGGTCCGCCACATGGTTCAGGGCCGCCACGTGCCCTCCAGCGAGGTCCACGACGTGGATGTAGTCCCGCAGGCATGTTCCGTCCGGCGTGTCATAGTCGCCGCCGAACACCATCAGTTTCTCCCGCCGGCCTACAGCGACCTGGGCAATGAAGGGCACCAGGTTATTGGGAATGCCTTGCGGGTCCTCACCGATGCGGCCGGACGGGTGTGCGCCGACAGGGTTGAAGTACCGGAGCAGGGCGATGTGCCAACGGCTGTCAGCAGCGCCAAGATCGGAGAGGATGTCCTCTATCTGCTCCTTGGTCCGGCCGTACGGGTTGTTGGCGCCGATTTCCATCTTTTCCACGTAGGGGATGGGGTTGTGCTCACCGTAAACGGTGGCCGAGGAGCTGAAGACGAGGGAGCGGACGTCGTGGCGGTCCATGACCCGAATCAGGTTCAGCGTGCCCACGAGGTTGTTGTAATAGTACTTGAGCGGCTCGCGGACGGACTCGCCCACGGCCTTCAGGCCTGCGAAGTGGATGACGGCATCAATGCTGTTGGCCGCAAAGACGGCATCCACTGCGGCCTCGTCCACAAGGTCCACGTTGTGGAACTGGGCGGTTTTGCCGCTGAGCTCAGCTACGCGGCGCAGCGACTCCTCGCTGGAGTTCACCAGATTATCGATCACCACCACGTCGTGGCCGGCTTCCTGCAGAGACAAAACAGTGTGGGAACCGATATACCCGGTGCCACCCGTGACCAGAATTTTCATGCCTCCAACGCTATCCCACTTACCACCTGAAACGCCCCGGCATTCCGGATGCCGGTCAGGTGGTTCCGGAAACGCTGCAGCGGGAGCACTGCATTAAGGCACATGTGTGCTAAAAAATAGGGGTGCCCAAAATCGTAGATGCCGAAGCCCGGCGCGCGGAAGTTGTTGAGGCAGTTCTCAGGATCATCGCCGTTGACGGGCTTGAGCGGGCGTCGCTGCGCGAGGTGGCCGACGAAGCGGGCCTGGCGGTGGGCTCAGTCAGGCACTACTTTGCCGGCAGCGAAGAACTCCTCAGCCATTCCTTCGCCGCCGTAGTCGACGGTATCATCGTGCGGCTGGCGGACGCGCTGGCGCGGATGCAGGAAGAGGCTCCCGGCACGGTGGAGCATCACGAGGCGGTTTTAACCCTGCTGGGTGAACTGCTGCCGCTGGATGAGCGGCGGGCCGTGGAATTGTGCGCCTGGATGGCATTCAAGAACGCCGCGAGAATACGCCCGTTCCTCGCAGCTGTTGCCGACCGTAGCCATCGAATGGTGGCGGCCATCTTCGGCCAGGTGATCACCGCCCTGGTGGCAGACGACGGCGAGGGGCAGCAGGGCCTGGTTGTTGAAGCTGAGAGACTCCTGGCAACCTTGGACGGCCTGTGCATGCATGCCCTGCTTCAGCCCGGGTGGATGACAGCGCAGATGTGCCGCGACGTCCTTGAACGGCACCTCGCGGGCGTGGCGGCAGCTCCTGCCGTTAACGTAGGGGAGCATCGGGAATAGACTGGGAGCCGGGGAGCGGATCCGGTAATCAAGCCGGTACTGTCAGGCCACGGGAGGAAATGGAATGCATCACACAGGCGGTTCCGGCTGGCAGATAACCATGGACACATCCGGCCCTATGATGATTGCGCTGTATGTGCGTGACGCCGCCGGACTCGACGGTGCAGGCCGTCCGGCGCTGTCGCATGCCGCTCCAAAAGTCCACCATGCGGACCACGCCCATCTCACTGCCGAAGTAGGCGGGCTCAGCGCGCTTAAGACCGAATGGGAAGCATGGTGGGAGCAACTGCTAAAGGCCCACCCCCAGATGTCGCCGGAGCTCTCGCCTCCCGAGTTTGGGGCCTTCGGGAACTCACCTGCCCTGCAACGGGTCCTGCAGGCGCATTTCGGGTCCGCCCTGACATGGGTTCGGGAGCGCCGCAGCGAATATGCCGAGCTGGAAGCCGAGCGGGTGGCCAGCGGCTCCGACCAGCTGCTCGACGACATGGTTGACGACCGCCTGATGGAGGTTGGCCGGAGTTCCCGCGACTTCAACCTGACCATTATCGAGCTGCCCCTGAACGAGCAGCGCGCGTGGTACCTGGAACCGGACAAGATCATCATGAGCCACGACCTGATGTCCCAGCCCGAGCTGTTCCGGAGCTACGTCCAGCCCGTCGTGGAAATGCTGGTCTGAGCGGCTTCCCCGCAGCGGCTTCGCCGGAGCGGCTCAGCCGGCCGCTGAAACCGGCAATGGTGCGACCGTAATCCGGACTTGGCCGTCTACCCCCTCCGAGTCCTGCCAGCCGTCCCGGGTGAGCCGGTTCCAGCTTCGTCCGTCGACGTCCACCTTGGTTACCGCAAAGCCCTTGGCATTGGTGACGGCCCATTGCGCCACCGACCATGCCTGGCCGCCGCTGGCCTCCACGACCAGTGTCTGTCCCTCGGTGGCCATCCCCAACGCCCCGTAGGCCTGCGCGAGTTCCGCGGCTATTGCCGCCGGGTCGCCCGGATCCTCGGGTGTCCGGAGCGTACATTGCACTGCCCCCGGAGTCTGGCCGGAGAGCCCGGAAGCGAAGGAGCGCCCCATATCCTCATGTTCTTCGTAGGCTCCGGGGTAGGCCGACCGCTGCACGCGCTGCGCCGCGTCGGTGATCTCCAGCGACTCGTAACCGGGGATCTTCACCAGGGCATCGTAGAACGCGTTGGCAGCGTAATAGGGGTCCATGACCTGGGCCTCAGTTCCCCAGCCCTGGGAGGGACGCTGCTGGAACAGCCCGCGGGAATCCGGACCTGCCTGGTCTCCGTGGCCAATGTTGCGCAGCTTGGATTCCTGCATGGCCGTAGCCAGGGCAATGCTGGCGGCACGCGGCGGAAGCCCCCGCTGCACCGCGACCGCGGTGATCAGGGACGCGTTGACAGCCTGGTCCGTGGCGAGTTCCGCCGACTGGGAGCCCACCACGGCCGTGCAGCCCTCCGCGACCAGGGTTTCAGAGCGCTGAAGGAATGCGACAGCGGTGTACACCCCGCCTCCCACGAGGGCGAGGGTGAGCACCAGTACCGCGAGTCGCCGCATGCCACGTCTCTGTGCCACGGAGGGTCAGTTGGAGTGCAGGGCGTCGTTGAGTTCCACAGTCTGGCCCTTGCGGGGCAGGACTTCCACTGCGCCGGTGGTGGAGTTGCGGCGGAACAGAAGGTTGGGTACGCCGGACAGTTCCACGGCCTTGACCACTTTGGTGGTGTCCTCGCCGTCCGGGTCCTTCGGGCCAACCACACGCACGCGGGTTCCCGCCGTCACGTACAACCCGGCTTCCACCACCGAGTCATCGCCGATGCTGATGCCGACGCCGGAGTTTGCACCAAGAAGGACCCGCTCGCCGATGGCGATCTTTTCTTTCCCGCCGCCTGAGAGCGTGCCCATGATGGACGCGCCGCCGCCGACATCGCTGCCGTCGCCGGCCACAACGCCTGCCGAAATGCGCCCTTCCACCATGGAGGTGCCCAGCGTGCCGGCGTTAAAGTTCACAAATCCTTCATGCATGACGGTGGTGCCCTCGGCGAGGTGCGCTCCCAGGCGGACACGGTCGGCGTCGGCAATCCTGACGCCGCTGGGGACCACATAGTCCACCATGCGCGGGAACTTGTCGACGCCGTAAACGGTGACCGCGCCGCGCCGGCGCAGCCTGGCCCGGGTCAGTTCAAAGCCGTCCACGGCAGCCGGGCCGAAGTTCGTCCATACAACGTTGGGGAGCTTGCCGAAGACGCCGTCCAGATTGATGGAGTTGGGCCGGACCAGCCGGTGGGAGAGCAGGTGCAGCCTGAGGTAGGCATCAGCGGTGTCGGCCGGGGGCTCGTCGAGATTGATCTGGACGAAGACCACTTTCTGCTCTGTTCCGCGGTCCGGGTCCGCGCCGTTCTCGGCAATCTGGGCCAAAGCTTCATCGGCGTTCTCAACCGCGCGGAGGTTTTCCGCTGCCGCCCCGAGGGCTGGTTCCGGGAACCAGACGTCAAGGACAGTTGCCTGGCCGTCGGCCGTGGCAATGGTGGCCAGCCCGAAGCCATAAGCGGAACGGGCTTCAGCGGTTGCGTTCTGGTTTTCGGGCGCAGCGGAGGTAGCAGTCTCAGTCATGGCCCCAGTCTATCGAGGGTCGGGCATGGGGTTCGAACTAGACTGGCATCGTGACTGCTGAAACCGCCTCTGAATCCGCCATAATGCCCTTGGACCTCCGCCAGGACGTTGCCTTGCTGACCGCTGCCATCATGGATATCAACAGTGTCTCCGGAAACGAGACTGGGCTTGCCGACGCCGTCGAAACGGCCCTGCGCGGCATTCCCCAACTCCATGTTGTGCGCGACGGGGACGCCCTGATCGCCCGCACCGAGCTGGGACTGCCGGAGCGGGTCATCCTCGCCGGGCACCTGGACACTGTGCCGCTTCCGGCCACGTACGGTGCCCGTGGCACGGTGCCCTCCAGCTGGGACTCCGGCGTTCCGGGTGAGGGGGTCCTGTTCGGACGCGGAGCCACGGATATGAAGGGCGGTGTGGCGGTGCAGCTCGCGCTGGCAGCCACAATGTTCGACGGCGGGACGGCGCCGAAGCGGGACGTCACCTTTGTGTTTTATGACCATGAGGAAGTGGAGGCCGTCAAGAGCGGCCTCGGACGCCTGGTCCGCAACCACGGCGTTCTCCTGCACGGCGATTTCGCTATCCTCCTGGAACCCACCCACGGCACGGTCGAAGGCGGCTGCAACGGCACCATGCGCCTCGAGGCAACTACTTTCGGCGAGGCCGCCCATTCGGCCAGGGCCTGGATGGGCAGCAACGCGATCCACGCTGCAGCGCCCATCCTTGTCCGGCTGGCGGCCTACGAGCCGCAGACCATCAACGTTGACGGACTGGACTACCGCGAAAGCCTCAATGCGGTGAGGATCCATGGCGGCACTGCGGGTAACGTCATTCCGGACCGCTGCGTGGTGGAGATCAACTACCGGTTCGCCCCGGACAAATCTCCGGACCAGGCTGAAGTGCACGTCCGGGAACTCCTGGACGGCTTCGACGTGGTGCGGACAGACGGTGCCGCAGGCGCCCGCCCCGGGCTGAACCACCCCGCGGCTGCGTCCTTCGTGGCCGCCGTCGGAGCCGAGCCGAAGCCGAAATACGGCTGGACCGACGTCGCGCGTTTCAGCGAACTGGGGATCCCGGCGGTGAACTTCGGGCCCGGTGATCCACTGCTGGCGCACAAGGACAATGAGCACGTGGAAGCCGAGGCCATCCGCGAATGCCTGCGGGCACTGCGGACGTGGCTTACGGATTGATCCCGTAGACACAGGAAGGGCCCGAATCCGTTGACGGATTCGGGCCCTTCCTGTGTCAGAACGGGTCCTAGGGGGCAGCCGCTTCGATGGGTTCGGGCTCAGCCTTTGCGACACCACCGGCGGCCTTCTTGGTGCCGCGGCGTTCGATCCAGACGGCAATACGCGAAACACAGATATTGACAGCGATGTAGATGCCTGCGGCGACAAAGAAGACCGGGAACAGGAACGCGGTCCCCAGGAAGTCCGCCATGACCTGGACCGCCCGGAGCAGCTCGCCGTACGCCACGATGTAGCCCAGCGAGGTGTCCTTCAGGAGCACCACGAGCTGGGCCACCAAAGACGGCATCATGCGGCGGACAGCCTGCGGGAGTTCGATGATCATGCGGGACTGGAAGCTCGTCAGACCAATTGTGAGGCCAGCTTCGCGCTGGCCTTTGGGAAGCGACTGAATGCCCGCACGGATGATCTCCGAGAATACGGCCGAGTTGTACAGGACGAGGCCGGCCACCACAGCGGTGAACGCGTTGGTGCCAAAGACCAGCAAGACGAAAAACATCATCAGGACAACGGGCATGCCGCGCAGGAACTCCAGCACTACCCGCGTGGGAATCCGGATGGCGGCAACGTCCGAGATCCGCAGGAGGCAAAGCATCAGACCCAGCGGGAAGGCGATGACCGCTGCCAGGGCGGCCGCGGTGAGCGTGGCGCCTAGCCCATTCCCCAGGAGTAACCAGACGTCGGCGCGCGTGAAAATGGCCCAGCGGCGGCCTTCGAAGATGCCTTGCTGTGCGAGGGTCATGATGATCCAGGCGAGCAAGCCGAGGATCACCAGCGAGCCAACTACGGACCCGATGAGGGAAACCCTGCGTGCCTTGGGACCCGGGACGTCATAGAGAACGGAGCTCATCGGGAAATCGCCACCTTTCGTTCGACGGTGCTGGCCAGAATGCCGAGCGGAACGGTGATCAGGAGGTAGAAGAACGCGACGCCGAGCAGCACGGCCATCACCTGGTCACCATAGGTGTTGGCAAGCTGCCTGCCATAGCCGAACAGCTCCAGCACAAGGAATGCACCGGCGACGGACGAGTTCTTCACGAGCGCGATCAGGATATTAATCAGGGGCGGGATGACCGTACGCAGCGCCTGCGGCAGGATGATGAGCGACAGCACCTGGCTGAACTTCATGCCGATGCTGCGGGCAGCCTCGGCCTGCCCAATGTGAACGCTGTTGACACCGGAGCGGACAGCTTCAGCGATGAAGGCTGCGGTGTACGCGCTGAGGGCGATGATTGCTGCCACTTCAAACTGCTCGAACGTCACTCCGAGACGGGGCAGTACTACCGCGGAGAAGAAAAAAGCAATGGTCAGGGGCGTGTTCCGCAGGATTTCCACGTAGGTCGTGCTGAAGCCGCGCAGGGCTGCAACGGGGGAAACCCTGGCTGCGGCCAGCAATGTCCCCAGCACAAGGGCAATCACTCCGGACACAGTGGACAGGAACAGTGTTCGGAGAAGGCCCTCCCAATAGAGTGGAAGGTTTTCGAGAATGGCGTCCATGGGATCCTTCGGCTGGGTGTCGCGGACGGGAGCGAAGAGCGGCGGCTGCCGGAGCCGCGGGGAGCGGACTCCGGCAACCGCCTGGGTGCTACTTAGTAACGGTTGAGGGCAGGGAGTTCCGGTGCAGTCTTGATGACAGTGCCGGCGGTGGCTTCCCAGGCCTTCTTGTAAGACCCGTCCTTGGCGAACTCTTCGAGCTGGTCGTTGATCCAGTTGCGGAACTCGGTGTCGTCCTTCTTCAGGCCAATGCCATAGGGCTCCTTGGTGAAGGTCTCATCGGAGGCGAGCTTGAAGGCGTCCGGCTCCTTGTCGACAAACCCGGCGAGGATCACGTTGTCCGTAGTGACGGCTTCAACCTGCTTGTTGCGGAGCGGCTCAAGGCACTGCGAGTAGGTCGCGGCCGGGGCGAGAATTGCTCCGTACTTCTCCACGATGGTGGCTGCCGGGGTGGATCCCGTCACGGAGCAAACCTTCTTGCCCCTGACGTCTTCAGGCTTCGTGATGGAGGTGTCGTCCTTGTTGACCATCAGCGCCTGGCCGGCCTCGTAGTAAGGGCCTGCGAAGCTGACAACTTCCTTGCGCCTGTCATTGATGGTGTACGTGGCGATGACGATGTCCACCCGGCCCTGCTCGATGAAGGGTTCGCGGTTGGCTGAAACTGTCTCGGACCATTCGATCTTGTCGGCGGAAATTCCGAGCTTGGCGGCAATCAGTTTGCCGATCTCGACGTCAAAACCAATCGGTTTGCCGTCCAGGCCCACCTGGCCGAACAGTGGCTGGTCGTACTTGGTGCCGATCTTGATGGCTCCGGCGGTGGAAAGCTTCTCCATGGTGCTGCCTGCTGCGAACGTCGGCTTCTCGGCCACGGTGGGGTCGCTGGTGCCGGGGGTGCCGCCGCCGCATGCGCTCAGTGACAGTGCCAGGGCTGCGGATGCTGCTACCAGGAGGGATTTCCTCCGGGTCAAAAATGCCTTCATGACATTCCTTTCATTGGGCGGCCGCCGGTGACGGCCTGGGTGCGAGTTCTGAGGGTGTCAGTGAGTGAGGAGCTTGGACAGGAAGTCCTTGGCCCGGTTGCTCTGGGGATTCGTGAAGAACTGTTCCGGCGTGGCGTCCTCAACGATCTGGCCGTCAGCCATGAAGACCACGCGGTCTGCGGCCTTGCGGGCGAAGCCCATCTCGTGGGTGACCACGATCATGGTCATGCCCTCCTTCGCCAGTTGGATCATGACATCCAGGACCTCGTTGATCATCTCCGGATCAAGAGCCGAGGTGGGCTCGTCAAAAAGCATGACCTTGGGCTTCATGGCCAGGGCGCGCGCAATAGCGACACGCTGTTGCTGTCCGCCGGATAGCTGGGCGGGAAGCTTGGGAGCCTGGTGGCCCACGCCCACGCGCTCAAGCAGCGCCATGGCCTCCTTGTCCGCCTGGGCTTTGGGAGTCCCCTTAACCTTGATGGGGCCGAGGGTCACGTTCTCGAGGATTGTCTTATGGGCAAACAGGTTGAACGACTGGAACACCATTCCGACGTCGGCCCGCAGGCGGGCGAGTTCCTTCCCTTCCTCCGGAAGAACCTTTCCGTCAATGCTGATAGTGCCGCCTTCAATCGTTTCGAGGCGGTTGATGGCACGGCACAGTGTGGACTTTCCCGAGCCAGACGGTCCGATAACAACAACCACTTCGCCCTTGCGGACTTGCAGGTTGATGTCCTTCAACACGTGAAGCTGACCATAATGTTTGTTGACACCATTCAGGGAGACGAGCGCATCGCCGGGCACAGGAGTAGTCATAAGAAGAATCTAGCGAACAATGACCGCTTATGACGGGAATCACGCCAAGTTCCCGCGGATCGTGATTCAAGAGATACCTGCCGCCACGACGCTGGCTTGGCGCTAGCCTTGGGTGATGAGCATCAACGCAGATCCGGCCAAAACTTCCCAGCCGCGCCGTAAGGGGCCCCTCGAACTTCGCCGCAAACAGGCGGCCGTGGAAATGTCCGATCAGCATTTGCTTGACACCAAGGGCGCCGGGCAGTTCGTCCATACCGATCCATGGCGTGTGCTGCGGATCCAGAGCGAGTTCGTTGAAGGGTTTGGGGCGCTCGCCGACCTGGGCCCCGCTGTCAGCGTCTTCGGCTCTGCCCGGACCAAGCCGGGGAGCCCGTACTACGAGATGGGCGTGGAGGTGGGCAGGAAGCTGGCGGCTGCCGGTGTCGCCGTGATCACCGGAGGCGGGCCGGGCTCGATGGAGGCCGCCAACCGCGGCACCGTTGAAGGCAACGGTGTGTCCGTCGGACTGGGAATTGAGCTGCCTTTTGAACAGGGGCTCAACCAGTGGGTGGACCTTGGCATCAACTTCCGCTATTTTTTCGCCCGCAAGACGATGTTCGTGAAGTACGCCCAGGGGTTCATCGTCCTTCCCGGTGGGCTGGGCACGCTGGATGAACTCTTTGAGGCCATGGTGCTAGTGCAGACCCGGAAGGTGACGTCCTTCCCGATTGTGCTCCTCGGCGTGGCGTTCTGGGGGCCGATGATCGAATGGATCAGGGGAACCCTGGTGGCGGAGGGCATGGTTTCGGAAAAGGACCTGGACCTGATCCAGTTGGTTGACGACCCCGCCGAAGCGGTGGACCGGGTACTCCACGGCACGGTCGGAACACCCTCCAGCAATGGGGAGCAGCGGCCGGAATAGCCAGCACGTCCTCATCTGGCACGATGGGTGCTGTGAGCTTTTTTCTGGTTTTCCTTGCCATCGTGTTGATCGGCGCCATCGTGTGGGTCGGCGCCGGCGGCCCATCCGGCATCTTCCGGCGCGGCCGTACCGGTGCCGGGCTGTTGGATCATGAGCTTCTGGGTGGGGGATTCGAGCAACCGGTGGCGAACCTTCCGCCTGTTCTGCTGCCAGCGGAAGCCGCACCGGCCGACGTCGACCGGGTCCGTTTTTCCCTCGGCCTCCGCGGATACCGCATGGACCAGGTGGACCAGGTACTGGACGAGCTCAGGGACCAGCTCGCCGCCAAAGACCAGGAAGTGGATCGGCTAGGGAAGCTGCTGCTCGAAGCCGGAAAGTCCCGGACCGATGCTGCATTTGCGGCGCCGGTTACCGGGGAGGAGAGAACTGCGGAGGAGAGACCCGCGGAGGAGAGACCCGCGAAGGGGCGAACCGCGGAGGTGGGAACCGCGGTGCCGGGTGCCAAACCGGAGCCGGGCGGAATCACCGCATCGCCTGACCGGGATGCACCGGAGGGCGGGATTTGAGCACCGCCACGGGTAACCGGATGGGACTGGCAGCTTACT
The DNA here is from genome assembly GCF_030815585.1 of Arthrobacter pascens. Taxonomy (NCBI): domain Bacteria; kingdom Bacillati; phylum Actinomycetota; class Actinomycetes; order Micrococcales; family Micrococcaceae; genus Arthrobacter; species Arthrobacter pascens. Next base: position 1,090,213 of record NZ_JAUSWY010000001.1, read on the forward strand.
TCAGCGGGCTCACGGCGCGCACCGGAGACGCCGTCCGCGGCTGGCCCTGGTGGCTCCAGGTAGCGGCGCTCTACACCGGCGCCAGGCTGGTGAGTGCCTGCATCTTCATGGCTGCTGCCCTCCACCAGGGAACCAACCCCTGGTTCCCGGCCAAACCCGATTACTGGAACTTCATTAATATCTGGGATGCGCGATGGTACGGGCAGGTGGTCACCAACGGATACCCGTCGGCCCTCCCCGTGGATGAGGCCGGAAACGTGCAGGAGAACGCGTGGGCGTTCTATCCGCTCTTCCCCGCCCTTGCCCGGGCACTAGGGACGCTGACAGGCCTGGCCCCGGACGCTTCGCTGACAGTCATTGCGATGCTTTCGGGCCTGGGGGCCGCCTTGGTTGTCTACTGCCTCTTCCGGCACAAGGCTCCGCACGCTCCCGCGCTGTGGGGCGTGGCCTTCTTCGCGACGTTTCCGGTCTCCGCCATTCTCCAAGTCCCTTACGCGGAGCCCCTGACCGTCCTCCTTCTGGGCGCCGCCCTGCTGCTGGTGATCCGGCGCCAATACCTGTGGGCCATGCCCGTGGTGCTCCTGATGTGCCTTTCCCGGCCGGTAGGTGTTCCTTTTGCGGCCATGGTGGGATTGCTTTTCGTCTACCGCGCGGTGCAACGCGGCCGTGCCCGTGAATCCGGCGGCCATACACCCCGCGAGCTGGTCAGCCTCGCATGCCTCGCGGCCCTGAGCGGGGCCTCCGCGCTCGTCTGGCCGGCTGCAGCCTGGGCCGCCACCGGCGACATCCTGGCGTATACCAAAACGGAAACCGTGTGGCGGGGCCAGGATCTGGTGCCTTTCAAGCCGTGGTTCGACACCGGCGTCCAGCTCTTCGGGCCGGTGCTGGGACTGCTGGCGCCGTTCCTCTTTGCGGGACTCTTCGGACTGATGCTTTTCTCGCCGCCGGTGGTGCGGCTTGGCGTGGAGCTGCGCCTGTGGTGTGCCTGCTACATGGGCTACCTCCTGCTGTTTCTGCACCCGCAGACAAGTACGTTCCGCATGCTGCTTCCGCTGTTTCCGCTGGCGCTCAGCGCAGCCTTTTTGTCCCGTTCACGGGCTTACCGGGGAACGGTTCTCACCATGTTCATTCTGCTCCAGATCGTCTGGATCGTCTGGCTGTGGGCATGGGCCCAGCTGCCCGGCGGAGGCGATTATCCGCCCTAGGCAGTTGCGGTGCCGGGCATCGTAGTGCAGGAATACGACGCGGCGGGAAATGTCCATCGATTAGCTACGTACGGGTAATTACGGGATAATAGTAAGTAAGCAAGGACAAAAGCATTCAAGAAAATGTTCAGTCAGGGCGGCGTCTACACGCGCCGCCATGGCGGCTTGATTGACCATGCGGACACAGCCCGTCCGGGCTGATAAGTCCTGGGACTAAATGGAGGGGAAATTCCTCATGGCGGCTATGAAACCACGCACCGGCGACGGCCCTATGGAAGTCACCAAAGAGGGCCGCAGCCTGATCATGCGTGTGCCGCTCGAAGGCGGCGGACGGCTTGTGGTCGAACTCAATGCAGCGGAAGCGGCCAACCTTAAGGAATGCCTCGTCGGCGTTACCGAATAATCTCGCTGGGCCAGGGTCCGCAGCTATGGGCTGCGGACCCTGGCCTATTTCTTTACCGCTACCAGCAGGCCGTCGCCGGTGGGAAGCATCGCTGAGGAGAGGCGCTCGTCGTCGCGGATAGCCTTCCCCACGTGGCGGAGCACCACGGTGCTGGCGTCCCTGTCGGCGGGGTTGGCAACGCGGTCCTTGTCCAGGGCGTCGTTGATGATGAGCAGGCCGCCGGCCTTCAGGAGCCTGATGGCCTGTTCCACGTAGCCGGGCAAACCGGGCTTGTCAGCGTCGATGAACACCAGGTCGTAGGCCGAATCGGTTAGCCGCGGCAGGACGTCGCCTGCCCGGCCGGAAATTGTGCGCGTGCGGTTGGCCGGGCTTCCTGCCTCCGAAAAGGCCTCGCGGGCGGCTTTGAGGTGCTCTACGTCCACGTCGATGGTGGTCAGTACCGCCTGGGCGCCCAGTCCACGCAGGATGCAGACGCCTGAGACTCCGGCGCCCGTTCCGATTTCGACGGCGGTCTGGGCTTTGGAGGCCGCAGCAAGGACGGTCAGCACGGCACCAACGCCAGGACCAACCGGTGTCACGCCGAGCTCGAAGGAACGCTCCCGCGCGCGAAGCATGACTTCATCCTCTGCGGGAAGATCTTCTGCATAGGACCAGCTCGTGGACTTGTCGGCGCTCATGGGTATTCGCTTTCTGGGCGGCAGGGGAGTGTTTTATACAGCGTACTGTGTCCGGGCCTGCCATCCGCGGAAGGTGCAGGGTTGCGCCTCTGGCTGAAGCGGCGGCCCGGTCAGGAAATTCCCAGCCAACTTTGAAATGATGGAGATCCGCTCATCCATGTGGTGGTCGGCGCCGAACCAGAGATGTCAACAGTATCCGGGCGTTAGCAATCCACGAGGGGAGTGGACGATGTCAGCATCAGTTGTGGCACCTGTCCCTGCAACAGAAGATTCTGCGGTTGAATGGGTCAGACCCACCTGGGAAGAAGTGGTGGCCAACCATTCCGCCAAGGTCTACCGGCTGGCCTACCGCCTGACCGGAAACAAGTTCGACGCCGAGGACCTCACCCAGGAGGTGTTCGTCCGCGTCTTCCGGTCACTTGAGAACTTCAAGCCCGGGACCCTGGACGGCTGGCTGCATCGCATCACCACTAACCTGTTCCTTGACCAGGCACGGCGCAAGAGCCGCATCCGGTTCGACGCGCTGGCGGAGGACGCAGAGTCACGGATTCCCGGACGCGAGCCCGGCCCGGAGCAGAGCTTCGAGTTCAACAACCTTGATCTCGACGTCCAGGCAGCCCTCGAGGAACTTCCGCCTGACTTCCGGGCGGCCGTGGTGCTGTGTGACCTGGAAGGCCTGTCCTACGACGAAGTGGCCGCCGCCCTGGGCGTCAAGCTCGGTACAGTGCGCTCCCGCATCCACCGCGGCAGGACCATGCTCCGCGAAAAGCTCGCGCACCGGGATCCCCGGCCCCAGCAGTCGCGGAAGCCGAAGCTGTCGATGCCACGCATCGCCGGCCTTCTCTGATCGGTCCCATGACGGTCCACAACCCCTTTGGCCGCAGGCATCGCCGCGGCGGCGACCACCTGCAGTCCTGCGCTGAGTGTGCCGCGGCGGTGCACCGCGAACGCCAATACATTGAACGGCTTCGTGGGGCTGCCGTTCCGCCGGCAAGCGATGACCTGACGGCCCGGCTGCTGGCGCGGACGCAGGTATTGGCTACTGCGCCGCCCCACCCCGCGCCGCCGCAGCACCTGGCAGCAAAGGTCCTGGTCCTTGCAGCAGGGGGAACGGCCGCCGCAGCAGGCGTACTGGCCGTCAGCGCCTTTGCGCTGGCGGGAGATGACCTTCCGGTGGCAGGGAACGCCCTGGCAGGCAGTTTGGTCCAGCAGTCGGAGCACCTTCCGGCGGATGGGCGGGAGCTGAGCGAGGCCCAACTGACCCAACTCCGTTCTGATGGCTGGGTCTGCCCTGAGCTGGAATCGCTTGGATTCCACGTCCAGTCTGCGACTGTTACAACGGTTGACGGCCGGCCCGCCGTGGAAATGCACCTGTCCGATGGTAAGTATTACGCTACGGTCCTTGAACAGCATCGCGAGGACCGCCGGCGCCCGGTGGACGGGCAACCCGGCGTCGGGGAGCTGCAGATCCGGGGCTCCTCTCCATGGACCGCCACCTACGAGACTCCGGCGGCCACATTCACGTATGAGTCGGACCGCCCCGAGGAGCAGGCGGACGACGCCGTTCCTGTCCTGCAGGAGCTCAGTACCCGCGCATCCGCCGGGGTCAATGCCGGCATCGCTGCGGAGCCTGCTGCGGCGGAAGCCGACGCCCGGGACGACTCTTTGAGTGGGCGGCTGCAGCGTGGAATCCGTAAGATTACGGAAATGCTGACGCCTTGATCCGGGCTGTTTCCGCACCCTGTCCGCGGGAATCGTCAGCCGGACCCCGGAGAGGGTAATCTTCCTAAAGTGTTTGGAATCAACGGCCCGGAGTTTTTCCTTCTGCTGATCATCGGCATCATGGTGATCGGTCCCAAGCGGCTGCCCGAATACACCCAGAAGCTCGCGAATCTGGTAAAGGAAGTCCGCCGCATGGCCTCCGGTGCGCGCGAGCAGATCAAGGAGGAGGTGGGGATAGACATCGATGAAGTCGATTGGAAGAAATACGACCCCCGCCAGTACGATCCGCGGCGCATCATCAAGGAAGCGTTGCTCGACGACGATTCCAAGCCTGTCAGCGTGGGCGCCCCTGCCGCCGTGGCGGCCGTGTCCGGCGCAGCGGCCGTTGCCGCAGGCGGGACAGCCGGCTCCTCCCGGTCTGAACGGGTCGTCCAGCACCTGCCCCCTGGCGAAGTGGCGCCATTCGACACGGAAGCCACCTAAGGTGTGTTCCCCCACGGGATGCTCCTGATGACGGCGACTGAAACCCATGACTGAAGAACCAGCACGATGGACCCAGGCCACCGTCTACGCCGATATGTGGGTTGACCCGGACAATGACCCCCGCGAGAGCGACGGAGTCAGTCCGGACGGTGAGCTTGCGACGCTGCAGGACTACCTGGCGAACTACCGCCTGACGCTGCTGATGAAGTGTGAGGGCATGGATGCCGAGCAAATGGCCCGCCGCTCGGTTCCGCCGTCCACCATGTCGCTGCTCGGCCTTCTTCGGCACCTCGTCGAGGTGGAACGGGACTGGCACAACTGGATCGGCGACGACGATCCGCTTCCGAAGCTTTATGGCAAACGCGACGCGGACTTCGACGGAGCGGTGGCCGAACAGGCCGAGGTGGACGCTGCGTACGCGAATTTGGCGCGTGAGCAGGCAGCCACCGATGCCGCACTGGCCCGGCATCCGGACCTCGGCGAGCGCGTAGGCAAGGACGGGATCGCCATCCGGGAGTTGATGGTGCACAGGATCGAAGAGTATGCCCGCCACTGCGGGCACGCAGACCTCCTGCGCGAGTGCATCGACGGACGCGTGGGCCAATAATCTGGGCTTCTACGAGCTTCCCGCTCAGCGCGGCTGCAGACCCAGCTTCATCTCCGTAAGGCCCCGCGGTTTGGCGGCCAGTTTGCCGGCAATCGAGGTCAGCGCCACGGCTGCCGGGGTTTCCGGCTGGCCAAGGACGATGGGTGAACCGGCATCACCGCCCTCCCGCAACAGGATGTCCAGCGGAATCTGTCCCAGCAGCGGGACGTCGGCGCCGACGGTCGCCGTCAGCCGTTCGGCGAGGACCGCCCCGCCACCGCTTCCGAACAGCTCCATCCGGCCGCCGTCGGGCATTTCCAGGTAGGACATGTTCTCGATGACGCCCGCCACGGACTGACCCGTCTGGGTGGCGATTGCCCCCGCGCGTTCGGCGACGTCGGCCGCCGCGGTCTGGGGCGTGGTGACCACCAGGATTTCGGCCTTCGGAAGCAGCTGGGCCACGGAGATGGCGATGTCTCCGGTTCCTGGCGGGAGGTCAAGGAACAGGGCGTCGAGGTCGCCGAAGTAGACATCCGTCAGGAACTGTTCCAGAGCGCGGTGCAGCATGGGCCCGCGCCAAGCCACGGGCTGGTTTGCCGTGACGAACATGCCGATGGAGATGACCTTGACGCCGTAGGCCACCGGCGGCAGGATCATGTCGTCCACACGGGTGGGCGGCTGGGTGATGCCCATCAGGGCCGGAACAGAGAAACCATAGACATCCGCGTCCACGATTCCCACACGGAGCCCCTGCGCCGCCAGTGCGCACGCCAGGTTCACCGTAACGGACGATTTTCCCACGCCACCCTTCCCGCTGGCCACAGCGAAGACCTTCGTCAGCGAACCAGGCTGGTTGAAGGGAATCCCGCGCTGGCCGCCGGCGCCGCGTAGCTGTTCTTTCAGCGCGTCACGCTGGGCCTGGTTCATCACCTTCAGTTCAACCTCGACGGCGGTGACCCCGGGAACGGCGGACAGCGCCCTTTCCGAGTCGGCGGTGATGGTATCCCGCAGCGGACACCCGGCGATGGTGAGCAGCACGGCCAACCGGACCCGGCCGTCGTCGGCAATCTCAATGGAATCCACCATGCCCAGCTCCGTGATGGGACGGCGAAGCTCAGGATCGATAACAGTGGTCAGTGCAGCATTGACTGCCTGTTCCAGGGTAGTGCTCATAAAGGCGGAGCTCAGCTTTCGGGGGTTGGGGGCTGCGGCGGGACGCGGGGATCCTGGACGGAGTGGGCGGGCTTGACCTTGGGGATCTGCTGCGTGCGGGGGCTCCGTTGCTTGTCCCGCTTTTCCTTCAGCCTTTCCCTGACCTTCTCGCGCGGAGATTCGTGGCTGCCGGCCCCGGAGGGATCGTGGGTCCGCAGCTCCTCCTGCGCCTCCAGCATGTCCTCAAGGAGGGAACGCAGCTCCGCCCTGACGTAGTCCCGCGTAGCCACCTCACGGAGGGCTATCCGCAGGGAGGCCAGCTCCCTGGTGAGGTACTCGGTGTCCGACAGGTTGCGTTCGGCCCGCTGGCGGTCCTGCTGGAGCGAAACGCGGTCGCGGTCGTCCTGTCGGTTTTGCGCCAGCAGCAGCAGCGGTGCCGCGTAGGAGGCCTGTAGGGAGAGCATCAGGGTCAGCAGGGTATAGCCGAGGAGGCGGGAGTCGAACTGCCACTCCTGCGGTGCCCACGTGTTCCAGACCAGCCAGATGACGACGAAGACTGTCATGTAGACGAGGAACTGCGGTGTGCCCATGAACCGGGCGAAGCCTTCCGTAGCGTGGCCGAAGGCATCAGGATCAGGCGAGAACTTAGGCAGGATGCGCTGGCGTCCGCTCAGGGGTGTATCGAGGCTGCCTTTTGAAGCGCCCTTGGGCAGGTTCCGCTGGCTGGGGTTCTTTGGGGCGCTGTTGTCAGCCAATGCGGCCTCCGAGCCTTCTTATCGGGGCTTCGCCATCATGGGCGCGCCAGTCGTCCGGCAACAGATGATCCAAAACGTCATCAACAGTCACCGCCCCCACAAGCCGGCCGGCGTCGTTGACGACCGGAAGGGAGTTCAGGTTGTAGGTTGCCAGGGTCCGGGCCACTTCGCTGATGTGGGCCTGGTCGGACAACGGCTCAAGGTTCTTGTCCACGAGGTTGCCAAGGGGCTCAAACGGAGGGAAGCGAAGGAGTTGCTGGATGTGGACCACGCCGAGGAAGCGGCCGGTGGGCGTCTCCAGCGGCGGCCTGGCAATAAAAATGGACGAGGCAAGGGCCGGGGAGAGTTCCTCGCGCCTGACGTGTGCCAGGGCTTCGGCGACGGTGGCCTCAGGGGGCAGGATGACAGGAACGGGCGTCATCAGCCCACCGGCGGTGTCCTCGTCGTATTCCAGCAGGCGCCGGACGTCCTCGGCGCCCTCCGGCTCCATGAGCTGCAGCAGTTCTTCAGCCTGGGCCGAGGGCAGTTCACCCAGGAGGTCGGCGGCGTCGTCGGGATCCATCTCCTCCAGGACGTCGGCGGCGCGCTGGACGTCCAGGGCGGAAAGGATCTCCACTTGGTCGTCCTCCGGGAGTTCCTGGAGGACGTCGGCGAGCCGTTCGTCCTGGAGTTCGCTGGCTACCTCAAAGCGGCGTTTGTCGCTCATCTCCTGGAGGGCCTCGGCGAAGTCGGCGGGCTTGAGGTCCTCATGGTTGGCCACGAACTGGGTGGCAGCCTGCGGCTCCGTGCGGGCTCCCTGGAGGGCGTCGGCCCAGTCGATGATCATGGTTTCGTTGCGGCGCAGCCGGCTGAGCGGGGAAAGCGAGTGGCCCCTGCGGACGAAAAGCTTGCTCACGAACCAGTCGCGGGACCGGTGCTGGTCCATGGCGATGTCCTCAATGGTGGCGTCGCCGCTTCCATCCCGCAGGGTCACCCGCCGGTCGAACATTTCCGCGACCACCAGGGTCTCCGCGCCGCGCTGTTCAAAGCGCCGGAGGTTGACCAGCCCGGTGCAGATGATCTGGGTCTGGTCGATGGAGGTGATCCGGGTCATGGGCACAAAGACGCGTTTTTTCCCGGGAACTTCGACGACGATGCCCACCACGTGCGGGGCGCCGCGGCTTCCGCGGGAGAGCACCACAACATCGCGCAACCGGCCCAGACGGTCACCCAGCGGGTCGAAGACGTCAAGACCCAGAAGGCGCGCAACGAAGACGCGCGTAAGATTTGTGCTCACGTCTACAGGCTACCGAGTCTGCTCTCTTTTAGCTGAATTTACAGGCGGTACACATGCTGATGGGCAAGAATGGAGGTATGTCAAACTTTTTTGGTGCTCCCAAGGCCGGCGGCCCCAACGGGCTGGACGAGTCCCGTACCGTCCCCACCGGTGACGCCGTCGGCTCGTACACCTCCTATCTGGACGCCCAGAAGGCGGTGGATTACCTTGCCGACCAGCAGTTCCCGGTCCACATGGTCTCCATCGTCGGCAACGAGCTCAAGATGGTGGAGCGGGTGACCGGCCGCCTGAGCTATCCGCGGGTGGCGCTCTCGGGGGCGCTCAGCGGCATGTGGTTCGGCCTGTTCGTCGGTGTGATGCTGTCCTTCTTCGCACCCTCCCCGGGCTACTTCTCCATTCTCGCCTCCGTGCTGATGGGCGCAGCATTCTTCATGTTGTTTGGCATTGTCACGTATGCAATGCAGCGGGGGAAGCGGGACTTCACCTCCACGAGCCAGGTGGTGGCCACCAGTTATGACGTGGTGGTGTCCGTGGAGGCCGCCCACGAGGCCCGGCGCCTGCTCCACCAACTGCCGATGACCCGCTCCGATGCTGCATCAGCTCCCAGGCCGTACACCCAGCGCGACTACCAGAACCAGCCTTTCAACCAGCCGGGCCAGCCCGGACAGCCCGGCCAGACGTCCGGCCAGGCACCTGCCCGCCCCGCCGGCTGGACCGACCCCTACGGTCAACACGGGCCCGGTCCCGCGGCACAAGGGGATCCCGCTGCCGGGACGCAGGAGGGCCAGCCCGAAGGAACTGCCCAGCCGGCCCCGGCGCCTGCGGCTGCGGTCCGCTATCCGGACCTGCCCGACGGGCGGCCCCAGTACGGCGTGCGTGTTTCCGACACCCCGGCTCCTGCTGAAGCCGACGCGACCACCCAGGGCAACGGGCAGCAACAGGAAGGCACCCTCCCGCCGGCACCGCAGCGGGACAAGGATGAATCTCAGCCTTAGCTGATCTGCAAGGGCGCTCAAAGCGCGAACGGACACTTAAGCCCCGGGGCTTAGGTGTCCGTTCGCGCTTAACACGTGGGGCTGCTAGGAGGCCTCGCCGTCTGCTTCCCGGTAGATGCCGGCCATCCAGGACTCGACGTCGCGGGCCTTGCGGGGCAGCGCGGCGCTCAGATTGACGGGGCCGCCGGACGTCATGAGGATGTCGTCTTCGATCCGGATGCCAATGCCGCGGTATTCCTCAGGGATCCCGAGATCCTCGTTCTTGAAATACAGGCCGGGTTCGATGGTGAACACCATGCCTTCGGTAAGCACGCCATCGAGGTACAGCTCGCGCTTGGCCTGCGCGCAGTCGTGAACGTCCAGGCCCAGGTGATGGCTGGTGCCGTGCGGCATCCAGCGGCGGTGCTGCTGGCCCTCGGGGCTGATGGCTTCCTCGACGCTCACTGGGAGCAAACCCCACTCGGCGAGCCGTTCGGCCAGCACGGTGGTGGCGGCGGTGTGGATGTCGCGGAACTTGGTGCCCGGCTGCGCGGCGGCGAATCCGGCGTCGGCGGCGTCAAGGACTGCTTCGTAAACCTTGCGCTGGATATCCGTGAACACGCCATTGGCCGGTAATGTCCGGGTGATGTCTGCCGTGTACAGCGAGTCCACCTCCACGCCCGCATCCAGCAGCAACAGCTCACCGGCGTTGAGCTTGCCGACGTTGCGGGTCCAGTGCAGCACGGTGGCGTTGTTTCCCGAGGCAGCGATGGTGTCGTAGCCCAGTTCGTTGCCCACTTCGCGGGCCCGCGCAAAGAAGGCGCCTTCCACAACCCGTTCGCCGCGGGCATGCGTGAGCGCACGGGGAAGGGCCTTGACCACTTCCACAAAGCCCTCAACGGTGGCGGCCACAGCCATCTCCATCTGTTCGACCTCCCACTCGTCCTTCAGGAGCCGGAGCTCGGACAGGGCCTCGGACAGCTTCTCATCCAGGGCGTCCAGGACGGCGAGGTCCAGGTTTTCGGGATCCTTGGCCGTGTTGTAGCGGGCGGTGTCCACGAGGGCATCGATGTTTTCGTCCACCTTGCGGACCAGACGGATGGAGATGCCGCCGATCTCGGGGGCACCCACATTTTTGGTGATTGCCGATTCGAGTTCATCGATGTGAGCGGTGGTCAGGGCCAGGCGGGCTTCGAACTCTGCAAGCGTGGGTCGGGCACCGATCCAGAACTCGCCGGACCGTGAGTCGGCGTAGAACTTTTCCGTATCCCTGCCCGCCAGCGGGCGGAAGTAGAGCGTGGAGCGGTGGTGGCCGCCGTCGTCGCCTGTACCTTCGGCAACGGGTTCCAGAATCAGGACGGCGTCCGGCTCGTGGTCCAGGCCCAGGCCGGTGAGGTGGGCGAAGCCGGAGTGTGGGCGGAAACGGTAGTCGCAGTCGTTGGAACGGACCTTCAGCGGACCGGCGGGAATGACCAGGCGTTCGCCTTTGAATCGGTCTGAAATGGCCTTGCGCCGTGCTGCGGCGTGGCCGGCCACGGCATCGCGCGCCGGCAGCTCCTGGCTGGACGGTGCCCAGTTGCTGGCCATAAAGGCCTTGAAGGCGTCGGAACTGGGCCGCTGCGAGCGGTTGTTGACGCGCTCGTCGAGGGGCTGGGAAGCAGAGTCAGGGGTGTTTTCGGCATCGTTCACGGCACCATCGTCTCACCAGCACGAGTGCCTGGGCCAATACCGCGGCGAACGTCCAGACGAACCGGCCCTCCCGTATCACGAGCTTTGGCGCTACGATTGCCTCCCACGGGGAATGGTCGGTACGGGACAGGCTGCCCTGGACAACCAGGAAGATGGCAATGGAAACCGACGACAACAAGGCTCTGATCAGGCGGTTCTACGAAGAGATCGACGCTGGAAATATCGACGCGATGGATGAGCTGGTCGCCGAGGACTATCTTGACCACAATCCACCGTTCCCGGGGATGCCTGCCGGACGCGAGGGCCTGAAGGCGGCCTTCCGCATTTTTTGGAAGGCCACCCCGGGCCGGCACGAGATCGAGGACCAGGTCGCCGAAGGGGACCGAGTGGTGACCCGTCTGACGGCGTCGGGAACCCACGAAGGCGAACTCCCTGGCCCCCTTCCTGCCAGCGGTGCGACGTTGAGTGAGACCGCTGTGGCCGTCCACCGTATCGAGCACGGGAGGATCGTTGAGCATTGGTCAAATAGGGACGACCTGGGGTTGATGCAGCAGCTCGGCGTGATCCAACTGCCCGGGGACTGACCGGGGTACTCATAAACTAGGCTGGGCAGGTGAGGATAGACCTGCATGCCCACTCCAATGTTTCCGACGGCACGGAGACCCCTGCCGATGTCATGGCATCCGCCGCCCGCGCGGGCCTGGACGTGGTGGCCCTGACGGACCATGATTCCACCGACGGCTGGGCCGAAGCCTCACGCGCCGCCCAGGCAGCCAGTGTGGCGCTGGTTCCTGGCATGGAGGTTTCCTGCCGCACGGAACAGGGCATCAGCGTGCACCTCCTGAGCTACCTCCACGATCCCGACCATCCAGGGCTGTTGGAGGAGATTACCAAGGCCAAGGACGCCCGCCTCACGCGTGCCGAACGTATGGTCACTCTCCTCGCCGAGGACTACCCGCTGACCTGGGACGATGTCATCCACCATGTAGCACCAGGAGCCACGCTGGGGCGTCCGCATATTGCCGATGCCCTGGTTGCGGCCGGCGTGGTGGCTGACCGTTCAGAGGCTTTCACGTCCATCCTGACCTCACGTTCGCGCTACTATGTCCAGCACTACGCGCCCGACCCGGCAACCGCCGTCGAGCTTGTCAGGGCGGCAGGCGGCGTGCCGGTCTTCGCGCACCCGGTGGCGTCGGCCCGCGGCCGGATCGTGGGCGAGCGCACGTACCAGGAAATGATCGACGCCGGCTTGGCGGGCCTGGAGATCGACCACCGGGACAATCCGGAAGAGGGACGGGAGTTCCTCCGCCGGCTGGCGGCACGCCACGGCCTGCTGATTACGGGTTCGTCCGACTACCACGGCACGGGCAAGCCCAATCTGCTGGGGGAGAACCTCACCGCGCCCGAGGTGCTTTCCCGGATCGAGGAGCTGGGCACGGGCACCGCCATCGTCCGCCCGTAGCCCCTGCCCTGTGCGCCTTCCCCAACTGACTGGCACATAACGCATCGAAACGCGCGAATGGCGACGTTAAGTGCGAGCTAGTTGGGTGGGAACGAGGCAAAGGTCGCGTGGGCGCCCAGGCGCTTGGCCATGACGTCGATGGCCGGCTGGTTCTGGTCCACGCACACAAACTTCCGGTCCAGCTTGGCCGCCACTGCGCCGAGTGTTCCTGAACCCGCGAAGAAGTCCAGGCACCAGTCTCCTGGCCGGCTTGAGGCGGCCACGACCCGTCGGATGAGGCCCTCTGGCTTCTGCGTCGGATAACCGGTTTTTTCCTTGCCCGTGGGCGAGACGATGGTGTGCCACCAGACATCCGTGGGCAGCTTGCCGAGCTCGCGTTTGGCAGGGGTGACCAGGCCGGGCGCCATATATGGCTCGCGGTCCACCTCAGCGCTATCGAAGTGGTACTTTGCCGGATTCTTGACGTACACGAGGATGTTGTCGTGCTTGGTGGGCCAGCGGAATTTGGCGCGTGCACCGTAGTCGTAGGCCCAAATGATCTCGTTCAGGAAGCACTCGCGGCCGAAAATGGCATCGAGCATTACCTTGGCGTAGTGGACTTCCCGGTAGTCAAGGTGCAGGTACAGTGTTCCGTCATCCGCCAGCAGCCGCCAGGCTTCGACGAGCCTCGGCTCCAGGAAGGACCAGTAGTCGCTGAAGGCGTCATCGTAGCGATGCAGGGCGCCCTTGATGGTGTCGTACGAGCGCCCCTTGAAGCCAACACGGTCGCCGGTGCCGTCAGCATTGGCCACCATCCTCGTTTCCTGGCGCCGCTGGGCCCGGCCGGTGTTGAACGGCGGGTCCACGTAAATGAGAGTGAAGGCGCCGTCCGGCAGCGAGGGGAGGAATTCCGCGTTGTCCGCGTGTACCACCAAGTTGCTGCCGTCCGGCGCCCAGACAAAGTCAGTCATTGAGGCTGTTACGCCTCGGCGCTGCCCGGCTGTGCGCCGTTGTCGCCTCCGGCCACCACCTCGCCGTTGCGGCGGCGCGTGCGGGTCCGGCTGCGGCGGGCACGGGTGGCCCGGTCCACCTCTGTGGCGGCTGGCGGCGCCACGGATTCTGCCGCCGGAGCCGTTGCTCCGGCCGTGGCCTCAGTATCGGCTGGACGACGACGGCGGTCACCGGAGCGTCCGCCTGTCTCGCCGCCGCTGCGCCGGCTGCCGGATCGGCCGGCGTCGCGTCCGCCACCGCGGGCGCTGTCACGGCCGCTGTCACGTCCGCCGTCCCTTGAGCCCGGACGGGTGTTCTTTTTGCCGGTTTCGCCCAGGTCCTCAAGGACCTCGGCGTCAACGCCGGCCAGCGTCCGCTTGTTACGGGGCAGGCGGCCCTTCGTGCCTTCCGGGATGTCCAGGTCCTCGAAGAGGTGCGGCGAGGAGGAATAGGTTTCGACGGGCTCCGGAACGCTCAGGCCCAGCGCCTTGTTGATCAGGCCCCAGCGCGGCATGTCGTCCCAGTCCACAAACGTGACGGCAGTGCCCTTGTTGCCCGCGCGGCCGGTGCGCCCCACACGGTGCAGGTAGATTTTTTCGTCCTCGACGCACTGGTAGTTGATGACGTGGGTGACGTCGTCCACGTCGATCCCGCGGGCGGCGACGTCGGTGGCCACAAGGACGTCCACCTTGTTGTTGCGGAAGGCACGAAGGGCCTGCTCGCGCGCTCCCTGGCCGAGGTCGCCGTGGATGGCAGCTGCAGCGAAGCCGCGGTCCACCAGTTCCTCGGCAACCTTGGCGGCGGTGCGCTTGGTCTTGGTGAAGATGATGGTGCGGCCGCGTCCCCGGGCCTGCAGGATCCGGGAGACAACCTCGATCTTGTCCATGCTGTGGGCGCGGTAGATGAGCTGGCGGATGTCGCGCTTGGTCAGGCCTTCGTCATCCGGATCGGCCGCACGGATGTGCGTGGGCTGGGTCATGTAGCGACGGGCCATAGCGACGACGGGGCCGGGCATTGTGGCCGAGAACAGAAGCGTCTGGCGTACGGCCGGAGTGCCGGCAATCAGGGTTTCAACGTCCGGCAGGAAGCCCAGGTCCAGCATCTCGTCGGCTTCGTCCAGGATGACCATCTTCACGTTTTTGAGGACGAGGTGCTTCTGCTTGTAAAGGTCGATCAGCCGTCCCGGCGTGCCGACAACAACCTCGACGCCCTTCTGCAGCGCCTCAACCTGGGGCTCATACGCGCGGCCGCCGTAGATGGTGGTGATGCGGGCGTTTCGCTTGCGGGCCGCGTTCTGGAGATCATTGGCAACCTGGACCGCCAGTTCGCGGGTAGGAACGATGACCAGGGCCTGCGGTGCGCCCGGAGCGGGGAGCTTGTCGAAGCCGGCGTCATCCGGGCCAACGACCCGCTGCAGGGCCGGAATGCCGAAGCCCAGCGTCTTGCCGGTACCGGTCTTGGCCTGGCCAATGATGTCATGGCCGGACAGGGCAACGGGCAGCGTCATGGCCTGGATGGGGAACGGGTGGGTTATGCCGGCGTCGGCCAGGGACTCAACGATATCGGCGCGGACGTTGTAGTCGGCGAAGGATTTCTCCTCGATTTCGTGCGGCTTCTCATCCGAGATTATGGTTTCTTCAGGCTCGATGGTCTCGATGCCGGAATCGTCAATCAGAAGCTGGTGGGTATGCAATTCACTCACAGGGGAGTTTCCTTATTCATTTGGGCATTGGCGCTGCCTGCTCAACGGACCGGCCGATGTGGCCGTTCCGGAGCACGCTCTGGCGCGCAAGCAAATCCAGTGGAAGCCGATCGCGGGCTATCTAAATGTTGGCACTGGTGACCAACGGGTGTATCTCAAGATCGCGTAGGGGCGGGCTTGTTGAATTCAAAATCAAGGAAATCAACGACCGGGCATCCATATCTACTCCTTCAGTCTAGCCGCACGGAGCCGGAAAGCTGGCTTTGGCCCGTTTCGCGGCCCAGACGGCAAGCCACCGACGGCAAGACCCAGAGGCTCACACGACCAGCTCGAAGTGCACTTCCCGTGTGGCTATGTTCGAGGAGATCAGCCGCACGCGGACCTTGGTGCCGGATTCCAGGTCGCCGACGCACCGCGCCGTGACGGCGGGCTCTGCAATCTGGATAATCCCGGAGGCGCCGTTGCCATTTCCGTTCCTGCCGTTGGCGCCGTTGCCGTTCCCGTTCCTTCCGGTGCCGTTGGCGCCATTGCCGTTGCCGTCGCCACTGCCGTTGTCCCGCTGCGGCTTGGACCCGGAGATCACGATCGCATCGAATTCCTGCCCGATGTGGTTGACCAGCAGGGCGGCCTCCACGGTGTCCAGCGCCATGCGCTCCATCCGCGATGCCAGCTGGTCGGATCCGGCCATGATCACCGGCAGCGAGGGTAGGGCGTCCCTGGCCCAGTCCGGTACAGGCCGGCCGTTGCTGAGCGCCTCACAGATCACCAGCACAAAGCGGTCGATGAGCCGCCGCAGCGGAGCCGTGGTGTGCGCATACGCGGCGCCGATGGCGGCCTGCGCAGCGTCATCCGGCACGCTGCCGTCAAAGGCCGTGTAGCTGGCGCCACGGAAAAGCATGCCGGCCGAGTGCAGGATTGCCAGCTGCCGCGGGTCTACCGGGTCCAGGGTGCGGAGGAATTCGCCGTAGCTGATTTCGCCGTCCCAGGGCCTGCCCAAGGCCTCTGTCTGTAGCCTGAAGTGGAGCAGGGAGCGCTCGTCGGGCGCCCGCATGGTGCGCAGGATGCCCACCTTGCCCTCCAGCATCAGTTCGGCCGCTGCCATGCCGGTCATCAATGAAATCTGGGCATTCCAGTCCTCGACTGGAAGCTGTGGCGCCGCGGCAATCCGGTAGCCGCCGTCGGGAAGCTGGACGATTTCCTGTTCGGGCATGTTCAGGCTGGCTCCGCC
Source organism: Arthrobacter pascens (assembly GCF_030815585.1). Taxonomy (NCBI): domain Bacteria; kingdom Bacillati; phylum Actinomycetota; class Actinomycetes; order Micrococcales; family Micrococcaceae; genus Arthrobacter; species Arthrobacter pascens. Next base: position 1,106,496 of record NZ_JAUSWY010000001.1, read on the forward strand.
GCGCGTACGCTCCAGATCCACGCGCTTGAGTCCCACTTCCTTCAGCAGCTGCAGTACCGGGGAGGCGGTTCCGGCGTCGAGCTCGGCCTGGACGCTCTTGTAGCTGAGCTTGGCGCGGCTGCGCATCCGGGCTCTCTGGACAGCCACGGAAGTGACCTGGGCGGCATCATCCAGGTCGAACTCCCACACAAAAGCGGAGCACAGCTGCCCGGCGAGGAGGCTGCCGGCCTGCTCGCTGATGACCTCGGGATGGAGCGGAATCCGGCCGTCCGGAGCGTAGAACGTCTGGCCGCGGCGTCGGGTCTCGGTGTCTAGCGCACCGCCGGGAACAACGAAGGACGGAACGTCCGCGATGGCATAAAGGACCCGGTAGCCTCCGGCTGCGCGCTCGATGAACAGGGCCTGGTCCAGGTCCGTGGAGGACTCCGGATCAATGGTAAGGAACTCAACGTCAGTCATATCGGAGGCCGGCAGCTGCAGTGAAGCCACGGCGGCCTCGGCATCCCGGACCGCTTCCACAGGGTACGGACCCGGCAGCTCCAGCTCGGTTCGCAGAGCGCTCAGCGCCTCCGCGAGGGCGTTTGTCTGCTCATGGACGTTAGGAGACAGGCGATGATGTGACACGAAAATCAGGTTAGCCCGAATTCCTCCGATAGTGCAGGGCATCGGCCCCTGCAGTAGCGCGGGGCTCGTCCGGGAGCTTCAGGACGCGGCTGCGTCCAGCGCGGCAAGCAGGGCCGCGGCCGCCGCTGCGGGGTCCGGGGCCTCCGTGATGGCCCGGACCACCACCACCCTGTCGGCTCCGGCTTGCGCTACCTGTTCAATGTTGTCCAGACCGATACCGCCGATGGCGAACCAGGGGACCGTGCCTGCGGCCGTGCCGGCGCCGGCTTCGCGGACGGCCCGGGCCGCATACTTCACCAGGTCAAGGCCGACGGCGGCCCTGCCGGGCTTGGTGGGGGTGGCCCAAACGGGGCCCACACAGAAATAGTCCAGACCGCCGTCGGTACCGGCTGCGGCGGCGGAGGCTGTGATGGCGCCGTCGATCTGCCCCGTGGAGTGGGTGGACAATCCGATCTGGCCCGTCCTGCCGATCAGCGTGCGTGCTGACGCCAAAGGAAGGTCCTTTTGCCCGATATGGAACACCGGGGCTCCGGAAAGGACGGCAATATCAGCACGGTCGTTGACCGCCCACAGCCGGCCATGGCGCGCGGCAGCAGCCTTCAGGACCTCCAGAAGTTCCAGTTCCTCCGCCGCTTCGATGGCCTTGTCCCGGAGCTGGATGATGTCCACACCGCCGGCAAACGCCGCATCCACGAAGTCGGCGAAGTCGCCGCGGTCCCGACGGGCGTCGGTGCACAGGTACAGCCGTGCACTGCTGACCGACCCGCTGGGCGCACCGCTGCCGGTGGCGTCAGGGCCGGCGGAAGGGGCTGTGCTCGTGGAAAGGGCTGTGCTGGCGGAAAGGGCGGGGTTCATGGAAACCAGCCTAGTTCCTCTAAACTGGGCTGGTACTGCGGGAGCCCGTGGCAGCTGTCATAAAGCGGCCGGGCTGAGAGGGCGTCAGAGCCGACCGCTTGACCTGATCCGGCTAGTACCGGCGTAGGGAAGGAAACCCATGATCCCCCCATCCGGCAGGGCCCCGTCCGGCAGCCTTCCAAAGGCGCTGCGCGCCGACGTGGCAGTGGTCGGCGGCGGAGTCATCGGCCACGGCATCGCATGGGAAGCCAAGCGCTCCGGGCGTTCCGTGGTCCTGATCGATGACGCGCCAGGCTCCGGCGCCAGCTGGGCAGCCGCCGGCATGCTCGCCCCTGTCAGCGAGCTGCACTACCAGGAGGAAGACCTCCTGGAGCTCATGCTCGAGTCCTCCGGCCAGTGGCCGGCCTTCGCAGCGGACCTTGCTGAGGCAGCGGGCCGGGATCCCGGCTACCTGACGACGACGACCATCGCCGTCGGCGCGGACGCCGCGGACCGCAGGGCACTCATGGACCTGCGGACAGTGCAGCAGGCCAATGGCCTGCCGGTAGAACCCCTCACCGTTCGCGAGGCCAGGAGCAGGGAGGCCCTCCTCAGCCCGGCTGTCTCGTGTGCCCTGGACATCCCCTCCGATCATCAGGTGGACCCGCGGAGGCTCGTGGCGTGCCTGCGGCTTGCATTGGCTGCCCAGCAGGGTGGTTCGGGAACCGCCGTCGACGGTGCCCACGAAGGGTTCGCCGTCGCAGACCGGGCAACGTCCCTTTTGTGGCACGACGGCCGGGTGAGCGGTGTGCGGCTCGCGGGCGGCGGGACGGTGCTTGCCGGCGAAACAGTGGTGGCCAACGGGCTTCAGGCGGCTTCCCTGGAGGACCTGCCGGAAGGGCTCAAGCTGCCGCTGCGCCCGGTCTATGGGGACATCCTCCGGCTGGCGGTTCCACAGCATCTCCGGCCGCTGGTCACGTCCACGGTACGCGGCCTGGTCCACGGTGTTCCGGTGTATATCGTTCCGAGGCAGGACGGCACTGTAGTGATCGGGGCCACCCAGCGTGAGGACGCGCCGTCGGCAGCCGGGGCTGAGGCGGTCTCCGCCGGCGGCGTCTACCGGCTGCTGCGGGACGCCCAGGTCCTGGTGCCCGCCGTCGCCGAGCTGGAACTCCTGGAAAGCACAGCCAGGGCACGCCCAGGCACCCCGGACAACGCCCCGCTGCTGGGCAGGGTACAGGTCCCCGGAAGCCCGGAACACGTGGCCGGGGTGATCATCGCCACCGGGTTCTTCCGCCACGGCGTACTGCTCACTCCAGCAGCGGCCGCCGTCTGCCGGTCACTGATGGACGGCAGCGAGGACGCCCGCTGGCGGGCCTTCAGCCCCGCCAGGTTTTCCCGCAGGCATCAGGACACCTTTGACCTACATAAGGAATCAGCATGAACATCACCCTTAACGGTTCGCAGCATGCCGTGGCCGACGGCGCCTCCATCACCGCCCTGGTCAGCCAGATCACCGGCCGCCCGCTCGCCGCCGACGGTCAGGCGACGGACGGGCAGAAACTCGGCGTGGCCGTGGCGCACAATTCCGAAGTAGTGCCCCGCAGCCGGTGGTACGTCACGGCGCTCGCCGAGGGTGACGACGTGGAACTGGTCACAGCAGTCCAGGGAGGCTGACACCATGACAGAAACCAGCAGCATCAGCACACTGAACCAGCCGGAGCACGCGGACAGCCTGGTCATCGACGGCGTCACGCTCGGGTCCCGCCTCATCATGGGCACCGGCGGTGCGCCCAGCCTTGACGGGCTGGGTGCCGCCCTGCTCGCGTCCGGAACCGAGCTGACCACAGTGGCCATGCGGCGGTATTCGCCGGCCGAAACAGGATCGCTTTTCCAGCTCCTGGTGGACCATGGCATCCGGGTCCTGCCCAACACTGCCGGCTGCTTCACCGCGCGGGACGCCATCACGACGGCGGAACTGGCCCGCGAAGCGCTGGAGACCGACTGGGTCAAACTTGAAGTCATCGCCGACGAGCAGACCCTCCTCCCGGACGCAGTAGAACTCGTGGACGCCACGGAGCAGCTGGTCAACCGCGGGTTCAAAGTGTTCGCCTACACCAACGACGACCCCGTCCTGGCCCTGCGGCTCGAGAACCTTGGGGCCACCGCCGTGATGCCGCTGGGAGCGCCCATCGGGACCGGCCTGGGGATCCTGAATCCGCACAACATCGAGCTGATCGTTTCCCGGGCTTCGGTTCCCGTAGTGCTGGACGCCGGCATCGGCACGGCCTCGGATGCAGCGCTTGCCATGGAACTGGGCTGCGACGCAGTCCTGCTGGCAACCGCCGTGACCCGTGCGCAGAATCCGGCCCGGATGGGCGAGGCCTTCAAACACGCCGTCATCGCCGGTAGGCTGGCGAAGGCGGCCGGGCGGATACCGCGCCGCGAGCACGCCCTGGCGTCATCGGCCATGGAAGGCCGGGCAGAGTTCCTCTAGACCGGCTCCCAGTGCCGTTGGCCGGGACCGGGCTCATCCAGGACGAGCCAAGGAGTCAGCGATGGCCGGCAAGGAAGACATTCTCACCCGCACCCGGATCGACGAAGCCCTCAACGCGCTGCCCGACTGGCGCTACCGCCTGGGCGGACTGGTCACGGTCTTTAAGGCGCCGACGGCGGCCGCCGCGCTGGAGCTGATGGCCGCCGTCGGGCGTCTGGCGGAAGAGCAGAACCATCATCCGGACCTCGACTGGCGCTACAACCGGGTGTTCATCCGCTTCACCTCCCACGACGCAGGAGGCGAGGTCACAGAGCGTGATACCGCGGCGGCGGCAGCCGTGAGCGCCGCTGCTTCGGACGCCGGGGCCACGGCTGAACCAGGACTGTACCGGACCGTGGAACTGGCGATCGACACCCCCGACGCCGGGGAGATCTCCGAGGTGTGGCGCGTGGCCCTGGGATACAAAAAGGGCCAGGGCGGCGATCTGGTGGACCCCTACGGCCGCGGACCGTCGGTGTGGTTCCAGGAAACGCAGACACCCAACAGCAGCCGGATCCATGTGGACATTCACCGGAGCAAAGCCGAATCGGATCCTGTCCTGGCGAAGACGGAAGCCACCGGAGCCTTAATGGACCGTGACCACGCACCCGACTGGGTGGTGGTCACGGATGCGCAGGAAAACCGTCTCTGCCTGTGCACGGAGGAAGGCTACCAGCCTGGCGGCTAGAACCAGGCCAGGCCTAATCCTTACAGCTTGAGCCTGGTCCTTACAGCTTGAGCGCGGCCGTCAGCCGTGCGGTGTCGTGGCGGGCACGGGTCCGGCCGATGTAGATCACCGCCCCTACCGCAGCTGCGGCGCCCAGGGCCATCGGCAGGATCCACGGAATCCACGTCAGGCCGGGCTGGTAACCAAAGCCTGCAGCCATAAAAATGATCCAGCTGAAGGCGCCCACGGCAACGGCAACACCTGCGGGCAGCCCCATGCCGTATTTGGCGTGGCGCTTGTCATTGGCCCAGACGATAAAGCCTGCGGCGGCGGTCACCAGGACAACGATGGTCAGCGAAAGCATGGAATCTCCTCGGAATGCAACTGATGCCCGGCAATGCGGTCAGCCGCGGCGGTGTGCTAGAACTGGCCGAAACCTACCCGGCGCGCTTCTTCGGCGCCGATTTCCACGTAGCCCAGGGCGTTGCCGGGAACGATGATCACGCGCCCCTTGTCATCTTTCAGGCGCAGCTCGCTGCCATTGGTGATGGCATCCTCGACAACTTTGGCAACGGTGTCAGCATCCTGCGCCGATTCCAGCACAATTTCGCGGCCAATGTTCTGTACGCCGATCTTAATTTCCAAAGCGGGGCCTCCCAGCCAATCAAAAGTTTCAGGGTGTTCTCTTATTTGTAGTCTAGGTTTCCTTGGGGAAGCGAGAGATTCCGCGCCAAGCTAAACGGTAGATCAGGTCGCTGGCCACGTCGAGGTCTAGGTTTCCGTCCGTTTCCAGCCAGTAGCGCGCGCTGACCTGTGCCATTCCGGCCAGTCCCCGCCCGAGCAGCTGCGCCTCCATGGGCGGCAGTTTGGTGTCCTCGGCGATCACCCGGGCGACGGCGTCCGCGAAAGTCTTGTTGAAGGTCTCCAGGCGGGAGCTGACATCGGGATCGTTGATAAGGTCCGATTCGAAGACCAGACGGTGCGCCTGGTCATCGCTGGCAATGAACCGGTAGTACGCCCGCATTACGGCCTGAACGCGTTCATCGTTGTCCGTGGTGGAGCTGAGGGCACCCAGCATGAGCTCCGTGAGAGACGTCAGGTGGCTGTCCAGCAAGGCCAGATACAGTTCGCGTTTGGAGGGAAAGTGCTGGTAGAGCACAGGTTTGCTGACATGCGCCGTTTCGGCGATCTCATCCATCGCTGCGCCGTGGTAGCCATTGGCCACAAACACCTCCTGCGCGGCTGCGAGGAGTTGCGCGCGGCGCTCGTCGCGGGGAAGCCGGGCGGATCGCTGGCCGGCGGCGCGCTGCGGGGCGGCCGGTTCGCCGATGGACGCCCGGTCAGTCCGTGCTTCATGGACCACAGTTGTCCTACTTTCCATTGCAGTTACCTCCACTTTACTGCGCGGTAATATGACCGGGCGGTATCTCGGGGCATACATTGAAGTATGGCTTCGACATTCACTGCTAAGGCTTCTTCCGTTTCGCTTGAACCGTTGGTGGAGCCTGCGGCTGATCTGACGCCCGCGGAAGTGGAACGCTATTCAAGGCACCTCATCATTCCCGAGATCGGCGCAGTAGGTCAGCGCCGGCTCAAGAACGCCAAGGTGCTGGTGATCGGCGCCGGGGGACTTGGCTCGCCCGCACTGCTGTACCTCGCAGCCGCAGGTGTCGGCACGCTGGGAATCATCGACGACGACGCCGTTGACCTCAGCAACCTGCAGCGCCAAGTCATCCACGGCGTGGCGGATGTGGGACAGCCCAAGATCGAATCAGCCCGGAACACGATTGCCGGGCTGAATCCTTTGGTGGACGTCCGGCTGCACCACGTCCGGCTGGATGCAACAAACGCACTGGAGCTTTTCGCCGACTACGACCTCATCCTGGACGGTGCGGACAACTTTGCGACACGCTACCTGGTGAACGACGCCGCAGCCATCCTGGGCAAGCCCTACGTCTGGGGTTCGATCTTCCGCTTTGACGGCCAGGTCAGTGTCTTCTGGGAAAAGCATGGACCCACCTACCGCGATCTTTATCCGGAGGCTCCGCCGGCCGGATCCGTCCCCTCCTGTGGAGAGGGCGGCGTGTTCGGGATGCTATGCGCGGCTGTTGGCTCACTCATGGTGACGGAAGCGGTCAAGCTGATCACCGGCGTCGGGCGTTCACTCCTGGGCCGGGTGGCACTCTTCGATGCCCTGGGCGGAAGCTGGCGCGAGATCCGGGTGTCCAAGGACCCGGCCGCGGAACCCATCACTGAGCTGACGGATTACGACGCCTTCTGCGGCATTGCCCCCGCCGCGTCCGCGGACACCGAACACACAGTGACGGCTACCCAACTGGCCACAATGCTGGCGTCACGGAAGGCAGGGCTGAAGGATTTTGACCTGGTGGATGTCCGCGAGTCTGGTGAGCACGACATTGTGAGCATCGACGGATCCGTGCTGATCCCGCAGGGAAGGATCCTGGCGGGGGAGGCCTGGGCTGAGCTTCCCCAGGACAGGGACATCGTGTTCCACTGCAAGGCCGGGACCCGGTCAGCCAATGTCCTGGAGGCCGCCCGGAAGGCCGGATACGAGCGGGTCAGCCATCTCGACGGCGGTATCCTCGCCTGGGTCAGGGACGTGGAGCCGGGCAAACCCGTGTACTAACCTGAGCCCATCAACGACGCTCTCTCACTTATTGCCCCTATTTCAACGATGCTCTCTCACTTCCGCGAAGGAAGTGAGAAAGCGTTGCTGGGGAAGCCGCAGGAAGTGAGAGAGCGTTGCTGGGGAAGCCGCAGGAAGTGAGAGAGCGTTGCTGGGGAAGCCGCAGGAAGTGAGAGAGCGTCGACGCCGGTCAGGCGGTTTCGAGGCCCCGACGGTCCACTGGGCACTCGGCTTGCGCGGCCGCGGCAGGCTGCTCCACTGTAATGCCGTAAAGGGTTTCCAGGGCGGCCACGTAATCGTCCTGCTGGCCGTTTGAGGCAAGTTCGCGTGCCCGCACCGTAGGGACGTGCAGCAACTGCTTCACCATCCGGCGGAGGGCGAACTCCACCTCCTCCGCGGCGGCGGTGCAGCCGTGCCGGGCGCGCACCTTTTCCATCTCCGTGTCGAGGACATTCATGGTGTGCCGGCGCAGGGCAACAATGGCTGAATCCACGGAGCGGGCCTCCCGCTCCTGCTCGAAGGCCCGGGCCGCGCCGGAAACGATCCCGCTGGCCTGGGCCAGGGATTCGGCCTGCTCCTGGGGCGCGGCCAAACGCACGGATTCCAGCGTGAGCAACTCAACGCCGTCGAGCTCTCCGACCTCCGGGTCAAAATCATGGGTGAGTGCGAGGTCGATGGCGATCAGGGGCTGCGTGGACCCTGATCGGACCTCTGCCAGCTCATCGGCCTCCACCCGGGTGTCCGAACCGCTGCAGCCGATCATCACGTCGGCTGCGGCCACGGCCGGCCGAAGGGATTCGTTGTCCAGCGCAGTGCCGCCACGGGTGGCAACAAAGCCCTCCGCACGGCCCGAGGACGAGAAAACCGAGATGTCCGTGCAGCCACGCTCACGGAGCAGAGCCATGGTGGCCCCGGCGTAGGCTCCGGTGCCGAACACCACCACTTTCTTGGCTGACCAGTCCCGGTTCTCGGACAGATCCGTTGCCAGGTCCAGGGCCACCGAAACAATGGACAGCCCCCGGGAGCCGAGGGCAGTCTGGGCACCGACGTCCTTGGCGGTTTTGGAAGCCGCCTGAAACAGCCGGACCAGGCCGGAGCTGGCCGTGCCTTCGTGCTGCGCCGTGATGAGGGCCCGCCGAACCTGGCCGGCGATTTCGCGTTCGCCAACCACGGCGGAATCGAGTCCGGCGCTGACGGCAAAAAGATGCTGGCTGACTTCGGAGCCGGTCCGGGTACTGAAGGACCGGGATACCAACTGTTCGTTGAGGCCGCTGAGATCGCTGATCTGGGCCACCAGTGCCGCGCGGGCTGCCTCCACATCGTCCGCATGGGGCGCTTCGCCGTAGATTTCGTAGCGGTTGCAGGTGGCAAGCACCACCGCACCCGTCACTGCCGGCGATCCGGAGAGTGCGGATGTGGCGACCCCGGAAGCACCGTTGCTCAGTTGAGCAACGGTCTCAAGGTCGATGTCGGCGTGTGTAGCCACCAATGAAAAAAGAACCACAGCAGATCAATCATAGCTTTTTCGTTGCTCGGTAGAACAACCCGCCGGGCCTGGACCGGCCGGCTGGCGATGTGATCCCTGCCACGGGACCGGCGGAAGTGCTCCAGATGACAGACTGTCGTTATCTTTTGCAGCCGATTTTGGGCACAATCGAAGGCATGACTCCTAGCCCTGCCGTGCCTCATGCCGTGTCTAATGACGGTGCCCTTGCTGCAGGCCATCCGTTGATGGACGGCCGCACCGCAGATTCTCCGCTGATCACGGCGTACCGGGGCGGCAAGCCGTCCCGCCGTCCTGTGTGGTTCATGCGTCAGGCCGGGCGTTCGCTGCCTGAGTACCTCAAGATACGTGAAGGCGTGGCCATGCTGGACTCCTGCCTCCGGCCCGAACTGGCATCGGAGATCACGCTGCAGCCGGTGCGCCGGCACGACGTCGATGCGGCCATCTTCTTCTCCGACATTGTGATTCCGCTGAAGCTCGCCGGCGTCGGTGTGGACATTGTGCCGGGGGTGGGCCCCGTACTGGAGAAGCCGGTGCGCACCGCGGCCGATGTTGCCGCCTTGCCGCAGCTCACATGGGAAGCGTTGGAACCCATCAGGGAAGCCGTACGCCTGACCGTGGCGGAACTGGGCAAGACCCCGCTCATCGGCTTCGCTGGAGCCCCGTTCACACTGGCCGCCTACATGGTTGAAGGCAAGCCGTCCCGCGACCACCTGGGGCCGCGCACCATGATGCACGCAGATCCGGACACCTGGACGGCTCTGGCCAACTGGGCTGCCGACGCCTCCGGACTTTTCCTCCGCGCCCAGTTGGAAGCCGGCGCCTCCGCGGGGCAGCTGTTTGATTCCTGGGCCGGTTCGCTGGGGCTGGCCGACTACACCAAGTACGTGGCGCCCGCCTCTGCGCGGGCACTGGACCACGTCCGGCACCTCGGTGCGCCGCTGGTCCACTTCGGCACCGGAACCTCGGAATTGCTGGTGGCCATGCGCGACGTGGGCGTGGATGTGGTGGGGGTGGATTACCGCCTTCCGCTGGATGAGGCGAACCGCCGTCTTGGCGGCACCGTGCCCCTTCAGGGAAACATCGATCCCGCACTGCTGTCCGCCCCCTGGGAGGTCTTGGAAACCCATGTCCGTGAAGTGATCGCGGCCGGTTCCACAGCGCCCGGGCATGTGCTGAACCTCGGCCACGGTGTGCCGCCAGAAACAGATCCCGCCGTCCTGACCCGGGTTGTTGAACTCATCCACTCCATTTCCCCGGAGTAGGCCCGTGGACAACTCGCCTGAGAGAACGGGACGAGGCGCTGACGTGGGTGATTCACCGGCCAAGACTGCACTCGTGGCGGGGGGTGGGATTTCAGGCCTGCTGGCCGCACGGGACTTGTCCATGGCCGGGTACGCCGTGACAGTCCTCGAAGCCAGCGACACTTGGGGCGGTTGTGTCGGCAGCCACGTGGTGGCCGGCCTCACGCTCGACAGCGGCGCTGAGTCCTTTGCCACCCGCTCCTCAGCGGTGGCAGACCTTGCCGCCGAACTGGGACTGGCCGAAAAAATCGTTGCCCCCCGGCCGGGAGGGGCCTGGGTCCAGCTTCCGGACGGTCCCCGCGAACTGCCCAAAACCGGCGTCCTGGGTATTCCCGCCAACCCCTGGGACCCGGAGGTGCGGCGTTCACTGGGTTTCCTCGGCTCGCTTCGGGCGTCTCTGGACAAATACCTGCCCGCATCCCTTGGGACTTCGGCCGACGTCACCAGCGTGTCATCGCTGGTGCGCGCACGGATGGGCCGCCGCGTGCTGGACCGACTCGTGGCTCCGGTGGTGGGGGGAGTGCACTCCGCCGATCCAGGCCTCCTCGACGTGGACATGGTGGCGCCCGGGCTTCGGGCGGGACTCCGCCTGCATGGCTCGCTGGCCGCCGCCGTCGCCGCCCAACGCCGCGGCCCCGTCACTCCGCCGCCGGCTGAAGCTCCGCCGTCGGCCGCGCCGTCACCACCTGCCGCGCCGTCGATTGCCAAGGCGGGCTCAGCCGTCGCCGGCCTTGAAGGCGGCATGCATATTCTGATCTCCGCGTTGCTGGGCGTGCTCCGGGACCGCGGCGTAACGCTGCTGCATGGCTGCCGTGCGGACGCGGTCGCCCGGACAGCGGCCGGTTGGCGCGTCACAGCGGGACATGAAACGTACGACGCCGGTCTGCTAGTGGTGGCGCTCGACGGCCCCGCCGCCGTCGGGCTGCTGGCTGAGGCACTGCCCGGACTCGCCGGGAAAAGCCCGGAAGGCGGACCCGATGTCAGGCTCGTCACACTCGTGGTGGACGTTCCGGAACTGGACCGCAGGCCACGGGGCACCGGAATCCTGGTGGCCCCCCAGACCCGAGGCATCGAGGCAAAAGCGTTGACCCATGCAACCGGGAAGTGGGATTGGCTCGCTGCCGCGGCGGGGCCGGGCACGCACGTCCTTCGCCTCTCGTACGGGCGCGTCGACGGGTCCCCGTCCGGCACCGGCGGACCCTCCACCGACAATGAACTGCTGGCCGCGTCGCTGCGGGACGCCTCGGCGCTGCTGGACGTGCCAGTCGAGTCGGAAGACGTCATCGGCTGGGACGTGGTCAGATGGCAGGGGGCGCTGCCCTTCGCTGCCGTGGGCCACAAGGCCCGGGTGGCAGACGTGCGACGAACCTGCACCCAGGCGGGCAGCCTCAGCGTGGTGGGCGGATGGGTGGCAGGGAACGGACTTGCGGCCGTTGTGGACGACACGCGGGACCAGATCCGCAGGCTTCTCAACTGAGCGTTGCCCTTGTTCAGCGCGCTGCCAGCCCCTCAAACATGCTCCGACAGTGCCGCCGCTGACTTTCATTTCACCCGCCGATGTGGCTAGGGTCGGTAACTATGGTTGATTACAGGTCCGAACTTTCACGTTCCCGGACCGGTATCCATGGGGGAATTCGACGCGGCACAGCAGCCGCCGCAGTCGGGGCGGTACTGGTCCTTTCGGCGGGGATTCCCGCGTCACAGGCAGCAGATGGCAGTCCTGATTCCGGAGAGCCGGAAGTCCAGGTCACCGCTACTGGGGAGCTGGCAGTAGTGGACGGACTGCTGCAGGGGTTGCTCGGTTCCGGCACCCAACCGGCCTCGCCGAAACCTACCGCCACCACTTCCTCGCCTGCCGGCACTGTTTCCCCGTCGCCGACTCCCATATCGCCAGTTGCCCCGGCTCCCACCGCCGTTTCCCAGCCGCCTGCCACCAGCAGCACCAACGCCGCCCAGGCCGTCCCCACGGGTACGATGCAGGGTGCTGCCTCGGGGACAGTGCCGTCACCTCAGGGGGCCGGTTCCGGACTCCAGACAGGCTCCGAGCAGCAGCCCGCTGACCAGCAAGGCCCTGCCGCGGCAGAGTCCGGTGCGACCGACGAACCCACGCCCGGCGTAACCGCTCCAACGGCCGGATCCACGTCCCGCAGCGCCAGCCTCCAGGCCGCAGGAACCCCGGCGGTCAGCCGGCAGGGGATGGCTCCCGCGCCGCAGCCGGCGGTGGAGGCAGCCAAAGTATGGCTGGGAGTGGGCCTGCTGGGTACAGCGGGAGCCGCGGGACTTGTCTTCGCCAGGATCCGACGGATCTAGCCGGCGCGGACCGTCCTTCCCGTGATGGCCGGACCTGAATCTGTGAAATACAACACTTCTACGCCATGTAGAAGTCATCAGTTTCGACTTGGCGCAGAGGAAGGGGCAAACTGGTAAGCATGAGCCACACTTCTGCCGAATCTGTCACTAAAACCGATGAATCAGCCGAGCAGTTTTTCACCCTCTGGACTGTTTTCAAGCGGTCTGCTGACGTGTTGCGCAGCGGCGATGCTGCCGAAGACTTCGATGCGCTGCTGTCCCGCTTGGCCGAGGCCGGTGTGACCCACCGCGGAAGCTATGACGTCTCGGCCATGCGCGCCGACGCCGACGTTATGGTGTGGCTCCATGGCGCTAAGCCCGAAGCCTTGCAGCAGGCCATCCGCGATATCCGCCGCAGCAAGCTCTTCGCGGGGACGGAAATTGTCTGGTCCGCCATGGGCGTGCACCGCGAGGCCGAGTTCGCCAAGAACCACACGCCCGCCTATTCACGCGGTGTCGAACCGGCCGAATGGCTCTGCGTCTACCCGTTTGTTCGCTCCTACGAGTGGTACCTCCTGCCCGAGGCCGAGCGCGGCAAGATGCTTCGCGACCACGGAATGCTGGGCCGCGAGTTCCCGCAGGTCATCTCCAACACGGTGTCCTCCTTCGCGCTGGGGGACTGGGAATGGATCCTGGGCCTGGAAGCTCCCGACCTGGTTGACCTCGTTGACCTGATGCGGCACCTCCGTTCCACCGAGGCCCGCAACCACGTGCGGGAGGAAATCCCGTTCTACACCGGCCGCCGCATCGCAGCAGCGGAGATTGCCGAGGTCCTCGCGTGAGCCCGCTGGATCCCCGGACAACGGCGGCCGCCGGGACCACGGTGAATCCCGTTACCGAAGCCGGACGGATGGCGCCCAAAGACTACGATGCCGTCCTGCTCGCCTCCTTCGGCGGGCCCGAGGGCCAAGAGGACGTCATCCCGTTCCTCCGTAACGTCACGCGGGGCCGCGGCATCCCGGATGAGCGGCTCGAAGAGGTTTCGCACCACTACCGCGCCAACGGCGGCATCAGCCCCATCAACCAGCAGAACCGCGAGCTCAAGGCCGCCCTGGAAGCGGAGCTCGCCGCCCGCGGCATTGTGCTTCCTGTGCTCTGGGGCAACCGCAACTGGGCCCCCTACATCCCGCAGACTCTGCAGGAAGCGTACGACGCCGGACACCGCAAGCTGCTCATGATCACCACGAGCGCCTACTCCTGTTACTCCAGCTGCCGCCAGTACCGCGAGGACATCGGCATGGCGCTGACCGAAACCGGACTGGACGGCCGGCTTGAGGTGGACAAGGTACGCCAGTATTTCGACCACCCTGGCTTCGTGGAGCCGTTTATCGAAGGAACGGCTGCCGGCCTGGCCGAGGTCCGTGCCCAGCTGGCCGCTGCCGGCAGCCCGGACGCCCCCATGCACATCCTGTTCGCCACGCATTCCATCCCCACCCGCGACGCCGAGGCCGCCGGACGCTCGGAGGCCGAGCCGCGCGACTTCGAAGAAGGGTCGGCGTACGTCGCCCAGCACCTTGCGACGGGCGCGGCAGTCATGAGCCGGGTTGAGGCCGAATCAGGCCAGACCGCACCGTGGTCCCTGGTGTACCAGTCCCGCTCCGGCGCCCCGCACGTCCCGTGGCTGGAGCCGGACATCAACGATGCCATCGAGGAACTGGCTGGGACAGGTGTCAAGGGAATCGTCATTGTGCCGCTGGGATTCGTCAGCGACCACATGGAGGTTGTCTGGGATTTGGACACCGAAGCCCTGGAGACCTGCAGCAAGCTGGGCCTTGCCGCCATCCGCGTACCCACCCCCGGCACGCACCGCACCTTCGTGAGCGGGCTGGTGGACCTCATCTCGGAACGGACGCTGTCCAACAACATCAGCGACCGCCCGGCCATGACCAAGCTGGGTCCCTGGTATGACGTCTGCCAGCCTGGGTGCTGCGCCAACTTCCGCGGTGAGAAGCCGACCATCGCCGGCGCTGACACCACCGTTGGTACCGGACACGACGCGTACCCGGCTGCCACGGCAGGCCTGGCCGGGGGAGCAGGCATCCAGTGACCGTCCGGATCGGAACCAGGGCAAGCAAGCTCGCCCTGACGCAGACACAGCAGACTGCTGACCGGCTGGCCGCCGTCGGAGGTTTCGCGGTTGAACTGGTGCGCATCCGCACCGACGGCGACATCCTCAAAGGTTCGCTGTCCCAGATGGGTGGCACGGGGGTATTTGTGACCGCGCTCCGTGACGCCCTGCTGCGGAACGAGTGCGATGTCGCGGTCCACTCGCTCAAGGACCTGCCCACCGGCGCGCCCGTTGGACTGACGCTGGCAGCCACGCCACGCCGGGTCGATGTGCGTGATGTCCTCTGCTCACGCGACGGCCTGAAGCTGTCAGACCTGCCTTCGGGCGCCACCGTGGGAACAGGTTCGCCCCGCCGTGCGGCACAACTCCGTGCGGCCCGGCCGGACCTGCAGATCATCGATATCCGCGGCAACGTGGACACCCGGCTGGGCCGGGTTCCCGGGCTGCCGGGGAACACCACGGACCAGGTTGTGCCGGGCAAATCCTGCGACCTTGACGCCGTTGTCCTGGCCGCGGCGGGGCTTGAGCGGATCAGCAGGTTGGACGCTGTCAGTGAGTTCCTCGAAACGGATGTGATGCTCCCGGCTGCCGGACAGGGCTCGCTGGCCATTGAATGCCGGACCGCCGACGCGCCCCGCAAGGCAGGTTCAACCGAAGGCTCCCAGGGCGTCCTTGCCCAGGCCCTCGCGGCGCTGGACGATCCGGACACCAGGCTTGCCGTCACCGCCGAGCGCGCGCTCCTTGCCCGGCTCGAAGCCGGCTGCGCCGCGCCGGTGGGCGCCTATGCGTACCGCAAGGGCAGCATGTTGCACCTCGAAGCCGTGGTCTGTGCTGTGGATGGGACGGCTTCGGTCCGCGACAAGCGTGCTACAGACGGACTGACCGAGGTAGGCGCCACGCTGCTTGGCATTGAACTGGCCGAGGTCCTCCTTGCCGGCGGCGCCGCCGACATCGCAGACCTCCAGGCCTCCTGATCCGGGCCGTGCGTACGCGGCCCCGGGCGGCTTGAGATGGCAGGCCAGGACAGCATCGAAGGGCGCCAGCCGCAACATCGTCCGCTGGCACATGCACGTGTCCTGATCACCCGCAGCCCCGAACGGTCACTGACTCTGCTCGCGGCCCTGGAACAGGCCGGTGCAGAAGCCCTGTTGCTTCCGCTCATTGATTTTGAGCGCGCCCCGGACCAGCATTCCCTTGACGTGGCCTGCGACGCGCTGGGCGCGGGCGCCTTTGACTGGCTGGTGGTCAGCAGCGCCACCACTGTGCATGTCCTCAGGGACAAGGCGGCCGAACGGGGCCTCACCCTTGGCGGCTGGATGCCGGCCTCAACCCGCGTGGCCGCCATCGGACCCGCCTCCCGCAGCCTGCTTGAAGCGGACGGCGTTGCCGTGGCGCTGACACCCGAAGATTCGCAGTCCGCCGCCGGCCTGCTGGCCGTCTGGCCGGAGAATGCAGGAAAAGTGCTCCTGCCGCAGGCCGACATCGCCGCCCCTCGGCTGGCGGAGGGACTGGCTGCCGCCGGGGCAGCCGTGACGGTCGTCCCGGCGTACCGGACCGTGGACTATCCGGCGGACGAGGAACGCAGGCTGCCCCTCAATCCGCCGGTGGACGTACCGCCCGGGAAGTCAGGACGTCCCCCGGCCCCGCCGTCGTACAAGCTGCTGAGTCCGGAAGGCGCCCGGGCGGAGGTGGCAGCCGGCCGGCTGCACGCCGTCGTCGCCGCGTCACCAAGCGCCGTACGGCGCATCCACGGCGCGCTTTCGCCCCTGGGCGGCTGCCGCTTTGTGGCCATCGGGCGGTCGACGGCGGACGAGGCTGCCGCACTTGGCCTTGAGGTGGCGGCCGTTGCGGCAAGGCCCACGCCGGAAGGGCTGGTCATCGCCATTTCCGAAGCCTTGAACTCCCGCAAAGCGCCGCCCTGATCCGGGCCGCAGCGCAGGACTCCCAACGCACACTGAAACGACGTGAAGGACAGATCATGAGTTTTCCCAACCAACGCCCGCGCCGCCTCCGCACCACCGCGGCGATGCGCAGGTTGACCGCTGAAACCCGGCTGGCCCCCGCTGAGCTGATTCTGCCTGCCTTCATCAGGGAGGGCCTCACGCAGCCGAACCCGATCACGTCCATGCCCGGCGTGGTGCAGCACACCACAGACACCCTCAAGCGGGCCGCTGCAGAGGCCGTTGAGCTCGGCGTCGGAGGCATCATGCTCTTCGGTATACCGGCCGTCAGGGATGCCGAAGGCAGTGCCTCCCTGGATCCCGACGGAGTGCTCAATAAGGCAATCCGCGATGTCCGCTCCGAAGTGGGCGATGAGCTGGTGATCATGAGTGATGTCTGCCTGGACGAATTCACAGACCATGGACACTGCGGAGTGCTGGATGCCGCAGGGTACGTGGACAACGACCGGACGGTGGAGATCTACGCCAGAATGGCCGTGGCGCAGGCCGACGCCGGAGCCCACATGTTGGGCCCTTCGGGGATGATGGACGGCCAGGTCGCGGCCATCCGCCGGGCGCTGGACCAGGCCGGACACACCAGCACGTCCGTGGTGGCGTACGCCGCCAAGTACGCCTCGGCGTTCTACGGCCCGTTCCGCGAGGCCGTGGATTCGCAGCTCAAGGGGGACAGGCGGACCTACCAGATGGATTCCGGAAACCGCCGCGAGGCCATCCGGGAAGTTGAGCTGGACCTCGCCGAAGGTGCGGACATCGTGATGGTCAAACCCGCCATGAGCTATCTGGACATCGTGGCCGACGTGGCCGCCATGAGCCCGGTCCCTGTTGCGGCGTACCAGATTTCCGGGGAGTACGCCATGATCGAGGCCGCCGCCGCCAACGGCTGGATTGACCGCCGTGCAGCCATTACCGAATCCGTGTTGGGCATCAGGCGGGCGGGCGCGGACATGGTGCTGACCTACTGGGCGTCCGAGCTCGCCGGCTGGCTGAAGGAATCCTGATGGCGGAGAACCCCGAAACCGCTCCCGCAGGCCCGGCGGTGATTTCTGAACGCAATACCACGGCGCCGGTCGGTCCGGACCGGATCCTGCTGGGCCTGAACACGTTCGGCGACGTGGGAGTTTTCCCTGACGGGCACCCCGTCCCGCACGCCCAGGTGCTGCGCCAGCTCCTTGAACAGGCCGAACTCGCGGACGAGGTTGGCCTCCACGCTTTTGCTGTGGGGGAGCACCATCGCAAGGACTTCGCGGTGTCGGCGCCGGAAGTATTCCTCGCGGCTGCGGCGGCCCGGACCAAGAACATCCGGTTGGGCTCGGCCGTGACCGTGCTCAGTTCGGATGACCCCATCCGGGTGTTCCAGCGCTTCGCTACTGTGGACGCCCTGGCCAACGGCCGGGCGGAGATTATGCTTGGCCGTGGATCCTTCATCGAGTCCTTCCCTCTGTTCGGCCTCGACTTGGCGGACTACGAGCTCCTGTTCGAGGAGAAGCTGGCGCTTTTTGACAAGGTCCGCGCGCAGAAACCCGTGCACTGGGAAGGGCGCACGCGGTCCGCAATTAATGGCCTGAGCGTCTATCCGCCGCTGGAACACCACCTGCTGCCGGCCTGGATCGGGGTGGGAGGGACGCCCGAATCCGTACTCCGGTGCGCCCAGTACGGCTATCCCATCATCTTCGCCATCATCGGCGGACAACCGCGGTCCTTCACGCCGCTTGCCAACCTCTACCGCGAGGCTATGGAAAAGTACGGCCATCCCATGCAGCAAATGGCCACACATTCCCCGGGCCACGTTGCGGCCACCGATGAGGAGGCCCGGGAAGAGTTCTTTCCGCACTGGCTGGAACAGCGGAACCGGATCGGGCGTGAGCGCGGCTGGGGCCCGGCCAGCAGGGGAGAATTCGACGCGATGTGCACGCCGGAGGGAGCCCTGTACGTCGGCTCGCCGGAAACAGTCGCGGCGAAGATCGTCCTGCTCAAGAAGAACCTGGGCGTCGATCGATTCGACCTCAAGTACAGCAACGGCACGCTGCCCCACGCGGCAATGATGCGCTCCATCGAGCTGTTCGGCACCGAAGTGGCCCCGCGTGTGGCCGCCCTTTTGGCCGGAGGGTCACCGGCCCAGTGAAAGCACCTGAAAGAATAGGATCCATGAATTCCAGCAACCCTCGCAACGAGGCACTCTTCGACCGCGCCCGCCAGTTGATGCCCGGAGGGGTCAACTCGCCCGTCCGCGCCTTCGGATCCGTTGGCGGTACCCCGCGGTTCATGGTCTCAGCCAAGGGTCCGTATCTGACGGATGCGGACGGGCAGGAGTACGTCGACCTGGTCTGCTCCTGGGGGCCGGCACTGCTGGGACACGCGCACCCGGCCGTCCTGGAAGCCGTCCATGCCGCCGTTGACCGTGGCCTCTCCTTCGGCGCCTCCACCCCGGATGAGGCCAACCTGGCGGCAATCGTGCAGGAGCGTGTCCCTGCCGCGGAGCGTGTTCGCATGGTATCCACCGGCACCGAGGCCACCATGACGGCGGTCCGGCTGGCCCGCGGATTCACCGGCCGCAACTTGATTATTAAGTTCGCCGGGTGCTACCACGGCCACCTGGACGGCCTGCTCGCCGCCGCCGGATCCGGCGTGGCAACCCTTGCCCTGCCGGGATCGGCCGGTGTCACCGAAGCCACGGCCGCAGAAACCCTGGTGCTGCCGTACAACGACCTCGCCGCCGTCGAGGCCGCCTTCGCCAAGCACGGACCCAACATCGCGGCCGTCATCACCGAAGCCGCCCCTGCCAACATGGGCGTGGTGACTCCCGGAGAAGGGTTCAACCTGGGTCTGTCACGCATCACCCGGGAGCACGGCGCGCTGTTGATCCTTGACGAAGTGCTCACCGGATTCCGGACCGGCTACTCCGGCTATTGGGGCCTCACCGGCGGTGCCGCCGATGCCGCAGAACCATGGACGCCGGATCTGCTGACCTTCGGAAAGGTGATCGGCGGCGGAATGCCGACGGCGGCCCTTGGCGGACGTGCCGAGGTGATGGACTACCTCGCACCCCTGGGACCGGTCTACCAGGCCGGAACGCTGTCCGGTAACCCCGTCGCCATGGCGGCAGGCGTGGCCACCCTGACTCAGGCAACACGGGACGTGTACTCGTTCATCGACACCCGCTCGCTGGAACTGTCCTCCGCGCTGTCCTCAGCATTGGATGCCGCGGGAGTGGACCACTCCATCCAGTTTGCAGGGAACCTCTTCTCCGTTGCCTTTGGAACCTCTGCCACGGGGGTCCACAACTACGCGGACGCCCAGGGCCAGGAAACCTTCCGGTATGCACCGTTCTTCCATTCCATGCTGGAGTCAGGCGTCTACCTGCCGCCGTCGGTGTTCGAGGCGTGGTTCCTGTCTGCAGCCCATGACGACGCCGCGATGAACCGGATCTTTGAGGCCTTGCCGGCTGCGGCGAAGGCTGCGGCCGCCGCGAACGTCTAGTTCCGACGTCGGACGTTGACAACGTCTTAAGTTGGAAATCCCCGCCTCCCGGACAAATCCCCGCCGCATGCGAGGGGGAAAGGTCCGGGGGGCGGGGATTACTGCCGGTGCGTCTAAAGCACGTCCGAGAGGAAGTCCTTCAGGCGGTCCGTTTCGGGCGCGGAAAAGACCTGCTCGGGCGGCCCGGATTCCACCACAACACCGGCATCCATGAAGGTCACGGTATCCGAGACATTGCGGGAGAAACCCATTTCATGGGTCACCACGACCATGGTCATGCCGCCCTTGGCGAGGTCGGCCATCAGTGCCAGAACACCCTTGACAAGCTCAGGGTCCAAGGCTGAGGTGGCCTCGTCGAAGAACATCACCTCTGGCCTCATCGCGAGGGCTCGGGCGATCGCCACGCGCTGCTGCTGGCCGCCGGAGAGATTCGCGGGGCGTGCATCAGCCTTGTGCTTCAGGCCCACCAGGTCCAGCTGTTCAAGGGCTTCGGCACGAGCCTGTTCCTTGGACAGTTTCCGGAGCTTCCGCAGGGCCAGTGAGACGTTCTCCACCACGGTCTTGTGCGGGAAGAGGTTGAACTGCTGGAACACCATGCCGATGCGCTGGCGCAGCTCGTCAGGGTTGTCCTTAAGTACCGATCGGCCGTCCAGGAGAATATCACCCTGGTCTGGTTCGATCAGCCGGTTCATGACCCTCAGCAGCGTTGATTTTCCGGAGCCGGAGGGACCGATCACCGACGCCGTGGTGCCCTTCTCGACGTGGAGATCAATGCCGCGGAGAACATGGTTGTGCCCGAAGGAGAGGTGCAGGTTCTTGCCGGTCAGGGTGCCGGAGGTAAATTCCGTCATGCCTGTGCCCCCTTGCCAATCGGTGCCGCCAACTCGTCCGGTTCCTTCTTCTCAGGCCTGCCTGTGCGCAGCCGGTTGTCGATGAAGTTCACAAAGTGCGTTAACGGGACAGTAAGGATCAGGTAGAGCACTCCGGCGGCCACCAGCGGGGAGAGATTCCCGGAGTTGGCCATCGCATCGTTACCGATCCGGAAGATCTCCCGCTCCCCAGAGGCGAGGCCGAGCATAAAGACCAGGGAGGAATCCTTCAGCAGGGAGATGAACTGGTTCATCAGGGCCGGCAGCACCCGGCGGATGCCCTGCGGCACCACCACAAGCTGCATCGAACTGCCGTAACTGAACCCCAGCGCCCGCGAGGCTTCCAGCTGGCCCTTCTCCACACTCTGGATGCCGGAGCGGAAGATCTCGCCGATGTACGCTGCTGCGATCAGGGTCAGTGCAAGGATGCCCAGGGGGTACGGACTCCTGGACCCCGTGAGGTCGCGGGCAATCGGACTGAGGCCGATGCCAATGACCAGGATCACCAGGATAGCGGGCAGGCCGCGGAAGAGATCGGTATAGATCCGTGCAACCCAACGGGCGGCGCCGCTGCGGGAGATGGCCATGAGAGCAAGGACCAGGCCCAGGATCGACCCCAACACGGCCGAGGACACCGCCAGCATGATGGTGTTGGGCAGGCCCACCATGATCAACGACGGCAGGACCTCGGCCATGGCACCCCAGTTGAAGAAGGTGTCGGCAAGCTGTTCCAGTGTGTCCATAGGTTCAGTTACCCAGATCAGCTCTGGGGAACCGTGACAGCCTTGCTGCCCGGCTTCCAGTCGCTCGGCATTTCGCGGTCCGGGTACCACTCCTTGGTCAGCTTGGACCACGTGCCGTCAGCAATAACGGCGTCCAGGCCTGAATTGAGTGCGTCGATCAGGGCCTTGTTGTCCTTGTTGACCGCGTACGCCGTGAAGTTCTGGGTGTTGACCACGGACTCAGCGATGACGGTGCCGTCGCCTTCCTTGACCTGGCCGGTTGCCTGCTGCGACGGAGCAACCCAGGCATCAACCTGGCCGTTGCGTACGTTGGCGTACACGGTGTTGTAGTCAGGGAAGCGGATCGGTTCCAGCTTCAGGGTGTTGGTGACGAAGTCGTCCTGGACGGTGCCCTGGACCACGCCGATGCGGAGGCTGTCATCGAGGCTGTCAAAGCCCTTGACGTCACTGTCGGTCTTGGCCACGACTGCCATGAAGCCGAAGTCGTAACCGTTGGTGAAGCCGACGTTCTCGCGGCGCTTGTCCGTTGTGGAGATGGAGGAGGAACCGACGTCGAACTGCTTGTTCTGGACCTGGGACAGCAGGGCGGAGAAGTCTGTGGCCACGAATTCAACCTCAAGGCCAAGCTTGGCGGCGATGGCGCGCAGGAGCTCGTTGTCATAGCCCGTGAATTTGCCTGAGGGGTCAATGAAGATGTTGGGCGGGGCGTCGGACAGCGTGCCGACCTCAAGCTTGCCCTCGGTGTTCAGGCCAAGCTTGCTCTTGTCGATCTGGTCCAGGGGTGTGACGTCGGCGGTGGTGTACTTGTCCAGGGTCTGCTGGTCGCTGCCGGCGAGGGCATCGGTGGGGTCTCCGCTGGGCTGCCCCGCTGTTCCTCCGCAGGCGGCCAGGGCGACAGCCATCGCAATCGCCACAGGAACGCTGGTCAGCCATTTCATGGCTTTGGTTTTCATCAGGTAGTCACTTTCGTCTGAGTCATAAGATCAACCGGGCCGCAACGCCGCGCGGTGGCGCCTGGCGTCTGTCCGGCGTTGTACGGAAGGCCGGGGCAAGGGGTGACCGCAAAACTTAATCATCTCACTTCCGAATAATCGGGCAGTTAGATGAACAACTGTCCGCCGCGATGATGGAATGGCGAATATTGTTCTGTGCATTGATCGTGGACGGTCTGAGCTGCAGCCTTTGACGGCGTGGAGCCGAATCCCAAGCGTTTCCCTTGAGGACGCATACGGCACAAAGCGGAGTGTGAATTACCTCGCAGCTAAAAGTCGCCCCGGCTAGCATCTTCCGGTGGGAGGACCGGCCAATCGCCTTCGATCACGGCGGCTGGCTTGGTCTTGCGGAGGTAGCCCTGGAAATCTGCGGCCTGGCTGACAGCCCAGTCCACTTGGAGCTGGTGGAGCTGGCTTGCCGGCATCCTCAGCTTGGGAAACTTGATGGCCATCGCGTCCAGCATCCTCAGCGTGGCCAGGGCATCTGCGGCGGACGTGTGGGCGTCGTCCAGACTGACGCCGTATTCCTCGCAGAGTGCGGTGAGCGTGCGCTTGCCTTTGCGGTACCGGTCCACCTGCTTGTTCATGATGTACGGGTCCAAGACAGGAAACCGGCTCAGCTGGCGCACGCCGTAGCGGGCCGATTCAGCCGCCAGGACGGTGAAGTCATAGCTGGCGTTGAAGGCAATGACGGGTACACCGGTATCAAAGAGTTCCTGGAGGACGGTGGCGAGCTCCCTTGTCACTTCGTGGGCAGGTCGGCCATCGCGCCGCGCCTGCTCGGTGGTGATGCCGTGCACGTCGCTGGCTTCGGTGGGAATCTCAACACCCGGATCGGCCAGCCATTCATGTTCCGTGATGACATCGCCCTTGTGGTCAACGACGGTCACCGACGCTGTGACGATCCGTGCGGCGCGTGAATTGCGTCCTGTGGTTTCGAGATCGAAGGCTGCGCGGGGGAGAGTGTTCCAAGTGCTCATGCTGCAACGCTACCGGCCAGCACCGACAGTATCCTGCAGCGCCACTGCGGCTACTCTGGATCCATGCGGACTGAGTATGTCGAGGCGGTGCTGGCCGTCGTGGAGCTGGTCCCTCCCGGTACCGCAGTGGCCTATGGAGATGTCGCTGAGCTCCTGGGATCAGGCGGCCCGCGGCAGGTTGGCAACGTGATGAGTCACTACGGCAGTGCCGTGCCTTGGTGGCGCGTCCTCAAGGCCAGCGGCCACGCGCCGGAAGGTCATGAAGCTGAAGCATTCGGCCACTACAAGCAGGAGGGGACGCCGCTTGCGGGCCACCACCACGAATATCTGCGCACGGGCGAGGGCCGCTGGAGGGTGGACCTGGGAGCGGCCCGATGGGCGCCCGGCGAGGACGACTTCGACCGCATAGATGCGATTGTGGAGCTGTTGGAGCGGCGGCTGCACGGATTGTCGGTGGCTGATGATGGAATGTCTGTGTGACGGTAACACTCCCGCAGACTGACCCCCTCAATGACGCCCACACAGACTCGCTTGCTGCATCCGAGAACGAATCTCCGGCTGAAGCCCGGACTGGAACAGGGCTCCGGCTGCTTCCTCCGCGCGAGGTCCACGCTGACGTACCGATGCTGTCAGCCGACCAACGGGACGCCGTGGAGGTGCCGCACGGTTCCGGACCCGTGCTGGTTCCTGGAGCGCCTGGAACCGGGAAATCGACCGTCCTGATCGAAGCGGCGGTCCGCCGGGCACTCCACGATGGCGTGGATCCTGAACGGATCCTGATCCTGGCCCCCGGCCGGTTGGCCGCGGACTCGCTCCGGGACCGGTTTACGGCAAGGCTGGACAGAAGCCTCAGCACTACACCCGCACGCACCTGGGCGTCGTATGCATTTGACCTGATCCGTCGTGCCAAGGCGGAAGGAATTCTTCCGCTGCCCCGCCCACCCCGCCTCCTGTCGGGTCCGGAGCAGGACCTGATCATCAAGGAACTGCTGGACGGCCACAGGATGCCGGGACTGGAGCTTCCCTGGCCCCGGGACCTGGAAGCCGCCCTGGAAACACGGGGCTTCCGCCAGGAAGTGCGGCAGCTGTTTGACCGCATTATTGAATCAGGCCGGACGGCAGACGATCTTGAGGAGCTCGGCCGCCAGTGCGGCAGGCCGGACTGGATTGCTGCGGCCGCCCTGTATGCCGAGTACAGGGACGTTCTTGACCTGCGTATGCCGGAGGCATTCGACCCCGCGGGCATCATCACAGCTGCCCGGCAGATTTTCCAGGACGCGCCCGACTTCCTGGCCGAGGAGCGGGACCGCCTCCAACTGGTCCTGGTGGACGATGTCCAGGAAGCAAACCCTGCGGTGTTTGAACTCCTCGCTGACATCGCCGCGGGGAAGGACTGCTACGTTGCATCCTCCCCGGACACGGTGGTGCAGGGTTTTCGCGGGGCCCGGCCCGATCTTGTGGCGGAGCTTCCGCGGCTGCTGTCCGCGGGGGCCGGCGTGATTGAACGGCCATTGTGGCGGACCCATCGGCATGCACCGGCGATTGCCACGGCGTGGCTTGGAGTCGCTGGCCGGATCTCGCAGCGGGCCGGCGGTCAGCTGGCCCGGCGGCTGGAGCAGCCAGAGCCCGCGCAAGCAGCAGATAAAGAGAGGCCCCCCGGGGCGGTGGAGGCCCACCTTGTACCGTCGGCGGTCCATGAGTTGCGCTACGTTGCCCAGCGCATCCTGGACCAGCACATCAACCACCGCCGCGATCTCGGCGAAATCGCCGTGATCGTACGCAACGGCGGGCAGCTCAGCGAGCTCCAGCGTTACCTGGCGGGCCAAGGAATTCCGGTGCGGGTACCGGTGGCTGAATCCGCTGTGCGCGATGAAGTGGCAGTCCGGCCCCTCCTGGACGCGTATGCGATCGTCCTGGACCCCACCCTCCTGACACCCGAGGCCACCGTTTCCCTGCTCACCTCCCGGATCGGCGGCGCCACATCGCTTGAACTGCGTAGGCTCAGGCAGTCCCTCAGGCGCGAGGAATTGTTGGGCGGCGGCGGACGGACCAGCGACGCACTGCTTGTTGAAGCAATTCTGGAACCCGGTGCCTTGGGGACCCTCGGCATGGAGGGCCGGGCAGCCCGGCGAACAGCCCGCATGATTCAAGCTGGCCGGATCGCCGCCACTGAACCCGGAGCCAACGCCGAAACCGTGCTCTGGGCCCTGTGGCACTCCACCGGCCTGGCAAACGCCTGGACCGAAGCCGCCTTGTCCGGTGGCACCCACGGCGCCCGAGCTGACCGGGACCTTGATGCCATGATGGCACTCTTCCACACCGCTGAACGATATGTGGACCAGATGCCGGGTGCCGGACCGGAACAGTTCCTCGAGTACCTCCTGAATCAAGAACTGCCAATGGACACGCTGGCAGCACGGGCACAGGTGGACGACGCCGTCGAACTGATGACGCCGGCCAGCGCCGCCGGACGGGAGTGGCCGGTAGTGATCGTGGCGGGACTGCAGGAGGGCGTATGGCCCAACACCCGGCTCCGCGGCGAACTGCTGGGCAGCACCCTTTATGCCGACGCAGTGGAGCACAGTGTTGCCTATGCCCTCCAACTGGACCCCCTGAGCCGGTTGCGGGACATCCGCTATGACGAACTTCGGAGTTTCTCCACTGCCGTGTCCAGGGCCCGCGAACTGCTGATCTGCACGGCAGTCTCCTCCGAGGACGACCAGCCGTCCTCTTTCCTCGACTACGTGGCCCCGCTGGACCCCGCTCAGGAAGTCCGGGGATTTACGCCCGTGGAGCGGCCCATGACACTCCGCGCCCTGGTGGCGGAGCTCCGGCAGTATGCCCAACTGGACGGAAAGTACGCCCCTGAGGCAGCCGAGGCCACCAGGGTGCTCGCCAAACTTGCTGCCGCTGCACCCCCCGTTCCCGGTGCCCACCCTGACAGCTGGTGGGGCCTGGCTCCATTGACAACCACGGAGGCTGTGGTGCCGCCGGACGGAACAGTTTATGTATCACCATCCAAAGTGGAATCCGTGCAGAAATCACCCCTCGACTGGTTTGTGCAGGCCGCCGGTGGCGAAGCAGCCACCGACTTCGCCCGCAGCCTCGGCACCCTCGTCCATGCCATCGCGCAGGACCTTCCGGAAGCCTCCGGCGCCGAGTATGTGGCCGAGCTCGCCCGCCGGTGGCCTGCGTTGGGAATGAAGGACAACTGGGAAGGCAAGCTCGATTTCCAGCGGGCCGAGGCCATGGTGCGCAAGCTCGCCCAGTACGTCCTTGTCATGAGGAGCGAGGGCAGGAGCCTGCTAGGGGTTGAACAGGACTTTGAGGTCCGGCTCCCGGACCTGACTGAGGACGCGCGCGGTGATGGCACAGGAGTCGCTGACGCCGGCAGGGAAACAGGCATGGGCGCTCCGTCCCGTTCCGCCGTGCTCCGCGGACAGGTGGACCGGCTTGAGATTGACGCGGAGGGCAGGCTGGTCATTGTGGATCTCAAGACCGGCAAACGCCAGCCGGGCAAGGCCGATCTGTCCCGGCACCCCCAGCTTGGTGCCTATCAGGCGGCAGTCCTTGCCGGCGGATTCGAGGATGCCCCTGGCATGCCCCTCACGGCACGGCCGGGCGGCGCCGTACTGGCGCAGTTGGGTACGGGCACAAAGAACCCCGGTGTGCAGCAGCAAGAACCACTCGATCCCCGGGAGAACTGGGCGCTGGAGATGGTCACCGGGGCTGCGGGCGTGATGTCGGGCAGCAGCTTCGAGGCGCGGCACGATCCTTCCAAGGGCGGCCACGGAGGCCACGGCTGCCGGCTTCCCGAGATCTGTCCGTTGTGTGTGCGTGGAAAGCAGGTGACGGAATGAGCTCGCGGCAACAGGTTCACCCGCCACGTTTCAGCCCGGAGCAGCTGTCCGTGATGCTCGGTGAGAAGAACACGCCAACCCCGGAACAGTCCGCCATCATTTCCTCACCGCTGGCGCCCAGACTCGTGATCGCGGGCGCCGGGTCGGGCAAGACTGCCACCATGGCCGACCGTGTGGTCTGGCTTGTCGCCAACGGGTGGGTCAGGCCGGAGGAAGTCCTCGGCGTCACATTCACCAGGAAGGCTGCCGGTGAGCTGGCCACTCGGATCCGCGCCAAACTGGCAGCACTGCAGCGCATCGCGGCCCAGGACACCCGGCACGCTGTGTTCCCGGAAGGACTGCTCAGCACAGACGCGCTTGAGCCGAAGGTGTCCACGTATCACTCGTTTGCCAGCGGCATCGTGTCGGACTACGGGCTCCGGCTCGGGGTGGAACGTGATGTGGTGCTGATGGGTGGAGCCCAGGCCTGGCAGCTTGCCACCGAAGTTGTTGAGGCGTTCGACGGCGAGTATCGCCACTTCAGTGCGGCAAAGTCCACGCTGGTGAAGGCGGTCATCCAGCTTGCGGGGGAATGTGCAGAGCACCTGCAGGAGCCGGCCGACGTCGAGGCCTGGCTGATGGCGAGGCTCGCGGAATTTGAGAGGCTGCCGTACATGGCCGGGGCCAAAAAGAATGCTCCCCAGGCCGCCTCCGAACTGGCAGCCATGTTGCGGACCAGGGCGAGCGTCGCTGACATGGTGGGACGGTATTCCGCCGCCAAGCGTGCAAAGGGAGCTCTTGATTTCGGTGACCTTGTGGCCCTGGCTGCCCGGGTGGCCAGGGAGGTTCCGCTCGCTGGGGACATGGAACGGCAGCGTTATAAGGTCGTTCTCCTCGACGAGTTCCAGGACACGTCCTACGCCCAGCTCGTTCTGTTTTCGAGGCTCTTCGGCGGCGGACATGCAGTCACGGCGGTCGGCGACCCCAACCAGTCCATCTACGGCTTTCGTGGCGCTTCCGCTGGCCAGCTGTTTCACTTTGTCCGCGAATTTCCCGTCCGCCTCGGAGACACGGACGGGCAGGGGAAATTTTCTCCTGCTCCGACGTCGTATCTGACGACGGCGTGGCGTAACGGGCGTTCCATCCTCTCGGCGGCCAACGTCATGTCTGAGGCTCTGGGCAGGGCGGCGAAGGAAAGGGAGCCGGCCGGTGCAGCTGCGGGTACACCCGCGGCGGCGAACGTGCCGCCGCTCCAGCCCAGCCCTTTCGCGGCGGACGGACGGGTGGTGCTCGGCCGCTTCGGGACGGAAGTAGAGGAAGCCGCCGCCTTGGCCGAGGATGTGCTGAAATACCGTGTCACTGACTTTGAGCACAAGGCAGACGGCACGCCCGTGCTTCCAGCGCTCGCCGTCCTGTGCCGGCGCCGCGCCCAGATGGAGACCATTCGCCGCGAGTTCGAGGACCGGGGAATCGCGTCCGAGATCGTTGGCCTGGGGGGCCTACTCGATACCCCGGAGATCGTTGACCTGGTCGCCACGCTTCGGGTGCTCGCTGACCCTGGACGTTCGGACTCGTTGATGCGACTCCTTGCCGGCGCTCGCTGGCGGATCGGTACTGCGGACCTGATGGCCTTCCGCGACTGGTCCAGCCAGCTTGCCCGCAGGCGGGGGAAAACTGTTGACGGAAGTCCGGCCGACACAGGCACAACCGGGGTCCGCGAAGATCCGGTGATCGAAAGTGACCTGACTGATGGCGCCAGCCTGGTGGAAGCCCTGGACTGGCTGCCCCGCGACGGCTGGACATCCTCACACGGACGGGCGCTGAGTGGGGAAGCCCGGCACCGGCTCACGCGGCTTTCCCTGGAGCTGCGGCAGCTGCGCGGTTACCTCGGGGATGACCTGACCACCCTCCTCGGCGAAGTGGAACGGGCCATGTTGCTGGATGTCGAAGTGGCGGCCCGCCCGGGCACCAGCATCCACCAGGCCCGCCGGAACCTGGACGCGTTCCAGGATGCGGCTGCCGGCTTCCTGCGGACATCCCAGCGCGTGGACGTCCTGGCATTCCTCGCATGGCTGGAGGCCGCGGCGGCGGAAGAGAACGGCCTGGACGCGCCGGCGGCCGAGGTGAACCGTGAAGCCGTGCAGCTCTTGACCGTCCACGCCTCAAAGGGGCTGGAATGGGACGTGGTTTTTGTGCCGGGCCTCAACGACGGCGCCTTTCCCAGCAACCGGGATTCCCGGTGGAGCAGCGGATCCGCGGCCCTGCCCTGGCCGTTGCGCGGGGACCGTGCGGACCTGCCCCAGTGGGACATTGACCAGCCGGATCAGAAGGGCTGGCTGGACGCAGAGAAGGACTTCAAGTCAGCTGTTCAGGGCCATGTTGAGGCCGAGGAACGACGCCTGGCGTATGTGGCCTTCACCCGTGCCAAGCACATCCTCTGGGTCTCGAGTGCCGCCTGGGTGGGTTCCAGGGCGGGCCGGGCCGAGATGTCGCCCTTCCTCGCCGAGCTGGAACCGCTCGTCACCGAGGCGGGGGAGGGTACGGAAATCAGCCCTGCCGTGGTTCATCCAGCCTCCGTGGATGAGCTTTCCCTACCGGAGCAGAGTCCATTGACCCTGGAAACAGAGGTGGCAGTATGGCCATACGACCCACTCGAAGGTCCGGTGGATCCCCGGACCGGCGAAAGGCTTCGGCTTGTTCCTGGCCGGCGTGCGGCCATGGAAACTGCCGCTGCGCGGGTGCTGGCGGCCCTGGCAGAAGATGACCACCCGGAGGGCGGATCGAACAAGCAGGAACCCCCGGCAGCCAACCGTGGCGCGGGCGGGCGGGGGCTAAGGGGCAACGCGGAAGGGTGGGCCACTGAAGCGGAGCTGTTGCTGGAACGGCGCTTCCGACGGGCCGGCGGCCAGGATGTGCACCTTCCCGGGCATATTTCTGCATCCACCCTGGTGGACCTCGGCGAGGACCCGTCGGGCGTGCTGGGGCGTCTCCGGAGGCCGGTTCCGCGCGAACCGGGCATGTCGGCGCGTAAGGGCACCGCTTTCCATGCCTGGGTGGAGGAATACTTCGGCGCCGCCGGGATGCTGGATCTCGGCGAAGCTCCCGGCTCGGACGATCACATCGACGCTGCCTACGACCTCGACGCCATGGTGGGTACCTTTCGGGCGTCCGAGTGGGCCAACCGTTCGCCCGCCTTCGTGGAGGTTCCCGTGGAGACCCGGGTGGGCGAGGTGGTGGTCCGCGGCCGCATCGATGCCGTATTCCGTGACGCGGACGGCCGCTGGGACCTGGTCGACTGGAAAACCGGCCACCGGCCCTCGGCCGCACAGCTTAAGGCCAAGTCTGTGCAGCTGGCCGTGTACCGGCTGGCTTGGGCCCGGCTGAAAGGCGTTGCATTGGAGGAGGTCAGGGCCGCATTCTTCTACGTGGCGGACAACCAGGTGGTGCGTCCGCACGACCTCGGATCCGCCACGGAGCTGGAGCAGATTGTGACATCAGCCCTGAGCGTCAGTCCTTCTTGACGTCGATGATGGTGATGGCCGCGGTGGACGTGTCGTCGGGCGTCAGAGATCCTTTGGGAGCTTCCGCCGGAGCAGAACCTTCCTGAGCCTGATCTTCCGCCGCTGCGGCCTGTTCTTCCGCCGGAATCGGCGTCACGTGGACGGCAGGCACCGCAGAGGCAGGCATTGGCACCTCCGCAGGCACGGGCACCACTGTTACCGCCGGGGTCTGGACGGACACTGGGCTTACGCTGCCTGTGTCCCGGGCGGGTGCACTTGACGGTTCCGTACCTGCCTGGTCCGCACCCGCCTGTTCCGCACCCGATGCTTGCGCGGGGCCCGGTTCGGCCGCAGCCGGTAACGGTTCCACGCTAATGGACTGCCCGCCGTGCTCCGCGATGTCGCTGGCGAGCGTTTCGAGCATGCTCTCGGCCTCGGAAATCATGTCGGCGTCAGCGGCCGCGACACCCTTGACCAGGAATTGTGCCAAGGCAAACTCGGCGGAAAGTGCGGCACGCCGGAGCAGATGCTTATCCGGCACGTCCCTGCGGCTGCTGGTGTAGCTGCTGAGTACGGTGTCAACGAAATCCTGCTCGTTGGAGGCAACCAGCCAGGCGAAATCATCGGCAGGGTCGCCGATTCTCAGGTCCGTCCAGCCAGTCACGGCTGTGACGCGCCCGCCGTCCACCAGCAGGTTGTCCTCATGGAGGTCTCCGTGAACCACGCAGGGGTTGAACCGCCACAGGGACACGTCTTCCAGGGCATGTTCCCAGCGAAGCAGGAGCGAGGGAGGGATCTTGCCGGTTGTGGCAGCCTGATCCAGCTCGTTCAGTCTGCGCTGCCGGAATTCGTTGGGGGTGTAGCTGGGGAGATCCGCGTTGCTGACCAGCGCATGGGGCAGATCATGGATCGCGGCCAGGGCCACGCCTATTTCCCGGGCAAGGGCGTCCGGACCCGCTGTGAGTTCCTCCACGCTCCTGGTACTCCCGGCCAGATGGGAGTAGACGAACGTACTGAGGCTGCCCAGCCGGACACTGCCGGCCACGGTGGGCATCAGGAACGGCAATTCGGCCCGGATCGCCGGCGCAAAGGCACGGAGCACAAGAAATTCCGTTTCAAGCCTGGCGCTGGCTTCCGCATGCTGCGGCGAACGGACGCGCCAGCGTTTGCCTTCCGAATCAAGGAGCAGCGCGGAGTCGAAATCCGCGGGATCGTCCGGCGCAGCGCTAACGGCGGTCGGGGTCAGCCCGGGGACTGCCGCAGTTGCCACGGCTGCCAGTTCGATCGGTTTTCTTCTCACCGTTCCACGGTAGATTGAGTGGCGTCCAAGACAACGATGTGCGGCGGCGAGTCTCCAGATAGGCTTCAAATCTCGGCCTACCGGCGGTGGGCTTGGGGGCGCCCCCGCCCGAAATATCAAATGTCGGTAGGAGTCAGTACGGTGGACACATGAGTCATGCGGAGTCCGTTACCCCGGCCTACCAGACGCAGGCAGCACAGCTGCCAGCAAACCATCTGTTCGATACCGTGCTTCCAGTGCGGCCTGCCTTGGTGGACCGCGGCTCTGCCGGCCGCATCAGGCCAGGCATGGTCGAGGAACTCTTGGGACGCGAAGGAACATTGGCGGCGGTCCTGTCAGGCCGGCAGGCTCTGGTGCAGGGGAACGGCCTGCTGCTGACTGAAGCGGCCGCGCTCCGGGAACGTCTCACGGACCTTGGTTCCGCGCTGGACCAGGTGATCTACCTTGGCTCTGCCCTGGACGGTTCGGACCTGCCCGCCGGCACCGAACTCCTGCTCTTTGTGCTCCGTGCCCCTGTGGAACGCGGAATGGCGGGGATCCCGGCCGATGCTTCCTGGACCGGGTTCCGCGACATTGCCTCCGCGCTCAATCCCACTGACACCGCCCTGTTCGTTGAAGCCAGCGCAATTGCCAACTGGCATTCCGGCCATACCCGCTGTCCGCGGTGCGGAGCGGCCACTGTCGTGGAAGCCGGCGGCTGGGTCCGCCGCTGCCCTGAGGATGGCTCGGAACACTACCCGCGCACCGATCCGGCAATTATCGTCACCGTTGTGGGACCGGACGGACGGCTGCTGCTCGGTGGCGGCGGACCCGCGGACGCCAGGAACTATTCCACGCTGGCCGGGTTTGTTGAACCGGGCGAGTCTCTTGAACAGGCCGTGGTCAGGGAGATCCACGAGGAAGTGGGCGTCCGGGTCACCGGCTGCCAGTATCTGGGCTCGCAGTCATGGCCGTTCCCCGCTTCCCTTATGCTTGGATTTACCGCCATCACCGCCGATACAACGGCAACGCCCGACGGCGTGGAGGTGACCCGCGCGCGCTGGTTCAGCCGGGAGGAACTCCAGGAGGCAGTGCTGAACGGCGAAATAACCATCTCCAGCCGCCTGTCCATCGCCCGCTCGCTGATCGAGCACTGGTATGGCGGACGAATCATGGACCGAACAGAGACCTGAACCAGCGCCGGCTCGTGAAACCGGGCATCACCCATCGACCAGACTCCAGCATGCGGCAGTCGAGACAACAGAGCAGCAGAAGTGACCACAGAGAATTTTGACAGCACAGAGTCCCTCGAGGAACGGATTCTCGGGGGACTGGATGCTGAACAGCGGGAAGCCGCAAGCACACTGAACGGACCGCTGTGCGTGCTTGCCGGGGCCGGCACGGGAAAGACCCGGGCCATCACCCACCGGATTGCCTATGGCGTGCACTCAGGGGTGTACAACCCGCAGCGGCTCCTGGCCGTGACGTTCACAGCCCGGGCTGCCGCGGAAATGCGCAGCAGGCTGCGGGACCTCGGCGTCGCCAACGTCCAGG
The DNA here is from genome assembly GCF_030815585.1 of Arthrobacter pascens. Classification (NCBI taxonomy): domain Bacteria; kingdom Bacillati; phylum Actinomycetota; class Actinomycetes; order Micrococcales; family Micrococcaceae; genus Arthrobacter; species Arthrobacter pascens. Next base: position 1,140,223 of record NZ_JAUSWY010000001.1, read on the forward strand.
CGCGGACGTTCCACGCCGCCGCGCTGAGGCAGCTCCAGTTTTTCTGGCCGCAGGCAGTCGGCGGCACATTGCCGAACCTTCTGGACCACAAAGCGCAGATGATCGCCGAGGCGGCGCGCCGCCTGAGGCTCAGCACGGACCGCGCCTCCATCCGGGACCTCGCTTCGGAGATCGAATGGGCAAAGGTTTCCATGTTGACGCCGGCCAACTACTTGGAAAATGCGCAGGGGAGGGGGACCCCTGGCGGGTTCGACCTCACGGCCGTCGCCAGGGTCTTCCAGTCCTACGAGGACGTCAAGACCGACCGCAATGTCATAGATTTCGAGGACGTGCTGCTGATCACCGTGGGTATCCTCCAGGAGGACCAGAAGGTGGCGGCCACGGTCCGCGAACAGTACCGGCACTTTGTCGTCGATGAGTACCAGGACGTTTCCCCGCTGCAGCAACGCCTCCTCGAGCTGTGGCTGGGAGGCCGGGATGAGCTGTGCGTTGTGGGCGACGCAAGCCAGACCATCTATTCCTTCACCGGGGCCTCGCCCAAGCACTTGCTGGGGTTCAAGGCCAGGTATCCCGAAGCCAATGTGGTGAAGCTGATCCGCGACTACCGCTCCACGCCCCAGGTGGTCAGGCTCGCCAACGATCTCCTGGCCGGGCGGCGCAGCGGCGGACCGGTGGCGGATGCGGCGTGGGCTACGCCGTTGCAACTGGTTGCCCAGCGCCCGGCCGGCCCGGCGCCGCACTTCACCGAATGCGCCGACGATGAAGCGGAAGCCGCCACTGTGGCGCTCAAGATCCGGGAACTTCTCGACGCCGGTACTCCGGCGAGCCAGGTGGCTGTACTCTTCCGCACCAACGGGCAGTCTGAAGCATATGAGCAGGCGCTGGCAGCGGCCGGCATCGGCTACCAGTTGCGCGGCGGTGAGCGGTTCTTCGCCCGTAAGGAAGTAAGGGACGCAATCCTTCAGCTGAGGGCCGCGACCAGGGCAGTGGCCGAAACTGCGGCCCCGGAGCCGCTCGGCCAGCTTGTCCGCGACATCGTCGCATCCCTGGGCTATACCGACGCCGCTCCACACAACGGCGGGGCACTGAGGGAACGCTGGGAATCCCTGGCGGCGCTGGTGGCCCTCGCGGATGAACTGGTTCAGACCCGCGGCGGGCAGTTCAGCCTCGCGGATTTTGTCAATGAACTGCAGGAAAGGTCGCTGGCGCAGCATGCGCCCACGGTCCAGGGTGTCACCCTTGCTTCCCTGCACGCGGCCAAGGGCCTTGAGTGGGATGCCGTCTTCCTGGTGGGCCTCAGCGAAGGCCTGATGCCGATTTCCTTCGCCGACACTCCTGAGGCCGTGGATGAGGAACGCCGGCTCCTCTATGTCGGAATCACCCGGGCGCGGGAGCACCTTGCTCTGTCCTGGTCCACGGCCCGAACCCCTGGGGGCCGCGCAAACAGGAAACCTTCCCGGTTCCTTGACGGGCTCCGGCCGGATTCGGTGGCCAGTTCCAGCGCGCGCGGCAAGGGTCCGGCGCCACGCCGCAAAGCCGCCGCGCCCGCTATGTGCCGGGTCTGCGGCAGCATGCTGGCAAGCGGCGCGGAGCGCAAAGTGGGGCGCTGCAACGGCTGTCCCCCCAGTTATGAGGAACAGACGTTCGACGCGCTCCGGCAATGGCGGAAGGAAGTCGCACTCTCGTCCGACGTGCCCGCCTTCGTGGTGTTTACGGACGCCACGCTGACGGCTATAGCGGAGGCCAAGCCTGCCTCCCTTGAGGAACTGGCCTCCCTCGCCGGCGTCGGGCCTTCAAAACTGGAACGCTACGGCGAAGACGTGCTCCGTGTCCTGGTTGAAAGCACCACCCTGTGAGACACCGGGCGGAGGCGCCTGTGGCGCTGCGGCTGACCACACCGGACGGGGCTCCTGTCGAGGTGAGGCGGTCGGCCCGCCGTACACGGACCGTTGCGGCTTTTTGGGAAAACGGAACGGCAGTGGTGGCCATACCGGCCCGGTTCACCGCGGCCCAGGAATCCGAATGGGTGCACCGGATGCTGGAGAAGCTGCACCGCCAGGGGGAGAGGCGCCTCCACAAGGGAAAGAAACACCCGGCCACGGAAGCCGCGCTGGCGGCCCACGCCGCCGACCTCTCCGCCCGTTACCTCGGCGGTCGGGCTGTGCCGACGTCGGTCCGCTGGGTCAGTAACCAAAACTCCCGTTGGGGGTCGGCAACGCCGTCCGAGGGCACCATCAGGCTCTCCGAGAAGCTCAGGCCCATGCCGCAGTGGGTCATCGACTACGTGCTCCTCCACGAGCTGGCCCACCTGCTGGTGGCCGGGCACAACGCCGCCTTCTGGAAGCTGCTGGAGGCCTATCCGGAGACACAGCGGGCCAAGGCATTCCTGGAGGGGGTTTCTTTCGCCACCGCGCGCGGCCTCCAGCCGGACACCGTGGCGCCGGACAATCTCCAGCCGACCGACGTCGACTAAGCCTCTGGCCTAACTCTTTGGCTGCCCGCCTTCGCCGGTTTCGTCCGAACCGGTGTCGTCCGAACCCTGCTCGCCCTCGGCTGCGTCGTCAGAGCCGTTGCCGGGTTTGCCTGCGTCGGAACCCTTACGGGGTTCCTCGGCAGCTGATTCTCCAGCCGCTGGCTCATCGGTGGTTTCTGCCGTATTCGTCGTGGGCTTCCCGTCGGCGTCGGCGTCGGGTTCCGGGGCTTCGTCGAAGCCGCCGTTCAACAGTTTCTGCAGCGCATCGTCAACTTCGCTGTCGCTGGCTTCCGCCAGTTTGCGGCGGCCGCTGAAGCCGTGCGGATCATCGAGGTCCTCGGCGGTCGGAAGCAGATCGGGGTGCTGCCAGATGGCATCGCGGCCCTCGATGCCACGTTCGTCCTTGAGGCTCGCCCACAGGGCGGCGGCCTCACGCAGGCGGCGGGGACGCAGTTCCAGCCCCACCAATGAAGAGAACGCGTGCTCCGCGGGACCTCCGGTGGCACGGCGCCGGCGGACAGCTTCACGCAGGGCAGCCGCGGAGGGCAGCAGCTTCTCCGTGGCGGCGGCGGTCAGTTCGTCCACCCACCCTTCAACCAGAGCCAAGGCCGTCTCGAGCTTTTCCAGGGCCTGTTCCTGTGCGGGTGTCCGCTGTGGCATAAAGACGCCCTGGGACAGTGCCTCCTGGATGCCTTCCGGGTTGCTGGGATCAAGATCCCGGGCCAGCTCCTCGATCCTCGACGTGTCGATGTGGATGCCGCGTGCGTAGGCCTCGATCGCGCCGAGCAGGTGACCCCGCAGCCACGGAACCTGGATGAACAGGCGCGCGTGGGCAGCCTCGCGGACCGCCAGGAAAAGGCGGACGTCGTTCTCCGGCAGGCTCAGGCCCTCGCCGAAGGAGGTGACGTTCGCCGGCAGCAGTGCCATCTCGAGGTCGGCCAGCGGCACGCCGATGTCCGTGGAGCTGACCACCTCGGCCGACAGGGCGCCGATCGCCTGCCCAAGCTGCATCCCGAAGATGGCCCCGCCCATGTTCTGCAGCATGGAAGAGGCACCGCCCATCATGGACTTCATTTCCTCTGGCATCTGCTCGGTCATGGCGCTCGACAGAGCGTTGGCGATGCTGTTCGCGACCGGTTCGGTGAGCCTCTTCCAGGTTCCGAGGGTGGCCTCCACCCACTCAGCGCGGGACCATGCGCGGCCGATCAGGCCGGTGGCGGGCAGATCCGTGACCGGATCGAGCCACAATTCGGCGAGGCGGAGGGCCTCGTCCACTTCGCGCGACTGCACGGAGGTGACTGAAGGGTCAGTGCTGCTGGCAGCAACCCGCCGCGCATTCTCGTGTGCGAGCTGCCAGTTAACGGGTCCTTCCGAGGGAGCGCTCATCATCGCCTGGACCTGGGAGAACATCTGCGCCAGGAGGTTGGGGTCGTCGGGCAGGCCCGCTGCCTTGGCCAGCTCGGCGGGGTCGATGTTTTCCAGCCCCTTGCCGCCCATGAGGTTCTGCAGCATTTCTGTCAACGGATCCTTTGGCGTGTCGTCGCCATTGGACGGATTGAGTGGGTTGGAGGTCATGATCCCGCCGATCGTCGGTGTGACTGTTCAACTTCACGGTACCCCGGGGAGGGTCGGCTGTCTGCCGGAGAAGGTCCACGTTCGCTGTAGGCAAAGAGCTGGCGGGAGGCGGAAACGCGTAGTGTTGCTTGGGTGACTACTACCCGTGGCGAACATCCATCCGAGGACCACGCTGACAGGCTCAACCCCGGCGCAGCAGCGGCCGATGAAGTACCTGGCGGTGCCACACGCCATGCCCTGTCCCCGGAGGGGCCAGGGCCGCGGATGGAGAGCCCCAGGGACAACAGGGTCTCCGTCATGATGGTCTCCGGCCTGCTGGCCTTGGGGCTTGGACTTGCGGCCGGAACAATTCCGGTGCCCTACGTCGTGGAGACAGCCGGCCCGACGTTCAACACACTGGGCCAGGCCAAGGGCAGCCCCGTCATCAGTGTTACGGGCCACGAAACCTATCCCGCGAAAGGGAACCTGGACCTGACAACCGTCTATGTCGACGGCGGCCCCAACGGCCCGGTCAGCCTTCTCGGCGCGTTTGCCGCCTGGCTTGACCGTACCAAGGCGGTCTATCCGGAGGAACTGATTTATCCCACCGGGACCACGAAGGAAGAGGCCTCGGAACAAGGTGCCGTGGCCATGACCACTTCCAAGGAGAACGCTGTCGCTTCCGCGTTGAGGGAACTCAAAATCCCTTTTGGCCAGCAGCTCCAGGCCGCTGGCCTTTCCGACGGTTCGCCATCTGAGGGCAAGATCGAACCGGACGACGTGTTCGAGTCCATCAATGGCAAGCCGATCACCACCTTGTCCGTCATACAGGACGAGCTGGCCGCAGGAAAGGGGAAGCCGGTCTCTGTTGTGGTGGAGCGGGCCGGGGAGGCTGTCACTGAGACCGTGACGCCAGTGGACAACGGCGCCGGCCGCTACATTCTTGGCGTCATGCTCAAATACCGGTTTTCCTTCCCGTTCGACGTGAACATCGCACTCGATAACGTGGCCGGTCCCAGTGCCGGGCTGATGTTTTCGTTGGGCATCATTGACACCGTGACTCCGGGAGATCTCACCGGCGGTAAGCACGTCGCAGGGTCGGGCTCGATTTCTCCGGACGGGGTAGTGGGCCCCATCGGCGGGATCGGCCAGAAAATGCAGGGAGCAAGAGCCGGCGGAGCCACGCTTTTCCTTGCTCCCGCGGCAAATTGCGACGATGTCGTGGGGCACATTCCGGATGGACTGCAAGTGGTGAAAGTGGAGAACCTCGCTGAGGCGCGAAGCGCCGTCGAACTCGCTGGCTCCGGCCAGGACACGTCCGGCCTGCCTGGCTGCACCAGCAACTAGACTGAGGCCAGGAACTAAGCTTTACTGCCACTCGTGGCAGATATGACGGACGTTGCCACACGCTTGACTGGTGGCGGACGTCGCTCGCACGCACGCTTCGAATGTAAATCTGACGACTAGCTATGAGGTACCGAGTTTGTCACGTCCCACCAGCCCCATCCCGCCCGGAAGACCCGTCTCAAGACGCGGCGCTCTGACACCCACGCTGATAGTTGTTGCCCTTGTTGTGGTGGGTTTCATCTTCTTCGCCAACGTGTGGACTGACGTTCTCTGGTACAGGCAGCTCGGTTTCTTTGAAGTGTTCCTGACGGAAAACCTGGCACGCATCGGGATCTTCGCCGCGGGCTTCGCCGTCATGTTCCTGGCCGTCTTTTTCGCCATCCGGATTGCCTACCATGCCCGGCCGGTATATGCCCCCGACTCCGAAATCCGTGACAACCTGAACCGCTACCAGGCCCAGCTGGAGCCGGTCCGCCGGGTTGTGATGGTTGGACTGCCCATCATGTTCGGGTTGTTCGCCGGCAGCGCTGCTGCCAGTCAGTGGCAGAAAGTGCTGCTGTTCTTCAACCAGGAGTCGTTCGGCCAGAACGATCCCGTGTTCAACCTGGACATCAGCTTCTACCTCATGACGCTTCCGTTCCTGGGATTCATCACGGGCTTCCTCATCAGCGTTGTGGTCATCGCCGGCATCGCCGGCATTCTGACCCACTACCTTTACGGCAGCATCCGGCTCATGGAACGGGGCATCTTCACCAGCCGCGCCGCCCAGATCCACCTGGCCGTCACAGGCGCCACATTCCTCCTTCTCTTGGGCGCCAATTTCTGGCTGGACCGGTATGCGTCCGTCCAGAACAATGGAGGCCGCTGGGCCGGCGCGCTCTACACGGACGTGAACGCGGTCATCCCTACCAAGGCCATCCTGGCTGTCGCGGCCGCACTGGTGGCTATCCTCTTCATCGTCGCAGCAGTGATCGGCCGCTGGCGCCTGCCCGTCATTGGCACGGCCATGCTGATCATCACTTCGATCCTTGCCGGAGGTGTCTATCCGTGGGTGATCCAGCAGTTCCAGGTGCGCCCCTCCGAGCAGACCTTGGAGAATCAGTACATCAAGCGCAACATCGATTTGACACGCGCAGCCTACGGCTTGGACAAGATCCAGGTGGAGCGGTACAACGCCACGAACACCGCCACCACAGGTGCCCTCGCGCCGGACGCCCAGACCACCGCCAACATCCGGCTGCTTGACCCGAATCTGATCTCGGATGCGTTCTCGCAACTCGAGCAGTACCGCCCGTACTATCAGTTCCCGCAGGCACTCAACGTGGACCGCTACGAGGTGGACGGAAAAGTGCAGGACACCGTCATCGCTGTTCGCGAGCTGAACCCCGGCAATGTCGCGACCAACCAACAGGGCTGGCTCAACCAGCACGTCGTCTACACGCACGGCTATGGCGTTGTCGCGGCCAAGGGAAACAAGTTCACGGTTGATGGCAAGCCCGAGTTCCTCCAGTCGGGTATTCCGTCCACCGGCGTCCTTGGCGACGATTCCACCTACGAGCCGCGGATCTACTTCGGTGAAAGTTCCCCGGAATACTCCATAGTGGGCGCCCCTGAGGGGGCTCCCAACCGTGAGCAGGACAGGCCTTCCGGCAAGGAGGGTGACGGCGAGACCCAGTACACCTTTACTGGCAACGGCGGGCCCAACGTGGGCAGTTTCTTCAACAAGGTCCTGTACGCAATCAAATTCCAGTCTTCTGACCTGCTGCTGTCCGACGGGGTCAATGAGGAGTCCCAGATTCTCTATGACCGGAACCCGCGCGAGCGGGTCCAGAAAGTGGCCCCCTACCTGACCGTGGACGGGAATGCCTATCCCGCAGTCGTGGACGGTCGGGTCAAGTGGATCGTGGACGGCTACACCACCAGCCAGTACTACCCGTATTCGCAGCAGGAACAGCTGTCCGAGGCCACCGCCGACTCGCAGACCACTGCCGGACGGGCGGTGGCCCTGCCGAACAGTTCGGTGAACTACATCAGGAACTCGGTCAAGGCCACAGTGGACGCCTACGACGGTTCGGTGACCCTGTATGCGTGGGACGATCAGGATCCCATCCTGAAGTCCTGGCAGAAAGTCTTCCCGACGTCCCTTAAGCCCTACTCGGAGATGTCGGCGGACGTCATGAGCCACGTCCGGTATCCGGAGGACCTGTTCAAGGTCCAACGCGAACTCCTGGGCCGCTACCACGTCACGGATCCCGTCAGCTTCTACAAGAGTGACGAAGTATGGAGCGTGCCGGCGGATCCCACCGCGGATTCCGCCACCGATGTCAAACAGCCCCCGTTCTATATGTCGCTGCAAATGCCGGATCAGGAGCAGCCAGCTTTCCAGCTCACATCGTCGTTTATTCCGCAGATTGTGAACGGAAGCGCACGCAACGTCCTCTACGGATTCCTGGCAGCCGACTCGGACGCGGGCAACCAGAAGGGCGTCAAGGCCGAGAGCTACGGCAAGCTGAGGCTTCTCCAGATTCCGCCGGAGACGCAGGTTCCGGGTCCCGGGCAGGCGCAGAACAAGTTCAACTCGGACCCCACGGTCTCGCAGGCGCTGAACTTGCTCCGCCAGGGCGCCTCGGACGTGCTGAACGGCAACCTCCTCACCCTTCCGGTGGGCGGGGGCATCCTGTACGTCCAACCGGTCTACCTCAAGTCAACGGGTGAGACGTCCTACCCCACCCTGCAGCGCGTGCTGGTGGCGTTTGGAGACAAGGTGGGCTTCGCCGCCACCCTTGACGAGGCCCTCAAACAGCTGTTCGGCGGAGACTCTGGCGCGGCAGCGGGTGACTCCGGCAACAACGGCCAGACTCCCGTCAATCCCGGAGCCACCCCGCCCACAGGCGTGGCGGATGCCAAGGCTGAACTGAAGGCCGCGCTGGACGAGGCGAATGCCGCCATCAGGGCGGGCCAAGCGGCCCTGGCTGCAGGTGACTTCGCGGCGTACGGGGAGCAGCAGAAGAAGCTCGCTGCCGCGCTCCAGAAGGCCCTGGACGCTGAAGCCAAGATCCCCGCTATAGTTCCAGAGCCCACGCCGCCTCCTACGGCCACACCGTCGCCTACAGCCGCTCCTACGGCCGTACAGTCCGGAAGCGCCACGGGGACGGCAACACCGTCGCCTGCGGCGAGCAACTGACAGCGAGCAACAGATAAAGACCAGCCAGAAACTGGCAGCTCCAGCAGCCCGGCCCCGCTCCAGTGAGAGCGCGGCCGGGCTGCTGGCGTCTGGTGGGCAGCGGGACGTTCTCCCATGTCAGAAGCTCATTAAGCCAGAGCCGAGACGCACATCACGTCATCCCGATTTGGCCTCCCGTTCACCGGGCGGTAGTGTTGATCTTGCGACGCGGGGTGGAGCAGTTCGGTAGCTCGCTGGGCTCATAACCCAGAGGTCACAGGTTCAAATCCTGTCCCCGCAACTGACGGAAAGTCCGGATACTGGAAACAGATCCGGGCTTTCTTGTTTAAGCGGCCGCGGTTCCCACGGCTTCGGCGGCACACGCCCGCAGTGGAGAAAGTGCCCGCAAAACTAGGGTAGAGTTGATCAAGCGACGCGGGGTGGAGCAGTTCGGTAGCTCGCTGGGCTCATAACCCAGAGGTCACAGGTTCAAATCCTGTCCCCGCAACTATGTGAAGGCCCCGACCGGCAGATATGCCGGCCGGGGCCTTCTTTTTCTGAGAATACTAGTAGTTCCTAGTATTCTCTTTCGCAGAGCCTCACATTTTGAGCACTGGTCAATCATTCTCGAGAGGAATGTTGTTCGATGTCCACACCCACGAAGAAGCCCGGCTCCGCCACGGGCAAGCGGTCAAGACTGTACTGGGGTGTTCCTGCCGTTCTCGTAGCGCTGGTGCTGGTAGTGCTGCTTGCCAAGTGGATGACGGGCCTCCCGGCGGTTGCCTCTTTCCTGGCGGACTATCCTGGCCACTCAGAGCTTCCCGACGGTGCACCGGTAGGATTTCCTGCCTGGCTGGCATGGCAGCATTTCCTGAACGCTTTCTTCCTGCTCCTCATCATCCGCACGGGCTGGCAGGTGCGGACCACCACGCGCCCCAGCGGACACTGGACGCGAAATAACAAGGGCCTGATCAAGACCAAGACGCCCCCCACCAAGATCACGCTGGAACTCTGGTTCCACCTGACCCTGGACGCACTGTGGATCCTTAACGGCGTGGTTTTCGCGATCCTGCTGTTCGCCACGGGGCAATGGATGCGGATCGTTCCCACGAGCTGGGATGCCGTTCCGAATGCATTGTCAGCGGCCCTTCAATACGCGTCCCTGAACTGGCCTACCGAGAACGGCTGGGTGAACTACAACGCGCTCCAGCTGCTCACCTACTTCGTCACGGTTTTCATTGCCGCACCGCTTGCCTTCATCTCCGGCATCCGGACCTCCTCCGCCTGGCCGAAGAAGGCAGCCGCCCTGAACAAGGCCTACCCGATCGAGCTGGCGCGGGCTATCCATTTCCCCGTCATGATCTACTTTGTGGCGTTCGTTGCGGTGCATGTTTTCCTGGTCCTGGCCACGGGAGCCCTGCGCAACCTGAACCACATGTACGGCGGAAGCGACGACGCCGGCTGGTTCGGATTCTGGGTGTTCGCCGCGTCGGTTGCCGTTATGGTCGCGGCCTGGTTCCTGGCACGGCCCATCTTCCTGCGCCCCATTGCCTCACTGATGGGCAAAGTCAGCCGCTGAGCGCCGGCAGGCACCCCACAGTGGCCCGCTGGGGCCTCCTGACGCCACACAGCCGTCCTTGGCCCTCCTGAAGGTCTCCACGGCAAAGGCCGGGGTTCATCATGAACCCCGGCCTTTGCTGGAACGGCGGGCTGTTGGCCCCGTTGCTGGCTAGAGCTTGTCGAAATCGGCTTCGTCGACGGTCGATTCCGAAGCTGCGTGGGCACCGGATGCGCCGATGGCGGGCTTGGCGCCGCCGGACTTGAGCGCAGCCAGGCGAGCCTCGATTTCTACTTGCTCGCCAAGGTCCTCAAGCTGGTTGAACTGGGCGTCCAGGCTGGAGGCGGCAAGTTCCTGCTGGCCCCGGACCTTGGCCTCTTCGCGGCGGATCTTCTCTTCGAAGCGGCCCACCTCGCTGGTGGGATCCATGAAGTCGATGCTCTTGATGGCGTCGTGGACCTGGGACTGGGCCGCTGCCGTCTTGGAGCGGGCCACGAGCTCGTTGCGCTTGCTGGTGAGCTCGTTTAGCTTGCCCTTCATCTGGTCAAGGCCGGACTTGAGCTTGTCAACCACCTCGGTCTGGGACGCGATGCTGGGCTCAGCGCCCTTCGCCTCGCTCTCAGCAGCCATCTGGCGCTGCAGGGCAACCTTGGCAAGGTTGTCGAATTTCTCGGCGTCGACCACATCGCCGCTGCTGCGGTACTCGTCTGCTTTGCGTGAGGCTGCGAGGGCCTTGTTGCCCCAGTCGCGGGCGTTCTTGATGTCCTCGTGGTAGTCGTCCTGGAGCATGCGCAGGTTGCCGATGGTCTGGGCAACTGCGGATTCAGCCTCCGCGATGTTGTTGGTGTAGTCCCGGACCATCTGGTCCAGCATCTTCTGCGGATCCTCAGCGTTGTCCAGCAAGGTGTTGATGTTCGCCTTTGCGAGCTGCGCGATCCGGCCGAAAATGGACTGCTTAACCATGGTGTTACCTTTCGTCCTGCTCAGTGGTGGCCACTGAAATCAGTGAACAGTTGTTGTACCGCTTCTATCCGCCGCCGGATCGTTCCGGCTGGCGCTAGCTTTCATCCAACTAGAAATCCCCGCCGCCGCCGGAGTCTCCGCCCCAGCCACCGCCGAAGTCGCCTCCGCCGGAATCTCCGCCGCCCCAGCCGCCGCCGTCGCTGTGGCCGCCGCCCCAGCCGCCGCCACCGCCGCCGTTGAGGATGGAGTTGATGAGAATGCCGCCCAGGATGGCACCACCCAGCCCTCCTCCGCCACCTCCGCCGAACATTCCTCCGCCGCCATAGCCCTGGTTGGCATAGCCGCCAAAGTTGTCCACGTCGGCCTGGGCAAGCTGGGCCGCCTGTGCGGCCAACGCGTGGGCCTGCTGGGCATACGTGAGTGCCGTCACGGGATCGTTGCGCGAGATGGAAAGCGCGTAGTCGAGATTGCGCTGCGATTCAGCCAACCGGGTGCGGGCCTCCGTCCCTACTCCGCCACGCCGGGCAGTGATGTAGTCGGAGGTGGCGCTGATCTGGGCCTGGGCGGCCATGATGGTCTGCTGCAGCGAGGCCTGGGCGCGCCGGGCCTGCTCCTGCTGGTCCCGGATGCCGGTCAGAGCCTGGTCCAAGGCCTGATGGGCGCTTTCCACTCGGTCCAAGGTGGCGATGGGGTCAATCTTGCCGCCTTGGATCTCCGCTTTGACCTGGCCCAAGGCAGCCTCAACTCCGGCCACCGGGCCTGCCAGTTCGGGGTGGGCCCCGGACTGGATCATGGCCTTCGCCTGGGCTAGGTCCTGGGAAGTCTCGACGACGGCGGCCTCGAGGCCGTTACGGGCCTCGTCCAGGCTGGAGGAGACCTTGGCTATGGCGTCGAGGAGAACGTTGGTCTGGTGCAGGCTCTCTTCCGACGCCCGGACGGCGACGGCTGCCAGGCTGGCCTCGCCGGCAGAGAGCTTCTCCTGGGCTGCGGCCTCGGCGTTCTGCACAAAGGCCAGGCGTTCCTTTGCCTGGGTGATGTTGTCCGATACCTGTACCAGGGCGCTGTCTGCATACTTGGCGCGCAGAGCGGTCAGCGACTGTTCGGCACTGGCGATCTTCGCATCCGCCTCCTGCGCCCCTGCGCTGACAGCTGCCAAGGCCTGCGGGGCATTCTTCTCCAACTCCCGCAATGAATCGAAATCGGCCTTCTGCTCCTGCAGCGACGCCAGGGCGGCCTCGGAACGGCGGATGATTTCGCCCAGCCAGCTCCGCTGCTGCTCTTCGGTGTCCGGAATATGGTCGTCCAGCTGCTGCTGCAGCTTGAACGATTCGGACATGTGGCCCTTGGCTTCCGCCAGCGCCTTGGTGAAGTTGCCGATGGCGGCATCGCCGTACTGCGCCTGGGCAAACCCGAGTTCCTGCTCGCTGGACTTGATGGCGTCATCGGCCTCGATGATCAGGGAGCCGCTCTTGCGACGGAGTTCCTCCACACTGAGCGACGCCAGAGGATCCAGCTCCTGGCCCTGCGGGCCATAACTGGCGCTGGATGCTTGGGCCGCCTTCTTCCGCTTGTTGCGGAAGTAGAGGTAGGCGCCTGCCCCTCCGACAGCGACGACTCCGGTTCCGACCAGGACTGCGGTGCCGGCGCCGTCGCCGGGGACATTACCGCTGCCGCCGCCAGCGGCGTCGCCGATGGCCGCCGCAGCATCTATCGCGGCCTGGGCATAGTTGCCATTCGCAAGCTGCGGGCCGATGGCTTTGCTCTTGATGTTTTCAATTTGGGCAGTGGTGATCTTGCTGCCGCCCTTATTCAGGTTGTACTGCCTTGTATCGGTAGCAACGGCGAAGATCAGGGCATTGGATCCCAGGCCGGCCTGTTCGGCTACCTGGTCCGTCCAGGCTTCGCGCTCGTTGGGGCTTTCGAACTTCTTGACGGTAACGACGTGGAGCACCGTTGAGTGGTCGGTTCCAAGCTTCTTGATGGCAGCCTCAACTTTGGCTTTGTCGCCTCCCAGGACCCCGGCCGAATCGACAATCTTCGTGACTGGGTCCAGAGTCACGGGCGGTTCGGCCCAGGCCGCGCCAGCGGGAACCGCCAACAGCCCGGTCAGGCCGATCACGGCGAGAATACGTTTGAACTTTGACCGCATGTGCAACCCTTCAGCACGCCTGACACCGATTCGGGACGAATCAGTCGTCTCAGAATGCAGCAGCGCCCCCACGCGTGGTGTAAAGCCGCAGGTCGCTGTGGCAATTCCTCTTGATTCTATGGTGCACCTATTGGTGCGTCCACAACGGTGAATATGCCACCAGCGAAACGAACTGGGGGGCATGGCAAGTCGCTGGACAAACTCCCGGATCGTCATTCAGGAACCTCCCAGCTAACGTCCGCGCTAGTTCCAGCCAAGGAGTCCATAGTTAATACAGACGAGGATGAAAGGAAGTCCAATGACTGAGAACCCAACGCCGGGTGCAGCGCCTGAGAACCGGAATCCGGGCTCACGGCAGGTGCCGGAACCGCAGGACGGGCAGCAGCCTGAACAGCGGCATGGGGAAAGCCCTGCGCCGCTGCACGATCCCGCCCTGCACCATCCCAAGGCGGCCGCAAGCGGGGATCAGCGCGGTACCGAAGGCGCCGGCGCGGGTTCCGACGGGCACGATAATCCGACGGAGAGCCTGGACCGCCCGCAGGAGGGTGAACACCCCACCCAACAGCTTCCGGGGGCACCGCGTCCTGTCTATCCTCCGCGGGAACCGTTCTACGGCCAGCAGAACCCCGGCCAGCAGAACACCGCCCCACACAACCAGGGCCAGCACATTTACGGGCAGCACCAGAACCAGAATCCGGGCCAGTACCACCCCGGTCAGCAATACGCCCAGCACGGGGCCCATGCGGCATCGCCCGGCGGGCTTGGCACCACTCCGAATCCGGCTGATGCGCCTCGTAGGAAAGCAACGTTCGGCGTGGGCACGCTGGTGGCCAGCATCCTGGCCGCCGGCCTGGTGGGCGGCGGCGTGGCCACCGTAGGATCCGCGAACCTTTTCAACAACGGCTCCCCGTCCTCGGCAAGCAGCAGCAGCCAGCCGGAAACCGTCATCGTCAACAACAAGGACGACGTCAATGCCATCACGGCTGCGGCATTGAAAGCGTCCCCCAGCGTGGTGACTATCAGCGCCACGACTGGCAGCTCGGGCGGCACCGGCTCCGGCATCATCCTGGACAACGATGGTCATATCCTGACCAACACCCACGTGGTGACCTTGGACGGCCAGACAGCGAGTGCCGCCATTGAGGTCCGCACAAGTGCGGGCAAGGTCCTGACCGCCAAGGTTGTGGGCACCGATCCACTTTCTGACCTCGCAGTCATCAAGGTGGACGACCCCTCCGGCCTGACCGCAGCCACCCTTGGAGATTCTTCAAAGCTCAATGTGGGGGACACGGCCATCGCCATCGGTTCCCCGTTGGGTCTGACCGGCACGGTGACTGACGGCATTGTCTCAACGCTCAACCGGACCATCAGCGTTGCTTCGTCGGCGGCACCGAAGGATGGCGACAAGTCCCAAGGCGGAGATCAGGGCTTCCAGTTCGCACCTCCGGACGGCGGCCAGGGCCAGAACGCCACAGGCCAAGGCTCCATTTCCATCAATGTCATCCAGACTGATGCCGCCATCAACCCCGGGAACTCCGGCGGCGCGCTGGTCAACAGCAAGGGTGAGATCATCGGGGTCAACGTGGCCATTGCCTCGGCCGGTTCAGACTCGACCTCATCATCCCAGAGCGGGAACATCGGCGTGGGTTTCAGCATCCCCATCAACAACGCCAAGCGCGTTGCCCAGGAGATCATTGCTAACGGCAAGGTGTCCCACGGCCAGCTGGGCGTGAGCGTCAAGGACAAGTCCACCTCCGGTTCATCGTCCGGATTCTCCGTGGGGGCAGACGTCGCCACCGTCGAATCCGGTTCCGCGGCCGCCAAGGCGGGCATCAAGGTGGGCGACGTCGTGACCAGGTTCAATGACCTGACCATCAGCGATCCCAACCAGCTGACGGCCGCTGTCCGCGAACAGGCCGGGGGATCCACGGTGAAGATCACCGTCCTGCGCAACGGCCAGGAGCAGACGCTCGATGTCACGCTGGGTACCGCGCCCGACCAGTAGGAAGCACAGCAAAAGCAGCCCCCACGACGGCGGAGGTCACCTCAGACGGTGCCCCGCCGTCGTCGTTTTTCCTGTCCTGGCAAGGCAGGCTGACACAGGGGTTAACGGGACGGGCCCGGGGCCCGGCTATATGGTTAGCTAGAAGCTACCCGAACCCCGGGCGTTCCGCGGCCACGACCTCACCCGGCTGGCTATCCACAAGCATGGAAGGCTGCTGTAAATACAGTGGAAGAGACATTGAAGATCATCGTCCTGGTCAAGCATGTACCGGACGCGCAGTTTGACCGTCACCTCAACGGGGAGGGCTACACCACGGACCGCGACGAAAGCATCCTGTCCGAGCTGGACGAATACGCCCTGGAAGCCGCACTGCAGCTGGCCGAAGCCCGCGGCGGGAGTAAGGCCGGCAACCAGGTCATTGCCCTGAGCATGGGGCCGGCGGGTGCAGTGAACGCTGTGAAAAAATCGCTGCAGATGGGCGCCACCGAAGGTGTGCACCTCACTGACGACGCCCTGGCCGGCTCGGACGCAGCCGCCACGTCACTGGCCCTCGCAGCAGCCATCCGCCACCTCGGAGCGGGTGCCCCGGTGGACCTCGTACTCACCGGCATGGCATCCACGGACGGTGAAACGTCCCTTGTGCCGGCGCAGCTGGCGGAGCGGCTCAGTCTCCCGCAGGTCACGTTTGCGTCGTCCCTGGAGGTCGACGGCGGACGGCTCACCGCCCGCCGGGACGCCGATACCTACTCGGAGACTGTTGAAGCATCACTCCCCGCGGTGGTGTCGGTGACGGACCAGATCAACGAGCCGCGGTATCCCAATTTCAAGGGCATCATCGCCGCTAAGCGGAAGAGCATCACCACCCTCTCCCTCCAGGACATCGGAGTTGATCCCTCGCAGGTGGGCCGCGCAGGATCCTGGACCACGGTGACGTCTGCGGAGGAACGCCCGCCGCGCACCGCCGGAACAATCATCACAGACGAAGGCGACGCGGGTATCAGGCTCGTCGACTTCCTGGCCGCACAGAAGCTGCTTTAAGAGGGATCACAGACATGGCAAACGTACTCGTATTCATCGATAACCCGGGCGACGCCCTGAAGAAGAGCAGCCTCGAACTGCTGACCCTTGGGCGTTCCCTGGGCGAGACCGCCGTTGCCTTGAACGGCGAGCTGCACAGCGGCGTTTCGGCCGCGCTTGCCGAATACGGCGTCGGCGCGGTCTTCCGTCCGTCGGCCCAGGACCTGGACGACTATCTCGTGGCACCCAAGGCCGCCTATCTGGCCGCCGCCGTGGCTGCGACAGGTGCCGGCACCGTACTCCTGGACAACTCGCCCGAGGGCAAGGAGATTGCGGCGCGGCTGGGTATCCGGCTGAACGCAGGAGTCATCACGGACGTTGTGGCGGTTGATGCCGACGGTACAGCACACAAATCCGTCCTGGCGGGCTCGTACACCACTGCTGCGAAGGCCACGACGCCGGTTTCCGTGCTGACGGTGAAGGCCAACAACGTGACGCCGGAGCCGGCAACGGCTCCGAGTTCGCCCGAAGCGGCAACCATTGAGGTCCCGGCCGACAGCACGGCCGCGGCAGCACGTATCACTGAACGCCAGCAGAAGACCGCCAGCGGCCGCCCGGACCTGACCGACGCGCGGATCGTGGTGGCTGGCGGGCGTGGCCTGGACGGTGACTTCGGTCCGGTAGAGCAGCTGGCCGATGCCTTGGGCGCTGCCGTGGGAGCCTCCCGTGCGGCGACAGACGCCGGCTGGATCAGCCACGACGCCCAAGTGGGCCAGACCGGAAAGACGGTCTCGCCGCAGCTTTACATTTCCGTTGGCATCTCCGGTGCCATCCAGCAGAAGGCCGGAATGCAGACGGCGAAGGTCATTGTGGCCGTGAACAAGGACGCTGAATCGCCTGTCTTTGAGATCGCCGACTTCGGCATCATCGGGGACCTCTTTGACGTCCTTCCCCAAGCCACAGAAGAGATCAAGAAGCGCAAAGGCTGATCCTTGACTGACCATGCTGTTCCAGCGCAGAGCCCGTTCAACCCGGACAAGCACCGGGTTGAACGGGTGCTCTGCTTCGCAGCGCATCCGGACGACATCGATTTTGGTGCCGCGGGCACCATAGCTGCCTGGACGGCAGCCGGAGTGCAGGTCACCTACTGCATCATGACCGACGGCGACGCCGGAGGCTTCGATCCCGCCCACCGGGCGGAGATCATCGCTTTGCGGGCCGCCGAGCAGGAGCGGGCTGCGGGGCTCGTTGGGGTCACCGACATCCGTTACCTCAATGAGCGGGACGGCTTCCTCGAGCCGAACCACCAGGTGATGTTTGGTGTGGTGAAACTGGTCCGCGAAATCCGGCCCGACGTCGTCGTGGCAATGCATCCGGAGCGGAACTGGGGCAGGATCCAGAAGAGCCACCCGGACCACCTCGCGGTCGGGGAAGCCGTGACGCGAGCCGTCTACCCTGCCGTGGAGAACCCGTTCGCCTATCCGGAGCTTGCCGAATCAGGCTTGGCGGCCTACAAGCTGCCGTGGCTCTGGCTCTACGCGGGACCGGATGAGCGCGAGAACCACTTTGTGGACGTCACTGACCACGTGGAGCAGAAACTCCAGGCCATCCACGTCCACGTCAGCCAGCACCCCGATGCCGCCGCGATGGAAGCCGAGGTCCGCAAGGGAATGTCCGCGAATGCCAAGCGCGCCGGAATGGCTGATGGCCGCAGCGCAGAAGCGTTCCACGTCGTTACAGTCAACGGCCCGGGGACCATCGCCGGCTTCTAGGATTGCCACCTGTAACGCCTGTCATATGCGTCTCTCAGGCGCCCAGAGCGGCGTCGGCCACCGTAGGCAGCGTCGGGACGGCTGAGCCTCCCACCGGCTCCACCGTGATGCCGAGGGATGCGGCGGATGCGATTCCCTTCACGACGGCGGGTTTGGACAGTGCAGCTTCGTCCATCAGGCCCTGGGAAACCGGTGCTGAGCCATCCTTCGGGATCAGCCACATCTGGTAGACCTTGCCCGCCGGCGGGGCGGGCACGCCGTTCATCTTGACCACCGCTGCATCCTTCGACGGGGAGATCAGAAGGGTGGCGGTTCCACCGCCGGACACGTCCACGGATGCTTCGCGGACATCGTCGGCCCGGACAACCTGGTTCAGCGGATCATTCTGGTCCGCGATGTAGGCGCCTACGCCCACCCCGCCGAGTGCTATGACTGCCGCCGCAGCGACGCCCGCAAGCCAACGGCGTGCACCGGCCGGACGGCGTCGTTCTTCCCTGCGTTGCCTCAATACGGACAGATCATCGCCGTCCATGGTTGTTTTCTTGGGTTGCGGGGTCGGCTGGGCGGGCAGTTGCGACGCAATGCGCGCGAAGAGATCCACGGGTGGCTCCTCCTCGGCCGTGAATGTTGTCGCGAGCGTTTCACGGGCCTGGCGGACCCGCTCCAAGAAGGAGCTGCGCTCAGCTTCAGTCGCGGAGGAGATGTACTCATCAATGGCGGAGCGCTCGGCATCTGTCACGGCGTCCAGGGCATACAGCTCAGCCAGTTCCACGGCACGCCCTGAAGCCAGGTCCGTGGCAACGGCGTCGCCGAACGAGCCCGGCCGTCGGTTGCCTTCAGAATTGTTCATTTCCGTCATCTCAACTCACCCCCAGGCATGTCTTCAATCGGATCAGTCCGTCGCGAATGCGGGACTTGATGGTGGGCACTGCGGCGTTCAGCTGCTCCGCAACTTCCCGGTACGTGAGGCCGCCATAGTAGGCAAGCCGAACGGATTCTTGCTGCGTAGCGGTCAGTGTTTCCAGGCATCGGACCACCGCCTCCGCCTCAAGCTTGTTTCCTACCTCATCAGATACGGAATCGTGATCGATGTCCTGGGTACTGGCCCCGTACCGGGCTTCGCGGTCGGTGGAGGACTGTGTAGAACGTACTTTGTCCACGGCACGGCGGTGCGAAATTGTCATCAGCCACGAGAGCGGGCTCCCGGCCTCGGGATTGAAGTTCGCGGCGTTTTGCCAGACCTGCAGGAAAACCTCCTGGGTGGCGTCTTCACTGAGTTCGGGGTCGACCAGGACTCTCCGGGCCATACCGAAGACCCTGCGCGAAGTCAGCTGGTAGAACTCCGCGAACGCGGCCTGGTCGCCTTGGGCGATGCGGCCGAGCAGGCCAGCCAGGTGCCGGCCGACGTCGGCAGGCGACTCTGTGACGGCGGCCGGGGCCTCGACCTTTGGCGCATTGGGAGTTTCCATCACTTTCCAGCATAGGTCTCCTGGCGGTGAACCAGCTGCGTCATTGGCAGTGGCAGCCGACCCCTGCGGTTCAGTGGAGTGTTCCCCTTCCAGTAGTGTCACCTGCCGCTCCTCGCCGACCATGGAATGTCTCATGAGTGATTCGGTGCAGCCATGGTTCCGGATTGCTCCGGGACGTCGTGCTGGTTCGCCCGGCTGGACGCTACGGTTACAGAATTTTCCGTATCGTGTGCTCAAAAGCCAATGGTGGCTCCTATTGACGCTTAGTGATGTGCAACATATTATTGCATCAACACTAATATATCAGTGCGTGATAATAAGTATTTTAGATGTACTGCCTGACGTAAGGAACAACACCTATGGAGCCATTGAGCCAGTCGCTGGAGCAGGTTGACCTCGAAGTGCAACAGGCTGTTGCCCGGGAACTGTTCCGCCAGCAGTCCACGCTGGAGATGATCGCGTCCGAGAATTTCGCGCCGGCCGCCGTCATGGAGGCGCAGGGCTCGGTCCTCACCAACAAGTATGCCGAGGGCTACCCGGGCAAGCGCTACTACGGCGGCTGCGAGCACGTGGACGTTATTGAGCAGCTGGCCATCGACAGGGTGAAGACCCTGTTCGGTGCGGAGTTCGCCAACGTCCAGCCGCACTCAGGAGCCCAGGCAAACGCCGCGGCAATGTTCGCGCTGCTGGATCCGGGCGACACCATCATGGGCCTGGATCTGGCCCACGGCGGCCACCTGACCCATGGCATGCGCCTCAACTTTTCCGGGAAGCTCTACAACGTGGTCCCGTACCACGTAAGCAAGACCGATCACCTCGTGGACATGGCTGAAGTGGAGGCCCTGGCCCTGGAGCACCGCCCGCGCATGATCGTGGCCGGCTGGTCTGCGTACTCCCGTCATCTCGACTTCGCCGAGTTCCGCAGGATCGCGGACCTCGTGGACGCGTACCTCATGGTGGATATGGCCCACTTCGCCGGCCTCGTGGCGGCGGGGCTCCACCCCAATCCGGTGCCCTATGCCGACGTCGTCACCACCACCACGCACAAGACCCTCGGAGGCCCGCGCGGTGGCGTCATCCTCGCGAAGGAACAGTACGCCCGCAAGATCAACAGCGCAGTGTTCCCCGGCCAGCAGGGCGGCCCCCTCCAGCACGTCATCGCTGCTAAAGCGGTGGCCTTCAAGATCGCCGCCTCCACCGGGTTCAAAGAACGCCAGGAACGCGTCCTGCAGGGATCCAAGCTGCTGGCCGAGCGGCTGCTCCGCCACGACGTTGCCGCGTCGGGCATCTCCGTGGTCAACGGCGGCACCGATGTGCACCTGGTCCTGGTGGACCTGCGGAACTCTGAACTGGACGGACAGCAGGCCGAAGACGCCCTGCACCGGATCGGCATCACGGTCAACCGCAACGCCGTGCCCTTCGACCCCCGCCCGCCCATGGTCTCTTCCGGCCTCAGGATCGGAACCCCGGCCCTTGCCACCCGCGGCTTCGGCGCCGTCGAATTCGCCGAAGTAGCGGACATCATCGCGACGGCGCTCATCGCCGCCGCCAGTATCGGCGGAAACACCGACGGCAGCTCCGGTGACGGAACCCTCAGTGACGCCACCGCCGTCGAACTCCGCGCCCGGGTCACAGCCCTGTCCGAGCAGTTCCCCATCTACTCGCATCTTTCCCAGGACGGGAGCGGCACCGAGATTGCCGCGTTCGAGGCTGAAATGATTGGAGGGGCCCAGTGAGCACCCACCACCTCCCGGAACACCCGGATTTCCTCTGGCGGAACCCGGAGCCCAAGTCGTCCTATGACGCCGTCATTGTGGGCGGCGGCGGCCACGGCCTGGCCACGGCCTACTTCCTGGCCAAGAACCACGGGATGACCAACATCGCCGTCCTGGAGAAGGGCTGGCTGGCCGGCGGCAACATGGCCCGGAACACCACCATCATCCGCTCCAACTACCTCTGGGACGAGAGCGCTGCCATCTACGAGCACGCGCTGAAGCTCTGGGAAATCCTGCCGGAGGAGCTCGAATACGACTTCCTGTTCAGCCAGCGCGGTGTCATGAACCTCGCCCACACCCTGGGTGACGTGCGCGAAAGCATGCGGCGAGTGGGAGCAAACAAGCTCAACGGCGTGGACGCTGAATGGCTGGATCCGCAGCAGGTCAAGGAACTCTGCCCCATCCTGAACATCAACGACAACATCCGCTACCCCGTCATGGGAGCCACATACCAGCCGCGCGCAGGCATCGCCAAGCACGACCACGTCGCCTGGGCCTTCGCCCGGAAATGCGACGAACTGGGCGTGGACATCATCCAGAACTGCGAGGTCACCGGCTTCCTGAAGGACGGCAACCGCGTCGTCGGCGTCAAAACCAACCAGGGCACCATCCACACCGAAAAAGTCGGCCTTTGCGCCGCCGGACACAGCTCCGTGCTGGCCGAGATGGCTGGGTTTCGGCTGCCCATCCAGTCCCATCCACTGCAGGCCCTGGTCTCCGAACTGCACGAACCTGTCCACCCCACCGTGGTCATGTCCAACCACGTGCACGTCTACGTCTCCCAGGCCCACAAGGGGGAGCTGGTGATGGGCGCCGGCGTTGATTCCTACAACGGATACGGCCAGCGCGGCTCCTTCCATGTGATCGAGCACCAGATGGCAGCCGCCGTCGAACTCTTCCCGATCTTCGCCCGGGCCCACGTGCTCCGGACCTGGGGCGGCATCGTGGACACCACACTCGACGCCTCGCCCATCGTCGGCACCACCCCGGTGGAAAACATGTTCGTGAACTGCGGTTGGGGGACCGGCGGCTTCAAAGGAACACCCGCCGCCGGGATGACGTTTGCGCACACCATCGCTACCGGGGCCCCGCACAAGCTGAACAGGCCGTTTGCGCTGGAACGCTTCGAGACCGGTGCACTGATCGATGAACACGGCGCCGCCGCCGTGGCCCACTAGCCGCCGTCCATCAGAAAGAAGACGCACATGCTGCTTATCTCCTGCCCCAACTGCGGCTCGCGCGACGAGACCGAGTTCCACTATGGCGGCCAGGCCCACGTGCCCTACCCGGAGAACCCGAACGAGCTGAACGACCGTGAATGGGCCGAATTCCTGTTCTACCGCGACAACACCAATGGCACCTTCGCCGAGCGCTGGCTCCACAGCACCGGCTGCCGCCAGTGGTTCAACATGCTCCGCGACACGGTCACCTACGACATCCAGGCCGTCTACCCGATGGGCACACCCCGGCCCGCATCGGCTTTCCCGGCGGCGGCCGAATCCGGCACCGCCAGCACCGCCGCTGACAGCACCACCATCGGGACCGCTTCGCCAAGCACCTCTGCAACCAGCACCAGCGCCCCGGAAGGAGCAACCAAGTGACTTCCCAGAACGCCCGCCTCGCCGCCGGCGGACGCATCGACCGCACCATCTCCTGGCGTTTCACCGTGGACGGTGAGGAATTCACCGGCCACCCCGGCGACACGCTCGCCTCGGCCCTGCTCGCCAACGGCCGTATAGCCGCCGGCAACTCGCTCTACGAGGACCGGCCCCGCGGCATCATGGCTGCGGGGGTGGAGGAACCCAACGCGCTGGTCAGAGTGGAACGGCGCTTCCCGGGCCACGTGGCTGAGTCGATGCTCCCCGCCACCACCGTCACTCTGGTGGACGGCCTGAAGGCGGACCTGCTCAACGGTCTGGGCCGGCTGGACCCGGAGGAAGACCGGGCCGAGTACGACAAGAAGTACGTGCACACGGACGTCCTGGTGATCGGCGGCGGCCCCGCCGGCCTGGCCGCGGCCCGCGAGGCCGTCCGCACCGGCGCCCGGGTGATGCTGCTGGACGACCAGCCCGAACTGGGCGGAACGCTCCTGTCCGGCCCCGCGGCGCCTGACCTGGCCGAGACCATCGAGGGCAAACCGGCCCTGGAATGGGTGGCGGACGTTGAAGCCGAGCTCGTCTCCGCCGGGGAATGCACCGTCCTGAACCGCACCACGGCGTTCGGCGCCTACGATGCCAACTACGTCATCGCCGTGCAGAACCGTACCGACCACCTGTCAGCCCCGGCTGCCCCCGGAGTGTCCCGGCAGCGGATTTGGCACATCCGTGCCAACCAGGTGGTGCTGGCCCCCGGCGCCCACGAACGCCCGCTGGTCTTTGAGAACAACGACCGTCCGGGCATCATGCTCGCTTCAGCCGTCCGCAGCTACCTCAACCGCTACGCCGTTGCCGCCGGGCAGCGCGTGGTCATCAGCACCACTAACGACAGCGCCTACGCCCTGGCATCGGACCTGCGGGCCGCCGGAGTCAAGGTTGCGGCAGTCGTCGACGCCCGTCCGCGGCTCACCGGCGTTGCCGCTGCCGCGGTCGAGGCCGGTACACGGGTGCTGATCGGCAGCGCCGTGGCCAACACCAGCACCTCCACCGCCGCCGGAACCAACGGTGACGGCCGGTTGGACGCCGTGACCGTCCGGAGCATTAACGACGACGGCGAACTCACCTCCGGCATCGAACACATCGCCTGCGACCTGCTGGCAGTGTCCGGCGGCTGGAGCCCGCTGGTCCACCTCCACTCGCAGCGGCAGGGGAAGCTTCGCTGGGACGATGGGCTCGCGGCTTTCGTGCCGGGCACCGTGGTACCCAACCAGCAGGTGGTCGGCTCCGGCCGCGGCAGCTTCGACCTCGTTGACTGCCTCGCCGAAGGCATCTCCGCCGGAGCAGCCGCAGCCATCGCTGCCGGCTTCACGTCCGCCGTCGAGCCCTCCCCGATCGGCGAGCCGAAGGCGTCCGCCCCCACCCGCCAGTTGTGGCTGGTGCCGGGAGAGACCGGCACCCCGGATGACTGGTTCCACCACTTCGTTGATTTCCAGCGCGACCAGTCAGTGGCGGACGTCCTGCGGTCCACCGGGGCCGGAATGCGGTCCGTGGAGCACATCAAGCGATACACCTCCATCAGCACCGCCAACGACCAGGGTAAGACCTCCGGCGTCAACGCGATCGGCGTCATCGCCGCCGCGCTCCGGCAGGCCGGCGAAGCGTCCCGCGGCATCGGCGACATCGGCACCACCACGTACCGGGCACCATTCACGCCGGTGGCCTTCGCGGCCCTGGCCGGACGCCAGCGCGGCGAACTGTTCGACCCCGCCCGCAAGACATCCATCCACCCGTGGCACGTCTCCCGCGGTGCCCTGTTCGAAGACGTCGGACAGTGGAAGCGGCCCTGGTACTACCCGCAGGACGGGGAGGACATGGACGAGGCCGTCCTGCGCGAGTGCGCCGCCGTCCGCGAGTCTGTGGGCTTTATGGACGCCACCACTCTGGGCAAGATCGAAATCCGGGGCAAGGACGCCGGCGAGTTCCTCAACCGGATCTACACCAACGCCTTCAAGAAGCTCGCACCCGGTTCCGCCCGCTACGGCGTGATGTGCATGGCGGACGGCATGATCTTCGACGACGGCGTGACCCTCCGCCTCGACGAGGACCGCTACTTCATGACCACAACCACCGGCGGCGCCGCGAAAGTGCTGGACTGGCTGGAGGAATGGCTGCAGACCGAGTGGCCGGACCTGGACGTGCACTGCACCTCGGTGACCGAACAGTGGAGCACCATTGCTGTCGTCGGGCCCAAGTCCCGCGCGGTCCTGGCCAAGGTAGCACCGGAACTGGCTGCCAATGGTGGGCTGGAGCCCGAAGCCTTCCCGTTTATGACCTTCCGCGAAACCACGCTCGCTTCCGGAGTGCGGGCCCGGGTCTGCCGGATTTCCTTCTCCGGCGAGCTGGCCTACGAGATCAACGTGCCGACCTGGTGCGGGCTGAACACCTGGGAGGCCGTGGCCGCCGCCGGGGCCGAATTCAACATCACCCCGTACGGCACCGAAACCATGCACGTACTCCGCGCCGAAAAGGGCTACCCGATCGTCGGGCAGGACACCGACGGCACGGTCACACCGCAGGACGCCGGAATGGAATGGGTGGTCTCCAAGGCCAAGGAGTTCATCGGTAAGCGCTCATATGCCCGGGCCGATGCCCAGCGCGAGGACCGCAAGCACCTCGTCAGCGTGCTCCCTGTCGACGGCACCCTTCGGCTGCCGGAAGGGACCCAGCTGGTGGAAAAGGGCCGTTCCACCAATCCGGCTTACGGGCCGGTCCCCATGGAAGGCTTCGTAACCTCCAGCTACCACAGCGCGGCGCTGGGCAGGTCTTTCGGACTTGCCCTGATCAAGAACGGCCGGAACCGCATCGGCGAAACCCTGGTGGCCGTCGCCGGAGACCAACTGGTCGACGTTGTTGTGGCAGAAACCGTACTTTTTGACCCCGAAGGGACCCGCAAAGATGGCTGAAACAGCAGCACCAGCAACCTCCTACCAGAAGCACCTGTCTCTCCGGACCAGCCCGGCCGCCCTGCTCAGGGCAGCGTTTGAAACCGGATCCGTCCGGGGCGTTGTCGAACTTGGCGAAGTGACCTTCCTGACCATGGTGGGCGTCAGGGTCGGCCGGGACTCCGACGCCGGGCGGCGGATCGCCTCCGTCACCGGCGGGCTGCCCGCAGCGTCCGGCGGCGTCAGCGGCACCGGCGAGACCGCCGTGCTGTGGCTCGGACCGGCGGAATTCATGGTGGTGGCACCCATGGAAGCCCACGAGTCCCTTGGCGGCGACCTCATGCCGGCGCTCAGGGAAGCGCTCGCCGACGGCGAAGGCCAGGTGGTGGACCTCTCCGCCAACCGCACCACCTTCGAACTGACCGGGCCACAGTCCCGCGCTGTCCTGGAAAAGGGCTGCTCCCTGGACCTCCACCCGCGCGTGTTCAAGGCCGGCACGGCACTCTCCACGGAAATCGGCAACATCCCCGTGGTCCTCTGGAAGACCGGTGAGGAGAGCTACCGGCTCTTCCCCCGCTCCTCGTTCGCCGACTTCCTGGGCCGCTGGCTCCTTGATGCCATGCGTGAGTACGCTGCCCCAGAGGTCCCCTAAATGGCGCTCAGCGTCCTGGACCTGTTCTCTGTTGGCATCGGGCCGTCGTCGTCACACACGGTGGGCCCGATGCGGGCAGCGAAGCTGTTCGCGGACGGACTCAAAGACGATGGACACCTGGCTTCCACCTCGCGGGTGCAGGCCGAACTGTTCGGCTCGCTCGGAGCCACCGGGCGCGGCCACGGCTCTGACAAGGCCGTGGTCCTGGGGTTCAAGGGCCTGGACCCCGAAACCGTGGACACAACCACGGCAGATGACCAGGTGGCCGCGGCTGCCCTCGACGCCGAGCTGTGGGTGGGCGGGGACCACCGGGTGGACTTCAACTGGGACGAGGACGTGGTGCTGCACCGGCGCAAGTCCCTCCCGGCCCACCCCAACGGCATGACCTTCCGCGCCTTGGATCATGCTGGCGCTGTGCTCAGTGAACGGAGCTTCTATTCGATCGGCGGCGGCTTCGTGGTGGATGGGGAGGCCGACGCCGGCGACCGCATTGTGGCCGATGACACCCCACTTCCGTACCCCTTCACCACGGCCGACGAACTCCTGGACCTCTGCAGCAAGGAGGGGATGTCCATCTCGGACGTGATGCTCGCCAATGAACTCACCTGGCGCAGCGAAGCGGAACTCCGGGAGAAGCTGCTGGGACTCTGGGCCGTCATGCGCGAATGCGTGGACAATGGCTGCGCCGCGGAAGGGATCCTTCCCGGCGGATTGAACGTCAGGCGGCGGGCGCCGTCGCTATTCCAAACCCTGACGGCGGACACCGGCGTCACCGATCCGCTCCGGGCGATGGAATGGGTCAACCTCTTCGCCCTCGCGGTCAACGAGGAAAATGCGGCTGGGGGGCGCATCGTCACGGCGCCCACCAACGGCGCAGCCGGCATCGTTCCCGCGGTGCTGCACTACTATGTGAAATTTGTTCCGGGAGCCAACGACGACGGTGTGGTCCGTTTCCTCCTGGCCGCGGCCGCCGTCGGAATCCTGTTCAAAATCAACGCCTCCATCTCCGGGGCGGAAGTGGGCTGCCAGGGTGAAGTAGGTTCGGCCTGCTCCATGGCCGCCGCCGGGCTCTGCGAAGTGCTGGGCGGCACGCCGGCCCAGGTGGAGAACGCCGCCGAGGTGGGCATTGAACACAATCTCGGCCTGACCTGCGACCCCGTTGGCGGGCTGGTGCAGATCCCCTGCATCGAACGCAACGCCATCGCCAGTGTCAAGGCCATCAACGCCGCCCGCCTTGCCCTGCACGGCGACGGCAGCCACAAGGTATCCCTCGACAAAGCCATCAAGACGATGCGCGAAACAGGAGCCGACATGAAAACCAAGTACAAGGAAACCTCCCGAGGAGGACTCGCCGTGAATGTGATCGAGTGCTGAACCATGACCACGATCCAAGCTGAAACACCGGCCTCCCAGCCGGCCACCACCGTGGAACACGTACTGACGCTCGACTGCCCCGAAGCGCCAGGCATCGTGCACGCCGTCTCGGGCTTCCTGCTGGAACACGGCTGCGACATCATCGACAACAAGCAGTTTGGCGACCGTTCTGAAGGCCACTTTTTCATGCGGGTGCATTTTGCCTCCGACGGCGATGACTCCACCGTGGATAAGCTGCGGGCCGCTTTTGCCCCGCTCGGCGAGAAGTACGGCATGCGATGGCAGCTCGAAAAGCACCGCTCGCGACGCCGGGTGCTGATCATGGTGTCCAAGTTCGGGCACTGCCTCAACGACCTGCTGTTCCGTGCCAGGAACGGCGAACTGCCGGTGGACGTGGTGGCTGTGGTCTCGAACCACACGGACCATCAGACGCTGGTTGAATGGCACGGGATCCCGTTCTTCCACTTGCCGGTCACCGCAGCCACCAAGCCGGCAGCCGAAGCGCGGCTGCTGGAACTTGTGGACGAGTTCGACGTGGAACTCGTGGTGCTGGCCCGATACATGCAGGTCCTCAGCGACGGTCTTACCCGCAAGCTGGACGGGCGTGCCATCAACATCCACCACTCGTTCCTGCCCAGCTTTAAGGGCGCCAAGCCTTACCACCAGGCCTATGCCCGCGGCGTGAAGACCGTGGGTGCCACCGCCCACTATGTGAACGGCGAGCTGGACGAGGGTCCCATCATTGCCCAACAGGTAGTGGAGGTGGACCACACCTATGGGCCCGAGGACCTGGTTGCTGCAGGCCGCGACACCGAATGCAAAGCCCTCAGCAACGCCGTCCGCTGGCACTGCGAAGGCCGCATCATCCTCAATGGGAACAGAACAATCGTTCTGAAATAGGACTTCCGCGCAGGTCCAGGTCAGGAGTCGACGTCAGGTCTGCGCGCCGGCGAATCCGTGTTGCCGCCACGCTTCGTAGACGGCAATGGACGCGGCGTTGGCAAGATTCAGCGAGCGCAAGGACGGCAGCATGGGCAGCCGGACGGTCGCGGTCACATGCGGATCGCTCTTGAGGTGTTCGGGCAGGCCCACGGATTCCTGGCCGAACATCAGCACATCGCCGGGGCGGTATTCGATGTCCGTGTAGCTGGCCTGGCCGTCTGAGGTGAAGGCGTACACGCGATCGGGCTGAAGAGCATTCCAGGCGTCCTCGATGGTGTCATGCACCGTAACGACGGCGAGATCGTGGTAGTCAAGGCCGGCACGCTTGAGCTTGGCGTCGGAAAAGTCGAAGCCGAGGGGTTCCACCAGATGCAGTTCGGCGCCGGTGATAGCTGCCAGCCGAATGGCATTGCCGGTGTTGCCCGGGATTTCGGGGGCGTTGAAGAGGATACGGAACACCGTTCAATCCTAGCCAACCGGTGAACAGCGTCAGTGCATGCCCCGCAGCAGCCTGGCCAGCACCGGCACATTAACGGTGTTGGGCGCGGGACCGGAGGACAGGAACTGCTTGAGGCCGCGGACCAGTCCCGCCGCGTTGACCACTTGGATGGTGTCGTGGCCGCCTGCCGACCGGCGGTGCCGGTCGATGACGGGCTCGTGCAGGTTCCCGTCGGGGCTGTGGATGACGGTCCAGCCCGTAACGTTCAACTCGGGGAAGATGTCCTGCATAGCCCGTACAACGTGGGCCAGTTGCGGCGGGGCGATGGAGCGTCCGCCGTGGTTCAGCGTCTGCCCGTCCCAGGCGTAAGCGCCCTTGGGCAGGAGCATGGAACCGATGAGGGCGAGCCGATAGCCCGACAGCAGGGCGTGGTCAATGTGGCTGTTGTCTGCCGGTGACTGCAGCCCGTTGATCAGCCGTGCCGCCGGAATCGCGGGCAGGACCTGGCGGCTGATGAGCTGCACGGTCCGCATTTCACGCTGGATCCGGGCATCGGCACCAAATATGCCCCGCTTCCGGGGAATGCCATGAACCTGTTGGCTAGCCTGGCTAAGGGGAATCAGAGGCACCGCGCCGGCCGCCTCAAACGCGGCCGGGTCGTAAGGCGGGACATAGACCGGTGCATCTCCGGCGGTGTTGCGCGGAGCGTTCGGGCGGTGGACGGTGGCCGAAGCATGGCTTCCCGCGGCGGGCGCGTCAAAGTGCGGCCCCGGAGCGCCTTCATCCGAACCGTTGCCCGCTTTGCCTGCGGCGTAGGAGCGGTCGTACGCGCTTCTGCGTTTGGGGTCGATGAGGGTCTCATACGCTGCGGTCACGCGCCGGAAGGCGGCGGCATCACCGCCGTGATCGGGATGGGCTTTGCGGGCAGCCTTGCGGTAGGCCACCTTGATCTCCTTGTCGGTGGCTGTCACGGCGACGCGGAGCACCTGGTAATGGGAGCTGCTGGTCTCGGTCAAGCACTCATCCTTCTTTTGATACGGCCAGTCCACGGAGGCAGCCCTGTCAGCCCAGTTTATGGGCCTGCCCAGACAACGAGTGTGCCGGCAGCTGTGGTTCCCGCGGCGGGCGTAAATTCAGGCCATGAGAGAGGCCGTCGCGGAAAACGGCCCCCTGCGCTGTTAGGGATCCGCTGTGGGCGGCCTTTATTTGGGTCCGACGTCGGGCGAAGTCCGCCGCCGGACCGGGCCGGCTGGAGTCTAGACTCTTGGAGGATGACGGCCGGGAATGGCCAAGCGTGTGGAGAGTATGGGGGGCGGAATGAAGGCACAGGCCGCGGCGGTACTGGTAGTGGGTTCTTTGCTTGGTGCGGCATCGCTTGGTGGCTGCAGCGTCGGCATTCCGGATCCGGCTGCGCCGAAAGTGGAGCAGACAGCTTCTGCCCTGACCACCCCCACCATCACGCCCGGCCACGACGCCGAGGCTGTGGCTGCCAAGGACATGCCGTTTACCGCGGGTGGTTCGCTCGCGCAAGGAGTTCCTGTGGGGATCTCCAACGGGTTGAAGGAGGCGCCCGGCTGGAAGCTGGTCAAGGAAAACGCGGCTGGCGAGAGTCAGTACCTGAAGGCCGACGGCTGCCTGGTGGCGGCTAAGGTCCGGACCAACCAGTCGCCCCTGGTCCGCGGCGACGACCGTGAGTCAACCATTGCCCTCTTCACGTACCTTGATCCAAGCATCCTGCCCGAATACCTGAAAACGGAAACGCTCCGTTGGGGCGGCGACCCGGAAAAACCAGGGCCCAGGGTGGAAGTGCTGGTGCTTGAGCAGCCCGCCCGTCCCGGAGCCAAGGCCACGGCCATCATGGCCAGGCTTTTTGGAACTGCCGGATCGTCCGTCTACATCTCGGTCGCCTGCCCAGACGCCGCCGCCCTCGCAGCTGCCCGCGCGGACGTCGCGCAGCGCCTGCTGATTGTTCCGCCGTCGAATTAACGGCGTGACCGCTCTATCGGCGTGACCGCCAGGAGCCTGCAGGGGAAAGCCGGTTCAGGGCCAGTGCCCCGACGAGCAGGCCGAAATCGCGGAGCGCCACATCGTAGAATCCGCCCAGGATCAGGAGGTTGACGATGATTCCGAGCAGCCAGACGGCCACGAGAAGGGATCCGAACCGCGGACGGACCGCAACAGCGATGCCAGCGATGATCTCGACGACGCCGACGATGTACATGATGGTCTGCGCCGGCAGCGGGACCATATCCGTTGCCACGGGAGCCAAGTAGACGGTCCAGTCGGCAAGGATGTTCGTGAATTTATCGAGCCCAAAAACTATGGGCGCGACAGTAAACACGGTGCGCAGCAGGAGAAAGGCTTGGCGGCGCGGCTCCATAACCGGCGTCTGGCCGCTTGCCCTTGCTGCGGAGGTGGTTTTCATGGCTCGCTCCTTCTAAAAGTAGGTATCATTATTTTAGATATCGTCGGAAGATTAAGCAATGGATCTTGTTTTTAGAAGAAGGGTGTTTTATGCGCAGACTTCCGTGGGTGCGCCGGATTGCGGCCGTCGCCTCGCTGGGTGACGAGAAGCGCCGCCAGCTTTTCGAACTGGTGACGGCCTCAGACCAGGCAGTGGGGCGAGATGACGCCGCGCTGGCCCTGGGGCTGCCGAGGAGTACGGCATCGTTTCATCTGGACAGGCTGGTGGAGGATGGCATGCTGGCTGTTGAATTTCATAAACCGGCCGAAAAAGCGGGCCCGGGCTCGGGCCGACCTGCCAAAATGTACCGGCCTGCCGTGCACGAGGTAGGCGCCTCTGTCCCGGACCGGAATTACGATCTCGCCGGCGAATTGATGGCCACCGCCATTGAGGATTCCGTGGCCGCGGGCCGGCCGGTCCGTGAGTCTCTGCTGGCGGCGTCGTATGGGACGGGCCGGGCCATGGCGGCGGGGAGTGGCAGCCTTGAAGTCTTCCTGTCGGCGGAGGGCTATCAGCCTGAGCCTGACGGAAAAGGCGGCTTCGTGCTGGTGAACTGCCCCTTCCATCGGCTCTCTGATGGGCACCCGGCGGTGGTCTGCGCCATGAACGGCGCTTTTCTGAGTGGGGCGGCTGCGGGCTGTGGGGAATCGGAGGAGCGGGTGGCGAAAAACAGTGCGCCCGGCCAATGCTGCGCCAGGATTACGCCGCCCTGACAGATGGGCTTGCCTTGACGTTCGCATCCGCGCTGGCCAGCCGTTCGAGTCGCTGCAGGGTGGACACGGCTAGAATTGATGGGTGCCCGTTTACTTGGATCATGCAGCCACCACGCCTCTTTCCGCCGAGGCGCTGGCCGCTCTGACCCGGGAACTTGCCCGTACCGGCAACCCGTCCTCGCTGCACGGCTCAGGCCGTAGGGCCCGCCGCTCGGTGGAGGACGCCCGGGAAACCATTGCCGCGGCAGCCGGTGCCCATCCCTCCGAAGTCATCTTCACGTCCGGGGGGACTGAATCGGACAACCTGGCCGTGAAGGGCCTGTACTGGTCCCGGTCCGGAGGAAACCCTTCCCGGCGCCGCATCCTCTGCTCCGCCGTCGAACACCATGCAGTACTGGACACCGTGGAATGGCTGGAAAGTCACGAGGGCGCCGAGGTCACCTGGCTGCCCGTGGACAGCGACGGCGTTGTGGACCTGGACGTTCTCAAATCTGAGCTGACCCGGGACCCGGAGTCCATCGCACTCGTGACAGTGATGTGGGCAAATAACGAAGTGGGCACCATCCAACCGGTGCACACCATCGTGGAGCTTGCGCACGCCGCGGGCGTGCCGGTCCATTCGGATGCGGTGCAGGCCTTCGGCTCGCTCCCCGTGGACTTCAAGGCCGCGGGCCTGGACGCCATGTCCATTTCCGGGCACAAGATCGGCGGCCCTGTGGGGGTGGGTGCACTGCTGCTGGGACGCGCGGTCAGCCTGACGCCGGTCCAGCACGGTGGCGGACAGGAGCGGGATGTGCGTTCCGGGACGCTCGATACGGCGTCGATTGCAGCCTTCGCGGCAGCAGCACAAGCCGCCACCACCCAGCTAGCCACCGAATCCGCACGGATCTCGGCCCTGCGCGACCGCCTGATCGACGGCGTTCGCCAGCGTGTCCCGGAGGCTGTCCTGCGTGGCGCGCCGGGGGAGGGGCGGCTTCCCGGCAACGCGCATTTCACCTTCCCTGGCTGTGAAGGTGATTCGCTGCTTTTCCTGCTGGACCTCGCGGGTGTGGAATCGTCCACAGGATCTGCCTGTACGGCCGGAGTTCCCAGGCCGTCCCACGTGCTGCTGGCCATGGGACTGGATGAGGAAACAGCCCGCGGCGCCCAGCGGTTCACCCTGGGCCATGCATCAGGCGAGGCGGACGTAGATGCCTTGCTTGCGGCCCTTCCCGGCGCGTACCTTAAGGCGCTGCAGGCAGGCATGGCAGGGCACGAATCCTCGATCCAGACCGCCGGCACCGTGGCTCGTCAGGCCTCCGGCAGGAGCTGATCGAGGCCCACGGAACCGTCCGCCAGCCTCTCGGGGCGGACCGGGGTGCGCGCGGAGATCAGGGCTTTGATGGTCTTCTGCGCCCCTGGCCGGGCCTTCCGCGGCCAGTTGACACTCATGCCGGCCACCACCCTTGAGTCCCGTTGCCAGAAGGCAATGAACTCTTTGCGTTCCAAGGAACCCCTGATCACCGGCACTGCCCCTTCCGCTAACGTAGGGAAGCCTGAATATTCCATGCTGACGTCAAACTGGTCCGTGTAGAAGTAGGGAATGGTGCTGTGGGTGGCGTCCTGTCCCAGCATCGCCTTGGCGGCAACCTTTCCGCCGTTTAGAGCATTTGACCAGTGCTCGCTGCGATGGTGTTCACCGGTAAACGGGTGCAGGGCATTGGCAACATCGCCGGCAGCAAAGATGCCGGGTGCGCTGGTCCGGAGAGACGCGTCGGTCAGGATGCCGTTGTCCATCTCGAGTCCCGCACCGCGTGCGAGCTGCGCCCCCGGATCCACCCCCACGGCGATGATCACGACGTCGGCCCGGAGCAGTTCTCCGGAATCTGTGACTACGCCCGTGACGGTTCCGGCTTCCCCGATGATTTCGCGGGCTGACGCGGGAAGGCGGAAACTTACACCGTTTGCTTCGTGGAGGGACCGGAAGAAGCGTCCCAGGTCGGGGCCGATGGCGGCGGCAAGGGGGATGTCCTCCAATCCGAGCAGGGTCACCTTGTTGCCATATGTCGCTGCGGCTGCCGCGAGTTCCATGCCGATCCAGCCCGAGCCGATCATCACAACGTTCTTTCCGCCGGCCCCAAGGCTGAGCCGCAGCCGCCTGCTGTCGTCCAGGGTGCGGAAAGTCGAAACACCGGACAGTTCGCTTCCTGCCAGCGTCAGTCTGCGTGGTGTTGCCCCGGTGGCGAGCAGCAGGGAGCCGTAGTGCAGCGACGTTCCGTCGCTCAGATCTACGCTCCGCGCATCCGGGTGGATGCCGGTGACAGAGACGCCCAGGCGGAGGTCGACGTCGTTCTCCCCGTACCAGCCTTCCGGCACCACCGGGACGGTGTCCTCGGCAGCCTTGCCCAGCAGATATTCCTTCGACAGGGGAGGCCGCAGGTAGGGAATGTGCTTCTCCATGCCGAGCAGGATCACCGGACCGGTGTGGCCTTCGGAACGGAGTGTCTGCGCCGCCGTGGCCCCGGCCAGCCCGCCCCCGGCGATCACGATTCTTCCAGCATCGTTTTCTGCAGCCATGGCCCTGCGTCCCTCCTCGGATTCGTAGCTCAACTATGGCCGATTGACGCAGGCATTAGAATAGGTAAGCGTGCATTGCGTCCGGGACCTTCGCCGGGCCACGCTTCATACTTCCAAACCAAACCACCCTTGATCTACGGAAAGCCAGCATGCGAGTTCTAGCAGCCATGAGCGGCGGAGTCGATTCCGCCGTTGCCGCAGCACGTGCCGTCGAGGCAGGCCACGACGTCGTCGGCGTCCACCTTGCGCTCTCCCGGATGCCCGGCACCTTGCGGACGGGCAGCCGGGGCTGCTGCACCATTGAAGACTCACGCGACGCCTGGCGGGCCTGCGACGTGCTGGGAATCCCGTACTACGTCTGGGATTTTTCCGAGCGCTTCAAGGAAGACGTGGTTCAGGACTTCATTGACGAGTACGCTGCCGGCCGGACCCCGAACCCCTGCATGCGGTGCAACGAGCGCATCAAGTTTGCCGCGCTGCTCGAGAAGGCTATTGCCTTGGGGTTTGACGCCGTCTGCACCGGCCACTACGCCAAAGTGATCACAGATGCCGAGGGGAACCCGGAACTTCACCGCGCCGCGGACTGGGCCAAGGACCAGAGCTACGTTCTCGGTGTCCTCACCCACGAGCAGCTCCAGCACTCCATGTTCCCGCTGGCGGACACGCCTTCCAAGGCCGAGGTGCGTGCGGAAGCCGAGCGCCGTGGCCTCTCCGTGGCCAACAAGCCTGACAGCCATGACATTTGCTTCATCCCCGACGGCGACACAGCAGGCTGGCTTGCCGAGAAGATCGACATGACCACCGGTGACATCGTGGACGAGACCGGCACCAAGGTGGGGGAGCACCCCGGGGCAAACGCCTTCACCGTGGGACAGCGCCGCGGCCTGAAGCTGGGCACGCCGGCGGCGGACGGAAAGCCCCGTTTCGTGCTGGAGATCCGGCCCAAGGAAAACAGGGTTGTGGTAGGACCCGAGGCGCTTTTGGCCATCGACGAGATCCGGGGCATCAAGGTGTCCTGGGCGGGGCTGCCCATCGCCGAAGTGGGGACGGGATCAGAGTTTGACTGCTACGCCCAAGTCCGAGCCCACGGTGACCCCGTCCCGGCCACGGCGCGGATGGAACGTGGCACGGAGGCCGTCGACGCCGGGGATGGCGTGGCGGACCAGCTGGTTGTGACGCTGACCAATCCGCTCCGTGGGGTGGCTCCTGGCCAGACCGTGGTCCTGTACCAGGGCAGCCGCGTGCTGGGGCAGGCCACCATCGACGCCGCCCGCTCGCTCCAGCGCGCCGAACTCTAGGCACCGCGGCGCAGCTCAGCGGCCGGGCTGCTTCTGTGCCGCTAGGCCGTGCCGTTAACTCTTGGCCGGCGGCCTCTTTCGCCGCCCTGAAATGAAAAGTGAGAGTAAAGAACCAATCAGGTAAATTTTGTGTCTCAACTCACAAAGTGAAACGATTCACTGCGTACCCGTCTGATTGAATCATGGCATCAGGACAGCACGCTGCCCGCTCGAGTTAACCCACCCATAAGCGGGCGGCGAGCGCGTACTCATCGAACAGAAAGTTCACAGATGACAAAGAGCACCAAAGCCTTGCGGAGCGCAATCGCGCTCACAGGCGTTTCCGCTTTCGCATTGACTGCCTGCACGGGCCCCTCAGGCGGCGGCGGTGGCAGTACAGCATCCGAGAATGCAAACAGCGTCATTGCGTATGGCACCACGGATAAGGTCACCGCACTGGATCCGGCGGGCTCGTACGACAACGGTTCGTTCATGGTGATGAACCAGATTTACTCCTTCCTCTTAAACTCCAAGCCTGGTGGTGCCGAACCCACGCCGGACCTGGCCGAATCGGCCTCGTTCACCACGCCCACGGAATTCACTGTCAAGTTGAAGGGCGACCTTAAATGGGCCAATGGACACGTGCTGGATTCAAAGGACGTCAAGTTCTCCTTTGATCGACAGGTCAAGATCAGCGATCCCAACGGCCCCGCATCGTTGTTGACCAACATTGAATCCATTGCCACGCCGGACGCCACTACCGTGGTTTTCACGCTGGAGAAGGCCAACGACCAAACGTTCCCGCAGATTCTGACCAGCCCTGCCGCCCCGATCGTTGACGATGAAGTTTTCCCGGCAGACAAGCTCCTCAGCGACGATGAGATTGTCAAAGCCAATGCCTTCCACGGCCAATACGTCATTGACTCCTTCAACAAGAACACGCTGGTCAGCCTGAAGGCGTGGCCCGACTACAAGGGCGTACTTGGCAAGCCAGCCAACGCTGGGGCGACCATCAAGTACTACACAGATCAGACCAACATGAAGTTGGAGGTCAAGGGCGGGCAGATCGATGTTGCCAACCGGAGCCTGAGCGCCACGGACATCGACGACCTCAAGAAGGACTCCAACGTCAAGGTCCATGTGGGACCCGGCGGCGAGATGCGGTACATCGTCTTCAACTTCGACACCATGCCGTTCGGCGCAAAGACTCCGGAAGCGGATCCGAAGAAGGCGCTTGCCGTCCGGCAGGCCGCAGCTGATCTCATCGACCGCCAGGCCATTTCGGACCAGGTCTACAAGGGCACGTACTTGCCCATGTGGTCCAACGTTCCGTCCGGTTTCGCCGGCGCCAATGAGTCCTTCAAGGAAGCCTATGGGGACGGCTCCGGCAAGCCCAGCCTGGACAAGGCAAAAAAGGTCATGGCCGACGCCGGCATCACAGGCCCCGTCAACATCAAGCTGCAGTACAACCCTGACCACTATGGCAATTCATCAGGTGATGAATACGCGATGATCAAGGACCAGCTGGAGAAGAGCGGACTGTTCACAGTGGATCTCCAGTCAACCGAATGGGTTACTTACAACACGGCTTCGAAGAAAGACAGCTACCCCGTCTTCCAGCTCGGCTGGTTCCCGGACTTCAGCGATGCTGACAACTACCTCACACCCTTCTTCGTGGGCGGTGGCTTCATGAATAACCACTACTCCAACGCTGAGGTCGAGACGCTGATCGCCAAACAGCTCATTACAGCTGATAAGGCAGAGCGTGAGAAGACGATACAGGAGGTCCAGAACCTGCTTGCCAAGGACATCTCAACCCTGCCGTTGCTGCAAGGTGCACAGGTGGCCGTTTCAGGGACCAACGTGAAAGGCGTGGACTCCACACTGGATGCGTCGTTTAAGTTCCGGCTCGGGACCATTTCCAAGTAATCACGAATACACCAACGTAGGAGGTGGGGCCGATCGGCCCTGCCTCCTGCGTGTTGGCTCCACACTTTTCGTTTCCCAGACCAAGCAGGGACAGCATGGCAACATTGATTGATGCGCCGCCGCCAACGGTTGCAGCCCCCAAATCCAAAGCCGCGGGAGGTGGCCTCGGGAGGTATATCCTGATCCGCTTCCTGCTCATTTTCCCGACGATCTTCATTCTCGTCACCCTGGTTTTCTTCCTTATGCGGATCACCGGCGATCCCATCACCGCCGCCCAGGGTGGGCGCCTGCCACAGGAACAGATAGACGCGTTGGTTCACCAGGCCGGCTACGACCGGAACCTTTTAATTCAGTACATCGAGTACCTTGGCAACATCGCCACCGGCAACTTCGGCCGGACTATTTCAGATGGCCGGCCCGTCGTTGAGATGCTTGCCAAGTTTGGAGCCGCCACCCTGGAACTGAGCATCAATGCCGTAGCGGTGGCGTTGCTCGTAGGAATTCCCCTCGGAATGTTTGCCGCGCACAAACGCGACAAGGTTCCGGACGCTTTCCTGCGCACGTTCGCCATCCTTTGCTATGCAACCCCTGTCTTCTTTGCGGGCCTGCTGCTGAAGCTGACTTTTTCTGTGGGGCTGGGCTGGTTCCCGGTTGCCGGCCGTGCTTCCACCACAACAGAATTGGCGATGGGCAGGCTGGTGGCGCCCACTGGCATCTACTGGCTGGACGCCCTGCGAAGCGGCGACCTTTCAGCCTTCGGCGACATCGTCCACCACGCAGTCCTGCCGGCCGTCGCGCTTGGCCTTCTGACCGCTGGCGTCTTCCTCCGCCTGGTCCGCACGAACGTGATCGGCACCCTGGGCAAGGACTATGTTGAGGCAGGCAGGTCCCGTGGAGTCAGCGAATACAGGCTGGTAACAAAGCACGCCTACAAGCCGGCACTGATCCCCATCATCACGGTGATGGGTTTGCAGATTGCACTGCTGCTCGGCGGTGCGGTGCTGACCGAAACCACCTTCGAGTGGAAGGGCCTCGGGTATCAGCTGGCGCAGTACCTCACTGCGCGTGACTTTGTGGCCGTCCAGGGCATCGTCATGCTGCTCGCCGTGATTGTGGCGGTCACCAATTTCGTGGTTGACATTGCCGCGGCCCTGATTGATCCGCGGGTGAGGTACTGATGGGAGCTACATCACCAGCACCGAGAAAGAAGTCCTTGCTGGACCGGCTTCCGGTCTCTTCCCACATCCGCCAGAGCGTTGGCCTGCAACGCACCATGCTGCTCATCGGCGTCGTGCTTTGTGCCGTCTTTGTGGTGGCCGCTGCTTTTGCGCCGCTGCTGGCTCCCTACGGATATTCCCAGATTTCCGATGCCGCCGGTTCGTTCCCGGCTCAGGCCGAACCCGGTGGCAAGCATCTGTGGGGTACAACTGTTGGCGGCTACGATGTCCTGTCCCGGGTGATCTGGGGATCGCAGACAGCAGCGGCGGTGATTGTTGCTGCCGTGCTGATGTCCATCTTCCTGGGGGTATTCCTGGGACTGGTCAGCGGCTACTTCGGCGGCTGGCTGGACCGCATACTGGTGGTGATCGCTGACGCAATTTACGCGTTCCCGACGCTCCTCGTGGCCATCGTGATGTCGATTGCGATAAACAAGGGACAGTCTGGATTCTGGGGCGGCATCCTGGCCTGCGGGTTCGCCATCACGGCAGTGTTTGTACCGCAGTATTTCCGGGTGATCCGCGCGGAAACCATCCGGCTCAAGGCCGAACCGTTTGTGGAATCAGCCCAGGTTGTTGGCGCCTCCAGCGCCAGGATCATTAGTCGGCACATCTTCGCCAACGCCACCCGGACCCTGCCTCTGATCTTTACGCTCAACGCCTCCGAAGCCATCCTCACACTGGCTGGGTTGGGCTTCCTGGGCTTCGGTATCGAGCCAAGCTCCGCCGCCGAATGGGGCTTTGACCTGAACAAGGCGATGTCAGATGCCTCCTCCGGCATTTGGTGGACCGGTGTGTTCCCCGGCCTGGCCATTGTATTGGCGGTGGTCGGCCTCACCCTCGTAGGAGAAAGCATCAACGACCTGAACGACCCCCGCCTTCGCGGACGCAGGGCGGCCGGCGCCAAGGGCGGCCCGGGACCATCAACGGCGGCCGCGCAGGCTGCCATCTCAGCGGATGTGAGGGGACTGTGACCGTCAATATTGATCCGGTATCTGACCAGTCCAGGCCGGCGAACCAGCCCGTCCTGGAGATAGACCACCTCAAAGTCACGTTCGCCACCGACGGCGGCGACGTTTACGCCGTCAAGGACGTTAGCCTCGATGTTCGCGCCGGTGAGGTTCTGGCCATCGTGGGTGAATCAGGCTCCGGCAAGACGGTGACCGCCAAGACTATTCTTGGGCTGCTCCCGGAGACCGCCACCAGCGGCGGCGCCGTACTTATCAATGGAAACAACGTCATCAGCGTCAGCGCATCGAAGCTGCGGCAGATCCGCGGGCGCGACGTGGCCATGGTGTTCCAGGAGCCCTCCACTGCGTTGAACCCGGTGTTCACCGTGGGCTGGCAGATTGCCGAGGGAATCCGGGCCCACGCCGGAGGCGCTGGCGGCAAGCGGGTCTCGGCCAAAGTTGCCAAGGCCCGTGCCATTGAGGCGCTGCGGAAGGTGGGGATTCCGGATCCAGAACACCGCGTTAATTACTATCCGCACCAGTTCTCGGGAGGGCAGAAGCAGCGTGTGGTCATCGCGGCGGCCCTGGCCCTGAACCCCGGGCTGATTGTGGCCGATGAACCCACCACGGCACTTGACGTCACCGTCCAGGCGGAGATTCTTCAGTTGCTGCGGGACCTGCGGGACAAGTACGGGACCTCCATAGTGCTGATTACGCACAACATGGGCGTGGTGGCTGATCTGGCCGACCGCGTCGTGGTGATGTACCAGGGCGACGTGGTGGAGGAAGCAACCTCGCGCATGCTGTTCGCGCAACCCAAAAAGGACTACACCAAGAAGTTGCTGGCGGCAGTGCCCCACCTGGGGCACAACTCGGCGTCGGCGGGCATGACGGAGCGCGCCCACCAAAAGGCAAAGGTCTTGGTGGAGGCCAAGGACCTGACGATCGAGTACCCTGGCCGGTTGGGGGCTCCGTCCTTCAAGGCCGTTGACGGGGTCAGCTTCACGGTCTCGGAGGGCGAAGTCTTCGGGCTCGTGGGCGAATCCGGCTCCGGAAAGACCACCATCGGCCGGGCCATTGCGGGACTGAACCGGACAACGGGCGGCAGCCTTAAGGTGCTGGGCTACGAGATGCTGAATCTCAAGGAGCGCACTTTCAAGCCGCTGCGGAAGGACATCGGGTTCGTCTTCCAGGATCCTGCGGCGTCCTTCAACCCGCAGCTGACCATCGGCGACTGCGTCGCGGAGCCGATGATCATCCACACCAAACCTTCTCCGGCGCAGGCGCGCAAACGCGTCGGTGAGCTGCTCGAATCAGTACAGTTGCCGGCGTCGTACGCTGACCGCTTCCCGCACGAGCTATCCGGCGGACAGCGTCAGCGGGCCTCGCTGGCCCGGGCGCTGATCCTTAACCCGAAGCTGCTGATCGCGGACGAGCCGACGTCGGCCCTGGACGTTTCCGTGCAGGCAAAGGTACTGGAGCTGTTCAAGGAGATCCAGAGGGAGTTTGGCTTCGCAGCACTGTTCATCAGCCACGACCTTGCAGTGGTGGATATCCTTTCTCACTGGGTGGGCGTGCTGTACAAAGGCAAACTGGTGGAGCAGGGCATCGGCAGCCAGGTCATGGGAGCGCCGCAGCATGAATACACCAAGCGGCTGATCGCCTCCCTTCCCGTGCCGGACCCGGACGAACAGGCACGACGCCGGGAGGAACACCGCACGCTGCTTGGTATCTGACCCCCAGGCCCATAGGGAGGACACCCCGCCACTTAGCCAGGCGGGGTGTCCTCCCGCGCCGGCGCTTCAAACGGGCGGGATGTCCGTGGCTGCCCATAGACTTGGATCATGACGCAGCAAAACCACGATGTTCCTGACCCCGAAACCTACGACGCTTCCGCCAGTTCGCTGGCAGGCCACGTGGACAACTCGGTGATGGCGGAACTGCTGTCCATCCGTTCCAGCATCGACAACATCGATGCCACCTTGGTTTACCTTCTGGCCGAACGGTTCAAGGCCACCCAGAAGGTGGGCTTCCTCAAGGCAGCCCACCGCCTTCCTGCAGGCGACCCCGGCCGCGAAACCGCCCAGATCGCCCGGCTCCGGCGGCTGGCTGAGGAAGCACACCTTGATCCTGCCTTTGCGGAAAAGTTCCTGAACTTCATCATCGGCGAGGTCATCCGCCACCACGAAGCGATCGCCGAAGACCATCAGGCTGCTGCAGGCAAGCAGGATCCGGCACCGGGTCCGGCACAGGACGGACAGCAGGTCGGCCAACAGGTCGGCCAAGGGACAGGCATCTCGTCCG
Organism: Arthrobacter pascens; assembly: GCF_030815585.1. Taxonomy (NCBI): domain Bacteria; kingdom Bacillati; phylum Actinomycetota; class Actinomycetes; order Micrococcales; family Micrococcaceae; genus Arthrobacter; species Arthrobacter pascens. The sequence continues at coordinate 1,182,822 of NZ_JAUSWY010000001.1, forward strand.
GCCCGCAAGCGTCCGCCGTCGCGTGAGAGTGACCCACCGGCAGGACCCGAGCAAACCAGCCAGGGTCAGCGCTGCACCCCTGGAGGTGACTGCCACCGGGCTGGGTCCCTGGCCGGGGGAGGACCCCGTGGAGGCCGCCCGGATTATCCGCGGCGAACTCGGCAGTCCGCATCTTCCCTTCCTGGCTGAACTTCCGGACCGCGGAGTGGGTTCCGATGCTTTGGGACGGACGGCGTCGCTCCTCGTGGAGATGGCAGTGGATGTCCAGCCCTATGGCTGGCGCCTGGTTGACCGGCCAGGCAAGGACTTCCGCCGCGCCGCGTCCGCGTTGTCAACTGATATCAACGTCCTTGCGGACGTGGCCGGGGCGGAGGACACCGCGGCCGCAGAAATCAAGGTCCAACTGCTCGGCCCGCTCAGCCTCGCAGCAGGCCTGCATCTCCACAACGGCGAGCGGTCGCTCATCGACTACGGTGCACGCCGCGATGTGGCGGCCTCCCTGGCCGCCGGCGTGGGAAGCCATTTGTCCCGGGTTTCCTCGGCGGTCCCGGGTGCCCGGCTGGTGGTCCAGCTCGACGAACCGGACATCGCTGCCGTGCTTGCCGGCACTATTCCGACGTCGAGTGGTTACCGCACACTGCGCGCCGTGGGCGGCCAGGAGGTCACCGAGTCCTGGCGCCTGGTGATTGACGCGCTCCGGGCTGCGGGAGCCGCCGAAATCGCTGTTTCGGTTCCGGAGATCGAGGCACCGTTTGACCGGATCCTGGCCGCTGGCGCAGACGGTATAGCGGTCCCGCTGAAGGCGCTGACTTCCCGACAGTGGGAGCAGCTCGCCGGAGCGGTTGAGGCTGGCAAGCGTCTCTGGGCCGGAACCTTGGACGTCGGCACGAGCACGCTGCCCAAAGTGGCTGACGCCGTCGATTCCGTCTGGCGACCCTGGCACCAGCTGGGCCTGCCGGCGTCGTCCCTCAGCACCGTGCGGATCACCCCCTCGGCGGGACTGGCCGGCCACACACCGTCAACGGCCACAGCAGCCCTGAACCGCCTCACCCAGGTGGCGGACGGACTGAACCAGCGGGCACAGGGCTGAACCATCCGGACTGAACCGTCCGGACTGAACCATCCCGGCTGCGGCCGGCTAGGTCCGGCGCTCCCAACGGTCAGGCTGGGCATAAGGCGGCAGGTAGCTCTGCGCCGAGCTGCCGCCGGAGTAGGGACGCAACCGGTAGTCGAAGCTTCCCGCATACACCAGGACCAGTCCCAGCTGTGGCTGGATGACCTTGACCTGGATGCGGTGCTTCCCGTTTACTCCCGCTGACGCGTCCCACCACTGCTCGGCGTAGGCCTTGGCATCAAGCGCGGCCGGGAGCGCCAGGCGCAGGGGACCGATAAACAGCCTGGAGCCGTCCGAGACGCCGCGTAGCCGGCCCTCCGCCGTGGCGCTGAGGTTAAGGTCAGTCACCACGCGCCGGTACCTGCCCACGTAGTCCACCAGCTGGGGACCGTTGTCCAGGTCAGTGACGCTGGTGGTGTCCTGGAAAATCCGGGTGCGCCCGGGGAAGCGGATCTCGCGCCTTGCGGTCAGGCTGGAGCGCCCGAAGGGATCCTGATGAGCATGGTTTTCGATCCTGAACGGAATACTTTCGCCGTACTCCGGGAAGAACGCTTCCTCGCCGGACGTGAGCCTCAGCAGCGGACTCAGCCACCGCTGCCTGCAACCCACGACGTCGAACACACCCTCGCCGACGCCGTACTGTCCGGAACCCGGGACCAGGGAAAAATAGTCCCGGAGCTCGGGCTGCAGCCGGTTGAAGTCTCCGCCCAAGGCCTGTTGGTAGATGGGGATGTTCATCATGGGCCTCCTGGTGGCGGTAGGAACAGCGGCGCTGCGTGTGATTTCACAATCTACCGGCAGCCTTGAGCCGGATGTACATGTCAGCCAGCTGCGGAGGCAGTTGGTGCGGTTCCGCATCCACCACCTCCACGCCGTGGTGCCGAAGCTGCGAGCTGACTGCCTCCCGTTCCAGGAGGGCGCGCTCGGCTGCGGCCGCCCGGAAGACACTGGAGGCGTTGTGACGTTCCTGGAGCATCAGGCCCAGCATGGGATCGCGTACCGCGGCCACCACCACAACATGCTGCTGTGCCAGCTGCGCAGCCACGGGGATGAGCCCTTCTTCGGGGGCGCCGCCCTCCAACGACGTCAGCAGCACAACCAGGGAGCGGTGCGCCGAGACGGCCCGGACCTGGCCGGGGATGCCGGACCAGTCCAGTTCGATCAGTTCCGCTTCGAGGGGTGCCATTGCCTGCACCAGTTGGCCCAGGAGGTTTCCGGCGGTGGCGGATCCTGCCCTGGCCCGGGGGCGGCGGTCAAAGGCAACGAAGTCCACCCTGTCGCCGCCCCTTTCTGCCAGGACTGCCAGCAGGAGGGCAGCTTCCATACCGGTGTCCAGGCGCGGTTCGTCGTCGATCCGGGCCGCTGATGTCCGGGACGTGTCCAGGATGATCACCACCCGCCGGTCACGTTCCGGCCGCCATGTGCGTACGACGACGGCGGAACGGCGGGCGGTTGCCCGCCAGTCGATGGAACGCACGTCATCCCCGCGGACGTAGTCGCGGAGCGAATCGAACTCGGTCCCTGCGCCCCGGATCTGTACAGCGGCTTTGCCGTCGAGCTCCCTCAACTTGCGGAGTTTGGACGGCAGGTGCCGTCGCGAGTGAAAAGGAGGCAGGACCCGCACGGAACCGGGACACTCCAGGGTGCGCTGGCGGGCAGCAAGCCGGAGCGGCCCTTGCGAGCGCAACGTCACGTGCGGAGCGCGCAGGTCTCCGCGGCGGACCGGCCGGAGACGTACCATCACCCGGCGGCTTTCCCCGGCGGGCACCTCCACCTCCTGTACTGGATTCTGTGCGCCGGCCGAAGGCTGCCACGCGTCGCGGACTGTTGCGCGCAGCCGGCGCCGGCCGTTGTTGCGGACCGTGAGGGTGGAGACGGCCGTGCCGTGCAGGGTGACGTTGCCGGGCTCGGAGCGCTGCACGTCGACGCTGCGCAGGGAAGCAGCCAAACCGAGTTCCACGGCCAGGAGCGCAGACAATACGAGGACCACGCCCAGGACCGTCCCCCACCCGGGCAACAGCAACACCGGCGCCAGGCCAAGCAGCGCCAGGAGCACAAAACGCCCGGAGAGTGCCATTCGGTCAGCGGGGTACGGGGACGGAGGCCAGGATGCTGTGCAGCACATCATCCACGCGGACCCCGTCCATCTGGGCTTCCGGGTGCAGGGCCACACGATGCCGCAGGCAAGGGAGCGCCAGCGCCTTGACGTCGTCGGGAGTGACGAAACTCCGGCCGGAAAGCCAGGCCCAGGCGCGCGACGTGTTCAACAGTGCAGTGGCTCCCCGGGGCGAGACGCCCAGCTGGAACGACGGTGCGGCCCGGGTCGCCCGCACCAGGTCCACGATGTAACCGATGATCTCCGGTTCGACGGCCACGGTGGCCACGGCCTGGCGTGCGCGTCCAAGGTTCTGCGCGCCGGCCACGGCCCGGACACCGGCTGCCGCCAGGTCGCGGGGATTGAACCCGGACGCATGCCGCCGGATCACCTCCATCTCGTCCGTCCGGTCAGGGAGGGGCATGGTGAGCTTGAGGAGGAAGCGGTCCAGCTGGGCTTCGGGCAGGGGATAGGTCCCCTCGTATTCCACCGGGTTCTGGGTTGCCGCCACCAGGAACGGTGCAGGCAGCGGCCGAGACACACCGTCCACCGAAACCTGCCGCTCTTCCATGGCCTCCAGCAGGGATGCCTGGGTCTTGGGCGGCGTGCGGTTGATTTCATCAGCGAGCAGGATGTTGGTAAAAACCGGCCCCTCGCGGAAGCTGAACTCCGAGGTGTGGGAGTCGTACACCAAGGAGCCGGTGACATCACCGGGCATCAGGTCCGGGGTGAACTGGATGCGTTTGGTATCCAGGCTCAGCGCGGCAGACAAGGCGCGTACCAGCAGCGTTTTGGCAACGCCTGGCACTCCCTCGAGGAGCACATGCCCCTGCGACAGCAGGGCGATCAGCAGCCCCGTGACCGTGGAATCCTGGCCCACCACGGCCTTGGCCACCTCGTGGCGGACGTCCAGGAGCGACTGGCGTGCAGGATCATGCTGCCTGGAATCCAGGATCTGCGGGCCGCTGCTCTGTTCGTTCATCGGGTCCTTACCTCGTTCTCTAGTTTGTCCAGTTCCTGTGACCATTGCACCAGCCTGGCTTCGTTCCGGGGATGCTCCTGGACAAGTTCCTTGATGTGGCTCACCGGCCGGGCAAGGTGCCGGGCTGCTGCTTCTGCGACGGCGTCAGCAGTGGCATCCGGGCCCAGCCGCAGCTCTTTCGCCAGCCTCAAGAGAGTGCCGGCCCGCAGGTTGTCCCGGGCACGGTCCACGGCGTGTGAATCGTGGTAGAGCCGCGCACGGCCCTCTGCTGTTTCCACTGCTTTGACCACAACGGGCAGCGGTTCAAAGACCAGCGGGCCAAGGCGCCGTCCGCGCCAGACCATTGCCAGCAGCGCCACGAAGGCCAGCCAGGGGCCCACGAACGGCACCCAATCCGGTGCAAGGTCATCGAGCGTCTGCGTCGAGTCGGCGGCGTTCACATCAGCGAGCCCAGGGAGGTACCAGACCAGGTCCTTGGAGCTGCCAAGCGTCCTGAGGGCCAGCGCGGCGTGTCCGTGCTCGGCCAGCCGCCCGTTGCTGAGAAGTGTGGTGCTGCCGAGAACAGTCAGCGCACCGTTGTCTGTGAAGGCGAGCAGCCCGGCGGCCGTTCCCGGCGGACGGTAGCAAAGCGTGCCGCCGTCGTACAGGAAGCCGGATTCTCCGGATACCGTTCCCGCGGATTCCGCATCGTCATTCCCGCACCCCGGCTCCAGGGTGGGCGACGTCTCCGGTACCACGCCGGCCTGCCGGATTCCGCCATGCAGCCCCGCCAGGGTATGGAGCCGCGGGGTCACCACCACCAACCGTCCGGCCGCTGCCCTGAGCTGTTCCAGCTGGGATCCATCCAGGAATCCGTTCCGGTCATACAGCAGGAGCGTGGCACCCGGCCTGTCGGTCACGGCGGCCAATGCGGCGCCAAAGGAACCCACGTTGTCCACGGTTACGCCGTGGCGGCCCAGGATTTCGCTCACGGCCCTGGCCCCGCCAGGGCCGGCGTTGTGGACAGATAACGGCACGGTGTCACCCTTTGGAGCCAGCTGCCCGGAGATGACCACCGTGAGTGCGACGGCGAACACCGCGCCGATCAATGTCCGGCCCCGATGCCGCCGCAGCCACGAAATGGCTTTGGCACGCGGTGGAACTTCTTCGGTGGGACCGGAGTCCGCCTTATGCCTGCTTTGCAGATCCTGGGTCATCGGGGCACCGCCGGCTCGGCCGGAACAGCGGCGTTGGCCGGTTTCAGGGACTGCAGGGCGGCATCGAGTTCCAGCATGGCGGCGTAGTCATCCCGGCCAGCCGCCTCGTTGCCGTAGCGGATCCCGTCGAATGTCCTGGCTGCCCAGCCGAGCCGCCGGGCTTCGGGGCTGAAGGGGCTGGCCAATTCGCGCGCCACTTCATCTGCTGTCCTGCCCGGCCGCGCGTCCAGGACGTTCCTGTCCTCGGCGGTGCGAACCAGCGCACGGAAGCAGTCGACGACGGCGGCACTCCACTCGCCCGCTGAGGCCGCCGCTGCGGCGCGCACACGGTAAGCCGATGCGCTCATGGTCGAGTCGACGTCGAACACGTCGCGATGCGGCGCCGACCTCGCGTTCAGGCGGGGACGGGCCAGCAGGATGGCGACCCCGATCACCACGGCGATGCCTACCCCGATCAGCGGAGCCCCGGCTGTGCCGTCCAGGCCGGGGGAGTTGCCCAGGGAGCGCAGCCAGTCCACCAGATCCTGCCATAGCCCGATCAGCCAGCCGGGGGCCGCTTCGCGGTACTCGGGCTTGGACAGTTCCTCCACGGCCCAGCGGCGGGCTTCGTCACTGCCGGGCATCACCGGAGGTTCAGCGGACATCCGGCCATGCCCCGTATGCCGGGGGTGCACCGTGTCCCGGTCCTTCTTTGTACACGGGTAGGCCGCGGCCCGGGACGCCCTCGGGGTCCGCGCCTGATTCCAGCAGCCGGAGAAGTGCCATGTCCAGGCCGTCCTTGCGCATCCTGAGGTCCAGGTAGAGCAGTGCCATGACGGACGTCTGGAAGGCGTAGCCCACCGCGCCCACGAGTGCGCTGATGATGGCTGTGGCAATGCCCAGTGCCACTGCTGCGGTGACTTCCTGTTCGGGGCCTCCATGGGGTAAGACCACACCGGTGAAGAAGGCGGAGAGCAGGCTGACTGGGATCATCACCACCTGGGAGATGACGCCCACCATGATCAACACCACGAGGGTGATTCCCAGGATGCGCCACCAGTTGCCGCGCGTGAGGTGCCACGACCTGCGCAGGCCGTCTACGGCCCCGAGCTCCTCGATGACCACCGCGGCCGGAGCAACCATGAGCTTGATGTAAATCCAGATCCACAGTGCAAAGAGAGCGATCCCCAAGGGGATGAGGACCAGGGCGCCGATTCCGCCGGAGGTGCTGATCAACAGGACGGTCAGCGCCGCATACAGCAGCACGGCGAGCAGGCCGCCAACAACCAGCAGCCCGGCCAGGCGGACCAGCGCCCAGGCGCGGGAACGCGCTAGCTGCCACATCTGCCGGAAGCCGGTGGGTCGGTTGAGAACGGACCGCGCCACCGGCACCACCATTGCACCTTGGAGCACGGTAGAAATGAACAGGGTCAACACGCTAAAAAGCAGGATGCCACCGGCAAAGCCCAGCCCCACCGAGACGAGCTCCTGCTGGTTGAGGCCCCCGGCCCACGTTTCCAAGGATCCGGCGGAAGCGGCGGGAAGCACTGTGACGACGGCGGTCAGCACGGCGACAAGTGACTGCGCCAGCAGGGCGGCCCCCAGCATGGCTTTTGCGTTTCGCCTGATGGTCTGGAAGGAACCGTCCAGGATTTCGCCGAACATCAGCGGACGCAGCGGAATGATGCCGGGCTTGGGCGGGGCGACATACTGGGGCTGGCGGTAGGGCGGCGGACCGCCGTAAGGATTGTAGGGCGGTGTACCCCATGGCTGCTGTTGAGAACCGGGCGGCGGAGCTGGCGGCGGACCCCACACAGGCTGTCCGCCCCATCCCGCCTGTCCGGAGCCAGGCTGCGGCACCCATGGCGCGGGGCCGCCCTGTTGCGGCCACGGCATATTCGGATCCTGTTGTGACAACCTGTTCCTTCCCCCGGGCGGGACCGTCCGCTTTCTGCGCCGCTTTCCCGCTGCGCCTTCCCTCCGGGACACGCCGCCGCAGCTCAGGCGGTGGGCACCCGGCGGCAGCCGGCACGATCCCAGACTATAGTTCCGGCGTCGGGCGTCATAGCCCGGCGCCATGCCGTGGAGGCGTTCAACAGGACAAAGCCTGATCAATAAGGGAATATATAACTATGAAGGCACGCATTCTGGTAGTTGACGATGACGAAGCGCTGGCCGAAATGATTGGAATTGTCCTCCGTAACGACGGCTTCGAGCCGGTCTTCTGCGCCGACGGCGGCCAGGCGCTTGATGTATTCCAATCATCCAAGCCGGACCTCGTGCTGCTTGACCTCATGCTTCCCGGTGTGGATGGCATTGAAGTCTGCCGGCAGATCCGTTCGGAATCAGACGTGCCCATCGTGATGCTCACCGCAAAGTCGGACACATCCGACGTCGTCCGCGGGCTGGAATCCGGCGCCGATGACTACGTGCCGAAGCCTTTCAAACCGGCCGAGCTTGTCGCCCGCGTCCGGGCCCGCCTGCGGCCGGGCGACCAGAAGGCTCCTGAAACGCTTCGGATTGCTGACATCACCATTGACGTCGCCGGCCACACTGTGAGCCGCGGCGATGAGCGCATCTCCTTGACTCCGCTTGAGTTCGACCTTCTCGTGGCACTGGCACGGAAGCCATGGCAGGTATTCACCCGGGAACTGCTTCTTGAACAGGTTTGGGGCTACCGCCATGCAGCGGACACCAGGCTGGTCAACGTCCATGTCCAGCGCCTCCGGTCAAAGATCGAACGGGATCCGGAGGCTCCGGAAGTAGTAATGACGGTTCGTGGTGTCGGCTACAAAGCAGGTTCCTGACCCCTCAGGAGCAGACCGGGGCCGTACGCCGGAGGACGTCCCCACCGGGCAGCCGGAGGCTCGCCCGGAGCATCACAGCACCCCAGAGCATACGGATGCACTCGCGGCCGGGCTGACGCGGCTGCCGCTCCGCGCCCGCATCTGGAGGCGGCGGGCCCTGATCGTCGGCGTCAGGGTCGCCCGCCTCGTCAGCACCGGCCTCAGCCGGTTTTTCCCTGCCATTCGCTACCTTGCAAGGTCACTTCATCGGCGCTGGCGACGGTCGCTTCAGTTCCGAACGGTCCTCACCACGCTGCTGCTGTCCGTGACGTCGTTCGCGGTGGTCGGCGCCTATCTGTCCAACCAGATCGCCAACAACCTCTTCCAGGAGCGACTGACCCAGGCCGAGTCCGAGACCCGGTATAACGTCAAGCAGGTCCAGGACACGTTCGACGGCGCCCAGGTCACCGACCAGTCCAGTGTCATCACCCTTGTCTACGACACCCTGACCGCAGTTGAGGGGCGTGGAGATGAGATCCAGCGTCGCTATGTATTTGAGGCCATGCCGCAGCAGACCAAGCCACGGAACCGCTGGGTTGAATCCAGGGCCTCCGATCAGCTGACGGTCAGCGTCATCCCGCCGGACCTTCGGAAAGCGGTGCAGCAGTCCGGGAAGGACCAGTACTGGGCGTCCACCGTGATTCCGGTAGGCACCGAGGACCGGCCGGGCATCGCGGTGGGCAACAAGGTGGACTTCAATGGGACCGTGTACGAGCTCTACTTGATCTACGACCTCAACACGGCTCAGCAGACGCTCGACGAAATCCAAAGCGTGCTGTGGGCCGGCGGCGCCGTCCTGGTGCTGATGATCGGCGCCATCGCCTGGTACGTCACGCGCAACGTGGTCAGCCCGGTCAGCCACGCTGCCCTGGTTTCGGAAAAGCTTGCCGCCGGCCAGCTGCAGGAACGCATGGTGGTTAAAGGTGAAGACGAAGTGGCCCGCCTCGGAGCTTCGTTCAACCACATGGCAGCCAGCCTCCAGGAGCAGATCACGCAGCTCGCCACGCTTTCCCAGATGCAGCAGCGCTTCGTCTCTGACGTTTCGCATGAGCTTCGGACGCCGCTGACCACTGTGAGGATGGCCGCGGAAGTCCTGTACGACGCCCGCCACGATTTCGACCCCATCAACAAGCGCTCCGCGGAACTGCTGTACAACCAGGTGGAGCGGTTCCAGTCGCTCCTGTCGGACCTGCTGGAGATCTCCCGCTTTGATGCCGGTGTGGCCATGCTTGACGCCGAACCGGAGGACATCCTGCAGGTCATTGCCCACGTCATCGAAGGAGCGGCGCCGGTGGCCGCCGAGTACGGCTCGGAAATCACCCTCCGCGCCCCCGCCGAGGGCATCGTGGTGGAGATGGACGCCCGCCGGATCGACAGGATCCTGCGGAACCTGATCCTGAACGCAGTGGAGCACGGGGAGGGCAGACCTGTGAACATAACCGTCGCGGCCAACCAGACCGCCGTGGGGATTGCGGTCCGTGACCACGGCATCGGCATGACCCCGGCGGAGGCCGCCCGGGTCTTTGACAGGTTCTGGCGGGCCGATCCCGCCCGCGCGCGGACCACGGGCGGCAGCGGCCTGGGACTGTCCATTGCCATGGAGGACACCAAGCTCCACAATGGTTGGCTGCAGGCCTGGGGCAAGAAGGGCACCGGAGCTAACTTCCGGCTCACCGTGCCCCTGCGGCAGGGGGAAGAGATCGACAGGTCGCCGGTGCAACTCGAACCGGAGGACATACTCCTGCCGGAGGTGCAGGCGGGCAGGAACATGCTGGTCATGGACCCCGGCCCCGCGCCTGTGCCACAGGCTCCGGAAAGTGTGCGGGTACCGGACGATGCACAGGGAGACGGCGACGCGGCGGCGGCACCGCGGTCCGGCGTGACCGCGGTGCCGAAGGAGACGCCATGACAGGAAAGAACCTTGGGAAGCGGCACCATGCTGCCGTGTTGCTGATGATGCTTGTCCTCCTGCTGGCCTCGTGCGCCCGCATACCCACCGCTGGCCCGGTAGGGAAAAGCAGTGAGGGAAGCGCCGGAAACCTCACCGCCCCAGTGTTCCTTCCAGCCGCGCCCCAGGCCGGCGCTGCGCCGGAGACCATCATCGAGGATTTCTACCGGGCCGGGAGCGGCTATGAGGATGACTACGCGGTTGCCCGCGAATATCTCACGCAGGCGTCCTCTGTGGCGTGGAAGCCGGACCAGCGCGCCTTGGTGTACCGCGAAGCACGGGTGGTCAGCACCGGCGTCGAAAATGTGTACAACTACGAACTGGACGTTGCCTACACGGTTGACGCGGACGGCATCGCAACCCAGACGCCGGAGGGTACCAAGGAGAACATCCCGGCCACAGTCACCCAGGTTGACGGTGAATGGCGGATCTCCGCCATTCCGGACGGGACGGCTATCCCTGAGGAAACCTTCAAGGTGATTTACGGTGCCTATCCGATCTACTTTTACGATCCCAGCTTCACCTACGCCGTTCCGGACGTCCGCTGGTTCATTAAGAACAAGACGGTCAAGGCTATGACCAGTGCTCTGCTCGCCGGCCCGGCCCCGTACCTTCGGGGAGCAGTGGTGACCGCGTTTCCGTCCGGAATCAAACTGGCCCGTGAATCGGTGCCGGTGGTGTCAGGTGCTGCGCAGGTGGACCTCACAGCCAAGGAACTCACCGAAGCATCCACCGAGGACCGGCTTCGGATGCAGACGCAGCTTGCACTTACCTTCCGCAGCCAGCCTGATGTGGTCAATGTCGAGCTACGGGCCAACCAGGACCTTGTGCGGGTGGAAGACAACGGCTCGGTGCTGCCCCCGGTCCAGGATAAGAGCGTACCTGCCCGCCAGATCGCTGTGAGCGGCAACGAGTTGGTGCGCTATGAAAACAACCGTGTTTCGCCGCTGCCGGATATGCAGACGGTCTCAGCGCTGGGACCACGCTTTCCGGCGGAGTCACCGGTGTCCCAGACGGTCGCATTCCTGAACGAAAGCCGCACCATGCTCTACAGCATGGTTCCGGGACAGCCGGCCAGGGCACTGACGACACGCAGCACCCTGACGCATCCGTCGTTCAGTCTCCAGGACTGGGTCTGGACTGCTGGCCCCGGGCCGACCGGCGGAACTGAAATCGTCGCGTACCGGCCCGCGGGCGTGGCCGAGGGCGCTGCCGTTCCGACTGTCACGCTTGCCCCTTCCTGGCTTGCCGGCAGGACCATCAAGGATCTGAGGGTGTCCCGGGAGGGAGTGCGCGCGCTGGTGATTTCGGAGCAAAACGGCAAGACGCGGGTGCAGGTTGCCGGGATCATCCGGGCGGCGGACGGAACCCCCAGGGAGCTGACGCCACCCATAACACTTGAGACGGGCAGCGAGCCCGACCAAGGTGTCTGGGTCACTGACACCACCGTGGCGGTCATGAAGGGCTCAGCGGCCGCGAACGTGACGCCGGAGCTGCTGTCCCTCACCTCCGGTCAGCCGCAGCAGCTGGCGCCGTGGCCCGGGCTGGTGGGACTCAGCGCCGGAAACGGAACCGAGGAGATCTACGCGCAATCCGCTGAGGGAATCTTCCAGCGGCTGGGCAACGGCTGGTCTCCCCAGCTCAAGGGGCCTATCGACCTATCCTTCCCGGGCTAGGACACTGACGCGCTCTCCCGGCCGCCCAACTGAGTCGCAGAGGTGTCGTTTCGAGCCCTCAAAACAACCCTGGTGCTGCCTGGTTGCCGCTGTTGTCCACATAGGCCACCCGGAGGCTTCCCTCCTGCTCGCCGCGAGGCGAGTATCGGGATGTGACTGCTGGCGAGTTCCCCCACCGACCGGGCAGGGGCCTACCTCCTGCGGATCCGGACCTCCTGCCGGTCCCGCAAAGATCGGCGAAGCACCGGGGAGAGCATGAACGGCGGCTCCTGCGGGCCGTTGACCAGATGGGCGCGGCAGCGTTGGAGCTGCTGGCGCTAGCCCTGCCTGTGGACTGCGTCTGCTGTGGTGCCGAGGACCTTGCTCTCTGCGTGGCATGTGAACGCCAGGTCAGGATACTGACCAGCAGACCCTTCAGGGCGGAGGCGCAGGCCCCGGCACTGATGGACGTCGACGGCGGCATTATTCTCCCTGTAGTGGCCGCGGGTGTGTACCGCGAAGAATTGGCGCAGGCGCTTCTTTCCTTCAAGAGCCACGGCCAGCACCAGCTCGGGGCGATCCTGGCGAAGGGGCTGGGGGGTGCTGTTGCAGCAGCAGTCGACGGCATGGACGCCGTGTGCCTGGTCCCGGTTCCCAGTAGCGCCGGGGCATTCGTGAAACGGGGATTCAGTCCCGTGCATCTGCTTCTTGGCTCCCTGGGACATGGAAGCATCCTGGTCGGCACGCCGGTGCTGGACGTGCTTCGGAAGTCCCGGCGCCGCGCCGCCCTGTATCAACTTCCAGGCGGCCAGAAAGGCCTTGGCCGCGGCGCCAGGGCGAAGCGGGTCCGGGGATCCATGTGCGTCCCAGGATGGAAACGGCGGAGCGTGTCTGGCCGCCGGTGTGTCATCGTGGACGACGTCCTGACCACAGGGGCAACGCTCTCAGAAGCAGCCCGGGCACTGCACCTGGCCGGAGCCCTCGTGGCAGGCGCCGTGGTCCTGGCAGCGACACGCCCGCCCGATTCCGGCAGCGCCAGCACCGCATCCGCGGGTGCTGGCCGAAAGCCCGATGACTTAGAAAAAAATAAACGAATAAAGGATGAATAACGGGTGGCTATGAACTAACGTCGGTTGTGGGTACCAAGAACAGATGTACCTGTCGATGGCGGCTCGGAAAGGGGCTCGACTGTCAATCAGATCGGCTCTAGGAAGTGCCGCCGTCGTGTCACCGAAGTCATTTGGAGGGCACCATGGAGTTTATGATCAGCGGACGAAATCTGACGGTCTCAGACCGCTTCCGCGAATATGCCGGTGAGAAGATCTCGAAGATCGAATCACTTGGCGACAAGGTCCAGCGGGTGGACGCGAAGGTGTCCAAGGAAACGAACGCCCGGCAGACCGGCGACCAGCTCACCGTCGAAGTGACTGTCCTGGGCCGTGGACCCGTGATTCGTGCCGAAGCCAGCGCCGCAGACAAATTCGCTGCCTTTGATCTCGCCTACAACAAGCTGCTTGAGCGGCTTCGCCGTGCGAAGGACCGCAAGAAGGTCCACCACGGCCGCCACACTCCCAAGGCAGTCCGCGAAGCCACAGCGGCCCTGGAACCCGCCAGTGCCCATGAACCTATATATGCCGAAGCGAGCCACCGGAACGAGCCCGTGGCCGCGCCTGCCGAGAAGTCGCCCTACGATCTTGAGAATGACATTCCGGCAGGGGATTCGCCGGTGCTGATCCGGCGCAAGGTCTTTCCCGCCGCGTCCCTCTCGCTAGACGATGCCGTGGACAACATGGAGCTGGTGGGCCACGACTTCTACCTCTTTGTCGACAAAGCCACCAATACGCCGTCCGTTGTGTACCGCCGCCGCGGCTGGACTTATGGGGTTATCACCCTGGACCACGAATGCGAACCCGGGGATACCGTGGTTGAAGAGAAGATTATTGCTTACCGCTCCGACGATGAGGCTGCCAGGATCTAGGATGGTGCACACCATCCATCGAAAGGACTGACGTGTCAGCGACGCTGAGCCTGGACCAGGCCCGGCGGATCGCTTTGGCAGCTCAAGGACTGGACAAAGGACGGCCCGCCGGCCCCGTGACTTTACGGACGGTGGGCCGTACTTTTGCCCGGCTCCAGCTGGTCCAGATCGATTCCGTCAATGTGCTGTCCCGGAGCCACTATCTTCCGTTCTTCTCGCGCCTCGGGAACTACGACCGCAGCATCCTGCAGCGTATGTCCGCCACGCACCCGCGGCGCATGATGGAGTATTGGGCACACGAAGCCAGCTACATCCGTCCGGAGTTCTTCCTGGACCTGGTGCAGTGGCAGAAGCGCAAGTGGGTGGGTGCGTCTGCCATGGAGCCGGAGCTGCGAAAAGACGTGGCCGGCAAGATCCTCGAAGCCCTCGACGCGGGACGGGCCATGACGGCGGCCGAACTCACTGTGAAAATCGGGCATGTGGAAGACCGGCGGGACGACAACTGGGGATGGAACTGGAACGCGGTTAAAAGGGTTCTTGAAGACCTGTTCCAGGATGGCCTGATCTCGGCAGCGTCGAGATCAGAGCAGTTCGAACGCAGGTATGCCCTGACCGCGCGCGTCTTGCCTGATCAGCTTTCGCTGGGCGGGGACCGGCGGAACCCTGTTGAGGCCATGCATCGGCTCATCGACGCGGCAGCACAGGCCCATGGCATCGGAACCGTGCGGTGCTTTGCAGACTACTTCCGCACTCCGCTCAAGGCTGCGGTCGCCTCGGTGGACCATCTCGTGAGCGCAGGGAGGCTCGAGCCGGTTACTGTCGCAGGCTGGGACCGGAAGGTGTTCCTTCATGCCGAAGCCAGGACGCCGCGGCGGGCTGCAGGGCGGGCGCTGCTGAGTCCCTTTGACTCACTGGTCTTTGAGCGGCGCAGGCTTGAGGAGCTGTTTGGCTTTCACTACCGCATTGAGATTTACACGCCCGAACACAAAAGACGCTTCGGATACTACGTTCTGCCGTTCCTTCTGCGGGACAGAATAGTGGCCCGGGTGGACCTGAAGGCGGACCGGGCGGCGGGACTGCTGCTCGCCAAGTCGGCCTACGCCGAGCAGGACGCACCGCTGGACACCGCCGTCGAACTTGCAGACGAGCTGGAGCTGATGGCTCAGTGGCTGGGGCTGGAGGACGTCGTGGTCAGCCCGGTCGGGAACCTTGCAGACTCCCTTGCCTTGGCGCTGCGCCGCGGTGGAGGACCTATCAGCTCTCAGGGAACACAGTCCACGTGGTCCGTGTCTCTCCCGTAGACTAAAATCGCCAGAATTCGGCGGCATGAGACTGGGAGCATCTTCACGTGGCATCACTTATCGAAAAACTTCTCCGCACGGGTGACAAAAAAACCCTGCGGCAACTGCGTAACTACGCCGAAGCCATCAATGCCCTCGAAGACTCGTTTATAACGTTCACAGACGCCGAACTCCGTGAAGAAACCGACCGCCTCCGGACGCGCCACCAGGACGGCGAGAAGCTGGACGATCTCCTGCCGGAAGCCTTTGCCGCTGTCCGGGAGGCCTCGTCGAGGACTCTTGGCATGCGTCACTTCGACGTCCAGCTGATGGGTGGCGCTGCCCTTCACCTGGGAAACATCGCCGAGATGAAGACAGGGGAAGGCAAGACCCTCGTGGCCACCGCCCCTGCCTACCTCAATGCCCTCGCCGGAAACGGTGTCCACGTGATCACCGTGAACGACTACCTGGCTGAATACCAGTCCGACCTCATGGGCCGCGTCTACCGCTTCCTTGGCCTGACCAGCGGCTGCATCCTCTCCAACCAGGACCCCGCGGTTCGGCGCGAGCAATATGCTGCCGACATCACCTACGGCACCAACAACGAATTCGGCTTCGACTACCTCCGCGACAACATGGCCTGGGACAAGTCTGAGCTCGTTCAGCGGGGCCACAAATTTGCGATCGTTGACGAAGTCGACTCCATCCTCATCGACGAAGCCCGCACCCCGCTGATCATTTCCGGCCCCGCCCAGGGCGATACCAACCGCTGGTACAGCGAATTCGCCAAGGTGGTGCTGCGACTGCAGCCTGAACAGGACTACGAAGTCGACGAAAAGAAGCGCACCGTGGGCGTTCTTGAAAGCGGCATTGAAAAAGTCGAGGACTATCTCGGTATCCAGAATCTCTACGAGTCCGCCAACACGCCGCTCATCGGTTTCCTTAACAACGCCATCAAGGCCAAGGAACTGTTCAAGCGGGACAAGGACTACGTCATCCTGGACGGCGAAGTCCTGATTGTGGACGAGCACACCGGCCGCATCCTCGCGGGGCGGCGCTACAACGAGGGCATGCACCAGGCAATCGAGGCCAAAGAAGGCGTCGAGATCAAGGCTGAAAACCAGACCTTGGCAACGGTGACGCTGCAGAACTACTTCCGTATGTATGACAAACTCGCCGGCATGACCGGTACGGCCGAGACTGAGGCCGCCGAGTTCATGGGCACCTACAAGCTCGGCGTGGTGGCCATTCCCACCAACCGCGACATGATTCGGATCGACCAGTCGGACCTCGTCTACAAGAACGAGACAGTGAAATTCGACGCTGTCGTCCAAGACATCGCAGAACGCCACGAAAAGGGCCAGCCCATCTTGGTCGGCACCACCAGCGTTGAGAAGAGCGAATACCTCTCCCGACTGCTCGCCAAGGAAGGCATCAGGCACGAGGTCCTGAACGCCAAGAATCATGCCCGTGAAGCCGCTATCGTCGCGCAGGCAGGCCGGAAGGGTGCCGTCACTGTTGCAACTAACATGGCAGGGCGCGGCACGGACATCATGCTCGGCGGAAACGCTGAGTTCACCGCGGTAGCTGAGCTCGCCAAGCGCGGACTGGACCCGGAGGAGAACTCCGAGGAATACGAAGCCGCATGGCCTGCCGCCCTGGAAGCTGCCAATCAGTCTGTCAAGGACGAGCATGAGGAAGTCCTCAACCTCGGCGGACTCTATGTCCTGGGTACCGAGCGGCATGAGTCCCGACGCATCGACAACCAGCTCCGCGGTCGTTCCGGACGCCAAGGGGATCCGGGCGAATCGCGCTTCTACCTGTCACTGACCGATGACCTGATGCGCCTCTTCAATTCGGGCGCCGCCGAGCGCCTGATGAACAGTTCTGTTCCTGATGACGTTGCGTTGGAGTCCAAGCTCGTCTCCCGTGCCATCGCCTCGGCCCAGGGCCAGGTTGAGGGCCGCAACGCCGAACAGCGCAAGAACGTCCTGAAATACGACGACGTGCTGAACCGCCAGCGGGAAGCCATCTACGGCGACCGGCGCCGGATTCTTGAAGGTGACGACCTGCACGAGAAAGTGCAGTTCTTCGTTGAAGACACGGTCACGGCAATGATTGACGCCGCCACGGCCGAGGGCAACGGCGACGACTGGGACTTCAACCAGTTGTGGACCAACCTGAAAACGCTGTATCCCGTGAGTGTCACGCCCGAGGACATCATCGAAGAGGCCGGCGGTAAGTCCAGGCTTACCGTGGAGCTCCTGAAGGAAGAACTGCTGTCAGACGCCCGCCTGGTGTACCAGGAGCGTGAAGCGACCATCGGCTCCGAAAGCATGCGTGAGCTGGAGCGCCGCGTGGTGCTGTCGGTCATCGGGCGTAAATGGCAGGAACACCTCTACGAGATGGACTACCTGAAGGAGGGCATCGGCCTGCGTGCCATGGCCCAGCGTGATCCGCTCGTTGAATACCAGCGCGAGGGCTTCACCATGTTCCAGAGCATGATGGAGGCTATCCGTGAGGAAAGTGTCGGCTTCCTGTTCAACCTTGAGGTGGAAGTCACTCCTGCACAGGATGTTGTGGTGGCAGACGCCGCCGGCGGGCACACCGAGCACGTTGAACCGCAGATCCGTGCGGCCGGTCTTGAAGCGCCGGAGAAGCCGGCGCAACTGCAGTACACCGCTCCGGGCGAAGACGGCGGAACCCAGACCCGGGTGGAAAGCCGCTCCTCCTCATCTCGTTCCGGCAACCCGGCAAAGGCGGCTGCCCAGGATGCCCCCAAACGCACCAGCAAGAAAAAGCGCCGCTGATATCGGGCGCCGAGGGTCGGACAAGCAACGCCGATTGAGCTGTGTGAATACGGCAGGTTGAATAGGGCAGGCCCTGCCCTATATCCGCGGCACCAATTTTAGTCTCCCCGTCACTGAGGTCAGCCCACGGCGAGCTCTGTCACCCGCCAGACCTGCTTGCTCCGTTCGAGCCGGACGGCCACGGCCCGGGCCCGGACGTCGTCGACCACCACAGCGCTTGCCTCATAGATTCCGGGGGCCACCTCGCAGATGCGGACAGAGCGCACTACGGAGTTCTTGTGAAGCCTTGCCAGCGACGGGGATGCTGAGCGTGCAAGTTCCCGCCGGATCAGCGATGCGCGGTGCTGCAGTGCTGCGAGGCAGCGCGGATCCAGTCTGCGCGCAAGCTGGTGGACGGGCCGGATACCGGCGAGGACCTCCATCGCGGCCTGGACCGTGTTCCGGGTGATGGCGAGGACTTCCGCAGTCTCATCCGCCGCCCGCAACGGGCGGAGGGCGGCATCCGTCCCGCTTGGAAGTTGTCGGGAAGCCGCGGTCCGGGTGCCGTTGACTGCGGCGGAGCGGATCGGTGTTACAGCACTCATGATTTCCCCTTGATTGGTTGTGGACGCGCGTGGGACCGTCGGCTAGGCGGCGGACGGTGATTTGAGAATCTGGCCGGGCAGCAGGACATCGGGGTTCTGGCCGATGGCTGCCTTGTTGGCCTGGTACCAGCGGGGCCAATGCAGCGCCACGTCCACGTCCGTTGCCGCAGGTCCGAGCTCGCGGGCAGCGATGTCCCAGAGCGTGTCGCCTGCAAGCACCGTCACATCGCCTAGTGCTTGGGGAACGCTCTGTGCAGCGCGGGTCGGCTGGGCTGCGAGAAGTCCGGGATCAGTCACCGGGGCATGGGGCCGCCAGGCGGGTTGAAGTTCAGGCGCTTGCCTCGTTTCTTCGCCCGTGGGATGCCAGGCTGCTGAGACAGCGGCTTCCTGTGTAGGCCCCCACGTCGGACCCGCGGGAGGTGCCGCGGCGTTGGCCACGGGAGCAGACAGGAGCTGAACGGACAGTGCTGCCATGGCCAGTCGCCGCATGAAGGCCGGGCAGAACATGCTAGCGGCCGCGGCGGCCCGTTTGCTGCCAATCTTTTCAAGGACTGCCGCCGAAGTCGCCAGAAGCATGGACAGGATCCACCAAGCCACGACGGCGAGCCCGGCCGCATTTGCCAGCGCGCCGAGGATTTCGTCAACGTCGGGCGATTGCTGCTGTGCTGCAGACAAGGTCCACCGCTCCACAAGACCGGCACCCGTGACAGAGAGAAAGCAACCCAGAAGAAGAATGGACGCCGAAATGGCAGCGTCAGCGCGAACCCAGCGGTTTGTCTCTGCGGCCACGACGGGTACCTTTCATCTGTTTAGTGCAGTTTGATGCTGTTTGATGTAATTAGACTAGTTTGCCTTAGGTTGACGATTTTTGTCCAGACGTTGGAGAGAAGTCCATGATGAATTGACCGACCGCGAGGGCGGCCCTACGCTGGCCACATGCGGTGGGATGCCCTTTTCAATGACATGGAGTCACAGTTTGCCGAGGCTGACAGGTTGTCGATGGAAGTCGAGGTCACTGAACGGGCGAGAGTCGAGACAGCGTCCATCGACCTGGTTGACAGGCTGCGTGGCTCCTTGGGAAGCAACGTGGCAGTGCATCTCGTGTCCGGGATCGTCTTCGAAGGGGCGCTCAGCCATGCTGGAGCCGATGCCTTGGTCCTGAACCAGGCGCGTCATCAGGTTCTGATTCCCTACCCTGCGGCCGCCAGGTACGTGGGCATAGGGCGGCTGTCCGTCGGTGAACCCTCACGGCTACGGCGCAGCATCGGATTGTCGAGCGCCCTGCGCGGGCTGGCCCGTGACCGGTCCGAGCTCGTCGTGAATATCACGGGCGGATCGGAGCAAGGCCTCGGGTTGGCAGGCGTGATTGACAGGGTGGGCAGGGACTACTTTGACCTGGCCGCCGTGAGCCTGGGTGAGGTCCGCCGTGCTTCAGCCATCACTCAGGTTTCAACAATTCCCTTTGGCGCACTGGCGTCGATCAGGTCGCCGCGGACGGCTGACGCCTAGGATCCGGAGACGCGTCCGGAAGTTAACGGGGCGGCGGCACAACCGGAAGTTGACGGGGCCGCGGCTACTTGGTCTGGATCAGACGGACTTCGACTTGGCTTCCCGGATCATCCGGCTGGCCTCGGCGTAGCGTTCCTCGATGTACTGCTCGAGCATTTTCTCTTCCACGCGCCACTGGCCTCGGCCTCCAACCTGGATGGCTTTGAGCTCCCCGCTGCGGACCAGCGCGTACGCCGCGGGCGAGTTGATCTGTAGCTGCTCTGCAACATCTGCGAGAGTGAGAAATCGGGGCATGTATCCATTTTGCCATCTGTGATGCTAACTGATGCCGTTATCCACAGTTTGGTGTTGTTTCTCCTTTTGACTTTTCGTTGAGGCAGTCATGCCGTCACAATGAGGGTGTCCGGGCGCAACCAGCCATCCGGTGCGGAGCAAGGGGAGAAGCGGCATGGGTGCTGACGGGGCCACTGGGGCAAGGCTTAAGCGGCCATCGTGGAAGGACCCCCGGCTGCTGGTGGGCATTCTGCTGGTCCTGGCTTCTGTTGTGGGTGTCATCTCACTGGTTGGCAGCGCTGACCGGACCACCGAAGTCTATGCAGCGCGGGACTCAATCGCGGTGGGTGAAAAGCTGACTCCGGACAACGTCATCCGTGCCAAGGTCCGGCTTGGCGCAACCGAGGAAAACTACGTCACTGTTGAATCGGGCCTGCCCGAGGGGGTGGTTGCCGTCCAGAGAATCGGCAAGAACCAGTTGGTTCCCAAGGAAAGCCTGGGCAAGGTGGACGAGCTGGACCGCAAGCCGGTAGCTGTGACCATTGAAGAGACTCTCCCTGCCCAGGCCGTGGCGGGCACCCGGGTTGACGTGTGGGTTGCCTTGCCTGACGCACGCAATGGGTTCAGCGAACCAAAGCTGCTCCTTCCCGGTGCGGAGATTGCCCAGGTGTCCACCGGATCCACTGCACTCGGATCTTCCCGGAATACGGTGCTCATGGTCCTTGTGGCAGACAGCCAGATGCCTGCATTGCTGGGTGCACAGGCAAATCAGGCCAAGATTTCCGTGGTGTGGAATCCGGGCGGGGGAGCTTCATGAGCATTCCCGTGGTGACTGTCGGCCAGACCCAGGAAGACCTGGTGGAAGGCTTGGAGCGGCTGCACGGTCCAGTGACCGTGGTGCGGCGCTGCGCCGAGCTGACTGAATTGCTGGCAGCCTGCCAGAGCGGCCTGGCGCGGGCCGCCGTCGTTGCTGACGGCTGCGAGGAACTGACCGCCTCGCTCGTTGACAGGCTCGGGGCGGTCGGAGTTGCGATCATCGCCCTCACGGACAGTCCCGACGAGGCCGCGAGGCTGCGGGGGATAGGGGTGGCGTCGGCGCTGTCCGGAGTGGAATCCGCGGCCCTGGCCGGCAGGATTGCCGAGGCAGTTTCCCAGCTGACCGGTTTCGGACCGCGTACGAATTCCGGTAGTGCGCTGGCGGACACTGCTGCTGCGCTCAGGCAACTTCCGGCAGCATCGTCTGACGTCCCGCCAGCTTCCGGATCCGGCAAGATCATTGCCGTGTGGGGGCCGGCCGGATCTCCCGGACGGACCTTCCTTGCAGCCAATATGGCGGGGGAGATGGCGGCAGAGGGCAAGTCCGTCCTCCTGGTGGACGCCGACAGCTATGGGGCAAGCATCGCCGCTGTCCTGGGCCTGCTGGATGAATCTGCGGGCTTGGCCCAGGCCTGCAGGCTGGCGGATCAGGGGCTCCTGGATACCGAGGCGCTGCTCAGGGTGGCCACGCCCGTGGCTACCAGGCTTGGTACCTTCCGGGTACTGACAGGAATCGCCCGGGCCGACCGCTGGACCGAGCTCCGTGCGGCCGCGCTGTCCCTGGTGCTGGAGCGTGCCAGGGAAATTGCCGATGTTGTGGTGATCGATACCGGATTCTGCTTCGAAGCGGATGAAGAGCTCAGCTTCGACACCATGGCGCCGCGGCGGAACGCGGCCACCCTGCGCAGCCTGGAACTCGCGGACACCGTGTATGCCGTAGGTTCGGCCGACCCGGTGGGTGTGCCCCGGCTGGTCCGCGGCCTGGCGGAACTTGAAACAGCCGTCCCGCACGTGTCGCCGATTGTGGTGATGAATAAGGTCCGGGCTGCCGCTGTCGGCAGGGCTCCGGAGCGTCAGTTGCGCGAGGCCTGGGACAGATATGGTCCCTCATCCGGGCTCAAAGCCTTTCTGCCGGCGGACAATGCCGCTGCCGACGCCGCTCTGTTGGGGGGCTCGCTGCTGCTCGAGACGGCACCTGACTCGAGGCTTCGACAGGCGATAGCTGATTTGGTTTGTGCACCTGTCCAGCAAACTTCGAGATCCTCTGTGTTTTCTTCCACAGCAAGGCGTCGGCTAAAGGGTTAGGCTCACCATAAGAGCTGCAAAGGTGCAGCATCAATCTTGATGGAGGCGTTTGTCGATGTCGTCTGGATCCAGCGTGGAGGATCAGCCCGTTTCAATTGGATTCCGTGAAGGTTTTCTCGGGGACTACTACCAGCACCTAGCTGAAGAGGACGCCCGAAGCTACTCGCAGGACGTGCTCGCCGCCCGCGCCGAAACCCACCGCGAGGTCGGCGCCGTCAGGCTGCCGGGCGAGGCGAAAATCGCCATCGTCAACGAGGAAGACAGCAGCGTCGTCTATGTGGTAACGGACGATATGCCTTTTTTGGTCGACTCCGTCAATGCCGAGCTGGTCCGCCAGAACTCGGCCATCCACCTGGTGCTCCACCCCCTGTTCGTTGTGACCCGGAACCGGGAAACCGGGCAGCTCGTCAAGGTTGACCGGGTTCCTTCCAGCGTCGGTATCTCCAGTGGCGACACCGCCACCATGCCGAGTTTGTCGCACCTGATAGCCCAGGGCGACAACGCGTCCCACATGGAGTCGTGGATTGCTGTTGAGATTGACCGCGCCTCCGATGATGCCCGGGCTTCACTGCTGGAGGGGCTGAAACGGGTACTCGGTGACGTCCGCGCCGCCGTCGAAGACTGGCCCAAAATGCGCAACAAAGCACTGCAGATCGCCGAAAACCTCGACAAGGTGGCCAACCCGGCGCAGATCGTCGAGCTGCGGCAGGCGCAGGATCTGCTTCGCTGGCTCGACGAGGGCAACTTTACCTTCCTTGGCTACCGCGAGTACGACCTGATCACCGTCGACGGCGAAGATGTCCTGGATCTGCGCGAAGGAAGCGGGCTCGGCCTCCTCCGGGCGGGTGCGAACTCGCACCATGTCCAGCACCTGACCGACGCCGGCCAGAAGAAGGCACGGGAAAAGCGCGCGCTCGTGATCACCAAGGCGAACTCACGGTCCACTGTCCACCGCCCCGCCTACCTGGACTACATCGGGGTTAAGAGCTTCGACTCGGCGGGCAATGTCAATGGCGAGCAGCGCTTCATCGGCCTCTTCGCGACGAGCGCGTACGCGGGCTCGGTCAGGAACATACCGATTGTCCGTGAGAAGGTGGACGCCGTACTGAGGAGCGCCGGTTTCCCGCCGGATTCGCATTCCGGCAAGGACCTGTTGGGAATTTTGGAGACCTACCCCCGCGACGAATTGTTCCAAATCGAGATTCCTGATCTTGCGGCGACAGCCACCGGCATCCAGAAGCTGCAGGAGCGTCGGCGGACCCGGCTGTTCCTCAGGCCGGACATCTACGGCAGGTTCATGTCAGCGGTGGTCTACCTTCCCCGGGACCGCTACACCACCAACGTCCGGCTCCGCATCGAGGAGGAGTTGCGGGAGACGTTCCAGGCGGTTTCCATTGACTACGAAGCCAGGATGACGGAGTCTGCCCTTGCGCGTCTGTTCTTCCGTATCCGCCTCCCCAAGGGCGCCGATGTCAGCCATGCCAACACTGAAGAGCTGGAGAAGCGGCTGGTCCGGGCCGCCCGTTCCTGGAGCGAAGGGATCGGCGAGGTACTGAGGGGGAGCGGCGCCGATGAGCGCTCCAAGGAGCTTGCTGCCATCTGGTCAGAGGCGTTTCCCGCCGGATACCGCGTTGACTACGAAGTCGAGGACGCGCTGGAGGACATTGCCCGCTTCGAGAAGTACGGAGCGGAGGCCGAGCGTACCGCCGGAGCCAGGCAGGAGCGGCCAGGAGTCCATGTTTACCTCCCGGAGGGCGCGGGGGCCACGCTGGAGGAGGACGCACGCGTCAAGCTCTACATGCTGGAACCGAAGAGCCTGAGCCAGATTCTGCCGTACTTCCATAACCTAGGTCTCGAGGTGCTGGATGAGCGTCCTTTCGAGATCGAAACTGCGGACCGACGGGACTTTTTCCTTTACGATCTGGGCCTGAAGTACCCTTCAGGAGTCGACCCGGTGTCCACTGGACAGCTGCTCGCCGATTCGTTCGGTGCGGCCGTATCGGGCGCAGTTGAGTCTGACAGTTTTGACCGGCTGGTGCTGCGCGAGGGAATGCAATGGCGTCAGATAACGGTCCTGAGGGCCTATGCGCGGTACATGCGGCAAATGGGCAACACCAACTCGTTTGAGTTCATGGCTGATACCCTGCTGGCCAATCCCGAGGTAACCAAGGGCCTGAGTGCCCTGTTTGCGGCCCGGTTTGATCCTGCGCTGAGCGAGCACGAACGCAGCGAGACCCAGGAATCGGTCCGCCGGGAACTGTCCGCTGCCATTGAGGAAGTGGCCACGCTCGACGCCGACCGGGTCCTTCGCACGTTCGTCAACCTGATCGAATCCACTCTCCGCACCAACTACTACCAGTACAAGCCGCATCTGAGCTTCAAGCTGGACCCCACCAACCTCGAGGGGCTTCCGTTTCCGCGGCCGATGTTCGAAATCTGGGTTTATTCGCCCCGGGTCGAAGGCGTGCACCTCCGCTTCGGCAAGGTGGCACGCGGCGGACTCCGCTGGTCCGACCGCCGCGAGGACTTCCGGACAGAGATCCTGGGCCTCGTGAAGGCGCAGACAGTGAAGAATGCCGTGATTGTTCCCACCGGGGCGAAGGGCGGCTTCTTCGCGAAGCAGCTTCCCGATCCCGCGGCGGACCGCGCAGCCTGGATGGCAGAGGGCATTGAGAGCTACAAGACCTTTATCCGTGGGCTGCTGGACCTGACTGACAACCTGGTCACCCGGCCCGACGGGGAGACCCTCGTTCCGCCGTCGGACGTTGTAAGGCACGACGACGACGATTCCTACCTTGTGGTGGCGGCGGACAAGGGAACGGCTACGTTCTCCGACATTGCCAACGGGCTGGCCGCCGAGTACGGCTTCTGGCTGGGCGACGCGTTCGCATCCGGTGGCTCGGTGGGTTACGACCACAAGGCCATGGGCATCACCGCCCGCGGCGCTTGGGAGTCGGTCAAACGCCACTTCAGCGAGCTTGACCTGGACACCCAGAGCCAGCCGTTCACAGTGGTCGGTGTCGGGGACATGTCAGGCGACGTCTTCGGCAACGGCATGCTGCTGTCCCGCCACATCCGGCTGCTCGCCGCCTTCGACCACCGGCACATTTTCCTTGACCCCACACCGAATGAGGAATCATCGTTCGTCGAGCGGCAGCGGCTGTTCGAACTGCCGCGTTCCTCATGGGACGACTACGACAAATCCCTCATCAGCGAGGGCGGCGGCGTATTTGCCCGCCAGGCCAAGGTCATTCCCGTCTCGCCGCAGGTCCGCGCCGCGCTGGGACTGCCCGGTGAAACCACCGAGCTGAGTCCTCCTGAGCTGCTGCGCGCCATCCTGCTGGCCCCAGCCGACCTGCTCTACAACGGCGGGATCGGGACTTATGTCAAGGCAAGCACCGAATCGAATGCCTCGGTGGGTGACAAGGCCAACGATGCGATCCGTGTTGACGGCAAGGACCTGCGGGTCAAGGTGGTGGGCGAAGGCGGGAACCTGGGCATGACCCAGCGCGGCCGTATTGAGGCGGCGCTGCAGGGGGTCATCCTGAACACCGACGCCATCGACAACTCCGCCGGCGTGGATTGCTCGGACCATGAAGTGAACATCAAGATCTTCGTGGACCGCATGGTGGCTGCGGGCAAGCTGACCGCGGAAGAGCGCGCCGCTTTCCTCGCTTCCATGACGGAAGAAGTGGGCCGGCTGGTTCTTGAGGACAACGTGGACCAGAACATCCTGCTCCTGAATGACCGGATGCGCGTTGCCGAGTGGAGCCCCAGCTATGAGCGCCTGATGGACTGGCTGGAAAAGTCAGCGGACTTGAAGCGCGAGCTCGAGGCCCTGCCGACCACGGAGACTCTGCGGGAGCGGCTGAACCAGGGCCAAGGCCTCACTTCCCCGGAACTCTCGGTGCTGTCGGCCTATGCCAAGATCGAGCTGACTTCGGCACTGCGCGAAAGCGACCTCGCCGACGACCCATGGTTCCGCCAGACGCTCCGCGCGTATTTCCCGCAGCAGCTCAGGGAACGCTTCGATGCAGAGCTGGACACCCATCCGCTCCGCCGCGAGATCATTGCCACGGTGGTGGCCAATGACATGATCAACATGGGCGGGATCACCTTCGCCTTCCGCACCATGGAGGAGACATCCGCCACAGAGGTGGCAATTGCCAAAGCGTTCGTGGCGCTCAGGGAAATCTATGAGCTGGACGTCATGATAGGCGAGCTGAACAGCCTCCCGGCGTCGTTCCCCACCGAACACTGGAGCATGCTCCACCTGGACATCAGGCGCCTGCTGGACCGCGCCGTCCGCTGGCTTCTGGGCCAGGGCAGTGTTTCCCGCCCCATCGCCGATACTGTGGCTGAATTCAAGCCGCTCATGGATCCGATGCGCGCGCATCTGCTTGATTATCTGCGCGGAGACGACCGTGAGAGGGTTGCCAGCTGGCTGGAGAAGGCACGCGAGTGGGACGTGCCGGATGATTTGGCACTCCGTTGGGCAGAGCTCTTTGAGAGCTTCGTCCTGCTGGATATCGCCAAGATCGCGCATACCCGCAAGGACCCCGTCGAAGAGATCGCGGGCGTGTACTACACCGTGTTCAACCGCTTCCATGCAGACTCCTTGCTGGAACGGATCAGCACCCTGCCACGCCAGGACCGGTGGCAGGCTTTGGCCCGGGCAGCGCTGCGGGACGATCTCTACTCCACCGTCTCAGACATGACGACGGCGGTGCTCCAGTCAACGGAGCCGGCGGCCTCGGCCGAGGACCGGCTGAGGGCGTGGGAAGGGCAGAATGCGGAGCAGCTGGGCCGGGCCAAGAGCATGTTCGATGAGGTCAACTCGCTCGAAGCCGACGATATGGCTTCACTGTCGGTAGCATTGAGGCTCTTGAGGTCAATCGTCCGGCGCTAGTGTTCACGCGTCGTAACTGGAGGTGCAGTGGCAATCTTTACGGACCCTATCAGGGAACATGCTGATTTCGGGCCGGGCGATGCCGAATGGCTGCACCTCCTGGTGGGCGACTGGCAGATGGTTGCCGACCTTGCCTTTGCCGACTTGGCCTTGTGGTTTCCACATCCGGAATACGGCTACATTGCGCTGGCGCACGTCCGTCCTTCAACCACGCACACCGTCTTCCACGGGGACTTTGTGGGCGAGGGGATCCGGTCCGATCTGCAGCCCTTGGTCGACAAAGCGTGGAACAGCCGCGCCATTGAGCGGTCCAGTGAAACCAACTGGAACAGTGACATGGCCCTGAGGGTGGAGGCCGTTCCCATGGTCCGGAACGGCCGGACCCTGGCTGTTGTGACCACCCACATGGATCTGTCCAGTTCCCGGATGCCTTCGCGCCTGGAGCTCACCTACCGGCAGTGTGCCTATGACCTGCTCCGGATGGGGACGCTGGGCCTGTGGCCCGATTTTGCGTCGCCGACCGGCTCCCGCCGCGGTGCGCCGCGTGTGGGGGACGGCCTGGTCAGGCTCGATGCCGAGGGCATCGTGCAGTATGCGAGCCCCAACGGGGTGTCGGCTTTCCGGCGGCTGGGGGACGGCGAGTCACTTGAGGGCCGTTCATTGGCTGAAGTGACTGCCAGCCTGCTCAAGGACCGGCGGATGGTCGACGAGACCTTGCCGCTGGTGGTGACCGGGCGGATGCCGTGGCGGAGTGAGATCGAATCCCGCGGGGTTAGCCTCTCGCTGCGGGCCATCCCGCTCCGCGATGAGCAGCAGCGCTTCGGGGCGCTGGTGCTGTGCCGTGATGTTTCCGAATTGCGGCGGCGGGAATTGGAACTCGTCACGAAGGACGCAACCATCCGCGAGATCCACCACCGGGTCAAGAACAACCTGCAGACCGTGGCTGCCCTGCTGCGGATGCAGTCCCGCCGGATGGTCAGCGATGAAGCCAAACAGGGCCTCGAACAGGCGATGCGCCGGGTTGCCACCATTGCCCTGGTCCATGAAACCCTGTCGCAGGGGTTGACCCAGAGTGTTGATTTTGATGAGCTGATCGGCCGTCAGTTCAGACTCTCCGCCGAGGTTGCGTCGCCCTCGCAGCAGGTGAAGACCGAGCGTGCGGGGCTCTTCGGCGAACTGCCCAGCGATTTCGCCACTCCGCTGGCGCTGGTGATTAATGAACTGGTGACCAACGCCGTCGAGCATGGTCTTGAAGGACGCGCGGGAACGGTATGGCTCCTGGCTGACCGTTCCGAGGAGGAAGATGGCGAGGAACTCCTGACCGTGACGGTGGCGGATGACGGAGTCGGCCTTCCGGATACGCCCCACGTGGAAGGCCTGGGACTCCAGATCGTCCGCACCCTGGTGACCAGTGAACTTGGCGGCTCCATCCGGTGGCAACCGCGCGAAGGTGGGGGAACCGCAGTCCAGATCCGGCTGAGCCTCGTGGCCAAGTAGCTTGGGAGCGGACGTCCGGACAGCTTAAGAGCGATGGCCGCGACCTTCTGGTCGCGGCCATCGCCGTGTACGTTGTCTGCCGTTGAGGTCAGGAGGCGCGGCGGGCGCGTGCTGCCCGACGCTTCAGGGCTCGGCGCTCGTCCTCGCTCATACCGCCCCATACTCCCGCGTCCTGCCCGGATTCGAGGGCCCACTGAAGGCACGTGTCAACAACCGGGCAGCGGCGGCAGACGCTCTTGGCTTCCTCGATCTGGAGGAGGGCTGGGCCCGTGTTTCCGACGGGGAAAAACAGTTCCGGGTCCTTGTCAAGGCACGCTGCGCGGTTACGCCAATCCATGCTGATCAGTTGCTCCAATTCTGGGAAGAGCTCTTTGTGAAATTATTCACTAGGAGCTACATAGGAAAGGGGCCCTGCGGGCCCCCTCGGTCATCTGAATTAAGCCTGTCATGTTAACGCTGTGTAAACAAGGGGTAATAAGCCTCGAAATCCCCGGAACGCTGAGCGATACATCACATCGGTGCTGATGGCCCTCACCACCGTCCGACTATGTCCGGTAGGGTGCCATTGTGTCAAGACCCCCGGAGAACCCCGCAGATTCGTCGCCTGATCCCTCCGCACATGGCTTTGGTTCCGACGACGGACGAGATCCGTCTGTGTCAGGGGACGGGGGGCGGCCGCGGGCGATAGTGGTGATAGCCCTGATCGCTGTGGCTGAAGCAACGGCCCTGCTGGTCGCCGCAGGCTGGTATGGGTACAGGCTCGCATCAGGTGCTCCTGTCCAGTCTTTCTGGGGGGCCGTCTTCACTCTTGGACTTCTGTTGGCGTTCGCGGCATGGCTTTATGCGGTGGGCCATTTTCTGTTCCGTGGGTACCGGTGGACACGCGCCGCCGCATTAGTGGCCCAGTTGTTCGTCCTGACCATTGGCTTCCCTACGCTGACAGGGGGACTCGTATGGGCAGGCGTAGCCATGCTGGTCCCGGCGCTCACTGCCGTAGTTCTGCTCTTTGACAAACGGGTTATCAGCTATGCGTCCCGAACAGGCGGTTCACCTCCGGCTCTCTGAGGTTGCTCCCTGATGTCCGGCTCGTCCCGAGTCCCGAGTCCCGAGGGGCGCGGCGGGCAGTTCGGCGGTAACCCAGCCCAGCTGGACAGCCATCGACCTGCCGCCGGAGATCAAAACACTCCTGCCCGGCGGCGGATTTGATTCAACGTCGAACCGCACACCAAAGAGATCGCCGTCCATCAAAGTGCGCGGGGCAATCAGCAAACCCGTCCCCAGGCCGCGGGCGCTCAGCACCAACGGAACCCGCTGAAGGACCATCGGGCTGAAGCTGGCCGTCACGACCACGGTGAAACCCATGGCGCTGAGCTCTGTGAGGCCGTGATTCGCAACCGCCGGCAGCAGATCTGCGTCGTCCACCAACGCGATGGAACCTCGGTCCACTTCGCCGGCAACGGCCTTGCGGAGGATCCGGGACCAGTAGTCGGTGGGGTCCGCTCCCGCTTCAGGTGTCAGCCATGGGTTGGTCTCCCCGTTGAGCAGTGGAAGTAACTGGAGGAGGTTCGTCTTTCCGGAGGAGGGGCCGCCAAGTACAGCGAGGACCCCGCCCGCCGGCAGCCGGAGGGACACCGATGCCAGATCGTCCCCGCCCACCCCTACCCGGAGAAAGTGGTGCCGGAGCCTGACCGCGCCTGATGACTGGCCGAGAAATCCGGCGCCGGCGGCCTGGGCGGACTCGCGGGCCTCGGCGGCCTCGCTGGACTCCGAGGCCTCGGCGGCAGCGTCCCCGGCCGCCCGTGCCAGGATCTCGTGGGCTGGTACCTTTGCCGGCAAGGGATCGACCCGGAACGGACGCCTGACTATGGGATGTCGCTGGATGCCTCCTGCCGAACGGACCTCTGTACCGCCACGGGATGGGGTGTAGAACTGGCACACGGCAGTCTTGTCGGACGAGAGGGCACCAACAGCCACGGCCCTTCCCGGTGCCCTGGCCGTAGCAGGCATTTTTGGCCAGGCAAGACGGCTGTCCTCGCTGGAGCCGGTTGGAAAATAGACGCGGTTCGGCACCGACGCGAAGAACCTGGCGGTGACAAGGTCCCGCTGGCCGGACAGGAGCACAGTGAGCTTTGCCCTGCTGCCGTCCCGGACAAGATCGTGCACCAGATCCTCGGCCCAGGCCAGGGGGCCGGAACGGAAGGCCGAGACCCAGGACCCCCATCCAGCAATCACCAGGATGAGGGGCGTTTCGTCGTCGAGAGCGGGACGGCTGAGCCGCTGCGACTGCTCCCGGGCCAGTCGCTCCAGTATCCGGACTGCCCGGCGCAGTTCATGCAGGCCAGCGCGTGCCCCGACTCTGTTGTGTCCGGCCATTCCGATGAAGGAGCCGTCCCCGTCGAGTATGTACAGATGTGATTCCGTGGGGTGGGCCGCCAGCGCGCGGACCGCGAACCGCAGGGCCTCCCTTGCTCCGGACTCCGATGCACCGACGAGTCCCAGGTGTCCGTGGCCGGCAGGTTCCCACGCGACAGGTGCTATTCGCTGTTCATCGGGTAGGTCCATCAGGCCAAGTTGGATGGTCCAGGGGCTGATGGTCCAGGTCGTCGGCGATGCTGACGGGAAGGCTCCTGCCCGGGCCGGTGCCGTCAGAGCCGGTTCTGCAATGACGGGTTCCGGCAGGATGCAGGGAAGCGGTGCCGCAACGGGCCGCCGGACGGGTTCTCCGCCCATGGCTGCCCAGAGCTCCGTCATGGCGGTCACCAGTGGAGCTGCTGCCAGCGCGGGCGTCACACCGGCCGGATCGGACGCCGGGATGCCGTCGTCTGCCGGGGACTCAAGCGCCTCGATAGCAAATCGGATCTTGATTCCTTCGGCTTCAGCTTCGGTTCCAGCTTCGGTGGCCGGGCCACCCAGCGAAGCGGCCTGGAACTCCTGCGGAGCCTCAGTGCCCCGCGCAAGGTAGGCCCTTCCCGGGGTATCCACGCTAATTCCGGCTGCAGCCTTGGTACTGATGATGTCCATGGACTCCATCTCGGACTGCACGCGCAAGGCGATGCTGGTGGTGACGTTGGCGCGGATATCCGCGGTCAGCGCGCCCTGCGGCCGCTGCGTGGCCATTATCAGGTGGACGCCGAGGGAGCGCCCTATTGCAGCGATTCTCATGAGTTCCCGTAGAGCCTCGGGCGCGTCTTCCACCAGCATGCGAAATTCATCGATGACAACTACGAGGTGGGGGAGCGGCGACTCCTGTCCAGCCTGAGATGCCCGGTATGACGGAAGATCCGGGGCCTGGACTGATGCAAGTAGTTCCTCGCGGAGCCTGATTTCCGCGCGAAGGGACGAGAGCGAGCGTTCGAGTTCATGGTTGGTCAGGTCAGTGAGCATTCCCACGCAGTGGGGGAGACCTGTCAGTGGCCCCAGTCCAGAACCGCCCTTGAAATCCACAAACAGGAAGTTAATGCGGTCTGGCGGATAGCTGAGTGCCAGCGCAACGGTCAGGGTGCGCAGGAGTTCAGATTTGCCGGAACCAGTGGTTCCGGCAACCAGGAGGTGGGGTCCGTCGGCCTGTAGGTCCAGGACGCGTTTTCCATCGACAGAACGCCCGACGGGAACAGCGAGTCCTCGGGTCAGCCGCTGTGCTGCCCACCTTGAGGTTGTTTCCGCTGCCGAAAGCGGGAGTAGATCCGCAAGTGAGCAGGACGACGGGACTGTCTTCTCACCGTCGGTGGGGAGGGCGGCCGGTCGCGCCAGTCGACGGCAAAAGCGGCTGAAGACTTCATCCTGAACAAGGTCCGGCACGAAACGGATGCATTCCGTGGGCGTTCGGAGCAGCGAGCCTTGTTCGCCTAGTTCGACGTCGGCCGCCGTCGGGGTGCCTTCGACTTGCCAGAGGCGGATGACCCGCCAGTTCTCCTGTACGGCCCTGGGTATGATCCCGGAGTCGGTGCCGTGTGCATCCTCGCCCCCGGCGAGAATGACCACCCCGTGGCTATACCGGGGCCCGTAACCTCTGTCCAGAACTGCTCCGAGTGCTGCGCGGCTGACTGCAAGAGTAACGCCAGCCAGATTGCGCGCGGCTAGTGGAAGGTGTTCCGCCGCGCCATGGACCACAACGAAGGTGCCACAGCCTCTGGGGTACCCGCGCAACTGCATGAGTATCGAGCGGACCAGACCGTCAATGGAAGCCCGCGGGCCTCGGACTGTGGTTACCCGCCTGGCGGGATCGAGCGTCAGCGGCATGAGGCCGGCGGACGGAATTGCCCTGTCCGGATCGGCTGGTTCGAACCGGATGTTCGCGGCCTGGAGGGCCTGGCCAAGCCGCAGCCAGATGCCGTCACTCGGGACCGGAGCATTTGACCGTTTCGACGACAGCTGACCCGTGATCGCCAAGTCGGTAAGGGGCGGCGCGGATCGCCGCCGTCGTTCTTTGTCCTCCCGGACCGCAGCGGCGACTGCCGCAGCCAGCGCGCGGCGCTGCCGATGCCCGGAAAATACCGGGACCACAATGGAAAACGCGGAGACCGCCGTGAACGCAAGAAACATCCACATTCCGGTGAATGCGGCCAGTCCCACACCAATGACGAGGGGGAGTGTAGCCGCGAGCAGGAGTGCTGCGCGACTTCCGGTTTCCACGCGCCGGCTGACCACCAGCGGTTCCTGCACGGAGGTTCCCGCCTCATCGAGCCCTGCGCCAGGCGGTTCCAGGAAGATGATGGACATGGTGGAATTTCCGCAACGGATGGAGGAGCCGGTTGAAATGATTGCGCTTCTTACCCGTTCACCGTTCACCTCAGTACCGTTGGCGCTGTCAAGATCAACGATGGTGACGGCCGTATCGGTGACCACAATGCGTGCATGTTCCCTGGAGAGCTCCGCGTCAGGAATCAGGATGTCTGCGGTGCTCCGCCCAATTGTGTACGTTCCGCGCCGGAGCGGGACGACGGTTCCGGCACCTGCGCCACCGAGGACTGACAAGGCCAACGACGCCGGGGATTCGACGATGGTGCGCCGCGGTCTGAGGGCGGTTCCCTGCGCAGGACCGTCGACGAGGACGGCGCCGTGGACCAGAGGCTGTTCACCAAGCTTCATTGGACCTATGGCCTGGCCTTCGACGGTGAGCAGGCCCGTTCCGAACCTGTCCGCAAGCTTGTCCTGGAGCTCGGCTCCGGTGGTTCCGCGGCGGGCATCGATGGTGAGTTCGACCGGCGGGCCATGCAGTCCGGAGCCCGGGCTGCTGACTAGGGTGCAGTGCAGCTGCATGGTGTTGACGTCCTAACGATTCGCTTGCCTCCACGCTAGCCACGGGCTATCAGGTTGTCCCGGGGAGGTTGCCGTATGTGGACAACGACCAATGTTCTGGCTCAGTGCAATGTCCGTGCAATACGGTGGTGTACTGCGCAACGTTAAGGATTGAACGCGCCTGGACGCGGGCGCCCAGGTGTAGCTGCGAGGGCGGATTCGACGGTCGAAGTGGGGTCTCGGGTAGGCTAGAGCAGCAGACAATGCGCACCATTGCGCTGCCCGCTTTCGAACCAGGAGATTTTGTGACCGCTGACCTCGTCATCGTAGGGTCTGGCTTTTTTGGCCTGACAATCGCAGAACAGGCCGCCACTGAGCTCGGCTTGAAGGTGGTCGTCATTGACCGCCGCCACCACATCGGTGGAAACGCCTATAGCGAAAAAGAAGAGCAAACCGGTATCGAGGTACACCGTTATGGGGCGCACCTGTTCCACACCTCCAACGAGCGCGTGTGGGAGTACGTCAACCGTTTCACCACGTTCACGAACTACGTCCACAAGGTTTACGGCGTGCATAAGGGCGAGGTTTATTCCCTGCCGATCAACCTTGCGACGATCAACCAGTTCTTCCGTGCGAACATGACGCCGGGTCAAGCCCAGGCACTGATCCAGGAGCAGGCTGGAGAACTTGCAGGGACTGATCCGCAGAACCTCAACGACAAAGGCATCCAGCTCATCGGGCGGCCTTTGTACGAGGCCTTCATCAAGCACTACACGGGCAAGCAGTGGCAGACCGATCCCAAGGATCTGCCCGCAGGCATCATCTCCCGCCTCCCGGTCCGCTACAACTACGACAACCGGTACTTCAACGACAAGTACGAGGGTCTGCCGACGAACGGCTACACGGCCTGGATCGAAAAGATGGCCGAACACCCGAACATCGAGGTGCGTCTCAATACCGACTTCTTCGACGAGTCGCACGAGTACAGCAAGGACAAGGTGGTCGGCAACATCCCGGTCATCTACACCGGACCTGTCGACCGCTACTTCGACTTCGCCGAGGGTGACCTCTCCTGGCGCACCATCGACTTCGAGGAAGAAGTGCTCGACGTCGGCGATTTCCAGGGAACGTCGGTGGTCAACTACAACGACGCCGATGTGAGCTACACCCGCATTATCGAGCCGCGCCACTTCCACCCGGAGCGTGACTACCAGACGGAAAAGACCGTCATCATGCGCGAATTCTCCCGCGCAGCGGAGAAGGGCGACGAGCCCTACTACCCGATCAATACTTCCTCGGACAGGGAACGTCTGGTCAAGTACCGTGATCTGGCTGCCGCGGAGAAGAACGTGCTGTTTGGCGGGCGCCTGGGCACGTACAAGTACCTTGACATGCACATGGCCATCGGCTCCGCCCTGACCATGTTCGACAACAAGATCCGCCCGCATTTTGAAGATGGAACCAACCTTGAAAGCGGTGGCGTAGACGCATGAGTGTCTCAACCAACAGCACCAAAGCCGCCGAAACTGCCAGCCTTGAGGGCGCCGAAGCGCGCTGGGAGACGCTCCAGCGAGTGATTCTGCCCAGTTCCAGCCAAATGGACACCGTACCTCTGTACATGGACATGGGCACGGCCACCGGTATCCAGCTGCCAACCGTTGGCGACCGCGACGGCAAGCCCAGCAAGGCGCAGGCGTTCAGCAGCCCGACGAAGGAAGCCCACGTTGAGGACTTTCTTTCCCGGCGCTCGACATCGGTCCGGTCCGGGGAGCGTGTTTCTTTCGGCAGCTACTTCAATGCCTTTCCGGCAAGCTATTGGCGCCGCTGGACCACAGTCGAGAACATCCGTCTCCATGTGCGGACCCAGGGGGCCGGGTCAGTCATCGTTTACAAGTCGAATGCGCGCGGGTCGCTGCAGCGGGTCGATACCCGCCGGGTTGAGGGGATTTCGGAGAACTTCTTCGACCTGTCGCTGGCGCCCTTCGGCGACGGCGGCTGGTACTGGTTTGACCTCGTGGCCGGCTCGGAACCGCTTGTTATGCTCGACGCCGAGTGGCAGGGACCGGCCGTTGATACTCAGCCGGGAGCTGTAACACTTCAGATCACCACCCTGAACAAGACCGACTTCTGCCTGAACAATCTCCGGCTCCTCGCAGAAAACGATGAAGCACTGGAGCATGTTCAGGAAATCCTGATTGTGGACCAAGGTTCACAGAAGGTCTCGGACGCCGCGGGCTATGAAGACGTCAGGGACTCCCTCAACGGGAAGCTGCGGATTATCAACCAGTCCAACCTCGGCGGCTCAGGAGGGTTTGCCCGGGGAATGTTCGAGGCTGTTGAGAACGGCAGCGACTACGTTCTGCTGATGGACGACGACGTCGTCGTTGAGCCGGAAAGCATCATCCGGCTCCTGACTTTTGCTGACCGTTGCAAGACGCCCACCATCGTTGGCGGACACATGTTCGACCTCTACAACCGGACGGTTCTGCATACCTTCGGCGAGGTAGTGAACCCGTACAGGTTCCAGCCGTCACTGCCCAACGAAGAGATGATCCTTGGACATGACTTCATGTCCTCGAACTTGCGTCAGACGTCTTGGCTGCACCGCCGCTGTGATGTGGACTACAACGGCTGGTGGATGTGTCTGATCCCGACGCAGGTGATCCGCGAAATCGGACTCTCCCTTCCCCTATTCATCAAGTGGGACGATTCCGAGTATGGCCTCCGGGCGAAGGCACACGGTTACCCTACTGTTTCCCTTCCCGGTTCTGCTGTCTGGCATGTGTCCTGGATTGACAAAGATGACCTCGTCGGTTGGCAGGCATACTTCCACGTCCGTAACCGCGTAATCGCTGCATTGCTGCACAGCCCCTATGAATTCGGCGGCAGGGTGGTCAAGGAATCCCAGTACCATGACGTGAAGCACCTCGTGTCGATGCAGTACGCAACAGAACAGGGACGTCTCTGGGCTCTTGAAGACGTGCTGAAAGGCCCCGAGGGCCTGCGGGATCTGCTTCCGTCCAAACTACCTGAGATCCGGAAAATGATGGCCGGCTACTCCGACTCCGTCTTCCGCCCGGATCCGGACGAGTTTCCGACCCCCAAAATGGATAAGCCGCCACGCAGGGGACACGGGTTCTCAAAGCCGTCCAGGATCTCGCTTGTTCCCTGGGCTGCCAAGACAGTCATCAGGCAGCTGGCCAGTCCGGTACACGGGTCGAGCGCTGAACGCCCCCAGACGACGGTGGCTCACCAGGACAACCGGTGGTGGCGCATGGCCCAGTACGACAGCGCCGTGGTGAGCAACGCTGAAGGCACCGGCGCGTCTTGGTACAGGCGTGATCCGAAACAGCTACGGAAAATGCTGGCTGAGAGCGCACGCCTTCACTCGACGCTACTTAAGGAGTGGCCGGCCCTCAGCAAAAAGTACAAAGCGGCCATGCACGGACTCACCTCCATTGAATCCTGGAGGAACACATTCGAGCAGCACACGCAGAACGAGATTAAGTGAGCGAGATCGCCCAAGGGGGTCTGACCACCCCAGGTTTAGGTCGCGGCGTACGCGATATTCGTCAATCGAGCTTCCTGCTGAAACTATTGGTTCGCAAGGAACTCAAGGTCCGCTATCGCGGTTCCGTGCTTGGGCTGCTCTGGTCCTACGTAAAGCCGGGCGTGCAATTCATCGTGTTCTATGTGGCACTTGGTGTATTCCTCGGGCTTGAGCGCAGTCCCAGGAATCCCGATGGACTGCCCAACTACGCGGTCTACTTGTTCTCCGGCATCGTGCTGATCAACTTCTTCTCCGAGGCGCTCGGTAACGCGGCCCGATCGATTGTCACCAACGGCAACTTGATCAAGAAGATCTACCTGCCTCGCGAGTTGTTTCCCGTCGCTTCCGTGTGGGTGTCGGCTGTTCACTTCTTCCCGCAGCTGGTGGTGCTGATCGTTGCGAGCCTTTTCGCTGGCTGGCATCCGGATGCCTTCCAACTGTTGGCGGCCGTAGCCGGATTTGTCATTGTGGCGCTGCTTGCGACGGGTCTTGGGCTGTTCTTCGGCGCTGCCAATGTCTATTTCCGAGACGCGGAAAACCTTGTGGATATGTTGCTGATGGTGGCCACGTGGGCTTCGCCGGTCATGTACGCCTGGACCATGGTGCAGGCGCAACTTGGTTCCGTGGCGTTCTCCATCTATCAGGCGAACCCCGTCACCATCGGCGTCGAGCTGTTCCATTACGCTTTTTGGTTTCCGACGACGGATGGTTCCGCGGCGATGCCACCGAACCTTTTCAGTCTCTGGCTGCCCCTCGGACTTGTAGTCGCACTGTTGGTCCTTGGGCTGGGTCAATTTACCTTTCGACGGCTTGAAGGCCGATTCGCGCAGGAGCTGTAATTGGTTAACGCAATAGAGGTCTCTGATATCAGCAAGCAGTTTGTGCTGCGCCATACAAGGTCTCTCAAGGAGGCCGTTGTCTGGATTGCGAAGGGCCGGAAGGGCGATCTGTCCGAGAAGTTTCACGCGCTCAAAAATGTCTCCATGGACATAAAGACGGGTGAAACCGTCGCCCTCTTGGGCCTGAACGGTTCCGGTAAGTCCACTCTCCTGAAGCACATTTCAGGCGTGATGCTGCCCGATTCTGGCACTGTTCGCACCCGGGGACGGGTGGCAGGGCTGATCGAAGTGGGCGCCGGGTTCCATCCGGATCTTTCCGGCCGCGACAATGTGTACCTCAACGGCGCGATTCTGGGAATGACCGAGCAGCAGATCAACGACCGCTTCGACGCGATCGTTGAATTTTCTGAGATCGGCCAGTTCATCGATACGGAGGTCAAATTCTATTCCTCAGGTATGTATTTGAGGCTGGCGTTCTCCGTTGCCGTCCACACGGACCCGGAAGTGTTCCTGATCGACGAAATTCTTGCGGTAGGCGATGAGCCTTTCCAGAGGAAATGCATCGACAAGATCCAGCAACTTGCTGAGCACGGCAAAACCCTAGTGGTGGTCAGCCATGATTTGGACCTTGTTTCCCGCATCTGTGACCGCGGCATTCTGCTGGAGCACGGAAACGTACTCTTCGACGGCCCGATTCAGGACGCCGTAGCGATCCTGCGGTCCTAAGGACTCGACCTTGGCGCGTGCCTTGGCCGACCATGTCGGGCTCGTGAAAGACCGGTCTACGCGTCCAATCGAGTAAGATCTCACACGTGCGGGCCCCGCCGATCACGCGTCCCGCTGCAATTCCCATCTCACCTGCCCCGGAGGATACTTGTGCCCTGGTTGAATATAGTCCCGCAGCTCCTTTTAGCGGTGGCTATTGCTTTTGTCCCGGGAGCAGCCGTGGCATGGGCGAGCAGGGCGCGGGGGTTCGCTCTGGTCGCCATCGCACCGGCAATCAGTGTGACCATTATTGCCATATCGGCTATAGCGGCCCCCCTCTTGGGCATCGGATGGTCGCTGATTCCCGTAGTCGGCTTCACCGTCTTGATGACACTTATCGCGTACATGGTGTCATCATTGTTGTCCCGACGGGCGCCGGACCTCAACGAGCGGATCATGCCGCACCGTGCGTGGGCGAATACAGTCGCTCAGGTTGGCGCTGTCGTTCTCGCGGCCACGCTCATAGGGCGCCGCCTCGTCGCGGCTCTTGGCGAGCCGGAGTCGTTCTCACAGACCTTTGACAATGTCTTCCACCTAAACGCCATCCGCTACATAGAAGACACAGGTTCGGCTTCCTCGCTGACGCTCAATTCCATGACAGGGGCAGGGGCAGGCTTCTATCCGGCGGCGTGGCACGATGTCGTGGCGCTGGTGGTCAGCTCGACAGGTGCCAGCCTCCCGGCGTCGGTTAATGTCGTTAACATCGTCGTAGCTTCTTTGGTCTGGCCGCTGGGATGCATTTATCTGGCCCACACTGTCCTCGGAAACCGCCGAGCGGTCAGCCTCGTCGCCGGCGTCTTGGCAGCAGCGTTCGGGGCTTTTCCGATGTCACTATTGGACTTCGGCGTGCTGTACCCGAACTTCCTTGGTAACGCTCTCCTTCCAATTGTGTTGGCGCTAAGCCTCCAAGCTTTAGGATTGTCGCGCCAGCCGTCGCACTTCAGGACTCTTGACCTGCTACTGCTGCTGGCGGTTCTTCCGGGCATCACGCTGGCACACCCGAGCAGCACGATGGCGCTCTTCGCTCTCATGGTCCCGGCTTTGCTATACGTGTGGGGTCGTGCAACCCTGGGCATCGCAGGCCGGCAGGCTCGACGCCGGTGGCTGGCCCTGGGTGCCATGGCCGCCATTCTGATTGCGGGCTCCGTCGTTTTTTTCCTGCTCTGGAAGAATGTTCGGCCGTCGGCGGAGGCCGCCTTTTGGCCGCCGGTCGAGACGACGGGCCGGGCCATCGGTGAAGTCATTTCGAGTTCCGGAATCGGACGCTCCGTTGCGTGGGCTGTCATGGTATTTGCCGTCCTCGGCCTTTTCAGGATGATCCTCGAGCGGAACCAGCTTTGGGTGGTTGGTGTTTACGGCGTGGGGGCCGCTCTTTTCGTCGTCGTCGCTTCGTTTCCCGCCGGAGACCTCCGTACTTTGGTTACCGGAGTCTGGTATAACGACCCGCCGCGCCTGGCCGCCCTTCTTCCACTTGTCACCCTTCCGCTCGCAACTCGCGGCGCTCTTGAGCTTTGGGACAGGTGGCTACTGCCATGGATTTCCCGCGGGATTGAGAGTATCGATCGGAGCAGTGACGTCGAAGGTGCCGGTCATCCCGTCCGGACCGCTTCCGCCGCGCTCCTCCGTCGGAATGGTCTGTGCCTATTGGCAACGGGTGCGCTGATCGGTGTCCTGGTTGTCAGCACTCAAGGGGCAAACGTTCAAGAGGCCCAGAAGTCAATGGCAGATTCCTATCGCCTCTCGGAAAACTCGGGCCTGATTTCGACCGATGAGTTGGCCCTTATCCAGCGACTCCCGGATAAGGTGCCGGAGGATGCCACGATGATTGGCAACCCATGGAACGGCAGCTCCTTGGCATATGCCTTGGCAGACAGGAAAGTGCTGCAGCTGCACATTTTGAGCGCGGTGCCCGAAGGTGCTGCAGGAATCATCAACGGCCTTGACGCTGCGACGACCGGGCCCGCGATATGCGCGAGCGTGGAACAGTTGCAGGTTCAATACGTCCTGGATTTTGGGCACCGCGAGGTCCAGGGCCGGGACCACGGCTATAGGGGCTTGGACGACCTAGTTGCTAGTGGCATGGCCACCCTGGAAGACTCTCAGGGTGAAGCCAAGCTGTACAAAATAGATTCTTGCGGGCAATGATCGTGGAGGGCATGGATCGAGTCATTGCGGAACCCTCGCGACGCAGCCGGATCATGGGACCCGTGCTTTGGATTGGTTCGGTAGTCCTAGGATCCCTAGTAGCGTTTGCGCGGCTGCCCGTGACAGCTCAGGGAACCATCTGGGCTGAGGACGGAGGCATCTTCCTGCGCGATGCATTGGCTGGCGGAACGCTGCTGGACGTTTTTGCGCCTTACGAGGGCTACCTGCATGTACTTCCCCGTGTGGCGGCCGAAGTTGTGGTGATGTTGTTCCCCGTCGACTATTTCGCGGGCGCAATGAACTTCCTGAGCTGTGTCACGGTAGCTCTGATTGCTGGGCTGGTCTTCCACTGTTCCAAAGCCATGTCACCAAATCCGCTCGTCAGGATCTGCTGGGCCTCCATCACCATCCTTGTAGCTCCCGGACCTTTGGAAACCTTGGGGAACTTCGCCAATGTCCACTGGTATCTCCTGTGGGCCGTTCCGTGGCTGTTGTTGAAGCCCGCGGCATCAAGGGCAGAAGGTGTCTTCCTTTTCATGGTGGCAGTTTTTGTAGCGCTGACGGAGATCCTGTCGTTGATGTTCATACCCCTGTTCCTATATAGATTCAAGGACAAGGGGCACTGGCCCGCGCGTGCTGGTTTGTTGATTGGACTGGCTTGCCAGGTTGCGACGACGCTGTTCTTTCCGCGGTCGCCTTCGTCGGGATACCAAGTGAACCCGGTCTCCGTCGTGCAGGGCTGGTTCCTCAACAGCAGTTCGGCTCTGGTCTTCGGAGATTCGCCGAGCATAATAGAAAACATTCGCAACTTCGGGGCGCTGCCGATAGTGCTGGCTGCTCTGCCCTTCCTGGCTGCGTTCATGTACATCCTTTCCAAGGGCTCGCGGCAGCACCGTCTGCTGGCCGTGGTCCTCGTCGTCGCGTCCGTCGGCTCGTGGGCTGCTACACAAGTGGCCAACCCCCAGCGATTCTTTGACTACGCCGGTTTCAACGATGCTGAATGGCAGACTTTTTTTCTTTCCCGCTACAGTACAGTGCCGTCAATGTTCCTCCTGGCCTTGCTGCCGTTGGCGGCAGCGGCCACCGAGGTTAGAGTCCGGACAGCCTTCGCAGCCGTGCTCAGTGGGTTTCTAGTGCTGCAGGCGGTCTATTTCTTTCCATCGTGGGTTAGCCGACAGGACGGCCCTATCTGGGCTGAAGGAGTCCTGGTAGCGAGGCAGGCCTGCCTCAATGAACCCACTGTCATGAGTCAGTCTGTTCCCATCGCTCCCCGTGGCTGGACATGGGACAAAGTAGAGGTTAGCTGCACATTGTTGCTGCGCTAGTGTCGAGTGCTCGAGGGGGCGCTGTGCGGACCTTCCCGGGCTTACCTCAAAGAAGCGAAAATAACGTCGCAGGACAGCGAATTGAAACGCCGCTACTGCGATTTCGGAAACTGCTACCGCCACGCCTACGACGCCATTGGTAACGGCGCCGACGATGATCAAGGGCGCTCCAACTATGGCTTCTACTACGGTGGACCTTGCCAACTCCCGGGAACGCCCGAGCGACATCAGGCATGCTAGCCTCGATTTTTCGTGATGGTCGGTGATGGTCGTTGGTTTGCGGCCGGCGGGTTGGTCGGCGGTTGTTTTCTGTTTTCGGGCAGTGTGATGTGGCCCGTTGGATCGCTTGGGTTTGGCGCCGGTTCCACTTCCGGTGATGGGGTTTTCTGGTCGGGACAGGATGAGTGCCCGCTTACTCTGGGGTAGGCAGGAGCTGTTTGAGGCGGCCGGTGTTTTCCAGGAGCAGTTTCAGGAGGTCTTTCTCGGGGGCGGATTCCGGTAAGAGCAGCTGGTTGCGGCGGGCGCGGGGGATGATTTCCCTATGATCGCGAAGAGCCGGTAGCGCCAGCGTTTGATGTCCCAGGCCGTGGCGTGGTGGCCGTGAGGGAGGGCGGCGAGCTGGAGCCAGGAGACCAGACTGAAGGCCAGCGCGGCGATGTTTGCCCAGGCTTGGTTCGCGGCGAAGTCGAAGAACGGCAGTTTGCCCAGGCCGATGTTTTTCAGCGTTTTGATCCTGTTCCAGCACCGGCCGCGGGCGCGGTGCCTGGCGTCCAGGAAGGGGCCGTGCCAGCGCGGGGAGTTGGTCAGGGACGCGGTGATCCGGTGTCCGTCGGCATCGAGCAGGGTCGGCTGCGCGCCGGGGTGCAGGGATTCGGCGCGCAGGAACAGTTTTGTGCCTGGCGGGTAGTCGGTGAGCGGAATGACGTCGGTGGCGTTGATGACCCACGCGTCGGTGCGGTCGTTCCCGTGCTGGTCCTGGGCTGGCTGCCAGTACTGTTTGTCGTTGATCCAGTCGATCATGTGTGCCTTGCCGAACGGGAGGGTGTAGCTGGTGGAGAACTGCACGCCGAGGCTGTGCCAGGTGCCAGGTGAATTTCCGTGAGGCCCCAGCGCTGTCGGTGCGTACCAGGACCTTCTCCCCGGCGAGGGCCCCGGTGTCGTTGAAGAGGCTGGGGGTGTCAGATTGTTTGTGTAGGAGGGCTGTAGTCGCTGGATGATTGGAGAATCATTGTGGCTATGACGAAACCGCGTGAAGAGCTGGTAGAGCAGTTGGCCCGCAAGGCCGCGGCGGCTGGCAGCATGGATGCGTTGAAGGCTTCGGGTGCGTTCGATGAGCTGATGAACCAGATCGATTCCGGGCAGTTGGAACTCGACGGCAAAGACGGTTTCATTCAGCAGCTGATCAAGGCCTCGCTGGAACGCGGGCTGCAGGCCGAGCTCTCCGGGCATCTGGGCTATGACA
The DNA here is from genome assembly GCF_030815585.1 of Arthrobacter pascens. Classification (NCBI taxonomy): domain Bacteria; kingdom Bacillati; phylum Actinomycetota; class Actinomycetes; order Micrococcales; family Micrococcaceae; genus Arthrobacter; species Arthrobacter pascens. The sequence continues at coordinate 1,226,922 of NZ_JAUSWY010000001.1, forward strand.
AGGGCGATCCGATCGGGCGTTTCCTGCCCAACTCCCGCAACGGGTCGTATCCGAAGACACTTGGAACCTCTGCCGGGGACGTGGATCTGGCCGTGCCTCGGGACCGCGAAGGTCCTTCACCCCGCATCTGGTGCCGAAGGGTGCCCGCCGGACGGGTGGTCTGGATGACATGATTATCAGCCTCTACGCCGGCGGGATGACAGTCCGGGACATCGCCCACCATCTGGAATCCACGCTCGGCACGGAGCTGTCCCACGAGACGATTTCCAAGATCACCGACGAGGTCCTGGACGAGGTCCTCGAATGGCAGAAGCGACCCTTGGAGCCGCTTTATCCGATCCTGTATCTGGACGCGATCATTATCAAGGTCCGCGACGGACACCAGGTGCAGAACCGTGCCGCGCACATTGCCGTGGGCGTGGACATGGACGGCATCAAGCACGTTCTGGGGATCTGGGTCGAAGCCACCGAGGGCGCGAAGTTCTGGGCAGGGGTCTGCGCGGAACTCGCCAACCGCGGTGTGAAGGACGTCCTGATCGTCTGCTGCGACGGGCTTACTGGCTTCCCTGAGGCGATCGGCGCGACGTGGCCGGCCGCGACCGTCCAGACCTGTGTCGTTCACCTGATCCGTGCCTCGATGCGTTTCATCGGCTACCAGGACCGGAAGAAGGTCGCCTCCGCCCTGCGGCCGGTTTACACCGCCCCGACGGCCGATGCAGCGCAGGAGGCACTCGACGCGTTCGAGGCCTCCGATCTGGGACGGAAGTATCCCGCGACTGTACGAACCTGGCGGAACGGTTGGGAGAAATTCACCCCCTTCCTGGCGTTCCCGCCGCCGGTGCGTCGGATCATCTACACCACCAACGCGATTGAGTCGCTGAACTACCAGCTGCGCAAGATCATCAAGAACCGCGGGCATTTCCCCAACGACCAGGCCGCCGTGAAACTGCTCTGGCTGGCGATCTGCAACATCGAGGACAAACGCGCCAGCGACCGGGCCAAACTTGAGGGCCGAGCCCGGGAGAACCGTGCCAAGACGGTCAACAAACTCATAGAGGGAACCTTCACGCAAGGATGGAGCGAAGCCCTTGGCGTCCTCGTTCTGAACTATCCCGACAGACTCGGACCCTACCTAAACCGATGAGGCTCCACCTCTCTTACACAAATAACTTGACAGGCTCAAGAGGCTCGCGGGCAGTTGGGCCGCGGCGGTGTGGAAGACGCCCAGAAGACGGGTCAGCCCCGGCCGACGGAGCACCACGGGCATGTCGGTGCGCCACCACGTGAACGCCTTGGTTCGTCTGTCGGAAGCCTTGCGGATGCGCCCGGACCAAGGCCGGATTCCCGGCGGTCTTGGCGGCGCCGACATCGAAACATTCAATGAACCGGCTTGCCTATCTGGCCTCGACGGGTCAGAGCACCACACCAACGGTGCACGAAAATACCGCCCAACAAGACGCTGACCTGCGACGATATTGAAAACGAGCGCCGGGAAAAAAATCAACGACCCCCAGAGAACCATTGCCACTCCGAGATCGGGCTGAAGACCGCGTCCGACGTTGGCTGCGGCCAAAACCGTTCAGCGGTCGGCGACCCTGGCCGCCGCCCGGACGATGGACCCCTAACGCTTCTCCACCACAGCCCACCCGAAGATCCTCGCCCTGCCCGACACGATCTGGATCAACAAACCTCTTGAGAAAAGCCAGACAGACACGGAGCCAACGGCCCAGAAGAAACTAGCCGTCTAAACTCACGCTGGCCTCATTCACCCTGTCAAGTTCCGGCTGGCGGGAATAAATGTACTAGACCTAGATTTAATTTCTTTCTCACTAGAAATGCGAAACAGCTCACGCTGGAATGTTGCGCAAAGAGTCTGGCTATTGCAGACGGCGTCCGCATGTCCCTTTCCCACTGCTTCACCTGATAAGCGAGCCCAAACTGCAGGTAATTACGGATACAGTGGATCTTTTCCTTCACTTAAAGTGACGTTGTAGAACCCGGATTTGGAACAGAGCGACGGCAATTTCCGACAAAGCCATGCCCCAAATCACTCCCGTGACGCCGAAGTTCAAGGCGCCCAGCAGTATTAAGGGCGCCCCCAACACTGCGCCGACTATCGTCGAGGAGGCAAGGTCACGTGCCCTTCCAATGGCGACTAGACACGCGAGACCAATGACTTGGGAGACAGCCACCGCAGCAAAGCTGACACCGATAGGAAAGCTAAGGGCGGGCCCGAACTCGCTTGGTGCCTGAACCAGGATCTGGGCAGCCAGCGGACCCAACAACGCCAGGCCGGCGCCCCCGAACAGTCCAAGAAAAGGCGCAAGCTGTGACGCCCTTTTGATACGGTGGCCAACGGATTCCGACCCACCCTCTGGGATCCATCCTTGAACGAACTGCAGAACGGGGGAGAAGGCAGTAACCGCGAACCGAAACAATCGATCTGCTATGGCATAGCTGTCCAGTTGGTTCGGGATGAACGTATTCACTACTAACATCGGCAGGTTCACGTAGAAGCTTCCTGTAGCCGCGGTGATAACCCCGTGCCGCTGCGTTGACATCTGTTTGATGGAGTTACTCAGGGCGAAATTTGCCTTGAGACAAGGCCCTTGGCGAAGAATAACTACGGAACTGATCAAAACAGCCCCTGCGTTGAAGACGAGTTGCGTGAGAACCATCAGGGTGAAGTCGTCAGTCGCTATAAGCACGCCCAGCCCGCCTATCGTCCCAAGAAGTTGGGGAAGAGCGTCGAAGAGGAACAAACGGAGGGGGCGGCCCTCTCCCACGAAGTACCAGGACGCGCCCACGAACGGCAGCAGATAAGCCACGGAGGCAATCGAAACGAACACGGTCTCCGCGGGTCGAAGTACTGTCATCAGGAGGATCATCAGCGGAGCGGCAACGAGCAGAAGATAAGTGCGGGTCACCAGAGAATCCAAGAAAAGCTGGGGCCGCTTTTCCGGCGCCGTGGAAGCGACCAGGCTTGGGCCGACCGTGCCCCAACCAAAAGCGACAAGAACGCCAAATAGTGATGCCTGCGACTGAACCAGGACCTGGACAGCCCAGGCATCTGCGCCGACCACACGCGTTATGACTGGAATGGCCAGCAGTCCTACGACGGTGCTCGCGCCGACGGTGAGAGTGAAGGTCCCCAACCTCAGGAGAGCGATCATGATGGCGTTCATGAGGTGAGAATTTAACCTTTCGTGGCCCGCGTGGGGAGTAGCGTCAAAGTCTCCAGCTTAGAGCAGACAAAGCGCATCGTCCCTACAACCACGGTCATACGACTAAGCTGTATTGGTAACTTGCACCGCAGAGTCAGGATGATCAATGTCCGTAGCAGCCGTCGTCGTGTCCTTCAATAGACTGGACTATCTAAAGAAATGCCTTCGGGCCCTGGAGGCACAGGTACGGCCACTGGACGAAATCATAGTAGTTGAGAACGGATCCACAGATGGCAGCGCGGATTACGTGCGACGGAACCACCCCGGCATGACGCTCTTCGAGACAGGTGCAAATTTGGGGGGTGCGGGCGGCTTCGCATGGGGAGTGGAGTTGGCCCTGAAGCACGGACACACTTCGGCGTGGCTGATGGACGACGACGCCGAACCCCACACCGATGCCTTGGGCCCTCTGCTCGAGGCTATGGAAAGCACCCCGCGGCCCGGATTTGCCGCCCCCCTTGTTCAAGACGAAAACGGGGCAATCGTACCGGGCAACCTGCCCACTATCTCGACAGATCCCCTTGCCCAGTTGGCAGCACAAAAGTTGGGCGGTATAGCTCTCGCTCACGCTACATTCGTGGGAGTTCTGGTTGACCTGAAGCTTGCCGCTAAGATGCCTCTTCCGTTCGCCGACTTCTTTATCTGGTTTGACGACGTCGAATACACTAAACGGTTGGCGCGAGAATCTTTCGGCGTACATGTTGTGGCCTCCCGTATGAAACACCCCAACAACGCTGGCGTCCTCGACATGGGTGGTCGGCTGTACTACTTCCTCCGCAACAATTTGTGGATTACCCGGCTTAACCCTCGGCCTCGGCCTATCACGGACCGTCCCTTTTTTAGGCTGGCCGGGCTGGCTTTACTCGCACTCCGCCAGTTCTCAGTAGCGAAAAACAAGAAACTGTGGTTCTCCAGCACTGTGAGGGGCCTAACCGACGGAATGTTCCGTTTGCCGGCAATTATGCAGCCCGGCGATCTACTCCGTTCCTTGCCCTCAGACAAGCGGGCCGAGCTCACTGCGTGGCCTGGGCGGCCCATCGCTTAACTGCCGCACCTAGGAGGATTTCCAGAACCCTCATAGGAGGCCACATTCTTATTTCTCATTGCCGTAAAAAAGACGGACCAAGCGAGCGCGCCGGGGCGCCCCGTAAATGCTGAGTGCTTCGTCGAGTTCACCCGGGACGGTCAGCCCCCGCGCCTCCTGACTTGGCTCACGCCTACCCCATTCGGGGAGGCATATGGCTTTGACCTGCGGTGATGTTTTTTTAACTGGCCGCTTTTCACGCACCAATGGTTTGGCCTACTTTCGCTGATGTGGTGTTTATCAGGCGGGTGCTGACTGACTGCCTCGGGAGCGACGGCGGTGCAGATCGCGGAGTACGTGTGCGGGAATCAGCGGATCGTGCAGCATGTCGGCTCAGCGCACACCGAAGCCAAGCTCGGCGGCCTGCTGCAACGCGCCGTTGAGCTGCTTAATGTGTTCTTGACTTGGGTCTTGAGCCAACGCCGCAGGTGAAGGGCCTGGTTGAGCCTGCCCGTGGGCCAGGTTTGGTTGACGTGGCCGTCCCGAGTGGACCAGCCGGTCGTGACAGCCCGGGACGCGTGCTGGGAGTGGACTCCCGCCTCCTGTTCAGTGCGCTGGCTTCGGTGTTCACGGCGCTGGGATTCGACGGGCTCGAAGACGACGTGTTCCGGGACCTGGTGATCGCCCGGGTCGAGGAACCGACCTCTCTTCTGGATGCCGGCAGGGTCCTTCGGGACCTGGGCCAGGTGCCTGCCAGTTACGGGCTCTTCGTGGTTGGTGGGGAATTGAGTTCGTGTCGTTGAAGACAAAGGGGCCCGTGGCCCTGCTGGGATGAGTGTGTCTAGCATTCAACCTGGAACAGGACCACGAGCCCGTGAACGAGCCTACCGGGGTAGCAACCGACGCTGCCACCATCCTCTTTAATCTGCCCGACTACCGCGTCGTCTCCACCACCGTCACTGCTGGTTCCCGGCAGGTCATCGTTGAAAGTGACCAGCCGCCGGGCTGCCCGAGCTGCGGTGTCATCTCGTCCCGGCGGAAGGAACGCCGCGTGCAGCGCCTTAGAGATATTCCTGTTGCCGGACCTGTCGAAGTGCTCTGGTCCAAGTACCGCTGGTACTGCGAGGAAACGGCTTGCGACCGGCGGTCCTTCTTTGAATCCACTCCGCAGGTTCCGCGCCGTGCGCGCTCCACGGCCCGGCTCCGGGACCAGCTCGTGGATGCTGTCATCCGCTCCGGCAGGGCTGTGTCGGAGACAGCTGCCGGCTTCGCCGTGTCCTGGTGGATGGTCCGGGCCGCGGTGACCGAAGCATGTCTGCTCCGGCTGCCCGACGTGGACAAGCTCAGTCCTCGAATGCTGGGCATCGACGAGCACCGGTTCCGGTCCGTGCGCTACTTCCAAGACCCCATCTCGAAGGCGTGGACCCGGTTCGAACCGTGGATGACAACGATCGTTGATCTGGATACCGGCCAGGTCCTTGGCGTCGTTGATGGCCGGGACCACAAAGGCGTCGGAGACTGGCTGTTTGCCCGGCCCCTGCAGTGGCGGCTGGCCGTGCAGGTCGTCGCGATCGACCCTTCCGCAGCGTTCCGCAAGGCGTTGCGGATGTGGCTTCCCCGCACCGCTGTCGCGGTCGATCACTTCCACCTGATCTCGCTGGCCAACCAGTCCATGACCGAGACCCGGCAGAACCTCTCCCAACAGGTCAAGGGCCGCCGCGGCAGGGCCATCGACAAGGCCTGGGCCCACCGCATGCTTCTCCTGCGTGGCGGCGACACCCTCAGCTGCCGGGCCGCCCGCCGGTTGGAAGAAGTGTTCACCGCTGACGATCCGACCGGCACCCTTCAAGCCGTCTGGAAGGTCAAGGAACAACTCAGAGCCCTGCTGCGCACCGGCTCCCTGGAGGACGCCGCGATAGCGAAAGCCAAGCTTGAGGAACTTGTCACAGCAGCCGCGAGGCCGGAAACCAACAGGCTCTACCGCACCGTCTGCCGGTGGTGGAAAGAAATCGAGGTGCTGATCATCACCGGTGCCACGACAGGCAAGGTGGAAGCTAACAACACCGCGATCAAGAACATCAAACGCACCGCCCGCGGGTACCGCAACGCCACCAACTACAAATCGATTATTCTCTTGAGAAGTGCCGTCCGGACGGCGGCATGACACTCATTCCAGGGATCCACTTCCCCACGAACCGTGAAGAGCCCAGTTACGCGACGATGAAACGCACCCTCGGCCACCGGCAAGTACCGCGACCGGATCGCGACCTGGTACTCCCACCACGCCAGCACCGACGCGGACGTCTCCCCGGTTCTCTACGATGTCACCACGTTGTATTTCGAGGCCGAGAAGGAAGACCAACTGCAGAAGGGGGGGCTACTCCAAGGAACGCCGGGTCGACCCCCAGACCGTTGTCGGTCTGCTCGTGGACCGGGGTGGTTCCGTTGGAGATCGGCTGCTTCGAAGGCAACAAGGCCGAGACCGCGACCAATGTCCCGATCATCAATCAGTTCCAGTCCCGCCACGGTCTGGCCGACATGGTCGTCGTCGCGGACGCCGGCATGCTCTCAGCGGACAACCTGCGCGAGCTGGACGAGGCGAACCTGCGGTTCATCGTCGGCTCACGGATGACGAAGGCCCCGAATGACCTGGACTCGCACCTCCGATGGCACGGCGACGCGTTCACCGACGCGCAGCTGATCGATCGCTGACATACGGTCACCCCCCAGAACCGGCCACAAGAACGACATCAACCCAGACCTGCGCGCTGAACTCGCCACGCACCCGGGCTCAAAGGCTACGTGACGAACATTCCCGCGACCATCATGGCCGCAACGGAGGTCATCGGTTCCTACCACGACCTTTGGCACGTCGAGCAGTCCTTCGGATCAGCAACCTGCGGGCCCGGCCCATGTTCCATCGCACCCGAAGGCAAATCGAGGCGCACGTGACAATCGTCGTTACCGCGCTGGCCATCTCCCGAAACTAGCGGGCCGAGTTCACTGCGTGGCCTGAGCGGCCCATCGCTTAACTGCCGCACCTAGGAGGATTTCCAGAACCCTCATAGGAGGCACATTCTTATTTCTCATTCCCGTAAAAAGAAGACGGACCAAGCGAGCGCGCCGGGGCGCCCCATAAACGCTGAGTGCTTCGTCGAGATCACCCGGGACGGTTAGCCCGCGCGCCTCGAGCCGTTCCGTGAGGCTTTCGGCAATGAGGCTCCGCCATCCCAGGCCGGTCTTATATACAATCCTGCACATGCTCGACGGCCTGGCGTCGCCTTCATAGCGCCGCACCAACCGGAAGGTGTTGCGGATCGAGCCAAAGAGGCTCTGCCGCGACTCCCCGACCACGTTGCCGCCGTGCTGGATGTAGTCCTGGAGCACGAATTCCTTGACCGCGATACCGCCCATGGCCGAGGCGCAGAGCCCGATCCAATGGTCGTGGTACTGAGACGGTGTCTTCATGGATGGAAATGGCAAGGCCAGTTCGAGAACCTCCCGGCGGAAGATACACAAAGAACCAGTAACTTGGTTATTGGCAATAAGGTCAGCAGCCGGAACACGCTTCCTGTCAGTCAAACGTCCTCTGGCCGGATCCGGGTCGCTCGACGAAATGTCCGCCGAGACAACCCGAGCTTGGCCGGTGACCAGTGGGGCCTCGTCCAGGTAGGGCAGCAGAGTTGAGATCTTTGTGGGATACCAGTAATCGTCTTGGTCGCTGAGTGCCACCCAGCGGGCCTCGGCCGGTACTTCCTTCAAGGCACGCTCAAAGTTGTGATGAAAACCGAGCCGGCTGCTGTAGCCGAGGACTACGAAGCGTTCGTCGCCGCCGCATATTTCCTGCACCATTTTTTCGGTCCGCTCAAAATTGCCGTCCACCGAAATGAGGCAGACAAAGTGAGCGTGGGTCTGGGACTGGATAGAAAGAAGCTGGCGCGCAAACATTGATTCGTCAGGTTCGTAGGCGGCGAGGGCGATCGCGCCGAATGTGCCGGTTAGCCGGCCAGCGCCAGTGGGCTCGCCAATAGCTTGACCTGTGAAGTTCATCCTCTACCCAGCTTTCCTATGATGGCGACCGACAATGCGCGAACAAGCATGATCCTTGCACAGAGAACATCGGTCAGGCGCCGCATCTTCCTTGACGTAGTGTTCTCGGCATGAAGCGCCTTGCGACTGTTGGAACCCAACGTGGATCATGTCCCGGTGAAGGTTGGCGACCACCCATAATAAGGCCGGCATCCAATCCACATGGCGAAGATAGCGGCAATCCACCGACGGCTGTCCCGTTCCCTCAGCGGCACTTCTTGAAGCTTGTTCGCCGTTCCCACGAAGACCGTAAAGTTGCTTGCCGCGAAGCATTTGTCCTGAAGGGATTTGATGAGACGGTCCACACGACCCTGCAACCAGATATCGTCCTTGTCCGACAGCATGATGTATTCATTTCTGCTGGCGGTTATCGGCTTTTCAAACCTGGTGACGTAGCCTTGATTATCACGGCTTGGCATTAGCACAATGCAGGGGTCGTTTATGCCCCGGACGACATCGGCCGTGCCGTCAGTGGACGTGTCGTCAACTACAACCAGTTCGTCCTTGGGCGAGACTTGCTGGAGGATAGACCCGATTTGCCCTGTCACGTAGTCTTGTCCGTTGCTGGCTGCCATGCAGACGGAAAGCCCGATTTCGGGTTCCGTGATCACGTGCCGATCCGATTCTGCAGGGTCGGGTCAATTTTTCCCAGCCGACCAAGCCAGCCATCCCAGGCTCCCCGCGCTAAGGCATGAAGTTGCCCTCTTCGATTCGTTCCGAAAAGCAGCCGCAAAACATCGCTTTGCAGCTGGAAGAGAAGCCTGCGGACGAGCCAGCCAGGATAGCGTGCGCCGTATTGACGCCATAGGTAGATACCGTTGCGAGTCATGTAGTAGACACGAAACGGGGCGTGTGAATGTAGGTGGCGTTTTACTCCTAGAACAGTGACATGCCACCCGAACAGGATCATAGGTTGGGCTTGGCCTAGCGCATGTGTCATGTTGCAGCCACGCCCCACCAACGTTGCCAGGCCATGGGACCGAACCCGGAGATTGAATTCTGAGTCTACATAGTCGATGAACAGCCTCTCGTCCAGCATCCCTACCGTCTTGAGGGTAGAGACCGGGATCAGTGCACCGGACTGCATGGGATCGAATGCTTCGGGGAATTCGGTTTTTCTGGTAAGCAAGGGAACGTCTAACCCGTTGTGCGATTTCGCACTGATGATCCCGGCCTTGATGCCCTTGGCCTTGGCTTGCGCATAAGTGTCCAAAGCAGCGTCTACGTATCCCGCATCCAGAGCGGAGTCCTGATCCAATGTCAACACAAAGTCGGGGGACAAAGACTCAAGGGCTACGTTGAGGCCTTTGTTGAGGGCGGCAGCGATTCCTGCATTCCCCGGCATGCGGACTACGGTGCACCCGATCGCTTCCAGCCTCTGAAGCACTGGACTAATTCCGTCGGCGTCTGAGCCATCGTCAACCACCACGGTATGAAGGACCTGTTGGTTGAGCACCTGTACCCTTGCCGGCAGGTCTTCGGGCGGGTGGAAGGCTGAAATAATGGCAACCACACGGGCGTCGCTTTGGCGCGTCACGTCGCAATGTTCCTTTCGCTCACCCTACAGACCGTCCCAATGGCCGGAAACCATCAAACAGCAGGGTTCAGTCTATCGTTGGCGGCCGCTGGCCTCCATTCGCCGGCAGGATTAACCAAGGAACGGGCCGCACAGGTACCGTACCAGATCGACGAGCTAGCATTGGCGGGGTGCTATCTCCGGGCAGATGTAACCAAAAAGGTGTTGACTCAAGAAAAGGACCGCGACAACGGGGTTCCTTCAGGAGCCTTGATCTCTGGCTGTTCGCTCCAGCTATCGGCGGATGCCGTTCGGCTCGGTCCGGTAGCATGGGTCAGGCGCCGTCCGGTGCAAGAATGAGGTGGGAGGATCTCTATGGCCGTAGTCGACGTCATGCTGCCCTATTACGGGGACGTGGGACTTATGAAGAAGGCTGCCGACAGCGTCATGGCTCAGCAATTCCGAGACTGGCGGCTGCGCGTCTTCGATGATGGCTATCCGAGCGCGGAGCCCGAAGAGTTTTTCGCGAGCATCGATGATCCACGGGTTTCCTACGAGAAAAACGCTGAGAATCTCGGCGCGAACGGAAACTACCGCAAGGCGCTTGCGCGGGCCGATGCTCCAATCGTGGTCATTATGGGTGCTGACGACATCATGCTGCCGAACTACCTCGACGTCGTCGTTCGCTCCTTTGAAACTCACCCGGAAGCTGCGATCGTTCAGCCGGGTGTTCAGGTGATCGATGAGAACGGCGCGGCCGTCAGTCCTCTCGTGGATCGTGTGAAGAAGGCGTGTGCGCCGCGGACATCCGCACCGCTGGTACTCGCCAACGAGGATCTGGCTGCAAGTCTCCTGCGTGCCAACTGGACCTACTTTCCGTCGCTGGCGTGGCGTGCGGAGGTCGTACAGGAGATCGGGTTTACCGAGGGCCTTGATGTCGTGCAGGACCTGGCGATGCTCCTCGACGTAGCGGATCGCGGTGGCGCGCTCGTCGTCGATCCTGAACTCGCCTTCCTGTACCGTCGCCACTCCGCGTCCGATTCCTCGGTGCGCGCTCTTGACGGACGTCGGTTTGAGGAGGAGCGTCGTTTCTTCCAGACGCAGGCGGATCGGTTCCGGGACCGTGGCTGGACGAAGGCTGCCCGGGCTGCGAATATCCACTTGATGAGCAGGCTCAACGCTGGCTCCCTGGTCGTCAAAGGCCTTGCAGCCGGAAATGGTGCGGCGGTGCAGAAGCTTCTCAAGCACGTTGTGGCTTGAGCTTAGGAACTCTCGATGATGCGGAGGGGCGGTGCCATCGGCACCGCCCCTCCGTCTTTCTCCGCGCTGTTGCGGCCGGGAAAGCGTTGGTCTTCTGCGCGGGATGGCTACGCAGGCTGCGGCGTTGTTTTGCTGCGGTGGAGTGCTTCGATGAATGCTTTGGTGAGCATCCAGCGTGCTTTGAGGATGGTTGTGAGGCCTCGGAAGGTTTTGGGCGTGGTGTTGTGTGCGTGGAGGCGGCGGCTGAGGGTTTCGAGTTCGAGGTGTGTCATGGTTCCTCTTACGTTGGCGAGCATGGCGAGCCATTGGTCGTGTGTTTCGTAGAGGAACGGGGGGAAGGGCAGGCTGGCTTGGATGAAGGTGCGGCGGAAAGCCATGGCGCAGCCGTAGTAGGGGATGATGCCGATCCAGAGCCGGATGAGGTTGCGGATTTTGTGATGGCCGGTGCCGTTTTTGAGGCGGAGTTGTTCGATTTTGCGTGGGGTGCCTTCGAAGTAGCTGAAGTTGGAGGCGACGGCTTCGGCGTTGTCGAGCGCTTGGATGAGGGCGTCTACGCGCCCGGGGAGCCAGAGGTCGTCTTGGTCGGAGAGCATGACGATGTCTCCGCCGCTGAGTTGGAGGGCTTTTTCGAAGTTGCGGACGTAGCCGAGGTTTGTGTCGTTGAAGTGGGCTTTGACCCGGGGGTCATGGAGGGTGGTGAGCCATTCGCGGGTGCCGTCGGTGGAACCGTCGTCGACGATGATGACTTCATCGTGTTCGGTGAGTTGGGCGAGGATGGAATCCAGTTGTTCGTGGATGTGCCGGGCGCCGTTGTAGGCGGCCATGCAGACGGATACGACCGGTCGTGTGGGCATGGGTATTCTCCGGCGGCTTGGGGGTGCGGGGCGTCCCCCATCATAGCAACGGGCAGGTGCGGGTGGTGCTGGATTGAGCCGGCGCGGGTATATGCCGATAGCCTGAGGGCATGAAGATTATGGTTACCGGCGGGGCGGGTTTCATTGGCTCGCATACTGTTTTGCAGTTGCTTGAGCACGGGCACGAGGTCATGGTGTATGACAATTTGAGTAATGCCAGCCCGGTGTCGCTTGAAAGGGTGCAGGAGCTTGCGGGCGTGCAGGTGCAGACGCGGTGGGCGGATCTTCTGGATGCAGAGGCCCTGGAAGGGGCTGTGAGGGATTTCAGGCCGGATGCGGTGATCCATTTCGCCGGGTTGAAGGCTGTGGGGGAGTCGGCCCGGATCCCGTACGAGTACTACATGAACAATGTGGTGGGCACGCTGAACCTTCTGGCGGCCCTGAAGAAGCATGGTGTCGGGCGCTTGGTGTTCAGTTCGTCGGCGACTGTTTACGACCCGCAGAACCCGTTGCCGTTGCTGGAAGGGATGCGCCGCGGCGCGACGAACCCGTACGGGCGCACGAAGCAGCAGATCGAGGAGATCCTGGAGGACATCGCCGCTGCGGATCCGTCGTGGCGGATCGCGGTCCTGCGGTACTTCAACCCGGCTGGCGCACACGGGTCGGGCCGGATCGGCGAGGACCCTGTGGGCACACCGAACAACCTTCTGCCTTTCGTGGCGCAGGTCGCTGTGGGGCTGCGGCCGGTGGTACGGGTGTTCGGCGATGACTACGACACCCCGGATGGGACGGGGGTGCGGGACTACATCCATGTGGTGGACCTTGCCGCCGGCCACCTGGCTGCGCTGCACTATCTCGAAGGCAACGCCGGGTTGTTCACGTGGAACCTGGGCACGGGCCGGGGAACGTCTGTGCTGGAGGTCATTGATGCTTTCGCCCAAGTCAAGGGGCGTCCGGTGCCGTACGAGATCGTCAGCCGTCGGCCAGGCGATGTCGCGGTCAGCCTCGCCGACCCGTCCAAAGCATTCCAGGACCTGGGCTGGAAGGCCGAACGGTCCTTCGAGGCCATGTGCGTGGACCATTGGCGGTGGCAGGAATCCAATCCCTCCGGCTACGCCACTCCGGCGTCCTAGCTGTAATTCCCACTGACGTTGTGAACGCGGCTGATGGGGTTTTGCCTCCGATGCCGGTATGGGTCCTGTGGACTCTTCTATGTCTGTCAAGCCGCGTTCATGGATGCGGATCCGGCGTTGAGCGTCCGGTACATGCGGCGGGCCAGATAGCGGTTGATGCAGCGGCGGATTTCCTTGTCCGTACGACCTTCAGCGCGTCGTTTTTCCACGTACGCACGCGTTTCGGTGTCCTGGGTCATCCTCGTTACTGCAACCATGTGCAGTGCGCTGTTCAGGCTCCTGTCACGGCCCCGGTTCAGCCGATGCCTGACCGTGTTCCCGGACGATGCCGGGATGGGGTTCACCCCAGCCAGTGAGGCGAACGCTGACTCGTTACGGACCCTGCCCTCGTGTGACCACGCCGTAAGGCACTTCGCGGCGCTGATCGCCCCGAACCCCTTTGCTCCAGCAAGCGTGCGGCCTCGCTGGCCTTCACCAGCTCTTCCAGTTGCTTGGTCAGGGCCATGCGGGCATCGATCCCCAGGTTGTTGCTGCGTAGCAGGGGGTTGAGGACATTCACCGACCGTGTGCGATCTGCACTCATGGTGCTGAGGGCGGTGGTCAGGATCCTCGTGCCTTGGCGAAGCCCGTCATTGAGCCGGGGACGGCGCCGCTTCTCGACGGGCAGCGGCAGCACCATGACCGCGACCTGGTGGGCGTCTAAGGCATGGGATTTTCCAACGCCGCGGCGCTTCCTAGCATCCATGCGCGGCGCCTCGGCCACCGGATACCATGGGAGGCCACCGTGCCGGCCAGGATCGCACCGAAAGTCGCGACAACTTCGGATGACCCAGAGCGTGTCGGCGTCCGCGCCGGTACGGCGGGCGACCCAACTGATCGCCCGGTTGATTCCGGCCGTATTGGTGAGAAGTTCCCTGGTATAAAGTAGGGCTCCGGTGGTCGCGACGAGGATCGCATAGACGTGGCTGCGGGCGTGAGTGTCGACACCCACGACAAATGGGTGGGGATGAGCGACGATGGACATGGCGGTCACGGCACCTTTCCAAGAGTGATGGACATGGTTCAGCGGCCGGTACCAGTCCGGGTAGACGTGAATCAGGTCCCCCTGGCGACTGGTGTTCGTAGCGTTGTGGTGCCGGCTTACGCACGGGCAGGCCGGTTCCCTGGTCCAGGCAGGCCAGCCGGGGCAACAGGTACCGGGTCAGGACCTGGCCCACGGTCGAGCGTGCTTGGTGCAGGTGGGCCGCGATGCGGTGCGGTCCCCAGCGGCGGGTGAAGCGCAGCGCCACGATCCGCCGCTCGGTACGCAGCCCGGTGCGGTTCGGGCTCCGTCGCGGACTTGAGGACAGGTCCGCCATGCCGGCCTCTCCACGGAAACGGTAGCGGTCGGCCCACTTTTTGGCCGTGGCCGGCGAGCACTGGAATCGCTCGGCGGCGCGGCGCAAAGTCCACCCTTCCTCGATGATCAGACGGGCGAGTTTCCCCCGCGCTTTCGGTGCGTGATCGGCGTTGTCGTGGGTAATGTAGGACACGACGGCCTCCTGGGCATCGAGATGAGTGTGGTAACCCAAATTGATATCGGAGGCCCTCGCCCTTCACATCACGCCACGCTGTTCACAACCTCCGTGGGAACTACACCTAGCGGTCGCTGCCCGTTGCGGCGGGCGGCTGCTGGGTGGGTGGGGCCTGCAAACGCGCCCGGTCCTCGTCCAGCCAGGGGCGGGGGGCTTCGTCAAGGGCGATCCGCCTCGCCAGCCGGGTCAGTGCGAACTCGGACTGCCGGAAGCGCTGGTAGGTCGTTGACATGAACACGAAGAAACAGAAGATCAGGGCGTAGAGCACCAAGTCGGTGCCGCGGCCGATCCCTAGGAACTGCGCGACCCGGGTCAGCAGGTCGGGAATGAAAATCGAGGTCGCGGCCGCGAACGCGAACACCACGAGCAGCAGCCGACGGATGGCCAGGTGCCGCGCGTTCGACCCGCCCCGCATCAGGGCCAGCGACACAAGGATCACCGCGATGACCAGAACGAGCTGAACTATGAAGATCAAGGGGTGGCGCTCCTATTTGAAGAACAGGTCGGCGACGATGTTCACCGAATTGAGCAGAGACTGGCCTTTGGCCTTGGAATAGTCTGTGTAGATGATGTGCACGGGATGTTCCACGTAGCGGACCTTGAACGCCGCCAACTGGTGGACTAGCTCCGACGCGTGGGCCATCCGGTTCTGCGTAAGGTTGATCCGGCCCGCAACATCCCGGCCCAGCACACGCAGGCCGTTGTGAGCGTCAGTCAGGTCCAACCCCGTCGAAAGCTTCATCTGCAACGCCGCGACCTTCAGCACGATCCGCTTCATGGCCGTCAGCTTCGTCCTGGAATCCAGGAACCGTGAACCAAGCACCACATCCAGCGATTCCGTGCGCAAACGCGCCACCATCGCCGCCGCGTCCTCGACCCGGTGCTGCCCATCGGCGTCGAACGTGACAATCGAATCCGTCTGCGGATCCTGCAATGCGTACTCAATGCCCGTTTGCAACGCCCCACCCTGACCCAGGTTCACAGGATGCTCAACGACCACCGCCCCCGCGTTCCGGGCCACAGCCACCGAACCATCACGGCTGCCGTCATCAACACACACCACGTTCGGGAACGTCCCCAACAAGCCCTCGATGACCTCGCCCACAACGGTTGCCTCGTTGTACATCGGAATGACAACCCACGTCTTACTCACGAAACCATCCTCTCACAGAACCCCACACACCCAGACGCGCCACAATCACCGCACAGTCGAAGAAACAGGAGGCAGAGCGCGAAGTCGCTGGAGCTGATCGGCGGGGGAGAAGCCTGCGGACTTGATCCGGGATAGGTCGAGGATGCTGTTGAGTGGACGTGGCGCCGCGGCCTTGCCCAAAAAGTATTCCTCTGTGGTCACCCCGGTTACGGAATCCCGTGAAGCGCCACAGAGCTCGTACACCACGGTGGCGATGGCCGCCCAGGACAACGGCTCGCCGTCGTTCGTGAGATTGTACGTGCCGTACTGCGCACCTGTGGTTAGTAGGTGCTTGATTCCTGCGGCGATGTCCTGCGTGAAGCTGAGCCGGCCGATCTGGTCGTTCACTACGGAAGGTTCGATGCCGCGCCCTGCGAGTGTTGCCATTGTGCGGACAAAGTTGTTGCCGTCCCCGATCACCCAACTGGTGCGGACGATGTAGTGCCTCGGCACCACGCTCACTGCGGCGTCGCCGGCAGCCTTCGTCTGGCCATAAACCCCGAGCGGGCACACGGGGTCGTCTTCGGTGTAGGCGGCGGATTTTGCGCCGTCGAAGACATAGTCCGAGGAAACGTGTACCAGAGTCAGGTCATTTTCGACGGCGATGCGCGCCAAGCGTGCCACGCTCGTGACGTTGACATTCCAAGCGGCCTCGCGGCCTTCCGGGGTTTCCGCAGCGTCGACGGCGGTATAGGCCGCGGCGTTGATGATCGTGGAGTAGTTCTTCCAATTCCGGCCGGTGTACGCCGTTTCGTCGGTGAGATCGAATTCGGCTCGACCGGCGAACTCCACGGATGGGTCGGCGTCGTAGATTTCCCGCAGGGTTTTGCCGAGCTGGCCGTCAGCACCGACCACGAGAGTCTTCTTGCCCGGCATCGGGAGAACATCGGAAAGACGGGGGTGGGCCTTGTCCTTGTCCGACAATTCTGCTTGGTCCAGCGGGATCGGCCAAGCGATCGCGGCGGTCTCGTCGGCGAGATTCAGGAAGGTGTACTGGCCCTGTGCATCGGCGGACCAGTGGTCGTTCACCAAGTAGGTGTAGGCGGTGTTGTCCTCCAGGGTCTGGAAGGCATTGCCAACGCCGCGGGGGATAAAGATCGCCTGGCTCGGATCCAGTTCGGTTGTGAAGACTGCACCGAAGGAGGATCCTTCGCGCAGATCTACCCAGGCTCCGAAGATCTTGCCCGTGGCGACTGAAATGAACTTGTCCCACGGCTCGGCATGGATGCCGCGGGTGGTGCCGGCCTTCTCATTGAACGAGATGTTGTTCTGCACTGGGCGGAAGTCCGGCAGCCCGAGGGCCACCATCTTGTCCCGCTGCCAGTTTTCTTTGAACCACCCACGGTTGTCCCCGTGAACGGGAAGATCGTAGACCACAACTCCGGGAATGGGGGTTTCGTGCGCTGTCAGTTTCTTGGAGAACTCAATCGGCATAGGTCTACTGGCCCTGTTCCTTGTACTTGGCCTCTGTGGCGGCCTTCTGCGGACGCCACCAGTCCTCGTTGTTCCGGTACCACGCGATGGTGTCCTCGATGCCGGCGTCAAAGTTGGAGAAGCGCGGTTCCCATCCCAGCTCGTCGCGGAGCTTGGCGGAGTCGATCGCGTAGCGCAGGTCGTGACCGGCGCGGTCCACGACGTGGTCGTAGGCGTCCGCTGACTGGCCCATGTGCTTGAGGATCAGCTCCACGACGTCCTTGTTGTTCTTTTCCCCGTCGGCGCCGATCAGGTAGGTTTCGCCGATCTTTCCCTTGGCGATGATGGCTAGAACGGCGGAAGAGTGGTCGTTGGCGTGGATCCAGTCACGAACGTTCTCACCCTTGCCGTATAGCTTGGGGCGGATGCCGTCGATCACGTTGGTGATCTGGCGGGGAATGAACTTTTCGACGTGCTGGTAGGGGCCATAGTTGTTCGAGCAGTTGCTGATGGTGGCCTGCAAGCCGAAGGAACGCACCCAGGCGCGGACCAGCAGATCGGAGCCGGCCTTCGTGGAGGAATATGGACTCGATGGGTTGTACGGGGTCTCCTCCGTGAACCGCTCCGGGTCATCGAGTTCAAGGTCTCCGTAAACCTCATCGGTGGAGATGTGGTGGAAACGCTTGTTGTGCTTCCGCGCGGCCTCGATCAGGGTATAGGTTCCGATGATGTTCGTGTCCAGGAACGGACGGGGATCGTGCAGGGAGTTGTCGTTGTGTGACTCGGCCGCGTAGTGGACCACGACGTCGGCGTCAGCCACAAGCCCGTCAACCAGACCGGCGTCGGATATGTCCCCTTGGACAAACGCGAACCTGTCCTCCGGGAGATCCCTCAACGACTCCAGATTGCCGGCGTAGGTCAGCTTGTCCAAAACTGTGACATGGTCCCCGGTATTCTCCAGAACGTAGTGGACAAAATTCGAACCTATGAAGCCGGCACCGCCGGTAACGAGAAGTCGCTGCATAGTTCCCAAGGGTACCGGATTTGCCGCGGCAGTTAGCGAAGGGAAAGATGGGGGCATGCGCGGAATAATACTTGCCGGCGGTACCGGCTCTCGGCTTCACCCCATCACACTGGGCGTCAGCAAGCAGCTAGTTCCGGTTTACGACAAGCCTATGATCTACTATCCGCTGTCGACTTTGATCTTGGCGGGGATCCGGGACATCCTCATCATCACCACGCCCCACGACGCTGAGCAATTCGAGCGTCTTCTCGGCGACGGTTCTCGCTTTGGTGTCTCTATAACGTACAAGCAGCAGCCTTCCCCGGACGGCCTGGCCCAGGCTTTTGTGCTCGGCGCCGAACATATCGGTAATGACCGTGTGGCCTTGGTTCTTGGCGACAATATCTTCTATGGGCACGGGATGGGCACGCAGTTGCGCCGGTTCGAAAACATCGACGGGGGAGCCGTCTTCGGATACTGGGTGGCAGACCCGAAGGCTTACGGTGTGGTGGAGTTCGATGGCGATGGCAGGGCTGTTTCGCTCGAGGAAAAACCAGCCAAACCCAAGAGCCACTACGCAGTGCCTGGTTTGTACTTCTACGACAACGACGTCGTGGAGATCGCAAGAAACCTGGAACCCTCACCCCGGGGCGAACTCGAGATTACGGACGTCAACCGCACTTACCTTGAGCGAGGCAAGCTCCAGGTTGAGATATTGCCTCGAGGCACAGCCTGGCTCGATACGGGAACCTTCAACGACCTGAATGACGCGTCGAACTTTGTCAGGACCACTGAGAACCGCCAAGGACTCAAAATCGGCGCGCCTGAGGAAATAGCGTGGCGGCTCGGATTCTTGAGTGACGACGAACTCCGCGAACGCGCGGAGCCCCTCGTTAAGAGCGGTTACGGGTCCTACCTGATTGATCTTTTGGAGCACCACGCATAGCACCTACCAAAGAGTCGCGATTGATGAAGGCGTGAAAGGTCAACATTCGCGCCCTTCATCACTATCCACACGGCAATCAGCGGCGTACGCTGCTGACGCTGGTCCCTGTCGCGGGGTACCAGGTGATGGAGCCCCGCTGGTAGTTCTGGTAACAGCCGCCATTTGCCAAGGTGCAAATGTCTCCGGTGACGGGATACCCAAGGGAGCTGTTTTCGTATCCCAGGCTGGCGTACCGGATACGGATTTGTCCTACGCTCGGTTGGGCTCCGGTGGTCGGCGACCAGAGAAACGCACCGCCTTGGAAGTTCTGGTAGCAGCCGCCGTCGCGTAGACCGCAAACGACCCCGCTCGTGGGATATCCCAGGCCACTGCGCTCGAAGCCCATCGAACCCCAAGCAGTGCGAATAGGGCCCGTTGGGCTGACCTGAGCCCCGGTCG
Source organism: Arthrobacter pascens (assembly GCF_030815585.1). Lineage (NCBI taxonomy): Bacteria > Bacillati > Actinomycetota > Actinomycetes > Micrococcales > Micrococcaceae > Arthrobacter > Arthrobacter pascens. Next base: position 1,246,588 of record NZ_JAUSWY010000001.1, read on the forward strand.
CTGGCGACCAGAGAATGGCTCCCTTTTGAAAGTTCTGGTAGCAGCCGCCGGCGATGAGTCCGCATACTTGAGACGAAGTCGGGAATCCGAGTGTCCCGGACTCGCGCGCCAGCGCCTTCCATGAAGCAAAGATCGGCCCTGTCACTGCGAAGGCGCCGCGTGCCGGCGTCCACGTGACAGTTCCGTTCTGGAAGTTTTGATAGCACCCGCTCTCGGAGAGACCGCACGTTTCGCTTCCAACCGGGTATCCGAGCGGGCCGGTTTCGAATCCGGTGGCCTGCCACGTTGAACGTATGGGGCCACTGATGCTTGGCTGAGCGTTCGTCTTCGTGGACCACAGCATCGCTCCGTTTGCGAAGCTCTGGTAGCAGCCGCCGTCTACAAGACCACATACCTGGCCAGCTGTCGGAAAACCGAGCCGTCCCGCCTCGCGTTGCATCCCATCCCACTTGGTGAAGATTGAACCTAATACGACAAACGCCCCGCGTGTTGGAGACCAGGTGATGGTGCCTTTTTGAAAGTTTTGGTAGCAGCCACCTTCCGGAAGCCCGCAGGTTTCGTTGCGGGTGGGGTACCCCAGCGGCCCGTTTTCAAAACCTCCTTTGCTCCATTCGCTCCGAATTGCGCCCGATTTACTGACATAAGCGCCCGTCGACGGGGACCAGATGATTGCACCCCCTTGAAAGTTCTGGTAGCAGCCTCCGCCGACGAGTCCACATGTCTGGGAGGAGGTGGGGTAGCCGAGAACCCCATTTTCATAACCCTGCTGCTGCCAGGCTGCGCGTATGGGTCCGGTGGGACTCAGTTGTGCGCCGCTGGACGGTGACCAAATCGCGGCCCCCTTTTCGAAGCTCTGGTAGCACCCTCCATGTGCGAGACCACACACCTCATCTGCTGTGGGGTAGCCCAAAGGGCCGCTTTCACGGCCGGAAGCGCGCCATGCCAGGGCCATTTCTCCCCATATGACGTGTGTTCCTGCTGAACCTGAAGAAGCGATGCTCCCAGTCTGAAAAGTCTGAAAGCAACCTCCGTCCCTGAGCCCACAGAGCGTATTGCTCGTCGGGTAACCCAACGGCCCACCTTCGAATCCGGTCCGTTGCCACATTGACCTGACGGGTCCGATAATACTGCGATAAGCTCCCGTCGCCGGGGACCACAGGATGGCCCCGGCCTGGAAGTTCTGGTAGCAACCCCCTCCGGCTATGCCACAGACCTGTCCGCCGACCGGGTAGCCCATGGGGCCCGCTTCGAAGCCCGACTTCTCCCACGCGGTGCGGATCGGACCATTCAGGCTTAGATGTGCGCCAGTCGCGGGTGTCCAGACGACGGCGCCGCCCTGGAAAGCCTGGTAACAGCCACCGTCCTTTAGCCCGCAGACGATCGCCGATGTTGGGTAGCCCAGGACACCGTTCTCGAAGCCAGCCTGTTGCCAGGCATTCCGGATTGGGCCGGATGGGCTGGGGTGTGCACCAAACGACGGTGACCACACGATTGCCCCCGCCTGGAAGTTTTGGTAACAACCGCCGCCGCGCAATCCGCAGATAACTCCGGACGTCTGTGTTCCCAACTGCGGCGTTCTGGCACGGACATCGGCGATCGCACGTGCTGCTGCGTCCGGCACTCCACTGCGGGCGAACGCAACCAGGTTTCCGTAATCCCCATTCCAGACGTTGGAGTCGCCGGCGAACGGTCCTGTGCTGCTGTATTGCCAGATGCTGTAGGTGCTCCAGCTGGCCGTTGGAACCCCTCCTGCATTGTTCGTCGGAGAGCTCGGGTAGGCAGCAACCCAAAGCGGGTAGTCACCAAAACCTGAGGGATTGCCGAGGCATTGGTTCCACCAGGAAGTGTTGGTGTAGATGACAGGCAAGCGTCCGGTCATTGAGCGCATGGTGTTGCCGAAGTCGCGGACCCAGGAGCCCAACTGCGCCGGCGACATCCCGTAGCAGGTGTTGCCGAAGTAGAAGCCGTTGATGGTCCGGCCCTCATAAGGGTTGAATTCGAAGTCCAGCACGGGAGGCATCGTGTAACCATCGGCCGACCAGCCTCCGCCGTTCTGGACGAAATAGCGTGCTTGGTCTGCACCGGAGGACCAGTTGGGTATGGCGAAGTGGTACGCCCCGCGGATCATGCCGACGTTCCGTGAACCCTGATACTGAGAGCTGTAGGACGGGTTGGTGTAGTAGTTGCCCTCGCTGGCCTTCACATACGCGAACCTGGCGCCCATGTTCCACTGATGCTGCCAGTCCACACTGGGCTGGTGGCCGCTGACGTCCAGACCCTGAATGCCGAAGGTGGGCATCCAGGTGCCTTCGGTTGCTAGGGATTCCGTGGTGAGTCTCTTAAATGATGTAGAAGGAGCCGACGCGGTGACACGGGCGGAGCGCTGGCCCATTTCGGCGCCGCCGTCGCCCACGGCCTCCGCCATGGATTCCTTGGTGGGCGTTGCAGGGGGCACGGCGGACGCCAGCGGATCCGTAGTGGGCACCGTTGGAGCAATTGTTGCCGGCGCTGATGTTTCCCGAACGGGCGTCGAAACGGCTGGGGTGGAGCTGGGGGCCGGGGTGGTGGAAGCCGAGGCTGGCGATGGGCTTGGTTCAACTGCGAGGGCAATACCGGCCAGACCCGGGCCGGCAACGAGCGATGCAGTCAAAACTGCTGTCCCCAGAACCTGCAGGAGAGGGCGGTGACTGTTGAACTGATTCCGCTTCATTTTTGCTCCGGAGACAAATGATGCGCTCCCCAAAGCGCGTCATTACGGGTTGGCAGGTCCAGTGAAATCCGGCCAGGAGACACCGAACTGGGAATACCGAGACTTAATGCGCTCACACTAACACCGGGGTGCCTGGTGAAACTAGTGATTCTGGTGTTGCCAAAGTGAAAGATGCAGCACTGTTATCCACAGCTCTGCGCATATGACTTGGCACCGTGTGGTAGCTCCTTTAGCTTTAACCCAATTGCACTGCCTCGACCGGGGCGGCCTTTGTATTGGGGAACTCATGGACGCTGTGCGAATCGTGGAGGACGAAGTCCGCGAGCTGATCCGTCGGCGGGGGCTCGACCCCTTGCGGCAAGCTGGAGAGGTCCGGCGCCTTGTTGAGGCGGCGGTCACTGACTACGACGAGCGTGCCCTCATGGGGCCGCTTCCTCCGATAGGTCCACTGGAGGCTGCCCGCAGGTTCGTTTTTGATGCGGTTGCCGGCTTTGGGGCGCTTCAGCCGCTGCTGGACGATCCCTCCATCGAGGAAATCTGGCTGAACGCGCCCAACGAAATTTATGTTGCCCGGAACGGCGAATCCGAGCTGACCTCCCTGAGCCTGACAGATCAGCAGGTGCGCGACCTTGTAGAACGGATGCTGAAGAGTTCTGGCCGCCGCCTCGACATGTCATCTCCTTTTGTGGATGCGGCTTTGCCGGACGGCTCGAGGCTTCACGTGGTCATTCCGGATGTAACCCGCCGTCACTGGGCGGTGAACATCCGGAAGTTTGTCGTCAAGGCAAGCCGGTTGGAGCACCTCGTGGAATTGGGCACGCTGACGCCACAGTCAGCCCGGTTCCTCGGCGCCGCCGTGGCCAGCGGACTGAACATCCTGGTTTCGGGTTCCACCCAAGCGGGTAAGACCACAATGCTTAATTGCCTCGCCGCCAGCATCGGCAGCCGAGAACGGGTGATCACGGTCGAAGAGATCTTTGAACTCCAGTTTCCGTTGCGGGACGTGGTGGGCCTCCAATGCCGCCAGCCCAACCTTGAGGGTGAAGGCGAAATTCCTCTGCGCAGGCTCGTCAAGGAAGCGCTGCGGATGCGCCCCGACCGCCTCGTGGTGGGCGAAGTGCGCGAGGCAGAAAGCCTGGACATGCTGATCGCCTTGAACTCGGGCTTGCCAGGGATGTGTACTGTCCATGCGAACTCAGCCCACGACGCGGTGACCAAGATCTGTACCCTTCCACTGCTGGCCGGGGAAAACATCTCCAGCGCCTTTGTGGTTCCCACCGTTGCCTCGTGCATCGATCTTGTGGTGCACTGCAGCCGGCAGACCAATGGTCGCCGCCATGTAACGGAGATCCTGTCCCTGGGCCGGCGGGTGGAGAACGGCATCATTGAGTCATCGATGGTGTTCGCCACGGCGGACGGACAACTTCAGCCGAGGGCCAACTCAATGCCGTCGCCCGAGAAATTTGCCCGCGCCGGTTACGACGTCGCCGCACTGCTGGAGCCCCGCTGATGGCGCCTCTCCTGGGGGTGCTTGCAGGAACCGGGCTGTTCCTTGTCTGGTGGTCTTTCTGGGAGCAACCGAAACCCGCTGACCGCCCTCCGAAAGTCAACCGGCTGGAGGACCTGCTCGCATCCGCCGGCATTGAAAGGGTGACAGGGACCGGACTCGTTGCCACGTGCCTGGGCCTAGGCATATTTGTGACACTCGTCTTCTATGCTGTCAGCAGGTCCTGGCCTATGTCTGCATGCTTTGGACTGTTCGGTGCGTGGCTTCCGGTCAGCCTGGTCCGATGGCGGGCGAAGAAGAGGACGGCGGTGCTGCGCCAGCTGTGGCCCGACGTGGTTGATCATCTGAGGTCCGCTATCCGGGCGGGGTTGTCCCTGCCCGAAGCCCTCATCCAGCTGGGCGCAAAGGGCCCGGAGGAGCTCCGGCATGTTTTTCGGGACTTCGGTGCAGATTATCGCGCCGGGGGCCAGTTCGACGGATCCTTGAACAAGCTCAAGGACCGGCTGGCTGATCCGGTGGCAGACCGGATAGTCGAGGCCCTCCGACTGACACGCGAAGTGGGCGGGTCCGACCTCGGGAAACTGCTCGGAACCCTTGCTGAGTTTCTTCGTGAAGATGCCCGGACGCGAAGCGAACTGGAGGCCAGGCAGTCGTGGACCGTCAACGCAGCCAGGCTCGCTGTTGCCGCCCCGTGGATTGTGATGGTCCTTCTAGCCAGCCGGCCTGAAGCCGTGCAGGCCTACAATACGCCGCTGGGAGCCGGGGTCCTGGTGGCCGGCCTGGTGGTGTCACTTGTCTGTTACTCCATCATGCTGCGCATCGGCGCACTTCCGCAGGACGAACGGGTGCTCCGATGACCGGTACTTCTGCGGCTGCTATCGTCTACGGCGTTATTCTGGGGGCAGGCCTCTGGTTGCTGCTGTTCAGGTTGCCCTTTATGCGTCCCACGACCTTCACCCAGCGGATCGGCCCGCTGGAACGGATCGTGCGCCCCGTGCTGCGCGATGGCCTGATCGCCCGGGGCAAGCTGAACCTGGGTTCAAAGGCGCTCGCCCGGAGGCTGGCCCAGGCAGGCATCAACAAATCACCTGTTGAGTTCCGCGCCGAACAGGTTCTGTGGGCAGCTGCTGGGTTTGTTATTTCCATTGGGCTGGTTGTCCTGGGTGCCGTGTCCGGCCGCTTCAGTCCTGTCCTGGCTGTCATTGCGGTCCTGGGGAGTGCGCTCGGCGGCTTTCTGTTCCGCGACTATTGGCTGGGCGTCCAGATCAGCAAGCGGGAATCCCGGATGATGGCCGAGTTCCCCAGCCTCGCCGAGCTAATGGCCCTGGCAGTCAGCGCTGGGGAAAGCGCCACCGGTGCCCTGGACAGGGTCTGCCGCAGTGCGCGCGGAGAACTGGCCAAGGAATTCTCCAAGATCCTTGCCGAAACCAGGGCAGGCAAACCGCTGGTCGAAGCCCTGCAGGAATTTTCAGCCCGCACCGACCTGAGCCCGCTGGTCAGGTTTGTTGACGGCATCATTGTTGCAGTCGAGCGGGGCACACCTTTGGCGGACGTGCTCCGGGCACAAGCCCAGGACGTCCGGGACACTGCGAAGCGGGAACTCATGGAATCAGCGGGCAAAAAGGAGATTGGCATGATGGTGCCGCTGGTATTCGGAGTCCTTCCGCTGACGGTGGTCTTCGCGGTCTTTCCTGGCATTGCAGCGATCAGCCTGGGCTTCTAGGCGGCCACGGATGTCAGCTAATGGAGGTTACGAACCCCAGCACAGTCCAGAACCAGACAAGAACCTGCCGGACAGCCGGCCTTGACATCACGTAGTACTCGAAGAATGGGACTGAAAATGAAATACTTGGGAATCCGCAGCGCACTGCTGCTCCTGACGCTTATGGCTGGACCCTGCACGGCGTGGGTAACCAACGCGCCAGGGAAGGCCAAAGTGCAGGGACACCATGACGTGCCGTACGGAGACCACCCGGAGCGGGGGGACGTCCCGGGGTGGGTCTTGATCACACTGATGTCGGCGGTTCTGGTGGCGGGTTTGCTGGCGCTCGCAGGCCCGGCGCTCGAAACGATGTTCAACCAGGCTATGGACAAGGTCGGAAAGTAGGCCATGCCGGAGCACCGCCCGCGGGGAAGCGGCGGCGACTCAGGCAAGGGCGGCCCGGAAGAACGCGGCTCTGCGGTGGTGGACTTCGTGATGGTGGGCAGCCTGCTCACGATGTTCTTTCTGGCCATCATCCAGCTCACACTCGTCCTCCACGTGCGGAACACGCTCATCGACGCGGCTGCTTCGGGAGCGCGCTACGGAACATTGGCGGACCGTGGGGCAGCCGACGCGGCGGAACGCGCAGGGGACTTGATTGGAACGGCCCTAAACGCTGACTTCGCCCAGGACATCAGCACCTCGGAAGTGACGTTTCAGGGCCTCCGGACGCTGGAAGTTACCATCAAGGCGCCCATGCCCGTGATCGGTCTCATCGGCCCGCGGGCGATGCTGGAGGTCAAGGGCCATGCCGCGATCCAGCCCTAAAGCGCCTTCCGGCCCGGCACCATGGCAAGCACGCATAGAGGGCAGGATCAGCCAGGCCCTGTGCCGTGTTCCTGCCAAGGCCGGGCGGATTCCTGAGCCGTGCGAACGGGGGAGCGCAGTGGTCGAGTTCACTTTCCTGGCTTTGCTTCTCATGGTCCCTCTGGTCTACTTCGTCATCAGCATGGGGCAAATCCAGGGCGGATCCTTTGCCGTGGTCGGCGCTGCCGACCAGGCCGCGAAAGTTTACGTGGCTCAGCCGGACCCACAGTCAGCCCAAACCGCGGCGGAGCAGGCAGCGCTCATCGCCCTGGCGGATTACGGCCACGCTGCCGAGGACGCACGTGTCTCAACCAGTTGCGATCCCACCGACTGCCAGGCTGCGGGGACAGCCGTTACGGTGACCGTAAATCTCATCGTGCCTTTGCCCTTTGTCCCGTTCAGCGAGGCGCTCAGGCTCAACGCCAGCGAAGTCGAGGCTTCGTCAACGCAGCTCGTGGGAAGGTTCCGATGAGGGTTAAAGGAGCCGACGAGGATGGCCAGGTCATTGTACTTATCATCGGTTACGTCCTGCTGGCGCTCCTGGTGACCACTGTGGTTATCGGCATCTCCAGCGTTTACCTCGAGCACAAGAGGTTGCTGTCATTGGCCGACGGCGCCTCGCTCGCGGCCGCCGGCAGCTTCACCCTGGGCGAGGTCGGGACGGAAGGAGGCAGCCCCTCTGCGGTCCTGAGTTCCGCCCGCGTCACGAATGTTGCCAGAGACTTCGTCATCAGGACGCCTGCTTCACAGCGGTTCGACAAACTGGCGGTCACTTCGGCGACCGGCAGCCCGGACGGATCCACCGCCGTTGTGGTCCTCAGCGCAACGGTCCGCCCGCCGGTGGTGAACTTCCTGGTGCCGGACGGGATCAGGATCGAAGCTACCTCCACCGCGCGTTCGAGGCTTGCCCGGTGACGGGGAAGCCTCGAGGGTCGGGGGTCCCGGCAGGATAGCGTAGGCTTAAACAACCATGGCCAATATTGATTTTTCCGCAGAAATCCGCGCTCTTCGCTCCACCTACACCTCCATCGAACGAGTCACCGATGTTGAGGCTCTGAAGGAAGACATCGCGGAGCTGAGCGAGCGGGCGGGCCAACCCGATCTGTGGGACGACCCCGCTGCGGCCCAGAAAATCACGTCCCGGCTGTCCCACCGCCAGACAGAGTTGGAGCGACTCAACACCCTCGTATCACGGATCGATGACCTGGAGGTCCTGGTGGAGCTCGGCCAGGACGAGCACGACGCCGATTCCATGGGCGAAGCGGCCACCGAACTCGAGTCCATCTGGAAATCGCTGAAGGAACTGGAAGTCGTGACGCTGCTGTCCGGTGAATACGACGAACGTGAGGCCGTGGTCTCCATCCGCGCAGGGGCGGGCGGCGTCGACGCCGCAGACTTTGCCGAGATGCTGATGCGCATGTACCTGCGCTGGGCTGAACGCCATGGTTACCCCACCACCGTGATGGACACCTCCTACGCCGAAGAGGCAGGCCTCAAGTCGGCCACCTTCGAAGTCAAGGCGCCCTACGCCTTCGGCACGCTGAGCGTTGAAGCCGGAACCCACCGGCTGGTGAGGATCAGCCCCTTTGATAACCAGGGCAGGCGTCAGACCTCGTTTGCGGCCGTTGAGGTGATCCCGCTGATCGAACAGACGGACTCCATCGACATCCCGGACAACGAGATCCGCGTAGATGTCTTCAGGTCATCGGGACCGGGTGGTCAGTCTGTCAACACCACTGACTCCGCGGTGCGCCTCACCCACATCCCGACCGGCACCGTGGTGTCCATGCAGAACGAAAAGTCTCAGCTGCAGAACCGTGCGGCCGCAATGCGCGTGCTGCAGTCCCGTCTGCTCCTCCTTAAGAAGGAACAGGAGGACGCCGAAAAGAAGGCATTCGCCGGGGACGTGAAGGCGTCCTGGGGCGACCAGATGCGGTCCTACGTCCTCAACCCGTACCAGATGGTCAAGGACCTCAGGACGGAACACGAAGTGGGCAACACCTCGGCCGTATTCGACGGCGAGATTGACGACTTCATCGACGCCGGCATCCGCTGGCGCACCGACAACCGCAACGCCGAGAAATAGCCTGGGGATGCCTACCAGGTAGGCCGGATCCTGCGACACGCCACGGAAACCCCCGAAATCCAGCCAAAAGACTGCGTATAGTCGAGGAGCCGGAGCTCTACTTCCCCCAAAAGAAAGCCCGCGCACCGGCTGCAGATCTGGGCTGCACCAGCCATGCCCTGCAGGGTACTTAGGGCCATGATCCGATTCGAAAATGTCACCAAGGTCTACGACCAGAAGGTCCGGCCTGCGCTCGACGACGTCACCCTAGAAATTGACCGTGGTGAATTCGCCTTCCTCGTGGGTGCTTCAGGGTCCGGCAAGTCGACCTTCCTGCGGCTGGTACTCAAGGAGGACCGGGCATCATCAGGAGCCGTGTATGTCGCCGGTCAGAATGTAGCCAAGATCTCCAGCTGGCGCGTGCCCAAGCTTCGCCGCGGAATCGGCGTGGTCTTCCAGGACTTCCGGCTCCTTCCACAGAAAAACGTCTTTGCCAACGTTGCCTTTGCCATGCAGGTCATCGGCAAGAGCCGCAGCGTCATCCGGGACACCGTCCCGGAGGTGCTCAAGACAGTGGGACTCGAAGGCAAAGAGCACCGCATGCCGCACGAACTCTCTGGCGGTGAGCAGCAGCGCGTGGCCATCGCCCGTGCTGTCGTGAACAGGCCAGGCATCCTCCTCGCCGACGAACCCACCGGAAACCTGGACCCCACCACGTCGATGGGCATCATGGGTGTGCTGGACAAAATCAACCAGAACGGCACCACTGTGGTCATGGCCACCCACGACGACGACATCGTCAACGAAATGCGCAAGCGCGTGGTGGAGCTGAAGAACGGCCAGGTCATTCGTGACGAAGCCAGGGCGCTCTACACATCCATGATTCCTGTTGTGGGCCAGTCGCGGCGGATTAAGGATGCCAGCGGCCGGGAAGAACCGCTGCCCGCCAGCCCCGCGGACAACCTGCCCGACGCAGGGGAGGAGCAGCGATGAGGCTCGCTTTTATCCTCGGCGAGATCGGCAGCGGACTCCGGCGCAATGTGTCCATGGTGGTCTCGGTCATCCTGGTCACGTTCGTTTCCCTGACATTCGTCGGTGCCGCAGGTATGCTCCAGCTTCAGATCAACCAGATGAAGGGCTACTGGTACGACAAAGTCCAGGTGGCCATCTTCCTCTGCGGTGACGGCTCGACGGCGGCGGGTTGCGCCACCGGCCCGGTCACCCCGGAGCAGCAGGAGAACCTTCAGACGCTCCTCGAATCGCCCGCAGTGGCCCAGTACGTCAACGACTTCCAGTTCGAGTCCAAGGAAGAGGCCTACAAGCACTTCAAGGACCAGTTCTCCAACTCGCCGATCGTGGATTCAGTCACGCCGGATCAGCTCCCCGCCTCCTTCCGGATCAACATGAAGGACCCGGAAAAGTACCAGATCATCAGTGAGACGTTTTCCTCCCAGCCCGGGGTGGAAACTGTGATTGACCAGCGCCAGCTGCTGGAGCGGCTCTTTTCGGCCATGAACGCCGCGTCCCTCGTGGCCGTGAGCATCGCTGGCGTGATGATTGTCTGTGCCATCCTCCTCATCGCCACAACCATCAGGCTTTCGGCCTTTAGCCGCCGCCGCGAGACCGGGATCATGCGCCTGGTGGGAGCCTCCAAGACGGTGATCCAGCTTCCGTTCATCCTTGAAGGCGTTATCGCGGCCGTGATCGGCGCGGCATTGGCATCCGGTACGCTTTGGGCTGTTGCCCACTTCTTCCTGGGCGAGTACCTGTCCAAGCAATATCCGGACACGGCATTCATCTCGCCAGGACAGACGCTCATCCTTGCGCCTGCGTTGCTAATCCTTGGCGGATCCTTGGCAGGAATTTCGTCTCTCTTGACCCTACGCAGATATTTGAGGGTCTAGGCTGTGCAAACCGACCAAGGAATGCTTATGACTGCAATGCACGGAACCCCGCCCCGGCACCGTCAGGACGGCCGCCGCCGCTCCGCCCGCCGGACCGGCATCATCGGAAGTGTCCTGGCGCTGGTCCTCGCCGCCAGCCTTGGCGCCGCAGCCCCGATGGCGCTCGCGGATGAGCTGGAAGACAAGCAGGCTGCCCTCGAAGCAGAGGCGGCCCGTGTCCAGCAGTCCCTGGAATTTGTGGACTCGCGGATCGCCAAGGCAGCGGGTGACCTGGTGATCTACCAGGGCCAACTCCCCGGTGCGCAGCAGGCGTTGATGGAAGCCCAGGGCAGGGTGGCCAGTGCGGTGAAGGAAGTCGAGGCGCTCGCCGCCAGGGTTGATCTGGCGCAGCAGAACAAAGCCAAGATCACCCAGCAGCTTGAGACAGACAAGCAGAAGATCGCGTCTACCAAGAAGCTGATCGGCCAGATTGCCACGCAGGCGTACAAGGCTGGTGGAGTCCCCTCCAATCTCACCCTCTTCTTCGGGTCGAACGGCGGCGGTAGCCTGACAGACACCATGGATCTGGCCGATCAGGCCATGCGCAGCCAGAACTCCGCCATGGACAAGCTCTCGCAGCAGAATGCCACCAACGTGAACTCCCAGGCCAGGCTTGAGGCTGTAGAGGCGGAGATCCAGGACCTGAAGGCCAAGGCCGAGGCCGCGCTGGCCAGGGAAAAGGCAGCCCGCGACGAGGCCGAGGCCAAAAAGGCGGAAGTGGATCGGCTGATTGCCGACACCACCCGCCTCAACGATGAACTCCAGGCGGCCAAGCCGGGCATCCAGAGCCAACTGGCCGCTGTCAAGGCAAGCCAGGACGCGGTAGCCGGGGAAATCGTCGAACGCGACCGCAGACTGCGCGAAGCTTGGGAAGCTGAGCAGCGGCGCCTCGCGGAGGCTGCCGCGGCTGCCGCCCGCGCCCGGGGCCAGGCCGTGCAGCCGTATGCTCCGGTGACCGGATCGCCGTCTGCCTTTGGGCTGCGGCACCCGTTCGACAGCAACGTGCCCATCACCTCCGGCTTCGGCTGGCGCGCCACGCCTCCGGGCACTATCGATTTCTACGGCACGGGCGGTTACCTGCACACCGGCATCGACTTTGGTGCATCCTGCGGCACCCCCGTGTATGCGGCGGCAGCCGGTGAGGTGTTTTCCTCAGGATGGAACTCCGGTGACGGGGGCGGATGGCGGGTCAAGCTCTCCCACGGTGTGGTGGAGGGCAACTCCCTGACCACTGTCTATTACCACAACAGCAGCATAGTGGTCGCCAACGGCCAGCAGGTTTCCCAGGGACAGCTGATCGCGTACTCCGGAAACACCGGAAACTCCACCGGATGCCATGCGCACTTTGAATCCTGGCTCAACGGCGCCGCCGTTGATCCGATGCGCCTGCTGTAGGGGCGTTCCGCTCCTGCCGTAGACTGGGATGACTCCGTGCCCGATCGGCCGGAGTCATCAAGGATTCAAGAACTGAGGAGTTCCACCGTGCCCAAAGAAAGTGGCCGTAAAGTAGTGGCCACCAACCGTAAGGCCCGGCATGACTACCACGTGCTGGACACGTATGAGGCCGGCATTGCCCTGATGGGAACAGAAGTGAAGTCCCTGCGGGAGGGCCATGCGTCCATGGTGGATGGCTTCTGCACCTTCTACAACGACGAGTTGTGGATGGAGGGCATCCATATTCCGGAATACAACCAAGGCAGCTGGACCAACCACTCGGCCCGCCGGCGGCGCAAGCTGCTGCTGCATCGGGAGGAGCTCATCAAGATCTCCCATAAGATCCGGGAATCGGGCTTCACCATCGTGCCGCTCCAGCTCTACTTCCTGGACGGCAGGGCCAAGGTGGAGATCGGCGTCGCAAGGGGCAAGAAGGAATACGACAAACGCCAGAGCCTTCGTGAGCAGCAGGACAACCGCGAAGCCCTGAGGGAGATCCGGGAGCGCAACCGCCGGTAGGAATCATTTCCAACGGACATGCGTTATGCTTGATAATCCGGCAGCAATCGATGAGTGTTTCAACTTCTGTTGCCGGTTTGATAACAAAATACGGGGATGATCGGTTTCGACGATGTTAGTCGCGACAGGTGAAGCGGGCCGAGGATGCAGAATTATCTCGTAAACGCTGTCTGCAAACCAATAAGTGCCGAAAACAAGCGCACTGACTTCGCTCTTGCTGCCTAAGCAGTAAGACAGTCCGTCAGCCCGAGGTTGCTATTGCCCCGGATCCTGGCGTCATTTAGATAGCCACTGCTGTTTACCTCCGTCATCGGGGTAAACGGGACTCTTAGATGACTGGGCCCGGATCAGCTACTTGTTTGCAAGATAGCTGGGGCCGAGAAAATCCGACGCAAACTGCGCCCGGAGAAGCCCTGACAACACGACATCGGACGGGGGTTCAATTCCCCCCATCTCCACATTTTGGTGTGTCGCAAGACATGCGCAACGGCCCGGACATCATGTCCGGGCCGTTCTGCGTTAACAGGCGTTAACAGCCCTTCGGTTGCGTTCACCGACGGCGTAGCAGGCCCGGGACTACGGAAGCCCCCTCCATGGTTGTGCCAGATAGGACCCGGCGCAGCTCAGCATCTGGAAGCCGGGAGGCAGCAACGGCGGCTAGGAGGTGCGCCATGGACCAGGCGAAGGAGCCCCGTCCACCAGCGTCCGACGACGGTCCTCTGGACTCGTACTCGGAGACCGTCATGCGCGTGGCCGAGACAGTCACGCCGCATGTTGCGGCCATTGAAATGACCGGCAACCGGCGCAACGGCCGGTTCCGGTTCGGTGCAGGATCCGCTGTGCTCTTCACCGAAGACGGCTACCTGTTGACGAATTCCCATGTGGTGGCCGGAACCCATCAGGGGCATGCCGTCTTTGCTGACGGCAGCAGGACCGAGCTGGAGCTAGTAGGGGCCGATGCCTTGTCCGACCTCGCCGTGGTCCGTGGCCGGGCACCAAGGGTTCCACCTGCGGAGTTCGGAGACGCCGAGTCCTTAAGGGTGGGGCAGCTGGTCATCGCGGTAGGGAATCCACTCGGCCTCGCCGGCTCCGTGACCGCCGGTGTTGTCAGCGGCCTTGGGCGTGCCATCCCCGTCTGGGCCAGCGGTAACCGGCGGGTGATTGAGGACGTCATTCAGACAGATGCGGCCCTCAACTCGGGGAGTTCGGGAGGCGCCTTGGCGGACACACACAGCCGCATCGTCGGCATCAACACCGCGGTCGCCGGTGCTGGCCTGGGCCTGGCCGTTCCCATCAATGCAACCACCCGGCGGATCATCTCCGCTCTGCTCACCGACGGGCGCGTCAGGAGGGCCTACCTCGGTGTGGTCAGCACTCCGATCCGGTTGAACGCAAGTGCCGTCGTCAGGACGGGACAACGCGACGGACTCCGTGTGGTGGAAGTGCTGGCTGGTTCCCCCGCGGACGCCGCGGGCATGCTTGCCGGTGACATCATCCTTACAGCAGGAAACCGTCCCGTCAGCAATGCCGAAAGCCTGCAGAAGCTGCTTTTTGCCGACGCGATCGGCCAGCCGCTGCAGATCGCCGTGCTGAGGGACGGCAACGAAGTGGATCTCGTGGCCGTGCCCGAAGAAATGGCCGGCAACGGGTAATACGGCGGTCAGCGCTTCTTCAGGTGCGCCACCGGATCCGGAGCGCCGTCAACCGGTCCCTTGGCCTTCTTCTCGGCGCGCTTCTCCTTGATGGTCTTCACCGGCTTCTTCGCCTGGTGCTGGTGCGGTGATTTGTCAGGCATGGCTTGCTCCTTACGATGTGGGACGGCTTGCGCCCCTCTTCGTAAAATACGCCTGTTTAGCCGCGAAAGAAATGCCCGCAGTCAGTCCGGAACCGAGACGTCCGCGATGCCCACAAAGCGGGATCCCACACCGTCGAACTCGCTCCGCACAAAGCCGGGCCGGGGCGGCGGCAGCTCGCCGGGAGCGTGGTGCCCGCAGCTAACGTAGGTGAATTCGGGCCACCATTTCTTGGGGCGCGCCGCTTCCTCATAGCCGCAGACCGCGCATTCCAGATGGACCCACACCGGCCGCTTCCCTGTCCGGTTGGCCCGTGACTGGACGAGCCACGGCGGCGGATTGTCTAGGATCTCCCCGAGCTCGGCTTCGGTCAGCCGCTTGGGAATGCCATGGCGCTGCGCCATTTCCATCGGTACATCAAGGGCAATTGCCGCGTCGCGTCTGCTAATCATCACAGTCCACGATACGTGACGCTGCCAAAACGGTGGGCGGGACCAATTCGGTGGGACGTCCCGGCCGGACGCCGCCTAAGCTACGACGCCAGAGCAATGCCGACCGCAGCCGCCGCAAAGCCGAGGAGAAGGTTGGCGACAAGGTTCAGGGCTGCAGCGGCGAACCGGGATTCAGTCAGCAGCCGGACGGTGGCGGTGGTCCACGAACTGAACGTGGTGAGGCCACCGGCCAGACCCGTGGCAACAGCGGTGTGCCACTCGGCCGCGAGGCCGAGGCGTCCGGTGATCCCGATGGACAGCCCGATGATGAGGCACCCGGAGACGTTGACTGTCAGGGTTGCCCACGGCCAGTGCCGCAGCGTGCCGCCTGGGCCGACGGCGGCTGACCGGGCGGCGCGGTGCGCGAACCAGGTGTCGACGGCGAACCGCAAGAGGGTACCTGCCGCGCCAAATACCCCCACCAGGGCGGCGGCCATCACGCCGGAGCCCCGAAGCGGTCGGCTATCACTTTGCCCGTCCGCCAGCCGGCGGCCGCCGCGCCGAGCCCGAGCAGGAGGGACAGGGCGAGGTAGGCGGTCCACACCGGATGGAAGCCGCCCCGGGCTAGCTGGTCCACGGAGAACACCACCGCGGAGAATGTGGTGAAGGATCCCAGGAGTCCCGGGCCGAGTCCTGCGCGGAGCCAGAACGCTGTGTGCGGCCGGGCGATCCAGAAAGTGGTCAGGGCAGCAAGGACAAAGCTTCCGGAAACGTTGATGCACAGTGTCGGCCAGGGAAACCCGCCTGCGGCGTCCGGGAAGGCAAGGCCAAGGCCGTAGCGCAGCTCAGTTCCGACAAGGGCACCGGTGCTTACCGCCAGCCAGGCGCGCCATCCCGGTACGCCGGAATCCGTCATTCAGCGGTCCCCAAGGAGGCAGCCGGCGTGTGGGTGGTCGCTATGGACCCAAAGGGCTGACGTCACTTTATCTGCCAGATCGTAGTCATGCGTGCTGCCGGCCTGCCGGATCCGAACCACCAGCGCCCCGCCAAAGGGCTTACGGCCAATGACCTCCACCTCGGCGTCCAGGCCGATTTCCTCTGCGGAGAGGTAGCGGAGCAAATCGGGGTTCTCATCACTGATCCGGGTAATCCTGCCGGTGTGGCCCTGGTCCAGTTCACTCATCAGATATGCGTCGGGCATCAGAACCGAGCCATCCGCCCGGGGGATCGGGTCCCCGTGCGGATCCCTTTCGGGGTTTCCCAGTTTTGCCGCCATCCGCTCGATGAACGTGTCAGAGACCGCATGCTCCAGCAGCTCGGCTTCGTCATGGACTTCATCCCAGCTGTATCCGAGCTGCTGGACCAAGTACGTTTCGATCAGCCGGTGCCGCCTCACCATGGACAGCGCCAGCCGCACTCCATCCTCCGTGAGCGTGATGGCACTGTAGGGCTGGTGGTCCACAAGGCCCTGGTCCTTGAGCTTACGGACCATTTCGGAGACGGATGAGTTGGCCACCCCCAGGCGCTGGGCAAGCTGCGAGGACGTGATGGGCTTGTCCTGCCACTCCGTGAAGGAGTATATGACCTTGACGTAGTCCTCGATCGAGGAGGAGGGCGCGCTGGTCTTCACGACATCAAGCCTACCGGGTGCTCGGCCGCCGTCATGCCTTCACGGCCCGCCATGTGAGGGTCAAATACGGCAACCCAAGGTCTTCCTCCCCGGCATGTCCCAGGTGGTGGTGCAGGTACCAGTCCAGGTTGGCAAGCACCTTGCCCCGGGTGGCTTCACCGGCGCGCAGGAAATAGCTCCGCGACTTGGCCAGTTCAATGATGTCCGCGGTGGTGACGACGTCTTCCCAACGTGTCACGTGGCTTTCGAGTCCCTCGAACTCCGGCCCCACGACCGGACGGAAGTCCGGCTTGTACACATCGCCGGCGTGCATGATGCGCGAGAGGCGGTGGACCCACGGGACCGAGGTGTCCAGCTGGTTCCAGATGAGTCCCAGTGTTCCCCGGGCACGAAGGATCCTTGACAGTTCAGTGCTTGCCGCCAGCGGATCGCACCAGTGCCAGGCCTGGGCAACGCTGACGAGGTCGAAGGAGGCGTCAGCCAGCCCGGTCGCCTCTGCTGTGCCTTGCGTCGCTGCCACGCCGGGACAGTGGATTTGCAGTTGCTCGAGCATGTCCGCGGACGGGTCGACAGCTGATACTGACAGCCCCCGCTCCAGCAGAAGGGCAGTGAACTTTCCAGTGCCGGCACCCACGTCCACAGCGTCCACGGCTCCGGCGGGAACCAGCCAGTCCGCTGACTCTGCGGGGTAACCGGGCCTTACGCGCTGGTAGTGCTCGCCGCCGTCCTGGAAGCTCTGTCCGAGTTCCCGACGGCGCCCGTGGTCAAGTTTGGGGCCACCCCGTGCCACGTGCGGCCTCCTTCGCCTGATGCCCTTGGGTATCCTTCGAATTTACCGCACATGCCGCACCTGCTGAATCTGACGCAGGTGCTGGTTAGTCTTCGATGCAGGGTGCAGCGCCGGCAGTGCCGGGTGTGTTCGGCGCCCACTCCGGGTAGACCCGGGTGTCGTTGGCCGGAACCCAGCGGCCCGAATCCACCACGTAGTCCCATCCCAGGCCCGTGCGGCGCAGTTCCTCGATGCCGGCCAGTAGCCGCTGGGCGTCTTCAAGCCGAGAACCCAGTCCGAAGCTGGCCCGCAGCGAACCTGAGGGAAGGCCCAGGCGTTTGAGCAGCGGGTGGGCGCAGAAGCGGCCGTCCCGGAGGCCCACTCCGTGTTCCGCGGACAGGTAAGCGGCCACCAGGCCGGCGTCGTAACCCGCCACAGAGAAGTTCACGACGCCGATGGTGTCGGTATCGGGGTCGGTGTCCTTGAAGATCTGGTGCACGGTGACGCCGTCGATCTTCTGCAGTCCTTCCACCAGGAAGGACCTGATGGCTGACTCGTGGGCGTGCCAACGATCCTGGTCCAGAGCTGAGATGACCTGGGTGGCACGGGCCAGGGTGGCTGCGCCAAGGACGTTGGGCGAGCCGCCCTCATGCCGTGCAGGCCCGTCGGCCCAGCTGACGCCGTCCAGCCGGGCTTCGCGTACGGCTCCGCCGCCGGCAAGGTGAGGGGTGCCGGCGTCGAGCCAGTCCGGCCGTCCCACCAGGACGCCGGCGCCGAAGGGCGCATACAGCTTGTGGCCGGAGAAGGCGAGGTAGTCGACGTCGTCGGCGCTGATGTTGATGCGCCGGTGGGGCGCCAGCTGCGCAGCGTCCACCACGATCCGCGCACCATGTTCGTGAGCCAATGCGGCCAGGGCCCTAATAGGCAGGATTTCGCCGGTGACGTTGGACGCGCCGGTGACAGCCAGCAGGCTGACGCCGCCCTGTTCCAGTTCGGCGCGGAGTGCCTCGATGGTGCCGGAGATGGTGTCGGCGGCCACGACGCTGCGGTGCGGAACTCCCTGCCATGGCAGGAGATTGGCGTGGTGTTCGATATCGAGATAGAGGACGTCGCCTTGGGGACGGCCGTCCGTGGCAGGAAGGCAGCCCGCCAGCAGGTTCAGCGAATCCGTGGTGTTCCGGGTGAAGATGACGGAGTCCCCGGCCCGGCCACCGACAAAGTCCCGGACGATGTTCCTGGCGTTCTCGTAGACGGAGGTGCTGATCTGGGACGCATAGCCGGCACCGCGGTGGACGCTGGCGTAGAAGGGAAGGATTTCGTTGAGGTAGGCCGACACGACCGAGAGGGCGGGCGCTGAAGCGCCGTAGTCCAGGTTGGCGTATCTGACGTGTCCGCCCTGGATCAGGGGAGCCTGGATCTCCGCGCCGGTAACGGCAGACAGGGGGCGGCCGGCGATGGCGCTGCGTTCGCTGAACAGGGCTGCATTGTGGATGGCAGCGTTGGGGGAGACGGTGGCAGTTGTCACAGAGACCTCACTCTAAGAAGGACCCCCGTGCCGGGAATCCGCGCTTGCCGGGTCCGTTCCGGACCGGCCTGGTCGTCACCCGGGGCACCCCACCGCGAATGGAGGGTTGCCGGCCAGCAAACCGGGGTTTCGCGCTGGCACTCGTGACCTGTTAAGAGCGTAGAACATGCGTGGGGCCGGGAAGAAGCCAGGCGGAATGTTAAGGGTTTTGTTACGCGCGCGTTGGAAGATCGGACTTTTTGCGAAGATACGACGGCGGACGCCTCCGTTTGGAAGCGTCCGCCGTGGATAATTCGGGTTAGCGGGCTAGAGGAGGTCGTCCAGGTCAGGATTGAGCCTCTTCAGGACCTCCGAGTGCAGGATCGAGTTGGTGGCCAGGGCGTTGCCGCCGAAGGGTCCGTCTTCGCCGTCGAGCGAGGTGAAGCGGCCGCCGGCCTCAACCACGATGGGGACCAGGGCCGCCATGTCATAGAGGTTCAGCTCCGGTTCGCAGGCGATGTCCACCGAACCTTCTGCCACCATGCAGTAGGACCAGAAATCGCCGTAGGCACGCGTCCGCCAGACATCCTCGGTCAGGCCCAGGAAGTCGTGAAAGTTCCCACGTTCCTGCCAACCGCCAAGGCTCGAGTAGGAGAGGGATGCATCCGAGAGCTGCGAAACATCCGAGACGCGCAGCCTGGTGGCGGCGGCAAGCGACTTGCCCATGTAGGCTCCCGCGCCCTTGGCCGCCCACCAGCGCTTGCCCAGCGCCGGGGCACTGACTACGCCAACCACGGGTTCGCCCTCATCAACGAGGGCAATGAGCGTGGCCCATACCGGAACGCCGCGGACGAAGTTCTTGGTGCCATCGATCGGGTCGATGATCCACCGGCGGGAACCGTGGCCGGAACTGCCGAATTCCTCGCCCAAAACGGCGTCACGGGGGCGGGAGCGGGACAGTTGGCCGCGGATGGCTTCCTCAGCAGCCTTGTCCGCATCCGTGACCGGCGTCAGGTCCGGCTTGGTTTCGACGTGGAGATCCAGGGCCTTGAAGCGGCTCATGGTCTGGTCATCCACGGAATCGGCCAGCACATGGGCCAGGCGCAGGTCATCGTTGTAGCTCGAAGCGGGTTGGATCATGGTTCCAAACTACCGTCAAAGCGCCGCCAGGTCGGGGACATCTGATTCGGAAAGCGTCCCGAAGTGCCCCGGAGAGCGGGGTAGCCCATAGGGAACCGGGGTTTTTGCGCTAGCTGATGCTGCCCAATTCTTTGGTCTCCTGACCTTCCATCCGGGGGTCAGTGCCAAGGAGGCGCCGCAGGGAAGCGAGACGGGCCGCGCCGGTCGGGCCGGCGTGGCCTTCGGACACCCAGGCATCCAGACCGCAGTTCACCGCGGAGGCATTGTGCTTGCAGCCGCGCTCGCAGGCATCCGTGCCTGGCTCCAAGTCGGGGAAGGACCGGAGGATCCGGTCCGGGTCCACATGGGCCAGTCCGAAGGAACGGATGCCCGGGGTGTCGATGATCCAACTGCCGGAGGGGGCGTCGGTCAGCTTGAGGGCCAGGGCCGACGACGAGGTGTGGCGACCCCGCCCGGTGACGGCATTCACGCCGCCGGTGGCCCGTTCAGCTCCGGTCAGCGCGTTGACCATGGTGGACTTGCCCACCCCGGAGTGTCCCAGCATCACCGTGACCTTGCCGTCGAGGTATGCGCGGAGCTGGGAGACGGCGTCGCTGTCGAGGCGGGCGGAGAGCCCGTCGTCGGAGCGGGCATCGATGCCCGAGGCGGCGGAATCAGCCGTCCGGCTGATGATCACCGGAAAGTCAAGGTGCTCGTAGTTCGACAATAGTTCAGCGGGATCCTTGACGTCCGCCTTGGTGACCAGCAGCAGCGGCTCAATGCCGGCGTCGTAGGCGGCCACCAGGGCACGGTCGATAAAACCCGTGCGCGGCTCCGGATTGGCGGCAGCCACCACCACCACGAGCTGATCGGCATTGGCTACCACTGCACGTTCGATCGGATCCGTGTCATCGGCACTGCGGCGCAGGAGCGTTTTGCGGTCCTGGATCCTGACCAGGCGGGCCAGGGTGTCCGGTTCACCTGAGACATCGCCCACCAGCGAGACAAAATCGCCTGCCACGACCGGCGAGCGGCGCAGTTCACGTGCCCTTGCGGCGATGATGATGCGTTCCTCGCCGGAATCTTCGCCGACCACTGCCGTATACCGACCGCGGTCAACGGTAATGATTCGCCCCGTCACCGCGTCGTCGTGGCTTGGACGGTCCTTGGTGCGAGGGCGTGAGCCCTTTTTGCTGGGGCGGATCCGGACATCGGACTCGTCCCAGGAATCAGTGCTGCGTGCCACCGTCGGAACCTTCCCGCCCCGGGGACTGGGGCGGCTGGCCCTGTGCGAGCATGTCCGCCCACAGCCGGGGGAAGTCCGGCATGGTCTTTGCCGTGGTGGCGATGTTCTGTACCTGGATGCCTTCCACCGCCAGGCCGAGGATTGCACCTGCGGTGGCCATGCGGTGGTCTGCGTAACTATGCACGACGCCGGCGTGCAGCTTTGCGGGCCGGATCACCAACCCGTCGCTCGTCTCCTCCGCATCGCCGCCCAGCCGGTTGATTTCAGTGACAAGGGCCGCCAGCCGGTCTGTCTCATGGCCGCGCAGGTGCGCGATGCCGCTCAGCCGGGATGGCCCGGTGGCCAGGGCGCAAAGGGCCGCAACGGTGGGGGCCAGCTCGCTGGTTTCAGCGAAGTCGGCGCCTTTGATCTCGGACCCGCCGGTGACGGTCAGGACGCCGTCAACCAGGCTGACCTCCGCGCCCATATCCGCAAGGATGCTGCGCCAGAGATCCCCCACCTGGGTGGTATCGGCGGGCCAGCCGGGGATACGTACCGTTCCGCCCGACGCCAACGCAGCGGCAAGGAACGGGCCGGCATTGGACAGGTCCTGTTCGATGCGCTGGTCAAAGGCGCGGATGGGGCCCGGCGCCACTACCCAGTGATTCGGGACGGAATCGTCCACTGATACCCCTGCACCCCGCAGCACAGCCACCGTCATGTTGATGTGGTCCAGGCTTGGCACCGGCTTGCCCACATGCTCCAGATGGAGCCCCTCGGTGAACCTGGCGCCCACCAACAGCAGGGCGGACACGAACTGGGACGACGCACTGGCATCAATCACCAGGTGGCCGCCCTGGACTTCACCTGTACCCTCAACGGCGAAGGGCAGTGAGGCAGGGGTGCCGCCGTCCTCGCCGGCCACGGGCACGCCAAGCGCCTTCAGGGCCTCGATGATGGTTCCCATCGGACGCTCCCGGGCGTGCGGGTCGCCGTCAAAGACGCTTACGCCGTTCCGCAGTGCCGCGAGCGGCGGAACGAACCGCATCACAGTCCCGGCGAGGCCGCAATCGATGCGCGTCCGGGGAGAGGGAACCTCCTGGCTCAAGGGGATTACCTCAAGGTCCGGCCCGAATGCGCCGTCTCCCGGCACCTCCGTGATGGTGGCCCCCAGCTTGCGGAGGGCCTCGATCATCAGGGCGGAATCCCTGGAGTGCAGGGGAGCCCGCAGCCGGGACGGACCGTCAGCCAGGGCGGCGAGAACGAGAAACCTGTTGGTCAGCGACTTCGAACCCGGCACGGTGACAGTGGCGTTGACCGGCCTGGTGGCAAACGGGGCGGGCCAGTGAGGGGCAGCTTCGGGGGAGTCCTGGGAAACGGCTGCGGTGGATCCGGTCATGCGTCCTTATGCCCCCGTTGCCTGCTCCACGGCGCGCCGCACAGCTTTATCCGCCTTGTGGAGATTCTTGCCGGTGGTCTTTTTCGCATCGGCAGCAAGGTGCGAGGCACCCTTCTTCGCGTCGGCGGCAAGGTGCTCCGCGCGCCAGGCCAGGCCCGGCTTCCCCGCGGTGTCCACAGACGCCAGCAGGGCCCCCCCGCTCAGGGAAACATTCTTGAGGAGCTGGTTGCGCCGGGCTTCGCGGCCTTCCTTCGTGCTGATGTCCGCGCTGCGCCATTCCACAAAAGTGTTGAGGGCTGAGATGACAGTGAGCAGTGTCGCCGAGAGGCGGCTGAACTTGCCCAGGCCGAACAGTACGCCGGCGCCCACCTGTGTTCCGCCAATGACCCGGGCCAGTGTCTTCTCATCGGTGCGGAAAGGCAGCGACGATGTTGCTTTACGCAGGAGGGGCGACAGTTGCTGGGCGGTGTCATCGGCGTTCTTGAGCTTGTCCAGCCCCGCGAGAACGAAACTGGAGGCCAGCATGGGCCGGGCGAGAGTGCGGACAAAGGACATGGATTTCCTCCTGGATGGACGAACCGCGTCGAATGCGGCGGAGTCCGTTCTAGTCTTGCACTTTTGGGGAATATTTGCCCGCAGCCAGGGGTTATCGATTGCGGGTCCGGGAATGCCGGGCTCATCACGAAAAAACTGCAGTGACAAATGAGTGGAGTGGGCCCTTGGCGTTGGTGAAGTACGGGACGGAAGTGGCGGGCCCCGTGGGTTTGGAGACTCTGGAATCCGATCCTCCGGAGTATGGGTCGGCGCGTGCGCAGAGCGTCACAGTAGACTTGAAGGCAATGAGCACCCTGGATCCGGCCGTTGAGGCCATGTATAAGGCCTCCGGAAGCGAAGCCAAGAGCAGCAACGGCGCGCAGCCCGGCTCCGCCGGGGAGTCCGTCGAGGTTGGAGCCCAGAGCCCCGGGCCTGAAACTGCGGAGCCCGGAACTGCTCAGTCCGAAAATGCAGAGCAGCCAGTGGATGTGGCCACCGAAACGACGGAGGAGCGCCGCATTCGGTTTGAGCGGGACGCCATGCAGTACGTGGACCAGCTCTACTCCGCGGCCATGCGCATGGCAAGGAACCCTGCCGATGCCGAGGACCTCGTCCAGGAGGCCTACACCAAGGCCTTTTCGGCGTTCCATCAGTACAAGCCGGGTACCAACCTCAAAGCGTGGCTGTACCGGATCCTGACAAACACGTACATCAACCTTTACCGCAAGCGGCAGCGCGAGCCACTGCAGTCGAACTCGGACAGCATTGAAGACTGGCAGCTGGCCAGGGCAGAGTCGCACACGTCCAGCGGCCTGCGGTCCGCGGAGACCGAGGCCCTGGATCATCTGCCCGATTCCGATGTGAAGCGCGCGCTCCAGGCCATTCCTGAAGAGTTCCGTCTGGCGGTGTACTTTGCCGACGTCGAAGGCTTCGCGTACAAGGAAATTTCGGACATCATGAACACGCCGATCGGCACAGTGATGTCCCGGCTCCACCGCGGCCGGAAAATGTTGCGGGACATGCTGGCGGACTATGCCGCCGAGCGGGGATTCAAAGCCGCCGTCGAACCCCAGGACGCGGCCGCAAGCACACAACAGGAGAACAGGAAATGAGCGACTGCCAGGGATTGGGCGACTGCGATGACGCCCGGATGCAACGCATTTATGAGTATCTTGACGGGGCATTGACCCGTGCGGACATTACGGAGATCAAGAACCATCTTGATGATTGCCCTGAATGCACGCACCAGTATGACCTTGAGTGCGTTATCCGCACCATGGTGAAACGCTCCTGCACCGAAGCCGCGCCGGAGAACCTGAAGAACGCCATCCTGGACAGGATCCACTCGATCCGTCCGGTCGACGCCTAATACGCCCCTCGCCCCGGGAGCAGCAGCCCGGGCGGTCGCACGCGCCGTGAGCGTGGATTGCCAGAAACACGAAGGACCCCGGAAGCCGTGTGGCTTCCGGGGTCCTTCGCTTAAACCGTCATTCCAAGCTTTTGCTCAGGTGTTGGGGCGCTTCCCGTGGTTCGCGCCGCCACGCTTACGGTCACGACGTTTACGTGCACGCTTGCTCATAGCTGGCCTCCTTAATGTTGTACTCAAAAGAGCTGCCCTCAAGTCTCCCACATGATGGGACTGGCTGCGAACCCGAAACGGGCCCATGGCCTGCGGCTCGACCGACGGCGCAAGCCTGCCTCTCAGGTGGGCAGCCACCCCTACTGTTCAACTGTGCAGTGAGTTCCGGATGGAGATCCGCGCCTGGTCCAGGACGGTTTTGACGGTTTCAAGTGCCACCGGGCTGATTGGCTGCCTGCCTGCCTGCAGGCGCAACTCCACGCGCAGATCGTCACGGAACGCCTGGAGCAGCATCTCGGCTTCCTTAAGCATCCGGTGCCCCTCGGAGGAGCGCCGGCTGCCAGCGGTCCTGAAATCGGCGGCACGTGCTGTGGAACGCGCGGCCTCGGCCGTCGCCGCAAGGTCCGCCCGCAGGCCGCGCATGTTGCTGCGGATATCCTCGCGGAGGTTGTCCGCCAGGCGGCGGACCGACGCTGAGATGTCGTTCTCGACGCCGGCAAGCTCGTCCCGGCGGCTGTTCAGTTCCGCGAGTCCCGCCGCAGTGATGTGGTAGTTGGTGCGTCGGCCTGCCGACTCCGTGGCCACCAGGCCCTCTTCCTCCAGCTTGCCCAGGCGCGGATATATCGTGCCGGCGCTGGGGGAGTACGTGCCTCCGAACCGTTCGTTAAGGGCCTTGATGAGTTCGTAACCGTGTTTGGGGCCGGTCTCCAGCAGGGCCAGGAGATACAGCCGCAGGGCGCCGTGGGCGAAGACAGGAGGCATCACTGCCCTGCTTCCGGGTGCCTTGCATCCACGTTCGTTGATTCCGGGTTTCCCGGCGCTGGGCTGTGGAAGATCGAGGTCGTGCCTGAAACGGAGTTGGTCCGGACCAGCATGAGCTTGCCGTCCGGACCAGCGATGGTTTCCACCCTGCCTCCCGGCTGGGAGTATCGCTGATCATCGATGACCACTGTCCCGGTAACGGACTTTGCCACTATGTCGACACCGACGTCGTGAGGCAACCGGATGGTGAGGTCCCCCGAGACCGAATTGGCACCGAAATCATGAGTGAACCCCCACAGGTCAAAACTCATGTGGCCGCTGACGGTGTTGGCGCGGATGTGGCTGAACCGGCCGGACGCTGTGACCTCGCCGGAGATACTCTTGGCGGTCAGGACGCCGTCGTGGTTGCGCGCAATCACTTCGCCGCTGACGGTGTTGACATGAAGGTTACCCTCGGTACCGTCGGCCATCACCGAGCCGGAGACGGTATTGAGCCGGGTGTGTCCGCTGATCCCGGACACCAGGCCGTCACCGCTGACGGTACCGGCCTCCACCGTCACGCCCGCCGGCAGGGCAATGCTGATGACCGCAGAATTGTTGCTCTTGTGGTTGACCGTGCCCATGAGGTTCTTGAACCAGCCCTGCGGCCCATGCAGCTGATGGCGGACCTCGAGCCTGCCGTCGACCACCGTGACGGACACCGGGTCGCCTTGGACCTCTGTGATCTCCACTCGCGCTACCGCGTCCGAGTGGGTCACGACGTCGAACCTTCCGCGTACCATGCCCAGTTTCAACGATGTGACGTCGTCAACGTCGATGGTCTGGGGACCGGTGACGGTCCAGCCGTTCTCTGCCATGACTCCTCCAAGTCGCGATATATCGTGATCCATACCAAGATATAACCCAGCCGGGCGGCAGGTCAAGATATATCGCGAAATCCGAAGGGCTGCGGAGCCTACTCGGGTGAATCCATCCCCAGCCACTGGAACCAGCCCCGGTGAAGGACCAGCCAGGCCATCAGGCCATAACCGGACTGCCCAGGGGTTCCGCTGTTGGCGGCCAGGTCCTGCCGCCACTGCTCGTGGTTCAGGAGGGGGGAGAACGTGTCCACGTAGAGGTGTTTACGCCGCGTCGTGACGTCCGCAAAAGCGGTGTTCAGCTCTCCGAGCCGGCGGTTCTGGGCGGGGTCGAGCGTGGGCGGCGGGCCCACGACAAACACTTCGATCCTGTTCTGCGAAGCGGAATCGAGAATATTGGCCAGGTTCAGGCGGCTGCGTGCCGTGGAGAGCCCGAATTCGATATCCCGGCCGGAGAGGCCGATCACGAGGCGGTTTTCGTGTTGGTCGCTGAACCGTCTGCTTGCTTCCTCCAGCCAGCGCGCGGCCAACCCTTCTGTTCCTTCCTGCGGACAGGGGAGGGCATAACTTTCCATGGCCATGCCGTCCTGCGGAGTGCGGGCCAGTACGCGGCCCAGCCAGCCGAGCGCCCTGGGATCTCCCAGCCCGGCCAGCAGTTCATCTCCAACAGCTGCGATGCGCAGCTTCCTGTCTTCCACAAGTTCCTCTTTACTTCCGTGCTGAACGGCGTTCGATTCTGCCCCTGTGGGCATCAACGCTTGGCCTGGCCATTCTGCCTGATTGGATGGCCGTCCATCCCATTAAACAGAACTGCCCGGCCGGAGTCTGGTATTTCGACGTCCGGCCGGGCAGCAACCGTTGTTACTTGCGTGCAAATGCCTGCTTCAGGAGGGAATCCTGCTCGGCAGCGTGCCGCTTCATGGAGCCGGCAGCCGTGGAGGCCGATGCGGGACGCGATACCAGACGGACAGCACGGTCAAGCGCGCCCGGAAGGTTCAGGCCCATAAATGGCCACGGTCCCTGGTTGGCAGGCTCATCCTGGGCCCACACAACTTCGGCGTTCGGGTACTTGGCCAGCTCCGCTGCGATCTCCGCGTGCGGGAGCGGGTAGAGCTGCTCCACGCGGACGATCGCCGTGGTCTTATCATCGGTCTTCTGCCGGGTGGACAGAAGATCGTAATAGAGACGGCCGGACACCAGCAGTACGCGTTCGACGGCGTCCGCCGCCAGCTGCTCATGGTCCCCGATGACGGTGCGGAAGCTGCCGGTGGTGAAGTCCTCGACGGAGGACGCGGCTCCCTTGAGGCGCAGCAGCTGCTTGGGGGTGAAGATGATCAGCGGCTTGCGCGGACGGCTGTACGCCTGGCGGCGGAGCAGGTGGAAGTGCGAGGCCGCCGTGGTGGGGTTGGCGACGATCATGTTTTCTTCAGCGCACATCTGCAGGAACCGTTCGATCCTGGCAGAGGAGTGGTCCGGACCCTGGCCCTCGTAGCCGTGTGGCAGCATCAGCACCAGCGAGGACCGCTGGCCCCACTTCTGCTCGGCCGAGGAGATGAACTCATCGATGATCGTCTGAGCGCCGTTGACGAAGTCACCGAACTGCGCTTCCCACAACACCAGTGCATCCGGGCGCTCCACGGAGTAGCCGTATTCGAAACCCATGGCCGCATATTCCGACAGCAGGGAATCGTAGATCCACAGCTTGGCCTGGTTGTCTGAGAGATGCCCCAGCGGCAGCCACTCATTACCGTTGGCGCGGTCGTGGAACACCGCGTGGCGCTGAACGAACGTCCCGCGGCGGGAGTCCTGGCCTGCCAGGCGGACAGGAACACCTTCCATGATGAGCGAGCCAAAGGCCGCGATCTCGCCGAAGCCCCAGTCAATGCCGCCTTCGCGTGACATCTGTTCGCGCTTCTCGAGCAGCTGCTTGAGCTTGGCGTGGACGGTGAAGCCCTCGGGAATTTCAACGTGCGCCTTGCCAATCCTGGCCAGGGTCTCAGGGGAGATAGCGGTGGACGCCGGAGCGTTGGTGCCGGAGTCAGACTGCTGGGCGATGGGACGCTCGATGTCGGATACCGCGGCGGAGTCTGCGGTGACGATCGGAATGGGCGAGGTCTGGGCAGCATGGGTCTCGGCGAAGACCCGTTCCAGCCGCTCCTGGTAGTCGCGGAGCAGCTGCTCGGCTTCATCCTCGGTGATATCCCCACGGCCGATCAGCGACTCGGTGTACAGCTTGCGGACGGAGCGCTTGGCTTCGATCAGGTTGTACATGAGGGGCTGGGTCATCGACGGGTCATCACCCTCGTTGTGGCCACGGCGGCGGTAGCACACCATGTCGATCACAACGTCCTTGTGGAAGCGCTGGCGGAACTCGTAGGCGAGTTGGCCAATGCGGACCACGGCCTCCGGGTCGTCACCGTTCACATGGAACACGGGAGCCTGGATCATCTTGGCGACGTCCGTGGAGTACGTGGAGGACCGCGACGACGACGGGGCAGTGGTGAAGCCCACCTGGTTGTTGACCACCACGTGGATGGTGCCGCCCGTGCGGTAGCCACGGAGCTGGGAGAGGTTCAGTGTCTCGGCAACCACGCCCTGGCCGGCAAAGGCCGCGTCACCATGGACCATGATGGGCAGGACTGGGAAGGCTTCGCCCTGGTCCAGCCGGTCCTGCTTGGCGCGGACGATGCCTTCCAGTACGGAGTCCACGGCCTCGAGGTGGGACGGGTTGGCGGCCAGGTAGACCTTGGTTTCCTTGCCGTTGTCCGAGGTGAAGGTGCCTTCGGTGCCGAGGTGGTACTTGACGTCGCCGGACCCCTGTACGGAACGGGGATCCTGGGTGCCTTCGAACTCACGGAAGACCTGGGCGTAGGTCTTGCCGGCGATGTTGGTCAGCACGTTCAGGCGGCCACGGTGGGCCATGCCGATGGCTACCTCGTCCAGTCCGTCGTCCGCGGCGTCGGAGATGATCGCATCCAGGAGGGGGATCAGGGACTCCCCGCCCTCCAGGGAGAAACGCTTCTGACCGACGAACTTGGTCTGCAGGAAGGTTTCAAATGCTTCGGCTGCATTGAGCTTGGACACGATGCGCAGCTGCTCTTCGCGGCTTGGCTTCGAGTACGCGTGCTCCAGCTGGTCCTGGAACCACTTGCGTTCCTCCGGCTCCTGGATGTGCATGTACTCGATGCCGGTGGTGCGGCAGTAGGCGTCACGGAGCACGCCCAGGATGTCGCGGAACTTCAGCATCGGCTTGCCGCCGAAACCGCCGGTGGGCCATTCGCGGTCCAGGTCCCACAGGGTGAGCCCATAGGTCAGGACATCGAGATCCGGGTGCTTGCGCTGGACGTACTCCAGCGGGTCGGTGTCCGCCATCAGGTGGCCGCGGACACGGTAGGAGTGGATCAGCTGCTGGATCCGCGCAACCTTGTTGATCTGGTCTGCCGGGTCAACCTGCAGGTCCGGGCTCCAGCGAACGGGCTCGTACGGGATACGCAGGGCCTCGAAGATCTCGTCGTAGAAGTTCTGCGCGCCGAGAAGCAACTGGTGGACCAGCTTCAGGAACTCGCCACTGCCTGCGCCCTGGATGACGCGGTGGTCATACGTGGAGGTCAGCGTAAGCACCTTGCTGATGGCGTTGTGCGCGATGATCTTTTCGCTGGCACCCTGGAACTCGGCCGGGTAGTCCAGTGCGCCGACGCCGATGATGGCAGCCTGCCCCTTCGACAGACGCGGCACGGAGTGCACGGTGCCGATTCCGCCGGGGTTGGTCAGGGAAACCGTGGTACCGGAGTGGTCATCGGCTGTGAGCTTACCGGCACGGGCACGCTTGATGAGGTCTTCATACGTGTGCCAGAACTCGGAGAAGTTGAGGGTCTCCGCCTTCTTGATGTTCGGCACCATGAGCAAACGGGTGCCGTCAGGCTTGGGCATGTCGATGGCGATGCCGAAGTTGACGTGGGCCGGCTGGACTGCAACAGGCTTTCCGTCCACTTCGTCGTAGTAGACGTTCATGGAGGGGAACTGCGACAAGGCCCGGATGACGGCGTAGCCGATCAGGTGGGTGAAGGAAACCTTGCCGCCGCGTGCACGGGCCAGGTTGGAGTTGATGACAACGCGGTTGTCGATCAGCAGCTTGGCCGGAATGGCCCGGACGCTGGTGGCCGTGGGGACCTCAAGGCTGGTGACCATGTTCGACGCAATGGCCTTGGCCGGACCGCGCAGTACCGAGACGACGTCCTCTTCTGGCGCCGTCGGTGCCTTAACGTTCTTGGGGAGCTGCGCGGGGATAGGCTGCGATCCGGTGCCGGAGTCGGGCTTCTTCGCACCGTCGCGGGCGATCGTTGCCGGAGCCTTCTTTGCCGGCGCCGGCGCCGGGGCGGGTGCCGAAGCGGCGGGGGCCGCGGGCTGGGCTGCCGGCGACGTTGCCGGAGCAGCAGGGGCCGGAGCCTGAGGGGCTACGGCAGGCATTTCACGGGTTGCGGGGTGGGCTACGGCGAGGGCCGAATTTCCGTTGGAAGATGAACCGCTGCCCGAGTCGAAGGATTCGAACAGGGGCCACCATTTGGCATCCACCGCGTTCTTGTCCTTTTGATACTGCTCGTACAGTTCGTCAACGAGCCACTCGTTTCCGCCAAATTCCTCTGGTAGACGGTGGCTAGGCTGCTCTGGCACTTGAAATACGCCTCTTCCATGAGTTTGATTTCTCTCTGGCCGCCACGGTGCCGCAGCACAACATTCGAACCAGTCTCTGCGTCCTCTGAACCCAGACCTTTGCCAGTCTAATGAGCATCGCGTGTTAACTGCCAATAAGCGTGACCCAAATCATGAAGTGACGCGGAGAACGCCGAATGTGGCGCTCGTGGCCCCTGCCGGCGATAGCCAAAACGGGGTGCAGCAGCGTCCAGGCGGGCGCCGGGATCTGCTCCTGTAGACTGAACTTCTTATGGACAGTAAATCTAGGTGCCGGCCTGGGGGCTGTCAGCGGAGCACAATGAACAGCGACGCACAGCCCACCCGCAGAGCCGGCAAACCCCGAACACGAGCCCATCACTCTCCGACGGTCCATCCCGGCGGAGCATCTATGGAAACAGAGTCGGCTTCGTCTGACCATCCTCCACCGGGCAGTTTCCCCCGGAACCAGCTACACAGTCCGCCCGTGTATCCCAGGGCGGGATGCTGAATGGAGTGGTTGCTCCTTGCGGCAGGATTCCTGCTGATCGCCGGCACCGGTTTTTTTGTCGCCGTCGAATTTTCCCTTATTGCCTTGGACCAGGCCACGGTCCAGCGGGCCATCGACAACGGTGACGCAGGGGCTGTTCCGCTGCTCAAGTGCCTGAAGTCCCTCTCAACCCAGCTCTCCAGCTGCCAGCTTGGCATTACGATGACCACGTTGCTGACCGGCTACGTGATGGAACCGTCTGTGGGCCAACTGCTGGAAGGCCCGCTGGCCGCCGTCGGCGTTCCCGAAGTGGCGGCGGCATCCTTGTCCTTGGTCATCGCGATGGCGCTCGCAACTTTGCTGTCCATGCTGTTGGGCGAGCTGGTACCCAAAAACATGGCAATTGCCCTGTCCTTTCCGATCGGTAAGGCATTGGCCCGGCCACAGCTCGTTTTCACGGCGGTTTTCAAGCCTGCCATCGTGGTGCTCAATGGCTTCTCCAACAAGGTGCTCAACGTGTTCGGCCTTGAAGCCAAGGAAGAGATTTCAGGGGCCAGGACCCCGGCTGAGCTGGCGTCCCTGGTGCGGCGTTCTGCTGCCATGGGAACGCTCGACGCCGGCACTGCCAACTTTGTGGCGAGGACTTTGAGCTTCTCCGCCCGAACGGCGGCCGACGTGATGACGCCCCGGATCCGCGTGGAGACCATCGACGCCGACCAGCCGGTCTCGGACATCCTGGACGCCGCGCGGCGCACCGGATACTCGCGATTCCCGGTCATTGGCGAGTCTGCCGACGACATCAGGGGACTGGTCCACGTGAAGAAAGCCGTGGCCGTGCCGTGGGACCGGCGCCCCAACCTGGAGGCCGGCGCCATCATGACAGACGTTCTCAGGGTGCCGGAGACCATCCATCTGGATGCCCTCCTGGCGGAACTGCGCGAAGGAAACCTGCAGCTAGCTATAGTGCTGGATGAATACGGCGGAACCGCCGGCATTGCCACCCTCGAAGACCTCGTGGAGGAAATCGTGGGCGAAGTTGCGGACGAACACGACAAAGTCCGGCCTGGCCTTCTCCAGAGTGCCTCCGGTGACTGGTACTTCCCGGGCCTTTTGCGACCGGATGAACTGTCCGAACAGATTCCTGGGCTGACAGTTCCGGACGAAGCTGCCTACGAGACTGTGGGCGGTTACGTCATGAGTGAACTGGGCCGCATCGCCGCCGTCGGAGACACTGTTGCGGTGGGCGGCGGGACGCTGAGCGTGACCAGGATGGACGGACGAAGGATCGACAGGATCTGCTTCCAGCCGGCTGCGCGTGACGCGGAGCAGGCTTCTGACGACAGGACCGCACCGTGAGCGACTGGGCCGGAATACTCTGGCTGATTGTGCTCCTTCTGGGCAACGCGTTTTTTGTTGCTGCAGAGTTCGCGGTGATGTCAGCCAGGCGCAGCCAGATTGAACCCCTGGCCGACGCCGGGTCCAAAGCGGCCCAGACAACCCTGCGTGCCATGGAAAATGTCTCGCTCATGCTGGCCTGCGCCCAGCTGGGTATTACCGTCTGCTCCCTGCTGATCCTGCAGGTTGCCGAGCCTGCCATCCATCATCTGATGGGAGCGCCGCTGGAGGCGGTGGGGCTGCCGATGGAGATCGCCGACGTCCTGGCGTTCGGAATCGCCCTGATGCTGGTGACCTTCCTGCACGTGACCTTCGGGGAGATGGTGCCCAAGAACATCTCGGTTTCGGTGGCAGACAAGGCCGCCCTGCTCCTCGCACCGCCGCTGATGTTCGTTGCCCGGCTGGTCAACCCTGTCATCGTGGCGCTGAACTGGTCCGCCAACCACATCCTCAAGCTCCTGCGGATTGAGCCCAAGGACGAAGTGAATTCGTCCTTCACGCTCGAGGAAGTGCAGTCGATCGTTCAGGAGTCCACCCGCCACGGGCTGGTGGACGACGATGCCGGGCTGATCACGGGTGCGTTGGAATTCTCCGAGCACACGGCATCGCACATCATGGTGCCGTTGGACAAGCTCGTCATGCTGAAAGCGGCCACTACGCCTGTGGAATTCGAGAAAGCCGTCAGCAGAACCGGATTCTCCAGGTTTCCCATGTTGGATGACGACAGCATGCTCTCGGGCTACCTCCATGTGAAGGACGTGCTGTCAATCCCTGAGACGGACTATCAGCACCCCATCGCTGAGAGCCGGATCCGTTCGTTGGCGAACCTCGCCTTGGATGACGAGATCGAAACGGCGATGTCAGTTATGCAGCGCACAGGCTCACACCTGGCCCGGGTCATCGGCCCTGATGGTCAGACCCAAGGGGTGCTGTTCCTGGAAGACGTGATCGAGCTGCTGGTGGGCGAGATCCGGGACGCCACCCAGGCCACCGGCATCCGGAGGCTCGGCCAGCCGAACGGTGAATAGCCGGTGCAGCTGATCCTGGGCCGGGCCGTGAATCTTCGGCCCGGCCGGCCTTTCCTAAATAGGAATCATTCCTATTTAGAGGTAGACTGCTGGGAACGTAGAAGTCCATTCCCCTGAACTGATTTGAGGTTTCCGTGCGCCGTCCTGCCGCCGTCCGTACATCCTTGGCCGCCCTCGCGGGCCTGAGCCTGCTGCTGACCGCCTGCGGTCCGGCAGGAAACGCTTCGTCCCCGTCGTCACCTTCTTCTGAGGGAAAGCTCGACGTCGTGGCTTCCACCAACGTTTATGGCGACATCGCCCGCGCCGTCGGCGGGGACAGCGTCAACGTCACGGCCATCATCAACAAGACCAGCCAGGACCCGCACTCCTACGAGGCCACGTCCCAGGACCGGCTGGTCATCTCCAAGGCCGACGTGGTGATCGAGAACGGGGGCGGCTATGACGGGTTCATCCACACGATGGCCGATGACAGCGGCATCCCCCACAACAACATTCTCAGCGCCGTGGAAGTGTCCGGCCTGGCGCCGGAGGAAGAACCTGCAGGTTCCACGGCGGCGGCCACCGAACCGGCTGATGAGCACGGTCACGCACACGAGCACGGCGCCTTCAACGAGCACGTGTGGTACAGCTTTGATGCAATGGGCCGGCTGGCAGACGATCTGGCCGCCAAACTCGGTGAGCTCGAGCCTGGATCCGCACAGACATTCACGTCGAATGCCAAAACCTTCAAGTCCGGGCTGGAGGGCCTGACCGGCAAGCTTGCTGCCCTCAAGGCAAGCGCGGGCGGATCTCCGGTGGCCGTCACGGAACCCGTGCCGCTCTACCTGCTTGAGGCGGCCGGGCTGGAGAACAAGACCCCCGCGGATTACAGCGCCGCGATTGAGGAAGGCACCGATGTCCCGCCTGCGGTGCTGAAGGCCGCAACGGATCTGGCCGGATCCAAGGACCTCAGGTTCCTTGCCTACAACGAGCAAACCGAGGGCCCCCAGACGGAAGCGCTTAAAAAAGCAGCGGAAACTGCGGGCGTTCCCGTGGTCGATTTCAGCGAAACACTACCCGAAGGCAAGACGTACCTGCAGTGGATGACGGACAATGTGGACAACATCAGCAAAGCTTTGGAGAAAAATAGTTGAGACCGGTGGTGAGCCTCCGCGGGGCGTCCCTGCAGTTCGGCAGGCGGGCGCTCTGGGAGGATCTCGACCTGGACATCAGGCCAGGCGAATTCTTCGCCGTTCTTGGCCCCAATGGGAGTGGAAAGACCAGTTTCCTTAAGGTGCTGCTTGGCCTGCAGGACCTGCACTCAGGCCGGGCCACCCTGGGCGACCAGCCAGTGGAACGGGGGAGCCGGCTGATCGGCTACATTCCCCAGCAGAAGTCATTTGCTCCGGATACACCGATGCGCGCCCGGGACCTGGTGGGACTGGGCGTGGATGGCCACCGCTGGGGCATGCGCCTCGGCATTTCCAAGGCAAACAGGAGGATCGATGAGCTCCTGGAACTCGTGGGAGCCAGTGACTACGCCAAGGTACCGGTGGGTCAGCTCTCCGGTGGCGAACAGCAGCGGCTCCGTGTTGCACAGGCCCTCGCCACCGATCCAAAGGTTCTCCTCTGCGACGAACCCCTGTTGTCCCTGGATCTGCACCACCAGCAAGCCGTCAGCGCCCTCATCAATAAACAGTGCCATGAGCAGAACAGCGCCGTGGTCTTTGTCACGCACGAGATCAACCCCGTCATCGACTACGTGGACCGGGTGCTGTATCTGGCCGGAGGCCGGTTCAGGGTGGGAACGCCACAAGAGGTCATGACCACAGAAGTCCTCTCAGATCTCTACGGCAGCCACGTTGAGGTCATCCATGCGAACGGACGCATCATCGTCGTCGGGCTTCCTGACGCGACCACGCATCATCATGCGGATGCCCACGTGACAGCTGGAGAGGTGGCCTGATGGATGCCGACAGCATCATCGGATCGATCTTCAGCTTCGAAAACTACGGCGAACTGCTGGTCCTGGTGCAGAACTCCATCTGGGCCGGCGCGGTTTTGGGCCTGCTGGGTGGTCTCGTGGGGACTTTCGTCATGAAGCGCGACCTGGCGTTTGCCGTCCACGGCATCTCGGAGCTCTCGTTTGCCGGAGCGGCCTTTGCCCTGCTGGTCGGGGCTGACATTGTCTTCGGCTCGCTCGTTGGTTCGGTGGCGGCCGCGTTGCTGCTGGGCCTGATGGGCGTCAGGGCGCGCGACAAGAATTCAATCATCGGCGTGATCATGCCGTTCGGGCTGGGGCTGGGCATCCTGTTCCTGTCCCTGTATGAGGGCAGGGCCGCCAACAAGTTCGGCCTCCTGACCGGGCAGATCGTCTCGGTTGACACGGTCCAGCTCCAGGCACTCGCCGGGACAGCCGTGGTAGTGATGGCGGCGCTGGTGGTCATCTGGCGGCCATTGAACTTTGCCAGCGTTGATCCGGAACTGGCCGAAGCCCGCGGTGTCCCCGTCAGAACGCTCGCCCTCGTGTTTATGGTGCTGCTGGGGGTCAGCGTGGCGCTGTCCATCCAGGTGGTGGGAGCACTCCTGGTGCTGGCACTGCTGATCACCCCGGCGGCCGCTGCCCTGCGCGTCACGTCCTCGCCGGTGGCGGTGGTGGTGCTGAGTGTCGCTTTTGCCATGACAGCCACAGTGGGCGGGATCCTCCTCGCCCTGGGCGGACGCATTCCGATCAGCCCCTACGTCACCACCCTGTCATTCCTGATCTATGTGGTCTGCCGGATCATCGGGACTGTCCGCGCCAACAAGGGGCTCAACGGGCGCGTCCTGCACGCGCACTGAGGTTTGGCAGCAGTGGTGCCACCGCAAGTGCGGTCAGAGGTTCCCCGCTGCTTTGCGGGCGGTGCAGTCCGGGCACAGGCCGAAGATCTCCACCGTGTGCGCCACATCGGTGTAGCCGTGTTCCACGGCGGTCCGTGCTGCCCACGTTTCCACCGCGGGAGCCTCAACCTCCACGGCCTTCCCGCAGTTCCGGCACAGGAGATGGTGATGGTGGCCGGTCACCGCGCAGCGGCGGTACACAGCTTCGCCTTCGCCGTTGCGGAGTACATCCACCAGTCCGTCGTCCGCGAGGGACTGCAGGATCCGGTACGCCGTCGCGAGGGATACCGAAACGCCCTGGTTCTGAAGGATGCGGTAGAGCTCCTGGGTGCTGACGAAGTCATCCAGTTCGTCCAGGGCAGCACTGACGGCCAGGCGCTGCTTGGTGACGCGCTGTTCCTTGCCTCCGCCCGCTGCGGGGGTGGACGGCGTGGTTTCGTCAGCCTTGGTGCCGTACGGCATAAATGGACTCGCTTCCCTGAGGGATGGTGGCAACTATCAAGATTACCAGCCCCGGCTTCGGGGACTTCAGCGTCGTGGACACGGTCCCGGCCGGACCCTAGGCTGGCGCTATGAAGCTGACAAAGTACACGCACGCCTGCGTCCGGCTCGAGAAGGAAGGCCGGATCCTGGTGCTGGACCCTGGAACGTTCTCTGAGACGAAGGAAGCGCTGAACGGCGCGCAGGCCGTGCTCATCACTCACGAGCACGGTGACCACATAGACGTTCCCGCCATGGTGAATGCCTTGCGCGAGATGGACGGCCTGGCGGTGTTCGCGCCCGCCGGGGTGGCCGGACACCTGCGCGGGGAGGCACCGGAGGCGGCAGCCAGGATCCACAGCGTTGAGCCGGGCACCTCCTTTGAGGCAGCCGGGTTCAGTGTCCGCAGCTTCGGCGGACAGCACGCCCTTATCCACCCGCAGGTCCCCGTGGTCGCGAACATTGGCTACCTGGTGGACGAGAACGTCTACCACCCGGGAGACTCGTTTATTATCCCGGACGGTATCAGCGTCCGGACCTTGCTGGTTCCTATCCACGCCCCGTGGAACAAGGCCAGCGAGGTGGTGGACTTTGTGATCGGCGTCCGGGCTCCGCGGGCTTTCCAGATCCATGACGGGCTGTTGAACGAGATGGGACTGAAGATGGTTGAATCCCACGTGACCCGCCTCGGTGGCAAGTACGGCGTCGGGTTCACGCACCTGTCCACTGGCGACACAGTGGAGGTATAGCGGGGCTACGCGCTCCAGAGGCCCGATTCGAAGAAGCGGTTGATGACTGCCTCATGCGGCTCCGGGTCCAGCCCTTGCCTGGCCAGCCACTCGGGGTTGTAGTAGCTCCCCGTGTAGCGGTCGCCGCCGTCGCACATCAGCGACACAATGCTGCCGCGCCGCCCTTCCGCGATCATTTCGGCCGCCAGCTGCCACACGCCCCACAGGTTGGTGCCCGTCGACGGCCCGGCGTGCAGGTCCGCAACCGTGTGCAGGTGCCGCATGGCGGCAACGGATGCGGCGTCGGGAACCTGGACCATCCGGTCGATGACGGAGGGGATAAAGCTGGGCTCCATCCTGGGCCGCCCGATGCCTTCGATCCGTGACGGCAGCCCTGTACTGAAGCCGGGAACGCCGTCACGCCAACCGGGATAGAACGCGGAATTTTCAGGGTCAACGACCGCCAGCTCCGTGTCGTGGCTGTGGTAGCGGAGGTAGCGGCCGATGGTCGCGCTGGTTCCGCCGGTTCCTGCACCGACCACTATCCAGCGGGGGACGGGATGCTCCTCCAGGGCCAGTTGTTGGAAGATCGACTCGGCGATGTTGTTGTTTCCCCGCCAGTCCGTGGCACGTTCCGCGTAGGTGAACTGGTCCATGTAGTGGCCGTTGCTGGTTGCCGCCACTTCCTCTGCTGCGGCGTAAACCTCCGAAGCGTGGTCCACCAGCAGGCACGAGCCGCCGAACTGTTCGATCAGGGAGATTTTCTCCGGGCTGGTGGTGCGCGTCATCACCGCCACGAACGGCAGCCCCAGGAGCTGTGCAAAGTACGCCTCGGAGACCGCCGTGCTTCCGCTGGAGGCTTCCACGATGGTGGTGCCTTCCCGGATCCAGCCGTTCACCAGCCCGAACAGGAAGAGCGAGCGCGCCAGCCGGTGCTTGAGGCTGCCGGAGCGGTGGGTCGATTCGTCCTTGAGATACAGCTGGACACCCCAGTGCTCGGGCAGCGGCACCGAGTAGAGGTGGGTGTCCGCGGAGCGGTTGTTTTCCGCGGCGATTTTGCGGATGGCCTGGTCTGCCCAGGCCCGGTCCGTGCTGCGTCCGTTCTTCACCGCACCAGCCTACCCGCGGCGGTCACGGGGCCGGGGTTAGAGTGGTCAGATCCGTTGCCCGACCCCACCCAAGGAGAATGATGGGCCCCCTTATGGATGTCGACACCCTGGCAGCCCGCCGTGCCGCCGGCGAGCGGACTGTGATGCTGGACGTGCGCTGGGCGCTGGGTGATCCGCACGGCCGGGAGCACTACCTGAAGGGGCACCTCCCCGGTGCAGTCTTCGTGGACCTCGC
Organism: Arthrobacter pascens; assembly: GCF_030815585.1. Classification (NCBI taxonomy): domain Bacteria; kingdom Bacillati; phylum Actinomycetota; class Actinomycetes; order Micrococcales; family Micrococcaceae; genus Arthrobacter; species Arthrobacter pascens. The sequence goes on from NZ_JAUSWY010000001.1 coordinate 1,285,929, forward strand.
CACAGAGCTCGCAGCGCCCGCGGTGGCTGCCCGCGGGAGGCACCCCCTCCCGTCCAGGCGGGAGTTTGAGGACACAGCCAGGGCATGGGGGATCAGCAACGGTGATGTTGTGGTTGCCTATGACAACAGCGGCAACCTGGCGGCGGCACGGCTCTGGTGGATGCTCCGCAACGCCGGATTCCAGGAGGTTTACCTGCTCGACGGCGGCCTGGCCGCCTGGCTGGGTGCCGGACAGCCGCTGGAGGAGGAACCCGTGGAAGCGGTCCCCGGCAATGTGTCCCTTCAGGACGGGAAGATGCCGGCGATCGACGCGGCCGCGGCGGGAAGCTGGGCGGACACCGGCATCCTCCTGGACGCCCGCGCCGGCGAAAGATACCGGGGCGAGTTTGAACCTGTTGATCCGCGCGCCGGCCACATTCCCGGCGCCCTCAGCGCGCCGACGTTGGAGAACGTGGATGGGTCCGGGGGCTTCCTCCCGGCGGGCGACCTCCGTCGCCGCTTCGAAGGGCTTGGAATCACCGACGACGCACCGGTGGCGGTGTATTGCGGCTCCGGCGTGACAGCAGCCCACGAGGTTGCCGCACTCGAAATCGCGGGGATCCGTGCAGCGCTCTATCCCGGTTCCTTCTCTGAATGGTCCAACAACCCCTCGTTGCCTGTGGTGACCGGGGACCGGCCCGACGGCGATGGCCGCTCCTGAGAGCGCCCACAGCACCCCTTCGAGTGGATATTCCGCAGCCGGCGGGGGTAGCGTCGCTGTATGACCCCTGGACGACCCGTACCGCCGCCCCTTGCCCGCCCCATCTTGCCGGCTGACGCTGATGACCTCCACGGTTCCCCGGGTACCGCTGGTGCCGGCCGGCTAGCGGCAGCCTATGGCGCGGTGTCCGGTGACAGCGGACTGGTTCCCCTGACGCTGGCCCGGCGCGCCCCCAAAGACGACGACGTGGAGATTGCCATCGCATTCTGCGGGCTGTGCCACTCGGATGTCCACGCCACGCGCGGTGAATGGGGCTCCCAGAACTATCCCCTCGTCCCGGGCCACGAAATCGTCGGAACAGTCAGCCGGGTCGGCTCCGCCGTGGAGGACTTCTCCCCGGGTGACCTTGTGGGTGTGGGCTGCATGGTGGATTCGTGCCGGGAATGCGACAGCTGCCTGGACGGCCTGGAACAATACTGCGAAAACGGCATGACAGGTACCTACGGTGCCAAGGATGCACGCAACGGCAACTCCATCACGCAGGGCGGCTATTCGTCGTCGGTGGTGGTTGACCGCCGCTATGTGGTCCGGGTGCCACGTAACCTGGACCCGGCCGCCGTCGCCCCGCTGCTCTGTGCGGGCGTCACCACCTTTTCCCCGCTGCGGCACTTCGACGTGGAGGAAGGCGACGTGGTGGGCGTTGTGGGGCTCGGGGGCCTCGGACACATGGCCGTGAAGCTGGCCAAGGCCATGGGCGCCGTAGTCAAGGTTTTCACCACTTCAGAATCAAAAGTTCCCGCAGCACTGGAACTGGGCGCGGACGAGGTGATCCTGTCCGGCGACAAGGACGCCATGGCTGCCGCAAACCGCAGCATCGACGTCATTATTGATACGGTGTCCGCACCGCATGACCTGAATCCCTTCTTCCGCACCCTCCGCCGGGATGGCGCGCTGTTCCAGTTGGGTCTGCCGTCGGAAGCGATGCCGCCGGTGAACCCCGGGGCCCTGGTCCGGCGGCGGATCGCCTATGCCGGCTCGCTGATCGGCGGCATCGCCGAGACGCAGGACATGCTTGATTTCTGCTCCGAGCACGGCGTTGTTGCGGACATCGAGCTGGTGCGCGCAGACCAGCTGAATATGGCCTACGACCGCATGGTGGCAGGCGACGTGAAATACCGGTTTGTGCTGGACACCAGCACCTTGCAGGCCCCGGCCGAGGAGGCAGACGCATGAGCACCCTGTTCACCAAGATCCTGAACGGCGAAATCCCCGGACGCTTTGTCTGGCGGGAGGACGACGTTGCTGCCTTCCTGACCATGGGCCCCCTGGCCGACGGGCACACCCTGGTTGTCCCCACTGAAGAGGTGGACCGCTGGACGGATGCGTCTCCGGAAACGCTGGCGAAAGTGATGGAAGTGGCCCGGCGGATCGGCGCCGTGCAGGTGGAGATCTTTAACGCCGAGCGTGCCGGACTGATCGTCGCCGGCTACGAAATCAACCACTTCCACGTACACGTCTGGCCGTCCAACAGCATGGCCGACTTCGATTTCGCCTCGGCGGAGCAGAATCCGGACCCGGACGTGCTGGACGCGAACGCGGAAAAGCTGCGTGCGGGGCTTCGGGCCGCTGGCTACTCCGAATTCGTTCCGGACGCCTGACCGGTCACTACCTAAACCGGCGCCAGCGCCTTGTTCAGCACAGCCCGGATCCGCTTCTCGGAGACCGAGTACGGTGTGCCGAGTTCGACGGCGAAGAGGCTCACCCGGAGCTCTTCGATCATCCAGCGCACCTGGCCCAGCTCGGAGCCGGCCCGCCGTCCCGGGAGCAGGGCCGAGACGGCGTCGTCGAAGTCGTCCTCCAGCCGTTGGACCGCGGCCATGTGAAGGGCATCGCGCTGGACGTTGCCCGGCAGCTTGTCCAGTCGTTTCTCGATGGCGGCCAGGTAGCGCGGCAGCTGGCTCAGCTGGGCGTATCCTGTCCGTGCCACAAACCCGGGGAACACCAGCTGCTCGAGCTGGCTCTTCACGTCATTGAGGGCACTGATCAACGCCAGGCTGGTGGTCCCCTTGAGCTGCTTCTCGATGCGCCGGGTGCTCGCGAGGATGCGCTCCACCACGGCCGTCACGCTGAACACGGTATCGATGAGTTCGGCGCGGACCTGCTCGTACAGCTCATCGAAGGATCGGCGGTCCCACGGCAGTTCTGCGGGAGTCAGCTTGTCTATCGCTGCGAGGGCGCAGTCAGCGATGAGGGCAGATACGGAGCCGTGCGGGTTCTGGCTGAAGGTCAGTTTCTCGGTGTTGTTCAGATGCTCCAGCACGTACCGGTCCGGCGCAGGAACCCTGAGGGCGAGGAGCCGGATCACGCCGCCGCGCATGGATTCCAGCTGTTCCGATGGCGTCTGGAAAACGCGGAGCGCCACGGAGGTTCCTTGGTCCACCAAGGCAGGGTAGCCGGTAATGGTGTGCCCCTTAACAGTGTTGCTCACCTGCCGCTGGACGGTGCCGAAGGTCCAGGCAGTCAGGCCGCTTTGCTCCGTGAAGCCGGTTCCAGAGGTGGGACCGTCCATAGGGCCTGTCGGCGCACCGGCCGCGGGCGGGCCGGCACTCTTGCCCAGCGACCGCGGAGCCGTGGTGCCGGGAGTCGCGCCCAGCGACTCGGCGATGGCGCGCCGGGTAGCCGGTGCCAGCCGCTCCCGCAGCTCGGCCAGGTCCTTGCCCTCATCCAGGACTTTTCCCTTGCTGTCCACCACCTTGAAACTGACGCGCAGATGGGGCGGTACGGCGTCCCAGTTCCAGGAGCCCGGCGGGATGATATGCCCGCGGATCCGCCGCAGGGCAAGTTCCAGGGAGGCTTCGAGCTCGTCCACCGAGGGATCAAAATCCGCTTCGAGGGCGGCCACCGCCTGCCGGGCCACATCCGGTGCGGGCACGAAGTTCTTGCGGATCTGCTTGGGCAGCGACTTGATGAGTGCGGCCACCAGCTCAACCCGCTGCCCGGGAATCAGCCAACGGAACGGGGCATCATCGAGCTGGTTGAGGAAAAGCACCGGCACCTCTGCCGTGACGCCGTCGGACGGATTGGGCGGCGAGCCGGGCGCCACCGGATGGAACTCGTAGCTCAGCGGCAGCTCAAATCCCTTGTGGAGCCAGGTTTTCGGGTAGGCCGAATCGTCCAGTTCATCGGCGTCCCCACCGAGCAGCAGCGATTTGTCGTAGTCCAGGAGGTCCGGATTTTTCTGCCGGGCTTCCTTCCACCATTTGTCGAAATGCCGCTCCGATACGACGTCGGAACCGATCCGCGCGTCGTAGAACTCGAAAAGCGTCTCGTCATCCACCAGGAGGCCGCGGCGGCGCATCCTGGCCTCCAGTTCTTCCACCTCAAGCAACAGGGCGCGGTTGCGGTGGAAGAACTTGTGATGCGTCTTCCAGTCGCCTTCCACCAGGGCATGCCGGATGAAGAGCTCGCGGGCCAGCAGGGGATCCACACGGCTGTAGTTGACCCTGCGTTGGGGGATGATCGGCACGCCGTACAGCGTGACTTTCTCATACGCCATCACGGCGCCCATTTTGGTGGACCAGTGGGGTTCGCTGTAGCTGCGCTTGACCAGGTCCGGAGCCACCTGTTCGGCCCACGCGGGATCGAACTTTGCCGCCACACGTGCCCACAGGCGGCTGGTCTCCACCAGCTCGGCGGCCATCACAAAGGTGGGGGACTTCTTGAACAGGGCAGAGCCCGGGAAAATGGCGAACCGGCTGCCCCGTGCCCCGGCGTACTCGCGTTTGCGCTCGTCCAGGATACCGATGTGGCTGAGCAGCCCGGAGAGCAGGCTGATGTGGATTGCATCATTGTTCCCCACGGGATCGGCGTCGCGCCTATTGTCCAGGCTGATGCCCAGCGGCCTGGCCAGCTGCCGGAGCTGGGCAAAAAGATCCTGCCATTCGCGCACCCGCAGGTAATTGATGAATTCCGTGCGGCAAAGCCGGCGGAACTGGGTGGAGGACAGTTCCTGCTGCTTCTCCTGCAGGTAGTTCCACAGGTTCAGGAAGCCGGTGAAGTCGGAGTTTTCGTCGCGGAAGCGCGCATGCTTTTCGGCTGCGAGCTGCTGCTTGTCTGTCGGCCGCTCGCGCGGGTCCTGGATGGTCAGTGCTGCGGCAAGGATCATGACTTCGCGGACGCAGCCGCGTTTTCCGGCCTCAACAATCATGCGGCCCAGCCGCGGATCCACCGGGAGCTGGGCAAGTTTCTGCCCGACGGCGGTGAGTCCGCCGCTGCTTCTTCCGGCAGGGCCGCCGTCGCCCTTGCCGTTGCCGGCCACGTCCTGGCCGCGCGCGGCACTCAACGCTCCGAGTTCGCGGAGGAGGGTGACGCCGTCGTTGATTGCCCGTGAATCCGGCGGCTCCACAAAGGGAAAGTTCTCGATGTCCTTGGGCCCGCGGGCCACGCCCATGGCGGTCATCTGCAGAATGACCGCTGCAAGGTTGGTGCGGAGGATCTCTGGGTCAGTGAACAGCGGCCTGGAGTCGAAGTCCTCTTCTGAATACAGGCGGATCGCGATTCCGTCCGACACCCGGCCGCACCGCCCGGAACGCTGGTTGGCGGAGGCCTGTGACACCCGTTCGATGGGCAGGCGCTGGACCTTGGTGCGGTGCGAATAACGCGAGATCCGCGCGGTGCCGGTGTCGATGACGTATTTGATGCCCGGGACGGTCAGGGAGGTTTCGGCGACGTTGGTGGCCAGCACGATCCGGCGCTTGTTGCCCGGGTGGAAGACCTTGTGCTGTTCTTGCAGGCTCAGGCGGGCAAAGAGGGGAAGTACCTCGGTTCCGGCGAGCCGCCGGTTGCCCTGGATCCTCGCGTTGAGGGCTTCGGCCGCGTCCCGGATTTCACGCTCGCCCGAGAAGAAAACCAGTATGTCGCCAGGGGCTTCCAGCGCGAGTTCATCGACGGCATCGCAGACGGCGTCGAGGGGGTCGCGGTCTTCCTCGAGTTCGTCGTCGGAGGCGTTCTCATCACCTGCGGCCGCTCCGCCGGCAGGTTGGGACAGCGGCCGGTACCGGACCTCCACGGGGAACGTCCGGCCGGAAACCTCAACGATGGGGGAGGGATCCTCCTCGCCGCCGAAGTGCTTGGCGAAGCGTTCGGGATCGATCGTGGCTGAGGTGATGATGATCTTCAAATCCGGCCGCTGCGGCAGGATCCGCTTGAGGTAGCCGAGGATGAAGTCAATGTTGAGGCTGCGCTCGTGGGCCTCATCGATGATGATGGCGTTGTACTTGCGCAACAACTTGTCGCGCTGGATTTCCGCCAGAAGGATGCCGTCGGTCATGAGCTTGACCTTGGTGGCGCGGCTGACCTCACCGGTGAAACGCACCTGAAAGCCGACCTCCTGGCCGATTTCCACGCCCATTTCCTCAGCGATGCGTTCGGCCACGGTGCGGGCAGCCAGCCGCCGTGGCTGGGTGTGTCCGATCAGTCCGTTCTCGCCCAGCCCAAGTTCAAGGCACATCTTTGGGATCTGGGTGGTCTTCCCGGAGCCGGTCTCCCCGGCGATGATGGTCACCTGATTGGCGGCGATGGCCGCCATCAGGTCCTCGCGGCGCTCGGAGACCGGCAGCTCAGCAGGATAGGAGATATGAAATGTCATGGCTGCAGACAGTCTACTGGGAAGTTGGAAACGCTCCCTGTACTGCCGCTGCCGGTGCTGGCGCCTAGTCGGCTTGCAGGTCAGAAGATCCGCATGGTGTAGCTGCTGCTGGGTAGGTCCAAGGCCGACCAGGCCTGGTCCGAATGGACGGGAGGGGTGTGTCCGCGGCCATCGCGCAGGAGTGCTGCGACGGTGGCTGCGACGATGACGAGGAACAGGATGGCGATGATTATTCCGAAGATTTCCATAGCTCCATCGTTCTCCGACGGCGACTTCAGAAACAGTGGCAGAAATGCCCAAAAAGCTATAATTTCTGCCACAATGGAAGCATGCTGAAAAAAGTAGCAGTGATCGTTGTTCCGCACTTCTCGATCTTCGAATTTGGCACGGCGTACGAGGTGTTCGGGATCGACAGATCGGCCCGCGGCAGCAGCGTCCCGGCCTTCGACTTCCGGGTCTGCACGCCCGAGCCCGGAAACGTCAGGATGAAATCGGGCCTCTCCATGCACGTCAGCCTTGGCCTGGAAGCCGCTGCGGATGCCGATCTGGTGATTATGGCGCCCTACGGGCGGGACGAGGACGTTCCCGAATCTGTGCTCGAGGCGCTGCGCGCCGCGGATGCCAGGGGCGCGTGGGTGATGTCCATCTGCTCCGCAGCGTTCGCCTTGGCTCGTGCCGGGCTGCTGAACGGCCGGCGGTGCACCACGCACTGGCATTATTCGGCTGAGCTGGCCAGCCGCTACCCGGAAGTGCAGGTGGATGAGAACGTCCTTTATGTCCAGGACGGCAACGTGATCTCAAGTGCCGGCACGGCTGCGGGGATTGACGCGTGCCTTCACCTGGTGCGGGTGGAGCTCGGCGCCAATGTGGCCGCCGCCATTGCGCGCGACATGGTGGTGCCGCCGCACCGTGACGGTGGCCAGGCCCAGTTCATCGAACGGCCAATGCCCACCTGCGGCTCGGCGCCGATGGAGGAACTGTTGCGGTGGATGGTCCAGAACCTGGAGCGCGAGCACACCGTGGGCGAACTCGCGGCTCGCGTGCATATGTCGGCGAGGACCTTCGCCCGCCGGTTCCGGTCGGAGACGGGGGCGACACCCGCCGCATGGCTCAACTCGCAGCGTGTCCTGCGGGCACAGGAGCTGTTGGAATCCACCGACCTCAACATCGATGAAGTAGCCCGCGAATCCGGCTTCGGGCAATCGGTGCTCCTGCGACACCACTTCGCCAAGGTGCTGGACACCAGCCCCCAGTCCTACCGCCGCGCCTTCCGGGGCCAGTTGGTCGAAGCGGTCTAGCCCGTTTCCTGTCCCCGCTCCGGCTTGGCGCGGGCATCCTCGGACGCTGCGCGGGTGCTGTCCACCAGGACGCGCCACGGCCCCGTGACGGCCTGCTCAGGCAGTGCCGCACGCCGCTGCCCGGCCCGGATGGAATAGATAAAACGGTCCGGCTGATTCCCCGAAGCTGCTGCCGACGCTGCCCTGACGGTCTTGGGTACGGCGTCCCAGGGGCACGCTTCGACGATCGGCTGCCATTGGCTCTTGGCACTCTGCGTCTGGGCGTGCACTGTCCACACCCGGGTCAGTGCGGCGATGCCGCCGCTACGCTCCACGCTGATCTTCATGGCCTGGTTCCTGGGCTTTCCTGCAGCCCGGCCGCTGGCTGGCCAGCGGCCGGACATTCAACTAAAGCTTGACCTTCACAGTTTCCCACGCCTGCCGCACGGCGTCATGCTCTGCGGAGCCGGAACCGAAGAGATCAACGGCAGAGGCCGCTGTTGCCCTGGCAAAGACGCTGAAGGTTGCCCCGGCCGGCAGGGATCCTGCAGTCAGGGCGTCGTACCAGATCCGGCCGGGAGCCTCCCATGCGTTAGAGCCGACGGCTTCGGCCACTAGGTAGAAGGCCCGGTTGGGAATGCCGGAATTGATGTGCACCCCGCCGTTGTCCGCGCTGGTCCGCACATAGGAGTCCATGGAATCGGGTTGCGGATCCTTGCCCAGTACGTCGTCGTCATAGGCAGTGCCTGGGGCCTTCATGGAGCGCAGGGCGGAACCCTCCACCTGGGACGTAAAGAGTCCTTCGCCGATCAGCCAGCTGGCTTCTTTGACGGATTGCTTGTTCAGGTACTGTTCCACGAGCACCCCGAAGACATCCGACATCGATTCATTGATGGCCCCCGCCTGGTTGCGGTATGCCAGTCCCGCCGAGTACTGGGTGACACCATGGGCAAGTTCGTGGCCGATGACGCTCAGCGAACGTGTGAAGCGCTCAAAAACCTCCCCGTCGCCGTCGCCGAACACCATCTGCCGACCGTCCCAGAAGGCGTTGTCATAGAGCTTGCCGAAGTGCACGGTGGCATCGAGCGGGAGCCCTTCGCCATCGATGGAATTCCGGCCGAAAACGTCGGCATACAGGCGGTGGGTATGGCCCAGTCCGTCGTAGGCTTCGTCCGCGGAGGGATCGCCCGAAGCCTTTTCCCCTTCTTTCCGAACAAGTTTGCCGGGGAGGGTTTCGCTGCCGCCGGCGTCGTAAATAGTCCTGTTGGGCGGGCCTGGCTGGACCTGCCGCGGTCCGGAGGCAGCGGCCGGGGCCGGCTGGGCCCTGGCGGCCTGGACAGACCTGACATGGATCAGCGCTTCCTTGGCGGCCCGTGCCGCGGCGGAAAACTGTGGCGCGTCCTGGCGGGCCAACCGCCTCAGCAGGTAGGGCGGAATGATCGAACAGTGCATGGCGTACCCCCTGACGTTGGTTGAAACAGCCTACGAGGGGGCGCTGACAATCCGAGGAAGGCGCACGCGGGCGGCGCGAAGGGACGCTGGGGGCGTTGGGCCGGACTGGTTGTCGGCTTCGCCATAGGGCGGATGTCGATGCGTTGGCCCGAAGGGGCGCGTTCTTGGCCGGGCTCGTCCAGGTCGCCTGGGTGGAAGCCAGGATCGCTTTACTGAACGCGCGGTTGGTCGGAGGATATCCACATAGGCCATCTGCTGCGCTGTTATTGTCGGAGGCTGCTGGGATGCTGTGGGTATGGAGAACACGGCAGCAGTAGAGGTGCTGGAGGCCGTCGAGGCTTCCGTTGCTGCTGTGGCTGTGATTGTGCGCCGGAAGGGGCCCGGGGGCGGGTCTGGTATTGATCTGCTGCGGCAACAGGCTGATGACTGGCTGGAGATCCTGGCGGAGGGTGCCCGGCTGCAGGCAAAGTCGGCAGCCCTGATAGTCCGCGCTGCTGCCGGGTTCGCCGACACCACACGGGCTATGGCGTCCCCGGAGGCGTTGCCGCAGAGGGTGTCAGATTGATTGTGTAGGAGGGATGTAGTCGCTGGGGTGATTGGAGAATCATTGTGGCTATGACTGAACCCCGTGAAGTTCTTCCGGAGGAGTTGGCACGCAGGGCTGCTGCTGCGGGCAGCATGGATGCTTTGAAGGCCTCCGGCGTGTTTGATGAGCTGATGGCACAGATCGATTCCGGCCGGCTGGAGCTCGATGGCAAGGACGGTTTCATACAGCAGCTAATCAAGGCCTCGCTCGAACGAGGGCTGCAGGCCGAGCTGTCCGGGCACTTGGGCTATGACAAGGGCGATCCGGTCGGGCGGTTCCTGCCCAATTCGCGCAACGGGTCCTATCCGAAGACGTTGGGAACCTCTGCCGGGGACGTGGATCTGGCTGTTCCGCGGGACCGTGACGGGTCGTTTATCCCGCATCTGGTTCCCAAGGGAGCGCGCCGGACTGCCGGCCTGGATGACATGATCATCAGTCTTTACGCCGGCGGGATGACGGTCCGGGATATCGCCCATCATCTGGAGTCCACGCTTGGAACCGAGCTCTCCCAGGAGACCATCTCGAAGATCACCGACGAGGTCCTCGACGAGGTGCTGGAGTGGCAGAAGCGCCCGCTGGATCCGCTGTATCCGATCCTCTATCTGGACGCGATCGTCATCAAGGTCCGTGACGGGCACCAGGTCCAGAACCGTGCCGCGCACATCGCCGTGGGCGTGGACATGGAGGGCATCAAGCACGTCCTGGGCATCTGGGTCGAGGCCAGCGAAGGCGCGAAATTCTGGGCAGGCGTCTGTGCTGAACTGGCCAACCGCGGTGTCAGGGACGTGCTCATTGTCTGCTGCGACGGGCTGACCGGCTTCCCCGAAGCGGTCGCCGCGACCTGGCCGGCCGCGACGATCCAGACGTGCGTGGTGCACCTGATCCGCGCCTCGATGCGGTTCATCGGCTATCAGGACCGGAAAAAAGTCGCTGCGGCCCTGAGACCGGTCTACACCGCCCCGACGGCCGACGCCGCGCAGGAGGCGCTCGATGGCTTCGAGGCCTCCGATCTGGGACGGAAGTACCCCGCAACGGTTCGGACCTGGCGCAACGGCTGGGAGAAGTTCACCCCGTTCCTGGCGTTCCCGCCGCCGGTCAGACGCATCATCTACACGACCAATGCGATCGAGTCCCTGAATTACCAGCTGCGCAAGATCATCAAGAACCGCGGGCATTTCCCTAACGACCAGGCCGCAGTGAAGCTGCTCTGGCTGGCCATCTGCAACATCGAAGACAAACGCGCCAAGGAACGGTCAAAACTGGACTCCAAGACTCGCAGCAACCGTTCCAAGACCGTGGACAAACTCGTTGAGGGCACCTTCACGCAGGGATGGAGTGAAGCCCTTGGCATCCTCGTCCTGAACTATCCCGACCGAATCGGACCCTACCTGAACCGATGAGGCAGCACCTCACTTACACAAATAACTTGACAGGCTCTTGCCGCAGAGCGGACCGCGCAGGAGATGGCCATCGTCGCCGAGGTCGCGTGCGTTATGACCGTCAGTGAACGCACCGCCGGGGCACTCCTGTCCGAAGCCTGTGAACTGACAGCCTCGCTGCCCTTGACTCTCGCCGCGTTGCAGGCAGGGTCGATTTCGTGGCAGCACGCCCGGGCAATGGTCGATGAAACGACCACCCTCGACCCCGCCGGCGCCCAGGCGCTGGAGGCCCATTTCCTGGACCCGGATGCGGGGAACCCGGCACGGAGCTGCCCGGCCGGGGAGCTCGTCCCGTCCCGGTTCCGGCACAAGGCCAGGACCTGGCGGGAACGCCACCACCCGGACAGCATCGAAAAACGGCACGCCAGGAGCGCCAAGGACCGGAGGCTCGAGTACGCCCCGGACCGGGACGGCATGGCCTGGCTCTCCGCCTACTTGCCCGCCGACGCCGCCGCCGGGATCTGGAACCGGGCCACAGCCGCCGCACGGGCGTTGCAGGGACCCACCGAGCCGAGGACCCTCACCCAGCTCCGCGCCGACACCGCCGCGACCTGGCTGCTCGGCGCCGGCGGCGAATCCGCTTCCGGCCTAAGCACGGCTCACCCAACGGCGGAGAACAGCACCATTGGCGGGGTCGGCACTGGCGGGGTGCCGTCACCGGCCGCGCAGGTCCTCATAACGGTTCCGGTGTTCTCGCTGCTGGGTCTCACCGACGAACCGGCAGTGCTGGACGGCTACGGACCCATCCCGGCAACCATGGCAGCCCGGCTCGTCGCCGACGGCGCCGATTCGTTCCACCGGGTCCTGACCGACCCCCGCACCGGAGCACCGTTGGAGATCGGGCGAACCAGCTACCGCATACCCAAAGCCATGCGCCAGTGGCTGCGCCTGCGTGACGGCAAGTGCCCGTTCCCCGGCTGCAACAACCACTCCCTCGACAACGAAGCAGACCACCTCCTCGCCTGGAACGACGGTGGCACCACCGGCATCAACAACCTCGGCCAACCCTGCCCCAAACACCACAGACTCAAACACACCACCCGCTGGGGACCCACCCCAGCCAGCAAAAACGAACCACCCGGCTGGATATCACCATCGGGCCGCCACTACCACAGCGAACAACAGAGCTGGGAACCGACACCCTGGCCTGATGACATCCACAATCTAGACGCTGGGGAGACTGCAAGTGTTCGTTCGCACGGGTGACGCCGGATCCCCGGGTTGCGACTGTTCGTTCGCGATGGGGTGGGGATGCAGAAAACCCCGCCGCTTTCCCAAGCGGCGGGGTTTTGTCTGTGCCCTCGATAGGATTCGAACCTACGACCTTCTGCTCCGGAGGCAGACGCTCTATCCCCTGAGCTACGAGGGCAATCCAGGGATCCTACCGTTGCCGGCGGGACGTCCTAGAGCTTAGCAGGAAGGTGGCCTGCAATGGAAAATCGCCGCGTCAGTGCCCCGCGAAGTCAGTAGCCCGCAAACGAGTCCACATGCACCCGCCGTGCGCCTGCCTTCCTTGCTGCGCGCCGCAACGAGGCAACGCTGGCCGGCGAACCGGAAACATACACCTCGCGTTCGCCGATGTCCGGGACCAAGGCCTTGAGGGACGCACCGTCCAGCCGGACACTGGACGCAGGGGAGCCATCTGGTGACGCGGTTCCGGCGTTGGTGATGAACGACGGCGGCTCCGAACCGTCCGCGAGCCGGGCCAGGATCCGCGCCCCGGAAGTCCTCAGTTCCTCTGCGTAGCCAATCTCTTCGGCATTCCTGGCCAGGAGCAGGAGCACCGTGTCACGTTCCTGTGTTGCACCTGAGGCAAGGTGCGCCAGATACGGTGTGATTCCAATGCCGGCTGCAATCAGCAAGACCGGAGTGCTGGGATCACGGGGAAGGACAAAATCGCCGCCCACGGACGTGGCTGTCACCTGGTCGCCCGGTTCTAAAGCCAGCAGGACCTTCTTGGCCGCGGACAGCGGCTCAGCAGTCCGTACTCCGAACTTGACAGTGCCGGAATCCGGGGCGCTGGTCAGACTGAACACCCGGCGCCGGCCCTTGCCATCGGACTTGGCGTGCGGAAGATCCAGTTCCATGTACTGCCCTGGCACAAAGCGCACACGCCGGGAAGGCTCGAAAGCGAACTCGGTGGTGGTGGGGGTCAACGCACGGGTACCTGTGAATCGCAGCCTCAATCCGCCACGCTGGCCCACCAGGAACGCCAGCAGATTGCCCACCAGCAGGGCCAGTTCGGGCGAGTTGGCCACAAACCCGAAGTTATACGGGACGGCGAACAGCACCCCGACCACTGCTGCGAATACCAGCTGCTGCCACCGGCGCGGCGGCAGCGTGAGCGGTTCGGTCAGCATAAACCCAACAAAAAACAGTAGGGGGCGCTGCGCCAGCGGCTGCCACAGGCCCATACCCGGCGTCATGCCGGCCTGCAGCAGTTCGACGAAGACAATCGCCGTGGCCACCACCGTGAAAGCGGCTGCCATCAGAAATTTCCGAGTGCGGTAGAGAACCACGAGGACACCGGGGACCAGCAGCCAGAGCATGGCAGGAGTGGCTGCCCACCACGTAGCGATATTAAGCCCCGTCAGGCCGGTCACAAAGGCGCCCGCGGCGGCAGGGTTGAAGATGTGGCGCCCGCGCCAAGCAAGAGCGTATTTGGACGCCGAGGCCAGCACGCACGCCAACGCCACACCCCACATCTCCAGATCAACAAACGTCGGCCAGAACAGGAAATACAGGAGCAGGCCGGTAATCAGCGACGATTCGGAGTGCGGGCGGACGCGAAACACGGCCGCCAAGGCCCGGTTGGAGGCATACGTCAGGCCCAGGCACAGCAGCAGATGGACCAGCATCTGCGGAATACCGAACGTCAGCCAGCCGAGAGCATTGAGCAGGATGCTGTAGGCAGCCAGCGTGGCCAGCACCAGGAGGATGAGACGGTACATCGTGAACCGGCCGAGCACGGTGTCCAGCCGCGCGGCGGGGGTCAGGGAAGCACGGGTTTTCGGTGCATCAACGGGGTTCATGTGAACAGTGTCCCTTCAAATCCTGCGGAATAGGCAGCACTTCCGTCGGAAAAGACCGTCAGCCAGGAAAAGTCGAAGGTCTGTTCCAGGTCCATGCCCGGGACAAAAAACAGTGCGGTGGCCAGGGCATCGGCCAGCAGCGTGCTGTCTGCCATGGCCCATGTGGCCACCGCTGTCCTGACCGGGCGCCCCGTGGTGCCGTCCAGCACATGGTGCAGGCCGTCACCCCAGGCCCGCCGGTTTGATGCTGACGCGCACAAGGCGCCGGCAGTCAGCGGCACCGTGCCGATGGCCTTGGCGGGGTCGTAAGGATGCTCCAGGGCCACGATGACCGGTTCCGGACCGTTGTTCAGCAGATCTCCGCTGGCATCGATGAGGAATGTGTCCACGCCACAGGACCTGAGCTCCGCGGCCAAGAGGTCCACCAGCAGGCCCTTGCCGGCCGCGCCGATGTCCAGGACCAGCGGAGCGGACGTAGTCAGCACACTGCCATCCCATGACAGGACGTCCTCCCAGCGCGGTGCCGGCAGTGCCTCGCCGGCCGGCCGCAGGGAATACGCTGCGTCGTAGCCCAGCCGTTCAAGGCTGCCCCCGATCAACGGGGTCATGGCACCCTTAGTGATCCCGTAGAGCGAACGGTAGAGGTCGCCGAGGGCTACGGCCTCGACGGGCAGCTCATAGCGCCCGGGCTTCCGGGACATGGCACTGACCGTGGAGTCGTTCCGGAAGCGTGACCAGTCGCCGTCGTACCGCTCCACGACGGCCAGTAGCCGCACACGCAAGGAAGCATCCAGCGGCCCGGGCGTGGAGACGACCCAATGCGTGCCGATGCCGTCAAAACTGAAATCCTCCCACTGCGTGTGCGGCACTGCCTACTTGGCCTCCGACTTGATCTTTTCCACTGCCTGGTTGAATCCGCCGCTGGTGAGGGATGACCCTGCAACCTTGGACACCTTAAGTTCGTCGATGCTCTTACCGACAACCTGGGCAGCGATGCCGCCGGAGAATTCACCCTGGAATTTGCGCGTGTTCGGATTGGACGGGTGCTCGGTGATCTTGACAGCGCTGACCGTGCCCGAGGCGAGCGTCAGTTCGACACCCACAGTTTCCGTCCCGTTGGGCGAAACATAGGTGCCATCGGCGCTGTAGGTGCCGTCCTTGTAGCCGGAACCACTGCTGGCCAGGGAGGACGCAGTGCCGGTCGGCGTGACGGAGCTGCTGCCAGTTGATGCTGTTGGTGTGCTCTGCGTGGCAGACGGCGCGCAGCCGGCCACGGTGCCTATCAGGGACATGCCGGCGATCCCGGCGAAAACACTCTTGCGGACTGACGGTCTCATATAGGGGCTCGTTTCGTTGGCGGGGGTGCATACGCTGTTCTCAACGTTGGAATCAGACTAATGGTTCATTCTGTGCCGAGGCCCAGCAATTCCTGTGATGGGAAGCGGCCGGAATATCCACGGATCGAGCCCAAATTCCTCCATGTGGCGGGCGCCGGTAGGCTAGAGGCGTGACTCCCGAAGAACTCTCCCTCGCCATATCCGCCTGCCTGAAAGAGGCCGTTGCCGCAGGCGAAATCGCCCTCTCAGCATCAGCCCTGCCTGATGAGGTGCGCGTGGAGCGGCCAAAGAACAGGGACCACGGCGACTGGGCCACCAACATTGCCCTCCAGCTCGCCAAACAGGCCGGCACCAACCCCCGTGAATTCGCCACGATCCTGAGCGCACGGCTGAAGTCCATCGACGGCGTTTCTGCCGTGGACATTGCCGGTCCCGGCTTCCTCAACATCTCCGTGGACGCCGCGGCGGCCGGTGCACTGGCAAAAGCCATCGTGGAAGCGGGACCGGAGTATGGCACCACCTCCGTGCTTGCAGGCCATGTGGTCAATATGGAGTTTGTCTCAGCCAACCCCACCGGCCCGCTGCATATCGGCCATACCCGCTGGGCTGCCCTGGGAGATGCGATCGCCCGCGTACTGCGCGCTTCCGGCGCGAAGGTCACCGCCGAGTACTACATCAACGACGCCGGTTCGCAGATGAATGTCTTTGCCAACTCTGTGTACTCCAGGCTCCACGGCCGGGCGGTACCTGACGGCGGTTACCCGGGCCAGTACATTGCGGACCTGGGCCACGAGGTCCTCACCGAGCACCCGGACATCCGTGAACTCACCGAGGTGGCCGCCATTCCCGTCATCCGCGCCGCCGCCTACAAGGCTCAGATGAAGGACATCAAGTCCACCCTCGCCGACTTCGGCGTTGAGTTTGACGTGTACTTCTCCGAACAGGAACTGCACGACGCCGGCGCGATCGAAAATGCCGTTTCCCGCCTTCGCGAGCAGGGCCACGTGTTCGACGACGGCGGTGCTGTCTGGCTGCGCACCACGGACTTCGGGGACGACAAGGACCGGGTGATGATCCGTGCCAACGGCGAGCCTACGTACTTCGCTGCTGACGCCGCCTACTACCTGTCCAAGAAGGACCGCGGCTTCACCGAGAAGATCTATCTCCTGGGCGCCGATCACCACGGCTACATCAACCGTCTCAAGGCCATCGCGGCCTGCGCTGGTGATGATCCCGACGTGAACATCGAGGTCCTGATCGGCCAGTTGGTCTCCGTGAACGGAGCAAAGCTGTCCAAGCGTGCAGGCAACATCATCGAGCTCAAGGACCTGATCGACTGGCTGGGCAAGGACGCCGTCCGGTACTCCCTGGCCCGGTTCCCGGCAGATTCCCCGCTGACCCTCGATCCAGACCTGCTCAAGAAGCACAGCAACGAGAACCCCGTTTTCTACGTCCAGTACGCCCATGCAAGGTCCCGCGGCACAGCCCGGAACGCAGTGGCTGCCGGTGTGGACCGCAGCGCCTTTGATGCCTCCTTGCTCGACCACGCCACGGAAAACGAACTGCTCTCCTATCTGGGAAGCTATCCGTCGATTGTGGCCAAAGCCGCGGAACTGCGCGAACCGCACCGCGTGGCCCGCCACCTTGAGGTGATCGCTGGCGCCTACCACCGCTGGTACGACGCCTGCCGCGTTGCCCCGCAGGGCGATGAGCCGGTCACCGACGTCAACCGCACGCGGCTGTGGCTCAACGACGCCACCAGCCAGGTGCTGGCCAACGGCCTGGACCTCCTTGGCGTTTCCGCGCCGGAACGGATGTGAACCCGATGTCAGTACAGGACGCGGATACCGCTTCCCCTCTTGCCCCCGGGTGGCTCGCCGTTCCCGACGACCTGAACGCGCTCCACGAGCCCATGTGGGCCCAAGGCGTTCAACGGGACATCGACGGCGTCCTCGCCGTTAACGGGTTGACCGTCAGCGCGTTGAAGGAACAGTTCGGCACCCCGCTGTTTGTGATGGACGAGGCCGACTTCCGGGCACGGGCGCGTTCCTTCAAGGACGCTTTTGATGCAGCTTTCGCTGATATCTGCGGGGGAGTGGACGTCTACTACGCCGGTAAATCCTTCCTGTGCACCGCGGTGGTGAAGTGGGTAAAGGAAGAAGGCCTGCGCCTGGACACCGCGTCCGGCGGCGAACTCGCCGTGGCCGCGCGCGCGGGCATCGATGGTTCACGGGTGGCGCTGCACGGCAACAACAAGTCGGACGCAGAAATTAACCGTGCCCTGGACATGGAGCTTGGCCGCATCGTGGTGGACAGCTTGGACGAACTGGAGCGCGTTGCCAAGATCGCCTCCGGCCGCGGCGAAAAAGCCAAGGTCATGCTGCGGCTGACCCCCGGCGTCCACGCCCACACCCACGAGTTCATCGCCACCGCCCATGAGGACCAGAAATTCGGCCTCTCCATGGCGGGGGACTCCACCGACCAGGCCGGTCTCTCCGCAGCCGAGGAGGCCGTGGCGGCGGCCACAAGCCATTCCAGCATCGAACTGCTGGGAGTGCACTGCCACATCGGTTCCCAGATCTTCGAGCCGGACGGTTTTGCCCTTGCCGCTGAGAAGCTCCTTCGCTTCCTTGCTGCCATGCAGGAAAAGTACTCCATTGTGATGCCCGAACTGGACCTGGGCGGCGGCTACGGCATCGCCTACACCCCGGTGGACACCCCCCGCCCCGCAGCAGAGATCGCGCAGGCGATGGCCGCCGTCGTGCGTTCCACGTGTGCCGAGCTGGGCATCACGGCTCCCCGGATTTCCATTGAGCCGGGACGTGCCATTGTGGGCAGCACCACTTTCACCCTGTACGAAGTGGGCACCCTGAAGACTGTCCGGGTTGACGCGCCGGCCGCGGAAACCGGAGACACGGCCGGAACACCGGATCAGGGTGGAAAAAACGTTACGCATCCTCGCCGCTATGTGTCGGTGGACGGCGGCATGAGCGATAACGCCCGCCCGGTGCTCTACGACGCGGATTATTCGGCCATTCTCGCCTCCCGGACCTCGGCGGCGGCTCCGCAGCTGTCCCGCGTGGTGGGCAAACATTGCGAGAGCGGCGACATAGTTGTTAGAGATGTATATCTGCCCGAGGACGTGGCAGCCGGTGATCTGCTTGCTGTACCGGGTACCGGCGCCTACTGCTGGGCCCTGTCGAGCAACTACAACTATCTGGCCCGGCCGGGCATTGTCGCGGTGCGCGACGGATCTGCCCGGCTGATTGTCCGCGGGGAAACCGAAGAAGATTTGCTCAACCGCGACATGGGAGTCTGAATGACGGAAATGCGAACCCTGAAAGTAGCCCTGCTGGGCTGTGGCAACGTTGGGGCCCAGGTTGCGCGGATTCTCATTGAGGACGCCGACGCCCTGGCCGCAAGGACCGGCGCACGGCTGCAGCTGAGCGGCATTGCCGTCCGCAATGTCAACGCCCGCCGCGATGTGGACCTGCCCCAGGAACTGTTCACCACCGACGCCGACACCCTGGTCAAGGACGCCGACCTGGTGATCGAGCTGATGGGCGGGATCGAGCCCGCCCGCTCCCTGATTGTCACCGCGCTCCGCAACGGCGCCTGCGTTGTCACCGGCAACAAGGCGCTGCTGGCACAGGACGGTCCCACGCTCTATGAAGAGGCCGACAAAGCCGGCGTGCAGCTGTCCTACGAGGCAGCTGTTGCGGGCGCCATCCCCATCCTGCGGCCCATCCGCGACAGCCTCGCCGGCGACCGCATCACCAAGGTCCTGGGCATCGTGAACGGGACCACCAACTTCATCCTGGACCAGATGGACACCACGGGGGCGCAGTTCGCCGACGCCCTCGCCGAGGCCCAGCGGCTCGGTTACGCGGAAGCGGACCCCACCGCCGACGTCGAAGGCCATGACGCCGCCGCCAAGGCCACCATCCTCGCCTCGCTGTCCTTCCACACCCGCTTTGCGCTGGAGAACGTGTATTGCGAAGGCATCTCGTCCGTGAGCGCAGCGGACATCGCCGCGGCCAAGGACGCCGGATTTGTCATCAAGCTGCTGGCCATCGCCGAGAAGCTCACCGACGCCGACGGCAACGACGGCGTGTCAGTGCGTGTGCACCCCACCCTGCTTCCCCGCGAACACCCGCTGGCCGCGGTGCACGGGGCCTTCAACGCGGTCTTCATCGAGGCGGAAAACGCCGGAGAGCTCATGTTCTACGGCCAGGGCGCCGGAGGAACCCCGACGGCGTCTGCCGTCCTTGGCGACCTCGTCTCGGCAGCCCGCCGCATTGTGCTGGGTGGTCCCGGACGCACCGAGACCACCACCGGGCACGTTCCGGCGCTGGGCATCGAGGCCGCCACCACCAGCTACTACATCGGACTCGATGTTGCGGACCAGCCCGGCGTCCTGGCCCGGATCGCGCAGCTCTTTGCCGAGCACGGCGTGTCCATTGAAATCATGCGCCAGACCATTCACACGGATACGGCGTCCAACGTGGAATCGGCCGAACTTCGGATCGTCACCCACCGTGCGTCAGAGGCCGCGCTCGCGGCCACCGTCGAGGCCGTCAAGGGCCTGGACGTCATCAATTCAGTTACATCCGTTCTGCGGGTAGAAGGAGTCTAAGTGGCTCACCAATGGCGCGGCGTCATCCGCGAATACGCTGACCGTCTGCCCGTGACGGAATCCACCAGGGTCATCACCTTGGGCGAGGGCGGTACGCCGCTGGTCCACGCGCAGAAGCTTTCCGAACTGACAGGTTCCGCCGTGTACCTGAAGGTCGAGGGAATGAACCCCACGGGCTCGTTCAAGGACCGCGGGATGACCATGGCCATGACGGCCGCCGTTGCCTCAGGTGCCAAGGCCGTAGTGTGTGCCTCCACCGGCAATACGTCAGCCTCCGCCGCAGCCTACGCGACGGCGGCCGGGCTAAAGTGCGCGGTCCTGGTCCCCGAAGGCAAGATCTCCATGGGCAAGCTCAGCCAGGCGATCGCGCACGGGGCCACCCTGCTCCAGGTGGACGGCAACTTCGACAACTGCCTGGACATCGCACGGAAGCTGGGGGAGTCCTACCCGGTTTTCCTGGTCAACTCTGTCAACCCGGCACGCATCCAGGGCCAGAAGACCGGCGCCTTCGAGATAGTGGATTCACTGGGCGACGCCCCGGACATCCATGTGCTCCCGGTGGGCAATGCCGGCAACATCACCGCGTACTGGAAGGGCTACAAGGAGTACTCGGCGCCGTTCGAATCGGAGACTGCCGGCACGTTGCCCGCCGTTTCCACTAAGACCCCCGTGATGTGGGGCTTCCAGGCCGCCGGCGCGGCCCCCTTCGTGGCGGGCCACCCCATCACCGAGCCGGACACCATCGCCACCGCCATCCGGATCGGCAACCCCGCGTCCTGGGACGGTGCCATCGCTGCCCGCGACGAATCCGGCGGCCTGATCGACGCCGTGACGGATGAGGAAATCCTGGACGCGCACCGCTGGCTGTCTGCCCGCGAAGGTGTCTTCGTGGAGCCAGGGTCCGCCGCCGGCGTGGCCGGTCTGCTCAAGAAGCACGCCGCGGGAGAGGTTCCCGCAGGCAAAACGATCGTCATCACCGTCACCGGCCACGGCCTCAAGGATCCACAGTGGGCCCTGCGCACCGAAGACGGCAGCGAGGTGCAGCCGGTCAAGGTCTCCAACGACGTTGTGACGGTTGCGGCCGAATTGGGACTGGAAGAATAATAACCGTGGACACCACCCCGCAAACCACCGTTGGGCTGCCGCTCATTGAGGCCGGACAACAAGTCACCGTCCGGGTTCCGGCAACCAGCGCCAACCTCGGCCCGGGATATGACAGCCTGGGCCTGGCCCTGGCGCTGCATGACACCCTGACCGTGGAGAGCCTTGAGACGGATCAACTCCTTTTCGAGCTCAGCGGCGAGGGGGCGGACACACTCCCGCAGGATGCCAGCCATTTGGTGGTCCAGGCGATGGAAGCCGCTTTCGACCGGCTCGGTTACCGCCACGGCGGCCTGAAAATAACGGCGGAAAACGTCAACCCCCACGGCCGCGGGCTGGGCTCCTCCGCCTGCGCCGTGGTGGCTGCCGTCTCCGCGGCCAATGCGCTGGTGCCACTGGAGGGCCGGCGTGACCGCGACTGGATTCTTCAGCTCACCAGTGAGCTGGAAGGGCATCCGGACAATGTTGCACCTGCGATTTTCGGCGGACTGGCGCTGTCCTGGCAGGACAGTGACCGGTACAGCAGTACGTGTGCAACCGTGGCGGAGTCGGTGGTCCCTGTGGTGGCGGTTCCCGATTTCGAGCTGTCCACCGAGGCTGCCCGGGCTCTGCTCCCGGCATCGGTGGGCCACCATGCAGCGGCCATGAACTCCGGCCGCGCTGCCCTGCTGATCCACGCGCTGACGCAAAAACCGGAATTCCTGCACGCGGGGACTGAGGACTACCTCCACCAGAGCTACCGCGCCGAGGCCATGCGCCCCAGTGCCGCCCTCATCGCGGCACTGCGCAAGGCCGGACTGGCTGCGGTTGTCTCCGGAGCCGGACCCACGGTGCTGATATTGGCCAACGGCGAAGCTGAAGCCGCCGAAGTGGTCGGTTTCATCGAAGCGTTCACCGCGGCAAACACGCCTGATATCGACTGGCGTGTGATGAAGCTGGCAGTGGACGTCGAAGGTGCTAAGGTGGAGTTGCACCGGCGGTAATCCCGCCTATCTGATCTGCAACTGCATTCAGTTGTTAATTGATCTCCTACTGCGCAATATTTTCCGGTGCCACCTGCTTGGTCTGTCGCAGGAATCTGCAGCATTCACTATCTGCCCCTGAACCGTCAGTCCGGCGCTCCGCCATTATCGGAGCGTGGGTGAATCAGTATCCGGCCCTGCTGGCCGAAATCCAACCGGCAAGGCCGAAAAATCCCGGCTGCAGATCTGAACTGCAGCCCAGATCAAATCATCGCGTCCAGCTCCCAGTCTGGACGCCGTCGAGGGGGAAGGATCCTTCGTGACCGAAACCACTGAGCTGTCTTCAGCTGTGGAACTATCATCTTCTGCTGCCGGATCGTCAACGGCCGCACCCGCCAAGAGCAGCGGCCTTGCCGGCCTTAAGCTCGCCCAGCTGCAGGCACTTGCCAGCCAGTTGGGTATTTCCGGCGGATCCCGCATGCGCAAAGGGGACCTGGTCTCGGCCATTTCCGCCCACCGCGCCGGCACGTCAGCCCCCAAGGCCCCGGCCAGGGCTGCTGAAAAGGCGAGCCAAAACCACGTCGCTGCCGAAGCTGCCGCACCCGCTGCTGCAGCCAGCGAAACCTCGGAGGCTCCCGCCGCCGAGGGAACACGGGCACGTGGCCGTGGCCGCAGCCGCCGGGCCGGAAGTGACGGCGTAGTTGCCGCACCCGGCTCGGAATCCGCTGCCGCGGACGCACCGGCGGCCCCCGCCGTAGAGGCCCCAACCGCTGAAGGAGCCGGTGAAGCCGCCGCCGACGGCGCCGGCGAGCGTCGCCAGCCGCGCACCCGCAACCGCCGCCGCGGCGAAGCAGCAGCAGCGGCTCCGCAGGCGACGGAGGCCGTTGAAGCACCGGCCGAGGAGCCCGCCGCTGAGCAGCGAACCGCTGAACGCACCGAGACCCAGCGCACTGAGACGACCCAGCGCACTGAGACCCAGGGCAGCGAGACCGGTGACGCCGGCCAGCGTTCCGACCGCCGCGAAGGCGGCCGTACCCGCGGTGCACGGGACAACGCTCCACGGGAAAATACCCGCGACAACGGGGACAGCAGCCGCGATAACGCTGGCAGCCGTGACGCCGGACAGCGCGAAGGCAACCGCCGGGACGACACACGGGAGGCCGGCCGCGATAACCGCGACAGCGACGATTCAGACGGCGGCAGCCGCCGGAACCGCCGGAACCGGCGCGACCGTAACGACCGTAACGACCGCTCAGGCGGTCAGGACGGCCGGGACAACAATTCACGCAACGACCGTTTCCGCGATCGCAACGACCGCCGTCGCGGACGCGCACAGGGACCGGACGTTGACGACGTCGAGGTCACCGATGACGACGTCCTGCTGCCGGTCGCTGGCATCCTCGACGTGCTGGAGAACTACGCATTCATCCGTACTTCCGGCTACCTGCCGGGCCCGAACGATGTGTACGTGTCCCTGGCACAGGTCAAGAAGTACAACTTGCGCAAGGGTGACGCCGTCGTCGGCGCCATCCGGGCACCGCGTGACGGCGAAGACCGCAGCCAGCAGTCCGCCCGCCAGAAGTTCAACGCACTGGTCCGTGTCACGTCCGTGAACGGCAAGACCGGTGAAGAGCTGAAGGACCGTGTTGAGTTCGCCAAGCTGGTTCCGCTCTACCCGTCCGAGCGCCTGCGCCTGGAGACCGACCCCAAGAAGATCGGTCCCCGTGTCATTGACCTGGTCGCCCCGATCGGCAAGGGCCAGCGCGGCCTGATCGTCTCGCCTCCGAAGGCCGGCAAAACGCTCATCCTGCAGTCCATCGCGAACGCCATCACCACCAACAATCCTGAGGTCCACCTCATGATGGTGCTGGTTGACGAACGCCCTGAAGAAGTTACGGACATGCAGCGCACCGTCAAGGGCGAGGTCATTGCCTCAACCTTCGACCGTCCCGCCGACGACCACACCACTGTGGCCGAGCTCTCCATCGAACGCGCCAAGCGCCTCGTGGAGATGGGCATGGACGTTGTGGTGCTCCTGGACTCCATGACCCGTCTGGGCCGCGCCTACAACCTGGCGGCTCCCGCCTCCGGCCGTATCCTCTCCGGTGGTGTGGACTCCGCGGCGCTGTACCCGCCGAAGCGGTTCTTCGGTGCAGCCCGCAACATCGAAAACGGCGGCTCCCTGACCATCCTTGCAACGGCCCTCGTCGAGACCGGTTCCAAGATGGACGAGGTCATCTTCGAAGAGTTCAAGGGCACCGGCAACATGGAGCTCCGCCTGTCCCGCCAGCTGGCGGACAAGCGCATCTTCCCGGCCGTGGATGTCAACGCATCCGGTACGCGCCGCGAAGAGAACCTGCTTTCCCCCGAGGAAGTCAAGATCATGTGGAAGCTGCGCCGCGTCCTCTCCGGACTCGAAACGCAGCAGAGCCTTGAGCTGCTGACCAACAAGATCCGGGAAACCCAGAGCAACGTCGAGTTCCTCATGCAGGTCCAGAAGACGACGCTTGGTGCAAAGTCCGATAACGACAAATAGCGCTCTGGTGAGCCGCTGATTCTGCTGCTCACCTGGCCGTTCGGTTCTTGCCGCCCCCGCCCCTACGCTGGGAGGCTTACGATCTTCGATCGTTTGCCTCCCAGCTCCGGCAGGCCCGATGCCACTCCCGGGGCGGCAAGAACCGAACGGCTTTGCTGTTTGCCCACCTTCGCCCGGCGTCACGCTGCCGGCAAAAATATGCGCCGCCGTTCGCGGCGTCACCTCCCGCTGCCTTGCGTTACTAAACTGGAACGCAAGCGTTGAAAGGTTTCTGAAAATGTTTGAGTCCGTACAGGGCCTGCTTGATGAGCATGATGCTATCCAGGCGCAGCTTGGTGATCCCGCTGTTTATGCTGACCAGCGGCTGGCCCGGAAGCTGGGGCGGCGGTCTGCCCAGCTCAACGGCATTGTGGAGGCTTACAACAAGTGGCATGCCATTGAGGATGACCTCGCTGCGGCCAGGGAGATGGCCGGGGAGGATCCTGAGTTTGCAGCCGAGGTACCGGTGCTGGAGGCTGCCTTGGAGGAGGCTGCTGCCAAGCTGCGCCGGTTGCTTATTCCCCGCGACCCGGACGATGCCCGCAATGTGATCCTTGAGGTCAAGGGCGGTGAAGGCGGCGATGAGGCTGCTCTTTTCGCCGGCGACCTGCTGCGGATGTACACCCGGTACGCGGAATCACGCGGCTGGAAGACTGAACTCATCTCGGCCACCGAATCGGACCTTGGCGGCTACAAGGACGTGCAGATGGCAGTCAAGGGCAGCTCCAACGATCCCGCCGAAGGTGTTTACGCGCGGCTGAAGTTCGAAGGCGGCGTGCACCGCGTCCAGCGTGTGCCTGTCACGGAGTCGCAGGGACGCATCCACACCTCGGCCGCCGGCGTGCTGGTGCTTCCCGAAGTGGATGAGCCCGAAGAGCTTGAGATCAGCCAGAACGACCTCAAGATCGATGTCTACCGTTCGTCGGGACCCGGCGGCCAGTCCGTGAACACCACCGACTCGGCAGTGCGCATCACGCACCTTCCCACCGGGATCGTGGTGGCCATGCAAAACGAAAAGTCGCAGCTGCAGAACCGCGAAGCCGGCATGCGCGTCCTGCGAGCCCGCATCCTGGCGCACCAGCAGGAGCAGATCGACGCCGAGAACTCGGCCCAGCGGAAGTCCCAGATCCGTACCATGGACCGCTCTGAGCGCATCCGCACCTACAACTACCCGGAAAACCGGATCGCTGACCACCGCACCGGCTACAAGGCATACAACCTGGACCAGGTCATGAACGGGGATCTGGAACCGGTGATCCAGTCCGCCATCGAGATGGACGAACAGGCCCGCCTGGACGCCATCGGCGAATAGCCGCCGGATCCCATGACAATCAGGTCGGGACAGTCCCTAGCGGCTGCCGTCAGCGAGGCCACGGCCATCCTCAAGGACGCCGGAGTTCCCAGCCCGCGCGTCGATGCGGAACTGCTGGCGGAGCATCTGCTGGGTGTGGGCCTGGGCCGGCTGCGCGCCATGATGCTAGGGGATGCGGCGGCGCCGGAAGGTTATGCCGAACTCGTGGCCGAAAGAGCTCAACGGATTCCGCTGCAGCACATCACCGGAGTTGCGCATTTCCGGTATCTGGAGCTTGCCGTGGGGCCCGGCGTCTTTATCCCGCGCCCTGAAACCGAATCCGTCGTCCAACTGGTCATCGACCATGTCAAAGGGATGGCCCACCCCAGGATTGTCGATCTGGGCACCGGCTCCGGGGCAATTGCGGGTTCAATCGCCCATGAGGTGCCCGGCGCCGAAGTCCACGCCGTGGAGTTCAGCCCGTTTGCCCACGCCTGGGCAGGGAAGAATCTGGCGCCCCTGGGCGTCCATCTGGTGCTCGGGGACCTGCGGAATGCACTTCCGGAACTCAACGGAATGTTCGACGTCGTAGTTTCCAACCCGCCGTACATCCCGGCGGAAGCCGTCCCGAACGAAGCCGAAGTGGCCCTGCACGATCCGCCCGAGGCGTTGTACGGCGGGGGAGCGGACGGCATGGAACTTCCGACGGCGGCGGCAGGCTCGGCTGCGCGGCTGCTTGTACCCGGGGGCTACTTCGTGATGGAACACGCCGAGGTCCAGGCCACGTGGATCGCCGCCATGATGAGGCGGGCCGGTGTTTGGACCGGGATCACCACACACCTGGATCTCAACGGCAAGGAACGCGCCACCAGCGCCCTGCTTGACGCTCCGGACCACGAGTGATGAAAGACTAGGCCAGTTACAAACCTATGACTGCACCTCCGACGATCAGCGGCGGGTAAGCACTTCCCGGACGTTGCCGCGGACAGCGACACCGTGGGCGGCGGCCCAGCCAAGCACCTGGTCCTGACCGAACCACATCACCTCCAGGCGCCTTAGAGCCCCGTGGAAGCGGCTGCCCGCAAGCCGGGACAACCCAAAACCGAGACCCAGGGCGCCCCGGCAGAGCCATTCGGGAAGGTGGCGTGGCGGGCGGCCCCCCGCCAGTTCAAGGACCTCGGACGTGGTGAGCCCCTCCGCGGGCTGCAGCACCGTCGTCGACACCGTCCCGGGAAAGGTTGCGAGCGCCGACACCAGCTCGGCAAGACCCAGGACGGAGGTCACCGGAGTGGGCCGCTGGCCCGGGCCGGCCACGCTTGAGAGCACGGACGCCGCAATGCGTTGGAGCTTCCGCGTGGTGGCCCGCCCCGGACCCTGCACCGAGGTGGCGCGCAGGATGACGATATCCAGCCGTGCTGCCGGGTCCGGCTGCCGCACCCGGAGCGCTTCCTCGCCCAAGGCCTTGGAACGTGAATACGACGAGAAGGGTTCAACACTGGCGGACTCGTCCAGGCGCTGCCGCCTGCCCTGGACCGCGGCACTGCTGATGTGGACCAGGCGGCGCACCCCGGCACGTTCGCAGGCTCGGGCAATGACGGCGGGCAGGAGGGCGTTGGCCCCCAAGAGAGAGGTTTCGCCGCCTGCATCGGGAGACGCGAGGCCAGCGGCATTGACCACTACGTCCGCGCCGGCAATCGCATGGGCCAGCAGATCGGCAACGGGCAGCAGTTCCGTCTGCAACAAAATGTCCGCCGAGTCCGCACCGGACCAGGCCAGGCGAGGCGCACTGACCCGGACAACTTCCAGCCCGTCAGCGGACAGCCGCGCAACGACGGCGCTGCCGACGAAACCGCTGGCACCTACTACTGCACATTTCACGCCAATGCATCCTTAGATCTTTACGTCCGGAGGGCAGCGCCATGGAACGGGGCGCTGCCCTCGCGCGGGAAGTAGCCGGGTTAAGCTAAACCACCGGTGTTCGGAGCTCATCCTATCGCTTGGACACTACCGGCACCCGGAGCTGGCCGTCGGGCCAAGGGGACTCATCCCGCGACCCGTATATCGCCGCCATGATGAATCGGGCCGGTGTCTGACCGGGATCAGCACGCACCTCGATCTCAACGGCAGGGAACGCGCCACCAGCGACGGGCGTGCCGGTCCGGACCGCGCCACCAGCGACGGGCGTGCCGGTCCGGACCGCGAGTGATGAAAGAATAGGCCAGTGACCACAACCTACGACTGCACCTCCGACGATCAGCGCGCCCTGGGACTGGAACATGCCCAGCGTGCCATCAGCGAAAAGAAGTGCGTGGTGTTCCCGACCGACACGGTGTACGGGATCGCTGCGGACGCTTTCTCACCCCAGGCCGTCACCATGCTGCTGGTCTCCAAGGGACGCAGCCGCACCATGCCGCCGCCCGTGCTCATCCCGCGGCTTAACGCCCTGGACGGGCTGGCCACTGACGTTTCCGCGGATGCCCGGAGGCTGGCCGAAGCCTTCTGGCCCGGTGGGCTGACCCTCATCCTGCACGCCCAGCCCTCCTTGGACTGGGACCTCGGCGAGACCAAGGGAACGGTGGCCCTGCGCATGCCGGCGGACGAGATAGCCCAGGAGCTGCTCACCCTGACCGGGCCGCTGGCAGTCTCGTCGGCCAACCGGACCGGCCAGGCGCCTGCGCAGACCGCGGTGGAGGCCCGCTCGCAGCTCGCTGAATCGGTGGAGGTCTACTTAGAGGGCGGCTTCCGTCCGGTCGCAGGAACGGACGCCGTGCCCTCCACGATCGTGGATGCCACCGGCCCCCGCCTGCGGGTTGTCCGCAACGGCGCAGTGACGCTGGAGCAGTTGCGTGAGCATGTTCCCGGTGTCCTCGGCCTGGGCGAAGTCCCGATGGCCGAGGAACCGGCGGCGGAAGTTCCCGCTGATGACACCACCGCTGAAACGCCCACCGCTGAAAATAACGGCACAACCGCCGTCGACGATTCACCAAGGAACTGACATGCAGCCCAAAGTCGCCGTCGCGGCAGTAACCTTTGACCGCCATGAGGAACTGGCCCTGCTCCTCAGCGGGCTGGCGGCCCAGACGGCGCCCATCCACTCCATCGCACTTGTGGACTCGGGGACCGTGCCTGCTACGGAGGTAGTGAGCGCCGGCGGGGACAACATCAACTATCTGCGCTCCGAAGCCAATCTCGGCGGTGCCGGCGGCTTCGCCTACGCCATCATGGCCGCGATGGCCAGCGGAGCCGAATGGATCTGGCTGATGGACGACGACGGCCATCCCGAGGACGGCAGCTGCCTCGCGGAACTCCTCAAGACCGCAGAAGAGCACCGCCTCGATATCGTGAGCCCTCTCGTGGCCGCCACTGCAGATCCCAACCGGCTCTCCTTCAACTTCCGGATCAACGGCCTCCTGACCAACGACCGATCCAGGCTGGCGCCCATGGGCTACCTCCCGGACATGGTGCACTTCTTCAACGGCGCCCTGATCCGCACCGAAGTCTTCTATAAAATCGGAATCCCGGACGTGAAGTTCTTCATCCGTGGTGACGAAGTCGATTTCCTCTCCCGGGTCAAGAAAGCTGGCCTCAAGTACGGAACGCTCGCCACCGTGGCCGTGCAGCACCCAGCCACCTGGACGGAGATGAAATCCGTGTTCGGCGGGTTCATCACCCCCGTTGTCCCGGAGGGCGAGTTCAAGCGTTACTGCTACTTCCGCAACCGGGGTTACCTCACCCGGAAGTACCGCAATCTGCGCTGGTTCGGCGCTGACATCGTCGGGTTCCCGTACTACTTCTTGAAGACCGGTGACTTGAAGGGACTGGCGCAGTGGTTCGGCGCCTACTCCGCTGGTTTCCGCGGCAAGGGCTTCGGCTCGCCCGCGCAACTGATGTCCAGCGCCAGCTAGGCCGCCGTGGAGAACCTGTTCGTCGTCGTCGTCACCTACAACCGTGCCGACTTCCTGGAGAATCTGCTGGATTCCTTAGGCCGCCTGGACATGCGCCCCGAAGGGATCATCGTGGTGGACAACGCCAGCAGCGACCACACTGCCGACGTCGCCTCCCGGGCCATTTCCGCCGGCGACCTGCCCATCCGTTACGAACGGCTGCCGGAGAACCTGGGCGGCTCCGGCGGGTTCTCCCGCGGCGTGGAGCTTGCTCTCGAAGCCGGCGCCGGATGGCTGTGGCTGATGGACGACGATGTGGAGGTGCTTCCGGGGGCGGTGGATGAACTGGACCGCTTCACGCCCGACTACTCCTGCATTATCGGACGCCGCTACGACGCCAACGGCAACCCGTTCTTCTGGCAGCACCATTTTGTCGAGGCACTCGGAATCTTCCTCCCCGTCTCCCACGGCGTCTTCAAGCATTCCGATGTGTTCCGGACCAACGTGGGCAACTTCGAAGGAATGCTCATCAAGGCTCCACTGGCCCGGTCTATCGGGCTGCCGGATCCACGATTCTTTATCACCTGGGATGACGTCATCTACGGCTGGCTCGCCGCGCAAAGGACGCCGGTTGTCTACGTCAACGCCTTCGTCATCCAAAAAGTCCGCGCCCAGCGCCAGGTGGACCTCGGCCTGCGGCACCTCAACGACTCCAGCGACCTGAGTCGCCGCTACGTCATGCGGAACCGTGGCCACGTGGCGCAGTATCTTCGGGCGCACGGAAAGTTTAACCGGATCGGCTTCGGCACAGGGACTGCCCTGACGTTCCTGAAGGAAATCTTTCGCCTCGCACTGGTTGAACGCACCCCGAAGGGGTTCGGTGCCTTATGGCGCGGCTGGCGGGAATCGCGCGCCATCCTCGCCGACCAAGGCTGGGAGCCGATGCCGCCGGTGCCTGCGCAGGCAGGCCGGGACACCGCCTAGCGGCTCACCGGACGGGGATAAAAGGCAGAATACGAGTCCACCTGCGGCCACCGAAACGGGGAACCGGGTCGATTGCGATTAGTATCGTTTTAGGACCCGGTGCTGTCCGACAGTTGCGCCCCGGGGTATTTCTTGAAACAGGCGCATGGCCGCCGTGGTAGTGGAAGTCGGTTGCAATCTCTGTTGACTACGAAATCTGAAGCGCGCGAACCCGCCGCAGTACGGGACGAGAAGCCCCTCCTCTGGATCTGGATCCAACTGTTCTTCGACTCCGTGTCCTGGGTCGTGGCGATCGCCCTCGCGCTGCTGCTGCGCTATGAACTGGGAATCCGCGCAGACCAGTTGGTCGGTGCCATGGCCATCGCCGGAATTGCCGTGGTTGTCCAGGCGGTGGCCGGCTACGCCCTCGCCCTGTACCGGGGCAGGCACCCCTTCGGCAGTTTCCAGGAAGCCAGGGCCCTTGTCTTTGTAACCGTGATTGTCGCAGCCTCGATCACCGTGAGCCTGCTGGTGCTCTACGAAGAGATCGGAATCGGCCGCAGCGTCGGCCTCATCGCCTTTCCCTTCGCCTGCCTGTTCATGGGCGCCGCCCGCTACGTCAAGCGGCTCTACGTCGAGGGCAAGTTCCGGCCCGGAGACGGCGCCCAGAACACCCTGATCTACGGGGCAGGCTTCCTCGGTAATTCGCTCCTGACCCGGATGATGCAGGACCCTGATTCGCCTTACGTCCCCGTGGGCCTGATCGACGATGACCCCTCCAAGAAGCACCTGAGGCTGACCGGAGTGCAGGTCCTCGGCCGGGGAGACGATCTCCCGGCCATCATCCGCCGGACCCGCGCAACCGTCCTGGTGCTGGCCTTCGCCCATGTGGAGGCGTCCGTCGTGCGCCGGATCTCCGACGCCGTTGCCGGCCTGAACGTCAGGGTGCTGGTGCTTCCCCCATTGAGGGACATGCTCGGCAGCGGTGCCCCCGACGGGTTCTCCGATTTCCGTGACGTCGCGGTCGAAGACCTGATCGGCCGCCGGCCAGTGGACATCAAGGTCGATGAAATTGCCGGCTACATCAAAGGCAAGCGGGTGCTGGTCACCGGCGCTGGCGGATCCATCGGCTCCGAACTCTGCCGCCAGATCGTCCAGTTCTCACCTGCGGAACTGATCATGCTCGATCACGACGAAACCGGCCTGCAGCAAACCCAGATTTCCATCACCGGCCGCGGACTGCTCGCCGGCCGCGACACGGTCCTTGCCAACATCCGCGACGGGGCAGCCCTGCGGGACATCTTCACGGACCGCCGCCCCGAGGTTGTCTTCCACGCGGCTGCTCTGAAGCACGCACCGTTGCTCCAGCAATATCCCGTCGAGGCCTGGAAAACCAACGTCTGCGGCACGCTCAATGTCCTTCGGGCGGCGGAAGGGGCGGAGGTTTCACACTTTGTCAACATTTCCACCGATAAGGCCGCCAACCCCACAACAGCCCTCGGCCACTCCAAGCGCGTGGCCGAAAAGCTGACCGCCTGGATGGCCGGGCAGACCGGCCGCAAGTTTGTCTCCGTCCGCTTCGGCAACGTAATGGGAAGCCGCGGCTCGATGCTGCCTCTCTTCACCGAGCAGATCCGCGTCGGCGGACCTGTCACTGTCACGGATCCCGACGTCACACGCTTCTTTATGACGATTCCCGAAGCCTGCCAACTGGTAATCCAGGCCGGAGCGATCGGCACAGGCGGCGAAGTCCTGATCCTGGACATGGGCGAGCCGGTGAGGATCCTGGACGTGGCCCAGCGCATGATCGCCATGTCCGGCAAGCAGGTGGAGATCATCTATACCGGGCTGCGGCCGGGGGAGAAGCTGCACGAGGAGCTCGTGGGCAACGGCGAGCTGGATCAGCGGCCATTGCACCCGAAGATCGCCCACACCAGGGCCTCCGAGCAGGATCCGGCCAAGCTGGACCTCGACGTCTGGCTCGCCCGCTGCGAAGCCGAACAGGGCGCCTCCTACATCGCGGACATCCCCGACGACGAGGCTGATGAATCCGGCGACATCAGGGTGGCGTCATGATGCCGCTTGCCCTCGCGGCCGGGATCACCCTGCTCGCCAGCCTTCTGCTTCCCCTGGCCGTCAAGCCGTGGCTGGTCCGGATGGGAGTCGTCGACGTTCCGTCGGCCCGCTCCTCCCATGGCAAGACGACCATCCGCGGCATGGGCGTGGCCGCCGCCCTGGCCACCGCCGTCGGCTATCTGGCCGCAGTATTCCTCGGTGCCGTCACGGTAGACCGTTCCGTCTTCGGCGTGGTCCTCGGGATCATCGCCGCGAGTGCCGCCGTAGGCTGGATCGAGGATCTCCGGGGCCTTTCCATCCGTGGCCGTGCCGCCGCCCAACTGGGGATCGGCGCCGCGGGCTCCGCAGCGCTGCTGGTGCTGACCGCGCAGTCCTTCTGGTGGTTGCCGCTGGCGGCCCTGGCCATCGCTGCCTACGTCAACATTGCCAACTTCATGGATGGCATCAACGGGATCTCCGGCTTGCA
Source organism: Arthrobacter pascens (assembly GCF_030815585.1). NCBI lineage: Bacteria > Bacillati > Actinomycetota > Actinomycetes > Micrococcales > Micrococcaceae > Arthrobacter > Arthrobacter pascens. The sequence goes on from NZ_JAUSWY010000001.1 coordinate 1,319,353, forward strand.
CGGTGTCACCGCAGGCGCCGCCTATGCGGTGGCAGGAGTACTGGCCGGGCAACCCTGGCTCACCGCCGGCGGAGCGGTGCTGGCGATGGCCTTCCTTGGCTTCCTGCCATGGAACCTCGGCCGTGGCACGGTGTTCCTGGGCGACGTGGGCAGTTATCTCCTCGGCGCCTCGGTTGCGGCGCTTGCCGTGGCCGGCTTCCTGAGCGGCGTCTATGTTGAATACGTCCTTTCACCGATCCTGGTCTATGTCGCGGACACGGGCTTCACGCTGCTGCGCAGGATCAAAGCGGGGGAGCGTTGGTACGCGTCCCATCGCGAGCACGTCTACCAGCGGCTCACCGACGTCGGATTCTCACACCTGCAATCCGCTGCCGTGGTCACGCTTTGCACCGTCGCCGTCATTGTCCTTGGCTTCATCGCCGCCACAGCCCCCCTGCCCACTGTGGCGCTCTGCGTTGCCGGAAGCCTTGCCGTGTTGGGCCTGTACGTGGCTTCCCCCGCCCTGATCCGGCGTTTCCGGCGCCGTATGAAAGTCACCCGGGCCCCGGTGGTCTAGCCATCTTCTATCTCGTGTAGAATTCAGGTGCGGCTTATCGCCGCATTCCTGTCAACACCAAACCCGCGACGATTGGGATCCTATGACCTCCAACGCCGACTCCGGACCCCCGTCCGGCAACGGATCCGTTGGCGTCTCCGGTCCCACCAGGTCATTGTGGCTCCGCCTCCTGCTGCTCAGCTCAGTCGCGGGCGCCGGGGCGATCGTCCTGGCCGGTGTTCCGGCGCTGGTCCTTGATGGGGCCAACGGTGTCCTATCCAGTACCTTTGGCGGCCTGCTGGTGATGCTGTTCTTCGCGATCAGCCTCCTGGTCGGCCACTTCATGGGACGCAATAATCCGTCCGGCGCGATTGGTCTCTTCGTCGCCACCTACTTCGTGAAGGTTGTGGGTTTCGCGGTGGTCCTCTTTGTTGTCGGGGCACCCGCGTGGCTTCATGGCCGTTGGTTCGTGATCGGCGCCGTTGCCACGGTAGTTCTCTGGCAGGTCGCTGAGGTCTACGGGTTCAGCAAGGCGAGGCTGCAGATCTACAACGACCCCGAGACCAAGGAACCGCACCATGGCTGACCGGAAACGAAACGGCAGGACGGGTGCCGGCAAGCCCTCAGCAACCGGTTCCGCACCGGGGGTTTCGGCGGACAACAGCGACGGCGGATACAACGCCGGGATGGCCGTCTTCAGCTACATTATTGGCGGAATCATCGTCTGGAGTTTGATAGGGTGGGGTCTGGATTATCTGTGGGGAACCCGCTGGATCGTGCTCGCAGGCGCTCTGCTTGGAGCTGCCGGAGGATTTTATCTTTCCCACATGCACGGTCTTACCAGTCACAGAAACACAGCCGGTAAGAGCGGCGCGGACAGCGGCCCGTCCGCGGACGGAAACACTAATGCCAAATAATTTCACACGGGGAACAGCGGAACGCAAATCCGCGGGTCCCCGACCAACGCCCAATGATGGACACTGCAGAGAGGAAACGCGTTGATCGCGCTTGCGCTCCCGGCCCAAGATTCAGGACCTTTTACGCCTCCTGGAATTGAACAAATGCACCTGCCGGCAATCCTGCCGTGGGGGGCGGCAGACGGATTCTCCAAGCAGATGCTGCTGGTAATCCTGTCGGTCGTCATTATCGCCGCATTCTTTCTGCTAGCTGCACGGAAGCAGCAGCTTGTCCCCGGCAAGCTCCAGTTCGCTGGTGAAATGGCTTATGGCTTTGTGCGTAACAGCATCGCCAAGGACATTATCGGCGGCAAAGACTTTATGAAGTACGTCCCGCTGTTGTTCAGCCTCTTCTTCTTTATCCTGGTGAACAACATTTACGGCGCCATCCCCGTACTCCAGCTTCCGAGTTTCTCGCATGTTGGCGGTGCCTATGTCCTCGCGGGCATCGTGTACGTCACCTGGATTGCCATTGGCATCAAGAAGAACGGCATCAAATACTTCAAGCTGGCCACCGTGCCGTCCGGGGTACCGTTCTACATCCTCCCGATCGTCATTCCGATCGAGATCATCTCCAACTTCCTGGTCCGCCCCGTTACGCACAGCCTCCGTCTGTTCGCGACGATGCTGGCCGGCCACCTGATCGTGATGATCGCCGGTTCCGGCATCGAGTACCTCATCATGCAGGAGAATGTGCTCCTCAAGGGCACCTCGGTCCTGGTGCTCGGCGGCGCGATTGCCATGTACATGCTCGAAGCGCTGATCATGGCGTTGCAGGCTTACGTGTTCACGCTGCTTACAGCCATCTATATTGAAGGCGCCCTGCACGCGGACAGCCACTAGGCACCCACAAACTTCCCCTCGGGGATGAAGCAAACCAAACAACCTGCCACACAGATGGCATCTTGAAAGGAAAAAAATGGAAGGCAATCTCAACCTCGTAGGTTACGGTCTGTCCGCAATCGGAGGTGGTATCGGTGTTGGTCTCGTGTTCGCCGCTTACATCAACGGCGTGGCACGTCAGCCGGAAGCACAGCGCGTGCTCCAGCCGATCGCATTCCTCGGCCTCGCGCTGACTGAAGCTCTCGCCATCCTCGGCCTGGTCTTCGCTTTCGTTCTCTAGTCTGAAACTTCAGAACCAAGCGAACATCCAGAACCGAGTAGATAAGGACGGGTGAATTATGAATCAGCTGATCATCTCAGCCGCCACGGAGGGTACTAACCCTCTGGTTCCCAACGTCTGGGAAATGGGCGTCGTCCTCGCCGGCTTTGCTCTCCTCATGTTCATCGTGGTCAAGTTTATTGTCCCGATGTTCGAGAAGACTTTCGCAGAGCGTGCCGAGGCTATTGAAGGCGGCATTGCCAAGGCTGAAAAGGCCCAGGCAGAAGCTTCCGCTGCCCTCGAGGAATACAAGCAGCAGCTGACTGATGCCCGCGCAGAGGCCAACCGCATCCGCGAGGAAGCACGTGCAGAAGGCGCTCAGATCCTTGCCGATCTGAAGGAGAAGGCGGCTGCAGAGTCCGCCCGAATCACTGCCCAGGCACACGTGCAGATCGAGTCTGAGCGCCAGGCGGCAGTAGTGTCCCTGCGTTCTGAGGTCGGCACACTGGCCACCACGCTGGCAGGCCGCATCGTTGGCGAAGCGCTCAACGATGACGAGCGTTCGGCCCGCGTGGTTGACCGCTTCCTGGCAGATCTGGAGTCCCAGAACGCAGGTGCAGCTAAATAATGGCAGGTGTATCGAGCGAATCGCTGACCACGGCCCTGACCGCATTGGAAGCCAAGCTTCCGACGGCCTCGCTGCAGTTGGCTAAGGAACTCTTCGGAATCCTGGGAACGGTGGACAGCTCGGCTGGCTTGCGCCGCGCCCTGACTGACCCGTCCCGCAGCGGTGACGAAAAGTCGGCGCTGGTCAAGCAGTTGGTTGGCGGGAAAGTCTCCGCTGATGCTGCGGAAATCGCGGGCGGACTGGCCAGTTCACGCTGGGCATCGGCCCGAGACATCGGCGATGCACTCGAGACTCTTGCCGCAACGGTCGTTATTGCCGTTGCTGAAAACAAGTCGGCCGTTTCTGCCTCCGGAATCTCTGGACTGGAAGAGCTGGAGAACGATCTGTTCTCCTTCAACCAGACCGTTGCCTCCAGCCATGAGGCACAACGTGCTCTGTCTGAACCGCAGGCCAGTGCTGCAGCAAAGATCACGCTGGCTGAGAAGCTGGTTCCCGGCGCGAGTGACGAAGCCAAGGTCCTCATCGGCCAGGCAGCGTCACAGCCCCGGGGCATCAGGCCCACCAGGCTGGTGGCCCGGTTCGCCGAGCTGGCAGCTAAGCGGCAGCAGCGCTGGATCGCAACAGTCAGCGTGACCCGTCCCTTGACGGAGACGCAGGCAAGCCGCCTCCAGGCGGGGCTCAACGCCCTGTACGGGCGCGAGCTCAAGGTCAACATCAATGTTGACCCTGCACTGATCGGTGGAATCCGTGTCCAGGTGGGTGACGAAGTGCTTGACGCTTCTGTTGTCTCCCGTCTGGGCCAGCTTCACCGCCAACTGGCCGGTTAGCCGGACAAGCACAACTTAACTGATAGAAACCCCGGTCATCGTGAGCAACGATGATCACGAAAACAGGAGAGCAGGGACTGCAGATGGCCGAATTGACCATCAACGCCGACGACGTCCGTAATGCGTTGAACGAGTTCGCGGCGTCCTACGAACCCGGAAACGCAGAGCGCGTAGAGGTTGGCCGCGTAACCGCCGCGAGTGACGGTATCGCCCGTGTTGAGGGCCTTCCCTCGGTCATGGCGAACGAGCTGCTTCGCTTTGAAGACGGCACACTGGGCCTGGCCCAGAACCTCGACGTCCGCGAAATCGGCGTCATCATCCTCGGCGACTTCACCGGAATCGAAGAAGGCCAGGAAGTACACCGCACCGGCGAAATCCTGTCCGTGCCGGTAGGCGACGCGTTCCTCGGACGCGTTGTTGACCCGCTGGGACAGCCGATCGACGACCTCGGCGAAATCAAGGCCGAGACCACCCGTGCGCTGGAGCTTCAGGCTCCCGGCGTGACCCAGCGCAAATCGGTCCACGAACCGATGCAGACCGGACTCAAGGCCATCGACGCCATGATCCCGATCGGCCGCGGCCAGCGTCAGCTGATCATCGGCGACCGCCAGACGGGCAAGACCGCCATTGCCGTGGACACCATCATCAACCAGAAGGCCAACTGGGCTTCAGGAGATGTCTCCAAGCAGGTGCGCTGCGTCTACGTCGGTGTTGGCCAGAAGGCTTCCACCATTGCGGCCGTCCGCCAGACCCTGGAGGACCACGGAGCACTGGAGTACACCACCATCGTGGCGTCTCCGGCTTCCGACCCCGCAGGCTTTAAGTACCTGGCGCCCTACGCCGGCTCGGCCATTGGCCAGCACTGGATGTACGGCGGCAAGCACGTGCTGGTGATCTTTGATGACCTGTCCAAGCAGGCCGAGGCATACCGTGCAGTGTCACTGCTGCTGCGTCGCCCGCCGGGACGCGAAGCCTACCCGGGCGACGTCTTCTACTTGCACTCCCGCCTGCTCGAACGCTGTGCCAAGCTCTCCGACGAGCTCGGCGCGGGCTCAATGACCGGCCTGCCGATCGTTGAAACCAAGGCGAACGACGTCTCCGCCTACATTCCGACCAACGTGATCTCGATCACCGATGGCCAGATCTTCCTCCAGTCCGACCTCTTCAACGCCAACCAGCGTCCCGCTGTTGACGTGGGTGTCTCCGTGTCCCGCGTCGGTGGTGCTGCCCAGGTCAAGTCCATGAAGAAGGTCTCCGGCACGTTGAAGCTGGATCTGGCCCAGTACCGCGACATGCAGGCCTTCGCCATGTTTGCCTCGGACCTGGATGCCGCCTCCCGCCAGCAGCTGACCCGTGGCGCCCGCCTGATGGAACTGCTCAAGCAGGGCCAGTACTCACCGTTCCCGGTCGAGGACCAGGTTGTGTCCATCTGGGCCGGCACCAACGGACACCTGGACGACGTTCCGGTTGAGGACATCAACCGTTTCGAGACCGAGTTCCTGGAACACCTCAAGCACAAGTCATCTATCCTCACCACGCTGGCCCAGACCAACAAGATGGAAGACGACACCGCAGAAGCACTGAAGACTGCCATCGTGGACTTCAAAAAGGGTTTCTTCGGCGAGGGTGACAACCACCTGGTAGGAGCCGGCCACGAGGAGCACGACGCTATCTCCGGGGCTGACGTTGACCAGGAAAAAATCGTCAAGCAGAAGCGCTAGTTTCGCTGGGCGGGGGTGCCGGGCCCGAGCGGTCCGGCACCCCCGATCAACGGAATCTTAGGAAAGGATAAGTATGGGAGCCCAGATCCGGGTCTACCGCCAGAAGATCAGCTCGACCACGTCGATGCGCAAGATCTTCAAGGCGATGGAACTGATCGCTACCTCGCGCATCGGCAAGGCCCGTGCGCGCGTAGCAGCTTCACTGCCTTACGCGAACGCGATCACACGCGCCGTTTCTGCTGTCGCCAGCCAAAGCGAAATCGACCACCCGCTGACCACTGAGCCGGAGCAGATCCGCCGTGCCGCAGTCCTGGTAATCACCTCGGACCGTGGCCTGGCAGGTTCTTATTCGGCCAGTGTGCTCAAGCAGGCGGAAGGTCTCAATGAGCTGCTCCACGCTGAAGGCAAGGAAGTCAAGACCTACCTCGTCGGCCGCAAGGCGCAGGCGTACTTCGAATTCCGGAACCGGCAGTATGAACGGGTCTGGACCGGGGGCACGGACGCACCTGAGTTCGAGACTGCGCGTGAAGTCGGCGAAACACTGCTGGCCGAGTTCGCAACGGAGTTCGAAGAGGGTGGCGTGGACGAGATCCACGTCGTCTACACCCGCTTCAAATCCATGGTCACGCAGGAGCCGACGGTCATCCGTCTCCTCCCGCTTGAAGTAGTTGAAGAGCAGGCCGCTTCGGAATCGGAGCTCTTGCCGCTGTACGAGTTCGAGCCGGAAACGGAGCAGGTCCTTGATGCCTTGCTGCCGCGCTATATCGAATCCCGTATCTTCGCAGCCATGTTGCAGGCAGCAGCTTCCGAGCTCGCTGCGCGCCAGCGGGCGATGAAGTCCGCAGGCGATAACGCGACGGACCTCATCAAGAAGTACACGCGTCTGCGCAACACCGCCCGCCAGGCTGAAATTACGCAGGAGCTTTCCGAAATCGTTGCCGGCGCAGACGCTCTCGCGTCCTAGCCTGTTGCGCCTCGGTTCCAGCTGGACCTGCACCACAACAGATAAACTTAACCCCACGCCATCTACTGAGTGAAGTGAGAGAGATGACTGCCACTGCTACCGAACACGTAGCCGCAACGTCCGGTGCCACCGGCCGTATCGCACGTGTTATTGGCCCGGTTGTCGACGTCGAATTCCCGGCTGACGCAATCCCGTCGATTTACAACGCACTCACCACCGAGATTACTCTCAACGGTGAGACCAAGACCATCACGTTCGAGACCTCCCAGCACCTGGGCGACAACCTCGTTCGCGCCATCGCCCTGCAGGCCACTGACGGACTTGTCCGTGGCACGTCCGTGGTGGACAGCGGTTCCCCGATCTCCGTGCCCGTAGGCGACGGCGTCAAGGGCCACATCTTCAACGTCCTCGGACAGCCGCTCGACGTTGCCGAATCTGAACTGGACATCAGCGAACGCTGGCCGATCCACCGCAAGGCTCCCGCCTTCGCGACGCTTGAGGGCTCCACCGAGATGCTGGAGACCGGCATCAAGGTCATCGACCTTCTCACCCCCTACATCAAGGGTGGAAAGATTGGCCTCTTCGGCGGTGCCGGTGTCGGCAAGACCGTTCTGATCCAGGAAATGATCACCCGTGTTGCCCGCAACTTCGGTGGTACATCGGTATTCGCCGGTGTTGGCGAGCGTACCCGTGAAGGTAACGACCTCTGGGTCGAAATGGAAGAGGCCGGCGTCCTCAAGGACACCGCCCTTGTATTCGGCCAGATGGATGAACCGCCGGGAACGCGCCTGCGCGTGGCACTGTCTGCCCTGACCATGGCGGAGTACTTCCGCGATGTGCAGAACCAGGACGTGCTGCTGTTCATCGACAACATCTTCCGCTTCACGCAGGCAGGCTCCGAGGTCTCCACCCTCCTCGGCCGCATGCCGTCGGCTGTGGGCTACCAGCCCAACCTTGCAGACGAGATGGGTCTCCTCCAGGAGCGCATCACGTCCACCAAGGGCCACTCCATCACCTCGATGCAGGCCATCTACGTTCCCGCGGATGACTACACCGACCCGGCTCCGGCCACCACGTTCGCCCACCTCGATGCCACCACGGAGCTCTCCCGTGAAATCGCATCGCGTGGCCTGTACCCGGCCGTGGATCCGCTGACCTCCACCTCCCGAATCCTGGATCCCCAGTACATCGGCAAGGACCACTACAACACGGCTGTCCGTGTTAAGCAGATCCTGCAGAAGAACAAGGAACTCCAGGACATCATCGCCATCCTCGGCGTTGACGAGCTCTCGGAAGAGGACAAGATCGTCGTGTCCCGTGCACGCCGCATCCAGCAGTTCCTGTCGCAGAATACCTACACCGCCAAGCAGTTCACCGGCGTCGAGGGCTCCACGGTTTCCATCAAGGATACCGTGGAAGGCTTCACCGCCATCTGCGACGGCGAGCTTGACCACATTGCAGAGCAGGCGTTCTTCAACGTCGGCGGCCTGGATGACGTTGAGCGCCAGTGGGCCAAGATCCAGGAACAGACCAAGTAATATGGCTGAGCTTGAGGTTGAGATTGTCGCAGCGGACCATTTCGTGTGGTCCGGAGCGGCCAAGATGGTCAAGGCCCGCACCAGCGATGGTGAAATCGGAATCCTGCCCGGCCACGCGCCCCTGCTGGCGATCCTGGCCGAAGGTGAACTGGCGATTCAGCCGGTTTCCGGTGACCGCATTGCCGTAGTTGTTGACGGCGGATTCTTCTCCGTCGACAACAACCGCGTGGTTATTGTTGCTGACAACGCCCAGTTGGGTGACGCGGCTACTGCTGGGATCCGCTAGCACGACCTTGATGGACGCTCCGAGTCTTCCGTTCATCGCCATGGCAGTCGTTTTTGGATTGCTGATCTTTGCACTGTGTCTTTCCGGGGTGCGCCGCTTCAATTTACGGCGCGCCCTGGGCACGGTGGACGCCTCCATTTGCATGGCTGGAAACAGCTGGCAGATGGGGGTTTGTCGTTATCAGGACAACGACCTTGAATGGTTCCGGCTGCTCTCGCTGAGCGTCCGTCCCAAGCACAGGTTCAAGCGCAGTTCCCTTGAACTCCTGGGCCGCCGGAAGCCGACCGAGGCTGAGGCAGTCAAGGTCCAGCCCGACGTCGTGATCGTGGAGCTGAGGTACGAAGGCCACGACCTGAGGCTGGCCATGAAGTTCGATGCCTACGCGGGGCTGTCATCCTGGCTTGAGGCCGGTCCGGTCATCGGCGTGGGCACCTGGCGCTAGCCATCGTGGATTTTGTCGCCGACGTGCGCCTGACAGACGGCCCGGTTTTCTGGACCGTGTGCGTCCTCGGCGCGGCCGCAGCACTCTATCTCGTGTGGCGTCCCCCCGCTTCCGGTACCCGCCGTTGGCTGAAGGCCCTCACTTTCTCCCTTGTCGCCGGCCTCGTAGTTGTTGCCGCGGTGCACTGGGCATTGATTGATGTCTTTTCCACCTTCCCCGACGATCTTCCGGTCGAGGTCCTGATCTGGACGGTCCTGGCCGTTTCCGCGCTGATTCTGCTGGTGGTCCGCCTGCCGCGAAGCTCGTGGCGCCAGCGAAGCGCAGGATGCGCAGCGTTCCTTTTGGTGCTGCTGCTCTCTGCCGTCCAGATCAACGCCTACTTCGGCCTCAACCGCACAGTCAGCGACGTCATGGGCACGGCCGTCGCGCGGGTAGCCACCTTGGAACCTGCACTGACGCGGCAGGCCGAGGCCGCGGCCCCTGTGCTCCTCGAAGGATGGCGGCCGCAGGGGGACCTTCCGGGCGAGGGCGTCCTGCGCAAGGCGGCGATCCCCGGACTGGCATCCGGGATGGCCACCCGCGAGGCCTACGTCTATCTGCCACCGGCCTACTTTGCCGCTAACCGTCCCGCCCTTCCGGTGCTGCTTCTTTTCTCCGGCCAGCCGGGCGGGCCCTCCGATTGGCTCACCGGGGGGGCCCTGCGTGTCCACATGGACAGCTTCGCAGCGGCCCATGGCGGGGTGGCGCCGGTTGTGGTGGTCGCGGATCCCAATGGTTCCCAGTCGGCGAACACCCTCTGCATGGACAGCCGGATAGCGCAGGCTGACACCTACCTGTCCGACGACGTTCCCCGCTGGATCAGCGCCACACTGGACGTTGATCCCAACCACCGGAAATGGGCTGTGGGCGGGTTCTCGTTCGGTGCGACGTGCGCCCTCCAGATGGGCACCCGGCATCCGGACATCTTCAGCTCGGTGCTGGCGTTCTCCAGCGAACTCGAGCCGGCCCTGGCCAAGGAGAGGGAGAAGACGATCGACGCCTCGTTCCCCGGTGACACAGCGGCCTTCGACCGCCAGACGCCGCTGTCCATGATGGAACGGACCAGGTTCGACTCCAGCGGGATCTACTTTGCAGCCGGCGAGCGTGATCCGGAGTTTGTGGGCTACATGGACAAGCTTGCCGAGGCTGCCCGAAAGTCAGGCTTCAGCGTCGAAGCCAAACAGGTGCAGTCTGCCGGCCACTCCTGGGCCACACCGTCCAAGGGAATGGCAGGCGGGCTGGACTTCCTGGCCGCACGCTGGGGACTGAAGCCATGAGCGCGGGCACTGGCATCCGCACGGCTGCCCTGGCTTGGGCGACGGTGGGACGGCCCACGTGGAAGAGGATCATGGGCCGCCTCGCGTCGGTGCCGTTCACCTTGGCTGTTCTGGTTGTCTTTCTCCTGACGGGTGCCATCACCGGGAGCTTCCTCAGCGGGCCGCCGGAGTCAATGCTGGACGTTGCCGGAGTCAGCGGCCCGGGGTTGAAGTCCGGCAGCTGGTGGTCACTCTTCACGTCGCTGTTCTTTGCCACCAACCCCGTGGCCTACCTCACGGCATCCCTGATGATCCTCCTGCTGCTGGGCCTGGCTGAGAGGAAACTCGGAACGCTGGCCGCTGCCGCGTTGTTCTTCGGCGGCCAGTTTGCCTCCGTCACGGTGTTCCTGCTGCTCACCCAGCTTGCCCGGTATGCAGGGGACGGCTGGCTGGGCCTCATGGCAGACAGTGCGCTGATCGGACCCTACGGAGCCGTCCTGACCGTTTCCCTGGCGGCGAGCGGCAGGCTTCCGGTCCTGTGGCAGCGCAGGCTTCGGACAGTGCTGCTGTCCGTGTCGCTCTTGCTGGTTCTTTACGTCGGACACGCGGAGACCGTGATCGGCCTGCTGGGGGCACTCCTTGGCCTCGCTGCCGGTGGATGGATCCAGGCCGAATCCGGCCAGCCTCACCGCCACCGCTCCACCGGCCGTGAGACCAGGAACCTCCTTGCCCTGACTGTTGCCGTCTTTGCGGTTGGCCCCATCCTCACGGCGGTGGCCCGGACACCTACCGGTCCGCTTGCACTGCTGCGCGACGTTGTCCTGAACCCGTTGCCTACACTGGGCCAGCTTGAATTCAACTGCGGTGCCACAGTGGAGGCTTCCTGTTTGGAGGCCGGGAGGCAGGGCTTCGCCGGACCTTTCGGACTTGCGTTGGCCATCGTGCCGGTGGTCCTGCTGCTCATCTGCGCCGACGGAATGCGCCGTGGCCGCCGGATGGCGCTGCGCATCGCCCTCACCCTCCAGCTGGCGGTCACGGCCTTGGCAGCCGTCTACCTGGCCCTGTTCGCACTGATCCCGCATTATCCGTCCCGGCCGCACACCGCGGCGATGGGGTCGGGTTTTGCCCACATCCTGCCCCTGGTGACAGTACCGCTGCTGCTGACAATCCTGTTGTGGCTCAACCGGCGGCAGTTCAGGGTGGAGACGTCCCCTTCTGCCAGAAGGAAACTGGCAGCCGTGGTTGGCGGTGTCTGGCTGGCCCTGACGGGAAGCTACACGCTGGCCTGGCTCGGGGCCGGCGGAATGGCCCGGGATGGAGGGCTGCTCGGCCTGCTGGCGGAACTGTCCCGGCAATACCTTCCGGTACCGATTCCCAACCTTTATCAACGTGTGTTTGCGGAACGCAACAGCCTGGAATCGTTCATCTTTGCCTACTCCGGGCCGGTCTTCTGGATCATCACCCTGGTGGGCGTCTGGTCGGTCCTCCTGGGCCGGCACCACGGCCACGATTCCGGCAGCAACGACAGGGCTGCGGTGCGCAGTCTCCTGCATCAAGGGGGCGATTCGCTGTCCTGGATGGCACTTTGGGAACCCAACCGCTACTGGTTCAGCCCGGATGGCCGCGGCGCTGTGGCGTACCAGCAGCACGGCAGCGTGGCGCTGACGCTGGCCGGCCCGTTTGGCGCGAGGCAAGGCCATCCGGCCGTGGCTGAGGGTTTCCTGGCCTATTGCAGCGGCCATGCCCTCATTCCGGCGTTCTACTCATGCGAAGACAGGCTGTGGCCGCTTCTGCGGGACCGGGGATTTCACCGGGTGGCGGTAGCTCAGGAGACGAGGCTTGCCGTGAGGGAGCTCGAATTCAAGGGTAAGGAATGGCAAAACGTGCGCACCGCCCTGAATCGGGCGGCCAAGACCGGAGTGAAGGCAGTCTGGGGGACCTACGAAGGGTTGCCCGCCGGCCTTCGTGCCCAGCTCAGCGAGGTGTCTGAAGAGTGGGCGGCCGGCAAGTCGGTTCCGGAAATGGGTTTTACCCTGGGCGGCATAGATGAACTGATGGACGATGAGGTGTTGTGCTGCCTCGCCGTGGACGGGGACGGCATCGTCCACGGGGTCACCAGCTGGCTCCCCGTGTACGACGGCGGGAGGCTGGTCAGCCGTACGCTGGACGTCATGCGCCGGGGTGCTGAGGGATTTCCCGGGGTGATGGAATTCCTGATCGCCTCCGCAGTCCTGGAACTTCGGAAATCGGTGGAGTTCATCTCCCTGTCCGGATCGCCGCTGGCGCGTCGTCCTGGGGACACTGACGCCGACACTGTTAACGACCAGGAAGCGGGGGAGGCACCCGAGCCCATGCCGGCCGAGAACTTTGCGCGCATCCTCGACGTCGTGGGCCACGCATTGGAACCGGTCTATGGGTTCCGCTCGCTGGCGGCCTTCAAGTCACGCTTCAGACCTGATTACCGCACGTTGTACCTCTATTACCAGGATCCGCTGCAGCTGCCTGCGATCGGCAGGGCCCTCACCCGGGCTTATCTGCCAGGGCTCTCGCTTCGGCAGGGTGCCCGGTTGCTGCGGGAACTCGTAAGCTAACGGGATCCTGATAATTCAGGAACTGAAACATTTGTGACCGATAAAGTCTTCCGCAAAATCGGTGGTCAATCCGACGCCCTGTTACCGGCGACCTGTTGGATAGTCGCTTTACTCTCTGGGGAGAAAGCTGCAGGACAAAAAGTGGTCCCCGGCACGAATGCCGGGGACCACTTTTTCGCAGATGGCCGCTTGTGCGGCCGTCCCACGAGGGACTAGACCAGCGTTACACCGGTAGCCTGGGGGCCCTTGGCGCCCTGACCGATCTCGAACTGAACGCGCTGGTTCTCGTCGAGGGTCTTGAAGCCACCGGTCTGGATCTCAGAGTAGTGAACGAAGACATCGCCATCGGAGTCATCCGGGGTGATGAAGCCGAAGCCCTTTTCAGCGTTGAACCACTTGACGGTTCCCTGTGCCATTTATTTCTCCTCATTATGGAACTTGTCTAAGTCCAGCACACCTCGTGCTGGACTTGGTCACTCCGCGAGAAGAATCCTGGATTGCCGGTTCCTGGGGAATCGGCGCTGCAGGAGCTTCGCGCTCGCAACATGTCTTGCGAGCATGAAAAACACCTACACAAAGACTCATATAAGAATTTCACGACAGTTCCGTCAGGTCAACGGTCTAAACGGCCAATCCGACAAAATTTGGGTAAAAAGCGGGTGAACGCCCTCGTCAGCGGCATATGGCGCCGGGTCCGGGGTGGTTCAACGGACCAGGACGGAGTCAGAACAGGCGGGATTCGCTGTCGTCCACGCCGCGCATCGCATCGTAATCCAGAGTGATGCAGTCGATTCCGCGGTCGGCCGCCAAAACTTTGGCCTGTGGTTTGATCTGCTGGGCCGCAAAAATCCCACGGACCGGCGCCAGCAGCGGATCCCTGTTCAGCAGCTCAAGGTAGCGGGTCAGCTGTTCGACGCCGTCGATATCGCCCCTGCGCTTGAGTTCGATGGCCACCGTGGCCCCGTCGGCGTCGTGGGCCAGGATATCCACTGGGCCGATGGCAGTGAAGTACTCACGCCGGATCAGTGAGAAGCCCGAGCCCAGGGTTTCGATCTGTTCTGCCAGCAGCCGCTGCAGGTCCGCTTCCACGCCGTCCTTAATGAGGCCAGGGTCGATCCCCAGGTCGTGGGCGGACTCGTGGATCTGCTCGTGGATGTTAATGATGAGGCGGTCGTCGGTCTTGGCAGACTGCACGGTCCACTGCTCGGTGACCCCCAGCTCCAGGTCAACATCTTCGGGCGAGGACACACGGAGGGTGGCTGGCGGGCTCATCCAGTTCAGCGGCTTGTAGGAACCGCCGTCGGAATGGACCAGCACCGAGCCGTCTGCCTTGACCAGGAGGAGCCGGGTGGCAAGGGGGAGATGGGCTTTGAGCCGGCCAACGTAATCAACGGAACATCTGGCTATGACAAGTCGCACGCCGTACAGACTACCGTCTCGCCACCGGCCCGGTCGCCGGACGGCCTGGCCGGGCCGGTTCCGGGCGCGCAGGCCGCCTGGGCTGGGGCAGAATGGAGGCATGCCGCGTTCCAACCGTCCCCGCCGTCTCACATCCGGAAAAGGTGGGGGACCCGCAGGCAAGGGCGCAGGTAAGAAAGGCGGCGGAGAAATACCCGAGCTGGACCTGGAACGGGCGCGGGCAGGAATCGCCCGCCGCGAAAGTGCTCCCGACGGCGAATGGATGGTCAGGACCATGACCGCCAAGAACGCCGAAAAGACGTACATCTGCCCCGGCTGCTCAACGGCCGTCCTGCCTGGCGTTGCCCACCTGGTGGTGTGGAAGGACGACCACCTGTTCGGTGCCGCCGCCGGACTCGCGGATCGCCGCCACTGGCACACCAACTGCTGGATGTCACGGAGTTACCGCTACCGCTGATAAGACCATCCGGTGCCGCGCAAGTCGCTAAGCTGGCAGGCATGACTTTTGATCCGGCGTCGTACGAATTCAACCAGCCCACAGGTCCTTCGCCCATCCGTGCCTCCACGGTCCTTCCGGCCCGGCGCGAGAATGTGGAACTGCATACAGAGGACGGTCACACGCTGGTGGGTGAGCTCGCGCTGCCGGAATCGGGATCGATCCGCGCCACCCTCATTACCCTGCACCCGCTTCCCACCCACGGCGGATTTATGGATTCGCACGTGTACCGCAAGGCGTCCTACAGGCTTCCTGCCCTTGCCGGCATCGCCGTGCTGAGGTTCAACACCCGGGGAACGGCCTCTCCCCGCGGAACCAGCGACGGCTCTTTTGAGGAAGGGATCGGCGAACGGTTCGACGTAGAGGCTGCCGTCCGATTTGCAGTAGAGCGGCGGCTGCCCAACCGGTGGCTGGTGGGGTGGTCCTTCGGCACGGAGCTGGCGCTGATGTACGGGGCGGTGGAGCCTGTGGCCTCCCAGGTGGAAGGAGCCGTCCTGCTCTCGCCCCCGCTGCACCGGGCCACTGACGCCCACCTGGGGCAATGGGCGGAGAGCGGCAAACCGCTGGCGGTGCTGGTGCCCGAACACGATGACTACCTCCGCCCTGCGGCGGCGGCCGAACGCTTCCGCCTGGTGCCCCAGGCCCGCGTTACAGGGGTCGACGGCGCCAAACACCTTTGGGTGGGTGAGAAATACGCCGGCCGGGCACTCAACGAGATTGTGGATGAGGTGACCGAAGCCGGCGCCGGTCCGGGCGGGCTTCCGCAGGAATGGGACGGCCCGGTAGCGACAGCAGTTGGCTAGTGCCTGTCCTGCCTAGTGTTTGTCCTGGCGGACAATATAGATCTCCTTGACCAGCAGCAGGATGGCGGCGGCCGTGGGTATGGCGATCAGCGCGCCGAGGACGCCCAGCAGGCTGCCGCCGGCAATGACGGAGATGACAGCCACGGCACCGGGCACCGCAACCGCCTTCTGCATGATGCGCGGCGAGATGAAATAGGCCTCAAACTGCAGGTAGGCGAAGTAGCAGACCGCGTAGACGGCCGCGGTCTGCCACCCTTCGGTCAGTGAGACCAGGAGCACCACAACAGCTGCGATCAGGCCTCCCACCAGCGGAATGAAGGCAAGCAGGGCCACCACGAACGCCAGCAGGACGGCGAACGGGATGCCCAGGATGGTCATGACGATGAATGCGAACGTAGCGTTCAACAGTGCCACGCAGGCTTGCCCGATCACGTAGTTGCCCACGGAGCGCGTGATTTCCTCGGAGAGTGCCTCCACCCGGGCCCGCCGTGAGCGGGCTGCCAGGCGGTAGCCCCACTTCTTCATGGCAGGCAGAGCCGC
Source organism: Arthrobacter pascens (assembly GCF_030815585.1). NCBI lineage: Bacteria > Bacillati > Actinomycetota > Actinomycetes > Micrococcales > Micrococcaceae > Arthrobacter > Arthrobacter pascens. The sequence continues at coordinate 1,335,496 of NZ_JAUSWY010000001.1, forward strand.
CAGGAAGTAGAGGCTAAGCACCAGGACGATCAAGGTACCGAACAGCCCGTTGGCCAGGGTAGAGCCGAAGCCCAGCACCCCGCCGAAAATGCCGCTCATCGCCGCAGGATCGTTGACGAACTTGTTCAGCTCTTCGCTGATGCGGTCGCGCACGCCAAACTGGTCATCCAGGCTGCGGAAGAACTCGGAGTCGATGAAGTCGCGAATCCAGACTGGCGCCTGCTGCACAATTTCGGTGACCTGTTCCACGATGGTGGGGATCAGGGTGGCAAAAAAACCTGTCACTGCAGTGATCAGCACTGTCACGGCAACAAGGATGCCGGCCGGGCGCGGAATCCTCCGGCCTTCCAGCCACCGCACCACCGGATCCAGTCCCAGGGCGATAAAGAGGGCCGCAACGATCCACAGCAGGAGCTGCGTGTTGTTGGAGCCGATCCAGTACAACAGGAGGGCCAGTCCAACGCCCACTGTGCCCATGAACCCCAGATAGAGCGGGTGCTGGGCGGACATTCTGGGCCCCGGGTTGCCGAACGGCGCGGCCGGCTGGCCGGAGGCATCTGTGTCAGCTTCGTGCTGCGAATATTCCGGCGGCATCTCAAAACGTAGCCGCGGCTGTGCCCCGGGCAGCGGCTGGCGGAGGCGGCGCAGGACAGATCCCAGAGCGGCTGCGGCGGACCCTGCCCGCGTGGCCCGCCCCGGCCTCGCCTGCCGCTCCGGCTTAGCCGGCAGGGGGTCAGCGGACGCTGGATTCTCCTGTCCCGCTGGGAACTCTTCCGTCTTGTCAGTCACTGCGTTTTGGGGCCTGTTCCGTGCGTGGCGCCGTCGCTGCGGGCCGGTGTGATGATCATCGCAAACACTATCAGCAGCCTTGTGAACAGCAGGGTGGGACGCCCGAGCCGTTGCCCCGAGCGGGGCCTTCTGCCGCCCTGAACTGAGCTATTGGTAACAAACTGGTTACTATTGAAGGTAAACCCCCGCTGATGATAGGTGTTTCCTTTGCGTTTCAAGACTGCAGTCGCACTCGTGCTGCTCGGCCTCCTGACACTTCTGGCCGGTATCGGCCAGAAGACCATCTGGGCCCCGTCCGAGACCTTTACGGCCTCGGCTCCCACAGACGCCGCCGAGGCGCCGCTGACCGTCATTGACCAGAATCTCCGTTCGCTCCATGGCGGGACGGTGAAAATCAACATCAAGGGTGACGGCAACTTCATCCTTGCGGCCGGCCGCCCGGATGATGTGGACGCGTGGGTGGGCCAGACGGCCCATAACACCGTCACGGGTGTTTCCGAAGACCAGAAGTCGCTTCAGGTGGAGCACGCGGGCGGCGAAGCCACTGCGCCCAGCCCCGCCGGGTCCGATCTGTGGGTTTCCAGCGAAAATGCTAGCGGCGAACTGGACTACTCCTGGACTCCTCCCGCAGATGGTGACTGGTCGCTGTTGCTCGCCTCCGACGGCACAAAGCCCGCCCCGTCTTCCATCTCCATGACGTTCCCGAACGATACGGCCACGCCGTGGGCCGTTCCCCTGATGGTTATTGGCGGACTGCTGGTCCTCGCCGGTATTGCCCTGGCTGTTCTCTCTGCGCGGAAGCCGAACGGTGAGAGCGGGGGCGGCAGCGGCCAGGGAAGCCTCTTCGCCAAGCGGGCACGGGCCAAGGCTGAGGCCCGCGCTGCGGCACGGCTGCCCAGGGTGACGCCCGGCGGAGCCACCGCCACCGGCATTCTCACCGCCGCTGTCACGGCCGCGGTTCTGGCCGGAACGGGTGCTGCGGCCAACGCCACCACAACGCCTGCCCCGGCTCCGTCCACGGAGTCCGCTGCCGGCGCCGCCCCAGCGTCACCCGTCCTCATTGACTCCCAGTTCCGGCGCATCCTGGAGCAGGTATCAAGTGCCACCGATGCCGGAGATGCGGCCAAGGACGCCAGCAAGCTTGCCGACCGCGTGGCTGGAACTGAGCTGGAGGTCCGCACCCAGAACTACAAGATCCGGTCAGAGGTGGGATCGTACGAGGCCCGCATGCCGGTGCGCTCGACGAAGCTCCTCACCACTGTGGTGACCAGCGGACGCGCATGGCCGAGGTCTGTCATGGCTGTCACCCAGGGCGAGGGGAACGTTGTTCCGCAGCTGCTGACGCTGGTCCAGCCGTCGCCGCGTGAGAACTACAAACTGGTGGAGACCACGCCGCTTCAGCCGGGAACCACATTCCCATCGATCGCCCGGGGCGGAACCCAAACGCTGGCGGCCAATGACAAGTCAGGCCTGGCTTACAGCGGCGAGGAGGCCCTGGCCGGTCTCGCCGACCGCCTGAGCACGGCAGATTCAAGCTTCAAGGACAAGCTGGTGGAAGGCGAATCCTCGCCGTACATCGCCGATACCCTGTCCTACCAGGCTGAAGTGGTGAAGTCAGGCGAGAACGGCAACTTTTCCTTCACCCACAAAGTAGTGCCCGAAAGCACCGTGGTGTTCCGCACAGCCGACGGCGGGGCACTGGTCCTGGGCCGCATCAACTTCGGGTTTGACGGCACGCCCAAGGCATCCGGCGACAAACTGACCATCGGTGACGACGCCGCCGCGCTTGCCGGCGGCAAGGAGACCACCACCGGAATGGTCCTGAGTTTCGCTGAGTCGATGGCTGTCTATATTCCGCCTGCCGGTTCAAGTGATCCCATGAAGCTGGTGGCCGCAACCCGCGGGCTGGTTGGCGCAAGCTTCAAGTAGGGCGGCCGCCGCCAAGACGGCGCCAACTACGGATTACCCCGGGCAGCGGTCGGAGTGGCTAGAGTGGAAAGCATGAGTTCGCCTGCTTCCCGCCCAGTCCCTCCAGCCGCTGCCAGCCCGCTTAACTTGCGAGGCGCCGTCGACCTTTCCGCGCTGAAACAGCGCCCCGCGCCGCCTGCGCCGGCGGAACGCAGTCCGGGAAGCGCCGCTCCAGGCGGCGGCCCGGGCGGCGCCGCGGAGTCAGGGGCCCCTGATGCCGGCGCGCCTCCGCTGCGGGTCAACGTCACGGAGGGAAATTTCCAGGAGCTGGTGGAGCTTTCCGCCCAGGTGCCGGTGGTCTTCGCGCTGTGGGCCGGCTATTCACCGGAATCTGCCCAAATGCTGGACACCCTCGAGCGCGTGGTGGGCAGCTACGCCGGCCGCCTGGTGCTTGCTGCAGCGGACATCGACGCATTCCCGCAGCTCGCGCAGGCTTTCCAGGTGCAGGCCGTACCCACCGCGGTGGCCGTCCTCAAGGGCCAGCCCGTGCCGCTGTTCCAAGGCGGCGCCGACGAAGCCCAAATGCGCAGCCTGCTTGAGGAACTGCTGAAGGTGGCCGCTGCCAACGGGGTCACCGGAAGCCTCGGCGGCAAGGCGCCGGAGGACGCAGACCCCGCGCCGCTTCCCCCGCTGCACCAGGCAGCCTTCGACGCCATCGAAGCGGGGGACTATGAAGCCGCCGCCGCAGCCTACCGCCAGGCGCTCCTGGAAATGCCCGCAGATGCGGAGGCCAAGACCGGCCTTGCCCAGGTGGAACTGATGGCACGGCTTCAGCCGCTGTCCGTCCAGGACACCGAGGAGCTGCGCACACTGGCGGCCGACGAACCGGACAACCTGGATGCCCAGCTGAGCGTTGCGGACCTGGACGTCGGCGGCGGACATGTAGAAGACGGCCTGAACCGCCTTGTCAGCTTTATCGGGCGCAACTTCGGCCCGGAACGCGAAACTGCGCGCATCCGGCTCCTTGAACTCTTCGAGGTGGTTGGCACCTCGGACGAGCGCGTTGCCAAAGCCCGCCAAGGCCTGGCGAGAGTGCTGTTTTAGTGCCGGCTCTCTTCCAGCCGCTCAAGCTGCGCTCATTGGAGCTCCAGCATCGCGGCTGGGTGTCACCCATGTGCCAGTACAGCTGCAGTCCCGACGCCGCCCCCGGACTTCCGAACGACTGGCACCTGATGCATTTGGGATCCTTCGCCGCTGGCGGCGCCGCGCTGATCCTCACCGAAGCTGCGGCCGTGAACGCGGAGGGCCGGATCAGCCCGCGTGACGCCGGGCTGTACAACGACGAGCAGGCCGAAGCATGGCAACGGATAACCTCGTTTGTGCACAAGCACGGCGCAGCAGAGGCGAAGATCGGTGCCCAGCTTGCCCACGCCGGCCGGAAGGCCTCTACGTACTGGCCGTTCTCCGGCCAGCGGGGCAGCGTGCCTGAGTCCGACGGCGGCTGGACCACCGTGGGACCGTCCCCGTTGGCCTTTGACGGCTATGCAGAGCCCGCCGGGATGAGTGAGGACCAGATCAACGGTGTGGTTGCCGATTTCGCTGCCGCCGCCGTCCGTGCCGTTGACGCCGGGTTTGACACGCTTGAAGTCCATGGTGCGCACGGCTATCTGCTGCACCAGTTCCAGAGTCCGCTGGCTAACACCCGGACGGATGCATGGGGCGGTGATGAAACCGGGCGGAACCGCCTGATGCTCGCCGTGATAGATGCTGTCCGCGATGCCATCCCTGAATCCATGCCGCTGCTGCTCAGGATTTCGGCCACGGACTGGGCAGAGGGCGGGATTGATATTGAGGCCTCGGTGCGCCTGGTTGAGCAGGCGGCAGAGCATGGCGTGGACCTGGTGGACGTTTCCAGCGGGGGAGCCGTCGCCCACCAGCAGATCAAGCCCGGCCCCGGCTATCAGACAGGATTCTCCGCACGGATCCGGCGGGAAGCCGGTGTTCCCACCGGAACCGTAGGCCTGCTTACCTCCGCAGGACAGGCCGAGCACGCCCTGGCCACCGGGCAGGCAGACGGTGTGTTCATCGCCAGGGCCGCCCTGCGCGACCCGCATTGGTGGCTGCGTGCCGCCTTTGAACTGGGCCATGACATTAGCTGGCCGCCCCAATACGAACGCGCCCTGCCACGGCATGCGTTTTAGTCCTTAGTGAGTCAGTCCGTACGCCTTTGTCCCTACTCCTCGGGGACGACCCCCTCAGGTGTGCGGTAGGTCTAGGGTGGCAGTATGACTGCTCCGCATGCTGATCCGGTGGCGCACGCCGGCACGGTTCCAGCCCTGTCCATCCGTGGCCTCGCCAAGAGATTCGGCGGAAAAATCGCCGTGGACGGCATCAGCCTCGACGTGCCGGCTGGCTCGTTTTTTGGCATCGTAGGCCCCAATGGCGCCGGCAAAACCACCACCCTGTCAATGGCAACGGGTCTTCTGCGTCCCGACTTCGGCACTGCCGTGGTCCACGGAGTGGATGTCTGGTCCAGGCCGCTGGAGGCCAAAAGGCTGATGGGCATACTCCCTGACGGAGTCCGCCTCTTTGACCGGCTCACCGGCGAACAACTGGTGACCTATGCGGGACTGCTCCGGGGGATGGACAAGGATGTGGTCTCCCCGCGGGTAGCGGAGCTCCTGTCCGCCCTGGACCTCAGCCAGGATGCCGGCACACTCGTGGTGGATTATTCGGCAGGCATGACCAAGAAGATCGCGCTCGCTTCTGCCCTGATCCACGCTCCGCGGCTCCTGGTGCTGGATGAGCCGTTCGAATCTGTGGACCCCGTTTCGGCGTCCAATATCCGCGCCATCCTGGACCGCTATGTGGCCTCCGGCGGCACGGTCATCGTCTCCAGCCACGTCATGGACCTGGTCCAGCGTATGTGCGACCACGTGGCGGTGGTGGCGGCCGGCAGGCTGCTGGCGGCCGGGACGGTGGATGAGGTACGCGCGGGTGCTTCCCTCGAGGACAGGTTCGTCGATCTGGTGGGCGGCCGGAACCATACGGAAGGCCTGGAATGGTTGCGCACCTTCTGAGGCTCAAGCTGACCCTGCTCCGCAACGGCCTGCGGCGGAGCCCCTGGCAGCTGGTTGGCATGGCCTTCGGCGGACTGTATGCGCTGGGGCTGGTGGGGGCGCTGGTGCTGGCGCTTGTGCTGCTCCGCCAAGAAGACAGTGAGCTCGCGCAGACTGCCGTGGTGCTGGGCGGTTCGGCGGCCATCCTGGGCTGGGGCATCATCCCGGTGGTGGCCTCGGCGGCAGACCTGACCCTCGATCCGTCCCGCTTTACAACGTCCGCCATCCCGATGCGGCAGCTGTTGGCCGGGCTGGCCCTCGGGGGCCTCATTGGCATTCCGGGCCTGGCCACGGCGCTCGTGGCGCTCGCCACCGTCTGGACCTGGTCCCGCGGCGTGTTCCCCGGACTGGCGGCGCTCGTCGGGGCCGCCCTGGGGGTCCTTAGCTGCATTGTCCTGTCCAAGGTGGTGACGACGGCAACGGCCAGCCTTGCCGCGTCCCGCCGTTTCAAGGATGTCAGCGCCATTGCCTTTATGGTTCCTTTGGTCCTGATGGGGCCCATCGTGGCAGGAGTGTCCCGGGGGATCTCAGCCTCCGCCGGCTTTCTGCCGGAGCTTGCCCGGACTCTGGCCTGGACGCCGCTGGGCGCGGCGTGGTCCCTCGGCGGTGACATCGCGGCAGGACGGCCAGGTGATGCGGCTGCCAAGTTGCTCGTCGCACTGGCCACGCTGGCCGGCCTTGCCTGGTGCTGGAAGGTCCTCCTGGAACGGGCCCTGGTTAATCCGCCGTACGCGGGAAGCGGAAGCAGGAAGGGCGGGAAAATGGGACTTTTCGGTCTCCTGCCCGCAACGCCGGCCGGCGCGGTGACAGCACGGTCGTTGACCTATTGGCTCCGGGATCCGCGCTATGCCGGCTCCCTGGTGGTCATTCCCTTGTTGCCCATCCTGCTGCTGTTCCAGGGAAGCCAGTCCGGTGACTACGGCAGCCTGGCGTTCACCGCTCCGTTGGCTGCCTTCCTGCTGGCCTGGTCCATCTCGGCCGATGTCTCGTACGACAACACGGCCTTTGCCCTGCATCTTGCAACCGGGGTGCGCGGCGTGGATGACCGCCTGGGCAGGGCCCTCGCCTGCCTGGCCTTCGCCCTGCCTGTGGTGCTCATTTTCGCGGTGGGACACCCTGTTTTTACCGGGGGATGGGAGGGATTGCCCGGACAGCTGGGACTCAGCCTCGGAATCCTGTTCACGGGGCTGGGGTTGTCGTCGGTGGTATCTGCCCGCTACACCGTTGCCGTTCCACTGCCTGGAGACAGCCCGTTCAAGAAGCCGCCGGGCAGTGTTGGCCAGACCATGGCGGTGCAGTTTGCCGGCATGGGGATCCTGGCGCTCCTGGTACTGCCCGAAGTCGCATTGCTTATCGCGCAGGGGGTTACCGGCAACCCCCTTTTCGGATGGGTCAATCTTGCGGTGGGCCTGATGCTGGGACTGGCATTGTTTGGCGCCGGCGTCAGGCTCGGCGGACGATGGCTCGATGCGCGCGGGCCTGAACTCCTGGCCCAGCTGACCGTCAACCGCTGACTCACCGCATGAAAGCCGGGCACCAGAAAGGGGATTGACCATGGAAGTTGTCATTGTTCCGGGCAGCAAACAGATCGGAAAGCTCGCGGCCGATGCCATCGAGGCCCTGCTGCGCCGCAAGCCGCAGGCTGTCCTGGGGCTGGCCACAGGATCATCACCCTTGCCCATCTACGACGAGCTGGCGGCCAGGCACGAACGTGACGGGCTGGATTTCAGCCAGGCCCATGCCTTTGCCCTGGACGAATACGTCGGCCTGGAGCGGGGCCACCCGGAATCCTATCGGGAGGTCATCCGCCGCGAATTCACCAGCCGGGTGAACATTACCCCGGAGAATGTCCACAACCCGGATGGGAGCGCGGCGGACATCCCGGCGGCGTGCAGTTCGTACGAGGAAGCGATGCACGCGCTCGGCGGCGTGGACCTCCAGATCCTGGGGGTGGGAACTGACGGCCACATCGGTTTCAACGAGCCTGGTTCGTCGCTGGCCTCCCGGACCCGCATCAAGAGCTTGATCGAACAGACCCGGCGGGATAATGCCCGGTTCTTCAACAGCATGGCGGAAGTACCGCACCACGTGGTGACGCAGGGCCTGGGCACCATCATGGAGGCCAGGCATGTGATGCTGGTGGCCACCGGAGCGCAGAAGGCGCAGGCCGTCCGCGACTTCGTGGAAGGTCCGGTTTCGGCCATTTGCCCGGCTTCGGTCCTGCAGTTCCACCCGCACGCCACCGTCCTGCTGGACGAGGCCGCGGCGTCGTCGCTGAAACTCGCCGATTTCTACCGGCACACATATGACAACAAACCGGGCTGGCAGGGCCTGTAGCTGCTTCCGGGAGCCGGTCTGAGCCGACCGGGCTGAGCCGCCGGCAGGCGCGCCAGCCGCAAAACGGTCCTCCCGCCGTCGAACGTCACCAGTCCGGAAAGGCTAAGATGGATGGCATGACTAGCATGACGGACCCTCTCGAAAACGACCCGATGCGCGAGCTTTCCGGGGCTGGAACGTCCACGGCCACCATTGAGCGCGAGGAACTGCGCCAGGAAGTTGAGCCCGGTGACCGGGAGCGCTTCTCGCACTACGTGCGCAAGGAAAAGATCATGGAATCCGCGCTGACGGGTGATCCCGTCATTGCCCTTTGCGGCAAAGTGTGGACGCCGGGCCGGGACCCCCAGAAGTTCCCGGTGTGCCCGATGTGCAAAGAGGTTTATGAAGGCCTCCGCCCGGGCAACGACGGCGGCAAGGGTCCCGGAGGGGACTCGGGCAACAACAAGTAGTGCCGGAAACACTCTTTGGCGGTCCCACCCTGCCTCCGGCGTTTCCGGAACGTGCAGCCTGGGGAACCGCCCAGAAACTGCGTGCCTGGCAACAGGAAGCGCTTGACCTCTATTTTCGGACCGGTCCCAGGGACTTCCTGGCGGTAGCCACGCCCGGCGCCGGCAAGACCACCTTCGCCCTGCGGGCAGCCACCATGCTCATCGAGTCCGGTGCAGTGAACCGGGTCACCATCGTGGCGCCTACAGACCACCTCAAGCGGCAGTGGGCAGACGCGGCCGCGCGGGTGGGTATCGCCATTGACCCCAACTTCAAAAACTCTGACGGGCAGCACGGCCGGGGCTTTATCGGCGTAGCCGTGACGTATGCGCAGGTTGCCAGCAAACCCATGCTGCACCGTGCGAAAACTGAGGCGGCACGCACCCTGGTCATCCTCGATGAGATCCACCACGGCGGCGAGGCCCTGTCCTGGGGCGACGGTCTGCGGGAGGCCTTTGAGCCTGCCGTCCGGCGGCTCTCGCTCACCGGCACGCCGTTCCGCTCGGACACTTCACCCATTCCATTCGTTGAATACGCCGAGGACAGGGACGGCATCAGGCGGTCCAGGGCCGACTACACCTACGGATACGGCAACGCGCTGCGGGACCACGTGGTGCGGCCGGTGATGTTTATGGCCTATTCGGGGCAGATGCGCTGGCGGACCAGCGCGGGGGAGGAGATGGCTGCGTCCCTTGGCGAGGCGGCGGTCACCAAGGACGTCACGTCACAGGCGTGGCGGACGGCACTGAATCCCACGGGCGAGTGGATACCTGCCGTCCTGGCCGGGGCTGACAGGCGCCTCAGCGAGGTCCGCCGGACCGTGCCGGACGCGGGAGGGCTGGTCATCGCCACGGATCACGACGACGCCAGGGCCTACGCCGGACAGCTGAAAAGGATCACCGGCGAGTCTCCCACGGTGATCCTCTCCGACGACACCAAGGCCTCCAGCAAGATCGAGGAGTTCACGGCGAGCGACAAACGCTGGATGGTTGCCGTCCGCATGGTTTCCGAAGGGGTGGACGTTCCCCGGCTGTCGGTGGGGGTTTACGCCACGTCAACGTCCACGCCGCTGTTCTTCGCCCAGGCCGTGGGCCGCTTTGTGCGTGCCCGCAAGCGGGGTGAAACGGCCTCTGTGTTTCTTCCGTCCGTGCCGCAGCTGATGGCCCTGGCCAACTCGATGGAGGCCGAACGCGACCACGCACTGGACCGTCCCGAGAAAGAGGACGGGGACGGCCTCTTCAACCCCGAAGATTCGCTCATGGCAGAGGCCAACCGGGAGGACAAGGCTTCAGACAGCCTGACGAAGGGCAAGTTCGAGGCACTCGACTCGCAGGCTTCCTTCGACCGGGTGCTGTTCGACGGCGGCGAGTTCGGCACCGGGGGAGAAGTGGGCTCCGAGGACGAGCTGGACTTCCTTGGCATTCCGGGGCTGCTGGATGCCGAGCAGGTGGGCACCCTGCTACGGCAACGTCAGCATGAGCAGCTCAACAGGAAGAACCGGAGATCCCCGGCCGCTGCTCCTCTCAGCGCAGCACCCGCCGTACCGGACCACCGGATGCTCATGGACCTGCGCAACGAGCTGGCCAAGAATGTTGCGGCCTGGTCCGCGAGGACCGGGACTCCGCATGGTGTGGTCCACACCAAGCTGCGGACGGTCTGCGGCGGTCCTCCCGTGGCTCAGGCCAATGAAGAGCAGCTCCAGTCCAGGCTGCGGAAGCTCCAGGACTGGTTCATCGGGCGGAAGTAGGCCGAAGGATCCATCAGGTGATGTCCACTCCGCCGAGTTCCATCTCGGCAATGGCATCTTCCAGGTCGTCGGCTATTCCGGCCGTGAGTGAGCGGATGACGGTCACCGAATAGCCGGCCTGGACTGCATCAAGGGACGTCGCCATCACGCAGTAGTCCGTGGCGATGCCCACCACCACCACGTCTTCGACATCGTGGCTCTGCAGCCAGTCGTCCAGGCCGATAGCGTCATCGGAGGGCGCATAGGTTTCGGCGCTATCGGCTGTGACCGCGGGGTCACCTCCAGCAGGGAGGACTCCCGGCTGGCGGTCTCCGGTGGGAACGGCATCCTCCGGGGCCAGAAGGCCCTCGAAGCCCGAATAGGCCGCGGCGAACTGTCCCTTCCGGAAATAGGCCTGGATGTATTCGGTGTCCAGGTCCGGGTGGAGCTCCGCGCCACGGGTGCCTGCCACGCAGTGCCGAGGCCAGCTGTCGGTGAAATCGGGGGTGTCCGAAAAATGCGCGCCGGGATCGATGTGCCAGTCCTGGGTCGCAACAATGTGGTCAAACTCAAGGTGGTGGGCGTCAACATACTCACTGATCGCCCCGGCGACGTCGGCGCCCCCTGCTACGGCAAGGGAACCGCCTTCACAAAAGTCGTTCTGGACGTCAACGATGATCAGGGCACGGGACATCAGTTCTCCTCATAGATGGTGGGGATGGCGGCGTCGCCGCGCTGGAGCCGGTTGACCACGGAGGGCAGTTCCGCCATGGTGTCCGCATGCCGTTGGCGTGCACGGACCACGCCTTCATGGCCGGTCCAGCCCGGCAACAGCTCACCGTTCTTGATGAACTGCTGCAGCAGGGGCCGGTCATTGCCGTCGTCTTCCGGCGGGCGGCCGATTCCCACGATTTCCTGGGTGGCGATGCCGTGCTCGTTGAGCCGGCGAAGCGCGTATTTGCGGCCGCCCATGCTGGCTTTGTTCTTGGCGGTCTTCGCGACCGAGACGAAGTTGCCGGCGTCGTCGGTCCGGCTCACGAGCTTGTAGACCATGCTGGCCGTGGGGGCACCGGAGCCGGTAACCAGCGATGTGCCAACGCCGTAGGAGTCAACCGGCGCGGCCTGGAGCGCCGCGATGGCGAATTCGTCCAGATCCGATGTCACCACAATCTTGGTGTTCTCATTGCCCAGCTGGTCCAGGAGCTGGCGGACCCACTGGGCCTGGGCCACCAGGTCGCCGGAGTCAAGGCGCACCGCGCCGAGCTTGGGGCCGGCCAGCCCCACGGCCGACCGGACCGCTGCCTCGACGTCGTAAGTGTCCACCAGCAATGATGTCCCTTTCCCCAGCGAGGCGAGTTGCGCCTCAAAGGCGTCCTGCTCGGTATCGTGCAGGAGGGTGAAGGAGTGCGCGGCGGTGCCCACCGTTTTGATGCCGTACCGGATGCCCGCCTCAAGGTTGGATGTGCTGTCGAATCCGGCGATGACGGCGGCCCTGGCGGCGGCCGGTGCTGCCTCTTCGTGTGTCCTGCGGGAGCCCATTTCGATGCAGGGCCGGTTGCCAGCGGCAGTGATCATCCGTGACGCGGCCGACGCGATGGCGCTGTCGTGGTTCAGGACGGAAAGCAGGTAGGTCTCCAGCATGCAGGCCTCCGCGAACGTGGACTCCACAATCAGGATGGGCGAATTGGGAAAGTACGCTTCACCCTCCGGGTACCCCCAGATATCCCCGGAGAACCGGTAGCCCGCCAGATAGTCCAGGGTGTCCTGGTTGACCACTCCCGTCCGTCCCAGGAAGTCCAGCTCGGCTTCGCCGAAACGGAAATCGGCGATGCCTTCCAACAGCCGGCCCGTACCGGCCACTATCCCGTACCGCCGACCGTCGGGCAGGCGGCGGGCAAACGCTTCGAAGACCGACCTGCGGTGCGCGGCGCCGGAGTGGAGCGAGGCCTGCAGCATGGTCAGCTCATAGTGGTCTGTATAAAAGGACGCGCGGGGATGCTCCCAGCCGGCAGAGGTACTCACAAATTCACTCTAGTGCGCATCCCCATAGAATGGACAGATGACCTTAAGCGTTGCGCTCGGCCCCGATACACAGGAGGGTACCCGGACCGGAACAGAGACGTCCACGGACTCCCTGACCGCACCGGACATCCCTTGGAACCTGGTGATCTGGAACGATCCCGTCAATCTGATGAGCTACGTTAGCTACGTGTTCCAGAGCTACTTCGGCTATTCCGAGAGCAAGGCCAACAAGCTCATGATGGAGGTCCACAAGAAGGGCCGGTCCATTGTTTCCCATGGCAGCAAGGAGCAGGTTGAACGGCATGCCGTCGCCATGCACGGCTTCGGCCTGTGGGCAACGGTGGAGAAAGCAAGCGGCGGGCCGGGCGGCAACTCCGGCAAGTCCGGCGGACCCGGGCAGGGCAATGGGAAACGTGGCTAAGGCATTCAAAAACGGACTCAAGGGCATCACCGGCTTCCTCGAACCTGCCGAGCGCGAACTGCTCCGCAGCCTCATCCACGACGTCATCTCCATGCTCCAGCCGGAGGAACGGGCCAACCAGGATCCGCTGGCGGCCATGATCGGGTTGGACATGGATGTCCGCGAGCCTTCAGACCGGGCGCTTAAACGCCTCCTGCCCAACGTCGTGAAAAACGACGACGGCGCGTCCCTGGAGTTCCGCCAGCTCACCGAACGCTCGCTGCGGGAAACAAAGATCGGCGCCCTGCGGGCAGCCGCGCTGGACCTCGACAAGGACGAAATCATCCTCAGTCCCGAGGGCGCCAGGCATTGGTCCATGGCCCTCAACGACGTCCGCCTGGTGCTCGCGGAGCGCCTGGACATCCAGGATGAAGAGGACGCCGAACACGTCCACCTCATGCAGGACTGGTCCCAGGCCGAGGACGTGGAAAGCTACCTCGCACTGGTCTACAACTTTGCCACCTGGCTGCAGGAGTCATTGGTCCAGGCGATGCTCCAGTCATTGGATTCACGCGCCTGACTCCGGCCGTTGTCCCGGCCCTGACCTGTGCTTGACCCTTCGGGCCGTTGCGCACTGTGACAAATTTGACATGAGTCGGGCGCCACAATGTGATGGCTGCGGCCACAGGGAAGACCTATCCTCGAATAATCATGACAACAGCCTCGAGCATGGATCCGTCAGCGGCAGCTGCAGCGGAGTCCGCAACCAGCACCACCACCGGCGGCCACATGGGATCCCGGCCAATCGGCGTCTTTGATTCGGGCGTTGGCGGGCTGACTGTTGCCCGGTCCATCATCGACCAACTCCCCAACGAGTCAATACTGTACGTGGGGGACACCGCCCACGGGCCATACGGCCCATTGCCCATTGCGGAAGTCCGGGCGAACGCCCTGGGAGTGATGGACGAACTGGTCGATTCCGGAGTCAAGCTGCTCACCATCGCCTGCAACTCGGCGTCGGCCGCTGTCCTGCGGGACGCCCGCGAACGGTATACCGCGCGGTACGGGATCCCGGTGATAGAAGTGATCCAGCCGGCCGTCAGGCGGGCCGTCGCGGCCACGCGGAGCGGCCGGGTGGGGGTCATCGGGACATCCGCCACAGTGGGTTCCAGGGCTTATGAAGACACTTTTGCAGCAGCTCCGGACCTGGAGATCACGTCCGTGGCCTGTCCGGAATTCGTGAGCTACGTGGAGGCCGGGATCACCACGGGGCCGGAGCTGCTGGCCGTAGCGGAGGGATACCTGGCCCCCTTGAAGGCCGCCGGAGTGGACACGGTGGTGCTGGGCTGTACGCACTATCCGCTGCTGACAGGGGTCATCTCCTACGTGATGGGCGAGGACGTGACGCTGGTTTCGAGCGCTGAGGAGACAGCGAAGGATGTCTACCGGGCCCTCGCCACCCACGACCTGCAGCGCACCACGGCAACGCCGCCGGAGTATCACTTCATCGCGACCGGCGACGCCTCCCAGTTCGAGGCCCTCGCGCGCCGCTTCCTGGGGCCCGAGGTCCTGTCCGTCAGGCACGTGGACCATGTCTCCGCCCAGTACCCCACCGGCAGTCTGGCCCGGATCACCCCCGAAATGATCGCCGCCGCGCAAGGCGCAACAGCCCGGAACGCCGCGGCGGGGCCGCGGATCTCCAATTTCGTGGGCGGTAACCGGTCCGGGGGTCCTGTCCTGTGAAGCTCACCGTCGTGGGCTGCACGGGCTCCTTCCCTGGCCCGGGCTCGCCGGCGTCGTGTTATCTCCTGACGGCCGACGACGGGGAGCGGACCTGGAAGATCGTGATGGACCTGGGCAGCGGTGCTCTGGGGGCGATCCAGAGATACACGGATCTTGAGGACATTGACGCCATCTTCCTGACGCACCTGCACCCGGACCACTGCATGGACCTCTGCGGCCTGCACGTGGCCGTCCGCTGGAAGCCCGGCGGCTGGGGGCGCGGCAGGATCCCGGTATGGGGACCAGCGGCAACGGCAGACCGAATGGCCACCGCCTACGGCCTGGAACTCGATCCTGGCATGCACGAGGAATTCGACTTCACCAACTGGGCCGAGCGGGAATCCGTGGCGTTTGGCCCGTTCACCGTGACCCCGTTCGCGGTGAACCATCCGGTGGAGGAGGCCTACGCCCTCCGTGTGGAAGTCACAGAGCCCGACAAGGACGGCAACCGGGTGACGCGTGTCCTGACGTATTCGGGGGACACTGACTCCTGCACAGGGCTGGAGGAAGCCGCCAAGGATTCGGACCTTTTCCTCTGCGAGGCCGCCTTTGAGGAAGGCCGGGACGACGACATCAAGGACGTGCACCTGACGGGCAAGCGGGCGGGGGAGGCGGCAGCAGCGGCCGGTGCAAGGAGGCTGCTTCTTACCCACATTCCCGTCTGGACATCACAGGCGAAGGTCATGGCCGAGGCCCGGCCGGTGTTCCCAGGCGACGTTGCAGTTGCCGTGGCCGGGGTGCACTACACGATCTGAGCGGCTCCATCCGAGCGGCCGGGGCTGCCGGCGGCCAGTGAGTCGATAAGCTAAAGGCATGACTTCTGAAGCAACCGCAGTTCCCGTAGTGCGCGGCGACGGCCGGGCCCCCGACCAGCTCCGCCCCATCAGCATCACACGCGGATGGTCCAAGCAGGCCGAGGGATCGGCCCTGATCGAGTTCGGCAATACCCGGGTCCTGTGCACGGCTTCCCTCACCGCAGGTGTGCCGCGCTGGCTCAAGGGCGAAGGCCGCGGCTGGGTTACCGCCGAATACGCGATGCTGCCCCGGGCCACGAACACACGGTCCGACCGTGAATCGGTCAGGGGGAAAATCGGTGGCCGCACCCACGAGATCTCCCGGTTGATCGGACGCTCCCTGCGCTCCATCATTGACACCAAGGCCTTGGGTGAGAACACGATTGTGCTGGACTGCGACGTCCTCCAGGCCGACGGCGGCACACGCACGGCGGCCATCACAGGGGCCTACGTTGCCTTGGCCGATGCCATCCGGTTTGCGCGGGACAACAAGCTGATCGCCAAGAGCGCCCAACCCCTTATCGACACCATCGCGGCTGTATCCGTGGGCATCATCGACGGCGTCCCCATGCTGGACCTGCCGTACGTCGAGGACGTGCGTGCCGAGACGGACATGAACGTGGTTGTCACCGGTTCCGGAAAGTTCGTGGAAGTGCAGGGCACCGCCGAGGGGGCGCCCTTCGACCGGGACGAGCTCAACAAACTCCTGGACCTCGCCCTGCTGGGAACCACCCAGTTGGCCGCCATCCAGCGCGAAACCCTTGCGGACGCCCTGTGAACCTGCCCGCGCCGGAAGGGGCGGTTCAGGGCCTTACGGCTCCCCGCCTGGTCCTCGCCACTCACAACAAGGGCAAGCTAAAGGAACTGCGTGAACTCCTGCGCGGGCAGGTCCCCGGGCTCGACGTCGACACCCAGGTGGTGGATGCCGCGGCGGCCGGTGCGCCGGACGTCGTCGAAACGGGCGTGACGTTCGCCGAAAACTCGCTCCTGAAGGCCCGTGCCGTGGCCGACGCCACGGGACTGGTTGCGATCGCCGACGATTCGGGGCTGGCGGTCGACGTCCTGGGCGGAGCCCCCGGAATCTTCTCCGCAAGGTGGGCCGGCAGGCACGGTGACGATGCCGCCAACCTCAGGCTCCTGCTGGACCAGCTCTCCGATGTACCGGATGCGCACCGGGGCGCTGCCTTTGTCTGCGCGGCGGCGCTGGCCGTTCCCGCGCACGGCGACGGCGGCGCTGGCCGCGAGGTGGTGGAGTACGGCCAGCTTGAGGGGATGCTCCTGCGGGAACCGCGCGGCGACGGCGGCTTTGGCTACGATCCGGTGCTGCAGCCGGCGGGTGATGTCCGCAGCTGCGCTGAGCTGTCACCGGCTGAGAAGAACGCCATCAGCCATCGCGGCAAAGCCTTCAGGGCGCTCCTCCCTGCGATCGTGGAGGCCCTCACGTAGCAAGCCCCGCCAACCTGGAGTTTTTGTCCAGATATCGCGGCCAAAAGCGGCCTTAGAGGGCGATATCTGGACAAAGACTCTTGGGGGAATCAGTTGTCCCGGGGGGTCTTCCGCTCGGCCTCGGGTTCGTGCTCCTCGATGAACTCCTCAACAGGATCTGTTCCGAAGGCGGCCGCCTGGCGCTTGGCCGAAATGCCTCGAAGCACCTCGATGCCGATCGGAATCACGGAGACCAGCACAATCGCGATGAAAATGATGTCCAGGTTCTCCCGGACCCACGGCACCCTGTCGCCCAGGAGGTACCCGAGGAGTGTGACACCGCCGCCCCACAGGACCGCGCCGATAACGTTGAAGAGGAAGAACTTTTTCTTGTTCATCTGGGCAACGCCGACGATCACCGGAACGAAGGTCCGGATGATCGGGACGAAGCGGGCCAGGATCAGGGCCTTGCCGCCGTGCTTTTCGAAGAAGGCATGTGCATTTTCGACATTTTCGCGCTTGAACAGGCGGGAGTTCGGCTTGTTGAAAATCGCAGGGCCGGCCTTTGATCCGATCAGGTAGCCGGTCTGGTTGCCGATGATGGCCGCGACGATGATCAGCAGTGACAGCAGCCAGACGTTGAATTTGATGGTGTCCGTTGCCACCAGCAGGCCAGCTGTAAATAGCATCGAATCACCGGGGAGGAAGAACCCCACCAGCAGTCCCGTCTCGGCAAAGACGATGCCGCACACCAGCAGCACCACCCAGGGTGCCAGTGCGGGGTCGGCCAGGAAGACCTGGGGGTTCAGCCAGTCGGGCAGGAAGGAGGCCAGCTGCGGCTGGACCGGTCCTGCGCCGCCCAGCATGGGCACGGCAAGGTCGCTGATCGCAAGAAAGTTCACTTACCTAGGGTACTTGACCGGGGTGGGCGCTTTTCGGCGGTAAAGTGTGGGCCGTGGGTTTGGACTTTACGGCGATCGACTTTGAGACCGCCAATGGCTTCCGGGGTTCACCGTGCGCGGTGGGCCTGACCAAGGTCCGTGGCGGACGGGTGGTGGAGGAAGCATCCTGGCTGATGCGGCCACCCCGGAACCACGACCACTTTGACCACCACAACGTCAGGATCCACGGCATCAGGGCCGAGGACGTTGCGGGCCGTCCCCGGTTCGGCGAACTCTTTCCCGAGATCGGCGCCTTCATTGGGAATGACATCCTGGCGGCCCCACAACGCCGCTTTCGATCTGGGCGTCATCCGTTCCGGTCTTGAAGTCTCCGGCCTGCCCGGTCCGGCCTACGACTACGTCTGCACGGTGATGCTTTCCCGGCGCTGCTACTCGCTGGTTTCCAATTCCCTGCCGTTTGCCGCCGAGGAAGCCGGCGTCCCGCTGGTAAACCACCACGACGCCGCCGAGGACGCCCGTGCGTGCGCCGGCATCCTGGTCGACATTGCTGGGAGAAACGGTGCCAACAGCATTGCGGAGCTGTACCTGTCGCTTGGCCTGGCATTGCCCCATCAGCAGGCCTTTGATCCGGCGCGTGATGCCCTGTCCAAGTCCAGCCTCACGGCTCTTGCCGGTGCCGCCGTCGGCGCCAACAGTGCCCCGGTCCGGGCCTTCCAGTCCGGCTGGCCTGAGGAAGGGTCCAACCCCCTGCCCAACGCCGACGCCGAGCCTGGCCATCCGCTGTATGGCCAGACGGTTGTCTTCACCGGACAGCTCTCCATGGCGCGGCCCGAAGCGAAAGTCCGCTCGGCCGAAGTGGGCGCCCGCCCGGAAAGCCGGGTCACCGCCCGCACCACCGTGCTGGTGGTGGGCGACGGGTTTGTGGCCTCGGATCTCCGCTCCGGGAGACTGACGGGCAAGGCACGGCGCGTCCTGGAACTCCACGACCGCGGCCAGCCCATCGAGGTCCTCTCAGAAGGGGAGTTCCTGCAGATGGTGGGCGGTTACGCCGCCGCCGGGAGCGCCTAGGGCCACCGCACTGCGAACGTTGCCCCTATTCATCTGGCGCAACAATCCTTCCCAGTCGGGAGGCAGGCTCCTAGCCTTGCAAGATGAGCGAATCCACCAGCCTCCAACCAGCCGACGTCAAGGACAGTCCCGCGCCGGTCCGCTCCGGCGTGGATTGGCGCGCCGTGTTTGCCTTTCCCAATCCGGTCAACGAATATGCCGCACGGATTACCGCGGGCCTGGTGGTGCTGCTGGCGGCGGCCACGCTCTTATCCGGTTCCGGCTGGGGGCTGCTGGTAATTGCTGCAGGATTCTGGCTGCGGGTGCTGTTCGGGCCGCGGGTATCGCCTCTGGCACTGCTCTCAGTCAAAGTCCTGGCACCACGCCTGGGACGGACACGCCTGGTTCCGGGACCGCCCAAGCGCTTTGCCCAGGGAATGGGGGCGTTTGTTTCCACCACGGCCTTGGTCCTTTTTATTGCAGGGGCTGTTCCGGCTGCCTGGATCGTGCTGGCGGTGCTGATCGCTGCGGCGTCGCTGGAGGCATTTGCCGGCTTCTGCCTGGGCTGTGTCATTTTCGGCCTGCTGCAGCGCCGGGGACTGATTCCCGACGATGTCTGCGAGGCCTGCAACAACGTCTCACTCAGGAAGTCGTAACACCCACCAGCAGATCTCCCATGCCCCGGATGACGTCCGGCGCTTCCAGTGCGTCCAGCCAGGCGGCCGGCAGGCACGATTCGCCGTAAAACGCTCCCAAAATGTTTCCGGCGATGGAAGCGGTGGAGTCGCTGTCCCCGCTGTGGTTGACGGCCAGGGTAACGGCCGCCCGGAAGTGCTCTTCCGCAGCAGCTGCGGTCGCTGCGGCATCGGGACCGGATGCTGTGGCCAGGACGGCGTAAAGCCCGACGGCGAACGCCTCCTCTGCGACCCAGCCCTCACCGAGCTCCCGCACCAGCTCCTCCGGGCCCAGGACCTGCGCACCAGCGAGGCGGACCGCAGCCTCCAGCCGTTCCGGCAGTTCGGGAGCGACGCCGTCGAGGCTGTGGACTTCCGCCAGGACCGCCGCCGCGGCCCCCTGAAGGCTGTCGCCGGACACCAGGCGGTGGATCAGCAGGCTGAAACTGCCGGCGCTCTGCCGGGCGGACGGATGTCCGTGCGTCAGCGAGGCGGCATCCGCACTCAACTTGTAGACGGCGTCGGGCGTAATGTGCGGGACCAGCCCGAACGGTGCGGACCGCATCACAGTGCCGCAGCCCTTGGACTCCGGATTCACCGGACGGTAGAGCGTGCCCATTTCGCCGGTGGCCAGTCCGCTGAGGCAGGCGTTACCCGGGGCCCGGCGGTGCCTGAGCACCTCATGGCTGTCGATCCACCGGGGCTGCGGTACGGGAGCTGAGGGCGGCGCGGCCACACCTTGGGTGGCCAGCCAGCGAAGATAGGCCAGCCACAGGCAGGCGTTGACGTCCGCACCGACGCCGGAGTTCGCCCACTCGAGCGCCTCCACCAGACCGTCCACCGTGTATAGCGTCATCTGGGTGTCGTCCGAAAAGTGGCTGCCGCCGTCGAGCGCTGAAAAGTCCGTCAGCCCGCTGGCGCCGAAGCGGCGACGGATTGCCTCGATCGAATCGAACTCGACGGCGTAGCCGAGCGAGTCTCCCAAGGCCCCGCCCAGGAGACAGCCATGGATGCGGGACTCCAGCGAAGGGACGCCAACGGCGCCCGGATCAATGCTCATGACAGTAAATTTACCGTGGCGGGCACCACCGCCCGAACCGGGCGATAAGCTCGGATCAGCCAACGCCCAGACTCCGCTGGCAGAATGCAAGGCTGCAGGTGAGCATTTTCGTCCTCGTCTGTGCCACCCCCTACGAAAAGGACCGCCCGAATATGACCACGCCTTTGCCCGACCACCCCGCACACAATGCCGAGCTGTTATCCGGCAGTGCTGCCGACGCCCGCCACGGACTGGTGTCCAGGCTGTCGGCAGAAGCGTTCGGCAGCCTGTTCCTGGTGGTCGCGGGGCTGGGAGTGCCGCTGTTCACGATTCCGCAGTCCAGTCCCTTGCCGGCCGCGCTCGCCGCAGGCCTGGCCGTCACCGCCGCCATGCTGGCCTTTGGCCACGTTTCCGGCGGCCACTTCAACCCCGCCGTGACCGTGGGCAACGCCATCGCCGGCAGGATCGGCCTTGGTGATGCAGCGGCCTACGTCGGTGCCCAGCTGCTGGGCGGGCTGCTGGGCGCCCTGGCGCTCTTCGGCATCCTGCGTACCCTGCCCAGCATTCAGGACAGCCGGACAGCCTTCGATACCGTGACCGCTGGTTTCGGTGAGCATTCCGTCATCCAGGCTCCACTCGCCGGGGTCCTCCTGCTGGAAGTACTCGGCGCCGCCGTACTGGTGGCGGTATTCCTGGGCAGCACGGCGCGGAACAACGTGAACAAAGCCGCCGCACCGGTTGCCGTGGGCCTCGCGTTTGCGGTGCTGCTGCAGCTGGGCCAGTCGGTGGGCAATGCCCCGTTCAATCCTGCCCGTGCCACTGCGTCTGCCTTGTTCAGCTCGAGCTGGTCACTGGAGCAGCTGTGGGTGTTCTGGGTGGCTCCGGTGGTGGGTGCAGCCATTGCCGGCCTGGTCTTCCGCGGATTTGCCGAAACTCCGGGCCCTGTCGCCGTCACCGAAGACTTTGCCGATGGGGGCGCTGACGAGGAGTCCGACGACGATGATGATACCTCCGTGCCTGCGGCCGGTCCTGACGGCAGCGCGGCGCCCACGGCCGACCTTCCCGCGGATGCGCCGGACGCCGACCGCAAGGGTGGCCGCAACGAGGCGCAGGATTTCTTCGACGGAAAGCGCAACTGAGACTGCCTGCTGCGGCGGTTGCCCAAACTGTCAGTGGCTGCCGATAGCGTAGGAATATGCGGTTATTGCACACATCGGACTGGCATCTGGGCCGGTCGTTCCACGGCGTCGGGATGTTGGACGCGCAGCGGTCATTCGTTGACCAGCTCGTCGGCTCTATCTCCGAGCACGCCATTGATGTGGTCCTGATCGCCGGCGACGTCTACGACCGTGCGCTGCCGGGCGTGGACGTGGTCGGTCTGCTGGACGATGCCCTGGTCCGACTGACCGCCGCGGGTGCCAAAGTGGTGCTGACCAGCGGCAACCACGACTCCGCCATCAGGCTGGGCTTTGCCTCCCGCCTCCTGGAGCGGGGCGGTGTGCTTCTGCGCACCAGACTGGCTGACCTGGACCAGCCGCTGCTGCTGCCACTGGAGGAATCCCCATCGGGTGATGCCGTTCCCGGTGCCGTTCTGGCCATCTACGGCATTCCCTGGCTTGAACCCCGGCTGGTGGCAGAACAGCTGGGTGTGGACACAGCCAGCCACTTCGACGTCACGCGGGCAGCCACGGATCTCATCCGTGCGGACCTGCAGCGGCGCGCCGTCCATGGCGCCGTCCATTCCGTGGTCCTGGCCCACACCTTTGCGAGCGGCGGCATCAGCTCCGACAGCGAACGGGACCTCAGCATCGGGGGAGTGGGGGCAGTGCCGCTCGATCTGTTCGACGGCTTTAGCTACACCGCGCTGGGCCATCTTCACGGCCGGCAGTCCCTGTCACCCCAAGTGCGGTATTCCGGTTCTCCGCTGGCGTATTCCTTTTCCGAAGCCAAGCACCAGAAAGGCAGCTGGCTTATCGACGTCGGCCCGGACGGGGTCACCCAGGTGGCCGAACTCCTCTGGGAAGCACCCCGGAAACTGGCAGTGCTGCGTGGAAATATCGCAGAGCTGCTGGAATCAAGCGACTACGCCTGGGCGGAGGACGCCTACTGCCAGGTCACGCTGACTGATGCCCAGCGGCCGGCCCAGGCCATGGAACGCCTGCGGGCCCGTTTCCCGGATACCTTGGTCCTCGGGTTCGATCCGCAGGGCGGGGCTGTGAAGGCTGCATCGAGTTACAGCAGCAGGCTGGCCGAAGCCGAGGATGACCTGTCCGTGTGCTGCGGATTCCTGGAACACGTTCGCGGGCGGGAGCCTGATGGTTCGGAACGGGCGGCCCTGGCCGCGGCCCTGGAGAACGTCCGCCTCCAGGAGGCGTCACTATGAGGATCCACCGGCTGAAGATCACCGCTTTCGGACCTTTCGCGAGTACGCAGGAAATCGACTTCGACAGACTCAGCGCCCATGGCCTCTTCCTTCTCAACGGGCCCACCGGCGCCGGCAAGACCAGCGTGCTGGATGCCATCTGCTACGCACTCTACGGCTCCGTTCCCGGTGCGCGCCAGGACGGCAAACGGCTTCGCAGCGATCATGCGGAGCCCGGCCTTGAGCCCGCTGTCAGCTGCGAGTTTTCGGCTCAGGGACGTCACTTCGAAGTCACGCGTTCTCCTGCCTGGGAGAAACCCAGTGCCCGGGGCAAGAATGGTTTCACCACACAGCAGGCCAAGACCCTCCTCCGGGAACGGGTGGCCGGGGACTGGATCGAAAAATCCGGCCGCAACGATGAGGCCGGCGCGGAGATCACCGGCCTCCTGGGTATGGACCGGGAGCAATTCACCCGGGTGGTGATGCTGCCGCAGGGTGATTTTGCGGCCTTCCTCCGGTCCAAGGCAACGGACCGTCTGGAGCTGTTGCAGAAACTTTTCGGTACTCAGCGCTTTGAAGCAGTGGAACAGGAGTTGGCACTCCTGGCCCAGGCGGCCAGGAATGATGTATCACGGCTCAACAGGCAACTGGAGCTGCTGGCAGCCAGGGCCGAGGCCGAGGCATCAGCTCTGGGCCTCGACGAATCAGGGGCACCGCCCCTGGATGACGCTCTCAGCCGGATCGGGTGGCTGCAAGCAGCTGTGAGCGGCCGCGCCGCGGAACTGGCCGGCAGTGCAGATACGGCATCGGCCCTGAGCCTGGCCCGTACACGGCAGCTCCAGAGCGAGATGGCGCGGACGGACCGGCACCGACGGCTGGCGGCCGCCACGACGAGGAAGGCCGCGGCCGAAGCGGCGGCCCCCGTCCTCGAAGCACACGGAGCCCGTCTTGCACGGCACCGCCAGGCGGAAGTGCTGGGCGGGCAGCTGCGCGCTGTGGAAAATAGTGATGCCCAGCTGCGCACTGCACACGAAGCCATGGAATCGGCCTACACCCTGCTGCGGATGGCGGCGGAGGAGGACTCCGAACTGGGCCAGCTGGATGTAGACCTGGACGCCGCCTCTGAACTGAACCGTCTCCGGTCACTGCTGGCCGTCGTTGAAGCGAGGCTGCCGGACGAAGAGCGGCTCCACTCGCTGTCCGCCCGACGCGTCACCCTTGGTAAAAAGCAGGAAGAACTCGCGAAGAGCGACATTGAACTTGCTGACCGCCTCAGTGCCCTGCATGCGGAGCGTGATGCCCTTTGCGACGCCCTGGCGCCACTGGCGGAGCTGGCAACGGCCGCTGTCCTGCACACCAAGGAAGCCGCCGCAGCCGATGAGCTGCTGGACGTTGTCCGTCGCCACCAATCAGCCATGACAACACTGGAACTGGCCCGGAAACGCCATGAGGTGTCCCGCGAGGAGCATCTGGACAGCAAGCGCCACTGGCTTGACCTGCGGGAAGAAAGGCTCGCGAATGCCGCGGCTGAACTTGCCGCGCAGCTGACAGACGGCGGGCGGTGTCCCGTCTGCGGAAGCCAGGAGCACCCGGCTCCGGCCGCGGCAGCTCCTTCAGCCCTGGGACTGGGCCAGGCGGAAAAAGCCGCCCACCAGGCATTCGAAGCCGCAGAGGCACAGCTGGCCAGGCACAGCACGGACCTGGCCGAGGCAAACCAGTTGGTCGCCGTACTGGCCACTCAAGGGGGCGACACTCCGGAGCAGGAAGCGCTCCAGGCCGCCGGCGCTGCCCGCCAGGCCGCCGCACGTTCGGAACAGGCAGCCGAAGAGCTGACCGGAGTACGGTTCCGGCTCGAGGACGTTGAGACCCGCATCGCCGCCGTCGGCTCAGCCAGGACCGCTGCCGAAGCTGAGCTCGCCCAGGTGAAGTCCACGCTCTCTGAGGTACTGGACCAGATTGCCAGCCTGGACGAGTCCCTGTCCGGGCTCCGGGGCGGCCGGCGTAGCCTCGCACAGCGGCTGCGGTCCCTGCAGGAGGCCGCGGGCACGCTCCAGAAGACTGTAGAGGCACAGACACAGCTGGACAAGGCCGGGGCGCGGGCCGCCGAAGCGCGGAAACAGCTGGACGCGGCCCTGCCTGAGGCCGGCTTCGAAACGGCGGAGGACGCCCGGGCCCAGCTGCTGGGAACGGCCGAAGCGGCCTCCCTTGAGGCCAAGATCCGGGCAGGCCACGATGAGCAGGCCCGTGTTGCGGAACTCTTCACTTCCGAAGAGCTCATACTGGCGCTGGAGGAACAGGCGGCAAACCTTGTTCCAAGTGACATCCGGCTGGCAGAGGTCCGTGCAGATGCCGAACAGGCCGAACAGCACGCCCGCGAGGCGGGGCTGGCGGCGGGCATGGCTGCGCGGTGCCTGGAGACGCTGAGCGCCATCATGCAGGACTACGAGCAACTGGCCGAGTCTGGACGGAGGCCGCGGGAGCGCGCGCAAATGCTCACCGCCTTGGCCGATGCTGTCGGCGGACGGGGAGACAACAACTACCGCATGAGCCTGAACAGCTATGTCCTCGCGGCGCGGCTCGAACAGGTGGCCCTGGCGGCCTCAGAGCGCCTTGTGGCCATGAGCGACGGCCGGTACCTTCTTCAGCACACCGATGCCAGGGCTGCCCGCGGCGCCAAATCCGGGCTGGGCCTGGAAGTGGTGGACCAATGGACAGGGCACCGCCGGGATACGGCGACACTCTCCGGCGGTGAATCCTTCATGGCGTCGCTTTCCCTGGCGCTTGGACTGGCCGACGTTGTTCAGCACGAATCGGGGGGAATCCAGATCGAAACGCTGTTCGTGGATGAAGGTTTCGGAAGCCTGGACGAGCAGTCCCTCGAACAGGTGATGGACGCGCTCGAAGGCCTGCGTGACGGCGGCCGGGTCGTGGGACTGGTCAGCCACGTGGGTGAGATGAAACAGCGCATCGGAGCCCAGCTTCAAGTGGTCAAGGGCCGCAGCGGGTCCACGCTCCACATCTCCGACGCCGTATCACCGCTGTCCTGATCCAGGCGAACAGTCATAGCGCCCGGTCCTCGTCGTCGCGGCCGTCCTCAATGCCCTGGCAGTGCTGGGTGTGGCATCCGCCGTCGTAATCCGCCGGAACCGCGGCTGAGGAACGTGACTTAAGAACAGAACCTGGGCCACCATGGCCGCTAGGCCAGTTGGCGTTCGATCCTGGCCGCGCATTCGGCCAGGGCCGCGCCCACCGTGGCGGGGTCATGTACCGAACGGATATAGACGACGGCGAGCGCAGCAGGCCGTCCGCCCGGAACCCGCACAGGCGCTGCCAGCGATGAAACCCCTGCAATGACCTCATCATGGCTGGAGGAGTACCCTGTCCGGCGCGCTTCTGCGGCTTCGGGCCGGTAGGGGATGCCGGTGGCCAGCAGGTTCCATTCAGCTTCGGTCAGCGCGGACTGGATGGCGATGCCGGGGGCGCCGGCGTTGATCGGATGCCGCGTGCCCGGATGCTGGGCCACTGTGGCCCCGGAATGCCGCGGTTCCACGGTGACCAGGGTGATGCAGTCCTGGTGGTCCCAAACGGTGACGAAGGCCGTCATGTCCAGCGAGTTGGCCAGCTGGGTGAGCTCAGGCAGGGCCGCGGTCTGCAGGTTCCGGGAGACGCCCCGCGCCAGCACGGCGAGCCCCGGTCCGGGCTGCACCCGGCCTGCATCGTCCCGCACCAGCAGTGAATGGTCTTCCAGCGTGCGCAGGATCCGGTACGCCACTGAGCGATGCACGCCCATGGCGTCGGCGAGCTCGGCAATCGTGAGCGGGTTCTGGGCAGCGGCCAGGATTTCAAGGGCGCGGATTCCCCGGGAAAGGGTCTGCGACGGCGAAGCCTGCGTTGGCGCTGCTCCTGCGGGGGCGGCGGCGGTGGGGTTCATGGAGTCCATCCTAGGCGGCTGCGCCATGGCAGCTGGCGGGTCTTGTGTTGTCTCTCACATCCGAGTAGCGTCCTATATACGAATTGATAGTTCAAATATAGAACTACGTCGGGTCGTGAGTCCAGAACTCAAGGTGGCCACGCACCCGAGGTGGAGGATCAACGATGAATTCCAAGCCCCGGAGCCAGGCCGGGCCCGCTGTCGCCAGCCGGACCTCAGCTCCTCGGTCCCACCACTTCCGCGGCAGTCTGGGCAGATTCGCCACGGGTGTGGCGATTGTGACTTTTGACGGCGCCACCAAGCGCCGCGGCATCACCGTCAATTCCTTTACGTCGGTGTCCATGGAACCGCCGCTGGTGCTGGTCAGCATCGCGCGCAACACCAAGGCCCACGACGAACTGGCTGGCCGGCCCTTCACCGTCAACATCCTGGGCGCCGAGCAGCGCCAGCTGGCAATGCACTTTGCCGGCCGGCCCGGTCAGGACCCCGCGTGGGTGGAAGGCGAGACGGCGCCGCGCCTCGCCGGCGTCCTGGCCTACTTCGAGTGCACCCCCTGGGCGGCCTACGACGGCGGAGACCACACCCTGTACCTCGGCGAGGTGGCCGACTTCAACTACCGCAACGGCGATGCCCTGGCCTTCGCCAACAGCGGCTTCACAACCATTCCGGAGAGTCAGCTGGGCATCGAGGACCTTCTGTGATGCCCGTTCCCCGCTCACCGCAGCACCCACCCACATCAGCTCGAGACGACTGGAGAAAACACGATGGGCATCCGTACCGGCCAGCAGTATCTGGACAAGCTAAATTCCATGAAACCCCATGTCATGATCGATGGCGAGATGGTCAGCGAAAATATCGCCGACCATCCGTCGTTTGCCAACGTTGCCCGGACGTACGCCAGGCTCTTCGACATGCAGCACGAGCCCGAGCATGCCGCCGCGCTGACGTATGACTCGCCCACCACGGGGGACAAGGTCAGTGCATCCTTCCTGGTTCCACGCACCAAGGAGGACCTGGCGCACCGCAGGGCAGCGATCCGGACCTGGGCGGAGTACTCCCACGGATTCCTCGGCCGCACCGGAGACTACATGAACAGCGCGCTCACGGCGCTGGCCGCAGCGGAAAAATGGTTTGCGCAGGCGGATCCGATGTTCGGCGAGAACATCCGCCGGTACTACGAACACTGCCGCGAGAATGACCTGCTGGCCACGCACACCCTGATCCCGCCGCAGGCAAACCGCTCAGTGTCCGGCTCGCAGCAGATGGGCGGCCAGCTCTCGGCCCGCGTGGTAGAGGAGCGCGAAGACGGCATCGTGGTCCAGGGCGCCCGCATGCTGGCCACCATCGCCCCCATCGCCGATGAGCTGCTGGTATTCCCGTCCACACTCCTGCGCGGAACGCCGGAGGATGCGCCCTACTCCTATGCGTTCGCGGTGCCGAATGATGCCGACGGTGTGCGCTACCTCTGCAGGACATCGCTGCATCACGGCGGAAGCAGGCACGACGAACCGCTCGCCAGCCGCTTCGAGGAGATGGACGCCGTCGTGGTTTTTGACAACGTCTTTGTCCCGAACGAGCGCATCTTCATGTTGGGCCATCCCGAACTCTGCAACGGCTTCTACTCCGAAACCGGTGCCGGCGCCCTGATGACGCACCAGGTGGTCACACGAACCATCGCCAAGAGCGAGTTCTACCTGGGTCTCGCGTCCGAAATTGCGGATTCGATCGGCATCGACGGATTCCAGCATATCCAGGAGGACCTTGCCGAGCTGATCCAGACCGTTGAGATCGGCAAGGCGCTCATGGCGGCGTCGGAGGCTGAAGCGGCTGTCAATGACGACGGCGTGATGCTGCCCAAGTGGTCAACGCTCAATGCCGCCCGCAACTGGTATCCCAAAGTGGCCCAGCGGTTTCCGCAGATCATCCGGAAATTCTCCGCCTCCGGCCTCATGGCCCTGCCGGGCGAGGCCGATGTGGCCGGCGAGGCACTCCCGGACATTGAGCTGTACCTGCAGGCCAAGACCCTCACGGGCCCCGAACGCGTGCGCCTGTTCAAGTTGGCCTTCGACGCCAGCATCTCATCGTTCTCAGGGCGCCAGGGGTTGTATGAGTACTTCTTCTTCGGCGATCCCGTACGCATGGCCGGTGCCCTGGTGAACTCCTATGACCGCGGGCCTGTCCGCGCCAGGGTCCGGGAGTTCCTTGCCCGCGAGGACTGATAAAGAGCCATTCGCTCTGTCTCCGGAGCCCGTATTTCAAGGGAAATTGAACGAAGATTCCCGATCAGCTGTGTTTTGACTCACATCCCGTAGTACCCTACTTACTAACTGACCGTTCTGTCGGTAATCATGAAGGCGTTTCAACCTGCAGCATGCTGCCTTAAACAATGGAGTTTCAATGACCACACCCTCCGCGGTGGATT
Source organism: Arthrobacter pascens (assembly GCF_030815585.1). Classification (NCBI taxonomy): domain Bacteria; kingdom Bacillati; phylum Actinomycetota; class Actinomycetes; order Micrococcales; family Micrococcaceae; genus Arthrobacter; species Arthrobacter pascens. The sequence goes on from NZ_JAUSWY010000001.1 coordinate 1,364,661, forward strand.
CAGTCGCCGGACCCAGCACCCGGAGAGAGGAACGCAAGGTCCTCGCCGGGACGCTCGTGGGCACCACCATCGAATGGTACGACTTCTTTATTTTCGCCCAGCTCACGGCCACGCTGCTGTCGCCCCTGTTCCTGACGCCGCTGCAGGCGTCCAACCCCGGGCTTGCGCAGATCCTCTCATTTGCCCTGATCGGCATCAGCTTCCTCTTCCGCCCCCTCGGCGCCGTGGTGGCCGGCCACCTGGGCGACAGGCTGGGCCGGAAGGCGATGCTGGTGTTCACGCTGGTGATGATGGGTGCGGCGACGGCCCTGATAGGCATGCTTCCCACGTACAACGAAATCGGTGTCTGGGCTCCGATCCTCCTGATCACGCTCCGCGTGGTCCAGGGATTCTCCGCAGGCGGTGAATGGGGCGGTGCGGCACTCATGGCAGTGGAGCACGCACCCCTGAACAAACGCGGCCTGTTCGGCGCCTACCCCCAGATCGGAGTTCCCATTGGGATGATCCTCGCCACCGGACTCCTGTACTTCCTGAACTCGGGCATGTCCAGGGAAGACTTTGGCGCCTGGGGCTGGCGGGTACCGTTCCTGCTGTCCATCGTGCTGATCGTTGTGGGCTACCTGATCCGCAGGGCAGTGGCCGAAAGCCCGGTCTTCAAGGAAATGACCGCCCGCAAGCAAGAAAGCAAGGCGCCCCTGGGCGTACTGATCAGGCACCACAAGAAGTCAGTCCTCTACTCGACCATGATCTTCATCGCCAACAACGCGGCCGGCTACCTCCTGATCGCCTTCTTCATCTCCTATGCCACCAGGTCACTCCAGATGCCGCTGCCGCAGGTCCTGCTCGCCACCACACTGGCCTCCTTCGGCTGGCTGATCTTTACCCTGGCGGGCGGCTGGCTTTCAGACCGGATCGGCCGGGTTAAGACGTTCCTGACCGGCTACGCCATCGTCTTTGTCTGGATGATTCCGATGTTCGCGCTGATCGATACCAAGAACATCTGGCTCTACGGCGTGGCCCTCTTTGTCCTGACCATCGGACTGGGTCTGTCCTACGGCCCAATGTCTGCCATGTACGCGGAGATGTTCCCGGCCAACGTCCGCTACTCGGGCATATCCATCGGCTACGCCTTCGGTGCCATCCTGGGCGGCGCGTTCGCAGCCACCATTGCGGAGTGGCTGCTGCTGAGCACAAAATGGACCGGGTCGATCGGTATCTACATCATGATCCTCTGCGTGATCTCGGCCGTTGGCGTTCTGCTGGCCAAGGAAACCAAGGGCCGCCCCTTGGGCGTCAGCCACCACTAGGGGCGCACGCCGCCTCGGCCACTCATAGGAACGCGGCCGTGAAAACGGCGGGTACGGACCACACAGTCCGTGCCCGCCGCCTTGTGTGTCGCGCCGCTAGGGACTCAGCAGGCTGATGGCGTCCTCGTCCGTCAGCTGCTCGAAGTGGTGGTAAAAGCTGCCCACAGCACGGAATTTTCCGGGCAAATGCAGGCACAGCACCGCATCGCACACCCTCGACACCGACGCTTCCGCCTCCACGGAACCAACCGGTGCAGCGGCTATCACCTGGCCAGCCCCGCCGCCGCGGACGGCCTCGACTGCCGCCCGCATTGTGGCGCCGGTAGCCAGTCCGTCATCAACCAGCAGCACAGTCTTGCCCTTGAGCTCGTGGCTTATGCCGGGATAGCGTTCAACGCGGCGGAGCAGCTCCGCCCGTTCGCGTTGTTCCACTTCTGCCAGCCACTCCGGGCGGACCCCGTGTTCCAGGACCCGGCTCATCAGGGGTTTGTTGAGCAGCCGCACAACCCTGCCCTGGGACCAGGCAAGGGCACCGTAAGCGGTCTCATCGTGGCCGGGGATGCCGAGTTTCCGGACCAGCACGGCTCCAAGCGGCAGATAGAGGGCCTTGGCTGCGGCCGCCGCCACAGGAATGCCGCCGCGTGCAAGCCCGAGGATGATCGCGTCGGGACGTTCCCGGAACTGCGTCAGGACCGCGGCCAGGCGCTCGCCGGCATCCGTGCGGTCTTCAAAACGCGTGTTCATTGGTCCCCCTCCGGCTCGCTCCGCCCCTTCTCCAGCCTACCGTCAGGAGTGGTGCTGCAGGGAAGTCCGGAGCCGGCCCGGGCCGGCCTGAAAGTCATGGCCACCTGAACGTCAGAAGAAGGCAGCGGTGACGGCGCGGGTGATTTCGTGGATCACGCCGGTCCGCTCCGGTACATCGTCCAGGCCATTGCCTTTGGTGTAGACCACCAGCCCACAGCCGGCAGCTCCGCCGGTGAGGATGGCGGCGTCGTGCAATTCCGTGTCGAGCAGACCGTATTTATGGAAGACGGTCACATCGTCCGGGACTGCAGCAGGGATGAGGCTCTCATAGTTGGTGTTCTGCATGTAGGACAGCAGCTCCTGTGTATGTTCCGGGTCCAGGAGCTTTCCCGCGTACAGCTCGGCGAGAACGCGGGCCATGTCAGTGGCGGAGAGGGTGTTCGCCTCCGGGTCGTAGGAGACGCCGATCGATGCCGCGTAGCTCTGGAGGCCGGAATGGCCCACCGCGTCCATGAGCAGGCTCCACGAGTCGTTGTCGCTATCCTGGACCATCTCCCGGATCTGGAAGCCTGACGTAAAGTCGCCCAGCGGGCTGTCAAGGGACGCGGTGCCGGCTTCCACCAGCTGATAGTAGGCGGCGGCGGTCACGATCTTGGCCGTGCTGACCGCCTCGAAAGGTGCCCCAATGCCGTACTGGTGGAGCGCGCCGTCGCTCAGGTCGATGAGGGCCACTCCCACCTGGTATTGCGTGTTGGCGCTGATGATGCCGGCAATCGCGGTATCGAGCTGCTGTCCGATCCGTGGAGAGATCGCCTGGCCAGGGTTGCTGCCGGTTGATCCGATCGGCGGCGGCGCGCCCTGCTGCGGCGGCGCGGTCTGCGACGGCGGCGCCTGGATCATGGCGTAAGCGGCGGCTGCCAGGGCCGCCGCAAGGAGTGCGGCGAAGACCCTCCGGAGACGGGGGCGGCGATGGGAGGGATCGTGCATGAGCCCATCAAAGCAACGCGGGCTAGGCGGGAGCTGGGAAATTACTGTAAGGCATCAGACACCCAGGAAGGCGATGGCACCCTGCTTGAAGGCCCTGCTGGTGATGGCATTGGTGTGGGTGCGCCCGGGCAGCACCAGCTGTTCAGCCATGGATCCCGCCGTGATGGCAAGTTCGGCCAGCTGCGGCATGGTTGCCGCGCGGTCGTCCTGGTCCCCGGCCACCAGGAGCATGGGCATGTGTGGCACGGCTTCAGCAGGATCGTAGGGTTCGTCTTTGATGGCCTCGACAAGCGAAAGCAGGGCGAAAATATTGTTGCTCGGAAGCAGCATGGCCATCTTGAGGAGGCCCGCCGTGGACTCGTCCGCAATCGGCGTGCCGTCGGCGAGGTAGCGCTGTGCCGCCACGAGGTCAAAGGCAGCCAACGGATCCGCGATGTTCGGTCCACCCATGACCAGGCGGTGGACGATCTCCGGCTGGGTGGCGCCGAACTCCCAGGCAAGGCGGGAACCAAGGGAGTAACCCACTATGTCCAGTCCGCTGGAAGGGTCACCGTCATGCAGAGGCTGCACTCCGGCGTCGAACGCTATCTGCAGCAGGTCCGCCCTGATCCGGCTCGGAGAGTAGGAATCCCGGTCTTCCGGGGCGCCGCTGCGGCCGTGGCCGGGCAGGTCCACGGTGATGACGCGCCGGCCCGCCTCAAGCAGCGCCGCCAGCCACCCGGTGTCTTCCCAGTTGAGTTTGCTGGACGAGGAAAAGCCATGCAGCAGGAGCACGGGCCTGAGCCCGGCGTCCGAGGTGGGTTCGTGCACCTCCACATACAGCTGGGGATCCGTCCCTTCCACTGTGTGGGTATGCTGTCCGCCGGTGTGCCTGCCGCTCATGGTGTCAGTCCTCATCAAGTACGGCGCTCAGGCGGACCCGGCGCTTCGGTGCCTCATCCTTCGGTACCGTGCCCACGATTCCGGCCGTATTGTCCGGGACCTCGAACACGATCAGGGGTTCGCCGACATTGATCCTGTCGCCGGGCCCACCGAAGGTACGCACCACTTTACCTGCCTGCGGACTGGGCAGTTCAACAGCCGATTTGGTGGTTTCCACCTCCACCAGAGGCTGGTTTCGCTCCACCTGGTCACCGGGGGAAACCAGCCATTCCAGCACGGTCGCTTCGATGAGCCCCTCGCCGAGATCCGGGAGCGGGAAGGACATTTCAGCCACGGCGGTACTCCAATACCCTCTTGATGCCATTGAGGATTCGGTCAATGTTGGGGATGTATTCATCTTCCAGGTCACCGGACGGATAGGGGACGTCGAAACCGGTCACCCGCTCCACGGGCGCCTTGAGGGTGTCAAAGCAGCCGTGCGTGATCAGTTGCGCCACTTCAGCACCAAGTCCTGAGGTCAGCGGCGCTTCATGGACGACGACGGCGCGCCGCGTCTTCTGTACCGAGGTCGCCAGTGCCTGGGCGTCGATGGGCTTCAGCCAGCGCAGGTCCAGGACCTCGATGTCCACCCCGTCTTCGGCCGCCAGATCCGCCACCTGGAGGCACCGCGCCACCATGGCGCCCCACGCCACGACGGTCAGGTGGCGCCCCTGCCGCATGACCTTGGCGCCAGTGGGGGAGCCGATAGTTTCGGGGCCTCTGGCAAAGTCCACCGGGCCCTTTTGCCAGTACCGGGACTTGGGCTCCATGAAAATCACGGGGTCAGGAAGGGAAGCGGCGTATGTGAGCAGGTGGTAGGCCTCATGGGGTGTCGACGGCGACACCACCTTGAGTCCGGGCACGTGCGCGAAGAGCGCCTCCAGCGACTCGCCGTGGTGTTCGGGGGCGCGGATGCCGCCGAAGCTGGGAACCCGCAGCGTGATGGGCATGGGCAGAGTGCCGCGGCTGCGGTAGTTCATCCGTCCTATCTGGCAGACGATCTGGTTGATGGCCGGATAGGCGAAGCCGTCGAACTGTACCTCGGGGATGGGGTGAAAGCCTGCCATTGCAAGTCCCACGGACATGCCCAGGATGCCGGACTCCGCCAGCGGCGTGTCAAACACGCGGGCTTCGCCGTATTTCAGCTGCAGGCCGTCCGTGATGCGGAAGACTCCGCCCAGCCGGCCGCAGTCCTCTCCGAAGATGAGGGCCTTGGGCTGCGTGGCCAGGACTTCGTCCAGCGCCCGGTTCAGTGCCTGCTGCATGGAGAGCTCTTCAACTCCGTGCCCTTCAAGTCTGTGCCTTTCAACTCCGTGTGCCACGGCGGCCCCGCTTTCAAGGATGGCGCTAGACATGTTCCGACTCCTCTCGCCAGCTGGCGCCCTGGGCCTGCAGCGCAGGCGTGGTTTCCTGGAACACCAGGTCGAACATCTCGTTTCCGGGGCGCGGACCCAATGCCTGGATACCGGCGCGGATCTGTTCCTCTTCGGCCTTGGCCGCGGCCAGGGCGGCGGCGAAGAAAGCCTCGTCCGCAATTCCGTCGGCGAGCAGCCGCTGCCTGAAGCGTTCCAGCGGATCCTCGCCGCCGCCGTCGCGCTCTTCAGCGAGGGACCGGTAGCGGCCGGGGTCGTCGGAGGTGGAGTGCGGGCCGCGCCGGTACGTCATGGCTTCCACCAGGGCGGGCCCGTTTCCGGACCTGCAGTGGGCCAGGGCATGGCGGGTCGCTTCGAGCACGGCCACTACATCGTTGCCGTCCACCTGGATGGCGGGGATGCCATAGCCTTGTGCACGGGCGGCAACGGAGCCGCCGGCCACCTGGCGCTCAGTGGGGACCGAGATGGCCCAGCCGTTGTTCTGGACGAAGAACACCACGGGTGCCTTCATCAGGGCGGCGAAGTTCATGGCCTCATGGACATCGCCCTGGGAGGAGGCGCCGTCGCCGAAGTAGCTCAGGGCCACGCCGAGCTTGCCGTCGGCAGTGCCGGTAAGCGTCTGGCCGTGGGCCCAGCCGACCGCATGCAGGACGGAGCCGGCCACTACGGCCTGGATAGGGGCAAGCCGGGATTCCATCGGGTCATAGAGGCCGCCGTGCCATGTGGCCTTGTGCGTTGCCATGTAGGCCACCATGTCCACGCCCATGGCCCGGGCAACGCCCATTTCCCGGTACGTGGGGAAGACGAAGTCCCGGGTCAGATCCACGGCGTATCCGCTGCCCACCTGGGCTGCCTCCTGGCCCAGTTCCGGGGCATAGCCGGGGATGATGCCCTGCCGCTGCCACGCGACGGCGGAGCTGTCCAGGTGCCGGACGGCAACCATGAGCGAATACAACTCACGGAGCTGCCCCGGGCTGGGCGCGGCCGTTTCGCCGGTTGCCAAGGGAGGAAGTGTGTCCATGACTGTGACCTTAGCCACCGTCGCCGTCGAACCTTCCCAAACTGAGTAGCAGTTAACGCCGCCATGGGCCGTCATGGCGACGTTAACTGCGAGCTAGTTGGGCTGGCGCTCGCGGGTGGTGAGCCGCGCGCCGAACCAGCAGGCTGCAGCGAGGCAGGCAACCAGGGCAAAAGTGCTGAACAGCTGGCTGCGGCTGCTCTCGGCGCTGAAACCGACAGCGAAGATCAGGCCCAGGAGTACCAGGCCGAAGATCGTGAGGCCCGGGAAGCCTTTCATCCGCAGTGGCAGGGAATCGCCCCTGCTGTCCGCACGCCGCCGGAGAATCAGCTGGGAGACGAGGGCTGTGCCCCACACCACCAGGCAGGTGGAGCCAACAAGTTGAAACAGGGCTGGCAGGATCCTTTCCGGGAACATCAGTTCCAGGACGGTGGCGACGAATCCGAAGGCCACGGAGACGCCGACGGCCAGCATGGGCACCCTCGCGCCGCTGAGCCTTGACAGGAAGGCAGGCGCCTCGCCGCGTTCAGCCAGCGAATAGACCATGCGGGAGGCGCCATAAAGGTTCGCGTTCAGGGCGGAGAGAAGTGCGACGACGGCGACCAGGGTGATTGCCGTAGCGGCGCCGGGGATTTGGGCGGCGTCGAGCACGCCCGCGAACGGCGAAGCCAGGCTTCCGGACGTGGCTGGCAGTACTGCTGCAATGACAAAGACCGAGCCGATGTAGAAGACCAGGATCCGCCACACCACGGTGCGGATCGCCTTGCCCACGCTGTGCTCCGGATCCTCGGTTTCTGCAGCCGCCACGGAAACAATCTCGGTGCCGCCGAAGGCAAAGATCACCACAAACAGCGCCGTGGCGACTCCTCCGAGTCCTGCCGGGGCGAAGTCCGTGGTGATGTTGGCCAGTCCTGGCGACGACACCTCCGGGAGGAGTCCCAGGAGGAGGGCAGCCCCCACCGCGAGGAACAGGACAATGGCGGCAACCTTCAGGATGGCGAACCAGAATTCGAACTCGCCAAAGTTCCTGACCCCGGCGAGGTTGATGGCAGTAAATACCACCATGAAGATCAGGGCCAGGGCCCAGACAGGTATGACAGGCCAGACAGAGAACAGCAGCCCTGCGGCACCAAGGGCTTCGGCGGCAATGACCACCACCAGCTGAAGCCACCACAGCCAGCCCACTGTGGCGCCCGCCGTCTTCCCCAGGGCACGCTCAGCGTAAACGGAGAACCCGCCGCTGGCAGGGTTCGCGGCCGCCATTTCACCGAGAGCCCACATCACCAGGATGATGAGGGTGCCGGCAACCAGGTAGGAAATGAGGACAGCCGGCCCCGCGGCCTGGATTCCGGCGCCGGAGCCCAGGAACAGTCCGGCGCCGATGGCGCTTCCCAGCCCCATCATTGTGAGCTGGCGGGGTTTCATGCTGTGGCCGAGGTGCGTTTCCGGACGCACTTGCGTCGACTTCAGTGTCATGCAGTTGAACCTTCTTGGGGTGTAGGTGGTCGGTCCTCGTGGGACCACTCGAATTTACCGCCTCTGCTGGCGCTGGCGACGCCGCAGCTGTGCAAACATGGATGCAGTTTGGTTCATCAAAATGCCTAGGGTGTATCAAATTGCCGCCCAAGTACGTGCACCCAGAGGAGACTGTATGAACGTCGATGCCCTGGACGCCAAAGTTGTCCGATTCTTCACGGACAACCCGCGGGCGTCCGTGCTTGAGGCCTCCCGGGTCCTTGGCGTGGCCCGTGCCACCATCCAGTCGAGACTCGACAGGATGACGGAGGCGGGCGTGATCAGTTCGTGGGTTCCCCAGCCGGACCCGGCCAGATTCGGGTTTCCGGTGGTGGCCTTCTGTTCCCTGACCATCAACCAGGACCTGGGCCATGACGCTGTGGCCGAGGCACTGGCCGCTATCCCCGAGCTGATCGAAATCCACACTGTCTCCGGGAGCTCTGACCTCATGGCCAGAATCGCTGCACGGTCCAACCTGGACCTTCAACGCGTCCTGGACGCGATGATCGCCACCAGGACGGTGCAACGGGCGTCTTCTGTTATTGTCCTCAACACCCACTTCCAGGGCAGGACCCTGAGGCTGCTGGAGGCGGCGGCCTCCACGCCGGACAGCTAGCCGTCCGCGGCCGCACGCCGGGGCAGCCGGGGCAGCGAAGCGAAACATTTTGATTCCGAACGGGCTGCCCGTAGAATTAGTTTTGGTCAATATGACCATAACTAGGCGAGTGAAGTCGGAGAGTGGGTGAGCAGCCTTGTACACCAGTTCAGCGAACGTTGCCGAGCGCCAGGCGGCACCTCCGTCGCTTGCCATCTCCACTGTCATTTTTGCGCTCCGGCCCAGTGAAGCTTCAGGCAGGCCCACCCTCTGGATGCCGCTGGTCCGCCGCATCCGTGAGCCGTTCAAGGGCCTCTGGGCAATCCCGGGCGGACCGCTGACGCACTCCGAGTCGTTGCAGGACGCGGCGTCACGGAACCTCCAGGAGACCACCGGATTGGCCCCGAGCTACCTGGAACAGCTTTACGCCTTTGGCGGCCTGCACCGTTCACCCAGCCAGCGCGTTGTATCGATCGTCTACTGGGCCCTGGTGCAGCCCACGGAAGCCGCGCTCGCCGACGAATCGGAAAACGTCAAATGGTTCCGGGCAGACCGCCTCGGCGAGCTGGCTTTTGACCACAACGCCATTGTTGATTACGCCCTCTGGCGCCTGCGCAACAAGCTTGCCTACGGCTCCGTGGCCTATCACCTGCTGGGGGAGTACTTCACTCTCGCCCAGGTCCGCGAAGTCTATGAGGCCGTGCTGGACCGGCAGCTGGATCCGGCCAATTTCCGCCGCCAGATCATGTCCACACCGGAGATCGAAGAGACCGGTGAGTACCTCCAGGGCGGCAAACACCGTCCCCCACGCCTCTACCGCTTCACCGGCCGCCCCGGCCTTGACCCAGATAACAGGAGCACATCATGAGCAGCGTTAACACAGCAATCCAGCTGATCACGCGCGAGCAGGCCGAAGAGGCCGTCACGGGCAGCAAGGCCGGCAGCACCTGCAGTCCCGCGCTTGCCAAGGGCCCTTGGGACTATGACCTCGCCGAGGCGCTCGCAGGTGTCCCCGCCTATGGTCCGGGTGCGTCCAGCGCGGATGTTGCCCCGGCTGCCACTCCCCGCCAGGGCCAGCTTCCGGCGGAATACAAGCTCGCCAGCGACGCGGAACTGGACGCCCGGATCCGCGCGGCCAAGGCAGCCCTTGGCGACCGGGCCGTCATCCTGGGCCACTTCTATCAGCGCGATGAAGTGATCCAGTACGCCGACTTTGTTGGCGATTCGTTCCAGCTGGCTAACGCGGCGCTGACAAAACCCGACGCCGAGGCCATCATCTTCTGCGGCGTGCATTTCATGGCCGAAACGGCAGACATTCTGTCCACACCGGAACAGGCGGTCATCCTGCCCAACCTGGCGGCCGGATGCTCCATGGCGGACATGGCGGACACCGACTCCGTGGAAGAGTGCTGGGAGCAGCTCGAAGAGATCTTTGGCACCGAGCCCGACGCCGCCGGCCGCGTCCCGGTCATTCCCGTCACTTACATGAATTCCTCCGCAGCACTGAAGGCGTTCTGTGGCGAACACGGCGGCATCGTCTGCACCTCCTCCAACGCCAGGACCGTCCTTGAATGGGCGTTCCAGCGCGGCCAGCGTGTGCTGTTCTTCCCGGACCAGCACCTGGGCCGCAACACCGCCAAAGCCATGGGTGTGCCGCTGGAACAGATGCCCATGTGGAACCCGCGGAAGGTCCTGGGCGGCAATGCCGAACAGGACCTGCTGGATTCCCGGGTGATCCTCTGGCACGGCTTCTGCTCCGTGCACAAGCGCTTCAATGTGGCTCAGATCGACAAGGCGCGGGCGGACTTCCCAGGAGTCCAGGTCATCGTGCATCCCGAGTGCCCCATGGAGGTGGTGGACGCCGCCGACGCCGCCGGATCCACAGACTTCATCAAGAAGGCCATTGCTGCCGCCACCGAGCCCACCACGTTCGCGATCGGCACCGAAATCAACATGGTGAACCGGCTGGCCGCCGAATACCCGCAGCACACCATCTTCTGCCTTGACCCTGTCATCTGCCCCTGCTCCACGATGTACCGGATCCACCCCGGCTACCTCGCCTGGGTCCTCGAAGAACTGGCAGCGGGCCGCATCGTCAACCGGATCACCGTTGCGGACGCCGTGCAGGCGAACGCCCGGACGGCGCTCGAGCGCATGCTCGCCGCCAGGCCGTAGTGACCCGGACCTCAGCGCCCCGGCGGCTTGTCGTCGTCGGAAGCGGCATCGCCGGACTCTACGCCGTTCTCCTGGCTGCCGACGCCGGTGCAGACGTGGTGTTGCTGACTAAGGGAGCCCTCGCGGAAAGCAATACCTACTACGCCCAGGGCGGCATTTCCGCCGTTCTGGACAGTCCGGCAACCGGAGACACCGTAGCGGCGCACATCGCCGACACGCTGAGGGCGGGTGCTGGCCACTGCATCGAAGAGGCAGTCCGGGTGCTCTGCTCGGAAGCGCGCCATGACATCGCAGCGTTACGGCGATTCGGCGTGCCGTTCGACCTGGACCACGACGGCGGACCGTCCCTGGGGCTCGAAGCCGCCCACTCTGCCCCGCGTATCCTGCACGCCGGCGGTGACGCCACCGGAGCCCGGGTGGCAAACGCGCTGATCCGCGCCGTCCTGGCACGGGAGGCGCACGGAACCATCCAGCTGTTCGGTCATGCCCGGGCCACAGCCCTGGTCCAGTCGGAGGGCAGGGTGTCCGGCGTCGAGTTCACCCAAGACGGACGGAGCCTGCGCTTGGCGGGCGACGCCGTGCTGCTGGCCACCGGCGGTGCGGGCCAGCTGTTCGCCCAGACCACCAATCCCGCGGTTGCCACTGCAGACGGGCTGGCCCTCGCCTGGCGCGCCGGGGCGGCCGTTTCCGATCTGGAATTCTTCCAGTTCCATCCCACATGCCTGGTGCCCATCGGTGAAGCCGCGGCACCAGGGGCGGACCGGGATCCGATGCTCATCTCGGAAGCAGTGCGGGGTGAAGGCGCTGTACTGCTGGATGCCCGCGGCCACCGCTTTATGCCTGAATACCATCCGGATGCCGAGCTTGCCCCCCGGGACGTCGTCTCGCGCAGCATCGCCCTCCATCTGGCCAAGCTCGGCGACCCCAACGGCCACGTGTTTCTCGACGCCCGGGTCATCGAGGCCGCCAAGGGCCCAGGCTTTCTCGACAAGCGCTTCCCTACCATCAGCCAGCGCACCCGACAGGCCGGCATCGACTGGACCCGCGGCCTTGTGCCCGTTGCTCCGGCGGCACACTACTGGATGGGCGGCGTTTCCACCGACCTGTACGCGAGGACGTCCGTGCCCGGACTCCTCGCCGCCGGCGAGGTTGCCTGCACCGGCGTCCAGGGTGCCAACCGGCTCGCAAGCAACTCGCTCCTCGAAGGACTGGTTTTCGGGCGGCGCGCTGTCGAAGGGTTCCTGGGGGACAGCTCCGCAGGTCCCTCGGCTGGGGCATCGTTCGACGCTGTTCCTCCGCGTGCTCCCCACGATCTCCCCAACCTCGCAAGCTCGGCCCGGGAACCCGGATCGCGTGGGCCCACGGCCGCTGGCGGCCTCCCCTTGACGCACGCTTCCGGAACACCCTCGGACGACGGCGGGCAGGGCGGTCTGGGCGGCGCTCCGGAAATGCACCTTGCCGACGCGTACGAGTGGGAACGTGTTGGCCCCGAGCCTGTTCAGCCTTTTTCACGGGATGCCCTTCGCCGCTTGATGACTGCCAAGGCCGGGGTGCTACGGAACGGCGTGCTGTTGCGGGAGGCGGGAGATGCGCTGGAGGCTTGGGCCGCCGTCGTCCGTCCCGAAAGCGTTCCTGATGCCGGGGATCCGCGGGCGCATGAGGACGCCAACCTCCTGCTGGCAGCGCGGTTGCTGGTCCGCGCGGCCCAGGGGCGCCGGGATTCCCTGGGCGCCCACTACCGCAGTGACAGCCGGCTGTCCGATGCCGGCATCGAAGACACCGGCATCGAAGAACTTGAAGAGTCCTACCGAATGCGCCCGAAAGTGAGCCTTGCCCGTGATTGAACCCTCCATGACTGAACCCGCCAAGTTTGACCTGGCCCTTCCGTCAGCGCCTGTGCGGGAGATCCTGGAACGGGCATTCGCGGAGGATGCCCCGGCGGGGGACATCACCTCCCAGCTGCTCATACCGGCTGAAGCCCGCGCCACGGCAGTTTTGAATGCCCGCGTTCCCGGCGTCTTCAGCGGCGCAACGGTGTTCCGGGATGCCATGCTGCTGGTCGATCCGGACACCGAGGTGGAACTGCTGCTCTCCGACGGTGAAACGTTCGACGCCGGCACTCCCCTCGCACGGGTCAGCGGCCGGGCGCGCTCGGTGCTGCTTGCGGAACGCGTAGCCCTCAACCTGGTGCAGCGGATGTCCGCGATCGCCACCAAGACGGCGGAATACGTGAAGCTGGCCGAAGGCACCGACGCCAGGATTACGGACACACGGAAGACCACTCCCGGGCTGCGCATCCTGGAACGGTTCGCTGTCCGCTGCGGGGGCGGGGCCAACCACCGCTACAGCCTCTCCGATGCCGTGCTGGCCAAGGACAACCATCTCGCCGTGATGACCGGCGGCGATCCCGGCAGGCTCACCGGCCTTCTCGCAGCGGCAAAAGCACGGCTTGGCCACACCACCCACTTCGAAGTTGAAGTGGACAGGATGGACCAGATCGAACCGGTGCTGGCCGCCGGGGTGGACACCATCATGCTGGACAACTTCACGGTGGACGAGCTAAAAGCCGGCGTGGCAGTGGTAGACGGACGCGCCCGGGTGGAGGCCAGTGGCAATGTAAACCTCCAGACGGTGGCGGGGATCGCCGCCACCGGCGTGGACGTCATCTCCGTTGGCGCGCTCACCCACAGCGTGGTGGCGCTGGACCTTGGCCTCGACGTCGAGCTGACCATGGATTGAGCAGGCAATGATTTTTCTTGACGCGGCCGCCACCACGCCCGTACGACGTGAAGTGCTGGATGCCATGTGGCCCTATCTGACCGGCGAGTTCGGCAACCCGTCCAGCCATCATTCGCTGGGGGAGTCTGCCGCCGCGGCGCTCGCCGGGGCACGCGCCGCAGTAAGCGGAGTGCTGGGCTGCAGGTCCGGGGAGGTGACGTTCACGTCGGGCGGCACCGAGGCGGACAACCTGGCCATGAAGGGGATTGCGCTGGCGCGGCAGGCAACGGAGGCGCGGCTGAACCGGGTGGTGATCAGCGCCATCGAACATCCTGCAGTGGAGGAATCCGCCCGGTATCTGGAACGGTTCCACGGATTCGCCGTGGACGTCATTCCGGTCGACGGGGCCGGGCGCGTGACGCTGGAGGCGCTCGCTGCAGTATTGAGGCCGGAGACTGCCCTGGTCAGCGTGATGTACGCCAACAACGAGGTGGGAACTGTCCAGCCGATCGCCCAGCTGGCGGCCCTGGCGCGCTCGCGGGACATCCCGTTCCATACCGACGCCGTCCAGGCCGCCGGCTGGTTGCCCTTGGACGTGAAGGCGCTGGGCGTGGACGCGCTGAGCATTTCCGGCCACAAGCTCGGTGCGCCCAAGGGCTGCGGTGCGCTGTATGTCCGCGGCCGGACCCGGATTGAGCCGCTGGTTCATGGCGGTGGCCAGGAACGCGGACGCCGCTCTGGCACCGAAAACGTGGCGGGCGCCGTGGGCCTGGCCACAGCCCTGACGCTGGCGCACGCCCAGCAGCTGCAAACGGCGGAACGCGTGGCGGCGCTGCGGGACCGCTTCATCGGAGCCGTCCTTGGCACCGTTCCCCGGGCAGTCCTGACCGGCCACCCCACCGAACGGCTGCCCTCCGTGGCGTCTTTTTGCTTCCCCGGTACCAGCGGCGAATCGGTGCTCCTGGAGCTGGAGCGGCAGGGCGTGGTGTGTTCGAGCGGTTCGGCGTGCGCCGCGGGTTCGGACGCGCCGTCGCCGGTCCTTACTGCCCTGGGCATAGAGACTGAAGTAGCCCAGACCGCAGTACGGTTCAGTTTCGACTCCTCCATCAGCGCCGTGGATCTGGAGACAGCCGCCCAGGCGGTACAGGCCGCCGTCGCCAGCGTCCGGACCTTGGGCCGAACGTGACGCCTGTCCGGGCTTGCTAGCGGTGGCGGGCGCGGCGGAAGATCCAGTGGCGCAGCATAGTGAAGCGGACGGCGGTGGCCAGGAAGCCTGACAGTGTGGTGGTCCAGAGTTCATCGGCCACGGTGGCTTCCGGGCGCAGCCAGTGCAGCACACCCAGGCTGCCGCCGGTGATGACCAGGGCCACGGCAATGACGAACAAGCCGTTGAGGTGGTCCCGGGCAATCCTTCGCTGGTCTGTGATTTTGAACGTCAGCCTCCGGTTGAGGGCGGTGTTCATCAGCGACGTGAGGACCAGCGCCACAGCGTTGGCCAGTTGCGGCCCCAGCCAGGGACGCAACAAGGCATACAGCGCCAGCGATGTGGCCGTGCAGACGACGCCCACTCCCGTAAAGCGGATGAGCTGGCGGACCACCGGAAACCGAAGTACTCCACGGTAATGCCTGGTGGCCGGCGCTCCCCGCCGTGGTTGTTCGGTGCCGGACTGCTCGGTGCTGGACTGCTCAGGGCTGGACTGCTCAGTGCTGGGCTGCTGCGTCAGCTGGGCGGCGGGCGCGGCAGGGGAATCCATGGGTTAAGCCTGACACATCACGCACTGAAATTTTCCCAGGAGACGGCCTTGACCGGGTTGGTGAGTTCGCCGATTCCCTGCACGCGGCAGCTCACGGTGTCACCGGGAACAAGTGGTGCGGACTCGGCAGGGAAGCCGGTCAGGACCAGGTCCCCCGGGTGCAGCGTCATGAAGGACGTCAGGTAGACCAGGATTTCATCCACCTTCCATCCCAGATTGGCGGTGCTGGCCGCCTTCAGCTCAATACCGTTGTGGACAATGCTGACGGCCAGGTCGGCGTCATCCAGGCCGGTGACGATCCACGGACCGGCAGGAGTGAACGTGTCCTGGCTCTTTGCGCTGATCCACAGTTCGTCTGATTTCTGCAGGTCCCGGCTCGTCACGTCGTTGCCGATGGTAAAGCCCAGTACTGCGCTGCGGGCGTTCCCGGGCGTCAGGCCCCTGGCCTTCCTTCCCACCACGATGGTCAGCTCCGCCTCGGGATCCACATGGCCCGCCCCGGCAGGCAGCTCAATGGCATCACCGGGGCCGACCACACTGGTGGCTGCCTTATGGAAGGCCTGGGGCGGCAGGCCACGGCCTGCCTGGCCGGTGTTGTGCGCCATCCCCAGCACGTTGGCCGGGACGCTGGGGGCAAGAAACTGAAAGGTCTCCCGGGGCACTGAATCCCCGGTTTCCCAGCCCTTGCGCGGGGCGCTGCAGGCGTTTGCAGGGGAGTCCGGGAATGGCGTATCCACTACCGTCCACACTGTGCCGGTCCCGCCCAAGAAGTCGGCGTCACCATTTGCCACGAAGAACTGCTCTGCCGGTGATGCGGAGGACAACGGACGGACACGGGCAAGGCGGTGCGCGCCGGTCACCGTTCCCGTCGGACCGGTCAAGACCAGCCGGGCCAGTACAGTTCGCCCACCGGGATATCCACGGCGAGACGGTTGGAGGGCCCGGCGAGGGGGCAGACCCAGGCCTCGTTGTAGGCGGAGGACGGGTTGTAGGCAAAATTGAAGTCCAGCACGAATTCTGCCCCGGGACCGGAGCCGTGGACGCCGTGGAAGGCGCCCTTGGTGGTGTCCAGCAGATACCGGCCCTCACCGTAGCTGCCTCCGGGCAGGCCCGCCGTTGCGTCCCGGAAGGGAACGAATATTCCGCCTCCGTAGCCCTGCAGCTTCCACACCGCCAACTGGCCCATCTCGGGAAGGTCGAAGGTACCCAGGCGGACAAACCTGACCACGCCTTCGGTCCCTGCCTCCACGGTCATCTCCCGGCCGGCGCCCTCATTGGTCAGCGGCACATGGAAGCGGTAGATGGGATCGTAGTCGGCGGTCTTGAGCCCGGAGAAACGCGCTTTGTCCTGCTCGGTCAGCGCGGACGCCGGATGGGTGCCGAACATTCGGTCGCGTTCCTGCCGCCAGTAGGTATGCGCCTCCGCGGGGCTTTCCACGGCAATTTTCCGCACCGTGTCATACAGAGCAAAGGTCCGTAGCCGCCAGTCTGCAATATCGATGGCGGAGATGTCCGCCACGCTGTCATCGGCCGCGCCGTACTGCTCTTCCGCCATAACCACCAGCCTAGTCCCCTCCGCGGCCGCTTACGGTGCGGCCGCGACACATGGCGGGTGACCCTCCTTCATAGCCGTCCCTAGCCGGTGCGGCGGAACCCTTTGGAGAAACGCTGCTGCCCTGTCCGCGCCGGGCCGGTGCAGGCGGTTAGGCTGGCTCCATGACAGGCAAGGCAACAATGTTCGGGATGCGGATGGCGGCCGTACTGATGGTCGGGGCACTCGCCGCCGGGTGCAGCAGCCAGGGCAAAGCGGAGCCCGCCTGGACTGCACAGCCGGACACGTCAACCGCCGCGGCCCCCTCCGGCCCAGGCGGCACACCCGGCCCGACGTCGTCAGATCCTGCGGCGGGGTCTACAACGGCCGGATCAGCAACGGCTTCTGCGTCACCGGGACCCGCTGCAACGGCGTCCGCCTGGAAGTCCTTCTCGGATCCTGGCAAAACCGTCAGCTTCGAGCTGCCGGAAGAGTGGATCGCCCAATCGGTCACCCCTGAGGAAGGGACCTTGGCCGGGGCCTTGAAGATCGAGGTGAAGAAGCAGGACGGCGCAGTTGTGGCCACCCTCAGGACGGGACTGCCGCCGTCGGCGCCCGGGTGCGAGGAAAGCGCGCGCCGCTCCTACACGGTGGTCAGCAGCGTGCCTGTGGAACTTCCGGCCCTGGCCGGGGAGGGCACCATAACTCCCCACGTCGTGTTCCGTGTGATCCAGGGCTACCGGTACTTCGGCTCGTACGGCATCACCAACATCGTGGGCGGGGCCGATGGGCAGGCCTGCGAGCTGCGCAACGTAGTCCGCGGACCTGCGGGGAAGGGCGACTACTCCTTCGGCGACCTGCCCGTGCTCAAGGCTTTTGCCCCGGACGAAAAGGTAGCTCCCGCCAAGGCCTTTGACACCCTGGACCAGGCAGCAAAGTATGTGGGCGAGAACGCTGAATTCGCCAATGTCCAACGGATGCTAATGTCGCTGGAGATCAAAAACTAGTCCTGCTGCCGGCCCCACCAACGCCGGGCCAGAGCGGCGACTGTTCTGCAGCCACCTCATACCCCGGAGATATATGGAACGCAGCGTTGCCGCACGCCTGGTATTCAAGACCGTGGCCCACACCAAGGCGGCCCTGGCCATTTCAGTAGCCAGGAACCCCGGCTACACCTCGTTTCAGGAATCCCTGTCCGTGACGGCGGGCGGGGAGCAGGTCCCGTTGACGGAACTCCCGGACCACCACGGCGGACGGATCCATTACATGGAATTCGCCGACCCGGCTGAAGTCAGCGTTGAATATTCGGCAACGGTCAGCGGCCGGGCCGTCCCTGAGGACGCACCGCTGGCTGACCTGATCCGTTACGTCCGGCCCAGCCGCTATGCCGAATCGGACCGGCTGCTGCCCACTGCCTACGCCGAATTCGGTGGGATTCAGGGAGAGGAGCTGCTGCACACGGTACGGAACTGGGTGTACGGGGAGCTGAAGTACATCAGCGGCTCGTCACGGGGGACCGACGGGGCGGTGGAGACCCTCCTGAACCGGCGCGGTGTTTGCCGCGACTTCGCCCACCTGGCCATAGCGCTGCTCCGCTCAAAGGACATTCCGGCCCGTCTTGCTGCTGTGTATGCCCCCGGGCTGAGCCCCATGGATTTCCATGCGGTGGCGGAAGCCCATGTCAACGGTGCCTGGCACATCATCGACCCCACCGGCCTGGCCCCGCGGGAATCGATGTTGAGGATCACGGCCGGCCGGGATTCCTCGGACACGGCCTTCCTGTCCACGGTAGGGGGGAGCCTCACCCTGAACCAGCTCCAGATCACTGCAGTGGTGAACGGTCCCCTTCCGATGGAGGACCCGGCCAAGCTGGTGCAGCTGGGCTAAGGATCCAGCTGCCGCTGTTGCGCCGGCCGGGGACCCAACGAGTTGCGGAGCTTGTCCGTCAGCCGCTTCAGCTCCTTCTGCTCGGCGGCTGTCAGGGCAGGACCCAGCAGGCCGGAGATGTCCCGGACGTGCTCGCGGCCGATCTCCTTCTGCAGCGCCGCGCCCTCGGGTGTCAGTTTGAGCAGCACACCGCGGCCGTCATCCGGAGCCGGCATCCGCGCCACAAGTCCGCGCTTCTCCAAACGCTCCACCAGCCTGCTGAGGCTGGACTGGCTGAGCAGGACATTGTCATTGAGCTCGTTGAGCCGGAGCCAGCCGGAGGGGCACCGTGACAGCGTGAAGATCACGTCGTATTCATTCAGTGCGAGTTTACGAAAGGCAGGCGCGGCCTGAAGCTTCCGCATGACCGCGACCTGTGCCCGGAAGAGGGACTCCCAGGTCTCTGCGGCCAGGCGTACCGGGGAGACCTTGGCTTCGGACGTCATCACAGCTCCGCGGGAGCACTCGGGGTGCCCTGGGCTGCCAGCAGCGCGGCAACCCGGCCGGCGTGCGTGGGCGGGTCCGGAACGTGCGCCGGCTTGAGGGCCGCGTATTCCTTGCGGAGGACCGGGAGGACCTCCTCGCCAAACAGGTCAAGCTGTTCCAGCACCGTCTTCAGGGGCAGGCCGGCGTGGTCGATCAGGAAGAGCTGGCGCTGGTAGTCCCCGAAGTACTCACGGAAGGTGAGCGTCTTTTCGATGATTTCCTGCGGGCTGCCCACCGTGAGCGGGGTCTGGGAGGTGAAGTCCTCCAGGGACGGGCCGTGACCGTAGACCGGCGCGTTGTCGAAGTAGGGACGGAATTCCTTGACCGCATCCTGGGAGTTCTTCCGCATGAAGAACTGACCGCCGAGGCCCACGATCGCCTGATCCGCCTTGCCGTGGCCATAGTGCTCATAGCGTTCGCGGTAGAGGCCGATCAGCTGCTGGTAGTGCTCCTTGGGCCAGAAGATGTTGTTCGCGAAGAAGCCGTCACCATAGTAAGCGGCAACTTCGGCGATCTGCGGTGTGCGGATGGAGCCGTGCCACACGAAGGGGGCCACGCCGTCGAGCGGCCGCGGGGTGGACGTGAAGTTCTGGAGCGGGGTGCGGAACTTGCCGGACCAGTTGACGGTATCTTCATCCCATAGCCGGCGCAGCAGGCTGTAGTTCTCGATGGCCAGTTCCACCCCGTCCTGGATGTTCTTGCCGAACCACGGATACACCGGCGCGGTGTTTCCGCGGCCCAACACAAGGTCCACGCGCCCGTCAGCGAGATGCTGGAGCATCGCGAAGTCCTCGGCGATCTTGACCGGGTCGTTCGTGGTGATCAGCGTGGTGGCCGTGGACAGGGTAATTCGCTCGGTCTGGGCTGCAATGTAGCCGAGCGTCGTGGTGGGAGAGGAGGAGAAGAACGGCCTGTTGTGGTGCTCGCCGATGGCGTAGACATCCATGCCGATTTCCTCGACCTTTTTGGCGATGGCCACGGCCGCCTTGATGCGCTCATTCTCGGTGGGCGTGCGGCCTGTTGTGGGGTCAGTGGTGATGTCACTGACGCTGAAAACGCCGATCTGCATGATGTGCCTTCCGTTCCGGACTTCCCTGGGCTTGCTTTCACTATAACCGAGTTACATGCATTTGCATGTATCGCCGGATATAACGCAACCCCCGGGAGAATATTCCCGCACGCTTGCTCAGGCTTTCCCGCTACTCAGGTTCCCCCGCAGCGGCCCGGCGGCCGCTGATCCTGGGGGTCATGTCGGTGGTCCAGTCGCGGAACTCAGCGTCGACGTCGTCCGCCGGCCCGAACTCGGGGCGTTCGTGCATGGAACGGAGCAGCGCCATCCTTTCGCGCCGCCCCTCCACCAGCCGGTACAGCACGGGAACAAGCACCAGCGTCAGGGCCGTGGAGGAGATCAGCCCGCCGATCACCACAATGGCCAGTGGCTGGGAGATAAAGCCGCCGCCGCCTGTCAGGCCGAGGGCCATCGGAGTGAGCGCAAAGACGGTGGCAAGGGCGGTCATCAGGATGGGGCGAAGGCGCTGCCGGGCGCCCTGGGTGATGGCGTCAGCCACGCTCATGCCGGGCACGCCGTTGCGCGGCTGGCGGTATTGGTTGATGAGGTCGATCAGCACAATCGCGTTGGTCACCACGATTCCCACCAGCATCAGGATGCCGATCAAGGAAGGGAGCCCCAATGGAACACCGGTCATCAGCAGCAGCGCAACCGCCCCGGTTGCCGCGAAGGGGACGGAGACCAGGAGGATCAGCGGCTGGATCAGGGATTTGAAGGTGGCCACCATGATCACGTACACGATCGCGATCGCAGCCAGGAGAGCCAGGCCCAATTGCCGGAAGGACTCTGCCTGCTGGGTGGTGGCACCACCGATCTCCGCGGTGACGCCTGGCGGGAGCTGGACGGAGGTAAGCCGTTGCTGCACCTCAGTGTTCACCGCACCAAGGTTGGACCCCGACGGCGTCACGGACACTTTGGCGGTCCGCTGACCGTTGCTGGCGGTAATGGAGACGGGAACGTCTACCTGCTCCACCGCGGCGATGCTGCCAAGTGTCACGAAGGCACCGGCGGCCGGGAGCGGAATGTTCCGCACGGCGTCCAGGCTGGTAAACCGTTTGCCCTCACCGATCTGGACGGGAAAATCATTGGTGTCGATCCGGACCGTGCCTGCGGGGACAGGACTGATGGTGGAGGCCAGGACGCCTGCCACCTGCTCTTCATTGAGTCCGGCGGCCACAGTCTTTGCCCGGTCCACTTTGACCTGCACCACAGGTTGGCTGGCCGCGAGGTTGGTTGCCACTTCGCTGGTTCCCGGTACTCCGGTCATGGCCTGGACCATGGCATCGCTTGCCTGGCGGAGATCCTCAGAGGTTGCGGCCTTGAGGGTGATGTCAACCGTGGTTGACGTGCCGAAGCCGCCCTGTTGGGAACCTACGGAAATCTTCCCCGAATCCGCCACCTTGGCGAGCTCGGCACGGACCGTATCCTGCAGCCGGGCCTGGTTGGCCTTCTCATCGGTAACCACCGTGAAAGTGGAGTTGGACGCGCCGGAGGATGTCATCGCAGCAAACCCTGTTTGGGCGTTACCTGAGGTCACCTGGACGTTCTTCACGCCGTCGATCCCCCGGAGCACTTCCTCCAGACGGACGGCGGCCGCACTGGTATCCGTCAGGCTTGTCCCGGCCGGAAGCACCTGGCGGACGGTCATGCTGTTCTCTCCTGACCGTCCCAGGAGATCCGTCGCCAGCAGCGGCGTCATGGCCGCCGTGCCGCCGAGGACCAGCGCCGCGGCGATCAGTGTCACCACCGGGTGCTTCTGGGTCTTTGAGAGGACCGGAAGGTACCCGCGCTGAAGCAGGCTCTTCCGCTCCGCTTCATGGGCCTTTGCCCGCGCAGCGGCGGCGGCCTCACGGGCAGCCGGCAACCCGGCGGCAGCTCCTGCCGGGCTCTTGAGGAACCAGTACGCGAGGACCGGAACAATCGTCAGCGAAACCAACAGTGATGACAGCAGGGCCATGGTGACGGTCAGCGCGAACGGGCGGAAGAGTTCGCCGGCAAGTTCACCCACAAAGGCAATCGGCAGGAAGACCGCCACTGTGGTCAGCGTGGAGGCAGTGATGGCGCCCGCAACCTCGCGGATGGAGGTCAGGATGGCGGTGACTTTTTCCTCGCCGTAGCTGAGGTGCCGCTTGATGTTCTCGATCACCACAATGGAGTCATCCACCACGCGGCCAATGGCGATGGTGAGCGCGCCGAGGGTCAGGATGTTCAGCGAATAGCCCGTGGCTGACAGGCCGACGAAAGTGACCAGGAGCGAGAGCGGAATGGACACAGCCGTGACCAGGGTGGATCGGGCCGACATCAGGAACACCAGGATGACGGCGACGGCGAAGCCCAGCCCCAGCAGTCCCTCTGTGGTGAGGTCCTTGATGGACTTCTCAATGAACGGCGCCTGGTCGAACACGGGCGTGAATTTGGCGTTTGACCCGAGCTCGGCCTCAAGCTGGGGCAGCGAGCCGTTCACGGCATGGGAGATCCCGACAGTGTCGCCTTCGGGTTTCTTGGTGACGGAGACCGCCAGGGTTTCCACGCCGTTCGTGCGGGTGATGGAGGTCCGGGCATCCTCCTGCAGGCTGACGTCGGCCACGTTGCCGACAGTGGCGGCGTCCTTGGCCCCGTCAAGGGGCAGGGCTTTGATGGCGTCAAGGGAATCCACCGGGCTGCCGACCTGCAACGACAGTGTCTTGCCCTGCTCCTCGATGGTCCCCGCCGGCACCAGGGCGCCGTTGCTGCTGAGCGCGTTCCGGATGGACTGGATCGTCGCGCCCTTGGCCGCCATCGCATCGGCGCGCGGGAGGATCTGGATGTGCTGGGTGGCGCCACCTGTCACATCGGCGCCGCGGACGCCGTCGATCTTCTGTAGCCTTGGCACGCTGAGGCGCTGGAGGTCCGCGTTCAGTTCGCTGAGCGGCTTATCGGATGACACGGCCAGGAACACAATGGGGAAGTCGCTGATGCTTCCGGCGATGGCCTGCGGCTGCACATCCTCCGGAAGGGAACGCTTGGCGTTGGAGATCGCGCGGTCGATCTGGTTCCGGGCCCGGTCAAGGTTTGACCCGTAGGTGAAGGCCATGGTGATCTGCGAAACGCCGTTGCGCGACGTGGAGGAGGTGGACTCCAGCCCTTCGACGCCGTTCAGCGCCGTCTCCAGCGGTGCGCTCACCTGCTTGTCCACTACCTCCGGAGATGCCCCCGGCATGGACGTCAGGACGGTGATCCGGGGGAACTCGATGGAGGGTATCAGTTCCTGTTTCAGCGATGACATGGTGATCACGCCGAACACCGACACGAAGACGGTGACCAGCGCGATCAGGGCCCGGTTCGCAAGTGAGAGTTGTGCCAGCCGGAACATCGCGTGGACTCCTGTGGGGTTGACTGGTCAGCGGGAGGCGGAAACGTTCTCCAGCTGCAGGGCCTTGGACGTTGCCCTCTCAAGCTCCTCCGCCAGTTCCGGGCTGTCGTCAAGTTTGACGCCGTAGCCGGGCATCATGTCCTTGAGCTTGGACTGCCAGCCCTTGAAGTTCTTTGGGAAGGACTTCTGCAGCAGCTCTATCATGATGGGCACCGCGGTGGAGGCACCCGGGGATGCGCCCAGGAGGGCGCCGATGGTACCGTCGCGGCCGGCGATCACTTCGGTGCCAAACTGAAGCACGCCGCCCTTCTTCGGATCCTTCTTGATGATCTGCACACGCTGGCCGGCGGTGATCAGTTCCCAGTCGCCGTCCTTGGCTTCCGGGTAGTACTCGCGGAGCGCTTCCACCTTGTCACCGTGGCGCTTGGCCACTTCTTTGATCAGGTAGGCCGTCAGGTCCATGTTGTCCTTGGCCACGGCCAGCATCGGAATGATGTTGCCGGGGCGGATGGACAGAGGCAGGTCCAGGTAGGAGCCGCTCTTGAGGAAGTTGGTGGAGAAACCGGCGTACGGTCCGAACAGGAGCGAGCGCTTGCCGTTGACGTAGCGGGTGTCAAGGTGCGGCACGGACATGGGCGGAGCGCCCACGGAGGCCTGGCCGTAAACCTTGGCACTGTGCTGCGCCGCAAGCATCTCGTCCGTGCAGCGGAAAAACTGGCCGGAGACGGGGAAGCCGCCGAAGCCCTTGCTTTCCGGAATCCCGGAGGCCTGGAGGAGGTGAAGCGCGCCGCCGCCGGCGCCCACGAACACAAACTTCGCGTGGATCTTCCCGTGTTCCCCGGAAGCCGGGTACTTGAGCGAAAGGTCCCAGCCGCCGTCGGACGCCTTGGAGATGCCGGTGACGTCGTGGCCATAGTTGATTTCGACGCCGTTGTTCCCGAGGTAGGTGGTCAGCTCCCTGGTCAGTGCCCCGAAGTCCACGTCGGTCCCTTCAGCGGCCCGGGTGGCGGCGATGCGCTGCTGGCGGTCACGGCCCTTGACGATCAGCGGCGCCCATTTGGCAATCTGGGCGTGGTCCTCGGAGTACTCCATGCTGCGGAACAGCGTGTGAGGCTTGAGTGCTTCGTAGCGGGTCCTGAGGAACTTCGTGTTGTCCTCGCCGATGACGAAGCTCATGTGGGGGACGGTGTTGATGAATCCCTTGGGCGATCCGATCAGCGACTGCTCCACGAGGTGGGACCAGAACTGCCGGGAGAGCTGGAACTGCTCGTTGATCAGCAACGCCTTGGAAGGGTCCACGGAGCCGTCTTTGGCTGCAGGCGAGTAGTTGAGCTCGCAGAGGGCGGCGTGCCCCGTTCCGGCGTTGTTCCACGGACCTGAGCTTTCCAGCCCGGGTTCATCAAGCCGCTCGAAAAGGGAGATGGTCCAGTTTGGTTCTAGCTGCTTGATGAACGCCCCCAGCGTGGCGCTCATGATGCCGCCGCCAATCAGGACGACGTCGGCATGTTGGGTCTTGGAAATGAAAGTCACAATCAGTCTCCGATAGCAGCGGCTCTGGCTGTCACAGAATATCCCCGCGCGGCCCGCATACTGAAATTGGTCGGGCCCGTCAAGGCTTTAGCTGGACCTTTGTGAAAACTTCGTTTAAGACCGGGGAAGCCGGGTAGCTGACCACGCGGTCCGACAGCGCCAGCGCCGAGATGGGGAAGGCGATGGGGACGGCCGGGACGGAGGCTGCGATCTGGGTGTTGATGGTGTGATACTGCTCATCACGTTCCTTGCCTTCCGGCATGCCGCGGGCCCGGTTGATCTTGGAAAAGACCTGGGCATCCTGGTAGCCGAACTCGCCGTTCTTCTCGCCGAACAGCGGGCCCACAAAGTTCTCGGCGTCCGCATAGGCGCCGTTCCACCCGAGCAGGTGGAGTGCGTGGTCGCCCGGTGACTGTACTTTCTGGAGGTAGCCGTCGGACCAGGCCACGGGCACGGGCTTGATATTGAGTCCGACGGCGGTCAGCTGCCGGCTGATCTCGGCATAGACCTTCTCAGGAGTGGGAAGGTACGGCCGAGTGGCATTGAGCGGGTAGTAGAACCTCAGCTCCTCACCTGCGTAGCCGGCGTCGGCGAGGTAGGTCTTTGCTTTGGCCGGATCATGGCCCAGGGAGGGTGCATCGTTGTTGAACCCGTTGATCTTGGGCGGGACGAACTGTGAGGCCTGGGCGGTGTTGTCGATGAAGAACTTGCGGATCAGGGTGTCTTTGTCGATCGCCATCTCGATCGCCTGCCGGATCTTTGCGTCCTGGAGGATCGGAACTTCCTGGTTGATCCCCAGGTACATCACGGAGAAGGGGTCGCGCTGGACGATCTGCTTGCCACGCTTGACCAACTGATCGAAGTTATCCACGGTGACGGCGTCATACCCGTCGATCTTGCCGTCCAAGAGTGCCTGGAGGCGTGTCTGGGGGTGGTCGTAGTCAACGAAGTTGATGATGGCGATCTGGCCCCGGTCGCCCCAGTAGTCCTTGTTGCTGACTAGCCGGACGCTGGTGTCGTCCCAGGCGGAGAGGCTGAACGGTCCGGTCCCCACCGGGCTGGCTGCGAAGGCGGACAAGGCCTGCCCGCCGCGCGTCCGGTCCAGGACATCGGCAGTCCCGGAAGCGAGTGCTGCCGGGGAGGCAATGGCGAAGGCGGGAAGAGTCAGGGCCTGGAGGAAAGCGGTGAAGCGCTGGGTGAGATCGATGCGCACAGTATCGGGGGACAGCGCGGTGCAGCTCTTGAAGATCGAAAGGGACGCTTCGTCCGAGTGGGCCTTGAACACGCCCTTGAACGAACTTCCCGGCGCCTGCCGCCGGAGCGCTTCCGGAAAGGCGAACCAGCGGTTGAAGTTGGCGCATACGGCGTCGGCGTTGAAGGGCGTGCCGTCCTGGAAGGTCACCCCGCTGCGGAGCTTGAACGTGTAGGCGCGGCCGTCGTCGGACTCACTCCACTCCGTGGCGAGCAGCGCCGTGGGCTTGCCGGTGGTCTGGTCGACGCCCACCAGTCCCTCCAGGATCTGCCGCGTGATCCGGTATGACTCCACGTCATTGGAGAGCGCAGGGTCCAGGCCGAGCGGCTGGGACGCAGTGCCAAAGGTGAATGTCGCCGACGGGGCTGTGTCGGCCGGGGTTGTTGGAGAGGTCGACGTGGGCGAGGGTGCCGGGACTCCCGTGCAGGACGTTGCCGTCAACGCCAGGAGAACGGCGCCGGTTTTGATCACCGTTCGCCGCGATGTACTGCTGGGCACTCGTCTATCACCTCTGGGCTGCTGGCCGGGCACCGCGGACTGCGGAGCGAGCCCAGTCTAGTTGACGGACCTTAATGCAAAGCTGAAGGCCCGGTCCTTGTGGACCGGGCCTCGGCCTTTCCCTGCCCTTGGTGCTACTTGGGCATAAGCACCGAATCGATCAGGTAGACGGTGGCGTTCGCCGTCTGGACGCCGCCGCAGATGACGCTGGCGCCATCAACCATGAGGGCGTCCTTGCTTCCGGTGACGGTGACGGAGCCGCCCTGGACCGTGGCGTGGCTGCCGGCAATCTTGTCCGGACTGATCTGGCCAGGGACCACGTGGTAGGTCAGGATCTTGCTCAGGAGGGCGTCGTCGGTCTTGAGGGTTTCGATGGTGGCGGCATCGATCTTGGCGAAGGCGTCATCCACCGGCGCAAATACGGTGAATTCGCTGCCGTTGAGGGTGTCCACCAGATCAACCTTTGGGTTCAGCTTGCCGGAGACGGCTGCTGTGAGGGTGGTCAGGATGGGGTTGTTCGAAGCGGCCACTGCGACCGGGTCGAGTGCCATTCCGGCCACGGAACCTGCCCCGCTGGGAACTTTTTCGGCGTAGCCGGCGCAGCCGGGGCCCACCAGGTTGGCCGCGGGATCCATCGGGTCCGCAGAGCTTGACGGCGAAGTGGCCATGCCGGAGGCGGCAGGCGTGGTTGCCGGAGCGGACGAGCCCTGGGACGTGGCTGCGGTTCCGCCGCAGGCGGTCAGGCTGAGCAGGGCTGCAGCTGAAACACCTGCAACGGTGAAAGTTGTGCGCTTGAAAGACAGCATTTCGGTTCTCCTTGGTTGTGCCGATTTTGCCGGCGGCACGCCTGGTGCCTGCCGCTCTGGCCGTTTCCGACCGGTGGGCACCTGCGCTTGGCTGGTGTCTCAATGGGTATTCGGTCGGTGACCGCCCACGGATGGGTGGATTTCAAGGAGGTTTTGGTGGAACGGCAGCCAGCCCGCGGATTCCCTGGAATTGGGGGATGACCCAAGAGGGTTAAACAGCGGAATCCCGGACCAGACGGTCCGGGATTCCTGATGCTGCGTTGTGCATGCTGCGTTTGTGCGCAAGGGGGGACTTGAACCCCCACGCCCGAAGGCACAGGAACCTAAATCCTGCGTGTCTGCCAATTTCACCACTCGCGCTTGGCGGCCTTTACGGAAAACGTACGACGGCGACGCCGGTTTCCATTGTAGCGTTGGGTCGTCGGAGTTTCCCGCCGGCTCACGCGGGATTATGCGGCAGGCTGCCTGTCGAGCTTCAAGTCACGGCGCAGTTTTGCCACATGGCCCGTTGCCCGGACGTTGTACTGCGCCACTGCCACCTTGCCTTCCGGATCAACAACGATGGTGGAGCGGATAAGCCCTTGGTAGGTCCTGCCGTAGTTCTTCTTCTCACCCCAGACGCCATACGCTTCCGCCACCGCGTGGTCGTTGTCCGAGAGCAGCGGAAAGCTGAGGGATTCCGCTTCGGCGAAGGAGGCGAGCTTGTCCACTGGGTCGGGGGAGATGCCCAGGACCTCGTATCCGGCGGACTGGAAGGACGCCAGGCTGTCGCGGAAATCGCAGGCCTGCTTGGTGCAGCCGGGCGTTGCGGCAGCCGGGTAGAAATAGATGATGGTGCTGCGCCCGCGCCGTGAGGCAAGGCTGACGTCCTTGCCGGTCGAGTCCTTCAAAGTGAAGCCGGGCGCCTCAGCGCCGGTCATAAGTCTGTCAGCCAATGTTTATCTCCTTGTTGCAGGCGGGACACACCAGTTTAGTAACCGCACCCGACCGGTGCGAATCGGTACTTGGCTATACTTGCTGGTATGCCTGATATGGATCGCTGGCCCACGGGGCGCCTCTTGTCCACTGCGGCGCGCCTCGTGGAACACTCGTGGAATGAAAAGCTCGGCGCCATTGGATTAACCCATGCCGGGGTGATCGCCATCGAAGTCCTTGCGGCGCAGGGTCCCATGACCCAGGCACAGCTGGCCCAATATGTCCGCGTTCAGGCCCAGACCATGGGCAAGACGCTGAGCAGGCTGGAGGCCCACGGCCACATTGCCCGCGTCCGCAGCACCTCGGACCGCCGCAGCCATGTTGTTTCCCTCACTGAACGTGGCCAGGAGGCTGTGACAGCTGCCGTGGAAATGGAGCGGTCAGTGCTCGCCGCGGCATCCATTGATCCCGATGTGCTACGTCAGGAACTGCAGGCCGTCGTCCGCCAGCTGGCGAGTCAGTTCGCTTCCCCTGCCACCAGGGCACTGGTGGACGGTGCACCTCTCGGTTAGAAAAATCGGCTAGGAAATCTGCGGCACGGATCGCTCTTCGCGCCGCAATGCCCCGGCGAAGGCAGACCAGCAGGGCGATCGTGTTGGGTCGAAAAGCCAGTTGGCCGCTACGTTGCGGTAGAGGCCCAGCGGCAGAAACAGGCCTCCCAAATATTACTCGATCGCCTGTCACGCATCGCGATGCTCCTGGCTGTTCATGGAACCGGAAGGGCTGGACACAGGTAGTCAGTAGACTTACGGTTCAGTTGTGGGGGTTGCTGTTCCAGGATAACGGCGACTGCCTCCGGTCCGTTGTTGCGGGCCGTCCCGTCATGACAGGAGGAAGACGATGCAAACCGTTGAAGAGACCGTTGATGTCGCAGTTCCGGTTCATACGGCCTATGACCAGTGGACCCAGTTCGAATCTTTTCCGCAGTTCATGTCCGGCGTGAAATCTGTGACCCAACTGACCGACACGACCAACCACTGGGTTACCAAGGTGGGCGGTGTGGAGCGGGAGTTCGATACGGAAATAGTTGACCAGGAGCCTGACGATCGGATCGCGTGGCGCAGCACCGACGGCAAGTCCCATGCCGGCATCATCAGGTTCACGCCGCTGGATGCCAATCACACTAAAGTCAAAGTCCACTTCGAATGGGCGCCGGAGACACTCACCGAGAAAGCGGGTGCGGCGCTGAAGGTCGACGAACTACAGGTCAAAGCCGACATGCGTAAATTCAAGGACTTCATCGAATCACGCGGTACCGAAACCGGTGCCTGGCGCGGAGAAGTCGAGGACAGCGGCCCGACCGGGCAAATCTAGAAGCCTTGGAAGGTCACGGCTTGGGCCTCGGGTCCCGCGATACGTCAGCGAGAGGTTCCTGAGGATTTGCAGGCAAGACAGAAACCCCGCCTTCATGGCTTTCAGCCGGTAAAGACTGGGTTTCTGTTGCCGACCAGGCCGGGTCGTGCCACCAAGTACCGCTAGGTGAGGTTTTTATCCAGTCCAGAGGCTTCCCGAACTTTCCTGGACACGCTCTACGAGATCGGCGTCGTGGAGCTCCTGGTCAACGTCCTGGTCAACGGGAACTAGATCCCTGAGGAGTCGCAAAAGGCCCCGGCCGCTGAGGAGCAGCCGGGGCCCTTTTTGCGAACGGGTCAGATCATGGGCTCGTGCAGACCATTGTGCTGTGGTCGTACCCGCCGTCGCCATTAGCGGTGACCCAGTTCATGTCGAAGACGCACGTCAGGCCGTCTGAATTGGTCGACGTGCTCTCCGAATCGATCCTGGTCACCTTGGGGTCGATGTAGAAAGGTCCATCAGGTGTCCTGCAGAAGGTCACTCCGGTCTGCTCATCGGTGATGCACTGGTCGTACGTCGTTTTGGTCATGCCGTCCGTGCTGGCCGCGTTCGCGGGCACTGCTGCTGCGGTTAGCAGCAGAGCAGCGCCTGCCGCGTAGGCAACAAGGCGCAAAGGTTTTCCGAGCATGAAAATGTCCCCCAAATTCGTTCCAGGTGTGCCCTGCCAGCCAGGAGGCACTTGCGGAAGACTACTGGTCCCCCAGTTGCCGGTCAACGGCTGTGCGCCGCGGGCCGATCAGGGGAATGCTGTGAGGTTCCCCTCCGGGACGAACCGGCCGCGACTCCGGTGATGTCCCGGGCGATGGTGGCAGGTGGTCCGCGGGTAGCACGGTGGGGCTCCAGCCCAACAGCGGACTTCGCATGTTTACTGATGCAGGGGCGGGGAGTTGCGTGTCCGACTCCGCACACATGGACCAAACGCAGCTCGTTCCCGAAAGAAAGCAGAACCATGACCGAGGCTCACGGCACGAAACGCCTGACAAGAAGGCAATCAGTGTTGAAAACCAAACCATTGTCAGTCGCTTTGGCAGTGATAGCTGCGCTGGGAAGTGTGCTTGTTGGTGTCAGCAGCGCCGAAGCCGCTCCGCAGGTTTATAACCCCTGTCAGCGTCTCTCTGCAGGGCAAGTCAAGTACTCCAGCTTTGGTGCTAACCGGGTGACGTTCGCTACCGCAGCGACCCGCGAATCAAACGTCGTCACCATCACCGGATGTGTCCGCTCCGGCAACGGTTATGTTGAGGAATGGCAGGACTGGGGCTATGCAGGGCTGAAGGGCTTCGCCCCTCCCGGACTTACCTGGGAAGACACTTATAAGTCCCCCGCCGGGTCCTACAGCGTGACAGAAGCACTCGGACGCTCCAACCCCGGAACGGCTCTCGCCTACCACACCGTCAATCCGGACTCCCGCTGGGGCGGCGAACACGGCCCCACGTACAACCAGTACTTTGAGGGCCGAGGCGGTCCTTCAGACGAGAACCTCTACACGTACATGAATCAGGGCTACTACGAGCAGGCCGCGGTGATCAACTACAACCGCCAGCCGGACATGCCGGTGACGCAGGTGCCTCGTACGCGATCTTCCTGCACGCAGGCCGCACCACGTCCGCAGGCTGCATTTCCACAAGCCTTGGAGTAGTGAACCAGTTCCTGCGTACCAGCCGTCCGGGTGACCGGATCATCATGGGTGCAGTTGACGACATCTTTTCCCCGTACTCGGCCAACCCGTGGGGAGCCATCTCCGAGAAGTACACCATGACGGGTGGTCCGGCCGGTGGCCTGGGAAGCCCAACCTCCAACGAAACTGGTGGGCTGAAAAACGGCGGCGCGTACCAGAACTTCCAGGGCGGCGCGATTCTCTGGTCACCCTCCACCGGAGCAAGAATCTCCGTAGGAGCCATTCGTGGGCTGTACACTGCCACGGGCTATGAAAACGGAGTTCTCGGCTACCCCACATCAGATGAGGTGGGCGGGCTCAGGAACGGCGGCGTCTACCAGAACTACGAAGGTGGGGCGGTTTTGTGGTCTCCGGCTACCGGCGCGCACATTTCGACAGGTCCGATCCGTGACAGGTACGGCTCGGCAGGTTTCGAGGGCGGCCGCCTGGGCTACCCGACCACCGAGGTTGTCTATGGCCTGAAGGAAGGCGGCGCCTACCAGAACTACCAGGGTGGTGCCATCATCTGGACGCCCGCCAACGGTGCACGCCTGTCGGTGGGAACGATCAGGGACGCATGGGCTTCGACCGGGTTTGAACACGGCACCCTTGGTTTCCCGACAACTGATGAGTACGACATCCCGGGTGGTGTCGCACAGAACTATCAGGGCGGCGTCATTACTGCTACTGCGGCTGGAACCTTCGTTGTCAACGGAGCAATTTTCCAGAAGCACGATGAGATGGGTCGCACGCTGGGATTCGCAGTGGGCCCGCAGGCAGGAATTAGGGACGGCGGCGTGTACCAGAATTTCCAACACGGCGCCACTCTGTGGTCACCGGCTACCGGCGCTCACGTATCCGTCGGCGGCACGCGTGGAGCCTGGGCGCTTACCGGATTCGAGAACGGTGTTCTGGGCTACCCGACCACTGATGAAATTCCAGTCAACGGGGGCGTCAAGCAGAACTATCAGGGCGGAGCGATCTTCTGGACTGCAAGTCTCGGAGCTTACTCCGTAGCTACTGACTACAACGCCATGTTTGAAGCTTCCGGCGGGCTGGGCACTCTCGGGTTCCCCGCCACCAATCGAGTGACCGGACTCAAGGACAGTGGTTCCTACCAGAACTTCCAGAATGGTGCGTTGGTCTCCAGCCCTGCAACGGGGATTCACCTCTCCATCGGAGCGACCCGCAACGCGTGGGCTGCAACCGGATTTGAAGGCGGAAGGCTTGGTTACCCGACAACCGACAACTACGTCACCGCTGATGGCAGCACCGTTCAGGACTACCAGGGCGGACGAATCACCATCGCCAAAGATGGAACCTACAAGGTTGAGTATGGTGTTTCGCGCAGCCAGTGAGTGGCGCAGCGTCCGCAGACAGCATCGCCGGGAATCCGTAGGCTGAACAGGCAAAAAGGCGTCAGGCGTGATTTGCGGGCAACACAAAACAGCCCCTGGCTGGCGTTTCCGCTGGCCAGGGGCTGTTTTCCTGTTGGTGCACCCCCCGGGACTTGAACCCGGAACCCATTGATTAAGAGTCAATTGCTCTGCCAATTGAGCTAGAGGTGCATCTGTTTGGTTTGATCTTTCGGGGCTTTTTCTTTCCCCGTTGATCTCCGCAACGACATGAAACTCTACACGAACTTCCCGCCCATGTGAAATCGAAGCGGCCGGTGCATCAAGCTTTATCCAGGAGGGGGCAGGGCCAGTACAAAATCAGGGTCTTGGTTGTTGCTGAGCAGCCAGATACGGCCATCCGGGGCCAGCACAACGTCCCGGATCCGGCCGTATTCCCGTGTGAAATAGGCCACAGGGGTGCCCGCGTTTTCCCCATCCAAGGGAACCTTCCACAGACGCTGGCCACGCAGCGCCCCGAGATAGGCCGTGGATCCGACGATTTCCAGCCCGCTGGGCGAAGAGTCCGCCGTGGAGGGCCATACAACCTTCGCGTCGAGGAACCCGTCGCGGTGGGGTGCTCCAGTCACCGCAGGCCACCCGTAATTGGCGCCTGGCAGGATCAGATTGAGTTCGTCGTTGACGTCGGGCCCGAATTCGCTGGCCCAGAACCTGCCCGCGCTGTCCCACGCCAGCCCTTGGACGTTGCGATGTCCAAGGCTGTAAACGGCGTTGCCGAAAGGGTTCCCGGGGGCTGGGTCCCCTTCGGGAGTCAGCCTCAGGATCTTGCCACCCAGGGCATTGGGGTCCTGCGGCTGTTCCCGGCGCGTTGAGTCGCCCGTTCCCACATAGAGGAATCCATCCGGGCCGAACCGGATCCTGCCGCCGTTGTGAATGGAAGCTTTGGGAATGCCGGTAAAAATTACGTCGGGATCGCCGAACATCAGCGACCCGTCAGGCTTCTCCTGAAGCTTCACCCGGGCAATCCGGTTGTCCTGCCTTGCGGTGAAGTACAGATACAGGTGGTTGTCTGTGGAGAAGGTGGGGGAGAGAGCGAGTCCGAGCAGGCCCCCTTCCCCTCCTGGTACAACATCAGGGACCCGGCCGATGGTGGTTGGTCTGCCATTGCGGACCGCCTTCAGCAGCGCCGAGTCCCGTTCAGAGATGATGGCCGTTCCATCCGGGAGGAATACCGTGGCCCATGGAACACTAAGTTGGAGGTCCAGCCGCTCCGCGACTGCCGGCTTTGAGCTGGTTCCCGTTCCAATGCTGGTGCTGTTGCCGGTGGGCAGCTCATTGCCGTCCCCCGTGCAGCCGGACAGCAGCAGTACCAAGCACGCCGTCCACAAGGCGGCGTGCCCGGATTGTGGAGGCGGACCCTCAGAGCCGGTTCCGCCTTGGGGCCCGGAACCCAGCAGCCTCCGCATGTGCCGCCGATTCAAACCAGACCTCCGCCCGCGTCTGCTCATAATCCGGATGCCCCTCCTCGTAATAGACCATGGATCCGGCGTCGCCCTTCACCGTGTAGTCGGCCGGGCCGCTGCCGTCGGAGCCCGGCGACGCGGAGCCCTCGCCGTAGGGCTGATCCACAGCAAGGTGGCCGGCAGGTTCGGTACCAGTTCCGAATCCCGCATCATCCCTTTCGGGTTCCTCCATGTGGCTGGCCGCTGTTTCGACCGCCGCAGACGACTGGGTCCGGTCCAGGGTCTCCGCTACTGCAGCATCGTCCGGGACGTCAGGTTGCCGGTCAGCCCTGGCCTCGGCGGTACCATCGGCGAACGCTTCGGCGGAACCTCCGGCGAACCCGTCGGCGGACCCTTCGCCTGCAGCTGTTTCGGCGCCCGGGAGGGTGGGGGAATGCGGGCTGGTGTACTCCGCGTTATGGACAGGCCCTGGACCAGCCGTGGGCTCGCTGCTCGTTCCGACGGACGCGCCGGCCGGCGGATTGTCTTCACGCGGCACTGCCATGGATCCGCCGGCTTCGGACCACTGGGTCTCCCACTCGGCCGCATCCTCCTGCACACGCCCGTCTTCCTGCACACGCCCGTCTTCCTGCACACGCCCGCCTTCCTGAGCGGGCTCGTCATCCGGGGCCAGGCTGCTGGTTCCGGTTTCGGTCTCATGCTCGGAGGGAGCGCTGCTCCCGCTCTCAACGGCCCCGCTACGGGAATTCGAAAGGGGGGCCGCCTCGGAAGGCCCGACGGCGTCGGCGCCCGCCGCCCGCTGGGCCGGGCCGGCTGTCCCACCGGTAGCTGCGCCGGACACTTCTGGGGTCTCATCCGCCGTCGTCGGGGGTACCGGCTCGGCGGCCCGTCCGAAGCCTGCCGCGCTGGGGATTCCGGCGGTTGCTGCGGCCTCGGCAGAGGCTGCGGCGCTGCCGCCTGCCAGGGCCCCGTCAGCCCGTATTGTGCCGGTACCATCGGACGAGCCAGCCCGGTCCTGGCCTGCAGAGCCGCCGGTCCCGGCGGAATTGCTGCGGTTGAGCAGCCACCAGACAACACCGACTATCAGCACGATGACAATAATCCAGAAGACAAAATCCATAACAGAGCCCTTCGGTCCGGATGGCAAGGTTGCCGTTCACTGACGGTACGTCGGCGTGAACGGGACTGTCTAGGTTTGTGTCCCGGCGCCCAGACTCGGCCTGAGCAGCAGTGATGCCAACGCAGGAGCCGTTTCCGAAGAACACTCTGCCGTAACGTAGCCTCTCTACATGGACTTCAAGCGGCTGCGGATCCTGCGCGAACTTGCCGACCGGGGCACGGTGGGGGCCACCGCCGAAGCCATGCATGTCACTCCATCGGCCGTCTCCCAGCAGCTCAAAACGCTGCAGGAGGAGCTTGGCGTGGTCCTTGTGGAGAAATCGGGCAGGGGAGTTCGGCTGACGGAGGCCGGCCAGGCAATGGCCTCCGCTGCGGCGGACGTATCCACGGCGATGGCCCGGGCGGAGGCAACAATCGACGCCTACCGCCACGGCTGGCAGGCCCATGTCAGGGCAGCCTTTTTCCCCAGCGCGGCCGAGATGTTCCTCCCCGGTCTCCTGCACCGTGTCAAAACCATCGGAGGCCTGCACTTTGAGGCCCATTTTGAGGATCCCGGCATCGCCGGTTTCGCCGGGCTGGCGTCGGACTACGACATTGTCCTGGCACACAGCGTGGATGGGCCGGAGGTATTTTCCAGCCACGGGCTGGTGGTGGTTCCACTGCTCAACGAGCCGCTCGATGTCGCCATGCAGGCCGGTCATGCGCTGGCGGCGAAATCCCGCCTGACGGCCCGGGATGTGGTTGGGTATCCCTGGATGGGCGTCCCGGACGGCTTCCCCTTCGACGCCGTCCTGCGCCAGATCGAAAAGCAGGCAGGTTCCGCGGCGGTGAGGGCTCAGTTGTTTCCCGACCTCCGGGTCCTTGAAGCGCTGGTGAGTTCGGGCCACGGGCTGTCCCTGCTGCCGCGGTACACGGCGGCGGCCAATCAGGGCAAGGGCTTTGTGCTCCGCCCACTGGTGGGCGTGACAGCCCGGCGCAGCATCGTGGCGCTGGCCCGTCCTGACATCGCTGCCCGGACCACAGTCCGGGAGGTGCTGGACATGCTCAGGCTTGAAGCCGAGACCGTCGCAGCTGGCCTCGCACCGCGTGATTCCTGACACGTCCTTGCCGCCCAGCAGCCCCTCATCTCATCATTCGAGACGAGAGTCCACTATTCGATCGAAATATTCCCGAAAATGGGCTTAACGGACGGTTCCGGGTCGTTGGCCTCCTGATCGGAGTCATAGACTTTGACCCATGAGTGAGGACACCCAGATCGCGACCGAGAACAAGCCTGACATCAAGCCCCGCAGCCGGGTGGTCACCGACGGAATCCACGCAGCGCCCGCGCGCGGCATGTTCCGGGCGGTCGGTATGGGGGATGACGACTTTGCAAAACCCCAGATCGGCGTCGCGAGCTCCTGGAACGAAATCACTCCCTGCAACCTTTCCCTGAACAGGCTCGCCCAAGGAGCCAAGGAAGGTGTCCACGCCGGCGGTGGCTTCCCCATGCAGTTCGGCACCATCTCCGTCTCCGACGGCATCTCCATGGGCCACGAGGGCATGCACTTCTCGCTGGTTTCCCGCGAAGTCATCGCCGATTCCGTGGAAACCGTCATGCAGGCCGAGCGGATCGACGGCTCCGTGCTCCTGGCCGGTTGCGACAAGTCGCTCCCGGGCATGCTCATGGCCGCGGCCCGCCTGGACCTTGCAAGCGTGTTCCTGTACGCCGGCTCCATCATGCCGGGTTGGGTCAAGCTCGAGGACGGCTCCGAAAAGGAAGTCACCCTTATTGACGCCTTCGAGGCCGTCGGCGCGTGCGCCGCAGGCAAGATGAGCCTCGGGGACCTTGAGCGAATTGAAAAAGCCATCTGCCCCGGCGAAGGCGCCTGCGGCGGCATGTACACGGCCAACACCATGGCGTGCATCGGCGAGGCCCTGGGCATGTCCCTGCCGGGCTCCGCCGCTCCGCCCTCGGCAGACCGCCGTCGTGATGAGTTCGCCCGCAAGTCCGGCGAGGCAGTGGTCAACCTGCTCCGTCTCGGCATCACGGCCCGCGACATCATGACCAAGAAGGCCTTTGAGAATGCCATCGCCGTCACCATGGCCTTCGGCGGCTCCACCAACGCTGTGCTGCACCTGCTGGCGATCGCCCGCGAGGCCGAGGTGGAACTGACTCTGGATGACTTCAACCGCATCGGCGACACGATCCCGCACCTGGGCGACCTGAAGCCGTTCGGCCGTTACGTGATGACCGACGTCGACAAGATCGGCGGCGTGCCGGTCATCATGAAGGCGCTGCTCGACGCAGGACTATTGCACGGCGACTGCCTCACCGTCACCGGCAAGACCCTGGCGGAAAACCTTGCGTCCATCAATCCGCCGGACCTCGACGGCAAAATCCTGCGTGCGCTGGACAACCCGATCCACAAGACCGGAGGAATCACCATCCTCCACGGCTCCATGGCGCCCGAAGGCGCCGTCGTCAAGAGCGCAGGCTTTGACGCCGATGTTTTCGAAGGCACCGCACGCGTGTTCGAACGCGAGCAGGGGGCCCTGGATGCGCTGGACAACGGCGAGATCAACAAGGGCGATGTTGTGGTCATCCGCTACGAAGGCCCCAAAGGCGGCCCTGGTATGCGCGAGATGCTGGCGATCACCGGCGCCATCAAGGGCGCCGGTCTGGGCAAAGACGTCCTTCTCCTCACCGACGGGCGGTTCTCCGGAGGCACCACCGGACTTTGTATCGGCCACGTTGCACCGGAAGCGGTCGACGGCGGCCCCATCGCCTTCGTCAAGGACGGTGACCGTATCCGTGTTGACATCGCGGCCCGGAGCTTCGACCTGCTGGTCGATGAAGCGGAACTCGAAGCCCGCAAGGTCGGCTGGGAGCCGCTGCCGGCCAAGTTCACCAAGGGCGTGCTCGCAAAGTACGCCAAGCTGGTGCACAGCGCCTCAACTGGTGCGTACTGCGGGTAGCACCGCAGCCGGTGGCTGACCCAACTGACTCGCAGATAACGTCGTCAAAAGCCCTTTTGGGTGCGTTTACTGCTAGTCAGTTGGGGGAGGCTACCAATTGGTGGACAATGATGTCCATATGGTGAGATCGCGTTGTGCTTCGTTGACACGCATCTTGCTTAGAGGGAAAACTGAACGCATGATCGCTTTCGTTACCAGCCGCGCCGCTGCAGATGCAGTCGTCGTCCTTACCAGGCGCGTGGCTCAATAGCCCGACTGGTAACGAACCGTCACGCGCAAACCCCTCGAAGAGCCGCCAGGCTGAGGGGTTTTTTTATTTCCCGCAGTTCCAAAAAACAGATGATCCACAAGGAAGAGTCCGATGAGCAAAGGATCGCCGATCAGCCCCTCGCTGATGGCTACTAAGTCCGCTGGAGCCCCCAAGGCTCCGGAACGCGCCGACCGATCGGCTGACCATGCCGCCGTCGTCGCTGATCTTGCTGCTGTCTCTCCTGTCCTTGGGCCGAACAACGTTGTACCCCCAACGGTGATGACCGGCTCAGAAGCTATTGTCCGCTCGCTCGAAGAACTCGGCGTCGACGATATTTTTGGTTTGCCCGGTGGCGCGATCCTGCCTACCTACGACCCCTTGATGGCCTCCAGCATGAATCACGTCCTGGTCCGTCACGAACAGGGAGCCGGCCACGCCGCGCAAGGCTATGCCATGGTTACCGGCCGGGTGGGCGTGTGTATCGCCACCTCCGGCCCCGGTGCCACCAACCTCGTTACCGCCATCATGGATGCCCACATGGACTCCGTGCCGCTGGTGGCCATCACCGGCCAGGTGTCCAGCGGCGTGATCGGCACTGACGCATTCCAGGAAGCGGACATTGTCGGCATCACCATGCCGATCACCAAGCATTCCTTCCTGGTCACCGACGCCAACGAGATCCCGCATGTGATGGCCGAGGCGTTCCACCTGGCATCCACGGGCCGGCCCGGTCCGGTGCTGGTTGACGTTGCCAAGGACGCCCAGCAGGGGCAGATGACCTTCTCCTGGCCGCCCAAGATAGACCTTCCGGGCTACCGCCCCGTGACGCGGGGGCACAACAAGCAGGTCCGCGAAGCGGCGAAGCTGATCGCGGCCGCCAGCAAGCCGGTGCTGTACGTCGGCGGCGGCGTGGTGAAGGCGCACGCCTCTGCCGAGCTCCGCGAGCTGGCGGAACTGACCGGAGCGCCGGTGGTCACCACACTGATGGCCCGCGGTGTGTTCCCCGATTCGCACCCGCAGCACGTGGGCATGCCGGGCATGCACGGCACGGTGTCGGCTGTTACGGCGCTGCAGCAGTCCGACCTCCTCATCACCCTCGGCGCGCGCTTTGACGACAGGGTCACAGGCATCCTGAAAAGCTTCGCTCCGCACGCCAAGGTCATCCATGCGGACATTGATCCCGCCGAGATCTCCAAGAACCGTACGGCCGATGTGCCCATCGTGGGATCGGTCAAGGAGATCATTCCCGAGCTCACCGAGGCGGTGCGCACCCAGTTTGATACCTCCGGCACCCCGGATCTCACCACATGGTGGGCTTTCCTGAACAACCTCAAGGAAACCTACCCGCTGGGCTGGACGGAGCCCGACGACGGACTCAGCGCACCGCAGCGCGTCATCGAACGGATCGGTGCCCTGACCGGACCCGAGGGGATCTATGTTGCCGGCGTCGGCCAGCACCAGATGTGGGCTGCTCAGTTCATCAAGTACGAGCGCCCGCATGCCTGGCTGAACTCCGGCGGGGCAGGCACCATGGGCTATGCCGTACCCGCTGCCATGGGCGCCAAGGTAGGGGAGCCCGACCGGGTGGTCTGGGCGATCGACGGCGACGGCTGCTTCCAGATGACCAACCAGGAACTCGCCACCTGCGCCATCAACAAGATTCCCATCAAGGTTGCCATCATCAATAACTCCTCGCTGGGCATGGTCCGGCAGTGGCAGACCCTCTTCTATGAGGGCCGCTACTCCAACACGGACCTGAACACCGGCCACAACACCGTCCGCATCCCGGACTTCGTGAAGCTGGCCGACGCCTACGGCTGCGCCTCGTTCCGCTGCGAACGCGACGAGGACATCGATGCGACCATCCAGAAGGCCCTTGAAATCAACGACCGACCCGTGGTCGTCGATTTTGTGGTGAGCCCCAACTCCATGGTGTGGCCAATGGTGCCCGCTGGCGTGAGCAACGACCAGATCCAGGTTGCCCGCAACATGACCCCGGAATGGGAAGAGGAGGACTGATCATGAGCCGCCACACACTGTCCGTTCTGGTCGAAGACAAACCCGGTGTATTGACCCGCGTTGCGAGCCTTTTTGCGCGCCGTGCCTTTAACATCAACTCCCTGGCTGTCGGACCGACGGAAGTTCCGGGCATGTCCCGGATGACCGTCGTCGTCGACGCCGACGGTGATCTCATTGAACAGATCACCAAGCAGCTCAACAAACTGGTCAACGTGATCAAGATTGTTGAGCTGACCTCCGAATCTTCCGTACAGCGCGACCACATCCTGGTCAAGGTACGTGCGGATGCCGCAACTCGTCTGCAGGTGACCCAGGCCGCAGACCTGTTCCGAGCTTCAGTGGTTGACGTCTCCACAGACTCCGTTGTCATTGAAGCAACAGGCCATCCCGAAAAGCTCACTGCGCTGCTCTCAGTGCTGGAGCCCTTCGGCATCCGCGAAATTGTGCAGTCCGGCACCTTGGCCGTTGGACGGGGATCCCGCTCCATGAGTGACAGGGCCCTACGCTCGGCGTAACGCCCAGCGCCCGAGGCCCCGCCTCAAAGCGCTGTGCAGGGCCCGTGCAGTACCGCAGCACCACAGACTATTTACCCCAGAGAATCCACTCAAAAGGAGACACCCAAAGTGACTGAAATGTTCTACGACGACGACGCCGACCTGTCGATCATCCAGGGCCGCACCGTTGCCGTCATCGGTTACGGATCCCAAGGCCACGCCCACGCCCTGAGCCTGCGCGATTCCGGCGTTGACGTCCGCGTCGGCCTGAAGGAAGGCTCCAAGTCCCGCGCTAAGGCCGAGGCTGAGGGCCTGCGCGTCCTCGACGTCGCCGCTGCCGTTGCCGAAGCGGACCTCATCATGGTCCTCACCCCGGACCAGGTCCAGCGCCACGTGTACGCCGAAGACATCGCCCCCAACCTGCAGGCCGGCGACGCCCTGTTCTTTGGCCACGGCTTCAACATCCGCTACGGCTACATCCAGCCGCCGGCCGACGTCGACGTCGCCCTGGTGGCACCGAAGGGCCCCGGCCACATCGTGCGCCGCGAATTCGAAGCCGGCCGCGGTGTCCCGGACCTGATCGCCGTGGAGCAGAACGCCTCCGGCAAGGCCAAGGAACTGGCCCTGTCCTACGCCAAGGCCATCGGCGGCACCCGTGCCGGCGTCATCGAGACCACCTTCACGGAAGAGACCGAAACGGACCTCTTCGGCGAGCAGGCTGTTCTCTGCGGCGGCGCT
The DNA here is from genome assembly GCF_030815585.1 of Arthrobacter pascens. NCBI lineage: Bacteria > Bacillati > Actinomycetota > Actinomycetes > Micrococcales > Micrococcaceae > Arthrobacter > Arthrobacter pascens. Next base: position 1,406,596 of record NZ_JAUSWY010000001.1, read on the forward strand.
TCGCAGCTCATCCAGTACGGCTTCGAGACCCTCACCGAGGCCGGCTACAAGCCCGAGGTTGCCTACTTCGAGGTCCTGCACGAGCTCAAGCTCATCGTTGACCTGATGGTCGAAGGCGGCATCGCCAAGCAGCGCTGGAGCGTCTCCGACACCGCGGAATACGGCGACTACGTCTCCGGCCCGCGGGTCATCACCCCCGAGGTGAAGGAAAACATGAAGGCTGTCCTGGCCGACATCCAGAACGGTGCTTTCGCCAAGCGCTTCATCGACGACCAGGACGCGGGAGCTCCGGAGTTCGCCGAGCTGCGCAAGAAGGGTGAGGACCACCCGATCGAGGCCACCGGCCGCGAACTGCGCAAGCTGTTCTCCTGGATCAAGACGAGCGACGACTACACCGAGGGCTCCGTAGCCCGCTAGGCCATGCTTTTCACCTAGCCCAGGCACCGGAAATGGCCGGGTTCACACTTCACAATGTGGGCCCGGCCTTTCCGTCGGCCTAGACTTGTTCCATCCCCAGGACTGCAACGCAGAGGATCAGCCGTGTCAAAACCCGTAGTACTGCTCGCCGAAGAACTTTCGCCCGCCACAGTCGAGGCCCTCGGCCCGGACTTTGAAATCCGCCAGACCGACGGCGCCGACCGTTCCCAGCTGCTGTCTGCGATCGCCGACGTCGACGCCATCCTGGTCCGTTCCGCCACCCAGGTTGACGCCGAGGCCATCGCCGCGGCCAAGAACCTCAAGGTCATCGCCCGCGCCGGCGTTGGCCTGGACAACGTGGACATCAAGGCCGCCACGCAGGCCGGCGTGATGGTGGTCAACGCCCCGACGTCGAACATCGTCTCCGCGGCAGAGCTCACCGTGGGCCACATCCTCAGCCTGGCCCGCCACATCCCGCAGGCGAGCTCCGCCCTCAAGAACGGTGAATGGAAGCGCTCCAAGTACACCGGCATTGAACTCTTCGAGAAGAAGGTCGGCATCATCGGCCTGGGCCGGATCGGCGCACTGGTCGCTGCCCGGCTGCAGGGCTTCGATACCGAGATCCTCGCCTATGACCCCTACATCACATCGGCCCGCGCCGCCCAGCTCGGGGTCAAGCTGGTCTCCCTGGACGAACTGCTCAGCCAGTCCGACTTCGTCACCATCCACATGCCCAAGACGCCGGAAACCGTGGGCATGCTGGGCGCCGACGCCTTCACGAAGATGAAGTCCACCGCCTACGTGGTCAACGTCGCCCGCGGCGGCCTTGTGGACGAGGAAGCCCTCTACGCTGCCCTGCAGGACCGCCAGATCGCCGGCGCCGCCGTGGACGTGTTCGTCAAGGAACCCAGCACCGACCTGCCGTTCTTCGGCCTGGACAACGTGGTGGTGACCCCGCACCTGGGCGCCTCAACTGACGAGGCACAGGAAAAGGCCGGTGTCTCGGTAGCAAGGTCCGTGCGCCTGGCGCTGGCCGGCGAGCTCGTTCCCGACGCCGTCAATGTCGCCGGTGGCGTGATCGCCCCCGACGTCCGTCCGGGCATCCCGCTGATCGAAAAGCTGGGGCGCATCTTCACCGCCCTGACCCACGCCTCCCTGACCCAGATCGACGTGGAAGTGGCCGGCGAGATCGCCGCCCTGGACGTCAAGGTCCTGGAACTGGCGGCGCTCAAGGGCATCTTCGCTGACGTTGTCACCGAGCAGGTCTCCTACGTCAACGCCCCCGTCATCGCCGAGCAGCGCGGCATCAACACGCGCCTGATCACGACGCCGGAAGCCGAGGACTACCGCAACGTCCTGACCATCCGGGGTGCTCTGAGCGACGGCTCCCAGATCTCCGTGGCCGGCACCCTGACAGGTCCCAAGCAGGTGGAGAAGCTGGTTGGCCTCAACGGCTACGACGTGGAGATTCCGATCAGCGAGCACCTTGTGGTGGTGGCCTACGCCGACCGCCCCGGCGTGATCGGCACGATCGGCCACATCCTGGGCATGAACAACATCAACATTGCGGGCATGCAGGTCGCACGGCAGGCCGAGGGCGGACAGGTACTGGCGCTGCTCACCATCGACAGCTCCGTTCCGCAGCAGGTCCTGGACGCCATCAAGGCCGGCATCGGGGCGGAAATGGTCCGCGAAGTGGACCTCGAGGACTAACACCCCGCACCATTGTGAACTACGCGTGACTGCGTCTTAACGTCGGCCACGTATGATTGGCCGGTCTGCTTACAATGGCTAGGTCCTGATTCAGGACACAGCCGGCAGGCCGGCCAAAACATTTTGCACACCAGGCAGGAAATCCTCCATGTCCGCCGCCCGCGGACTGCGGTGTGCGCACGCCATCCAGCTTTCAGGGAGCCCCATGAACGCCGTCCAAAGGTTCATCAGAAGCAAAGTGCTGCTGCTGACCGCGGCCATCTTGATCGCAGCCATGTGCTTGTCGGTCCTCGTCCAAGGCCAGTCGCAGGCCGCGCTCAACCGGACGGTGGATGAGAATTCACGCGGACTGTATGACGTCCTGGTGCAGGCCAAGGCCGGCTCGGGGGCGCTCATGCAGCCGGAGATTGCCAACGGCAGCGGCGGCGTCAGCTTTGACCAGCTGGAGGCCATCCGGGGCCTTTCCGAGACCTCGGTGGCGGCGCCCATCAGCCTGGTGTCGCGGGTGACGCAGAACCTGGAAGCGCCCCGGCTCGATGCCATGGACTACCTCGGCTACAACTCCGGGCTCGCAGGCACGGCCACAACCGACCAGGCGGCCGGCGCAACGGACCCCAGCAAATGGCCGGCCGCTGAATCCGTCCTGAGCGATTCGCCCAAGACTTACCGGCTTACGGCCAGCGCCGTCAGCTCCGACGGGGTCTCTGAGCAGACGCTGTTCAAGTCGACGGCGGAAGGCAGCCTGGGCAAAGCCAAACTCGTTGAGGAGAAGGCCGCAGGCGGCAGCAGCATCCGCATTGCCCCTCCTGCCGGTGAGACCGGCATCAAGTTCCCCGCACCAGCGGGCGGGTCCGAGCACAACCTCTTCAACCTTTCGGTGTCACTGCCGCTGTCTCCTGAGGTGACAGAGTCAGTCGTCGCCGTCGATCCCGTGTCGGAGCGCGCGCTGCTCGGTTCTGCAGGCGACTTCCTGGCTCCGCTGGAAAAGGCGCCGCCCGCGGATGCCCGGAACGCCGGCGCTATTGGACGCCACTTCGAAAGCCTCTTCACCAACGGCATCAGCATGGAGGAACTGAACCAGGGACCTGACTTCCTGGGCGTCAAGCTCAAGTACTGGGCACCCCTCATGACCCAGTACCAGCAGGCGAAACGCGACGGGCAGCTGACCGCGGATTCCCAGGCCATTCCCCTGATTGTCCGTTCGGGCACGTCCCTGGACCTGAAGTACAACGTCAAGATCGAGGAGATCGACGCAGCGGGCAAGGTGGTCAAGGAAGTCGGTACAGCTTCGCGCTCCCTGGGCAAGGACTACCTGCCGTTTGTGTCCAAGGACCCCTTCGCGCTGTCATGGCCCGGTTCCACCGACCATTCCGACCTGCTCGGCAGCGCCGGAAACTTCAACCAGGGCCTTTACACTCCGGCCACCTGGAGCACGGACTTCGCGGCCGCGCCGAAATACACCGATGGCAGCACCGCCGGGAACGGCGCCGTCGAGAAGAACGCCGTTCCCGGCGACTGGGTCACTGTCAACCGGCTTCCCGAGAAGGCCGCCAACGGCGCCCCGGTGGACCAGACCCAGCGCGAGCCCGTGGACGAGCGGTCCTACCGCGAGGATCTGGCGACCGGAGAGAAGCTCGCGGCACCCCTGGCGATGGTCTACGGGACCTTTGACCCCAACGCCGTCGAACAGGCAGCCGGTGACGTCAACAGGCTGCCACTGGGCGGCTACGACCCCACCCCGCTGACCCTGACCAAGGACGGCGACGGCAAAGCCGTCACCGCCACTGAGCTCAAGCCCTCATTGAGCGCCACCGGGCTTGCCAGCCAGTCGGCCGGGGCCATCACGGACTTTTATGGCCTGGCTGCTGCCCGCGGCTATAAGGACAACGCCTCCGTCATCGACGCCGTTCGTGTCCGGGCGAAGGCGCCTGGCAGCTGGAAGCAGGCCCAGCCCGAAGTTGAAAAGCTCGCCGCTGAAATCCGCGATATGGGCCTGGAAGCCACCGTCGTGGCCGGCTCGGCCCGCGAGGACGCCAATATATTCGTCCCCGGCTACTCCAAGGACGACGCCGGCAAGGAATCCGCCCTGGGCACCGTCCAGCAGTCGTGGGTCAGGCAGAATGCCGCCGACGCCGTCTCCGGCTCGCTCACAGGCACCAACATCACGCTTCTCTTCCTGACGCTCTGCGGCGCCGCGCTGCTGACCGGAGCTTCCACCGTCAGTTACATCCGCAAACGCAAGCGGGAAGCCGGCACCCTGCGGGCCATGGGGTGGACCCAGCGGCGGGTAAGGAGCTGGGTGCTTGAGGAATTCGCTGTGGGAGCGGCGCTGCTTGCTGTGGCCGGGACCGTTCTGAGCCTGCTGAGCTGGAGCCTTACCACCGTCATCGTGTCGGTCTCTGTCCTTGTCCTGTACGCGGCAGCGGCATTCTTCGCTGCACAGCAGCTGCGCCACCGGGACGAGGTGGACCAGGAACCGCAGCACGATGAGCGGCTCATCCCCGTGGATTCACCCCTGACGTTCGCCAACCGGCAGCTCAGCACCAACAAGTTCAACACGCTGTCGCTGGCCGTCGCGGTGGGTGTGTTCGGAGCCGCGGTGGGCGGGCTGATTGCACTGCTGATCGACATCCCGCGTGCCGCCGGTGCCAGTGCGCTCAGCGGCCTGGCTGCTGCCAGTGTTGCGTTGCCCAGCATCGTCCTGGCGCTCTCGGGAGTGATTGTTGGACTCGTGCTGACCTTGGTCACCGGCCGCTTCGAGCTGAACGCCAAGCGCGAGTACCTTGGCATCCTCGAGGCCATGGGCTGGAACCCGGACATGCTCCGCCAGGTCCGGATCTTCGAGAACGCGCTCGTGGGAACCGTGGCCCTGCCACTGGGAGTCCTGGGCGCCCTGGGCATAGGACTGCTCCTCGCCCCGTATGCCGCACTGTGGGCCGGAGTCGCCGGCCTCGTGGCTGTACTTTGCTGGATACCGATTGCAACGAAAGTGGTCCAATGACAAACGAGACGAATGTTCAACGGAGCCGCCGGTCCGACTCCGGCAACGGCCCTCTCCAGACGCGCGCCAACACCATCGTCAAGGCCGAAGACCACGGGACCCCTCTGGAGCTGACTGACATCACCATCCGCTACGGCGGCGGCAAGAACGGCGCCGAAGCCGTCAGCGTAGTGGAGGGTTTTGACCTGACCCTGCACGCGGGGGAGATGCACTGCGTTGCGGGCAGGAGCGGTTCCGGCAAGACCAGCATCCTGACAGTGGGCGCGGGACTGACGCTGCCGACGTCGGGCCGTGTTTTCTGGGAAGGCGTTTCCCTCGAAAGCATGGGCGATGACGAGATCGCAGACCGACGCCGGGCCCTGATCGGCTACGTGGACCAGGGCGGTGCCCTGATCGACGGCATGAGCGCACTCGAGAATGTGCTCCTGCCGGCAGTGCCGGACGGCGAAGTGGAGCAGCGCCGTGACATGGCCAAGGACCTGCTGGACCTCGTGGGCCTGGGCCGCAGGATGCGCCACCGTCCTGCCCAGCTGTCCGGCGGCGAACGTCAACGCGTGGCGATTGCCCGCGCGCTGATCCTGGGTACGCGGGTCCTGGTAGTGGATGAGCCCACCGCCAGCCTCGACCGGGCCTCAGCCAACCGCATCATCAGCATCCTCAAGGACACCACCTCAGACGGGATCGCCGTGCTGGTCGCTTCACATGACCATGAACTGGTCCGCCTGAGCGATACGCTGACTGAACTGATCTAGCCTGTCCCTCCGCACCAAAGGTAACCGTCCGCTCGTGACTGCTTCAGAGAAAACGCCCTTCTACATCACCACGGCCATCACGTACCCCAACGGCGTGCCGCATATCGGCCACGCCTACGAGTACATTGCCACCGACGCCATGGCGCGCTTCAAGCGGCTGGACGGCTATGACGTGATGTTCCTGACCGGCACGGACGAGCACGGCATGAAAATCGCCCAGACGGCTGAGAAGGAAGGCATCAGCCCCAAGGAGCTGGTGGACCGAAACGCCGAGGTATACAAGGCGGCACACTCCGCCCTGGGGATCACCTACGACAGGTTCATCAGGACCACGGACGCCGATCATTATGCCGCGTCGCAGGCCATCTGGAAGAAGATGGAAGCCAACGGCGATATCTACCTTTCAAAGTACGAGGGCTGGTATTCCGTCAGGGACGAAGCCTTCTACGTCGAGGACGACACCGTCCTCAAGGACGACGGCCTGCGCTACTCCAAGGAGACGGACACCGAGGTGACCTGGACGGCCGAGGAGAGCTACTTCTTCAGGCTGTCCGCCTACCGGGACCGGCTCCTGGCGCTCTATGAAGCCCAGCCTGAATTCGGCGCCCCGCAGTCACGGTTCAACGAAGTGATCAGCTTCGTCAGGCGCGGCCTGGAGGACCTGTCCATCAGCCGCACCACCTTCGACTGGGGCGTCCCTGTCCCCGGCAACGACAAGCACGTGATGTACGTCTGGGTGGACGCCTTGACCAACTACCTCACAGGGGTGGGCTATCCGGACGTCGATTCGGACGCATTCCGGAAGTTCTGGCCTGCCGACGTGCACGTCATCGGCAAGGACATCTCGCGCTTCCACGCCATCTTCTGGCCCGCCTTCCTGATGAGCGCAGGGCTGGAGCTGCCCAAGCGGATCATGATCCACGGGTTCCTGCAGAACAACGGCGTCAAGATGTCCAAGTCTTTGGGCAACGTGGTTGCGCCGGCGGACTTCGTCGCGCAATACGGCCTGGACCAGGTTCGTTTCTTCTTCCTCCGCGAGGTCCCCTTCGGCGCTGACGGCAGCTACAACCACGAGGCCATCGTGGGACGGGCGAACTCGGACCTGGCCAACAACTTCGGAAACCTTGCCCAGCGTTCGCTGTCCATGGTGGCCAAGAACTGCGAAGGCCTTGTTCCCGTCCCGGGCGCATTCTCGGCCGCGGACTCCGCACTCCTGGACCAGGCCAACGGGCTCCTTCGGGCGTCCAGGGCTGCCTTCGAAAAACAGGAATTCAGCCGCGCCCTCGAAGCGATCTGGGGCGTGCTGGGTGATACCAACGCCTACTTCGCCGAGCAGGCCCCGTGGGTGCTGCGGAAGACCGACGTCGAACGCATGAACACGGTCCTGTACGTGACGCTGGAAGTGCTGCGGATTGTGGCCATCCTCGCGCAGCCGGTCATGCCCACGGCCACCGCCGCGCTGCTGGAAACCCTCGGCCAGCCGGAAGGCGCAGCCCGCCAGTTTGCGGCCATTCCGACGCCGATCGTCGCCGGGACGCCATTGCCTGCCCCTTCACCCGTTTTCCCCAAGTATGAGGAGCCGGCCGAGGCCTAGCACCCGGGGACGCTCTCTCACCTTCTGTGGGTTTTTCCAGAACGCTCTCTCACCTTTGGACAGAAGGTGAGCGAGCGTTTGCCGTTTTCGCTCAGGAAGTGAGAGAGCGTCCCTGGCTTGATGTTCGAATAATGAGACGGCTTGACCAGAATGTGGATGACTTGGCTACGCTAAAAAGCATGAGCGCATCCACCATCAATCTGGCTGTTATTCCCGGCGACGGCATCGGCCCCGAGGTCATCGCCGAGGCATTGAAAGTCCTGGAAAAGGCAGTGGCCGCAGAAGGCGTGGTCCTCGAGCAGACCCACTACAAGCTCGGTGCCGAGCACTGGCTGGCCACCGGGGAGACGCTCCCGGACGAGGTACTCGCCGACCTGCGCACGAGGGACGCCATCCTCTTCGGCGCCGTGGGCGCCGCCCCCGGTGACACCCGCATCCCCTCCGGCATCATCGAGCGGGAGATGCTGCTTAAGCTCCGCTTCAGCCTGGACCACTACGTCAACCTGCGGCCATCCCGGCTTTTTGGGAGCGTGGGGAGTCCGCTGGCCAACCCGGGTGTCATCGATTTCATCGTGGTCCGTGAGGGGACCGAAGGCCCTTACGTCGGCAACGGCGGCACCCTGCGTGCAGGTACGCCGCATGAAGTGGCCACCGAAGTTTCGCTCAACACTGCCCACGGTGTGGAGCGTGTTGTCCGCGATGCCTTCCGCCGTGCCAGCGCCCGCGAACGCAAGCACGTCACCCTCGTGCACAAGCACAACGTCCTGGTGTATGCAGGCCATCTGTGGAAGCGGACCGTTGAGGCCGTAGCGCAGGAATTTCCGGACGTCACGCATGACTACCTGCATGTTGACGCCGCCACTATTTTCATGGTCACCGACCCCTCCCGCTTTGACGTCATTGTCACCGACAACCTCTTCGGGGACATCCTGACGGACCTCGCTGCTGCCATCACCGGCGGCATCGGACTGGCGGCCTCGGGCAACATCAACATGGACCGAACCGCTCCGTCCATGTTCGAACCCGTCCACGGCTCCGCTCCGGACATCGCCGGACAGCAGAAGGCCGATCCCACTGCCGCCATCCTCTCGGCAGCGCTCCTGTTGGATCACCTCGGCTACACCGAGGCGGCACGGAAGATCGAAGCTGCCGTGATTACCGACGTCGAAAACCGCAACGGCGGCGCCCGCAGCACCAGCGCCGTCGGAGATGCCATCACTGCCGCGCTTTAGGCAAGGCTTCGAGGCCTGCCGCTTGGCGCGGCGGTTCAGGCCCTGCCAAGCGGCGTAAGCTAGTTTCGAATCACCAAATGCTGCCTTGTGGTCCAACGCTGAACCACGTTCACGGGCAGCCGATCGTGGAGGAACCATGACTCAGACTGCCCCTGGCGTCGAATTCAACCAGCAACTCTCGGCAACCCCGAAGTCCGCTGAAGAGCGTAATGCCATCCTGGCCAACCCGGGATTTGGCGATTACTTCACCGACAACACTGCCATCGTCGACTACAACGTGGACGCGAACGGCAACGGAGGGTGGCACAACCCCCGCGTCGAGGCGTACGGCCCGATTTCCCTGGATCCGTCAGCGGCAGTATTCCATTACGGCCAGGAAATCTTCGAAGGGCTCAAGGCGTACCGGCACGCGGACGGCTCCATCTGGACGTTCCGCCCGGAAGCCAACGCAGCCCGCCTGAACAAGTCCGCCCGCCGGCTTGCCCTTCCCGAGCTTCCGGCTGAATACTTCCTGGGCGCCATCCGTGAACTGGTTGCGGCTGATAAGGAATGGGTTCCTTCCGGTGACGGGGAGGCGCTGTACCTGCGGCCGTTCATGATCGCCACCGAGGCGTTCCTGGGCGTCCGGGCGGCCCGCGAAGTCTCCTTCCGGGTGATCGCTTCGCCCGCCGGCAACTACTTCGGCCGGGAACTCAAGCCGGTTTCCATCTGGATCTCCCGCGAGTATGCCCGCGCCGGCAGGGGTGGCACGGGCGACGCCAAATGCGGCGGCAACTACGCGGCCTCCCTCATCGCGCAGCAGGAGGCAGAGGCCAACGGCTGCAAGCAGGTCCTCTTCCTGGACCACTTCAATGACAATGCCGTCGAAGAGCTCGGCGGCATGAACGTGTTCTTTGTGATGAAGGACGGCTCACTGGCCACGCCAGCGCTGACCGGCACCATCCTGGAAGGCATCACCCGGATGTCCGTCATCCAGGTGGCCAAGGACATGGGCCGGCAGGTCACCGAGCGAAAGATCACCCTGGATGAATGGCGCGACGGTGTGGCCTCAGGGGAGATCGCCGAAGTCTTTGCCTGCGGTACCGCAGCGGTGATTACCCCCATCGGAGTGCTGAAGGACGCCACCGAGTTCATCGGGTCCGAGGACGCCAAGGCAGGGGAGACCACCATGGCCATCCGCGAGAAGCTGCTCGGCATCCAGACTGGCACCGTTCCTGACACCCACGGCTGGCTGACCCGCCTGGCCTAGGGCCGGTCGGGCAACGTGGCCTAAGCACAAAACGACGACGGCGGTTGGCCGGCACTCGTTGATCGCCACGCTCATAGTCGGTTGCGACCGGCGGAAGCCCCTCAGCGACGCATTTTTGGGATTGTGCTCATCCCGGTGTGAATCCACAGACTTCGTTCTTCCGGGGCCTGCGCTACCGTCTTCCAGTGCCGGTGGGACATTGGTGAATTATGCTAAGGATACTTGCCGCAGCACCGGCACGACGAGTTGAATCTTTGGGGGGATTTACATGTCGATCGGCTCGAAGCCACTAAGTCGACGGAGCTTCCTGTCCGCGGGTGTTTTCGGTGCTGCGGCCACCTTGGCGCCTGCCAGCGCCGCCAGCAGCGTCACCGAAAGTTATCCGTTTACGCCGAACGCGGAGCTCGTTGATGCATTCGTGGCCCGACGAGGTGGCGCAATCGGGACCGGCGGCAAAGTGGCCATCGCGTTCCGCTGCGACCACCACCTTAATCAATTTGAATCCCGGCTCCTTCCTCTCCATCAGAAGTACGGCATTCCGGTTACTATCGCGGCCCTGTCGCAGATATTCAAGGTGGAGACCGGGACCAACGGCAGCAACAACCTGTCGTTCCCCCGTCTTCAGGCGCTGGCTCTTACTAACGGCCTGGAAATCGCCAATCATGGCGCCACCCACAGCGACGCGGCCACATCACAGCGTCTTCGGGAAGAAATCGTGGGTGCGCGCAATGCGCTGTCAGCGGCATTGCCCAAACTGCCTCTTGAGCTGTTCATTCCTCCTGGAGTCGGCGGGACACAGTACCTGGGTTTCGCAGGGGGCAAAACCCAGCATTCGTTTCAGACGTACCTTGCGGGGAGACTGATTACGCAACAACATGCAATGTCGACCGGCTATGTTCCCGGCTATTGGCCAATGACAGGAAACCCGTTGGACAGTATGGGCAATGTGCATGTGGGCATTGAAAACGCGGACTACGCGCGCCGCGGACCGGACTTCATCGCTGCCGCCCGGAAACAGGGAAGGGGGGTGTGCTTCATGTACCACCCCAGCCTTGTGGACGACACCGACTTGCAGGCCATCGAGGGCTTCTTCGCATGGTGCGCCCGCGAACGCGATGCCGGTCGGCTGGAAATTCTCACGACCACCGGGCTCATGATGTCAAGCTTCTCAACTTCATCCCGCCATGACCTTCTGTCCGTCAGCTCCAGTTTCAAGGCTGGATGGAATGGTTGGAACGGGTTGGCCGCTAACTGGGCTCGGCGCACAGACTCAGGAGTCACATACGCACGACGCGGATCTGAGTCCTTGGCCTTGTTCAAAGATGTTCCCACCGGCATCTACGCAGGCTCTGCCAGACAGCTCCGCGTCGCGATGCGCTCGAACACCGGACTGCGAGTCAAAGTAGAGGTTCTCGACCCGGCCAACCCGGGATCATTCAATGCTGAGACGTACATCACCTTATATCCCGCGACGGGCTTCCAACAGGTGCATCAATACATCATTTTGCCGCTCACCGGGACTCCGCGAGTCCGGATTCGCATAACGCCCGTCTCCGGCGGGGAACTCCACGTGCAAGAGCCCCAGTTGCTGGCTGCATAGCTGCCGTACGCCTTGGCGAGGTCACTGCGTCTGGCCTACTTCAAGTGGGAAGATGGAACCATGATCCTGGACGGCCCCCGCTCCATCGTGCGCAGCACAGAGCTGACGCGCTTCCGGCTGGCACCCAACCCCGGGCCCATGAGCCTGGAGGGCACTAACTCCTATGTCATCGGCGAGCCCGGCTCCAGCCAGGTGGCAGTGGTGGACCCCGGCCCTGAAGACGAAGGGCACATGGCTGAGCTCGCGGCATCCGGCGTGGTCGGCGTCGTACTTATTACGCACCGGCACGCAGACCACACAGCGGCTTCGGCCAGGTTTCATGAACTGACCGGCGCGCCCGTCCGGGCAGCGTCCGCCGAGTACTGCCATGGCGGCGAGCCGCTTGGGGACGGTGAGGTCCTGAACGCGGGTGGCGTTGAAATCCGCGTGGTGGCCACACCCGGTCATACCTCCGACTCGCTCTGCTTTTACCTGCCAGGCGACGGAGCAACGGGCTCGGTCCTCACCGGGGACACGATCCTCGGCCGCGGCACCACCGTCTTGGACTACCCTGACGGGCGCCTGCGCGATTACCTGGCGAGCCTGGACCGGCTTGAAGCGCTCGGCCCGGCCACTTTGCTCCCTGCCCACGGCCCGGTGCTGCCGGCCCTCGATCAGAAATGCCGCGAGTATCGTAGGCACCGCGAGCAGCGGCTCGACCAAATCAGGGCCGCCCTGGCAGAACTTGGCCGGGAAGCATCGATCTCTGCGGTCACCAACGCTGTCTATCCCGACGTCGATCCTTCCGTCAGGTGGGCAGCCGAAACTTCCGTGTCTGCGCAGCTCGAATACCTTCGCAGCTGGGTATGAGATTCAGAGCTAACGGCACCGTCGATCGGTACGGGACACAAGACGGTACGCTTGGAACCATGCGTATTGCCCGGTTTGTAGTCGATTCTGATCCCCTCTACGGCGTTGTTGATGGCGAGTCCGGCAGTGAGGAAATCACTGTCATCAACGGTGACCCGTTCTTCCACGGCGTGGAGCGTACCCACGTCAGGCACAAGCTTGAAGACGTCCGGCTCCTGGCCCCCATCATTCCCCGCAGCAAGGTGATCGGCGTTGGCCGCAACTTCGCCGAGCACGCTGCCGAACTCGGCAATGAAATCCCGCAGCATCCGCTGCTGTTCCTGAAGCCGAACACCTCCGTCATCGGCCCCAACGATCCGATCGTGCTGCCGGAATTCTCTGATGAGGTGTCCTTCGAGGCGGAGCTGTGCGTGGTCATCGGCCGGATCTGCAAGGACGTTCCGGAAGAGCGCGTTGATGACGTGATCTTCGGCTACACCTGCGGTAATGACCTCACCGCCCGCGACGTCCAAAAAACGGACCTGCAGTGGGCCCGTGCAAAAGGCTTCGATACGTCAGCGCCGCTGGGCCCGTGGATCGAAACCGAACTGGACACTGAGGACCTGGGCATCCAGGGCCGGCTCAACGGCGAGCTGCGGCAGGACGGCAGCACCAGCCAGATGATCCGCGGCGTCCGCGAACTCGTTTCCATCGTCTCGCAGGCTTTCACGCTGCTGCCCGGCGACGTCATCATGACCGGCACCCCTGCCGGTGTGGGACTCGTGCAGGCCGGCGACCGCTACGAAGTCGAGATCGAAGGCATCGGACGCCTGTCCAACCCTGTGGTCCGACGCTAGCAACAGGCCGCTGACAAGTGCGCAGGGTCCCCTCCAGGCCGGCGGTCTGGGCTAAGACGCGCTCGCGCCAATCCAGGGTGGGCACTGTCCGCTCATTCCTGATTTTTGCTGCCGGTTCTCTGGGAACTTTCCTGATGGCCGCGCGTGCTGTTCATTGGCTTGACGGGCCCGTGTGGCTGGGGCTGGTGTTCGCCGGCGCCGGCATTGTGCTGGCTTGCTATTACCTGGTCCGGCTGGTGTTGGCCAGCCAGGTTGTGCACCGGCTAAGGGCACGACGGCGGCGCTGACTGTTTCACCGACGTCGCGGTTTGTCGCCGCTTGGGCAGTCCGCGGCAAGCGGTAAAGTTGACGTCACTATGACTACTGCTTCTGCCTCGACTGCTGCCTCCGTTCCGTCCGTCACTGCCGATACTCCGGTGCGCGTCAGGTTCTGCCCCTCACCCACTGGAACACCGCACGTAGGCCTCATCCGGACAGCCCTGTTCAACTGGGCCCACGCCAAGCACACCAAGGGCACGTTCGTGTTCCGGATCGAGGACACGGACGCGGCACGTGACTCGGAAGAGAGCTACCAGCAGCTGCTGGAGGCCCTGAAGTGGCTGGGAATCACGTGGGAAGAGGGCGTGGAGGTTGGCGGCCCGCACGAGCCGTACCGGCAGTCGCAGCGGCTGGACCTCTACAAGGACGTCGTCGCCAAGCTCCTTGAGGCCGGTTACGCCTACGAATGCTATTCCTCCCCGGAGGAAGTCGAAGCGCGCCACCGTGCCGCCGGCCGCGACCCCAAGCTCGGCTACGACAATTTCGACCGCGAGCTCACCGAAGAGCAGCTCGCGGCCTTCAAGGCCGAGGGACGCAAGCCTGTCCTGCGCGTCCGGATGCCTGACGAGGACGTTGTCTTCACCGACCTGGTCCGGGGCGATATCACATTCAAAGCTGGCAGCATCCCGGACTACGTCATCGTCCGCGCAGACGGCTCACCCTTGTACACGCTCGTTAACCCCGTGGACGATGCCCTGATGGGGATCACCCACGTGCTGCGCGGTGAGGACCTCCTTTCCTCCACGCCGCGGCAGGTAGTGCTGATCCGCTACCTCATTTCAATCGGCGTCGCTGGCTACCTGCCGCTGTTTGGCCACCTCCCGTACGTGATGGGCGAGGGCAACAAGAAGCTGTCCAAGCGCGACCCGCAGTCCAATCTTTTCCTCCTTCGCGACCGAGGGTTCATTCCCGAGGGCCTGCTGAACTACCTCTCACTGCTGGGCTGGAGCCTGTCGGCCGACGAAGACATCTTCACCGTGGACCAACTGATTGAATACTTCGATGTCCAGGATGTGCTGGCAAACCCGGCTCGGTTCGACATCAAAAAGGCGGAGGCCATCAACGGCACCCACATCCGCATGCTCAACCCCGAAGACTTCCGGGGCCGGCTTGTCCCGTACCTGCGGACCGCCGGCTTCGTGGGGGAGCAGCTCACGGCACGCCAGGAGGAGATCCTCACGGAAGCTGCACCCCTTATCCAGGAACGCGTGACCCTGCTGGGCGAAGCGCCGGAGATGCTCGGGTTCCTGTTCAAAGCCGACGATGCAATCGACATCGCCGACGATGCCAGGAAGGGACTGCCGGCGAACCTGACCGAGGTTTTGGACGCCGCACTGGCGGCCCTTGAGCCTGTCCCGGATTGGACGCCGGAAAACATCCAGACGGCCCTGAAGCAGGCGCTCGTGGAGGACCTCGGCATCAAGCCCCGGCTGGCTTTCGGACCGGTGCGCACTGCCATCTCCGGACGCCGCATCTCACCGCCGCTGTTTGAATCCATGGTGATCCTGGGCAAGGACTCTTCCCTGAGCCGGCTCCGTACCTTCCGCGGCTGATGACCGATACCGATAAGGGGGCTACCGGAGTTCTGAAGTCACGCTTCGGGACCATCCGGGGTGTCCTCTTCGACATTGATGACACCCTGGTTGACCTCGAATACGCCATGACCACCGCCCTGCGCGAGGTCAGCGAACACCTCCTGCCCGGTCTGGACCAGCCCGGGTGGGAGCGTTTCGGCAGGATCTTCACGCACGAAACCACGCACTACTACGACAGGTACCTGGCAGGCGAGCTAACGTTCAACGACCAGCGCCTTCTGCGGGGCCGGGCCGCCCTGGGCCACTTCGGCGTGGAGCTTGCCGACGGCGAAGAGGCCCATCAATGGCTGTCCGCTTATGGGCGCGTCCAGCCCGGCTACGTTAAAGCCTTCGAGGATGTTGCCCCGCTCCTTGACGCCCTTGACGCTGCCGGAGTTCCCTATGGCGCGGTGAGCAACAACGTCCACGACTACCAGCGGGCCAAACTGGACGGCGCCGGCCTGGACCGGATCAAACGCCTGGTCGGCACCGACACTGTTGGAGTGGCCAAGCCGGAGCCGGCGATCTACCTCGAAGGCGTCCGCCTCCTGGGGACTGTCCCGGCGGACACCCTGTACGTGGGTGACAACAGGCTGCTGGACGCGGAGGGGTCGACAACGGCCGGACTGTTGGGGGTCTGGCTCAACAGGGTGGGGGAGCCTCGGGAGGACTTCAAGGGTCCGATGATCTCATCGCTGGAGCAGATCTACGCTTAGATCCGGTACCCATCGCCGGCGCCTGCGACATCGTCCCTTCCAGACTGATTATCACCTTGAGTAGCCTTCTTGCACCGCCTGCATTTGCTGCCACCTGAGCGAGCAGCGTGCGTCGTTGCGACAGGCCCAATACTCTGCGGCGCAGGACTACGTTGCCTCGCGTGATTATGTTCCGAAGTTGGCGCGGGCCAACGGGCTTGTGATCAAGGGGGCCATCGCGTCCGGGCTGGAGATGCTCAAAGTTGTGGGCGGTGAACTGACGGCAGCATCGACGCAGCGTTCAATGGATGGAGTTGCAGCGAAGATGAAGGCTGAGGTGCTCCGTGCGGCGACGGTAAAGAAGGGCGGACATCAGCTCATTGTGGTGAAGAACTTGCGGGCAAAGCAGCAGCTGGTAGCGACTACTGCCCCCACGGACCTGACGGCGGGCAGGATCGCGGCGTCGACGTATGAGGCGCAAAAAGCGCGGGCGAGTAGTTTCAGCACACAGCTTTCGGCCGACACCTCCAGGCAGCTGGGAGCGGTGGGGCAGGCTGTGCCCGCGCCGGCACTTGCATCTCCGAACTCCGTGGCGGCTTTGGAACAAGGGGGCAGGGAGCATTCCGGCGGTATCGGGCATGATTGGATTTGCTGGTGACTGTGCATTGCCAGCGGCACCGCCTGCTTGTAGGCCTGCGTTTCCGCCCGGCGGCCCAGGCGTCGCCACCAACTGGCAGATCTTGCGAGATTCCCTTGCAGGCGCTTCAGCAGACACTGCTACTGGGGCAGTCCACCGCCAGCTGCTTCGTGCGGCAGGGAACGACTCGACACTTGAGTTGAGTCTGGAGCAGTTGCGATCGTTCTATGTCATGCGTACACCTAGGCTGGGATACGGATGGTTGTCCGGAAGCGATGCTAAGGCGCGGGACATGCTGGCAGCGGACACCCAACGCACCTTGCTGGGCGGTCCGGAGGGCATGAGTACCCTGGCTTCATCCCATCTCCTGCTGGCGGCGTCGAGGCCGCTGATTGGGTGAAGCTGGCGGGCTTGGATGTGACGGTATTCGTGCGGTGGCTAGGGCCGCAGACGTGCCTGCACGAGGACCGCGGTACTCTCGTGAAGGGGGCCAACAAACCTGGGGGCAATTCACAACGCGGCCAACTTCAAAGTCAGTCCGGCCGGCCCTGAGCATGATCACCACAGACGGAGGTACACAGGAGGGTCCGGGGTACTGGACGTATCAAAGCAGGGCGATAACAGTGCTATATTCGACGCCCACAACGCATACGAGACTCTGCCGGTGGCAATGCCCTCTCTGGAGAAGGTCTCCGATTATGCGATGAACAGCACGGATCCGGATGGCAGGCCGAGTCCGTTCGCGGATGCCGAGCCGAAGGAGCTTAGCGGACTGATGTCGGCTTGGGACGCCCGCGTGCGCGGTGATGCTTCCGTGGCTGCGTGGGTTGCTGGCCGGTTCGCGCAGAAGCCGGATGCATATCTGATGTGGTGGTGATCGCGCCCCGAACCCTCCCTGCCAAGCAGTCCACCGTTTATCCTCACACCGGCTTTGCAGCCCTCCATATTCCTGATGGCACGGCAACGCTAAAGGGCGGCTCAAATTCCGCGTACCATGCCCACATGGACCTCGGCACCGTGTCGTTTTTCAGGAAGGGTGTCCAATGGGCTGTTGATCCTGGACCAATGCCGGCGCAGACTCCCGGCTACTATTCTGAGAGTCGGCGGCTGTCTTAATGGAACCCAAGCACTTCGGCGCACTCCACAATTGCCTATACGAGCCTGAACCAGCCTACTTCCGAGACGGCTCCAGTCCGCAGGATCTCGTCCCATAGAGCGACGGTGGATCTGCGGCAAGCGCTTCCGGGCACGCCATGCGCCACCCGTACTGTTACTCACGGCAGCACCAGTATGATCGTCCAAGACGTGATTCGTTCCGCGGTGGCAAAAGACTTCACCTGGCAATGGTTCACTGATGCCACGGTCAGTCTCGGAACGAACATGGCCGTGTTGCGCCGTGATGGACAGGCAATCACCATCGCCCTGACCGGAGTTCCAGCCGGGGCTGTACTGGGCGCCGGGGACCACGACGGACGGCAGAGCATTGACAATCCTTAAACTCACGATGGCCCGCGTCACCTCATTGGATCTGACGACGACGGCATACTAATGTATGGCACCCCGACCATCTAAGTGAGCTACGGGCCTGACTGCCGCGGCACGCCCCAGCATGACTCATCCAACACGAATCGATTTGTGCGAAGGAAAAGTCTCGGGTAGAGTAATTACTCGTGCTGAGGCGCCGGGAGCGCTGGTTTAGACCCGCGGATCCGGCCCAAAAGTTCCATTGGGATATGGTGTAATTGGCAACACTACGGTTTCTGGTACCGTCATTCTAGGTTCGAGTCCTGGTATCCCAGCTCTGATAAATCCACGGATTTCCGCGGAAAATCAGGGGTTTTTCAAGCCGGTCACGCCGATTTGAAACGCTGGCTAGGTATATGAAATACTCACTTAGCCCGAACGGTAGAGATGCTGTTCTGGAAGTACGCGGCCCCATCGTATAGCGGCCTAGTACGCTGCCCTCTCACGGCGGTAACGCGGGTTCGAATCCCGCTGGGGTCACAATAACGGTCCCGGGCATCAGCCCGGGGCCGTTTCTTGGGTTGTTAGGACGCTCGATGGCCCGTTGCGGGGTTTCTTCGTAATCCTGCGGTATGCGCGTAGCACCGGCTAGAGAGATCAGCTAGCATCACGAAACGACAGATCCCGACGACCGGGAACTCGCCGGTGAGTGGGTTCTGTGGCGTGATGTTCCTGCACCACGCACGCGGTGCGTGCGGAATGACCGTGCGACGCGAAGGAAACAACATATGCCTGGCTGCAGATTTCGCCAGCCAGCCAGGAAATACCTCAAGCGCCGACCGCCGGCTCACATCCGCACGTCACCCAGACGGCTTGCCCCGGAACCCATGCACCTTTTCCGCTGCTCACCGGCAGCCGTTTTCCCAATCCGAGGCAGTGCACGGCCACAAACGAATCATTCCAGACATGCATGCACCCCAACCACGCAGAGCTCCGCAGTCTTTGCTACGTCTGACTGCCTCCCGCAGCTGCTGGGAAAGATGCCCGTCCCTTGCGTCACGTGTGTCCTATAACCCTTCTGTTTGTGGGATACCACGTATGTCAGGTGCGCCTTCGACGGGTTGAACCCGGTAAGCTGGCAATGGAACGCCACGGCCCTGCTTGTGCGTTCGAGGCAGACCCAAATGACGATCGGCTCCCAAGACGTGTGTGCACCTTAGCCGCCTCTAGAAACACACTCCCCTTGGACGGTCTGTAAACACCAGTAAGGATCTCCACCAATGCCGATGAACGAAGCGCCTACGACCGTGGATCAACAGATTCGAGAGCTGAAAGAGGAACTGAAGACACGCGTCTTCGACCAAGGATTCCACTGGAAAGTATTGTTTCTGGGAAGGTCCATTAACGGCTCTACGGATATTGTGTCGTCGATGTCGAGAAGTCTTCGTAATCTTGGGCACCACGTCCTGGACATCGACACGGCCAAGCATCGCATCACTAACAATCCTTCGCGTGCTACCGGAGGACACGGGCCAATCTACGTGGACTTCGACAAGATTGAGTCGATTGTGCGGAATTTCCAACCGCAGATCATTATTTGCTGCGCCGGTGGCCTCACGTTTACGGAAGAGCACGCAGCCAAGTTGAAGGCCCTCGGCATCGTCTTAGTCGGTATTACACTCAGCGATCCCGATGTCTTCCCTTCTGTGGCTGGTCATGCCCACGTGTTCGATTTCCATACCACGAATGCGGCCCTCGCCCTCGAGATGTACAAAGGGCAAGGCGTCAACAACACGATCTACTTCCCTTTTGGCATCGACCGCGGTTTTGTAACGCAAGAGGTGTCGGATGCACCCGAATTCTCCGCTGATGTCATCTGTGTAGGCCATGCGAACAACCGGCCGGACCGAAACACGGCCATGACTCACCTGGCCAAAACCCTGGACGTCAAGGTTTACGGCCGCGGTTGGGAGTTGCCAGAAAGCGAAGTCGTCAGCGGAGACAGGGCGCTACAAGCACTCAAGATGGGCAAAGTCCACGTCAACTTTCCACTGACTCGGGCCGGCTATATCAACATCAAATGCGGGGTCTTCGAATCCATCGGCGTGGGCGCCATCGTAGCAACTGGCCGCTTCGAGGAGATGGCCCATTTCTTTGACTACGGCGAAGAAATTCTCGGTTACGACGACGAGGCCGACCTTGAGCGTAACATTCGTGAGCTTCTTAACGATCCTGCGCGCGCCGGGCGTATGAGGGTTGCTGGATTCAAGAGACTCATTAATTCTCATCTTTACGAGCATCGTTGGATGAGTCTTTTTGACGAGATTCGTACGGCCAGCCCGGATACTGCTGCTTGGCTCTCGGATGAGCGGGCGGCGCAAATTAGGACAACGCTCCGGAAAAGCCTCCCCAGGGCGCGAAAGGTGATTCTCTCAGGCTTCTATGGGGCCAACAACCTCGGTGACGAAATGATATTGCGCTCCATCAGTTGGCACCTGCGTGACGCCGATCCGTCCGTTCAGGTCTACGTAGGGTCGGAACGACCAATTCGAGTCGAGCACGATCACGGCCTGCAGTCCTTTCAGCGATCCGACCACCACGGAGCGTCCGAGGTCCTCCGGACGGCATCGGCCGTTGTGGTAGGAGGTGGCGGGCTCTGGCACGATTACACCATCCAAAAGGCCGGGGGGATTGCCAGTCTGTTCGTAGGTGCCCCTATGTCAATCGCAGGTTTTGGCATCCTGCCGCTCATGGGCAATCTGCTTGACATACCGTTCTACACTGTCGGCATTGGTGCCGGTCCGCTCGTCGACGACGACGCAAGACGGCAAGTACGGTATCTCGCCTCCACCGCGCGTCAATTGAACGTCCGGGACCACGATTCGCGGACAATCCTGGAAGGCTTGGGAATTGAACCTGATGCAATTTCCGTCAGCCCTGACACGGTTTACGCCGTTGATATTTCGGCCACTGCAGAAGCGGCCCCGGAACAGTTGGAAGCACTTCGCGCACAGGGATACCGTCTCATAGGTCTCAACCTGCGACATTGGAGGAATGCGGAGCAGGGCGCTTGGCTCGAGCGACTTCGGAAAGCGATAAATGACATTGCGGCATCCGAGAAGATAGCTGTCGTTGGCTTGCCGATGCAGCTGGGTGGCGTCCACGACGAAGATATCCTTGCCAAATTCGGGGCATCTCTACTGCAGCAGATACCGTTCGTGGCCCTTGGCGGAGATTTCGGGCTCGATGACTACCTTTCGGCCTTGCGGGTAGTCGACGGAGTCATCGCCATGCGTCTCCACGCGGCCCTCCTGGCGCACCGCGCAGGACGGCCAACCGTAGGACTTGCATATGATCCGAAAGTGGCGCGACATTTCGACGAGGTCGGAGCGGCGGAGCTGTGTTTGGAAATAACAGACCCGGACGCAGATTTTCTCAGCGCCATCAGGCACATGCTTGCCTTGGGGGGCGTGCCCCTGCTGGCCACCCAAGAGAAGGTTTCGGACTTGGAACGGCATGCGGCCGCGTCCCTCAAGGCCATCTGTGCGGAGATTGCTGCCAGCCCCGACAACGCCAATGTCTACCGAATACCAAGTGAAAAACCCACCTACCTGAGCGAATCTGCCTCTAAAAAGAATGTACCTCCTGCTGCAACTGCCACCTTCGAACCGATGGTTGGGAGGGCCAATAAGTTCCGTAATATCCCGGAGCGGCGACTCAATGTGCTTTTCGACTCCCCGCGTGCCATTCACGTATCCTTGCCGACGGCAAAGCCGTGGAGAGGACAGACGGTCGAGCAGCACGGCCACATTCGCATCAAGGCCAACGGCCCGGTGGAGATTGCTTTGCAGGTTGAGAACCGATACCAGAACCCGAAGGCACTGGGAAATATTGCCTACTTCATCCGGATCGGAAACTCCGTTCTGCGGGAGGATCTTTGTGGCAGCAAGGACACAATTCACGTCCGCTACCTGACTGCTGGTGAGAGCCGTGTTCCCTTTTCTGTAGCCGTCGTCGTGCTGAATAATTGTCGGGAGGCCGAAGGCTGGCGCCGATTCTCCAAGGTGTCCGTCAGGATCTCCCATGTCCACGCCGTGGCCGAGCAGAAGGAAGCTTTGATGTTCGCTTCCGGTCGGTCCATACTTGCGCTAGACGATGCCGCACGGTCCGAGGGCGGAGACCACTTGATGGCTGAAAGTGCTTCCCCTGCCGAAGGCGCTCTTGGGCCGGCAATTGTGTAGCTCTGCGTTTGGTCGGACAGGGCTTATAGGTTACTTCGGCTGGGGAAACTTCGGTGACGAGGTTTTCCTGAGCCAATGGCGAGGCCTGCTTGGTAGTGGTCGTACATTCCGCGTCAACGACCTCCTGCAAAAGCCGTACACAAGCCGTCCGGCGGCTGCCGTGGCCGCGGACGCGGAAGCGTTCGTGATCGGCGGTGGCGACTTGATCCGCACGGAGTCCATCTCAAGTCTTTACTGGAACAGGGCATGGACCGAAAAGCCGCTTGTTATCTCGGGGGTAGGCGTTGCGCAAGATAGTGGACGGCACCGGAGCGACGTCATCCCACGCCTTAAGAGTTTCATGGCGGGTGCACATATACTTTCGTTCAGTGCACGGGACCCTGCCAGCCAGCGCTGGATCCAGGAGAACCTCGACCCCTCCGTGGAGGTCAAGTTGGTCCCGGATCTCGCCTACGCAGCCCTTCATCCGAAACCGCCCCGGCAGCAGCGGAGTCTGAGGACAGTCGGCATAGTGCTGAATAAGTCGGTCACGCCCTACGACTTGAAAGTGCTTGCTGCGCTCTTGGAGGCCGAAGCGGTGGGCGCGCTGAGGCTAAGATTGCTGGTTCTGGCGACTGGAATCCAGCGCGAGAAAGAGATTGCGCAACTCAAAGCTCATCGCCTGGAAAGTCGGGCGGAAGCTTTTAGCACCGTCTCAGAGATGGTGCAGGCCATCGGCCAGATTGACATTCTTTACTCTGCCAAATTCCATGGTCTAGTTGCGGCATCAGCCCAAGGGATTCCGTCGCGGTCATTAAGGCAGACATCTAAAGCCGAGAGCCTTTCGTTGCGTCTTGGCATGCCTCAGATGACGTCGATGATGATTCCTAAGTCGTTGCCAGCAGTGGCCGATGTTTGCACGGAGTCCGAGGCGCTGGCCCGTCACGGAAAGACCTTCCACGAGCTCGCGAGGGCTGAGTTGGCCGACGTCAGGGCTGCGCTGCAGACCGTGTCAAATTCAACGAACTGACGCCGCAGCTATGGCAAGGCTTCGATGGACCAGACTGTCGATCCAACGTGCGATGACGCGCAACTCCCCCCTCTCACGCGTTCCCCTAGTTGCCATTGCCACCCGCGTACCGTCCCGTTGGTCAGGCCTGTTTTTTTCTAAGGCTAGAATGATTGACACTTGCCATTGGGGGACCCGCCGGGCTTGGATTTCTGCGGGCGGAGCGCACTACGGAGTCATCTTCATGTCCAATTACCTACTGATCATTGCGACCTCGTCCACGGCGAATGCAGTCAAGACATGGATGCGGCGCCTCGGGGCCACGCAGACAAATTTTTCCGCGGATGTCGTTGACATTTCTTTGAATGACCACCAGCGTCTCCTCTACATAGCGCGCAATGGTCGGTCCGATGTTGATGCTGAGGGCCAGATATTCAGAGGCTATGCTCTCGACTTCGACCGGCAGCATCTCGTCTTTGGCCTTCAGGGTGTCATCGAGGCGGGCATACACCTTGGTGCCCTGTACGCCAGAGAGCCAGTTGAAGGCTGCTATTTCTCCGCGGAATGGAATGGGGACCGAGCCCTGATCTCCAACGACCTCTTCGGCATGTGTTCGCTATTTAGTTTCGCTGAGGCTGACTGTGTAGCCTTCTCCGACTCTGTCTTCCTATTGTCCCGCGTCCGTAAGGCGCTGAACCTCCCGCTCACGGTTAACGCTGTGGCCGCGCACGCCCGTGCATGGGGGAACGCCATGGCCGGACAAATGCTTAGTCCCCACAGTGTTGTTGATGAAATCACGTTTCTGCCTCCAGGGGTCACTGCCGAAGTTTTGCTCGGGGACGTGCTGCGAGTTGACCGGCGCGTGACGCCGCTCCCCGAGTTGTTTTCCGATAGTGACTCCGAGCCCTATGGCGAGGCGCTGAAAGACTCGGCGCGGCGTTTTGTTTCCCTGATTGATGCCTTGGCGGGTACAGGGTTGGAAGCCCTGAAACTCTCGGTAAGTGGTGGGTTGGACTCCAGGGTGTGTATTGCCGCCGCACTTTTGTCACCGAATGCACGCCAAGCTTCCGTCCTCAGTTGCATTAATAAATCGCAACAGCACGCTACCGATTACCGAGTGGTTTCAGAGCTGTCCGAACGCTTTGATTTCAGCCTCGGGAGTCGATTTGCGGGCGTGCCTCAAAAGCCCCGGACCCGTTCAATTAAGGACAACCTTGGTTTCTGGTTCCTCGCTTCAAGCGGCGCCTACGACTTCATGGTGGCACCGGCCTACTACTCGGTCGTATCGGATGGATTTACGGTGGGCGGCCACGGTGCCGAAACAATCAAGGGCAACTACGGCTGGCGGTCAGTGGGTACTATTGCAGACAAGATTGCTGACCCTCTGTTGGCGCGGGCCTTCCGCGAGCAGGCGGAGTACGGCATTTCTACCCTGGGCGTTGAGCCCAATTCGGCGATCGGCTCAGAATGGCACTACTTGGCCTACCGCAACGCGATTCATTCCGGGAGAATATCGAGTGTTTCAATGGTTGGATTCCGACCGTTCCAGATGAGGCGATTAGTCGCTTTGGCACATTCCCGGCTCAGTCCCTTTCCGAGTCCGGCGAAGGGAACCCCAAGCATTGTGAACGACCTTGTGATCGCCCTACACCCCGAAGTCGCCGGGCACCGTTACGACGATCCCCACAAAAACATGGATCACGATTTCATCCAAGAACGGCTCAAAGCGATGGGCGGCCCTCTATCTGCAGCGGACATTACCCCATTTACGGTGCTGGGGGACCAGGCTAAGGTTTCCAGCGGCTTCTCTGCCATCTTCAAGTGCATGGCTGAGGTAGACGGCCTGTGGACCAATGCCTCTCGAGGACGCATCGCAGAGCTGGCCAGCGCTGGCCATTTAAAGGCCACTGATTTGGGATTGGGGGCAGTCTACGGTCCGGTTCACGCTGAGGCGATGACGAAGTTGGCGGATGAATCGATTCCGTTGAATTTCACCCGAGGAGCTGCCGGAAAACTCCTCGCCTTTCACTTGCTAGGCTGAGTGGTGGCAGCTGGCCGGCCTATTTAACCCCGTTCGTTCGAGTTGGCCAGGCCCAGCACTGGACCTGCAGTCATGGGCTGCCGCTCAACCAAAGGAAGATCAATGAAATGTCACTGGAACGCGCTGTGAAACACGCGGGTCTCGGCCATGGGAACTTTGTGGATTACAAGGCGCCGGCCCACGAGACGAACGCGAGTAGCTTCCTCTCCTCCACGGAACTGCTTCCCGCGGCGGACGTCGTCCGTTGGCTGCAGGAACTTGTCGCAGCGCGCCGTTATGATGTCGCACGCGCGATAGGTGAGGCGAACTATGCCCGGTTCTCGGAGTTACCCGAGTTTCTGACAGCTCTCCGCGCAGTTTATAGCAAGACCGGCGCCGTCTCACTGGCACTGCGTGTCAGCTTCGATCTGGCGAGGCTGGGTAAGACGTCACCAGCGTCCATGCGAGTGGCATCCGGTAGGCTGCGTGAGCTCAGTGGCTGGATTCCGCAAATCAGTGGGCCGGTAGACGAAGTACCGCCTATGAACAGTAGGCGCATCATGCACCTGGTGAAGGAGTCGCGTCCCTTCCTTTCCAACGGATTCGTTGCCCGAAGCCACGCGAATTTTCTGGCAGAAATAGAGGCTGGACTGGAGCCCCACGTCGTTACTGAGCCTGGCTTTGCCCGACGTCATGCCGGAAACAACTTCCGGTCCTCTGCGCCCCTGGATTCTGTCCCTCATCATCATTTGGACCTCGGAGACATCGACTATTCGGCCCTACCCGTCGATCGTTACCTTGAGATGTTTGCCGAGCTGGCGTATCAGAGGCTCCGGATAATTCGACCTTCCGTTATTCACGTCAGTTCAGGCCGGCGGGGTTTCGAGACCGCTCTGGTCGGGTTGGCGCTCAAACAGAAAACCGGGCTTCCACTTGTTTACGAAGTCCGGTCGTTCTTTGAGGGTAACTGGACGAGTGAAATGGAGCAGGAATCTCGGGGGGAAGTTTTCCAGCGGCGTATGGCGGTAGAGGAAATGTGCATGCATGCGGCTGACTTCGTCCTCACACTAGGGGCGTCAATGCGTGACGAACTGGTGGGACGAGGGATTCCTGCGGAGAAGATCGGCCTCATCCCAAATGGTGTCGATGTTGGCAACTTCACTCCCGGTCCCAAACCGGAGAAGCTCGTCAAAAGCATTGCCCTCGAGGATACGTTTGTGTTTGGGTACATCTCAAACATGGATCATTACCGCGAGTCCCAAGAGACTCTCGTCGAAGCCCTAGCAATCGCCCGATCCCGAGGAATCGAAGCGACACTTCTGCTCGTCGGAAGTGGTCCCAGAGCAAAAATCGTCCGGCAATGCGCTAAAGACTTGGGTGTTGCCGAGCACCTGAGAATCGTCGGTCACGTCGATCACCAGGAGATTGTTGATTACTACCGGCTGATCGATCTCTTTTGCGTGCCGCGAATCCCGGAGCGGGCAGGCAAATACGTCACACCCTTGAAGCCTTTTGAAGCAATGGCTTGCGGCGTGCCTGTGGCGGTGTCGGATCTTCCAGCATTGCGCGAGATTGTCAGCGAAACCCGCGGCTTCACCTTCGCGCCCGGGGAGGCGCAGGCCATTGTGGCCCTGCTGGAAAATGCCATGGCGCAGCCGGACCGTTTCCGAAGTGTTGCCGACGAGGCCAGGGCGTGGGTTGTCACCCAACGCCAGTGGAAATTCAACGGGCCACGGTATGCCGCCGCCTTCGAAAAGGCGCGAAATCGAGAGGGAATTTCTCAGTGCTAGTTGATTGGCAAGGATACAAGCCGGGACCGAGCAGTCCTGTGACAGAGGGTTTCCAGGCCCTTCGCTCGACCGCCGGACCCGACGGAACGGCGCCATTCCTTTTGGGCTTTGGCTCGGTGGCACGTGTCAACCCATATCAGGCGCTCCTCTACCGTTCGTTCGAACGACATGGCTTCGCTGTGACACCCGTCTTTGATGTGACCAGACTCCGTGAACTGTTGCACCTGAAGCCCATGGCATCGGGCGTCGGCCTGCATCTCCATTGGACAAGCAGCGTTATCGGCGGTGCACGTAACGAGCGCGAGGCGGTGGTGAAATCCAATGGGTTTCTCGGACGTATCGATCGGTTCAAGGAATCGGGCGGAAAATTGGTGTGGACAGCGCATAACATCTACCCCCACGATTCGCGGTTCGTCGACGTGGACCTAGCGCTCCAACAGGGAATTGCAGAAAGAGCAGACGCTGTGCACGTCATGGCGAACGCGACGGCTTCAGCTCTCGGTGATCATTTGCGGCTTGACGGGCGCAAAGTCATTGTGGCTCCGCATCCCAGCTACGAAGGCGCGTACGAGAACTATCTTTCCCGCTCAGAATCCCGACAGTCGCTTGGCCTGGATGCGGACGAATTGGTTTTTGTCCTCTTCGGCGCGCTGAAGGCGTACAAGGGACTTAAGGAACTGGCCGACGGTTTTGACGAACTGTGCCGACGGCGCACTCCCTTCCGCTTTAGGTTGTTGATTGCAGGAGCGGCCGATGAGGCACCTATCGTTCAGGACTTTGTGAAGTGGGCCGTAGCACACCCCTTGGTGATGATTGATACCAAGACTGTTCCTCAACACCGTGTACAGAACTTCCTCAATGCTGCTGACGCCGGATTGTTGGGCTACAGCAGGAGCCTCAACTCAGGTGCCGCCCTGTTGTACCAAACATTCGGGCTGCCCGTATTGGCCACGGACACTCCGGTGTTGCGAGAAGCGTTGGACCCTGCATCCACACGCTACTTCGACCCTCACTCCGGTGCATCGTCGTATGCGACGAATTTGCAAGAGTTGGCGTCGGTGTCCAAGAATTTTGAGACTGCTGCCCTACAGACGTCGCTTAAGGAAATCGCGCCTGAACTGGTTAGCACCCGGTTCGCGAAAGCGCTGGCCGCCAAACTGGGCGTAAATACCCTGGGTTGATACGCCGGATCAGGGAGGCGGCGTCGGACGGCTTTCGGAAGTGCCGGCGGACATCTTAGGTTGGGCGGCACATACCATTCTTTAGAGCTTGTGAAAGGTGGAAAAAATAATGGCGAGAATTGGACTTGTAGGATTTTTTGGATGGGGAAATTATGGCGATGAACTGTTCCACCGAATTTGGACAAATTCAATAGGAACAGTTCACGAGACGGAGCTTGTCCATGACAAGCTCGAGCACCCCTACTTCAGTAGACCAGCCGATGCAATTATTGACGAGTTTGATGGTGTGGTTATTGGTGGCGGTGACCTGGTGATTCCCAACAAGATTTCGCCGCTCTACTGGAACCGGGCATGGTTGAAGAAGCCGGTCTACATTTCAGGGGTCGGCGTTCCCACGTGGATCAGGACGGAAGCGCCGGATGTTATGGAACGATTGCAGTACTTCTTCCAACACCCCAACGTCCGCTACATCTCCGCCCGCGATGTCGAGAGCGCCGAGTGGATCCGCAAGAAGCTAAACCCAAAAATTGAGGTGCGGAGCCATGCCGACCTTGCTTTCAGCGGGTTTTACCCGCCGGCGCGAAAGTTTCAGAAGCCCACTGTTGGAATCTCACTGAGGACGCACCGCGCTGACTCGGATCCCACTGTTCTCGTGAACGTTTGCCGCCAATTGCAGTCCGAGGGATACGACATCCTGAACGTTGTGATGGCCACGGGAAAAACGCGGGCGGCGGATCTCAAAGTAGCGCAGGAATTTCCGCTCGAAAATCAAATAATCTTTGAGAGTGAGATACTAGACGAGATTAGCTCCACTATCGGCGGCCTGGAGGTTTTGATTTCAAACAAGTTCCACGGCACGGTGGTTGCTTCGACATACGGGGTATCCTCAGTGGTCCTGTCGTCAACTTCGAAATCACGAAACCTGTATCGGCGTCTTGGCCGCACCCCTCTTCTCTCAAGTTCCTCAGATGAGGAACTCCTGAACAAGGTACGGCTCGCAAAGATGCCGATTTCCGAAGACGCACTGCTCGCAGTCCGCCAGGAAGCATTTGAAGGCGTGCATGCCGTGGTGCGGTGCATTAACAAGGATTTTCCTCGCAGCTGAGCGACGTGCAAGGTGAGGCAGCACTACTGTTACACCCTGACCAAGGAGTCGACACATCAAACAATATCGGGGAGTAATGGAAGCAGAGATGAGCGGGCAACCGGAGGCCGGCAGACGCGCCTCTTCGCGGCCAACAACGGGACTACCTACACTCGTAAGTTTTTACGCTGGTGATGCTTATTATTCGTCGGCGGCAGAACGCCTGAAAGCCGACTGCGAACGGCTGGGGATGCCCCACTGCATTGAGGAGCTCGACGCAGCAGGATTGGAATGGGACCAAATCTGTAGATTGAAAATCGATTTCTACAGGCGTATGCATGCCAAGTTTGGGGCCATTCTCTGGGTCGACGTGGACACCAGGCTGCTGGCCATCCCAGAGGTACTTGAGAGCTGCAACTTCGATATTGCCGGTTTCTGCGGGCGGTTCCGATATATCCGGGATTACGATCCATATGAAACCACCAGATTTTGGATTCCTGCTGTTTTGTACTTCGGCGGGACAATCAAGGCATCACGTTTCATCGAACTGATGAACGATGCGGAACGGTCCGCTACGACTCGCGTCACCGATGATTGGGTGCTGCACGAAACGTGGACGACGCACGGAGATCAGCTTTCGGTGGGTTTGCTGTCTCCGGAACTGATCGTCCGGGATTCCGCAGTGGCGACAGAGACCAGTGTTTTTGTCATCGGTGAAAGCGGCAACGTGTCGTCCTTCCGCCGGCAGGTTGAGCAGCATCAGCGTCGTATTGATAGTCCCTCTTTGCGCTCCAGGGTTCTGGGCGCCGAGGCCATGGATGCTATGAAAGCCGGCGATAATTTAGGGGCTTTGCGCCTGGCACAGCGGTCTGCAACAGCCGTGCCTAGCGACCCTGAGGCTGTGGTCAGGCTGTCCCGATATCTTAAGCTGAACAAACAGGGGGCTGAGTCCCAAGGAGTGCTCACTGCCTATTTGGAGCGAGCTCCAGACGAATCGGCCGTGCGCGAGGAACTGCTGAGGCGCCTACAGGAGCAGAAGGACTTCAAAGGGTGTAGAGCCCAAATAGAACATCTGCTCCTCAACGAGGACGTTTCCGTCCGAGCCAGGGCGAAGTCTGCGGCCTACGACGTTAGCCTCGACGAACGCGCCGCTGCGGCGGGAATACCCGATTCGTCACGGGTCTCGATGTGGTGGATGAAGACGCCCTATCCAGGCAACTTCGGCGATATTCTTAGCCCTTGGATCGTAGAAAAAGTTTCGGGCGTGCCGGCTAAGTTTGGGCGGCGTGACAGCAGTCTCCTAGCAATCGGCAGCATCATTAAATTCGCCACGGAAAAATCGACGGTTTGGGGCTCAGGGTCACCCAGGATGTCTGACCGGCTTTCCTCCGAGGCGCGATATAAGGCTGTTCGGGGTCCCCTAACGAGGGATCTAGTGCTTGAAAGCGGAGGCAGATGTCCCCCGATTTACGGCGATCCTGGGCTCCTGTTGCCCCGATACTTGCCGCGTATGAACCGCCAACCCACCTATAAGCTCGGGTTTATCCGGCACGTGAGTCAGAACGCCCTAGATCTGAAGTTCGATGGAGTTAAAGACATTTGCTTGGCCGGAGTTGGTGAATCCACGATAGAGCGGGTGGTTGATGATGTTCTCGACTGCGAGATGATCTTATCCACCTCACTTCACGGAATCATCATTGCCAATGCATACGGAATTCCTGCACGTTGGTGCACCTTCGCTGATGACGGCTCGAGTATTGCAGGAGATGGATTGAAGTTCGCAGATTATTTCCTGTCAGTCGGCCTTCCCGTGCAGACCGTGCATCCGTTGAAAGTTACTGATGTCCTTGGCGAGCACCTGGCACGTCTTTGTCCCAGCTCAGTGGCCATTGACTTCGACGAACAGCGCTTGCTGGATGCATTCCACAGTTGATTTAGCTGGCTTTCCTTGGAGCGTGCCGTTCAACTGCGTGGCAGTGGAGCACTGAGCTGCTGATGCTGGCATGATGGGACAGTGACCTCGCAAAATGCTGCAGATGATATGCAGCCCCGCGCTGAGCAGGTCACAGCGGCCCGAGTAGCCAATGGTTTAGGCCTGTTAAAGGGGCTCTTCACGGTTCATGGGGAAGGTAATTCCCGGATGAGTGTCATGCCGCCGTCCGGACGGCACTTCTCATGAGAATAACTGATTTGTAATTGGCTGGGTTCCGGTAGCCGCGGGCCGTGCGTTTGATGTGTTTGATGCCGGTGTTGTTTGCTTCGACCTTCCTCGTCGTGGCGCCGGTGACGATGAGGACCTCGATCTCGTTCCACCATCTGCAGATGGTGCGGTAGAGCTTGTTTGTTTCCGGCCGTCCTGCTGCCTCGACCAGGGCTTTGAGTTCTTCCTTCGCGTCGGCGGCGTCGGCCAGTGAGCTGGTTCGAAGCAGTATCCGCAGCTGTTCCTTGACCTTCCATACGGCCTGCAGCTTGCCGGTCGCGTCATCAGCTGTAGAGACCTCGGCCAAGCGGTGTGCCGCTTTGTCGGAGAGGGTGTCGCCGGCGCGGAGGAGCAGCATCCGGTGCGCCCATGCCTTGTCAATGCCCCGTCCGCGACGGCCCTTGACCTGCTGGGACAGGTTCTGCCGGGCCTCGGTCACTGCCTGGTTCGCCAGGGAGACCAGATGGAAGTGGTCAACGGCCACGGCCGTGCGCGGAAGCCACATCCGCAGCGCCTTCCGGAACGCCGCCGAGGGGTCGATTGCGACGACCTGCACGCCCAACCGCCAGGCCAGCGGCCGGGCGAAGAGCCAGTCCCCGACGCCCTTGTGGTCCCGCCCGTCCACAATCCCCAGGACCTGGCCGGTATGCAGGTCCACGATGGTTTTCATCCAGGGCTCATGCCGGACCCAGGAGCCGGATCCCGGGTTCCTGAAGAACCGGACGGATCGGAACCGGTGCTCGTCGATGCCCAGCATCCGCGGGCTGAGTTTGTCCACGTCGGGGAGCGTGAGGAGACAGGCCTCAGTCAATGCGGCTCTTCACGGTTCGTGGTGAATGTTCTGCCGTGATGCATCTTCATGCCGCTGTTCTGGCGGCACTGCGCAACAGGATACGCGTTTTGTAGTTGCGTGCGTTGGTGAATCCCCGGCCTGTCCTTTTTATGTGCTTGATGGCGGTGTTGTTGGCTTCCACTTTCGCCGTTGTCGCACCGGTGACGATCAGGACTTCAATCTCTTTCCACCACCGGCAGACCGTGCGCCAGAGCCGGTTTGTTTCAGGCTGCGCGGCACGTTCGACCAGGACCCGCAGGCGGTCTTTTGCAGCGGCCGCGTCAGCGAGGGACCCTGTGCTCAGCAGCGTCCGGAGCTGCTCTTTGACCAGCCAGGCCACCTGCAGCTTCCCCGTGGCATCGTCGGTTGCGAACACCGTGCTGAGCCTGTCCCGTGCCCGGTCCGAGAGCGAGTCACCGGCGCGCAAGAGCAGCCGCCTGTTGGCCCAGACCGGGTCAATGGAGCGTCCCCGCCGGCCGTGGACCTGCTGGGTGAGTCGCTGCCGGACTTCGGTGAGCATGTCGTTGCCGAGCTTGACCAGGTGGAACGCGTCGACCGAGACCGCGGTCCGTGGCAGCCACATCCGCAACGCCTTGCGGAATGCGGCCGACGGGTCGATCGCGACGACCTGCACGCCCAGGCGCCACTGCAGCGGCCGGGCGAACAGCCAGTCCCCGACACCCTCACTGTCGCGGCCGTCCACGATCCCGAGGACCTGTCCGGTGTCCAGATCGACTATGGTGGTCATCCAGGGTTCGTAGCGTTTCCAGGCCTTGGTGGCCGGGTCGCGGAAGAACCGCACGGACCGGTAGCGGTGCTCATCAATGCCGAGCATCCGCGGTGCGAGGGCATCGACATCAGGCAGGGTCAGCGCCGCGGAGTCCAGGGCGCGCTGGACTAGCCACCATGAGACACCGAACGAGGAGGCAGCCTCCGCGGCGGCTCTCCCGGATCCGATCACGGCGGCCACGAGGGCATCCCGGAGCCGACGGGTGGACCGTGCCCGGCGCGGGACTTGGGCGGTTTCCTCGGTGAATGTGCTGCGCGGGCACAGGTACTCATCGCAGAAGAATCTCCGCTTGGCCCAGACAACTTCGACCGGTCCGGCGACGGGGATATCACGCAGACGTTGTGGCCGACGTGAATGCACCCGGGTGCTGATCACACCGCAGGACGGGCAGCCGGACTCGGCGGTGGCTTCGACGTGGATCCGTCGCTGACCGAATGCGAGGATCTCGGTGCCGGTGACTCGGTAGTCGGGCAGGTTGAAGATGGCGGTGGCAGCATCGGGGCGCGGGGAAGTAGGCTCGATCAAGACTCGTGGTCCTGTTCCTGGTTTGAATGCTTAGACACACTCATCCCAGCAGGGCCACGGGCCCTTCTGGGATATACGACACGAGATCAATTCCCCACGAACCGTGAAGAGCCGTTAAAGGCAGTCCGCAGCGACTTGGCGGCAACTACCCTGCCACTGGCACTGCCCGACTCAAACAGTGTCCGGCAAGACATCCGTGCCACCGTAGCCCAGCTGGATGACTACATCCTTCCGCGATATCGCAGCCTGGACGCGCCGCTCCTTGCCGTCGTAGGGGGTTCCACAGGCGCCGGCAGGTCAACACTGGTCAACGCGCCGGTGGGACATCCGGTCACGCGCTCGGGTGCCATCCGGCCCACTACCCGGCAGCCCATCCTGCTGCAGCACCCGGACGACGCCGCCTGGTTCGAAGGCCAGCGGTCCTGCCCAGCCTGAATCGGATCAGGGGTACCGTTTCTTCGGATCCCATCCCTGCCAGCCAGGCCGGAGCAACTCCTGACGCCGCCGCAATTTCCTCGCTGGTGCTGGTGGCGGACCCCGCGGTTCCGCAGGGGATTGCCGTGCTCGACGCGCCCGATGTCGACTGCTGCTGGCCGCGGCGGATCTCTGGGTCTTCGTGACCACGGCCAACCGCTACGCAGACGCCGTTCCTTGGAAGCTCCTCCTGGATGCGGCCTCGCGGGACATCATGGTGGCCGTGGTGCTGGACCGCGTGCCGCCGGAGGCAGAAGCGGAAGTGAGCGCGGATCTCCGCGCGCTTCTGCACAAGGAAGGCCTTGGCGGAGACGGACTCTTCATTGTGCGCGAGACGGAGCTTGACCCCCCTGGGAATGTTGCCGCCGAACGCAATGGAACCGCTGCGGTCCTGGCTGTAGGAACTGGCGGCTGACGCAGCGGGCCGGTCGGAAATCGCCCGCCGGACCCTCCACGGGACGGTCCGGGCGCTCGCTGGACGGGTCGCCGGCGTGGCGCAGGCTGCAGAGGAGCAGCAGCGGGGCGCTGCTACGCTCCAGGCCGATGCACTGGCTGCCTATCGCGACGCGGCGGCCCGCATCCTGGACGCCACCAAGGACGGTGCGCTGCTCCGGGGAGAGGTTCTGGCCCGATGGCAGGACTTCGTGGGGACTGGCGAGTTTTTCCGGAGCGGACGCAGGCCAGGTGGCTTTCCTTCGGCATCAACGGACTGGGCGCCGCGCTGATGATCGTAGTGATTTCAATGACTGCGGGCCTCACCGGGCTGGAGATCGGAGTGGCGGGA
This sequence comes from Arthrobacter pascens, assembly GCF_030815585.1. Taxonomy (NCBI): domain Bacteria; kingdom Bacillati; phylum Actinomycetota; class Actinomycetes; order Micrococcales; family Micrococcaceae; genus Arthrobacter; species Arthrobacter pascens. Next base: position 1,441,436 of record NZ_JAUSWY010000001.1, read on the forward strand.
GGCACCGTCGTCGTCGGCCAGAAGCTGCTGGAGGCCGTGTTCGGTGAGGATGCTGTCCGCCGGCTTGCGCAGAAAGCCCGGGAGGACCTTCACGCGCGGTGCCAGAAATTGCTCCAGGTGGAGCAACAGAAATTCCTTATCCGCCTCCCCGACGGCGACCCCGACGTCGCACGCGTGCTGACAGGCCACGCGGCCGCTTTGGAGCAGCTGGCGGGCCGCGCATGAGCCGCCACAGCGATGCCCGCGAAGCATCGCAGCTGGACCGCAGGCTTGAAGCCTTGAACGATGCCCGTGAACTCGCCGACGGCGTTTTGCCCGACGAGTCATTGGCGGAGGTGCTCGAGCTTCTTGAGCGCGCCAGCTCCCGGCGCTCGCTGTCCGCCGACCACATAGTAGTGGGCTTCTTCGGCGCCACCGGCAGCGGCAAGTCATCGCTCTTCAACGCTGTCAGCGGCGCTGAGATCGCGACGGCGGCGGCCCGCCGGCCAACAACGTCGGAACCCTTGGCTGGGGTCTGGGGAGACGACGGCAGCGAACCGCTGCTGGATTGGCTGGAGGTGCGGAACCGGCACCATGCCACCCCGGTGGAAGGGTTCGCGGATGGGGACACTGGACTGATCCTGCTGGACCTGCCGGACTTCGATTCCACCAGGGCAGCCAACCGCAGGATCGTGGAGCGCATGGTGGGCCTGGTGGATGTCCTGGTCTGGGTGTTGGATCCGCAGAAGTACGCCGATGCCGCCGTGCACAATGAATTCCTGGCGCCTCTTGCCGCGCACGGTGCCGTCACCCTGGTGGTTCTTAACCAGGTGGACAGGCTTCCCGAACGGGACGTGCAGCCGGTGCTGGAGTCCCTGAAGGGGATACTTGCACGCGACGGGCTGGGGAACGTCCAGGTTCTGGCGGCCTCGGCACTGGTGGGTACCGGCGTGGACACGGTCCGCTCCGCTATCCGCCATGTTGTGGTGCAACGGCAGGCGTCCTCACAACGTTTGGCCGCCGACGTTGTACGGGCCTCCCTTCAGCTTCGGACAGTTTCGGGCGACCGTGAGGCCGCGGGGGTCAGGCCGGCCTCAAAAGCGCGGCTTGCTGATGAGCTGGCAACGGCCGCCAATGTACCCTTGGTGGTTGGCGCCGTGGCCCGTTCCTACCGCCTGGAGTCAACCCGCCGCACCGGCTGGCCGGTGACGCGCTGGCTGGTCCGGTTCAGGCCGGATCCGTTGCGGCGGCTCAACCTGCGCAGTGCTTCCGCGCCGGAACTCAACCGGACATCGCTCCCTCCTGCAGGCGCCCCCGAAAGGGCCCGAACGGATGCGGCGGTCCGTGGATTCGCTGACGATGCCAGCGCGGGTGCGCCCGGGCCATGGCGCGCGGCGATCCGCGGCGCCGCACGGGAGGGGAGGGAGCGGCTGCCCGATGCCCTGGACCAGGCCATCGCAGGCACGGACCTGATGGCATCACGGAAATCCTGGTGGTGGGGCGTGTTCAACGTCGTTCAGTGGCTTGCGCTGCTCACGGTGCTGGGCGGGCTCGGTTGGCTGGGATTGCTGGCCGCCATGGGCTACTTCCAGATGCCTGTCCCGGAGGTGCCCCGGGTGGAGGGCTGGCCCGCACCTACCCTGATGGTTGCCGTTGGTGTGGTTCTTGGTGTTTTCCTGGCACTGGCCGGAAAATTTGTCGGGGCGGCCGCAGCAAAGACTCGGGCCGCCAGGGCCAGGAAACGGCTCCGGACCGCCGTTGCGGAGGTTGCCCGGGAGCTGGTGGTGGAGCCTGTGGAGGTGGAGGTCAGCCGGCTCAGGTCATTCAACGCCGCCCTGAAGGCGGCTGGCGCCAAGTAAAGGGAGCGCCACAGGACAACACAGGGCTTCTGCTTCTCCGATGGACTAGGACCTGTTGCGTTCCAATGCCTGGCCGATGATCCGCGCACCCTCGGGGAAGGCCCCCGGATTGGACCCGGAGTAGTTGAGCCGGATGAACGCGCCTGCAGGTTCGGCGGGGAACCACTCCCGCCCGGCTGCGATGATCACTCCGCCGCTTTCACAGTCGCGGGTCAGCCGTTCCAGGTCGGTCCCGTCCGGCAGGCGTGCCCAAAGGTTCAGCCCTCCTTTGGGCACCTGCTCGATGTGCGCCTGCGGGGCGTGCTGGCGCAGGCTGGTGACCAGCAGGTCGCGGCGGGATTCGAGCTGGTGGCGGAGGCTGCGCAAGTGTGTCTGCCATCCGGGCTGCGTGACGACGTCGAGCGCTGCCGCCTGGAGCAGCCCGCTGACATACATCGACTCGGCCGCCCGGTCCGCCAGGATGCGCTCCCGCGCCGGACCCCGGGCGATGACCGCGGCGACCCGGATCGACGGCGACACACTCTTGGTCAGCGAGCGCAGGTAGACAACGTGGCCGGAGTCGTCGCGGGAGGCGACGGGCACGGGGTTGGTGGTGATGCCGAAGTCATGCGCCCAGTCGTCCTCGACCAGGAACGCGCCCTTCGCACGCACTACATCCAGGACCTGTTCACGCCGTTCAGCAGTCCACTGCGCACCGGTGGGGTTGGCGTAGTTGGGTTGGGCGTAGAACAGGCGCGCGCCGGTTTCCTCGAAGGCCCGGGCCAGCTCCTCCGGGTCCGGACCGTCAGGCCCGCTGGGCACCGGGACAACGCGGACTCCAGCCTGCGCCGCCGCCAGGATGGCGCCCCAGTAGGTGGGCGACTCCATCAGCAGCGGCTGCCCCCGGCCCGCGAGCGCACTGAAGATGGAGCTGAGGCCACTTTGGCTTCCCGGAAGTACGACGACGTCGCTCGGGTTCGGCGGTGTGGTTCCGGCCGGAGTCGAAGCGCCGAGTTCGTGGGCGAACCACGACTGGAGCTCCGGCAGTCCCGCCGCGGGTGGACGGGACAACGCGGCGTCGCCGCGGGCGGCGCGGGTGAAGGCGGCCCGTACCAGCCGCTCGGGGAGGAGTTCCCGGTCCGGGTAGCCGGAGTGAAAGGAGATGGCATCGTTCGCCACGTTGCGCATGGTGCTGGAGGCCGGGGGCAACGGTGCCATCGGGGATCGGAGTGCCGCCGTCTGCCAGCCATAGTCGGACGGGCGCGCGCTCCGGACCGCCCGCACGAACGTCCCGACGCCGGGCCGGCTCTCGATCAGGCCCTGCGTGGTGAGGGATTGGAGGGCCTTTTGCACCGTCACGGGGCTGGCCTGGTACTCGGCAACCAGTGACCGCGTGGACGGCAGCCTGGATCCGGGCGCAGCCTTGGCGATCCATTCCCGCAGTCGCGTCGCAATCCGGGAACTGCTATCGTTGTTCATGAGAGACAATAGTAGCGCTACTATCCTAATTCGGCCAGTGATACCGTCCCGGATTGCGTCCCGCCAGCCCACCGGACTCCGGTGGGGCCTTCTGGGAGTAGCGGCATTCTCGTTCACGGTTCCGTTCACCAAGGTCGCGGTCGGTGGACTGTCGCCGCTCTTCATCGGGTCCGGCCGCGCCGTACTGGCCGCCGTGCTGGCGGCCTTCGCCCTGGCACTCACCCGGCAGCGACTTCCCTATGGCGTGCAGTGGACGCGCCTCGCCGTGGTGGCCGCCGGCGTCGTGATTGGGTTTCCGTTGCTCACGTCGTTCGCGCTCACCACCACCGCCGCCAGCCACGGCGCGGTGGTCATCGCGATGCTCCCGGCCGCGACGGCGACGGCGGCAGTCCTCCGGGGGCGCGAGCGTCCCCCGCTGGCGTTCTGGCTGGTCACCGGCGCGGGTGCGCTGGCGGCCATTGCATTCGCTTCCATGCAATCCGGCGGCTTCGGACAGGTGCACTGGGCGGACCTGCTGCTCCTCGGGGCCGTGGTGGCTGCCGCCATCGGCTACGCGGAGGGCGGCCTGCTGGCCCGTGAGCTCGGCGCCTGGCAGACCGTGTCCTGGGCGCTGGTGCTGGCGTCGCCGCTGATGGTGTTCCTGACGGCGGTCTCAGTCGCACAGCAGCCGCCGTCAGGCACGCCCCTTCAATGGGCCAGCTTCGCCTACCTCGGCGTCGTGAGCATGTTCCTGGGCTTCTTCGCGTGGTACCGCGGGCTGGCCATCGGCCCCATCGCCCAGGTCAGCCAGGTCCAGCTCATCCAACCTGTGCTGACCATCTGCTGGGCGGGCCTCCTGCTGGGCGAGACCCTCACATGGATCACCTTCATCGGCGGCCTGGCCGTCATCCTCTGCGCCGGCGCTGCCGTCCGCGTCCGGCTCCGGCCTGCCCCGGCTCAGCCGTCCGACCTCCACACTACAAAATCACTCCAGCCAGCAAAGGATTAGCACCATGTACATCCCAACCCATTTCGCGGCAGGCCCGGAAGCAATCCATGACCTCCTCACCCGGCCGGGCACAGCCAACCTCGTCACCATGACCGGGCAGGGCCTGCTCGCCACGCTGCTGCCCTTCGTCTACGACCCCTCGGTGGGCGAACACGGCGCCCTGCAGACCCACATGGCCCGGAACAACGCCCAGTGGTCCGAGCCTGCGATCGGAGAAGCACTGGCCATCGTCCAAGGCGCTGACGCCTACATCTCGCCCTCCTGGTACGCATCGAAGGCCGAACACGGACGCGTCGTACCGACGTGGAACTATTCGACGGCCCACGTGTACGGCAAGCTCGTCATCCACGACAACCCAGCATGGCTCGGCCACCATGTCAGGCGGCTCACCAACCTCAACGAAGCAAAGTCGGAGCGGCCCTGGACAGTGGATGATGCACCGGAGAGGTATGTCTCGGGGCAGCTACGTGCCATCGTCGGCGTCGAACTGTTCATCACAAGGATCGAGGCGAAGACCAAACTCAGCCAGAACCGGCCGGCCACCGACATCGATGGCATCGTGGCAGGGCTTCATGACCGCGGCCAGGCAGAGAGTGCTGCCGACGTCGCGCGGGCAAGCCGCGGACGTGGGGACCTGAAGCCCGGCCGCTCTTAGTGCCGGCTCTCAACCAATCAGCTGGTCACGGGAACCCGCGGTGAGGCGGGACCGGGTTCCATCGCTTATGCAAGGGCGGCCGCAGCGTCCCGCACCTTAATCAGGGTCCGAAGGTTCCGGGTGGTGGTGGTCGCCTTGAACCTTGCTTTGGAGGATATCTTGCTGAACGGGCTGTCCAGGGTTCCTCCGGCCGGGGCCAGCCAGGCCAGCGCCTCGGGTCCGAGCCGTTTCTGTTCCGCCTCTTCAAGGGCAGCTCCGGCGGCATCGAGCTCATCCAGCATGGCTGTGTCCGAGGCCAGCGTGATGTAGGTGTGGGTGCTCTTGTCGTCTTCCGGATAGGGGCAGGCGTCCACAAGTGCGGACACGCGCTTCGCAGTCAGGACAACCACCCAGGCGTCGTAGCCGAATGATTCCCGGAGGCATTCTTCGAACTGCTGCTTGACTGCCGCAGCGTCCTGTTCGCTGGCGAGCACCACATTGCCACTGGCCAGCAGGGTCTTCACGTCATCGAATCCGCGGGACCTGAGGGCGGCCTTGAGGTCTGCCATCTTGATGTTGATCCCGCCCACGTTGATGCCGCGGAGAAAGACTGCGTAGCTGCCCATGCCGAAATCCTAACCTTGGTCGGGGTGGGACAGCGCAGGAGCGGCGGCCCGAACACTCCTGCCAGGACAGTGGGTGTTTCGACGCGCAGAAGTAGTCCGCTCCCCGTGCCGGTGACGGAATTGACGTGGATGCCCTCAACACCGAGCAGCGCATCGGCCCGAGTGCACCACGCCGGACCGACAACACCCAACGCCGCGGCGGCATACTAGACCGCCTGCACCATGCCGCGCCCGTGGAGGGATTCGCGGACGAGGAGACCGGCCTAATCTTGTTGGACGTGCCCGACTTCGATTCCACCCGGGCGGCCAACCGTGAAGTGGTGCAGCGGATGGTTGGCCTAGTGGACGTCCTGGTCTGGGTGCTGGACCCGCAGAAGTATGCCGACGCGGCAGTGCACAACGGTTTCCTCGCACCGCTGGCCTCCCATGGTGCCCTCACGCACGCTGGTGGTCCTGAACCAGGTGGATCGGCCGCCGGAGCGCGATGTGCGGCAGGTGCTGGACTCGCTGCGGGGCATCCTGGCCCGGGACGGCCTGGCCAAGGTCCGGGTCCTGGCGACGTCCGCACTTACCGGTGCCGGCGTTGATGCGGTCCTGGCCGCAATCCGGAAAGTGGGGGTGCAGCGCAAGGCGCAGTCCGAACGGCTGGCCGCGGATATCACCATGGCGTCGCAGGAGCTGCGGAAGGCTTCGGGGGACGGCGAGGCCGCCGGGGTCCGGGCGCCGGCAAAAACGCGCCTGTCGGCAGAACTGGCAGTGGCAGCGAACGTGCCGGTCGCGGTCCTCTCTGCAGTGACGCCCCGCAGAGCTGAACAGGACATCGCTGCCACCGGCCGGGGCGCCGGAACGGCCCGGACGGACGCGGCGGTGTGTGAATCGCGGAGGCCGCCAGTGCAGGAGCACCCGGTCCCTGGCGGGCGGCCATCCGCGGTTCCGGCCGGGAAGGCCGGGACCGGCTGCCGGTGCCCTTGAACAGGCCATCGCGGGGACGGACCTTGCCGCCAACCGGACGTCGTGGTGGTGGGGCGTTTTCAACGTCGCGCAATGGCTGGCGCTGCTCACCGTGCTGGGCGGCCTCGGCTGGCTCGGCGTGCTGAAAGCCTTGGGCTATTTCCGGATGCCTGTGCCCGAAGTCCCGCGGGCGCCAGGCCGCATTCTAGGCGAGCCTGATCGAAAAGCCGCCATCACCCTCGTCGTCATCGGTGGAGGCGTATGCCGCGAAATCCGCGAGCGACATGAAGCAGTAAAAGTCGCCGTAGCTGTAGTTAGCTTTTTCTGCCCTTGTTGCCATTTTGGTTGCCTTTACTTTCGCTGTTGACAGCGGCTTCTGGCCTGGATCATCGTCCGCAGATTGCGGGTGGTTGTGGCTGCCCTTGAATTTCGCCTTGGCGGAAATCTTGCAGTCGAGGAAGTTGCGACGTGTGACGGGCTAGCTGGCAGCACACCACGTCACCGTAGTGTCGATTTGTTGCTTCCCCAACAGATGCCTAATCTTGAGCCAGACACGCCCCGCTTAGTGTCATCATCCGGAGACCCGTGCAGACCCCGTAATTTTCCCTTCCGGGAGGTGACGACGACTCCTTAGCATCTCCCCGATGGATAGTCATCCCTTGCAAGGCCAACAGAAAGTACCAGCGTGCTTACAGTCGATCTAACTCACGTAGCCCCGTCTCATGAAACTAGCCACGTGCTGCGGCTTCGCAACCGGATTACTACGGACAGCCGGAGCATGAAATTAAAGGCCGGAACCATACTCGCACTACCCCTTGACGTGTTGCCCGGCCCGTCAAATCACACGGTCGCGTGGATTGACGAGGTTCACCCCGGCAGAGAACCCCGAGCGCTCACTCCGCGGGTTCGACTGGACGCCCTGAGGGGTGTGGCCCGACTTGAACTGTGGCTACGTCAACCAACCCGGATGGCGACACAAGCAGAAGCAACAGCCATGCTGGAAACGCTGGCTGCATGGGAATATTTTAGTGATTCGAAATGGCGGGACCGGGTTACGCGCATCGTGAATGACGTCCTTCGAAAACTTCGAAACGCACGTTCCGTTCCACCTAACAGCCGGGTGGCGCTGCTCTGCCAACTCCATGGAGCCCAATCCGGCTTTTCTGACTCGTTACCCGGAAATGTCATGGCCAGCCTGACAGCGATCATAGAAGCGCACGCAGTTCTACAAAAACATGCAACTGCGACACGGCGCGAGGTCGAGCACGTTTCGCGGGCCGCATCCAGTTCGATCCCGGAGTCTCTAAGGGCAGAACTCCGTACCATTACCGAGACCTCGTCCCCGTACAACTCTCCGAGCACATCGTCGCGTCTGTTGCGGGGGCAGGTTCTGAGTGTTATTGAAGACAGGGCTTCGGCTCTCAAGGAGTTTCGAACCGCACTTTCGTCCGGTCCCGAATTGATCAAGTCCCTGTACCTTGACATGGGTGCCTTCACTTACGGGTTTCCGGAACCAAGCGCTGACGGAAAAAAGGTAGATATTTGCTGGCATGGTGGTGATGCCTCTGAAGACGCGAGAGTGACGATCCTCTACTCAGCGAATGTGGAGTTCCTTCGACGCTATTTGGCACGCATTATTTTCTACGCCGCTACCGAACCGAAGCTTCAACTTCATTTCCATGTCGTGGCTCCGGAACGTGAGGCCTTGGACTTTATCCGAGAGGCAAAAGAACTCGCGAGAACCATTCACGGCTTCAGTCACCGGTCGTCGAAGCTGCCAGCCCTTTCATGGTCGTCGTCCAGCCTGCCGGCGGGAGTAGGAAATCCGATCACATATTACGCATGCGCACGTTATCTCGTCGCCCGACAAGTCATGGATAAGTTCGGAACCGATGTCTGGATTCAGGACGTGGATCTCTACCCGATTTCCCCGATCTCGGACTCCTACAGTGAGCTCGCCGAATTCGACGTCGTGGTCGCGGCATCAACCGGGATCAACATGCTTGCGCCTTGGCGGCGATATATCGCTAACAACGTTTTCTTTGCCCGCTCCGACAAGGGCCGGCAATTCGCAGCCAGCGCGGCAGACTACATATGGGCGTTTCTGGATCAACCTAATTCATGGATGCTCGATCAAAACGCACTTGACTGGGCGGTTGAAACTGCTCGGCCCGCCACGGCCATTGGCAATATGAGGGCCCTCAATATTGCGCTCACCCAGTCGGGCATGAACGGAGCCATCGAGTCCTAACATGTAGGTGACCCAGCGGCCGCGGACCTCAAAGGGGTATCGAATTTCCTGCAGGGCGCCGGTCTCCCGCCATGCGCGCCGCGGTGACGGTTGTGTGAGCTACCCAACTTCGGACATCCGCCCGTTTGCCAGGGACTCTGAGACTAATGGTCGGACTCGAGCGTTACCACTGTGTCCCGGACCTTGACCATCGTCGGCACGTTGCAGGTTGCAGGTGGTGGTGGCTGTCTTGAACTTTGCCTTTGCGGAAATCTTGCTGAAGGGGCTGTCCAGCGTTCCGCCTGCGGGTGCCAGCCAGGCAAGCGCCTCAGGCCCCAGCCGCTTTTGCTCAACGGCTTCGAGCGCTGCCCCTGCAGCATCCAGCTCGTCCAATACGGCTTTGTCCGAGGAGAGCGTGATGTACGTTGGGTGGTCTTGTCATCCTCAGGGTAGGGGCAGGCTGACACGAGGTCAGCCACTCTGCCAGCTTCCAGTACCACAACCCAGGCCTCAAATCCGAAGGCGTCCCGGAGCCATTGTTCGCACACCCATTTTACCGCGCTGGCCCCCAGCTGCTGGTGAGCACGACGTTACGCAGACGCTTGGAGGCCGAGGCCGTCAGTCGTTGTTCTTGCGAAGTGCTTCGGTGAGGATGCGGCCCGCGTTGCAGACAACTTCGGCGTGGAGGCGGCCGGGCTGGCGGGTCAGGCGCTCAATGGGCCCGGAGATGGAAACTGCGGCGATCACGCGTCCGGAGGGTCCACGCACCGGCGCTGAAACGGACGCAACCCCAGGCTCCCGTTCGCCGAGGCTCTGGCCCCAGCCCCGCCGTCGTACTCCTGCCAGCACTGTGGGCGTAAAGCGCGCGGACTGCAGGCCCTCCAGGAGGCGGTCGTGGTCTTCCCAGGCGAGGAGGATCTGTGCTGCAGATCCTGCCTTCATGGACAGCTGGGTGCCCACGGGGATGGTGTCGCGCAGGCCGATCGGCCGTTCGGCGGAGGCAACACAGACGCGCCAGTCGCCTTGGCGGCGGAAGATCTGGGCACTCTCCCCGGTGGCGTCGCGCAACTGCATCAGAACCGGCCCGGCGGACGCGATCAGGCGGTCCTCGCCAGCGGCGGACGCGAGCTCAACGAGCCTGCTGCCCAGGACGAACCGTCCCTGGATGTCGCGGCTCACCAGCCGGTGATGGACGAGTGCCAGGGCAAGCCTGTGGACGGTGGGCCGGGCAAGTCCTGTTGCCGCCACCAGCTGCGCCAGGGTAGTGGGGCCTGCCTCAAGTGCGTCAAGCACATGGGCCGCTTTATCAATGACACCGACTCCACTAGAATTGTCCATGTAATGATATTGCCGTCTCAATATCTGAGATGCAAATGTTTCGGTTGGCACATTACACAGCCGGGCTGATTCAGTGGACTTCAACAGTCAAAACGCAGCGAAGGGAGCTGGCCGTGGCAAAGACACTGGCCGAGAAAGTCTGGGACGCGCACGTGGTGCGCAAAGGCGACGGCGAAGGAGCCAACGCCCAGCCCGACCTTCTCTTCATCGATCTGCACCTCGTCCACGAGGTCACCTCGCCACAGGCTTTTGAGGGCCTTCGCCTGGCAGGGCGCAAGCTCCGCCGTCCGGACCTCACCATCGCCACGGAGGACCACAACACTCCCACCCTGGATATCCACAAGCCCATCGCTGACCTGACCAGCCGCACCCAGATCCAGACGCTGCGGAACAACTGTGCGGAGTTCGGCGTCCGGCTGCATTCCCTCGGTGATGCCGAGCAGGGGATCGTGCATGTGGTGGGCCCGCAGCTTGGCCTCACCCAGCCCGGCATGACAGTGGTCTGCGGCGACTCGCACACCTCCACGCACGGTGCCTTCGGTGCGCTGGCGATGGGCATCGGGACCTCCGAGGTGGAGCACGTTATGGCCACCCAGACACTGTCCCTGAAGCCGTTCAAGACCATGGCAGTCAACGTTGAAGGCACCCTGCGTCCCGGCGTCACAGCCAAGGACATCATCCTTGCCGTGATCGCCAAGATCGGCACCGGGGGTGGCCAGGGCTACGTCCTGGAATACCGCGGTTCCGCCATCCGCGCGCTGTCCATGGAAGCCCGGATGACCATCTGCAACATGTCCATCGAAGCCGGGGCCCGTGCCGGCCTGGTCGCACCGGACCAGACCACCTACGACTACATGTTCGGGCGCCCGCACGCGCCGCAGGGAGCCGACTGGGACGCCGCCGTCGAATACTGGAACACCCTGCGTACCGACGATGACGCCACCTTTGACGTTGAGGTGGACCTCGACGCCGACACCCTGGAGCCGTTCGTCACGTGGGGCACCAACCCGGGCCAGGGCGTTTCGCTTTCCGCCTCAGTTCCGTCGCCGGAGGACTTCGGCGACGAGAACGCCAAAGCCGCCGCTGAGCGCGCCCTGCAGTACATGGGTCTGGCCGCCGGTACGCCCATGAAGGAGATCCGGGTGGACACCGTCTTCCTGGGTTCCTGCACGAACTCGCGCATGGAGGATCTCCGGGCCGCTGCGGACATCATCCGCGGGCGCCGGAAGGACCCCAACATCCGCATGCTGGTGGTACCAGGCTCGGCCCGCGTCAGGCTGGAAGCCGAGGCCGAAGGCCTGGACAAGGTCTTCAAAGACTTCGGTGCGGAGTGGCGCTTCGCCGGCTGCTCCATGTGCCTGGGCATGAACCCGGACCAGCTGGAGGTGGGGGAGCGCTGCGCCTCGACCTCAAACCGCAACTTCGAAGGCCGGCAGGGCAAGGGCGGCCGCACCCACTTGGTCTCGCCCGTGGTGGCAGCAGCCACCGCGATCCGCGGCACCCTGAGCTCGCCGTCGGACCTTGATCCGGCCCCCGAATCCGCCGCCATCCGCACCGACGCAGCCTAGGAGACCGCCATGGAAAAATTCACCACGCACACCGGCATCGGCGTTCCGCTGCGCCAGAGCAACGTTGACACGGACCAGATCATCCCGGCCGTGTACCTCAAACGCATCACCCGCACCGGCTTTGAGGACGCGCTCTTCTCAGCCTGGCGCAAGGACCCGTCCTTCATCCTGAACCAGGATCCCTACAATGCCGCCTCGGTGCTCGTGGCCGGACCGGACTTTGGCACCGGGTCCTCCCGGGAGCACGCCGTCTGGGCGCTGAAGGACTATGGCTTCAAGACCGTCCTGTCCTCCCGCTTCGCCGACATCTTCCGCGGCAACTCGGGCAAGCAGGGCCTGCTTGCCGCAGAACTTTCCCAGGACGACATCGAGCTGATCTGGAAAGAGCTGGAAAACGCCCCGGGCACCGAGGTGACCGTCGACCTGGTGTCCAAGACCGTGGTGTGCGGAAACATCGTGGCACCGTTCGAAATCGACGACTACACCCGGTGGCGCCTGCTCGAAGGGCTCGACGACATCGGCCTGACCCTCCAGCACGAAGCGGACATCACCGCCTACGAGGCGACCCGGCCGCCCTTTAAGCCGAAGACGCTCCCCGCACGCCTGTCCTGAGCTGCCAGTCCTGAACAGCACGTAACGGAAGCCTGTCCTGACCGAAAGGGCAGGCTTTTCGTTCGTTACAGACTGTTCGCGGACGCCTCCGTATTTCGGTTCGGTAACGCAACCTCCTATGCTTAGTTGGAGCCTTTGCAAGGATTTTGGGGCGAGTAATCGTAAGGAAACCGGTATATGAGTAGTGTTCTGACAATCCGCGGCGGAGTCCCGCTTACAGGCCGCGTCAGCGTCCGGGGGGCCAAAAACCTTGTTCCCAAGGCAATGGTGGCCGCTTTGCTGGGAAACGAACCGTCGGTGTTGCGGAACGTTCCGGAAATCAAGGACGTGGAGGTGGTCACTTCGCTCCTGCAGCTGCATGGAGTGACAGTGACCAAGGATCCCGTCAATGGAGATCTCACCTTGGATCCCAAGGCTGCCAAGACTGCTCCGAGCACCGCCATTGACGCGCATGCAGGTGATTCAAGGATCCCCATCCTGCTGTGCGGGCCCCTGATCCATGCGATCGGCGAGGCCTTCATTCCGGATCTGGGCGGCTGCAAGATCGGCGACCGGCCCATCGACTACCACCTCAACGTCCTGCGCCAGTTCGGCGCTGTGGTCGAAAAGCGGCCTGGCGGCATCCACATCTCCGCACCCAAGGGCCTGCACGGGGCAAAAATATCCCTTCCCTACCCCTCTGTCGGCGCTACCGAACAGGTGCTGCTCAGCGCCACCCGCGCGGAGGGCATCACGGAACTCGAGGGCGCAGCCACCGAGCCGGAGATCATCGACCTCATCGCCGTCTTGCAGAAGATGGGCGCGATCATCAGCGTCCAGACTGACCGGACCATCCGCATCGAGGGCGTCCGGGACCTGGGCGGCTATAACCACCGGGCCCTCTCGGACCGCAACGAATCGGCGTCGTGGGCGTCGGCAGCACTGGTCACCCGCGGGGACATCTTCGTTGAAGGTGCTTCCCAGCGGGACATGATGACGTTCCTGAACACCTACCGCAAGGTGGGCGGCGGCATGGACATCGGTGAGGACGGCATCCGTTTCTACCACCGGGGCGGGAAGCTCAGTCCACTGGTCCTGGAGACGGACGTACACCCCGGCTTCATGACCGACTGGCAGCAGCCGCTGGTGGTGGCCCTGACCCAGGCCGAGGGCGTCTCGATCGTGCACGAGACCGTCTATGAGAACCGCTTTGGGTTCACAGACGCCCTGATCAGGATGGGCGCCAGCATCCAGGTGCACCGCGAATGCCTGGGAAGCGTGCCCTGCAGGTTCGGCCAGCGCAACTTCCTCCACTCCGCCGTCATTTCCGGACCGATGCAGCTCAAGGGCACCGACATCGATGTCCCGGACCTGCGCGGCGGCTTCAGCCACCTCATCGCCGCCCTGGCGGCCACCGGCACGTCACGGGTCACCGGGATCGACATCATCAACCGGGGCTATGAGCGGTTCACGGAAAAGCTTGCCGGCCTCGGGGCCGATTTCGACATCACCTCAGCAAAGTAGCGGTGGACAGTGAAGGAAACGGTCAAAAGTCAGGCCACGTTTGTGGTCATCGCCGCGATAGCGCGCACCCTGCTGAACCTCATGATGGCCAAAAAATGGGAGGGCACTGAGAAGCTGCCACCCGGCGGCTTCATCGCCGCGCCCAACCACTGCACCGAAATCGATCCCCTCATTGTGGGGCACCTGCTCTACAACCAGAAGCGTGCGCCGCACTTCCTGGCCAAGGCCGCCCTCTTTAAGGTCCCCGCGCTGGGCTGGATCCTGCGGGCCACCAAGCAGATCCCGGTGGAACGCTCGACGGCGGGTGCAAACCGCTCGCTGCAGCTCGCCCAGGAGATCGTGGCCGAGGGCGGTGCGATCATCATCTATCCCGAAGGCACCCTCACCCGCGACCCCGACCTGTGGCCCATGAAGGGCCACACCGGTGCGGCCCGGCTTGCCCTGGAAGGGGGAATTCCCGTGGTGCCGATCGCGCATTGGGGCGCGCACCAAGTCTTCCCGCGCTACGCCAAGCGGTTCCACCTGTTTCCGCGCAGGACGTCCCGCGTGGTGGTGGGGGATCCCGTGGATCTCAGCGCCTTTACCGGCCGCCCCCTGGATAAGGCCACACTGAACGCCGCGACGGAAGCCATCATGGATGCCGTGACCGGGCTGCTGGCCGGCATCAGGGGTGAGGAGGCTCCCGCTGAGCGGTGGGACCCCACCAAGAACAAGCAGGCCAAGCACGGGCGTTTTGTGGAGCGCGGCCAGCAAGCCGGCGGTGCCGATACGGCCGGGCCGGACGACGAGGCGATGCCACGTGACAGCTGACGGAAGCCACCCGGGTTCTGCACGGTCTGTTGCCGTCCTGGGGGCGGGATCATGGGGGACCACGTTCGCCAAGATCCTCGCCGATGCGGCAAGCGCGGCAGGGGACCAGCGGAGCATCAGGCTGTGGGGCCGGCGCAGTGAAGTGGTGGAGCAGATCAACAGCATCCACCGCAATATCCAGTATCTGAAAGATATCCCGTTGCCAGTGAGCATCACTGCGTCAACTGACGTCCGTGCAGTGCTCGCGGGAGCCGATCTGGTGGTCCTGGCGGTGCCTGCCCAGTCACTCCGGCTCCAGCTGCGCGAGTGGAAGTCCATGATTGCCCCGGACGCCATGGTGGTGTCCCTGATGAAGGGCCTGGAACTCAGCACTGACGCCCGCATGAGCGAGGTCATCAGCGAAGAGCTGGACATCCCGAAGGACCGCATCGCGGTCGTTTCGGGCCCCAACCTTGCCATGGAGATTGCCCGTGAGGAACCAACGGCATCGGTAGTGGCGTGCATCGATTCGGCAGCGGCCGGCTGGATCGCGAGGAGCTGCACGGCTCCCTATTTCCGTCCCTACACCACCGCGGACATCGTGGGGGTCGAGATCGGTGGCATCGTCAAGAACGTCATAGCCCTGGCCGTCGGCATCTGTGAAGGCAAACAGATGGGGGACAACACCAAGGCATCCGTGATCACGCGGGGCTTGGCCGAAACATCCAGGCTGGCACTTGCCCTCGGCGGCGAAGCCCGGACAATGGCAGGCCTGGCGGGCCTGGGCGACCTCGTGGCGACATGCTCTTCTCCGCTGTCCCGGAACCATACGGCGGGACGCCTCCTGGGCCAAGGCCTTACTCTGGACGAAGTTTCCCAGAAGATGACCCAGACGGCCGAAGGCATCAAATCGGGTCAGGCCGTTCACGAGCTGGCCGGAAAGCTGGGCGTGGACATGCCCATCACGGCCGCCGTTGTTGCCGTACTGGCAGGCAAACTTTCCGTTGACCAACTGGGGCCGGTGCTGCTGGCCCGGGACCTGAAACCTGAAGGCGATTACTGATGATGTCTGAAGACAACCTGACCGCAGCTGACTCAGCCCCTCAGGCCAAACCCCGGGTGGTTGTGCTTTTTGGCGGCCGGTCCAGCGAACATGCGGTGAGCTGCGTGACCGCCGCCGGTGTGCTCAGCGCCATCAACAGGGACAAATACGAGGTCATTCCCATCGGCATCGCCAAATCCGGGCAATGGGTGCTTGCCGCCGGGGACACGGCCCAGTGGTCACTGTCCGCGTCGTCCCTGCCGGAGGTCCCGCCGTCGTCCGAAACGGTGACGCTTGCCGAGATCGGCGGCGGGCACCAGCTGATTGTGGCCGCCCCTAACGCTGTTCCGCAGGAACTCGGAACCGTTGACGTGGTCTTCCCGCTGCTGCATGGTCCTTTCGGCGAGGACGGCACCATCCAAGGGCTGCTGGAACTCTCGGACACACGCTATGTGGGCGCTGGGGTGTTGGCCTCAGCCGTGAGCATGGACAAGCACTACATGAAGGTGGTGTTTGAGGCTGCAGGCCTCCATGTAGGGCCCTACATTGCCGTCACGGACCGGCAATGGCTCAAGGACGCCGAGGCTGTCCGCAAACAGGTGGACCTGCTCGGCTTCCCCGTGTTCGTTAAGCCCGCCCGGGCCGGATCGTCCATGGGGATATCGAAAGTGGACTCCCTGGACGAACTGGATGCCGCCGTCGCCGAGGCGCGCCGCCACGACCTCAAGCTTGTCATCGAGGCGGGCATCGTCGGCCGGGAAATCGAGTGCGCCGTACTGGAAGGCCGCGGGACCGACGCCCCGCGCACGTCCATGCCGGGTGAGATCTCCGTAGCCGGCGGCAGCCACGAGTTCTATGATTTCAACGCGAAATACGTTGAAGACGACGCCGCGGTGCTGAGCTGCCCCGCTGACATCCCGGAGGAAGCCATCGCCAGGGTACGGGAGCTGGCCGCGGCGGCCTTCGACGCGGTGGGGGCCGAAGGGCTGAGCCGTGTTGACTTCTTCTACACGCCCGACGGCGAGCTGATCATCAACGAGATCAACACCATGCCGGGTTTTACGCCCAAAAGCATGTACCCCCAGATGTGGGCGGCCTCGGGGCTGGACTATGCAGAGCTCATCGATGAACTGATCTACCTGGCGCTGCACCGTAAAACCGGGTTGCGCTGACAGCCGGCTTACTGGCTTTGCGACAGGTTCTGCAGTTCTTCCTGGCCCACGCAGTTGCGCGTGGCCGGCAGTTTGCCTGCTGCCGTGGACAGGTCAGCCAAGACGGTGGCGGAGCTGATCGTGTCCGGGTTCATCAGGATCTCGGTGGCCGGATTGCGGCCGTACGTTGTCAGGGTCCAGAACGGATCGCCTTCTCTGATGACCCAATCCACGCCGTTCACGCTGACACAGCGGTCCGTCGTTGGGCCCGGAACGTTGACGCCGCACCGCAGGATCACTTGGGACGGATCGCCCCACGCAGCAGTCGCCTGGCTGTTGGTCCTGCGCAGAGGCGCGTCGCCGATGGCGTCCGGGAGGGCCACCATCATGGGAGCGCAGGCAGGGTTCCCGGCGTCGCCTGCCGGTGCTACATCCACTACGGGGGCGCAGCCGGCGAGAATCGTGGCGACAGCCACGACGATGACGGCAGTCGTGGCGGAGCTAGGGCGGGCATGGGTCAGAAGAGGCACCTGTCCAGACTACTGGGCCAGCGCTGCTTGGCCGAGCCGCCAGATTGTTGGCACTGCGTTACGTTCAGCCCGTCATGTGTGGGTGCTTCATAGATAATGAGAGATGAATGAACCTGTGTGGTGCCAGGTAACTTATGCTGTAACGAGTACTTTGAATATTTCAATTCTTTGGTCTCGGTCTGATCCAGGGTATTGGGCTTACCATTGATGACGTCATGGTAATTCGCTGCGGGGGGCAGGTAGTGAACAAAATCGGAGAAATCGCGCAGCGATGCGTCGTTGTCCTTGTTTGCGCTCTGCTGTCTCTGCTGGCCGTCTCGGTGGCCGCCCATGCCGGAGAGGAGAGCCCGATTTCGGGTGATGTGATTACGTTGCCCGCGCCCGCTCCGGAGCCTGCGCCCGCGCCGGAGCCTGCGCCCGCGCCGGAGCCTCCGCCGGAGCCTGCGCCCGCGCCGGAGCCTCCGCCGGAGCCTGCGCCCGCGCCGGAGCCTCCGCCGGTGCTTGACCCCGCGCCAGAGCCTCCGCCGGTGCTTGACCCCGCGCCAGAGCCGGTGCTCCCTCCTTCCGCTGCCGGCGAGGCACCGATACTCCCCATACCCGTATCAACTCTTCCTGGTGGAACCCTCTTCGAACTGCCCTTGCCTGTTACTGGGACACCTTTCGATGTCTCCGGCGGAACAGTGCCCGAACCTGTTCCCAGCGCAGTGGAGGCCACGTCCGCGTCGACACCAAGTATCACTCCTGAAACCAGCAAGGGGACGGCTCCGGTAACTCTTCCCGAGCCTGTAACGAAGACCATAGGCGCAGTCGCCGCCACGGCAACCGGCAGCCCTCTGCACGTTCAGATCCTCACTGTCTTGTTCCTGCTGGCGGCCGGAGTCCTTTACTTCCGCTTTATGGGAGCCATGGCTCGCCGCTCGGCGATGAAGATTGGCAAGTAGCTAGGTGCCGTGACAGATCCAACACTTGGTGCTGATCCGCACGCATCCGCTCCAACGCCGCGGTTGACTTTGCTCACACATTCGTACTGGCCGGAGAGCAGTCCGCCTCAGCGGAGGTGGTCCGCGCTGATCAAAGAGCTTGGCGCCGCCGGCTGGCAGGTTGATGTCGTGGCGCCTGTGGCGCATGCACCGCACGGGCGCTTGGGGCTGCCACATAGTGTGGCCGGCCACGCACTGCGGTCCCAGCACGGCAGGTACTCCGAGATCATCAGGCGCGTTCCCTACTTGCGCCATGGCAATTCGCATGGCGCGAAGTTCGCCGACCAGTGTTTTTCGGCACTGCTTTCGATTCCGTTGGGTCTGCTGACCCGGCGCTCCGATGTGCTGATTGTTACGGCTCCGAGCCTCCCCTTCCTGGGCGCGGGGTACGTGCTGGCCAGGCTACGGAGGATTCCGCTCGTCGTCGAAATGCGTGACGCTTGGCCGGATCTTGCCCGTGATGCACGGCTAGTGCGTGGCAATGTCGAAAGTCTTGTGGAGTGGGCTGTTGATTTTGTGCAGCGCCGCGCAGATCTCGTGGTGACGGTGACCGAGGGTTTCGCCGAGACCTTGCGTACACGCGGTCTGAAGAATGTTGCCACCATCAGCAACGGTGTCCTTTTACATACCCTCCCCGTTCTGGATCCACCGCCCTTGGAACGGCCTGTCTTTGAAGCGCTGTACCTCGGTAATCACGGCAAGAGCCAAAGACTTGAGGTTGCCATCCGGGCGAGCGCCCTGGTGGGCAATTCGATGCACCTGCACATGGTGGGCCATGGCGTGGAGAGGCCGGCTCTTGAGCGGCTTGCAAAAGAGCTCAATGCGCCGGTGACGTTCCATGACTCCCTTCAGGGTCAGGAAGTCATGGACCGATACGCCTCGGCGGATACCTGCGTGGTGTCATTGCGGGATGACTGGAAATCGTTTGAGACGACGGTCCCGTCCAAAACCTACGAGGTACTGGCGATCGGCCGGCACGTGACCGGCATCGTCAAGGGTGAGGCCGCCCGGATTCTGGAAGACTCCGGTGCGGGGGATATCGTTCCGAGCACACCCGAAGCCGTTGCGGCGCTGTGGGAAGACCTGGCGAAAGACCGCGGCCGGCTGATACGCAATGTGGACAGCCGTCAATGGGTCAAGCAGCATGCGGACTATCCGCTGCTGGCCTTGCGGTATATGGATCTGGTCCGCGGATTGCTTGCAGAACAGCATGGTCCGCGCCTATGATGCATTTTTTGACCAACCTTCGTCTCGCTGTGGGAACAGCGGCCGAGCATTTTACCGATGACCCCGCACTGCTCTTGCTGCATATTTCACGCCTGTTGCCGGCCCGCCTTGTGCAACCAACTGCCCGGCTGGTGAGCAGCTGCGCAGGCAAGGAGTCATACTCGTCAAGTGCGCTCCTGACCGGCCTCATGAGCGGTGAGGAGCAGGAAGTCGCCGGGCGCCTGGAGGCGGCGCTGTTGCGCGGTAGGCTTTCCGCGAATCAGGCGCGGGCGCTGGCGGATGTTTCCCTGGTCGCCAACCGACCGGACCTCGACGACGCATTTCTGGCCCGCGCCACGGAAGCCCGCCGCTTCCGGGCCGCGCAGGCACGGAGGTTCTGGTACAGCGGCGCGATGACTCCAGCCGTCGAAATTCTGGAAAATGCCGGCGGCGGAGCTGAACGCCGGCAGGGCAGGCGGCTTGCGGCAGAGTTGCGGATCCTGGAAGGCTGGCGGCCGGAGCCCGCGGCTGTGCCTTTTGAGCCTGTGCCCCGGCACGCCCTGGACGTTCTGACCAACTCCTTGCCCCATACAGCCAGTGGCTATGCGCACCGTTCGCACTCCATTTTGCTCGCCAAGAAGCAGGCCCGCTGGGAAACGCTGGCCGTCACTCGAGTTGGCTATCCGGTGAAGGTGGGAAAACTCAAAGCCCGGAATCGTGACGTGGTGGGAGCCACCTATCAGCGCCTATTGCCATCCCGGCTGTCAGCCACCATGGATGGGCGCTTGCAGCACCAGGTTGAAGAAGTGTTGGCCATAGCCTTGGAATTCCGTCCCAGCGTGCTGCATACCACCTCTCACCATGTGAATGCCCTTGTCACGCGTGCGGTCGCCGAGGTGATTGGCATCCCGTGGGTATATGAGGTCAGCGGCCACCTGGCCGACACGTGGGCTGCCACCGGAGGGGCCGAGGCCAGGGGGAGTGAGCGGTATACGCTGTTCCAGGAGCGCGAAACGGAAGCCATGCTTTCCGCGGACCTCGTGGTGACCCTTGGCCGGGCCGTGAAAGACAACATCGTCGCTGATGGAGTTCCGGAGGAGAAGGTCCTGGTGGCTCTGAACGCCGTCGGTGGTGCTTTCCTCGCCGAACCGCTTCCACCTGCGGAAGCCCGCGTGCAGCTGGGACTGGATCCTAAGGGGCAATACGTCGGTACTGTCAGCAGCTTGGTGACTGTCAGCAGCGTGGTGACATATGAAGGCATAAATGATCTTACTTCCGCGTTTGGGATCCTTGCGCCACGGCATCCGCGCTTGAAGCTCCTCATTGTAGGGGGTGGTGTGGCCCTCCCCTCGCTGAAGGAACAGGCTCGTACGGCCGGCCTCAGGGAGCGTATAATTTTCGCCGGGCGGGTTTCCCGCAGCCGTGCCCATGTCAGTCACCAAGCGTTGGAGGTCTTTGTTGTTCCCCGAAGGGATCTTCGGGTCACTGGAAGTGTCACGCCCTTGAAGCCGGTACCGGCGCTGGCGTGTGCCCGCCCTTTTATCGCTAGCAAGCTTCCCGCCCTGCAGGAGGTTGTGAGCGATGGCACCAACGGCCTACTGTGCAACGCAGAAGACCAGGCGGATTTGGCCGCTAGACTTGAAATGCTGTTGGCGGATAGCCAACAGCGTGTCCGCATGGGCAGGAACGGAAGGCGGACAGTTCTGAAGACCAGGACATGGACATCCAGTGCACAGGCCGTAGGCGCGGCTTACGAGAGAATTTTGGAGCGCTTCCGGTGAGCACACAAACGTCCGCCACTCCCCAAGGGCCGGTGCCCACCGTGGTGGAGACATCGGTTAATCTTCGTGGACTCCGAAGGGTCGGGCAGCGCCCACCGTTCCTCGACTACATGGTGGCGCTCTGGGATTACCGGCACTTCATCATTTACGACGCCCAAGCCCGGATCCAGACCGGACATGAAAATGACCGTCTTGGCCGGTTATGGCTTGTCCTGGGCCCGTTACTCAATGGGCTGATGTTCTACCTCATCATGGGCGTGCTGCTCAAATCGGGGGGTGGAGTTGAGAACTTTATCGCGTTCCTCATCATTGGTGTTTTCCTGTTCCAGATGTCCACCCGGGCTGTCCGCAACTCATCCCGCGTCATTACGGCCAATAAGAATGTTATCCACGCATTCCAATTCCCCCGGGCCAGCCTGGTCCTCGCCGCAAACGTGAGGGAGTTGCTCGCCAACGTCCCTGTACTCATCACCATGCTGATCTTGGTGATAGTTCTTCCACCTGCGGAAGAGGTTACCTGGCGATGGATGTTGCTCCTCCCGATTGTCGCGTTTCAGTTTGTCTTCAACCTGGGACTGGGGCTGATCCTAGCCAGGGTGGTTTCCGTATTCAATGATGCGAGTCAGATCATTTCCTATGCCATGCGCCTGTGGATGTACGGCTCCTGCATGTTTTTCTCGATCGACCGCTTCAACGAGTACCCGGCCGTTAAAGCCCTCATGGAGTTGAACCCGCTCTATAACGTGCTTCACCTTGCCCGCGAATGTTTGCTGTACGGGGGCGTGGGCGACTGGCGGGCTTGGTCCATTCTCGCGTTGTGGTCGCTCGGGATGTTGGCTGTGGGAATGGTCTTCTTCTGGAAGGGGGAAGAAAGCTATGGCCGTGAACTCTGAGCTGGACTTTATTCAGGGAACCCCGGCTGTTGTGGTCGATAGGGTCAGCATGACCTATCGCACCACCAGCCGGTCCCGCAGCGCCGGTCGAACGGCTGCCTCAAACCTGTTTGGCGCAAGACAACCCGGTAGCCGGACCAAATCTGTGGACGTTCCGGCCCTCAAGGAAGTTTCGTTGGTTGTCCAGCATGGTGAATCCCTGGGGATCATAGGCAGAAACGGTTCGGGTAAAAGTACTCTTCTGAAGCTGGTGGGCGGCCAGGTGCCCCCGAGCACGGGAGCCGTATATGCCACGTCGACGCCGGTGATGCTGGGCGTCAACGCGGCACTGATTCCCGGCCTGTCGGGTGATCAGAACATTGTCCTTGGTTGCTTGGCAATGGGGATGACTCGCGGTCAAATCAATGCGAAGTACGATGAAATCGTTGAGCTGTCCGGACTCGAGGACGCCATTCACATGCCGATGAAGTCGTACTCTGCGGGCATGGGGTCGCGCCTGCGGTTCGCCATTGCTGCTGCCATCGATCCAGAGATTCTGATCATCGATGAGGCTCTAAACACCGGTGATGCCCAATTTAAAGACCGAACCCGCAAAAAAATGATGGAGCTGCTGGAACAGGCCGGAACGGTCTTTCTGGTCAGCCACAGCATGGCCACCATTGCTGACCTCTGCAACAGAGTCATTTGGTTGGACCAAGGCGAACTGGTTGCGGACGGCGATCCTGCGCCCGTTGTGAAGTGGTACCGACTCTTCACGCAAAAACTGGCGGATGGTGACCGAATCGGAGCCCTGAAACTACGGCGCAGAATGCTTAATAACCTGCAGGTAGCCGATGTGAGTGACCGAAATTCCCTGCGAAGGGCGCGGAGTTGATCTTGAGTTTGCTTTCCGACGCGAGGAGGTTCCTGTGGCATATTCGGGCAGGAGGGCCTAGGCAGGTTAAAATTTGGCTTGAGAGAAGGGCTTTCGAAGCCGGACACCGCCGGCTGGAGACGGTTCGTGGTGCTGAGGGGGTCTGGGTAGGCCGGGGGAAGAGTCGTCAGCTCCGATTCAAACCGGCCGTCTTTCCGGTTCCTTCGACCGAATCAAGGATTTTGCCGCGGGTTGCTGTCATTCTGGATGAGTTTTCAGCTTCAGTCTTGAGTCAAGAATGGGATTGCCTGCACCTTTTTCCCAAAAGTTGGCGCGAGCAGCTGCAGGCAGGCACTATTGACTTGTTATTCGTGGAGTCCGCCTGGTCGGGACAGGGGCAACAGTGGGCGGGGAAGATTTCAGGTGCTGACCACAGTTCCTCCGTCCTGCGGGATGTCACCCAGTGGTGCGGGGAGCACGGCGTTCCCACTGTTTTCTGGAACAAAGAAGACCCGCCGCATTATGACGATTTTCTGGCCGCGGCTAAGTTGTTCGACCGTGTATTCACGAGCGATGCAAGCCGGATTCCGGCTTACCTTTCCGATTTGAAGCATGACCGGGTTGATGTTCTGCCCTTTGCGGCCCAGCCCGTAATACATAACCCTGTCCGCCCGAAGGACGGTTGGCACGAGCGTGACGTAGCGTTTGCCGGAATGTACTTCGAAAACAAGTACCCGGAACGGAAGGCTCAGCTAGAAATCGTATTAGCGGCCGCGAAGAACGCCTCAGCCAAGATGGACATCGGGCTGGAAATCTTCTCTCGACAATTCGGAGGGGACGCGAAATATCAGTTCCCGCCCGAATTTGCGAACCATGTTGTCGGGTCCCTCGATTACCCTGAGATGGTAACGGCTTACAAGGCCTTCAAGACATTCCTCAACGTTAACTCAGTGGTGGATTCACCTACCATGTGCCCAAGGCGTATTTTTGAGATCGTGGCCTCAGGAACAAACGTCATTACCACCGGGAGCGATTCAATAGGCACCCATTTTGCACCCGATGAGATTTTCACCGTTGGTACCCAGCAAGAAGCGGAATCATTGTTATTGGCAGTGCACCGGAATCCCGCCCTTGGTGAGAGGCAGCTCCATAGAGGTCAGAGGCGGATATGGCGTGAACACACGTACAGCCATCGAAGTAACAAGGTGCTGGCTGCTACTGTTCCACATCTGGCGCAGGGCGTGCGGCGCCCCACTGTGTCGGCCATGGTCAGCACAATGAGGCCTTGGCAGTTGGAGCATATTTTTCAGACCGTCGGTAGCCAGATCGGAGTTTCCCTCCAGTTGGTTCTCCTGACTCACGGCTTCGAGCCGGATCGCGGACAAGTCGACATTCTGAAGGACAAGTATGGAGTCGGGGATGTGAAATTCCTTACAGCAGATGCTACGCGGCCGCTAGGTGAGTGCCTTAACGTCTGCGCGGCGGCGGCCGATGGCGAAGTTTTGACGAAGATGGATGATGACGATTATTACGCCACGAATTACCTGAGCGATCAGTTGTATGCGCTTGAATACTCCAAGGCCGATCTGGTGGGTAAACAAGCCCATTACATGCATCTGAAAACCCTCAACGCGACGATCCTCCGCTTCGCTCAGTGGGAGCACCGATATACTCGTACCGTCATGGGGCCCACTATCATGGGGTCTGCCGAGATATTCAGGGCACATCCGTTTGCCGACGTGGGTAGCGGCGAGGACACAGCATTCCTCAAGCAGGTCGTCAGTGCCGGAGGATCAATCTATTCGGCGGACAGGTTCAATTACTGCCAGCGGCGGTCCGGCGATGGTCACACTTGGAAAGTCAGCGATGAGTCATTGCTGGCAACCGCTGACCTGAAATTTTTTGGTAACTACAGGGACGAAGTCACTGTCTAATTAGGGGGAACTTTCTCGCGTGGACACAATTGAGAACGTAGCAGTCATCGGGCTGGGCTACATCGGGCTGCCGACGGCGGCCATACTGGCAGCAAATGGCATCAACGTCATTGGTGTTGACGTAAATGCCAATACGATCGACGCGGTAAACCGCGGGGAAGTTCCGTTCGTCGAGCCGGACCTCGCCTCGTACGTCGCAGGAGCCGTCAGCCAACACAAGCTGAGCGCGTCAGCTGAAACCCCAGCTGTGCAGGCCTACATTATGGCTGTTCCCACGCCGTTTAATCCGGACCGCACGGCCGATGTCTCATACATTAAAGCCGCGGCACGCAACATCGCCCCCCGCCTTGTTGGGGGAGAGTTGGTCATCCTCGAATCCACCTCTCCGCCGGGCACCACCCAGCTCTTGGGGGACTTCCTGATCAGTCTGCGGCCTGACCTCAGCCTGGACGGAGCTGACGACAGGCCCGCCATCCACGTCGCCCACTGCCCGGAGCGGGTGCTGCCCGGTCGGATCATGATCGAGCTTGTGACTAACGACCGGATCGTAGGCGGCCTGACTCCTGAGGCCGCAGAACTGGCGAAGGCGCTCTATGCAGTGTTTTGCCAGGGAGAGATCCTCTTGACTGATGCCGCCACCGCAGAGATGGCCAAACTGGTGGAGAACTCGTACCGCGACGTCAACATCGCGTTCGCCAATGAGCTGTCCGTCATCAGCGACAAACTTGGCATCAACGTCTGGGAATTGATTAAGCTGGCAAACCACCACCCCAGAGTCAACATCCTGCAGCCTGGTCCCGGAGTTGGGGGCCACTGCATTGCCGTGGACCCATGGTTTATTGTTGCTGCGGCACCAGAGGAAGCCCAGCTGATCCGGCAGGCGCGTGAGACGAATGACCAGAAGCCCGACTGGGTGATCAACAAGGTTCTCGACTTGGTAGGTGAAGAGACTTCTCTGACCGTTGCTGTCTTAGGCCTCGCCTTCAAAGCCAACATTGATGATCTTCGGGAATCCCCGGCCGTTTCTATCGTCGAGCGCTTGAGCAGGAAACTTGACGCTGCCAATCTGCTCGTTGTCGAGCCGCACGTTGAATCTCTGCCACATCAGCTTTCGGAACTGGAGAATGTCACGCTGGGCGAGTTGGAGTCTTCGGTGGCAGCGGCCGATGCAGTGTTGCTGTTAGTTGACCACGATGTGTTCAAGGAAATCGATCCAGCCATCTTGAATGGTAAGCATCTTGTGGACACTCGCGGAATTTGGCAATAACTAAACAGGATACGGCGGGCTGTGCCAGCAATGAAGTATGCAGATGAAGTTCCGCAGTTGAGCACGGTTCAACTGGCGAAGCGTAGGCGTTACCTCAAGGACATCGATAGCCTGATTCAGGACTACGAGCGCCTTCTGTCCCACGAAAACCGGAGCAGAAAACGGATCCAGGCCTTGGAAAGGGACCTCGGCGCCATGCGGCGGGCACGGGACAACGCCAAGACCGAGCTAACCAAGGTTAACAAAGAACGCCAGGAGCTCAAGGCTGTTTTGAAGGCGATCCGCTCGTCCAGAAGTTTTCGGACGGGGCGAGCGCTCGGTAAACCGCTGCGCGTGCTATCGGCCACACGGGCTTTGCTGAACAGGTTCGCCGTGTTTTCCCGCACCTACATGCGCGGGGTCTTCGCGAAGCCCCACCAAGCCCAGCAGGACGCGCCGGTGCCGGCACGCAATGTTGCCCGCCCAGCGGCGGAAACAAGTGGTCCAGCGAAGCGCAAACATCTGTCAGCTGAATTTGCAGCCAATCCGTCGAAGGGCACGGCCATCCGACTGGTTTCCCACGACTACTTTGACGGGGGAGCGATTGTAGAGCCAGCTGAGTTTATCCAGCGGCATTCTGCGCTCTTCATGGATGCATCAGAATCGGAACAGTCGCTGCTTCAAAACGTCCTTGGTCAGCGCGAGCTGCTGATCAAGAACCAGTTTCTGACGCCCCGGCAACCAAACCCTGGATATACAGCCGAGCGCAACCGGATTATGTACTGCGCCCATAGCACCGGACACTTCAACAGCAATGGCTACTCGACTCGGACCGCAGGGATTGTCGCCGGCCTCAAAGCCGATGGCGAGGACGTGCTTGTCGTTGCTCGTCCCGGCTATCCCTGGGACTCCAAGGTAGACGTGGAGATTGGGGCCGCGGAGCGGTTTGAACTCGAGGTTAGCGGCGTTCCGCATATTTTCAATCCGGGTCCCACATGGACGGTCGACCGGCTGGACTACTACCTCGCGGAGGCAGTGGATGTCTACGTGCGCGAGGCCCAGCGCAATCGTGTGTCCCTGATTCATGCTGCCTCAAATTACGTGACAGCGCTACCGGCGCTCATGGCGGCACGCCGGCTAGGTATCCCGTTTGTCTACGAGGTGCGGGGGCTTTGGGAGATCACGGACCTGTCCACAAAGCCAGGATGGGGAGAAACAGATCGCTACAAGCTCGCACTTCGTCTTGAAACCCTTGTAGCCAAGGAAGCCGATGCTGTTCTGGCCATCACCAGTCAAGTCCGCGATGAATTGATTGAACGGGGTGTAGCTGCCGAAATCATATCGCTCGTGCCCAACTCTGTGGATACCGATGCGTTCACCCCGATGCCACCCTTCCATCCGTTACGCGGAAAGCTCGGATTGAGCGAGGACTCAGTAGTGGTTGGCTACGCCGGAAGCCTCGTTGCCTACGAGGGTCTTGCCGACCTGCTGTCTGCAATGAAGATCGTCGTCGACGGCGGTACAGACGTACGGCTCGTCGTGGTCGGTGACGGCAAGCAGCTGGTCGAACTCAAACGGCAGTCAGTTGAGCTCGGAATCAAAGACCGGGTGACATTCACAGGACGCGTACCTGCTGCCGAGGTGCCGGAATATGTGAGCCTGTTCGACATCATGCCTTGTCCTAGGCGGCGACTTCCCGTAACTGAAATGGTTTCGCCTTTGAAACCGCTCGAGGCCATGGCCAGCGCCAAAGCGCTCGTCCTTAGCGACTTGGGACCGTTGAGGGATCTTGCCGGTCCCAACCGAGAACGTGCACTCCTTTGTGAACCGGGAAACGCTGAATCTCTCGCGGCAGCAATAACGGCCTTAGCCTGCGATCCGGAAAGGCGCGTTACCATGGGCAGAAGGGCTCGCCTATGGACGATCAACGAGCGCACGTGGAGGCGTGCGGGCAGGAATGCTGTAGAGGCACATCAGCTTGCACGCAA
Source organism: Arthrobacter pascens (assembly GCF_030815585.1). Taxonomy (NCBI): domain Bacteria; kingdom Bacillati; phylum Actinomycetota; class Actinomycetes; order Micrococcales; family Micrococcaceae; genus Arthrobacter; species Arthrobacter pascens. Next base: position 1,469,575 of record NZ_JAUSWY010000001.1, read on the forward strand.
TAGCGCGGTGGCCCCCACCGCTCGTGGCCTGAGTGACCTCACTATCGGTGTCATTGCTGACCAGTTCACCTTTGAGGGTCTGCGGGCGGAAGCAGACTTGATAGCACTGGAACCCGACACGTGGCGTGAACAGTTGGACAGCAAGCCGCTGGACGCGCTTTTTGTTGAGTCTGCGTGGGAGGGCAACGGTGGCCTGTGGAAGCAGCAGGTGGGGTACTACGACGAGGAGCGTTTCTCCGCTCTAAAAGCCCTACTGGAGTACTGCAACTCCCGTGATGTACCCACGATTTTCTGGAACAAGGAAGACCCGGTGCACTTCAACCGGTTCAGTCGGACAGCTTCCTACTTTGATCATGTGTTCAGCACTGATTCCAACTGCATCCGCAGGTACAAGGCGACGGCTGGGCACCGACAGCAAACTGTCGCGTCCCTGCCCTTCTATGCCCAGCCGCGGCTTCACAACATCGTCCCCGCCGAACGTCCTTATGATCATTCCGTCGCTTATGCGGGATCGTATTACGGCGACAGGTACAAAAGCCGCTCGGACGAATTGGCGAAATTGCTGAGTGTAGCCAAGAACCATGGCCTCTCGATCTACGACAGGCAGCATCTGAACCCGGATAGCCCCTATCGATTCCCCAATGACCTTGTGCGCTTCGTTCGCGGCGGGCTTGAATATGACGAGATGGTCGAGGCTTACAAGGCCCATCCGGTCCATATCAACGTCAACTCCGTGGACGATTCGCCCACCATGTTTTCACGTCGTGTGATGGAAATCGCGGCATCAGGTGCCACAGTAGTAAGCGGAAAAGGTGCCGGGGTACAGCAGGTCCTGAATGGGCTGGTTCCTGTTGTTAGCGATGGCAATCAAGCGGATCTGCTTGTCGACGAATGGATGACAAACGAGCCTGCACGTCTCCGGGATGCCTGGCTGGCATACCGGCACGTACACCGAGGCCACACAGCGGCGCACCGCTTGACCTATGCACTCCGGACCGCCGGTCTCCAGTTGATCGCTCCCGAGGCGCCGAAATATGGGGTCTTCGTCGAGACGCTCACCGCGGACGTCCTCTCGGTCCTGCACATGCAGACCGTCCCGCCGGCGCACATATATTGCGTACGCGCAGTAGTTCATAACGATGTGCCTTTCACCATCGTTTCGAACGCCAGGGAGGCGGAACTGCGGGCAACAGCTGAGGGCCATTCATTCCTGGGCAGGCCCGGCGAGCACCATGCCGACCGGACCGTGTTCGAGGACTTGCTGACCGCCACCAGTTTTGGTGCCTGGAATTCCATTACATTCTCGAGCGAGGGCCTGGACGTTCCCGGACTGGGTCTGGCACAGCTTGGACGGGGCAGCGCGGAATCCCCCCAACTCCGCTCCCTGGCGGCCAAAGGCGGACAAGCCGATCTCTGCCTCCGCCGGGAACTGATAGTATCCGCTGACCGATCACAGGCTTCAACCCTTCCGGCCCAGCGGAAGAACGTTCTGATAGCGGGACACGACCTGAAGTTTGCATCTGGCCTGATCGCCGAACTGAACAGACGCGGCCACCGGGTGGTCCTCGACAAGTGGGATGACCACAACAAACATGATGAGGTAGTGAGCCAGCGCCTTCTTGCCGACGCCGACACCATCTTCTGTGAATGGACGCTCGGCAACGCGGTGTGGTATTCCAAGAACAAACTTGCCCACCAGCGCTTGGTAACTCGGATTCATCTTCAGGAGCTCTTCCGCCCTTATCTGAAGAACGTCTCCTTTGACCAGGTCGACGAGATCGTTGTTGTCGGCCAGCATATTCTCGACCTCGGCGTCCGCGACCACGGCGTTCCGCGAGAGATTGCCCGGGTGGTTCCAAACGCCGTCGACATTGAATCACTTCGACGGGAAAAGACCGCTGACGCCCGATTTAATCTAGGATTTGTTGGGATTGTTCCTGCCCGTAAGCGCCTAGACAAGGCTTTAGATGTACTAAGCCAGTTGCGGAACCAGGATAAGCGCTACCGGCTGTTCATCAAGGGGAAACGACCGGAAGACTTCCCCTGGATGGCCAGCCGACCGGAGGAAATGGCGTACTACGAAGAGCAGTACCGCCGGATTGAGTCCGAGCCGCTGCTCGCCGGGGCTGTGTTCTTCGATGCCCACGGCGACGACATGGCCGAGTGGTATCGGAAAATTGGAGTAGTGCTGTCAGTCAGCGATTTCGAGTCCTTCCACCTGACGCTGGCTGACGGAGCCGCTTCAGGAGCTGTACCCGTGAGCCTTGCGTGGGCAGGTGCCGACCAGATCTACCCGGTTCATTGGCTTTACTCGGACGTAGAGGAAATGGCGGCTGCCTTGGGCCGTTTAGCTGATGAAGAATCGTGGCGTCGTACCGCTGAATCAGCCCAAGAATATGTGCACGCCCATTTTGATGCTCGTGAGGTGCTGGCGGAGCTCGCCGAATCGATCCTGAAAGAACCGGCAGTCTAACGCACTTACGCGTTCGCCCCTAGCCCGATTTGTCGGGTTATGGGGCTCTTCGTGGTTGGTGGGGAATTGAGTTCGTGTCGTTGAAGACAAAGGGGCCCGTGGCCCTGCTGGGATGAGTGTGTCTAGCATTCAACCTGGAACAGGACCACGAGCCCGTGAACGAGCCTACCGGGGTAGCAACCGACGCTGCCACCATCCTCTTTAATCTGCCCGACTACCGCGTCGTCTCCACCACCGTCACTGCTGGTTCCCGGCAGGTCATCGTTGAAAGTGACCAGCCGCCGGGCTGCCCGAGCTGCGGTGTCATCTCGTCCCGGCGGAAGGAACGCCGCGTGCAGCGCCTTAGAGATATTCCTGTTGCCGGACCTGTCGAAGTGCTCTGGTCCAAGTACCGCTGGTACTGCGAGGAAACGGCTTGCGACCGGCGGTCCTTCTTTGAATCCACTCCGCAGGTTCCGCGCCGTGCGCGCTCCACGGCCCGGCTCCGGGACCAGCTCGTGGATGCTGTCATCCGCTCCGGCAGGGCTGTGTCGGAGACAGCTGCCGGCTTCGCCGTGTCCTGGTGGATGGTCCGGGCCGCGGTGACCGAAGCATGTCTGCTCCGGCTGCCCGACGTGGACAAGCTCAGTCCTCGAATGCTGGGCATCGACGAGCACCGGTTCCGGTCCGTGCGCTACTTCCAAGACCCCATCTCGAAGGCGTGGACCCGGTTCGAACCGTGGATGACAACGATCGTTGATCTGGATACCGGCCAGGTCCTTGGCGTCGTTGATGGCCGGGACCACAAAGGCGTCGGAGACTGGCTGTTTGCCCGGCCCCTGCAGTGGCGGCTGGCCGTGCAGGTCGTCGCGATCGACCCTTCCGCAGCGTTCCGCAAGGCGTTGCGGATGTGGCTTCCCCGCACCGCTGTCGCGGTCGATCACTTCCACCTGATCTCGCTGGCCAACCAGTCCATGACCGAGACCCGGCAGAACCTCTCCCAACAGGTCAAGGGCCGCCGCGGCAGGGCCATCGACAAGGCCTGGGCCCACCGCATGCTTCTCCTGCGTGGCGGCGACACCCTCAGCTGCCGGGCCGCCCGCCGGTTGGAAGAAGTGTTCACCGCTGACGATCCGACCGGCACCCTTCAAGCCGTCTGGAAGGTCAAGGAACAACTCAGAGCCCTGCTGCGCACCGGCTCCCTGGAGGACGCCGCGATAGCGAAAGCCAAGCTTGAGGAACTTGTCACAGCAGCCGCGAGGCCGGAAACCAACAGGCTCTACCGCACCGTCTGCCGGTGGTGGAAAGAAATCGAGGTGCTGATCATCACCGGTGCCACGACAGGCAAGGTGGAAGCTAACAACACCGCGATCAAGAACATCAAACGCACCGCCCGCGGGTACCGCAACGCCACCAACTACAAATCGATTATTCTCTTGAGAAGTGCCGTCCGGACGGCGGCATGACACTCATTCCAGGGATCCACTTCCCCACGAACCGTGAAGAGCCGGTTATGGGGCGAACCGTGGCATATCTGGGGGAAAGCTAGTTGGCGCTGTGTCCACTTCTGCACACACCGTTTCCGCGGATTTCCTACAAGAAAATCGCATGATCCGCAGGCTTTGCGCAGGATCAACCTAGGGATCGGCCACACCAGAACTCGGTTGCTAACCTCGAAGAGTCCACGAAAACAAGTCGGCTGGCCCCTCGGAAGGGCCATTTGAGGCCGTGTTTTCGGAAATCGATGTTCGCCCCCCCGCCATCATGGAGTCCTGTCACATGAAGTCGTTCGTACGGCTATTCGCCCCCCACAATCATAGGGGCGTGCGGTCACGACCCCCGATGCGTTTCGTTCGACAGGCTGCCACAGGCCTTTTACTCGCGGTGGCGGCGTCCGGTCTTTTGGCCAGTCCGGCGGCAGCGGCGACTCTTAGCGAGCAGCGCGCCGCCCTCAGGCAGGTCTCATATAAAGCGGCGCAAGACTATGTAAACGCCCGTCCTTTCTTTGCGGAGCTCGCACGGACGAACGGCATCATTGTAAAAGACGCGATCGCATCGGGGACTGCGTCTCTTAAGGAAGTAGGCGACGCGCTGACTGTGGCCACTACCCAGGCGGCCATGGATGCGGTGGCTGTGCGCATGCAGGCAGAGGCCACACGTGCAGCCACAGTGCGCAAGAGCGCGGAACAGTTGGAAGTGCTGGAGGACCTGCGGGAAGCACAGCAAAGAGTCGCCATCACGGCCTTCGACGACCTGACGGTATCCAGAATCTCCCTCACCACCTACGCTGCCACAAAGGAGAGAGCCAGCGCTTTCACTACGCAGCTGGCAGCGGATACGGCCGTCCAGCTTGGAGTGATTGGCAAACCGCTTGCCGCGCCTGATTTGAAATCTCCTGCCTGGTTGGGTGCGCTGCAGAACGGCTCCGGCACAATACCGTCCATCTCAGGATGGGTCGGTTTCCCAGGCGGCTGCGCACTGCCGTCTGCCGGTACAGCCTTCAATCCGGTGCTTCCCACCGATGGCCCTGGTGTCGCGACAAACAAAGTGACTATTGCCAGCGCGGGTTCCCGCGCAAACGCCGACGCTTCCCTGAAGGCCATCCACGAACAGATGCTCCGCTCCGCAAAGTCCGAAGCAGCTATTGCCTTGCCGCTGGCGGACTTGCAGGGAGCTTACGTTCCCCGTATCGCCCGCTTGGGCTACGGCTGGTTGTCCGGTGGCGACACTGCTTCCCGTAACGTCCTGGCGTCTGAAGCACGAAAGATCCTCGCTGCCGGACCGGAAAGCATGAATACCCTGACATCATCCCATCTGCTCCTGGCGGCGGCCACCGCTACAGACTGGACGAAATCCACTGGGATGGAAGAGACTGTCCTGGTCCGCTGGCTCGGTCCCCAGACTTGCCTGCAGGCGGACAAAGAAAATTTCGTGGACGCCCCGACCAACATTGCTGCGATCCACAATTCAGCCAACATCGTTGCCGCAGCCGTCTTTCTTAAGAAATCGCCAGCACGTGCGGCGGCACTGGCAAAGGAGTCCCTCGAGTCGATCCAACCTGCACTGCGTCATATCACTGCTGACGGTGGGACACAAGAAGGACCTGGCTACTGGACTTACCAAAGCCGCGCGATCGCCGTTCTTTACTCCACGTTGCCCAATGTGTACGCAGTTCCGCCGGTGTCCATGCCCTCACTGGCAAAGGTCTCGGAATACGCGCTGAACAGCACTGGTCCTGACGGGCGTCCGACCCCATTTGCTGACGCTCTGCCCACAGAGCTGAGTCCATTGATGCCAGCTTGGGACGCTTATGTTCGCAATGACGCAGGAGTTTCGGCGTGGGTGGCGGAAAAACTCAAACAAAAGCCCGACGCCTACCTAATGTGGTGGACTCCGAAACCCGGCACCGTGCCCACCAAAAAATCTGTGCTTTACCCGAAGACGGGATTTGCGGCGCTGCACCTAAGCGGCAGTACCGCAACACTCAAAGGCGGCAACAACAGCGCCAACCACGCCCATCTCGATTTAGGGACGGCTTCAATTTACCGAAAGGGCGTGCAGTGGTCCGTGGACCCCGGCGCACCGACCAGTGCGCCGCCGGGCTACTACTCGGATTCCATGCGCTGGACGTTCTGGAAGCCGAGCACCTCCGCCCACTCGACCCTGATGGTGAAGGGCGTAAACCAGCCGATGACTGCAGTTGCCCCGGTTACCTCCGCATCGGCTTCAGCTGCATCCGTCGACCTTCGCCAAGCCTTCCCTGGGGCATCTACGGCAACGCGCTCCGTTTCGCACGGAACTACAAGCACCGTGCTCAAGGACGAAGTTCGAATGACGGAGCGCAAAGATCTGGTTTGGCAGTGGGTGACCGACGCCTCAGTCAGCCTGGGAACGGACCGCGCTGTACTGCGCCGCAACGGCCAAATGCTGGTTTTACGGTTTGCCGGTATTCCAACAGGCTCGTCCATCACAGCTGAGGTTGCTCCGGAAAAAGGCCCTGAAGGCCAAGCCCTGACCATCGTCAAGTTGTCCATGCCTCAGGTGCAGAGCCTGGACCTCACAACGACGGCCTACTAAGAGACGTGCCGTTAGCCGCAATCCCCTGACCCTCACGGTCAGGGGTAGCCTGGATTTGGGGCTTAGGGCCACATGCGAGATCCTTTGAGGTCAGTATGTCAAGCGATGGTGCACCACGGGGTGGTGAACGGGCGAACCTCACTGGTTTCAGCATTTCTGAGATAGACCCTGGCTCTATACTTTCCTGCCGGCAGTGCCTCCCACTCCGCAATGCCGTCCCCTGCATAGGATGTCTTGGCGATTACTTGAGAACCGCTGAAAAGACGGCAGGCGACTTCCCAACCAGCAGGAACCTGCACCTGCAGGGCGAGACTTCCGGGCTGACCCTTCATCGTGTGAAAGATGTACGGCACGGTTTCTTCACAGGTACCGAGAGTCTCCTGCTGGAGGTTCTCAGTTAGGAAGTTTTTGTAGACAGCTCCGATTTCGGCGTGGGGCAGCCCGGGCAGAACGGTGAGTTCCACGTTCTTGCCCCGCGTATCCGCGTGCGCTTTCAACGGGAGAACGTGGTTCCGGTAGTGGTGGTCGGCTTCTCCGACCAAGATGGAGAGCCGGGTGGTGTCGCTCATGCTGCTCACCGCATCGAACAGAACCCCGTCCAAGCGGTTGACAGCCTCTTCCGATGTGTCCCCGGTTATGAACTCGAGTATGTTTGGGTGCGGTTGCCGAAGAAACGATCCAATTTTCACCTGCGGGGCTCCCACGATGATCCGGCCTGCTCCTGCCGCCGCACCATGGAGAATTGCTGCACTCGCGCCCTTGGACGAGCCCGCCGTGATGAGGTCCCCAGGAGCTAGGTTCAAACGGGAAAGTTCCTTGCTGATGAGCCTCTGCACAGCGTCGAAGATGGAACGGTCGCCATGATCGGCCAAATAATACGACCCCTGGTCCCCGAAATCATCGAGAATGTAGAGTGCGTGCACGCCCACTCTGTCAATGGAATTCTTGTAGTTGTATGTGAAGTCGCCAGCTTGATGGATGGCGCTGAAGATCACAGCGAGCTTCTGGGAGCCCGCTTCGGACTGTGCTGGAACCGTTAGATGGTTAAGCCCGATCCCGTCCTGGCTGCGCCGCCAGGCAAGCGATTTATCGTTGAGGCCCCGGTCGCGGTAGGTGAAATTCGCCAGCCGGATCCTTGTCGCAAGTTTTGCACGACTACCGGCAAAAGTAATCCGGATAGCGGGGGCGGCAACGGCTTTGCCAAAGCTTGGAAATCGCCAGCCCAGGTACTTCGGACGTTTTTCCCCTTTATGCAGCGAAATCTTGGTAGGCACATCGGCGTCAAAGTGGAGGTCCATGAGCTTGATACCGTTATGAAAAAGTTCAAAACCGTGGCCGTGAACCACCGGTTCGACGTCGGGGCCCAGATTCCAAATCAGCTCGTAAGAGTGCTGGCCGCGGCTTTCGACGACGTCAGTGAGGTTTATTTCAGGAATTCCAGCCGTTTCCTGAATCTCTACAGTCCTGGTGTGGGCTGTGTCTCGTAGACGCTCGGTGCGGCCTGTAACCCTGAAACCGTCATTGCCTACCTTCTCAGACTCCAGCGTCGTCAGGTGGCTGGACTTGTCTGTTCGTGGAAGTGAGATCCCGTCTACTACGAGGCAGTTATGTGCGTACGACGAGTAGGCGTACTTCGTTAGAGGATGCTTGTAGTCGTAACCATAGGCGCCCGCTTCTGAGAGCAGATCGACACCTCCGCTGCGGAGGAAAAAACTCAAATCGTCTGAGTGTTTATGGTAATTAGCGTTGTAAGCGGCGGAAAAGAAAGCAAATGTAGCCTTCGGGTCATTCCAGGAACTCCGATAAATCGCATACCCCGAGTCAGGCAGCACCAGGGTTCTGCGGCTGGGTCGGGAGCCGAGCTTCCCTCCGGAGGCGGCGAAGACAAACTCTTCGCTGTCGAAAATGTTCTGCCTCGCGGCCGCAGACTCGAACTGCTGGGAGGTGTCGCTGATGGGCGGATACATCCCATCCGGCATAAGGGCGTGGGTGGCGTACTCTGCTGCCTTGTCCAGGAGCGAACGGTAAAAGCCGGAATGCTCATGACGGACCTGGGACAGGATATCCAGAACACCATGCACGTGCTTGGACACCATCAGATGATAGGTCGGAGTGTTTTCGATGTGCACGCCCTCTGATGTGAAGGACGACGAGAAGTACGAGTGCAGCCTCACAATCGAAGTATCAAAAAAATGACGACGCTCAGGAGGCGCAATGGAATCAGCCATCACGCTGAAGTAGAGGAGGGCGAGATCCTGGAACATCCCGTGGTTATTCCCCGCCGAGTGGAACTCCTCGGAGGCCAAGAGACGCGCCGTGTCCATGGCCAGTCCGAACAGCCAGTTGGATTCCTCCTTGGATACCAGGTCGTCAAGCTGGAGGAGAAGAGCCGTTAGCTGGATGAGCCGCTGCGCAGTCGTTTCGTCGTGATGCGAAACAGTCGGGAGCACTAGGCCGTCCCGATAGGTGTCTGCCCACTTCCGAGCTATGCGTATGGCGGCTTCAGCATACGCAGAGGCGACTTCCGGGTCGCTCAGGACGGTTTTGTGCCAATCCGAGAAGAAAATGAAGCCATGAACGAAGCGCGCCCGCGCCCGCTGGCTCGAGTCTGCCCATATCTCTCCGTCGCGGTACGGCAGGTCACCAAAGCGGGGACTGACAATAATTCCCTCTTGCAGGAAGCGTTCCGCGCGCGTCCTGGCCGTTTGATGCGCTGTTCGGGGTAGCTGGTCAGCCACCGCCTCCTTCATCAACTCAAAGTCGAGCTGATCCGTCATCGATTACGTCCTTGTGTAAGTTCCAGCACGCCGGGCCCGGCAGGGGTACCGGCAGTGGCCGATCGGGTCATTGACCGAACTCGGAGATTCTGTCTCCGAGGTTAAGCAGGTGTGCCACTGCGGCGACAGTTCGTTCCGAGGCCTTACCATCGCCATAAGGGTTAACTGCGTTGGCCATCGAATCGAAGTGATACTGGTCGTGGAGGAGCCGGTCAACTTCCTTTACGATACGCTCTTCGTCGGTACCGATCAGGGTCACCGTTCCTGCGTCGACTGCCTCCGGGCGTTCGGTGTTGTCCCGCATCACCAGCACCGGCTTGCCCAGACTGGGGGCTTCTTCCTGGACGCCGCCGGAATCGGTCAGGACAATGTGTGCCAGCGCGAGCATCCTGGTGAACTCCCCGTAGGCCAAGGGCTCCGTCACAACAACGTTGGGCTTGCCTTCGATTGCGGGGAGGACAGCCTCCCGTACAACGGGGTTTTTGTGGGCCGGCAGGACAATGACAAGCTCGGGTTCGGCATCGGCGATGCGCGCCAAGGCCCGTCCGACCCCGCGCATTGCGTCGCCTTGGTTTTCCCTGCGGTGCGTGGTGACCAGAAGAATTTTGCGGCCGCTGGCCGCCAATTCCTCCAATTGAGGGTCTGTGAAGGGGATGTCCTTGCCAACGGTGGTCAACAGGGCGTCGATGACAGAGTTGCCGGTTACCACAATGTCCGCAGCATTGACGCCTTCAGCAAGAAGGTTGGCCTTGCTGACGCTCGTAGGCGCGAGGTGCAGGCTGGCGATCTGGCTGGTGATCTTGCGGTTGGCTTCCTCGGGGAAAGGTGAGAAAAGGTTGCCGCTGCGGAGCCCCGCCTCTACGTGAACCACGGGGATGCCGTGATAGAACGCTGCGATGGCGCCGGCGGTGGACGTGGTGGTGTCACCTTGGACCACAACGACGTCCGGCTTGTTGGTGGCAAACAGCATATCCAGCCCGTCGATGGTCCGGGTCATGATTGCCGACAGTGACTGGCCCTGCTTGAGGATATTCAGATCGTGATCAGGCACAATGCCGAAGATTTCGTTGACCTGGTCCAGCATCTCCCGGTGCTGCCCAGTGACAGTGACAAAGCAATCGAAGTGGGGGGATTCCTGCAGCGCGGTGACGATCGGGGCCATCTTGATGGCTTCTGGGCGGGTGCCGAAAATGGGCATGACTACGGGCATTGGTTTCCCCCTGGGCGGCTTTGGTTATGGCAACGCGTTGAACTTTACGGGACAGGGCGCGGGTTCCCCTAAAAAGGGGAGGAACATTGCACTGGAGTCAGGGCCAGAAGATCAATGCCAACAGCAGCGCAGCGATCGCCAGACACGTGAGGATTACCACAGCCAAAGCGATGCTCCTCTTAACCTGCTTGCGGTCAAACGGTTTCCGCGGAGCTGCACCCGACTCACGTGCCGGCGCTGCAGCTTCGGGCGAAGGCCGCGATGCGGACCCCGCGGCCGGTATGCCCGCTGAGGCTTGCGGCTTAGCTGGAAAACCCTCGCTGGAGGCCGGTTGCCAGAAGCGCCGCCGCCGAAGGTGGCGTGGCGCCGCAGGGACGTTGTTCTCACACGGTTCCAACACACACTCCTTTCAGGCCGGCAGGTTGCCCCGTTGATTCTAGCGGGATGGGAGCCGGGCTCACCCGTCGGCTGGTTTTCAACCCGACAGTACGGTGCATTCCGGGCGCAGATTCACGTCCGGGAAGGCGCCCGTTTCGATCACGGACCGCCGCAGTGACACCGGCGGAGCCGGCAAGTTAACAGCACAAGGTTCGCCGTGAACCACACCGCGAACAGCGCTAAAAAGTGTGCCCGAAAGATCTTCGCCGGTGGTCCCCGTCTGATGCACTCTGCAGGTCCAGGGGCCGGTGCGATGCTTCAATGGCGGCCCAAGGCGATAGCGTAGACGCGTGCCCGATGAACAGCTGACCGTTGCCGAACTCTCCGAGTCCGGTCTCCTTGCCCGGATCTTCCCGCGCCTGGACCACAGACCCGGCATCCTGCTGGGCCCGGGAGACGATGCCGCCATTGTCTCTGCTCCCGATGGCAGGACCGTCATAAGCATCGACACCCAGGTGCAGGACCAGGACTTCCGGCTCGAGTGGACGAACGGTTACCGCACTACGGGGTATGACGTGGGCTGGAAGGCCGCCGCGCAGAATCTCAGCGACATCAATGCCATGGGTGCCACGGCCACGTCCATGGTAGTCAGCCTCACTCTTCCGCCGGAGACGCCGGTCAGCTGGGTGGAGGACCTGGCCGACGGCCTGACGGCCGGGATCCGGGAGCTTGGTGCCGTCGACTGCTCCGTTGCGGGAGGAGACCTGGGCCGCGGCCGGGAAATCTCTGTCACCGTCGCCGTCCTGGGGACGCTCAGCGGAGGACGGGCCGTCCTGCGCTCCGGCGCCCGTCCCGGTGATGTCCTAGCACTCGCCGGCACAGTGGGGCGGGCAGCCGCCGGACTGGCTCTCCTGGAATCGGAGGCGGACGTCCATTCCCTCAAACCCGAACAGCGGGTACTGCTTGATGTCCAGTGCAGGCCGCAGCCGCCGTTATCCGCCGGACCGCTGGCCCGGGCAGCGGGTGCCACTGCGATGCTGGACATTTCGGACGGCCTGATCCGGGACGGAGCACGGCTGGCGCACGCCAGCCGTGCTGTCCTTGACCTGGATCCCCGCGAACTGAAACATCTGGCGGAAAGCCTGGCGCCGGCGTCGGACCTTCTCGGCATGGACCCGCTGGCCTGGGTGCTGGGCGGGGGAGAGGACCACAGCCTCCTGGCCACATTCCCTCCGGGCATTCAGCTGCCTGCCGGATTCACTGCGATAGGCTCAGTACAAGCCTTGGGGACCAACGAAAGCCCGGGCGTCAAAATAGCGGGCCAGGCCGCTGGCACCGGGGGATGGGATCACTTTGCAGACTAAGGTTGCCGCCAACGCGCAAGCGATGAAGCGGTGGTTGGGCAAGGCCGAAACAGCTCTTGGCAACCACAGCGACCGCCTTAATGCCATCAATATCTTCCCGGTTGCGGACGGCGATACCGGAACAAACCTCTACCTCACTGTCCGGGCCGCAGCGCGGGCCCTGCACAATAACGGGCCGGGACAGATCAACACAGGGCAGACCAACACAGGACAGGTCAGCACAGGGCAGGCCGAGGCCGGCCCGACCGACGTCGGGGCGGTCCTGGCATCGGCCGGACAGGCTGCCATGGAGCAGGCCCGGGGAAACTCAGGGACTCTTTTTTCCGTTTTCCTGTGCGCCGCCGCCGAGCCGCTGGTGGGGCACACCCGCCTGACATCCACCCTCCTGGCCGCTGCCCTTAACCGCGCCCAGATCCGTGCCTGGTCGGCGTTGAGCGACCCTGTGCCCGGCACCATGCTCTCCGTGATGGAAGCGGCAGCCCGCGCCGCCGCGGCGGTGGACTCCGGGCAGAACGGCGACGACAGCAACCACGCCCTTGGCCTGGCGTTGGATGCGGCCGTCGAGGGTGCCCTGGCGGCGGTGATCCGCACGGAGGGCCAGCTGGAAGCCCTTCAGGCAGCGCACGTCGTCGACGCCGGGGGCGTAGGCATGCTGCTCATCCTGGACTGCCTCCGCTCAGCCGTCCTGGGCCAGGAACTGCAAAGCGAGCTCCTGGACGGGCTGCACGGCTACGACGTCCAGGATCCCCACATCCACAACGACATGCCGGACGACGACGGCGTGGAAGTCATGTGCACCATCAGCCTTTCACCGCTCAACGCGGCCACGCTCAGGCAGCGGCTGGACGAGATCGGCGAGTCCGTCATTATGAGTCAGGTGGGGGCTGGCTCGGATACAGACGGCAACTACCGTTGGCGCGTCCATGTGCATGTCCCTGACCCGGACCCGGCCGTCCGGCTTATCCGTTCGCTCGGGGACCCCTCCCACATCACAGTCAGCGAGCTCGCCCTTCCCCGAGACCCCGAAGCAGATCCAGTGAACTCCAATGGGTATGAGCGCTGAACTTGACCTGGGCCTTGAACGCCGGATCGGCAAGAGGTCCGCTGCCGTCATAGAAAAGCATCTCGGGCTCACCACCGTGGGGAGCCTGCTGAACTACTTCCCGCGCCGCTACCTGAACAGGGGCGAACTGACACTCATCAGCGAGGTCCCGCTGGATGAGGAAGTCACCCTCATTGCCCGGGTCCTGTCCAACAGCACCCGCCAGATGCGTGCACGCCGTGGATCCATCACCGACGTCGTCATTTCCGACGACGACGGGAAGCCGGGGCTCCGGCTGGTCGGCGGCAGCGACTACCGCGGCAAGGTGCCCGGCACGCTCAAAATCAGCTTCTTCAACGGCTTCCGGGCGAAAAAGGAGCTCCTGCCGGGACGGCGCGCCCTGTTCTCCGGTAAAGTCACCAGCTTCGGCGGCCACCTGGGCCTGACCAACCCCGACTTCCACCTGCTGGACGAGGACCCGGACACCCCTGGGATGGACCCGGAGAAGCTGGCCGCAATGCCCATTCCTGTATATCCCGCCACAGCCAAGCTCACCAGCTGGTCCATCCAGAAGGTCATCTCCACGCTCCTGGAAACCGTGGATCTCAGCGAACTTCCCGATCCGATTCCGGCAGCAGTTGCCGCCCGGGAAAAGTTCCTGCCGGTCGCCGAGGCGTACCAGCTCATCCACGCGCCCGAGTCACCCGCCGACTGGCAGCATGCCAGGGACCGGTTCCGGTATCAGGAGGCGCTGGTGCTGCAGTCGGCCCTGGCCCGGCGCCGTGCCCAGCTTGCGGCCGAGGAAGCCACAGCCCGGCGCCCGGTGGCGGACCGTTTGCTGGCGGCCTTCGACAGGCAGCTCCCCTTCACCCTCACGGCTGGCCAGGCCGCCGTCGGCAAGACGCTCTCTGCGGAACTCGGGCAGGACACCCCCATGAACCGCCTGCTGCAGGGCGAGGTGGGATCCGGTAAGACCATCGTGGCGCTCCGGGCGATGCTGCAGGTGGTCGATGCCGGGGGACAGGCAGCGCTGCTGGCACCCACCGAGGTCCTCGCCGCCCAACATTTCGAATCAATCCGCCGCACCCTTGGTCCGCTCTCACGCGATCCGATGCTGTCCCGGGACGGTCTGCTGGGCGGTTTGGCCGGCGATGCCGTGCAGGTCACTCTGCTCACTGGATCCATGCCCACCGCTGCCCGCAAGCAGGCCTTGCTGGATGCCGCGTCCGGTACGGCCGGGATCGTGATCGGGACGCACGCGCTGCTCAGCGACAACGTATCCTTCTATGACCTTGGCCTGATTGTGGTGGACGAGCAGCACCGGTTCGGAGTGGAGCAACGCGATGTTCTGAGGTCCAAAGCCAACAAGCCGCCGCATCTCCTGGTCATGACAGCCACTCCCATTCCCCGGACCGTGGCCATGACGGTCTTCGGCGACCTGGAAACCTCGGTGCTGGACGAACTCCCGGCCGGCAGGGCCCCCATTTCCACCCACGTGGTGGGGCTCGCGGAAAACCCTGGCTGGGCCGGCCGCATCTGGTCCCGTTCCAGGGAAGAGATCGACGCCGGGCACCAGGTGTATGTGGTGTGCCCAAGAATCGGGACGGACGACGACGGCGACTTCAGTCCGGGGGAAGCGGAACCAGCCGCGGCGGACCTGGAAGGCGACGGGGCCGCCCGCGAGCTCGCGTCCGTGACCGCCGTCGTCGAACATCTCCAAGGGGAGCCGGCACTTACCGGTGTCCCGCTGGCGCCGCTCCACGGGCGGCAGGACCCGGCGGTCAAGTCGGCGGCCATGGCCGACTTCACGGCAAACCGGACGAAACTGCTGGTCTCCACCACAGTGATCGAGGTGGGCGTCGACGTCCATAATGCCACCCTGATGGTCGTTCTCGACGCCGACCGCTTCGGCATTTCCCAGCTGCATCAGTTGCGCGGCCGCGTTGGCCGCGGCGGACTGCCCGGAACATGCCTGCTGGTGACCACGCTGGAACCTGGCCATCCGAGCCGCCGCCGGCTGGACGCCGTGGCGTCCACCACCGACGGATTTGAACTGTCCCAGGAAGACCTCAAGCTCAGGCGCGAGGGCGACATCCTGGGTGCCTCCCAGTCCGGCGGCCGTTCCACCCTGAAGCTGCTCAGGGTCCTGGAACACGAAGACATTATTGCCCGCGCCAGGGAGGACGCCCAGGAGATTGTGGGCCAGGACCCTGCCCTGGTGCGCCACCCGCAACTGGCTGAGGCAATCGACGAATATCTGAACCCCGAGAAGGAGGCGTTCCTTGAACGCGGATAGCGCGGCAGCGAACGGAAGAGCCGGAATTTCCGGAACGTGCGCAACACTGGGCCGGGGCCGGGCATGAGCCGGATTATTGCGGGAGCCGCTGGCGGCACCCCGCTGGTGAGTGTCCCAGGTTCCCTCACAAGGCCCACCACTGACCGCGTGAAGGAAGCGCTGTTCTCCCGGCTTGACGCGTTCGGCATCATCGCGGGTTCACGGGTCCTGGATCTTTATGCAGGATCCGGGTCGCTGGGCGTGGAGAGCGGCAGCAGGGGCGCGGAGGCCGTCGACCTCGTCGAGTTCGATGCCAAGGCAAGTGCCGTGTGCCAGCGTAATGCGGACCTGATCAACGGTGTGATCGGACGGAAGGCCGTGACGGTCCACCGTTCGAAGGTGGAGTCTTTCCTGGAGCGCGCCGTCGATGGCACCAGCTGGGACCTGGTTTTCCTGGATCCCCCGTATCCGCTGGAGGAACCGGCCCTGCAAGCGGTGCTGGACAAGCTTTCCGGCCACCTCGCGCCGTCCGCCGTGGTGGTTGTTGAGCGGTCTTCCCGTTCGCCGGAACCCGGCTGGCCGGAGGGCATGGAACGCTTTGCGGAAAAGAAGTATGGCGAAACCCGGCTCTGGTTTGCGGAGCCCTCGGTGCCTGACGCGATCCAAGGGGACGAACCTCTTGACGAGGGGCTTGACGGGCACGGGCGGACGGACAGGGACAACTGACGGCGGAAGCTGACGTTCAACCGGCCAGTGGATCCAGATCCACTCCGGCCAGGACCCTTGCCGGGTGAGGACCGCGCGCTGTCAGTTCCGCAGTCCACTCCGCGGGCCACCGGGTCTGCGTTCCGGCGAGGATGATATTGCCGGGGTAGCGGCCAGCGAACATCCCTGCTTCAGCGAAGGCCGCGACGTCGGTCATGGCGCGCCGCATGGCGGCCGCCTGGCTCTGTACCAGGGTGAGGCCCGCTTCGTCTCCTACGTTCACGATCAGCAGCCCGTCAGGCGTCAGCCGTGTGCGGGCCTCCCGGTAGAAGTCAGTGCAGGCGATATGTTCTGGAGCGTCCGGGCCGGAGAAGATGTCCAGGATCACGACGTCGAACCGCAGTTCCGGGTCCAGTTCCGCCAGCGCGTCACGGGCGTCGCCGATGACAGCGTGCAGGTCGGTTCCTTCGGGCAACGGGAGCTGCTGCAGCACAAAATCCAGCAGCTCCCGCTCCAGCTCCACCGCATACTGGGTGGAACCGGGCCTGGTGGCCTGGATGTAGCGTGCCAGGGTCAGTGCGCCCGCGCCCAGGTGCAACGCCGTGATCGGCTTTCCGGCCGGTGCGGCCAGATCCACCAGGTGGCCGATCCTGCGCAGGTACTCGTAGAAGATCTCCTCGGGATGCTCAAGGTTCACATGCGACTGTTCTGCCCCTCCGATACTGAGGATGTAGGCGCCCTCGGTGAAGGCATCCGGCTCAATCGCGGCGTGCTGGCCTGTGGTCCGCAGGTATCTGGACCGTGAGCTGCTGCCCTGGGGCATCAGAGCTTTCCGCTGAGGGCAGCCAGCCGGGTGGCCGCCTCTTCCAGGACCTCCACCTTCTTGCAGAACGCGAACCGGAGCAGGCTGCGCGTCCGTTCAGCGCCCTGCGGATGGCAGAAGACGGGGACGGGGATAGCTGCAACGCCTACCAGCGCCGGGAGCCTGCGGGCCAGGTCGACGGAGTCGCTGATGCCCAGGGGCGCAGTGTCCACATTCACGAAATAGGTCCCCTGGGGCGTGAAGACATCGAATCCGGCGGCACGGAGGCCCTCGCTCAGGATGTCGCGTTTGTGCCGGAGGCCGGCCGAGATGCCCTCGTAGAACTCATCCGGAAGCGCCAGGCCCGCTGCAATGGCGGCCTGGAACGGTGTCCCGGAGCTGTACGTGAGGAACTGCTTCACCGTGCGGATGGCGGACACCAGCCCTTCGGGGCCGGTCAGCCAGCCGATCTTCCAGCCCGTGAACGAAAACGTCTTTCCGGCCGAGGATATGGTGACAGTCCTGTCCGCGGCCCCTGGCAGGCTGGCCACCGGAACGTGGCTGACACCGAAGGTCAGGTGTTCATAGACTTCATCGGTAATGATGAGGCAGTCATGCTGCCGGGCAAGTTCGACCACTCGCTCCAGCACGCGGCGCGGGAACACCGCCCCAGTGGGATTGTGCGGATTGTTCAGGAGCACCACCCGGGTGCGGTCGCTGAAGGCAGCCTCGAGGGCGTCCATGTCCGGGAAGAAGTCGGGCGCCAGTAACGGCGCCGTTACATGGGTGGCACCGGACAGCCCGATCACCGCGCCGTAGGAGTCATAAAAGGGCTCGAAAGTCAGCACCTCATCGCCGGGCCCGGTGAATGCCAGCAGCGACGCCGCGATGCCCTCCGTGGCGCCGGTGGTGACAAGGACCTCTGTCTGCGGATCCGGGGCCAACCCGTAGAACCTGTGCTGGTGTACGGAAACAGCTTCCCGCAGCTCCAGGATGCCCTTGCCCGGCGCATACTGGTTCGCGCCTGCAGCAATGGCTGCCTGGGCCGCTGCCTTAATTTCCGCCGGGCCGTCCTCGTCAGGGAAGCCCTGTCCCAGGTTGATGGCACCGGTCTGCAGCGCCAGTGTGGTCATCTCTTCGAAGATGGTGACGCCCAGTCCGCCGTCGGGCCCGAGGAGGTTGGCGCCGACCGCCGCCCGCTGCCAAGGGGCTGGAGCCGCGGCCGTGAAAACTTCCCTTCGTGGATGCATCCAGTCATGGTATCCCGGCCTCCGGATACGGTAGGTTCGGAGCATGAGACGAGCTGTCTGCCCCGGATCCTATGACCCCATCCACAACGGCCATCTCGAGGTCATTGCGCGGGCCGCAGGCCTGTTTGACGAGGTCATCGTGGCCGTGTCCACGAACTATGCGAAGAAGTACAGGTTCAGCCTGGGGGACCGGATCGATATGGCCAGGGAAACCCTGGCGTCCCTGAAAGGCATAGTGGTGGAGCCCGTGGGTGAGGGACTCCTGGCGGAATATTGCCGCCAACGGGGGGTGTCCGCGATCGTGAAGGGTCTGCGGTCCTCGTCCGACTTTGACTACGAACTTCCCATGGCCACCATGAACCGCCAGCTCAGCGGCGTGGAAACTGTCTTCCTGCCTGCTGAGGCGCACTACCTGCATCTGTCCTCGACCCTCATCAAGGAAGTCGCCGGACTGGGTGGCAGCGTCTCCGACTACGTGCCCCGGTCGGTGCAAAAGAGGATGCTGGCTGGCGAGTCTGCGCCTGACAAGGAGCAGAGAGGGTAGGCTAGTCCGGTACTTGAGGGCCTTCCAAGGCCTGGTTTGAGTCCACACTGGTCTTCAGGCTAAGATGGTACGTCGGTCATATGTTCAACAGGAGTTCTCATTAAACGAGATGCTAGTTCGCCCTTGGCGTTCGACGTCAAGGACCTCGGGCGCAGCCCGGGAAGCATGCGGACACTGACAGAACATGTACCCGCACCAGGTGATCTTGGTGTGGCACTCATTGGTGTGCAGGAAGGCTCGGATGTCGAGCTGGACCTGCGGCTGGAGGCCGTACACGAAGGAATTCTGGTATCAGGGACTGCAAACGTCGAA
This sequence comes from Arthrobacter pascens, assembly GCF_030815585.1. Lineage (NCBI taxonomy): Bacteria > Bacillati > Actinomycetota > Actinomycetes > Micrococcales > Micrococcaceae > Arthrobacter > Arthrobacter pascens. Next base: position 1,488,763 of record NZ_JAUSWY010000001.1, read on the forward strand.
GTAACTGGCGAATGCGGCCGATGCCTGGATCCCCTTGCGTATGACCTTGAGGTGGATGTGCAAGAACTTTTCTTCTATGAGGATGCTGAATTCTCGGACGAAGAAGACGAAGAAGAGCAACGTCGAGTCGAGCACGATCTGATCGATCTTGAGCCGGTGTTGCGGGACGCAGTTGTAACCATGCTGCCGTTCCAGCCGGTGTGCCGGGAAGACTGCCAGGGCCTTTGCTCCGAATGTGGAGTACGCCTGGAAGACGAGCCGGGGCATCACCACGAGGTCCTGGATCCTCGCTGGGCTGCCCTAGCTGACTTGGCTAAGCCTGACCGGCAAAACTGATTTGTAAGTGTTTGTCTAGAGAGAAATGAGTTAGCCGTGGCTGTCCCGAAGCGGAAAATGTCTCGCTCGAATACCCGCGCCCGCCGCTCCCAGTGGAAGGCAACTGCCCCCCACCTGGTGAAGACTGTCGAGAACGGCCAGGTCACGTACAGCCTGCCGCACCAGGCAAAAGTCGTTACCGACTCGGCTGGCACTGCGCTGTTCCTTGAGTACAAGGGACGCAAGGTCGCAGACGTCTAATCGGCCATTAAGGCTGACATGATGTCTTCAACTGAAGAGCTTCTGAAGCGTCTCGGTGTCTCCATTGACGCCGGGACGCTTCGTCTTGCGCTCACGCACCGGTCCTACGCGTACGAAAACGGCGGGATACCAACCAACGAGCGGCTGGAATTCCTGGGTGACTCCATCCTGGGTTTCTCCGTGACGGATGCCCTGTACCGGGACAATCCCACGCTGCCCGAAGGTGACCTTGCGAAACGCCGGTCCGCAGTGGTCAGCACCCGTGCCCTGGCCGGCATTGGCCGCAGCCTGGGCATCGGCGACTACATCTACCTTGGACAGGGCGAAAAGCTCACCGAAGGCAAGAACAAGGCCTCCATCCTGGCGGACACCATGGAAGCACTGATCGGTGCCACCTATGTGTCCAACGACATCGAGACTGCCCGCCAGCTGGTGATGCGTCTCATCGGCCCGCTCCTGAAGGACGCAGCCGCCCTCGGCGCCGGAACCGACTGGAAGACCAGCATCCAGGAGCTGGCAGCCAGCCGGCAGCTGGGCAGCATCCACTACGCCGTGGAGGGATCCGGACCGGACCATGCCCGCACGTTCCGGGCGGTCCTGGAAATCGGTGGCACCGCGCACGGCAAGGGAACCGGCCATTCCAAGAAGGAAGCGGAGCAGGAAGCTGCGGCCGACGCGTGGAGGGTGCTTTCAGGAGCGGCCCGTGCAGTGGCTGCGGACGATTCCGCAGATACCGCCGCCAGCATCTAGGCGGCCGCGCTGTGCCGGAACTCCCCGAGGTGGAAGTTGTCCGCCGCGGACTCGTGAAGTGGGTCCGGGGCCGGACCATCAACGCAGTGGACGTGTTGGACGAGCGGTCCATCCGCCGTCACGCCCTGGGCACTGAGGACTTCGCCGGCAACCTGGCGGGAGCCACCGTACTGGACGTCGTCCGGCGCGGAAAGTTCCTCTGGATGCCGCTGCTGGATGCTGAATCGAACGGCGCGTCAGCAGATGCTTCCCCGGACGCAACGGGAGCCGCGCACACCACCCGTCCTCCCGCCGTCGCGCTCATGGCCCACCTCGGGATGAGCGGCCAACTCCTGATGCAGGACAACGGCGTGCCTGATGAGAAGCACCTCAAAGTCAGGCTGCGCCTGAGTCCACGGGAGGGGATGCCGGAACAGCTCCGGTTTGTGGACCAGCGTATTTTCGGCGGGCTGTTCATCACCTCGATGGTCCCCACGGACGACGGCGGCCCGGGTGGCCTTGCCGAATCCCCCCTTCCGCTCATCGCGGAGGAAGCTTCCCACATCGCCAGGGACCCGCTGGACCCGGCGTTTTCCTTTGAGCTGTTCTACCGCCGGCTCCGGAAGCGGAAGACAGGCCTCAAACGGGCCCTGCTGGACCAGGGCCTGGTGTCCGGCATTGGCAACATCTACGCAGATGAAGCGCTGTGGCGGGCAAAGCTCCATTACGCCCGGCCAACGGACACCCTTCGCCGGGCAGAGGCTGAGAGGGTCCTCGGCTGCACGCGGGAGGTAATGCTGGACGCCCTGGCCGCAGGCGGGACGAGTTTCGATTCCCTCTATGTGAATGTCAACGGTGCCTCCGGGTACTTCGACCGTTCGCTCAACGCCTACGGCAGGGAAGGACAATTCTGCGTTCGCTGTGCCGCCGCCGGAATCAACGCGACCATCCGCCGCGAACAGTTCATGAACCGCTCCTCCTACACCTGTCCCGTCTGCCAGCCGCGGCCGCGGAACGGGCGCTGGTAGACGGACAGGCACCGCAAATCCGCGGAAATCCGCCACGACGCAGTAGATTTAGGCCAGCAGAGCAGCCGCTTCAGCCACTCAGGAGATCCGAAACACCTTGCACCTCAAAAGCCTGACCGTCCGGGGGTTCAAGTCGTTTGCGTCCGCCACGACCTTCGATTTCGAGCCCGGCGTCACCGCCGTGGTGGGTCCGAACGGTTCAGGCAAGTCCAACGTGGTGGACGCCCTCGCTTGGGTAATGGGGGAGCAGGGTGCCAAAACCCTTCGCGGCGGCAAGATGGAAGACGTCATTTTTGCCGGCACGTCCGGGCGGCCACCCCTCGGCCGTGCCCACGTCTCCCTCACCATTGACAACACCGACGGTGCCCTGCCCATCGAATACAGCGAGGTCACCATCTCGCGCACCCTCTTCCGCACCGGCGGCTCCGAATACGCCATTAACGGGGCCGGCTGCCGTCTGTTAGACATCCAGGAGCTGCTGTCCGATTCCGGCCTCGGCCGGGAGATGCATGTGATTGTGGGCCAGGGCCAGCTGGACAAGGTTCTCCATGCCACACCTGAGGACCGCCGCGGCTTCATCGAGGAAGCCGCCGGAATCCTCAAACATCGCCGCCGCAAGGAAAAGACTGTCCGCAAACTGGAGGCTATGCAGGCCAACCTGCAGCGCCTCAGTGACCTGACCGGGGAGATCCGGCGGCAACTCACCCCGCTGGGCAAGCAGGCTGAAGTGGCCCGCCGGGCCCAGCGCGTCCAGTTCGATGTCCGGGACGCCCGCGCCCGGCTGCTCGCCGATGACCTCGTCCGGCTGCAGGGTTCACTGGCGCAGGACGTGGCGGATGAAGCTGCCCTCAAGGCCCGCCGCGCCGTCGTTGAGCAGGAGCTGGAATCCGGACGCAGGCAGCAGGCGGCCCTGGAACAGCTGGCCGCGGAGGCAACCCCCAGGCTCAACGCCGCCCGGGACACGTGGTACAGGCTGTCCACAGCACGCGAACGGCTCCGCTCCCTGGGCTCCCTGGCCCAGGAGCGCAGCCGGCTGCTCGGCTCGGTGGACGCGGAACCGTACTCCGGCCGGGATCCCGAGCAGCTGGAACGGCAGGCAGCCCGTGTCCGCGAGGAACTGACGGTACTCGAACGCCACATCCTGGACAAGCGCAGTGCCCTTGATACCGCCACCGCGGCCAAAACGGAAGCGGAGCAGGCCTCCCTTGCCGAAGAGAAACGGCTCACCGCTGTGCTCCGTGCGGCAGCCGACCGGCGGGAAGGCCTGGCTCGCCTCGCCGGTCAGGTGGGTGCGGCACGATCACGGGTGGAATCCGCCCAGGCTGAGCTGGGCAGGCTGAGGGAATCCCTCAAGGCCGGTGCGGAGCGGCGCCGCCACGCACAGGTGGAGTTCACCGCGCTGGAGACCCAGGTTGCGGGCGTCGAGGAAGGCGAGGAAACCCTCGACGCCGACTACGAGGACGCCAGCACGGAGCTCGATGCGGTGCTCCAGGAGATTGCGGACGTTACCTCTGCCGTGGCGGAAGCTGTCCGCGAACGCGATGCCCTTGTAGCGCGGCGGGATGCGCTCCAGCTCGGGCTGAACCGGAAGGACGGCGCAGAACACGCCCTCAACTCCGGACTGCCGGGCGTCGCCGGAACGCTCGCGTCCGGCTTGACCGTTGAGGCAGGATTCGAAACTGCCATTGCAGCGGCGCTCGGCGACGCTTCCGAGGCCATTGTGGTGCGGGATCCGGCGGTAGCTGCCGCCGTCGTGCAGCTCCTCAAGGACGACGACGCCGGACGCGCCTCGCTGCTGCTGGAATCGGCGATTGCCTCCGCAGGACAGGGTCCCGGACAGGGCGGCGCAGAATCCGGACCGTTTCCGGAAGGTGTCCGGAGCGCGGTCGACCTTGTTTCGGCTTCGGGCGGCAGCAAGTGGGGGGTCGCTGCCCTCCTCGCCGGGGTCGCCGTGGTTGACGACCTGGAGGCAGCTGCCCTCTTGGTTGCAGACAGGCCCGAACTGACCGCCGTTACCCTGGCAGGCGACATCTTCACCGCACTGACAATCACCGGAGGATCGGCGAAGGCGCCGTCGCTACTGGAGGTACAGGCCGCCGTCGACGACGCCGAAGCCCGGCTTGCCGCCGTCTCAGCGGACCTGGAACGGAACAGGTTCGCCTTGGCCGGCGCTGAGGCCAGGCGGGCAGAGGCACAGGACCGGGCCGACTCGGCCCTGGAACGGCTGCACGAATCCGACGCACGGCTGGCGGCGGTCGCTGAACGGTTGGGCCACCTGAATTCCGTCCTGCGCAGCGCTGTGGGCGAGAGCGACAGGCTGGCCGCTTCCCTTGCCAAAGCCGAGGCCAACGTGATCGCAGAGGAAGAAGCCCTCGCGGCCATTGCCGCACGGCTGGCTGCCGCGCAGGAATCTCCCGCAGAGGAGGAACCGTCCACCGAACAACGGGATGCCCTGGCCCTTGCTGCCTCACTTGCCCGCTCGGCCGAGATGGACGCCCGGCTGTCGCTCCGCAGCGCCGAAGAGCAGCTGGCGGCAACCAGGAACCGGGCAGCCTCACTGGAGCGCGCCGCTGCCACGGAACGCCGTGCACGGGAAGAGGCAGCGGAACGGGCCCGGCGCCGGCGGATCCAGGCCCGGCGCGCCGCCGCAGTGTCAGCGGCCGTGGAGTTGGCCACGCGCTCCATCGATGTGTCCGTGGAGCTGGCCCGGCACGAACGCGACCTCGCGGAAGAAAACCGCGAGGAGCGGGACCGCGGGCTCCTGGAATGCAGGACGGCCAACGACGCCTTCGCCAGCGAACTCGCGGAACTGACCGATTCGGTGCACCGCGACGAACTGGCCCGCGCCCAGCAGCGTGCCCGGGTGGACGCACTTGAAACCCGGTCCATCGAGGAACTCGGAATTACCCCCGACATGCTTGTGGCAGACTATGGCCCCGACGTACCGGTGCCCGTGCCTGCCGAGGAAAGCGGGGACAAGTGGGCAGCTCTCAGGGCTCCTGTCGATGACAACGGCACGCCGGTGGCCGCTGGAAAGCCCTTTGTCCGTGAGGAGCAGGAGAAGCGTCTCAGGAAGGCTGAGCGTGACCTGTCCAGCCTCGGCCGGGTGAATCCGCTCGCGCTGGAGGAGTTCGCAGCCCTTGAGGAGCGCCACCAGTTCCTCAGCACGCAGCTGGAGGACCTGAAGGCCAGCCGCAAGGACCTGCTGGACATCATCAAGGAAGTCGATGACCGCGTCCAGCGGGTCTTTGCCGAGGCCTTCGAGGACACCCAGGCGCAGTTCATACGGGTTTTTGCGCGCCTCTTCCCTGGAGGGGAAGGCCGTCTTGTCCTGACGGACCCCTCCGATATGCTCACCACGGGCATCGAGGTGGAGGCACGCCCCGCCGGCAAGAAGATCAAGAGGCTTTCCTTGCTCTCCGGCGGGGAACGCTCCCTCACCGCCGTCGCCCTGCTCGTGGCCATCTTCAAAGCCCGGCCCTCACCGTTCTACGTCATGGATGAGGTGGAGGCGGCCCTTGATGACACCAACCTCGGCAGGCTCATCACCATCTTCGAGGAACTCCGGGAGTCCAGCCAGCTCATTGTGATCACCCACCAGAAACGGACCATGGAAGTGGCAGACGCGCTCTATGGCGTCACCATGCGCGGCGACGGCGTCTCCACCGTCATCAGCCAGCGGATGGGCGGAGAGGTGTAGCTGCCTGACCGCGTCCCTCCCGTCCGCGGAAAACGCCTGCTTCGTTTGTGAGAAGCTAGGGGAGTGAATGACATCCTCCCCATTATTCTGTCCATTGTTGCTGCCCTGGCGGTTCTTGGCGGGCTGATTCCGGTCCTGATGAAGACGCGGAAGAACATCAACCAGTACCCGGGCAGCCGCGACGCGAACGATCCTGCCCGCCCTCAGGGCACCGGCGGCGGAACCCTGCTGGAGGACGCCCCGGTGGTGCCGGCAGAACGCCAGTCGCCTGCCGGCGTCGGCGTTGAGGACCTGGAAACCACCGACGTCCCTGACGACGCAGCAGGCCTGGAAACGATCCAGGTCGAGACGCCCCTTCCGGTGGCGGGCCGCCTCACCCGGCTGCGTGAGCGACTGGTCCGCTCCAATAACATCCTGGGCAAAGGCCTGCTGGCCCTGCTCTCCAGCGATACCATCGACGAAGCCGTCTGGGACGAAGTTGAGGAAACCCTCCTTCTGGCCGACCTCGGTACCGAGCCCACCATGCAGCTGGTGGATGCCCTGCGGGAGCGCGTGAAGGTGCTCGGCACCCGGACTCCCGAGCAGGTCAAGGCGCTGCTTCGCGAAGAACTCATCAAGCTGGTGGATCCCACCATGGACCGCCGCCTGCACATTGACAGGCACGCGGACAAACCAGCCGTCATGATGGTGGTCGGCGTCAACGGCGTGGGCAAGACCACCACGGTAGGCAAGCTTGCGCGCGTGCTCGTGGCCGAGGACAAGGACGTCATCCTTGGCGCCGCGGACACCTTCCGCGCCGCCGCGGCCGAGCAGTTGGCAACGTGGGGCCAGCGCGTCGGCGTCCCCACAGTGAAGTCCGACGTCGACGGCGCCGATCCCGCCTCCGTTGCCTATGAGGCGGTCAAGGCAGGTATCGAGCAGGAGGTCGACGTGGTCATGATCGACACCGCCGGCCGCCTGCAGAACAAAGTGGGCCTCATGGACGAGCTTGGCAAGGTCAAGCGCGTCATCGAAAAACTCGCCGAAGTCGACGAGGTACTGCTGGTACTGGACGCCACCACCGGCCAGAACGGGCTGAACCAGGCACGCGTCTTCTCTGAGGTGGTCAATATCACCGGCATCGTCCTGACCAAGCTGGACGGCACCGCCAAGGGCGGGATCGTCGTCGCGATCCAGAAGTCGCTTGGCGTGCCCGTCAAGCTGATCGGTCTCGGCGAAGGCGCGGACGACCTCGCTCCGTTCGAGGCCGAGAGCTTCGTTGACGCGCTGCTGAACTGAGCCCTTGACCTGAAGCTCTGGGCGGTGTCCTGTTCGCGCCCGCCTCGTCTGGTCCCGCCATACAAAAGTGCCTCCGTTTCCTGTCAGGAAGCGGAGGCACTTTTGTATGGCTAGCTGTGTATTGCCGCGGAATTGTCAGTACGTGAAGTTGAGAACGGTCACGGTGCCGGCGGTCAGCTTGAAGCCCTGTGTTGCGGACTTGTACTGGAAGCCGGGGACCGTGGCGCGTTCAGCCAGCGGTGTCGGTTCCGACTTGGCCCCATCGATCACCGTGCTGTCCTCGGCGCCGTAGCTGGGGCCGGTGAGCTGGGTCATGGTGCCGGTCACGGGCTTGCCCGGCAGGTTCAGCGTCACATCTGTCTGGGCGGCCTTTTCAGGATCGTTTTCATTGACGATGACCACGGTGGTGCTACCGTCCGCGTTCTGCAGTGCGTAGCTGAACGCCAGGCCACCACCGGAGCTGTCCAGCTTCATGAACTTTCCGGCCTCAAGTTCGGCCACCATGGAGAGACCAAAAAAGTTGGCCCGACCGGACATAGTGCCGTTGCCCTGAGGATACGTGCCGGCGCTGCAGATGACGGACATGGGCGGGCCGCCCTTGCACGTGAGCAGGGAGCTGTGGAATCCGATCCTCGCGATCCCCAGTTGCGCGGCGTTGAGCGCGTAATCGGCCGTCCAGAGTGCGGAAGCATGGGTACGCGAGGTCTCGTTCGACCCGGGGCAGGCTGCGATCCCGGTTTCCGGGAGCCATGTTTCCAGGTCACTTGCCTGGCCGGCCTTATGGGCCGACCGCTGGTAGTCGGCGGCACGGTCATGCATGTTTTGGCTCATCAGGTTAGCCATGGTGGGCGAGCCCTGGGGGTCGCTTCCGTCACAGCTGTAGAGCGGGTAGTTGTGGAACGAGAGGATCTTCTTCTGCGGGATGTCCGCATCGATGAACGGCTGCCACCACTTCTGGTCATAGGCGCCCGGACCTGAAATGGGCACAGTCGGGGCAACAGCATAGATCGCGTTGGCGTAATCCTTGAGCTCCCTGACGTACTGGTCGAGGCTGTAGCCGTCGGTCTTTACACCGTTGAAGGCGTAGCCGTTGGGCTCATTGCCCACCGTGACGCTGAGCAGCCGGTCACCGAAGATTTCCGAGGCGTGTTTGACCATGTCCGCTGCGCGGTTAGGGTCGTAATGCCCGAGGTCAACGGTAAGGCTGACCTTGGCGTCCGTTGCGTCGAGTAACGTCTTGAGCCGGGTGAGGTCCGCCGGGCCGACTGCTGCGACCGGATGCGCCTTGTCCCCACGGTAGCTGGACGGGAGGGTTTCATTGGAGGACGTCCAGAGGAACCGACGGTCCACAGCGTTCCCGCCAAACCGGAGGACCGGCTGGTCGACCTCCTTGAGGAGCTTTACCATCGAGGCGTTGTCGCCGCTCAAGTCGGGGTCAGCCAGGTCCGTGGCCTCCAGCGAGATTCCTATCAGGCCCTTGTTCAGGGAGGTGCCGACAAGGTCCTTGGACACGCTCACCTCAAGGGGCTCAACCTTTTCCAACGGTGACCCGGCTGGTGGCCCGGCCTGCTCGTAGTAGGTGACAGGTGTTCCCACTTCTGCGGTTTCGCTGGCGGTGGCCGTGTTCGAGGCGGCGGGCTCCGGCGCCGGCGACGGGGGGCCGAAAGTCAAAGGGATGGCCACCGCGGCTGCTGCTATAACGGCGACGATTGCTCCGGCGGCGATCAGCCGCGAACGCTTCTTGCTGCCCGCTGGAGCGGAGTCTTGGCCAGAGGGGTCGGGGGTAGCCGAATTCTCAGGTGAATGGTCGATTGGCGCCATAAGGCAGTACCTCCGCGGGTTTTAGTTGGTCCCTTCTAGGTTAGCCAAAGCCGGGGTGACCCGTGGACCGCGGCGCCGGGCGGGGAGTCAGGGCTTCGCGGTGGACTGGTACCGGAAGCTTTCGGGCGTGACCATCCACGCTGCAGCGGCCAACACCAGAACGCCGCCGGTCACACCGAAAGCCCAGCCGTAGCCAAGCCGGTCGGCGAGCACGCCCGCCAGGATAGGGCCCACGATCGCGCCGATGTCTGCTGTCATCTGGTACGCGGCCAACACGCGGCCGCCGGAACGTTCATTGCCGATCACGTCGGCGACGGCGGCCTGCTGGGCCGGTCCCAGCAGGCCCGACCCGACGCCGGCCAGCGCCGAGGCTGCGAGGAACCATCCCAGTTCGTGGGTGAACCCGATGGATGCTGTGGAGATCCCGGTGACCAGCAGCCCTGAAACCATCATTGGCCGCCGGCCCAGGCTGTCCGCCAGCCTGCCGGAAAAGACCAAGGCGGCGGCGTTGCCCGCGGCGAAGACCGCAAGCGCCAGGCCCGCAGCTTCCGGGCCGGACCCCAGTGCCGCCACGGCAAACAGCGGAACGGTGGCCATCCGCACGCCGAAGGTGGCCCAACCGTTGGCAAAACTGGAGAGCAGGGCCGAACGGTAGGTGCCCTGGCCAAGCGCCTCGGCGAAACGCATATCGGGTGGCCGGGTCCCGGCGGACCGGGTGTCGGATGGCTCATGGCTAAGCTGCGTCTGGACCACAGCGGCCGCGAGCACCAGAGCCGCTGCATAGGCCAGGAAGGGCACGCGCAGCCCGAAGCCGGCCAGCATGCCGCCAACGATCGGCCCGCACACGTTGCCGATCAGGAAAGCGGACGCGTACGCGCCGGACACCCTGCCGCGGCTTTCAGGCGGTGCCAGCCGGACCACCAGCGCCATGGAGGCCACGGTAAACATGACAGAGCCCACTCCGCCGAGGCCACGGAACACCAGCAGCTGCCAGTAGTCCTGGGCAAAGGCGCAGGCCGCCGTCGAGGCCGCCACAATGAGCAGCCCGCCCACGTACACAGGGCGTTCGCCAAGGCGGCCGATCAATGCACCGCCCCCGGGCGCGAACACCAGGCGCATGAACGCGAAGATGGCGACAATCACCGCCGCTTCGGTGTTTCCGACGCCGAAGGTAGTGGCGAACTGTGGCAACACAGGCGCAACAAGGCCGAATCCGAGGGCGATGAGGAACGCTGCGGCCAGCATCACCTTGATGTCGCGTGGAAGCTTGGGCCGTTGACGGCGCAGGAGGGACAAAATCCGCGTGGTGGCGCCACTCGCACGTGTTGTTGCCGTCATGGTGCGGGTGTCCTTGCAGTTTGGGTTAACGGGTGCCGGCGGGAGTGATGAAACATAACCGTAACAAGCCAGATATGCACCATTTACTTCCTAGAGGTTGTTGTAACAAGCCCGCAATGTAAATCCTCCGCGGGCGAAACACAGCGCAGACAAACTCTTTACAGAACGCAAAGGGCGTTGGCAGGCGGATTATTCCGCAGTATCGATCATAGGGAGGACGTGCACCATGGAACTTACCGCAGGTCACGTATGGCTCATGGTGGCGGCGGCACTCGTGCTGTTCATGACACCGGGTCTGGCATTTTTCTACGGCGGCATGACGCGCGCCAAAGCTGCACTGAACATGATGATGATGAGCTTCATCTCCATCGGCATCGTGAGTGTTGTCTGGGTACTCTGGGGTTACTCGATGAGTGGCGGTGAAGGCTTCCTGCAGATGGTCGGGAACCCGTTCGCCAGCTTCGGTCTTGAGGGCGTCAACACGGCGGAGTCGCCCGAAGGCCTCATCCTCGTCGGCTACGGAGCAACCTTCGCCATCATTACCGTGGCCCTGATCAGCGGAGCCATCGCGGACCGTGCCAAGTTCGGCGCCTGGACCGTGTTCGTGCCGGTGTGGGTAACACTGGTCTACTGCCCGCTCGCCTACATGGTCTGGGGTGGCGGCCTCTTCGGTGCGGAAGGCGCGATCGGCCAGGCGCTCGGCCCGGCCATCGACTTTGCCGGCGGCACAGTGGTCCACATCAACGCCGGTGTGGCTGCCCTGATCCTCGTCCTGATCATCGGCAACCGCAAGGGCTTCGGTAAGGACCCGAACCACCGCCCCCACAACATCCCCTTCGTGATGCTCGGGGCTGCCATCCTCTGGTTCGGCTGGTTCGGGTTCAACGGCGGCCTGGCCGCTACCGCTGAGCAGGGTGGCCTGATCTGGGTCAACACCCTCGCAGCACCGGCCGCAGCCATGATCGGCTGGCTCATCACCGAACGCATCCGCGACGGACACCCCACCTCCCTGGGCGCAGCCTCAGGCGTCGTCGCCGGCCTCGTCGCTATCACGCCGGCCTGTGCAAACGTCAGCCCTGTGGGTGCCCTCGGCCTCGGTCTCATCGCCGGTTCCGCATCAGCCCTGGCAGTCGGCCTCAAGTTCCGTTGGGGCTTTGACGACTCCCTTGACGTTGTGGGCGTCCACCTTGTGTCCGGCATCATCGGCACGGTTGCCCTCGGCTTCATCGCCCTCCCCGCCGAAGGTGTGGGCGGCGGCCTCTTCTACGGCGGCGGCCTGACCCAGCTCTGGGCCCAGCTTGCAGCAGCCGGCATCGCTATCGCCTACTCGGCGATCCTGACGGCAATCATTGCCTTCGCCATCCACAAGACCATGGGCTTCCGCGTTTCGCAGGAACAGGAAGTGGTCGGTGTCGACCTCAGCCTGCACGCCGAGACGGCCTACGAGTTTGGTGTGGGCGGCCACGGCGGAAGCTTCCAGCCGCTGCATGAACTGATCACCGGCAAGGGGCGCCCGGCAGACGGCGCACCTTCCGATGGGAAGTCCAGCGTCAAAGCGACCGAGTCGGCAACAGGTAAGGAAAGCGTGGGGGCATGAAACTGATCACAGCAATCGTCAGGCCGGAGAAGCTGGAGTCCATCCGGGAAGGCCTGGAAGCCTACGGCGTCCAGGGACTGACGGTCAGCGCGGCCAGCGGCTACGGCCGGCAGCGCGGCTACACGGAGGTTTACCGCGGAGCTGAATACAACGTGGACCTCCTGCCAAAGATCCGGGTTGAGGTGCTGGCCACGGACGAACAGTCCGACGACATCCTGGATGTCATCATCGCCAGCTCCAACACGGGGCGCGCCGGAGACGGCAAGGTCTGGACCGTGGATGTCTTCGAGGCAGTCAGGGTACGGACCGGAGAGCGCGGCGTAGCCGCAATCTAGAGTCGCCGCAGTCTGGTAAAGCAGTACAGCCATAAGCAGAGCGGGCAGGAAACCTGGAAAGGTTTCCTGCCCGCTCTGCTGTGTTGGCTTTTCTGTTTTACGCGGCGGCCCATCACTGAGGGGGCGCGGAGACTGACCATCCCTTGGGACCCGGGGACCCGGCGTCGTACTCTTCCAGCGGCACTGTACCGCGCTGCCACGCCTTGAGCACAGGCTGAACAATCCGCCAGCAGTCCTCCGCTGTGTCGCCGCGGACGGAGAGCAAAGGATCGCCGCTTAGGACACCCTCCAGCACTTCGCCGTAGGGAAGGAGTTCGGAGGCGCTGAGTTCGGCATTCAAGGTGGTGCGGCTCAGGCTGAAGATGTTGCCGGGGCCGTTGACGTCCACATCGAACTGGAGCGTGTCCGGCCCAAAGCCGATGCGCAGCTGATTGGGCGAGTCCACGCCGGTGAACCCCTTGGGCAGGTGGGGGACAGGCCGGAACGTGACTACGGCTTCCTTACGCCTCGCACCCAGGGCCTTGCCGGAGCGCAGGATGAAGGGAACGTTGTTCCAGCGCCAGTTGTCGATTTCCACGTGGACCTCGGCAAGGGTCTCAGTGCCCCTGGCCGCGTCCACACCCTCTTCCTTGGCGTAGTCCGGGATTTCCCTGCCGGACATGGTGCCCGCCGAATACCGGGCCCTCCGGGTGGATTTTGCATAGGGTGCGCTGATGCTGCTGGCGCGGAGTACCGCGGAGACGGCGTCGCGCAGATCCCGCTCGCCAATGGTGGCCGGCGGCTCGATAGCCATCAGCGCCATGATCTGCAGGAGATGGCTCTGGATCATGTCCCGCAGGGCACCGGCGCCGTCGTAGTAGCGCGCGCGTCCTTCCAGCGCCAGATCCTCGTCGAAAATGATCTCCACCTTCTCGACGTAGTCCCGGTTCCACACCGGCTCCAGGAAATTGTTGGCAAAACGCAGGCCCAGGATGTTGAGGACGGTGGCTTTGCCCAGGAAATGGTCCACGCGGTGGATATGGTCTTCGGGGACAAGCGCCACCAGGGTCCCGTTGAGGGAACGGGCCGATTTCTCGCTGGACCCGAATGGCTTCTCCATGACCAGGCGTGTGCCTGGCGGAACGTGTTCGCGCCGCAGGGCCTCGCAGGCCAGCTGGCTGACGCGCGGCGGCAGGGCGAAGTAGACGGCGGTGGGGCCGTCGAGTCCCGCCAGCAGCGATGCCAGTGGACCTTCCGCCGTGACGTCCAGCTGATGGTAGGTGGTTTTCTTCTCCACAGCTGCCAGGGCCTTCTTTCCGGCTGGGTCCGCGGACTTGGTCGCCTCCGCGAACGCCTGGTGCACCCGCTCCCGCCACTGTCCCGGAGTCCAGGCATCTGAGCCGGCACCCACCAGTTTGAGGCCCTCGGCACGGCCGCCCGCCAGCAGCCGGGCCAGGCCCGGCAGCAGAAGCCGGCCGGTGAGGTCTCCGGAGGCGCCGAGGATCAGCAGGGTTTTTACCGTTGTTTGGCTCGTCACCATGCCAGCATGCCATCATGCCTGCCCGTGTTGGTACCCTAGATAGTCGAGTCCCGTTGTTGAGGCGGTTGGTTCAGCGATCGACTGCCACCACCGTGGCGAGCCGCACCGGCCGCCATCTGTAGATCCACTGAAAGAAGTGCACGGCGCGTGTTCAATTCACTCTCTGACCGGTTGACAGCAACCTTCAAGAATCTCCGTGGCAAGGGCCGCCTCACCGAGGCTGACGTCGATGCCACCGTCCGGGAGATCCGGCGGGCACTCCTGGATGCCGACGTCGCCGTTGCCGTGGTCCGCGAATTCACCGGCCGCGTGCGCGAACGCGCTTTGGGTTCCGAGGTTTCGGGCGCGCTGAACCCGAGCCAGCAGATTGTAAAAATCGTCAACGAGGAACTTGTTGAGATTCTCGGCGGTGAGACCCGCCGCATCCGCCTTGCCAAGACCGGCCCGACCATCATCATGCTCGCCGGCCTCCAGGGTGCCGGTAAGACCACCCTCGCCGGGAAGCTGTCCAAGTGGCTCAAGGCCCAGGGCCACAGCCCCATCCTGGTAGCCTGCGACCTCCAGCGTCCCAATGCCGTCACCCAGCTCCAGGTGGTGGGCAAGCGTGCCGGCGTGCCGGTCTTCGCCCCGCACCCGGGTGCCACCTCCGAACTGGAGCATCCGGCCGGCGACCCTGTCGCCGTCGCCCGTGCAGGTGTAGAGGAAGCGCGGCAGAAGCTGCACGACGTCGTTATTGTGGACACCGCCGGCCGTCTCGGCGTGGACGCCGAGATGATGGAGCAGGCGCGGCAGATCCGCAAGGCCATTGTTCCCAACGAAGTCTTGTTCGTCATCGATGCCATGATCGGCCAGGACGCCGTCAATACGGCAATGGCCTTTGATGAAGGCGTCAACTTCACCGGCGTGGTCCTGTCCAAGCTCGACGGCGACGCCCGCGGCGGTGCCGCGCTTTCCGTGGCGTCGGTCACCGGCAAGCCCGTGATGTTTGCCTCCACCGGTGAAGGAGTGGACGATTTCGAGCTGTTCCACCCGGACCGGATGGCCTCACGCATCCTGGACATGGGCGATGTCCTGACGCTCATCGAGCAGGCCGAGAAGTCCTGGGACAAGGACGAAGCCGCCCGTATGGCGAAGAAGTTCGCCGACCAGGAAGATTTCACCCTGGACGACTTCCTGGCCCAGATGCAGCAGATCCGCAACATGGGCTCCATGAAAAAGATGCTGATGATGATGCCGGGTGCGCAGAACATCCGCCAGCAGCTCGAGCAATTCGACGAACGCGAGATCGACCGCGTAGAGGCCATTGTCCGGTCCATGACCCCGCACGAGCGTGTGGCCCCGAAGATCATCAACGGCTCCCGCCGCGCCCGCATCGCCCGCGGTTCAGGCGTGCATGTCTCAGAGGTGAACGGCCTGCTGGAACGCTTCGCGCAGGCCCAGAAGATGATGAAGAAGATGGCGCAGGGCGGCGGCATGCCCGGGATGCCCGGAATGGCCGGCCCCAACGGCGGCGGGCGCAAGGGCGGCAAGAACGCCCCGAAGAAGAAAGCTCGCTCCGGAAACCCGGCCAAGGCAGCCCAGGAGCTGAAGGAAGCGGAGGCACGCCGCGCCGGCGCTGCGAAGCCACTACCCACCGGCGCAGCTTTCGGCCAGCAGTCAGGCGACTTCGATCCCTCCCAGCTCAACCTGCCCAAGGGGTTCGACAAGTTCCTCGGCGGCAAGTAGCCGCATCGCCCATCCAGCTGGAAGCGCTGGAAGCTGAAGGGCGGCCGACACGGCACCGGAATGACGGAGGGGCGCCGCCGCGGATGGCGGCGGCACCCTGGCCGGACGTCGAGCGTCTACGTCCCGATGCGCGAGCTCGAATAGCCGATCTGAATCTTCGATCCTGTGGGCAGAGCGCCGAGCGCCTGATTCAAGACAATTTCGACCATGGTGACGACTATTGTCGTGGACGACTTAGTCACCTTGTGCAAGGTGACCTGGCCCAGGCCCGGCACCTGGATCACGGTGTTGGGTGCAACAGAGGCGTTGATCGCTGGCAGCCCGGCGATCCTGAGATTGACAAACGCCGAAGTATCCGTCAACGTGACCTTGCCGCCTGCCGGAGGCCGGCTGGCGCTGGTCTCTGCCTTGATAGCGTCAGCCTGAACTAAGCCGCTCAGCACGTTGAGCCCCGCAAGGGTGTTGGTCACGCTGCTCTTGGGCTCGGGCGACAGAACGCCGGTAGTCGTCGTCGAGGTGACTCCGGCCGATGCGAGGCCCGGGATGGTGACCCCGGCCAGATTTGCCGCTGAGGTTCCGCCGCCGCACTTGACCGAGGCATGCGCGGTCGGACCTGATCCGACGAGACCGGACAACAATAAGGCCCTTGTACTGAACCCTGCACCACTTAGATATCCTGTCTGCGGGGGCGTCAGCTTGACGATGCTGACACCGAGACGGATGTCCGTTCCGGCCTTGAGGCCCGGTAGCCCGGCCTTGAGGATCTGTACCCGCAGCGCCGTCGTGGATACCCGATAATCGCCGCTGACCATTCGTTTCTCCTGGCCATTGAGTGTGATCTTGCCAATCGAACCCAGAAGCGGCAGCTTGAGGTCAATAACCGTGTTGGCGGCCGGATTGACATTCACTGTGACACCCAGGACTTTGAGACTGGCAATACTCGTATGATTCGTTCCGGTAAATATTCCTGCGGTGTTCTTTTCGGCAGAGCTCTCGGAGGTGATAGTCCCGGCCGTGATGAGTCCGCCCAATAAGTCCGCCCCGGCAATGGTTGACCGTCCCTCAATGCGCTTACCTGTTGTCGACAGCAGAGTCTTGACACTTGTTGTTGCCGCGCCGATAGTCCCGACTGCGGGGACATTGATTCCGGCCAGGTTGTTAGCGGAAGTCTTTCCTGTGCTGGCGGTGCAGCTAACCCCAGAATTCGCCGTCGGACCCGATGTGAGCGACTTGTCAGAATTGAAGATGTAGGAGCCATAGGCGGCGCCTGAGAAGCCGGTGTTGACCTGCGCGGGCGTGATACTCGGGTCTGTAGCCCGGGCCGGGGCGAGGGGCCCCGCAACCAGAAGCGTGAGGGCGCCGACTAACGCGACTAATGTTCGTTTCATTTATTTCTCCCTAGTAGTTGTACAAGATCTCTTCTCTCGTGGTGCTTACACCGCCTTGTTGAGGTCCCGGTTCACGCAGTGCACCGCCACTTAAGCTCCAGGCATTCGAGACGAACAGCCGGTTTGTTCTCAGTATTGATAACGTGCTTCAACTTCGGCTCAAGATTAGGGAAAGAATCTGGCAAGACTCGGGCAGGGAGTTCCTTCACTTCCGAGCGGTTACTCATTGGCCAACGCGCGGGCGCCGAGTGATCGCCCCGCTTCGGGCCAAGGGGCTTCGGAGTCCGTGGCCCAGGCAACAGTGCGCCACAACGGCAGGGGGCCCTGGGATATTTGGGTCAGGCACTGGTGACTTCGGCTAGTAGTACTTTGTTAGGCTTTTCTGTTATGGGGCTTATAAACGCTGACTTGACCTGTCAGTTTCGTTTCGCAGGTATGACAAAGGCAGGACTTGCGGGTCGAGCTGGAGGACTGCGTCGGGTGATCGCGCGTTGGGCCGGAAGGACCAGCGGGCGAAGGGCCGGTTATATCTGCAGGGGCTGATGCCGGAGGGGCGGCGCAAGTCGATGCAGCCGACGAGCCCATTGCATCGGAGGCGTGGGTGATCGACGATACCGCTTCAAGAAGGACGGGGCTGCCGCAGAGTACGTGGCGCGCCAGTACTCCGGCACGCTGGGCAAGATCGCAGCGCACCTGTTCATGACCAGGAAACGCCTGGCCACGCCAAAAGCAGTAGGGGCAGCCTGAGCCTGTACGGGGTCCTCAAGGAAACGGGCCCTCATCCGGCAGCTCACCCGCTGCCCCTACTGCCAACACGCCTCACCAACCAAACAAAGTATTACTGGGTAGCAGTAAGTGTCGTTTCGAGTGTTCAAAACGACACTTACTGCTACCTGGATGGGATGTCGGAGCCGTGGATTAGGGTTGGGTCATGTTCAAGCAGAGGGTAGTTTTCGTCCACGGCGCCGGTAGGTTCGGCGCGGCGGCGTGGCCCCGCCAGCACGGCATGGCACTGGCGTACGACGCACTGTTCCTGCGGCGGCACGGATTTGATCCCGTGGCTGAACCTGTGGAATCGTCCTTCGCCGCTGACGCAGCAATTGTCTTGCGGTCCCTCGCGGATGACGGCCGGGGCGAGGCAGGCGGTCACGTCGTGGCGCATTCCCAGGGCGCGATCGCTGCCATGATGGCCGCCGTCGAACGGCCGGACCTGGTGTTCTCACTGACCCTGGTGGAACCGGCCTGCCTGTCGCTGACCGCAGAGCTGCCGGCCACAGCGGCGCACCTCGCGCTGATGCAGCCGCTGTTCGACGTCCGCCAACAGCTCGGCGACGTGGACTTCAAGCGGGAATTCGTTCGGCGTGTGTACGCGGCGGACCTGCAGGAACCAGCCACGCCGGAGGAAGAACGGTCAGCGCGGCGGCTCCGGCTGCAGGCTCCGGTCTGGGAGGCCCCGCTGCACATTGTTCCCGGGGTGCCCACCATGGTCCTCACCGGCGGCTGGGAACCCCTCTATGAAGAAATTGCCGGCTACCTGCGCGAAACCGGCGCCCTGCACCGCATTGCTGCGGGAGGGCACCGGCCCCAGGATTCCGCTGAGGGGGACCGCGCCATCCGTTCCTTCATCGGCGAAGCCAGCCGCAGCCGGTCAGCCCGGGCTTCCTGACGCGGCTGGCAGTCCGGCTAGCCCTTCGCGGGAAGCTGCAGCTCCGGCAAGTACACCTTGCCGCCTGCCGCCAGGAACTCCTGGCTCTTTTCCCGCATCCCGGCAGCCATGTCGGCCAGGGCAGCCTGGGACTCTGCTGTTCCGTATTCATCCCGGATGTCCTGGCTGATCCTCATGGAGCAGAACTTGGGGCCGCACATCGAGCAGAAGTGTGCAGTCTTGGCGGGTTCTGCCGGCAGCGTCTCGTCATGGAAGGCCTCGGCGGTGACGGGATCCAGGGACAGTGCGAACTGGTCGCGCCAGCGGAACTCGAACCGGGCCCTGGACAGGGCATCGTCCCGCTCATGGGCGCCGGGGTGGCCTTTGGCGAGGTCGGCGGCGTGGGCGGCGATCTTGTAGGTGATGACGCCGGTCTTGACGTCGTCCTTGTTGGGCAGGCCCAAGTGCTCCTTCGGCGTGACGTAGCAGAGCATGGCCGTGCCGTAGCGGGCAATCTCCGTGGCGCCGATGGCTGAGGTGATGTGGTCGTAGCCCGGCGCCACATCGGTCACCAGCGGGCCGAGGGTATAGAACGGTGCTCCCTTGCACAGCTCCTGCTGGCGTTCCACGTTCTCGCGGACTAAGTGGAAAGGGATGTGACCGGGGCCTTCCACCATGACCTGGACATCGAACTCCCAGGCCCGCTGGGTGAGCTCGGCCAAGGTGTCCAGTTCGGCGAACTGCGCCGCATCGTTGGCGTCCGCCGTCGCCCCCGGCCGGAGGCCGTCGCCCAACGAGAACGCGACGTCGTATTTCGCGAAGATCTCGCAGAGCTCGTCAAAGTGGGTGTAGAGGAAGTTCTCCTGGTGGTGCGCGAGGCACCAGCCGGCCATGATGGCGCCGCCGCGGGACACAATCCCCGTGACCCGGTTGGCTGTCAGGGGAACGTACCGCAGCAGCACTCCGGCGTGGATGGTCATGTAGTCCACACCCTGCTCGCACTGCTCAATGACGGTATCGCGGAAGATCTCCCAGGTCAGCGCGTTGGCTTCACCGTTGACCTTCTCCAGTGCCTGGTAGATGGGCACGGTGCCGATCGGCACGGGGGAGTTCCGGATGAGCCATTCACGGGTGGTGTGGATGTCATCGCCCGTGGACAGGTCCATCACCGTGTCCGCACCCCACTGGGTGGCCCACTGCAGCTTGTCCACCTCCTCCGCGATGGAACTGGTGACGGCGGAGTTGCCGATGTTGGCGTTGATCTTCACCAGGAAGGCCTTGCCGATGATCATCGGCTCCGACTCGGGGTGGTTGATGTTGTTGGGAATGATCGCCCGCCCTGCCGCCACTTCGCTGCGCACCAGCTCAACGTCACAGTTCTCCCGGAGCGCCACGAACCGCATCTCCGGGGTGATGATGCCCTGTCTTGCGTAGCGCATCTGGGTCACAGTCCTTCCTGCGACGGCGCGGCGGGGCACCGGCTGCGCTCCCTTCCACTCCGCGGACGCTGCGCCGCGGCGCACAGCCGACCGGCCGTCGTCGAGCAGGTTCCGCCCGCGGCCGCTGTACGGCTCTGTGTCTGCACGCGCTTCAATCCATTCCGAGCGGAAGGGGCTGAGTCCAACCACAGGATCGCTTCCGGGGCCGGCTGTCCGGTAGACCCGGAAGGGGCCGTTCGCCGCGCCGCTGGGGGAGGGTTCCAAGGCGATCTCCGTCACCGGTACCCGGATTCCAGCGGCCTCGTCGTTGATGAAGGCCAACGAGTGGGACTTCAGCGACTGGGTATCGTGGGGGGCACTTTCATGTGGGGCTGTTCCATTCCGGGCAGGGATCAACTGTGTTTCTTGCGTATTCATTGAATACTCACTTCCTTCGCCGGCATTACCCGGACAGGTTCAACGGTCGCAGGCTGCGTCAGCCCGATCTCAGCCCCTGCAAGGGCACCCGTGTGGTCTAGATGAAGCTACCACAGGCTCTGCCGCCTGGGACTGTGACGGTGGTGCCCGCTTCCTGGTGTTAGCCTGACGGCGTGATTCAGACCAACGGGGCAACCATCATCAGAGTGGCGGAGCAGGACGATATGGCCGGCCTCGCGCGGCTGGAATTGGCAGCGGATGCGCAGCTTCAGGAAGCGCTGGGCGGAGTTCTTCTTCCGCCACCGCAGCCGTCCGGGGACGGCAGTGAACTATTCATTCTTGTTGCGGGACGGCCGCCGGTTGGGTTCGCGCGCGTCGACGAGCTTGACGGCCAGGCTCATCTTGAGCAGCTCTCGGTGCACCCGTTGGCAGGCAGGCGAGGTGTCGGACGGGCCCTGGTGGAAGCCGCCGCCAATGAGTCCAGGCTCCGGGGGTTCACGGCGATGACGCTGTGCACTTTCGCCGACATCGCGTTTAACGCTCCGTTTTACGTCAGTTGCGGCTTTGAAGAGTACAGGTGTCCGGGTCCCCGACTGGCTGCCCTGCGTGTCCACGAGGTGGAGCTTGGCCTGGACGCGCTGGGTCGCCGGATCAGCATGCGGAGGGAGATCTAGGCCATGCCAGGGATCATCGAGTTCAGCGGCACTGTTCTGACCGGGCCGGACCAGGAATCCCACGGATTGTGGTCGGTGGACGGCAGGCTCACGTTCCAGCGTCCGGAAGGCGCCCCGGACACGGTCCTTTCCGGTTGGGTGCTTCCCGGCCTTGTTGATGCCCACTGCCACATAGGCCTGGGGCCAGGCGGGGCGGTTGCAGATGAGGTCGCCGAAGAACAGGCCCGCACCAACCGCAACGCGGGGACACTCCTTGTCCGGGATGCCGGCGCCGCGAGTGATACCCGCTGGCTGCAGCAGCAACCCGCCATGCCGAGGATCATCAGGGCAGGCCGGCACATTGCGCGTACTAGGCGCTACCTGCGGAACTTCGCCGTCGAAGTGGAGCCTGGCGGGCTGGTTGAGGCAGTCCGGAAGCAGGCCCGGGCCGGGGACGGCTGGGTCAAGCTGGTGGGGGACTGGATCGACCGGGACGCCGGGGACCTGGCGCCGTCGTTTCCAGCCGCCGTCGTAAAGGAAGCTGTGCAGGCGGCCCATGATGAGGGCTCCCGGGTGACAGCCCACTGCTTTGCTGAGGAAACGCTGGACCACATGCTCGATGCAGGCATTGACTGCATCGAGCATGCCACCGGGCTGCTCCCGCGGCATCTTCCCCGGCTGGCCGGCCAGGGGGTACCCATTGTGCCCACCCTGATCAATATCGCCACCTTCCCGGGCATCGCCGAACAGGCCGACTCGAAGTTTCCCCGCTACGCGGCCCACATGCGCGCGCTCTGGGAGCGGCGTGCGGAACGGGTGCTGGAGGCCTTCGAGGCAGGGGTCCGGATCTACGCGGGCACGGACGCCGGAAGCGTTATCGGGCATGGGCGGCTCGCGGACGAGGTCCTGGCCCTCCACTGGGCGGGGCTTCCCGCGGTTTCCGCGCTCGACGCCGCCTGTTGGGGTGCGCGCGAATGGCTGGGAGCGGACGGACTGTCGGAAGGCGCGCCCGCGGACGTGGTGGTCTGCACGGAGGATCCGCGGAAGGTGCCGTCAACCATATCCGCGTTCCGGCACGTGGTGATGGGCGGGCGACTGATCCGCTAGGTTCCGCATGGCAGACTTGGGAATAAATTGAAGCTTCAAGTAATTTATATAGGTAGAGGCCCTCAAACCCCGATGGCCGTCGACCCGGGAGTGTTCAATGACTGCAGAAGCCACCAGCCAGGATCTTCTTCCTGCCGACCTCACCATGGGCACTGTGATGCTCAAGGTGGGTGATATGAAGCTCATGACGGATTACTACCAGCGCGCGCTGGGACGCGAGATCATCGCTGAGCAGGATGGAGGCCTCTACTTTGGCCGGCTCCGGAGGCCGCTGGTCCACCTCGCTCCGGCGCCAGGGCTGAACCTGCCCGGCAGGGGGGAGGCCGGCCTGTTCCACACCGCGCTGCTCTTTGGTGACCAGGCGTCGCTGGCCGCCACCGTGGCAACGGTGGCGCAGTACGAGCCGCGGTCCTTTACCGGCAGTGCCGACCATCTGGTGAGCGAGGCGTTCTATTTCAACGACCCTGAAGGCAACGGCATTGAACTGTACTGGGACCGTCCGCGGGAATCCTGGTCCTGGAACGGCAAGGACGTGGTGATGGACAGCCTGGCCTTGCCGCCGCAGCGTTACCTGCAAGAGCACCTGACGCAGGAGTCCGTGGATGGCCAGCAGCGGGCCGAAGCTGGCGTCGGACACGTCCACCTCCAAGTGGGCGACGTCCAGTCAGCCCATGATTTTTACGTCGGCACCCTGGGGTTTGAAAAGACCGCGGGCTGGCACGGTCAGGCGCTGTTCGTCTCCGCCGGCCGCTACCACCACCACATGGCCATGAATGTGTGGAACAGCCGCGGCGCGGGTCCCCGCCAGGACACCCTCGGCCTGGGTGAGGTGCTGATTGAAGTCCCGACGGGTGACGACGTCGGCGCCCTCGCCGACCGCCTTAAGGTCGCCGGAGTCGCCGCCCACCACACCGGGGCTGAGCTGCGTTTCGAGGATCCCTGGCGCAACAACATCCGCGTCGCCGTCCGCTAGCCGGTGCGGCTGAATAACTGCGGCGCGCTGTGCGTTAGGCTGAGTCCGAACGGCCGGGGCGGCGTTAATTGCCGCCTGACGGGGCCGCACCGTCGACGGAATGAGGGCGATTCCCATGGGCTTCACTGAAATCTTTGCTGCAACCCACGACGGCGCGCTAAAGCGCGCGGGGATCCTGGATGACGGGGGCTCGCCTTCGGGACCAGGCCTGCGGATTCCCGGCGTCAGTGATTTCGAAATCGAACAGCTTGGCGACCTCGCAGGTGCGGCCGTCCACGCCGGCGGTGCTGACTACGAACTTGCCATGGTTGACGTGGCCAGTGATTCGCTGCTCGGAGTTCCGCCGGCCATGGTCCGGGCGCTCGCGGACCTGCTCAGCTACGAAACCGAGGGTGAAGGCAACGTCCTGGACGAAGTGGCCGAAAAATGGGCAGCCCAGGATGACATGCCGTTCGGCGCCGACGAAGCCCGGAAGTACGTGCAGCAGCTGGCAGAGCTGGCCAGCGGAATCGACGACGCGGACCGGACCGGGCTGTACGTCTGGTCTTCCTGAGTGCCGGTCCGGTGTTCCTGGCCGGTCCCTCTGCGGCCTCCGGCACCTGTCAAGTCGAAATCCCGGCGCTGATCTGGCACAATAAACAGGTACTCGATCTGCGTGGCCCCTCTCTCCGCGTCCGGATCCTGTCCTTCGAACCCTCAAGTATGGCCCGCCCCACGGGTGCAGAACGTCGGTTCACCCCCTTTTCTGAAACAGGAGTGACCACAAAAGTGGCCGTAAAGATTCGCCTTAAGCGCTTTGGTAAGATGCGCGCACCGTACTACCGCATCGTCGTCATGGACGCACGCTCCAAGCGTGATGGCCGTGCCATTGAAGAGATCGGCAAGTACCACCCCACCGAAGAGCCCTCATACATCGAGGTCGACACGGACCGTGCCCAGTACTGGCTCGGCGTCGGCGCACAGCCGTCCGAGCAGGTCGCCGCGATCCTTAAGATCACCGGTGACTGGCAGAAGTTCAAGGGTCTCCCGGGCCAGGAGGGCACCTTGAAGACCAAGGCTCCCAAGGCTGCCTTCGTAACCCCGGAAAAGGGTTCCGTGATCATCCCGGAAGCCATCACCAAGAAGGCCAAGAAGGACGACGCAGCGGAGGCCCCGGCCGACGCCGAAGCAGAGACCACCGAGGCTGAGTAAATTGCTGGCAGAAGCGCTCGAACACCTGGTCCGCGGAATCGTTGATTCCCCGGAGGACGTCAAGGTCAGCTCGAAGAACAACCGCCGCGGGGACACCCTCGAGGTTCGCGTTCATCAGGATGACCTCGGACGGGTGATCGGCCGCCAGGGCCGCACGGCACGTGCACTGCGCACAGTGGTGGCGGCATTGGCAGACGGCGAGCCGGTTAGGGTCGACGTCGTCGATACCGACCGCCGCCGCTAAAGCGCTCGGCAATATCGGTTTTTCTCCGGCCCCTTCACCAGAAACGGTGGAGGGGCCGGAGTGCTTTTGAGAGTACAACCCCCGAACAGAGGAACAGATGCAGCTTCAGGTGGCACGAATCGGCAAACCCCACGGGATCCGCGGCGAAGTCACGGTCCAGGTATTGACCGACGCCCCGGCCGACCGGTTTGTCCCCGGTACTGAGTTTGTTGTGGAACCAGCCTCCGCGGGCCCGCTGACCGTGACCAGTGCGCGCTGGAACAAGGACATCCTGCTTCTCGGGTTCGACGAAATTGAATCCCGAAACCAGGCCGAGACCCTTCGCGGCGCCAAGCTGTTCATCGAAACCGAAGACCTGGACGAGGACGACGACGAAGGCTGGTACGAGCATGAGCTCGTGGGCCTGGAAGCCCGTGTAGGGTCCCATGTGGTTGGCAAGGTCTCCGGTCTCCGCACCCTGCCCGTACAGGACCTGCTGGTGGTCGAAACACCGGACGGCAAGGAAATCCTGATCCCCTTTGTGGAGCAGATTGTTCCAGAGGTCAACGTTGCCGAAGGATTTGTCCTGGTTACGCCCCCCGAGGGCCTTTTCGAGGTCAACATCGACGACGCCGAGGGCCACGGGTCCGGGGACAACGGCTAGATGCGCATCGACGTCGTCAGCATCTTTCCCGAGTACTTGGCGCCCCTGGAGCTGTCCCTCATCGGGAAGGCCCGCCAGGACGGGCTGTTGGACCTGCACGTCCATGACCTCCGTGACTTCACCACGGACAAGCACCGCTCGGTGGACGATACGCCCTATGGTGGCGGCGCCGGAATGGTCATGAAGGCTGAACCGTGGGCGCAGGCACTGGCCTCGTTGACCGAAGCCCGCCGGGACGGAGTTGCCCGTCCGGTCCTGATCGTGCCGTCTCCGGCAGGGGAGCGTTTCACCCAGGCCCTTGCTTACGAGCTCGCCGAAGAGGACCAGCTGGTGTTCGCGTGCGGCCGGTACGAGGGCATTGATGAGCGCGTCATCGAATGGGCGGAAGATCATTTCACGGTTCGGCCCATGAGCCTTGGCGACTACGTCCTGAACGGCGGTGAAGTTGCCGTGCTGGCCATGGTGGAGGCCATCGGCAGGCTGTTGCCGGGTGTTGTGGGCAACCCCGACTCCCTCGTGGAAGAGTCCCATTCGGACGGCCTCCTGGAATACCCCGTGTACACCAAACCTGCCAGCTGGCGGGAACGTGATGTGCCGGCGGTGCTGCTGAGCGGAAATCACGGAAAAATCGCGCAGTGGCGCCGTCATGAGCAGTACCGGCGAACGGCGGAACGCCGTCCGGACCTGCTGGAGACGTTCGACGCCGGGAAGCTGCCGCGCGCCGACCGCACGTTTCTCGCCGAGCTGGGGTACGACGTCGTCGAGGGGCGCCTCCGTGCCCGCCCGGACGCCGGAAGCTCGGCGTCTGCCTAGAGTGTCGGCGTGATGCCGCCGCAATTGGCTGTAAGCCTCCGAGTATGGCAAAATTAGTCCTTGTGTCTGCTGGGTCCGCACCTGCCACAGGGGGAGCGCAACCAACAGCCGGACAACCCGGTGCCGTCAATCAGTGACGGGACCGGACCCAAAAATTTTCGACGGTCATTTCCGGAGCGTACTGCGCATCCGGGCTTGGCCGCCGTGACCCAAAGTGAATGACCTGTGGCGTTCACCAGGAGTGGAATTATGCATATTCTCGATTCCGTAGATGCAGCCTCGCTGCGCACCGATGTTCCCGAGTTCCGCGCTGGGGACACCCTCAAGGTGCACGTGAACATCATCGAAGGCAAGAACTCCCGTGTCCAGGTGTTCCAGGGCTTCGTCCTGGGCCGCCAGGGCGACGGCATCCGCGAGACCTTCACAGTCCGCAAGGTCTCCTTCGGCGTCGGCGTTGAGCGTACCTTCCCGGTACACTCGCCGATCATCGATAAGATCGAACTGGTGACCAAGGGTGACGTGCGCCGCGCCAAGCTTTACTACATGCGTGCACTGCGCGGCAAGGCTGCCAAGATCAGGGAAAAGCGCGACTTCACCACCGCCAAGTAGGTCTTCAAAGACTCAATTCGCAGGGCCAAAGCCGTACCAGGCCAGCGCCGGAGCCAATCGCAACAGCGCCCCAGGATACGGATCATGGACCAGACAAAACGCCAGCCCAGAAGAATGGGCTGGCGTTTTGCGTTCCTTGCCCTCGCCATCGCGGTTGCCATCAGCGGACTGGTCCGCTCACTGTGGTTGGATGTGTACTATGTGCCATCCGAGTCCATGCAGCCGGTCCTCGACGGCGGGGACCGCATCCTTGTTTCCAAGACGGACTTTCACGCCGCCCCCATCCGCCGCGGGGACATCGTGGTCTTTGACGGACGGGGCACTTTCGCTCCCCTCAACAGCGGGAGGGGCCCCCTGGCGGATTCCGTGATGTGGGCCGGACAATGGCTCGGCCTGACCGGCAGCGACACCACGTACGTCAAGAGGGTCATCGGGCTTTCCGGGGACGCGGTGGCCTGCTGCGATCCGGACGGGCACGTGACTGTTAACGGCAATGCCCTTGACGAGCCATATGTCTACGACGGGGACGCGCCCAGCTCGCAGGCGTTCAGCGTCATCGTGCCTGAGGGGCGTGTCTGGCTTCTCGGCGACCACCGCTCCCTGTCAGCTGATTCCCGCAGCCTCCTCGGTGCGCCGGGCGGCGGAATGGTCCCGGTGGACAGAGTGATCGGCAGGCCGGTCCAGATCGTCTGGCCGCTTGATAGATTTGCAGCAGTACCCCGGCCGCCAGCGGCAGGACCAACAACAGAGGACGGACAGTAGATGCCCGAGAACCACGCCCGGACACCTGAGCCGCGCCCTGAGGCTGTCACGGACACGCCAGCTACCGGCGCGGTTGCCGGCGCGGTTGCCGGCGCCGGCGCTGCTGAGGCCGAGGCCCCGGGTGCCGCCGCTGCATCCACCCCTCCCGGCGCCAATCCTCCTGGTGCCAATCCTGCCTCCACTCCCGCGGCACCGGCCGCAGGGAGGCACTCTGCCGCGCCGCAGCCCGAGGCCTCAAACCCCAGCCCGGTGTTTGTCTGGCTGAAGGAAGTTGCCACGGTGGTGGTGATCGCCGTTGTGCTGTCTTTCCTGATCAAGACGTTCCTGTTCCGGGCGTTCTACATTCCGTCCGAATCCATGGTCAACACGCTGGATGTCAACGACCGCATCTTCGTGAACCTGTTGGTGCCGGAGCCGTTCGCCCTTTCCCGGGGAGACGTGGTGGTTTTCCGGGACACAAAGGGTTGGCTGATGCCCGCCCCGGAAAAAACCGAGGGCCCGTTCACGTGGGTGCAGGACGGCCTGACCTTTGTGGGCCTGCTGCCGGACAATTCGGAACAGCACCTCGTCAAGCGGGTCATCGGCCTCCCGGGTGACCACGTGATCTGCTGCGACGCCGGCGGTAAACTGACCATCAACGGATCCGCAATTGACGAAAGTTACGTCAACAGTGCCGAGGCACCGCAGATCCGTAACTTCGATGTTGTCGTACCGCAAGGGAAGGTCTGGGTCATGGGCGATAACCGGAACCATTCCGCCGACTCACGGTCCCACATGGACTCCAACGGCGGATTCATCGACCTCACCGACATCGAGGGCAAAGCGGCGGTCATAGCATGGCCGCTCAACCGCATCTCCGCCCTGGACAACTACCCGGACGCCTTCCGGAACGTGCCGTCGGCGGGTTAGCCATGTCCACAGCAGTACCGGCCGTCCCTGCCAAGGCTGCGGCCCGCCCGGCTACCGGCGTCCGCTCCAAGGCTCCCACCCTCCGCTTTGAGCGGACCTTCAAAGAGCGGGGCGCCCGCTACCTTGCCGGTGTCGACGAAGTGGGCCGAGGCGCCTTAGCCGGACCCGTGAGCGTGGGGATCGCCGTCGTCGACCTCCACACCCAGAAGCCGCTGTCCGGCGTGCGGGACAGCAAGCTGCTCAACCCTGCCGAGAGGGAGCGTCTCGAGCCGTTGGTCAGGAGCTGGAGTGTCGCCTCGGCAGTGGGGCACGCCTCGGCGCAGGAGATCGACACGCTGGGCATTATCGCGGCCCTTCGGTTGGCCGGTACACGCGCATGGTCGGACATCCTTGCCGCAGGGGTCACCCCGGACATGGTGCTGCTGGATGGCAGCCACAACTGGCTCTCGCCGGCGGAGCAGCTCTCCCTTTTCGATCAGACGGCCACGGATCCCGGATGCGACGCCCCGGTTCATACCCGCATCAAAGCAGACATGCAGTGCCTGAGCGTCGCGGCAGCCAGTGTGATTGCCAAGGTGGAACGCGATCAGCGGATGCGCGAACTGCACGTTGAATACCCGGAGTTCGGCTGGGACGTCAACAAGGGATATGCCACGGCGTTCCACCGTGACGTGCTCCGCGCGGCCGGGCCCACGCCCTACCACCGGGTGAGCTGGAACCTCCTCGGCGGCGAACTCTGATTCCTGGCTCTGGTCGTGGCTCCTGCAGCCCGCTGGATGGTGCAAGATGGAAGCATGAGTGCTGAGGACCTTGAAAACTACGAAACCGACATGGAGCTGCAGCTCTACCGCGAGTACCGCGATGTTGTCGGGCTGTTCAGCTACGTTGTCGAGACCGAAAGGCGCTTCTACCTGGCCAACCACGTTGACCTGCAGGCCCGCAGCGCCGACGGCGAGGTCTACTTCGACCTGACGCTGCAAGACGCGTGGGTCTGGGACGTCTACCGCTCGGCACGCTTCGTCAAGAGTGTCCGGGTCCTCACCTTCAAGGACGTCAACGTTGAAGAGCTTCCGCGCAACGAGGAACTGGCGCTGCCCAAGGACGTTGACCTCGGTAACTGATGTCGGTCTGCCGGTTGACTGCTCCTCCACATAGGACCCTCCGTAGCCGAGTTACTCACATAGGGAATTAGGTCCCTGTCCTCTGTGCCCCTGTCCCTGCAGGCTGGTCGCGGAGGTAGATATGAAATCCAAAGACCTGTTGGGCCGTCGCGGCGAGGAGCTCGCCGCCGGATATCTTGAATCGCTGGGCATGCTGGTGGTGGAACGCAACTGGCGCTGCCCGGACGGCGAAATTGACATCGTGGCCCTGGACGCCGATGTCCTTGTCATTGCCGAGGTGAAGACCCGCCGCTCCCTGGACTACGGGCATCCGTTTGAAGCGGTGGGGCCCGAAAAGCTGGCGCGCCTGCATCGGCTCGGATCGGCGTGGTGCCGGGACCGGGAGCTGCGGATGCCGCTGCGGCGCGTGGACGTCATCGCCGTGGTTGACGACGGCGGCGGAGAGCCCCGGGTAGAACACCTCAAGGGGGTGGGGTAGATGGCATTGGGCCGGACCTACTCGGTGGCACTCGTGGGGCTGAACGGGTACATCGTGGAGGTCGAGGCCGACATCGGACAGACCCTGCCCGCTTTTGTGATCCTGGGTCTGCCCGATGCGGCACTGAACGAGGCCAAGGAGCGAATCCGTTCCGCCGCGAAAAACTCAGGGATCCCGCTGAGCCGGAGAAAAATCACGGCCAACCTGATCCCTGCGTCCCTGCCTAAGCGTGGTTCCGGTTTTGACCTGGCCGTCACTATGGCCGTGCTGCGGGCGGCGAATGACATCCGGCCCACTGAGCGGACGGTCTTCATTGCTGAACTCGGGCTGGACGGCCGGCTCAGGCCGGTACGGGGCATTCTGCCGGCAGTGATGGCAGCTGTACAGGCCGGTTACCCCGAGGTCGTGGTGGCGCAGGCCAACCTGGCCGAAGCTTCCTTGGTACCCGGAGCCAACGTCAGGGGTTACCGCACCCTCGCCCGCCTTGCCCTCGATTTCGGTGCCGACCCGCAGGAACTGGCGCTGGACTTCGAGCCAGAGGAAGAGGCCGACCTCGGGGACGCTGCAGCGGGCATCCAGACAATACCCGACATGGCTGACGTGTCGGGCCAAGGCGACGCCCGGCGGGCGCTGGAAGTGGCTGCGGCGGGAGCCCATCACCTGCTTCTGACAGGGCCGCCCGGCGCAGGCAAGACCATGCTCGCAGAGAGGCTGCCGGGGCTCCTGCCGGACCTCGCGGACAACGAGGCCATGGAAGTCACCGCCATACATTCGCTCTGCGGCCTGCCATCCTCTGCTGTCCAGCTCCTGCGGCGGCCGCCCTTTGAAAACCCGCATCACTCGGCCACGGCTGCCGCCATCATTGGCGGCGGGTCAGGGCTTCCCCGCCCGGGTGCAGCGTCAAGGGCCCACCGTGGAGTCCTGTTCCTTGACGAGGCACCCGAATATGAACGCCGTGTCCTGGATGCCCTCCGCCAGCCGTTGGAGAGCGGGGAACTGGTCATTCACCGTTCCGCGGGAACTGCTGCCTATCCGGCCCGGTTTCAGCTGGTCCTCGCTGCAAACCCGTGCCCCTGCGGCAAGGCGTCAGGCAAGGGGCTGGACTGCACCTGCACTCCCATGATGCGGCGCCGATACCTCGCAAGGATGTCAGGACCCTTGCTGGACCGGGTGGATATCCAACTCCAGGTGGAGCGCGTCTCCCTGGCCGACTTCGGCCAGGCGGGCTCCGAAGAGGACACGGCATCCGTAGCGCAGCGTGTACGCGATGCCCGCCGCCGCCAGACCGAACGGCTGCAGACCCTGGGCCTGGAAACCAACTCGCAGGTGCCGGGGCGGATCCTGCGCGGTGATCTCCGGCTCCCGTCAGCCTCCACCAAGATCCTCGACCATTCGCTCGAGCGGGGTGTGCTGACGGCACGCGGTTACGACAGGGTGCTGCGCCTGGCCTGGACGCTGGCCGACCTTGCGCATCGCGACAGACCGGACACAAACGACATCGGACAGGCGCTGAGCCTCCGGCAGGCTGCCTCGGCAGCGGCGTGAAGGAAGACACACATGGACAACGAAAGGATTGCCCGCGCTGCACTGTCACGACTGATGGAACCCCAGGACGCCGCGGGCCTTGCCCTGGTTCGTGCTGTGGGAGGCACAGATGCCTTGAGGATCGCCACCGGACAGTTGACTGCAGGCCCGGAGCTGGAGCAGGAAATCACGGGGTTGCTGGCGGACAACGGTGCCGGAACCAGCTGGGCCGGTATGGCTGCAGCACTGAAGCGCTGGGCTCCGCGCATCCCCGACCTCGCCCCTGAGCGGGACCTGGCCACCATGGCGCGTCTCGGCGGCCGGTTGATAGTTCCATCGGACGAACTGTGGCCCGCTCAGCTCGCCGACCTTGGCATCCAGGAACCCATCTGCCTCTGGTGGCGGGGCCTGGAACAGCAACTGCCGCCCGCCGCGCAATGCGTGGCCCTGGTGGGGTCCCGCGACAGCACCAGCTACGGTGCTTCCGTGACGGGGGACCTTGCGTATTCACTGGCACAGCGTGGCTTCACGGTGGTGTCGGGCGGGGCATACGGCATTGATGCCCACGCCCACAGGGCAGCCCTGGCCGGGGGTTCGGCGGCAGTGCCCACTATTGCGGTTATGGCAGGCGGCGTGGATCGTTTCTATCCCTCCGGCAACGAGGACCTCCTGCGTGCCGTCTGCAACCAGGGTGCGCTGATGGCGGAGGTTCCACCGGGATCTGCCCCCACCCGCTACCGCTTCCTGCAGCGCAACAGACTCATAGCCGCCCTGTCCGCAGTGACGGTGGTAGTGGAAGCCCGTTGGCGTTCCGGTGCGCTGAACACCGCGCATCATGCGGAGATGCTGGGGCGTGCGGTGGGCGCTGTTCCCGGCTCCGTACACAGCGCCAATTCGGCGGGCTGCCACCGGCTGCTCCGGGACGGTGGAGCCGTCTGCGTCACTGATGCCGCCGAAATCGCCGAGCTGGCGTCGCCCAGCGGGGAAGCCCTGACCGAGACCCGGGGCGGGCACGCAGCCGCCCACGACGGACTGACCCTTGAGGATCTGATCCTCCTCGACGCCCTGCCGCTAAGGTCCACGAGCTCCGTAGACAAACTTTGTGCTGTCGCCGGGCTCAGCCAGGAATCCGTGCGCGCGGGCCTGGGCAGGCTGGGGTTGCTCGGGCTTGCCGCGTGGGAGCGGGGAGGCTGGAAGCGGGCCAAGGAATCAGGTTAGTTCCTGTGTCCCTTGCGTGATTGCGGGCCAAATGCTGGGAAAGTAGGAGAGTGGACAATCAGGAACTGCCCCCGGCGCTGGAGCAGGCACTCGGTGGCTTTGGCAGATATCTGGAAGGTGAGCGGGCCAGGTCGGCGCACACACTGCGTGCCTACCTCTCAGACCTTCGAAGCCTCCTGGAGTACGCCGCGTCCGAAGGCATCATTGAGCTGCCCGGTCTTGAGCTTGGGACCCTGCGGCGCTGGCTCGGGGCGCAAAACCAGGCAGGGATGTCCCGCTCCACCCTTGCCCGGAGATCGGCCACGGCGCGGTCCTTCACCGCCTGGGCTATGCGGGAAGACCTCATCGGAACCGATCCGGCGCTGCGGCTCAGGGCTCCGAGGAGGGAAAAATCGTTGCCAGGGGTTCTGCAGTCACAGCAGCTCACCAGATTGCTCGGCGGACTGGCGGAAGCGGCCGCCGAAGGGGCGCCCTTGCCCGTACGCAACCGGGCCATGGTGGAGCTTCTGTATGCGACCGGACTGCGGGTCGGAGAACTCGCCGGCATGGATGTGGACGACCTCAACCCGGACCGCCGCACCCTGCGCGTGATCGGCAAGGGCAACAAGGAACGGACAGTTCCCTATGGTGTCCCGGCTGCTGTCGCCGTCGACGACTGGCTCCGGCGGGGCAGGCCAATGCTGGCCAAGGAACACAGCGGAACCGCCCTCTTCCTGGGATCCCGGGGCAACAGGGTGGACCAGCGGCAGGTCCGGGCCGTGGTGAAAGACGTCTTTGAGGCACTCGGTGACACCTCCGCCACCGGGCCGCACGCGCTGAGGCACTCAGCGGCAACACACCTGCTGGACGGCGGCGCGGACCTGAGGGCCGTGCAGGAAATCCTGGGGCACAGCAGCCTGGCCACTACCCAGATCTATACCCATGTGTCAGTGGACCGGCTCAGGAAGAGCTATCAGCAGGCACATCCACGGGCCTGACACCATCGCACGCTCATGTCCTTCTCATAGGGGCTTCGACAGGCGCTCGCACTCGTACCACAGCCGCTTCCCTGCTTCCGGATCCGAACCCATGCCGGGCGTCGGCAGCTGCTTTTGCTTCGCCCAGAAGCTGCCGGAGACCGCCCCAGCCTCGGCGGAGCTCACGAGCCAGATGACGGAGCCGGCTGCCTTCTCGGCGGAACTGCCGAACGTGCTCATCATCCAGCGGAATGGGCCGCCGACGTCGTGGAGAGAGCCGTGTGCTTGAACAGGTCCGGGTGCGGCGTTCATCACCACACCCGTCCCACGCAGGCGATCAGCGAGCTCCTGTATGAAGAGAACGCGGGCGAGCATCGCCATGGTACATCCGGAGCCATTTCGAGAGACCCCGTCCCACGCAATTCTCCCTGAGGACGGGACGTGACGAATTGCACTGGCGTAATTAGGCGGCGTACGGCACAATAAGACTCAAGTCCGGCAACTTTCAAGTTTTGCTTGAAGCTCATCGCTTCACGCATCACCGCAAGTCCGGACACAGCTTAATAATCAGGCAGGGAGTACCGGCGTCGTAGGGATACGGCACAGCACAGTTCCATCCAGGCAGAGGTCGTTGGGGAAGACGTACCTACAGCTATGGAGGATGGAATGTCTGTTGCAATGACCCGCGGTGTGTTGTTCGTTCACTCGGCCCCTACCGCATTGTGCCCGCATGTTGAATGGGCCATTGGATCCGTCGTGGACAAGCGGACGGATCTTGAGTGGACCCCTCAGCCTGCCGCGCCCGGAATGTTCCGGGCGGAGCTCTCCTGGACGGGTACACCCGGAACCGGGTCCCAGCTGGCGTCCGCGCTTCGCGGCTGGGCACACCTCCGCTATGAAGTCACCGAGGAACCCAGTCAGGGAGTTGATGGTGGCCGCTGGTCGCACACTCCCGAGCTGGGCATCTTCCATGCCGTGACGGACGTGCACGGCAACATCATGGTCTCGGAAGACAGGATCCGCTACGCCT
Organism: Arthrobacter pascens; assembly: GCF_030815585.1. Taxonomy (NCBI): domain Bacteria; kingdom Bacillati; phylum Actinomycetota; class Actinomycetes; order Micrococcales; family Micrococcaceae; genus Arthrobacter; species Arthrobacter pascens. Next base: position 1,523,529 of record NZ_JAUSWY010000001.1, read on the forward strand.
ACGAGTCCGGCGCCGGCGACCCGTCCGCCGTCTATCATGAACTCTCGCTGGCGCTCGGCGAGGCGTGGGACGAGGAGCTCGAACCATTCCGTCACGCTGCCGAGGGTGCCCCGGTGCGCTGGCTGCACCAGGTGGGCTGACCCCAACCTTCGACGCATCCGCACCTGTCCTCATGTAAGGATGTGCCGCTCCATAGCAGTAAAGGAGGCCCCGCCGTCGGCGGGGCCTCCTTTATACTGTTACTTCGCTGGGGCTAGATGCTCCGTACAGCGATGACGGCGTTGTGGCCGCCGAAGCCGAACGAGTTGCTCAGTGCCACGATGTTGCCGGCAGGCAGCTCGCGGGCGGAGGTGACGACGTCGAGCGGGATCTCCGGATCCTGGTTTTCCAGGTTGATGGTGACCGGAGCCTTGCGTTCATAGACGGCCAGCACTGTGAGGACTGCCTCTACGGCGCCTGAGGCGCCCAGGAGGTGGCCCATCTGCGACTTCGTTGCGGAGACCGCCACGTGATCGATGTGGGTCCCCAGGGCCGCGCGGAGCGCCGTGTACTCGGGCTTGTCGCCCACGGGCGTGGATGTTGCATGAGCATTGACATGCACGACGTCGTCGGCCTGGATCCGGCCGTCGAACATGGCTGCCTTCAAGGCACGGGTTGCACCGAGGCCTTCGGGGTCCGGGGCAGTGATGTGGTAGGCGTCCGCTGTGACAGACGTGCCGGCCAGTTCGCCGTAGATGCGGGCACCGCGGGCCAGCGCATGCTCCTCCGCTTCGAGGACCAGCGCACCGGCGCCTTCACCCATCACAAAGCCGTCGCGGCCCAGGTCGTAGGGGCGTGAGGCGCCCTGGGGGTCCTCGTTCCGGCGTGAGAGGGCCTGCATCGAGGCAAACGCCGCAAGGGGCATGGGGTGGATGGCCGCCTCGGCGCCCCCGCACATGACCACGTCGGCCTTGCCGGAGCGGATCAGGTCCAGGCCCAGGTGGAGGGCCTCTGTGCCCGAAGCGCAGGCGGAAACAGGGGTGTGGGCGCCGGCGCGTGCACCAAGGTCAAGGCTGACGGCCGCCGCGACGCCGTTGGGCATCAGCATGGGCACCGTCATGGGGAGTACACGGCGGGGGCCCTTTTCCTTCAGTGTGTCCCACGCGTCCAGGAGCGTCCAGACGCCGCCGATGCCGGTGGCGAAGGCAACAGCAAGGCGGTCGTGGTCGATCTCCGTGATGCCGGAGTCCGCCCATGCCTCGCGGGAGGCGATCACGCCGAACTGGGTGGACGGATCCATCCGCTTCGCCTCGACGCGGCCCAGGACTTCAAGGGCGGGCGTGCTGCAACGCGCGGCAAAGTGGACAGGAAGCTCATACTTGGCAACCCAGTCGTCCTCCAGGGTGCGGGCACCGGAGACCCCCTTGAGCGCGTTCGTCCACATAGTGGGTACGTCGCCGCCGATGGGCGTGGTGGCACCCAGACCGGTTATGACTACTTTGCGTGTCATGGGATCACTCTCTGTCGGTGGGCAGGCCGTGCCGGTATTCTCCGGCGGGTCCCGCGTGTGGGGTGTGCGGCATCTGACTGCCGGGGGATGCGGTGGACTGCCGGTCCGGTGAAATGTCCGCACCGGCAGTCCAGCCAGCCGTAAAGTGGCTGGGGCCTTGGCTAGGCCTGGGCTCCGGCGATGAAGCTGACGGCGTCGCCCACGGTCTTGAGGTTCTTGACCTCTTCGTCGGGGATGCGCACGCCGAACTTCTCTTCAGCGTTGACCACGATGGTCATCATTGAAATGGAGTCGATGTCCAGGTCCTCGGTGAAGGACTTGTCAGGCTCCACAGCCTCGGGGGCCAGGCCGGTCTCTTCGTTGACGATTTCAGCCAAGCCGGCCAGGATCTCTTCGTTGCTAGCCATTGATGGCTCCTTTTCTTGTTATTGCCGGCAGGGGCTGCCGGAAACGGTGCAGACCGCGGATGCGGCCTGTGGTTGGGGCGTTCCTAGGGAAGGACGATTACCTGGGCGCCGAAGACCAGGCCGGCGCCGAAGCCGATCTGGAGCGCGAGTCCACCGCTCAGCCCGGGGTTTTCCTCGAGCAGGCGGTGGGTGGCCAGGGGGATGGAAGCAGCTGAGGTGTTGCCGGCGTCGGCGATGTCCCTGGCCACGGTGACGGTTTCGGGCAGCTTCAGCTTCTTCACCATCTCGTCGATGATGCGCATGTTGGCCTGGTGGGGGATGAAGGCCACAAGGTCTTCCGCCTGGATCCCGGCGGCGTCCAGGGCCTGCTGGGCCACCTTCGCCATTTCCCACACAGCCCAGCGGAAGACGGTCTGCCCGTCCTGGCGGAGCGTGGGCCAGAGGTCCTGCGCGGCGGAAATGATGGCCTGGTCGTCGGATTCGTCGGCCTGGCGGGCGGACGTGCTGAGATCGCGGACGTCAAGCATGGAGCGCGTCATCCCGATGGCATCCCACTTGCTGCCGTCCGAACCCCACACGGAAGGACCGATCCCGGGGGTGTCGGAGGGGCCGATCACTACTGCACCGGCGCCGTCGCCGAGCAGGAACGAAATGGTCCGCTCATGGTTGTCGATGACGTCTGAAAGCTTCTCCGCTCCCACCACCAGGACGTATTCGGCCGCACCGGAACGGACCAGAGCATCGCCCTGGGCGATGCCGTAGCAGTACCCGGCACAGGCGGCAGAGATATCAAAGGCGGGAGCGGGCGTGGCGCCGAGCCGGTCAGCCAGGCTGGCTGCTGCCGACGGCGTGGCGTAGGGGTGCGTGACAGTGGAGACTATGACGGCGCCCAGTTGCGAGGCTTCGATGCCTGCCTTCTGCAGGGCCTCCAGCGCTGCGCCTTCGGCCATGTCAATCACGCTGACATCGGCGGGGGCGCGGTGGCGTGTCACAATGCCGGTACGCTGGCGGATCCACTCATCTGAGGAATCAATCCACTGGCAGACGTCGTCGTTGGTGACGATGATGTCAGGGCGGTAGGCGCCGATGCCAAGGATGCGGGTGTTCTCTTGGACGGGAGCCTGTTTCAGCGTGGGAACGCTCATGCGGTTCCCTCCAATTCTGCGAAGAGTGCCAGTGCGGCAGTGAGGTCGTCCGGCGTCTTGACGGCGACCGTTTTGACGCCAGGCATCCCGCGCTTGGCAAGGCCGGCCAGGGTACCGGCCGGAGCCAGCTCGATCACACCGGTAACGCCGCGCTGCGCGAGGGTTTCCATGCACAGGTCCCAGCGGACCGGGCGGGAGACCTGGGCAATCAGGCTGTCCACTGCAGCGGCGCCGTCGGTGACCTCGCGGCCATCGAAGTTGGACAGCAGGGGGACCTGCGGCTTCTGTGGCTTGAGTTCCGGCTTCAGCGTTTCGAGTGCGGTGGCAGCGGGGGCCATGTGGGCCGTGTGGAAGGCGCCGGCCACCTTGAGGGGAATGACCCTTGCCTTGGCTGGGGGATTGTCTGCCAGCGACTGAAGCTGTTCAAAGGTTCCGGCGGCCACTGTCTGCCCGGCGCCATTGACGTTGGCCGGTGTTGCCCCCGAGGCCTCGATTGCAGCCAGGACCTCGGCGGGGTCGCCGCCCACCACGGCGCTCATGCCGGTCGGTGTCAGAGCAGCTGCCGTGGCCATGCTGTTGGCACGCTCGCGGACGAAGGTCATCGCTTCCTCTTCGCTGAGGACACCCGCCAGCGCGGACGCTGTGATCTCACCGACCGAGTGCCCGGCGAGAATGACTGGCAGCGAGCTGAGCTCAACGTCGAACAACGACTTTGCCGCCACCAGGCCCGCGGCAACTATGAGGGGCTGCGCAACCGCAGTGTCCTTGATGGTTTCCTCGTCCGAGGTGGTCCCGTGGGCCGTCAGGTCGATGCCTGCGATTTCGCTCAGCGAGGCCAGCTGGCCTGCTACTGAGGGCAGTTCAAGCCAAGGGGCCAGAAAACCCGGGGTCTGTGAGCCCTGTCCAGGGCAGACTATTGCAAGCACGTATCCAGCTTTCCAAACTACTGTGTGATCCAGCGGTGTTTCTCTGCACCAAGCTCAACGGGTCAGGTTGTAGGAAGTCTACAACGCCTCAGGTCTGGTTCCGCGCCGGATGACGCTCCGCGGGAGCCTTCGGAGGTACCGAAAGCCGGCCGACAACCAGCGCCGCCTGAAGCACAAAGGCCTCCCGGGGCAGGAGCGGATCCCAGCCGGTGACGTCACAGACCCGCTTCAGACGGTACCGCACGGTGTTGGCATGGACGAAGAGTTCGCGCGCTGTCGCCTCAAGGGAGTGCCCCAGTTCAAGGTAAGTGCCCAGGGTCTCGACGAGCCCATTGGAGGCTGCCAGGAGCGGACGGTAAATGTTCTTGATCAGCGAGCGGCGTGCCGCGTCGTCGCCGGAGATGACGCGCTCCGGCAGCAGGTCGTCCGCGGCCACGGGCCGGGGAGCCGAGGGCCAGGCGCGGGCGGCCGTCAGGCCGGCAAAAGCTGACTGGGCGGACCCGCTCGCCTCAAGCAGGGAACTGGCTTCCGGCCCGTAGACAACGGGTCCGGGCGCGAACATCTCGCTCAGCTTCAGGTATGCCGATTCGCGGTCCTGGACACCTCCGAGGATCAGGATCAGCCTGTCGCCCTGGATCCCCACGAGCGCGTCCTCGGCATAGCGTCCGGCCATGCGGCGGAGTTCGCTGACATAACTTGCGCTGGGTTCAGAGGGCGAATTCCCCACCATTACGGTGAACCGTTCCTGGGCTTTCCAACCCAAGGCTGCGATCCTGGACCGCAGTGCATCCGTGTTCTCCCCGCGCAGGATGGCGTCCACGATCAGTGCTTCCAGCCTTGTGTCCCACGATCCGCGGGATTCGGCTGCCCTGGCATAAACATCCGCGGCGGCGAAGGCAACTTCCCGCGAGTATCGCAGTACTGCCTCCCGAAGCGAGGGCTGGTCAGCTTCGGGGGCGATGACAGGGACCTGGTCCTCCACCACTTCAACCACGATCCGGATGAGCTGGAGGGCCTTCTGCAGGCTGATGGACCGGGTCAGCTCGGTGGGAGCGGTGCCGAATACATCCGAGAGGATCCACGACGGCGAGCTGGGGCGTTCGTACCAGGTGACAAATGCGGCAATGCCGTTCTGGGCCACCATGCCCAGTGCGGACCGCTCGTCGGAGCTGAGCCGGCTGTACCAAGGCAGCGATTTTTCCAGCTGGCGCATGGTGGTGGTTGAGAGCTGACCCACATTCGCCCGGAGCTTTTTCAGGGTTTCGGATTTCTCCGGCGTCATGCTGCGCGAGGTGGGCTTGCGCTTCACAGGCGGGGTGGTTGGCTCTGGCATCCTTTGAGCATACGGTGCCTTGCCGCCAAGCTCCATTTGTGCAAAGGCTACAAGTCGCTCTCCGGTGCGTGACATTGTCCCGCTGAAGAAACGACGACGGCGGCACTCACCATTTCGGTGAGGGCCGCCGTCGTCGTTATGCCCCAATGAGATTTTTTGTCCAGCTAACGTGCCTTCCGGCCTTATTTGAAGGCGTTATCTGGATAAAAACTCAGCGAGGGGTGGGTCAGGATTCGCCGCCGGCGTTACCGGTGGAACCGGCGTTGACGTTGTGCAGCCGGTACTTCTCAATTGCCTTGATCGGGGCGTGGGCATCTACCTCGCCGCGGCGTGCCAGCATCTCCAAGGAACGGACCACGATGGAGTGGATGTCGTTCTTGAAGAAGCGGCGTGCTGCGGCGCGGGTGTCGGAGAAGCCGAAGCCGTCGGCGCCGAGGGAGGCGAATTCGTTGGGCAGGAACTGGCGGATCTGGTCGGGGACGGCTTTCATGTAGTCCGAGACGGCCACGATGGGTCCGGTGGCGCCTGCGAGCTGCTGGGTGACGAACGGAACACGTGCGGGCTGTCCGGGATTGAGGAACGCTTCTTCCTCTGCTGCCATGCCGTCGCGGCGCAGCTCGTTCCAGGACGTGACAGACCAGACGTCGGCTGAAACGCCCCAGTCCTCTGCCAGGAGCCTTTGGGCCTCGATTCCCCACGGGACCGAGACGCCGGAGGCCAGGATCTGGGTCCTGGGTCCGTCGATCTTCGCCGGGGCGAGGAGGTAGATGCCCTTGATGACGCCCTCAACGTCCAGTTCGTCGGGTTCGGCCGGCTGGGTGATCGGCTCGTTGTAGACCGTGATGTAGTACATCAGGTTCCGGTCCGTCGAGTCAGGGCCGTACATCCGCTCGATGCCATCGCGGATGATGTGGCCCATTTCGTAGCCGTACGCGGGGTCGTAGGTGACCACGGCGGGGTTGGTGGCGGCCAAGATGGGGGAGTGGCCGTCAGCGTGCTGGAGTCCTTCGCCGGTGAGGGTGGTCCGTCCTGCAGTGGCGCCGATGATGAAGCCGCGGGTCATCTGGTCCGCGGCGGCCCAGAAGGCGTCGCCGGTGCGCTGGAAGCCGAACATGGAGTAGAACACGTAGACCGGAACCAGCGGCACGCCGTGGGTAGCGTAGGCGGTGCCGGCGGCGGTGAACGCCGCGACGGCACCGGCTTCGTTGATGCCGGGGTGGATCAGCTGGCCCTGGGCGGATTCCTTGTAAGCCAGGACCAGGTCCCGGTCCACGGAGAGATAGTTCTGGCCCTTGGGGTTGTAGATCTTCGCCGTGGGGAAGAACGCGTCCATGCCGAAGGTCCGGGCCTCATCCGGGATGATCGGGGCGATGTGCTTGCCGAAGTTCTTGTCCCGCATGAGGTCCTTGAGCAGCCGGACGAACGCCATGGTGGTGGCAGCCTGCTGTTTGCCGGAGCCGCGCTTGGCGACCTCATAGGTTGCCGCATCCGGCAGCGTGATTTCCTGGTGCTTGGAGCGGCGTTCGGGCACGGCCCCGCCGAGGGCGGCGCGGCGCTCCATCATGTACGCGATTTCCGGGGCATCGGTGCCGGGATGGAAGTACGGCGGCTGGTACGGATCCCTTTCCAGCTGTTCGTCAGTGACCGGGATCCGCAGGTGGTCGCGGAACTTCTTCAGGTCATCCAGGGTGAGTTTTTTCATCTGGTGGGTGGCGTTGCGGCCTTCGAAGTGCGGTCCGAGTCCGTAGCCCTTGACCGTTTTGGCCAGGATCACGGTGGGCTTGCCCTTGAATTCGGTCGCCGCCTTGTACGCGGCGTAGACCTTGCGGTAGTCGTGGCCGCCGCGTTTGAGGTTCCAGATCTGGTCATCGTCCAGGTCAGCGACCATGTCCTTGGTCTGCGGCGTTTTGCCGAAGAAGTGCTCACGGACGAACCCGCCGGATTCGGCCTTGTAGGTCTGGTAGTCGCCGTCCAGGGTCTCGTTCATGATCTTGACCAGGGACCCGTCGGTGTCCTTGGTGAGCAGTTCGTCCCATTCCCGGCCCCAGACGACCTTGATCACGTTCCAGCCCGCTCCGCGGAAGAACGCCTCGAGTTCCTGCATGATTTTGCCGTTGCCGCGGACCGGACCGTCCAGGCGCTGGAGATTGCAGTTGATCACGAAGTTCAGGTTGTCGAGGTTCTCGTTCGCGGCGAGTTGGAGCAGGCCGCGGGACTCGGGCTCGTCCATTTCGCCGTCGCCCAGGAACGCCCAGACCTGCTGGTCGGAAGTGTCCTTCAGTCCGCGGTTATGCAGGTACCGGTTGGACTGGGCCTGGTAGATCGCGTTCATCGGGCCGATGCCCATGGACACGGTGGGGAATTCCCAGAAGTGAGGCATGAGCCGCGGGTGCGGGTAGGAGGACAGGGCGTGGCCCTCGCGGGATTTCTCCTGCCGGAACCCGTCAAGGTCCTCCTCGGACAGGCGGCCTTCCATGAAGGCGCGGGCGTACATTCCGGGGGAGGCATGGCCCTGGAAGAAGACCTGGTCACCGCCGCCGGGGTGGTCCTTGCCGCGGAAGAAGTGGTTGAAGCCCACCTCATACAGCGTCGCGGCGCCGGCGTAGGTGGAGATGTGTCCGCCCACGCCGATATTGGGCCGCTGGGACCGGTGCACCATCACGGCCGCGTTCCAGCGCATGTACGCCCGGTAGCGGCGCTCAAACTCCTCGTTGCCGGGGAACTCAGCTTCCTGGTCCACCGGGATGGTGTTCACGTAATCCGTGGTGGTCACCATCGGCACGCCGACGCTTTGCGCGCCAGCGCGCTGCAACAGGCTCCGCATGATGTATTGGGCACGTTCCGTGCCCTGTTCCCTGATCAGTGAATCCAGGGACTCGACCCACTCGGCGGTCTCTTCCGGATCACGATCAGGCAGCTGGTCAGTCAACCCGCTGAGGATATGGGAGGTATCTTCTCCTGCAGCCACGTCCAACCTCTCTTTGCGCGCATGCATCGTCACCCTTATGCCGGGCAGGGTGACTGTCCGGCATAAATGCGACGTGTGCGACGTATCGGTTACAACAGCCCGGTCATGTGCGCCGGGCAGGGTCCTATCACGCCTATGTCTGCCTTGAGTTCCAGGGCGGTCGCCCCGCAGGCATAGTTGTCATCAGCCACTCTAGCTCTGAGCGCTGCGCGATGCGTAGCCGCGTCCGTGGCACCCCGGTTGTATTTCGCCGTCATACTGGTTGTGTGACGAAAAGCCGCTGCGATGCGGGTTGCCGGTGCCAGTGTGACGCAGAATATGGCGGATCGCGGGGCGGGCAGCTTGAAGCGCAGGCACAAAGGGTGTTGGCTTGGAGTAATGGACATCACTATGCGCACTGCATGTATTAGGCATTGGAGGAACACGTGAGCGAGGCCGACGCCGCCACTTCGGTAAATGTGGCGGAAAAATTGGGTTTCAAAAACGGGGATCTGATTCAGGAGTTCGGTTACGACGATGACGTCGATTTCGACTTACGTGACGATATTGAGGAACTTACGGGTTCCGAGCTCCTTGATGAGGACGATCATGACGTTGTGGACGCCGTCATCTTCTGGTGGCGCGACGGTGATGGCGACCTTGTTGACACCCTGGTCGATTCGCTGACCACGTTGGGTGAAGGCGGCGTGGTCTGGGTGCTGACACCGAAATCCGGCCGTGCCGGTTACGTATCACCAGCCGAAATCCAGGAAGCCGCCCCTACGGCCGGGCTTCACTGCACCACGTCGGTGGGCGTCTCCAAGGACTGGAGCGCAACGCGGCTGGTGACCAGGAAAAACAAGTGACTGCAGCCCTCGCCGGGACGGCTGCCGATCTGGCAGTTATACCCGCCGTCGGGTCGGCCGCGCCTGATTTTGAACTCTCCAACCAGTTCGGTGAGCCTGTCCGGTTGTCTTCGTTCCGTGGGCAAAACGTTGTGGTGGTGTTCTACCCCTTTGCGTTTTCCGGCATCTGCACTGGCGAACTGTGTGAAATCCGGGACAACCTGGCGTCTTTTGAGGACGCCAATGCCACGGTCCTGGCCATTTCGGTCGACAGTAAGTTCAGCCTGCGCGCCTACGCGGAGAAGGAAGGGTACGGCTTCGACCTGCTGGCCGATTTCTGGCCGCACGGGGCCGTGGCCAGTTCCTACGGTGTCTTCGATCCGGAGAGCGGAATGGCACGGCGTGGAACGTTCATCATCGACGCGGCCGGAATCATCCGCTACGTTGTGGTGAATCCTCGTGGACAGGCACGTGAGTTGTCTGAGTACCGAGACGCTCTGGCGGGCCTGGAACGGGCCTGACGCCGAATGGAACAGCAACGGCATGGCGTCGGCCTGACGGGCTTTGCCAGCATGCCGGCTGTCAACCCTGCCACTCTGTCGGACGAGGATCTTGAAGTCCTGGTCAGGATCAGGAATCTACTCGCAGGTACGCGCCTTGCGCTCCTGACCGGCGCCGGGTTGAGCACAGACTCAGGTATTCCGGACTACCGCGGGCCCGGTTCCGCGCCCCGTTCACCCATGACGTACCAGGAGTTCATTCGGGACGCCGCCAACCGCCGGCGCTATTGGGCGCGGAACCATGTGGGCTGGTCACACCTGCGGCATGCCGACCCGAATCAGGGGCATCGTGCAGCGGCTGAAATGGAGCGACGGGGGCTGCTCTCTGGCCTGATCACGCAGAATGTGGACCGGCTGCACGAGGATGCTGGCAGCTTCAATGTCGTGGACCTCCATGGCCGCTACGACCAAGTGGTGTGCCTGGACTGCCGGCGGACTTACTCCCGCCGCCTCCTGGCCGGGATGCTCGAAGAGCTCAATCCGGGCTTCCTGGAGCGGGCCACGGAATCCGGACTTGTGGAAATGGCGCCCGATGCCGACTCCACCGTTGATGACCAGGCACTGATCAGCAGCTTTATTGTCGCCGTCTGCCCTGCCTGCGGCGGGACACTGAAGCCCGACTTTGTCTATTTCGGTGAAAACGTACCCATAGAACGTGTTGAACGGTCCTACGCCATGGTGGATGACGCCGGAGCGTTGCTGGTGGCCGGTTCTTCGCTCGCGGTAATGAGTGGCCTGAGATTCGTCCGGCACGCCGCAAGGGACGGCAAACCCGTGGTGATCATTAACCGGGGGGGAACCCGCGGGGATGACCGGGCCACGATCAAGCTCGCTGCTGGTGTCAGTGAATCCTTGAGCTGGCTTGCCGCCGAGCTGCCGGACCTTTGATTCCTCTTCCGATTGGCGTTTGGTCCCGGAGGTCGGGTAAAGTCTATGTTCGTTGGTTCAAGCGCGGAAACGCGCAGATCAGCACTTTGGGTCTTTAGCTCAGCTGGTAGAGCGCCACGTTTACACCGTGGATGTCATCGGTTCGATCCCGGTAGGACCCACCAAACGAAAACCCCGCTGTTCCCGGTGCTTTTGGCCAGGAGCGGCGGGGTTTTCGCTGCGCTCAGGCCCAACTGAGTAGCAGTAAGTGTCGTTTTGAGCCTTCAAAACGACACTTACTGCTAATTACTTGGGGAGTTGAAGCCAGCATGCCTCCTCCTGAGGCGAACGGCCGCCGGCCCTTTATTGTCGGAGCCCCCGCCTAGTGTTTCCGTCATGGAACATGTGGTGGTCAGGACGGCCCTTAACGGAACGCCGACGGCGGTGGTCAGCAACGGAAGGGAATGGTCGGTGGGTGCCGAGCCGGTCACGTGGTTTGAGCGGGTGAGCTGGTGGGAAGCCCAACGCCGTATGCCCAAGGGGCTCAGCCGCGTGGACGTGGAGGTCCTGCAGGTCCAAGTACGGCTGGGAAGTAACGTGAACTCCGCGCTGACCACCATGCTGCTGGAGCGCGACGGTCTCGGCGGGGGCTGGAGGCTGCGGGACTCCGCTGCAGACGCGGCCTGACGACGGGGTTGCGTCATCATGAGGCGACGCGCCTGAATCCGGGCATTGGAAAACCCTCCACCGCGACTATTGGGGGATGCCGCGGTGGAGGGTCTGAAATGAATATACCGTGAACTTCCGGAAACAAAAAACGCGCCACGCTTCCGCACCAAATATTGCGCACGCTCACATGGCCGCCACGCCGCAGTTAAGCAGATAACCATTATGATGATTAGTGTTCAGTGGAATGAACGCTTGGATGCAGTACAGCATTCCTGCCCCGATTAGAGGAGAATCATGGCCGATTCCCGCACATCCCGATCCTCCGATGGCCTGGGGAGCGCTTCACCCGCGCCGGCTGTCACCAGGGCGGCTGCCGTGATGGAGGCACTTGCCACCTCCCCCACGGGAAGGCTGACCTTGAGCGATCTTGCCCGGGAGCTGGGCATCCCGAAGTCATCAACCTCCAACCTCCTCCTGGCTCTTGAAGAAGCGCGGCTCATCAATCGCCAGGGATCGGAGTTCACCCTGGGCCGAAAACTGGTTGAACTTGGCGCCGCCTACCTCAGCCGGCTCGATGAGGTGCAGGAGTTTTACCGCTACTGCGAACAGGCTCCCACTCTGTCCGGCGAGACGGTCCGCATTGCCATGCTTGACGGATCCAGTGTCATCTATCTGGCGCGCTACGAGGGTCATCCGGCCGTCCGGCTCACATCGAACATCGGCGACAAAATGCCCGTCTCGCTGTGTGCTGTAGGCAAGGTGCTGATCGCACGCCTACACCATCACGACATTGAAGCCATGTTCCCGGACGATCTCGAGCTTCCGGTGATGACCCCCAAGTCGCTGCGCACCGGCGCCGAGCTCAAGGCCCAGCTGGAGACAATCCGCGGACAGGGCTATGCCTTCGAAGATGAGGAATCCACCACCGGGGTAGTCTGCCTGGCTGTTGCAGTGCCTACACACGGGGCACACGGTCCCAGCTTGGGGCTGTCAGTGACCGCGCTCAAGGCAACCTATTCCGCTGAGCAGGGTGCGCAAATGGTGAAGGAGTTGAAGGAACTGGCCCGCTCGCTGGGAAATCCCATGGGCTGACGAACACTTTTAGGCTGCCGGGGACGCCCGAAAAGACTGTTGGCGGCGTGTTCAACTTGCTGTACTCTGTTCACTATAGTGATCCACACAACAAGTGTCGTCGCTATCCCACCAGGCCAACGGGGGTCTGGAGTGTGTCTAAGGGAGTTCTTGTGACAACTCGTACTAAATCACCGCAGCTTGACGTGGACGGCCCCGCCGTCGATCCGGAGCAGTTGCGAAGGGCAACTCTTGCCAGCTCGGTAGGCTCGGCACTGGAGTATTACGACTTCTATATCTATGGCCTGGCATCAGCTCTCATTTTTGGACCGCTCTTCTTTTCGCCGCTGGGCGAAAGCGGCGCGGTCATCGCTTCCTTCGCCACTTACGGCGTGGGCTTTGCCGCCCGGCCGTTTGGCGGAGTGGTGTTCGGCTACATCGGAGACCGCTTCGGCCGGAAGATGGTGCTCATCCTCACTATCGGCCTGATGGGAATGGCCAGTTTCGCCATCGGCCTCCTGCCCACTTTTGAGCAGGCAGGAATGATCGGTGCCGTCATGCTGGTGGCCCTGCGTATCCTTCAGGGGCTGGGTGCCGGTGCCGAACAGGCAGGCGCCACCACGCTGATCTCGGAAGTGGCCCCGCGCCGCCGTCGTGGTTTCTTTGCCGCACTGCCTTTTGTCGGCATCCAACTGGGCACACTTCTGGGAGCTGGAACTTTCGCCCTGATGGCACTGGCTGACAAGGCCGTCCTGCAGGGTTGGCTGTGGCGAGTGCCCTTCCTGGCCAGCGTCATCCTTATCGTCATCGCCGTCTTCATCAGGCTCCGCCTCAAGGAGACTCCCGTCTTCCAGGAGCTCGAAAAGCACAAGGCCGTGGTCAAGAACCCGGTGGGCCAGATCTGGAAGCACTCCAAGAAGAACGTGCTCATCGGCATCGGCTTGCGCATGGGCGAAAACGGAAACTCATCAATCTACTCCGCACTGCTGGTCTCCTTCATCAGCCTGCCTGCCGGCATCTTCCCCGGGGACAAGTTCATTGGCCCGACAGGCCTCCTGATTGCCGCCGGATGCGCAGCCATTATGGTGGTCACGTTCGGCGCCTTGTCCGACCGGTTCGGCCGCGTCCCGGTCTACCGCTACGGGGCGCTCTTCCAGGCAGTCATCGCGCTGCCAGCGTTCTACCTGGTCACGCTCGGAAACGTCACCCTCGTGTGGGTGGTCATGGTGGTGGGCATCGCCCTGGGTGTGCAGTCCATGCTCGGCCCGCAGTGCGCGCTGCTGCCGGAACTTTTCGGCTCCCAGCACCGGTTCACCGGAGTGGCCCTGAGCCGCGAACTCTCCGCGGTTCTTGCCGGTGGCTTCGCCCCGATGATTGGCGTGGCACTGCTCGCAGCTACCAACCACTCCTGGCTCGTTCCGGCCCTGTACTCGCTCATCCTGGCGTCGATTTCCTTTGCCACTACGTTCTTTACCCCCGAGACCAACGGCCGCGACCTTGTCTTGGTGGAGGACGCAAGCTGAGCTGTGGTCACTCCAAGTAGGCGGCCTCCCCGGGCGTGGGGAGGCCGCCTACTTGTGTGCCGAGGCTGATGCCTGACGCAGAAGCCCTGTCCACAATTGATGCTGTGTCCACAACAATGGCCCCAGCCAGGCCCCTGTCTCCAGGAACTCCGGCCGGGGGCCTTGCGGCGCAGCTGCGGCGCAGGCTGCGGTACGGGCAAGCGGACTTAGTAGAAATGGACCGTATCGACGAGGTGGGGCAGGTCTCCGCCGTCGAGGAACGTGCGGAGGTTGCCGCAGAAGCGCTCGGCAATCAGGCGGTTCTCCGCCGCGCTGAGCGCGGAGGTGTGCGGTGACACCATGACTCTGGAGTGGTTCCACAGCGCGCTGTCCTGGGGGAGTGGTTCCACGGCGAAGACGTCCAGGCAGGCGTACGAGACCTGGCCGTTGTCGAGGGCCTCCAGCAGGGCATCCTCGTCCACAACGGTGCCGCGGCCGACGTTCACGAACACCGTGCCAGGCTTCATGGCCGAAAACACCTCACGGTTGAAGAGCTTTTCCGTAAAAGGGGTGCCGGGCAGGGTATTCACCACGGCGTCGGCGGAGGCGAGCAACCCGGGGAGGCCGTCATTGTCCGCGACCTGCTCGATTCCTTCGATCGGCTCCACGGTCCTCTTGGTGCCGCTGACCTTCATGCCCAGCGCGCGGGCGATCCGGGCCGTCTCCAGCCCGATTTCGCCGAGTCCGGTCACCACAAGGGTGGAACCGCTGACCAGCCGGGTGGGGGTCCGCAGTTCAGGCCACTTCTTTGCGGCCTGGTCCTGCGCCAGCTCCGCGCTGCGCTTGAAGCCGTTGAGGATCCCGAGTGCAGCAAATTCGGCCAGGGGAAGGGCGTGCACCCCGGCTGAGGTGGTGACCTTGAACTTCTGCAGGCTTTCCTGGTCCAGTCCGGAAGCCTTGACAGCGCCGCCTGCTCCGGCGGCCATGGCGTGCACCCACTGAAGCAGGGGGTTTTCGCGTGCAATCCGCGCAAGGCCCGCTGGGCTTTCGTTTGGAAGGCCGTACAGCACCTGGGCCCGGTTCAGCATGGTCCAGTACCGTTCCTCCTGCTCCGGCGTGCGCTTGAAGTCAGGATCGCCGGAGTGGTCTGCCGGAAAGCGTTCCGGGGGCAGCAGTTCTGGATCGTAAAGGACAGTAACGGAGGGATCTACGGCGCGGATGCGGTCCACCAGCTCTGCTTCGAGCGGGACGGCGATCGCGACGGTGGTTTCAGACGTCATAGTGTTCATCATACTGAATAGAGGTTAGGATATTGAACAGATTTCGAAATGATTAACCACAGCGATGTGAGGCGAGGCTAGAAGTGGAAGACAAAAGAGCGGGCTTTGTGGGCCTGGGCCTGATGGGGGGTCCCATGGCGGCCAACCTCATCCGCGACGGCTGGGAAGTCACGGCGTGGAACCGCTCGGCCGGGGCCCTGCAGGAGCTGGAGCGGCTCGGAGGACGCGCTGCCCCGGACGTCGCTGCCATGCGCGACCTGCCGGTGATTGCGTTTATGTTGCCGGATCTGTCCTTCATCGAGGCGGCGTCCAGGGGACTGCTGGAGAGCTGGGACGAAACGCCGCCCGGGGCTGAGACCACTGTGGTGGTCATGAGCAGTGTCTCGCCCGCGGGGGTCCAGGCCTTTGGGGATCGGGTGCAGGAGGCCAGCCACGGCCGTGCGGTTGTAGTGGACGCGCCCGTCAGCGGCGGAACCAAGGGAGCGATCGACGGGACGCTGGCCATCATGGCCGGAGGCGCTGCTGAGGATTTCCTGAGGCTCGAGCCGTTCCTGGCCGTCATGGGAACCACTGTGAGGCATATGGGTCCCCTGGGAGCCGGTTCACTGGCCAAGGCGTGCAACCAGCTGATTGTGGGAACCACGACGGCGGCGCTCGCCGAGGCGGCTGAACTCGCCGAACGCTCGGGAATGGACGTTGGGGTCCTGTTTGAGGTGCTGTCCGGCGGCCTTGCGGGAAGCAAGGTCCTGGACATGGTCGGTCCGCGGCTGGTCCGGAAGGACTACACGCCCACAGGCCCGGCCAAGTTCATGCACAAGGACCTCTCTTTCGTACTGGACTCTGCACGCGCGGCAGGAGCAGCAGTGCCCATGGCCGCTGCCGGCGTCGAACTTTACGCTGAAGTCAAGCGCCAGGGACTCGGCGACCAGGACCTGGCAGTGGTCCGAAAGGCCATTTCACAGCTCAGCGACAGCAACGCAGACACAGTGACGAGAGGGACAGTTTCAGCATGAGTGCACTTTTTGACCTTACCGGGCGTGTTGCCCTGGTGACCGGTTCCAGCCGGGGAATAGGCAATGCCCTGGCCCGCGCACTGGCCGACGCCGGAGCCACGGTGGTGCTGAACGGCATCAACCCGGAGCGCCTCCAGGCAGCCGAGGCGGAGATGGCCGCCGCCTATCCGGAAGGCCGGATCAGCAGCTGCGCGTTTGATGTCACCAGCGACGCTGAAGCCGCACGGGGCATCGCGTGGGTGGAGGAGAACGTTGGTCCGCTGGAGATCCTGGTGAACAACGCCGGGGTCCAGCACCGGGTGCCGATGCTGGACCTGGACGTCGCGGACTGGGAGCGGGTCATCACCACGGACCTGACCAGTGCCTTCCTGGTAGGACGTGAGGCGGCACGGCACATGATCCCGCGCGGCCGCGGAAAGATCATCAACATCTGCTCGGTCCAGACCGACCTGGCCCGTCCCACCATCGCACCGTACATCGCCGCGAAGGGCGGGCTGCGGAACCTGACCCGGGCCATGACCGCGGAGTGGGCGGCGTCCGGCCTGCAGATCAACGGCATCGCGCCGGGCTACATCCACACCGAAATGACCCAGAACCTGGTGGACGATGAACAGTTCAACTCCTGGATCCTGGGTCGGACCCCGGCCCACCGGTGGGGGACCGTCCAGGACCTCGCGGGGCCGGCAGTGTGGCTTGCCTCCGACGGCTCGGACTTTGTCAACGGCCAGACCATCTTCATCGACGGCGGAATGACGGTGGTGGTCTGATGGCCTCGTCAGAGATCCGGGAAGTGCAGCTACCGGCATCAGGGCCGGCAGTAGTGGCGTACGCGGCCGGTGACCTGCGCATCGAGGACCTCCCGCTGAAGGCGCCGGCGGCCGCTGAAGCAGTGGTGGAGGTCCGTTACGGCGGGATCTGCGGTTCGGACCTGCATTATTGGCTCCACGGCGCGGCGGGCGAATCGGTCCTGAAGGCACCCCTGGTGCTGGGCCACGAAATCGCCGGCGTGGTGGCAAGTGCGGCCGCGGACGGCAGCGGCCCGGCAGCGGGCACCCCGGTGGCCGTGCATCCGGCCACCCCAGGACCAGGGGCGGCGCGCTACCCGGATGACCGGCCTAACCTGTCCCCTGGCTGCACGTACCTTGGCAGCGCAGCACGGTTCCCGCACACCGATGGTGCCTTCAGCCGCTATGTGAACCTGCCCACCCGGATGCTCCGGGAGCTGCCCGGGACCCTGGACCTGCGGACGGCAGCCCTGATCGAGCCGGCCAGCGTCGCCTGGCACGCCGTGGGCAGGGCCGGGGACATGGCAGGCAAGACAGCCTTGGTGATCGGCTGCGGGCCCATCGGTGCCCTGGCGGTAGCGGTCCTGAAAAGGGCCGGGGCAGTCAGGATCGTGGCGGTGGACATGCACCCGAAACCCCTGGAGATCGCCCGAGCCGTGGGAGCGGACGAGGTCCTGAATGCCGGCGATGCCGAGGCTATCGCGGCGGTTGAAGCCGACGTCGTCATTGAATCCTCCGGCAATCATCACGGCCTTGCCTCCGCCGTCAAGGGCGCTGTGCGAGGCGGCAAAGTGGTGATGGTGGGACTCCTGCCCTCCGGACCCCAGCCCGTATTCATCTCGCTGGCGATCACCCGGGAACTCGAACTGCAGGGATCCTTCCGCTTCAACGACGAGATCGACGACGTCATTGCCGCCCTCGCCGACGGCTCCCTCCACATCGACCCCGTCATCACCCACCAGTTCCCCCTCGCCCGCGGGCTGGAGGCCTTCGGCGTTGCACGGAACTCGGCAGAGTCGGGGAAGGTACTGCTCGACTTCCGGCCGGTCAGTTGACTGCGGCCAGCGGTCAACTACGGCTGGCGGCGGACGGGAATGAACACCCGGGGCTGCTCGGTCCAGGACTTCTCCATTTCCGACATGGTACGGCGCATGATGCGGTTGGACGCGTCCCGGGCCGCGGGGCCATCACCGGCTGCGATGGCCTCGGCCACATCCACGTGCCACTGCAGGGCTGTCTCGTGCGGGTGGTCGGGCATCAGGCCGTGGACAGTTCGTCCGGTCAGGGTCTCGGCCACCTGGCCCATCAGGTTGGCAAACATCTCGTTACCCGAACCGGAGAGGAGGAGGGAATGGAAGTGGATATCGAGCTCCAGGAACCTGGGCACGTCACCTGCCTCGCCGGCGTCACGCATTGCGTGCGAAATCTCCACAAGTTCGCGACGGAGTCCCGCCGGCGCGTTCAGGGCCGCGAGCTCGGCGGCAACAGGCTCGACGGCGGAACGCAGCTCGGCGAGGGAGCGTAGCTGGGCACCGCGGCCTTCGCCTGCGAGGCGCCACCGGATCACCTGGGGGTCGAAGGGATTCCAGTTGCTGGACGGCAGGACCCGGATCCCCACGCGTTTGATGGTTTCAACCAGGCCAAGGGACTGCAGCACGCGTACAGCCTCACGGACGACGGAGCGGGAGACCTTCAGCTCATCCTCCAGCTGTTCGGCAAGCACGACGTGGCCGGTGGGAAGATCCCCGGCGACGATCCTGGTGCCAAGATTCTCAATGGCACGGTGGTGGAGGCTGGTTGACATAGGGGTAAGCATAATCGGACCGGCTGCCGCCGGTTGGCCGCGGGAGCCCGCCCACCAACGCTGGCCCACGAAAGCCTCTGCCGGCGCCGTGGCCGGTGTCCCACGGGCGCGGCGACACATTCTAGACTGAATGTGACGCGCAGCTTTCCACCAAGTGGGCACCACTTTCCTGTAGTCCGCGGAAATACATATGGTTTATTGAAAGCCACTGGTTCTTAAAAGCGTGTTCCGCAGGAAGTGCGGAACCATTGCACACACGTTGCACAAAAATGAATTGGAGTTTTGATGTCAGCACACATCGGTGTCACCGGCCTAGCGGTGATGGGCGCCAACCTGGCCCGCAACCTGGCCCGGAACGGCTTCACCGTCGCCCTTCACAACAGGTCGGTAGAGAAGACTGACGCACTGCTCGAGAAGCACGGCACGGACGGCGACTTTGTCCGGACCGAAACCCTCCAGGAACTGGTTGATTCCCTCGAGAAGCCGCGACGCGTGCTGATCATGGTCAAGGCTGGCAAGCCGGTTGACTCGGTCATTGAGCAGCTCGAACCGCTGCTGGAAGCCGGCGACATCATCATCGACGCCGGCAACTCACACTATGAGGACACCCGCCGCCGGGAGGCCGCGCTGGCGAAGAAGGACCTGCACTTCGTCGGCATCGGTGTGTCCGGCGGCGAAGAAGGAGCCCTCAACGGCCCGTCCATCATGCCGGGCGGCTCCAGGGAGTCCTACGACGCACTGGGTCCGCTGCTCGAGAAGATCGCCGCGAACGTTGACGGCCAGCCCTGCTGCGCCTGGATCGGAACCGACGGCGCTGGCCACTTCGTCAAGATGGTCCACAACGGCATCGAGTACGCCGACATGCAGGTCATCGGTGAAGCCTTTGATCTCCTCCGCTCCGGCGCGGGCATCGAGCCGGCTGAGCAGTCCAAGATCTTCGCTGAGTGGAACAAGGGCGATCTGGCCTCGTTCCTGATCGAGATTTCCGCCGAAGTCCTGGGCCATGTGGACGCCAAGACCGGCAAGCCGTTCGTTGACGTGGTAGTTGACGCCGCAGGCCAGAAGGGTACCGGGCGCTGGACGGTCATCTCAGCCCTCGAGCTGGGTTCGCCCACCTCGGGTATCGCCGAGTCCGTGTTCGCGCGGGCGCTGTCCTCCCAGGCAGAGCAGCGCAGGCTCGCCCAGGATCTGCTCGCCGGCGAGGAAATCATCGTGGACGTTCCCGAAACGTTCGTTGAAGACGTCCGCCAGGCACTGTATGCGTCCAAGCTGGTTTCCTACGCGCAGGGCCTGGACATGCTGACCTCCGCGGCCACGGAATACAACTGGGACCTGAAGCTGGACGAGATTGCCTCCCTGTGGCGCGGCGGCTGCATTATCCGTGCGGAGCTCCTCAAGGAAATCACCAAGGCCTACGCGGCGGAGGACAAGCCGGCCAACCTGCTGTTCGCCCCGGCATTCACCAAGGCCATCGCCGAGGTCCTCCCGGCCTGGCGCCGCGTGGTCTCCACCGCTGTACAGCTGGGCATCCCCGTGCCCGTGTTCTCATCCTCGCTGGCCTACTACGACGGCCTGCGCCGCAAGCGCCTGCCGGCCGCTGTGATCCAGGGCCAGCGTGACCTCTTCGGTGCCCACACGTACGGCCGCATCGACGCCGAGGGCACGTTCCACACCCTGTGGGGCGAGGACAAGTCCGAAATTGAAGCCGTAGACACCCACTAAGGCTCAGCTCCACGAAGCCGCAACACCGGCGGCCGGCACTTCCCGGATACTCTGGGAACTGCCGGCCGTTGGCGTTCCCGGATACTCTGGGAACTGCCGGCCGTTGGCGTTCCCGGATACTCTGGGAACTGCCGGCCGTTGGCGTTCCCGGCTACTGCGGTGCCCGTCCAGCGAGGAGTCCAGCATGCCTAAGCCAGTGGCGTTCGTCACCGGAGCATCCACCGGAATCGGCTTCGAAGCAGCTAAGCAACTTAACGGCCACGGGTTTGTGGTCTATGCCGGGGCACGCCTGGTGGAAAAGATGGAACCGCTGAAGGCGACTGGTACCACGCCACAAAGTCCCCTGTTGAGGGGATGAGTGATGCCCTTCGGCTGGAGCTGAAGCCCCACGGCATCAGCGTATCCATCATCGAACCCGCCAGCACGCAGACGGAATGGGGAGCGATAGCCGCCGAGGGGCTGATGGCCAGCAGCGGGTACGGCCCGTACGGTGCCCAGGCACGGCAGATGGCTGCAGTGCTCGCCTCCACGGACCGGCTGGAGACGTCAACCCGCCCGGAAGTGATCGCTGAAGCGGTAGTGCATGCGGCGATGGCTGCGCGTCCCCGGACCCGCTATCCGGTGGGCAGGGGAGCGGCAGCCATCATGGGCCTCAGGCGTCTGCTGCCGGACCGCTATTTTGATGCCGTCGTCACGGCCGTGCTCAACCGCGTGGCAAGGTAAGGCTCAGATCCGGTATTCGATGTCGTACTCGGCCGGGTCAACTGCCGGCTTGGTCTCACGCTGGGAATCGCGGTGGCGCCATTTGGCGGGAACGCCGGTGACGATGGATTCCGGCGGAGCGTCCTTCACCACAACGGCATTGGCGCCCACGGCACTGTCCCGGCCGATGGTGATGGGGCCAAGGATCTTGGCGCCTGCGCCGATGGTCACGCGGTCCTCGATGGTGGGGTGGCGCTTGACCTTCGCCAGCGAGCGTCCGCCAAGGGTCACCCCGTGGTAAATCATGACGTCCTCGCCGATTTCTGCCGTCTCACCGATTACCACACCCATGCCGTGGTCGATAAAGAAGCGCCGGCCGATGGTGGCGCCGGGGTGGATTTCTATCCCTGTCAGGAACCGGCCAAGCTGGGAAACGAGCCGCGCCGGAAAGCGCAGGACAGGGTTTTGCCACAGCCGGTGCGTCAGCCGGTGGATCCAGATGGCGTGCAGCCCTGAATAGGCGAAAAAGTTCTCAAAAGAACCTCGAGCCGCCGGGTCGTGGGACCGGGCGGCATCGAGGTCTTCCTTAAGTCTTGCGAAAAAGCCCACAAAGATCTTTCTACAGGAAACGGAAGGGCGGCGGACTAGTCAGCCGCGGATATCGTCATAGAGCACGGTGGAGATGTAACGCTCGCCAAAGTCGCACACGACCGCCACAATCAGCTTGCCAGCGTTCTCCGGGCGCTTGGCCAGCTCCAGCGCGCCCCAGACGATGGCGCCCGAGGAGATGCCGCCCAGGATGCCTTCGCGGACGCCCAGGTCACGGGCGACGGCCACAGAGTCCTCGAGGGTTGCGTCCAGCACCTCGTCATAGACGTTGGTGTCCAGGATCTCCGGAACGAAGTTGGCGCCTATGCCCTGGATCTTGTGGGGCCCCGGAGCGCCGCCGTTCAGGATCGCGGAGTCCTTCGGCTCCACTGCCACGATCTGGACGTCGGGGTTGCGCTCCTTCAGGAACTGTCCGACGCCGGTGATGGTACCGCCGGTGCCGACGCCGGACACAAAGATGTCCACCTTGCCGTCGGTGTCCTTCCAGATTTCCTCCGCCGTAGTCTCGCGGTGGATCCTCGGGTTGGCCTCGTTGGCGAACTGCTGGGCCCAGATGGAATTCTCCGTATTGGCCACGATTTCCTGGGCCTTGTCCACGGCGCCGCGCATGCCTTCCGACCCCGGGGTCAGGACGATCTCGGCGCCAAACGCGCGCAGCATAACCCGGCGTTCGGTGGACATGGTCTCCGGCATGGTGAGGATGACCTTGTACCCGCGGGCCGCGCCGACCATGGCCAGCGCGATGCCCGTGTTGCCCGAGGTTCCTTCAACAATGGTGCCGCCGGGCTTAAGGGCGCCGGACTTCTCCGCTGCGTCGACGATGGCGACGCCGATGCGGTCCTTGACGCTGTTGGCCGGGTTGTAGAACTCAAGCTTGACGGCCACGGTGGCGTCCAGACCCTCGGTCAGCCGGTTCAGGCGGACCAGCGGGGTGCCGCCGATCAGCTGCGTTACATCGTCATAGATCCGTGCCATGTACATACGCCTATCTCTGAAGAGTGAATACTGAGGTCAGCCTAACGATGGCGGCTCACCGGCTGCTAAGCATTAAGCCACGCAGAGTAATATTTCCTCGCCTTGGCAAGCTTGGGATTGATGATCACCTGGCAGTAACCCTGCTCGGGGTACTTGGCGTAGTAGTTCTGGTGGAAATCCTCCGCCACGTGGAACCGCGGCAGCCGGCTGACTTCGGTCACGATCGGATGCGCCCACAGCGCCTGGTTCCGTTCAATCGCTTCCTCGAAGAGAATCTTCTCCTCAGTGGTCTCGTAGAACATGGACGAGCGGTATTGCGTGCCGACGTCGTATCCCTGCCGGTTAAGCGTGGTGGGATCGTGCAGGGCGAAGAACATGTCCAGGATGACCTCGGCAGGAATGACATCCTCGTCAAAGGTGACCGCCACCACTTCGGCGTGCCCGGTGGTTCCATTGCAGACGGAGTAGTAGTCCGGCTGCGGATCATGGCCGCCCGTGTAGCCCGAAACCACGGTACTGACGCCTTTGGTGATCTGGTAGACGGCGTCAAGGCACCAGAAGCAGCCTCCGCCAAGAACAAATGTTTTCATGATCTCTTTAATGGTTGCCTGCCCGGGATGATTCCCTGACCACCTTACGAGACTGTGACACATGCGGGCCAGGCGGCTGAATGGGGTAAAACTGAGACTATGGAACCTGTAGACACCGGCGTTACAGCTGCGGATGGGCAGACCGGCGACGCCCACACTGGGGAAAGTGCGGCTGCGGACAAGCCGGACGCTCCCACTTTGGGCCAACTGCTGCTCGCGGTGGAGGAACTCTGGCCTGAGTCACTGGCGGAGAACTGGGACGAGGTGGGACTCGTGGCCGGCCATCCGTCGGCACCCGTCACCCGGGTGATGTTCGCCGTGGACCCCACGCTGGAGGTCATTGAGGAAGCCGTCGAATGGGGCGCCGAGCTGCTTATCACCCACCACCCCCTGCTCCTGAAAGGCGTCACTTCCGTTGCGGCGACCACCGCCAAAGGCAAGGCCATCCACCGGCTTATCGAGTCCGGTACCGCACTGCTGACTGTTCATACGAATGGTGATTCCGCCGTCGGGGGCGTTTCTGATGTCCTCGCGGACGCCCTGGGCCTCGAGGATGTGGCGCCCTTAACGGCGGCCACCAACGGACTGCCGGAGGAGGGGATCGGGCGCGTCGGGGAGCTTGCCGAGGTGATGAGCCTGGGAAACTTCGCCGCACGGGTCTTCGGCATCCTTCCGTCCGTGGCCGGGGGAGTCCGGGTGTCCGGGGACAAGGACGGCCTGGTTCGCCGCGTTGCGGTGTGCGGCGGGTCAGGTGACTCGCTGTTCGACGAGGTGCGGGCCAGCAACGCTGACGTGTATGTCACGGCGGACCTCCGGCACCATCCGGCGTCCGAGGCCAGGGAAGCGGCGGTGAATGACCGGCCCTACCTTATTGATGTCTCGCACTTCGCCAGCGAGTGGCTGTGGCTGCCTGCCGCCGCCTCGGCTCTGGGCAACGTCCTGGCCGACCAGGGCCATGACGTGGAGATCCAGGTAAGCAACACCAACAGCGATCCGTGGGACTTCATTCTGACTCCGGGCGGGGACTAGAGTCTATAGAGCGCCGGCACGGTGCCCGGTTCCGGCCGGAAGGATCAAACGGAGGTAACAGTGGCTAAGGCAGCACCGGCGGAACAGTTGAAGTTGCTCGAACTGCAGGGGCTGGATGCCAAGCTGAAGTCCCTGTCCAACCGCCGCCGCGCCCTTGAATCGGATCCACGGATCGAGGACCTGCAGTCCGCGCTCTCCGTGGCCAACGGGGAACTCGGTTCCGCGAAGATGGCCGTCCATGATGCCGAAGCCGAACTGAAGCGTGCAGAGGCCGACGTGGAACAGGTCGCGTCCCGCATCGAACGCGACGAAGCACGGCTCAACAGCGGAACGGGACTCTCCAAGGACCTGGTGGCCCTGCAGAAGGATCTTGCTTCGCTCAACAAGCGGCGTTCCGACCTTGAGGACATCGAGCTTGAAGTGATGGAACGGCTCGACTCGCTCCGCGCCAAGCAGGCGGCTCAGCAGCTGATCGTGGACGACGTCCAGGGTTCGTTCGGCGTCATCCGCGCCGAACTCGACGAGGCCCTGGCCGAAGTGGAAGCAGAAGCCACTGTGGTCCGGGGCAGGCGCGCGGAGTTCGCGTCCGGGCTCGACGCCGGGATGCTGGCCCTGTATGAAAAAACGCTGGCCAAGCGCGGTGTGGGCGCCGCCCGGCTGTTCCACGGAACATCTGAGGCGTCCGGAATGAAGCTGAGCCCGGGAGACCTTGCGGAAATCAGGGCAGCCGCAGAGGACGACGTTGTCTTCTGCCCGGATTCCGGTTGCATCCTGGTGCGCTCCGCGGAATGGAACTGAACGCTTCCCCAACTAGGTAGCAGTCAACGTCGTGAAAATCGCGAATGAGGACGTTAAATGCGAGCTAGATGGGCAGGATGATGTTCAGGGCGTGGGCTTTCCTCGCTGAACCGTCCACGAGCTCTGCATCCCATTTCTCCCGGGCCGCCTTCAACAGCTGGACTGGCGTGCGTGGCGCGCTGCCGCGACGGACCAGCAGGTGCCTCGCCAGCTCGCCGCGGGTGTGCTTGGCGAAGTGGCTGACTACTTTGCGCACTCCGTCCACCTCGGTGAAAACGTTGACGGCAACAGTGCGCTCTGCGGGCGGTGCCCACGCAGCCGCGTACGTGCTGGACCGGCAGTCCACCAGCAGTTGTCCGGACGTCGCCGCAGTCAGGGCCACCGAGAGCTGCGGTTTCCAGAACGAGGCGAGGCGGCCGACGTCGGGAAGTGACGTCCCCATCGACAGCCGGTAGGCGGGCACCCGGTCGGCAAAACGAAGGGCACCCCACAGGGCAGAAATCACCAACACCGAGTCGTCCGCCTTGCGACGCTGCGCCGGCGTCAGGCTCCTGTAGCCCAGCGCGTCATAAAGAACGCCCGAATAAATCTGGTGGGCAGGAGCCGCCGGTTCGGCGTGCAGCCGGGTGTTGCGTTCGACGTCGCCCTTCAGTGAGGCGCCCACGCCCAGCAGGGCGAGGGCGTCTTCATGGGCGCTCACCGTCCCCAGGGCCTCCAGGACTTTCGCCCGGTAGCTGTTGAGAGCCGGGAAGCTTAGGGACGGCCAGTCGACGGCGGATCCGGCGTCCGCGGGGGTCTTGCCTTCGGAAGGGGGGAGCAGAATCAGCACCGTACGATCTTACCGGTGCCCGGCGCGGAGCCCGGTGCGGGGCTTCGGGGCCCAGCAGCTTATGCGGCCTTGACGGGCGGCTTGCCGGTGGATGCGGATGCCGCCTGGCTCTCGCGGGCCAGGAAGGCGGAGAGCTCGCCGATGGTGCTCATCAGCGGGGCCGGGAAGACGACCGTTGTGTTTCTGTCCACCCCGATTTCGACGAGGGACTGCAGGTTCCTCAGCTGCAGGGCCAGGGGGTGGGCCATCATAGTGTCGGACGCGTCTCCGAGGGCGGCCGCTGAAATGGCCTCGCCTTCGGCGGCGATAATCTTCGCGCGCTTCTCGCGTTCGGCTTCGGCCTGGCGGGCCATGGCGCGCTTCATGCTGTCCGGGAGCTGGATGTCCTTCAGCTCCACCAGTGTCACGGCGATGCCCCACTCGAGCGTCAGCGCGTCGAGGATCTCCCGGATGTCCGTGTTGATCCGCTCTGTCTCCGACAGCGTCTGGTCAAGGCTGTGGCGGCCCACCACTTTGCGCAGCGTGGTCTGGGCGATCTGGTTGATTGCGGTCGCGACGTTCTCAATCGCCACGACGGATTTCACGGCATCGACAACCCGGTAATATGCCACGGCGGAAATGTCCACGCTGACGTTGTCCTTGGTGATGATGCCCTGCGATTGGATGGGCATGGTGACGATCCGCAGGCTGACGAGCGGAAGCCGGTCGATCACGGGAATGATGAATCGCAGTCCCGGCATTCTGACGCCGATGACCCTACCCAGCCTGAACAGCACACCCTGCTCGTACTGTCGAACGATCCGGATGGACATCCTCGCTGCGATGAGCAGCAGGACCACGAGGACGATCAGAATGATGATGCTGGTGGGGTCCATCAGGATCCCCTCCTTACTAAGAGTTGAGCCCTACTTAAATTGTCCCACCGTGCCCCGTGGCGGAGTCCAGGGAAGTGGCGGCGGAGCAGACCAGGGCGGCGAGCCCGTAGAATGGATGCCGGATGGGTTGACCAGGCGGCCGCGCGTCACGCAAGTGGCTCGAGGAACGTCCGGGCTCCGCAGAGCAGGGTGGTGGGTAACGCCCACTCGGGGTAACCCGCAGGCCAGTGCCACAGAGAACAGACCGCCTGGCGGCGTGTGCTTGCACGCGTTTCGACCAGGTAAGGGTGAAACGGTGGTGTAAGAGACCACCAGCTTCCCGGGTGACCGGGAAGGCTAGGTAAACCCCACCCGGAGCAAGGCCAGACAGGGCACGATTGAGGGCTGCTCGCCCGAGTGCCCGGGTAGGCCGCTGGAGGGCGTCGGCAACGGCGTCCGTAGATGGATGGCCGCCACTCCTGCGCTGGCAACGGCGCGGGAGCACAGAACCCGGCGTATCGGTCAACCCATCCACCCGCCCGGTGCCGTTCCCAATACTGTCGCGCCCGCATTTCGGGAAGGCCGGCTTGTGTATGACAGTCCATGTGAGTGATTTCACGCCGTTCAGTGCCATTGGACAGTCCCGGCCAACTTAGAATGGATCACGGACGTAGGCGTTCTTCCGCCGGAGCTGCGTTCGCAGCCGGCGGTTTTTCCTTGCACACGATCCAGGCACCCGGGGTGGACCGAACCCCGCCGGTGCCGGTGCCCCTGGACATAATCAGGTGGCCGACATCCGCATACGAGGACGTATGCGGCTGAACCGAGGAAGGTAGTTCTGTGAGCCAGACGTCAGATTCTTGTCTTGATACGTGGATGGGCCGGGAGGCCCTCGCCGAGGCCATGATTCCGGTGATCGGCCGGCTGTACCGCGAAAACAACGTGGTGACCAGCATCCACGGCCGCAGCCTGATCAACAAGTCCACCATGAACATCCTCAAGGCGCACCGCTTCGCCCGCCGCATGAGCAAGGACGAACTGCTCCTGGAGGAAACCGCACCGCTGCTCAACACGCTCACGGGTCTTGAACTCGGCGCTGCCGCCATCGACATCGCCCGCCTCAACCAGAAGTACAAGGAAGAGGCCGACGGCGCCACCCTGGAGGAATTCCTCCGCGTTGAGCTGGCCGAGATAGTGGGCAAGCGCGGCGGCGACGACCGCACCAGCACCGACGTCGTGCTGTACGGTTTTGGCCGCATCGGCCGCCTGCTGGCACGCCTCCTCATCGAAAAGGCTGGCGGCGGCCACGGCCTGCGGCTGCGCGCCATTGTGGTGCGGCGCGGTTCGGACAAGGACCTGTCCAAGCGCGCCAGCCTCCTGCGCCGCGACTCCGTGCACGGCTCCTTCGAGGGAACCATCCGGGTGGACGAGGCAGCCGACACCATCACCGCCAATGGCGTCCAGGTTCAGGTCATCTACTCGGACAACCCCGCCACAATCGACTACACCGCCTTTGGCATCCACAATGCCCTGGTGGTGGACAACACCGGCCGCTGGCGTGACGCTGAAGGGCTTTCCCAGCACCTGCAGAGCAAGGGCGTCTCCCGTGTTCTCCTCACTGCTCCCGGGAAGGGCGATCTGAAGAACATCGTGCACGGCATCAACCACGGAACCATCCTGGATTCGGACCGGATCGTCTCCGCAGCCTCCTGCACAACCAACGCCATCACGCCGGTCCTGAAGGCCATCAACGACAAGTTCGGCGTGGTCCACGGCCATGTGGAGACCGTCCACTCCTTCACCAATGACCAGAACCTGATCGACAACTTCCACAAGGGCGA
Source organism: Arthrobacter pascens (assembly GCF_030815585.1). Taxonomy (NCBI): domain Bacteria; kingdom Bacillati; phylum Actinomycetota; class Actinomycetes; order Micrococcales; family Micrococcaceae; genus Arthrobacter; species Arthrobacter pascens. Next base: position 1,552,121 of record NZ_JAUSWY010000001.1, read on the forward strand.
CCGGCGTGGCCGTTCCGCCGCGCTGAACATGGTGATCACCGAGACCGGTGCGGCCAAGGCTGTAGCAAAGGCCCTGCCCGAACTCCTGGGCAAGCTCACCGGCAGTTCCATCCGCGTCCCCACTCCGGACGTCTCGCTGGCGATCCTGAACCTGAGCCTTGAGCAGGGGACCACCAAGGAAGAAATCAACGACTACCTGCGTGAGATGTCGCTGCACTCGGAGATGCGCAAGCAGATCGACTACATCGATTCCCCCGAGGTTGTCTCCACGGACTTCGTCGGCTCGCGCCGTGCGGGCATCATTGACGGCCTAGCCACCATCTCCAATGAGAAGAACCTGGTTCTCTACGTCTGGTACGATAACGAGTTCGGATACAGCTGCCAGGTGGTCCGGGTCATGGAGGAAATGGCCGGCGTCAACCCGCCGTCATTCCCCGCCAAGGAAACCGCCGCAGCCCTGGCAGCAATCGCCGTCTAGCGCGGGAGGCCAACAGTTCTTGGCACTTTCCCGGCTGATTCACTGGAATCAGCCGGGAAACCGGACCACACTGGGGGCATGGACAACGAATCTACCCTCCAGCACGAAACAACGCTCGAACACGCCCTGGACCTTGCAAAGGCCAACCACAAGGAAGCCGTACGGCTCCTCGAAAAGGCCCGGGCGGCGCACAGCGCAGGGGATGTCGGCGACGACCGTGTGCGCCAGCTTGAAGGACTCCTGCAACTGGCAGAGGAAGATCTCCGGAGAGTGATCCGGGAACAGTAATAACGGCATCCTCCGGGATGCACCCTCCCTCCACAGTGTGGATATCCAGGCGGGTGTCGGTGGGGTGGCCTAGGCTCTTCTGGTGCACTATGTTTCCGGAAGGGCAGGACGCCCATGACCGTCAGTTGGTCCGCCTACCGCCGCGCCCGCCGCCGTTCCAGGCAGGCCTGGGCCGTGCTGCTGCTGTTGGCTGCTTCCGTGGTGGGCTCTGCCGTTTGGTTTTTTACGGCCGGCCAGTTCGCGGCAGCGGAACCGGCCATTGCCGGGCCAAGCTCGGCTCCGGTTTTCGATGGTACCTGGATGAAGCCCGTGACGCCGGTACATCCCGTGCCCCGGGGCTCCGCGGAGGCGGCCCTGGAGGAGCTGCCGGTCAAGGGGCGTGCACCGAAGGACAACTATGACCGCGAGGCCTTCGGACAGGCCTGGCAGGACGTCGACCGGAACGGCTGCGACACCCGCAACGACATCCTGCGCCGGGACCTGACGGCCGTGGCCTTTGCCAAGGGTTCACAGTGCAAGGTGGTGGCGGGGGCGTTCCAAGAACCGTACACCGGCAAAATGATGGACTTCCACCGAGGACCGGAGAGCAGCAAGGAAGTTCAGATTGATCACGTTGTGGCGCTTGGTGACGCGTGGCAGAAGGGCGCCCAGCAGCTGACACCGCAGCAGCGCCAAAGCCTGGCGAACGATCCCCTGAACCTCATCGCCGCTGACGGTCCCGCCAACCAGCAGAAGAGCGCAGGGGACGCAGCCACCTGGCTGCCGAAGAACAAGGCGATCCGCTGCCATTATGTGGCACGGCAGATTTCGGTTAAGACTGCCTACGGGCTGTGGGTGACCCAGGCGGAAAAGGACGCCATGAAGCACGTCCTGGACTCCTGCCCGGACCAGGCCACCATCACTGCGGGCTGATCCCCGGGCGGGCGCTCCGCTGGCCTGGCCTGAGGCAAACCAGGGGCACTAGTGGCCGAAGGGATCCGGGTCCACGCCGGGCATCCAGGTCAGCCCAGGAACACCCCAGCCGCTTTTCTTGGCCTGCTTCATGGCTTTGCGCGCATAGCGGTCCAGGAGGCGGTTGACGTACAGCTTGCCGTCCAGATGGTCGTATTCATGCTGGATCACCCGCGCGAACCAGCCTGTCGCCTCAAATTCGACCGGCTTGCCGAAGCCGTCAAAGCCCTGCACCCTCGCCCACTCGGCGCGCTTGAGCGGATATGTGCCGCCGGGAAATGACAGGCAGCCTTCTTCTTCCTCGTCGGGGTCGGGGAGTGCGCCCGAGATTTTGGACAAGGTAAGAACCGGGTTGACCAGGACGCCACTTGGCGGAGCGTCGTCGTCGTTGGCGAATTTGTAGATGAAGATCCTCTTGCCCACGCCCACCTGCGGCGCGGCAAGGCCCACGCCGTTGGCGGCGTCGTTCGTTTCAAACATGTCGGCAATCAGGGTGCGCAGTTCGTCGTCGAACACTTCCACCTCGGCGGCGCGGCGGTGGAGCACCGGTTCTCCCCAGATCGTGATCGGCAGAACTGTCATGGCAGGTGACCCTTCGTGCGTGCGGCGTGACGCCGCCATTTGTGCAAAAAAGAAGGCCGCACCGGATATCCGGTACGGCCTCCAGGCGAACGGCTGCTGCTGCCGCCCTGTGAGGGTGAGCTACGGGGGTTGAACCCGCGACCTCCTGGACCACAACCAGGCGCTCTGCCAACTGAGCTAAGCCCACCATGTGCCGTTCAGATCTTCCGGCCAACCGGCTGTCTGGAAAGGCAACTCAAATAGCTTACCTGCTGTTCGGGGATGGTTTTGCCACTTTTATGGTTTTTGTCGAAATTTCCCGTAATGGTGGTGCAGATTACTTCTCCAAGAGCCCCGCCGAGGTTCCGGGGGCAGCTTCACTGCCGGATTCGTCGGGATCGCCGGCTCCGATGCCAGCGGCGATGCGCTTGGAGATCCGCTGGGCAGTTGCGCTGTCGGGACCCGGTGCCGGGACAAAAACGGCCTCACGGTAGTAGCGCAGCTCGTCGATGGAATCCTTGATATCCCCGAGCGCGCGGTGTCCGCCTTTTTTGGCCGGCGACTGGAAGTAGGCCCGGGCGTACCAGCGGCGTGAGAGTTCCTTGATGGTGCTTACATCGATGACCCGGTAGTGGAGGTGCTCCACCACGGCCGGCATGTCCCGGGAGAGGAACACGCGGTCGGTTCCCACCGAGTTCCCGCCCAGGGGTGCCTTGCGGGGGTCCGGAACCCACTTCTCGATGTACGCCATGACGACGGCCTCGGCCTCGGCCATGGTCTTTCCGAGCGGCAGTTCGGTCAGCAGCCCGGACCGGGTGTGCATGTCCCTGACGAAGTCGTTCATCTGGGCAAGGGCGGCGTCGTCGGGTCGGATCACCACGTCCACGCCGTCCCCGAGAATGTTGAGCTCCGAGTCTGTCACCAGGGCCGCCACCTCGATCAGGGCGTCGTTCTTGATGTCCAGGCCGGTCATTTCGCAGTCGATCCAGACGATGCGTTCGTTAGATATAGGCACCGGACCAGCCTACCGTTTCGCTCCGGCGCAGCGGTCCGATGCTAGGATTTCGGGTACACGGCGGTGACTCTTCCGCCGCTGTATTATGCCTTGGCCGGCCTGCGCGGCCCGCCGGGCGGAAGCGCGCAACGCAAGAGATTGGACGATCCTGAGATGACGGCGCCTGTGCCTGCAACGGGGGAGATGGCCGCCGACACTATCCCGGCGACTGCTGCGGCCGAGGTGGACAACGCCCGGTCGCCACTCATCGCCGGGTTTATCGGCTCGGTCTTTATGATGATCGGATCCCTGGGCGTGGGCTGGCTGGCGCCCGTCTCCGAACTCCGGAGGATGCCGCTTTTTATCTGGATGCGTACCGAGGCCTTCGGGGTTGCCCTGTCCATCGTTCTGCTGGCCATCGGCGGCATGCTCCTGGTCCGCGCCTGGCTCCGCCTAGGCCAACGCGTCCGGGTCTGGGGACTTCAGGCACGCCGGGCAACGCTGCAGGCCGTTGTGGCGTGGGGGCTGCCCATGATGTTCACCGTCCCGCTGTTCAGCCGGGACGTGTATGCGTATATCGGGCAGGGCCGGCTGATGGTGGAGGGCTTCAACCCCTACGAGAATGGCATCTCGGCGCTGTCCAACTACTTCCAGCTTGGCGCGGACAAGATGTGGACAGAGGCACCCGTCCCTTACGGCCAGCTCTTCCTATGGATAGAGCAGTTCATCGTCTGGTCCACCAACGTTCAACCAGAAGCCAGCGTGATGCTGTTCCGGCTCGCTGCAGTGATCGGCATTGTGCTCTGCATCGTCTATGTCCCCAAACTGGCGGACCTCCATGGGGTCAACCCACACCGGGCCCTCTGGCTCACGGCGGCCAACCCGCTGTTCCTCACCAACTTCATCGCCAGCGTCCACAACGACGCCCTCATGATTGGCCTCGCCCTGGCTGGCCTGTATTACTGCGCCACAAGGCGTGTTGTGCTGGGCATCGTCCTGGTCACGCTGTCCATCTCGGTCAAACCCATCACCATCGTTTTCCTGCCGTTCATCGGGCTCCTCTGGGCCGGAAAGGACGCCAGCTGGCCCCGGAAATTCCTGTTCTGGGGTCTCACCGCCGGCCTGAGCCTGGCGTTGCTTTTCGCCATGAGCAGGGTCAACGGGTTTGGGTTCGGCTGGATCAACGGGCTGTCGGCCCCCGGAAGTATCTGGATCTGGTACGCCCCTGTGGGGCTTATGGGGCTGGTGGTTGCCTCCATCGCCAATGCCTTCGGCCTGGACGGCTGGGGACTCGCCAAGTGGGTGTACGACGCCGGCAAGCTGCTTGCCGTGGGCATCATCGCCTGGCAGATCTTCAGAGGTGACCATGACCGCCTTATGCGGCGCCTGACACTGGGATTCGCCGCCGTGGTCCTGCTGGCCCCGATGATCCAGTCCTGGTACGTGGTGTGGCTGATCCCGCTGTTTGCCGTGACGGGTATCCGCGACGACTGGCAGGTCAAGGCGCTCTACTTCATCGTGTCCTTTTTTATGGTGTACGCCATCTCGGACCAGCTGGAGGTCTTTCCGTATCTGCAGACGGAAGACCTGGGCCTCGCGCTGGCGCTGGCGCGCAACGGCGCGGCCATCATCGCGTTGATGTTCGCCCTGTACCTGATCTTCCTGGATCCACGCACCAAGCAGCTGTTCAGCAAACCGGATCAGCCGGTCACCACCCGCCCCGTCATCTAGCGCAGCGGTTCCAGGTTCCGCAGCGCTTCCCGGCGGGACAATGGACTGAGCTGTTCACCGTGCATGGCCACGAACTGCCTGACCCAGTCCGGGTCGGTCTTTCCGTATTCCCGCAGGGACCACCCGATGGCCTTCCGGATGAAGAACTCCTGATCCGCCATGTTCGCTTCGATCACGTCGCGCAGCAGTTTTGGGTCCGTGCCGGCCTTCGCCTTCAGCTGGGCAGTGACGGAGGCCCGCCTGATCCAGAAGTCTTCGTCCCTGCTCCACCGGCGCAGCAGGGCCGTCATCATGGGGCGGTGGGCCTGCAGCAGGGCGCAGAGCCGGTCCCCAACACCGTCAACGAAGTCCCACCAGGCTCCGCTCCGGATGATTTCCTCGTAGACCGGCAGCATCAGCGGCTCACGGGCGGCCAGCGGGAGGCCGGTGAGGTCGATCGCGGCGTAACGCTCTTCCCTCCATGCTGCCTGGCGCCACAGTTCCAGCGCCGTGGACTGCAAGTGTTCCAGCGATTCGAACGGATAGGCTGCGGCGGCGGCCGCAGTCAGCCTGCGGACGTCGGGAACCCTGACCCCCAGGGAGGGGATGGACGATTTCATGTACGCCTGAACTCCGGCAGCACGTGCCGGATCCGCACGCTCCTCCAGCGCCCTTCGGATCGCCGCCAGCAGCTCACCGTTAACCACTGTGTCCACCATGCTGCAACTCTAGCCAGGCCTGCCTGGCGATCGAAGGGATCGAAGGGCCACGCGTGCACCCCCGGCGCCTCCGCCCTAGAGTGGGAGCAGGCAAACCGGCGGTCCGCCGCCAGAGACTGCGGAGGTCACGGCAAATGTCAATGATCAAGAGCCCGGATCAGATCGCCCTCATGCGTGAGGCAGGACGCGTGGTGGCGAACACCCTCACCGCCGTCCGCGACGCGGCCGGCGTCGGCGTCTCACTTCGCGAACTGGACAGCCTCGCTGCTGAGACCATCGCAGGGGCAGGGGCCCGGCCCGCATTCCTGGACTACCATCCGCGCTGGGCCGCGGTCCCGTTTCCGGGGGTCATTTGTACCAGCGTGAACGACGCCGTGGTGCACGGGATCCCCGACGGATACAAACTCCAGGACGGGGATCTCCTGAGCGTGGACTGCGGCGCTTTCGTAGACGGCTGGTGCGGTGACGCCGCCATCAGCTTCGTTGTGGGTACAGCCGATCCCGCGGACCAGGCCCTCATCGATGCCACGGATGCCGCATTGGCCCGCGGCATTGAGGCGGCCCGGATCGGCAACAAAATGGGGGATCTCGCCTACGCCATTGGCGGCGCGGCGCGCAGGGCGGGCTATGGCCTGCTGGCCGACCACGGCGGCCACGGAATCGGCCGCACCATGCATGCAGAACCGCCGGTGCCCAACGACGGCCGGCCCGGGCGCGGGATCAAGCTCACCGAGGGGCTGGTCATAGCCATTGAGCCCATGCTCATCCTGGGCGGCAAGGATGACTACTACCACGACGACGACGAGTGGACCCTCCGCTCAGCAAACGGCCGCCGAGCGGCGCACAGCGAGCACACTGTGGCCATCACGGCCAACGGCCCGGTGATCCTGACCCTTCCGTAGGCCTCTCCGCCGTCCGGACAACCCCCGACAGGACGATGCGCTATTCTGGTTAGCGCTAACAACTGCGGGATACACAGAGGATCCACACGATGTCAGGTACGGAACACAACATTGAATTCGGGCCGTATTCGGCCATTATTACCGCCCGGGGCGGAGCGCTGCGCGAACTCCGGCACCAAGGCCGGGACCTTGTGGTCAGCTTCGCAGCCGAGGGAGCGATCCCGGACTACCGCGGCGTTATCTGCGCACCGTGGCCCAACCGCCTCGCTGACGGCAGGTACAGCTACGCAGGGCGGTCCTATCAGGCCGCCATCAATGAGCCGGAGCGCGGCGCCGCGCTCCACGGCCTGGTCACCGCCGCTGAGTGGGAGCTGCGGGAGAAATCGGGCCATTCCGTTACGCTCGGCTGCAGCGTGGAAGCCAGTGGCGCGTATCCGGCTGGGCTGGAGCTGACCGTCACGTACAGCCTCGACGCTGACGGGCTGCACAGCGCGGTCCGGACACTGAATGCCGGAACCGGTCCAGCCCCGTACGGGATCTGCCCGCACCCCTACCTGGTGGCCGGTCCGTCACCGCTGGATGAATGGACATTGGAATTGCCGGCGGAGGAGTTCATGGCCGTTTCCGCCGACAGGCTCCTCCCTCAGGGCATGCGCCGCGTGGACGGCCACGAGTTCGACTTCCGTGCCGCCCGTCCCCTGGGCGCCGTCAGGATCGACCATGCCTTCACCGGAATCATCCGGGGCCAGGACGGACGTGCCGCCGTCCGCGTCCTGGATCCCGCGGGAACGGGAGTGGAGCTTGAGTGGGACAGCAGCTGGCCATGGGTGCAGGTGCACACCGCAGACAAGCCAACGGGCAAGGACCGGCTGGGCCTGGCGGTGGAGCCCATGACGTGCCCGCCGGACGCGTTCAACTCCGGGACCGACCTTGTCCACCTGCACCCCGGGGAATCGCATCGGGCCGGCTGGACCATCCGGGCCCTCAGCTAGTTCTCCTGACGGGGTTCCCTCAGGTGGAGCCGGAAGCCCCGTCGAGCCTCAGGCGCATGACGGCCCGTCCGGGGACGGCGGCGCTGACCACGCGGAATCCAGCCCGCAGGAACAGGTTAACGGTGCCGTGATACAGGTCAGCCGACCCCGCTTTTGGCCGCTGCGAGGGGTCAACAGGGTAGCCCTCAAGGACCGTCGCACCGTTAAGCCGGGCGTGCTCGACGGCGGCCTGCAGCAGCGTGTCTGCCACACCGCTGCGGCGGTGTCCGGCAGCCACAACGAAGCAGGTCACGGACCACAAGTCTCCCGGGCTGCCGGCTTCGGCCCCTTCAGCGGTTTCCGTGCCGGCGTTTTTAGTATGGGAGTCCGGCTCTGCCCGCCTGAGCACCTGTGAACGGAGAACGCGCGGGTAGCACGACCGCGGCTCCACCGCGCACCAGCCCACGGGTTCACCATCACGAAAGGCAATGACACCAGGCGAGGGGGAGCCGCCGTCGAACCTCTCCTTCAACTTTGCCTTGCGGGCTGTGGGATCCAATGCAGAGTACTGCGGGCCCGTCAGGGCGAAGTACCTGCACCAGCAGCGCGACGGATCTCCCCGCACTCCAAAGAGCTGCTCTACATCGCTCCATTCAGCGGCGGCGGTGGCCAGGTGCCCGGCTGGCTGGTCTTTCATGCGTAAAGGCTAGTCCCTCGTGGCGGTGTTTTACATGGCAAACGCGTTCCCGCTACTGTGGACTGCGATCCCGTACCATCCCCGCTTCCTCCTGATGGGGGCTGCTGCAACGGAAAGAACGTCGATGACTCTTGGACAGCACACCGATCTGGCGGACTGGAACAGGTCTGCCCTCACCCCGGGCATCTGTTCGGTGACATTGCGCCAATGTGGCATCGATGAAGTGGTGGACGCCGTTGCCGAGGCAGGGCTGGCCGGCATCGAGTGGGGTACGGATGTGCACATCCGCGATGAGTCTTCGGCGGATGAGGCGCGGGAGGCCACTGCGGCGTCAGGCTTGGAAGTGCTGTCATTGGGTTCGTACTATCGCGCGGGCAGTTTCGCCGATTTTTCCGCACTCGCTGATCTTGCCGTTCGCCTTGGCGCGCCCAGGATCAGGGTCTGGGCCGGTGAGCAGGGCTCGGCCGGGGCCGGCACCGATGTATGGGACGCAGTGGTCCAGGACGCCCGGCGGATAGCAGGGCTGGCCGCCGATCGCGCACTGGAAGTCGCCTTCGAATACCACGGCGGCACCCTCACGGATACGCCGGACAGCACACTTCAGTTGGTGAAGCAGGTGGACCGGGGCAACGTCAGTACGTATTGGCAGCCGGCACTGGGGCTCTCCGACCAGGCGGCGCTTGCGTCCCTTCACGCGGTGCTTCCGTACGTTTCCGGAGTGCACTGCTTCTCCTGGTGGCCGGAGCAGGAGCGCCTGCCCCTCAGCGGGCGGAAGCAGCTCTGGCAGTCAGTGGCCGATATCCTGCGTGAAGAAGGCCGGCCCCTGGACATGATGCTCGAGTTCGTTTCTGGCGACCTTCCGGCGAACGTCAGCCGGGATGCTGAGTTCCTGAATCACATCGCGCTGGGTGAGGACTGAATCCACCCCGTCCTCGCAAGCCAGTTGGCGCACAAGGATGTCCATTGGTCCGGCCCCGGATCTTCCTCGGCAAGGCCAAGGCCATGGCGCCCGTGCGGAAAGACGTGGAGTTCTGCCGGAACGCCGGCCCGGACCAGTGCGCCCGCGTAAGCAAAGCTGTGGTGGGCCGGCACCGAGGCGTCGTCGGCCGTGTGCCAAATAAACGCCGGGGGAGTGGAGGCGGTGACCTGGAGGTCCGCGGACACCGCGTGGAGCAGAGTTTCCGACGGCGACGCGCCAAGGAGGTTGTCCACACTTCCCTGATGGACCGCTTCCTTGTAGGAGACCACCGGGTAGCAAAGCACCGTCAGGTCCGGCACGGCCGCCCGAACATCCAGGGTGTCATCTCCCGTGGCGGCCGCCGTCGACAGCGTCGCGGCGAGATGCCCACCGGCGGAAAAGCCCAGGACTCCCACCCTTGCGCCGTCCACGGCAACGCCGTGGCTGCCGCTGCGGATCCGCAGGAGTGCCTCCTTGGCATCCTCCAGCGGCGCCGGATGGCGGTGCGGGGCAACCCGGTACCGCAACACATAGGCGTGGATTCCCAGGGATGCGAGCCATTCCGCCACGGGCTCGGCCTCATGACCGGCCTGGCCGGCATAGCCTCCGCCTGGGAGGACAAGCATGGCGGGTCTGGGACCGGCATCGCCGGCGTGGGCGGGGACGGACGTCAGCGACATGGATACCATCCTCAGGCGGCCGTCTCGGTGCTGCGCCTGAGCGTGACCTTGCCGGTGATAGCTGAAGGGGGTCCGTCATCGCCTGTTCCGGCACCGGGCCCGGCACCAGAGGCGCTGCGGGTAGCCAGCCTGCCAATTTCCTCCAGGGGAAGGTGCACGGTGGACAGGGCAGGTCGGAAATCCCGCAGTGTCTCAATGTCGTCGAAGCCTGCGATGCTCGCGTCCCGGGGTATCCGCAGCCCCTCGGAGCGCAGTGCCGCCGCGGCTCCGATGGCCATGACGTCGTTCACCGCAAAGATGCAGATCCGTTTACTGCTGCCGGCCGCAGTACCGCCGTCTTCCGAGCGGGAAGCCTTGATCCCGGCAGCCAGGGCAAGCCCTGCCTCATAGCCGCCGGACCGGTTAAAGGCGCTCCGGAGGACTTCCGCGGCCGGGCGTCCTGCCTTCCCCAGCCCCCGCTGGAATCCGCGGATCCGGTCGTCGGACGTGAAAAGTCCCTCAGGGCCGCCGATGATGACAAAATCATCATCGAGTGATGCAGCCAGCTCAACGGCGAGGCTCGCGGCCAGTTCTTCGTTCGGTACCGGCAGCACGTGGTAACCGTCAGCTGCAGTGGCGCCGACCACCGGATGGCCCACTACTCCCACCTGTCCACCGTTGCGGCAGTACCTGTCCAGTTCGGCGGCCAGATCAGCGTTGCCTTCCTGGTCCTCGGAGCGGGAGGAGCGCGAACCCGCAATCACGATCGAATCCGCCCTGCGGGCGGCGAAGGCGGCCACGGCTTCCTTTTCGTCGGCCGGAGCGCCTTCGGTTGTGGCCAGCAGCACCATCTTCCGTTGTTCCCGGGCAGCCTCCTGGACTCCGCGGGCAATGGCGGCGAAGTATGGATCGGCGATGTCGTGGACAATCAATCCGATCAGGCCCGAGCTCGACTTTGCGAGGCCCTGTGCCTGCGCATTCGGAATATAACCGAGGGAATCCGCTGCCTGCCGCACCCTGTCTGCTATGTCCTTGCCCGGCTTCCGGGCGGAGCCGTTGAGGACGCGGGAAGCAGTGGCGGGCGAAACGCCGGCCAGCCGTGCCACTTCGGTGAGGGTACTTGCAGCCACGGCATCTCCTGTTCCTGGATAGTGATGGTTCCGTCTTTGCGCGCAATCCGCGTTGACCACATTATGGCAGTTTGACGATCTTTACGGAAAGCGCTTGCCAATTCTGCCTCCGCAGGTGCATTATTGGAGCAGTGGGAATGCGCTTTCCCGAATCAGCTTGAGTAACACTGCTCACTCACCGTGGAGGACACATGGGTTTCGAAACAAGGACCATCCGCATCGCCATGAACGGCATCACCGGCAGGATGGGCTACCGCCAGCACCTGCTGCGCTCCATCCTTCCCATCCGTGACGCCGGCGGCTTCACGCTGGAGGACGGCACCAGGGTTCAGGTTGAACCAATCCTCGTGGGCCGCAACGAAGCCAAGATCCGCGAGCTCGCCGAGCTGCACAAGGTGGCCGAGTGGACCACCGACCTCGATTCCGTGATTAACGACCCCACTGTCGATATCATCTTCGATGCCTCCATGACCAGCCTCCGTGCCGCCACCCTCAGGAAGGCCATGCTGGCCGGCAAGCATATCTTCACTGAGAAGCCCACGGCAGAAACCCTTGAGGAGGCCATCGAACTTGCCCGCATCGGCAAGGAAGCAGGAGTCACCGCCGGGGTTGTGCACGACAAGCTGTATCTCCCCGGCCTGGTTAAGCTGCGCCGCCTCGTTGATGAAGGTTTTTTTGGCCGCATCCTCTCCATCCGCGGCGAATTCGGCTACTGGGTCTTCGAAGGCGACGTGCAGGCGGCGCAGCGCCCGTCCTGGAACTACCGCAAGGAAGACGGTGGCGGAATGACCACGGACATGTTCTGCCACTGGAACTACGTCCTGGAAGGCATCATCGGCAAGGTCAAGAGCGTCAGCGCCAAGACCGCCACCCACATCCCGGCCCGCTGGGACGAGGCAGGCAAGGAATACAAGGCCACCGCCGACGACGCCTCCTACGGTATCTTCGAACTCGAAACCCCGGCGGGCGAGCCGGTCATCGGCCAGATCAACTCCTCCTGGGCAGTCCGCGTCTACCGCGACGAACTCGTGGAATTCCAGATCGACGGCACCCACGGCTCCGCCGTAGCAGGCCTCAACAAGTGTGTTGCCCAGCAGCGCGCCCATACCCCCAAGCCGGTCTGGAACCCGGACCTGCCGGTCACGGAATCCTTCCGCAGCCAGTGGCAGGAAGTCCCCGCGAACGCGGACCTGGACAACGGCTTCAAGTTGCAGTGGGAAGAGTTCCTCCGCGACGTTGTGGCCGGCCGCGAACACCGCTTCGGCCTGCTCTCGGCCGCCCGCGGAGTCCAGCTCGCCGAGCTTGGCCTGCAGTCCAACGACGAGCGCCGCACCATCGACATCCCGGAGATCACGCTCTGATGACGTCCCTGATCCTTCCCTCGAACGACGGCGGAACACGGGAGTACCGCTTGCAGGGCGGCACCTCCTGGGCCCGCCCCTCCGGCCCGCTCACCTCCCGACGCGCCTACGCCGCTGCGCACGTGATTCCCGAGGTCCTGGCAGATAATACGCCGGGCGCCCCTGCCCGCCTCGACTGGGATGCCACCATGGCGTACCGGCACGAACTGTGGTCCTACGGGCTTGGCGTTGCCGATGCAATGGACACCGCCCAGCGCGGCATGGGTCTGGACTGGGCCGCCACTCAGCAGCTGATCAAGCGCACCGGGGTCGAGGCCGCCTCGGTGGTCTCGTCCGGAAGCGCGGCCACGGCCGGCAAATCCGTCCGCGATCTCGTGTCCTGCGGAGCCGGCACGGACCAGCTGGACATCGATGCGCTGCCGGCTGGCGAAGCCGGGCTGGCTGCCGTCCTTGACGCCTACCGTGAGCAGATAGCCGTCGTCAGTGAGGCTGGGCCGAAGGTCATCCTGATGGCCTCACGCGCTTTGGCGAAGGTTGCCTCAGGTCCGGAAGACTACCTCAGCGTCTACTCCACGCTGCTCCAGGAAGTCGACCAGCCGGTCATCCTGCATTGGCTTGGCACCATGTTCGACCCCGCCCTGGCGGGATACTGGGGCAACGATGACGTGGCAGCAGCCACCGAAACGTTCCTGGGCCTGATCCGGGAGAACGCGGAGAAGGTGGACGGCGTGAAGGTCTCTCTCCTGGATGCCAGCCACGAAGTGGCCCTCCGGGCGGCCCTGCCGGAAGGAGTCCGCCTCTACACGGGCGACGACTTCAACTACCCGGAGCTCATGGAGGGCGACGGCACCCACCACTCTGACGCCCTGCTGGGGATCTTTGCCGCGATCTATCCGGCCGCTTCGTCCGCCCTGCAGAGCTACGACGCCGGCGACGCCGTCAAGGCCCGTGCCATCCTCGATTCAACGCGGGAACTGGGCAAGCACATCTTCAGTGCACCCACGTTTTACTACAAAACCGGAATCGCCTTTATGTCCTGGCTCAACGGCAAGCAGCCCGGTTTTCAGATGGTGGGCGGACTGCACTCCGGCCGCTCGGTCTGCCACTTGGCCAAGACCTTCGAACTCGCCGACCAGGCGGGACTGCTCAAGGATCCCGCCCTGGCCGCCTTCCGGATGTCCGATTACCTGCGCATTAACGGAGTGGGCGTATGAGCGACCTGTCACGATTGGCACTGAACAGCGCCACCACCAAGAAGTGGACGCTGGCCGAGGCCGTAGAGGGTTGCGTCCGCGCAGGAATACCGGCGATCGGTCCGTGGCGCGACCGTGTCGAGGAGGCCGGCCTGGACAAGGCGGCCAAGCTAATCAGGGACGCCGGCCTGCGCGTTTCCTCGCTCTGCCGCGGAGGGTTCCTGACCGCGGCGGACGCCGAGGGCCAGGCCGCCGCGCTGGCAGACAACCGCGCTGCCATCCTGGAGGCCGTGGCACTCGACACTCGGGAACTGTTCCTGGTGGTCGGCGGGCTGGCTCCGGGGGAGAAAGACGTGGTGGCGGCCCGCCAGCGTGTTGCCGACCGACTCGCAGACCTCGTGCCGTTCGCCTCCGAAAACGGCGTGCGGCTGGTGCTGGAGCCGCTGCACCCGATGTACGCCGCCGACCGCGCCCTCATCTCCACCCTGGGCCAGGCCCTGGACCTCGCGGCGCCATACGACGCCAAAGCCGTGGGCGTCGCCGTCGATACCTTCCATGTCTGGTGGGATCCGGATCTGAAGGCGCAGATCGAACGCGCCGGCCGGGAAAGCCGGATTGCGTCCTACCAGGTCTGCGACTTCAACATGCCCATTGCCGCGGATCCCCTGCTGTCCCGGGGCTTCATGGGCGATGGCGTCATCGACTTCGCGACCATCGGTACCTGGGTGCGGGATGCGGGATACACCGGCGACATCGAGGTTGAAATCTTCAATCAGGAGATCTGGGACGCCGATGGCGACAGCGTCCTGGAGACCGTCAAGGCACGCTACACGGAACTCGTGTTGCCGTACGCGTGACCTGATTCAGACCGCGGGCCCCTGTTGACGTCACGGCAGGGGCCCGCGCTCCACCAGGAAAAGGACCAGTACCGCCCTGGCGGTTCATCCGGGCGGGACAGGTCAGTTTCTTGGTTGTTCCAGGGTGTTTATGCCATGTGGGTGCGTGCGTGCGAGCGGTACCTGGCCAGTACAATGCCGTCCGAAGGTTGCGCCGGAAGCTCCACCCCGCCGATGCCCCAGTCCGGGAACGCGCCGGCGAGGACCGCGGCGGCCTGGCGGGCGGCGCCGTCGGCCACATATTCGCCGGGCGCGGGGACAACAGCCGGCAGCCCGAGCAGCTGACTGGCAGCCTGCTGCACGGCCGGCGACTGGGCTCCACCGCCGATCAGGATGAGACGCCGGGCATCAACGGCCTGCGCCTGCAGGGCGGCGAGGCCGTCAGCGAGAGAGCAGACCACGCCCTCGACGGCGGCGCGTGCCAGGTTCGCTGGGGTGTAGTTCGCCCGGGTGATGCCGTGCAGGGATCCGGTGGCACCGGGCAGGTTGGGCGTCCGCTCGCCGTCGAAATAAGGGACCAGGGTCAGGCCCCCTGCGCCGGCGGGGGCTGCCAAGGCGAGTTCGTTGAAGTCGTCCAGGCTGACGTCCAGCAGGGCCGCCGTGGCGTCGAACACGCGGGTTGCGTTCAGCGTGCAGGCGAGCGGCAGGTAGTGGCCTGTGGCATCGGCGAATCCCGCCACCAGCCCGGACGCGTCAGCTGCCGGAGTTGAGGAGACGGCGAACACTGTTCCCGAGGTGCCCAGGGACAGGACCACGTCACCCACTCCCGCCCCGACACCCAGTGCCGCGGCTGCGTTGTCACCGGCTCCGGGGCCGATCAGGGCGCCCTCCGGCGTCTTGCCCGCGATATCCAGCGGGCCGACGACGGCGGGAAGCACTGGAAGATGGCCGAGGGCCTCCCGCAGGGCGTCGGCAAGGTATTCACCCGTGGAAGCGGAGTAGTACCCTGTTCCGGAGGCATCGGAGCGGTCGGTACGGAGTGCCGCCAGCCCCGCCTCGCCGGTGCCGGGGCCGAAGCCGGCCAGCCGCCAGGATAGCCAGTCATGCGGGAGGCAGACCGCGGCCACCCGGGCTGCGTTCTCCGGTTCGTTCTCCGCCAGCCAGCGCAGCTTGGTCAGCGTCAGCGAGGCGACGGGCACGGTTCCCGTGGTGGCCACCCATTGCCTGGCGCCCGCTGCCGGGTCGCCGTTTCCGGCGTCAAGGATGATGTCGACGGCGGCCTTTGCCGAGCGCGTGTCGTTCCACAGCAGCGCAGGCCTGACCACATGGCCGTTGCTGTCGAGGCAGACCATGCCGTGCTGCTGTCCGCCGACGGAGATTGCGCTGACATCCGCCAGCCCTCCGGCCTGGGTGATTGCCTGCTGCAGTGCGTCCCACCACGCATCAGGATGGACCTCTGTGCCGTCGGGGTGGGCCGCCCGGCCCTGCCCGACCAAGGCGCCGGTGTCCGCATCCCGGATCACCACTTTGCAGGACTGGGTGGAGCTGTCGATGCCGGCTACGAGCGCCATGGGTGAACTTTCTCTGAAGTCCGCCGCCGGGTGCAGGACCCGGCTGCGGAAACGGTTCAGCGGCAGATTGCTGGTTGTGCTGCTGTTCTATTCAAGTGCTTTTGCAAGACTGCTGCCAGGCAGGACGGTCAGCGGGCGTTCAGAAGGTGCTCGATGGCCAGCTGGTTGAGCCGCACAAAGGCGAAGGAACGATCTCCGGCGGAGTCGGCGTCGAAGTTCTCGAAAGCAGCCGTGTCCGCGAGCAGGTCGCCGGCTGTTTCGCCGGCCGAGAGCGTGGATTCGCCGAGCTCGAACACCCCGGAAGCTGCCAGGGCTTCCTGGACTGCGGGGTCGGCGCGGAAGGCAAGCGCCCGTTCCTTGAGCAGCAGGTACATGGACATGTTGGACTTGGCGGATTCCCAGACGCCGTCGTAGCCGTCGGTGCGTGAGGGCTTGTAGTCGAAGTGGCGCGGGCCCTCGTACTTCGGTCCGCCGTTGGGGAAGCCGTTTTCGAGCAGATCCACGGTGAAGAAGGCGCTGGTGAGATCGCCATGGCCGAACACCAGGTCCTGGTCGTACTTGATGCCACGCTGGCCGTTGAGGTCGATGTGGAAGAGCTTGCCTGCCCACAAAGCCTGGGCGATGCCATGGGTGAAGTTCAGTCCGGCCATCTGCTCGTGGCCGGTTTCGGGGTTGAGCCCCACGATGTCGCCGTGTTCGAGCTGGGCGATGAACGCCAGGCCGTGACCGACGGTGGGGAGGAAGATATCGCCGCGGGGTTCGTTGGGCTTGGGCTCCAGGGCGATGCGGAGGTTATAGCCCTTTTCCTTGATGTAGGCGGCGGCGGTGTCCACGCCCTCCTTCATCCGGTCCAGGGCGGCGGACAGGTCCTTGGAGCCATCGTATTCGCTGCCTTCGCGGCCGCCCCACATCACGAAGGTCTCGGCGCCGAATTCGGCGGCGGAGTCGATGTTGCGCAGCACCTTGCTCAGGGCAAAGCGGCGGATCGAGCGGTCGTTGGAGGTGAAGCCGCCGTCCTTGAAGACGGGGTGGCTGAACAGGTTGGTGGTGACCATGGGGACCTTGAGCCCGGTTTCCTGCAGGGCGGTCCGGAAGTTCTTCAGGATCAGTTCGCGCTCCGAAACCGTGGCGTCGAAGGGAACAAGGTCGTTGTCGTGGAAGGTGATGCCGTAGGCGCCGAGTTCGCTGAGTTTGTGCACGGCTTCCACGGGATCCAAGGGCTTGCGGGTGGCTACGCCGAAGGGATCAGCTCCGGTCCAGCCAACGGTCCAGAGGCCGAAGGTGAACTTATCGCCGGGTGTGGGCGTGAGTGTCATGATGCGTCCTTGCAGTCGTGGGGCGTTGTGAAGTCGTCAGGCACGTGAAGTCGCCGGAATCCGGCACTTAGTTTATCGCTTGAACTATATAAGCCGGGATGAGCTAAGGTCAATAGGGAACGGGCACTCAAAACGCCCGGACTTCACCCGGAGGAGGCCGGCATGGCGAATTCAACCGCTGCTACCGGTACGCCCGACCCGGTGGCGCCCGGCAGCATGGGCGACGTCCGCAGGAGCAACCTGGCCCTCGTTCTCGGACGGATTGCCCGGTCCGCGCACGGCACACACCTGACCCGTGCCCAGGTGGCCGCAGCCACCGGTCTGACCAAAGCCTCGGTGTCCAGCCTTGTGCTGGACCTGCTGGATGCCGGACTCATCAGGGAAATCGGGTTGAATCCCCAAGGTGAGCGCGGGCGTCCCGGGGTTGGCGTGGAGCTGAACCCCGCCCGCGCCGTGATGGGCATGGAGATCAATGTGGATTACATTGCTGCCGGCCTGACCGACCTTTCCGGGACTCTCCTGCTGCAGGAAACGCGGGAGCGTGACAACCGGAACAGTGCTGCCGGTCCCGTCGTGGCCTCCCTTGCCGCGCTGGCGGCGGAACTCCGCGGCGCTGGCGAGGCGCAGGGCATCCAGGTGCTGGGCGGGGGCCTGGCTGTTCCCGGACTAGTTGAGGACAGAACCGGGACGGTGATCATGGCGCCCAACCTCGGATGGAATTCGGAAACCCTGGATCTTGGATCGCTGCTTCCCGGGGTGCCGTTGGGCACAACGCTTTTCAACGAAGCCAACGCCGCGGCGCTGGCGGAGCTGCGCTACCGGCCAGCGGGCGCGGCTGATTTCGTTTTTGTTTCAGGTGAAGTGGGTGTCGGCGGCGGCCTGGTGATCGGTTCGGAGCTCTTCGCAGGGCCGGACGGGCACGCCGGTGAGTTGGGACACATCGTGGTGCAGCCGGAGGGCTCGGTATGCTCCTGCGGCGGCACCGGATGCCTGGAAACAGTGGCGGGACAGGACGCAATTTTCACCGCCGCCGGAATCATCGGAGATTCCAGAGCCACCGGAGAAGCGCTGCCTGAATCCGCCGGAGAGCCTCCGGGAACCTCAAAGTCTGAAAGCCTGGCGCGGCTTCTGGCCGCGCTCGCGGCCGGGGACGACGGCGCCGCCACCGCTGTTGCACGGGCGGGGCATTACCTGGGGGTGGCCGTGGCTTCCACGGCCAGGCTGCTGAACATTTCCTCGGTTGTGCTGGGCGGCCACTTTGCGATCCTGGGCGAATGGCTCCGACCCGCCCTCACAGAGAGCCTGGCAAGGTACGCGCCGGGAAAGGTGCCGCCGGAAAACATCAGCCTGTCCTCGGTGGGGGAGGCGGGGGCACTCCTGGGCGCCGCCGGCAGTGTTGTCCGCTCACTCGTGGAGGCCCCGCACCGGCTCCGTCCCTAGCCAGTTGAGGACTTGCCCGGCCACACTTGGCTGAGGCCGGCCAACCAAGATGCTCCGTGCTGGAGTGCCGCCACCCTGTTGGTGGTGCTTTCGGGTCCTGGCCCGGATAGCCTGTCCATGGGGAGGGCCATTTCGGCACATCCCAGACGTCCGAGGGTGCGGCGGCTTTGGTAACCATTAATGCTTGGGGCCGAAATGGCAAACTTAACCACGCCTGTAGATCACTTCGGTTCCTACCGGGAGTTGGCCGAGGCCGTGCCCGACGCTTTGCTGGTGATCGACCAAGCCGGGGTCATCACATTCGTTAATGCCCATACGGAACGGCTCTTTGGTTATCCACGGAGCCAGCTACTTGGCAGACATTATGAAATGCTGCTTCCAGCGCGGTTCAAGGGCCACACTGAGGCCATCCGCGAGCGCTTTGCCACCAATCCGGCGATCCGCCGGGCAGGGACGGACATGGAGTTGTTCGGCCGTTACCGTGACGGCACTGAGTTTCCTATCGAGACGAGCTTCGCTCCGCTCGGCGTCGGACCCGGTATGGAAATAGTTGCGTCCATCCGTGATGTGAGTGAACGCGGCCGCATCGACACGGAACTCCGTGATGCCCTGTCGCTGCTCAGCGCCACCTTGGAATCCACCGCGGATGGCATTCTGGTGGTGACGGCGGGTGGGCGAATTGCCGGTTCCAACGAACGGTTCGCCATTCTCTGGGGCATCCCGGCGGAGCTCATGGCCTCCCACGACGACGGGAGAGTGATGGCGTTTGTCCTGGATCAGCTGGCCAATCCGGACAGCTTCGTGGACAAAGTGCGTGAACTGTACGCCGATCCAGGCGCTGAAAGCCTGGACATACTGAACTTCCATGACGGGCGCACCTTCGAACGGTACTCCCGGCCCCAACGTGTCGGGGAAGAGATTGTCGGGCGGGTTTGGAGTTTCCGTGACGTGACGTCCCGCTGCCGCGCGCAGGACCAGGCGCGGGAGGCACTCGCGCAGCTGGAAGGCCTGGGCGCCATTGTTGAATCCTCAGCGGACGCGATCATTGGCAAGACGCCCGAGGGCCTGATTACCAGTTGGAACCCCGGAGCCGAACGGCTGTACGGATATGTTGCGGCCGAAGTGATAGGCCAAGACGTTCGAATCCTCATTCCGGATCATCACCGCCAGGCTGAGGACGCAGTGCTGGCCGCGATCATGGACGGCGGGGAGGCTCGCAGCTTTGAGACGGACCGGCTGCGGAAAGACGGGTCCATCGTGCCCGTGTCCTTGACAATGTCCCCCATCCGCAGTGAACACGGGGTCCGCGGGATCGCGACGATCGGGCAGGACATCACCGCGCGACGGGCCGCTGAAGCCGACCTGCTGGCCGCCCGTGAGGCGGCGTTGGAATCGAGCCGGTTGAAGTCAGAGTTCCTGGCGACGATGAGCCATGAGATCCGGACGCCGATGAACGGCGTTATCGGCCTGACGGCGCTGCTGCTGGACACACCGCTCGATGAGACGCAGCGCAAATACGCCGAAGGAGTTCAGACGGCGGCCGGGGCCCTCCTCAACCTGATCAACGACATCCTGGATTTCTCGAAGTTGGAGGCCGGGAAAGTTGATCTGGATGTAACGTCCTTTGATCCGCGGCACCTGGTGGCGGAAATTGCCACGTTCCTCTCCGAAGACGCGCAGCGCAAGGGCCTGGAGCTGATTGCGTACTGCTGGCCCGACGTACCCTTGCGGCTGGCCGGTGACGCTGGCCGGATCCGGCAGATCCTGTTGAACCTGGCCTCGAACGCCGTGAAGTTCACTGCGTCCGGGGAGGTCGCCATCCGGGTGAACCTATTGGGAGAGGACGCAGGAACGGCGTTGGTGCGGTTCGAGGTCCGCGATACCGGAATCGGTATCCATGCCGCGGATCATCTGCGCCTGTTCGATTCGTTTTCCCAGGCAGATGCTTCCACCACGCGCCGGTATGGCGGAACCGGCCTGGGCCTGGCGATTTGCCGGCGCCTGACCTCAGCTATGGGCGGGGAGATCGGTTTGAGCAGCGCCCCGGGTGAGGGCAGCACCTTCTGGTTCGCGATCCAGCTGCCAGTGGCTGAAGTCCTTGCGGGGCTCCCGGAGCAAGTGGTTTCCGGTCCGCTGGCCGGGCTGCGGGTGCTGGTGGTGGATGACAACGCCACCCACCGGCTCGTGCTGGAATCACAGCTGACAGCCTGGAGACTGAGGCCGGAGGCCGTCGCCGACGCGCTCACTGCCCTGGCCCGGTCCCGGGCCGGGGCAGCGGCCGGGCGACCCTACGACATCGCCGTGATTGATATGTGTATGCCGGACATGGGCGGATTGGAGCTTGCGCACGAGCTCAGCGCCGACCCCGACCTGCGGGGTATCCGGCTCATGTTGCTGACGTCATCCCAGGTCGCAAAGTCCGATCTGGCCGCGGCAGGCATCCGCGAAAGGCTGACCAAACCCGTGCGGGGTTCAGAACTCCATGACGGGCTCGTGCGCCTGATGGAAGGCACCGCTGAGGCCGTCCTGACGCCGGCAGCGGCCAGGCCCGCCCTCCCGGACCCCAACCCTTTCACCGTCGAGGAGATCAATACCCTGCTCCATGGCGGGATCTACCGGAAGACCCGGGTCATGGTCGCCCTTCACTACTACCTCGGGTTACGCGTTTCGGAGATCGCGGCCGTGAACGGCTCTGACATCGACTGGGAAGCCCGGACCCTCAAGACCATAGGCAAGGGCCGCAAAGAAGCGACCCTGCCCGTCCCTGCCGCCGTCTGGCCACTGTTCCACCAGATGCCCCGGACCGGCTACTGGTTCCCCAACCGGACCGCGAACCGTCTGCACGCTGCAGGGCATGGGCACATCATGGGTAACTCCGTCTCGGGCCTGATCGGGGAAGCGATCAGGCGGGCCGGCCTCAAGCACCGGCCCCACGAGCTCCGCGCTTCCCTGGCCACCGAGACGCACGAGGCCGGCGTCAGTGACTTCGGTCCAGCGCAGCATGCGGCACTCCAACATGGACACCACCACGATGTACCTGAAGCTCAGGCCTGAGGGCATCCACCACGGCTTCGACCTCCTGCCGGCCATCACCATCCCCGAGCGCTCCGGCCGGCGGCGCGTTGCACCTCCCGACGCCGAGCCCCTCGCCGCCTGACGTCGTCCCCAAGGGAATGACAAAAGGGCCGGACATCTGATTATCACCATGATGTCCGGCCCTTACGCGTGTGCCCCAGGAGGGAATCGAACCCCCGACCCGAAGATTAGAAGGCTTCTGCTCTATCCCCTGAGCTACTGGGGCTGGGCGCAATCCAGTGTAGCCCCGCCCTCAGCAGCCCCAAAATATATGGTTCGACCAGTGACAGTGGCAGAGTACTGCCATGTTTGGACGCATGGAAGAAAATGCCGACTTTACCGTCGCGATGATTGGTTTCTTGGGCGTCCTGTTGGGCGGCATAATCCAGACTGGGTTCGCCTGGCGAAAAGCAAGAAACGACGAAGCGCAGGATGCGGGCCCCAGGGTGACCGATTTCCAACACAGAGCCCGCGTGTACCTGATTCACTTGGCCAAGATCGCACGCATGCAGTCCTCGGGCGACCTGCAGAAGGAGCGCAAAGAAGTATCGGACGTCCTTCAGCAGGAGATGAGCTTACGATATCGCGCTGCGGTTGACGCTGGTCTGGCCCTCGCAAGCATCCCGGACTCGCGAGTTGCCTTGCGTGCTCGCCAAGTTACGGGCCTAATCGAAAAGCTTGCCGACCTCCATGACGGATTGTTCGGAACTCCCCCACGACAGTGGCCGCCGTCAGGGGATCTGCCACGCTTTATAGAGGAATTGCTGGATATGGTCGCGCCCGCGATATGGGAACTTCGCTTTTAGGTTTCGTAGCCTGGCGACTGTAAGAAAAGGAAACCCCTTACCCGAATGGCTTCCCAAATGGGTTCTGCATTTGCCCTGGTGGCACCACCGGTAGTAGAACTGATCGCGCCCCGATCAGAGTGCGGGCTTCCCCCAAGCCGCCTCCGCAATTGGTGGAGTGCGGAGAGCCTGATGAAATTTGCATCCGGTGATGCGGTCCGACAGAAGATGTCGAGGACGTTTCAGGCTTTGTACAGCAGCCCGGCGGGTAGATCCCAGCCAGCGGGGGTAGACCTTGAGGTATGGCATATGAGGAGCATAGGTGTCAGTGCTGTGGGGAGCTGGCCGAGACGTTGTTTTGCGAGGACTGCGAGCGGCATGCGGATGCAGACGCGAAAGAGGGCGCCCGCCCACGTTCGTGGGCGGGCGCTAAAGGTGGAGCGGTGAAACTCATCGGCGTGATCCGCTCCAAGGAGCCTTCTCAGTAGTCCCGAACCGAGCAGGTGTCGAGGGCGCCGACAATGGAGTACTCGGTACTCGTGTGGGGTTCCATTTCTGGGTGATTGAATGTGAGTGCCGGCGAGGAGAGACCTTTGGAGACCAGAGGTTTCCCCCAGCCCTCGCCGGCACTCAACACTTAACGACGAAAGAGCCCGCCCACCGAAGTGGGCGGGCGCTTTGATTCCTACTGTTCGATCGTCCGTGGAGTCTTGTCCTCTGGAGCGAGGATAGGCAAGTACTCTCGGAGCCAGGTGTTGACGCCTGGGATGGCCAGGATGCGTGTCACGAAGGCCGTGAGCACGGCCGTGGCCACGAGGACGCCGTTGAGTGCGGGGAACACCCAGACCGGCAGGTATACCTAGGGCTCGAGCGTTTCGATGACCACTGCGAGGACGAGGTTTAGGAGCGGGATGAGAGCGGCGAACGCGGCGAGCGTCCGGGCCACAGCCGAGCGCGGGTTGCGCTCCTGGGTGGAGAGAGCGACGTGATCAGCCACGGGTCAGCCCTCCTTGATGTTGACGGTTGTGGTCTTCTCAATTGTGTCAATGGACTCCTGCACACCCGCAGCCGCACCAGCCTTTGATGCCGCATATGCCGTCTTCTCGATGCCGGCGAGCAGTTTGGCTTCGTCGAACTTCTCGCCTCCGGCCACCGCGTTGAGCGCACTGACAAGGTTCTGTGTGATGGCGGTCTGGGCGGCAACCTCCGCGCGGAGCGGGACGATCTGCTGCCGGACGATCCGGTCGGTCATGGCCCCCAACGTGGTGCCCGCGTACTCACCGGCCGAGTTCGTTGTTGTGGATCATGGGCATGCCGGGACCGCCCCAGACTGCCTCGTTGATCTGCCGCTTAGTGTCTGCGTCAAGTGCCATTTCGTACCACTCCTTGCTGATGGTTCCTTGTGGGATGATGCCGCCGCCGACAGCGGCCGCGTAGGTAGCCAGGAAAAGACCCCAGTCGAAGTTCTGGCCCGGGTCGTACCGTGTTCCCGGCTTGGTCTCGCCGTGCCCATAAAATCCCGGCTTGGTGCCGGCGATGGCCTCCGCCGCGGTGATGCGCCGGGCCGGGGGCGGGCTGTCGAGCAGCCCGGCCGCGATGGCGTCCAGCACGAGCTCCGCGGCCGCGATGCCCATGTTGCGGACGATGCCAGCGGCGCGTTCCGGGGTGAGGTCGCGCCAGCGGGCCGCGTTCATGGCACCACTAACGGACATGGCGTGGACGTTGTTGGTGATGTCCGCCCACGCTGCGTACCTGGGGCGGACCAGTTTGATGCGGGTGTCCCAGTCGGCCAGTGCGTGGTAGCTGCCGTGGTTGGTGCGGACGCCGATATAGCGGGCGGTGTTCTCGGCGCTCGGATCGGAACCCGCGGGGAAGACGCCGGACTCGGTTGTGTGGACCCCAATCACACCGGAGACTCTGTTGCGGGGCCATCCGTACTGCGCCAGGTTGGTGTTGGGGTGGTCTTCCAGGTAGTAGCTCATGGATTCCTCACTGGTCTAGGTCTTTGGGCCACTCGATTGGAACGCCGCCAAGGTCATGGACTTGGCCGCGGAGTTTGTGGATGTATGCCCGGTACTGGGAGAACTGGGAATGCACAGATTTCTTGAAGTCCTCGAAGTCTTTGCGGAGCTTGTCGATATCGGCCTTGGCTTGGTTTTTCTCTTCCTGGATGTCTTGCAGGAGGGTGCTCTGCTGGGTGAAGACCTGCCCGGAGCCCGTCAAGTGATTCGCTTCAACCTGTGACTTGCGGTTCCAGCGGGCGGCAATGACGCCCGCCGTCGGTGCCAGGACGAGGGCGATCGCGGGCATTCAGTCCCGCAGAAAATCAGTCATCAGATTTCGCTTCCCCCGGCGCCTCGATGACTTCCGGGTGCGACTTTCCGTGATTGAGCATCCTTGCAATCCCCGCCGCACTCAGCGCCATCCCCGCCAGGATGACAGCGAACAGGAAGGCCGTATTGTCGTTGCCGTTTGGGAGGACCGGGACGCGGCCGAAGTAGTCGATGTAGGACAGCGCCCAGATGGAGAGCATCCCGGTCAACATCCCGAGCGCCCTCGAGGGTCAACCTTGAACGCCGCCGCTATCAGCATGAACCCGGTGATGAACCAGAGCGCACCCCAGAGCGGGAGAGGCATGATGCGCAGGACGAGGTCCAGCCCTGCGCTCGGCGTGGTTTTCAGGACGCCAATGTAGGCGAACCCGAAGCACAGGCAGATGATGCCCTTACCGAGCATGATGGTCCCGCGTGGCCCGTAGACCTTCGGGAGCGTGTCAAGTGCGTAACGCCTGGCCTTACACAGCCATCCACTTTTCAATAGCTTTCGGGCGCGGTCAATCATGGCTTGCTTTCATGTGGGCGCCTCCTCGGCATTTGGGCACAAAAAAGGCACCCGGTGAGGGGTGCCTTTCATATTCAGAGTGCTGCGTTTATTTGTTCCCGCATCCAGTGGTAGGCGGGGTCTGCATAGTGGTAGGAGCCCGGCCCCCATTTGTGCGTGAGGGAAGAGACTGCCAGATGCTCCGGGATCCGCGCCGCTCGAAGCCCCAGGGTGCGGAGGTGGTCGTAGTAGCGGAGGTAGAGTGTGTTCGCTTCCGCTGCGGGGATGCCCCGGAATGTTGTGACGTCTTCGCCGGTGTCTGTGAGCGTCGCCCATGGTGTTTCGATCACCAGGACTTTGTTCGTGAGGTTACCGGCGGACAGGTTCCGCATCAGCTGGCGAACTGCCCGCTGCCACAGATTGAAGTGACGGTCGGTGCCGAAGGCGATCTGCTTCGGCTTTAGATCCCCGAGCCTGCCACTGGTGCGCAATTCGCGGGAGTTTGTCACGTAGCTGCCATCCGCCAGGGCAAGGACCCCGAGCCGTTCACTCAGGAGATCCATCAGGACCAGGTCAGCGTCAGCTGCCCGCCTCCGCAGTTTCGGTAACAGCGTGGATTTGATGTCCCCGTCCAATGACCGGTTCTGGAACGCGGAGGCCAGGGTTCCGGTCCCGAGTAGATCCGTGCCGGCAGACGCGGCACTGATCAGTGACTGCCGGGCTACGTAGTCGAGGAGTGTGTGCCCTTCGAGGTGCTCGAACGCATCCCTTGTGACGCAACCCCCATAAATGAAAATATTCCCCATGCGATGATCCTAGCGGCCGGGGAAACCTTTCACTTAATCACTCCTGGTTCCGGTCCTCGGGCGCCAGCCTTTCCCGTGGCGTTTCGGCGCAGATCGCGCAGATCCCGGTCGGGATGAACGGGTCGATATCCACGTGAGTTGGCTGGCCGTTGTCGTCGAGTTCGTGCGTCATCATGGGATGCACCCTACTGCCGTGCCAGGCAGAGTGGTCGGCCAGGTGTCGTTCGTGGACCACGCCACGGCGGCGTTGAATACGTCATCTGCCAGGAGCGACAAGAACTCCGGGTTAGGCCCTGCCAATCGAAACCTTCGGGCATCCTCACTGCTCCAGTACGGCGCTGTGGCATAGAACCGGTAAGAAGGGGCCGAAATCCGGAAGGGATGAAGTTGGCGTAACTAGCGTTCCCTGCCACCCCCGGAATCAACGCCTGGAAGTTGCACTCTACGAGGTTGCCCAGCCGCCGCAGGCCGCCGCCGAGGTCGATTTCAGCTTCCCCTGTTGACGCCGCGTCCGACCAAGTATTTATTCTTCGCATAATCTGCGCCTTTCCTTAGATGCTTTGCAGCCGAACGTCGGTGATCTCCACGGCCCCGCCGGAGACGCGGCCCACGGCGGCGGTCAGGGCGCCGGACAGGTTCGCTGGGATCACCAAGGGCTTACGGACTTCAACCCACGCCGTGGAGGCGGCCAGTGTGTGATCCTTCGTGGCGCTGATCCCCGTCCCGGTGACACTAGCGCGGACCACCGCTCCGGCCGCAGCCCTCACCCGGTACACGAGTTCGCGCGCCCCGCCGAGGTACGCTTCCTTGCGGGCGAAAGACAGTGTCTGCGTCAGCGGCGTCCCTGTCGTCGTGGTCGCGAAGGTGATTTCCCCGAGATCACAACGGACCAGCCCGTAGTGTCCGCCCATGACGTGAAGGTGCTCTTGAACGAGCCGTTAGCGATCAGGTTTTGCCGCTGTTCGCTGCCCCGGTCAGCGATCAGCAACCCTGACGGCATGAGCACCTCAAGCTGCCGGGAATCGCGCAGGGATGCGATGTTCGCGAACACGCTTTCCACATCAGCGGCGGTCATGTACCCGGTCGTGTCCACGTAGACGGGGTGGAGCATCAACTGGACGCCCATCTGCGCGTCGATAGCACCCCGGATCACACCATCCACCCATGCGGGGGTCTGCGCGTCGGTGGTGGTGTGGACCATGCCCTATCTCGAGCCCGCCCCGGAGCTCCCGGTACAGGCCGGGAACGTAGCCGCTCACCACCGCATGGTGGGAAAGGGCAAGTTGTCCGGCCTCGGTGTTGTAATGCTCCTCCGGTGTCGAGTACCCCGAATATCCCATGTACCCGTCCGGGGCCACACCGGGCGGATTCCACGTCTCAACGGCCAGTTGCGGCATTCCGGACTGTAGCTCGGTCAGTGAATTCACGATCTGATCCACTAATGCGGATGTTGTCGCGTCACCGTGGTCGGCGCCGTGGTTCGCTACCTCGCCGCCGTCGTTGACCGCCCACCCCTGCAACTCCGTGAAGCTCGACAGGTTCGTGCTGTCGGCCAGGTTGCGGGGGTTGACCGCTGGGACCACGGCAGATTTTACTTGCGCAGCAGTGGCAGGATCTTCGTTTCGAAGTTCGCCAATCCATGGGTAAACCTGAGGGCCACCACGGCGATGCCGTCGGTGCCGATCAGACCACCCTGCGGTGCCGGAACGCTTCAATCAGCAGTGTCCGACGGAACGGCGGACCCCCGGCAGCGATGGAATCCGTGACGAGCTTCCGCCACGGCCCCCACGCCTGCGCCGTGGCGGAGCCGGTGGTCCGAAGCCAACTACCCTGCGTGTACGTGTCCACCCTCTGGATCACGACCGCAGCGTTGCGTGGTTGTTGGACGTGATCGTGACGCTGCCGTCCGCGGTGACCCCGCCGGGCATATTCAACAGGGTCGCACCGGTCGACTGAATGGAGTACGCGCACGAAGGTCGTTGACGTCTTCCCGCAGCCCGTCACCCGTGGCAGCGATAAGGTTCGTGGCTTCCACGATCGGCAGGCTATGAGGACTCGTGTACGTGGTCATCAGGATCTTTCAGCGGGTCAGAATTGAACGTTGCGTATGTGTCGGTAGCAGCGAAGAGGAGCCGCCAATGCTCATACGTGAGCGATTCGGGGTGCACTGCCTCGAACTGCGCATAGGTGGTGTAGGTCGTTGCGGCACTGATGATCCGAACGCCCAAGTGATTGGGTGTAGGAGTCTTCGGCGCTGTTCTTATGGACACCACAAGGGCAGTCAGGGTGA
The DNA here is from genome assembly GCF_030815585.1 of Arthrobacter pascens. Lineage (NCBI taxonomy): Bacteria > Bacillati > Actinomycetota > Actinomycetes > Micrococcales > Micrococcaceae > Arthrobacter > Arthrobacter pascens. The sequence goes on from NZ_JAUSWY010000001.1 coordinate 1,580,632, forward strand.
CCCCGAGGAGCTTCGGAGAGCTGATCGTAATCACGTCCCCGAGCTGCCGCCTCGGATCATACCGGACCCGCATTCCGGGGATCACAGGCGCCGGCTCTGACACCTGGCCTGCAATGTAGTCGGTGACCCTCAGAATCACCGTCGTGTCCGATTCTCGGGAGAGCCACGGGCCGCAGTCGTGGGCCATCACCGGCGCATATCCCGGCCCGGAGTGGTGGAATTGACGGTTTGCTTTGTCCACCCGGTTTTCCCGAAACCCCGGATCAGCGGGAACGCTTCCTTGAGCCAGCGCGCCCAAATCGTTGTGGACGTGGACGGGTAGCGGAGTTCGAGCTTCCCCCCGGCAACGCACCTGCCGTGTGGACCACTTTCAGCGTGGTAACGCTGATGCGCTCCAGCGTGGAAGTGAGGTAGGCGTCCCCGAGGGCCTCCGTGGTTTCGTCCGCCAACTGTGCGCCCGTCACTGACCCGTGCCCACTATTCGACGGAGCCGACGCACCAGGTGAGCCGAGGACCACATATTCGGGGGAGAGCCCTACCCAGTCTGTGCCTGAGGATGAATCAATAAACTCCGTCTTTACCTGCCCGGATTCCAAAGTTTCGGTAGGCCTAGGTGGGATCCCCTGAGCTACTGGGGCACGTGGTGTCCGGAATCTGAATTCCGGCGCCTCAAAAAGTTTACATGGCCCCGGGTGCCGCCGCTGTCAGGTCCGCACCCGTCCTCCACAGCGCCTGTTTTCGCAACGTTGTGCACATATGCAAACCCACCCCTCGCGGGGGACTGGTATCGCCGCGATGCTGGTTTTGCCTGGAAAGGCATTACCTACGAGACAGGACATGAACATGAACATGGGTGACTTCATTACGGTCCGCGGCTTCGTCGCCACAGACATCACAACATCCACAACGCCCGGGGGCGTCGCCACGGCATCATTCCGGATTGGCTCCACGGGCCGGCGGTACGACCGCTCCTCGGGCGCCTGGGTCGATGGCCACACAAACTGGTTCAGGGTCCAGGGCTATCGTCAGTTGGCCGGAAACCTGGGCTGCAGCATCCGCAAAGGACAGCCTGTCATTGTCGTGGGGCGGCTGAGGATGCGCAGCTGGGAAAAGGATGGCCGGATTTATCATTCTGCTGAAATCGATGCCGAATCCGTGGGCCACGATCTGACCCTTGGCTCGGCCAATTTCATCCGGACGGTCAAGAACAGCCCGCAGACGGCCCCGGATGATGCTCTTCCCGCTGAGGATGGGCCTGAGGCCGCAGGCAGCATTTTCGGGGACCGCGACTTCGCCGAGGAGGACGCCGCGCCGGAGGACGTCATGGTCGAGGACGTGAACGGGGACTACGTCTCCGTGGATACGGAAACCGGGGAACTCGCCGGATCTGCGGCCTGAACCGACCGCGCCGCCCTCCATGCGGCGGCGATCCCCTCCGCCGCGGCATGGCAGAATGGGCGGCATGACGAGCACCAGGGATCACCGGCGGAAAAAATCAGATGCTGCCGGGCCGGGGTCCTCAGCATCCGCCGGTGTCCCGAGGCGCCTGGTTTTCATCGCTGCCGCTGGCTGCATTGCCGTTGCCGCGGCGTTGTCGGCGTGCACCGGCGGGCAGCAGCCCGGGCCGTCGGCATCCAGGGCGGATCCGGGGGCTTCATCGCCAGCCGGTGCGGCGGCACAAACAGCGCCGGCACCGGCTGCCGGTGCTGCACAGGGAACCAGTACCGCCGCTGCCGAGGACCCCGCAACGGCTGCGCTGAAGCAGACCCTCACCGACGCGCTGAACCGGCTGGCCGCCGGCACCCCGAAGCCCGCAACGGCCCAGGTGGCGGAGGCACTGACCGGGGCGGGCATCCCTGCCACAGCCCTGGAAGTCTCCGAAAGCAGCACGCCTACCGGGCTGGAAGCGGACGCCGTCGAAGCTGCCGTGCTGCAGGGCGGCGACTGCGTGGTCGGCCAGATCCGTGACGGCGGCGTCACGGTGACCGTTCTTCCCGTCCTGTCCAGCGGCAAGTGCTTTGTTGGGGCAGCCGCCTGACGGACGAATGTGAGATATACCCGCCAACCCACTAGATTTGGAACCATGGCGGAATTTATCTACACAATGACCAAGGCCCGTAAGGCCGTTGGCGAAAAACTCATTCTTGACGACGTAAGCATGTCCTTCTTTCCGGGCGCCAAAATTGGTGTTGTTGGCCCGAACGGTGCCGGTAAGTCCACCATCCTCAAGATCATGGCCGGGCTGGATACCCCCTCCAACGGTGAGGCCCGGCTCAGCCCTGGCTACAGCGTGGGGATCCTGCTGCAGGAACCGCCGCTGAACGAGGAAAAAACTGTCTTGGGCAACGTCCAGGAAGGCGTTGGTGAGATCTACGGAAAAATCCAGCGCTTCAACGAGATCTCCGAGGAAATGGCCAGCCCGGACGCTGACTACGACCGGCTGCTCGAAGAAATGGGTCACCTGCAGGAGGCCATTGACGCCGCCGATGCCTGGGACCTCGATTCCCAGCTCGAGCAGGCCATGGACGCCCTCCGCTGCCCGCCCGCCGATGCTGACGTCACCCTGCTTTCCGGCGGTGAGCGACGCCGCGTGGCGCTCTGCAAGCTGCTGCTGCAGAAGCCTGACCTGCTGCTGCTCGATGAGCCCACCAACCACCTGGACGCCGAGAGCGTGCTGTGGCTGGAGCAGCACCTCTCCAGCTACGCCGGCGCAGTACTGGCCGTCACCCACGACCGGTACTTCCTTGACCACGTGGCGGAATGGATCGCCGAGGTGGACCGTGGCCACCTGTACCCCTATGAGGGAAACTACTCCACCTACCTGGAGAAGAAGCGGGCGCGCCTGGAGGTCCAGGGCAAGAAGGACGCCAAGCAGGCCAAGCGCCTTACCGAGGAATTGGAATGGGTCCGCTCCAACGCCAAGGGCCGCCAGACCAAGTCCAAGGCACGTCTTGCCCGCTACGAGGAGATGGCCGCCGAGGCGGACCGCACCCGGAAGCTTGACTTCGAAGAGATCCAGATTCCGCCTGGACCGCGCCTGGGCGGAGTGGTCCTGGAAGCGAAGAACCTGCAGAAGGGCTTCGACGACCGTACCCTGATCGATGGGCTCTCGTTCAGCCTTCCGCGGAATGGCATTGTGGGCGTCATCGGCCCCAATGGGGTGGGCAAGTCCACGCTGTTCAAGACCATCGTGGGCATAGAACCCCTCGACGGCGGCGAGCTGAAGATCGGCGACTCCGTCAAGATCTCCTACGCTGACCAGAACCGCGGCGGCATCGATCCCAACAAGACCCTGTGGGAAGTTGTTTCCGACGGCCTGGACTTCATCCAGGTGGGCCACGTGGAAATGCCGTCCCGCGCCTACGTTGCGGCGTTCGGCTTCAAGGGACCGGACCAGCAAAAGAAGGCGGGGGTGCTCTCCGGCGGTGAGCGAAACCGGCTGAACCTGGCCCTGACCCTCAAGCAGGGCGGCAACCTGCTGCTCCTTGACGAACCGACCAACGACCTCGACGTCGAGACCCTCAGCAGCCTGGAAAACGCGCTGCTTGAGTTCCCCGGCTGCGCCGTGGTGGTCTCGCACGACCGCTGGTTCCTGGACCGGGTGGCCACACACATCCTGGCCTACGAAGGCGACGACGAAAACCCGTCCAAGTGGTACTGGTTCGAGGGGAACTTCGAATCCTACGAGGAGAACAAGGTGGAGCGCCTCGGACCGGATGCGGCCAAGCCGCACCGCGTCACGCACCGCCGCCTGACCCGCGACTGATCAAGGGTATATAAAAGGCCGGCACCCCACGCGGGTGCCGGCCTTTTACGTGCGAAGGCAGACGTCAGTCCCGCTCCGCCTTGCGGAGCTGGTGTTCCAGGACCTTGGACTGGAACGCGCCCACCACTTTGTTCTTCAGGTCGGTGGGAACGCGGACCATACCCTCCTGCGCCACGGACGCCACATGCTGACCGGCCCGGTTGAAGATCTTGCCTGTGGCCAGCCCCCGGGCGCCCTGGGCGCTGGGGGATTCCTGCACGTAGAGCAGCCACTCGTCCACCCGGGCGGGCCGGTGCCACCACATGGCGTGGTCAAGGCTGGCCACGTTCATGCCCGGGGTGATCCAGCTCAGCCCGTGCCGGCGCAGGATGGATTCCAGCAGGGTGTAGTCGCTCGCGTACGCCAGGGCTGCACGGTGCAGGTTGGAATCGTCCGGCATGGGACCGAAAGTCTTCATCCACACCGCGTTCCGCGCCTCTCTTTTGCCTTTCGCGGAGACGTAAAGCGGCGGGTCCACGTGCCGGATATCGAACGGCCGCTCATAGGCCCAGTGCTTGGCCACGGGATGGTCGAACTTGCCCAGCAGGTCTGCGGTGCTGGGCAGTGACTCGGGATCGGGGATGCCTTTCGGCATCGCGGATTCGTGTTCGATGCCTTCATCTTCGCCCTGGAAGGACGCGATCATGGACAGGATGGGCACGCCGTCCTGGTAGGCATGGACACGCCGTGCCGAAAAGGAACGGCCGTCGCGCAGCCGCTGGACGCCGAACGTGATGGGCTTGTTGGCGTCACCCGGCCTCAGGAAATACCCGTGCATGGAATGAACAAACCGGTCTGGGTCCACTGTCCTGAACGAAGCGATAAGGGACTGGGCCAGTACCTGGCCGCCGAACACCCGCTGATGCGGCTGCTGCTGTGAGGGACCCAGGAAAATGTCCTCGTCAGTCCTGGCGCCCTCGAGCTCGCCAAGATCCAGGAGTTTGATGAGCGATGAGGTGGGGTCGCCGCTGGGCGGCGCCAGCAATCCGGTTTCGGCTTCAGTCATGGTTCGACTCTAGACGCCGCCCCGGCGCTGCTCAACCGAGGCGAAGCCGGTAGTGTTCATTGTGTGTCTGATCTATTAACCAAGTCCTTCCGGTTCTCGGATCCGCGTGATCTCGCGGATCTGAGAACCTTCGCCCTGCGCGCCAAGGCAATTGACGACGGCGCGATGCGGCTTCAGGCCGCGGGTTCCGTTCTCGCCGCTTACGTCTGCGTGCTGAGGCCCAGGCTGCTGGGCGAAGACACCCCCACCATCCTTGGCCTGCGCACCATGGGACTGGCGGAACCTTCCTCCACGGATGTTACTGTCCCGATTTCGGCGGTCCTGGACCGGCTCGCCCGGGCGGGGGAGGACGACGTCGAACTGGCGGTTCCGCCGTCCACCGTCACCGAGTCCTGGACAGGGGTCAGCGCGCCAAGGTCCGGCTGGGAGCTTGTCAGTTCCGTTCCCGATTCCGAACTGCGGCGGGCCGCCGAAGCGGGCATCACCGAGGTGGCAGGCATTGTGCCGGACAAACCGGGCGCCCTGATCGTGAACAATGCCCGTGCCGCAGTCTGGGGCAGGGCTTTGGATGAATCCGGGGTCCCGGCCGGTGCGGCTTTTGCAGCACTGACCCTGGGCTTCCTCGCCGACGGGGACCAGAACCTCTACCGTGCGGGCCGCTGGTTCCGCCTCACCGGCACACGCGGGCATGTCCTGATGCGGACCGGCAGCGGCCTGGGACTGACCTCAGGCCTCTGACCGGGCCTCAGCCCCCGGACGGGCTGTTCACCATGGACAGTGCCGCACGCTCCATGTAATCCCACAGCGTCGTTTCATACAGCGGGGGCAGCTCAAGTGAATCAACGGCCGCCCGCATATGGAACAGCCAGCGGTCCTTGGCCTCCGGAGTGACCTGGAACGGCATATGGCGCATCCGCAGCCTGGGGTGGCCGCGTTCCTCGCCGTACGTGGTGGGACCGCCCCAGTATTGCTCCAGGAACATCAGGAACCGCCGTTTGGCCGGGGCCAGGTCCTCTTCCGGATACATCGGACGCAGCAACGGATCCGTTGCGACGCCGTCATAGAAAACGTCGATGAGCCGGACGAAGGTCTCGTGGCCTCCCACGGCATCGTAGAAGTTGTCCGTGTAGCCAGGCTGGCTGAAGGGGTCGTTCTGCATCAGCTGGCGCGGCTGCTGGGGCTCGGCAGGTGTGCTCATATTGCTATTCTCCTGCCTTCTGTTCTGTCTTCTTAGTCTCGGTGTTGGTGGCAGGTTCGTGCAGTGCAGATTCAGGGCTGTCGGCCGGGGTATCCGGCACCGGCACGTAGTTGCCCTGTGAACGGTTGCCGACGCGCAGGATCTCGCCGTTGCGCAGGTACCAGATGGCACCGTCCTCTGAACGGACCCGGGTGATGCGCAGCCCCATGGACTCAACAACGCCCACAACTTCGCTGGTTTCGATGACGTCGCCGATCCCGTACTGGTCCTCTATGGTGATGAAAATCCCGGCCAGGAAGTCGCGGATCAGCTGCTGGGCGCCAAAACCGATGGCGATACCCAGGATTCCCACGCTGGTCAGCAGCGGGGCGATGTCGATGTCGAGGTTCTGCAGCACGTACATGCTGGTGATCACGGCCACCAGAACTCCGACGATGCTGTTGAGCAGGGAACCGATGGTTTCCGCCCGCTGCACACGCCGCTCGTGGTCCAACGCCCGAAGTGCAGGAGCAACCCACCTGAAGTGCGGTTTCTTGAAGAAATTGGTACCCGACGCCACGCGCCTGCTGATCCGGGAAATCACGAACGTCGCCACCAGCCATATCGCAACGCCGATGCCGAGGCTGATCACAATGCCTGCGACACTGATTCCGTCGGGTTGGGATGGGAGGGTAGGGGTGATCGACAACGTGCTGAACATACGTGGCTGCTCCTTGGGGATCTCCGGCGACAGCCGGGGATGATGTACGTCAGGTGCGCGGGTTCGCCCAGCGCATAAGACTCTGTCCTCCTTCAAGCCTAGCGTCGTAGCGTGTACACATGCGCATCCTGATCCTGGGCGGAACCGCCTTTCTCTCGACAGAAATCGCCCGGCAGGCCGTCTCCGCCGGGCACGACGTGACGTGCCTGGCCCGCGGTTCCACGGCAGAGCCGCCGGAGGGCGTCCGGTGGCTGAAGGCGGACCGTTCACTTGGCGCGAACAGCTACACAGAGGTATCCGGAGAGTGGGATGCCGTCATTGAGGTGGCCCGTGATCCGGCCTTGGCACGGGATGCCCTGACCAGGCTGGCTGACCACGCGGGCCATTGGACCTTCGTGTCCAACTGCTCGGTCTATGCAGATCACTCAACGCCCCAGGCGGCAGAAGACGCGGACCTCTTGCCGCCCCTGCCGGCCGGGATGGCCTCCACACCCGAGAACTACGGGGAATCGAAGTCAGCCATTGAGCAGGCCACGATGGAGGCTGCCGGCGGGAAAGCCCACCTTTGCCGCGCGGGCCTGATCGGCGGCCCCGGCGACGGAACCGACAGGTACGGCTACTGGCCGGCCAGGTTCGCCCGGGACAACCAGCCGGCCGTGGTCCCTGCGATCACCGGCCATGCCACCCAGGTCATCGATGTCCGTGATTTGGCCGCCTGGATTCTCGACGCTGCGGACCGCGGTGTGACCGGCCCGCTGAACGCCGTGGGGGATCAGGTGCCGTTCGGGGACTATGTCGCGGCGTCCCGGAGTATCGCGGGCTATCAGGGCGAGGTCCTCACGGCACCCGAGGAGTGGCTGGTCAACCATGGGATCGATTACTGGGCGGGGCCCGACTCCCTTCCCCTTTGGCTGCCACCGGGTCATGATGGTTTTTCCGCCAGAAGCAACGGGGCCGCAAGGGTGGCCGGACTGGCGCTGCGGCCCTGGCAGGAAACCCTGAAGGACACGCTCGACGACGAACGCAGCCGCGGTCTCGGCCGCCACCGCAAGGCCGGGCTTGCGCCTGCGACGGAAGCCCGGCTGGCCAGGGAACTGCTCGCCAATCAGCCGGTCAGGCCGTCAGCGTAACGGGGGAGTGCAGCACCGGAAAGTTGACGCTCCGGGCAATAAAGCAGACCTGGTTGGCTTCGTGGTGCATTTGCCCTGCAAGCTCCACGTGGGCCGGGTCCGCCAGCGTTACCCGCGGGTTGAGCGTGACGGTTTCAAACTGCCCGCTGCCATCCCTGTTCAGGCGCATGACGCCGGTGGCATCGTCCTGGTAGTCAGTGACCACCACCCCGTGCCGGACGGCCACGTGCAGGAAGGACAGCATGTGGCACTGGGCGAGGGCGGCCAGGAGCAACTGCTCGGGGTTGTACCGTGACCTGTCCCCGTGGAACGTGGGGTCAGCGGAGCCCTTGAGGACCGGCAACCCGGGGATCTGAATGTCGTGGTCCCGTGCGTAACCGCGATAGGACGACGTCCCGTCTCCCAGATTGCCGGTCCACCGGACCGTCAGCGAATAGTGATGCTCACCGAGGCTCATGTGACCAGCTTAACGGCGGCTGGTCAGACGTCGGCGGCACGGGCACGCAGTGCCCGGGCAACGCCGTCGCGGTTTTCCAGCATCATGCGCCGCAGCGCGGCACTTTCCGCCGGGAGGGCCGCCAGGAACCCGTCAGTACGGTCGATGGTTGCCTGCGTGGTCAGCAGCGCCGGGTAGAGTCCGACGACGATCTGCTGGGCCAGCGCATGGGTGCGGCTGGCGACGATCCCCGGTACGGCATCGAAGTACTTTTCCGCGTACGGCTCCAGGAGCGAACGGTCCAGCACCCGGCTGAAGCCCGCGACGGCCGAGCCCTGCAGCGCATTGGAGAGCTCGCCTTTGACCACGATCGACTCCCAGGCCGCGGCCTTGGCTTCCGGCGTGGGGATGGCTGCCTTGGCCAGGGCAGCGGCATTCTGGCCGCTGGCAGTGTTGTCGCGCGCCAGCTCGGCGTTGATCTGTTCCTGGCCCAGCCTGCCGCCGGCCACCAGCGATGCCAGCAGTTCCCAGCGCAGGTCCTGGTCCACCGTAAGGCCGTCAAGCGTGAGGGAGCCGTCCAGGAGCCCCGCTGCGTTGTCCAGCTGCCCGGAGCTTAGTGCCAGCAGGGCGAAGGACTTGACGAACTGCAGCTGGGCGTCGGACCCGCCCGGTACGGAGGACGCGAGGTCCCAGAGCCTGTCCACGGCCGCCACCGCTGTGGCTTCGCGGTGTTCTTCGGCGACGAAGAAATTCAGCGTGGTGGCCAGCTGGCGCAGTTGGACCAGGATCACGGACGAGTCCGATTCTGCCGCCACGTTGGCCAGGATCAGCTCCACATACCGGCGGGCGGGGGTTTCGCCGTCCCTCGCCGCATCCCAGGCGGAGTTCCATACCAGGGTCCGCGGCAGGCTCATGCTGAAGTCCTTCAGGTGTGCTGTCGCGGTGGTCAGTGACTTCTCATCCAGCCTGACCTTGGCGTACGCAAGGTCGTCATCGTTGATCAGGATCAGGTCCGGCTGTGGCATGCCTGCCAGTGCAGGTACCTCGGTGCGCTCGCCGTCGACGTCCAGCTCCTCGCGGTGGACGCGTTCCAGCTTGCCGTAGCCGTTGAGGTTGTAGAACCCCACGGCCAGCCGGTGCGGACGGATGGTGGGCCATTCTTCGACGGCGGACTGGAGGATGGCGAAGGATGTCAGGTCCCCCGCTTCGTCCACTTCGAGTTCCGGCCGAAGGGTATTGACACCGGCGGTCTCCAGCCAGAGCCGCCCCCAATGGTCCAGGTCACGGCCGCTGGCTTTCTCCAGTTCCACCATCAGGTCGCTGAGTTCGGTGTTCAGCCAGGCATGCTTGGCGAAGTACTCGCGCACCCCCGCCATGAACTGTTCCGGTCCTACCCACGCCACAAGCTGGCGCAGCACCGAGGCGCCCTTGGCATAGGTGATGCCGTCGAAGTTGACTTCCACGTCCTGCAGGTCGGTGATCTCGGCGAAGATCGGATGCGTGGTGGGCAGCTGGTCCTGGCGGTAGGCCCAGGACTTCTCCACGGAGGCGAACGTGGTCCAGGCGCTGGTGAAGGACGTGTTTTCCACTGCCGCCAGGTGGGACATGTATTCGGCGAAGGACTCGTTCAGCCAGAGGTCGTTCCACCAGCGCATGGTCACGAGGTCGCCGAACCACATGTGCGCGAGCTCGTGGAGCACGGTGATGGCCCGGCGCTCAATCTGCGCTCCGGTGACCTTGCTGCGGAAGACGTAACCTTCCAGGATGGTGACAGCTCCCGCGTTCTCCATGGCGCCGGCGTTGAACTCCGGCACAAACAGCTGGTCGTACTTCTCGAACGGGTACGGGCAGCCGAACTGGGCTTCGTAGAATTCGAACCCTTGGCGCGTCAGTTCAAAGATGTTATCCGCGTCGAGATACTGCATCAGCGATTTCCGGGCAAAGATGCCGAGCGGAATCACCCTCCCATCGGAGCTTGCCACCTCGCTGCGGACCGGCTGGTACGGACCTGCGATCAGGGCCGTGACGTACGAGGACAGCCTGGGCGTGGCGGCAAACTTCCAGAGGGAGCGCGCCCCGCCGCTGTCCCCGGGCGTGGTTTCCTCCGGCGCCGGGGTGGGGGAGTTGGAGATGAGATCCCAGTGCGAAGGCGCGGTGACGGTAAACGTGAATGTGGCTTTCAGGTCGGGCTGTTCAAAGACGGCGAACATGCGGCGGGAATCCGGAACCTCAAACTGGGTGTACAGGTAGACCTCGCCGTCAACGGGATCCACAAACCGGTGCAGGCCTTCGCCGGTGTTCATGTACGGGGCGTCAGCCACTACCGTCAGCTCATTGGTGCCGGCAAGGTCCGGCAGCTGGATCCGGATCCCGTCCGATACCGTTGCCGGATCGAGGCTGGTGCCGTTCAAAGTGACGCTGTGGACCGTGTGCGTGACAGCATCGATGAAGGTGGAGGATCCCGGAACCGCCGTGAACTTCACCGTGGTGGTGGTGCCAAAGACTTTGTCGCCTTTGGTCAGGTCCAGGCTGACATCGTAGGAATCAACGGCGATCAGTTCGGCGCGCTCGCGGGCTTCGTCGCGCGTCAGGTTCATACCTGGCAAATGGTGCCTCCAGAAAGGTTGCGGTTGCCGGCGGGAGGTGGCCTGCGCCGGGCACTGTGAAGACATTCTTTCACTGCTTGGGCCACAGGCAAGCAGCGTGGAGCACCGGCAAGTCGCGCGCCATCACAGCAATACGCAGCCTGCGGTCCGCCTGCGGGACCATGGCCCCGCAGCGGGAGTAGCGTTAATGCATGGGTAAGTTCCGGGATGCTGTGGATGCAAAGGCACTGCGGTTCGCAGTGGGCTTTCCTGTGGTGCTGGCCGCCGCGTTCGTCTATTGCGCGTCGCTGTTGCGCCCCAACCTTCCCGAGCCCGTCGCGGTCAGATGGACGGACGACGGCGGGGCCTCCTTTGCTCCGTTCGCCACCTATGCCGTCGGCGGGGCGCTGATCATTGTGGCGTCCGGCTGGCTGGTCCTGTCACAGGCGGTGCCCGTCTCCAGGCCCGTTGTGATGCGCCGGGTGATGATGGGTGCCGGGCTGTTCCTGAGTCTTTTCCTCACCAGTGTCCTGGCCGCCGGGCTGGTGGGACAGACCGGCCTATCCGACGCCCGGGAGTCCCGTGTTGACCTCACAGTGCTTGCCTTGGGCAGCGGCGCCGCGTTGTCGCTGGGCGTGATCATGGGGTTTGTTTTCAAAGCGGACAGGCAATGGTCGCCCGACGACGACCGGGCCTTAGAGCTGGCCGTGGCCAGGGAGCAGGATCCGGAGCTGGCGGGGGATACGATCCGGCTCTGGGTCCATGCGCGCAGTTCGGTGTTCGTCATGATCGCCGTGGCCAGCCTGTTTCCGGCGGCGCTGATCACGATCGCCCTTCCGTGGCTTGGCGCGCTGGTGGCGGCGCTGGCGATTATCGCCGCGGCCTTCCTTTGCGCCCGCGTAAAGGCTGACCGCAGCGGCCTGCGTGTGCTCGTGGCGGGCGTGCTGCCCGTTATGGACGTACCGGCCGCGGCCATTTCTGCTGCAAGTGCCTCCGACGTCCGCGCGGCGGACTATGGCGGGTGGGGCTACCGGAACCACAGCGGCACCGAGGCGATGCTCGTCAGCAGCGGGCCCGCCGTCGTCGTACGCAAAACTGACGGCCAAAGGGTTGCGGTGAGCGGCGGGAGCCCGGCGTCGGCTGCCCGGCTTGCCGATGTCCTCACGCGGGTGGCGGCGCGCGCCCATGGCGGCGGTACCCCCGGCGCAGCGGGAGCGGGGCCGTTGTCCTAGTATCCTTGTCCGTGTTGATCTGACCCCGGCCTGGTCCAACCCGGCTGGACCCCAGCGCTAATAATGAACGGATACTGTCGTGACTTCTTCCCCTGCCTTCCCGCGGGTCCACATCGCCACCGACCACGCGGGCATGGAACTCAGCGCCCATCTTGTCGGCCACCTCACGGCCAGGGGGTATGACGTGGTGGACCACGGGCCCAAGGTCTACGACGCCCAGGACGACTACCCGTCGTTCTGCATCAACGCCGCATTGGCCGTTGTGGCTGACCAGCAGGCCGGGATCCATGCCCTGGGTATCGTCCTTGGCGGCTCGGGCAACGGCGAGCAGATCGCCGCCAACAAGGTCAAAGGAGTCCGGGCGGCCCTCGCCTGGAACCACTCAACCGCCACTTTGGCCCGCGAACACAATGACGCCAACGTCGTGGCCGTGGGCGGCCGCCAGCACAGTGTGGAGGAAGCCACCGCACTGATTGAGGCCTTCCTCGCAGAGCCGTTCAGCAACGATGAACGCCACGTCCGCAGGATCGGCAAAATTGCAGCCTATGAAGCCACCGGCGAGGTCATCGAGTAGTGCCGGAAGGGCACTCGGTACGGCGCCTGGCACGCCAGTTCGGCGATGTTTTTGCTGGCGAAACGCTGGCTGTCAGCAGCCCCCAGGGACGGTTTGTCGGCGGGGCCGCCCTGCTGGATGGCCACACGCTGACGGACGCCCGTTCCCACGGCAAACACCTCTTTCTGCACTTCGAGCATGCGGTGGTGCTGCACGTCCACCTTGGACTGTATGGTGCCTGGGACTTCGGCGGGGACGCCACCTTCCGCGGCGCCTCCAGTATCGGCGCGCCCAGGAAAGTGGGGGAACGGGAAACTTTCGACGACGGTGTCGAGGCCGCGTACTCCGGCCCACCTGATCCCCGTGGTGCCGTCCGGGTCCGGCTGGTCAGCCGGCATGGCTGGGCTGACCTGCGCGGTGCAACCACGTGTGCGGCCATCACCGAGGCCGAGGTGCAGGCCGTCCTGGCCCGGCTGGGGCCGGATCCCCTCCGGAACCTCCCGGAGGACAAGGCCCGCTTCGTCGCGGCGCTGCAGACCCGTAAGGCGCCGATCGCCGCGCTGCTGATGGACCAGAAGGTGATAGCCGGCGTCGGAAATGTCTACCGGGCAGAAGTGCTCTTCCGCCAACGGCTTGATCCGTGGCTTGCCGGCCAGGCCCTGCTGCGCCCGGCCGCGGAACTTTTGTGGGACGACACCGCGGCCGTGATGTCCGACGGCGTCCGCGACGGCCGGATCATCACCACGCCGGCGGCGCACTGGGGAGAACGCGCCGGACTGCCGGCCGGCGAGGATGCGCACTATGTGTACAAGCGGCAGGGGTTGCCATGCAGGGTCTGTGCCGTGCCCGTGGCACTTACCGGGCTTGCTGGCCGGAAGCTCTACTGGTGCGCCGGCTGTCAGCAGAATTAACAAAAAGCAGGGCCCCTCGCTGAGGGGCCCTGCTTTTTAGTCCTGGAGGGGACGACGGGAATCGAACCCGCGTAATCAGTTTGGAAGACTGAGGCTTTACCATTAAGCTACGTCCCCGGGAGAAGTGCAGTCCAGCTGTCCAGTGGACTGCCGGAACTGCGGATCTTCGGGCTGGCTGTTCAAGCCGGATATAACTAAACCTAATTCATGCCCCACGTGTCAAATGTGCAAACACAGCAGGTATGGCCGTAGACTTGCCTGTGCACTTACGGGGTGTAGCTCAGCTTGGCTAGAGCGCCTGCTTTGGGAGCAGGAAGTCGCAGGTTCAAATCCTGTCACCCCGACTCTGCGGCCCGGACCACACGGCCTGGACAGAACATTGCGTTTGCAGAAACCCATCCCACAAACCCAGGAGTACTTAGACCGTGAAGAGCGCTGTCGAGAACCTCACCCCCACGCGGGTCAAGCTCAATGTTGAGGTCCCCTTTGAGGAATTGAAGCCCAGCATCGACGAGGCATACAAGACTGTTGCTTCGCAGATCCAGGTCCCTGGCTTCCGTAAGGGCAAGGTCCCGTCCAAGCTGATCGATCAGCGCGTGGGCCGCGGCTACGTCCTGGAGACTGCCATCAACGAAGGCCTCAATGGCTGGTACCAGGCAGCAGTGCAGGAATCCGGCATCCGCCCCCTGAGCCGCCCCGAGGTTGAGATCACCGAAGTTCCTGACCCCACGTCCACCGACGGTGAACTTAAGTTCCACGCCGAGGTTGATGTCCGCCCCGAAATCGAGCTGCCTGACTACGCCGGCATCAAGGTTGAGGTTGCAGCGGCAGAATCGTCCGACGAGGACGTCGACAAGGCCCTGGATGAACTGCGTGGCCGCTTTGGCACGCTCAAGTCTGTGGACCGCCCCGCCGCCGACGGCGACTTCCTGACCATCGACATCACCGCCACGGTTGACGGCGCAGAGGTTGATTCCGCTTCCGGCCTGTCCTACCAGGTAGGCGCCGGCACCATGCTCGAAGGCCTGGACGAGGCCGTCACCGGCCTCAGCGCCGACGAAGACGCCATCTTCGACACCACCCTGGTGGGCGGCGAGCACGCCGGTGAGGCCGCACAGGTCAAGGTTGTCCTCAAGGCCGTCAAGGAGCGCGAACTCCCTGAGGCCGACGACGACTTCGCCCAGCTGGCGTCCGAGTTCGACACCCTCGCCGAACTGCGCGAGGACCTGTCCAAGCAGGCCGCTGATTCCAAGGTTGTGGAGCAGGGCGTAGAGGCACGCGACAAGGTCCTGGACAAGCTCGTTGAGCTCGTCGAGGTTCCGGTTCCGGACTCGGTGGTTGAAGAGCAGCTCGAAGCCCACTTCAAGGAGGGCAACGATCACGGTGAAGGCGAGCACGACACCGAAGAGCACCGCGAAGAGGTCAAGGCCAACACCGCCCGCGCCTTCCAGAACGAAATCATCCTTGACGCCATCGCCGAAAAGGAAGAAGTCAATGTCAGCCAGAACGAGCTGATCGACTACATCGTCAGCACCGCCAGCCAGTACGGCATGGATCCGAACCAGTTCGCGCAGATCATTGACCAGAGCGGCCAGGTCCCCATGATGGTCTCCGAGGTCCGCCGCCGCAAGGCGCTGGCCGTAGTGCTCGGCCAGGCCACTGTCACGGACACCGCTGGAAACACTGTTGACCTCAGCGACTTCGTACGCCCCGGCGGCGAAGAAGAGGCTCCCGCCGTTGAGGGCGCGACCGACGAGGACTCAACAACTGCGGCCGTTCCGACCGACGATCCCGCAGCCGTGAAGTTCTAGCACTCCCCGGCATGCCACTGCATGGCAGCCCCTGGACCCACCGGTCCGGGGGCTGCCTGCTTTAACCGCAGCGTTCCCGGCGTCGTGCGCCGTCAGCGAACAGCGCGATTCCGGCGAACAAATCGATCCCTAAAACGGTTAGTGTCCAAGTAGTGAAGTTCAGTGATGTCACCGTCACCAGCGAGAGGTAAGAACACATGTCACAGCACGCCGAGGCCCCACGGATGGCTACTGTCGATCCTGCAGCCCAGGACAACTACATCTACAACCGGCTCCTGAAAGAGCGGATCATCTGGCTTGGCTCCGAGGTGCGCGACGACAACGCAAACGCCATCTGCTCCCAGCTGCTGCTTCTGTCCGCGGAGAACCCGGACAAGGACATCTACCTCTACATCAACTCGCCCGGCGGCTCGGTCACGGCCGGCATGGCCATCTACGACACCATGCAGTTCATTCCGAACGACGTCGTTACCGTCGCCACCGGACTGGCCGCTTCCATGGGCCAGTTCCTGCTGTCCTCAGGGACCAAGGGAAAGCGCTACGCCACCCCCAACGCCCGTGTCCTGATGCACCAGCCTTCCGGCGGCATTGGCGGTACTGCCTCGGACATCAAGATCCAGGCCGAGCTGATCCTCCACATGAAGAAGGTGATGGCCGAACTGACGGCCGACCAGACCGGCCAGACCGTGGAGACCATCCTCAAGGACAACGACCGCGATAAGTGGTTCACCGCCACCGAGGCCCTCGAATACGGCTTCTTTGACAAGATCGCTGCCCACGCCGGTACTGTGTCCGGCGGCGGCGGAACGCAGAACTCCGCCAACGGCGAGAAGTAACCGGCACGAAGACAGAACTGGATTCAGGAGCAATGGACATGAACTACAATTTCGGATCGTCTGCCGGTAACCTGCCCACCAGCCGCTACGTGCTGCCGCAGTTCGAGGAACGCACCCCGTACGGCTTCAAGCGCCAGGACCCGTACACCAAGCTGTTCGAGGACCGCATCATCTTCCTCGGCGTCCAGGTGGACGACGCTTCGGCGGACGACGTTATGGCCCAGCTGCTCGTCCTGGAGTCCACCGACCCGGACCGCGACATTACGCTCTACATCAACTCGCCGGGTGGTTCCTTCACCGCCATGACCGCGATCTACGACACCATGCAGTACATCCGGCCGGAAATCCAGACCGTCTGCCTGGGCCAGGCAGCCAGCGCTGCAGCAGTCCTCCTCGCCGCTGGTACCCCCGGCAAGCGGCTGGCACTGCCCAACGCACGCGTCCTGATCCACCAGCCGGCACTCTCCGGCGGCCAGGGCGGCCAGGCGTCCGACCTCGAGATCCAGGCAGCGGAAGTCATGCGGATGCGTTCCTGGCTTGAGGACACGCTGGCGCACCACTCGGGCCGCACCTCGGAGCAGGTCAACAATGACATCGAGCGCGACAAGATCCTGACAGCGGCTGAGGCCATGAGCTACGGCCTCATCGACCAGGTGCTGGATTCACGCAAGATCAAGCCGCAGGCGATTACCAGGTAGTCAGTCTCCGAGTGCCGGTGCGGTCCACTTCATTTTGGGCCGCACCGGCCTTCGCTTTCCACCCTTGAGGCCGAATGTGACCTAGAGTGGATGTTGTCACGGCCGGTCCTCCCAGGCTGGCCGAGATTCCAGCAACGGTGCAAAGCTGCCTGGCAGCAAGATACTAAGGGGTTCACATATGGCTCGGATTGGCGAGAGCACGGATCTGCTGAAGTGTTCTTTCTGCGGAAAGAGCCAGAAGCAGGTGCGCAAGCTCATTGCCGGGCCCGGTGTCTACATCTGCGACGAATGCATTGAGCTCTGCAACGAGATCATTGAGGAAGAGCTCGCAGAAGTTGCCGATCTGGGAAGTTTTGAACTTCCCAAGCCCCGCGAAATCTTCGACTTCCTGCAGGAATACGTCATTGGCCAGGAACCTGCCAAGCGCTCCCTCGCCGTCGCCGTCTACAACCACTACAAGCGGATCCAGGCCGGCCACGCCCCGAAGAGCGGCAGCCTCGCAGATGCCAGCCACCACGACGACGTCGAAATCGCCAAGTCCAACATCCTCCTGATCGGCCCCACCGGCTGCGGCAAGACCTACCTCGCGCAGACCCTCGCCCGGCGGCTGAACGTCCCGTTCGCGGTGGCCGATGCCACCGCCCTGACCGAAGCCGGATACGTGGGCGAGGACGTCGAGAACATCCTCCTCAAGCTCATCCAGGCAGCGGACTACGACGTCAAGAAGGCCGAACAGGGCATCATCTACATTGACGAGATTGACAAGATCTCCCGCAAGAGCGAGAACCCCTCCATTACCCGTGACGTCTCCGGCGAAGGAGTCCAGCAGGCGCTGCTGAAGATCCTCGAAGGAACGGTAGCCTCGGTTCCGCCGCAGGGGGGCCGCAAGCATCCGCACCAGGAATTCATCCAGATCGACACCACCAACGTGCTGTTCATCGTGGCCGGCGCCTTCGCCGGACTGGAAGAGATCATCGGTTCCCGCTCCGGGCGCAAGGGCATCGGTTTCGGAGCCCCGCTCAACGACGCCAGCAACAAGGTTGACTCCTACGGTGAGGTCATGCCTGAGGACCTGCTGAAATTCGGCCTGATCCCGGAGTTCATCGGACGGCTTCCTGTGATCACCACGGTGTCCAGCCTGGACCGCGACGCCCTCATTCAGATCCTCTCCACCCCGAAGAACGCCCTGGTCAAGCAATACCAGAAGATGTTCCAGATCGACGGCGTGGAGCTGGTCTTCGACGACGACGCCCTTGACGCCATTGCGGACCAGGCCCTCGAACGCGGCACCGGCGCGCGTGGCCTGCGCGCCATCATGGAGGAAGTTCTGCTCCCGGTCATGTTCGACCTTCCGAGCCGCGAGGACGTGGCCAGCGTGGTCATCACCGCTGACGTGGTGCTGAGCAAGGCGGAGCCCACCCTGGGCGCCCACGTGGCCAAGCGCCGCAAATCAGCCTGATCCCGCCTTCCAGGCCAGGCCCTCGCCGTAATATCGCCCGTTATCCCCAGCTGAAGACCCCGAGGACATTACCCATGATTGAAACCACCGCCAACCAGGCCGATTTCTGGTTTGACCCGCTGTGCCCCTTCGCGTGGATCACATCGCGCTGGATCGGCGAAGTGGAAGAAGTCCGCGATATCAGGACCGTCTGGCACGTGATGAGCCTTGCTGTCCTCAACGAGGGCAGGGACCTGGAGCCCGCCTATCGCGAATCCATGGACAAGGCGTGGGGGCCGGTGCGGGTCATCATCGCCGCCAGGGACGAGCATGGCGAGCACGTCGTGAAAGAGCTGTACGACGCCATGGGCACCCAGATCCATGAGGGCGGCCAGAAGGACTTCGATATCGTCATCAGCAAGGCGCTGGCGGAGTGCGGCCTTCCTTCGGGGTTGGCGGATGCCGCCACCACGGATGCGTTTGATGCCCAGCTGAGGGCAAGCCACGAAGAAGGCATTTCCTTGGTGGGCCAGGACGTTGGCACCCCGGTGGTCGCGTTCAACGGGACAGCGTTCTTCGGACCCGTGCTGACCCGCATCCCGCGGGCCGAGCAGGCCGGACAGCTCTGGGACGCGACGGTAACACTGGCCTCCTACCCGCACTTCTTTGAGATCAAGCGCAGCCGCACCGAACGTCCCCAGTTCGACTGAAACCGCCTCTATCCGAAGATCCGAAAAGAGCCCCGGGAGAACTACATTCATGTAGTTCTCCCGGGGCTCTTGCGCTTCCTATTTTGCGGGACCAGAATGGGTTTTACCCACTTCGAAAGAAGAGGGACGCAGGAACCAAAGATTCAGTGATATGTATCTGACGCAGCCATCGGCAAAGTCAGATACAAGCTACCAGTGACGAGGTAGGAAGACCTGAAGATCCGAGGATCCTGCCAGACCATCAAAGACGTCACCAGATGGCCGAAAAGTCGAAGCCCCACCAACGGCAAAACGCTGATGGGGCTTCCCCTTTGCCCTAAAACAGGCCGGCACCTAAAACAGGCTGGTGGCCTACTCCGCGGGAGCCAGCACCACGTCGCTGACTGTCAGTTCCCCGTCGCCGGCAACGAGCGTCAGTTCGCGTGCATTCGAGGCGGCCTTGAGGTCCCCGATCCCGGCCTTCAGTTGCGTGGCCACGAATTCCGTAGCGGTAATGGTGGCGGACAGAACCTCGGTGCGCTGCTTGACCTTGGCTTCGGATTTTGCCTTGCGGACGCCGCTCAGTGCGGTGCCGACAGTGGCGAGCAGGGTGGTGTCGCCGTCGATCTCCAGGGCGGACGGCCACTGCGAGCGGTGCACGGAGCCGCTGCGCCACCAGCCCCAGACCTCTTCGGTCGCAAAGGGGAGGAAGGGTGCAAAGAGCCTGAGCAGGGTGTCCAGGCTCGTGGCCAGGGCAGCCAGCACTGAAGCCTGTTCCTGCTCCCCGGCGGCTCCGTAGGCACGGTCCTTGATGAGCTCCACGTAGTCATCGGTGAACTGCCAGAAGAAGCTCTCGGTGATCTGCAGGGCCCGGGCGTAGTCATAATTCTCGAACGCCTTGGTGGACTGGCGCACCACGTCGGAGAGCTGCGCCAGAACGGCGCGGTCCAGCGGGTTGGTGAGGACCGAGAGATCCCCGGAAACCACTGAGTCCTCCGTAGCGCCCAGGTTCAGAACGAACTTGGAGGCGTTCAGGAGTTTGATGGCTAGGCGGCGGCCGATCTTCATCTGCGCGATCTCATACGCCGTGTCCGCGCCAAGCTTGGCGGAGGCTGCCCAGTAGCGCACGGCGTCAGAGCCGTACTCCTCAAGGACGTCCGTGGGCACAATGACGTTGCCCTTGGACTTGGACATCTTCTTCCGGTCCGGGTCCAGGACCCAGCCCGAAATGGCGGCGTGCTTCCAGGGCGCAACCTCCTGCAGCGCGTCTGCGCGCACGGCGCTGGAGAACAGCCAGGTCCGGATGATCTCATGCGCCTGCGGACGCACATCGAAAGGAAAGACCTTAGCAAAGAGGGATTCGTCGCGGGCCCAGCCGCCCACGATCTGTGGCGTCAACGACGAAGTCGCCCAAGTATCCAGGACATCGGGATCTCCGGTGAAGCCGCCCGGGACATCGCGCTGGGATTCGTCGAAACCGGGCGCAATTTCTGCTGCGGGGTCGACTGGCAGGGATTCCAATGCCGGCAGGATCGGGGAGTCATAGACGGGGGTCCCGTCAGCGTCCAGCGGGTACCAGACCGGAACCGGAACGCCGAAGAAGCGTTGGCGGGAAACCAGCCAGTCGCCGTTGAGTCCCTCCACCCAGTTCTCGTAACGGGAGCGCATGAATGCCGGGTGGAATTCCACTTCCTTGCCGCGGCCAATCAGCCGTTCCCGGCGGTCCTGGTCTCGGCCGCCGTTGCGGATGTACCACTGGCGGGAGGTGACCACTTCGAGTGGCTTATCACCCTTCTCGAAAAAGTTCACGGGGTGCATGATCTTCTTCGGCTCTCCGTCCAGCAGCTCTGCGGTGACCAGCTGCTGAACCACCGCTTCCTTGGCACTGAAGACAGTCTTGCCGGCGATCGCGGCGAAGGCCTCGCGGCCCACGTCGGTGGTGATCCAGTCCGGAGTCTCGCCGGTGATCCGGCCATCGCGGCCGACAATCGCGCGGGTGGGCAGCTGCAGCTCCCGCCACCAGGTGACGTCGGTGAGGTCGCCGAAGGTGCAGACCATGGCGATGCCGGAGCCCTTGTCCGCTTTGGCAAGAGCGTGGGCCTTGACCTCAACCTCGACGCCGAACAGCGGGGAAGTGACCTTCTTGCCGAACAGCGGCTGGTACCGTTCGTCGTCGGGGTTTGCCACCAGGGCAGCGCACGCGGCCAACAGCTCGGGGCGGGTGGTCTCGACGTAGATCTTTTCGCCGTCTTCGGTGAAGAACGGGTAGCGGTAGTACGCTCCGGCCACTTCGCGGTCCTCGAGCTCCGCTTGCGCCACTGCCGTACGGAACGTGACATCCCACAGGGTGGGGGCTTCGGCCATGTAGGCGTCGCCGGCGGCCAGGTTCGCCAGGAAGGCGCGCTGGGAGATTGCCCGCGAGACGTCGTCGATTGTGCGGTACGTCAGCGCCCAGTCTACGGACAGGCCAAGCGTCTGGAAGAGGTTCTCAAAGACCTTCTCGTCCTCGACAGCGAGTTCCTCGCACAGTTCGATGAAGTTCCGGCGTGAGATCACGTCGAAGTCGCGTTGGTTCTTGGCTGTCTGCGCCGGCGGACGGTAGCCGGCGTCGTAGGGAATGGTCGGATCGCAGCGGACGCCGTAATAATTCTGGACGCGGCGTTCGGTGGGCAGGCCGTTGTCGTCCCAGCCCATCGGGTAGAAGACGTTCTTGCCGATCATTCGCTGGTAGCGGGCCAGCACGTCTGTCTGGGTGTAGGAGAACATGTGGCCCACGTGCAGGGATCCCGACGCGGTGGGCGGTGGAGTGTCGATCGAGTAGACCTGTTCCCGGGTGGTGTCCGGGTTGAACTTGTAGGTCCCTTCGGCAAGCCAGCGCTGCGTGAGGGCAGCTTCGAGCCCCTCAAGGGCGGGCTTGTCCGGAACGTTGATAGGGGCGGTGGAGGGCGTGTCTGTACCCTGATGTGCTTCAGCCATCTGCCAATTGTTTCACGGTCTCCCCGGCCGGCCGCACGGCGGGCCTGCAGGAGCTCATCGCAGCACACCTCCCGGTGATGCAGTTAAGGTGGTTCCATGACTGACGTTTCACATAACAGGGCAGCAGTAGTCACAGGCGCAAGCACCGGAATCGGTGAGGCGACGGTTCGCGCGCTAAGGGCGGACGGCTGGACGATCTTCGCCGTGGCGCGCCGCGCTGAACGGCTGGCCGCGCTGGAAGCCGAGACCGGCGCCGTCGGAATTGCCGCCGACATCGCCGAGGACGCCGACGTTGCCAGGCTGCTGGCCCGTGTAACCGAGGCCGGCGGCATCGACACCCTGATCAACATCGCCGGCGGCGCGAGGGGCGCCGACCCGGTGGCGGACGCCAGCACCGAGGACTGGGAGTGGATGTACCGGGTCAACGTGCTGGGCACCATGAAGCTCACCCGCGCCTTCCTGCCGATGCTGCGCGCCAACGGAGAGGGTACCGTCCTGAACCTGACGTCCACGGCCGGGCTGGCAGCGTATGAGGGCGGCGGGGGCTACAACGCGGCCAAGTTTGCCCAGCATGCCCTGACCGGGGCCCTCCGGCTGGAGGAGGCTGAGCACAACGTCCGGGTGATCGAGGTGGCTCCCGGCCTTGTCCAGACAGAGGAATTCGCCCTGAACCGCCTCGGTGACCGGCAGTCCGCGGACAATGTCTACAAAGGCGTGGAGAAGCCCCTGACTGCGGCGGATGTGGCAGACGTGGTGCGCTACGCCGTGACCGCACCGCACCACGTCAATCTGGACCAGATCGTGATGCGGCCCGTGGCCCAGGCCGCCAACTACAAACTGATTCGCAAGAGCTGATCAGGAGGCGGGGACGGCGATCGTGGCCAGGACTGCTGCGTGGTCCGTTCCCGCCACCCGGTGGACCTGATAGCCGGAGCTGCCCAGCGCCGGGCTGGTGACCAGATGGTCGATGGTAATGCCGGGCAGCAGCGGCCCTTCCATGGGCCAGGTGGGCACCAGCCGCGAACCTGACGCTGCCCCCACATCCACCATGCCAGGACCGTCCACGCTGTCCAGGATGTCCCTGAACTCGGAGTGGTCAAGGGTGGCGTTGAAATCACCGATCAGGAGCCGGTTGCCGGGACGTTCCGCCAGCCTTCCTACGGCGGCGAGATCGCTGCGCCACTGGTCAACCCTGACATCCACCGGCGGCAGTGCATGCACGTTCGTCACCTCCAGTTCGGCCACGTTCCCGTACGCCGCGGCTGTTAACCGCACCGTTGGCATGGCGAACGCGGTGTCCGGGATGAGGCCCACCTTCTCCATCGGGTAGCGGGAATAGGCGGCACTGCCGCCGGCGTCGTCGGTGGGATCGCTGATCCTGTTCGGCAGGAGCCCGTCCAAACCTTCCGCGGAAAGCCGGTCCTGGAGTCCCTGCGAATGCTCCTGGATGGTCAACAGCCCTATGCCGTTCTCCCGGACCAGCCGCACAATATCGGCGGCGTCGGCCTGGCCAAACTCCGAGTTGATGCTCATGGTCTTGAGCTCAACCGTAGCGCCGGCGGGTTCGGCAGCGGGGCGGCCAATGTCGAAGGGGAACAGCCAGAATGCCTGGCAGACAAGCAGCGCAGCCGTGAGCGCCTGTTGCCAACGGCTCCGGCCCAGGAAAGCCAGCAGCATCGCTGTCGCAGCGGGGACTGCCAGCCACGGCGTGAAGGCCAGCAGCTGGACCACCAGGACGGGCCATTCGGCCGGGATGGCCCGGAAGACGGACAGGGCCACCACAGGCAGCGCGACCACGATCGACAGCCATCTGAACACTGCAGCGGGGCGTGGCCTGGCAGGAACGTGAGCGGAAACTGTCATGGACTGAGTCTAGGCAACGGCTACCTGGGCCTTAATCCCGGGCGGATTCCAACAACGTCGCAACGCTGACTGAAAGTCGGTGATGAATCCCGGTGCCACGATCCCCGCCCAACAGCGGTCACGGGCGCGCAGCCCACAGCACCTTCCACCCGTCGCCGGGACATCCTGTCCGTGGCTGATCTGGCGGGCCTGCGAAATTGGGAATGTGTTGTCCAGGCCTGAAAGGGCGTGGTGACCCTGGGAAAGATCGTCCCCTGGTTCAAAGATCCTGAAAAGGCACCGGCGATCAATGAATACCTGAGCGCAGATTGCATAGTCGAACGGAACCATTTCTGCGCATCCGAATCATTTCCCGCCGTCCGGTGGCAATGCGTCGAGGATGGCCGCGAGGCTATGCGGGTCGCGGCGGGCGATGTTGTGACCAACGGGAACTTCATGAACCCGCCAGCCTCTGTCGCCGCGCAACCGTTCGGTCAGTGTCACGAACGGGCTACCTGGCCACTCACCACCACTGATGAACGTTCGGCCCAGCCGGTTGCTGGGGTTGCCTTCCAGCCTGATTGACTGGACGAAGCTCGCCAATGGGTGCGGACGCGCGCGGGGGTCGAGCCCATCGGGGACTGCGACCCATCGACCGTCGGCGCGGGAACCGGCTATGAACAACTCCCGGAAACTGTCGCTGGTCAAAGACCAACACGAATCCCCGTCGTCCGGGACGTAGGCGTCGATAAAGACGAGCTGGGCGAGACGGGCGCTGAGCCGGTCCGCCACACCGGCGATCACCATCCCGCCGTAGCTATGCCCGCACAGCGCGAGGGGCGTCTTGTCGTTACGATCAACGATCTCGGCTACCTGGTCAATATGAGTGTCGAGGTTCGGTGGACGGTCCACGTCGACCGGGCCGTCCAACTCCAACCCCGATAGGGTCACGGCCTCCACATGGTGACCATTTCGGTATAGCTCGGCGGCCACCGAGTCGAACACCCATCCGCCTTGCCAACCACCCGGCACCATCACGAACTTCACGACGCCATTCTAGGCCGCGCAGAACCCGACCAGCACGGCTGACGATCGCCCCCTCGACGACGTGCGGGCTCGCCACCGGCGTTCCGAGATGCGTCGATTCCCAGGAACCCGCCCACGAATTGGCCCGGTGAAGCAGGGGCGGTCACCTATGCGGCGCCAGGTGAAGCTCTGAGCAAAACCTGTTGCAACGATAGTTGGAAAAGGCCCGGGGAATGGCGGTGGGCGCCCCGGCGATAGTAGACTCGAAGTTGGCTACGACCCGGCAATCACCGGTGAGCTTCCGGAAGAACGCACTGACCGCCAGGCATCTGGCGTCGGTGTCAGTAGAACCGGACGGGTAAGCCCGTCACAGCAGTAATGAGCGGCCGGTGCAACAGCACGCTCCTCGCGGAGCAGCTGCAGTGCCGGTAAGTGAGGTGGTACCGCGGTAAGTGTGCAGTCCCCGGACTGCGCAGGAGCCGTCCTCGCATCCTGAACGGAACCTGACAGCAACGGCTGGACGGTTCACCAGCTCAACCCAGGATGTCGAGAATGACGTATTACCCCAAAGCCTCAGCCTCCCCTTCGGCCGCACCGGGCTCCGGTGTCTCCGCTTCCGTGAAGTTTCCGGAAATCGAAGAGCGCATCCTGAAGTACTGGGACCAGGACGGCACCTTCCAGGCCAGCATCGACCAGCGAAGCGCCGACGCCCCCGGTGGCGAGCCCGGCAGCAACGAGTTCGTGTTTTATGACGGCCCTCCGTTTGCCAATGGCCTGCCGCACTACGGCCACCTCCTTACCGGTTACGCCAAGGACCTGGTGGGGCGCTACCAGACCCAGCGCGGCCGGCGCGTGGAACGCCGCTTCGGCTGGGACACCCACGGTTTGCCCGCCGAGCTGGAAGCGATGAAGCAGCTCGGGATGACGGACAAGACCCAGATCGAGGCCATGGGCATCGACAAGTTCAACGACGCCTGCCGCGCTTCGGTCATGAAGTACGCGGACGAGTGGAAGAGCTATGTCACCCGCCAGGCACGCTGGGTGGACTTCGACAACGACTACAAGACCCTCAACGTCGAATACATGGAGTCGGTCCTTTGGGCCTTCAAGCAGCTGCACGAAAAGGGGCTGACCTACAACGGCTACCGCGTGCTGCCGTACTGCTGGAAGGACGAGACGCCGCTGTCCAACCATGAGCTGCGCATGGACGATGACGTCTACAAGAACCGCCAGGACCAGACCGTCACCGTGACGTTCCCCTTCACGGCAGGGGACTCCGCCCTCTCCCGTCAGCTGGCCGGCGTGCAGGCGCTCGCCTGGACCACCACCCCCTGGACGCTGCCCACCAACCTGGCGCTCGCCGTCGGGCCTTCCATCACGTATGCCGTGCTGCCCGCCGGACCCAACGGCATCAAGGCCGCCTCGCCAGACGCGCCCGTCACAGGAAGTTTCCTCCTGGCGGTGGACCTGCTGGCCACCTACGCCAAGGACCTGGGCTACGAGGACGTGGATTCCGCTGAGGCCGCGGTTACGTCCACCCACACCGGGGCCGAACTTGAAGGCCTGCAGTACCAGCCTCTCTGGAACGACTTCAACGACGCCGAAAAGTTCGGCACGCAGAACGCCTGGCGGATCCTGGTTGCAGACTACGTCACCACCACCGACGGCACCGGCATCGTCCACCAGGCACCTGCCTATGGCGAGGACGACCAGAAGGTCTGTGAAGAAGCTGGCATCCCCGTGGTGCTTTCCGTGGACGAAGGCGCCAAATTCCTGCCACTGTTCAAGCACGGGGACCTGCACGACATCGCGGGCATGCAGGTGTTTGAGGCCAATAAGCCCATCACCCAGGTGCTGCGCGCCCAGGGCCGCCTGGTCCGCCAGGCCAGCTACGAGCACAGCTACCCGCATTGCTGGCGCTGCCGCAACCCCTTGATCTACCGCGCCGTGTCCTCCTGGTACGTCGAGGTCACCAAGTTCAAGGACCGGATGTCCGAGCTGAATCAGGAGATCAACTGGATCCCCGGTAACGTCAAGGACGGCCAGTTCGGCAAGTGGCTCGCCAACGCCCGCGACTGGTCCATCAGCCGCAACCGGTACTGGGGCAGCCCCATCCCCGTATGGCAGTCAAGCGACCCAGAATACCCGCGCACCGACGTCTATGGCTCCCTGGCCGAGATCGAGGCTGACTTCGGCCGCCTGCCGTTGAACAAGGACGGCCAGGTTGACCTGCACCGGCCGTTCATCGACGAACTGACGCGCCCCAACCCGGATGACCCGCGGACCCCCGAAGAGGGTCAGTCCGTGATGCGCCGCGTGGAGGACGTGCTGGATGTCTGGTTCGACTCCGGCTCCATGCCGTACGGCCAGGTGCATTACCCGTTCCAGAACGAAGCGTGGTTTGACACCCACAACCCGGCGGACTTCATCGTCGAGTACATCGGGCAGACCCGCGGCTGGTTCTACATGCTGCACATCCTGTCCACGGCCCTGTTTGATCGGCCGGCCTTCCGCAACGTCATCAGCCACGGCATCGTGCTGGGCTCTGACGGCCAGAAGATGTCCAAGAGCCTGCGCAACTACCCGGACGTCTCCGAGGTCCTGGACCGCGACGGCTCCGACGCCATGCGCTGGTTCCTGATGTCCAGCCCGATCCTGCGTGGCGGAAACCTGGTGGTCACCGAGCAGGGAATCCGCGACGGCGTCCGCCAGGTCATCCTGCCGCTCTGGAATGTGTACAGCTTCTTTACTCTGTACACCAACGCCGCCGACGGCGGCGCTGGCTACGATGCGAAGCTGCGCTACGACGGCTACGCCGACACCCTGGACCAGTACCTGCTGGCCAACACCGGCGACCTGGTCCGCAACATGACAGCGCAGCTGGACAGCTACGACATCTCCGGTGCCTGCGACGAACTCCGCAGCTACCTGGACATGCTCACCAACTGGTACGTCCGCCGCAGCCGCCAGCGCTTCTTTGACGAGGACCATGATGCGTTTGACGCGCTGCACACGGCACTGGAGGCCGTCTGCCGGGTGTCCGCCTCCCTGCTGCCGCTCATCTCCGAGGAGATCTGGCGCGGCCTGACCGGCGGCCGCTCCGTCCACTTGGCCGACTGGCCTGACGCTGACCTGTTCCCGGCCAATGCGGCCCTGGTGGAAGCTATGGACCGTGTGCAGCAGATCTGTTCTACCGGGTCGTCGCTGCGCAAGGCCGCCAACCTGCGCGTCCGCCTTCCGCTGCAGGAACTGACCGTGGTGGCACCTGGCGCCGACGCGCTGGGCGGGTTTGCCAGCGTCGTCGCAGATGAACTCAACCTGCGCTCGGTGCGCCTGCTGGACGCTGCCAGCGCCTCCCCGGAGGAGTTCGGCATCGAACAGAAGCTGGTGGTCAATGCCCGGGCCGCCGGCCCGCGCCTCGGCAAGAACGTCCAACAGGCCATCAAGGGCTCCAAGTCCGGTGACTGGTCGGTTGACGATGATGGCGTGGTCGTCGCTGGTGGCCTTGAGCTGGAACCGCAGGAATACACCCTGGAGACCGTGGTGGCGGAATCGGCGGAGGGTGCCGGTTCACGCGCCGCTGCCGTGCTGCCTGGCGGCGGGTTCGTGGTGCTCAACACCGAAGTCACGCCCGAACTTGAAGCCGAGGGGATGGCCCGCGACATGGTCCGCGCCATCCAGCAGGCACGCAAGGACGCCGGACTGAATGTGAGCGACCGGATCCGGACCACGGTCACGGCGTCGAAGGATATTTACGACGCCATCAGAGCCAACGAAAACCTTGTAGTCACCGAAACGCTCACCATGGAACTCGGCCTGTACTCCAACGGGGACGGCACCGAGCTCCAAATCACCGTAGAAAAAACAGGGGCCTAAGACATGACTGACGAATTCTCTGTGGAGAGTGTCTACGCCGAGCTGCTCGGGCGTGCACCGGAAAACAAAATGGAGCCGCGCCTGGCGCCGCTGTTCCGGGCCATGGACGTGCTGGGGGAGCCGAACAAGGCGTTCCCGATCATCCACGTGACCGGAACCAACGGCAAAACCTCCACGGCCCGGATGATCGAGGCCGGCCTGCGCGCCCATGGGCTGAGTACCGGCCGTTACACCAGCCCCCACCTGTCCAAGGTCACCGAGCGGATCAGCATTGACGGCCATCCAGTATCTGATGCGACCTTTGTCCGGATCTGGGACGAAATCCGCCCCTACCTGCAGATTGTGGACGACGAACTGACGGCAGCCGGTGAGGCCAGGCTCACGTACTTCGAATGCCTGACCATCCTGGGCTTCGCGATATTTGCTGACCAGCCCGTCAACGTCGCGGTCATCGAAGTGGGCCTGGGCGGCATCACCGACGCCACCAACGTGGGAGATGGCCAGGTCTCGGTGGTCACCCCGATCTCGTTGGACCACACGGACCTGCTGGGTGACACCACCGAGGACATCGCGTACGAGAAGGCCGGAATCATCAAGCCCGGTGGCTACCTCATCAGCGCGGCCCAGCCCGTGGATGCAGCCCAGGTGCTGCTGGAAAAGGCCAAGGAAGTCGCTGTTCCGTTCCGGTTCGAAGGCGTGGAGTTCGGCGTCGAATCCCGGATCGTGGCCGTGGGTGGCCAAGTGGTCAGCATCAAGGGCATCGCAGGCCGGTATCCGGAGGTGCTGGTGCCGCTGCACGGTGCCCACCAGGCCCAGAACGCTGCCGTGGCGGTGGCCGCGCTGGAGGCGTTTTTCGGCGGCGAAAAGGAGCTCGACGCCGAAGTGCTCCAGGAAGCGTTCGCCAGCGTCACCGCACCGGGACGCCTGGAAGTTGTCCGGACGGCCCCCACTATCATCGTTGACGCGGCACACAACCCTGATGGCATCCGCGTATCGGCCGAAGCCATCCAGGAGGCTTTCAGCTTCACCAAGCTGGTGCCGGTGGTGGGCGTGCTCAAGGAAAAAGACGCGGAGGAGATCCTGCGCCAGCTCAAGGAATCGCTGGGAGACCTCGCGGAGGAATACTGCTTCACCCAGTCCAACTCACCGCGGGCAGTTCCCGCCGCCGAACTCGCCGAACTCGCGGTTGAAATGGGCTTCGGCGAGGACAACATCCACATTGCGGAGAAGCTGGACGACGCCCTCGAGTGGGCTGTCGAACGTGCGGAAGCCAACGACGACCTGGCCGGGGGAGTGCTGGTCACGGGCTCCATCACCCTGGTGGCGGAAGCACGGATCCTGCTGGGAAAGACGGAGGCCTAGGCGATGGCCAAGCCCACGAAGGCCCAGCGTGAGTGGCGTCCCGGGATGCCGAAGAAACGCCGTTCAACAAAGGTGATGTTCGCCTCCACCGTCCTGTTGCTCGAGGCCTTTGTGGCGTTCTTCGCCACGCTGGCAGTTTTCGGACTCAAACGCGGTGAGTTCCCGCCGGCCCTGATTCTGGGTGTTGGCATCGCCCTCAGCGTCGTCATGATCCTCGCCTGTGCGGTGTTGTCGAAGCCGTGGGGCGTAGCGTTGGGATGGATTCTGCAGATCGTGCTGATCCTCACCGGCATCGTTGAGCCCATGATGTTCCTGGTAGGCGCGCTGTTCGGCCTGGCCTGGTGGTACGGCATCCGCACTGGCATCAGGATCGACTCCGAGGCAGCCCAGCGGGAACGCGAGCAGGCAGAGTGGAAGGCAGCACACCCGGACGCGCAAGCTCCCTAGACGCCCTGCCGTAGACGCCAGGCAGGACCCGTAGAATTGTCCCGAAACCCCCACCAACGCATTGGAGTACCTGTGAGCATTGAGCGCACCCTGGTTTTGATCAAGCCCGACGGCGTGGCCCGCAACCTCAGCGGCGCCATCCTGAGCCGCATCGAGGCCAAGGGATACACCCTGTCCGAGCTAAAGAAGGTGGATGCTAGCCGTGAGCTCCTGGAGCAGCATTACGAAGAGCACATCGGCAAGCCGTTCTACGAGCCGCTCGTGGAGTTCATGCTCAGCGGGCCGGTAGTTGCAGCGATCTTCGAAGGCCACCGCGTCATTGAGGGATTCCGTGCGCTGGCCGGCACCACTGACCCCACAACCGCGGCCCCCGGAACCATCCGCGGCGACTTCGGCCGTGACTGGGGCTTGAAGGTGCAGCAGAACCTGGTGCACGGATCGGATTCCGTGGACTCCGCGGAACGCGAAATCAAGATCTGGTTCCAGGCCTAACAGCCACCCCTAAGCGCGAACTGGCACGTATTGCCCTCAAATCCGGGTTCTGAGGGCAATAAGTGCCAGTTCGCGTTTTTTTGTGCGCCCACTCGCGCAGGGAAGGTCGGCTAGAAGCCCGAGGTTCCCACAAACACCTGGATGAAGGCGAAGAAGATCGTCGCGACGGCGGCCACGTACAGCAGCGCCGTGATCATCCAGCCCGAGTCGCCGAGGATCCGGGATGCGCCGGCTGGTGCAGGAATGGCGCCTTGGGTGACGTTCCTGACCGTCACCCAGACGAAAAGCGGGATCATGGCAGCCCACACAATCATGCAGAACGGGCACAGGATATGGATCTCATACAGGGCCTGGGACCACAGCCAGACCACAAATGCGAAGCCCAGGGTGACACCAGCCTGCAGCCCCAGCCAGTACCAGCGCGCGAAGGTGGCGCCGGACAGCAGCGCCATGCCCGTGGTGATGATCACCGCGAACGCCACAATGCCGATGAACATGTTGGGAAACCCGAAAACCGAACTTTGCCAGGTCTGCATCACCTGGCCGCACGAGATCCAGGGACTAACGTCGCAGACAGTGGTGTGGTTGGGGTCCTTGAGAACCTCAAGTTTCTCCAGGACCAGCGTCCCGGAGGCCAGCCAGCCTATGGCGCCCGTAATGACCATGAGCCAGCCAAGCGGCCGGTTGCGCGCCATTGGCGGTACGGCCCCGGCGGCCATGGGCTCCGGACCTGCCGTGGGCGCGGCTGCCGCGCTGCCGGTGCCGTCGACGGGGGAGATGCTGGTCATGGTTATTGGCGTCCTTTTCATCGGGTGCTCCTTGCCCGATTGTAACGCCGGCGGCTGGACACGGCGTTCAGCAGGCGCAAAATAGCAGACTGGTCCGGTGCCATTGCTTCCGCAGTCTTTTGGCCGGGGTGTGAGAGAATAAACGTGGCTGGAGGCCGATCCACATTCGGACTCCGGTCCGGTGGCTTATTCCCAAGACCGCCAATGATGAGCAGGGCAGCCTTTCGGATCCTCTGATCCGGCTTCCCGCAATTCCATTGGTCGGCACCTGGTTGTCTCGTGCAGAACAACGGGTTTCAGGACACGGCCGTCGGCTCCCACGGGCTGCCGCACCCCCCTTGCCGGTGCGAACCTGGGAGTACCCAATTGACTTCTGTCAACGCCTGCGGGTTTTGACAATATGTGCCCCAATGGGTGCCGGATGTGGCGGTACGTCAGGGGCAGGAGTGTTGCCACATATGGAAAATGAACAAGTACCAGCCGTTAATGACGATGCTGCGGCCGCGGACGCCCCTGAAGCGCCCAAGAAAGCCACCAGGACGCGGCGGAAGGCTGCACCGAAGGCCGGCGATGCCGGGAAGCCCGTCGTCGACCTGGCGGACGGCGCAACCGCGGACGCGGCGCAGGCATTGCCCATAGAGTCCGCCTCTGCGGAGACGGCCCCGCCAGAACCCAAAGCACCCGTCCGCCGCGCACGGGCACGCAAGAAGGCGGACGCGGCCGAACCACTGCCGGCCTTTGCTGCAGAGGCTGATGCGGGTCTCCCGGAGAACCCTGCCCTTCAGGAGAGCACGGTCCAGCCTCCTGCTCCCGAGGCCGCTGCCGAGATCCCGGCCCCGGAAGTTCAGGCTGACACCCCGCCGGTCCGGCGCCGCCGCGTAGCCACCCGAAAGACATCTGCCCCGGCTCCAGAGGCCGCAATTGCCCCTGATGCCGCGTCGGAGGAGCCGCCTGTGGCCGCGGCAGCCACGGCCCCGGAAGAGTCTGTTCCCGCCACAGTTCCGGAAGCAGCACCCGAAGCGGGGGCCGAGGAAGCAGTTCCCGCTGAACCGGCCAGCCCCTTCGGTTCGCTTTTCCTGGAACCGTCGGCGACGTCGGTGCTGTTCCAGGCCCCGGACCTGAGTACCGTGGTCCGCTCCACTCCGGCTCCCGCTCCGGCCGCCGTTGAAGAACCTGAAGAGGACGACGCCGAAGACGGCGATGCTGACGATGCCAGCGGCCGCCGCAGGCGCCGTAGCCGTGGCCGCCGGGGGCGCAGCCGCACCGGCGACCGCGATCTCGAAGACGATGCTGAGGGCGCTGCCCGCGGCGAAGACAGTGCAGCCTCGGACGACGCCGATGAGGAGTCAGCCGGCCAGCCTGAAGAGGGCGTGACGTCCCGCCGCCGTCGCCGTCGCCGCCGTGGCGACCAGGATCTTGAACTCACCGGCGGCGGGGATGACGATCCGCCCAACACCGTAACCCGCGTGCGCGCTCCGCGTGCTGCGAGCGAGCCCGTGGTCAGCAACCGGGTGACCAGCGTCAAGGGTTCCACCCGGCTCGAGGCCAAGAAGCAGCGCCGGCGCGAATCCCGCGACACCGGCCGCCGCCGTACGGTCATCACCGAAGCCGAGTTCCTGGCCCGCCGCGAGTCCGTTGACCGGCAGATGATCGTCCGCCAGCGTGACGACAGAATCCAGATTGCCGTCTTGGAGGACGGCGTCCTGGCCGAGCACTTTGTCTCCAAGACGCAGCAGGACTCCCTGATCGGCAATGTGTACCTTGGCAAGGTGCAGAATGTCCTGCCCTCCATGGAAGCGGCATTTGTTGACATCGGACGCGGCCGCAATGCTGTGCTCTACGCCGGTGAAGTGAACTGGGAATCCGTCAATCTCGAAGGCAAGCAGCGCCGGATCGAGAACGCGCTGAAGTCCGGAGACACCGTGCTGGTCCAGGTCACCAAGGATCCCGTGGGCCATAAGGGCGCGCGCCTGACCAGCCAGATTTCGCTTCCCGGGCGCTACCTCGTCTACGTTCCCGGTGGTTCCATGACGGGCATCTCCCGCAAGCTGCCCGACGTCGAACGCAACCGCCTCAAGCGCATCCTCAAGGACCGGCTGCCCGAGCACGCCGGCGTCATTGTCCGGACCGCTGCAGAAGGCGCCTCCGAGGAGGAGCTCACCCACGACATCAACCGCCTGCGGGCCCAGTGGGAGGGCATCGAAGGCCAGTCGACGTCCACCAAGATCCTGGCCCCGGAACTGCTCTACGGCGAACCGGACCTGACCATCAAAGTGGTCCGGGACGTCTTCAACGAGGACTTCTCCAAGCTGATTGTCTCCGGCGAAGAGGCGTGGGACACCATCGAGGCCTACGTCACCTACGTGGCGCCCGACCTGGTGGGCAGGTTGGAAAAGTGGACCAAGGACCAGGACATCTTCGCGGCGTGGCGGATCGACGAACAGATCCACAAGGCATTGGACCGCAAGGTGTTCCTGCCATCCGGCGGCTCACTGGTGATCGACCGCACCGAAGCCATGACCGTGGTGGACGTCAACACCGGCAAGTTCACGGGCAGCGGCGGAAACCTTGAGGAAACGGTCACCAAGAACAACCTCGAAGCGGCCGAGGAAGTTGTCCGCCAGCTCAGGCTCCGGGATATCGGCGGAATCATCGTCATCGACTTCATCGACATGGTGCTTGAGTCCAACCGGGACCTGGTGCTGCGCCGGATGGTGGAGTGCCTCGGCCGTGACCGCACCAAGCACCAGGTGGCCGAAGTAACATCGCTGGGACTTGTCCAGATGACGCGGAAGCGCATGGGCACAGGACTCCTCGAGGTCTTCGGGGAACAGTGCGAGACTTGCGCAGGCCGCGGCATCGTCACCCATGACGATCCCGTGGAACACCGCCGCGCCAACATTGTTGCCGCTGAGCACCACGTTCAGCGCACGGACAGCCGCCCGGATACCCAGCGCACGGAAACGCAGCGTCCTGAAGGCCAGCCCGGTGGCCGGACCGACCGCAAACGCCGCCGTGGCAGGGGAGGCCAGCCGCTGGAGGTAGCCGCGCCTGCTCCCGTGCAGATCCACACGGTCCACCCGGACCCCAGCGACGCAGAGCGCCATGCCAAGGCTGAGGCCACCAGGGCCGCCCTTGCCAACATTGCCGCGGCAGCACATGCAGCGCACCTTCACGACGACGAGGCGGCTCAGGCTGCCGCCGCCGCAAGCGGCACGCAGCAACCGGCAGCCCAGGCGTCACCTTCGGCTGGAACGGAGCGGCACGAGACTGACTCGTCCGGCCGCCCTGCAGCAG
Organism: Arthrobacter pascens; assembly: GCF_030815585.1. Classification (NCBI taxonomy): domain Bacteria; kingdom Bacillati; phylum Actinomycetota; class Actinomycetes; order Micrococcales; family Micrococcaceae; genus Arthrobacter; species Arthrobacter pascens. The sequence continues at coordinate 1,615,766 of NZ_JAUSWY010000001.1, forward strand.
TGCTGACCTTCGGCGGCGAACGCGTAGTGCTGCCGTTTGTAGAGCACGCGGGGGACCAGGGGCAGGAACCTGCGCTGACCCTGGACCGCTTGGCGGAGGCGTTCGCCCACCTCGGCGAGCCCGCTCCCGTGGCGGAACGGGCCCAGGCGGAACGGGCGGTTCCTGCGCGCCAGCAGGAGCATGCCGCTGAAGAGAAGGACTATTCCGACCACACAGCAGAGCAGTCACGGACGCGCCGGCCGCGGCGCAACCGGAGTGCAAGCCGCGCCCAGGGCGCAGCCAATGCCACGTCGGTGGAACACCACGAGGCCACGCATGCGGCTCCCGAGGGCCACACGCACGCGGCTAAGGCACCGGAGCCCGCGAAGGCACCAGCGGAGGCCAAGCCCGCAGCCGATGAACCCATCATCCTTGGTGTCGGCGTTCCAGCGTCCGAACTCTGATACGCACTACGACATCGGTGAAGATGCCCGGACGTACCCTCAAACTGCAGGGTGCGCCCGGGCATCCGGCGTTAACCGGTCTCCGTCATAAGAACGCTAGGCTGGGTGACTGACACGGGGTGCCGCGCAGAGGGCCGGCTGAGATCCACACCCGTTGAACCTGTCCGGCTAGCACCGGCGAAGGGATGTCTCCATGTCTTCAACATCCGTCCTGCCTCCAGAGACCGAGGCCGCACCATCCAGGGCCGCAGCATCCGCAAAGGCCGGAACCCGGCGTGATGTACCGCGCGTTCTGTCGATCGCGGGATCTGACCCGTCCGGCGGCGCCGGCATCCAAGCGGACCTGAAGAGCATTGCTGCGCACGGCGGCTACGGCATGGCAGCGATTACTGCCCTCACCGTCCAAAACACCCAGGGCGTCCGTGCGGTGCACGTTCCACCGGCCACCTTCCTGGCCCAGCAGCTCGACGCTATCAGCGATGACATCACCATCGACGCCGTGAAGATCGGCATGCTCGGCGACGCAGAGGTGATTGCTGCGGTCCGCAGTTGGCTGGAAAAGGTGCGGCCCGGCGTCGTGGTTCTGGACCCGGTGATGGCGGCCACCAGCGGGGACAGGCTGCTGAAGGAGTCGGCCGAAGCTGCCCTTCGTGGCCTCCTGCCGCTGGCGGACCTGATCACGCCGAACCTGGCGGAACTCGCCATGCTTCTGGACGAACCGCAGGCGCACGCCTGGCCCGATGCACTGGAGCAGGGCCGGCGGCTTGCGGCCGCCACGGGTGCCACGGTCCTGGTCAAGGGCGGGCATCTCGACGGCGGTGCTTGCCCGGATGCGCTGGTCAATACCGCGGGCGTCCTCTCCCAGGAAGTGGTGGTCCTGCCGGGGGACAGGATTCCTACGCGGAACAGCCACGGGACGGGCTGTTCGCTCTCCTCGGCGATGGCGACCGTGCAGGCAAGGCTTGGGGATTGGGAAGCCTCCCTGCGGACGGTGAAGCCATGGCTGGCTGGTGCCCTGCAGGCCTCGGATCAGCTGGAGGTCGGAGCGGGCAACGGCCCTATCCATCATTTCCACCACCTGCAGCCGTCGCTGCCCGCCGGAAAGTTCGCGGAGATACTGCGCGCAGAGGCAGGCCCGGATCTGGCGGCGATCTTCGGACTGGACTTCATCCGGAGCCTGGCAGCGGGTAGCTTGGACGAAAAGCAGTTCGCCTACTACCTCGCACAGGACGCCATCTACCTCAACGGTTACTCCCGGGTGCTCGCCCGGGCAAGTGCGATGGCCCCCACGGAGACTGAACAGCTGTTCTGGGCGCGGTCCGCCCAGCAGTGCCTGGAAGTCGAATCCGAACTGCACCGCAGCTGGCTCAGCACCCGTACCGTGGAGCCGTGCCTGGGCCCTGTCACCAAGTCCTACGTTGACCACCTGCTGGCCGCGTCCGCTTCCGGCAGCTACGCCGTGCTGGTGGCGGCTGTTCTTCCGTGCTTCTGGCTGTACGCCGAGGTCGGCAGCACCCTGCATGGAGAGTTCCTGACTGCGGGGGCACCGGCAGACCACCCCTACGCCGCGTGGCTGCGGACCTATGCCGATGAAGACTTCGCCGCCGCTACCCGCCGCGCGATGGCCACGGCAGACGAGGCCGGGCGCAGGGGATCCGAGAATGAGCGGGCAGCGATGGTCCTGGCTTTCAGGCAGTCGTGTCGTTTCGAAGTGGATTTCTTCGACGCGCCGCGTCTTCACGCCTGATCGCTTATGGCCGCCGCAGCCGGTACGATAGTCGGGCACGGTTCCGGATGTCAGTGCTGCACCCGCTTGTGGCGCCTATCACAGACAACCCGCCGGAACCAGCCTCATTTGCGGCCGAAGGCAAAATTAGCGTATTCTAGATCTTCGGTGCTTACGCCAACACTTGGGTTACGACCCCACGGCGTTGAGGCACAGCGAGAGCCCAGCCAGATATGGAACCAGGTTCCGCACGCAAATTTAGTAATAAACGTCGAGAGAAGTGAGTTCCCAAGTGGTGTACGCGATTGTCCGCGCAGGCGGCCGCCAAGAGAAGGTTTCCGTTGGAGACTTCGTTACCCTGAACCGCGTCCCCGGTGGAGCCGGCAGCACTTTTCAGCTGCCCGCACTGCTCCTGGTAGACGGTGACAAGGTCACCTCCGCCGCTGCGGACCTGGCCAAGGTAACTGTTACGGCTGAGATCCTCCAGGACCTTCGTGGTCCGAAGATCGTCATCCAGAAGTTCAAGAACAAGACCGGTTACAAGAAGCGCCAGGGTCACCGTCAGGAACTGACCAAGGTCAAGATCACTGGTATCAAGTAACCACCGGTTAACTGTTCAGGTTTTCAGCAGATTCCCCAGAATTTAGAGGCAGGCATTTCAAATGGCACATAAAAAAGGCGCGAGCTCCACTCGCAACGGTCGTGACTCCAACGCCCAGTACCTCGGCGTCAAGCGCTTCGGCGGCCAGGTAGTTTCCGCAGGCGAGATCATCGTTCGCCAGCGTGGCACCCACTTCCACCCGGGCGCCGGCGTTGGCCGCGGCGGCGACGACACCCTGTTCGCACTGGCTCCGGGAGCTGTCGAATTCGGCACGCGCCGCGGTCGCCGCGTCGTCAACATCGTTGCTGCTGCAGCTGCAGAGTAACTAATAGTTCTGAAGCGGTGGGGCGGGCCATTTGGTCCGCTCCACTGTTCTTTTAACCGCATTACAATCGTCTTGACGTCTTTGGACGTCCGGGAAACAGCACTGAGGAGATCCACGTGGCTAGCTTTGTAGACCGGGTAGTACTGCACGTATCGGGCGGTACCGGCGGTCACGGCTGTGTCTCCGTCCACCGTGAGAAGTTCAAGCCCCTGGGCGGACCCGACGGCGGCAATGGCGGCGACGGCGGCGACGTCATCCTGCGCGTTGACCACCAGACCACCACACTGCTCGACTACCACCACGCACCGCACCGGCACGCCACCAACGGCGGGCCCGGCATGGGGGACTGGCGCGGAGGCAAGAACGGCGAAACCCTCATCCTTCCGGTCCCGGACGGCACTGTGGTCAAGGCCAAGGACGGCACTGTCCTGGCTGACCTCGTCGGCGAAGGCGCCGAATACATTGCCGCAGCCGGAGGCCAGGGCGGGCTGGGCAACGCTTCACTGTCATCCCAGAAGCGCCGCGCCCCGGGCTTCGCACTGCTCGGCATCGAAGGCGACTCCAGCGACGTCGTGCTGGAGCTGAAGTCCATTGCGGACATCGCACTGGTGGGCTTTCCGTCTGCCGGCAAGTCCAGCCTCATCGCGGCCATGTCAGCTGCACGGCCCAAGATCGCTGACTACCCCTTCACCACACTGATCCCCAACCTTGGCGTTGTCCAGGCGGGGGACGTCCGCTTCACCATTGCCGACGTCCCTGGCCTGATCGAAGGGGCCAGTGAGGGCAAGGGCCTGGGCCACAATTTCCTGCGCCATGTGGAACGCTGCGCCGCGCTGGTGCACGTGCTGGACTGCGGCACCCTGGAATCAGACCGGGACCCGCTCTCGGACCTGGCCATCATTGAAGCGGAGCTTGAGAAGTACGCCGTGGACATGAGCTACGCCGGTAAAGACGGCGAGGTGGTTCCGCTGAACCACCGCCCGCGCCTGGTGGCCCTGAATAAGGTGGACCTGCCGGACGGCAAGGACATGGCGGAATTCGTCCGCCCCGATCTGGAAGCACGTGGCTACCGCGTGTTCGAGATCTCCGCCACCAGCCACGAGGGCCTGCGCCAGCTCGGGTTCGCCATGGCGGAGATCGTCCAGGCCGCCCGGGACACCCTCGCCGCGGCGCCGCCCAAGGTGCAGCCACCCGTACTGCGACCCCGCGCCGTTAATGAGTCCGGGTTCAAAATCCGGCGCGAGGAAAAGAACCTCGAACCGCTGTTCCGCGTCCTCGGCGAAAAGCCGGTCCGCTGGGTCAAGCAGACAGACTTCACCAATGAGGAAGCCATCGGCTACCTCGCGGACCGCCTGGCCAAGCTGGGTGTGGAGAACGAGCTTTTCAAGCAGGGCGCCAAGCCTGGCGATACCGTGGTGATTGGCGAGGACGATGGCGTGGTCTTCGACTGGGAGCCCACCATGATGGCCGGCGCGGAGCTGCTGGCTGCGCCGCGAGGCACCGACGTGCGCTTTGCCGATATCGGCGACCGCCCCACCCGCGGCCAGAAGCGGGATGAGCAGCAGGAACGCAAGGACGCCAAGGCCGCCGCTCGCGCCGAGCTGGAGGCTGAGCGCAAGGCTGGTATCTGGACCGAGTCCGTCAGCAGCCGGCGGATCGCCAAGCCCCTCAAAGAGAGTGGACTGGGCGTAGAAGATGACGAGTGAAACGGTAGAAGTGACTGAAAATTCAGCAATAGTCATCGAAGAACCGAAGGACGACCGCAGTGTGCTCGCCCGGGCCCGCAGGATCGTTGTCAAAGTAGGGTCGTCGTCGCTGACCAGCATCAAGGGCGGCATCTCGGAAGAGTCCCTGATCGCCCTCTCAGATGTCTTGGCCACCAAGCACAACGCCGGCACGGAAATTATCCTGGTTTCATCCGGAGCCATCTCCGCAGGCCTTGCGCCCCTCGGCCTGGTGAAGCGTCCGCGTGACCTCGCCACCCAGCAGGCCGCCGCCAGCGTGGGCCAGGGCCTGCTCATGGCGCGCTACACGCACGCGTTCGGCGCCCATGGAGTCACCGTCAGCCAGGTGCTGCTGACGGCAGATGACCTTATGCGTCGCAGCCACCACGCGAACGCGTTCCGTGCACTGAACCGCCTCCTCAACCTCGGCGTGGTGCCGGTAGTCAACGAAAACGACACCGTCGCTACGCACAAGATCCGTTTCGGCGACAACGACAGGCTCTCAGCGCTCGTGGCCCATCTGGTCCGTGCTGATGCCCTGGTCCTGCTGTCCGACGTCGACTCGATATACGACGGCCCGCCCGCCAAGGGCGCCAAGCGCATCTCCCAGGTGGACGGCCCCGAAGATCTTGAGGCAGTGACCATCGGGAAGCCGGGCAAGGCAGGCGTAGGCACCGGCGGAATGCAGACTAAAGTCGAGGCTGCCATCATGGCCGCCGATTCCGGCATCCCGGCGCTGGTCACCTCCACCGCCAACGTCGGAGCCGCCCTGGCCGGTGAGGACGTGGGGACCTGGTTCACCGTCAACAGTGGCCGTAAATCCGTGCGGATGATGTGGCTCGCCCACCTGGCGCATGTCCAGGGCCGGCTCTTCCTTGACGACGGCGCCGTGCACGCTGTGCGGGACAATCGCTACTCGCTGCTTCCCGCCGGAATTTCATCGGTGGACGGGACCTTCGAAGCCGGCGACGCCGTCGAGATGGTGGCCGGAGACGGTACCGTCATCGCGCGCGGTTTGGTTAATTACTCTTCCGAAGAGCTTCCCCAGATGCTGGGCCGCTCTACCCAGGAACTCGGCGAGTCCCTGGGCCGCGGATTCGACCGTGAGGTTGTCCATATCGACGACCTGGTTCTGGTCTGAGCGGTCGGCTCACTTAGACTGGAAGGATGACTGAGGCACTGATTTCCCAAGTCCCTGGCAATTCCAACGATTCGAATGCGGTTCCTTCCGGGCCGGAACAGGGGAGTACCCCCACTCCGGCTGAGGTTGAGGCAGCCGTCCACTCCATCGCTGACCGCTCACGGCAGGCTGCCCGCCAGATGTCCGGGGCCAACCGCGCCTTGAAGGACAGTGGCCTCCGGGCCATCGGTGCCGCACTGCTGGACCGGAAGGACTTCATCCTGTCCGCCAACGCCAAGGATGTTGCGGCCGGCAAAGCCAACGGCACGTCGGCGGCCCTGCTGGACCGCCTCACCCTGACCGAAAGCCGGATCGACGGACTCGTGGCGGCCTTGGAGAACCTGGCCGGCCTGCCGGATCCGGTAGGAAACGTGGTCCGCGGCCAGACGCTCCCCAATGGCCTGCGCCTGCGCCAGATCAACGTGCCCATGGGAGTGGTGGCCGCCATTTACGAGGCCCGCCCCAACGTGACCGTAGACATTGCGGGCCTTGGCCTCAAGAGCGGGAACGCCGTCGTCCTCCGCGGCGGTACGGCTGCCGCCTTCACCAACGAAGCACTGGTCCAGGTCCTCCGTGAAGCCCTGGATTCCGTCGGACTGCCGGCGGACGCCGTGCAGACCGTTGACCAGTATGGCCGTGAAGGCGCCAATGCACTGATGCGTGCCCGCGGCCGCGTGGACGTCCTGATTCCCCGCGGTGGCCGCGAGCTCATCCAGACCGTGGTCAAGAATTCCGCTGTGCCCGTCATCGAGACCGGTGAGGGCAACGTGCACATCTTCATCGACGAATCGGCCAGCGAGGACATGGCGGTGGAGATCCTGTTGAACGCCAAGACCCAGCGGCCCAGCGTCTGCAACACCGTGGAGACCCTGCTGGTCCATTCGCGGTCCACCGTGCTGCCCGCCGTGGCGGCCGCGTTGCGCGGCGCGGGTGTCACCCTGCATGCCGATGAGCGGATCAGGGCCGCCCTGCCCGCGTCCGTTGAGTCCGAGCCTGCCACGGATGAGGACTGGGGCACCGAGTACATGGACCTGGACCTCGCGGTGGCCATGGTGGACAGCCTCGATGAGGCCGTCCGGCACATCCGCACCTGGTCCACCGGGCACACGGAGGCCATCCTGACCAACGACCTGTCGAATGCCGAGCGGTTCATCGCCGAGGTGGATTCCGCTGCGGTCATCGTCAACGCGTCCACCCGCTTTACCGACGGCGGTGAGCTGGGACTTGGCGCCGAGGTGGGAATCTCCACCCAGAAGCTGCACGCGCGGGGCCCGATGGGGCTGACCGAACTGACTACCACCAAGTGGATTGTGCAGGGCGAGGGCCAAGTCCGCGTGTAGCAACGCGGTAACATAGAACAGAAGTCCGGAACGGCGGGAAGATCCGCTGTCACATCCTTTGAGCCCTAGGGGAGAAAATGCTGCTCCAGCAGATCGCCACGTCCATTGCCGCTGCAGGCGAAGCGCAACATGAGGAACTCGCCCCGCTGTGGGCCGAGCCGTGGGTCTTTGGGGCAGCCATTTTTGCCATCCTGCTGGTGATGATGTTTGTCACCCTTTCCTACTCCAACCTGGGCAACCGCCACTCGGTCACGGAAGAGCATGCCGATCCGCACCGCCAGCACCCCAACAAGCACGATCACGGCCAGGGCCACTAGCATTTCCCGTGTTTTGCACCACAACGGTGCCGAAGGTCGGCTGCGGCTGGGCGTGATGGGCGGGACGTTTGATCCCATCCATCACGGCCACTTGGTCGCAGCCAGTGAAGTGGCTGCCAAGTTCGGCCTGGATGAAGTGGTTTTCGTCCCCACCGGACAGCCGTGGCAAAAAACGCACAAGCACGTTAGCGAGCCTGAGCACCGGTACTTGATGACGGTGATCGCCACGGCGTCGAATCCCCGCTTTACCGTCAGCCGGGTGGATGTGGACCGTCCTGGTCCTACATATACCATTGACACCTTGCGCGATCTTCGCACCCAGCGTCCGGACGCTGATCTGTTCTTCATTACCGGAGCAGACGCGCTGGCGCAGATCCTGTCGTGGAAGGATATCGACGAACTCTGGTCGCTGGCGCATTTTGTTGGAGTGACCCGGCCTGGGCATGTGCTTGATGGTATGGGCCGCAAGGACGTCAGCCTCCTTGAGGTCCCTGCCATGGCCATCTCATCCACGGACTGCCGCGCCAGGGTTGCCGAGCACAACCCCGTCTGGTACCTCGTGCCGGACGGCGTAGTGCAGTACATCGCCAAGTATGGACTGTACGCCGAGGGCTCCGCACCGAGGGACCTACCATCCGCCGAAACAAACGAACCAGCCAGTACTGAATGAGTTTTCAATGAGTCAGGAACAGCCCCCCATCCGCAGCCGCCGCGAACTGCGGCAGGCCAGAGATGAGAACCAGGCTACCGGGTCAACGGGACCGGGCCAGGTTTCGCCTGCCTCAAAACAAGCTCCCTCCAAGCAGGTCCCCTCACCGGAGCCGGCGGAGGATGCCGGCCGTGTGCGGCGCGTGGCCGGCGGTCCGGTGGACTCCGTCCCCGACCTGACGCAGGCCCAGCGTTCCTCGCAGATCCGTGCCCGGGACCGGGCGGCGCTCCGTGCCATCAAGGATCTTGAGGAAAAAGAGGGGCAGCTGGCGGCCGGAGGACCACCCACACGCAGGCAGCTGCGCCTGCAGCAGCTCAAGGAACAGGCCGTCACGTCGGCCAACCCCATCGTTCCGCCCGCCCCCAACCAGGCCGCCCCCAACCAGGCCGCGCCCGACCAGGCCGCGCCCGAAACTGCGCAGCCCGCAGCATCCCCTGAAGCCTCCGGTGTACCGGGCGGTATCAGCGTGGAACAGGCACTGGCAGCCCGTTCACTGATTGCTGAACAGGCCAAGAACCAGCTGGCCAAAATGGAGCATATTGCCTCCCTGGATCCGGAAGCCGTTGATCCGGAGATTCTCGCGGAACAGATCGCGCTGGCAGAGCGCGCCGCTGTGCTCAACCGACGGGCCATGGCCAAGCAGAAGCTGGCAGAGCAGGCAGCGGCCCCGGCGGCACCAGAGACCTCACCTCGGCCGGAGCCTTCGGCTGCCAGCAACCTTGCCATGGTCACGCCGCTGGAATTCGTCCAGGTGCCCGGCCTGGACCGTCCCGTGATGAAGCCGCCGGCAACCTCTTACGTGCCTGTTGTCACCACACCGGGGCCCCGGCTCCAGCCCTCCGGCAGCCCGCAGCCCTCCGGTGGCAAAGGACCCAGGCCATCGACGGCTTCAAGGCCGCCCGGCGCAGCCGCTGTGCCAGCCGCCGTCGCCGGCCGTTCCCGGGTCATAGCGCGTGCTGAAGCTGCTGCCCGGGCCGCCGTCCAGCCGGAGCCCGTGGTATCCGCCCCGGCCCAGTTGCCGGCTGGACAGCCGGAAGACCTGTTTGATGACCTTCCCCGTATTCCCGCCCGGTCCGCGTACGGACTGGAACCGCTGGATGCGGCAACCGCCGGGTTGGCCCGCGCGAAACGGATGCGGCTCGTGCAGTTCGGCGTCCTGGCCTTCGGGATCATCGCCCTTATTTCCGGCGTCATCCTGATCATCACCGGCGTGTCACGCTGATCCGGCCGCGCCCCCCACAACAAAAACTTTAGAAAACAACAAGGAGTCCCGTGACTGCATCAGATTCATCCATTGCCATAGCCCGCCACGCCGCCAAAGCCGCCGCGGACAAGATCGCCCAGGACATTGTTGCCCTGGACGTCAGTGAGCGCCTGGCGCTGGCCGACGTCTTCCTGATTGCCTCCGCACCGAGCGAACGCCAGGTCAACGCCATCGTAGACGGCATTGAAGAGGAACTTTCCAAGCAGGACCTCCGCCCCGTGCGTCGCGAAGGCCGCTCCGGCGGACGCTGGGTGCTGCTCGACTACTCGGACATCGTCATTCACGTCCAGCACGAGGAAGACCGCGTTTTCTACGCGCTGGAGCGTCTGTGGAAGGACTGCCCGGTGGTGGACCTGCAGTTGGGAGACGACGCGTCAGCCAAGGCAACAGCCTCAAGCGACGCGGAGTAATCAGGCGCCAGCAAGCCGAATATGCCCGATTTGGAATTTTCGGAAATGCTGTTCTAAGATATTTGAGTTGCTCCGGGGAAACCGCGGGGCGGCGAAGATTCGGGGCTGTGGCGCAGCTGGTAGCGCACCTGCATGGCATGCAGGGGGTCAGGGGTTCGAGTCCCCTCAGCTCCACCGATCGTGATCCGCCGGAATCGAAAGATTCCGGCGGATTTTTTGTTGCCCGAATTGGAATGAATCTGCGTTTCCGCGGAATCGGTCATGAGTGTGAAACGGGGCGGGAGAACCTTGGCGGCGGATTGGCGTCAGAGCCAATTCTCCATTAAGATGAGTAGGTTGCTTCCGGCGGCGTGTATCACCGCCGGAACAGAAGTTTGGGGCTGTGGCGCAGCTGGTAGCGCACCTGCATGGCATGCAGGGGGTCAGGGGTTCGAGTCCCCTCAGCTCCACCAAAATGGGAACCACCGAATCAGGTGGTTCCCATTTTCTGTTCCTGCAGAAATGCCCGCCGTATCCGTTCACGAGGCGCCTTCGGCCGCCTCCTGCTTTGCCCTCTCAGATGGGGTGCTGACCGGTCCGATAGCGCCCAGGTTGTCACCGGTAAGCCCTTTGATGCCGACCATCACCCTGCCGCCTCCATCTCCTGCCAGTCGAAGGGTCACGGTGCTCCCGGCGCCGGGGGCGGGAAAGTAGGTGATCCCCCTGAGCCCGAAATTGATCCGGAAAAGCAGGCCATCGGCAGACCTGATGTCCGCATGGAGCCGGTTTTTGACTATCGAACTGGCCACAACGGTCCCCGTCACCTCGTGCCAGGGGCCGCTCCCAAGCCGGGTGACAGTACGGTAATGGCGCCAGCTGAACGCGACGAAGATGCTCATCCAGAACAAAGGGAGAAATGATCCTGCACCTGTCACGGCCAGGTCCGCGATGATCGGATCTGCAACTCCTGCCACTGCTACCTGTGTGTGGTCCGCGGGATTAACCCCGAGTTTGACGACGGAACCGATGGCCAATGACTTTCCGCACGGGTCGAACTCCGAGTAATGCGTGGCGAGTTTCTGGTCACCGGCGATGTAACTGAGACCGAGGCTGCAGTGCGTACCCTTGGACACGTATTGGTGCTGGCTGGTCACGGTGGCGTCCACCTGCGGCCAATTGCCCCACAAGGGCTGCCCGACGTGCCAGAACAATGAGGCGGCGGCAACGAACAGGCCGATGAGTACTCCTGTGCGGATAAGGACCCTGAGGATCAGTCGCCTGTGCCGGTGACCGATCTCCAGAACCGGTGTCTCACCGTAGGGCATGCCGGTGACCTGCAGTTCGAGTCCTGGAGCCAGCAGTGCGGTGCTCATCATCCTCCGATTCGTTCCGCACCGTTTGGCGCAGTTACCGCGAGCGTAGGCGCCCAATCTGGGTAATAGCAGGGAGGGAAGCCGCCGTGGACAGCAACAGCAGGAGCCACCCTCCGGGGTGGCTCCTGCTGTGCTGGCCTCTTGCCCTTAAAGCCATTCCGTCCTGCGCAGCGGCGGTTCGGCTCCGCCCGGCCGTTGCGCCAGGACCTGGTTGACGCCCGTGATGCCGGCTTCGAAGCCCAGCGCACTTGAAGCCATGTAGAGCCGCCAGATCCGGGCGCGGCCGAGGGTGGTGAGCTTCACCGCGTCGTCCCAGTTGTCCTCGAGCCGCCGCACCCAGGCCCTGAGGGTCAGCGCATAGTGCCTCCGGAGTGCCTCCACGTCCAGGACTTCCAGGCCGCCGGACTCCAGCGCGGTGACCATCTCACCGAGGCTGATCATTTCGCCGTCAGGGAAAACATAGCGCGGAATGAACGAGTCGGGGTCCGGGCTGGTGGGCCCTGCATTCCAGGAAATGGCGTGGTTGAGAAGCCGGCCGCCGGGTCGGAGCAGGCTGTATAGCCGGGAGACGTAGTCCGGGGTCTGCTCCCGGCCGACGTGTTCGGACATACCGATTGAGCTGATCGCGTCGAAGGGCCCGTCACCAACATCGCGGTAGTCCTGCACCCTGATGTCGATGCTTGCCGTCAGGCCTGCGTCAGCAGCCCGCTTGCGGGCCAGCAACGCCTGTTCGGTGGAGAGCGTGACACCAACCACGTCCACTCCGTAGTGTTGCGCGGCATGCAGGGCAAAACTGCCCCACCCGCAGCCCACGTCCAGCACCCTCATCCCGGGCTTTAGCCCCAGCTTCCGGCACACCAGGTCCAGTTTCGCTTCCTGGGCGGCGTCGAGTCCGGCTGGCAGCCCGCTGCTGGAGTCGCTGCCATCCTGGATACCTTTCCCCGCCGGCCCGTCTCCCCAGACTGCACAGGAGTAGACCATCGACGGCCCCAGGACGAGGGCGTAAAAGTCGTTGCCGACGTCGTAATGGTGCGAGATTGCCGCTGCATCGCGGCCCCGGGAGTGCTGCCGGCCGTGCCGATGGATCCGTGCTTCTTCCGGCGGCGGGGCGGGATTGGGCCCCAGCGCCCCGAGCCGAACAGCAGTCTTGAGGAGGGTCCACAGTTCGGCCGGTGTGAGGGGCTTGAACGGCCCCGGGTCGGCAAACTTTCCAGCAGAGCTGAGTGCACTGAAGGCCGCGAAGATATCTCCCGGTGCCACGATGTCCCCGGCAACATACGCACGGCTCAGGCCCAGCTGCCCGGGCGACCAGAGGATCCGCCGCAGGGCCCGCCGGGACCGGAACTCCAGGATCGGTGCGCCGGGCGGGCCTGCCTCCGAACCATCCCAAGCCCGCAGCCGGAGGGGTATCTCCGCCGTCCCCAGGACGATGGCCAGAGCTTTGGCCAGCCGCGATGCAGCACCGGTTCCCTTTGTCATGTTTATTGCCTTCCTTCCGGCGCCTTTCCAATGTTCCGGCAGCATAGCCATTCCTGCCATCGGAGTTCTTGGACACATTCCATGGGCCAACCCTACGACCGGACCGGTCCGCTGTCAGCGATTGCCACCGGATGGCGGACATGCGCGGCCAGTTGGGAGGCGGCCACCGCGATTATCATGGGGAGGTGAATGATCGACTGCAGGGTGGACGGAGCAGGTCCCAAGCAGCTCAAATCCTCAGTGGAGGAGAAGGTCCAGCCGGAATCCGGCCATTTATGGAGACGCAGTCAGGGACCACCCCGCCTGAAGCAGGCCGCACCAGCATGGCCGACGTTGTGGTCATTGGTGCCGGCCAGGCCGGGCTCTCCGCCGCCTTCCACCTGCAGCGCCGCGGGCTGGCGTACACAGTGCTCGACGCCGAAGAAGGCCCGGGTGGTGCCTGGCGCCACCGCTGGAAGAGCCTCCGGATGGCCACGGTCAACGGCATCAGCGACCTTCCCGGCATCGCACAGCCCTACGTGGATCCCGCGGAGCCCAGTTCCGAGTTCCTGACCCGCTACTTCGCGGGCTATGAGCAGGAACTCGGGTTGACCGTCCATCGCCCTGTCAAAGTCACCGCCGTCTCCAGGGCGGATGATGATCCGGCGGGCCGGCTGCGGATCAGGACGTCCCACGGAGACTTGTCGGCCAAGGCAGTCATCAACGCCAGCGGAACCTGGACCCGGCCGTTCTGGCCGATCTACCCGGGGCAGTTCACGTTCCGTGGCCGGCAGCTGCATGTGGCGGACTACGTCTCGGCCGACGAGTTCAGGGGGCAGCACGTCATTGTGGTGGGAGGGGGCATTTCCGCCGTCGGTTTGCTGGACGAGGTCTCGCAGGTCACCACCACCAGCTGGTTCACCCGGCGGGAGCCTGAGTGGCGGGATACCGGATTCGACGCCCAGGCCGGCCACAACGCCGTCGCCCTGGTGGAGGAACGCGTGCGGCAGGGGCTGCCGCCGCAAAGCGTCGTGGCAGTGACCGGGCTGATCTGGACGCCCGCCCTGCGGGCGGCAGCACAACGGGGCGCGCTGGACCGGCGCCCAATGTTCACATCCATAGAGTCCGACGGCGTCCGGCTTGCGGACGGCACCCTGCTTCAGGCTGACGTCATCCTGTGGGCAACGGGCTTCCGGGCTGAGCTCGAACACTTGGCTCCGCTTCACCTTCGCGGACCCGGAGGGGGAATTGCGATGGACGGGACCCAGGTGGCTGCCGAGCCGCGCGTCCATCTGGTGGGCTACGGGCCGTCGTCGTCCACCATCGGCGCGAACCGGGCGGGCAGGGCTGCCGTGACGGCCATCCTGAAGCTGCCTGGCATCCGGCCGCAGGCGGAGACGGTAAATTTGGCCTGACCGGACTACTGGCAACAGCCGCCCGGGCATCGATCACGGCACCAGAATGTACATGGCATCACCGAGGGAACAGGCAGCAGGAACCACGTGGCACAGAACAGTCTTGAGGGTGTCTTCGGAAGACTCCGGCGTCGCCCGGACGTGGAAGCGCCCAATCTCCAGGCCTGGGACGCCACGGACACGCTCCTGCTGGAGGCTGCTGCGGCCGTGGTCACGCCCGGGAGCCAAGTAGCCGTCATCGGCGACCGTTATGGGGCCCTGACGCTGGGCGCCCTTGCGGCGCTCGGTGTCCGCAAGGTCCGGGTGCATCAGGACCTCATCACGGGGGAGCGGGCCCTGCGGAACAATGCCGAAGCCCTGGGACTGAATGCCTTCGGGGCGCCGGAGTCGAGCGCGGACACAGGATTTGCGCAGCTGCCGCTGGGGGATGAACTGCTGTCCGGCGCGGACACCGTACTCCTGCAGCTGCCCAGGACGCTGGCGGAGCTCGAAGAGATCGCTGACACCGTGGCACGGCACGCCGCTCCCGGCGCCGTGCTTCTGGCCGGCGGACGGATCAAGCACATGTCGCTGGGGATGAACGCGGTCCTGCAACGGCACTTCCAGTCCGTCCAGCCACAGCTTGCCCGACAGAAGTCCCGTATCATCCTCGCCCAAGACGCCAAGGCCTCTTCCGGACCACTGCACGTTCCCGCTGTGGAGCACCTTGCGGAGCTCGACCTGGACGTCGCAGCGCGGGGTGCCGTGTTCGCCGGACCGAGGCTGGACATAGGGACGAGGTTCCTGCTGACCTTCCTCCCGGAGATGCCTTCAGCCCGGCATGCCGTTGACTTGGGGTGCGGCACGGGAATCCTCGCGGCCATGTATGCCCGGCAGAACCCTGACTCCGTCGTGACGGCCACGGACCAGTCCGCAGCGGCCGTCGCGTCCGCGGCGGGGACAGCCCGGGCGAACGGCCTGGAGGAGCGGATCGCCGTCCTCCAGGACGACGCCATGAGCACCATGCCGGCTGGAAGCGCGGACCTGATCCTGCTGAATCCGCCGTTCCACCTGGGGGCCAGCGTCCACGCAGGTGCCGGCATCAAGATGTTCGAGGCTGCCGCGAGGGTGCTCGCACCGGGCGGCGAACTCTGGACTGTCTTCAACCGGCACCTGCACTACCTGCCCGTGCTGGAGCGGGTGGTGGGACCCACCACCGTCAAGGGGCAGAATCCCAAATTCACCGTGGCGGCCAGTAGGAGGCGGCAGGAACGGTAGTTGGTTTCTGGCCGCGCCGCGCCGTCATTTCCGCGTATGGGCGAATGTCAAGGGGTAACGTACGATTCAGACATCATCAACAGATGGCCGAAGACGTTTAGGGGACCCCGTGTCTGAGATCCGCCAGCCCTCGCCGAGGCGCGGAACCAACCTGCCCAAGATGGGTGACTTCAACCTCACGGTGATCCTGGACGCCATCCGTAGATCCTCAGGTGGCCTCAGCCGGGTGGAACTCGCCCAGATCGTGGGCCTCTCACCCCAGACCATCTCCAACATCTCCCGCCGCCTGCTGGACCAGCACTTGATCGTTGAAGCCGGCAAAGAGGGCAGCGGCCCGGGCAAGCCGCGCACCATCCTCCGCCTCAACCCGTCCGGCATGTACGCCATCGGAGTCCACCTGGACCCTGCCGTGACAACGTTTGTTGTCCTGGACCTGGTCGGCGCGGTGGTTCAGCACTCCAGCATCAACACCCCCGGCGGAAACGATCCATCGGCTGTCATTTCAACGATGGCCACGGAGATCGGCCAACTCGTGTCGGACTCAGGAGTGGACAGGGGTAAGATCGCCGGCCTTGGGCTTGCAGTGCCCGGCCCCATCGACCTGGACAACGGCACTGTGGTCGATCCTCCGCTCCTGCCCGGCTGGGACAGGGTTGAACTGCGTAACGCCTTGGCAGAAGCTACCGGCTACTCAGTCCTGGTGGACAAGGACGTGACCAGCGCCGCCGTCGCCGAAACCTGGGCCGGCGGTCCCAGCGGTGCCGGCAGCTTCATCTTTATGTACATGGGAACCGGCATCGGCTGCGGCATTGTGCTCAACGACGAGGTGATCCGCGGTACGTCAGGCAACGCCGGCGAGATCGGCCACATCGTGGTGGACCCGGACGGCCCGGCTTGTGACTGTGGCCTCCGGGGTTGTGTGAAGTCCTCCTGCATCCCGCAGGTGCTGGTGGCAGAGGCAGAAGCCGCCGGCATCCTCGACGGCTCCCGGACTGACAACAGCGGTGCCGAGGTGCAGAAGAGCTTTTCGAGGCTGTGCGACCTCGCCGATGAAGGTGACGCCGGTGCCATGGGCATCATCGATAAGTCAGCAGTGCTTGTGGCCCGCGCCGTATCCGTGGTGACCAACACCCTGGACGTGGAACGGGTTGTCTTCGGCGGTCCGTTCTGGACCAGGATGTCCCAGCGCTACCTGGAGAAGGTTCCTGCCCTCCTGGAGGCAAACAGCGCCGCCCGCCTGATCCACTCCATCGAGGTGGTGGGCACGGGAGTCGGCGAGGACGTGGGCGCCATCGGAGCGGCCTGCCTGGTCCTGGAACATACGCTGGCTCCCCGGGCGCAGCGCCTCCTCCTGGAAAGCTGACCCCGCGGCGCCCTTGCCCGCGGCAGGACGCGCCTTTAGCATTTGGATATCGCCGCGGCTGGGGCCCGCAGACAACGGGGACTGCAGCCATTGACTGAATGGAGCACCATGCGTCGCCGGGCAACCATAATCACATCCCTGATGGCTTCCGCAGTTCTCACGTTGGCTGCCTGTTCCCCGGGCGCTCCGGCAGGCGAGGCCAAGACCCTGAAGATCGTCTACCAGAAGACTGCTTCCTTCACTGCACTGGACACCCTTTTCCAGTCGGCCAAGCAGGAGTTCGAGGCCGCCAACCAAGGCGTCACGGTTGAACTGGAGCCAATCCAGGCAGAAGACGACGACTACGGCACCAAGCTTGCCCTGGCCCTGCGCTCCCCGGCCACTGCCCCGGACGTGTTCTACGAAGACACGTTCAAGGTCCGCTCCGATGTGGACGCGGGCTACCTCCTCAAGCTGGACAGCCACCTGCAGGCGTGGAGCGAGTGGGACACCTTCGACGACGCCGCCAAGGCTGCCGGTCTGGGCGACGACGGCGGCACCTACGCGGTCCCGGTGGGTACCGATACGCGGGCCATCTGGTACAACAAGAAAGTCCTTGCAGCTGCCGGCGTCAGCCTGCCTTGGGAGCCCCGCACCTGGCAAGACATCCTGGATGCCGCCAGGAAGATCAAGGCCAGCGACCCCACCGTGGTGCCGTTCAACATGTATGCCGGCAAAGCCACAGGCGAAGGCACCGTGATGCAGAGCTTCTACGAACTGCTGTACGGGACGGACTCCGCGCTGTACGACGCCGAAGCAAAGAAATGGGTGGTGGGCTCCGCCGGCTTCACCGACGCACTGGCCTTCCTCAAGACCCTCTACGACGAGAAGCTCGCCGTATCCCCGGCAGAAGCCCTCGACGCGAACGTGTGGAAAAAGGTGTTCGGGGAATGGCTTCCGCAAGCCAAGATGGGCGCAACCGTGGAAGGATCCTACACGCCGTCGTTCTGGCAGGACGGCGGAAGCTATGAATGGCCCGGCTACGAGCAGGACATGGGCGTGGCCCCCTTCCCCACCCAGGAGGGCCAGGCGCCTGGCGGAGTGAGCATGTCCGGTGGCTGGACACTCGCAGTCGGTGCGGAGACGAAGAACCCCGATCTTGCCTTTGGCTTCCTGACCACGGCGCTGAACAAGAAGAATTCCCTGGCGTTCAACATCGCAAGCTCGCAGATCGCCGTCCGGAAGGACGTAGCCGCTGACTCCACCTACCAGGCGGCAAACCCGTTCGTGAAGGACGTATCCGAGCTCGTGTCCGTCACGCATTACCGCCCGGCAACTGCTGACTACCCGCGGATCTCGGCCGCCGTCCAGGAGGCCACCGAAGCGGTGATCACGGGCGCGAAATCCCCGGAACAGGCCGCCGCGGACTACGACGCAGCCGTGAAGGACCTTGTGGGCGAAGACAAGACCGTCCGGAAGTAGCCGGTGGCCGTTCCCCGCACCACGCGATGGGTCCGCCTCCTGCCGGTGCTTCCCGCCGTCGTCCTGCTGCTGGTGTTCCTGGCCGGACCCGTCCTCTGGGCGTTCCACGCGTCCCTGACCAACGCTGCGTTGACCGGCCGCAACGCCCGCAGCCCGGGCTGGGTGGGGCTGGACAACTACGCGAGGCTGCTGACGGACCCAGTCCTGCCGCTGTCCCTTGCCCTCACTGTCCTGTTTGTGGGCGGCTCCGCCATCCTGGGCCAGAACATGCTGGGGCTGCTGATTGCAGTATTGATGCGGCGTGCCCGGCGGTCCGTCTCCGCCGTCGTCGGGACTGCCGTGGTGGCGGCGTGGGTGCTCCCCGAGATTGTGGCCGCCTTCGCTGCCTACGCCTACTTCAGCCGTGACGGGACACTGAACCAGCTGCTGGGCGGGCTGGGACTGGGACAGCCTGACTGGCTGTATTCGTTCCCGATGGTGGCCATCATGCTCGCCAATGTCTGGCGGGGCACGGCGTTTTCCATGCTGGTGTACCGCGCGGCACTGGACGATGTCCCCGGTGAGGTCACAGAGGCTGCGCTGATGGACGGCGCCAGCGGCTGGCAGCGCCTGGCCTTCATCACCCTCCCCATGATCCGCGGCAGCATCGCCACCAACCTCATGCTCATCACCCTGCAGACGCTGGCGGTTTTCACCCTCATCTGGGTGATGACCGCCGGCGGTCCGTCCAACGCCAGCACCACCTTGCCGGTACTGGCGTACCAGGAGGCCTTCAAATTCGGTGACATCGGCTACGGCACGGCCGTGGCCTCCGTCCTGATCCTCATCGGCATGGTGTTCGGCGCGGCCTACATCCGGCTGCTCCGGGAAGCCAAACCATGACGACGGCGACACAGACTTCCGCACGGGCCCGGCGGCGGGCCGCGCTGGGGTCGGTATCCCTGGCCCGGCGGCGGGCCCGGACGCCGGCCGACGCTGCCCTGGTGCTCATCGGCGCGTGCTTTGTCCTGCCGCTGTTGTGGCTGGCCCTGGCCTCCCTTGATGCGGGGGCGGGGCACCAGACCCGGCTTCCCGGCGAGGTGTCGCTGGACAACTTTGCCGCGATCATGACCCCGGGGCTGCTGTTCCAGCCGCTCTGGAACAGCCTGTTGCTTTCTGCGGGGACAGCGGCCGTCAACCTCGTCGCGGCGGTCCTGGCCGCCTACCCGCTGTCCCGCTACCAGTCCAGGTTCAACCGGCCGTTTATGTACACGATCCTGTTCGGGACCTGCCTTCCCATCACGGCCATCATGGTGCCGGTGTACGGGCTCTTCGTGCAGCTGCACCTGCTGGACTCCATGCCCGGGACGATCTTCTTCATGGCCACCACCACGCTGCCCATGGCTATCTGGATGACCAAGAACTTCATGGACGCGGTTCCGGTGTCCCTTGAGGAGGCCGCCTGGGTGGACGGCGCCTCCGGGATGGCCGCATTGCGCACCATTGTCCTGCCCCTCATGCGACAGGGGCTGGGCGTGGTGTTCATCTTTGTGTTCATCCAGGCCTGGGGAAACTTCTTTGTCCCGTTTGTGCTGCTCCTGTCCGAGGCAGGGCAGCCCGCAGCTGTGTCCATCTTCAGCTTCTTCGGACAGCACGGGGCCGTGGCTTACGGCCAGCTGGCCGCGTTCTCCATCCTGTTTTCAGTGCCTGTGCTGGTCCTCTACGTCATCGTGGCAAAGGGCGCCGGAAGCTCGTTCGCGCTGTCCGGTGCCGTCAAAGGGTGAGCAGCCAGTAGCTGATCGGCCAGGCCGTATCCGAGAAGCGGAGCGGTTCAGTCGATATCCTCAACAATCACGCCGTAGGGAATGCTGTCATCCAAGTGGGCCTGGTGGCCGGTCGAGCCGATGTTGTACGTGACCCGGACGCCGTGCAGCTGGTCGGCAGCAGACTGCTGCAGGACAGGCTTGACTGCGTTGATGAATCTCTCGCTTTTGTCCGCGAGAAACTGCTTGTAACTGGCTGGAAGCTCGCTCATTCCAACAGGATAGACCTGAGGTCCCGCAATGGGGAGGCCTCCCCATTGCGGGTCCGCCGGCAGCTGGCTTGGATAGGATGGCGGACGGAGTGCCGCCAGCCGGCAAAAAACAGTCCAGACCAGCCATCAGGGGGATATCCAGTGCTTCAGACCAGTGCATCCGTGAGAATCGAATCCGCGGAGCTGGCCCGGGCACAGCAGGTGGTGGCCAATATCTCCCGCAGCTTTGACGCCAAGGTGGTGGGGCAGGCGCGGCTCCGCGAATCGCTGCTGGTGGGTCTGATGACCGGCGGGCATATTCTCCTGGAGAGCGTTCCGGGCCTGGCCAAGACCACCGCGGCGCAGACTGTGGCCGAGGCCGTGAGCGCCGAGTTCCGCAGGATCCAGTGCACCCCTGACCTGCTGCCCAGCGACATCGTGGGCACGCAGATCTACGACGCCGCCAAGGGCACCTTCGTCACCCAGCTGGGGCCGGTCCACGCCAACATCGTGCTGCTGGATGAAATCAACCGCTCCAGCGCCAAGACCCAGAGTGCCATGCTGGAGGCCATGCAGGAGCGGCAGACCTCCATCGGAGGCGAGGAATACCGGCTGCCCTCACCGTTCCTGGTGCTGGCAACCCAGAACCCGATTGAGCAGGAAGGCACGTACCAGCTTCCCGAGGCCCAGATGGACCGCTTTATGCTCAAGGACGTGCTGGACTACCCGTCCCCGGCCGAGGAGGCCGAGATCATCCGGCGCATTGACGCCGGGATTTTCTCCCCGGAGCAGAAGCCGGCCGCTGCAGCGTCGCTGGACGCCGTGATCGGCGTCCAGGAACTGGTGAAGCGGATCTACCTTGATCCGGCCATCGTCAACTACATCGTGGGCCTGGTGTTCGTCACCCGGAACGCCGAGCAGTACATCGACCGGCGCCTGGCAGGTTTCATCGAATTCGGTGCCAGCCCCCGCGCCAGCATTGCCTTCAGCCAGGCAGCCCGGGCAGTCGCGCTGCTCAACGGGCGAGACCATGTGATCCCTGAGGACGTGAAAGCTCTGGCCCACCGTGTCCTGCGGCACCGGCTCATCCTGGGCTTCGAAGCCGTGGCTGAGCAGGTGCCGGTGGAGACTGTCATCGACGCCGTTGTGGCCTCCGTCCAGACGCCTTGAGCCAGCGGTGACCAGCCTCCTCCAGCGCGTGAAGTCGAAGATGGCCATCTTCGCCCACCGGAAAGCCCGCGGCATGCTCGACGGTGAGTACGGCTCCGTCTTCCGCGGACGCAGCCTCGACTTTGATGACCTGCGGGTATACATCCCGGGCGATGAGGTCCGGGACATCGACTGGAAAGCCTCCGCCCGCTACGGATCCCCGTTGATCAAGCGGTATGTCGCGGTCCGGCGGCAGACGGTCCTGCTCATTGCTGATACCGGAAGGAACATGGCGGCGCAGTCCCGGGACGGCGAAATCAAAAAGGATATTGCCGTGATGGCCCTGGGAGTCATCGGCTACCTGGCCCATCGGCACGGCGATGTTGTGGGACTCGTCTGCGGCGATGGCGACGGCACCCGCTCCATCCCGGCCAAAGCAGGCGAGGCCCACCTGGAACGGCTCCTGCGGACGGTTGACGCTGGCACCAGCCTTGACGCCGCTCCCAGCCGGATCGAGGAGCAGCTGGAGCATGTGGCCCGCACCGTCAAGGGCAGGTTCCTGCTGTTTGTGGTTGCCGATGAACTGGCCGCAGATCCTGCCATGGAGCAGCTGCTGCGCCGGCTCCGGGCGCAGCACGAGATCCTGTGGCTTACCATCCGGGACGCGGAGCTGGCCGGGGCCGGCCCCGCAGCGCTGGACGCCATTAATGTGGCAGACTCCTCGCTGCTCATGAGGCACCTGGCGGACAGCCCGGCAGTGGCCGCAGCGTACGCCGGTGCTGCGCTGGACCGGGATGCCGGCCGGCACGGCATGTTCCGCCGGGCCGGCATTTCCGAAGGCCATGTGGCCAGCAGCCACGGCGTCATGACGGAACTGTTCGCCCTCCTGGAGAGGCACCGGCGTGCAGGATGACTCCGGGTTCTACGGCCCGCTCCAGTACAGCCTGGGGTGGACGTGGGTGGGTCTCGCGTTGCTGGCCCTCGTGGTGGGCTGGTACGCCTTCGTTTTCTTCAACACCCGCAAACCAACGGTGCCGGCAGCATCGCCGCGGTTCACGCCGCCGTCGGACATTGACGCCCTCAAGGAGGCATACCTGCAGCGGATCGACGCTGTGGCCGCGGACGCCGACTCCGGCCGGCTGACTGCCCGTGCGTCGCACCAGGAGCTCAGCCTCCTTCTCCGGAAGTTCGTCCGCGACGTCACCGGAGTGGACGCCCCCAGGATGACCCTGGCGGAGCTGCACCGGCATCCGCTGCCGCCTGCGGCTGAGGCGGTCGCCCGCATCTATCCGGGCGAGTTCGGGGCCGAACCCCTGCCGTCCGTTGCCCACTCCGCCGAGACTGCCCGCCAGGCGGTGCGGTTGTGGAACTGATGTTCTGGTGGATGATCCCCGCAGCCGTGGCTGTTACTGCCGTTGGCACCTGGCTGGCTTTCCGGACGGAACCGCGGGAGAAGGCACGACTGCGGCCGGTGGCCAACGCTGACCGGCTCACCGCCTTGCCCGAATACCAGGCCGCCCTCCGGCGCCACCGCCGCTGGCTGGCCGTTGCCGCCGTCGCGGGCGGGATGCTGGTGGTCTCGGCCGCGGCCGCGGCTGCCCGGCCAGTTGAGCTGACCACTATCCGTCCCGAGGAGCACAACCGGGACATCGTCCTGTGCCTGGACGCATCCGGCTCCATGAGCAGCGCAGATTCTGCCGTAGTGGGCGTCTTTGCCGAGCTGGCGCAGCAATTCGACGGGGAACGGATCGGGCTCACCATCTTTGACAGCACCGCCATCCAGGTCTTCCCCCTGACCGACGACTACGAGTACGTCCAGGAGCAGCTGGAACTGGCCCGCGGCGCCTTTGACGGCGAACCTGGAAGCTCCGGTTTCCTGGGCGGCACCTGGAGCGGCCGGGGATCCTCGCTGATCGGCGACGGCCTGGCTTCCTGTGTTCAGGGTTTCCCTGACGCTGGCAGTCGTCCGGACCAGCCGGATCAGCCGGACCAGGGAGTGCCGCAGCGCTCGCGGTCGGTGGTGCTGGCCACGGACAACTTCCTCTCGGGCGACCCCATCTTCACCCTGGAACAGGCCGCGGCGCTGGCACAGGAGAAGGACGTCCGCGTGTATGCGCTGAACCCCGGCGACTTCGACTACGGCACGGACTCCGGACAGCCTGGTGCCCAGCTCAGGGCGGCGGCCGAAGCCACCGGCGGAGCCTACTATTCGCTGGACAGCCCGGATGCCGTGGCGGAGATCGTCAGCACCGTGCAGCAAACGGAGGCGGCAGCGATGCAGGGCGCGCCCCGCGCAGTGGTCTGGGACCGGCCGGACCTGCCCCTGGCTGTTGCGCTGATGTCCGGGCTGGTACTGGCCGGAGCGTCCTGGCGGCTCAGGCCATGACGCTGCAACCTGTCCTGCCGTGGTGGATCCTGGTGCCGCTGATGGCTGCCGCGGTGCTCTTTCTGGGCTGGAGACTGGTCCATGCCGCCCGGCGGCGTTTCGTACATGGCCGTGACTCACTGCACGGCTGGCTGTTCCGGAGCGCCCTGGTCTTACTGGTACTGGGGGCGGCCCTGCGTCCAGGAATCCCGGGCGGAACGGCTGAGGCGGCAGCCTCGGACGTCAACGTCTTCTTTGTGGTGGACACCACCAGCAGCATCGTGGCCGAGGACTATGGGGACTTTTCCCCACGGCTGGACGGGGTACGCCAGGACATCACGGCCATCGCAGCGGAGCTGGCAGGGGCACGATTTTCCGTCATCACCTTTGACACCAACGCCGCGGTCCGGATGCCGTTGACCACTGACACGACGGCGCTGGAGACCATAGTGGCGGTACTGGAGTCCGAGGTGACTGACTACTCCAAGGGAAGCAGCATCACGGCCGCCGGCACACTCCTCGCTGAACGCCTGCGGGCCGCCCGTGAAAGCCACCCTGAGCGGCCGCGGATTGTCTATTATCTGGGCGACGGCGAGCAGACCAGTGGCAAGGAACCGGAAGCCATGCGCATGGATGACGGACTGGTGGACGGGGGAGCGGTGCTGGGCTATGGGACCCCGGAGGGCGGCCGGATGAAGGAAAACAGCGGCCTTGGTCCCGGAAAGGAAGCTGCTTCCGGGCAGGGCTACATCCAGGACCGGAGCGCAGGAAGTGGACAGGACGCCGTCTCGGTCATTGACGAGAGCCGGCTCCGGGAGATTGCCAGCCAACTGGGCATTCCTTACGTCCACCGCTCAGCCGGTGATGCCGTCGCACCGATGATGCAGAAGGCCGATCCCGGAACGCTGCAGCGCACGGAGGGGAACGGCAGCCTTGAGGGCAGGACGGAACTCTATTGGAGCATGGCCGCCGCAGCATTCCTGCTCGCACTCCGGGAAACAGTGCTGGTGTTGAGGCAGTGGAGGCAGCTCCGGCCCGCGCAACAGATCCAGCAGGCAGCCGGAGTTCGGAAATGAATCCAACATCCATTGAATCGGCAGCCACCCTGCGGCGCCGGAGAAGCCTCCTCCTGCTGTGGTCGGCGTTGCCGGTGCTCTTGGTGCTGTGCTTTTCCGCCAAGATGCTCAGCCTCGGAATCTTCGCAGGCCAGGCTGCGCGCGCCTTCGATGCCCAGGATGCAGGCGCAGCGGAGTCCGCCTCGGCAGGGCTGCGGGCCGCCAACTTCATCGAAACGCATAAGGCAGCCTTCGCCGAAGGCGACAGCCTGGTCCTCGCCGCAGATTTCGCCGGCGCCCGGCAGCGCTTCGAGCAGGCACTGGCACTGACGGGGCCAAAGGACGAATGCGTCATCCGCGTCAACCTGGTGCTCAGCATCGAACGTCTCGGCGATGCCCGGCTCCAGGCGGAGGACCCGACGGCGGCCGGCCGGCTCTTCGCCGAAGGCTTGGCTGCGGTGGGCGCCGCTCCGCAGGGCTGCTTCGCCAGCGGCGGACAGGAGACGGGGGAGAAGCTGAAACAGGCGGAAGCACGCCTTCAGCAGAAGTTCCAGGACGAGAGCGCAGCAGCACCGCAGCCTCAGTCCGAAACCGGAGACCCGCAATCAGAGCCCGGCCCCGAGCGCCAGAGCCAGTTCGACCAGCTCAAGGACAGCGCCCGCCAATCCCAGCTGGAACGCAGCAACGGCCAGGAGCGGGACGACTACCTCCGCGACAGCGATTACGGCTCCGGACCTGACAAGCCATGGTAGGCGGCGCTCCTGCGGCGAACAATATTCTGTGCCGTCACGAAATAGAGCGTAAAACTGCGTCTTAATTCGGAGGCCGACTTGAACGGTCTTCCCGCGGCTCATAGAGTTCAATACAAGTTACCGAGGTAACGTGTCAGCGATCCTCCGTTGGGAGGGTGTGGGTGCCCCCATGTGGGCCTGACATTTGCTCACGGACAACTGCATTTCAGGCGTAACAGTCGCGACTGCGTCCTTGTGTAGTTTTTCGTGTTCCCCAAACTCAATTCATTGCCGGTACCACTGTCACACCTGCTGACGGTTCGCCGCCAATGGCCCAAAGCCAAGGACGCAAATGTCACCACCAAGCCTTATCGACACCCATCCCAATCTCTCAGATGCCGCCCCGGTGGCGCTTTCCTATGAGCTCTTCCCGCCGCGTTCGCCGGCGGCTGCCGAGTCGCTCTGGAACACCATCCGGGAACTGGAAACCACTGACCCGGACTATGTCTCCGTCACGTACGGTGCCAGCGGCTCGAACCGGGACACCGCCGTCGAACTCATCAACCGGCTCCTGCTGGAGACAACCCTGCGGCCGCTGGCCCACCTGACCTGTGTCGGCAACACACCGGAGGAACTGGCAGAAATCATCGGCGACCTGCTGGACCACGGCGTCCGTGGCATCCTGGCGCTCCGCGGTGACCAGCCCAAGGACGGCGGCGAACCAGCGGCCGGCTCCCTGCGGTACGCGCAGGACCTGATCGAACTCATCCGCCGCGTCGAGCAGCGGCGTTCGGCGCTGTTGTGCGCCGGCAAGATCGCGGTGGGCGTGGCAGCGTATCCCACTCGGCACCCGGAATCGCCCAGCGAGGCGCACGACGTCGAGGTGCTGCTGGCCAAGCAGCGTTCCGGCGCCGACTTCGCCATCACTCAGGTCTTCTTCCATACAGAGCAGTACGCGGACCTGATCACCCGTGCCCGCCGCGCCGGTGTCACCATTCCCATCATTCCGGGCGTTATGCCGCTCACCAG
The DNA here is from genome assembly GCF_030815585.1 of Arthrobacter pascens. Lineage (NCBI taxonomy): Bacteria > Bacillati > Actinomycetota > Actinomycetes > Micrococcales > Micrococcaceae > Arthrobacter > Arthrobacter pascens. The sequence goes on from NZ_JAUSWY010000001.1 coordinate 1,642,433, forward strand.
CCTCCGCCGCGTCAGGCGGCTCGGCGAACTGACGGGCGTTGAGCCTGCTCCGGAACTCCTGGAGCTACTCGCCGCCGCGGACAGCGACGCCGAAAGCCTCCGCATCGGCGTCCGCGCCACGGTGGATCTGGCCAATGCCGCGCTCGAAGCCGGCGCGCCCGGCATCCACCTCTACACCTTCAACGAACACCAAAGCGCGCTGGAAGTGCTGGACAAACTCTCTCTTCCACGCCATTCACGCTCAGCCAGCCGCCGGAGCGCCATCGCCCGACGCCAGCTGGCCAGCTGAACCCCGGTCATTCGACAGACCCTCTGCAGCTTCCACCAACACTTCAAGGAATCTCCCATGACTGAACTGAACACGCCGTTTCCCGCTGCCTCGCTCCTCGGCTACCCGCGCATCGGCCGCCGCCGCGAACTGAAGAAGGCCGTTGAAGCCTACTGGGCCGGCAAGATCGACGCCGCCGCCCTTGATGCCGCCGCCAAGGAAATCCAGCTGGGCACCGCCAAGCGCCTCCAGGGCCTGGGCCTGACCGAAGCTGCCGCCGTTCCGGGCACCTTCTCCTACTATGACCAGGTGCTCGATGCCGCCGCGCACCTCGGTGCCGTGCCCGCACGCTTCGGCAACCTGCTCAACGCAGAGGGCCAGCTGGACATCGACGGATACTTCACCCTGGCCCGCGGCAACAAGGAACAGCAGCCGCTGGAAATGACCAAGTGGTTCGACACCAACTACCACTACCTCGTCCCGGAAATCGGCCCGGAGACCAACTTCGCGCTGACCTCCAACCGCGTCGTTGAAGAATTCGAATACGCGCTGGCCAACGGCGTGGAGACCCGCCCGTACATCGTGGGCCCGGTCACCTTCCTGCTCCTGAGCAAGGCTTCCGACGACGCACCCGCCGGATTCAGCCCGCTGTCCCGCCTCGAGGACGTCCTCCCGGTCTACACCGCGCTGCTGGAGAAGCTGGCCGCCGCTGGCGCCAGCTGGGTCCAGCTGGACGAACCCGCCCTGGTGGTGGACCAGGAGACCTCCGCCGCCGACATCCAGGCCGCCGTGGCCGGCAGCTACGAGGTCCTCGCAGCTGTTGCCAAGCGTCCCCAGCTGTTTGTCTCCACCCCGTACGGTGCCCTGAACGAGCAGTTCAGCATCCTTGCCGCTTCCGGCATCGACGCCCTGCACATCGACGCCTTCAAGGGCGCCGTTCCCGCGGCGGCCGAGCTGGCCGCCCTGGGCAACAAGACCCTGGTTGCCGGCGTGGTGGACGGACACAACATCTGGCGCAACGACCTGCAGGCCTCGGCTGACAGGATCGCCGAGCTGAAGAAGTCGGTGGCCAAGCTGGCCATCAGCACCTCCACCTCCACCCAGCACGTTCCGCACGACGTCGAGGAAGAGGTCCAGCTGTCCGAGCAGCTCCGCAGCTGGCTGGCGTTCGCCGACCAGAAGGCCGTTGAGGTTGTGACCCTCGCCGGTGTCCTGACCGACGCAGCCGCCGTGCAGCCGGCCATCGATGAGGCCACCCGCATCATCGCCAACCGCGCCGCCGCCGAAGGCGTGCAGCGCGCCGACGTCCGTGCCCGCACCGCGGCACTGACCCCGGCCGACTTCAACCGCTCCGAGTACTCGGTCCGCGAAGCCGCCCAGGAAGAGGCCCTGCACCTGCCGCCGCTGCCCACCACCACCATCGGCTCCTTCCCGCAGACCTCCGAAATCCGCTCCGCCCGTGCCCGCAACAACAAGGGCGACCTCACCAACGAGCAGTACGAGCAGCTCATGAAGGACGAGATCAAGCGCGTTGTGGAGCTGCAGGAGGAGCTGGGCTACGACGTCCTGGTGCACGGCGAGCCCGAGCGCAACGACATGGTCCAGTACTTCGCCGAGAACCTCGAAGGCTTCGACGTCACCGTGCACGGCTGGGTCCAGTCCTACGGCTCCCGCTGCACGCGCCCGTCCATCCTGTGGGGCGACGTCACCCGCAGCGCCCCCATCACGGTGGCCTGGGCCGAGTACGCCCAGTCCCTGACCAGCAAGCCGATGAAGGGCATGCTCACCGGTCCGGTCACCATCCTGGCCTGGTCCTTCGTCCGCGACGACCAGCCGCTGGGCGAGACCGCCAACCAGGTTGGCCTGGCACTGCGCGACGAGATCGCCGACCTCGAAGCCGCCGGCATCAAGGTCATCCAGGTGGACGAGCCCGCCCTGCGCGAGCTCCTGCCGCTGCGCAAGGCTGACCAGGCTGCCTACCTGGACTGGTCAGTGAACTCGTTCCGGCTGTCCACCGCCGGTGCCGGGGACGCCACCCAGATCCACACCCACCTGTGCTACTCCGAATTCGGCGCCATCATCGACGCCATCGACGGACTGGATGCTGACGTCACGTCCATCGAGGCCGCACGCTCACGCATGGAGGTTGTCCACGACCTCGAGTCCCACGGCTTCGGCCGCGGCGTTGGTCCGGGCGTCTACGACATCCACTCGCCGCGCGTCCCGGGCGAGCAGGAAGTCACGGAGCTGCTCAGCACCGCCGTCAAGCACGTGCCGTCCCGCCAGCTCTGGGTCAACCCGGACTGCGGCCTTAAGACCCGCGGCTACGCCGAGACCGAAGAGTCGCTGCGCAACCTCGTGTCGGCCACCAGGACGGTTCGCGCCGAACTGCTGGAAGCGGCCAAGTAACCACAGGGTCTGAATAAGAGAGCTCGCAGAGGCTCAAGGGTTGGTGCGGCCTGCCGCGCCAACCCTTGAGAAGCGAGCGAGCGAACGGGCGGCCGGTCACCCAGGTGACCGGCCGCCCGTCGGGCGTTAAAGGCTGGTGTCCTTCAGGACTCCCAGACGATTTCGTCGTCCACCACTCCGTCTTCGTCCGCCGAGGCGACCAGGACTTCGTCGGTGAAGTGCGAGCCAAGGGTGAAATCAAGGACGAAGTAGCGTTCCGGCTGGCCGGGGAAGATACCCACATGGCCGAGCTTGAGGGCTTTGAGGAACACGTCGTTGGTGAGCTGGCTGCGGTCTTCCACTCCGAAAACTTTCTGCAGGTGTTCGTCCTTAAGGGCGTTGCAGTGGAAATGCAGGTATTCCTGGGGGCTGGTGCCCTCTTGCTCCAGCTCTTCGGCGATCATTTCGCGGACCTCGTCCACGAGTTCAGGCAGGTAGCGCAACCGGTAGTCCACCTTGTGCATGGCGGCCTCATCAAAACGGTCATGCGCGTTGATGTTGAGGTCGAGTTCCAGCGTTTGGCCGCGCAGCTCATGTTTGGCGGCAATGTTGTGGTCCCTGCCGTGGTTGAGCTCGATCTCTCCAAAGTGCTGACTCGCTACCTTGTTCATACCTTCAACATAGACCCCATCAGCGGTGCATTCCAGCATTCGGGTTTAATTGCCTGCAGTGCCCAGGCCGGCCAGGGTTTCCGCCAGCAGATCTACAAACAGCTGCACCCGGGCGGTTTTCTTCTCGTTGATCAGCAGCGCGAACACGTTGCGGGCCAGCCTGATTTCCGGAACGTCCAGGACCACAACCCCGGCCGGCCGGTGGAGCAAGGCGAGTTCCGGGACCAGCGCGGCGCCCAGGCCTGCGGCCGCCATCTCCAGGCTGGCGTGGAAATCGTCGCTGTAGGCGACCACGCGCGGATGCAGGTTACAGCTGGCGAAGAGCCGTTCGATCACAATGGCGTCGCTGCTCGCGGGATGGTGCATGATCCATGGCATCTCGGATAGATGGTCGGCCGCCACTTTGGCATCGGTGCGGAAACCCCATCCAGCCGGCAGCACCACGCGGAAGTTGTCGTCACCGATCCACTGCCGGTTGATGGTGTGCGGCCATGCCAGGCCGGACTGTCCCACCTGGAAGACCAGCGCCACGTCAAGCTCCCCGCCGGTGCGCAGGCCCTGGATAGTCTGGGCGGGTTCAGCAACGGACACCCTGAGGTCGATGCCGAGGTCCTTCCATGCCGGGTTCTGCAGGATCCGCGGGAGGACATAGGTAGCCAGGCTGGGGAAGATGCCGAGCCGCAGTTCCTGGCTGGTGGTGTCGTGGGTCTTGGATGCCGCCGCCATCAGCGCTTCGATGTCCGTGAGCACCTTGGCAGCGTGCCTGGTCATCACCACGGCCGCTTCCGTGGGAACCACGCTCCGGGCGGAGCGCTGGAAGAGGACCACGCCGGTGTCGCGTTCCAGGGCAGTCATCTGCTGGGACACAGCGGACGCTGTGTACCCCAGCCGGGCGGCGGCGGCCGCGAACGAGCCCAGCCGCGTGACTTCCAGGAGTGTCTTCAGATGTACGGGATTTACCAACGCTGTCCTTCGGATCAGGGCCGGAGAACCCCGCGGTGTGCCGGGTCTGAAAGGCCCGCTTCATTCTGGCACAGGACGTGCGATTGATCACCCCGAGGGTTCTTCAAGATCGTTTCAGGGCCACTTTCAAGTGCCCGGCCACAAGGCGCGACACGCCGTCTACCAAGCGACACGCTGGGCTTTAATTGTGGCTAAGTACTCCACAGGGTGTGGATTTCGTCCTCAAAATCAGCTGAAATCCGGACATTTTGACGGACCTTGCCTGTGGATTAACGGTGCATTAAATGACATACTTGTAATACATCATCTTGGGGTTCCGAAGAGGCGTCTGCACTACATGTAGTATCTAGATACAGCTTGAGCGGGACACCAGCGCAGGACATCAAACTGTAGACGGGCCGCGGAGGCGGCATGCAGGCAAGGGCAGTACGGACATGGATTCCAGTTCGGAACGGCCCGCCTCAGAAGAGCGAAGATTCGATAAAGGGGACAGGGACCATGACCGTTACGGTTTACACAAAGCCGGCTTGTGTTCAGTGCAACGCAACGTACCGTGCGCTGGACAAAAAGGGCATCACCTACCAGAGCGTTGACATCTCACAGGATGCCGAGGCCTTGGATCGCCTGAAGGCGCTGGGCTACATGCAGGCCCCTGTTGTGGTTACCGACCAGGACCACTGGTCGGGCTTCCGCCCGGACAAGATCGAGGAACTGGCACTCTCTGCCGTTTCCTCCGTGGCCTAGGGCCTCCTTTTTCCTGCCGTCAGGCAACCTTCAATGCAGCTGAGGTGACTCCCGTGGCAGCACTGGCAGTGGCCGGGGCTTCCGTCGAAGCGAATGGTGACACTGCGAAGCACGTTGACGCGGCTCAGCGCGGCAATGAGGCTCCACTTGAGCCGGTCACCACGCAGAGCCAGCTCATTTATTTCTCCTCGGCATCCGAGAACACCAGCCGCTTTGTTGCGAAACTCGGCCGCGAATTGGCCCGGATCCCGCTCCATCCGAGGGACGCACCCCTTCTCGCCACCAGGCCGTATGTCCTGGTGCTGCCGACGTACGGCGGCACCGGGGGAGAAGGATCGGTGCCCAAACAGGTCATCCGCTTTCTGAACAACCCGCAGAACAGGAAACTGATCCGCGGCGTTATCGGTGCCGGCAACACAAATTTCGGGGACAACTACTGCATGGCGGGAGACATCATCGCTGCCAAATGCCAGGTACCCCACCTCTACCGCTTCGAACTCATGGGAACGCCGGAAGACGTTGCCCGGGTCAACCAAGGATTGGACAAGTTTTGGACACGACTGTCTCAGACACAGAAGTAACCAGGGCCGAAGGCCAGGGCAACCGCTCCGCTGCCGAAAAGCTGGGCGCCGCCGTCGAGAAGCCTGAAATGCCGGCTGCCTACAAGGGCCTGGGCTATCACGAACTCAACGCAATGCTTAACCTGTACGGCCCCAACGGCGAGATCCAGTTCGGCGCTGACCGCGAGGCTGCGCACCAGTACTTCCTGCAGCACGTGAACAACAACACCGTGTTCTTCCATGACCTGGAAGAGAAGCTCGACTACCTGGTGAAGAACCAGTACTACGAGCGTGAAACCCTCGACCAGTACACGATGAACTTCATCCGCGAGCTCTACAACCGCGCCTACAAGAAGAAGTTCCGCTTCGAGACTTTCCTGGGCGCGTTCAAGTTCTACACGTCCTACACACTGAAGACGTTCGACGGCAACCGCTTCCTGGAGCGCTACGAGGACCGCGTCTGCATGGTGGCCCTGCACCTTGCCCGCGGCGACGAGCAGCTCGCCCTGCAGATGGTGGACGAGATCATCGAGGGCCGTTTCCAGCCAGCCACCCCCACGTTCCTGAACGCCGGCAAGCGCCAGCGCGGCGAACTGGTTTCATGCTTCCTGCTCCGCATCGAAGACAACATGGAGTCAATCGGCCGTTCCATCAACTCCGCGCTGCAGCTCTCCAAGCGCGGCGGCGGCGTGGCGTTCGCGCTGACCAACATCCGCGAAGTCGGCGCCCCGATCAAGCAGATCGAGAACCAGTCCTCCGGCGTGATCCCGGTAATGAAGCTCCTTGAGGACAGCTTCTCCTACGCCAACCAGCTCGGAGCCCGCCAGGGTGCCGGTGCCGTGTACCTGCACGCGCACCACCCTGACATCTACCGGTTCCTGGACACCAAGCGTGAGAACGCGGACGAGAAGATCCGCATCAAGACCCTCTCACTCGGCGTTGTCATCCCGGACATCACGTTCGAGCTGGCCAAGAAGGACGAGGACATGTACCTGTTCTCGCCGTACGACGTCGAGCGCGTCTACGGCATGCCGTTCTCCGACGTCTCGGTCACCGAGAAGTACTACGAGATGGTGGACGATTCCCGGATCAAGAAGACCAAGATCAAGGCGCGTGAGTTCTTCCAGACCCTCGCCGAGATCCAGTTCGAATCCGGCTACCCGTACATCATGTTCGAGGACACCGTGAACCGGGCAAACCCGATCGACGGCAAGATCATCATGTCCAACCTGTGCTCCGAGATCCTCCAGGTCTCCCAGCCCACCACGTACAACGATGACCTGTCCTACGCTGAAACCGGCAAGGACATCTCCTGCAACCTTGGCTCGCTGAACATCGCCAAGACCATGGATTCGCCGGACTTCGGCCTGACCATCGAGACGGCCATCAGGTCGCTCTCGGCGGTTTCGGACATGTCCAACATCACGTCGGTGCCGTCCATCGCCAAGGGCAACGACCAGAGCCACGCCATTGGCCTTGGCCAGATGAACCTGCACGGCTACCTGGCCCGCGAGCGGGTCCACTACGGTTCCGAAGAGGGCCTGGACTTCACCAACATCTACTTCTACTCGGTGGTGTACCACGCCGTCCGCGCCTCCAATATGCTGGCCATCCAGACCGGCCAGACGTTCGGCGGCTTCGAGAAGTCCAAGTATGCCTCGGGCGAGTTCTTCGACAAGTACACGGAGCAGGAATGGGTCCCGCAGACCGAGAAGGTCGCGGAGCTGTTCAAGAACATCCACATCCCCACGCAGGATGACTGGCGCGAGCTGAAGGCTTCCGTTATGGAGCACGGCATCTACAACCAGAACCTGCAGGCCGTTCCGCCGACGGGCTCGATCTCCTACATCAACAACTCCACCTCCTCGATCCACCCGGTGGCGTCCAAGATCGAGATCCGCAAGGAAGGCAAGCTCGGCCGCGTGTACTACCCGGCGCCGTACCTCACCAACGACAACCTGGAGTACTACCAGGACGCGTACGAGATCGGTTACGAGAAGGTCATCGACACCTACGCTGCTGCCACCCAGCACGTGGACCAGGGCCTGTCCCTGACGCTGTTCTTCAAGGACACCGCCACCACCCGCGACATCAACAAGGCGCAGATCTACGCGTGGCGCAAGGGCATCAAAACCATCTACTACATCCGTCTCCGCCAGCTCGCGCTGGAAGGGACTGAGGTGGAGGGTTGTGTTTCTTGTATGCTTTAGTTGTAACTTCAACTAAACAGTGACAGTACGACGGCGGGCGCCCGCCCGCCGTCGTACGCTTAACTTCAAAGAACAACCCAACGTTTAGGGGATGACATGACCGAGAAGGTCAAGCTGCTTAGCCACGTCGAGGCCATCAACTGGAACCGCATCCAGGACGATAAGGACGTGGATGTCTGGAACCGCCTGGTCAACAACTTCTGGCTGCCGGAGAAGGTGCCGCTGTCCAACGATGTCCAGTCGTGGGCAACGCTCACCCCGGATGAGCAGCAGCTCACCATGCGCGTGTTCACCGGCCTGACCCTGCTGGACACCATCCAGGGCACGGTTGGCGCTGTTTCTTTGATTCCGGATGCGCTCACGCCGCATGAGGAGGCCGTGTACACGAACATTGCGTTCATGGAGTCGGTGCACGCCAAGAGCTATTCCTCGATCTTCTCCACCCTGTGCTCCACCAAGGAGATCGACGAGGCGTTCCGCTGGTCCACCGAGAACGAGAACCTTCAGAAGAAGGCCCAGATCGTCATGGACTACTACCAGGGCGACGATCCCCTGAAGCGCAAGGTGGCCTCCACGCTGTTGGAGAGCTTCCTGTTCTACTCGGGCTTCTACCTGCCCATGTACTGGTCCTCACGGGCCAAGCTGACGAACACGGCTGACCTAATCCGCCTGATCATCCGCGACGAAGCCGTGCACGGCTACTACATCGGCTACAAGTTCCAGAAAGGCCTGGAGGGTCTGTCCGAGGAGCGCAAGCAGGAGATCAAGGACTACACGTTCGAACTGCTCTTCGAGCTGTACGAAAACGAGGTCCAGTACACGCATGACCTGTACGACTCCGTTGGCCTGGCCGAGGACGTCAAGAAGTTCCTGCACTACAACGCCAACAAGGCCCTGATGAACCTGGGCTACGAGGCCATGTTCCCGGCCTCTGTCACCGACGTGAACCCGGCCATCCTCTCCGCGCTGTCGCCCAACGCCGACGAGAACCACGACTTCTTCTCCGGGTCGGGTTCCTCTTACGTTATTGGCAAGGCCGTCAATACTGAGGATGACGACTGGGACTTCTAGGTTGTTGTTCATCAACGCCCGGTGGTTCCCATCAGCACGGCATCCTCATTGGTGCCGGTATGAACTCCGCCGTCCTCGGAAATGTGGCCGCTGACGCGCAGCGGTACTGCCAAACCCGGTTCCTGTGCGAGAAGTATGGGTTGCCGCTGCCGGCCGCGCTCGCAACCGATTCAGATGACGAGCCTTCGCGGAGGCCCCTTAGGCAAGGGCAGTATCAGCGAAGCCGGTAGCCGTGATTCCCTCAGAACAGCGGCCAGGGCACGGCCGACATCTGACCGCTCGGAGCCGGGAACCGACCCGCCAAGCGCAACCGGGCGCAACGCGCGGCGACCGACGCAATTTCTTCGGCGCTGAGCAAGTCCGCCAGGTTTCGGCCCAGCTCACCGCGCAGTCCTTCGCTGACACGATCGATGCCGTCGCGTTCCTCGGCAGTCAGAGCGTCTCCCAGCCACCCCCACAGCACCGTGCGCAGCTTGTGGTCACGGTGGAAGGTGAGCCCATGATCCACGCCGTGCCGGTGTCCGTCTGACATGGCAAGGATGTGATCGCCTTTGCGGTCGGCGTTGTTCACGACGGCGTCGAATACCGCCATGCGCCTGAGCGCCGGAGAGTCCTCGTGTATGAGGGCGACCATCCGTCCGTTCTCATCCTGACCCTCGAGGACGTGTTTCCAACCAATCTCTGGTACGTCGTCCGACGCAACGAGGTCAACCGCGTTCTGGTCGGGGTCTGTCTCCTGCCACAGCTGCACCATCCCTTCGCCGAACGGACCATCGCGCAGCCAGGTGCATGGCACCACGTTCCAGCCGAGGACCTCCGAGACCAGGTAGGCGGCAACCTCCCGGTGAGCAAGGAAGCCGTTGGGAAAATCCCACAGCGGTTGCTCCCCGGCTATCGGCTTATAGACGACCGTCGTGTGGCCGATGCTGCCCAGGAAGGTGGCGTTCGACGCCGCCGTAATGCGCCCAGTGAGCGTCAGCTCGGCCGTCAACAGGTCTGGCGCCGGCATCAGACCTCGGGAAGAGTGCAGACGTGCCCGTCGGCGTCTACGGGGTAACCGCAGAGCGGGCATGCGGGACGCCCGGCGCCCACAACCTCACGGGTTCGCTTGGCGAATGCGCGGGCGGTGCCAACCGGCATCCGCACCAGCAGCATTTCGGGCACGTCAGCGTCGTCCTCATCAAGGGATTCGTCGTTGTTATCAGGGTCGACATCGGTGATTGGGTAGGCTTCTATCACGACCTGCGCCGTCGTCGGGTCCCAGCCTAGGCTCATGGCGCCGGTCCGAAACTGCTCCTGAACGGCCTCGAGCTGGTCATTGTCGACGAGTTCGATGGGAGTACTGGCGGGAACGCTGTGGGGGTTGCCCTCGACGGTGAGAAGCTGGTCGAGAATTTCGTCGATTTTGTCGGCGAGCAGAGCGGACTGCTGCTTCTCCAAGGCGATACTTACGATTTGAGTCCCTGTGCGCACCTGCAGATAGAACGTGCGCGCCCCCGGGAGTCCAATGGTGCCGACGACGACCCGATCAGGCCAGGCGAATTCGTGAACACGTGTAGGCATATGAGTATTTTAGGCATATGAGCTTCATGGCGCCTTCTGCCCTGCACCGCCGCCCACCGGCGCATCGCCAGAGTGGAGTGCGTTCGTCAGCCACGACAGATCTCCCGCGTCGGTGTTGGTCGCGTAAACGCTCGGCCGACTAGAACCGTAGCGCACGATCGATACGGAGGCGGGGCCCACGTTAATCCGCTGGAATAGGTCAAGGTGCATGCCGAGCGCGTCGGCGAGGATTGATTTGATGATGTCACCGTGACTCACCGCCACCCACACGGCTCCTTGTCCGTACTCGGCTTCGAAGGCTGCGTCGTGGCGTCGAATCGCTGCTACCGCCCGAGCCTGCATCGCGGCCATAGATTCACCGCCGGGAAAAGTGACGGCGGACGGCTGCGACTGCACAACCGGCCACAAATCCTCGGTCGCGAGATCACTGAGCGTGCGGCCCTGCCACTGACCGTAATCGCACTCGGTGAGATCGGGATCGACCGGCGCATACGGATTGCCAGCCTGACGATCGAGGATGAACTGGGCGGTCTGCTGACAACGCTCTAGAGGGCTCGATACCACCCCAGCTAAGGGCACGACCGCGAGTCGGTCTCCCGTCAAAGCCGCCTGCTCGCGCCCGATCTGGTCCAGGCTGACGCCAGCGGCCCGACCAGCCAACAGTCCAGTGGCATTGGCTGTGGTGCGGCCGTGCCGCACGAGAAGAACTGTCGCCATCCACCTAGCCTAACCACCCGCTCGACGGCAGTGTTTACCGACACCTTTGGAAATTTGCCGGCCACGTCACCACTATCGGTGTATCAAAGGGCATCGGGTGATACACAACTAAGAAGGCCAAGAAGGTATTACGGGCAAAGCCTGGCCCGGGCACGTCGAACGGCGTCGAAGAGACTTGGGGTTCAGCCGGCAAACCTGGAAGGGGCTATCGTCCTATTGGCGACCACCACGTCGCCAATGCTGCCCAAGAAGGTAGCCGTCGTGATGAGGCCAGTGAGTCAGCTCGTCGGAACAGGCTGGGGGATCTTCGGACTGTGGATCAAATGGCTGCTTCTGAGTATCATCACGCTGGGCATCTATACGTTCTGGGTCTACCCCCGGCTGATGCAGTGGAAGGTTGAAAAAAACCTTCTACGCGTAGGAAGAAACGGCCCTGCATCCAGAGGGGTGCAAGGCTTTTCGTTGTGCTAGCGTCGGTGGTGGACTGCCGGCACGCGGTGCAGCCGGCTGGACCCTTCCGCTTACAGGACGAAGGACCATCATGAAGCGCACACGCCTTTCGGCTATCGGTCTCATTGCAGCTGCGGCACTCGCGTTGGCCGGCTGCGGGTCCGGCTCGACCACACCGACAGGCTCGGCCCCCGCGGGCGGCCCTGACACCTCCCTCAGTGACGTCAAGAGCGCCGGCGAGCTCAAGATCGGCACCGAGGGCACGTACAAACCCTTCTCCTTCCATGCTGACGGCAGCGGTGAACTCACCGGCTATGACGTGGAGATCATCAAAGCCATCGCCGACAAGCTCGGCGTCAAGGCGTCCTTCCAGGAAACGCAGTTCGATGCCATCTTCGCCGGCCTTGACGCGAAGAGATTCGACGTCGTCGCCAATCAGGTTTCGATTACTGACGAACGCAAGGCGAAGTACGAATTCTCCGCCCCGTACACGGTGAGCACGGGCGTCGTCGTGACGAAGGCAGACGAGAACAGCATCACCTCTTTCGACAGCCTCAAAGGCAAGACCACCGCGCAATCACTGACGAGCAACTGGTACAAGCTGGCGCAGGAAAGCGGCGCCAATGTCGAGGCCGTGGAGGGGTGGGCGCAGGCGGTAACGCTGCTGAAGCAGGGGCGCGTCGATGCAACCATCAACGACAAACTGACGTACCTGGACTATCAAAAAGCCGCGAAGGACACCGACATCAAGATTGCCGCGGAGACCACGGACAAGTCGCTCAGCGCCTTCGCGTTCCGCAAGGGCGCCACTAGTCTGGCCGAGGCTGTGAACACCGCCCTCACCGAGCTGCAGGCCGACGGCACTCTCACCAAGATCTCCCAGAAATACTTCGACGCGGACGTCACGAAATAGTGGTGTGGCGGCCCTCCACGAACCCTTCGGCAGACTATGACAATTAACTGGGAGCTTGTTTGGAGCTCGCTGGGGCCCATTCTGATGGGCGCGATCACCGGCACCATTCCACTGGCACTGGCGTCGTTCGGCCTTGGACTGCTGCTTGCCCTGCTGATAGCCCTGATGCGGCTAAGCCGCAATCCCGTCTTCGCCGCCGTCGCGCGGATGTACATCTCAGTCATCCGCGGCACGCCCCTCCTGGTCCAGTTGTTCGTCATCTTCTACGGGCTCCCTTCGATCGGAATAACGATCAGCCCGTGGCCCAGCGCCATCATTGCGTTCTCACTCAATGTGGGCGGATACGCCGCGGAGGTCATCCGGGCGGCTATTTTGTCGGTTCCCAAGGGGCAGTGGGAGGCCGGACATACCATCGGCATGTCCAGGCGCCAGTCGCTGGTGAGGATCATCCTGCCGCAGGCAGCGCGGGTCTCTGTCCCGCCCCTGTCCAACACCTTCATCAGCCTGGTCAAGGACACGTCGCTGGCTTCGCTGATCCTCGTTACCGAGCTGTTCCGCCAGGCGCAGCAGGTGGCGGCCTTCAGCCAGGAATTCATGCTGCTGTATCTGGAGGCAGCCGTCATCTACTGGATCGTCTGCCTGGTCCTCGCTGGCGGACAGTCGGTCCTGGAAAAGAGATTGGACCGTTATGTCGCGCACTGAATCCACGCCTGCGGAGGCCGCCTTACTGACAGTACGAGGATTGCGCAAGGCATTCGGACAGCATGAGGTTCTCAAATCCATCGACCTGGACGTCAGCCGGGGTGAGGTCCTGACCTTGATCGGGCCCTCCGGATCGGGCAAGACGACTGTCTTGAGATGCCTCAACGGGCTGGAAGTACCCGACGCCGGCATGGTGGACGTCGTGGGCCAACTCGCCGTCGACTTTTCCGCGCCGGTGTCAAAGAAGCAGCTCGCCGCTTTAAGGGACCGCAGTGCCATGGTTTTCCAGCACTACAATCTTTTCCCCCACAAGACCGTCCTCGAAAACGTCATCGAAGGCCCGGTCCAAGTGCAGAAGCGGCCAAAGGCAGAAGCAATCAAGGAGGCACGGGAGTTACTGGCTCGCGTCGGGCTGGCCGAGAAGGACAACAGCTATCCCTTTGAGCTCTCCGGTGGGCAGCAGCAGCGTGTAGGTATTGTGCGTGCGCTGGCCCTGCGTCCGCAGCTTTTGCTCTTTGACGAGCCGACGTCGGCGTTGGACCCGGAGTTGGTGGGTGACGTCCTGACGGTCATCAAGGAATTGGCGGACGAAGGCTGGACCATGGTGGTGGTCACCCACGAGCTCGCGTTCGCCCGCCAGGTTGCCGACGAAGTTATCTTTATGGATGGCGGCGTCGTCGTTGAACGCGGCCACCCGGACATCGTGCTGCGCGACCCGCGGGAGGAACGCACCCGGCAGTTTGTGGACCGGCTGTTGAATCCGTTCTAGCCGGCCTGGGCGCGCCGCGCCCTTGTAGGATGACGGCCTTCGGAGGAGGATTGGCACACTCCAGGAGGACGACATGACCCAACTTGGCAAGTTTGAGAAATACCTGATCGAGGAATTCTTCGACGATTACCGCGCCGGTGCAATGTCCCAGCGGACGTTTACGCGCCGGGTGGCGTTTATCACCGGCAGCATGGCGGCGGCAGCGGCCGCGATGCTCCTGGTCGGCTGCACCCCGGAGGAAGTCCCGCGCGGCACCGACCCCATGCCCACTCCTACACCGACTTCGTCTGCGGGCACGCCGGGCGGTGATGGTGGCGGCGCAGTACCTGGCGCAAAGAGTCCACTTTCAGTTCCTGAGGGCGCCGCAGGGCTCACGACGGCGACAGTGCGGTTCCCCTCGAGTGGAACCGAGATCAGCGGTTATCTGGCCCGGCCAGAGACGGGCGCGGCCGGGCCCGCCGTGCTGGTCTGCCATGAAAACCGTGGGCTGACCCCGCATATCCAGGACGTGGCCCGGCGCTTCGCGAAGGCCGGATATGCAGCCTTGGCGCTGGATCTGCTAAGCAGGGAGGGCGGCACAGCCAGCCTGGACACGGACGCCGTCTCTGGAGCACTGACCCGGGCCGGAGCCCAGCGCCATGTCTCCGACTTCGCGGCGGCTTTCGACTACCTCCAGTCACAGGACTTCGTGGACCCGGAGCGGATCGCCATGAACGGTTACTGCTTTGGCGGCGGCATCACCTGGCAGGCGGCCACTGAGCTGTCAGGGCTGAAGGCCACAGCAGCGTTCTATGGACCCGCTCCCGACCTGGACAAGGTTCCGGCCATCAAAGCCGCGGCGTTTGGTGTCTATGCCGAACTCGACCAGCGGATAACCAGCGCCATGCCGGCGCTCAAGGATGCGCTGGCCGCCAATAACGTCCGCCACCAACTCACCGTGTATCCCGGCGTCGACCACGCGTTCCACAACGACACAGGCGAGCGGTACAACGAGGCGCAGGCCACCGCTGCCTGGAACGACACGCTGGCCTGGTTCGGTCGGCACGTCTAAGGCGTTGCCGGGTTTGGCTTCCAAGCAGGCCAGAAAGTCATACGGCAGGAGCCGGCGGCGGAGGCGGCGGGCGGTTGTATCCCGTCCGCCGCCCCTGCGCCGAAGGGATTACGCGACTCGGACGAAGGACGCGCCCTTGAGCCAGCTGAGGGAGTGGACTTCGGTCTTGTAACCGTCCACGCCGCCACTGACAACCTGGCCGTTGCCGGCGAAGACGCCCACGTGGCCGGCTGTGATGACCAGGTCACCGGGGGCCGGGGCGCCGGTCACGGTGCCGTACTGGAAGAACTGGCCAGGCGCTAGGTCTCCCACGCTCTTGCCTACGGAGCGGAGCGCCTTCTCTACCATGGCCGTGCAGTCCTGCTGCACGCCGACCTGCGAATAGGCGGACCCGAGGATGGCCGCGCCGGCTGAACCGGACGGAGCCTGGGCCGGGGCTGGGGCAGATGCCAGCTTGATGCCAGTGTTGGTCGGAGCAGCGGGAGCTGCCGCGGCCCTCGCAGCCGGTGCCGGTGCTGGGGCTGGCGTGGCCGTCCCTGCCCCGGGGATCCGGATCTGGTTGCCCGGGTAGATGATCGAGGACACGGACAATCCATTGGCGGACAGTACGGAATTCAGTGCTACACCGTAGCGGGCCGAAATTGCGCCCAACGTGTCGCCTGAAACGACGGTGTGGACTTTGGCCGCGGCCGGTGCCGGTGCAACAGCGGCCGGAGCCGGAGCGCTGGCCTGGCCCTGAACGTTGACAGTCCCGGAATTATCGGGACCATGGACGCCGGCCTGCGCAGGGGTACCGACGCTGAAGAGCAGGCCGGATGCGGCAACAGCCACTATGGCCGGCCGGCCGAATGTCAGGGCGCGGGCCTTGGCCGTTGACGACATGCTTGCAATAGAGCGGGCAGGAACCGCACGATGGCGTGCGGCAGTTGATTTTTTTGACACGGGTATTCGCCTCTCCCATGCCTGCGGGGTGAGCTGTCGGGTTCGGGTCGGAGACACCCGGCCGGAAACGCCTCCGTGCAGGACGGAGCGTTGCCGACTTAACCCCAAGGCCTTCTTGCGACGGCCGTGGAAACGTGGTTCCCCCGTCCCTGCCAGTTGGAAAGCGACTGGATCCCGGTCAGCGGCAGGGCTCGGCATACTGACGGGAATGTCCCGGCTGGAACCGGGGCACCGCAAGAGAGTACCTTCTGCTCGGCCATATTGTCACATTCTGGTAACAACCACGTTCACATACGGCGCGCCTCACGGCCAAACGGTTATCCGCCCCTCGTACCTACACCCACTCAGCCATGGGCTTATCGCATGCCGCGCGTGGCTGTCGGAGGCGGACGACGGTACAGCCAAAAGGTCCAGGTCGTAGGATGGCGCCATGCCTCAACGACACCCTGGATGGCTTCCAGACCTGCGGACCTCGGAGCCGGCGGAAGGCGTCTACTTTGTGGAGGGACCGGCGTCCAACTGGATCATTGTCCGAGATCGCGCTGACTTCATCCTCATCGACGGCGGCTACCCGCGCGACCTCGAGCATGTTCTGGCGTCGATCAGGCACATCGGCCTGGAGCCTGCCGGGGCCAAGGCAATGCTGATCACCCACGGCCACGTTGATCACACCGGATCGGCCGCCCACTTCTCCAGGGAGTACGGCACTCCGATCCTCTGCAGCGCCGAGGAAGTCGCCCACGTGCAGGGCAAGGAAAAGCATCAGGTGACCCTGGGCCAGGTCCTGAGCCGCGCGTGGCGGCCGCGGGTTTTCCGCTGGATGCTGCACGTTATCCGTGCCGGCGCACTGTCCGCCGAGCCTGCGACTGATGCACGGTCATGGGACAAAGCTGAACTGCGGGAACTTCCCGGTGCCCCGCGGGCCGTCCTGGTTGCCGGGCACACTCCGGGACACACGGCCTTTGTGCTCCCCAAGGCCAAGGTGGTGGTGACGGGCGATGCCTTGGTGACAGGTCATCCGTTGAGCCGGAGAAATGGCGTTCAGATGCTGCACCAAATGTTCCACAGCAGCCCGGACGGCATTCGTGAGGCATTGCAGGTTCTGTCCGACGTCGACGCCTCCTGGATCCTCCCCGGGCATGGGCCGGCACTGCGGATGCGGCTCGCTGACGCCATCGCCGGCATTTCCGGTTCGTAAAGATGTTGGAGCCTAGACCCTCCGGATGCGCATTTGCCCGGTATGCTCACAAACTATGTCCCGGTTTGGTTTAAAGGCGAAACTACGCGCTATTGCGGGTGTGCTCGCAATAGCGCTGGCAAGTTCAGTCTCAGTACTGCCTGCGACGGCCGACGACGACGCTCCACCAGGCGGTTATCCCTCCTGGCAGGATGTGCAGAACGCCAAGCAGAGTGAAGCGGGCAAAGCGGCCGAGATCGCCAAAATCGATGATCTGCTGGGCGGTCTGCAAAGCCAAGCCGAGGTCTTGGGTAACGCGGCGGTCAAGTCCGCCGCCGAGTACGCCGTCGCCGAATCGGCGCTTCAAGTGGCAAGTTCAAAGGTGGACGTCCTGACAGCACAAACGGCGCGGGCCAACGCTGAACTGGGGCAGTATAGGCGGGAAATCGGCGCCCTGGCCGCCCAGTCGTATAAGACCGGCGGAACCAACATGGGGTTCTTCGTTGCCCTCGACGCCGTACAGACCAACAGTATCCAGGGCCTCAACATCGTCCAGATCGTCAGCGACAAGACAGCTGCCCTCGTCAACAAGTCCGCAGCGGCGGAGAAGGCCTCCCGCGCATTCGCCGAGCAGGAACAGGCAGCCAAAGCCGAACGTGAGCGGTTGTCGGGCGAAGCGAAGGCCAAGCTCGAAGCCGCCCAGTCCGCCCAGCAGGCCATGGCGCGGCAGATTGCGGCGCAACAGCAGCACAGCCAGGAACTCACAGCCCAGCTGGCCTCCCTCAAGGGAACAACCGCTGCGGTTGAAGATGAATACCGGCAAGGCCAGGCAGCCCTGGCCGCCTACGAGGCAGCCCAGGCGGCCAAGCGCGCCGCAGCGGAGGAGCAGGCACGCCGGCAGGCCGAGGCGGCCAAAGCTGCCGCCCTTGCTGCCGCGCAGCTTCCGGCGAACCCAGCCCCCGCCGCACCAGCCCCTGCTGCTCCGGTAGCTCCAGCTCCAGGCCCGACGCCGGGCCCGCCACCCGTCGTCGTTGCGCCTTCCATTCCGGGCGGCGCCGTCAACGATCCTGCCGGGGCCAAAAGCTATGCCGCAGGCCGGTTGTCAGCCTTCGATTGGGGCCAGGACCAGTTTCAGTGCCTGGCGCAGCTCTGGACCAAGGAGTCCAACTGGCTGACCACCGCAACCAACCCCTACTCCGGCGCTTACGGAATCGCGCAGGCACTGCCGCCAGGAAAGTACGCCACCGCCGGGAGCGACTGGCTTACCAGCTACAGGACGCAGGTTAACTGGGGCCTCAGCTACATCGCAGACCGCTACGGGTCTCCGTGCGCGGCCTGGAGCCACTCAGTAGCCACAAACTGGTACTGATTCCGTCTGAATGGGACGCTAGGCGGAATCCCCGGGCGACTTGGCAAATTCAGCGGCGCTGAGGAACTCAACGCTGATGAAGGCCTGGTCGCCTTCGACCCAGGCGTTATGCCCGGGCGGGATGGTGTACGAATCACCGGAGGAGATGTTGATCCGGTTGCCGTCAGTGGTCTCCACCACGAGGGCTCCGGAAACGCAGAATCCCACATGGCTGACCTGGCAGGAGTCCGTCTGAACCACTGGCTTGATGCAGTCGGACCAGCGCCAGCCGGGCTCGAACTTGAACCGGCCAACCGTGTAGTCGCCCACGGTCACAACGTCCACTTCGGTCTTGTCCGGGCGGCGTTTCTCATCGGGTGAATTGTGGGATTTTACGGCCAGCTGGGTGACGACATTGGTAGGCATTGCAGTCCTTCTTCCTTGAGGATGCGGGTCCGTACGATGCCAGCTTCCTCCGGTTCAACCGCCTTGTCGATACGGGTTTTTTCGCCTTTTATGGAGTCAGTAGATCCGCCGGAACGGATTGCCGCAAAGCATCCACGCTAGGCTTCTCCCATGGCTGATTTTGAACGGTTCCGCGTCCTGCTGGAGGCCGAACGGGAGCGCAAACTTGCCTTGCTTCCTGCCCTCCGCGCGGACATCTCGTCAGCCAGCGCAGCGCGGCAGGATTCGAACGTGGACGATGAACACGATCCGGAAGGTGCCACCATCGCCTTTGAACTTTCCCAGGCGTCGGCGCTGCTGGAGCAGAGCAGCTCCGGGCTTGCCCAGGTGGAAGCCGCCTTGGGAAGGATCGCCGACGGCACCTATGGGGTCTGCGGGGCATGCGGGGAGCCGATCGCTGAAGGCCGACTGGAGGCCCGCCCCTGGACCCCCTTCTGCATCGCCCACGCTGCCGCCGGACACCACGGACGGTAAGGGCCTGGGCCGTATGAACCACGATGTGCAGGCCGCTGCAGGCTTCATCGACACCACCCTGCAGAACGAGGGTGCGTGGTATCGGGCGGAACATGTGGAATCCCGGACTGGTGGCATCTTGAGCTCCTATGGGGCGTCGATGGGAGCCGTGCGGGGCACTGTCCGCGATGCTGGCAGGAAGTTCAAGGACTTGGGCCATGATGAGGTAACGGCGCTTGCTTCTGAGCTCTGGGGCCGCCCGGCCCCTGGCAGGAAGCCGGTGTATGAGCGCCGCCTGGCCGCTGTTGTGCTGCTGCAATCCCGGGTGGCCTTCCTGCGGCACTCCGATCTGACCAGGATCGAGGGCTTCATCCGGTCCGCGCACACAGCGGAGCTGGTGGACCCGCTGGTCGCCGACGTCGTGGTTCCGCTGCTCCGGGCCCTGAGCGGAAGGGAACGGCAGCGCGCGGACGTCGTGGTGGCCCGCTGGCATCAGGACCCGGATGCGTGGCTTCGCCGTTCCGCGTCCCTCACCGCCGAGATCACAGCCCGGACAGCCTAGAGAAGGAGAGAGACATGAATGACCCTTACAACCTGGAACGGTTCGTCACCGCACAGGACAGCGGCGGGACCTACGAGCAGGCAGTGGCCGAACTGCAGCTCGGCAACAAGACCGGCCACTGGATGTGGTTCATCTTTCCGCAAATCGCAGGGCTGGGCCAAAGCGACATGTCTCGGCGGTACGCAATCGGGTCCCTGGACGAAGCCCGGGCGTACCTCGAGCATGATGTGCTGGGCCCCCGGCTGCTGGAATGCGCCGCGGCCATATCCACGCACACAGGGCGGAGGGCCACGGAAATCCTGGGCGGCATCGACTCGCGGAAGCTGCATTCGTCCATGACGCTGTTCCTGCGCGCGGCCCCCGGGGAAACAGTCTTCAAGACCGTGCTGGCCGAGTTCTTTGACGGCCAGCCCGACGCCGCCACCGATTCGCTGCTTCACTCTGACAAGGAATGACAAGCAAGCACTGACAAGAACGACGACGGCGGTGGGCCGCGCTGCTGACGCGGCGCTCCGCCGTCGGGCCTCTGCGGCCCCGAAAGCCGTTAGGGCGTCGGGTTGCCGCCGTTCACATTCAACGTTTCCCCCACCACAAAACTGGATTCGGCAGAAGCCAGGAACACGTAGGCCGGAGCCAGCTCGGCCGGCTGGCCGGCGCGGCCCAGGGGAGTGGACTGCCCGAACTCCGGCAGGGCCTCCTTCGGCTGCCCGCTGCTGACCTGCAGCGGCGTCCAGATTGGACCCGGCGCCACTGCGTTGACCCGGATGCCCTTCGGCGCCAGCTGCTGCGCCAGGCCCTTGGTGAAATTGTTGATGCTCGCCTTCGTCGTGGCGTAATCCACCAGCGTGGGGGATGGGTTGTAGGCCTGGATCGACGTGGTGTTGATGATGGTGGATCCGGCCGGCAGGTGCGGGATGGTCGCCTTGGTGAGCCAGAACATGGCGTACACGTTGGTTTTCAGGGTGTGGTCGAACTGCTCGTCGGTGATGTCCGTGAGCTGCTCCTTGGCCACCTGCTTACCGGCGTTGTTGACCAGGATGTCCACTCCGCCCAGAACGGCGACGGCCGTGTCCACCAGGTCCCGGCAGGCAGCGGGGTCCTTGAGATCGCCGGGCACCTTGACCGCTTTGCGGCCTGCGGCCTCGATGAGGCCCGCAATCCGAGAGGCGTCCTCCTCCTCTTCCGGCAGGTAGGACATGACGACGTCGGCTCCCTCGCGGGCGAAGGCGATCGCCGTCGCGGCTCCGATCCCGGAGTCCGCGCCGGTCACGATGGCTTTGCGGCCATCCAGGCGTCCGGTGCCGCGGTAGCTCTCCTCGCCCAGGTCCGCCTTGGGCTGCAGCTCGGCATCCAGGCCTGGTTCGGGCTGGTGCTGTTCCGGCGGTGAAATCTTCTCGTACGCTGTCACCGGGTTCCGGAACGTGTACTGGTCCGTCATGGTGGTCCTCCTGTTGAGAATGGTTGGAACACGGGCAGGTGGTCCGCCCTGGCACAAATGCAGCACACAGTTAGTGCCACAAAGCTAAGCATGCTTAGGGTTCAAGCCTAGGCAATCGGGAGGGTGGCTGCCAAGCTGCACTCAGGGGATCTTTGACCCGGCTGCTCGAGTTCCTGCTCGAATTCCCGGGCCCTGTTCCCACGTCCCCATGAGTCGTACTCTAGGGCTGGAGGTGATTGCCATGGAGGCAACGCAAGGCGACCGCATCATCGTCCGGGGCAGGACAGTCGGCTCGTCAGACCGGCACGGGGTGATCGTTGAAGTCCGGGGACAGGGCGGTGCTCCGCCGTATCTTGTGCGCTTCGACGACGGGCACGAGACCGTGATGTATCCCGGCGGTGATTTCGGCGTCGAACGCGGGCACGAAAGCCCCGGCCACGGCGGCTAGGCCCGCGGCCAGGCACGCTGTCAGCGGTGCTGCGGTAAACCCTGACGTGTCAGACTGGAACGATGGATCAGTCGTTGGCCGCCACATCCCCAGACATAACTCTCCAGAACCCGCCGGTCAGAACAGGGCCGCGGGATCCCGGCGACGCCTGGGTGGAAGGGGAGCACGGCCGGTTCTGGGGCAGGTTCGGTGCAGCCGGCGTCCTGGCCTATGACCCGGCCAAGGGGGTCCTCCTGCAGCACCGCGCCGTCTGGAGCCACAACGGCGGCACGTGGGGTCTTCCCGGCGGTGCACTGCACCAGCACGAGGACGCCATAACCGGGGCCCTTCGGGAAGCTTACGAGGAAGCCGCAGTCCCCGGCGAAAACGTCAGTGTCCTGTTTACTTCAGTCCTCGACGTCGGCTATTGGTCCTACACCACAGTCGTCGTGCTGGTTGCTGAGCCCTTTGATCCCGTCATCAGCGATCCCGAGAGCATAGAACTGAAGTGGGTTCCGCTGGCCGACGTGGAGAACAAGGAACTCCACCCGGGATTCGCAGCTTCCTGGCCTGCCCTGGGCCCCCGGATGCTGGAACTCACGGCTTTACGCCGGTAGGGCCCGGGGCTCCATACGGGAATGGCCTGTCAGAAGTCCTTGCCATATTCAGCCGTCACCAGGATCGGCAGGTGGTCCGACTTGCCCCGCGGCAGGGTCTCCACGCTTTCGATGTCCAGGCCCAGCGACGTGGCAAAATCGAAATGGCCCTTAAACACCTTGTAGCGCGTGTAGGTCCGGCGGTCGCTGAGCGACAGGGCATAGCCGGAGTTCTTCATGTGGGCATCAAGGCTCTTGGTGAAGAAGGGGTAATTGAAGTCCCCGACCATCAACGTCATCAGACCGCTGCCCATGCTCAGCAGTTCCGCGTGGGCTGCATGGATCTGCTTCCTCCGGAGGGAATTGGAGGCGGTCAGGGGAGCCGCGTGGAAGGAACCGATAACCAGTTCGTGCTGGGTGTCATTGTCAACCACCCGGGTGCCGATGAGCCGCTCGTGGGCAGGCGCCAGCAGCCTGTCATGCATGGACTTCTTCAAGGCGAAGGACTGGGTTTCCTTTGCCGTGAAGCGGCTGGTCCGGTAATAGATGGCAAGCCCCAACCGGTTTCCCTTGGTGCTGTCCGCCAGGTGCAGCGGCCCCAGGGTCGCTGGCAGGTCGCTGGAATCCACCTCTTGCAGGCACAGTGCGTCGACCTCGAAATTCCGCGCGAGAGCAAGGAGTTCGCCACTGGCTTTGTGCTTGCGAAGGTTGTAGCTAATGACGCGCATCGGTGGAGCACCTCTTCGGAGGGTTTGCTGACAGGACCAGTTCCCGAGTCTACTCAGATGGGGCGCAGCTGGTGCCAACATTTCGCGCGCCGGCACAACGCGTCCGGGGCAGAACGATAGAGTTATTCACGATTCACTCAGAACCAGTGGAAGGGTCAACGTTGACCACAGACCTGCCAGGACTTGCCGAAGGCAACTTCTACTATCAGTCGCTGGGCGGCGGCCGCTTCCGCTCCACCATCCATGCCCAGGGGGCCTGGAATGAGCACGAGCAACACATGGCGCCGGCCTCCGGCCTGATGGCAGACTGCCTCGAACGGTACGAGCCCCGCGGTGACATGCGGATGGCGCGGCTGAGCTACGAGATCCTGGGCCTGATCCCCGGTGGTGAGTTCCACATTGAAACCACCACCCTCAGGCCCGGACGGACCATCGAGCTCTTGCAGGCGGAACTGGTCGCCAACTGCCGGGTGGCCATCCGCGCCACCGCCTGGCGCATGGTCACCAGCGATACCAGCCCTGTTGCCGCCGTCGAGGACGCCGCCATTCCGGCACCCGATGAGTGCAAACCGTACGACGCCGCCAGCGTCTGGCCGGGCGGCTATATCCGTTCCCTGGAGATGCGCATGGCGGAGGGCCACCGTCCCGGAGCAGGGAAGGTCTGGCTGCGGACCGAGCATCCGCTCACCCACAAGGCCGACAGTGGAGACCTGGCCCGCCTGATTGGCCTGGTGGATACCGCCAACGGCATTGCTGCCCGGGTCCCGCCGGGCAAGGACAGCTATGCGTTCCCCAACCTTGACCTGCAGATCCACATGCACCGCAGGCCCCAAGGCGAATGGCTCGGACTGGACAACGCGGTCTCATTCGGAGCGGACGGGATAGGCCTCACCTCCACGGTCCTGCACGACCTCAGCGGACCCTTCGGGCGAGCCGAGCAGATCCTTACGCTGCGCAGGTCCTGACTGGCGGCACAGGCGGCTGACACGGGAACGGCAGGTTAGTCGATTCCGATCTCTTTTTTGTAGCTCCTTACGGCGTTATGGACGGTCGGGAAGAAGTGGTCCGGGGTGAACCTCGCTCCAGCTCCGAAGCGGGTCAGCCGGTCCTTGACCGGCCCCTTCATTTCGGCGAACACCAGGCTGATGCCCTTCTGTGCCAATTCGTCGTCGAGGTGGACGAGCTCATCCAGTGCTGTCGTGTCGAGATCGGTAATGGGCTCGGCAGCCACAATGACCCACTTCACCGGGCCGGGAGCGGCGGACACCAGGCCGCGGATGTGCTCCGCGAAAACTTCACCGTTCGCAAAAAACAGCGGCGCATCAAATCGTGCAATCACGAGCCCCTCGATGCGCTTGCCTTCAGGATGCCTGTCCAGATCGTGAAAGCCAGGAACATCCTCCAGACTGGCGAGCTCCGTGCGGTAGGGATCCCACGCTCGCCGGACAAAGGCCATCAGTGACAGTCCGATCGCCACGGCAATGCCCTCCAGGACCCCCACAAATGCGACGCCGAGGAAGGCGGTGACGAGGAGGAGGGTCTCGGTCCGGCTCATCCTGATGAGTCGGAAGACTGCTTTGACATCAACCAGCGAGGACGCTGCCGCGATCACGACTGCAGCGAGGGTGGCGGTGGGGAGGAAGGCGGTGACCCCCGGCGCGGCGACCATAAAGAGAATGACGAGGACGGCTGCCACTACGCCGCTGAGCTGGGTGCGTGCCCCGGCATCGAGGGCGATCGGGGTGCGCGAGGAACTCCCGCACACGGGAAAGCCGCCCAGCAGTCCGCTGGCGACATTGGCGATGCCCAGCCCGCCCATCTCTTCATTTCCGCTGGCCTTCAGTCCGCGCCGCTCGGCGAGGCTTTTGGAGAGCGTGGACGTGTCGGCGAAGGCGATCAACGCGATGCCTGCAGCCGGTGCCACGAGTGACAGGACGTCGTCTACAGTGACTCCGCCCAGTGCGGGGGATGGGAGGCCCGCGGGCAGTGCGCCCACCACCGGAAGAGCATCAGCCAAGTCCAGCGCAGCCACCCCGACGACTGAGGCAGCTACGCCCAGCAGGACACTGGGGATCTTCCAGGGAAGTAAGCGCCCGGCAATGATGATGCCCAGCGTTCCAGCGCCGAACGCCAGTGCTACTGGGTTGATTCCGCCTTGGAATACCACGTCGGCCGTCGCCGTGAGGCGCCCGGTGAGGGAGTCGGCCTCGATGGAAATTCCCAGCAGCCGTGGAAGCTGGCTGACGATGACAGCCAGGGCGATACCGTTGAGGTAGCCGACGCGAATTGGCTTGGAGAGCAACCCCGTAACAAACCCCAGCCTGAAGACCCGCCCGGCTATGAGGAAGAGACCGATCAGGATGGCCAGAACGCCGGCCAGGGCCACCGCGTGCGCCGGGTCCCTTCCGGCCAGGGGGAGTAAAGCGGCCGCAATGACGGGGGCCAGTGCCGAATCAGGCCCCACGATGACCACCCGTGAGGGCCCGAACACGGCGTAGAAGATCATCGGCACCACGGAGGCGTACAGCCCCGTCACCGCCGGAAGCCCGGAGGCCTCGGCATAGGCCATCCCTGCCGGGATCAGGACGGCGCTCAACGCCGCTCCGGCGAGCAGATCCGCCTTGAGCCACGACCGCCGGTAGCTGCGCGCCACATCAAGGCCAGGTACGGTCTTCTGGATCCAATCACGCACTAAGGCCTCCGAAGCTGCCGTGGTCAGGAGGAGGGGGTCTCCTGGGTGGGTGTGGATTCCTGGCCATATTCCGCGGAAACCAGGATGGGCAGGTGGTCGGAAGCGCCACGGGGCAACGTTTCGACCTTCTCGATATTCAGTCCCAGGGATGTTGCGAAGTCGAAGTGGCCTTTGAAGACCTTGTAGCGGGTATAGGTCCTCCGATCACTGAGCGAGAGCTCATAGCCGGAATTCTTCACATGTTCCGTGAGGCTCTTGGTAAAGAACGGGTAATTGAAGTCCCCCACCATCAGAGTCATCAGGCCTGTTCCCATGCCCAGCAGCTCAGCGTGGGCCGCGTGGATCTGGTTGCGCCGCAGCGAGTTGGTTGCGGTCAGCGGGGCGGCGTGGAACGAAGCGATGACGAGCTCGTGATCGGTCTCGTTATCCCGCACGCGCGTGCCGATAAGACGCTCGTGCGCAGGTGCCAGGACCATGTCGTGCAGGGACTTCTTGAGGGCGAACGTCCTGGTGCCGTGAGCGGTGAAACGGTCTTGGCGGTAGTAAATGGCCAGCCCCAGCCTGTTGCCCCTGGTCGCGTCGGCAAGGTGCAGCGGACCCACGGTGTCCGGCAGGTCCGACGTATCGCACTCCTGCAGGCACAGGGCATCGATCTCGAAATCCCGGGCCAGATCAACCAGTTCCCCGCTCGCCTGGTGTTTGCGGAGGTTGTAGCTAATGACTCGTATCAGTGGAGTGCCTCTCCCGAGGATTGTCAGGTGGAACCAGTTCCTGAGTCTACCTATTTGACGGTCCGCGGCGTTGAAGCGTCCAGCGAACGCGATGCCGCTTCGTGCGTGAGACAGGAAATCACGGCGTAACCTAGATTGTTGGAATCGCATTATGACGGTAAGGGAGCTTAGCAATATGCGGGACGCCGAGGCCGGACTCCGGACGCTTACAGTGGTGCGGCAGGAGCATTCGCTGGGTGCGGCGCGGGACCTTGAATTCGGCCTTGAGGTGCTGGCCCAGGCAAAGACCGGCAGGATCGGTCCCACCCTGAGGCTGTACCGTCCCGAACCCACGGTGGCCTTCGGCCAACGGGACACCCGCCTGCCAGGGTTCGAGGCGGCTGCGCAGGCCTGCCGCAACCATGGCTTCGAACCCCTGGTCCGCAAAGCCGGCGGACGTGCCGCCGCCTACCACGAGGGGACACTGGTAGTGGACCATGTGGAACCAGATCCAGACGCCATTGCCGGATCCAAGGGCCGGTTCAATTTCTTCGGCGAACTGCTGGCTCAGGCTCTGCAGAATGCGGGCGTGCAGGCAGCGGTCGGCGAACTCCCCGGGGAGTACTGCCCCGGCGAATTCAGCGTCCACGGCACAAACCCGGAAGACCCTGCGCACAGCGTCAAGCTGATTGGCACGGCCCAGCGTGTTGTGGCCGGGGGCTGGCTATTCAGCTCGGTGATTGTTGTGGAGAAATCCGCGACCATCCGCAGTGTGCTCACTGACAGCTATGAGGCCCTGGGCCTCGACTGGGATCCGGCCACTGCCGGGGCCGTCAACGATCTGGTGCCGGGCCTGGACGTCACGGCCATCGAGGACTCGGTGATCTCCACCTACGCGGGCTACGCTTCTCTCCGTCATGCCGATTTCAGCAGCTATTTTGACCGAGTAGAGGCATAACCCGCGCAGGGCTGCAGCAGGAGGCTTAGTGGCCCCTGGCGATCCAGTCGTCCAGCTGCGGTGCCTCCGCCCCGATGGTGGTGGAATCCCCGTGGCCCGTGCGCACCACCGTTCCGGGCGGAAGGGGCAGCAGCCACGTCCGGATCGAATCGATGATGGTGGGGAAACTGCTGAAGGACCTGCCGGTAGCTCCCGGTCCGCCCCGGAACAGGGTGTCACCGGTGAAGACCGTGCCTTCGGTGGCCCCGTTGCCAGGCAGGTAAAAGCATACGGACCCCGGTGAATGCCCGGGCGTGTGCAGCGCCTTAAGCTTGGATCCGGCAACGTCAAAGACGTCACCATGGCTGATGTCAGCGTCCGGGTCCACCTCCGGGTAGAGGTTCCGCCACAGCATCCAGTCCGCCTGGTTGAGGTGGATGGGGGCCTGGACCAGGTCCCAGAAATCACCGACGGATCCGATGTGGTCGTCGTGGCCATGCGTCAGAAGGATGGCTTTGAGCTTCCTGCCGCCCACCGCAGCAGCCACGGCCGCGGCGTCGTGCGCAGGGTCGATGACAACGCACTCCTCGTCGTTGCCCACGATCCAGACGTTGTTGTCCACATCCCAGGTACCGCCGTCGAGCGAAAACGTCCCGGAGGTGACCAGGCGGTCGATCCGCAGAGCGCCGCCCGCTCTTTCCGGTGCCGCGGTCACAGTTCCACCACCGAACGCAGCACCGAACCGGAGTGCATCTTGTCGAAGGCTTCCTCCACCTGGTCGATGGTGATCCGCTCGGTCACAAAGGCGTCCAGGTCCAGCTTTCCCTGCTGGTACAGGCTGATCAGCATCGGGAAGTCCCTGGAGGGCAGGCAATCGCCGTACCACGAGGACTTCAGCGATCCGCCCCGGCCGAACACATCCAGGAGGGGAAGCTCCAGCGTCATTTCCGGCGTCGGGACGCCCACCAGGACCACCGTGCCGGCGAGGTCGCGCGCGTAGAACGCCTGCTTGTAGGTTTCGGGACGTCCGACGGCGTCAATCACCACGTCAGCGCCGAAGCCGCCGGTGAGTTCCCGGATCTGTTCCACCGGGTCCGCTTCCGAGGAATCAACGGTGTGGGTGGCGCCCAGTTCCTGGGCACGTTCGAGCTTCTTCGGGTCGATGTCGACGGCGATGATAGTGGTTGCGCCCGCGAGCGCAGCTCCGGCGATGGCGGCGACGCCCACGCCTCCGCAGCCGATGACGGCGACGGAGTCACCGCGCT
Source organism: Arthrobacter pascens (assembly GCF_030815585.1). Lineage (NCBI taxonomy): Bacteria > Bacillati > Actinomycetota > Actinomycetes > Micrococcales > Micrococcaceae > Arthrobacter > Arthrobacter pascens. The sequence continues at coordinate 1,671,213 of NZ_JAUSWY010000001.1, forward strand.
TGACACCTCCCGTGTTGATCGCGGCACCCAGCCCGGCCATCACGCCGCAGCCGAGCAACCCGACGGCGGCAGCATCGGCGTCGGGATCCACTTTGGTGCACTGGCCCGCGGCCACCAGGGTCTTTTCGGTAAAGGCACCAATGCCCAGGGCGGGGGACAGCTCCGTGCCGTCCTCCAGCGTCATCTTCTGGGTGGCGTTATGCGTGTTGAAGCAATACTGGGCCTCACCGCGGCTGCAGGCGCGGCACGTTCCGCAGACGGCGCGCCAGTTCAGCACAACGCGGTCGCCGGGGGCCACCTCGGTGACATCCGGGCCCACGGCGCTGACCACGCCTGTTGCCTCGTGTCCGAGCAGGAAGGGAAAATCGTCGCTGATGCCGCCCAGCTTGTAGTGCAGGTCTGTGTGGCAGACGCCGCTGGTGAGCACGTCAACCAGCGCCTCGCCCGGCCCCGGATCCGGCACCATTATGGTCTCCAGCGTGACTGGGGCGCCCTTGGAGCGGGCAACAACACCTTTGACTTTATGGACCACGGAAGGCTCCCTCGATGCAGATAGACAGAACGGGACTGACACGAATGCCGGTCCCGTTCTGTCTATCACATCAGCTATTCAGCTGTGTTATGCAGCCAGGCGGCTCTTGACCTCGGCGGCGGAGGGGTTGGTGGCGGCTGTGCCGTCGGGGAAAAGCACGGTGGGGACGGTGCGATTCCCGCCGTTGAGCTGCTCCACAAGGTCCGCGGTTCCATCGACTTCCTCGATGTTTATTTCCGTGTAGCCGATGCCCTGCGCGTCCAGCTGCTTCTTCAGCCGGTTGCAGTATCCGCACCAGGTGGTGGAAAACATGGTGATGGTACCGGATTCGGGGGTAAAGTCCACGGAGCTCTCCTAAGCGTTGAGGGGGTTCGTTCCCATCAACGGTATCCTGCCGGTTGCTATTCCCCGGCGCCCATGCCTGCACCCGTCGGCGGATGACGCAGCGGATGGCGCTGCCGGATGACACCGCCGGAGCGCGGTGGCATGCTGGAGCCATGTGTGGACGCTATGTGATGGCACGGGCAGTGGGGGACCTGCTGGCTGAGTTCGATGCCCGACTCGAAGAAGAGGTGGACATTCCGCCGTCCTGGAACGTTGCGCCCACCGACGACGTGCCCATTGTCCTGGAGCGGCTGATTGACGAGGGGACCGTGCGGCAGCTGCATGTGGCCCGCTGGGGACTGGTTCCGTCCTGGGCCAAGGATCCCGGCATCGGACCGAAAATGATCAATGCCCGGAGCGAGACAGTGCTCGAAAAGCCGGCATTCCGGAAGGCCATCCAATCGCGGCGCTGCGCCGTCCCCGCCGACGGGTACTACGAATGGAAGCAAGGCACCGGCAAAGCCAAACAGCCTTACTACGTCCACCCCGCCCAGGGCAGCGGGCTGGTGTTCGCCGGGCTCTACGAATGGTGGAAGGACCCCTCCAAGGCTGAGGGGGACCCAGGGCACTGGATGCTCTCCACTTCCATCCTGACAGCGGACACTCCACCTCCCGGGGCTGAATCCACGGTGTTCGGCAGGCTCACGGCCCTGCACGACCGTGTGCCGCTGCCCATGGACAGGGCCACGATGGAATCCTGGCTTGATCCGCAGGCCGATGACGCCGCCGGCCTGGTGGACCTGGTCCGGGCAGGGGTCAAGGACGTTGCCGCGGGGTGGCGCGTTGATTCCGTGGGCACGGAGGTGGGGAACGTCCGCAACAACTCCCCGGAACTCATCAGGCCCGTGGAGGCGTTGTTCTAGGGGGCCGGAACTGAAACGGGCAGCTAAACGGTGACCTTCCCGGCGTCGTCCACTGTCCAGGTGGGATTGTAGGCAACCTCCCAGCGGAAGCCGTCCGGATCGGCAAAATAGCCGCTGTACCCACCCCAGGGCTGGGTGACCGGCTCCGCGACGATGACCGCGCCGGCGGCTTTGGCCTCGGCCATGACTCTGTCCACCTCGTCGGCGCTGGCCAGGTTGTGGCTCAGGGTGATGCAGGGAACCGCGCCGGGAGCGCCGACTCCCGCCTCTGCCTGCATCTGCCCGGCGTCCCAGAGGGACAGCATCAGGCCGTGGTTGACCTGGACAAACACCACGTCACCCGGAAATTCCTTGTGGACGGGCCAGCCGAGTCCCTCCGCATAGAAGCGGCGGGAATCGGCGACGCTGCGTACACCTAGCGAGATGAGGTCGACTCTTGGCTGCATGCTTCGATATTGTCATGTGATGGCGACAATTCAAGGAAACGACAAAGACGCTTTGGCCGACAAAGAGCAGCTCGCTGCTGTGCGCATTGCTGTCGATGAGGTGGACGATCAGATCGTGACCCTTATTGCCCGGCGGGAACGGCTGATCCGGATCGCCGGAACCCTGAAGGGTGACGACGCTGAAGTCCGCGCGCCCGGCCGGGTGGAACGGATCATTGAACACGTCCGGTCGGCTGCCGAAAAAAAGGACATCGATCCCGACATTGTGGAATCAACCTACCGGGCCATGATCTCGGGCTTCATTGAACTCGAGCTGAAGGTCCACAAAGAGAACAGCTGACGCCGTTCGTTCGGCGCTGTTCCCTTAGAGCGCTTCCTCGACGGCGACGCCGGACTGGAATTCCCGGCCGTCAGCCTCGCTGAAGGCTGACATCACGTGCCCCTTGCCCAGCCCATGGATGGCGGCAAGGGGAAAGTTCCCTGTAATGCTGCTGCCGGAGTGCGTGACTCCGCTGAGATCGTAGTTTTCTTCGGTGCCCTGTTCATGGCTGAACGCGTAGAAGGCGATCGCCTCCCCGTTCATGAACTCAATACCCAGCCGTCTTTGTGATGAATAGTCAGGGGTGGCCGCCACAAGCCCCACCACATACGCACCTGATCCCGGTATGTTGCCGTCGATATCGAAGGTGGCCACGAGTGTGGAGTCCTGGGCCTTGATGCTTACGTGCTTAAGGAGTGCGTCATTGGTGGTCATGGCACAATCCTGCTCCCTGGCGCCCCGTCCGTCCACCCCTGCCTAGGTTTTGTCCGGGCACCGGCGTAGACTTGAGTTGTTCGAATATGTATTCGAACAACAAGTGATGTGGCCAGTGTTTCAGCCACAGTTTTCAGTTTTGTTCCGGGAGGCCCCATGGGCATGTTCAGCGAATCCGTGGATGTCGTCTGCACCGCTGCCGGCCAGCCGTTGAAGCTTCAGTGGGCAGGGCGGTGGTACACGGTCTGCGCCGAACCTGTGCGGTGGTACGAACGCCGGCAGTGGTGGGCGGAGGAAAGCCGCGCGCCCCTGGGCAGCGGGCCCGGCCTGGTGGACCACGAAATCTGGCGGGTCCAGGTCCTGGCCTCAGACAGCTCCCGGGCTTCGGGCGGCGCCGGGTCCACAGGCAGTCAGTCACCGGAAGAGCCGCTCACCCTTGACCTGACCCGGCACATCGGCAGCGGCCGCTGGCGGCTGCTGCGGATCCATGACGCGCTCCAGCCCAGAACCGCATGACTTTTACCCATCTCCACGTTTCCACCGCTTTCAGCGCGCATTACGGCGTGTCGTGGCCCGACGAGCTCGCCCAGGTCGCTGCCGCGGATGGTGCCACGGCGCTCGCCTGCACGGACAGGGACGGGCTGTACGGCACCGTCAAACACCTCAAAGCATGCAAGGCTGCCGGCATCGATCCCGTTGTCGGGGTTGACCTTGCGGTCTTTGACGACGACGGCGATCACCGCACCCAGCTCGGCGGCCGTGTGGTGGTGCTCGCCCGCGGAAACAACAAAGGGGCCGGTTACCGTGCCCTGTGCCGGCTGGTCTCGGATGCCCACGCCCGCACCTCCGGCAAAGCCGGGGGAGCGGTGCCCGTGGCAGTCACCCGTGCAGAACTCGCATCCCGGACCCTGGATCCACGGACCCTCAAACCGGTACTGACGGTCCTGATCGGACCTGATTCCGACGTCGGACGGGCCATAGGCGGCCGGCGCTACCTGCGCCCCCGCACCCTTTTTAAACGCTGGGTGGAAACCATGCCGGCGGGAACCGTGGTTGCTGAAGTTGTCTCACAGCTCAGCGCACCCGGCACTCCGTTGAGTACAGCCCATGCTGTGCGGATGCTCAAACTCGCAGAAGAACACCAGGTTCCGGCAGTGCTTACCAACGCTGTACGCTATTGCGCCGAGGACGGCGCCGCCACGGCGGACGTGCTGGATTCGGCCCGGACACTGAAGTCCCTCCCGGAACTGGCCGCCGAACCCCTGCTGCAGCCCAATGGCCAGGGCTGGCTGAAATCATCCGGCCAGATGCTCCAGCTGGGCAGGGAAATCATCCGCGCCGCAGGATACGGCGCGGCGGACCTCAAGCAGCTGATGGCCCAGACCGAGGCGCTCGCCGATCTCTGTCGGATGGACCCGGTGACGGACATGGGCTGGAAACAGCCGGTGGTCCCGGAGGCTTCAGTCATCGGCATAGACCAGGATCCGCACGTTGAGCTGCTCCAGCGTTGTGAGGCCGGGATCGGCAGGCGGTTCCCTGGAATCTCCGGTGCCGCCGAAAAGGAGATGCGCTCGCGGCTGGAGCACGAGTTGGGGATCATCCTGAACCTCGGATTCTCCTCCTACTTCCTCACCGTCGCAGAGGTCTCCAGGATGATCCTGGACATGGGGGTCAGGGCGGCGGCCCGCGGTTCCGGGGCATCCAGCCTGGTCAACTACCTGATCGATGTCAGCCAGGTGAACCCGCTGCAGCATGACCTGATCTTTGAACGCTTCCTTTCCCGTGACCGGGCCACGTTGCCGGACATCGACATCGACGTCGAAAGTGCTGAACGGCACAACGTCTACCGGAAGATCTTTGACCGTTTCGGCTCCGAGCGTGTAACGCTCATGAGCATGCAGAACGGCTACCGGGCCCGCGGCGCTGTCCGGGATGCCGGGATGGCGCTGGGCATGGACGACGGCGATGTGGGGGAGATTGCCAAGCAGCTGTGGCGGTTTTCAGCCCGTAAGTTCCGTGAGGCACTGGTGGAGAAACCTGAACTGCGGGAATTCGCCGGGCGCGTGGAACAGCGGGGGCTCGCCGAAAACCAGCAGCTTGACCTGCTGGTGGACCTCACGGAGCGGCTGGACCGGCTGCCACGGCACATCTCCATGCACCCCTGCGGAGTGATCCTGGGCGATGCAACCCTGCTGGACCGGACCCCTGTCCAGCCCAGCGGACTGGGGCTGCCCATGAGCCAGTTCGACAAACACGACATGGATCCCATGGGCATGCTCAAGCTCGATGTCCTGGGGGTCCGGATGCAGAGCGCCATGGCCTTTGCCGTCCGGGAGGTGATCAGGATCCACCCCTCCAAAGCGGAGGTGGTGGCTGCAGGAGCCCATCCTGCAGGTCCCGAGGGCACCGGGCCGGACTACATCGCCGAGAACGGCCACATCAACCTCAATGCGGTGCCGCTTGATGATGAACCAACGTATGAACTCATCCGCAGCACCCACACCCTTGGCTGTTTCCAGATCGAGTCCCCAGGCCAGCGTGAGCTGGTCGGCAAGATGGCCCCCCGTGATTTCAATGACCTCATCATTGATATTTCGCTGTTCCGGCCGGGACCCATGAAGTCGGATATGGTGCGGCCGTTCCTTGAGCACCGGCACGGTTTCGCCCCGGAGGTCTACCCGCACCCGGACCTGAAACCGGTGCTGCAGGAAACGCATGGGGTCACCGTTTTCCATGAACAGATCCTGAAGACCTTCAATGTCATGACAGGCTGCGGCCTGGCTCGGGCGGACGAATTCCGCCGCGCGCTGGGCAATGAGGCACTCGAGCCGAAAGTGGAGGAGTTCTTCCGCAAGGAGGCCCGGGCCAAGGGCTACACGCCTGTTGTGGTGGACAAGGTCTGGGAGACGCTGAAGGCCTTTGGAAGTTTTGGTTTCTGCAAAGCACATGGGGCTGCGTTTGCAGTGCCCACCTACCAGTCGGCCTGGCTCAAGGCGCACCACCCGGAGGCTTTCCTCGCCGGGTTGTGGGAGCACGATCCCGGCATGTATCCCAAGCGGCTCCTGGTGGCGGAGGCCCGCAGGCTGGGCATCCCTATCCTGCCGCTGGACATCAACCGCAGCCAGGCAGAATACCGGGTGGAGCGGGTCACGGAAGGACAGGACAGTGGCAAGCTGGGGATCAGGCTGAGCCTGAACGGGATCTACGGCATGTCCGCTGCCGAGCTCAAACGCATTGTGGCCGGCCAGCCCTACGACTCCCTGGCGGATCTCCGGGCACGGTCCAGGCTGAGCAAGCCAAGCATCAAGAGGCTGGCCCAGTTGGGTGCCTTTGATTCCCTGCACCTTGATTCAGGCGGCAGCGCCAACCGGGCAGACCTCGTCCAGCACCTGCAAAGACTCCAGGCCACGAAAAGCACCCGGAAGGGCACCGAGGTCATGGAGGGGCAGTTGGCCTTGCCGCTGGGGGACGTGGAACTCCGCAACGTCAAACCAGGCCTTCCCGCGCCTACCCTGGTGGACAACGTCCGGGCGGAACTTGACCTGATGGCCATTGATGTCAGCGGGCATCTGATGGACAGCCACCGGCCCATGCTGGACAGGCTCGGCGTCACCACGGCGGACAAACTCCTGGGCTTGCGCAACGGCACCGAGGTGCTGGTTGCTGGTGTGCGCATTGCCACCCAGACCCCTCCCATGCGCGGAGGCCGGCGGGTGGTGTTCATCAGCATCGACGACGGCACCGGCTGCATCGATTCCGTCTTCTTCCATGAAGCCCAGGAGCAGGCAGGGCTGTTGCTGTTCGGCACCCGGCTGCTGCTGATCCGTGGCACCACCCGGCGGACCGGACCCAGGGGCATTAGCCTGAGCGCCAACATGGCCTGGGACCTGAGCCGCGTGGAAACGTTGCCGTTCCCGGAGTCCCGGACCGAGACGGCAGATGTGCCGCATCCGCTGGATGGGATCAGCCGGAGCCTGGCCATTACCGGAATGGGCGGCTAAGCCCCTCTTCGCCGCCCAAACCGGCCATGCAGGGTTGCGGGTCCCGTTGGTCGGCCTCTCAGGAAACCGATAGCATTGACGATGGCTGGCTGTGGTCCCCGTATGCCACAAGCTATGAAGCCTTAACTTTGAATAGGAGACACCCGTGTCAGATGCCCAGCAGATCACCCTCGTCGTCGATGGCGAAGAGACCAAGGTGACTACCGGGACAACCGGTGCGGAACTCTACTTTGAGCGCCGGGACGTTGTTGCCGCCCGCGTCGACGGCGAGCTGAAGGACCTGGACCAGGAGCTGCCCGAAGGCTCCGAGATCCAGGCTGTCACCATCGGTTCGCCCGATGGCCTGAACGTGCTCCGCCACTCCACCGCCCACGTGATGGCCCAGGCAGTGCAGCAGCTGCGCCCGGACGCCAAGCTTGGCATCGGCCCGTACATCACGGACGGCTTCTACTTCGACTTCGACGTCTCGGCACCGTTCACGCCCGAGGACCTTAAAACCCTCGAAAAGATGATGCTCAAGATCATCAACCAAAACCAGAAGTTCGTCCGCCGCGTGGTCAGCGAGGACGAGGCCCGCGAGGCGATGAAGGACGAGCCCTACAAGCTGGAACTGCTGGGCAAGAAGAACGACGCCGCCGAAGCAGGCGAAGGAGTCAACGTCGAGGTCGGCGCCGGCGACATCACCATCTACGACAACGTGGACCGGAAGAGCGGTGACAGCGTCTGGTGCGACCTCTGCCGCGGCCCGCACCTGCCCAACACCAAGCTCATCTCCAATGCCTTCGCGCTGACCCGTTCCTCAGCTGCGTACTGGCTGGGCAACCAGAAGAACCAGCAGCTGCAGCGCATCTACGGAACTGCGTGGCCAACCAAGGATGAGCTCAAGGCCTACCAGGAACGCCTCGCCGAGGCCGAACGGCGGGACCACCGCAAGCTTGGCGCCGAACTTGACCTGTTCTCGTTCCCGGACGAGCTCGGTTCGGGACTGCCGGTGTTCCATCCCAAGGGCGGCATCATCCGCAAGGAGATGGAGGACTACTCCCGCCAGCGGCACGTCGACGCCGGGTACGAATTCGTCTATACGCCGCACATCACCAAGGGCCACCTGTACGAAGTCTCCGGGCACCTGGACTGGTACAAGGACGGTATGTTCCCCGCGATGCACGTGGACGCGGAACTCAACGAGGACGGCACCGTCCGCAAGCCCGGCCAGGACTACTACCTGAAGCCGATGAACTGCCCCATGCACAACCTGATCTTCCGTGCCCGCGGACGCTCTTACCGTGAACTCCCTCTGCGCCTCTTCGAATTCGGCTCCGTCTACCGGTACGAAAAGTCCGGCGTAGTCCACGGGCTGACCCGGGTCCGCGGCATGACCCAGGACGATGCCCACATCTACTGCACCCGCGAGCAGATGAAGGACGAGCTCACCAAAACCCTGAACTTCGTCCTCGGCCTGCTCCAGGACTACGGCCTGAACGACTTCTACCTGGAACTGTCCACCAAGGATCCGGAGAAATCCGTCGGTGACGACGCCGCCTGGGAAGAGGCCACCAATACCCTCGCCGAGGTGGCGCACGAATCCGGACTGGAACTTGTCCCGGATCCGGGTGGAGCCGCCTTCTACGGACCGAAGATCTCTGTGCAGGCCAAGGACGCACTGGGCCGCACCTGGCAGATGTCCACCATCCAGCTGGACTTCAACCTCCCGGAGCGGTTCGAACTGGAGTTCCAGGCGGCTGATGGCACCCGCCAGCGTCCCGTGATGATCCACCGTGCACTGTTCGGCTCGATCGAGCGGTTCATGGGTGTGCTCACCGAGCACTACGCCGGCGCCTTCCCGGCCTGGCTTGCCCCGGTGCAGGTAGTGGGCATCCCGGTTGCCGAAACGTTTAACGACTACATGTTCGACGTCGTTGACCAGCTCAAGGCGGCGGGGATCCGCGCCGAGGTTGATACTTCCTCGGACAGGTTCCCCAAGAAGATCCGCACGGCCAGCAAGGACAAGATCCCGTTTGTCCTGATCGCCGGCGGCGACGACGCCGAGGCCGGAGCGGTGTCCTTCCGGTTCCGCGACGGCAGCCAGGACAACGGTGTGCCGGTGGCCGAGGCCGTCAAGCGGATCACGGAAGCCGTCCGTAACCGGACCAGCTAGCGGAAACGGAAACAGACACGGTGCAGGAGAACACAGGCGCAGGATATCCACGTGATGCCGGCGTGACCGACGACTTTGATCTCGCGGGCGTTCCGGATGCATTCCAGCGCCTGTGGACTCCGCACCGGATGGCCTACATCAAGGGCGGCCAGCACCAGTTCAAGAACGAAAACGACTGCCCGTTCTGTCTCGGCCCGGGCCGGACTGACGAAGAAGCGCTCATCGTCTACCGGGGGAGGACCTGCTACGTGGTGCTCAACCTGTTTCCCTATAACCCGGGCCACCTGCTGGTCTGCCCCTACCGGCACGTTCCCGACTACACGGACCTCACGCTGGAGGAGACCGCCGAGTTCTCGGAGGTCACGCAGACGGCCATGAAGGTCCTGCGCAAGGTAGCGAACCCGGGCGGCTTCAACCTCGGCATGAACCAGGGCGTGGTGGGCGGGGCAGGCATCGCAGCGCACCTGCACCAGCACATCGTTCCGCGGTGGGGCGGGGACGGGAACTTCTTCCCCATCATTGCCCAGACCAAGGCCATAACGCAGACACTTGATGAGGTCCGCCAGCAGGTCGCCCAGGCCTGGCCCGGGGAGACGGATGCTGAATAGGCATGCGCGCGGCTTTTTCACCGCGCTGTTTACTCCGCTTGCCCGCTGGCTTCTGAAAATCGGTATTTCGCCCGACGCCGTCACCATCATCGGAACGGCCGGAGTGGTGGCCGGGGCGCTGGTCTTCTACCCGCTCGGCCAGCTGTGGTGGGGAACGCTCTTCATCACAGCCTTCATCTTTTCCGACGTGCTGGACGGCATCATGGCAAGGATGCGGGACACCGGTGGACGTTGGGGGAACTTCCTGGATTCCACGCTGGACCGGGTGGCCGATGGCGCGCTGTTTGCGGGGCTTGCCATCTGGTTCTTCACCGGCGGCGCAGATTTCGCCATCGCAATTGCTGCGATAATCTGCCTCGTCCTGGGCATGGTGGTGTCCTACACCCGTGCCAAGGCTGAATCCCTGGGCTTCACGGCAAATGTGGGCATAGCTGAGCGCGCCGAAAGACTCGTCTCAGTGCTGGTGGTCACCGGATTCACGGGACTGGGGCTGCCCCACATTGCCCTGCTCGTGACGCTCGGGCTGTTGGCCGCGGCCAGCCTGGTCACGGTGGTCCAGCGGGTGCTGGTAGTCCGCCGCCAGGCCTTGGCGGACACCGCGGCACCTGATTAAGCCTGATTAAGCCGGCTGGCCGTGGTGGGACTAGTATTAGGACTGCCCGGTCAATGGATCCGGCAATCCGGTGCGTGTATTTTTCGGCATTTCCGTGCCGCCCTCACGCCCGGCGAAGGTCATCTATCTACCCATAGGGGTTTTTGTGTCTACACCTGATGTAAGCAGCGAAGCCGGTTCGTCCGCGAACAGCGTCACGGGCAGCAGCCGCGTTAAGCGCGGCATGGCTGAGATGCTCAAGGGCGGCGTCATCATGGACGTCGTCAATGTCGAACAGGCCCGCATCGCCGAAGACGCCGGTGCCGTTGCCGTGATGGCGCTGGAACGCGTTCCGGCCGATATCCGTGCCCAGGGCGGCGTGTCCCGGATGTCCGATCCGGACATGATCGACAAGATTATCGACGCCGTGTCGGTGCCGGTCATGGCCAAGGCCCGGATCGGCCACTTTGTCGAAGCCCAGATCCTGCAGTCCCTGGGCGTGGACTACATTGACGAGTCCGAGGTCCTGACCCCGGCCGACTACACCAACCACATCGACAAGTGGAACTTCACGGTTCCGTTCGTGTGCGGTGCCACCAACCTGGGTGAGGCCCTGCGCCGCATCAACGAGGGCGCGGCCATGATCCGGTCCAAGGGCGAGGCCGGCACCGGGGACGTTTCCAACGCCACCACCCACATGCGCCAGATCCGCGCCGAGATCCTCAAGCTCGCGGCTCTGCCCGAGGACGAGCTCTACGTCGCCGCCAAGGAACTGCAGGCCCCGTACGAACTGGTCAAGGAAATCGCCGCCACCGGCAAGCTTCCTGTGGTGCTGTTCACCGCAGGCGGCATCGCCACCCCGGCTGATGCGGCGATGATGATGCAGCTCGGCGCCGACGGCGTGTTCGTCGGCTCCGGCATCTTCAAGTCCGGCAACCCCGCCCAGCGCGCCGCCGCCGTCGTGAAGGCCACCACCTTCTTCGATGACCCGGACGTCATCGCCAAGGCCTCCCGCGGCCTGGGCGAAGCCATGGTGGGCATCAACGTGGACGAAATCCCGCAGCCCCACCGCCTCGCCGAGCGCGGCTGGTAGTCCTCTGCCTGACGGCAGGTACTGATCCTCTGCTTGCTATTCCCCACGTCCCGCTAAGGCCGCTTCGCGGCGAGCGGGGACGCAGGGCCCCTTTTACGCAAGCTGCCGGACCAGTACCTGCCTCCGAGCAACAAACCGCGACGGCGGCGAGTCACCTTTGCCGGGTGACTCGCCGCCGTCGTTCTTTTCTGTCGGGAGTGGAGTTACTCGAGGCCGCGGCGCTTGAGCAGCGGCTCCAGCCGCGCATCGCGTCCGCGCAGGACGCGGAAGGACTCGAGCGGATCCCGGCTGTTGCCGCGAGACAGCAGTTCCTGCCGGAACCGTTCGCCGTTGCCGCGGGTCATACCGCCGTTCTCGCTGAACCAGTCCACGGTTTCTGCATCCAGGACCTCACTCCAAATGTAGGAGTAGTAGCCTGCAGCGTAGCCGTCCCCGGCAAAGATGTGCTGGAAATACCCGGTGCGGTACCGCGGCGGAATCAGGGCATGGGCCACTCCGGCGGCAGCGAGGGACTTGGCCTCGAACGCCACCACATCCTCCGGGACGTCAGTGCCGTCCAGCACGTGCCATGCGAGGTCCAGCAGGGCGGCGCCTAGGTATTCCGCTGTACCAAAGCCTTCGCCCCAGAGCCGGGACTCATTCAGCTTGTCCACCACATCCTGCGGGAGCTGTTCGCCGGTGGCATAGTGCCGGGCGTAGTTGGCCAGCACCTCAGGCCACAGGATCCACATCTCGTTGACCTGCGACGGATACTCCACAAAGTCGCGGGGGACCGACGTCCCGGAAAACCGGGGATATGTCACGTTGGAAAACAGCCCGTGCAGGGCGTGGCCGAACTCGTGGAAGGTTGTGCGCAGCTCATCCAGCGTCAGGAGTGTGGGCTCACCTGCCGGAGGCTTGGAAATATTCAGGTTGTTGACGACCACGGATTTGGTGCCGAGAAGGCCGGACTGTTCAACCAGCGAGTTCATCCATGCGCCGCCGCGCTTGGACTCCCTCGTGTAGTAGTCGCCAAGGAACAGGCCGAGCCCACTGCCGTCTTCGTTCCGGACCTCCCAGACACGGACGTCAGGGTGGTAGCCGCGAAGGTCCGTCCGTTCATGGAAAGTGATGCCATACAGGGAGGTGGCGGTATGGAACACCCCGTCCTGAAGCACGCGGTCCAGCTCAAAGTAGGGACGGAGTGCCTGCTCATCAACGGCGTATTTCTCCCTCCGGACCTTGGCCGAGTAGAACGCCCAGTCCCAAGCCTCCAGCGGGTGTCCGGCAATCTCCCCCAACGCCGCCGCTTCGGCGTCCGCGTTGCGGACGGCGGCCGGTGCCAACCGGTTCAGCATCGTCTGGACGGCTTCAAAGTCGGGAGCCGTCTGCCGGTCCACCTCCAGTTCGGCATAGTTCGCGAAGCCCAGGAGCGTGGCTTTTTCGGCCCGCAGACCTGCCATGGACCTGACTAATTCCAGGACATCCTGCCTGCCCCCGTCGCTTCCTCGGCTGACGGAGGCTTCAAACAGCCGACGGCGGATCTCCCGGTTTTCGAGGGCGGCCATGGCGGGCTGGTTGCTTGGCTGGATCAGGGTCAGCAGAAATTTGCCTTCGTGTCCCGCCGTGCGGGCTGCTTCCGCGGCGCTGGCAATGTCATCCGCCGGCAGGCCGGCGAGGTCGCCCTCGCTGTCCAGCAGCAGGGCTGCAGATTTCATGGCCTCCTTCACCCGCTGGCCAAACTCGGTGCCGAGCCGGGACAGCTCGGCGTTCACAGCCTTCAGCCGGTCCTGGTCCGCTCCTGCCAACTGGATCCCCGACTGCCGGAACTCCTTCAGGTACTCCTCCACCAGCCGCGCCGATTCCGGCCCGCAGCCGGCCGTATCAATGGAGGCGAAACGGTTGAAGAGTCCGCGGTTGAGGTACACATCATCCTGGTGTGCTGCAATATGCGGCGACAGTTCAGTTTCAAGGTGCCGGATCTCATCGGAGGCATCTGCTGAAACGAGGGTGAAAAAGGAGGCACTGGCCCGCTCCAGCAGCCGTCCTGCCTGCTCCATCGCCACCGCTGTATTCTCAAACGAAGCTGGCTCGGGGTTGTCCACGATGCCCTGGATTTCAGCAAGGTGTTCGGCAAGACCGGCTTGGACTGCCTCCGCATAGTGGGAGGCGGTGATCTCGGCAAAAGGCGGCAGACCGTAGGGCAGGGCGCTGGAAGTCAGCAGGGGGTTAGTCATGAAGTAAAGCTTTCACACGCGGGCTTGCTTCTCAACGCACCAAATGCGCGCCTTCCCGAAATTCCAAACCTACACTTGCGCTTATGGGGAAGAAATTTGGCGTTGCTGCAGTCCGGACCGGTGTGGCACTGTCCGCCGCCATTCTCGCGGCGGCCCTTGCCGGCTGCGGCCTGGTGGCCGAGCAGAATGCGCCCACAACGTCCGCGGGGTCCAATGCCGGATCCTCTGCAGGCCAGCCAGTCCCCTCGGCGTCGGTTACCCCCTCACCCACCCCGACGCCGACGCCGGGAGCCGGACCTGCGTGTCCCTCGCTGCGCTGCACCTCTGTGCTGGTCACCGGCGACATGCTGATACACACTCAACTCTGGCAGCAGGCCCGTGAGGACGCCGCCGCGGCTGGCAAACCGGGGCTGGACTTCGTGCCGCTCCTGGAGGGCCAGCGCAAATACATCCAAGCCAGCGACCTGGCCATCTGCCATCAGGAAACGCCGGTGGCCGGACCTGACGGACCGTTTTCAGCGTACCCGTCCTTCAACGTCCCGCCCCAGATCATCGCAGCCTCCAAGGACGTGGGCTACCAAGCCTGCACCACCGCCAGCAACCACACCATCGACCGGAGCACGGACGGCTTGCTGCGAACCCTGGATGCGCTGGACGCTGCAGGGCTGAAACATACTGGTTCCTACCGCACCGAAGCGGAGTCCCAGGGCATTCTCGTGCTGCAGACAAAAGCGGCCAAGATCGCGATCATCCAGGGGACCTACGGCCTCAACGGCCAATACCCTGAATACCCTTGGCAGGTAGACATGCTGGATGCGCCAACAATGATCGCGAAGGCTGAAAAGGCGCGGGCGCTGGGCGCGGACATTGTGCTGGGAGCCATGCACGCCGGGGATGAGTACGCGAGCGCAGCCAACGCCCAGCAGCAGGAAGTGGCCCACGCCCTGGTGGACAGCGGCCAATTCACCTTGGTCTACGGACACCACACCCATTCCGTGCTGCCGATCGAGAATTACAAGGGCACCTGGATCGTTTACGGGCTGGGCAACGGGGTCACTGAACTGTCGCCGTGGTATGTGGTCAACAACGAAGGGCTGCTGGTCCGGGCTCAGTTCAGCCAGGACGCGACGGGTAAGTGGGCGGCCTCCGACCTGGCGTGGGTTCCATCGGTGATTGTCGACGGGCCCTACCGCTGGTGCTCCGTTGCTTCGGATGCACCGCAGGGCACCTGTGCCACCCCCGAGGCCGACGCCGCCACCAGGCTGAGGACCGCAACGGTGGTGGACTCGATGGGCGCGGCCGCCGCAGGCGCACATGAACTCCTGATTACCCAGGAACGCTGAACTCCGCCGTCCACGCCCGGTTCAGCGCGGCCGGGTGTTCAGCGCGGCCGGGTGTTCAGCGCGGCCGGGGTTTCAGCGCGGCCGGGTGTTCAGCGCGGTCGGCGGGCAGCGTGTTCCCTGGCAAGTGCGGCATAGTGGTCGTCCGGGGTGCCGGGGACAAAGGTGCCGTACTTGCGTTCGGCGGCGGTCCTGATCAGGAAATCGGCGATGGCGGGGTTCTTCGGGAGGAGCGAACCGTGCAGGTAGCTGGCCACTATATTGCGGAAGCGCGCGCCCTCATGGCCGTCGCTGCTGTTGTTGCCTGTTCCTTTGGCCACGGTCCCCAACGGCCGGACGCCGCTGCCCAGGGTGGTCTGTCCGCTGTGGTTCTCGTAGCCGAGCACCTCGCCGAATTCTGCCGTTGCCACCTTGACGTTCCCGATGAGCCGTTCGTCCGTGCCGTGCGTTTCGACGTCCAGGATGCCGATGCCGGGAATCACGGAGCCCGTGCGGGTCTTGAAGAACCGTCCGAAAAGCTGGTAAAGGCCGCAGATGACCAGCATGGGGGCGCCATCCTCCGCCAGCTCCGTGAGGTTGCCTGCCCGTGAATGCAGGTCATCCTGGATGACCAACTGGCCGCTGTCCTGCCCGCCGCCGCCCAGAATGATGTCCACATCCGCCGGAAATTCGTCTCCGACGTTGTATTCCAGCAGCTCCGGGGTATACCCGTGCCAACCAATGCGCCGCTTGAGAACCAGGGCGTTACCCCAGTCGCCGTAGATGTTCATGTCGCGCGGATAAAGCTGCACGACCCGGATTGTGCCCTTGCTGCCCGTTGTCTCCGTACCAGTTGGCTCTGCGCCCGTTGGTTCCGCGGTCATGAGACCACCTCCACTGTGGTGATTTTGGACAGCTCGCGGCGGATGGCCAGCATGGCGGTGTAAGTGCAGAAGATCCGCTTGGGCTTGGCCTTTGACTCACGGATGAAGGCGGCCAATGCCGTGGTGATGTCGGGCTGGACCGCGCCGATCCGGACCTCGTCGTACTGCAGGCGCAGGGCCATGTCATAGGCGCGGGAACCGGTCAGCTGGTCCACGCCGCCGCTGCGGAGCGAATCGAATTCCACATCCCACAGCCAGGACATGTCCCGGCCGTCGGCGTAGTTGTCGTTAATTGCAATCATCGTGGCATAGCCGCTCGCCGGGAACGACTTCAGGCCAAGCCGGAAGCCGCTGGGGTTCTTCACCAGGACCAGGTCCAGCGGCTGACCGTCCACGGTGAGGCTTTCGCCCCGGCCGAAGGCCGGTGCCACCTGGGACAGCGCGGTGAGCAGCGTGGCGTGGTCGGCAGTTGCGGCGCCACCGCCGCAGATGCTGCGGGCGAGCGTCAGCGCTGCCGCGGCATTAAAGATGTTGTAGACACCGCGGAGCTTCATCGCCGTGGTGACAGTGACGCCGTCGTACTCAAAATCGGCCGTGTCCGGCCCGACCCTGCGGAGGACGACGTCGGCCGGCGGCTTTTCCGGGAGGTTGGCCGGAACCGGGCTCCCGGGTGCAGCCCGCATGTCGTCATCGTTCGGGAAGGTGCTCAGGAGGGAGTCGTCCAGGCCGAAATACCGGACTTCCTGTCCGGCGAGGGTGTCCGCGATGCGGGCCACCCGCGGGTCTTCCCGGTTCAGCACCACCGTTCCCGTGGTTTTTGCCGCAATCTGCTGCAGCAGCTGGGCTGTGTTGTCAATCTCCCCGAAACGGTCAAGCTGGTCGCGCAGCACGTTCAGTAGGAGGCTGTAACGCGGCGGAACGCTGTTCACAAAGTGCACGGCGTGGGCTTCGTCCAACTCCAGGACGGCAACGTCCGCACTGAGCCGGCCGCGCCAGTCCACCTCGCCGAGCAGGGCCGCTGCCACGCCGCGGGTGAAATTGCTGCCGGTGCGGTTGGTGA
Source organism: Arthrobacter pascens (assembly GCF_030815585.1). Lineage (NCBI taxonomy): Bacteria > Bacillati > Actinomycetota > Actinomycetes > Micrococcales > Micrococcaceae > Arthrobacter > Arthrobacter pascens. The sequence continues at coordinate 1,688,120 of NZ_JAUSWY010000001.1, forward strand.
AGACCTTCAGCCCCTGGCTCTCCAGGAGTTCTACCACCATCTTGGTGGTAGTGGTCTTGCCGTTGGTTCCGCTCACCACTGCAACGCCGTGGGGGAGGGTGGCGAGAGTCCGCTGCATAAAGCCAGGGTCGATTTTTTCGACCACCAGCCCGGGCAGGGCGGACCCGCCGCCCCTGAGCCGGGACACCCGGCGGACCAGCTTGCCGAGGGGAACACTGAAGTAAAGCATGCTCTGTAATATATCCCAGCTGCGGCATGGAACCCGGCCCCCGGGCGCCCTTGGGGGAAGAGAGCGCCCGGCGGGCGCATTATGCTGAATGGATGACAAACCCCCCTTCGGAAGCTCCTGCACGTGTGGGCTCGGGTCTGCGGATCGGCGTCCTTGCGCTCCAGGGAGACTTCCGCGAGCACCTCCGGGCTGTGGAGGCTGCCGGTGCCGCCGGCGTCGGGATCCGCCGGCCTGCGGAACTTCAGGGACTGGACGGGCTCATCGTCCCCGGTGGTGAATCCACCGCCATCGACAAGCTGGCACGCGCCTTTGACCTTGCCGAGCCGCTGCGGAGCCGTATCAAGGACGGGCTGCCCGTGTACGGATCCTGCGCGGGCATGATCCTGCTGGCGGACGAGATCGCAGATCCCGCCACCGACCTCGCCGGCGAACCGCAGCAGACCTTCGGCGGCCTGGACATCACCGTGCGCCGCAACGCCTTCGGGCGCCAGCGTGAGTCCTTCGAGACCGACCTTGATTTCAAGGGCCTGGACTTCAGTGCCACTGACGCCGGAGTTGCACCCGTCCACGCCGTATTCATCCGTGGACCGTGGGTGGAACGCGTGGGACCCGGCGTGGAGGTCCTGGCCCAGGTGGAACCCGCAGACCCGGCCCACGCGTCCCACGCCGCGACGCTGCCGGGGACGGCTAGAATTGTTGCAGTGCGTTCAGGCCATCTGCTGGCCACCTCCTTCCACCCGGAAGTGACTGGGGAAAAACGCGTACACGAACTTTTTATCCGAATGATCAGAGGAGAAGCGTAAAGCATGTCAGGCCACTCCAAATGGGCAACGACGAAGCATAAGAAAGCCATCCTCGATAGCCGCCGCGCCAAATCGTTCGCCAAGCTGATCAAGAACATCGAAGTCGCTGCCCGCATGGGCGGACCGGACCTTTCCGGCAACCCGAGCCTCGAACTCGCCGTCACCAAGGCCAAGAAGACCTCGGTCCCCGCAGACAACATTGACCGCGCCATCAAGCGCGGGGCCGGCCTCACCGGTGAAGTGGTCGACTACACCGAAATCATGTACGAATGCCGCGGACCGCAGGGTTCGGCGCTCCTCATCGAATGCCTCACGGACAACAAGAACCGTGCCGCTTCGGAAGTGCGCCTGGCCATCTCCCGCAACGGCGGAACCATCGCCGATCCCGGTTCGGTGAGCTACCTCTTCAGCCGCAAGGGTGTTGTGTCACTGCCCAAGAAGGACCTGACCGAGGACGACGTGCTGATGGCCGTCCTCGACGCCGGAGCCGAGGAAGTCAAGGACAACGGCGACACCTTCGAGATCCACTCGGAGCCGACCGATCTCCAGGCCATCCGCGAGGCACTCAAGGAAGCCGGGATCGAGTACGACACCGACGAAGCTGAGTTCGTGCCCTCCATGGAGGTGCCGCTGGACCTGGATGCCGCCAAGAAATTCATGAAGCTCGTGGACGCGCTGGAAGACCTCGACGACGTCCAGAACGTCTACAGCAATGCGGACCTCAGTGACGAAGTCCAGGCCGCCCTGGAAGCCGAGTGATCTTCCGCCTTGCGGAATAGGGCGGCTGCGGGACGGTGACGCTGCGCGTACTGGGGGTTGACCCGGGGCTTACCCGTTGCGGCATCGGGGTTGTCGACGTCGAGCGCAACAGGCGGGCCACCATGGTTGCTGTGGGCGTGGTCGGTACGTCCCCGGAGGAGACCCTGGACCAGAGGCTCCTGGTGATCGCCCTCGCCATCGATGACTGGCTGGACCGCTACGAACCCCACGTCCTCGCCGTGGAGCGCGTTTTCTCGCAACTCAATGTCAGCACCGTGATGGGGGTGGCGCAGGCGTCCGGCGTGGTGATTGCAGCAGCGGCCCGGCGCGGGATCCCGGTGGCGCTGCACACGCCGTCGGAAGTCAAGGCAGCCGTCACCGGCAGCGGAACCTCCAACAAGGATGCGGTGACCAAACTCGTCACCAAGATCCTCAGGCTGGACGCACCGCCACGCCCGGCCGATGCCGCCGACGCCCTGGCGCTGGCCATCACGCACGCCTGGCGCGCGGGCAGCGGTGCCGCGGTGGCCACCACCGGGCCGGGAAGCTCCTCCCTGACCCCGGCCCAGCGGGCGTGGGCAGATGCCGAGGCGAAGGCGCGCCGCGCACGCTGAATGTCCCGGCGCCTTGCTAGGGTATTCGTAGATATGTTCGGATAGTCGGGTTCTGTCCCTAAGAGCCCGGCGGTACACCAGGAGCCCGGCCTTGATCAGTTTCCTTCGCGGAACAGTAGCGCACGTTGGTCTTTCCACGGCCGTGATCGACCTCAACGGTGCGGGAATGAGCGTCAACGCCACCCCGCAGACCCTTAGCCGGCTCCGCACCGGCGAAGAAGGCAAGCTGTTCACCTCGCTGATTGTGCGCGAGGATTCGTTGACACTTTTCGGTTTTGCATCCGACGACGAACGCGAAGTCTTCGACGTCCTCCTCAGTGTCAGCGGCGTGGGACCCCGGCTTGCCCTCGCGGTGCTGGCCGTCCACGAGCCCGAAGCCATCCGGGTCGCGGCCCACACGGGGGACAGCAAAACGTTCACCAAAGTGCCGGGCATCGGGCCCAAGGTGGCCGGCAGGATCGTGCTGGAGCTCGCCGGCAAATTGGTGCCGCATGGCACGCCGGGAGCCGCCCAACCGTCCACCCCGGCGGAGGCTGCCTGGAAACCACAGGTGGTGGCGGCCATGACCAGCCTCGGATGGTCTGAAAAGGACGCCGCGGCAAGCATCGACAAGGCACTTGCGGACGATCCCGAGGTTTCCTTCCGGGGCAACGTGGCTGAAATCCTGCGGACCACGCTCCGCTGGCTTGGCCAGGACGGTGCGCGAGCGGGCAACCGTGTAGGCAGCCGTGGCTGAACCGTCGGTGGTGGCGGCTGGGGAAGAACCCGAAGAGCGGGTTATCGAGGCTGCGCTCAGGCCCAAGAACCTGCACGATTTTGTGGGCCAGCACCGCGTCCGGAAACAGCTCTCGCTGGTCCTGCAGGCCTCGCGGATGCGTGGCAGGAGTGCCGACCACGTACTCTTCTCGGGCCCGCCCGGGCTGGGCAAGACCACGTTGGCCATGATCGTGGCATCCGAAATGAATGCCCCATTGAGGATCAGCAGTGGGCCCGCCATCCAGCACGCCGGTGACCTCGCGGCGATCCTTTCCTCGCTCTCCGAAGGCGAGGTCCTGTTCCTGGACGAAATCCACCGGATGTCCAGGCCGGCTGAAGAGATGCTCTACATGGCCATGGAGGACTTCCGGGTGGACATCGTCGTGGGCAAGGGTGCCGGCGCCACGGCAATTCCCCTGGAGCTTCCGCCGTTCACCCTGGTGGGTGCCACCACCCGTGCGGGGCTGCTGCCGGGCCCGCTGCGTGACAGGTTTGGTTTCACCGGGCACCTGGAGTTCTACTCGGTGGCCGAGCTTGAGCTGGTGCTCAGAAGATCCGCAGGCCTGTTGGACCTTAAGGTCAATTCCGCTGGGTTCAGCGAAATTGCCGGCAGGTCCAGGGGGACCCCCCGGATCGCCAACCGGCTGCTTCGGCGCGTGCGTGACTGGGCGCTGGTGCACGGCATTGAACAGATCGACGCCCGCGCGGCCTCGGCGGCCCTGGATATGTATGAGGTGGACAAGCGTGGGCTTGACAGGCTGGACCGTGCCGTCCTTGAAGCCCTGATCACCAAGTTCGGCGGAGGACCCGTGGGGCTTTCCACCCTGGCCATAGCCGTCGGTGAGGAGACCGAGACGGTGGAGACAGTGGCGGAGCCTTTCCTGGTACGGGAAGGACTCCTTGGGCGGACCCCGCGCGGCCGCATCGCCATGGCCCCGGCGTGGACCCACCTGGGCTATGCCGTCCCGGCCGGGGTGTTCGGACAGGAGCCGCTGGATCTGTTTGAAGCGGACGCGGAGAGCGAAGAACCGGCGGCGGACTGGGCCCCGAACAGCCAATAGCACCGCCCTTTCAGCTTTTCCCTTTAGACTGGTATGACGCTCGGCATGTTCGGGTCTTTGTTCCGCAGGCGGCACCACCCGCTGCCGGTGGATGGCACGCAGTTTTCTGCCAGGCCACCCGGTTCAAAGCGGACGTTGCCCTACACCAATACGCCAGTACAGAACGGAAACTTCCCTGTGGATCCAATGAACATCGTCTTGTTCGCCATGCTCGGAATCTTTATCTTCATGATGTTCCGCCGCAACAAGAAGACCAAGGAGCAGCAGGCAACGCTGCAGTCCCAGTTTGCGCCTGGAGTTGAGGTCATGACGAGCTTCGGTCTCTTTGGCCGGATTGTCTCGATGGATGATGAAGAAAACAAGGTTGTTCTGGAGCTCTCTCCCGGGAACCTTGCCACCGTGCACCGCCAGGCGGTCACCAAGATTGTTGAGCCTGCTGCCGTCACTGAGGATGAGGCCGCTGTTGTTCCGGATGACGCCTCCTCCCTGACAGTGGAGGAAACCGGACCGTCAGCAGCAACGGCCGAGACGCCGGATGAGACCCCTAAGCGCCTCAACGACGAGGGCAAGAAGGACAGCTAGCCCGCTCTGCCGCACGGCAACCCGCGCTTCAACACCTCTACGGCTGCGGTCCGCCGCCGGTGGGAGCAACAGGCTCGCACCGGCGGTTCCTCCGTAAATAAGAGAAAGATCGACAATGGCACGAACTGGCCCCAAAAACTCAGCAATCAGGGTGCTGGTCTGGCTCGGCGTAACACTCGTCGTGCTGACCGCCGTCCTGGCCGGCGGCATCATGTCCGGACAGGCAAGCTGGGCTCCCAAGCTGGCGCTGGACCTTGAAGGCGGCACCCAGATGATCCTGGCGCCCAAGGTTGAAGGCGGTTCGGACATTAACGAAGAGCAGCTCAACCAGGCGGTTGCCATCATCCGCCAGCGCGTTGACGGCTCCGGTGTTGCCGAAGCCGAAATCAGCACCCAGTCCGGCCGCAACGTGGTTGTTAGCCTCCCGGGCACCCCTTCGTCGCAGACCAGGGCCCTCATCCAGGCCTCAGCGGACATGAACTTCCGCCCGGTCCTCCTCAACGGAGCCGGCGCCCCGGTCCCCACAGAATCGCTCACGCCCGAGGACCAGCTGCCCAAGCCGACCGCCGAACCGGCCAACGGCAGCGACACCAACTGGATCACGGCCGAGGTCTACCGGAAATTCGAAACCCTGGACTGCGACAACCCGTCCCAGGACAAGCAGGAACGCTCGGACCCCACCAAGCCGCTGGTTACCTGCGAGCCGGCCACGGACACCGCCCCTGCCATCAAGTACATCCTGGGTCCGGTGGAGGTCAAGGGCACCAACATCGTCACCTCCTCGTTCCAGCTTCAGCAGGGTGCACAGGGAGCGGTGACGAACGACTGGGCAGTCAACATCCAGTTCGACGACGAAGGCACAGCCAAGTTCAAAGAGGTCACCGAGCGGCTGAACCAGTTCTATGTCGCTGCTGGCGGCGAGACAGGCACCGACCCCAAGTCGCAGTTCGCCATCGTCCTGGACGACCAGGTCATCTCCGCTCCGCGGTCCCTTGCTGTCATCACGGACGGCCGCCCTCAGATCACGGGCGGATTCACCGAGCAGACGGCAAAGGCACTGTCAGACCAGCTGCGCTTCGGTGCGCTGCCGATCAGTTTTGAAATCCAGAGCGAGCAGCAGATCTCCGCGACGCTGGGTGGCGAACAGCTCCGCATGGGCCTCCTGGCCGGCCTGATAGGCCTGCTCCTTGTGGTTGTGTACTCGCTCTTCCAGTACCGTGCCCTGGGCTTTGTCACCATCGCCTCCCTGGTGGTTGCCGGTGCCCTGACCTACCTGGCCATAGCAATCCTGGGATGGACGGAGAATTATCGCCTCTCCCTGGCAGGCGTGGCCGGGATCATCGTGGCCATCGGCCAGACAGCTGACTCGTTCATCGTCTACTTTGAACGCATCCGTGATGAGCTGCGCGAGGGCCGAGGACTGGTTTCCGCGGTGGAAAACGGCTGGAAGCGGGCCAAACGTACCGTACTGGCCTCGAAGGCCGTCAACCTGCTCGCTGCGCTGGTCCTGTACTTCGTTGCGGTTGGCAACGTCCGCGGTTTCGCGTTCACCCTCGGCCTGACCGCCATCGCCGACCTCATCGTTGTGTTTATGTTCACCCACCCGACACTGCGGCTGCTCGCGCGCACCAAGTTCTTCGGCGAAGGCCACCGTTTCTCCGGCCTTGACCCGAAGCGCCTGGGCGCAGTTCCGCTCTACCTCGGTGCCGGGCGCCTGCGCACGCCGGAGGCCAAGCCCGGAGTGGTCCGGGCCAAAAACACCGGAGCCGCAGCCGAGGCAGAACGCAGGATGACCATCGCGGAACGCCGCCTCGCGGAAAAGCAGGAGCAGCTCACTGGCTCCTCCAAGAGCGCAGCCAAGGAGAACAAGTAATGTCCAGCTTTGCCAATTTCGGTAACGAGCTTTACACCGGCAAGCGCTCATACAACTTTGTGGGCGCCAAGAAGATCTGGTTCCTCATCGCGGCGGTGGCCGTGGCACTGTCCATCCTGACCCCGGTCGCCAAAGGCGGCTTCAACCTGGGCATCGAGTTCCGCGGCGGTTCGGAGTTCACTGTCTCGAATGTCAAGACCACTGACGCTGCCGCCGGGGAGAAGGCAGTCCAGGACGTGGTGGCAGGGAGCGTTCCCCGCGTGGCCAACGTGGCAGGGACTACCATGCGCATCCAGACCGACAAGCTCACGGATGACGAGACGATCAAGATCCGCGAGGGCCTGACTGCGGCCTATGGGGTCACCGACAACGAGGTGACTTCCACTTTCGTGGGACCCACATGGGGTGCGGACGTCACCAAACAGGCCCTGCTGGGGCTTGTGATCTTCGTGGTCCTGGCAGCCGTTCTGATGGCCCTGTACTTCAGGACCTGGAAGATGTCGCTCTCAGCGATCACGGGCATGGCGGTGACGATGTTCATCACCGCCGGTGTCTATGCGCTCAGTGATTTCGAAGTGACACCCTCAGCCATCATCGGCTTCCTCACGGTGCTCAGCTACTCGCTCTACGACACCGTGGTGGTGTTCGATAAGATCCGCGAAAACACGGCTGACATTGATGCATCCACCCGCCGCACCTTCGCGGAGGAGGTCAACCTTGCGGTCAACCAGACCCTGGTCCGCTCCATCAACACCATGATGGTGGCCATCCTCCCGGTGGGGGCCATCCTTTTCATCGGCGCCGGGCTGCTGGGCGCCGGTACACTGCGCGACCTGTCGCTGGCACTGTTCGTCGGTATCCTGATCGGCACGGCCGCCACCATATTCGTGGCCGCACCGATGTATGCGTGGCTGCGCCAGAACGAACCCGAGCTGGTAAAGCAGGCCAGGCGGGTGGAGCACCGCAGGGGCGAGACCGCCTCCCGTACAGCCGCTCCGTCCGCGCCCGCCCAAGCCTGAGCCCACGGCCCAAACGGGCCGGAATGGCGTCCGAACACTGACGCCATTCCGGCCCGTCCGCATTTAAGCGCCGGTTACATAAGAGTCCTGACGGAGGAATAGACTGAGGTAATTAAACGGGTTGTGAGGGGTGCTTCATTGGAAGAACGTTCGGCGTCGGTGCCAACGGCAGGCGGGAACAACAGTCCGGGCCACGGACCGCAGACCGGGCTGGCTGCTTCCGCACGTCCCGGACCGGTTGTACCCGTGGACAACTCGGGTGCCCGCCCCACGTTTCCCGGCCGACGTGAGCGTACCCGGTCCCGGCTTGCACGCCTGACGGGGCGAAGCGCGGCAAACTATTCGCCCATCCTTGAACCGCTGCTGCGGACAGTCCGGGCGAACAACCCCAAAGAAGACTTCGAGCTCATCCAGCACGCCTTCGAAGTGGCCGAACGCAGCCACCGGGGGCAGAAGCGCAAGAGCGGCGATCCATACATCACCCACCCCGTGGCGGTCGCCACCATCCTCGCTGAACTGGGCCTGAGCGGCACCACCCTTGCCGCAGCGCTGCTCCATGACACGGTGGAGGACACCCCGTACACCCTGACGGACCTGAAGCGGGACTTCGGACCGGAAGTCGCCATGCTGGTTGATGGGGTCACCAAGCTGGACAAGGTCAGCTTCGGTGAGGCTGCCCAGTCCGAGACCGTCCGCAAGATGGTTGTGGCCATGGCCAAGGACATCAGGGTCCTCATGATCAAACTTGCCGACAGGCTGCACAATGCGCGCACTTGGCGTTTTGTGTCCGCGGAATCCTCCGCCCGGAAGGCCCGCGAAACCCTGGAAATTTTTGCACCGCTGGCCCACCGGCTGGGTATGAACACCATCAAGTGGGAGCTGGAGGACCTGTCCTTCGCGGCACTCTATCCAAAGGTCTATGAGGAGATCGTCCGGATGGTGGGCGACCGCACTCCAGAGCGGGAGAAGAGCCTGGGGGTCATTAGGGACCAGATCGCAGATGACCTTCGGACCGCCAGGATTAAGGCGACGATCACGGGCAGGCCCAAGCACTATTACTCGATCTACCAGAAGATGGTGGTCCGGGATAAGGACTTCGACGACATCAACGACCTCATGGGCGTCCGGGTGCTGGTCGATTCGGTGCGGGACTGTTACGCCGCGCTGGGCACCATGCATTCACGCTGGAACCCCCTGCCAGGGCGTTTCAAGGACTACATTGCGATGCCCAAGTTCAACATGTACCAGTCCCTCCATACCACAGTGATCGGGCCCGGCGGTAAACCGGTGGAGATCCAGATCCGGACTCACGAAATGCACCGGCGCGCCGAATACGGTGTTGCCGCGCACTGGAAGTACAAGGATCAGCCCAACCGTACGGCCACCGGCCCTGGCAGCCCCCGCGACGGCGACATGGGCTGGCTCAGGTCCCTGGTGGACTGGCAGCAGGAAACCTCCGATCCGGGGGAGTTCCTGGATTCCCTTCGCTTTGAAATCAATGCCCGCGAAGTCTTCGTCTTTACGCCCAAGGGCGAGGTCATGGCACTGCCGGCCGGATCAACCCCCGTGGACTTCGCGTACGCCGTGCACACAGAGGTAGGGCACCGCACCATCGGGGCCAGGGTCAACGGCAAGCTGGTTCCCCTCAACAGCGAGCTGAACCACGGCGACTGGGTGGAGATCTTCACCTCCAAAGCCGAAGGCGCCGGGCCAAGCCAGGACTGGCAGCATTTCGTCAAGAGCGCCCGCGCACGCAACAAGATCCGCCAGTGGTTCAGCAAGGAGCGCCGGGAAGAAGCGATCGACCGCGGCAAGGAGCTCTTGACCCGGGCCATGCGGAAGCAGAACCTTCCGCTGCAACGGTTGATGACGCACGAAGCGTTGGCGGCGGTGGCCGAGGACTTCAAATACGTGGACATCTCCGGCCTCTACGCCGGTGTGGGAGACGGACACACCTCCGCTCAGTCGGTGATGGAGAAGCTCGTCGAAAGCCTCGGCGGCAACGAAAGCACTGACGACGACGTCACGGAAGTCAGCATCCCCACCCAGGTGGCTAAGACCCGGTTCTCCGACTCCGGCGTGGTGGTGCGGGGGGTGGGCGATGTCTGGGTGAAGCTGGCCCGCTGTTGCACCCCGGTACCGCCGGATCCGATTCTCGGATTTGTCACGCGCGGCTCCGGTGTTTCAGTCCACCGCACGGACTGCACCAACATTTCCGACCTCAAAGACCAGCCCGACAGGATCGTTGACGTGGACTGGGCTCCCACACAGTCCAGCGTGTTCCTGGTGGAGATCCAGGTGGAAGCCTTGGACCGGAAGTCGCTGCTCTCCGATGTCACGCGTGTCCTGTCCGAAAACCATGTGAACATCCTGGCCGCGAGTGTGCATACGTCCACGGACCGCGTGGCGATCTCACGGTTCGCGTTCGAGATGGGCGACCCCAAGTACTTGAGCCACGTCCTGAGTGCGGTCCGACGGATAGACGGCGTGTTCGACGTCTATCGGACCACGGGCAACAAGCGCAGGAGCTAGCAGGGCCAGCTTCTCAAGTGCAGCCTTCTTGTGCGGCACCCGGGGGGTCGACTCTATGGCAAGGATCAACAGCCGGAGCCGGACGTCGTTCTCCGGGCGTGCCAACAGTCCTTCCAGTGCGGGGATGGCCCGCTGGGTCTCCACATGGAGCGCAATGTCCAGGGCAGTGCGCAGCGGGCTGGAGACCATCAGCCCGCCCATGCTAACGACGTCAAATGGCCCGAGCCTGACTTCGTGGAGCGTGCAGCCCCGGGTGTTGCGAAGGCTCGAAATCCGGCGTTTCGCGTCAACCAGGAGTGCCAACCGGTCCGGTTCCCCGGCACAGCCGTAGATCCAGGCCGCCGTCATGCGCCCTGCCACCACCCGCTGCCGGATGGCCGCCGGCACGGCGTTGGCCGCTGCCCGTGCTCTCAGCTGCGGGGATGCCGCAATGTCCGGCAGCGTATAGCCGTGCTGGTGGAACTGGGCGAGGACGCCGTCGGCAGCGAGTGATTGAAGTTCCGGCGAGGTGAATGGCCGACCCGGCGAGTAAAGCTCCGGGTATTGCGGGAGCACGGTGCCTCCGCCTGAGGCAATCGTTGTGGCCGGGCCGGCCCTTGTGGACTGAGCCGTGTTGGGACTGGCTGCGGGGCGTTGGGACGATGGTGCCATCCAGTCATCTTGCCGTGACGGCCCCAAACGAGTACAGGCCCGGCTCCGGTTATGTGGATAACCGGAGCCGGGCCTGCGATACGGCGCCATGCGACGCCCTTTGCGAAGCAGAAGTCAGGCGAGCTCGCTGGCAGAACGCTGGATCTGGTCCAGCCACGCCTGCCGTGCCTCGAGGGCTTCCCTGGCTGCCTTGATCTTGCGCTTGTCGCCGGCCTTCTCGGCCTTGGCCAGGTCTTCCTGCAGCCCGGCAATCGCCGACTCCAACTGCGAGAGCGCGCTGTTGGTGCGTGCCTTCGTCTCAGGGTTGGACCGCTGCCAGTTTTCCTCTTCGGCGTGACGGACAGCGTCCTCCACCTTGCGGAGACCGGCTTCAGTGCGTCCCATGTCCGCGCGGGGAACCTTGCCGGCTTCTTCCCAGCGGTCACGGATGGACTGAAGCGTCTTTTTGGCGGCGGCCAAATCCTTGATCGGGAGGATGGCGTTCGCCTCGACCAGGAGGGCTTCCTTCACGGTGAGGTTGGCCGCATACTCCTGGTCGATCTCCTCGTTGGCGGCCTGCCGGGAGGTGAAGAACACATCCTGGGCTGCGCGGAAGCGGGCCCACAGGGCGTCGTCGTCCTTGCGGCTGGCGCGCGGGGAAGCCTTCCACTCGTCCATCAGGCGGCGGTATTCACCTGCGGCGAACCCCCAGTCCGTTGAATTGGACAGGGCCTCGGCCTCCGCGATGAGCTTCTCCTTGACTGACTTAGCAGCCGAGTTGTTACTGTCCAGCTGGGAGAAATATGCCCTGCGGTGACGGTCAAAGACGGTGCGGGCGGCACGGAAACGCTTCCACAGGGCATCCTCATTGCTGCGGCCCAGCCTCACACCGCTCTTCTGGGCTGTCTTCCAGCTTTCGAATAGCTCGTTCATCCGGGCGCTGGAAGTCTTCCACTGGATCTGTGAAGGATCCTGGCCGGAGATTTCCTCAGCCTCTGCCACGATTGCCTCTCGGGCGGACAGCTCGGCAGCCCGAACGGCGTCGTGCTCTGCCTTTTCCGCTGCCTCGAGTTCCGTGATCTGGGCCGACAGGGTATCCAGCCGTGCCTCCGCGGAGCGCAGATCGCCCACGATGTTACGTTCAGCGAGCTGCTCGCGCAGGTGGGTGACGGTTTTCTGCATGTCGGTGCTGGGAGCCTTGGAACTGACTCGCTGCTCGAGCAGAACAATCTGGGCCACGATGTCGTCGTATTTCCTGGCGAAGTACGCGAGGGCCTCGTCATCGCTGACCCCGGGGTACTGGCCCACAGGGTGCTCCTCGCCGTCGATCATTAGGAAGACGTGGCCGTCGCCTTCCACTCGGCCCCAGCGTGCGGCTTCTGCCAGCGACGTCGCGGACGGAATGGGGGCAGGGGCTGCTACCGGCGCAGCCGCCGCCGGCTTGGGCCGCGCGGCGAATGCTGCCGGGGACGGCGCCGGACGTGGCGCAGGTGCGGGGACGGGTGCAGGGCCCGGCGCAGGTGCCGCAGTGGCTGGATCAGCTTCAACCGGCGCAGTATCAGTGGCAGTTTCCGCGGCAGCGGGAGCCTCCGTAGGCGCCGGGGCCTCAACTGTTGGGCTCTGGTCTGCCGCGGCCTCAGCCTCCGGGGTGGGGGCTTCTGCTTCTTCAGCGGCGGCCGCTTCGGGCGCAGTGGATCCAGCTGCGGCTTCCTCAGCTGCATCACCATCGACTGGTGCCTGATCCTCCGGGGCCGGTTCAACCGGCGGGGCCTGTTCGGCCACGGCCTCGTCGGCCGGAGCCTGTTCAGTCACGGCCTCGTCGGCCGGAGCCTGTTCGGCCATGGCTTCTGGGGCCACGGGGGCCGTCGCCTCGGTCAGGTCTGCTGCTGTTTCGTCGGATTTCTGACTGTCTGTCACCGCTAAAAGTCTTTCGCTTGGAGGGAAATACTCACGTACTGCACCGCGGCCACAGGGACCGGGCTTCCTACTTCAGAGACAACGAGTCTATCGTGACTGCTTCCACGGGCGCGCCGTCCGTGGCGTTAGTGCCGGGAGCGATTCCCGCGGCGGCAATATTGGTCACCACGTCCAGTCCTGATGTCACCCGCCCCACCACCGTATAGCCACCGGCGGAATCGGGTGGGATTACGGTGTCCTTGTAGACGATAAAGAACTGGGTACCGTTTCCGTAGGCATTGTCTCCTGTTCTGGCCACAGCAATCGTCCCGGCAGGATAAGTGTTGTCTGCCGGGGTATTTTCCAGCGGGCCCCAGGTGTAGTCGGGATTGCCGCTTCCCTTGCCGTCGGCGGACCCGCATTGCAGGACGCCGAAGGATTCCCCGGTGGTGAGGCGGTGACAGGTTTTCCCGGTGAAATAGCCCTCATCGCTGAGGGACTTGAACACGGCGGATGCCTGCGGGGCGGTGGTTCCGTCGAGTTCCACACCGACTGTCCCGCTGTTCAGCTTCAGCTCGCCGGTAAACACCTTGCCCGCGGCGGTATCCGCTGCCGGAATATCGGGGCCATTGGTGGCCTGCGCGGACGGAGTGGGGGAAGCGGACGGGCTGTTCAGGCCCGCCTCGGCCGCCGCAAACTCCTCTTCGGTGGGGTTCCCCGCAAATGCAGTGAGCTGAAGTACGACGGCGAGCACCACTGCGGCGGCACCGGCACCGGCGGCGATGAAGTTGTCCCGCTTGCGCCGTTTTTCCTGCTCCCGGCGCAGCTCGCGCTTTGCTTCCATCTGCTGGATGCGCCGTTTGGCTTCGCGGGCACTGCGTGAACTGGCCGCCAAGGGTCCTCCTGTATGTCCGGTTGCGGCATGCCCGCCTTCAGGGGGCCGCGCGCAAATTGTCTGACGGCAGCAGTCAACGCCGTTGTCCGCCGTATTAGAGATGCAGGCGGATGACGCATAAACTGACTGCCGCACATAGTTTATGCATGACTGGCTGGACTGCCGCCGTTCCCGGCCCGTTTCGGGCGGAATGCCGGGCAAAGTCCCAGGCACCCTTCATCAAGAGGAGAGTTTCCACCATGGCACGCACCGCCTCCCTGTCCGGATTCCCTGAGTGGCTTCCCGAGGAACGGCTGGTGGAACTGCATGTGCTGGATACGTTGCGCAGGGTTTTCGAGTTGCATGGTTTCGCTTCGATCGAGACCCGTGCCGTGGAAACGGTGGGCCAGCTGCTGCGCAAAGGCGAGATCGATAAAGAGGTCTATGGCCTCAGCCGGCTCCAGGACGAGGACGGCGAAGGCACCGATGCAGGTAAGGCCGGAAAACACGATCCCCACGCCCTCGCCCTGCACTTCGACCTGACGGTGCCCTTTGCCCGTTACGTGGTGGAAAACGCCGGCTACCTCGCCTTTCCGTTCCGGCGCTACCAGATCCAGAAGGTGTGGCGTGGCGAACGGCCACAGGAGGGCAGGGCCCGCGAATTCATCCAGGCGGACATAGACGTGGTGGGCGACGGCGAACTGCCCTTCCGCTATGACGTGGAGATCGCCCTGGTTATCGCCGAGGCTCTGAGCGCCCTGCCCATTCCGGATTTCAGGCTGCGCATCAACAACAGGAAGCTCGCCGAGGGCTTCTATCGCGGCATCGGCCTGGATGACACTGCAGGCGTGCTGCGCAGCATCGACAAACTGGAAAAGATCGGCCCCGCCAAGGTCGCCGACCTTTTGAAGACCGAGCTCAGCGCCACTGATGAGCAGGCGCAGGCGGCGCTGCAGCTGGCCGGGATCCGCACCGAAGACACCTCGTTTGTGGCGCAGGTCCGTGCCCTCGGCGTCAGCAACGAGCTGCTCGAAGAGGGTCTGGACGAACTGGAACAGGTGATCGAGGCGGCAGTGCAGCGTGCCCCGGGGAAGGTTATCGCCGACCTCAGCATTGCCCGCGGCCTGGACTACTACACCGGAACTGTGGTTGAGACCGTTTTGGTGGGCCACGAGCAGCTCGGTTCCATCTGCTCCGGAGGCCGCTACGACGCCCTGGCATCCAAGGGCAACCGGAAGTTCCCGGGCGTCGGGCTGTCCATAGGTGTCACCCGGCTCGTATCCAGGATCCTTAGCCATGATCTGGCCAAGGCCTCCCGCTCGGTGCCTACCGCCGTTCTGGTTGCCCTTACCAACGACGACAGCTGGGGTGCTGCGCAGGACGTCGCGGCGCAGCTCCGGAGCCGCGGAATCGCCACTGAAGTGGCTGCCAAGGCCGAGAAGTTCGGCAAGCAGATCAAGTTTGCCGACCGGCGGGGGATCCCATTTGTCTGGTTTACAGACGACGACGGCAATCACCAGGTCAAGGACATCCGTTCCGGAGACCAGGCCGATGCCGACCCCGTACGCTGGACGCCGCCGTCGGAAGACCTTGCCGTCCAGGTGAAAACCGCCGCGGCACAGCCGGCCTGACCCAACAGGTAAACTCAAACGGGATTGTTCCCGGAACAATTCTCTTCAGTTTCACTCTGTTTTCTCGCTGTCTCCTTCAGAAAGGCGTGCTGTGCTGCGCACACATGACCTCGGATCCCTTCGTTCCGAGCACATTGGACAAACCGTAACCCTGGCTGGCTGGGTGGGCCGCCGTCGTGATCACGGTGGTGTTGCATTCGTGGACCTGCGTGATGCGTCGGGCGTGGCCCAGGTTGTGGTCCGTGAGGAAGAGGTCTTCCACGGTCTGCGCAATGAGTATGTCCTCCAGGTCACCGGCACCGTTTCCAAGCGGCCCGAGGGCAACGAGAACCCTGCGCTGGCGACCGGTGGGATCGAAGTCATGGCCGACAAGGTGGTCATTCTGAACACCTCCGAGCCGCTGCCCTTCCAGATCGACGAACATGTCGAGGTGGGCGAGGAAGCACGCCTGAAGCACCGGTACCTGGACCTCCGCCGTCCCGGCCCCAGCCGCAACCTCCGGTTGCGCTCCGAAGCCAACCGGGTGGCACGTGAACTGCTCCACCAGGACGGCTTCGTGGAGGTCGAGACCCCCACGCTGACACGCTCCACGCCCGAAGGCGCCCGGGACTTCGTGGTTCCCGCCCGTCTGGCACCAGGATCCTGGTACGCGCTTCCGCAGTCCCCCCAGCTTTTCAAGCAGCTGCTCCAGGTGGGCGGCTTCGAGAAGTATTACCAGATCGCGCGCTGCTACCGCGATGAGGACTTCCGCGCGGACCGCCAGCCGGAGTTCACCCAGCTGGACATCGAAGCGAGCTTCGTGGACCAGGACGACATCATCGCGCTGGGCGAAAACATCGTCAAAGCCCTGTGGAAGCTGATCGACGTGGAGATCCCCACGCCCATCCAGCGCATCACCTACGCGGACGCCATGGCGAGGTACGGCTCGGACAAGCCGGACCTTCGTTTCGGCGTGGAGCTGACCGAGCTCACCGAGTTCTTCAAGGACACCAACTTCGGCGTCTTCAAGGCCCCGTACGTCGGCGCCGTTGTGATGCCCGGCGGTGCGTCCCAGCCACGCCGCACCCTGGACGGCTGGCAGGAGTTCGCCAAGCAGCGCGGTCACAAGGGGTTGGCCTACGTCCTCTTCAAGGAGGACGGCGAACTGGCCGGACCGGTCGCGAAGAACCTGACCGACGCCGAGCGGTCAGGCCTGGCCGACGCAGTGGGGGCCAACCCCGGTGACTGCATCTTCTTTGCCGCCGGAGAGAAGCCGGCCGCCCGCGCCCTCCTGGGCGCCGCCCGGGTGGAGATCGGCCACCGCACCGGCCTGATCGATCCCAAGGCCTGGGCGTTCTGCTGGGTGGTGGATGCCCCGATGTTCGAACCTGCTGCAGCAGCCGTTGCTTCCGGCGATGTGGCCGTCGGTGCCGGCAAGTGGACTGCCGTCCACCATGCCTTCACCTCGCCCAAGCCGGAGTTCCTGGACTCATTCGACAAGGACCCCGAGTCCGCACTTTCCTACGCCTACGACATCGTCTGCAACGGCAACGAAATCGGCGGCGGATCGATCCGTATCCACGAGCGCGACGTCCAGGAGCGGGTGTTTGAACTGATGGGCCTGGACAAGGCCGACGCCCAGACCAAGTTCGGCTTCCTGTTGGAGGGCTTCAAGTTCGGTGCCCCTCCGCACGGCGGCATAGCGTTCGGCTGGGACCGCGTGGTCGCGCTCTTGGCCGGTGTTGAGTCCATCCGCGACGTCATCGCCTTCCCGAAGACCGGTAACGGCTACGACCCGCTCACGGCGGCACCGGCGCCGATCACGCCACAGCAGCGCAAGGAAGCCGGCGTGGACTTCAAGCCTGAGGCCAAGAAGGCTGAACCGGGCGCGTAAGCAGTAGCGGCGGTTCCGTACCGCCAAACGAACTATTCTGCGTTACCTGAAGGCTCTCCTGCGAAGGGGAGCCTTCAGCACTTGCTGCCTGCAGTCATTACTCAAGGAGGAAACCGTGGAGCCCACGATGGAAAACTTTGAAGCTCTGATGGATTCCGCTTGGCTGGCGCCGGAGCGGTACGACACAGGGGAGTGGGTGCTCCGCGCAGCGGATGGAGTCACCCAGCGCGCCAATTCCGTCTGGCCGCGGGCCGAGGCTGTGGATACGCCCGCCGCCGTCCGAGCTGCCGCATTGTGGTACCGCCGGCGGAGGCTGCCGGCGATCTACCAGGTCACGGACACCCCGCGCAACGCAGCCCTGAACGCGGTGCTGGACATGCAGGGTTACACGCGGCAGTCGGAAACGCTCATCATGTGCAGGGAGACGGGTCCCTCCGGCCCCGGGTCCTCCGGAGCGCACGCCCCGGTCGAACTGGCGGACGATCCGAGTGGCGAGTGGCTGGACCTCTGGTGGAGCGTTGACGGCCGCGGCGGCCCGGCCGAACTGGAAACCGCCCGTCGAATCCTGACCGGCTGCCCGTCGCTGTATGCGCTGGTGAGGTCCGACGACGGCTCCCCGGCCGCCGTCGGACGCCTCGCTGTTCCTTCACGCGGGGAGGGCGGACATGGCGGAATCTATTGCATGGCCACCCGGCCTGAGTCCCGGCGCCGCGGATTCGCCGGGATGGTGCTGAGGTCGCTCATCGATGGAGCGGTTGCGGCGGAGGCCGGCAGGCTCTGGCTGCTGGTCACGGCTTCGAACCCAGGCGCACGGGCACTCTACGCCAAGGCAGGCTTCCAGGAAGTGGGCCGCTACTCGTATCGTCAGGAGCGGCCGAAGCGCGCCCTGACCGGCTGCTGACAAGGCCCTACGCCGGTGCGTCCGCCACCTGGATCCTCACGGCGCAAACATCCGCTGCTGCCTTCTTCAGGACCGCGGTGCGGGGATCGGGCACGTCGAGGTAGGCCAGCCGTGGGAGCTTGGCGTAGTCCTTCAGGGCTGGGTCTTCCAGCACCAGGTCCACCAGGGTGCGGTCCCCGCCCGGAACGACGTATTCGAAGGACTGGCCGCTGAACACCTGGCGGGCCTGCCCGGCGACAGCCTGTACCAGCTCATCCGCCTGGTTGGAGCGGCGGCGTGCAAACCTCTGCTGCGACTGGCCTCCTGCGGCCGTCCTGGACTGCACGTACCTGGTGCCTGCTTTGGACGCGACGATGACTCCTTCGCTGGCCACAGCGATGCCGTACCCTCCCCGCCGGACCAGGAGAAGGCTGAGCCGGCGAGGTTGGGAGGCGATGGACGCCAGCCGCTCCAACGGATCGGCGCCACGTCCCGGCCGGCCGTCCGCTGGCCACGGCGGCTGCAGCAGCGCCGTTGCGCCATCCGCCGCCAGGAGCCGCACGCCGTCGTCGTCATCGCTGAGCCGGAAGCCGCCGTGGGCGGCGCTGAACCGCTCCACCCAACCCGGCAGCCGCCGTCCCGGCACAAAAGCGGTCCTGACGGAGCCCGTACGGCCCGCGCCGTCGGCGCGGTGAGCTGTCATGAGGACCCCTTTTTGGCTGGAGGAGGGCTGGCGGAACGAAGCGGTGAACTATGAGTAGCCTATCTATGTGGATGATCTCTTCGGCCAAGGGCCCGATAACGACGACGACGGCGACAGCGGTGCGCCTGGCGCCGCCGGAACCGGTGCGGGCGGCAATGCGTCCCCCCGCAGCCCGCTTGCCGTCAGGATGCGGCCGCGGACCCTGGACGACGTGGTGGGACAACAGCACCTTCTGGGGCAGGGCTCGCCGCTGCGGCAGCTCGCTGCCGGTGCTGACGCAGGCGGGCCCGCCGGACCGGCGTCGGTCATCCTCTGGGGACCTCCCGGGACCGGAAAAACCACCCTTGCCCACGTGATCGCCAAGGGGCGTGGCCGGAAGTTCGTCGAGCTGTCCGCCATCACCGCGGGCGTCAAGGACGTGCGGCGCGTGATGGACGAGGCCCTGACAGCCCGGGACCTCTACAAGACCACCACCGTGCTGTTCCTGGACGAGATCCACCGGTTCAACAAGGCGCAGCAGGATGCCCTCTTGCCGGGGGTGGAAAACCGCTGGGTGGTCCTTGTGGCAGCCACCACTGAAAATCCATCCTTTTCCGTGGTCTCGCCGCTCCTGTCCCGGTCACTGTTGCTGACCCTGAAGCCGCTCACCGACGCCGACGTCGAGGGCCTGGTCCAGCGTGCGGTGTCGGATGCCCGCGGGCTGAACGGGAAAGTGGAGCTCACGGACGAAGCGCTGGCCCACCTGGTCAGGCTGTCCGGCGGCGACGCCCGGCGCGCCCTGACCGCACTCGAGGCCGCCGCCGGCGTGGCGTTTGGTGACGCCGACGACACCGGCGCCGGTCCCGTCACGGTTGAGTTGAAACATACGGAGCGGGCCCTGGATGTGGCCGCTGTCCGCTATGACCGCGCCGGCGACCAGCACTACGACGTCGCGAGTGCTTTCATCAAATCCATCCGCGGCTCCGATGTGGACGCGGCGCTGCACTACCTGGCCCGGATGCTCGAGGCGGGGGAGGATCCGCGCTTTGTGGCCCGGCGCATTGTGATTTCAGCAGCGGAAGATGTTGGCATGGCGGACCCCACCGCGCTGCAGACTGCCGTAGCCGCGGCACAGGCGGTCCAGCTCATTGGGATGCCGGAGGGCCGGATTGTGCTGGCCGAGGCTGTGGTGCACCTGGCGACGGCGCCGAAGTCCAATGCGGCGTACATGGGAATCAACAAGGCAGTTGCCGACGTCCGCGCCGGGCTGGGCAACGGGATCCCTGCCCACCTGCGTGATGCGCACTATCCCGGGTCAAAGCAGTTGGGCCACGGGCTGGGCTACAAGTACGCCCACGACGCCCCGCACTCCGTAGCCACGCAGCAGTACCCGCCCGACGACCTGGTGGGCCGGGACTACTACGAACCCACGGTCAACGGTGCGGAGCGGGACATCGCTGTGAGGCTTGAACGGCTCCGCAAGATCATCCGCGGAAACTGATGCGCGCCGCCCCTGCAAGGGAGACCCAGGGGAAAGTGCGGGAATGCATGGGGAACAACTGGTAAGATTGTTCGTTGTCTGGCAAGGCACGGACGCACACTCCCGCGGATTTCAGTATTTCCTGCTGATTTGTTGGGGTTGCCCTGTGCCCAGTAGCAAAAGGCAGCGGTTGGCCGATGCTCTCCATCGTGGAGGCCAGTAACACTGACACACCGCAGATATTGGAAGGACACAAGTGGCTAACAACACTCGTGCTCGCCGTACAGCACGCCTCTCGCGTGCACTCGGCATCGCTCTGACCCCCAAGGCCGCCAAGTACATGGAGCGCCGCCCGTACGGCCCCGGTGAGCATGGCCGTGCCCGTAAGAAGCAGGACTCCGACTACGCCGTACGTCTGCGCGAAAAGCAGCGTCTGCGCGCCCAGTACGGCATCCGCGAAGCCCAGATGACCCGTGCCTTCGAAGAAGCACGCCGCACCAAGGGCCTCACCGGTGAAAACCTGATCGAACTGCTCGAAATGCGTCTTGACGCCCTCGTGCTGCGCGCAGGCTTCGCCCGCACCATCGCCCAGGCCCGCCAGCTCGTTGTGCACCGCCACATCATGGTTGACGGCATCCGCGTGGACCGCCCGTCGTTCCGCGTAGGCGAAGGCCAGCTGGTCCACGTTCACAGCCGCAGCGAAACGATGGTTCCGCTTCAGGTTGCCGCAGCCGGCGCACACCGCGACGTCCTGCCGCAGGTTCCCGCCTACCTGGATGTCAAGCTTGACGCCCTGCAGGCCCGCCTGGTCCGTCGCCCGAAGCGCTCCGAGGTTCCCGTAACCTGCGAAGAGCAGCTCGTCGTCGAATTCTACGCACGCTAAATCCCAGCAGCGTATCCAAAGAAGCCCGTGGCAAGCGCCGCGGGCTTCTTTGTATGTAAGGTACTTGGGGGACATCTGCGGAACGCGCGAAGTGTGCGTACGCGGCTGGAACAGATCCACTTCAGTTTCGAGGAGATGAACGTCTATGTCTGGTGGCGATATTGCCGGCCTGATCGCTGCCGGGGTGTTTGCGCTCCTGGTGCTATTGCTCGCGGTGCCGATTCTGAAGCTTGGCAAGGTATTTGATGAAGTACGGACGTCGATCCGTTCCATCAGCGACGGCGCCACGCCCCTGATGGACGAGGTCACCGCAACGGTGTCCACCACCAACCAGCAGCTGAAGAAGGTGGACGGCATCGCCTCCAACGTGTCGGACGCCTCGGCGAACCTCTCCGCGCTGTCATCCCTGGTTGCTGCCACCGTGGGTTCACCGCTGATCAAGGTGGCAGCCTTCAGCTACGGTGTCCGCACCGCCCTGGCCAACCGCAAAAAGCCCGCCGCCGGCCGTCGCAGCCGCTAAGCCTTCCGGAGAACTGATATGAAACGACTTGTCTGGATGGGAATCGGCGTGGCCATCGGGGTCATCGCGTTCCGAAAGGTCAATGAGGCGCAGGCCAACCTTGGGCCCGTGGGCCTGAACCGGGCAGTGGGCCGGCTTGCGGATGGTGTCTATGACTTCGCCGATGCCGTCCGGTCCGGAATGCGCGAGCGGGAGTCCGACCTGCGCAGCGCCCTCGGCGTCGAATCCCAGGACCTTGAATCCGCGAACGCTGCCCGGCGCTGAGGCCCGGAACCAGCGGAGAATAAAACCAGCAGTACCGGTTAGTCCCGGAACTGCCGTCTGAATCAACTGTCACGCGCCAGAAAAGCGTGATCCAAGAAGGGTATGTAATCAGCTCATGAAGTCGCAGGAGATCACAAAGCGCTGGGTGGACTTTTTTGTCAGCAAAAGCCACACTGCGGTTCCCTCCGCGTCGTTGGTCTCCAGCGACCCGTCCCTGCTGTTCACCGTTGCCGGCATGGTGCCGTTCATCCCCTACCTCACTGCCCGTGAAGAAGCCCCCTACTCCCGCGCTACCAGCGTGCAGAAGTGCATCCGCACCGGTGACATCGAGGAAGTGGGCAAGACCGCCCGCCACGGGACCTTCTTCCAGATGTGCGGCAACTTCTCCTTTGGCGACTACTTCAAGGAAGACGCCATCAGGTTCGCCTGGGAACTGCTCACCAAGAGCGTGGACGACGGCGGTTACGGCCTTCTGCCCGAACTCCTGTGGGTGACAGTGTACGAAGAAGACGACGAAGCCAAGGAGCTGTGGCTGAAGAACACCGGCATCCCCGCTGAACGTATCCAGCGCATGGGCAAGGCCGACAACTACTGGCACACGGGACAGCCCGGACCCGCCGGCCCCTGCTCGGAGATCTATTACGACCGCGGCCCCGCCTACGGCGTCGAAGGCGGCCCCATCGCCGATGAGAACCGGTACGTCGAAATCTGGAACCTTGTGTTCATGCAATACCAGATCGCGAACGTGCGCTCGAAAGACGACTTCGACATCGTGGGTGAGCTGCCCAAGAAGAACATCGACACCGGACTGGGCATGGAACGCCTCGCGATGATCCTCCAGGGCGTCGAAAACATGTACGAGACGGACCAGGTCCGTCCTGTCATCGACAAGGCAGCGGAGCTGTCCGGCCGTGAGTACACCTCGGCGGAAACGCCCGACGATCCCCATCACACGGACGACGTCCGGATGCGTGTTGTTGGAGACCACATCCGTTCGGCACTTATGCTGATCGCCGACGGCGTCACGCCTTCCAACGAGGGCCGCGGCTACGTCCTGCGCCGCCTCATCCGCCGCGCTGTCCGCTCCATGCGCCTTCTGGGCGTCGAAAAGGCCTGCCTGCCGGCTCTGCTGCCCGCCTCCCGCGACGCCATGAAGGGCGTGTACCCGGTCGTGGAGACCGACTTCGACCGGATCAGCCGGATCGCCTACGCAGAAGAAAAAGCCTTCCTCCGCACCATCGCCTCCGGCACCGCGCGCCTCGAAGACGCAGTGACGGTGTCCAAGGCAGCAGGCACGGCGCTGTCCGGCGCCGACGCGTTCGCGCTCCATGACACCTATGGCTTCCCGATCGACCTCACCCTGGAGATGGCTGAGGAAGCAGGGCTGAAGGTGGACGAGCCTGGATTCCGCAGGCTGATGCTGGAACAGCGTCAGCGTGCCCAGGCGGATGCGAAGGGCAAGAAGGGCGGCCACGCGGACCTCGGCGCCTTCCAGGAGTTGCTGGCACAGGGCGAGACCGTCTTTACCGGCTACACCGACCTTGACGGTGAGTCCCGGGTCCGCGGCATCCTCAGCGGAGGCCGGAAGGTCGGTCAGGCATCCACCGGGGACGAGATCGAGCTCGTGCTGGCAGAGACTCCGTTCTACGCCGAAGCGGGCGGCCAGGCAGCTGACACAGGGCTCATCACCGGGGACGGCTTCGTCGTCGAGGTCCTGGACGTCCAGCGCCCGCTCAAGGGCCTCAGCGTCCACAAAGCAATCGTCCGCGAGGGCGAAATCGGCTCCGACGCCCTGGTCAGGGCAGCGGTGGACCGGGAGCGGCGGCACGCCGCCGAGCAGGCGCACACAGGAACGCACATCGTCCATGCAGCCCTGCACCAGATCCTCGGCCCGCAGGCAACCCAACGCGGTTCCTACAACAAGGCCGGCTACCTGCGTTTCGACTTCGCCTGGGGTGAAGGCCTCAGCCCGGCCACCCGCTCGGAGGTCGAGGAAGTCTCCAACCTGGCCATCCGCAATAACTTTCGGGTAGACACCAAGGTCATGGGGCTGGCAGAAGCCAAGGCGCTGGGCGCCATGGCGCTCTTCGGGGAGAACTACGGCAACGAAGTGCGTGTGGTGGAGATCGACGGCGCATGGTCCCGTGAACTGTGCGGTGGCACACACGTTGCAAACACGTCCCTGATCGGCAGCCTTTCGCTGCTTGGCGAACAGTCCGTCGGTTCAGGCAACCGCCGTGTAGAGGCTTTTGTGGGCATGGACGCCTTCCGCCACCTGGCAGCTGAACGGGCCCTGGTCACAGAACTGACCGAAATGCTCAAGGTTCCTTCAGGTCAACTGGCCGACAGGATCGCCACGACGTTGGCGAAGCTCAAATCAGCGGAGAAGGAGCTTGAACGGCTCCGCAAGGAACAACTGGCCGCTGCCGCGGGCCAACTCGCGGGAACCGCCAAGGATGCGGCCGGGGTCAGCGTCATTGCCCATGACGCCGGTCAAGTCAGCGGGGCCGATGACCTTCGCGGGCTGGCCCTGGACCTGCGGAACCGCCTGGGCTCGGCCCCGTCCACAGTGGCTGTGGCTGGTGTCAGCAATGACCGGCCCATGATCCTGGTGGCCACCAACGATGCGGCACGGGAGGCGGGTGTCAAGGCCGGAGCCCTTGTCCGGCTCGCGGCAGGGATCCTGGGCGGCGGCGGCGGGGGCAAGGACGACGTTGCCCAGGGCGGTGGCACTGACCCCGGCAAGATCACACCGGCGCTGGCCGCCGTTGTGGATGCCATCTCCCGGCGATAAAGCATCCTGTGACCATTCCTTCTCCACCCGGCGCCTACCCCCAGGGCATCAAACTGGGGGTGGACGTCGGCACCGTCCGTGTCGGCGTCGCCGTCTGCGACCGCGACGCGATTTTGGCAACCCCGCTGAAGACCCTGGACCGCAACCCGAAAAAGAACTCAGACGTGCGGGTGATCGCGTCACTCGCTGAGGAACTCGGGGCTGTCCAGGTCATCGTTGGCCTTCCCCGCACCATGAAGGGGGAGGAACATGCCTCCGCACGGATGGCTGCAGAGTATGCGCAGCTGCTCGTCAGAGAGCTGGAAAGCCGTGGCCTGGACGTGCCGGTGAACCTCGTCGACGAGCGACTCAGCAGTGTCACGGCCCACCGGAACCTGCATGAAGCTGGCATGAGCAGCAGGAATCACCGTAAGGTAGTGGATCAGGTTGCGGCGGCAGGAATACTCCAGCACGCCATAGACATGCAAAAAGCCAGGGGAACGGATGTTGGCAGCCGCGTGACTGCGCCTGCCCGTCCGTGGCATTCCGGGGAAACTGTGGCGGATAGGCCTGCGCAGTCCGCCCCGGAGGACAAGACTCGATCTTCAGAAACGGAAGGCTACAGTGAGCCCGGCCAACATTGATGACTCCTCTGGCGTCCCCGACGGTGGCGAGGCCAGGCCGCTGACCCGCAAAGAGATCCGTGCACGGGAAAAGGCCCTGCGCACGCAAAGCAACAGCGTGGTCCCGGAACAAGCGTACGAAACGGGCGATGATTACGCCGCCCCCACCACCGCTGTGACGCCTGCCATCCCTGCAGCGCCTGACGCCCCGCCGTCCATTCAGGAACCCGAGCCAGCCTACGCGGCGAGCCGCCACGAACCTGTCGCCGCCCATGAAACGCCCCTCGAGGCCCCTGTCCACCAAGAACCTGTACACCAAGAACCTGTACACCATGAAACTGCCCACCGTGAGGAACCCCATGAGGAGCCCCATCATGTGGAGCCCCTTCACGAGGAGGCGCATCACGAGGACGCGGTTCATGGGGGAGCGCCTCATGAGGAGACGTACGTTGATGTGGTCCATGACGACGGCCTTCAGCACGACGGCGTTCCCTTTGAGAACCTGCATGCCGGGGACGCCCGGCATCCCGTCGACGGATTCCAGAGCCAGGACGCACACCAGCACTACGACGATGAGACCCAACTCGTGGACGGACAGCACCACGATGGCTACCATCCCTCGGACTATCATGCGGATCAGCGCCACGATGCCCAGCACGACGCCGGGCTGCTCAGCGGCTCCTCAGCGGTAGCCGCCGTGCGTGGCCCCTCCAAGAAGGTCCGCCGCCGGCGTCGCCTCCTCGCCCTGTTGTTCACCCTTGCAGTCTTTGTCACCGCGGTTGCCGTAGGTGCGCAG
Organism: Arthrobacter pascens; assembly: GCF_030815585.1. Classification (NCBI taxonomy): domain Bacteria; kingdom Bacillati; phylum Actinomycetota; class Actinomycetes; order Micrococcales; family Micrococcaceae; genus Arthrobacter; species Arthrobacter pascens. The sequence continues at coordinate 1,714,153 of NZ_JAUSWY010000001.1, forward strand.
TTCCTCAAGCCGTTGCTCGGAAACGACAAGGCCAGCGACTACCCCGGTCCAGGCACCGGGGAAGTCCAGGTGTCCGTCCAGCCCGGCCAAGGCCCCCGGGCCGTCGCCACTGCCTTGGAAAGCCAGAAGGTGGTTGCCAACGCGGACACCTTCCTGCAGGCCTTCACCACTTCCGGCGGAACCCTGGCCCCGGGTGACTACACCTTCCGGATGGAGATGAAAAACTCCGACGCCGTTAACGTCCTGCTCGGAAAGGACAAGAGCAAGGTCATCTACTTCGCGCTGAGCGCCGGGCTGCGGATCGGTGAGTCGCTGCAGGCGATCTCCGAAGGATCCGGGGTTCCGTTGGAACAGCTGAAGGCGCTCAGCGACTCTCCGGCACAGTTCGGCGTTCCGGCCGCAGCCAAGAACCTTGAGGGTTTCCTGGCCCCCGGAGAATACCGGTTCCCGCTGGGGACACCGGCAAAGGAGATCCTGCAGTCCTTGGTCAAGGTGACCCTTGATGAACTCGTATCGCAAGGCATGACGGATCCCGCCAAGCAATACGAGGCCCTCATTGTGGCGAGCATCGTGCAGGCAGAAGGCGGCCAGGCCGAATACGGTGACGTCGCCGGCGCCATCTATAACCGGCTCAAGCCCAACGACCAGACCGGCGGATTCCTTCAGGTGGACTCCGCAGTCACTTACGGTCTTGGCACCAAGAGCTTCAACTTCACCGACGCGGAGCGCCAAGACAAGTCCAACCCGTACAACACGTATGCCAATCCCGGCCTGCCGCCAGGGCCGATCGGGTCACCAGGCAAGACTGCAATCGACGCCGCCGCCAAGCCGAAGTCCAACGATTACCTCTATTGGGTGACGATCAACCTGGACACCAAGGAGACCAAGTTCTCCAAGACGCTGGCTGAGCACAACGTGTATGTGGACCAGTACAACACCTGGTGCGAGGCCCACGTGGGCCGTTGCGCATGAGCCTGCGGGCTGCCGTCCTGGGTCATCCGATCAGCCACTCGAAGTCGCCTGCCTTGCACCTGGCGGCCTACGGAAAGCTGGGGATCGACATCAGCTACACGGCTGTGGACCTCACGGAGGAAGCGCTGCCGGAATTCATGCGGCAGGTCAGGAGCCAGAACGGATGGCGGGGACTGTCGGTCACCATGCCTCTGAAGACCGCCATGGTCTCGGAAGTGGATGACATCCGCGGCGTAGCGGGTGTCCTTGGCGTCGTCAACACTGTTGCGTTCGAAGAAGCCGGCAACACGGTCCGGAGCGTCGGCTACAACACGGACGTCGCCGGAATCGTTGATGCGGTCCGGAACGCCGGTGTGGCAACGGCGCCTGCAGCCGTTGTCCTGGGCGGGGGAGGGACCGCTGCGTCAGCCGTGGCAGCGCTCAAGGATCTAGGGACGGACTATGCCCAGGTGTTCGTCCGGGACACCGGACGGGCTGCAGAAGCACGGGCTGCCGCGGCGGGCGTGGGCCTGAGGATTGACGTGAGGCCGCTGGCCGAAGCGGCCGTTCCAACGGCAAGTGCCGACGTCGTAGTTTCGACTTTGCCGCCGCGCGCGGCAGACGGACTTGCCAGCGAACTGGCCGGAATGCACGCAAGAACAGCCGGGGTGCTGCTGGACGTTGCCTACGACCCGTGGCCCAGCAGAATCGCTTCGGTGTGGCAGGACGGCGGCGGTTCCGTGGTTCCCGGGCTTGAGATGCTGCTCTACCAAGCAGTGGAACAGGTGCGTCTTTTCTCGCGGCGCGGCGAAGAAGTTAATGCAGCTGTCATAGATGTGATGTGTGACGCAGTCGGACTTCCCCGGCGGGCGTTCTGACCGCCATACGTGGCAGGATGGAAATTATGTTGCGTTGGTTGACTGCCGGTGAATCCCATGGTCCGGCTCTGATGGGAATTATAGAAGGCGTCCCCGCCGGTGTGGAACTCACCAGCGGGCAGATCGCCGATTCATTGGCACGCCGCCGCCTCGGTTACGGACGCGGCGCACGCATGAAGTTCGAGCAGGACGTCGTCACCATCCTCGGCGGTGTGCGGCACGGCCTGACCCAGGGCGGCCCGGTGGCCATCCAGGTGGGCAACACCGAATGGCCCAAGTGGGAGCAGATCATGTCCGCGGACCCCGTGGATCCCGAAATCCTCGCCGACCAGGCGCGGAACGCCCCGCTGACCCGGCCCCGTCCCGGGCACGCTGACTTCACCGGTATGCAGAAGTATGGCTTTTCCGAGGCCAGGCCCGTGCTCGAACGCGCCAGCGCCCGGGAGACGGCCACCCGCGTGGCCATGGGAACCGTGGCGTCCCAGTTCTTGAAGCAGCTTGGCATCGAGCTGGTGAGCCACACCGTCTCCATCGCCAGTGTGACTGTGCCTGAAGGACGCCCACTGCCGCTGCCCGCGAACGTGATCGCCCTCGATGCGGACCCGCTGCGCTGCTTCGACCGGGATACGTCCAATGCCATGGTGGCCGAAGTGGATGCGGCGCACAAGGAAGGCGAGACCCTGGGTGGCGTGGTGGAAGTGCTCGCGTATGGCCTTCCGCCTGGACTGGGAAGCTACGTCCACTGGGACCGCCGGCTTGACTCACGGCTGGCTGCTGCCCTCATGGGTATCCAGGCCATCAAGGGCGTGGAAGTGGGCGACGGGTTCCTGACTGCTTCGCGCCGTGGTTCGGCTGCCCACGACGAGATCGTTAAGGATGCGGACGGCAAGATCATCCGGACCAGCAACCGGGCTGGCGGCATCGAAGGCGGCATGAGTATTGGCGATGTGCTCCGTGTGCGCGCCGCCATGAAGCCGATCGCCACCGTGCCCCGGGCCTTGCAGACCATTGACGTGAGCACGGGCGAAGCCGCCAAGGCGCACCACCAGAGGTCGGATGTCTGTGCCGTGCCGGCGGCCGGCGTAGTCGCGGAAGCGATGGTGGCGCTGGTACTGGCCGAGGCCATCACCGAAAAGTTTGGCGGCGACTCCGTGGCGGAGACCGCACGCAACATCAAGGGTTACCTGGACAACATTCCGGCGTCCCTGGACTCGATCGGTCAGTAGTGCCCCACAGCAATAAATCCGGTATGCCGGGTAACCGCACCATAGTGCTCATCGGCCCCATGGCCGTAGGCAAGTCTGCCGTCGGTTACCAGCTTGCCCAGCAGCTGGGTGCAGCCTTCGTGGATACTGACGTTGTCATTGTCGGAAACCACGGCGCCATAGCGGACATCTTTGCCGGCCGCGGTGAGCACGCGTTCCGGGAGATTGAGGCCCGGACCGTAGCTGGCGTCGTCGAGGAAGCGGAAGGTTCCGCCACAGTTATATCGCTGGGCGGCGGCGCTGTGCTGGACTCGGGGACGCAGCAGCTGCTGAGCCGCTGTACCGTGGTGTATCTGGAATGCGACGCGGAAACAGTAGCCAGCCGCATCGCGCGGAACTCAGGCCGGCCGCTGCTCGCGGGCGATGCCATGGCCCGTTGGGCATCTTTGCTTGCTACCAGGAAGCCCGTCTATGAACGCCTGGCCGACCTGGTCCTGGACGTCCGCCACGGCTCGGTCGCTGAGCTGGGACGCCGGCTGGAAGAAGCGCTGCGGGTATTCGCAGCTGCCAAACAGGAAGTTGAAAATTGAGCGTCGAATCAACAGTCATTAAGGTCACCGGCGAGTCGGCTGGTCAGAATTACGACGTCGTAGTCGGCCGCGGCCTGCTGGGGAGCCTTCCGGCTCTGCTGGGTGAGCGGGTCAGGCGCGTGCTGGTTATCCATCCCAGGGCACTGCGGCTCACAGGCGACACCGTCCGCGACGAGCTCGCTGCCGCCGGTTTTACCTCGCTGACCGCGGAGATCCCGGATGCCGAGGAGGGCAAGCACATCCAGGTGGCCGCGTTCTGCTGGCAGGTCCTGGGCCAGAATGACTTCACCCGCTCGGATGCCATTGTGGCCGTGGGCGGAGGGGCAGTCACGGACCTTGCCGGTTTCGTGGCCGCCACGTGGCTCCGTGGCGTCAAGGTCATCCACCTACCCACCAGCCTGCTGGGCATGGTGGACGCCTCCGTGGGAGGCAAGACCGGCATCAACACTGCGGAAGGAAAGAACCTGGTGGGCGCCTTCCACCCGCCGGCCGGAGTGCTGGTGGATCTTGAGACCCTGAACACGCTGCCGCGCAACGAACTGATCTCCGGAATGGCTGAAGTGGTCAAATGCGGCTTCATCGCCGATCCCATCATTTTGGACCTGGTGGAAAAAGATCCGGAAGCCGTGGTGGATCCGCAGTCCGCCGTGCTGCGGGAGCTCATTGAGCGGGCCATCGCCGTTAAGGCAAGGGTTGTTTCCGAGGACCTGAAGGAATCAGGCCTTCGCGAAATCCTGAACTACGGACACACCCTGGGCCATGCGATTGAACTTGTTGAGCGCTACTCCTGGCGCCATGGCGCTGCCGTTTCCGTGGGCATGATGTTTGCCGCTGAACTTGCCCGCAGCGTGGGCCGGCTCAGCGATACCGACGCCGACAGGCACCGCAGCATCCTTGAGAGCCTGGGTCTTCCCGTCACCTACCGGCGGGACCGCTGGCAGGGGCTCCTTGACGGTATGCGCCGCGATAAGAAGTCACGCGGGGACCTCCTCCGGTTCGTGGTTCTGGACGGAGTGGCCAAGCCGGGCATCCTGGATGTACCGGACACCTCGCTGCTCTTCGCGGCCTACCAGGAGATTGCGTCTTGATGCGGGGCAGCGTGGAGGGAACCAGCGAGTGGCCCGAGGCAGGCTTCCCCGGAATCCGGATCAACCCGGAGTCCCTGCTTCCGCAGATCGTCAACGAGGACGCCTGCCGTGCCGCGCTGGCGGTGTCCACCGATCCCGCTGACCACATCTTTGTCCTGCTGGTTGAAGGCCATGCTTCCGAGGCTGCAGAACTGTTGGCGGATGCGCGTTGCAGGGACCCCGAATCGTTCCGGCTGAGGGCTTTCGAGGCAGAGGTGCTGCGGGTCTCCAACCGCCTGGACCGTGCTGTGGGGCTCTTCCGGCAACTGCTCGCGGAAGTCCAGGGCACTCCGCGCGAAGCGCTCGTGCTGCAGTTCCTGGGCAAGACCCAGTACACCGCCGGGCAGACTTCGGCCGCCGTTGAATCCTTTGCCCGGGCACTCGATCTGCGCGTTGCCGAGTCCGCCGACGCCGCCCAGATCTACTCGTCCACGGTTGCCCTGCAGCGGGCACGCGAGGTCCTGGACCTGGCCTGCTGACAGCGCCCGCAGGGGTCCGGACAGAAGCCATGACGGTTTTACCGGTAGAATGGTCCTTGGATTTTTGATAAACACGCGTTGGCGGGCCGTTTGGCATGCCTGCGCGGCATAGAACGTCTGGCAAAGTGACCAGACAGATAGAAACCAGAGGAAACCAGTGGCAACCACTAACGACATCAAGAACGGAACGGTCCTTAAGCTTGAGGGCCAGCTCTGGAACATCATCGAATTCCAGCACGTAAAGCCTGGCAAAGGCGGTGCGTTTGTGCGGACCAAGATGCGGAACGTGATGTCCGGCAAGGTTGTGGACAAGACCTTCAACGCCGGCCTCAAGATCGAGACCGCCACGGTGGACCGCCGCGACTACCAGTACCTGTATCAGGACGGCCCGGACTTCGTGTTCATGGACACCACCGACTTCGACCAGATCACCGTCTCCGGCGCAACGGTGGGGGACGCCACCAATTTCATGCTTGAAAACCAGATGGTTAATATCGCCATCCACGAAGGCACCCCGCTTTACATCGAACTGCCGCCCAGCGTGGTCCTCGAAATCACCTACACCGAGCCTGGTCTGCAGGGCGACCGGTCCTCTGCCGGCACCAAGCCCGCCACTCTGGAAACCGGCTACGAGATCCAGGTTCCGCTGTTCGTCGAGAACAACACGAAGGTCAAGGTCGACACCCGCGACGGCAGCTACCTTGGCCGGGTCAGCGAGTAGTGAGCGCACGCGGAAAGGCCCGTAACAGGGCACTAGATGTTCTTTTTGAAGCTGAGCAACGCTCCGTTTCCGCTTTTGACGTTCTCAGGGCCCGGCGGGAAAAGACCGACCAGATCGTGAACCCGTACACCCTGGAAATCGTGGAAGGCGTGGTCTCACAGCAGACCGCCATTGACGAATTCCTGGAGACCTATTCGCAGGGCTGGACCTTGGATCGCATGCCTTCGGTGGACCGCATCATCCTGCGCATCGGCACCTGGGAACTGTTGTACAACGACGACGTACCCGACGGCGTCGCCGTCAGCGAGGCAGTGGCGCTGGCCAAGACGCTCTCAACTGATGAATCGCCGTCGTTCGTCAACGGCCTCCTCGGGCGGCTGCAGCAGCTGAAGCCCTCACTGTTGGCCTGAGCTGTTCATCGCAGCGTCAGGACGAACCGCCCCGGCGAAGCCCGTCAAGAGCCTCGACCAGGTGATCCTGGCCGGGGCTCTTGGGTTTCTCCGCCAGTAAGTCAGGAGCCAACAGCCGCCCGCAACGAGAGGATCCGGTGCAGTTGCTGCTGCTCCTCAACCTGGTGCAGCTGGACGTCGCGACCGCTCAGGATGCGCTGCCTGGTGAAAGCGAGCTGCGTCGCGGCCTTGAGGAAGGCCTTCATCTGCGGCCGGCGGTTGTAGCTGCCCGCCCAACCGAGTGCGGTGCGCCTGCCGCTTGAGGTGGCCAGCATGTCCACCTCAGTGGGAGTAAACCAACCCGCCGCTGCATACTCCAGCAGCCTCTGGCGGGTGAGGCGGTTCTCGGCAACCCGCAGCAGCACGATCCCGATGATGGCCAGCACAAAGATCGGCACTTGGAAGAGGATGTACTCACCCAGGAACCCCTGGCCCATGCTGTTCCACCGGTTATGCAGGAACATCGCGGGCATGAGGCCGATGGCAAACGCCGCTACTGACGCCCCGGTGTGCCAGCGGCGCGCCGCGAAGCCCATGATGAGCCCCGTGGTTCCCGTGAAGATTGCGTGCGCGAACGGAGACATCACGCCACGGAGCAGGAAGATCTGGGCAAGGTCAGTGGCGGGACTGGCCGACTCAGCAATGGCACGGCCGAAGTAGAGGATGTTTTCCGTGAACGCGAAGCCGCCGGCAATGGTGAAGGCGAACACCACGCCGTCCACCGGCCCGTCGAAGTGTTTTCGAGCCATCAGCAGGAGCAGCAGCAGGCCTAGTGACTTCGCGAACTCCTCCACCACTGGTGCCTGGACAGTGGCCATGTACGTCTGGAAGTCAGCCTCGTCAGAGAACTGGAAAGTCAGGACAAAGAACGGCTGAATCAGCAGGGTGACGGCAACGGACACCGCCGCGCCCCAGGTGAAGGCAAAGAACAGCAGTCGCGTGGGCTCCGGCTCCCACCGGTCGATCACGTAAACAGCCAGGAGCACGGCGGAGAGCGGAATCAGCGAGGCCGTGAAACCCACCACGAAGCCGGCCGTACCAGTGTTTGCCAGGAGGAACGGCACCACCAGGAAAAGACTCAGGAACGCGAGGGCGCCACCGCCGATCGTCAGCGCCAGCAGGCCAGCGGAAGGCCGGCCGAGCCTACCGGAGGAACTGTGGCCGGGTGGCGGCATCAGAACAGGCATGGCATTGACGGGACCAGCCATGTTTCCGGGCGCCGGTCGGTAAAACCCCGGCTCCACATGGCCCATCCAGCTGGGATTGGCGTGGCTGGGAAGCGGGCCCGGCGGTCCGGACGGCCCGACAGGCTGCCCGGAAGGCTCCCGGTGATGGTGCATCGACATAAGGGAAAGCCTATGGCGCCCTCAGCCTGCGTCCAAGGCCACACGCACGGCGAAAGCGCTGGAGTGTGACCAGTAACGCCCTGCTCCGGCGAGGGGACGGAGCGGCCGGTGTGGTAATTTTGAAACGCAAATGATCCTTTTTTAATTCCGTCCTGTGAGGCGGGGAAAGGGGAGACGAGCGTTGACTTCCGTCACCAGCGCACCGGTTCCAGCCAGGGTTGTCCTCAACCAGGCGGACATTGACCGCGCACTTACTCGTATCGCCCATGAGATCCTCGAGGCCAACAAAGGCTCCAAGGACCTGGTCCTGCTGGGCATTCCGCGCCGCGGCTACCCACTGGCAGTCCGGCTGGCCCGCAAGATCGCCGCCGCGGACCCCGGCGTCGACGCCGCCGCCATCGTCGGCCAGCTGGACGTGACCATGTTCCGCGATGACCTTTCGCACCAGCCCACCCGGCCGCCGTATCCCACGCAGCTGCCGCGCACGGGAATCGACAACAAGGTTGTGGTGCTCATCGATGACGTCCTGTACTCGGGCCGCACCATCCGCGCCGCGCTGGACGCCATCATCGACCTCGGTCGTCCGCGCATCGTCCGGCTCGCCGTGCTGATCGACCGTGGCCACCGTGAACTTCCCATCCGGGCGGACCACGTGGGCAAGAACCTGCCCACCTCCTCCGCCGAAAAAGTCCGGGTCCGCCTCGAAGAGACGGACACCGACGGCGACGGCTCAGCAATTAACGAAGTGGTCATTGAGGGCGGCGCATGAAGCACCTTCTCTCCACTGAAGACCTCAGCCTGGCCAACGCCGTCCGCATCCTTGACACCGCCGAGGAAATGGCGGCAGTGGGGGAGCGTGAAGTCAAAAAGCTGCCTGCCCTGCGCGGGCGCACCGTGGTAAATCTCTTCTTCGAGGATTCCACCAGGACGCGGATCTCCTTCGAAGCAGCGGCAAAGCGGCTGTCCGCCGACGTGATCAACTTCGCCGCGAAAGGCTCCTCCGTCTCCAAGGGGGAGTCCCTCAAGGACACGGCCCAGACGCTGTCCGCCATGGGCGCTGACGCCGTCGTGATCCGACACTGGGCCTCCGGCGCGCCGCACCGGCTGGCCTCCACTGACTGGATTGACGCTGCCGTCATCAACGCCGGAGACGGCACGCACGAGCACCCCACCCAGGCGCTGCTGGATGCCTTCACCATGCGCCGGCACTGGGCGAAGCTGGCCGGTAACGCGTCCATCGGGGCGGACCTCAAGGGCATGCGGGTGGCAATCGCCGGGGACGTGCTGCACTCCCGCGTCGCACGCTCCAACGTTTGGCTGCTGCGCACGCTTGGGGCGGAAGTCACCCTCGTGGCACCGCCTACCCTGCTGCCCATCGGCGTCGAGAAGTGGCCTTGCAAGGTGAGCTACAACATGGACGGAACCCTGGAACGGGGAGTGGACGCCGTGATGATGCTGCGCGTCCAGGGCGAGCGGATGAACGCCTCCTTCTTCCCTTCCACCCGTGAATATTCCCGCCGCTGGGGATTCGATGACAACCGGCTCCGCGCACTGGACACCTTGGGCATGAAGGACACCATCATCATGCACCCCGGCCCCATGAACCGGGGCCTGGAAATTTCCGCTGCCGCCGCGGACTCGCCCCGTTCCACCGTGCTCGCACAGGTGCGCAACGGCGTGTCCGTCCGCATGGCCGCCCTGTACCTGCTGCTCTCCGGTGATACCCGCGAACCAGCCACAACCCCTGGCGCCGAGCGTGCGATCGCCGCCCCTTCCAACAAGGAGAGCAACTGATGGCTGAGAACAACGGAACGTATCTGATCCGCGGCGCTGCGGTCCTGGGATCCGGCGCCGAGGACCTGCTCACCCGCGATGGCGTCATTGCCGCACGCGGCACGGACCTTTCCGCTGACGGGGCCACCGTGATCGAGGCGGCCGGCCTGGTGGCGCTGCCGGGCATGGTGGACGTACACACGCACCTGCGCGAGCCCGGCCGTGAAGACGCCGAAACTGTGGAAACCGGCACCCGCGCCGCTGCCTTGGGCGGCTTCACCGCCGTACATGCCATGGCCAACAGCACGCCGGTGGCAGACACCGCCGGTGTGGTGGAACAGGTCTACAGCCTGGGCCGGGCCGCGGGCTGGGTGGACGTCCGTCCCGTGGGCGCGGTGACGGTGGGCCTGGCCGGGGAACAGCTGGCGGAGCTCGGCGCGATGGCCGACTCCCGGGCCCAGGTCCGGATGTTCTCCGACGACGGCCTCTGCGTCCACGATCCGGTACTGATGCGCCGCGCCCTTGAGTACGTCAAGGCGTTCGACGGCGTGGTGGCCCAGCACGCACAGGAACCCCGCCTCACTGCCGGGGCCCAGATGAACGAAGGCGAAGTTTCAGCAGTGCTGGGACTCACCGGCTGGCCGGCAGTGGCGGAGGAAAGCATCATCGCCCGCGACGTGCTGCTGGCGCAGCACGTGGACTCCCGCCTGCACGTCTGCCATGTTTCCACGGCCGGTTCCGTGGAGATCGTCCGCTGGGCCAAGGAACGCGGCATCAATGTCACCGCTGAGGTCACGCCCCACCACCTCCTGCTGACCGATGACCTGGTCCGCAGCTACGACCCCGTCTACAAGGTCAACCCGCCACTGCGCACCGACGCCGATGTGCAGGCACTGCGCGCAGGGCTGGCGGACGGAACCATCGACGTTGTGGGGACGGACCACGCCCCGCACCCCAGCGAACACAAGGAATGCGAATGGGCGCAGGCGGCCATGGGAATGACTGGCCTGGAGACCGCGCTCTCCGTGGTCCAGCACACCATGATTGAAACGGGGCTGATGAACTGGGCGGACTTTGCCCGCGTGACCTCCACAGCCCCGGCGCGGATCGGCCGGCTTGCCGACCAGGGGCGCCCGCTGGAAGCCGGCGAGCCGGCCAACGTCATCCTTGTGGATCCGGCCGCCCGCTGGACCGTGGATCCGTCCAAAATGGCAACGATGGGCCGCAACTCTCCCTTTGCCGGCAGGGAACTCCCCGGCAAGGTGGTTGCCACCTTCTTCAAGGGCCACCCCACCGTGCTGGACGGCAAGCTCAACACGCCCTACCGGCACGCGCCCTATCCGCACACAACTGCGACGTCCGCGGGTCCGGCGGGGGATGCCTCCTGATGGAAAAAATCCTGCCCGGCCTGGCCATGCTGGCCATCATCGGAGTCGTTTTCGCCCTGATCTGGATCGGCTGGCGCAACCGCCTCAGGCGGCAGTCCGACGTCGAACAGTTGCCTGCCCTGCCCGGGGCGCCCGGGGCGCCGCTCCTCAGTGCGGAGGGCCAGTATGTTGCCTCAACCACCGCCGGTGACTGGCTGGACCGGATCGCCGTGCACAGCCTCGGAATCCGGACCAATGCGGTTCTCAGCGTGTACCCCCATGGGGTCCTCTTCGACAGGTCAGGCGCGCCGGCGGTCTACATTCCGGCGGCTGATCTGACAGCCATCCGGCAGGACAGCGGCATGGCTGGCAAGTTCGTGGAAAAGGACGGCCTCCTGGTGGTCAGGTGGAAGCTCGGCACCCACGAGCTGGACACGGGCTTCCGGACACGCCGCGCCGCCGAAAAGAACATGCTCTTTGAATCCCTTCAGCAATTGATCCCTGCAGCCCCCCAGGCAGGTCCCCATAGTGGAAAGTAATACAGTGACAGCAACAGAAGTGACAGCAATCGCAGCCACTGCGCCGCAACCAGCAGTTTCCACGCCGGCGGCGCTGGTCCTTGAGGATGGCCGCATTTTCCGCGGAAGCAGCTACGGAGCCACCGGCACGGCCCTGGGCGAAGCGGTCTTCGCCACCGGAATGACCGGCTACCAGGAGACCATCACGGATCCCTCCTACGCCCGCCAGCTGGTGGTGCAGACGGCGCCCCACATCGGCAACACCGGCGTCAACAGCGAGGACGCCGAGTCCCGCCGCATCTGGGTGGCCGGCTACATTGTCAGGGACGCCGCACGCCGGCCGTCCAACTGGCGCTCTGAGCGCAGTTTGGACGATGAGCTCGTCCAGCAGGGAATCGTCGGTATCCAGGGTGTGGATACCCGGGCCATCACCCGGCACCTGCGCGAACACAAGACCATGCGGGCCGGCATCTTTTCCGGCGATGCTGCCCAGGCCACTGACAAGGAACTCCTCAGCGCCGTCCTGGCCAGCGCCCCGATGGAAGGTGCGCGCCTGGCCGAAGAGGTCAGCGTCGACGAGGCCTACGCGGTGGAACCGAAGGACCACGGCTGGGAGGGCGAGCCGCGCTTGAGCATCGCCGCCATCGACCTGGGCATCAAGGCCATGACGCCCATCCGCTTCGCGGAACGCGGCGTCCGCGTCCACGTCCTGCCTGCCACCGCCACCCTGGACGACGTCAAGGCAGTCAATCCTGACGGCTTCTTCATGTCCAACGGTCCGGGCGACCCCGCCACCGCGGACGCCCAGGTCAAGCTGCTGCGCTCCGTGCTGGATGAGAAGCTGCCGTACTTCGGCATCTGCTTCGGCAACCAGATCCTGGGGCGCGCGCTGGGCTTCGGCACGTACAAGCTGCGCTACGGCCACCGCGGTATCAACCAGCCGGTGATGGACCGCCGCACCGGCAAGGTGGAGATCACCTCGCAGAACCATGGCTTCGCCGTGGACGCACCGCTCGACGGCGCCACGCAGGCCCCGGAGGAACGCTACGGCCGCGTTGAGGTCAGCCACGTGAGCCTCAACGACGACGTCGTGGAGGGCCTGGCATGCCTTGATATCCCGGCCTTCTCGGTCCAGTACCACCCCGAGGCAGCCGCTGGCCCGCACGACGCCGCGTATCTCTTCGACCGCTTCATCGACCTGATGGAGGGCACCCGCGACGGCAGGACAGCCAACCTGTCCGGAGAGCCGGTGGACGCAGCGCATCCCGCAGCCGGAACGAACGCAGCCGGAACGAACGCAGCCGGAACGAATGCGGACGCACAACACAAGACTGACAACAAGACTGAGGACAAGAAGTAATGCCTAAGAGAACTGACCTTAAGAGCGTCCTGGTCATCGGTTCCGGCCCCATCGTGATCGGCCAGGCGGCCGAGTTCGACTATTCCGGCACCCAGGCGCTGCGGGTCCTCAAGGAGGAGGGCCTGCGAGTCATCCTGGTGAACTCCAACCCCGCCACCATCATGACGGACCCCGAGTTCGCCGACGCCACCTACATAGAGCCCATCACGCCCGAGGTGGTGGAGAAGATCATCGCCAAGGAGCGCCCCGACGCAGTCCTGCCCACCCTAGGCGGACAGACGGCCCTGAACACGGCCATCGCGCTGGACAAGAACGGTGTACTGGAGAAGTACAACGTGGAGCTCATCGGCGCCAACATCGCCGCGATCGAGCTCGGCGAGGACCGGGAGAAGTTCAAGGGCGTGGTGGAGCGCTGCGGCGCCGAGTCGGCCCGCAGCCACATCATCCACACCATGGATGAGGCACTCAAGGCAGCCGAGGACCTGGGCTACCCCATGGTTGTCCGTCCGTCCTTCACCATGGGCGGGCTGGGCTCCGGCCTGGCATACGACGAAAATGACCTCCGCCGCATCGTGGGCCAGGGCCTGCAGTACAGCCCCACCAGCGAGGTATTGCTCGAAGAGAGCATCCTGGGCTGGAAGGAATACGAGCTGGAAATGATGCGGGACAAGAACGACAACGTCGTGGTTGTCTGTTCCATCGAGAACTTCGACCCCGTAGGCGTCCACACCGGCGACTCCATCACGGTGGCACCGGCCCTTACCCTCACGGACCGCGAATACCAGCGGCTGCGGGACATCTCCATTGCGGTGATCCGTGAAGTGGGCGTGGACACGGGCGGCTGCAACATCCAGTTCGCCATCGAGTCGGACACCGGACGCGTGGTGGTCATCGAGATGAACCCGCGCGTATCCCGCTCCTCTGCCCTTGCCTCCAAGGCCACCGGCTTCGCCATCGCCAAGATCGCCACCAAGCTCTCCCTCGGATACACGCTGGACGAGATCCCGAACGACATCACGCAGAAGACACCCGCGTCCTTCGAACCCACCCTGGACTACGTGGTGGTCAAGGTTCCGCGGTTCGCCTTCGAGAAGTTCCCGGCGGCGGACGACACCCTGACCACCACCATGAAGTCCGTGGGCGAGGCCATGGCGATGGGCCGCAACTTCACCGAGGCCCTGCAGAAGGCGCTGCGCTCATTGGAACAGAAGGGCTCGCAGCTGGACTTCAGCTCCGTCCCGGAGTGGGAAGTCCCGGAGCTCATCGAAAAGGCCAAGCGGCCCACCACCGAGCGCCTGCACCAGGTGCAGCGCGCCCTCCTGGGCGGTGCCAGCGTGGAGGACCTGTACGAAGCCACGAAGATCGATCCGTGGTTCCTCGACCAGCTCCAGCTGCTGAACGAGATCTCCCGCGAGATCCGCCAGTCCGGCGCCCTGACCGTGGAAATGCTCCAGCGCGCCAAGCGGCACGGCTTCTCCGATGAGCAGATCGGCGCCCTGACGCACAACTCTGAGGCCGTAGTCCGCGGTGTCAGGCAGGCCCTGGGCATCCGCCCGGTCTACAAAACGGTGGACACCTGCGCCGCCGAGTTCGCCGCCTACACCCCGTACCACTACTCGTCCTACGACGAGGAGGACGAGGTGGCGCTGCACGCGAAGCCGTCCATCCTGATCCTGGGTTCCGGCCCTAACCGCATCGGGCAGGGCATCGAGTTCGACTACTCCTGCGTCCACGCGTCGATGGCGCTGCGCAAGGCCGGCTACGAGACCGTCATGGTCAACTGCAACCCCGAGACGGTCTCCACGGACTACGACGTGTCCACCCGCCTGTACTTCGAACCGCTCACCCTCGAGGACGTTCTGGAGGTCATTGCGGCCGAGGAACGCACCGGCGGCGTTATGGGCGTGTTCGTCCAGCTCGGCGGCCAGACCCCGCTCAAGCTCGCGCAGCAGCTGGCCGACGCCGGCGTCCCCATCCTTGGCACGTCCCCGGAGGCGATCGACCTGGCCGAGCACCGCGGCGCGTTCTCCCGTGTCCTTGACAAGGCCGGCCTGATCTCGCCGAAGAACGGCACTGCCGTCTCCTTCGAGGACGCCAAGAAGATCGCCGACGAGATCGGCTACCCGGTCCTGGTCCGCCCGTCCTACGTGCTGGGCGGCCGGGGTATGGAGATCGTCTACGACGAGCCGAACCTCTCCCGTTACATCGCCAATGCCACGGAAATCACCTCGGCCCACCCCGTCCTGATCGACCGCTTCCTGGAGGACGCCGTCGAAATCGACGTCGACGCGCTCTTCGACGGCACGGACATGTACCTGGGCGGCATCATGGAGCACATCGAGGAAGCCGGGATCCACTCCGGTGACTCCGCCTGTGTCCTTCCCCCCATCACTCTCGGCAACAACGTCCTGGAGCGGGTGCGGACAGCAACCCGCGCCATCGCCGAAGGCGTGGGCGTGCGCGGACTGATCAACATCCAGTTCGCCCTCGCCTCCGACGTCCTGTACGTCCTGGAAGCGAACCCGCGCGCCTCCCGCACCGTGCCGTTCGTGTCCAAGGCCACCGGCGTGCAGATGGCCAAGGCCGCTGCCCTGATCGGCACCGGCGTCACCATCGGCCAGCTCCGCAGCGCCTACAAGATGCTGCCGGAAACCGGCGACGGCTCCACCCTGCCGCTGGATGCCCCGGTCTCCGTCAAGGAAGCCGTGCTGCCGTTCAGCCGCTTCCGCACCCTTGAGGGCAAGGTGGTGGACTCCCTGCTTGGCCCGGAAATGCGCTCCACCGGCGAGGTCATGGGCATCGACAAGCACTTCGACACCGCCTTCGCCAAGAGCCAGGCGGCGGCCAACAATGCGCTGCCTACCGAAGGCAAGATCTTTGTCTCCGTGGCCAACCGGGACAAGCGTTCGGTTATCATGGGCGTCAAGCGGCTCTCCGACCTCGGCTTCGAGATCGTCTCCACCGGCGGCACCGCTGATGTCCTGCGCCGCAACGGCATCCAGGCCACCCCGGTCCGGAAAGTCGCCGAGGGCAGCAGCGCAGAAGGCGAAGGCACCATTGCGGACCTCGTCATTGCGGGCGAAATCGACATGGTGTTCAACACGCCCTCCGGCGGCGAAGCCCGCAGCGACGGTTATGAACTCCGGGCCGCGGCAACGTCCATCGGTATTCCGTGCATCACCACGGTGGCCGAGTTCAACGCAGCCGTCCAGGCCATCGAAGCGATGCGCACTTACGAGTGGTCCGTGACCAGCCTGCAGGAGCACGCCACGGCGCTGGTGGCCTCACAGAACTCTGCGCGCCAGAATGCCTGACGCCGGATCCACAGTGACCAACTCCGCCCGGGAGCCGTTCGGCTCCCGGCTGGGGGCGGCCATGGCGGCCCGCGGGCCGCTGTGCGTGGGCATTGACCCGCACCCTGCGCTCCTGAAGGGCTGGGGCCTGGACGACGACGCCGCCGGACTGAGGCGCTTTTCGCTGACGGTCCTGGAGGCGGTCGGTTCGCTCGCTGCCGCGGTCAAGCCGCAGGTGGCGCTCTACGAGCGCCACGGCTCGGCTGGGATGGCCATCCTCGAGGAACTCCTGGCTGCCGCCCGGGATGAGGCAGTGCTCACCATTGCCGATGCCAAGCGCGGCGACATCGGCTCCACCATGGCGGCCTATGCGGACGCCTGGCTGCGGGACGGGTCGGCGCTGGCCGCCGACTCGGTGACCCTCAGCCCTTACCTCGGGTTCGAGTCCCTCCGCCCGGCCCTGGACCTTGCGGCAGACACCGGCCGCGGTGTGTTTGTTCTCGCACTGACGTCCAATCCTGAAGGCGCCTCCGTCCAGCACATCGGCGGAACCGACTCCGTGGCGCGCCGGGTCACCGAAGCGGCGGCCGTCGAAAACCGCCGGTACCCGGGCTCCCTGGGCTCCGTGGGGCTGGTGGTCGGCGCCACGGTGGGATCGGCGTTGTCTGAACTGGAGCTGGACCTCGAAGCCGTTCGCGGCCCCATCCTTGCTCCCGGCCTCGGCGCCCAGGGGGCAACCCCGGCGGACCTGCGCAGAACTTTCGCGTCCGCTTACCCCCAGGTGCTGGGAACGTCCAGCCGCGATATCCTCTCTGCCGGCCCGGGAATCCAGGGACTCCGCGATGCCGCGCTGCGCACTCTTGACGGGCTCCGCGGGGAGTAGGCGCCCGTTTCCCGGGATGCATTGATTCGCTGGTCACCAAAGAGTAGGTTTCAGGAAAAGTCCAACGGCGGCCGCCTTGGACCGACCCGACGAATCCGGGGGTGTCCTCCATGAGCCTGCGACCCTTATCCGCGTCGGAACGTGCTGATGCCCTGAACAAGGCGGCGGCTGCCCGGTCCGCCAGGGCGGCGGCCAAAGAACGCCTGAAGAACGGTGAGACTACCGCCGCGGACATCATCAGCTCTGCAGCCCAGGACGACGCCTTGGCACGACTGCGGGTGGTTGAGCTGCTGGAAGCCCTGCCCGGCATCGGAAAGGTCCGGGCTGCTGCCATCATGGACCAGTTGGGCATAGCGGCATCGCGGCGGGTCAGGGGGCTGGGCATCCACCAGCGTCAGGCGCTGGTAGATTTTATAGACGAGAAGTAGGGCGGTCCTTCGCCGCCTGAATCCGAACTGCGCCGCAAAGGAATACGTGAGCAAGAAACCTGGACTGACAGTCCTCGCTGGTCCGACGGCTGTTGGCAAAGGCACCGTGTCCACTTACATCCGGGACAACTACCCCGGCGTCTGGCTGTCCGTATCAGCCACCACCCGCGCGCCGCGCCCCGGGGAACGGGACGGGGTGCATTACTTCTTCAAGACCGCCGAGGAATTCGACCGGCTGATTGAAGAGGGTGAGCTTCTGGAGTGGGCGGTGGTCCACGGCAGGAACCGCTACGGTACCCTCCGGAGCACTGTGGACCAGGCAATCGCCGACGGCCGGTCCGTGCTGCTGGAGATCGACCTGCAGGGCGCACGCCAAGTCAAGGAAGCCGTCCCGGAGGCGCAGTTCGTCTTCCTGGCACCTCCCAGCTGGGACGAAATGGTGCGCCGGCTGGTGGGCCGCGGGACGGAAACAGCGGAGGAACAGCAGCAAAGGCTGGAAACCGCTAAACTAGAACTTGCCGCTGAACCGGAGTTCGACCACACCGTCATCAATGATGACGTTCGCCGGGCAGCGGACGAGCTTGTTTCACTCATGGGGCTGACCCCGAACCCGCGCTAGGCGCAGGAACGCGTCGGCCCGTTAGAATTTGGAGAATTCGTGTCCACGAACCTTGAAGGCATCATCAACCCGCCGATCGACTCGCTGCTTGAGGCAGCTGATTCAAAGTACGGCCTGGTGATCTTCGGTGCCAAGCGTGCACGTCAGATCAACGCTTACTACGCCCAGCTGCACGAGGGCCTGTTCGAATACGTCGGCCCGCTGGTCGACACCAAGCTGAACGAGAAGTCGCTGTCCATCGCCCTGCGCGAAATCAACGAAGGCAAACTCGTTTCCACGCCGATCGAACCTGCAGAGTAAAACCGCAGTTCAGTAGCAAGACCAGACAGACTGCCTGTTGACGGAGGTCACGTGCGCATAGTCCTCGGAGTCGGGGGAGGGATTGCCGCCTACAAGGTGGCATCGCTCCTCCGGCTTTTTACTGAAGCCGGCCATGACGTGACCGTGATACCCACCGAAGCCGCCACCCGCTTTGTTGGGGTCGCCACCTGGGAGGCCCTTTCTGGCAACCCGGTCAGCAACAGCGTCTTTGACGACGTCCACCAGGTCAACCACGTCCGGCTGGGACATGAGGCGGACCTGATCGTGGTGGCGCCGGCGACGGCGGACCTCATGGCCCGCGCCGCGACCGGGCAGGCCAACGATCTGCTCACCAACACCCTCCTGATGGCCCGGGGCCCCGTTCTTTTCGCCCCCGCGATGCACACTGAGATGTGGCTGCACGCGGCCACCCGCGCCAATGTGGAGACGTTGCGCGGCCGCGGCATCGCCGTGCTTGATCCGGCCAGCGGCCGGTTGACCGGTGCCGACTCCGGACCCGGCCGCCTGCCGGAGCCGGAGGCGATTTTCGACGCCGCCATGGCCCTTGCCCAGGGCCGGTCCGACTACCAGCTTCCTTTGGCCGGGCGGACCGTCACCATCAGCGCCGGCGGCACCAGGGAGCCACTGGATCCCGTGCGTTTCCTCGGAAACCGGTCCTCCGGCAAACAGGGCGTCGCCTTGGCTGTCGCCGCCCGCAACGCCGGCGCTTCCGTCCGGTTGCTGGCGGCGCATATGGACGTGCCGGCGCCGGCCGGTGTCGAAGTCGTGACAGTGGAAACCGCGCTGCAGCTACGGGAAGCCGCGGTGGCAGCGGCGGCGGACTCCGACGTCGTGATCATGGCTGCAGCGGTGGCCGACTTCCGTCCTGCGGAGATTTCCGACACAAAAATCAAAAAACGCGATGACACCGCCGATCCGGTCCTTGCATTGGTGCGGAACCCCGACATCCTGCAGGAACTGGTGGAACTCCGGGGTGATTCCCGGCGCAGCCAACTCATTGTGGGCTTCGCTGCAGAGACCGGCGACGGCAACGGGGATGTGCTGGCTTACGCCGAAGCCAAACTTGAGCGCAAGGGGTGCGACCTGCTGGTGGTCAACCACGTGGGGACCGACAAGGTCTTCGGCCAGGACACCAACTCCGTAGTCATCCTGGCGCGCTCGGGCTCCGAACCGCAACTGGCATCAGGAACCAAGAGCGAGGTCGCGTCCGCAGTCATCACCCGGATCGGCTTCGAGCTGAACCACGTTTCGCCCCGGGCCTGACGCCCGGCCACGCTCCGTTTCCTTAGCACGGGGACACATGGTGCCGGGGGTCCGATTCCCAACCAGTAAGGTAGTTGAGTGACTTTACCGCTGCATATTCCTCACACCCAAGGGGCCACGCCCTCCGCGCTCCGGCTCTTCACGTCCGAGTCGGTCACCGAAGGCCATCCGGACAAGATCTGCGACCAGATCAGCGACGCTATCCTGGACGCACTGCTGGCGGCTGATCCTGAGTCCCGTGTGGCTGTGGAAACCATGGCTACCACGGGCCTGGTCCACGTGGCCGGTGAGGTCACCACTGACGCCTATGTGGAGATCCCGCAGATCGTCCGGGAGACCATCCTGGGCATCGGCTACGACTCCTCTGCCAACGGATTCGACGGCGCCCGTTGCGGCGTGTCGGTGTCCATCGGCCAGCAGTCCAACGACATCGCCGGGGGCGTCTTCAACTCCCTCGAGGCCCGCGAGGGCCGCCAGGAGGACGACTACGACCTCCAGGGCGCCGGCGACCAGGGACTGATGTTCGGCTACGCCAGTGACGAAACGCCGTCCTACATGCCGACACCGATCTGGATCGCCCACCGCCTGTCAGAACGCCTCACCGAGGTACGCAAGTCCGGCGAACTGTCCTACCTCCGCCCCGACGGCAAGACCCAGGTGACAGTGGGATACGACCGCGACGCGCCGGTCTCGGTCGAAACCGTGGTGATCTCCAGCCAGCACGCCGAAGGAACCAGCCTGGGCCGGCTGCGCGCTGACCTGGCCTCTTTCGTGATTCAACCAGTGCTGGCCGCTGCCAACCTGGACATTTCCCGGGTGGCCAACATCCTCAACCCTGCCGGCGAATTCGTCATCGGCGGACCCGTGGGTGACGCCGGTCTGACCGGGCGCAAGATCATTGTTGACACCTACGGCGGTATGGCCCGCCACGGCGGCGGAGCCTTTTCCGGAAAGGACCCGTCCAAGGTGGACCGCTCAGCGGCATACGCCATGCGCTGGGTCGCCAAGAACGTGGTGGCCGCCGGGCTGGCGAAAAGGGCCGAAATCCAGATTGCCTACGCCATCGGCCAGGCCCGTCCCGTGGGCACCTACGTGGAAACCTTCGGCACCGAAACCGTGGACCCTGAGCGGATCAGCGCCGCCATCGCGGAGATCTTCGACCTCCGGCCGCGTGCCATCATCGACGCCCTGGACCTCAAGCGCCCCATCTACGCCAAGACGGCGGCCCACGGCCACTTCGGCCGCGATGATCCCGACTTCACCTGGGAGCGCCTGGACCGGGTGGATGACCTGAAGGCGTTCTTCAACGCCTAGCGCATCCCGCCAGCTGCCGGAATGTCGGTGCCACGTGCTTTGCTGGTCATAGCCACTCAGGAGGGAACCAGCCTGATCCGCGCGGGATGTTGAACGGAGGTAGCCGCAATGGCCTCTGATGCCACCTTCCAGGCCGAGCCTGCCCTCCCCGAACGTGACGTTCCCGGTGCCGTGCAGCTGACCCTGCTGCAGGGATTCCCGCCCAAGGCCCCCCAGGCAGGACCTGCGCTGGCACCACACCTTCCGGTGGCCAGGGTGCTGGTTGAGTCGTCCTTGCCACACCTTGACCGTCCTTTCGACTACAGCGTGCCGGCCGAACTGGACAGTGCCGCCCAAGCCGGGGTGCGGGTCAAGATCAGGTTCAACGGACAGGAGCTGGCCGGCTTCATCATTGAGCGCGTCGCGGAGTCCGACGCCGGCCATACCCTGGTGCCCCTGCAGAAAGTGGTCTCCCCGGTTTCCGTCCTCACTCCGGCCGTCCGGGACCTGGTGTCCGCAGTTGCGGCCCGCTATGCAGGGACGGTCAGCGATGTCCTTCGCGTCGCGGTTCCACCGCGGGTGGCAAGACTGGAGAAGGAATTCCTGGCGGAATCCGCAGTTGCCGCGCCCGCCGGCGGCCCCGATTTCCCGGCCGTCCCCGCTTCCGACGACGGTCCTGGGTCCGGTGCAGTCCTCACAAGAGAGAGTGGCTGGACAGATTATCGCAACGGCCCAGCCTTCATCAGGCACCTTCAGGACGGCGGGGCTCCCCGCGCTGTCTTCAGTCCGCTTCAGGGGTTTGGCCCCTCAGCGTGGCCCAGGCTCATTGCGGAGGCAGTCGCCGCCGTCCGCGCATCCGGCCGCGGTGCGGTGGTGGTGGTCCCCGACTACCGCGACCTCCACCGGCTGGAAGGCGCCCTGACGGACCTGCTGCCGGCGGACGACATCGCACGCCTGACGGCCGACGACGGTCCCACTCCCCGCTACCGGAACTTCCTCCGGATCCTGGACGGATCGGCCCGGGTAGCCATCGGCACCAGGTCGGCCGCCTTCGCGCCGGTGCGGGATCTGGGCCTCGTGGCATGCTGGGACGACGGGAACGATCTCCACATCGAGCAGCGGGCACCGTACGCCCACGTGCGTGAAGTGCTCTTGCTGCGTGCGGAACAGGAAGGCTCAGCCTGCCTGATGGCGGGTCACACGCGAAGCACGGAGCTGCAACGGCTGGTGGAGGCAGGCTGGGCTATGCCGGTTGACGCCGACCGGTCCGTTGTGCGCCGTACCGTGCCCCGCGTGCTCAACACCGCGGACAGCTTTGAACAGGAACGTGACCCGCTTGCCCGGATCGCACGGCTTCCCGGGGCCGCGTGGCGGGCCGCCAAGGAAGGGCTCGAACGCGGCCCGGTCCTGGTGCAGGTGGCCCGCGCCGGCTACGCCCCGTCGCTGGTGTGCGAAACCTGCCGTGAACCTGCGCGGTGCCGCTCCTGCCAGGGACCTCTGGCCATAGCCGGCGCAACCGGCAGCTCCGCGGTTCCCCAATGCCGCTGGTGCTCCACCCCGGCCCCGGACTGGCAGTGCGCGCACTGCCAGGGAACCAGGCTCCGTAAAGGGGCCACCGGCGCTCTACGGACGGCCGAGGAGCTCGGCAGGGCCTTCCCCGGCAAAACCGTCATCACATCCTCAGGTGACCATGTCAAGGCTGATGTGGGCGGCGCGAAGGCGCTGGTGGTGGCTACGGTGGGTGCCGAACCAGTGGCGGACGGCGGATATGCGGCGGCGTTGCTCCTCGACGGCGACTCCCTGCTTCGGCGTGAAAACCTGCGGGCGGGGGAGGACGCCGTGCGCCGCTGGTTCAATGCTGCGGCCCTCGTGCGCCCCGCGTCCGAGAATGGACTGGTGGTGATCACCGCGGCGGACTCCGGTGCAGTCGGAGCACTGCTGCGGTGGGATCCTGCCGGCTATGCCCAGCGGGAGCTGTCGCTCCGGGTGGAACTGCAGCTGCCGCCGGCGGTCCGGATCGCCTCGGTGACCGGCCAGCGCACCGCCGTCGTGCATTTCACCGACGGCGTGGAAAAACAGCTGGAAACGTCCGGTGTGACGCTGCGGACCGCTGGTCCCGCACCGCTGCTGCTGACCGGAGCACCAACACCCCAGCGCGGCGGGGAGGATGTCCGGACCTTGCTGTTCTTCCCCTACGGGCAGGCGGGCACGGTGACCAGAGCGCTTCGGTCTGCCAGGGCCGCCGCTGCAGCCAAGCGGAGCGAGGAACCGGTGCAGGTCAGGCTGGACGGAGTGGACGTCCTCTAGCGCGACCGCGCCCCACGGGAACGCATGGCCACAACATCGTGGGCCACGTCCACCAGCTGCCGGGCGGACTCATCCCAACTAAACTCCTGTGCACGCGCAACGGAGTGGCGGGAAGCCTCCTGCCAGCGTTCGTCGTCGCGCAGATTCTTCACGGCGGCCGCAAACTCCGCGGCCGAGGCCGGATCCACATACGAAGCGGCCTTGCCGCCCACTTCCCGGAAGATCGGAATGTCGCTCGCTATTACCGGCGTGCCAAGGGCCATCGCCTCGACCAGGGGAAGGCCGTACCCCTCGGCGCGGGAGAGGCTCACCAGTGCAGTGGCGCGCTTCAGCAGGGTTGCATACGCCTCGTCGGTAATGCCGTTGTGGAAGACTACCTTGGCGCCGGGCGGGACCATGATGTCCAGCTCGGCCCTTCGTTGCGGCGTGATCCTGCTCAGCAAGTGAAGGGTGAAGTCCGGCAGCTCGGCCATCCCGGCCAGCATGGTCTCCACGTTCTTATATGGCATGAACGAGCCCATATAGACGAGCGAATTCTCGGCGCCGGCGCCCGGATCACGCGGTTCCTGGGCGGGCTGCGGTGCGTTGCTGACGATCCTCACCGGCCGCCGCGTGAGCCGGTACTTGGCCATCAGGGCCTCGGTGGTCCTGCTGATCGTGGCCACGATGTCCGCCCGGTTGAGGAGGAGCCGCTGCGGCCAGTAGGCCTTGTGGTAGAGGCGCCACAGCACCCGGACCGGTGCCGGCAGGAATCCCGGGGGAGCCGAGTGCTCGTAGTAGATGAGGTCGTGAAGCGTCAGGACGAGCCCGTACTTACGCCCCCAGCTGCCCATGGTCTGCATGGGACAGACCACCACGTCGGCGCCGAGCCGGTTCACCTTGCGGGCGACGAACAGCTCCACGGGCGAGAGCGGACTGTTGATCAGCGTGTAGGGAACATCCGGCAGCAGGGACAATTGGCGGGAATCGCTGATGAGCATGGACACGTCGGCGATCCTCGCTGTCGCGGCGATGAGGCTAGCCCCGTAACGGCTGATGCCGTCATGGTGGTCGGTCCGGGTGAAGCGTGCATCGATGACTATTTTCACGCGGGGTGGTCCTTAAGGAAGCTGCGGATGAAGCCGGCGGCCTGCCCCGGCGTTTCGTAATGGATCAGGTGTCCGACGCCGGGGATCACGTTGAGGGTGCAATCCGGCAACAGCCCGGCCAGGCGATGCTGGTCGGGCAGGATGGCGATCTCGTCTTCTTCACCGGCGATCAGCAGCACCGGCAGTGTCAGGCTTGCCGCCACCTCGGCAACGTGGGCGCCTACGGACGCCGTGAACGACTCAAGGAGGCTTTCCCGGTTCGCGAACGCACTGAAATAGGCGTGGTGCTGGCCGTGGATGAAACGGCGCAGTTCCTTGTCGTGAGTTTTGGCCATGGCCTCGCTCATCACCCGGACAATCAGCGGACTGCGGAGCAGCGACAGTCCCAGCGGACGCGGCAGACGGGCAGCGAGCCGGTAATAGAGGACGGCGAGCCTGGTCATGATCCCCTTGGGCCCCTCCAGCGCGGGTGCGGCAATGGGGTTGATGAGGATGAGCGTCGTGACCGTGCCGGGATGCGCCGCCACATAGTGCGCGGCAATGATCGATCCGAACGAATGGCCTAGCAGAACGGTGTCCGGGCCGAGGTCCAGCGCAGCCATGAAGTCAGCGATGAACCTGCCATAGTGTTCCACCGTGTGCTGTCCGGATCTAAAGGCATCCGAACTGCCGAAGCCGGGAAGATCAGGCATAATGACCCGCATTCCGGGGAGTTGGTCGGCCACCCGGAGCAAGCCGTGGTGATCGCCGCGGAAGCCGTGGATGACCAGGATGGTGCGGGTTTCCGGTGTCACCCGGACCGGTTCATAGGTCCAGTAGGCGACCGTACCGCCATCCATCTCGATGTCCGAGGCGCTGGTCCGGGCCGCCAGCTCGGGGCTGAAGTAGGACGGCGTGGTGGAAGGCTGGCGGTCAGCTGTTTTCATTGCCTGGGTCCTAGTTGACGTTGTCGGGGTGGGAGCCGGTGCGCTGTCCGCGGTCCAGCTCAGCCAGCGCGGCCATATCGTGGTCGGAGAGCTCAAAGCCGAACACATCCAGGTTTTCCTTGATCCGGTCCTCGGAACTTGCTTTCGGGATTGCGATGTTGCCGAGCTGGATGTGCCACCGGAGAATGACCTGTGCCGGCGTTCTCCCGTGCTCTGCCGCGCAGGCCAGAACGACAGGATCCGCCACCACCTTGCCCCGTCCCAGCGGACTCCATGCCTCGGTGCGTATGCCCAGCCCGTGGTGCTTGTCCCTGAGCTCTTCCTGCTGGAGCCAGGGGTGCAGTTCGATCTGGTTCACGGCCGGCACCACTTCAGCCGTCTGGAGCAGCCGGTCAAGGTGTGTTGGCTGGAAGTTGCACACTCCGATGGCCCGCACTTTCCCTTCGCGGTAGAGCGTTTCCAGGGCACGGTACGTTTCGGTGAACAGTCCGCGCCGTGCGCAGGGCCAATGGATCAGGTACATGTCGATATAGTCCAGGCCGAGGTTGACCATGGACGTATCGAAGGCGCGGAGCGTTGCGTCATACCCTTGGTCATCGTTCCAGACCTTTGTGGTGACGAAAACGTCCTCACGGGACAGGCCGGGCGAGGATTCCCCCGAGCCGCCGGTTCCGCCGTCGGAACCTGATAACGAGCTGATGCCGCGCGCCACGCCGGTTTCGTTCCTGTACATCGCCGCTGTGTCGAAGTGGCGGTAGCCGGCACCCAGCGCCATGGCAACCAGGGCGGATGCTTCCGCCGTCGGGACCTTGTACAGCCCGAATCCCAACTGGTCGATCAGCACGCCGTTGTTCAGGCTGAGCCGGGGTGAGGTTTTCATAGCAATGACTCTACCCACTCACTACACAGACTCCGTCAGATGGCGCCGTCGAAGCTCACCAGGCGGCGCGCGGTTGCCTCATCGAGAATCAGGTCTGTCGCCAGGCCCGCGGTGAGTGCGCCGCGCAGGCCGTTGATCTTGGACGCGCCGGATACCACGCAGATCCGGCGCCGCACCTCCCGCAGCTGTGAAAGGGCGGGTCCCGTCGACCGCTCGTTCAGGACAATGCCGTCCGATGATCCGTCGCTCCGGAAGAAAACCGTCGCAACGTCTCCCACCACGTCGGAGTTGGCCAGGATGTTCAGGTCGCTTTCATCGAGGTAGCCGCCGGCATAGACGTGGCTGGGGTAGTCGGCATCCACCGATCCCACGCCGAAGATTGCGATGCTCATTCTTGACTGGAGTTCCAGGATCCGCTGCACGCTGCGCTCATTCCACATCGCCGTCTTGGTGGCGGCGTGGTCAAAGAAGGCGGGAACGGGGAACTGCTCGACGCGGGCACCATAGGCACTGCCAAACCGGCGCATGATGTCACTCGCGTAGGTGATGCCGGTGGTGTGCATGTTTCCGGCACCGTTGAGCTGGACAATCACGGTGTCGTGGGTGATTTTCCGGGTCAGGTGCCGGCTGACTGCACTGAGCGTTGATCCCCAGGCCACGCCGATGATCGCGTTGGAGTCCACCAGCGGGCCGATGGTGCGTGCCGCCTGCATGGCCACGCGGTCCAGGGTTTCCGCGTCGTTCAAGGTCTCCAGGACCGGGACGACGTGCACGTCCACGTTGTACTCAGCCCGGATCATCCCTTCCAGCTCGGGGCCGGTATCCAGCGGATTGCGGATCTGGATCTGCACAAGCCCCGAATCACGCGCCGAGGATAGAAGCCTGGAAATCGTGGAACGGGACGTGCGGAGCTCCCGCGCGATGGCGTCCATGGTGAGGTCCTGGAGGTAGTACATCTGTGCAGCGCGAAGGGCATCGGAGTGCCGGGAGAGTGTCATCGGGGATCCATCCTGCACGTTTGTGCATAGTGCTTGACTCCATTTTCCATTAGTCCAAAGAATAGTTGGAGAACAGCGGCGCACTGGTGAGGTGGCCGCACAGGACCAAACCCAAGGGAGTTGTTTTGGGACTCAAGGATTCATTCGGCCACACTGCGGTCACAGCCGCAAACACATCCGCCCAGCGCGCGTCGGTACATGGCCTGAAGCAGCGCCCGTACGCCAAGGTGCTGGTCATCGGCGGCGGCATCAACGGTGTTGGCACGTTCCGCGACCTTGCCCTGCAAGGTGTCGACGTGGCGCTCGTGGAGCGCGGCGACTACTGCCAGGGCGCAAGCGGCGCATCGTCCCATATGATCCACGGCGGCATCCGCTACCTCGAGAATGGGGAGTTCCGCCTGGTGCAGGAATCGGTGCGGGAGCGCAACCGCCTGCTGCACATCGCACCGCACTACGTGAAGCCGCTCCAGACCACCATCCCCATCTTCAGCACCTTCTCCGGTGTGCTCTCCGCGCCCCTGCGGTTCCTGACCCACAAGCAGCAGGGGAAGCCCAAGGAGCGCGGCGCATTCCTCATCAAGCTTGGCCTGAGCCTGTACGATTCGTTCTCCCGCGACGGCGGCAGCGTGCCCCGCCACCAGTTCCGCGGCCGCAAGCGTGCCCTCGCCGAACTGCCGCGGCTCCACCCGGGCATCAAGTACGCGGCCACCTACTTCGACGCCTCGGTGCACAACCCGGAGCGGCTCACCCTGGACGTGCTGCAGGACGGCGAAAAGGCGGGCGCCGGAAACGGTACAGCGCGTGCAAGCAATTACATCTCGCTGCAGTCGATGAAGGGCAGCTCACCCTCCGGAACGGGCAGCCCTTCCCGAACAGGCAACACGGTCCAGCTCCGCGACGAGCTGACCGGCGAGCTCTTCGATTTCACTGCCGATGTCATTGTCAACACCACCGGCGCCTGGGTGGACCTCACCAACGGGGCCTTGGGCGCTGCCTCCTCGTTCATGGGAGGCACGAAGGGCTCCCACATCGTTTTGGATCACCCCGGGCTCCTTGAAGCGTGCAACGGCCGGGAGATCTTCTTCGAACATACGGACGGCCGGATCGTCTTGATCTATCCCATGGGGGACCGGGTCCTGGTCGGGACCACGGATGTTGACGCCGACATGTCCCAGGACGCCGTCTGCACGGACGGGGAAATCGCGTACTTCTTCGACCTGATCGGCCACGTCTTCCCAGGCATTACCGTGCAGCGCGAACAGATCGTCTACACCTTCTCGGGCGTGCGCCCGCTGCCCAAACACGATGCTACGCAGCCCGGATTTGTCTCCCGCGACTACCGCATTGAGCGGCACACGCTGCAGGGGGACGCACCCGGCGCAGCCGCCGCCGTCGTACTCAGCCTGGTAGGCGGCAAATGGACCACGTTCCGGGCCCTCGCGGAGCACCTGAGCAACGACGTCCTCGCTGAACTGGGCATGGAACGGAAAGTGTCGACGGCGAAGCTCGCCATCGGCGGCGGCGCCGGCTTCCCTGAAGACGAAGCCGGTATCCAGAAATGGATCAAGGCGCACATGTCCGCCAGCCGGGATGCTGACCGGACCGCCGTGCTCCTGACCCGCTACGGTACCCGGGCGGAAGACGTCATCCGCCATCTCGACGGCGGCCCGGACAGGCTCCTGCACTCAACCCACGAACTCAGCGTCCGCGAACTGGAATTCATGGCTGAACATGAGCAGATCGGGCACCTGGCCGATGTCCTCATCCGGCGGACGTCCCTCGCCTTCCGGGGGCTGGTCACCGGAGAGCTGCTCAACGAGGTGGCCGAGGTGCTGTCCGTCCCGCTGGGCTGGGACGCTGCCGCAAAAACTGCGGAGATCCGCCTGGCACAGGATGTGCTGGACCGTTTCCACCGCGTAAAGATCCACAGCCTGGTCGCGTAAGCGGACCCGGCTGCCAGCCGGGGCGTCAACTCGCTCCGGCTCAACGGTCCTTCAACCCGCGAAGGACTGACAACAGAAAATAGAGGAGTCAAAGATGTCTCTTGGAATTGTTTTCCTTTCCGAAGTCTTCGGAACGGCGATGCTCACCCTGCTGGGTTGCGGTGTCGTGGCCAACGTTGCCCTGAAGGGGACAAAAGGCAACAGCGGCGGGTTCCTGATGGTCACGTGGGGGTGGGGCATCGCCGTCTTCGCGGGTGTATTTGTTGCCGCCAAGTCCGGTGCCCACCTGAATCCGGCCGTCACGCTGGGCCTGCTGGTCAACGGTAAGGCCGAGTACGCGCCGGACGTCCCGATTGATGTTGCCTCCACCCTGACCTACTTCGGCGGCGAACTGCTGGGCGCCTTCCTGGGTGCGGTGGTCTGCTGGGCAGCCTACAAGCAGCACTTCGACGTCGAGCCCCTGGAGGCAAGCAAGCTGGCCGTCTTCTCCACCGGGCCGGCCATCCGCTCCACTCCGTGGAACCTGGCCACCGAGGTCATCGGCACGTTTGTCCTGGTGTTCGTCATCCTCACCTTCGGCGGAACGCCCTCCGGGCTCGGGCCGCTGGCTGTTGCCCTGCTGGTGGTAGGCATCGGCGTGTCCCTCGGTGGTCCCACCGGCTACGCCATCAATCCGGCCCGTGACCTCGGCCCCCGCATCGCACATGCCCTGCTTCCCATCAGGGGGAAGGGTTCAAGCGACTGGGGGTACTCCTGGATTCCCGTGGTGGGCCCGCTGGTTGGCGGTGCCCTGGGAGGTATCGTCGCTAAATACGCCCCGATCATCATCTCAGCCGCAGCCTGACACTTCAGCAAACAGCACCCCCGCCTAAAGACCTACAGACATACAGACAAGGACGTCATCATGAACCAGTACGTAATCGCCATCGACCAGGGCACCACCAGCACCCGCGCGATCGTTTTCGACCACACGGGCAACATAGTGTCCTCGGGGCAGATGGAGCACGAGCAGATCTTCCCGCAGGCCGGCTGGGTGGAACACAACCCGGCGGAAATCTGGAACAACACGCGCGAAGTCATCGGCTCTGCACTGTCTAAAGCCAACCTGACCCGGCACGATATTGCCGCCGTCGGAATCACCAACCAGCGCGAGACTGCCGTGGTCTGGGACAAGACCACCGGCGAAGCCGTCTACAACGCCATCGTCTGGCAGGACACCCGGACGCAGGACATCGTGAATGAGCTGGCCCAGGACGGCGGCCCGGAGCGGTTCAAACAAAAGGTGGGCCTCCCACTGGCCACCTACTTCTCCGGTACCAAGATCAAATGGATCCTGGACAACGTCGAGGGCGCCCGGGCCAGGGCAGAAGCCGGCGACCTCGTCTTCGGCAATACCGACTCGTGGGTTCTTTGGAACCTGACCGGCGGCGTTGACGGCGGCGTGCATGTCACGGACGTCACCAACGCCTCGCGCACCCTGTTTATGGACCTGGACACCCTGCAGTGGGACGAGGAGATCCTGGGCATCTTCGGTGTCCCTGTCAGCATGATGCCGGCGATCAAGTCATCCTCGGAGGTTTACGGCACTGTCCACACCTCGCAGCTGCTGCGCGAGGTCCCGGTGGCGGGCATCCTCGGCGACCAGCAGGCGGCCACCTTCGGACAGGCGGCATTCCAGACCGGTGAGGCGAAAAACACGTACGGCACCGGCTGCTTCCTGATCTTCAACACCGGGGAGGAGATCGTCCACTCCAAGAACGGCCTGCTGACCACCGTTGGGTACAAGCTGGGGGATGCGGCACCGCATTACGCGCTGGAAGGCTCCATCGCCGTCACCGGCTCGCTGATCCAGTGGCTCCGGGACAACCTGGGCATGATCAGCAGCGCACCTGAGGTGGAAACCCTGGCGGCCTCCGTCAAGGACAACGGAGGTGTGTATATCGTTCCGGCGTTCTCGGGGCTCTTCGCCCCTTACTGGCGTTCGGACGCCCGCGGCGCCATTGTGGGCCTGACCCGGTTCGTCAACAAAAACCACATCGCCCGGGCAGCACTGGAGGCCACTGCGTTCCAGACCCGCGAGGTACTTGATGCGGTCAACGCGGACTCCGGTGTTCCGCTCACTGAGTTGAAGGTCGACGGCGGCATGGTCGCCAACGATGCGCTCATGCAGTTCCAGGCTGACATCCTTGGCGTTCCGGTGATCCGGCCCAAAGTCGTGGAAACCACCGCCTTGGGCGCTGCCTACGCCGCCGGCCTTGCCGTCGGATTCTGGAAGGACCTCGGTGAGCTCTCGGCCAACTGGTCCGAGGACAAGCGCTGGGAACCACAGCTGGACCAGGCCGAGGCTGACCGCCAGCTGCGTCTGTGGAGGAAGGCAGTCACCAAGTCCATGGACTGGGTGGACGAGGACGTGAAGTAGCCCCTCCCGCCAATAGAGCTCCGGCCGGGGAAAGACCCGGCCGGAGCTCTATTTTGTCCGCTGCCTGGAACGGACAGCTTTTGCGGTTAGCCGACCGTGACTGGCTCTGGCTGCCGGCGCCGGTGTCCACCACCCGAGCGCCGTTTGGCGAACCGCAGGTACAGCGAGGGGACGATGAACAGGTTGACCAATGTTGACGTCACCAGGCCACCGAGGATCACCACCGCCATGGGGTGTTCGATCTCATGGCCCGGGAGGTTGCCCATCATCACCAGCGGCACCAGGGCCAGGGCAGTCGCGAGTGTGGTCATGAGGATCGGCGACAATCGCTCGGCAGCCCCGCGCAGCACTAATGGAGGTCCGAACGGCATGCCCTCGAACTGCTCCAGGTGCTGGCAGTGGTTGATGAGCAGGATGCCGTTTCGGGCCGCGATCCCCATCAGCGTCAGGAAGCCGACCAGCGAACCGAGGGACAGGATTCCCCCGCTCAGGTGCGCGGCAATCACGCCGCCCACTAGGGCCATTGGCAGCGTCAGGATGGCGAGGGTCGCCAGCCGCCAGCTCTTGAAAGCAGCCTGGAGCAGGAGGAATACGACGATAACCGCGCCGATCGAGTAGAGCAGCAGCCGTTGTGAGGCGGCCTGGCGTTCTGCGTATTCGCCGAGGACAGCCGCCGAATAGCCAACCGGGAACTCAACCGACTCCATTTCGGACTTCAACTGTTCTACAACCTTGGCCAGATCGCCTTCCTTGACATTGGCACTGACATCGATGCGCCTGGATCCCTCCGAACGCTCAATCACATTGGGTGTGGCTTTGACCGATATCGTTGCCACATCAGCCATCCGGATCTTCGTCCCGCTGGGCGTGTCGAGTGGGAGGTTCTCGATGCTCGTGACACTGGTCCGGGTCTCCGGCGGGCTCCACACCTGGACGTCGTAGGCCTTGCCATCCCGGTAGATGTCGCCGACCTCTTCGCCGGCAACCAGGGTTGCCGCAGCGCGCCGCACATCGCCCGGTTTGAGCCCGTAGCGGGTGGCGGCCTCCAGGTTCACTTCCACGTTGATCTGCGGAATGTTGGCCTGGAGAGCGACCTTGGCACCGATCGCTCCGTCAATGCCGCCCAGGATTTCCTTGATCTTGTCAGCCTCCTTGCGCAGCGTCGCAAGGTCGTCGCCGTACACGCGGACGACGACAGCGTAGCCAGTGCCCGTCAGAACCTCGCGGATGCGTTCCTTGAGGTAGGTCTGGACGTCCCGTACGATTCCGGGGTAGCCGTCAACCACCTCCTGGACTGCCGCGAGGGTGGCGTCGTAGTCGACCGAAGGGTCAACGCTGATCCAGTTCTCACCGAAGTAGACGCCCACCACCTCATCGGCGTTGAATGCCTGGCCTGTGTGGGCCCCGCAATTGTTCACACCCGGGATCGTCATCAGTTCCCTGCAGGCCAGCTCGCTGACGCGGACTTCCTCGGAGTTGGACGTACCAGGCTGTGTGAGCCAGTGCATCAGGAAATCACGCTCCTTGAAGGACGGGAGCAATGATTGGCCCAACAGTGGCGCAGCCACGATGCCTACCGCGCCCAAAGCACCCAGCGCGACGTACCCTGGAACGGGTCGGCGGACGATGGGCCGCAGGGCCTTGGCGTACCAGCGCTTGAGGACCCTGACCACGGGCGGATCCTTGTCCTCCAGTTTGGCGTTCCGGAGGAAGATGTACGCCAGGGCCGGCGTGACAGTGAGCGCCACGAGCATGGACGCCATCACCGCGAGGGTGTACGAGGTGGCCAGCGGCCGGAAGAAGGCCCCGGTCAACCCGTCCAGGAAGAAAATCGGCACGGTGGCAGCGACGATGATCAAGGTGGCGTACACAATCGGTCCGCGGACCTCAAGCGAGGCATTGACCACCACCCTGGCCGTGCTTTCAGTCCCGCCGCTGGCACGGTGGTGTCGGAGTCGTCTGACGATGTTTTCGACGTCGATGATGGCATCATCCACCACCACCCCGACAGCAATCACCAACCCCGCAAGCACCATCGTGTTAATCGTGCCCCCGGTCCAATACAACACGAGGGCCGCAGCCATCAGCGACAACGGGATGGCCGTCACGCTGACCAGGGCAGTTCGCCATTGGAAGAGGAAGACACTCAACACGAGGATGACCAAGAGGCAGCCAAGCAGTAGCGAAACGCCCAGGTTGCCGAGGGATTCCTCAATGAAGGTCGCCGGGCGGAAGATGGCGGTGTCAATAGCGATCCCGGTGAGCCCTGGTTCGAGTTGCTTCAGCGCCTCTTCCACCCCACGCGTCACTTCCAGGGTGTTGCCCCACGGGAGTTTTTCCACGATCAGCATGAGCCCCGGACCGCCGTTAATGACTGCGTCACCGATCAGTTGCTGGTGATCCTCCACCACGTTTGCAACGTCACTGAGCCGGAGGGGCGGCTGTCCCTCGCGATCGTCCAGGGACACTTGTGCGAGATCAGCCGGCGAGGTGATGGGCTGTACATGCTGGATGCCTA
Organism: Arthrobacter pascens; assembly: GCF_030815585.1. NCBI lineage: Bacteria > Bacillati > Actinomycetota > Actinomycetes > Micrococcales > Micrococcaceae > Arthrobacter > Arthrobacter pascens. Next base: position 1,748,096 of record NZ_JAUSWY010000001.1, read on the forward strand.
TTGTCTGGTTGGGCGTGTCGAGGGAACCGCCGGTGCCGATCATGGCGCCTTGGGAATACTGGAGCAGGCCCGCGTCCAGCGCGTCAGCGGTGGTGTTCATCACCGTTTCCAAGGTGACATTGTGGGCCGCCAATCTGGCGGGATCGGCCTGCACCTGCAGCATCTGGAGCCGTTCGCCCCAGATTGCCACATTGGCCACACCAGGCACCCGTAGGAGGTGCGCCCTGATGTTCCAGTAGGAGATCATGGACATTTCGATCAGGGACCGGGTGTCGGAGGACAGACCGATCTTCATGACCCGGCTGGTGGAGGACAAAGGCTGCAGCATGAGCGGTGGCGCCGCCCACGTGGGCAGGGTTGGAATGACCGCTGCCATCCGCTCGGACACGAGTTGCCGTGCGGTGAGCAGATCCATGTCGTTCTTGAACTCCAGCACAATGGAGGACAGCTGGGGTACCGACTTGGACCGCATGTGGTCGAGGCCGTCGATGCCGTTGAAGGCCTCTTCCAGTGGAACCGATACCAGTTCTTCGACCTCAGCGGCCGTGAGTCCCAGGCAGGCTGTCTGCACTTCGACTTTCGGCGGCGCGAACTCGGGGAACACGTCCACCGAGGCGCTGCTGAGTTGACCGCCGCCCACGATCATCAGCGCCGCCGCCATCGCAATGATGATTGATCTGAACCTTAGACTGGCTGATACGAGCCGGCGCATGTCATTTGCCCGTATTGAACTCGGCGCCGAACAGTTCAGCTCCGCCGACCGTTACAACTTGAGTCCCTACGGCGGGACCCACGCTGGCCGTGACCACGCCGGCTTCCACCTTAAGGACGGTGAGTGGCTGGCGCTCGTAAACCCGCGGTTCAGGATTCGTGTACACCCAGGTCTTGCCGTCGGCTTGGTAGAGCAGCGCAGCATAGGGGATCGAGAGGCCTGCTCCGGGCCCCTGCGTGACAGGTTCAGTGCGGAGCTCCAGCCGGTCAATGGCTTTCTGGCTCAGGCTGATGCGTGCTATGCCGGTGGTGGCGTTCTTTTCTACTTTGGCCGGCGCTTCGCCAGGCATCTCTGCCACGGCTGAACGTTGAGCGCAGGCTGGCAGGGAAAACAGCAGGGCTGCACAGATAGCGGCTGCCACTGGCAGGCGTCGCAGGGACTTTTGGCTGGTCATTATACTTCCACCTTTTCCGGCATAACAGGAGTGACGGGTACTTCCGGTTCGTAGACTTCCGACCACTCTTCCGGGGCGGTACGGGGGCCGAACCAGAGTGTCAGGAGCGGGAGCACAAAGAGCCCCACGAGCGTTGTGGTTATCAGGCCGCCGGCAATGACCAGCAGCATCGGCGCCATCAGCGCCTGGCCTGCCGTGCCACCGAGCAAGGCGGGCGGTATCAGCACAAGCACGGTGACGAGGGCGGACTTCAGGATTGGCGACGTCCGGTCCCGGGCCGCCATCATGACGGCCTCGGCGCGGGACATCTCCTCGGACTCCCGCCAGAGTTCGTCCACCCGCGCCGACAGCAGTGTCGCGTTGCGTGAAGCGATGGCCAGGACGGCCGCGAACGCTGTCAGCGACAACCAGGAAAGCGATGCCGCTCCGATCCATCCGACGATCGCTGCTCCGGCCAGCGCCGCCGGCAGCGTCAGGAAGATGGCCAAGGCCAGCTTCCAGCTCCTCACCGCCGTCTGGAGCAGAAGCAGTATGCCCAGGAGGGCAGCCGCTCCAAGCCAGAGCACCAGGGTGTCTGCGGCCTGAATCTGGCCGTATCTTGCCGGGATCTCTGCGTGGTATTCGAGCGGGAACTGGATCTTCTTGATAGCCGCTTCAATATCCCGCTGGACGTCTGCCAGCGGGCGTCCGCTGACGTCGGCCACTACGTCGATCCGCCGCGACGTTTCATTGTGCTGGATGACAGCTTCGCTGGGAACCATCCGGACAGCGGCGACGTCGCCCAGCCGCACCTGGATGCCACTGGGAGTATCGAGGAGCAGCTCACGGATGCTGGTCAGGTCATCCCTGACGCCAAGCGCACCGCGCACTACGACTTCGAACACCTTCTGCTCTTCAAAGAGGTTGCCAACGATGATTCCCTGCATGAGTGCCGCCGCGGCGCGCCTTGCATCGCCGGGCTTGATGCCGGCCTTGTGGGCGGCTTCGAGATTGACCTCGACCTCTACAGTCGGAGTCATGTCCGCGGTGTTGACGACCGGATTCTTGACGCCGTCAATGCCCTGAAGGGCCTTGCGGACCTCTTCGGCCTTTTCGCGCAGGATCGGCATCTCCGTTCCGTAAACCCGGACCGCGAAGCCCGGTTCCAGGCTGCTGCGCATGTCGCCGATCTTCTGCTGCGAGTAGTTCAGAACGTTGTGGGCGATGCCGGGGTAGCCCTGCACCACGTCCCGGACTGCCTGCTCCGTCTCGCCGAAGTTGGCGTCCGGTGCGATCGACACCCACAGCTCAGCCGAGCTGTTGCCGACCACCTGGTCCGCGGAAATGGCGCGGCCAATATGGCCGCCGACTCCGGATACGCCCGGGAGAGCCCGCAGTTCATCGGAGGCCCTGGCGGCGATCCGCCGGACCTCGTCAGTGGATGTACCGGCCATGGTGTCCCACTGAACCAGCAGGGTGCGGTCGGGTATGGTGGGGACGACAGTCCGGTTGCCGACCAGCTGGGAGCCAGCGGCGAGGCCAAGGATCCCAACGACCGCGACGGCCACGATGGCCAGTGCTCTCCGGGAACGGGCGCCGCCCAATGCCCGGTCGTAGTAAGCCGTTGCACGCCCGACGGCGGGAGGTTCCCTGCCGGGGGCCGTCTTATGCGGAAGCAGGAAATGCGCCAGTATCGGCGTGAGAGACAGGCCTACGATCAGTGCGGCGGCCAAGGTCAGCACCAGCGACCAGAACAGCGGTGAGAAGAACGATCCGCCGATTCCGGTCAGGAAGAGCGTGGGAACGAGAACGACCACCATGATGAGTGAAGCATGGAAGAGCGGTGTGCGGACTGCGCGGGCAGCGGTCATGATGCGCGACCTCACGTCACCAGACTCTGCGGTCTCGGGGACCATGGTCCGTCGTCGCTGGGCCTGTACGTCCTCCACGATGTCGCCCACGATCACGGCGACGCCGAGCAGGATGCCCATCAGGACGGTGATGTTCAGGGTCGCGTTTTGGGCGAACAGCACTGTCGCCGCCGTCATGACCGTGGTTGCGATGGCCAGGAGTGCGATGACGGCGACCCGCCAGGAACGGAAGAGCAGCCAGAACAGTGCAACGGCGATCAGCAGGCTGATCAGGAGTGCCAGGCCGATGCTGTTGACTGAATCCTGAACGGCGGTGGCGGGGCGGAAAACGGAGGTGTCGATCTGGATGCCGGTGAGGCCGGGCTCCATGTCCTTGAGGGCGGCCTCAACGTCACGGGTGACGTCCAGGGTGCTCGCGCCCGGGAACTTCTCCACGACCAGCATCAGGCCGGCACCCTGTCCCACAACGGCGTCGCCGATCAGCGGCTGGTGGTCTTCCTTGACCTGGGCAATATCGCCCAGGACCACCGCCGGGTCCGAGTCCTCCACGCTGACTTTGGCAAGGTCGGCCGGGGTACGGATGGGAAGGACATGCTGGATGCCGAGGCGCTGGCTGGGAGACTCCACGAAACCGCCAGTGCCCGGAGTCGACGCTTCGAGGAAGCTCAACGGCGAGACCCAGACGGCGTTACCGGTGCTCTTGATGATCTGCTCCAGGGTGAGGCCCTTCTCCCGCAGCTGCGAGGGGTTGACCTCAACCTGAAGCTGTTGCTCGCGCTGGCCCCAGATGGACACGTTCGCCACCCCTGGGATGCCGATCAGCCGGGGCTTGATCTTCCACCGCGCCAGGACCGACATGTCGATGCCGGAGAGCTGCTGGGAGTTCATCTTTACCATCAGCACCCGGCTGGTGGAGGACACAGGTTGCATGATGAGCGGCGGCGTCGAGACGTTAGGCAGTGCATGCGCCTGTGTCATCCGTTCCGCGACCAACTGGCGGGCACGCAGGAGATCCGTGCCAGGCTCGAAGACGAGTTCAATTGACGACATCCCCGGGACGGATTTCGAGCGGATCTCGTCCAGCCAGGCCACCCCGTTGAGGAGATCGGCTTCCATCGGGGAGGTGATGAGCTGTTCAACTTCAACAGCAGAGAGGCCGAGGGCCTCAGTCTGGATCTCGACCTGTGCGGGCGCGAACTCGGGCATGGTGTCCACAGCGATATGTGGAACATTCACAACGCCAAAGGTGATGATGGCCGCGGCAAGTGCGAGAACCAGAATTCGGAACTGCATACTAAAACGGGCGATCCAGCCAAACATGACTAGAGCCCTGCCGATTCATTACAGGGGGTGCAAGAATGTGATTTCAATTTCTCGCAACGGTTACCGCAGGATACACACCACAGATTCATTTCAGGCTCCTACACCTGAGACCGTTGGTGAGCCCCCCACAGGCTTAGACAATACAATGGACCGATTCTGCCGGTTTGGCAATAGGTCAACGAAGCCCATTTGTGTTGGCCGTGAAATGCGGGCGTTTCGGATGCGAAATCGCTTGGAGCACGTACTTAAAGTGGGGGCTGGCTCGCATTAAATTTATGGCCCAGGCAACTAAATAGTGCTCTCCAGTTCAACGGTGCCTGCACTGCCATCAACCCCCATCAACCCTAACCAGTTGCCCTGTCCGGAGGAGCTGCGTGGCGTTGCGGATGCCACCAGTGCCAGCGCGGATGGGACGTTGCCTTACGGGGCTGCAGTGCAGTCGCGGGTGCATTGCGCGGCATAGGGCATGTGAACCCCTCCGGCCCCGCTGGTGCGCTAAAGTAGTTCCATGCGTGCGATCCTTCTGCTTAGCTAGCCGCCCGGTATCCGGATAAAAACGGATTGCCGCGCGGCAGCCCCTCCATGGCGAGGGGCTTTTGTGTGTCCGGGCCTGTTTCCGGGCCGGCAGCAGGAGGATCAGACCGTTATGGCAGCACCGATGCCGTAACAGAACAGAAGAGGGCAGCAGTGGGCGTTCAGCCGGAGACAGAGACCGGAACAGCAGCAGTGGCGGCGGAAGGACCCGAGGAGGGTGCCTACAGCTTTGCCACGATGGAGGCCAAGTGGCCGCGGGTGTGGGAGGACCTCAAGGTCTTCACCCCGGTTGACGACGGGTCCCGCGAGCGCCGCTACGTGCTGGACATGTTCCCGTACCCGTCAGGTGACCTCCACATGGGCCACGCCGAGGCCTTTGCCATGGGCGACGTTGTGGCGCGGTACCTGCGCCAGCAGGGCTATGACGTGCTGCACCCGATCGGCTGGGACTCCTTCGGCCTGCCGGCCGAGAATGCCGCGATCAAACGCAATGCGCACCCCAGCGAGTGGACCTACGCCAACATCGAAACGCAGGCCGCATCCTTCAAACGGTACGCCATTTCCGCGGACTGGTCCCGCCGGCTGCACACGTCCGATCCCGGCTACTACCGCTGGACCCAGTGGCTGTTCAAGCGCTTCTACGAGCGTGGCCTGGCCTACCGCAAGGACTCACCGGTCAACTGGTGCCCCAAGGACCAGACCGTGCTGGCCAATGAACAGGTGGTAAACGGCGCCTGTGAACGCTGCGGAACGCCGGTGACCAAGAAGTCCTTGAACCAGTGGTACTTCAAGATCACCGAGTACGCGGACAGACTGCTGGACGACATGGATGAACTCCGCGGCCATTGGCCCGAACGCGTCCTGGCGATGCAGAAAAACTGGATCGGGCGGTCCGAAGGTGCCCACGTCAACTTTGCGATCGAGGCCGACGGCGGGAAGCCCGCCAAGGACGTTACCGTCTTCACCACGCGTCCGGACACCCTGTACGGCGCCACGTTCTTCGTGGTGGCCGCCGACGCGCCGCTCGCCGTCGAACTCGTGACCGAAGAGCACTCCGCCGCCCTGGACGAATACCGGGAGCAGGTCAAGGCGCTTTCGGAGATCGAACGCCAGTCAACCGAGCGCGAAAAGACCGGCGTCTTCACCGGCCGGTACGCCACCAACCCACTCAACGGAGAGAGGCTGCCGGTCTGGGCCGCCGACTACGTGCTGGCCGACTACGGCACCGGCGCGATCATGGCTGTCCCCGCCCATGACCAGCGCGACCTCGACTTCGCCCAGAAATTCGACCTGCCCGTCAGGGCCGTGCTGGATACCGGCGAGGAGGATCCTGCCGTTTCCGGCACGGCAACGGCAGGCGAAGGCACCCTCATCAACTCCGGCGCCCTTGATGGCCTGCCGAAGGCCGAGGCCATCCCGGCCGCCATCGAAATCCTTGAACAACACGGCACGGGCGAGAAATTCGTCAACTTCCGCCTGCGTGACTGGCTCCTGAGCCGGCAGCGGTTCTGGGGCACCCCGATCCCCATCGTCCACTGTCCGGCCTGTGGCGAGGTTCCCGTTCCGGACGACCAGCTGCCCGTGACGCTGCCGGCGGACCTGCGGGGCGAAGACCTGTCCCCGAAGGGCACGTCGCCGCTGGCGGCCGCCGAAGCCTGGGTCAACGTGGACTGCCCGAACTGCCACGGTCCCGCCAAGCGTGACACGGATACCATGGACACCTTCGTTGACTCGTCCTGGTACTTCCTGCGCTTTGTGTCCCCGGACTACACGGAAGGACCGTTTGATCCGGACAAGATCAACGACTGGATGCCGGTTGGGCAGTACGTGGGTGGCGTGGAACATGCCATCCTGCACCTGCTGTACGCGCGGTTCTTCACCAAGGTCATCCATGACCTTGGCATGATCGACGCCGATGAGCCGTTCAGCGCACTCCTCAACCAGGGCCAGGTGCTCAACGGAGGCAAGGCCATGAGCAAGTCGCTGGGCAACGGCGTCAACCTCGGCGAGCAGCTGGACAAGTACGGTGTGGATGCCGTCCGCCTGACCATGATCTTCGCCTCCCCTCCGGAGGACGACGTGGACTGGGCCGATGTCTCGCCGTCGGGATCGGCGAAGTTCCTGGCCCGCGCCTGGCGGCTGGCACAGGACGTGGCCAGTGAACCCGGCGTGGACGTCACTGCCGGCCATCGCGCCTTGCGGTCCGTGACGCACCGGACCATCGCCGACGCCGCGGATCTGCTGGACCATAACAAGTTCAACGTTGTGGTGGCCAGGCTGATGGAGCTGGTCAATGCGACACGCAAGGCGATTGACTCCGGTGCAGGCGCAAAGGATCCGGCCGTACGGGAAGCAGCAGAGGCGGTCGCCGTTATCCTCAGTCTGTTCGCGCCGTACACCGCTGAGGACATGTGGAACGTCCTGGGCCACCCGGCCTCCGTAGCCAACGCGGGCTGGCCTGTGCACGACGAATCGCTGCTGGTCCAGGACACGGTCACCGCCGTCGTCCAGGTGCAGGGCAAAGTCAGGGACCGCCTGGAGGTCTCGCCGGACATCAGCGAGGACCGGCTCCGCGAGCTTGCACTGGCCTCGGAGAACGTCCAGCGGGCGCTTGACGGCCGCGGCATCCGCACGGTGATCGTACGCGCGCCTAAACTGGTGAACATCGTCCCGGCGTAGCCGGTTCCGGCCGCCGGGTCCGTCCGGCGGCCGGCCATGACTCCAGGAGGCACACTTGCCCGACCGTGATGCCGCCGCTTGGCTCTGGCTCCGGGAGCGCCTGGCTGCCCTCCGTCCCGCGCCAAGGCATGGAACCGCCGGTCCTTCAGCCATCGTCCGCACGGCCGTGGTCACTGACTCCGCGGCCGCGCTGCCGGCTGACTGGATCACCGCGCTTTCCGGCGACGGCCGGCTGACAGTCATCCCCATGCCCGTGATGGTGGGGGAGGAAATCTATGGTGAGGGTGAGGACGATATCACCGAAACCATCTCGCTCGCATTGGCAACCGGCAGGTCAGTGAAGACCTCGCGCCCGTCGCCCGGCCAGTTTGAGCAGGCTTTCCTGGCCGCCGAACGGCGGGGGTACGAAGCTGTTGTCTCCATTCACATTTCGGGCGGATTGTCAGGAACCGCTGATGCGGCCAGGCTGGCGGCCGGCAGAGTGGCCATCCCGGTGGAGGTGCTCGATTCCGGCACGGTGGGCATGGCCCAAGGAATGGGGGTGCAGGCCGCCGTCGTTGCGGCCGCGGACGGGCAGGATGCAGCCGCCGTCCGCGCCGTTGCCGAGGAACACCTGTCACGGACCAGGGTGTACTTCTATGTTCCCAGCCTCGAGCAGCTGCGCCGCGGCGGAAGGATCGGGGCTGCGGCCTCCCTCCTGGGAACCATGTTCGCTATCAAGCCCATTCTGGCCGTCGACGGCGGCAAGATCATTCCGCTGGAAAAGGTGCGTTCGGCGGCAAAAGCTGTGGCCCGGCTGGAGGAGATAGCGGCCGCCGATGCCGCGTCGCGGCCCGACGGGCAAGTACGGCTTGCGGTCCATCACTTCGGCAATTCTGCAGAAGCGGAACAGCTGGCGGCCAGGCTCGCCGCTGAGCTGCCCAATTGCCCGCCGGCCCAGATCAGTTCCTTGCCCGCTGTCCTCGCCGCGCACGCAGGGCTGGGTGTGCTTGCCGTGATCGTCGGGGAGAGCGGGCCTCCGGCCGTGGCGGCGGAACTGCCCGGGCTTTCCACATAGCCTCCGCCGGGCCTGTTGCCGGTGGACACGCCTCCCTAGCGTGGGGATATGTCACGCCGGGATGCTGGAGCAGCAGCCAGTCATGTGGCGCGCCATGCCAGGGACCGGCTGCGGTCCACGTTGGGAGACGGTTCCCGCGGACTGCTCCTGACGGACGGCAGCCCGGAGGGATTCCAGTACGACGACGGCTCAGGCCACATGGGGGAGAGCGCAGGCCGCGCCAAACCGGAAGCCGAAATCCGGGACTCCATCCGCCCCCCGCCCCCGGGCACACACCGGATGGGGCAAGCCCTCAGATGGCGTCTTGGCCTGCGGGTTGCCGTTCTTCTCGGCATCATCGCGGTCCTGGCCGGCGCCTGGTTCTGGTGGCAGGTGTCCGAGGGCCGGCCTGAGGTTCTTCCGCTCGATGCCATCTCGCCGGGGAGTGTTCCGGCCGTCCCGGATGGGATACCAGGGGAGGGGCCAGCGACGGAGCCGCCAGCGGGTTCGGGGCAATTGGAATCAGGAAAAGGAAACCCGGCAGCTGCCATTGTAGTTGTCCACGTCGCAGGTGCCGTGGCCAGGCCGGGGGTTGTTCAGCTGCCTTCCGGGAGCCGGGTTCATGAGGCGATTGCCGCCGCGGGCGGGGGCACGATTTCGGCGGACCTCAACCGTCTCAACCTTGCAGCGGCGGTGACGGATGGAGAGAAGATCTATGTCCCCGGGCCAGGCGAGCCCCTGCCAGCTGATTCCTCCGGTGCATCATTGGGCCCGGCAGGAACCGGCGACGCTGCCGGGGATACCGCTGTGCAAGGAGCGGGAGGGAAGACCAACCTCAACACGGCCGGAGTCCAAGAACTTGATGCCCTGCCCAAGGTGGGGCCGGTGCTCGCCCAGCGCATCGTGGACTGGCGGAAGGAGCATGGACCCTTCAAGACTGTTGAGGAGCTCGATGCGGTGGACGGCGTCGGGCCCAAAATGCTGGAAGCGCTGCTTCCCCTGGTGAGCGTCTAAATGCTGTACCCGATGGGGCCTGAAGCCGAGAAGATTGAAGCCGATGAGTAGCCGCAGCCCGTGGAGCCGCTACGTCGAGTCGGCAGTCCGGGTTCAGGCTTTGCCCGACGCCGCCGGACCTGACGGACTTCTGGGCGCCGCCGGACCTGACGGACGTGGAACTCGCGCCGCTGGACCCGACGGACATCAGGCCGTCGGGCCGGTCAATGCCCGCCTGACCCGCCCGACCTCCCACGTCGCGGCACAGGTCCGCGGACATTTGGGCAAGCGGCTGCGCGGCCAGGCCCGCGATGCAGCCGGGACTGACGTGCCGCGGCGCCGCACGGACCTCCGGCTGGCGTTTCCTGCATTGCTGGTCTGGTGCGCGGCCATCTCGGGCGTCTGGCTGACACCGGAGGCGCTGGCGGCCGTGTGCGGTGGCCTGCTGTCCATAGCCGGGCTCCTGCTCCACAGGGCCGGCCGGGCCAAGGCCCGGTCAGGGCCACAGCGGGCCGTCCCGCGCAGCTTCCTGATCACCTCCGCCGTCGCCCTGCTGCTGGCGGCAGCGGCCGCTGGGCATTCTGCCGTCACTTCGTCCCAGCGGTACGATGGCCCCCTCGCCGAGGCTGTCAAGTCCGGCAAATCCGTCGTCGCAGTTCTGGAGGTGGCCGGCTCGCCCCACGCCCTGGCTCCCGCGGGTCAGGCGGGAACTTCGGGGCGGTGGTCGGTGGCGGTCACCACTGTGGAGATCACGGCAGGCGGCCAGGTGGTACGTGCCCGCGCGCAGCTGGTGGTCATGGGCGGCGGTGATTGGGGGAAGCTGACACCCGGCCAAGTGGTCCGGACCACGGGAAAGCTCAAGGCCGCGGAATCAGGCCAGCCGGAGGCCGGACTTCTGGCTGCAACATCTGCCCCCATGGCCCTTTCTGCCGCCCAAGGCTGGCAACAGGCGGCCAGGGAGCTGCGTAGCCGCTATGTCTCTGCCGCCGCGTTCCTGGCCGCCGACCCCCGAGGGCTCCTTCCCGGCATGGTCACCGGAGACACCAGCGCACTGGACGAAGGGCTCAATACAGCCATGAAAGCTGTGGGCATGACCCATCTGACGGCGGTCAGCGGGGCCAACTGCAGTCTTGTACTGGGCGCCCTGCTGCTGGTGGCCCGTAGCCTTCGGTTGCCCAGGCTGCCCGCGGCGGTGCTGGCACTGGCTGGCCTGGGGCTGTTTGTGGTGCTGGTGGGTCCGGATGCCAGTGTCCTGCGCGCTGCGTTGATGGGCTCTATCGCCCTCGCTTCTTTAGCCGGCGGCCGCTCCGGCCGCGGCCTTAGCTTCCTATGCCTTGCTGTCATCGGCCTTCTCGTGTTTGACCCGGGCCTGGGCACGAGCTACGGATTCCTGCTCTCGGTGCTGGCAACCCTCGGAATCATTGTTCTCGGGCAACGGATGGTCCGCTGGACACCCACAGTGGTTCCGCGCTGGGTGGCGGCAGCTTTTGCCGTGCCGTTGTCCGCGCAGATGCTCTGCGGTCCGGTCATTGTGCTGCTGCAACCCCAATTTTCCACGTATTCATTGCTGGCGAACGTTGTGGCCTCGCCGCTGGTAGCGCCCGTGACGCTGCTGGGCACGGCTGCGGTTCCGCTGGTGATCCTGGCGCCGTGGGCAGCCACCGCGCTGATTGCAGTGGCGGGCACCTTCAGTGCCGGCGTGGCGTGGACCGCCAGGTTCACTGCTGCCCTGCCCGGAGCCTCACTTGCATGGCCCGAGGGAGCCTTTGGGCTTTTGACGATGGTGTTGCTGTCCGCGCTTACCTTGGGCCTTGTGTGGATGGCCGTCCGCCCCCGGCAGATTGTGCAGTGCGTTGTGGCCCTGCATGGCCGCACGGAGCATTTGCTTGAGCTGGTGGAACGCCGTGTCCGTCGCAGCCGCCACTATGCCGTTGTAAATCGGCTTAAGGGGAACGGACGTCCAGGGCGTAGGGGGTGAAATGGTGGATGTCAGGGCGGCAACCGATCTAATTGCGCGCACCGCGGCCCAGCAGAACGCGGAGAAGATCCTCCAGCGGGTGGAGGCAGAGGAGAGGCAGGCTCGGCGCGCTGCGATTTAGGGCAGACACCTGTATTGTTCATCCGCCCGGCGTCCGCCGAGCCGTTCACCTACCGGTCGGCGCGGGCGCTGTTCGCCAGCACCGGACGGGAGGTGAAGGTGAACCTGGCGGTGCATGTATGCCGCGCTAAAAAAGGACTGTGCTGGGACGGACATCTGTACAAGGTTCCTGTTCCACTCGACAACCCGGTGTGGTACGAATGGGACGAGCGCAAGGAACCGCCTTGCAACTTAGGGTTGGTCCGAATATTTGGAAAGGTAAGGACTAAAGTGCTTTCACTCGGAGTTGTTCTACTAATCCTTGGTTATATTTTCAACATTGGAATCCTGATAACTATTGGGTGGATTCTGGCTGTTATCGGCCTCGTGCTTTTCGTGCTCGGTGCAATCGGACGCCCTCTTGCCGGAAGACGGTACTGGTACTAATCGCGCGCTCCGCGCCGCTGCAGGGACCGCGCCAGTCCTCCCCGGTATGCATATTGCCTGGAATGCGCGACGTGGCGATCTCGCCGCAGTCTGGGCGCGTAGATAAGCCACGCACCACCGACCGGTTGTGGGTCCATTAGTACGGGATCCACGGTGCAGGTGTGGTGGAGTTCGAGGACGACTCAAGCGACTTCAGAACACCGGGACAACCCCCGACAAGAGGATCGCGCAGGTCGATCGACTCAAGACTGAGAACGCCAAGCTCAGGGACCGTCTGACACAGGCGGAACAGGCCATCGCAGAACTCGGCGACTTCCGTGGTCAGGCCCTGGCCCGTCTGGCCGCGCAGCACTGGGAGATCATCCGGCTCCGCGCCACCGCCGACACATCGAGCCGCGTCGCCCGTCTCCCGGCACGCCGCGCGCAGGCCCCATCGATCGGACCATGCTGAGCTGCCCAGCCGACCCGGCAGCATCTGCGCGACAGCGACTCCGCGCCACACGCGGGTAGTCACAACGCGTCCGCAATGCGATCTCTCTCATGGCGTCAGTGGTCGAATGCAACACGCTGGACGATCCACGTCGCAAACACATCGCCTTAACGAACCCGGATCAATGACCACGCAAACCCGACCGCACATCGTCCGGAGGTCTTAGCAGCCCCAAGCTGGTTGTAGGGAGCAGGTCACGGCTCGAATGGCAGCAACAGGACCGTGTAGATTCCGAGGATGACGACGCCGGCCGTGACCGCCGCCGTCGAGGTGAGGTCCGGGGGCATGCTTTCCTGGTAGATACCCCTCACGGCGCGCCGGACGCCGGGCTTGCGCGTGACGTTGATGGCTAGGGCGGTGACCCCTGCAGCTGCCACGAGAGTTCCGACGAACCAGCCGTGATGGGGCGTCCAGCGCAGGAAGATCGCGGCAGCGACAACCATCGCCATGGTGGTGGGTCCCCTGGCGAGGTCGGTGCGTCGGCCAGGTCGGGGAGGCGGCGGTGCGATGATCCATTCCAGGTCGGCCAGATTCAGCGCGACATTGCGGAGCCAGCGACTCCATCGCAGTGCCGGAGATCGCCAACACATGAGCATGTGGTGGCGAGGGCGTTATTGGCGTGCTGGTACGGATCTGAAGCTCGCTTTTCGCTCGTTTACGAGCACAGCACCGGACCGATACACACTCCTCCGGGAGTCGGGAAGACCTTGCTGGCCCAAAGGTCCCAGTACAGCCCTGCGTAGGCACAGCCTGACAAGGGGCACTCTTGACGCCCTTCGAGACGATGAACACTGGGGGAGAGCGGAGCCAAGTCTCTCCTGTCCAAGGCCCTCAAGACCGGACACGCGGCGACTCAGGAGGCAGTGGAATTCTGCCTAGGCAGCTCTTGATGGCCTGCTTAGCGTGCACCCATCTCTTGTTCCAACTTTCACTGGCAAGAAAATCTGACATTCTATATAGTTCAAAATGGCCAACTTCGCGCATTTCCGCAGCTCAAAGCCATTTCTACTACCCATCTCCGGCTAATAGTTTGTGACCACCAATATTCATTCTTGAGGTATTGGATGCGCCGATGAGGTTCCAATCGGCCGCGAACCTCTGCTGACCGGCATTGAGCCGCGGCCCTTGAGAGTCGCACCTTGGGAGAGGAGGCCACCGTCGGCGCATAATGCGTGTACTTGGCGTCCTTAGCCGTCACGGGCATCCTGTCGCCCCGCCGCGGCCAGCCACGTCGACGAGGGCACCGATGAGTTCGGGACCCAGCGCCAGTGCTGCATCGTTGTGGTTCGCCGCCGCTACCTCCACCTCGATGACGTAGTTTCCGGCGTCCCGGGCCGCCTGAGCCACCTCCCGGCTCTGCTGTGCGGGCACGATGGTGTCCGCGCTCCCGTAGACCACGGCGGTCGGGATGTCCGCTCGCACTACGTTTTCGCGTACCGGGTAGTGATCGCGAAGCATCCAGCCCACCGGCACGCCGTAGGCTGCGCGGCCGAGGTCGGCGAGCGAGGTAAAAGGTGAGCGCAGCAGCATCGCGGCTGGAGGGTGCTCGGTGGTGAGCTCCGTGACCACCCCGGCGCCGATGCTCTCCCCGAAATAGACGAGCGAGCCCGCCGGTACTCCTGCCGCACCTGTCAGGAACTCGCGAGCGGCGCGGACATCGCGCGCGAGACCGTCCTCGGACGGGTACCCGGGATTCGCCGCGTAACCGCGATAGTCGAAGAGCAGCACGCCGAAGCCGAGCTCGCTGATCGCTCGCCCCAGCCCTGCCCGATTAGCCCGGTTGCCGGCGTTGCCCGGTGCGACGAGCACGGTCGCGCGGCAGCCGCCTGCGGCTGGCAGGTACCAGGCACCGAGCTCGAGGTCGTCACTCGTCGTGAGCGTGACTTCCTGGGCTCCGGGCAACAGCTCGGCGGCAGGGCGTGGCTGGCCGCGGTCGGGAAAATAGATGAGCGAGCGTTGGAAGAACCACGGCATGCCAATCAGGAGCCCGACGACGACGAACACGGTCGCGAGCAGCATGATCCTTCGCGCCGTCAACTTTTTCGCCACCGTCCTATGATCGCAGAGCGGTTCGCGCCGCACACGGCACGTGACCCACGACCTGATCACCGACCGCTGACGCAGGCCGCCGAGCACTGTATGGGGCACGCCGCAACGGGGCGGACGTGACAGCGAAGTTCCGGTCGGCTTGCGAGGCACGAGCCGGTATAAAGGATCTAAGGGGTATTCATCTGACGGACTAGACTCAGGGCGTGGATGCGGATCGGCCTCGGGCGGGTGCCTCAAGACGGCAGTTACGGAGCAGTCGATGGCTGGTTTAGGTGTTTCCTGAAGTGGTCTTCGATCCGCTGCCATGCTTCCGGGGAAGCCTCCGGGTCCGGCTTGATGCCCATGATCCGGTTCAGCGGACGCAGCAGTTTCGGTGCCAGGTCGGCGTCGTTCATGAAGGCGTGGCTGGAGACGGGAAACTCCTTGACGTCATTCTCGATTCCAAGCCCGTTGAGGGCGGACTTCAGCTTGGCGGCCGCGCCCGGCAGCGTGTGGTCCCGGCCGCCGTAGTTGGCCACCACTGGACATGATCCGCGCAAAGACTCCTCTAGGCGCCTGGGGAGTTGCCCGTAGTTCACGGACGCAGCATCGAAACCGTCCTTGGCCACAAGCAGGGCAAAGCCGCCGCCCATGCAGAAGCCGATCACACCCGTCTTTCCGGTGCTGCGCTCCGAAGTGCTGAGCCAGGTCCGTGCGGTGGCCAGATCGGTGAAGGCCTTGCCGGTGCCCGAGATCATTGACCGCATGGTGCTCACAAGGCAGCGGCGGGCGCCGCCGTCGCTGTAGAGGTCCACGGCCAGCGTCAGGTAACCGGCTGCGGACAGCCTGTCCGCATGGCGGCGCATCCTGTTGCCGGATACCGGACAGTCTGCCATCAGCAGCCGTGCATCGGTTGCTCCGTAAGTGCCCTAAGGGGTATTCACTGCTGTGGGTTCATTCCCGCCAGGACCGACCAGCCCTGGGCCGTCCCAGGCTTGGCGGGTGACCGCGTGGCTTTAGATGAATACTCCTGGCGCCGTGGGCAGCCACCGCGCTGATTGCGGTTGCCGGCACCTTCAGTGCCGGCGTGGCGTGGACCGCCAGTTTATGGCGGCCTTTCCGGGCGCCTCGCTGCCGTGGCCCGAGGGAGTCTTCGGACTCCTGACCATGGCGATGCTGTCCTCGCTGAGCGAGGCCGTCACCTGGCTGGTTGTCCGGCCCCGCCAGGTCCTCCAGCTAGTCATGGCATTGCACTCCCGGACGGAGGCCGTCCTTGAGCTGGCGGAACAGCATGTGCGCCGGCAGCGGGCCAGGCACGGGCCTGACCGCCGCTGGCGCGGCTTGGAGCCACAGGCCCTCCATGGCAGGCTTAGAACCTGCACCAAAATTTCCAGGAGGAATCCCGAATGGCCGCTGCGCCGTCCCCGCGAACCCGGACATCTGCGTCCAACACCGCCACCTGGCGGGACGTTGCCCCGGCCGGAGTAGTGCTGGTCGGCGGGCCTGAGGAGTACCTCGGGATCAGGGCCATGGACCACATCAGATCGCAGGTGCGTGCCGCTTCCCCTGATGTTGAGGTCACACGGCTTAATGCCGGCAGCTACGAGGCCGGGACACTCGCAATGAACGTCAGCCCCTCGCTGTTCGGCGAGAGCAAGCTGATCGAGGTCGAAGGTGTTGAAACCATGACCGACGCCTTCCTGGCTGATGCCCTTGCCTACCTGGCCCGCCCGGAGCCCGATGCCGTCCTGGTGCTCCGCCACGCAGGGGGAGTGCGCGGCAAGAAGCTGCTCGATGCAGTCAAAACGGGCGGGTGGCCCGTTGTGGACTGCCAGCCCCTGAAAAAGGATGCGGACAAGGCTGCGTTCGTGGCCACCGAGTTCCGGGCCGCCGGACGGCGGATTGATTCCGACGCCGTGCGGACTCTGGTCAACGCCGTCGGCGCCAACCTTTCGGAACTGGCGGCAGCCTGCAGCCAGTTGATCGCGGATGCCAGCGGAGCCGTGACGTCAGACCTGGTGGACCGCTATTACGGCGGCCGGATTGAAGCCACGGCGTTTAAGGTTGCCGATGCGGCGATGGCGGGAAACGGACCGGCCGCTCTCTCCACCCTTCGCCATGCCCTCGCCACTGGAGCCGATCCGGTTCCGCTGGTGGCTGCGTTGGCCGCCAAGCTCCGGACTGTGGCGAAAGTGGCCGGCGCACAGGGATCCTCCGCGCAGATCGCCAAGGAGCTGGGAATGCAGGCCTGGCTGGTGGAACAGGCCCAACGTGACGTCCGCCGCTGGACCCCGGAGGGACTGATCCGCTCCATCCAGGCCACGGCTGAGGCTGACGCCCAGGTCAAGGGCCTCTCCCGGGATCCGGTCTACGCCGTGGAGCACGCGGTAACGGTCATTGCGACGTCGGTGCTGCGGCACTGACCCGTCGGGGAGGCCTGGCTATCTTCCAGGGAAGGTGGGTCATCCAAGGTGGGCCGGCAAAGTCAGGTTGGCAGCCTTAAACGTGTGTGGCCGGCGCCCAGAGGGCGCCGGCCACAAACATCAGTTCAGATGAACTGGAAACCTTACAGTGCGTTGACCTTCTTGGAGATCGCCGACTTGCGGTTCGCTGCGTTGTTCTTGTGCAGAACACCCTTGCTGACAGCCTTGTCCAGCTTGC
Source organism: Arthrobacter pascens (assembly GCF_030815585.1). NCBI lineage: Bacteria > Bacillati > Actinomycetota > Actinomycetes > Micrococcales > Micrococcaceae > Arthrobacter > Arthrobacter pascens. The sequence continues at coordinate 1,765,380 of NZ_JAUSWY010000001.1, forward strand.
GGCTGGCTGCAACCAGGGCAACAGCAGCTGCATCCTTGTCAGTGGACTCAACGGCGGTGTTGACAGCGCGGATGGCCGTCTTCAGCTCGGACTTGACTGCGTTGTTGCGCAGGCGAGCCTTCTCGTTGGTGAGGATGCGCTTCTTCTGGGACTTGATATTAGCCACGTGTGAACTCTCTTTTTAATGCGGAAATGGTCTAGAGGGCTTTCAGATTGGCCATTGACTGAGCGGCGTGGGGATACCTATGGCGGCCAACCATCAGTGGCCGTCGACCTGCACGGACACACAGCTATAAAGAATAGCAGATTGGCCCGGAGGCTGGCCATTTGGCGGCCTAGCTCCAGCCGTGTCGGCGGCGGAGTTCTGCGGCGACCAGATCAAAGCGTGCCCGTTCCAGAACGGCTCCCTCGCGCCGGATGCCTTCCGGGCTGATCTGGAGGATCCTTCGAAGATTTGCTTCACTCGGCCTGGACTGGCGGTCCCAGCTTCCAGTGCCGACATCCACGTAGTCGCCGGCACTGTTGCCGTCCTGGTCGTGGTCCCTGCTGGTAAGCATCAACCCGAGCAGGTGGGGACCGTTGTGTCCGATCAGCAGGACCGGACGGTCCTTTCCCCTGCTGTAGTCCTCTTCGTAGGGCACCCAGGTCCACACCACTTCACCGGGGTCAGGGTCACCGTCGGGTTCCGGGGCATAGTGGACTGCCGAGATTCCGTGGAAGTCGCCGGGATACCCGGCGGACACTCCGGTCCGAGCGCGCACGGGAGTTGGAGTTGCGGTGCTCCCAGGCGATCCGGTGCCGCCGGAGCGGAACCTTTCCAGGACCCGAAGGGACGTCCGGACTGCGTTGCCCAGTGAGCGGAGGTTTATTGCCATGGGGAAACCATATCCCCGGTCAGTCCTGGCGTTGGCCCCGCTTTAAGGAACCGGAGCCCCATTGCAGGACCAGTGCTCCTGCAATGGCGCACTGAGTTGTCCGCAGAATGCAGTGCGCGGCCCCGGGACGTGGGACACTGGAGGTTCCACATGTGCGGCCCGTCCGCAGGGCGCCTTCGTTGCGTCCTGGCGGAGGTCGTGTGAAAGCCAACAGTAAGGACCCTGCGTGTCTCCCATGGCCCGCACCGCCCCGGTGCCCGCCGCGACAGATCCGGCCATCATTCGGAATTTCTGCATCATCGCGCACATCGACCACGGTAAGTCCACCCTGGCCGACCGCATGCTGCAGTTCACCGGAGTCGTTCAGTCCCGCGACATGAAGGCCCAGTATCTGGACCGTATGGATATTGAGCGCGAACGCGGCATCACCATCAAGTCCCAGGCCGTTCGGATGCCGTGGGAGCTTGACGGGACCAGTTACGCCCTGAACATGATCGACACGCCCGGCCACGTCGACTTCACCTACGAGGTTTCCCGCTCGCTCGCGGCCTGCGAAGGCGCAGTGCTGCTCGTGGACGCAGCCCAGGGCATCGAGGCGCAGACCCTTGCCAACCTCTACCTGGCGATGGAGAACAACCTCACCATCATTCCGGTGTTGAACAAGATCGACCTCCCCGCTGCCCAGCCCGAAAAGTACGCGGCGGAACTGGCCAACCTGATCGGCGGCGATCCCGAGGACGTACTCCGCGTCTCGGGTAAGACCGGTGCCGGCGTCGAGGTCCTGCTGGACAAGATCGTCCGCGAACTGCCGGCCCCGGTGGGCGACCCCAACGCACCGGCCCGCGCCATGATCTTCGACTCCGTCTATGACACCTACCGAGGCGTTGTCACGTACGTGCGCGTGGTCGATGGCATGCTGCACCCCCGCGAACGCATCCAGATGATGTCCACTCGTGCCACGCACGAACTCCTCGAGATCGGTGTCAGTTCCCCGGAACCCACGCCCTCCAAAGGCCTCGGCGTCGGCGAGGTCGGCTACCTCATCACCGGTGTGAAGGACGTCCGCCTGTCCAAGGTGGGCGATACCGTCACCAATCTTGCCAAGCCGGCCGCTGATTCCCTTCCCGGCTATGCCGATGCCAAGCCCATGGTTTTCTCCGGCCTGTACCCGCTGGACGGCACCGACTACCCGGTGCTCCGCGATGCGCTGGAGAAGCTGATGCTCAACGACGCCGCGCTGGTGTACGAGCCCGAAACGTCCGCAGCGCTGGGATTCGGCTTCCGGGTGGGATTCCTAGGCCTGCTGCACCTGGAAATCACCCGCGAGCGGCTCGAACGCGAATACAACCTGGACCTGATCTCCACCGCCCCCAACGTGGAATACGAGGTGACGCTGGAGGACAAGAAGGTGGTCCACGTCACGAACCCCAGCGAATACCCCACAGGCAAGATCGCTGAAGTCCGCGAGCCGATGGTTTCCGCCACTATCCTGGCGCCGAACGAGTTTGTCGGCGCCATCATGGAGCTGTGCCAGAGCCGGCGCGGAGTCATGGGCGGCATGGACTACCTGTCCGAGGACAGGGTGGAAATCAGGTACCGCCTGCCGCTGGCCGAAATCGTCTTCGATTTCTTCGACATCCTCAAGTCCAAGACCCGCGGCTACGGCTCGCTGGACTGGAAAGCCGACGGCGAACAGGTGGCCGACCTGGTGAAAGTGGACATCATGCTCCAAGGCGAACAGGTTGATGCCTTCAGCGCCATCACGCACCGTGACAAGGCCTACGCCTACGGTGTGATGATGACTGGCAAGCTCCGTGAACTCATCCCCAGGCAGCAGTTCGAGGTGCCTATCCAGGCTGCCATCGGCTCCAGGATCATCGCCCGGGAAAGCATCCGGGCTATCCGCAAAGACGTTCTTGCCAAGTGCTACGGCGGTGACATTTCCCGAAAGCGCAAACTTCTGGAGAAGCAGAAGGAAGGCAAGAAGCGCATGAAGATGGTGGGCCGCGTCGAGGTCCCGCAGGAGGCCTTCATCGCCGCGCTGACCACCGACGAGTCCAAGGACAAGGCCAAGAAGTAGTGATGACCGTGGCCGGAACCACCGGAGGCCGCACCCGTGCCTAGCGTTCTTCCCCTCGGCGACCCCGCGCCGTCGGACGGTCTGTTGCCCCCGCAGGCAACGCAGGGCGCTGCGGACCGGGCCTTCGGGCTGTACGTGCACATTCCGTTCTGCGCCGTCCGGTGCGGATACTGCGACTTCAACACCTACACGGCCACAGAGCTGGGAGGCGGCGCGTCGCAGGACGCCTACGCCACCACCGCCGTGTCCGAAGTGGACTTCGCGGCAGCAGTCCTGCGGGACTCAGGGATTCCGGGGCGGCCGCTGAGTACTGTGTTCTTCGGCGGCGGCACGCCCACGCTGCTTCCGGCAGAGGACCTCGCCCGCATCCTCGGGGCTGCCATCAGCGAGTGGGGGATCGAGCCAGGAGCCGAGGTCACCACCGAGGCCAACCCCGACTCCGTCACGCCCGAGTCCCTTGCCGTCCTGAAGGAGGCCGGCTTTACCCGGGTTTCCTTTGGCATGCAGTCGGCTGTTCCGCATGTCCTGAAGGTTTTGGACCGCACACATACTCCCAGCCGTGTACCCCAGGTGGTGCAGTGGGCGCGGGACGCCGGCTTGGCCGTGAGCCTGGACCTGATCTACGGGACGCCGGGGGAATCACTGGACGACTGGCGGTACTCCCTCGAGACTGCCCTGTCCTACCAACCGGACCACATCAGCGCCTACGCGCTGATCGTGGAGGACGGCACCAAGCTCGCCGCGCAGATCCGCCGGGGTGAAGTCCCGGGAATCGACGACGACGACCATGCCGACAAGTACGAACTCGCCGACCAGCTCATCTCCGGCGCTGGCCTGGACTGGTATGAAGTCAGCAACTGGGCCCGGACACCGGAGCAGGCGTGCCGGCACAACCTGGCGTACTGGCGCGGTGACGATTGGTGGGGGATAGGACCGGGCGCCCACTCGCATGTGGGCGGCGTGCGCTGGTGGAACGTCAAGCACCCCACGGCTTACGCCGGGCGGCTCACGCAGGGCCTGTCCCCGGCGGCGGGACGGGAGACGCTGGACGCCGCAACGCGTGACGTGGAACGGGTCATGTTGGAGGCAAGGCTTGTTTCGGGCCTGGACATCGCATCGCTCGGTGATCAGGGCCGGCACGCCGTGGCCGAGCTCATCGCGGACGGCTTGGTGGAGGCGCCCGCTGCCTTCCGCGGCCGCCTGGTGCTGACCCTTAAGGGCCGCCTGCTGGCCGACGCCGTGGTCCGCAGGATCCTGCCGGACTAACCTCCACGGGCCCTGTCAAGGCGTGCTTCTGGCTACTTGATCCAGCGGAGGTTGAACTGGTACCGGTGCGGCTGGCCCCGGTTCACGTGGATGCCCGCCGCCACGGAGTAGCAGGTCAGGGCGATCCAGATCAGGGTCGCGATGACGGCAAAGATGTTCCCCACCACCGGGATGAAAACCAGGATATTCGCCAATACGGCAGCGATGGTGGGCGGCAGGCTGAAATTCAGCGCTTCCTTGGATTCCTGCGCAGTGAACGGCCCGCGGTCCCGGAAGATGAGGAAGATCAGCAGAGACGGGACGCATCCCAAGATCCCGCCGAAGTGGGCCAAAGTGGCCCACTGGCGGTCTTCGCTCGCCGTGAGCGGCAGTGCATTGGCCGGAACGCCATGGTACTCGGAACGGCCTTGGCCGCCCTGGTTGTCCCTGTGTTCGCGTGCGTCTTCTGCCACGGTTAATTCCTTCGTAGTGCAATGTTGCTGTGATGTGGAACTGCTGGCCTATTGAACTGCGGTCTGAAGTAAGAACAGCCTCCGCAGTACCAAGAATACTGGCTCGGCGGCGGAATGCCGCCTTGACAGTCTCGGAGCCGGATCTGCGCGCCCGGCAGCTACGGCACGGTCAGGAAGTCGATGACCTCCTCCACCCTGCCGAGCAGCGACGGTTCCAGGTCCGCATAGCTGCGGACTGCGCCCAGTAGCTTCTGCCAACCCAGGCCAATATCCTCCTTCGTGGAGTGCGGCCAGCCGAACGCGGCCAGTATTCCAGTCTTCCAGTCCTGCCCGCGGGGAACCACGGGCCATTGCCCGATGCCGAGTGTGGCCGGCCGGATAGCCTGCCACACGTCCACATAGGGGTGGCCAACGATGAGGACGTTGCCGGCAGCTCCTGGCGAAGCCATCACGGAGTCGGCTATGCGGGACTCTTTGGAGTCCGGCACCAGGTGGTCCACCAGGACACCCAGCCGCCGTCCGGGTCCGGGTCCGAATTCGGCGACCGCGGCCGCGAGATCATCGATTCCATGCAAAGGCTCGACGACGATGCCTTCCACCCTGAGGTCGTCTCCCCAGACTTTTTCCACCAGCTCGGCGTCGTGCTTGCCCTCTACCCAGATCCGGCTCGCCTTGGCCACCTGGGCCCGCTGGCCGGCCACCCGGACGGAACCGGAAGCTGTCCGTCCGCCTGCTGCGGCGGGCCCACCGGCCGGCCGAGATGCGGGCGGCATCAGCCGGATGGGCTCACCCTCCAGGAGGAAGCCGAAGCCCAGCCGGAAAGACCGTGACTTGCCGCGCCGGTCCTCCAAGGCCACAACATGCATGCCGCCGGACTTTTCAACCCGCGTTACAGCCCCCACCCAGCCGGACTGGACGTCCTCCAGGACCATTCCACGCTCCACCGGAACTTCAGGCAGCTGGTTCCTTGCGGGGGCGGAGATCTCCTGCGGGCCCCAGTTCTGGTACTGCATGGATTCACTCCGCCTTGCGCTAGATAGTGGCCCGGAATTTCGCCCGGAGCGGTACCAATGCTAACAACGCCGTGAGACATATTAGACTGTTAGCACTTAGGCATGTCGAGTGCTAACCCAAGAGTTGGCCCATCCAAGGGGAATCCCGGGCATGTAGGTGTAGAGGTTGTGACCGTAGACGGAGGTGGAGTGTGAGCGAGCCGCGCAAGCTGGAAGTACTGCGTGCCATCGTGGAGGACTACGTGCACTCCCGCGAGCCCGTCGGTTCAAAGGCGCTGGTTGAACGCCACCACTTGGGTGTGTCCAGTGCCACCATCCGCAACGACATGGCGGCGCTGGAGGATGAGGGACTTATCACTGCCCCGCATACCAGTGCAGGACGGATCCCCACAGACAAGGGCTACCGGCTGTTTGTGGATCAGATCTCCGCCGTCAAGCCTCTCTCGCCGGCAGAACGCCGGGCCATCCAGTCGCTCCTGGAGGGCTCGGATGACCTTGACGATGTCCTGGACCGCACGGTCAGGCTGTTGTCCCAGCTCACCAACCAGGTTGCGGTGGTGCAGTACCCGCACCTGAGCCGCGCCACTATCCGGCACATTGAATTCGTGCTCCTGGCACCCCGGCAGGTCCTTGTGGTGCTTATTGCGAACACCGGCAAGGTGGAACAGCGCGTGATCGACATCGGCCAGGACATAGGCGACGATGCCCTCTCGGGTCTGCGTGCAAGGTTCCTCGGCTCGCTTTCCGGGACACCGCTGAGCCTGCTGACGCAGTCGCTCCCTGCAGTGGTGTCCACCGTCAGTTCGGGCCAACGGCAGGCAGCGCAGGCCCTGGCTCACGGGCTGGAAACCCTGGCGCACAACAGCCGTGAGGAACGGATGGTCATGGCAGGCACGGCAAACCTCGCCAGGTCCAATGTGGATTTCCCCCTCAGCATCGGGCCGGTACTCGAAGCCCTTGAGGAACAGGTGGTGATGTTGCGCCTGCTCAGCGACATGGCGCAGGATCCTCGCGGAGTGACCGTCAGCATTGGCCGGGAAAACCCCTACGACGGCCTTGCCGAAGCCTCCGTTGTCGCAACCGGCTATGGGCCGGACAGCACCGCCAAGATCGGAATTCTCGGTCCCACGCGGATGGACTATCCCACCACAATGGCCGCCGTCCGGGCAGTAGCCCGCTACCTTTCAAGGATTCTGGGTCCGTGACATCGCGCACACTGGATCCAGGCACGAAGAGCAGTCCAAGTTTTCCAACTGCAGGCAGTACAAAAAGGAAGAGATACTAACTTTGAGCAGCCACTACGACGTCCTCGGAGTCTCGCCGGAAGCCACCGGAGAAGAGATCAAGAAGGCCTACCGCAAGCTGGCCCGCACCCTTCACCCGGACGTCAACCCCGGTGATGATGCGTCGGACCGCTTCAAGGCCGTGACCCACGCCTACGAGGTGCTCTCCGACCCGCAGAAACGCCGGGTCTATGACACCACCGGCAACGAGAACGGTACGGACAACGGCTTTGGCGGCGGCGGGTACTCGGGCCAGGGCTTTGCGTTCCAGGACATTTTCGACACCTTCTTCGGTGCCGGTGGTTCGTCCGGGCCGGCCTCCCGCGTCCGGCGCGGACAGGACGCGCTCATCAGCGTCCGGATCGAGCTGCGTGACGCCGTGTTCGGCGTCAACAAGAAACTCGAAGTGGACACCGCCGTCACCTGTCCCACGTGCAACGGTTCATGCTGCCGGGAGGGAAGCCACCCGGAGCGCTGCGACATCTGCGGCGGAAGCGGCCAGGTCCAGCGCGCCGTCCGCTCCATCCTGGGCCAGGTCATGACGGCGGCCCCGTGCGGTAGCTGCGAAGGATTCGGAACCATCATCAAGGATCCCTGCAACGAGTGCAGCGGACAGGGCCGTATCCGCAGCAGGCGTTCCTTGACCATCAAGGTCCCTGCCGGGGTAGCCACCGGAACGCGCATCCAGTTGTCCGGGCAGGGTGAAGCGGGTCCCGCCGGCGGTCCTGCCGGTGACCTCTACGTTGAGATCCGGGTCAACAACGACGCCACCTACGTCCGCGATGGCGACGACCTGCACGCCACCCTGAACATTCCGATGACGGCGGCGGCCTTGGGTACTGAGCTCACACTTGAGACCTTTGACGGAATGCAGGAGATCGACGTCAGGTCGGGAACGCAGTCCGGCGAGATCATCACTCTCCGCGGCCTGGGCGTGACCCATCTGCGGGGCTACGGCCGCGGCGACCTGAAAGTGCATCTCCAGGTTGAGACCCCCTCGAAGCTGGATTCGGCACAGGAAGACCTGCTGCGGCAGCTCGCGAAGCTGCGCGGTGAGCAGTTCACCGAGGGGAAGCTGGCAGCCAGCGGCGGCGTCTTCGCCAAACTCCGGGACCGGTTCGGTAACCTGTAGCGGTGAGCAATCCGGTTTTCTTCAGTGCCGTCGGGTCCCTTGACCAGGTGGTCCCCGGCGGGCGGTTTGTGCTTCAAGGACCGGAGGCCCGCCACGCAGTAACGGTCAAGCGCCTTACTGCCGGTGAATCCGTTGACATCGCCGACGGTGCGGGAAAACGGCTTACCGGAACTGTTGTCTCGGCCTCACCGTCCGAACTGACGGTGGAGTGCTCCGCGCTGGCCGTGGAAGGGCGGCCAGACATCCGGCTGGTCCTGGTCCAGGCGCTGGCCAAGGGCGACCGCGATGAACTTGCGGCCGAAACGGCCACGGAACTGGGTATCGACGCCGTCATACCGTGGCAGTCCGAACGGTCCATTGTGCGCTGGAAGGGTGAGCGCGCGGCCAAAGCCCATGCCAAATGGCAGTCGGTGGTGACAGCGGCAGCCAAACAGGCCCGCCGCGCGTGGATACCGGAGGTGCGGGCCGCCGTCGACACCCCAGGCCTGGTTGCCGCCGTGGATGCAGCTGACTTGGCCGTGATTCTTCACGAGGACGCGGTGCGGCCGCTGCGGTCCGTCCTGGAGTCCTGGCACGATTCCCGTGCCGGAACCGGCCCCCGCGAAGTCCTGCTCATTGTTGGGCCGGAGGGCGGCATCAGCCCCCGCGAAGTCACCAGGCTCTGTGGCGCCGGCGCCGTGACGGCGATCCTGGGCCACCACGTCCTGCGGTCCTCCACCGCGGGCCCGGCAGCCGTGGTGCTGGCAAGCGATGTGCTGGGCCGCTGGGCCGTGCCCGCCCGCTGAGGGAGCTAGCGGACGCTGAAGCTGCGTGTGTCGACGTACAGGTCCTGTTGGTTACCTGACGTGTCCACTTGGGAAACTCGGAGCTCGTAGTTGCCGGGAGTGAGCGTAAGGGCCAGGGTAAACACCCCGGACTGCGCAGCCTCGGCTGCGGCCGTCGTTTCGCCGGTGAGGAAGGGTGTCTTGTCCCCGTTGTCTTCAGCCCGCAGGATCTGCCAGCGGAGCTTGCCGCCCGGTAGGGTGCTGCGGCCGGTGATCTTGACGCTGCCGTCAGCCACCTCCACACCTTCCTGCGGATCAATGATCCAGACGGGCGCCACCATACCGGCGGTACGGGACATCAGCGTCCCAAGCCGCACATGGTTGAACGCGAGGTAGTCCGTATGTCCATCCACCAGCACCATTACCTGGATCTGCTGGCCGGAATCGATGAGGCCGGAACTCGCACCGGCGGCTGTGGCCGTATACACGAGCTGCTGAATGGCGCGGCCAGCCATGTCGGCGTCGAGATTGCTGTTGAAGGCGTCCTCTGAGACGTCGACAGTGATGACGTTCTTGCCTGAGATGGAGGTGGCCAACTTTTTCGGGTTCTGCCAGGGAGTGAAGAAATCCGGGTCAAGCGGCTTATCGGACATCATGGCGCGGAGCGCACGGGTTACCGGGTTTTCCTGCTCCGGCACGTCCCTGAATTCCCGGTACAGGAAAACGTTGCTGTTGCTGCGGCCGATCCAGTAGACAGGGGCCTTGTTGGACGACTGCGTGGTTTCCAGCGGTGCGCTTGTGGACGGGATGCCGGGGGAGTTGCTCGCGGTCACATTGCCGGGACCCGACGCCACTGTCGGTTCGGGGCCGGCGTCGGCGATGCAGCCCGTGAGTACCAGGGCAACAGCAAGGAGGCCAAGGAGGCACAGGGAACGGATCCGTCCCAATGCACGTCCCGTGGCAAGGGGCGTCGCTCTTCCCGGCACTGTGATGGCCGTGTCCTTCCTGGTTGTGGTGGGCCGGTCCCCGGACGGCCTGGATTTCCAGCATTGCACACGGCATGTTCCCGGCGGGGCCCAATTCCGCCCACCGGCGCAACTGCAACGGGAACGATATGAGGCCGATATGAAGTTGATACCTAAAGACGGGAACCATGTCTCAACCGAGGCCTCTCCACCCTGCGCCGAGACCTTCCGGCTGAGCCGCTGGAGAGTCCTTGCTGGCGTAAGATGATAGGAATCCGGTGACCACCGGCCTGCTCGGCAACCGCCGTGCAGGTCCCGTGTCATCCGCGGTGTCAACCGCACATTTATTCGAACTGGAGGGGACCCCAGGCCTGCGGGCCAGCACCATGACTGAATCAGCGAACGGAAAGCGCAGGCTAAACACCGGAGAGCGCGCCGCAGGAGAATTTCCCCATACCCTTCCCGGTATCCGGACGGAGGTGGTTCTCTTTGACAACTCCGATCAGATGGTCCAAACGCTCGGCAGCCATGATGAGGCTTTGCGCTTTGTTGAGGAACAGTTCCCGGCCGTAAACTTCCACGTCCGCGGAAACGAACTGTCCATCAGCGGACCTGCCAGCGATGTTCCCCGGATCATGCGGCTGCTGCACGAGGTGCGCGGCCTCGTGGCCCGCGGTACCGTGATCAGCCCCGCCGTATTGCAGCAACTTGTAGCCCTGCTGCGCAGCCAGTCGCTCCAGAACCCTGTGGACGTGCTGACCCATGACATCCTGTCCAGCCGCGGCAAGACCATCCGGCCCAAGACTCTGAACCAGAAAAACTACGTTGATGCGATCGATGCGAATACGGTGATTTTCGGGATCGGCCCCGCCGGAACAGGCAAAACCTACCTCGCCATGGCCAAAGCCGTCCAGGCCCTGCAGCAGAAGGAAGTCAGCCGGATTATCCTGACCCGGCCAGCCGTCGAAGCGGGCGAGAGACTGGGCTTCCTGCCGGGTACGCTGAGCGACAAAATCGACCCCTACCTGCGCCCCCTCTACGATGCACTGCACGACATGATGGACCCCGAATCCATTCCGCGCCTGATGGCCGCCGGAACCATTGAAGTGGCGCCCCTTGCCTATATGCGCGGGCGGACCCTCAACGATGCCTTCATCATTCTCGACGAGGCGCAGAACACCACACCCGAGCAGATGAAGATGTTCCTGACCCGGCTCGGTTTCGGCTCCAAGATGGTGGTCACCGGAGACGTCACGCAGGTGGACCTTCCCTTTGGCACGAGGTCCGGGCTGCGGATTGTGGAGGAAATCCTGCAGGGGATCGAGGACGTGAACTTCACCGTCCTGGATTCCACGGACGTGGTCCGTCACCGCTTGGTGGGCGACATCGTCCGGGCCTACAGCCTCTGGGACGATGTCCAGCGGAACCGGGTCAAGCACTCTGTGGCAAGGGAAAAGCGGGGAGAGCACGCGTGAGCATCGAGGTAAACAACGAATCCGGCATCCAGCTGGACGAAGCGGGGCTCGTAGCGCTCTCCAGGTACATCTTTGAGCAGCTCTACATTCACCCGCAGGCGGAACTGTCCATTCTCCTGGTGGACGAACCTGCCATGGAGAAGCTCCACATCGAGCTTATGGACGAGCCCGGCTCCACCGACGTGCTGTCCGTACCGATGGACGAACTGACCCCGGGCACTCCGGACCGGCCAACGCCGCAGGGGACGCTCGGCGACATCGCCGTGTGTCCACAAGTCGCCCAGGTCCAGGCCAAGAACGCGGGTCATTCGTTGCAGGACGAGATGCTGCTCCTGACCACCCATGGCATCCTCCACCTCCTGGGTTACGACCATGCTGAACCCGAGGAAAAGGAAGAGATGTTCGGCCTGCAGCGCGAACTCCTGTCCGGATTCACCGGCAAAGAAGCACCCGCCGAGACCACGAAGTGACTCCTCTGCTCCTCGTCTGCATGGCCTTGGCCTTCCTCAGTATTGCCGCGCTCCTGACGGCGGCGGAGGCCGCTTTTAATTTCCTTCCCCGGCACGACGCTGAAGATGCGCTCCTCAACAGCCGCGGAAGTGCGATGAAACGCATCCTTGCGCAGCCGGTGGCCCACATCCGGGCGTTGAGGTTCTGGCGGATCTGGTTCGAGATGGCCTCTGCCGTGGCAGTTGCTGTTTTGCTCCACAGCCTGCTGGATAACGTGTGGCTTGCCGGGCTGGCAGCCACAGGCATCATGGCGCTGCTCGGATTCGTGATTGTGGGAGTCTCGCCGCGGCAGCTCGGCAGGCTCCACTCCGCGGCGGTGGTCCGGTTTTCCGCACCCCTGATCCGGTTCCTGACCTGGATTCTGGGACCCATCCCCGCCTGGCTTGTGGCGCTGGGGAGCGCCGCCGCCCCTGGCGCTCCCGGCGGCGACGAGGCCTTCTTCAGTGAGCAGGAATTCCGCGAACTCGTGGACAGGGCGAGTGAGTCCGACATGATCGAAGACACCGAGGCTGAAATGATCCAGTCCGTCTTTGACTTTGGCGATACGCTGGTGCGTGCCGTTATGGTTCCGCGGACGGACATCCTCAGCATCGACGCCGGATCCAGCCTCAGGCGGGCCATGTCCCTTTTCCTGCGGTCCGGCTACTCACGGATCCCGGTGATCGGGGACAGCGCCGACCAGATCCTGGGCATCGTCTATCTGAAGGATGTTGCCTCAACGCTCCACGAACTGGGTCCCGACGAGGAGCCGCCGCTCGTCGAAGCACTCGCCCGCGAAGTGCGGTATGTTCCGGAATCCAAGCCGGTCAGTGACCTGCTGCGCGAGCTTCAGAAGGAATCAACCCATGTGGCAATCGTCATCGACGAATACGGCGGCACCGCCGGCCTTGTCACGCTGGAGGATCTCATCGAAGAGATCGTCGGCGAAATTGTGGATGAATATGACACCGAAAGTGCCGAGGCCGTGGCACTCGGGGATGGTTCGTTCCGCGTAAGCGCCCGGATGAGCATCGACGATCTAGGGGAACTCTTCGACATTGAACTCGACGACGACGAGGTGGACACCGTCGGCGGGCTGCTGGCCAAGGCCCTTGGCCGGGTTCCGATCGTAGGGAGCAGCGTGAAGGTGGATGGCGTATCGCTGCGCGCCGAACGGCTCGAAGGCCGCCGGAACCGCGTCAGCCACATCATTGCGGCGGCAGTACCAAAAGTAGACACTGACCTTGAAAACCTCCTCGACGAGGCGGAAACAACCCACCAGGGAGTTCCACGTGAGCAAGAAAAATAGGCCCCGAATCAACCAGGATTCTGCGAACGAAGACTTCGGCGGCTTCCGCGCCGGCTTCTCAGTCCTGGTAGGGCGCCCCAATGCAGGCAAGTCCACCCTCACCAATGCCCTGGTGGGCAAGAAGGTGGCCATCACTTCCGCCAAGCCGCAGACCACCCGCCACACGATCCGAGGAATTGTCCACCGCGATGATGCGCAGCTGATTCTGGTCGACACCCCGGGCCTGCACCGCCCGCGCACGCTGTTGGGCAAACGCCTCAACGACCTGGTGGCTGACACCTTGGCCGAAGTGGACGCGATCGGTTTCTGCTTGCCGGCCAACGAAAAAATCGGCCCGGGCGACAAGTACATTGCCGCCCAGCTTGCCGCCGTGGGAAGCAAGCCCATCATCGCGATCGTCACCAAGGCGGACCTCGTGGACCGCCAGGCATTAACTGAACAGCTCCTCGCAGTCGCGGCGCTTGGCCGTGAAGTACTGGGGGAGGACGGCTGGAAGGACATCGTTCCGGTCTCCGCCACCGACGGCTTCCAGGTGGGCACGGTGGCCGATGTGCTCATCAGCCACATGCCGCCGTCGCCGCCGCTGTACCCCGACGGAGAACTGACCGACGAACCCGAGGCCGTGATGGTGGCCGAACTCATCCGGGAAGCTGCGCTGGAAGGCGTCCGCGACGAACTGCCACACTCCCTGGCGGTGGTTGTCGACGAGATCGTGGCCCGTGAAGGCCGCGCCGAAGACAACCAGCTCCTTGACGTGAGGGTCAATCTTTACGTGGAGCGACCCTCCCAGAAGGCCATCATCATCGGCAAGGGGGGTGCCCGGCTGCGCGAAGTAGGCACCAACGCCCGGAAGGGAATCGAGGCCCTCCTCGGCACACGTATCTATCTTGACCTCCATGTCAAGGTGGCCAAGGACTGGCAGCGGGATCCGAAACAGCTGGTTAAACTCGGCTTCTGACGCCCCGAAACGTTGCCTCCGGCCGTTCGTCCGGCGTTTTCCCAGCCTGGACAACTAAAATAGGCCGGATTCAGATTTTAGAGGAAGGTACACCCTGTGGTGCGAGGTCGCGACAAACGCGAATACGGAGCTGACCCGTCAGCCGGATCCGGGCCAGTTTCCCGTCACGCAGACGATCCCGCCGTCGGCTCCGCCCGCCATCTTGGAGTGCAGCGCCGGATGCCGGTGTGGCTCAAGGTGACCACCGCCGTGGCTTCCATCGTGGTTCTCGGAGGCCTTGCCTTTGGCGGGTTCTGGTTCTTCCGGCTGCAGTCGCAGATCTCCAAGGCGCCGCTCACTGCCGGCAACGGCTCCGCGAATGCCGTGAACGACTCCAGTGACAGGATGCAGATCCTTATCCTCGGCTCGGATACCCGTGATGGCAAGAACGCCGAATACGGCACAACGGAGGACTCCAGCGGCTACGGACAATCAGATGTGATGATGCTGATGGACATTTCGGCGGACAACAAGCGGGTCAACGTCATCAGCTTCCCGCGGGACCTCCTGGTGGACATCCCCGAGTGCAAGGATCCAAAGACGAACCAGGTCTACCCTGCCCGCAGCGGAGTCATGATCAACGAGGCCATGGCCCAGGCGGGCATCGGCTGCGCCGTTGACACCGTCAACAAGCTCACCGGACTCGAAGTGGACCACTTCATGATGGCGGACTTCAACGCCGTCAAGGAGCTCTCCAATACCGTGGGCGGTGTGCAGGTCTGCATCAGTGACGCCGTCTACGATCCTGACTCCCGCCTACGGCTGCCCAAAGGTACGTCCTCCGTCGAAGGGGAAATGGCGCTGGCCTTCCTGCGGGCCCGACATGCCTTCGCTGACGGCGGCGATCTGGGCCGCATTAAGGCCCAGCAGGGGTTCCTCTCGTCACTCACCCGCAAAATCAAGGACGACGGCACTTTGTCCGATCCCGGCAAGATGCTGCGGATCGCCGATGTCGTCACCCAGAACCTCACAGTGGACGAGGGCCTGGCATCAGTACCGTCACTCCTCACCATCGGGAACCGGCTGAAGAATATCGATATCAGCAAAGTGGCGTTTGTGGCTGTCCCCACAACCGCTGCAGTCACCGATCCCAACCGCCTGCAGGTCGCTGAACCGGCAGGGTCGCAGCTGTTCTCTGCCCTCCGCAAGGATGTGGACCTCACTGATCCCACGGCGCCAACCACCAGCCCGAGTCCGTCACCGACGGACGGTGCACCTGCCTCGCCTGCACCAACCCCGACCGAAACGACCCCGGCCCTGCCGCCCTACGACAAGGCCTTGCAGCCCGTGTCTGTGGCCAACGGAACCGGTGTGCCGGGACGTTCCCAGGAGATCGCCAAGTTACTGCTGACGGATGGCTTTGCCCAGCCCGGGCTGCTGGAGGCCCAGGCGCTGGCGCAGTCCGTTGTCTACTACGGACCGCAATACGCCGATGTGGCAGCCGATGTGGCGGCATTGCTGGGAATCCCAGCGGAGCAGGTACTGCCGGCGCCGGCCCTCGTCGGGGTGCAGGTCTACCTGGGTGAGGACTTTTCCAAAGGCACTAAATACGGTGCGGTTGCCCTGCCGGCGGACATCGTGAACCAGACAGCGGGAGACACCGTCTGCCAGCAGGCCAATCCGGAGCTGATCGTCGCGGGCTAGCCCGGGGCGGCACATAGGCGGGGCCGGCCATGTGGTCAGCCCCGCCTATGTGCTTCGGCGCTACCAGATACTGACGCGTTCCTCGTGCGGCATCCACATGCCGTCCTCTTCCGTCACGCCAAAGGCCTCATGGAAGGCGTCCAGGTTTTTGGCGATGGCATTGGTCCGGAATTCGTTGGGGGAGTGCGGATCGGTGGCCAGCCTGCGGACGGCTTCCTCGGCCCTGATCACCTGGCGCCAGCCGGCGGCCCAGGAGGCAAAGAAGCGCTGCTGGCCCGTCAGCCCGTCCAGCACTTCCGGCTCTTTGCCGTCCAGGCTGATGAGGTAGGCCTTGTAGGCGATGGTCAGGCCACCCAGGTCGCCGATGTTTTCCCCGAGTGTCAGCTTGCCGTTGACGTTATGCCCGGGCGCCGCATACGGGGACAGGGCGTCGTACTGCGCAACCAGCTTGGCGGTCAGTTCCTCAAAGGCCTTGCGGTCCTCCTCGCTCCACCAGTTCCGGAGGGCGCCACCGCCGTCGAACTGCGAACCCTGGTCGTCAAACCCGTGGCCGATCTCGTGGCCGATGACGGCACCTATCCCGCCGTAGTTGACGGCGTCGTCGGCGTCCGCCGTAAAGAACGGCGGCTGCAGGATGGCGGCCGGGAAAACGATCTCGTTCAGCATCGGGTGGTAGTAGGCGTTCACCGTCTGCGGCGTCATCAGCCATTTGTTGAGGTCAACCGGTTTGCCCACCTCATCCAAATGCCGGTCGACGTCGGCGTTGTGTGCCCGCTCGACATTCCCCAGCAAATCCGTGGGGTCAATCTCCACCGCGGAGTAGTCAATCCACTTGTCCGGGTAGCCGATCTTGGCGCGGAAGGCGCCCAGCTTCCGGAGCGCCTCGGCCTTCGTCTCCTCACCCATCCACTCAAGGCCCATGATGCTCTGGCGGTACGCCTCAATCAGGTTGGCCACAAGCGACTGCATGCGCGCCTTATGGGTTTCGGGGAAATGCCGGGAGACATAGATCTGTCCTACCGCTTCTCCCAGTGCCGCTTCAACGACGCCGACCCCTCGCTTCCAGCGATCCTTGTTCCGGGGGGTGCCGCTGATGGTGGTGCCGTAGAAGGCAAAGTTGGCGTCCACAAAGGCGGAGGAAAGGTAGGGTGCGGCCGCGCCGATGACCCGCATGGCCAGCCATTCCTGCCAGGTGGCCAATGGTTCCGACTTCAGCAGCCCGGCAGCACCGCTGAAGAAATCCGGGGTGCTGACCACGATTTCCTGCCGTTTGTCGGCATCGATGCCGGCCGCTTCGAACCACGTGCCGAGCAGCGGGAACAGGGACAACGCCTCTTCAGCGGTCCTGAGGTTGTAGGTCTTTTGCGGGTCCCGCAGCGTGACGTTGTCCCAGTGGTGGGAGGCCAGCTTTGTCTCCAAGCCGACAACCCTGCTGGCCGCCGCCTCTGCGTCCTGCAGGCCGGCGAGGTTGAACATGCTGCGCACGTGGTTGCCGTAGGCAGCGACCATCGGAGCGAATTTTTCTTCGCGGTAGTAGGACTCGTCGGGCAGGCCCAGGCCTCCCTGACCGGTGTAGAGCAGGATGCGGTCCGGGTTTCCCGCATCCGGTGCAGGGTAGATGTAGAAGAGCCCAGACACGTCCGCCCTGAAGAGCCGCCCTGCCAAGGCGATCAGCTCGGGAATGGTGGTTGTGGCAAAGACATCTGCCAGCCGCTGCCGGATAGGCTCCATGCCCTTGGCCTCGACGGTGGCCTCGTCCATGAAACTGTTGTAGAGTTCACCGATTTTCCGTTCGATTCCGCTGGCCCCTTCGGCCTTGGCCGCTGCCTCCTCGATAATGTCCCGGACCGCGATCTCGGCGCCGTCGCGCAGGGCCGTGAAAGTTCCCTCCAGCGGACGGTCATCGGGTATTTCGGTGGCTTTGAGCCACGCCCCGTTCACATGCTGGTACAGGTCATCCTGCGGGCGGACGCTCTGGTCTATGTTGGACAGGTCAATCCCCGAGATGGGCACGGAAGCTCCTTCGTGTGACGTGCCGCGGCCGGCGCGGGCACCGGCGCGGCGTCTGCATGGTGGACGTTACGGGAGATGTTGCTCCTTCATCTTACGCACGCGTGTTACTCTCAAATGGTGCGCGCAGAACACCTTCTTCTTAGCTGCCGCGGCGAGGCCTCAGACGCGATCTAGCGCAAGGCCACCCTCGCTGCGGAGTTTGTGTTGCCCGGCCACCCTTTCAGATTTGAACCACAGAAAAGGCCCCGATAGTAATGCGAAACGCACAGAAGCCCTCAGGAATGCCTGCCCACCGCTACCGCCCGTTCCAGGACCAGATCACTGTTGAACTGCCGGACCGCACCTGGCCAGACAAGGTCATCACCGCCGCGCCGCGCTGGTGTGCCGTGGACCTGCGCGACGGCAACCAGGCCCTCATCGACCCCATGAGCCCCGCCCGGAAAATGAAGATGTTCGACCTGCTGGTGCGGATGGGCTACAAGGAAATCGAGGTCGGCTTCCCGTCGGCTTCACAGACCGATTTCGACTTCGTCCGCCAGCTCATTGAAGGCAACCACATCCCTGACGATGTCACCATCCAGGTCCTGACGCAGGCACGCGAGCACCTGATCGAGCGGACATACGAATCCCTGGTCGGCGCCAGGCAGGCAATTGTCCACCTGTACAACTCCACCTCCGTCCTGCAGCGTCGCGTGGTGTTCAACCAGGACGAGGACGGCATCATGGACATCGCGCTCCAAGGTGCCCGGCTTTGCAAGAAGTACGAGGAAACACTCGTTGACACGCACATCACCTATGAATACTCACCGGAGTCCTTCACGGGCACCGAGCTGGAATACGCCGTCCGGGTGTGCAACGCCGTCGCGGACGTCTTTAAGGCGTCCGCCGACAGCCAGGTCATCATCAACCTGCCCGCCACAGTGGAGATGGCCACGCCGAACGTCTATGCCGATTCCATAGAATGGATGAGCCGCCACCTGCACCCGCGTGAAGGAATCATCCTCTCCCTGCACCCGCACAACGACCGCGGTACGGGAGTTGCTGCTGCCGAGCTGGGCTACATGGCAGGCGCGGACCGGATCGAAGGCTGCCTCTTCGGTAACGGTGAGCGCACGGGGAACGTGGACCTGGTCACCCTGGGCCTGAACCTGTTTGTCCAGGGCATTGACCCCATGATCGACTTTTCCGACATCGACGACATCCGCCGGACGGTTGAGTACTGCAACCAGCTGCCTGTCGCCGAGCGTTCCCCGTACGGCGGAGACCTCGTCTTCACCGCATTTTCCGGATCGCACCAGGACGCCATCAAGAAGGGCTTCGAGGCGCTGGAGCGGGACGCCGCAGCCGCCGGCAAAGACGTCGCGGACTTCACCTGGCAGGTTCCGTACTTGCCGGTGGACCCCAAGGACCTGGGCCGCAGCTACGAGGCGGTCATCCGGGTCAATTCCCAGTCGGGCAAGGGCGGCGTTGCCTACCTGCTCAAGAACGAGCACAGCCTGGACCTGCCGCGCCGCGCCCAGATCGAATTCTCCGGGGTGATCCAGAAACGGACGGATACCGTGGGCGGTGAGGTCAGCGGCGCCCAGCTCTGGCAGCACTTCCAGGACGAATACCTGCCCTCCGCCAAGGCGGATGGCCAGTGGGGCCGCTATTCGCTGGGTTCCGTCAGCACCGAAACCGATGAGGACGGCGGCATGACCCTGCACGCCTCACTCACCGTTGACGGTGTCCAGGTCCGCCGCACCGGTACCGGCAACGGACCGATCGCCGCCCTCCTGAGCATCCTGCGTGAAGACGGCGTGGACGTCCGCGTCCTGGATTACAGCGAACACGCCTTGTCCGAAGGCGGCAATGCCATGGCCGCAGCGTATGTTGAGTGCGCAGTGGGGGAGCGGGTCCTGTGGGGCATCGGCATCGACGCCAACACCAGCATGTCGTCGTTGAAGGCCGTGATCTCCGCGGTCAACCGGGCCATCCGGGATTCCCGGGCCTGAGCCGGCGAAGCGCCGTTCGGTTGCGCGCCGGGATTCCCGGCGCGCAACCGTACGCACGTGGATGATCCGCTTTCCCGGAAGACAGTGCGAAGATTAACCGTGGTCCAACAATCATTTGCCGCCCGCGCGTACCGCGATGACGCCGTCGTGCTGCGGACCCACAAACTGGGTGAGGCAGACCGCATCATCACCTTGCTGACCAAGCACCACGGGCAAGTCCGGGCTGTGGCCAAGGGTGTCCGGCGGACCAGCAGCCGGTTCGGTGCCAGGCTGGAGCCGTTTATGGTCGCTGACCTCCAGCTGGTGTCCGGACGCAGTCTGGACATCGTTACACAGGCTGTCGCCAAAGGTGCGTACGGCGGAAATATTGCCGCCGACTACGGACGGTATACGGTGGCTGCTGCCATGACAGAGACCGCCGAAAAACTTACTGACGTTGACGGTGAAGCCGGCACGGCGCAGTACAACCTGCTGGTCGGTGCCTTGGCTTCCCTGAGCCGGGACGAACACACCCCTGGCCTGATCCTTGATTCGTATCTTCTGCGTGCCCTGGCAACCGGCGGCTGGGCGCCGAGCTTCACGGTGTGCGCCCGCTGCGGTACGCCTGGTCCGCATACTGCCTTCTCGGCGCCGCTGGGGGGCATGGTCTGCGGTGACTGCCGGCCGCCTGGCTCTCCTGCTCCGGCTGCGGGAACCGTGGTTCTGCTTGGTGCGCTGCTGACGGGGGACTGGCCGACGGCGGACGCTTCCTCCCCGGTTCACCGGCGGGAAGCTGCCGGACTGGTTGCCGCCTACCTGCAGTGGCACCTTGAACGTGTCCTGAAATCCTTCAAACATGTGGAGCGTAGCTGACAGTGGTCCTGGGAAAAAAGAACAACCCTGCACGGAAGCGGACCAACCCGGTGATTGCGCCCTATCCCCACCCTTCCGGTGCCGTGGCCCCGACGATTCCCGCCGAATTCGTTCCGCGGCACGTCGCCATCGTGATGGACGGCAACGGCCGCTGGGCGAACCAGCGCGGGCTGCCGAGGATAGAGGGCCACAAGGCCGGTGAACCTGCGCTCCTGGATGTGATGGCCGGTGCCATCGAGCTGGGCATCGAGTACGTCAGCGTCTATGCGTTCTCGACGGAGAACTGGCGACGCTCGCCGGAGGAGGTGCGCTTCCTGATGGGTTTTAACAAGGATGTGTTACGTCGGCAGCGGAACCAGCTGGATGAGTGGGGCGTGCGGGTGCGGTGGTCCGGCCGCAGGCCCAGGCTCTGGGGATCTGTCATCCGGGAACTTGAAGAGGCCCAGGACTACACTGCCGGCAACAGCACCTGCACGTTAACCATGTGTGTTAATTACGGCGGCCGCGCCGAGATTACGGACGCGGTGTCCGCCATCGCCGCGGAGGTGGCTGCGGGAAGGCTGAAAGCCGGAGCCATCACCGAGAAGACCATCCAGAAGTACCTTGACGAACCGGACTTGCCCGATGTGGACCTGTTCCTGCGGAGCTCCGGGGAGCAGCGGCTGTCCAACTTCCTGCTCTGGCAGTCCGCATACGCAGAGTTTGTCTTTATGGACACACTCTGGCCGGACGTGGACCGCCGGACCCTGTGGGACGCCGTGGAAATCTATGCCCAGCGGGACCGGCGTTACGGCGGAGCGGTGGATGCGGCCCCGTTTTCCTCGGGACCCGGGTCCGCATAACCGCGCAGCCAGCGCGCCAACCGGGCATAGGCATCGGTCCGTATCTTGGGTGGCGACAGGAAAACATCGTGTAATGCGCCGTCGATCCGTTCCACCGTGACCGTGCGCCCAAGAGTCAGAGCCCGGAGGGCGATGATGTTGACGTCAAGGACGGCGTCCGTCCGGCGCATTTCCTCGGTCCAAAACGGGCCGTTGGCGCTGCCACCCGATAACAGGACCAGAATGGGGATCTCGATGCCCAGGCCCCGCGCCACCTTGGCGTGACCGGTAAGGACGGCGTTCAGCCAGCCGGCCCGCAGCGGGAAGGCCATTGGCGGCCTGAACCGGTCGTCAAGTGTCCATTCGCCGTCGGCGGAGCTGCTGATGGTCCGCCAGTAGAAGCCCCGCTCGGGTAGGCGGAGGACCGCCTCAGGGCGGAAGCGGGCCACCGGACCCACCATGGTTGAGGCCGCACGCCGCACCAGCGAACTGCCATGGATTTCGAGCCAGGGGCTGTTCAATACCAGCTGCGCCGCGGCTCCGGGGTGGTTGCTCACCCAGAGGGCGGCCACCAGGCCACCGGTGGAGTGACCCATCAGCGTGAGCATGGGCGGCCGGTCCGGCGCTACCTCGGTACGCTCCGTTCCGGGGTCACCGTCCTTTGCGTGGCGGACATCGGCTCCGATGATGCCAATGGCTTTGCTGATCTCCGCGTCGTAGTCAGCCAGGTCCGCCACAAAGCCGCCGGGCGTGTCTGGGCGGAGGCTCCGGCCGTGGTTATGCATGTCGAGTGCGTAGAACTCGTACCCACTGCGGCTCCAGAACTGGGCGAGGTCGACGTTGAAGAAATAGTCGCTCCATCCGTGAAGGAACAGCACGGTCCGGCGGCGGCCGGTAACGGGGATGGGCTCCTGCCCCACCGGCCGGAACCGCACGAGGGTCGCTGTACGCTCCAGGCCGTCGTTGCCTGCTGCCCGGAACGTGCACGCTTCGAAGCCGTCACCGAGGATGTCGGGCTGCCAGTTCATGCTGGTCATGGCTTCATGCTAGCCCGCCCTCCCTACTCCTGAGCCGGATCGGCCTGGCACTTGACGCCTTGACCCCTCCGGCCGCCGGCCATACCCGAAAGGGCTCGTTGCGTCCCGGGTTTGGTCTGTACCGCCCAAGACGGAAAACTAGAGGCATGCGCGTATATCCCACATTCTTCAGGCTGGCCTTTTCATGGATGGACGCCGAACGCGCCCACAAAATCGGGTTCAAGGGGATCAGGCTCGCACATACCTCCGGCGCGGGACGGCTCCTGCAGAAGTTCACGGCCCCGGCACAGTCACTGCAGACGACCGCCTTCGGGCTGACATTCCCGTCCCCTTTCGGACTCGCGGCAGGTTTCGACAAGGAAGGCCACGGAATCGAGGCACTCACCGAGCTTGGCTTCGGACACGTGGAAGTAGGAACCATCACCGGCCAGGCCCAGCCGGGCAACGAGAAACCGCGCCTCTTCAGGCTCATCCAGGACCGCGCAGTGATCAACCGGATGGGCTTCAACAACGACGGCGCGGCCGCTGTTGAGTCACGGCTCAAGGCATCCCGTGCCGCCCTGCAGCGCAAGCACCCCCACGTGCGTCCCGTGATCGGAGTGAACATCGGGAAGAGCAAGGTGGTCGAACTCGACGATGCCGTGGGCGACTACCTGATCAGCGCACGGAGCCTGGCTCCGGCCGCGGATTACCTCGTGGTCAATGTGAGCTCGCCCAATACGCCCGGGCTACGGCTCCTCCAGGACGTTGAGACGCTTCGTCCGCTGCTGACCGCGGTAGGGGAGGAGGCAGACAGGTCGGCAGGCCGGCATGTTCCATTGCTGGTCAAGATTGCCCCGGACCTGAGCGACGAAGATATCGACGACGTCGCCCGGCTGGCGCTGGACCTGAAACTGGATGGCATTATTGCCACCAACACCACCATCTCGCGGACCGGGCTTACCTCTCCCGCAGAAAAGATAGAAAAGTGCGGGGCCGGAGGTTTGTCCGGGGCGCCGCTCAAGCAGCGTTCCCTGGAAGTCCTCCGCCGGCTCAAGGATGCCACCGGGGACGCGATCACCTTGGTGGCCGTCGGCGGCGTCGAGACCGCCCAGGACGTCCAGGACCGGCTGGACGCTGGAGCAACCCTGGTCCAGGGGTACACGGCTTTTCTCTACGAGGGTCCTTTTTGGGCTGCACGGATCAACCGGGAGCTGGCCAAAAACCGCCGGATCTGACTGGGCACAGGAACAGCAAAACCCCGGCAATCGGACGCCGGGGTTTTGCTGTTGCTGAATCACAGGACGCGGATGGGGGAGCACCCGCCGAAATGGTCAGGCCGGGTAGTCCCCGCGCTTGACCAGTGGCTTGGGCAGCCGGAGTTTGCGGAACTGCAGCGCGCGCATGGAGCCATACCAGACAGTGCCGCGTTCCACCTCGCCGAACTTCTCCGTCAGCCTCTTGCGGAGCTTGCGGGAAAGAATGAAGACGTCGACGAACACGGCCAGGAACATCACCCAGAAACCGCCCAGTACATAGATCATCTGTTCGCTCGAGGCGGGCACCAGCAAGGAAATGATGACAAAGAGCAGGGCGCCGAACATGAGGTATTCGCCAAGGCTGAGGCGGGCATCCACGTAATCACGGGCAAATCGCTTCTGTGGTCCCTTGTCACGGAGCGGCAGGAACTTCTCGTCGCCGGTATCCAAGGCCTGGCGCATTTTTAGCCGCTGGTCCTGGACGGCCTGGCGTTCGGCGGCCTTGGAAGCCTTTCGGTCCTCCGGCACCAGCGGCCGCTTGCGCGCCGCTTCCTGGGCTCTGCGCTTGGGCGTAGGCACACCCTTGCCCGCTGCGGCATCCTGCCGGGCGGCCGCTTCAGCGGCCTGCTGGTCTATTGATTCTTGCGCCGATGGCGCTTCCTTTTTACGTCCGAACACCTGAACAGAATACCTTGCGGCAGGACGGCCCCTGCCCGCTGGCCGCCCCTGTGGCGCCCGTGCCCTGTTCCCGTACGCCATCGTTGAAATTCCGACGCCGGCCCGGCCAGTCGGGTCTGTTGCATGTGGGTGCCGGTAGTGTTGCGGCGCAGGTATTGTTTTCGCCATGACGTCAACTCCATCTGCAACCCCGCACGACTCCAGCAGCCGTAACGCCAGCAGTTCCGAGGGCGTCATCGATGGGCAGGGACTGCGGAGTGCCGTCGACCGGTCCTTCGGTGCCACGCTGGTGCAGCTCGAGGAGCTTGTTGCCATTCCCGGCATCGCCTGGCCGAGTTTCGATCCAGCGCCACTGGAGCGAAGTGCGCAGGCGGTGGCGGACCTGCTGCGTGCTGCCGGCCTCGACGATGTACAGGTTTTGCGGTCCGACAAGAACGACGGCTCCCCGGGCGGCCCGGCCGTTGTGGCCCGACGGAAGGCCGCTGAAGGTAAGCCGACCATCCTTCTCTATGCCCACCATGATGTTCAGCCGCCCGGCGATCCTGCCCTGTGGCAGACGGAGCCGTTTGCCGCCGTCGAAAAGGACGGCAGGCTCTACGGCCGCGGTGCCGCAGACGACAAGGCGGGAATCATGGCACACGTGGCGGCCTACGCTGCGGTCACGGAGGTCCTGGGCGAGGAACTGGGCCTCGGCGTGACCTTCTTCTTCGAGGGAGAGGAGGAAGCCGGATCGCCCACCTTCCGATCCTTCCTGGAAGTCCACCGCGAGCTGCTCCGGGCAGACGTGATCGCAGTTGCCGACTCCAGTAACTGGAAGGTCGGCATTCCGGCCCTGACCACCAGCCTGCGCGGCCTGGTGGATGGAACCATCGAGGTGCAGGTCTTGGAGCACGCCGTCCACTCGGGCATGTTCGGCGGTCCTGTGTTGGACGCCCCGACGCTTTTGTCGCGGCTGATCGCCACCCTCCACGATGCCGAAGGCAACGTGGCCATCCAAGGCCTCGTGTCCAGTGACAACGTCACGGTGGACCTCACCGAAGCCGAATATCGGGCCGATGCGTCAGTGCTCGACGGCGTCCGGCTGGCTGGATCGGGCACCATTGCGTCACGCCTCTGGACCAAACCTGCCCTGTCCATCATCGGTTTTGACGCGCCGGGCGTGGACGTGGCATCGAACACGCTGCTGCCACGGGCGCGGGCAAAATTCAGCCTCCGCCTGGCCCCGGGGCAGGTGCCCGCCGAGGCAATGGAGGCTGTGCGGCAGCACGTTGAGGCCAACGCACCGTTTGGTGCGAAGGTGGTGTTCATCCCAGGGGAAAGCGGAAGCTCCTTCCTCACGGACACGTCGTCCAAGGCTGCTTCGCTGGCAATGTGGGCACTCGGGGAGGCCTGGGGGGTGCCCGCAGTGGAAATGGGGATTGGCGGATCAATTCCGTTCATTGCCGACCTCATGGAGGTCTATCCGGATGTGCAGATTCTTGTGACCGGTGTTGAGGATCCGGATTCCCGGGCGCACAGTGCCAACGAGTCGCTGCACATCGGAGACTTCAGGAACGCCGTGGTAGCGGAAGCCCTGCTGCTCGCCAGGCTGAACGCTGACGGCCTCGCATGATTTTCCGGTCCTCCGGGAACAACCGTCGTGAGCCCATGGTTACGTCAGGAGTTAGAGCTACACGTCTGACCGACGTAGCATGTAGCTATAGCCCATACCGTTCCGTAGGGGCAGGCACCGCTCTCGCGGCGCCGCCAGGACCGTCCTAAGAAGGTAGGCCAAATGAGCACCGCAACAAATGAGAACAGCACCGAAACCACCAGCGCTGCCGGGGAAGAACTGGCCGCCCACGAGGTCAACCTGACAGACGTGGCCGCAGGCAAGGTACGCAGCCTCCTCGAGCAGGAAGGCCGGACCGACCTTCGCCTCCGGGTCGCCGTGCAGCCCGGCGGCTGCTCCGGCCTCATTTACCAGCTCTACTTTGACGAGCGGCTCCTTGAGGGTGACGCTGTCCGTGATTATGACGGCGTTGAAGTTGTAGTGGACAAGATGAGCGTGCCCTACCTCAGTGGCGCCAGCATCGACTTCGAGGACACCATCTCGAAGCAAGGCTTCACCATCGACAACCCGAACGCCGGCGGTTCCTGCGCTTGTGGAGATTCGTTCCACTGATCCGGTCTTTTCGCCCGGTGCCGGCGCCTGGCGTCCGTCCGTCAAAACGGCACGGAACCACGACGCCGACATGTGGGCGAAATGCCCGGGGGAGCGGTAAGCTCTACACCGAGTAGTAAAACTTTTAGTGTGCCCGGGAAGCTAACGGCTGCCCGTGCAACAGCAACAAGTAGGAAGGGCCGTCTGTGAGTTCGCTGAACCGAACCGGCAGCCGACGCAAAACGATCACATCGATCTCAGGCTTGGCAGTTGCCGGCGCGTTGGTTTTGACTGGATGTTCGCCAGAGGTAGAGAAGGGGTGGCTGCCCACAGAGCGTGGCACCACCAACCACACCGACCGCATCATGGACCTCTGGGTCAACTCATGGATTGCCGCACTGGTTGTGGGCATCATTACTTGGGGGTTGATCGTCTGGTGCCTGGTAGCCTACCGCCGCCGCAAGGGCACCAAGGGGTTTCCGCGGCAAACCAGCTTCAATCTCCCACTTGAGGTCTTCTACCTGACCATCCCGTTGTTCATGGTCCTGGTGTTCTTCTACTTCACCGACCGCGACCAGCAGGCGATCGATGACCGCTCGCAGCCGGCCGACGTCGTGGTCGACGTCCGCGGCAAGCAGTGGGCGTGGGACTTCAACTACAAGTCCGGCGACGTCATCTCCGAAGACGTCCACGAAGCCGGCGTGCAGGCCCACCTGACCGGTGACGCCGTGGACAAGGAGAAGCTCCCCACGCTGTACCTGCCCGTTGGCAAGTCTGTTGACCTGGAGCTGAACTCCCGCGATGTGATCCACTCCTTCTGGGTCCCGGCCTTCCTCCAGAAGCGCGACATGATACCGGGCAAGACCAACTACATCAGGTTCACCCCCACCAAAGAGGGCACCTACGACGGCAAGTGTGCCGAACTCTGCGGCGAGTACCACTCCGAAATGCTGTTCCGCGTCAAGGTGGTGTCGGAAACTGAATTCCAGACCCACATGGACGAGCTGCGCGCAGCAGGCAACACGGGTCTCCTCGGCGAAGAGTACGACCGCAACCCGAACCTGAACGAAATAAAGTAAGGGGAGCGACGTGGCTACTTACACTCAATCCGCCGGGACCCTTGAGGCTCCCGTAGTTCCTAGGTCCAAGGGGCGCATCGTCGTCAACTGGATCACCTCCACTGACCACAAGACCATCGGGTACATGTACCTGATTGCGTCGTTTGTGTTCTTCTGCCTCGGTGGCGTGATGGCCCTGCTGATCCGTGCAGAGCTGTTCGAGCCGGGCATGCAGATCCTGCAGACCAAGGAGCAGTACAACCAGCTCTTCACGATGCACGGCACCGTGATGCTGCTGATGTTCGCCACGCCGCTTTTCGCCGGCTTTACGAACGTGATCATGCCCCTGCAGATCGGCGCCCCCGACGTCGCCTTTCCGCGGCTGAATGCGCTGGCATTCTGGTTCTTCCTCTTCGGCTCCACCATCGCCGTTTCCGGTTTCATCACCCCCCAAGGTGCTGCTTCCTTCGGTTGGTTCGCCTACGCCCCGCTGAACAACACCACCTTCAGCCCGGGCGTCGGCGGGGACCTCTGGGTCTTCGGCCTGGCGCTGTCGGGTTTCGGAACGATTCTTGGTGCCGTCAACTTCATCACCACGATCGTCTGCATGCGTGCTCCCGGCATGACGATGTGGCGGATGCCCATCTTTACGTGGAACGCCCTTGTCACGTCCATCCTGGTCCTGATGGCCTTCCCGCCGCTGGCTGCAGCGCTGTTGGCGCTTGGTGCGGACCGCCGCTTCGGTGCCCACATCTTCGACCCTGAGAACGGCGGCGCCGTCCTCTGGCAGCACCTGTTCTGGTTCTTCGGCCATCCCGAGGTGTACATCATTGCGCTGCCGTTCTTCGGCATCGTGTCTGAAATCTTCCCGGTGTTCAGCCGAAAGCCGATCTTCGGCTACAAGGGCCTGGTCTACGCAACCATCGCCATCGCGGCCCTCTCCGTCACAGTGTGGGCCCACCATATGTATGTGACCGGTTCGGTGCTGCTGCCGTTCTTCGCCTTCATGACCATGCTGATCGCAGTTCCGACCGGCGTGAAGTTCTTCAACTGGATCGGCACCATGTGGCGGGGCTCCTTGACCTTCGAGACGCCCATGCTCTGGAGCATCGGCTTCCTGATCACCTTCCTGTTTGGTGGTCTGACGGGCATCATCCTGGCATCGCCTCCGCTGGACTTCCACGTCTCGGACTCCTACTTCGTCGTGGCGCACTTCCACTACGTGGTGTTCGGAACCGTGGTGTTCGCGATGTTCGCCGGCTTCTACTTCTGGTGGCCGAAATTCACCGGCAAGATGCTCAATGAGCGTCTCGGCAAGATCCACTTCTGGATGCTGTTCCTTGGTTTCCACGGAACGTTCCTCATCCAGCACTGGCTGGGCGTGGAAGGCATGCCCCGCCGCTACGCGGATTACATGCCCCAGGACAACTTCACCTGGATGAACCAGTTCTCCACCATCGCCTCATTCGTTCTGGGCGCTTCCCTGATCCCGTTCTTCTGGAACGTCTACATCACTGCGCGCAGTGCCGAAAAGGTCCAGGTGGATGACCCGTGGGGCTTCGGTGCCTCGCTCGAGTGGGCCACATCCTGCCCGCCGCCGCGCCACAACTTCACCTCGCTGCCCCGGATCCGTTCCGAGCGGCCCGCCTTGGACCTCCACCACCCGGAGTTGTCCCAGGTCCACACAGTCGAGTCACCTGCTCCGGTAGCAGCAACGCTCGGTAACGCCGACCAGAAGGACACTGCCCAGTGAAGATCGAATCATGGATTTTTGGAGCCGGAGTATTCTTCTTCGTACCGGTCGCCCTGGTTTACGGTTTCCTGACCCACTGGAATGAGTGGGTCGGTGCGCTGGGGATCCTCCTGGTGGGCGGGCTCGCCGGCATGATCGGTGGCTACCTCGGCTTCACCGGCAAGCGCGTGGGTATGCGCCCGGAGGACCGGAACGACGCAGAGATCCACGAAGGAGCCGGCGAGCAGGGCCACTTCAGCCCCTGGAGCTGGTGGCCGCTGGTCTTGGGCCTTTCCTGCGCCGCGGGCTTCCTCGGTATGGCCGTCGGGTTCTGGATTGTCTACATCGCCGCCGGCATGGCCCTTGTGGCCCTCGTAGGCTGGGTTTACGAGTACAGCCGCGGAGACCACGCCCACTAGCCCCAGAGCATCACTCCCGGCAAACAGCAAACGACGACGGCGGGCCCCACCTTTCTGGTGGGGACCGCCGTCGTTCCTGGCCGGAAGCCGTTCCTGGGGACGGGCTCCATGCCGGGGACGGGGGAGCCGCCTGGGAGGGCCTAGCGGGCTCCCTGCGACTCCAGCAGTTCGGCCAGCATGCGAAGGGCCTGCTGCGCGGTCCGCAGGCCGGAGGGGGTGTCTGCTGCGGAATCCGTAATGGAGAGTTCCACTTCGCAGCCATAGTCAAAGTCCGCGGTCATGACCTCAAGCAGCGAACGGGCATCCACTCCCTCCATTCCCGACTTCCTGATGGTGACGGGCAGGCCCGTGCCCGTCACAGCCTTGACGAACACGGCTGCCGGGCGGGCGTGCAGGCCGATCGAGGCCAACACCACGGCCTTCTGAACTGGCAACGGGACTCCTAGATCCACAACGGCCCCCTCCGTCAATTCCGAAATTTCCTGTCCAAATATATCCGGTGTCCGCACTGGTCACCCAACCGCCGAGGCACAGCGGCAGGTTGGATCGCTGCGGGAGCCTGCCGTGGCGACGTGGGCGGCCGTGGTTCAGCTTTGCGTGGAAGCCCAGTCGGCGACGCGACGCGTGCTCTCCTCTTCGGAAAGGTCTTCCACGCGGGTCATGACGGACCAGCGCACACCGTAGGGGTCTCTGATGCTCGCGTAGCGGTCTCCTGATACGAAGGTGGACAGTGGCTCCCTGATGGTGGCTCCCCGCTGCTCGGCGCGCGCAACAAGACCGTCAGCATCGGCACAGTAGAGTCCCAGTGAGTAGCAATCATCGTCACCCGTGGGTGCGGGGACAAGGTGATAGTCCGGGTTGGGCTCACCAATTTGGAGCCGCCCCTGACCGAAGTCAAGTTCGGCGTGGACAACGACTCCACCGATCTCTGTGACGTTCACGGTACGCGCGCCGAAAACGTCCTGGTAGAAGGCGATCGCCTCTTTGGCCGAGTCGATCGCAAGGAACGGCGTCAGGCTCGTGAAGCAATGCGGTGTACCGAAGCTCGTGTGCCTGCCGTCGGCGGCTGTGGTCAGTTGGGGGCTTGTAGAATCACTCATAGGTACGACGATAGGCGCAGCTGCACAATGAGGGCTTGAAGAATTGCGACAGCCTGGATATGGAGGGTCGTCCATCCCATGGCGAGTTCGTTCAAGGGGATCCTTTATCCGGCCCAGCTTCCCTCGTTTCACCGCCTTCCGGCGCCCGAGGCCGTCACGAACATGGTGCACTGGTTTTGGATTCCGGAATGGGACATTGAGCCGGGGCACACGTCCCGCCAGCACCTGATCGCATTCCCGACATCCAACCTGGTCGTTCAGAAGGATGTTGTGGAGTTCGCAGGCCCAACAACCCGTCGATCGCATCGGGACCTCACCGGCCGGGGCTGGGCCGTCGGGGCGCTCCTGCGTCCAGCACTGGTTCCGCGTTTTACGGATGATCCCGGAAGCCTGCGAGATGCCCAGATCCGACTGCCGCTGGCAGATCTGCAAGCCCTGGTGTCGGACGCGATGAGCGGGACCAATCCAGAGGGACGTCGGCAAAAGGCGGTCGAGGCCTTCACTGGTTGGCTCGTATCGCAGAATTCAGAGGTGTCAGAGGAGGGCAATCTTGCCAATGAGATGATGGACGCCATCGGAGCATCCCCCGACGTGACCCGAATCGAAGACGTTGCGGCGCGTCTGTTTGTTTCGCCGAGGACCCTACAACGGGTAGCGAAGAGGTATATCGGTCTTAGCCCCTCAACGCTAATCCGCAGACGGCGCCTGCAAGAGGCCGCCGATCGATTACGGACCGACCCGGCGGCAGACCTCGCTGCGGTCGCTGCAGAATTCGGCTACGCCGATCATGCGCATCTGACAAACGACTTCCAAAAGTTCCTGGGTTTTACGCCCAGCAACTATCGGCACACTGTCCAGGGGCAGCAATTCGGCCATCCCAGTGACGGCCTCAGGTGACGGGGAAAGTGCTGGTCTAGACCTCCATGTGCTTGCCTTAAGATTGGAGGGTGAACACACAAGCAGGGGCAACCGGCCATGGCTGCTAACGCGGCCGGCGTCGCGGGCGAGATAGACCGCAATAACGGGACGGCCATTTACATCCAGCTTCGCGAGATCCTTCGCGCTTACATTGCTGATTCCTGTCCGCCAGGATCGGCGCTGCCGTCCGAACGCGACCTCGCAGAGCGCTTTGGCCTCGCACGGATGACAGTGCGCCAGGCAATCGACGCCCTGGTGGGCGAAGAGGTCATCGAGCGCGTTGTCGGTCTTGGCACCTTTGTCCGTAAGCCCAAACTCGATTTGCAGGTCAAGCTCACCTCCTACAGTGAGGAAATGCAGCGCCGCGGCATGGTTCCGGCAGCAAGGGTCCTTAGCTTCGAGCAGATCAGTGCCAGTGCATTCCTGGCGCGCGAACTCCAATTGGACGAGGGGACGCCGCTAGTCCGCTTCCGCCGTCTTCTCCTCGCGGACGGTGAGCCGATGAGCGTAGACGAGAACTTCATCCCGGCGCACCGGGTGCCGGGCCTGTTGGATGGCGAACCTCCCACTTCCCTGTACAACGTCCTCAGCGAGCAATTCGGGCTCGTGATGGAGTGGGGGGAGGACATGATCGAAGCGACAGCGGCCTCGCCCTCGACGGCCCGGCTCCTTAACGTTGATGTGGGCTCACCGCTGCTGAAGATCCAGCGCCATGCATTCGTCGCCCGGGCCATGGTGGATTATTCCGTCTCGTACTACCGGGCAGACCGCTACAAGCTGTGGGTTCCGCTCCAGCGTCCGGGCGCACGGCCTGCGCGCAATCATTCGTCCGGCTACCGGACGCATTAGTCTTCCCGTAGCAGCGAGTCTTCCGGCAGCGCCGAGACAACAGGAAAGGCCCGGTCCGTCTGGACCGGGCCTTCCTGTTGTGCTCAGATACCGTGTCTTAGTGGCTGAGGCTCTTGCTTTCCTCAGCCGCTTCCACGGCCGGGTGGGCGTGGTGGCCGTGTGCGGCCTCCAGCTCGGCCGGTGTGGCGGGAGCTACGCGGTCTTCGAAGAACCACCGGGAGAGCCAGGCGCGCTGCTTCTCCTTGCGGGTGACAATGCCGTGATCGTTGGGCACAGCCGGAAGGGGAGCAGGCGATTCGAAGCCCACCAGCTTGTAGCGCTTGTATTCGTCCAGCGGCGCGTGCACCTCGATGAACTCACCATGAGGCAGACGAACGATGCGGCCGGTTTCGCGGCCGTGAAGCGCAATCTCGCGGTCCTTGCGCTGAAGAGCCAGGGCCACGCGCTTGGTCACGGAGAAGGCGATGATCGGTCCAATGAAGAACAGCGCCCGGAGCCAGTACGTCACATCGTTCAGCGAAACGTGGAAGTGCGTGGCGATCAGGTCGGAGCCTGCCGCCGCCCACATCACGCAGTACCAGGTGAAGCCGGCCATGCCGATAGCTGTTCGCGTGGGGGCGTTCCGCGGGCGGTCCAGAACGTGGTGCTCGCGGTTGTCCTTGGTGATCCACTTCTCGATCCATGGGTACATGAACATCACCGTGAAGAGGATGCCAGCAGGAACCAGGGCAGGAAGGAGGACATTCAGGGTCAGCGTGTATCCGAAGATGACGTACTCGAAGTGGAAGTCTCCGATGACGCCCGGCATCAGGCGCAGCGCACCGTCAACGAAGCCGATGTACCAGTCGGGTTGGGTACCCGCGGACACAGGCGAAGGATCGTACGGTCCGTAGTTCCAGATCGGGTTGATCGTGAAGAAGCCGGCCATCAGGGCAAGTACGCCGAAGACGATGAAGAAGAAGCCGCCTGCCTTTGCGGCGTAGACGGGTCCCAGCGGGTATCCCACGACGTTTCCGTCATTGCGGCCGGGGCCAGGGTACTGCGTGTGCTTGTGGATTACCACCATAAAGAGGTGCAGCACGATCATCAGGAGGATGAGCGCCGGGACCAGCAGGATGTGGAGCATGTAGAGACGGCCGATAATCGCCGCGCCCGGGAACTCGCCGCCGAAGAGGAAGAAGGAAATGTACGTTCCGATAACGGGAATGGACTTGATCACGCCGTCGATGATGCGGAGGCCGTTGCCGGACAGCAAGTCATCAGGGAGCGAGTAACCCGTGAAACCCGCCGCCATGGCGAGGATCAGCAGCACGCTGCCAACAACCCAGTTCATTTCACGCGGTTTGCGGAAGGCGCCCGTGAAGAACACGCGGAGCATGTGCACGCCGATGGATGCTACGAACAGCAGTGCTGCCCAGTGGTGGACCTGGCGCATAAACAGCCCGCCGCGGACGTCAAAAGTGATGTCGAGGGATGAGCTGTAGGCCACCGACATTTCAACATTCTTCAGCGGCACGTAAGAGCCGTCGTAGTGCGTTTCGGCCATGGACGGATCAAAGAAGAATGTCAGAAAGGTTCCTGACAGCAGGAGGATGACGAATGAGTACAGCGCCACCTCACCGAACATAAACGACCAGTGGTCGGGGAAGACTTTTCGTCCGAACTCACGCAGGATCCCGGAACCGCCGACGCGCTCGTCAACAAAATCGGTGATGCGTCCAGCTTTAGTCTTGGCGACGAAGGCGGGGGCTTCAGCTCTTGATGCTGCGCTCATGCTCATCACGCTCCCAGTAACTCGGTCCTACAGGTTCTTTGAAGTCGCTGGTTGCGACCAGGTAGCCCTCGTCATCCACCGCAATGGGAAGCTGGGGGAGGGGCCGGCTGGCAGGGCCAAAGATCACTTTGCACTCTTTAGTGAGGTCAAAGGTGGACTGGTGGCACGGGCACAGCAGATGGTGCGTCTGCTGCTCGTAGAGAGCGACAGGGCAACCGACATGGGTGCAGATCTTGGAGTAGGCAACGATTCCGTTGTAGCTCCAGTCCTCACGGCCCGCAGAAGGATTCAGGGACGCAGGGTCCAGGCGCATGAGCAGCACAACAGCCTTGGCTTTTTCGTTGAGCTTGCCCTCATGCAGTTCGTTGAGGCCTTCGGGGATCACGTGGAACGCGGAGCCGAGCGTTACGTCAGCAGCCTTGATCGGCGTGCCATCGGGATCCCTCGTGAGGCGCTTGAGCTTGCCCTCCTGCGGCGCCCACATGGTGTGCGAGAGCGCTTTGTCCGGACGCGGTCCCAGGTCCCCGAAAATGGCGACGGCGGGAAGGGGAGCCAGCGCCATGGCGCCCAGCAGGGTGTTACGGATCAGCGGACGTCGCTTGATGCCCGTCTCCTCGACGATGTCGTCCACGATCCGGACGGCGGCGACGCGGTCCTCCTCGGTGCGGATTGCGTGCCGCTCCTCGGAGACTTCATGGTCAGGCATCAGTGCCTTGGCCCAGTGGACAATGCCCGTACCGATGCCAAGCATGGCAAATGCGGTACCGACGCCCAACAGCGCGTTCTGCAGCCGGACTGTGGCGATGCTGGAATCTTCACCCAGATCAATGGCGAAGTATGCCACCAGGAAGATCACGGTACCGACAACTGAGGCGCCAAAAAGTAGGGCGACCTGCCGTTCTGCACGCTTTGCGGCCCTCGGGTCCGTGTCAGCCAGGCGCAAACGATGCGGGGGAATTCCAGGATCCTGGAACTTCTCCACCTCATTCTGACCAGCCGTAGCTACGGTGCCCGAGTGGTTCGGACTGCCGTCACTATGGTTGCCCATAATTCGCCTCATCCTTCTCTCGTCCCGGCGTCTGCCGAGTTAGTTTTCAATTTCAAACTGCTGACTGATCAGCAGAAGTTTCTTCAGGTTTCCCGTGGTGCCTAGGACGTCCGGGATGTCAGCCAGATGGTGAAGGCGATGATGACTCCCAGTCCGCCGATCCAGACAAACAGACCTTCGGAGACCGGACCCAAAGCACCAAGGTCAGCGCCGCCGGGAGACCCGTTGGTCTCAATCTGCTTCAGGAAGGTAATGATGTCGCGCTTGCCCTCAGGAGAGACGTTGGCGTCACTGAACACCGGCATGTTCTGCGGGCCGGTGGCCATGGCCTCGTAGATGTGCTTGCCGGATACGCCGGCGAGGGCCGGGGCAAACTTGCCGCGGGTCAGGGCGCCGCCGGCTGCAGCTGCGTTGTGGCACATGGCGCAGTTGGTGCGGAACAGCTCACCACCAGCAGCGGCATCCCCCTGCTCATCCAACAGGCCTTCTTCAGGAAGTGCAGGGCCGGCTCCCAGGGAAGCGACATACGCTGCAAGCTGATGGGTCTGAGTGTCGTTGAACTGAGCAGGCTTCTCTTCCGCCTGCGGTCCGTTCATCTGCATGGGCATCCGGCCGGTGCCGACCTGGAAGTCAACCGCTGCAGCGCCGACACCAACAAGGGACGGACCGTCCTGGCTTCCGCTTGCGCCCATGCCGTGGCAGGTGGCGCAGTTGGCGGCGAAAAGCTTGCCGCCCTCCTCGACGTCGTTGGCGCTGTAGCTGGTGGTGGAAGCCTTGGCCTGGTTGACGGTGGTGGCGACGGCATAGAGCCCACCAGTGACGAGGAGTCCCATCAGGAGCAGCGCGATTGCTGCAAGTGGGTGACGCCGCTTTTGCGAGAGTGCCTTCACGTGGTGGTTCCTTTATTCGATCGTGCGTCGGCTCCGTGAGCCGCTTCTTGAAATTCTGCCTCTTGTAGAAAAAGAATCAAAGCTTGACTACTTGAGTACGTAGATGACCAGGAAGAGGCCGATCCACACGACATCCACGAAGTGCCAGTAGTAGGAAGTGACAATCGCAGACGTTGCTTCGAAGTGACCAAACTTCTTCGCCGCGAACGAGCGGCCGATGATGAAGAGGAAGGCAATGAGGCCGCCGATGACGTGCAGGCCGTGGAAGCCGGTGGTGATGTAGAAAGCCGAACCATATGCGTTGGACGACAGTGAAACATGCTCGGACACCAGCATGGCGTACTCGGTGGCCTGGCCGGCGACGAAGAAGGAACCCATGAGGAAGGTCAGCGCAAACCATTCGTTCATTCCCCAGCGGGAGAACTGGAACGGCCCGCCGGTCTTGCGGGGCTGCAGCCGTTCGGCGGCGAAGACGCCCATCTGGCAAGTAAAGGAACTGGCCACGAGGACGATCGTGTTGACGAGCGCAAAGGGGAAGTTGAGCTTCGCTGTCTCTTCCGCCCACATCTGTCCGCTCGTGGAGCGCAGTGTGAAGTACATGGCGAAGAGGCCGGCGAAGAACATCAACTCGCTGGACAGCCAGACTACGGTTCCAACGGAAACCATATTTGGGCGGTTCAGCGTGGGGTGCGCCGGGGTACTGGGGGCATGGGTCGCAGATGTCACATAGACATTATGTCTATAAAAGTCCGTACATCCCAACGCGAACCGCCTTTTCGGGGGACTTTTTCTACAAAGACGCGAAATCACCGCGAAAAGTTCCCGGACCGGTCCACATTGGTCAGGGCCGTGGGCCCCCGATAGCATCAGGGGGTGACTTCACAGGCATCCGCAGAGGCGGCAGGCAACACTTGGCCGCGCCTCATTTCGGCACTCATCAACGGCACAGACCTGACCGCGGCCAGCACCGCGTGGGCAATGGACACCATCATGTCCGGCGAGGCGACGCCTGCCCAGATAGCAGGATTCCTCGTGGCCCTGCGTTCCAAGGGAGAAACGGTTGAGGAGCTCTCGGGACTTGCTGACGCGATGCTGGCCCACGCCAACGCCGTAAGCATTTCAGGCGAGAAACTGGACATCGTCGGCACCGGCGGAGATCAGCTCAACACGGTCAACATTTCCACCATGGCCGCACTGGTGGCTGCCGGTGCGGGCGCGAAGGTTGTTAAGCACGGCAACCGCGCGGCGTCGTCGTCCTCTGGCTCTGCCGACGTACTGGAAGCGTTGGGCGTCAGGCTCGACCTTCCCATTGAGCAGGTTGCCCGCAATGCCGAGGAAGCCGGAATCACTTTCTGCTTTGCCCAGGTATTTCACCCTTCTTTCCGCCACACGGCCGTGCCCCGGCGGGAACTGGCCATCCCGACAGCTTTTAACTTCCTCGGCCCGCTGACCAACCCGGCCCAGGTCCAGGCCTCCGCGGTTGGTGTGGCCAACGCCAGGATGGCGCCGCTGGTGGCGGGTGTCTTGGCGCGCCGGGGGAGCCGGGGACTCGTGTTCCGTGGCGACGATGGCCTGGACGAACTGACCACCACCGGTCCCTCCACGGTTTGGGAATTCCGGGACGGTGCCGTCGCGCAACTGAGTTTCTCACCGGTGGAACTGGGGATCCGTCTTGCCACTGTGGAGGATCTCCGGGGCGGGGACGCACAGGCGAATGCCGCCGTCGTACGCGATGTCCTGGCTGGTAAAGGTGGAGCCGCGCGCGATGCAGTGCTGCTCAATGCCGCAGCAGGGCTGGTAGCTTTCGATCTTGACGCTGACGGGCCGTTCCTGGATCGTATGCGTTCAGCATTTGCCCGGGCTGCCGCCTCTGTGGATTCGGGTGCTGCGTCTGCCGTCCTCGACAAGTGGGTCTCGCTTACCCGTCGCTGACTTCGCGGGAACTATTGCTCGAACCCCAGTGCAAATGCCGCGTCAAGGTCGTGCTGGGAGTAGGCGCGGAACGCGATGTGCGTGGTGGTATGCACCACTGCCGGAACCTTGGACAGCCTGTCCGCAATGACGTCAGCCAGATCCTCGTGTCGAGCCACACGTGCCACTGCAATCAGGTCCCATTCCCCGGTCACGGAATACACCTCACTGATGCCCTGGATCGCGGAGATTTGCTCGGCGGTTTCGGGGATGCGGGCTGCGTCGGTTTTGATCAAGACGAATGCGGTGATCACTTTCAATCCTTCCGGATCTGTTGGCCGTAGCAGTGCCCGGCAATACTGTTGAGTGCTGCCAGCCTATTACATGGGTCCCGCCATCAGCCTTTGCTTCCCTGCCGGCGTAACCGGGTCCAGCCAGCCAGCAGCAGACGGTAGCCGACCAGGAACAGTCCCAGGCTCAACAGGGCGACGATGACAAAAGCGGGCACCACGGTCTGTCCCGTGACCGCGCGCAGGATCATGCCTCCCGCAACAGCGCCGAGCCAGACAGAGAGGCCGGCCGGGCGGACGGCGAGCGGAGTGCGCCACGCCCTGGCCGCTATCCACGCCAACGCTGCTCCGGCAAGGAAGGGCCAGGCCGTCAGCAGCACGCCCGTGATGGCATCTCCCCGCTGGTGCGCGTCCCTGCCGATCGCCGCGAAAACCAGGATCAGGGCGGCGTCTGCCAGCGCTGCTCCGGCGATGGCCCGGCGTCCGCCGGATGTGGAACGTTTCTGCGTGTCGGGAATCATGGTTTCGAGCCTATCGCCTTGACTGTTTTCTGATGACGCGGCGAAACCTTGCTGCACGTGGCCGGAAAGCGGACGATCGCTGGCGTAGCGTGATGCTTGACTCCACAAAGCTTGACTCCACAAAGGGAGAAGACGTGCGGCTGATCCAGGTTGCCCAAGGGGCCACTGATCTCCAGCGTGCAGCGGCGTTCTACTCGCGGTTGCTGGGTACCGAACCAACGGCGTTCTTTGACCCGCCTGGCCTGCTGTTTTTTGACCTCGACGGCGTCCGGCTGCTGCTTGAGCGGGGGGCGCCGTCGTCGTTGCTCTATCTTGAAGTTCCCGATGTCCGGGCGGCCGTCGGCACACTTCAGGGCAGGGGAGTGGAGGTGGTTGCGGCACCCCATATGATCTTCCGCCATAGCGATGACAGGCTTGGTCCGGCCGGCACCGATGAGTGGATGGTTTTCATCCGGGACAGTGAAGGCAACACGGTGGGTCTGGTCAGCCACCTCCCTCCTGCACCGGAGCCACCCTCGCGATCCGAGGCTCCCTGAAAGCCGTTGTGCCCGGACCAGCCCAGGGCTAGGCTCAAGCCGGAAGGGAGCCCCTGATGCGAATGATCTCTACGTGCCTGTGGTTTGACAACCAGGCTGAAGAAGCCGCCGAGTTTTACACGTCCGTCTTTGACGATTCCAAAATCCTGAGTCTTGCACGGGCCGGTGAAGGCGGCCCCGGTCCGGCCGGGCAGGTGATCACCGTGGAGTTTGAGATCGAAGGCCGCAGGTTCATGGCGCTCAACGGGGGACCGGCAAACAATTTCACGGAAGCCGTTTCGTTTGTTGTTGACTGTGCGGACCAGGAAGAAGTGGACCGCTACTGGACGGCGCTTACACAAGGTGGTTCCGAGAGCATGTGCGGCTGGCTGAAGGACCGCTACGGAGTGTCGTGGCAGATCATTCCGTCCGCCCTCGGCTCCTTGATCGCGGGCGATGATCCCGAGAGTTCCCAGCGGGCAATGCAGGCGATGCTGGGCATGCGG
Organism: Arthrobacter pascens; assembly: GCF_030815585.1. Classification (NCBI taxonomy): domain Bacteria; kingdom Bacillati; phylum Actinomycetota; class Actinomycetes; order Micrococcales; family Micrococcaceae; genus Arthrobacter; species Arthrobacter pascens. The sequence goes on from NZ_JAUSWY010000001.1 coordinate 1,805,431, forward strand.
AAGTTGGACATCGCAGAACTGCAGAAGGCCTACGACGGGTAGCGGGGCAAGACGCCGAGCGTCCGCCGACCTTGCGCCCTTTATGCGGGCCTCCGACATGCCTAGGCCATTCAGGGAGTGCGACTTGCGTACCCATCTCCGGATTTTCGTGGCGACGCTGCTCGCCCTGGCGGCGGTAGCCGCTTACTTCTTGCTTAGTAACGCCCCGACGACGCCGAGTCCCAGTGACGGTTCGGCCCCATCGCCAACTTCAAGTGTCAGCGCTCCGACCCCGACTTCAAGTATCAGCCCGGCTCCAACCCCGGTGCCGGCCCCGAGTGACCCCCTTGCGTTACCCGTGGTTGAGACCGATGGGTTTTCAGGGTCAGAGGACGTTTCAGATGACGCTGCCATCTGGGTTGACCCGGAAAACGCGGCCAATAGCTTAGTGGTTGCCGACAACAAGGCGTCCTCTGGCGGCGGTATTGGGGTCTTCGGGATGGACGGAAAATTGATCCAGTTCCGGCCTGACGGGATGATCGGAAACGTAGACCTGAGATCTGGGTTCCCTTCATCGGGGCAATCGATGGTGCTGGTCGGGGCAAATAACCGGACGAACAACACACTGGCATTGTGGTCGCTGGACACGGTCAGCAGGACCCTTACCCCCGTGGCGGCACGGAGCATCGAGACGCTTGCACCCAACTATGGCTTCTGCATGTACCACAGCAAGGTCAGCGGTAAGTTCTATGCCTTCGTAACACCCAACGGTCCAGGTCCAGTCCAGCAGTTTGAATTGGTTGACCACGGTGCTGGGAAAGTGGACGCCACCCTCGTGAGGTCGCTGTCAATGAGTAGTACCACCGAGGGCTGCGTCGCTGACGACGAATCTGGCCACCTGTATGTCGGCCAGGAGGAGGTCGCCGTATGGAAGTATGGGGCCGAACCTGACGCCGGGGCCGAACGCGTCTCCGTAGACACGGTAGGAGCCGGGCATCTGGTGGCGGACGTCGAGGGGATGAGCATCGCTTATGGCGCGAACGGGTCCGGGTTTCTGTTTGTGTCCAGCCAGGGCGACTCCACCATCGCCATTTACGACCGTGCCGGCGGCAACGCATTTATCAAGAGTTTCAAGGTGGGCGCCAACGGCACGATCGACGCCGTGACGGGAACCGACGGCCTTGATGTGACCAGCCTGAACGCTGGGCCACAGTTCGAACAAGGGCTTCTGGTGGTCCATGACGAGACCAACCCCGGCGGCGCCACCTCGAACCTGAAATTTGTGCCGCTGAGTGCTGTTCTTCGGTGACATCACCCGCCGGATGTCCCATCAATGGGAAATGCGGCGGAGGGCCTCCCGCCCGAGGGCGGAAGCGCCGAGCGCTCCGCCCTCGGGTGCCGGCCGGGCCGAACGGGCCGTACGACGCAGGATCGCTCAGTCGACCATCCGGTATGTCGCGTCGGCACGGTCGAGGTCGCTGGCCATAAGGTCCAGGACGAGGCCGTAATTCTCGTGCCTGATGTACCGGTCCGGAAAGTTGTGTGACCGGAACGAGGTCAGACGGCTATGGGCGAGTCCAATGACCGGAAGGAAGGTCGCGTCGGCCTTGAACACTGCGGAGCCATCATTCTGCACAAGACTGAATTGGTAATTCCAGTGGCGCAGGAAGTAGCCGGGCATGTCGACTGACTCGAACGAGATGCGACCGTCCGCCTGACTGGCCAGCCCGGGGACTATCCGGAACTGTGAGTCCTTGACAGGGGATGTCGTGGGATCGAGGCGGACAGTTGAACCGGAGTGCCGAACGTAGCGGTCCGGCACGTTGAAGCTTTGCAACCGGGAGACGCGCCTGCCGGTCTGGGCCGGGTACTGCATAAGGGTGCCGAATCCCAGGGCGTCATACCCGCCGGAGGTTGTTCCGTAGTAGCCGCCTCCACTATCCGGCCGAAGGGTGGCAGCGATTTGGCTGACCCAGGGGGTGTTGAGGCCCTTGCGGCCCGAGTAGTGTCCCAGAATCTGATCCCACACCGGCCGGGGCTGCGCCCGCGAGCCCGCTCCGGGGACTGTCTGGGTCTGCCAGCCGACATGGGGGGCGGTAGTGGCCTTTGGGCCGGACTGCCACGTGTATGGGGTGAACGGGACGTCATTGCCGAGGTTGTACTTCGCGACGTACTCCGCTGCCTTGAGGAAGCGGTTGTTATCGTGTCCGTAGCAGTCGATGCCCTGGTTCCAGGCCATTTCGCAGAAGGCACCCATGAGCCCGATGCCCATAATGGTGTGTCCCTGATCGCGGCCGCTCTCCTGCCACTGGGCCAGGCCCTCGTCCTCGTAAACGAACGGCACAGCGTTCGGCAGCGAACCGTTGCCCGCGCCGCTCTGGAAGTACGTGACGGCGCGGTCCACCAGATCATCGCGGTCCGCAAAGACCCCAATGGCCAGGATCGATGCCATGTTGCACAGGTCCCAGTTCGCCCAGTAGTTCGTGATGACAGCACCGTTGTGATTCGTGAGGAAATCCTCATTCATCGGGTGGAAAATGTTGAGCAGCATGCCACGGAACCGCTCCAGCTCGAAGTCCGGATGGTCCCGCACCAGCTCAGCCGCATTCGCGAACTGGTAACCGTAGATGCCGGCAGCCAGGTAGCGATCGGCGTTGCCTGTGACCGTCTTCAGCATCCCGGACCAGGCATTGAGGATCCGCACCGCAGCCGCGCCATGGGCGGCCTCGCCGGAGATTCGCCACCGCAGGGCATTCTGGTAGGCCGCGTGTACGTCGGGAAAGAGCTGCGCGTAGTTTTGCCCGTCGCCCCCGCGGATGACCGTCTCCAACGGATCCGGCTGCCAGCCGGAATTGGAGCGCCCGTTTGCTACCAAACGATTCCAGCCCCCCAGCCAGGGCTGGGCGCTGTCGGCCACGTGCAACGATGTCGCCTCGACGTCTGCCAGAGTGTGGACCATGCCTGGATGCGCATACTTGGACGGTCCAAGAGAGACTGTCGCGAGCGGAGTGGGGCTGGGCTTGGGCTTCGCCCAGGAGACGCCGGCCGCACCGGCTGCGACAAGGGGTACAGCAAGGGAGGCGCCTGCCATGAGGGACCTGCGTGAGATCGCAGTGCCGGATGCGAGAGCGTGGCGATAATTCGTCGTCATTGACTTCCGTTCGCTAGAGAGTGCTGAGAAATGAACCCGATCGATCGCTACCGCGGCGGCGGTGCTGAGGTCCGTCTCAGCACGCACCCATCGGGACAAAAGCAGGGAAATCGTTATCCCGCTGCTGGCAATACTCACATGCCTAGGCCAACGGTTCAAGAGGGCCGGCGGCTTTTTTCGTTACCGGCAGACAGCGGGTCGGTTCCCCGGGCATCGGCGGTACGGCTGGTCACAGGACGCGTCCGCCACAATCCTGTCACGAAAAAAACTTCCTGGGGTTTGTCGATTCCGGCGCGCCCAGTTCGACAGGATAGTAGAAGGACGCACACGGCGTCCTCGTCCAGGCAAGGAGAGACCCATGAAATACATGTTCATCATGCGCGCAACCGCTGAGGCAGTTGAGGCCTCCAAGGAGATCCCCTTCGAAGAAATGATCAACAAGATGGGCGCCTACAATGAGTCGCTGATCAAGGCAGGCGTCATGCTGGCGGGGGAGGGCCTCGCTGATGTGAACGAGGGTTCCGCGTTTGTCGTCGACTTCTCGGACGAACCCCCCATCATCACCGACGGACCTTATGGCGAGGCGCACGAGCTGTTCAACGGTTTCTGGATCGTCCAGGTTGCGTCAAAGGAGGAGGCCGCAGAGTGGGCGAGCCGGTGTCCGCTTGGTCCGGGCTCGAAGCTCGAGGTTCGCCGAGTGACGGAAGCTGACGACTTCGCTGACTTCGCTGGCAACGAATACATCCAGAAGGAAGCCGGATGGCGCGAGGAGCTGGGTCAGCGTTGAGCCGAGCCGCAGGAAAGCGGAGCCTGCAGTGAACGAGGATGCGGGCTCCGCAGTCCGGCGCCGGGTTGATGCGCTGTGGCGCATAGAGGGTGCCAGGCTTGTTGCCGTCCTCGCGCGGGTGACGGGCGACGTCGGGCTCGCCGAGGATTTGGCCCAGGAGGCAGTGGCCGACGCCCTGGTGCAATGGCCGGAGTCGGGCGTCCCGCGCAATCCTGCCGCCTGGCTGACGGCCGTGGCCAAGCGGAAGGCGATCGACGGCTGGCGTCGGGCCGAGCGGCTCGATGAGCGCTATCGCGCCATGGCACGCGGACTGCAGGAAGACGACGGCGTGGCGTGGGAGCCACTGGACGACGATGTGCTCCGGCTCGTGTTCGCCGCATGCCACCCCGTTCTCTCGCGGGAAGCGCAAGTCGCTCTCACCCTGCGGGTCGTGGGCGGCCTGACCACTGAGGAGATTGCACGGCTGTTCCTCGTTCCCGTCGCCACAGTGCAACAGCGGATCGTGCGAGCCAAGAAGACCCTCGCAGCGGCCCGGGTACCTTTCGAGGTTCCCGAGCCGAACGAATGGGGCGCGCGGCTAGGCGCTGTTCTGGGTGTCGTCTACCTCATGTTCACGGAGGGATACGCGGCGACGTCGGGGGACCGCTGGATCCGACCGGACCTGGCCCATGAAGCCCTACGTATCGGCCGCGTCCTCACTGGGCTGGTTCCGCGCGAGCCTGAGGTACATGCCCTGGTGGCCCTCATGGAGTTCCAGGCCTCGCGTTTCGCCGCCCGCACCCGGCCCGATGGCAGGCCCATCCTGCTGGAGGACCAGGACCGCACCCGGTGGGACAGGGCGCAGATCGAGCGCGGCCGCGTCGCCCTCGCTCGAAGCGACGCGTCTGGCAAGGGCCGCGGCAACTACGCCCTGCAGGCTGCGATCGCCGAACGCCACGTGCTGGCGCCGAGCGTCGAAGATACAGACTGGCCGCGGATCGTACTGCTCTATGAGGCGCTCGGCCGGATCGCGCCGAACCCGGTCGTTGAGCTCAACCGCGCCGTGGCCGTATCCATGGCCACAGGGCCGGCGTCCGCGCTGGCCATCGTGGACCGCATCGCCGCCGACGGGTCGCTGCGCGGATCGTACCTGCTGCCCAGCGTCCGCGGAGAACTGCTGGCCCGGCTTGGGCGGACAGAGGAGGCCCGGTCGGAGTTCGTCGCGGCCGCTGCGCTTGCCAGGAACAACCGCACGCGGGAGCTGCTGGAAGAAAGAGCCGCCAACAGCTGATGCAGAAGGCCGGTGCGCCCTTCTCTGATGGCTTCGAAGCCTTCAAGGGTCTGGTCACCCATTGCCGACAGGTCGCACGCGGCGTCGTCCGTGAAGAGCTCGTGTAGTCGATCAAACTCACTTCCCAGTCCATCAGATGGCCGTGCAGGGAAATCAGCTCATGTATCGCCAGCCGGTCTTCGACGGAAATAGTCGTCACTACTCGAATATGCGCGGCGGGCGTTGTGACCCGGCAATCCGGAAGGCGAGGGCAGCATCCAATGAACTCATGTTTTCTTCTGGGCAGGGCGTTGGGGTCCACCAGAGGAAAGCAGAAGCCTCCTCGTTTGTCCTAAGTTCCGGTAGGGCAGTGAGATGAGTGGAGTACACCGCAGCATATTCGAGGCGGTCGGGACGTTTTAGGGAGAATAGTGCCCGGGCTTCGAAGTCGAGGTGTCCGGCTGAGACTCCGGTCTCTTCCTCTAGTTCGCGGAGCGCCGCTTGTCGAGGTGTTTCGCCAGCTTCGATCATTCCTCCTGGAAGTTCCCATTCTTGCCGCCACCTGTTGAAGATCATCAATACTTTTCCAGCGTGCCTTAGGACCACAAGGGAGAGGGGAAGAGCTGCCTCGTGGTGGGGTTCACTCAGCTCGAACTCGTCAACGAGATCAATCGCCAGCAGTTCGTTTCCGGAACGGTCCGTGACCGGCAGAGCGTTCATGCGGGTTCCTTCGAAGTGGGTGTGGGGTGTTCGGGTTTCTGAGTTGTTCTCTGCCGGCGGTGTCAAGGCCGCGCACCATGCTGGTTATGCCGCACCAGCGCGTGCCATCGTTCGAGGCCGGGGACTCTGCCCGATTCCTAGCCCGTCACCTCCTGCCGCCGAAACGCTCGGGCGCGTAACTCGTGATCAGAAACAAGCAATAGTGATCGCGCCCGGCTTCTGCATAGACTCAGGCCCATGAATGATAGTCCGATTGGGATCGACTGGGAAGCTGCACGCGCGATCAACCGTGACAACTGGGAAGACCGAGTTCCCCTGCACGAAGAGGCATACGGAATCAGCGACTTGGACGATCCAGAGCACCTGACCGGGGTAATCCGAAACGATCTGGCCGCCGTCGAGCCCTTCCTCCCTGGCGGCACGGTCTCAGGTCTGGATGTGTGCCATCTTCAGTGCCATATCGGTACAGATACGCTTTCTCTGGCCCGGGCAGGGGCCCGGGTCACCGGCGTCGATTTCTCCCCGGGCGCCCTGGAATCCGCTGCCAACCTGGCGGAACGTCTCGGCATTGAAGCGACGTGGGTCGAAACGGACGTTCTCGAAGCCCGAGCCGCCGTGAACGGCGACTTCGACCTCGTATACACCAGCATCGGAACCATCACCTGGCTCCCTGATCTGGACCGCTGGGCAGCCCAAGTCGCGGGCCTGCTGCGGGCTGGGGGCACCTTTTACATCCGTGACGGGCACCCGGTTCTCTACGCTGTTGATGAGCATGCCGACGGCCTGCAGCTTCGCTACCCATACTTCGGCAACGGCCAGGCACAGGTATGGGACGACGAGTCCACATACGCCGGCGACGGCAAAGTCGCCCACTCCCGGACGTATCAATGGGCCCATCCCATCTCGGAAATCCTAAATTCCCTCATTGGGGCGGGCCTGGAAATTCTTCGTGTCGACGAGGACAAGACGCTCCCATGGAGGTTCGGCCGCCGCATGGTCGAGGTGCCAGACGGCTTCGCGTGGCCCGAATCCGAGCGCGATCTTCTACCTTGCACCTATACGATCATCGCTCGGAAAGCAGGCAGGTAGACGCAAAGGGCGAGGTCTCCGAGATCGGTGGATGGGGCGGCGGGATCTTCAACGGCGGGGCCTGGCTGGAGATCGCGGATCGACGGGTCGATGTCCAGTACCGAGACCTGAACGTCGTCGAACACGAGATTTCGGAAGCGCGGCAGGGCCGCTTTCACATTGAGGCCCTTATGTTCCATCTGGCAGGCGTACCGAGCTATCTGGTGGTCGCCGAGCTCGCCCTGAACCAAGTTCTCCGCGGAGAACTACCTAGCCCGGACTATCCGAAGGCCCTACGGGAAACGGCGCCGCATGACTGGCTCGGTCGGGCAGAGATCACGCTCCACTACGCAGAAGCCGCCTACACCAGCGGCAGAAAGCTAACTGAACTCGCCGGCGCCATCTCCACCTCCGCGATGATGGCAGCCCACGCAGTCCTTGCCGTGCGCGGCGAATGGGTCACCAACGAGAAGCGGCTCCTGGAGCGCGCTGGTCTGCGGGACGTGGACGAGATCATTGCGGGACTTCGCGCAGAGCCTAGGTCCCTGGAGAACGCGATCAATGAAGCGAAGCGGCGTTTCAACGGCGCTGTGCATGAAGCGATGTAAGAGTTATGTTCAGATGCGAGCCTGAGCGATGCAGGGGATGAAATCCCGTGACTCGCCTCGCACTCCTCTGTCTCGAGGGAAATGGGGATTCCGTAACGCGGGTGTGGGACCTCTTCGCCAGTCCCCTTGCGCAATGATGGGCTAATGGAGTTTTCTTCACGTATTCGTGTACGAGCTGTTCCAAGTTGCTCACGGGCGCGGCTACGCCACAGAAGCAGTCGTCGCAGTCGTCGCAGCCGCTCGACAGACAGGTCGTTCCCGCCTTTGGTCAACCGTGCGTCTGTGGAACGCGCCGTCCTTTCGAGTGCTCGAAAAGCTCGGCTTCACTCGCCACCACAGCGTGTGGGACGACGACGGCGAAGTCGTCTGGAACAGGCCTGACCTTCACTAGCGCCGGTAGGCCTACCCGAGCCCATCTTCAACGATCTTGTTAAGTCCTTCATGTCAGAGTGGATGTAGAAGCAACGGCAGGCATACTTGACGCATGGTTGGAACCAAGCCGTCGGTAATGCCCACGCCCGCGGTCTTCGCGGCATTCGGAGCAGCGGGGACGCCGGAGCGAATGGCCGGCGGGCGAGGGCTGACGTGGCGATCCGGGCAGATCGTGGTGCGCCCCATAGAAGACCCCGAAGAGGCCGCCTGGAAGTCGCAGGTGCTGGCAGTGATCGACAGTTCCGAAGGGTTTACGGTCCCGCGGCCGATCCGCGACGATCGAGGCAACTGGGTACACGACGGTTGGCAAGCCACCGAGTGGATCCCGGGCGTCGCGGACGAGACCCGGGTCGGCGACATTGTGGGTGCGGGGGAGGCGTTCCATCGTGCAATTGCGGGGCTCCCGCGGCCGTCCTTCATCGCGGCGTCGAATGATCCGTGGAGCCAAGCTGATCGGATTGCATGGGGTGAGGCGACCCTGCCTGCCGATGAGCTTCTCGAACTGCTGGTTGCGGAGTGTCGCCTCGTCAATGCTCCCTCGCAGGTTATCCACGGAGATCTTCTCGGGAACGTCCTGTTCGCAGAAGGGCGCCCGCCGGCGGTCATCGACTGGGCGCCATACTGGCGTCCGCCCGGACTCGGAGCGGCGATCGCCGTAGTCGACGCTGCGTGTTGGCACGGGCACTCCCTCGACGCACTCGCTGACAACCACGGGATTCCGCAGTGGCGTCAGCTGCTCCTCAGAGCGTTGGTGTTCCGGATGACGACCCTCCACCTGTTTGGATACTGGGATGACGCGCAGGCAGACCGACACAAACCGGTAGCGGCCGCGATCGCCACGCTGACGGAGTAATTAAGTGAAGATGTCTGGGTCTCCGCGCGAGACCCTTCGCGGAATGTAACAGCTTGTATGGGTTGTGGGGGGGAGACGTACTTCGCGGCGACGAACAGGGAACCACCAGCGAGGCGTCGGTGACGATCACGCCCTCGCTTGGCTCCCGCAAGTGTGCTTGCCTGACTTCCGACGCCAACTTTGGGCCCGGGACTCTAAGAGTTTAGGGATCGCTCTGGCCTAACTGCAGACCGCCGCTGATACGCTCGATGTGTCACCAGTCTCTTGGAAGCGAGCATGCGGGAGCATCACGACGTCGTTGTCATCGGGGGCGGCCAGGCCGGACTCGCGATGAGCAACGTCCTGCAGCAACAGGGGCGCGAGCACGTCGTCTTGGAGCGTCGGCGAGTCGGTGAACGCTGGCGTACCGAAAGATGGGACTCCTTGCACTTTCAGTTCCCGAACTGGACGCTCCAGCTACCGGGCTACGCATACGCGGGAAATGATCCCGACGGGTTCGCGCATTACAGCGAAGTTCTTCGTCTGATTGAGCACTATGCCGGCAGCGCAGGGGTTACCGTGCGCGAGAACACTGAAGTGCGCGCGGTCGCTGAACACGGCGCAGGTGACGGCTTCGACGTATTCTTGGCTGATGGTTCTATCCACGCACGACGCGTGGTAATCGCAACCGGACCGTTCCAGCTTCCCCTCGTCCCCCGGCTGGCGGTTGACGTCTCACCGACGGTGCTGCAGCTCGACCCCACGCATTACCGCTCTCCGGACGCGTTGCCGGCAGGCGCCGTGCTGGTAGTGGGCAGCGGCGCCTCGGGCTGTCAGATCGCCGACGAGCTGCTACATGCCGGGCGCCGCGTGTACGTGTCGGTGAGCCGGCACCGGCGCGCACCGAGACGCTTCAGGGGCAGGGACATTTACTGGTGGCTGGAGGAACTGGGCCGGTTTGCGCAGACAATAGATAGCTTTCCCTCGCGTCAATACCCACCTTCGACAGTAGTCACCGGCGTAAACGGAGGCTACGACGTGAATGTTCGGCAACTTGCCTCAGAGGGCGCCAAGGTGATCGGCCGGGTCGGCGGCGCATCTGGCAGGAATCTCGGTGTATTAGCCAATGCGAATCAGGTCCTCGATGAGGCCGACAGGGCCTACACTGACTTCTTGTCGGCCGCGCGGCAATTCATCGGCAATGGAATCGAAGACGATCTCGTTGACGAAGAGCCTTTGGAAACCATCTATCGCCCCACAGTGGAGGAGGTCGACTCGCTGAACCTCGCTAGGGAAGACATCAACACGATCGTCTGGGCAACCGGCTACGCCTACGACTTCGGCTGGGTCAAGATCCCGTTGTTCGACGAGCGCGGTCGGCCTATCCAACAGCGCGGTGTCACCCCAGTCACTGGTCTGTACTTCCTCGGGCTGCACTGGATGCACACCTTCAAGTCGGGCCTCTTCTCGGGCGTCGGCGCGGACGCCACATTCCTGGCTGACCACATGGCCCGAACCCCGGCCCGATGACGGGCCAGCCAATCACTGCCCTGCCCGAGGTCTGAAGGCCGGCTGCTTCTGTCACTTCCGGACGAAAGCGAACTACTCTGGGTGCCTCGGCACAAGGCGCCTTGGACGCGCGTACCGGGATGAGCACGGGGGAGGGCCGCATGATTCATCTGATGAGATACACAGAGTACTGATGGGTAAGCGCGTTAGCCGCTTCTTCACTATGCTGCCGCAGGCGGCGATACAGCATTCGACGACAGGAAACCGGCGCAGCGGCCTGAGGACCAGATCGCCGGCTCACCCCTAGGAAGGCTTGTGTCGGCCGGTCGGGGACCTTGCATCGCCAGGCTGTTCGGCTCGGTCCTCTTCGAAGCCTTCGACTTCAGCTGTCAGGGCAAGGAGGCGCATTGCTGATCAAGACGCGCAAATATCAGCACGCATGAGCCCTCGGGCAGGCGATCTGGGGTCGTGTGATTATGATTGAACGAAGGGGGGTGCAGACAGATCAGTCGCGGAGGCAGAGGAGGGCCCATGGCGAAGATCGATAAGGCCAACGCTTCGGAGACGGCAGAACGAGAAGGCTTCGTTGCCCAGTACGAAGACCTCGAGGGCTACACAGTCGGTTTTGAGACCTTCTCCGCAGACGCAGACCCCGCCCCGCTGTTCGCTGGTCTGCCCGACGACCGATGTCAGTGCCCCCACTGGGGATACGTGATCAGGGGCAAAGTCATCTACCGCTACGCGGATGGGAGTGAGGACGTAATCGGCCCCGGGGAGGCCTATTACGCACCCCCTGGCCACGTCCCCGTGTTCTTTGCTGATACCGAGCTTGTCGAGTTCAGCCCAACTCCCGAATTAGAGAAGACCAGAGCAGTGATCATGAAGAACAGGCAGCAGATGGGTTGAGCGCCGCTCGCCAGTTATCTGAACGGCAATGTCGCAGGCGGTAGGTCGGTTCCATCCGTAGCGGAGGGCGTGGGACTCGAACCCACAAGTCCTTCCGGACAAGGGTTTCAAGACCGTCCGCTTGCCAATTAGCGTAGCTCTCCGAGAAACAGCCTACCGGCGGGCGGCCGGTTCGATCTTTTCGTCCTCGAACGTCGTGAGCACCAGCACCGGCTGCCTTGATCGCTTCCCGCAGCTTGCCCTTCTCGGTGATAAGTCGCCTCGAGGACGCCTGAGTTCGCTTGCCGATCCCAGGGACCGTTGTCCGCCACGTCAGTCAGCCCGGGCATAGGGTGGCTGTAGCCGGTGTTGAACGGCTCAAACCATTGGGCGGACCTCATCGGCGCCAGGCCCAGCCCGGATTTCATGACGTGGTCGATCATCCTGGCCCTTGGGCTGACGCTGCCGGCGGTGCTGGCTGAGGCCGACGCCGCGACAAGAACCGCGTTGCCAGACAGCCACCGGGCAACGATGACCAACGGGTGAGGGCGCGCAGGATGCAGCAGATGCAACATCACCGATTCCACTTTACATAATGTAGATTATCGGCGTTAAAGCCACGGCAGTAGAAGTAGCTCCTGCGAGAACTTCCTTCCCATGACCAACCGGCGCTTCTTGACCAATCGGCGTTTCTGCGGGTGAGACACCTTTGGCCTAGCGAATGCCTGCCCCCCGCAGGGTTCTGGCGAGTTCGGCGGCCGATTTTTGCAGTGTGGCTACAGTCTGGCGAAGTACTTCCTCGGTGGCCAGTTCCGTGGGAATGGAGCAGCTGATGGCGTCAGTGCCGGGGATCCGGTATGGCACCACCACGCTCACGCAGCACAGGCCAACAGTATTCTGTTCTCGCTCGACTGAGTGCCCTGTCTTGCGGAACTCCTCCAATTCCGCCCGCAGACCTTCAAAGTCAGACACAGTGTGTGGGGTTAGCTGCTGGTAGGGTCCGGCGCCGATTCGTTGCTGGACCTCGGCGTCGGTGTACTCCGCGAGGATGGCCTTGCCCAGCGCTGTCACGTGGGCGGGAAGCTTTCGGCCCACACGAGATGAGAGTCGCCGGCGGTCCACCGCCTGCCGGGTAGCGAGGTAGATAACATCGGACCGGTCCAAGCGGGCATAGTGGGTGGTGAATGTCGTGGCGTTACGGATCCTCTCCAGGACGCCAGAGACGTGTTCCATCACTGGATCCCGGTCAAGGTAGGCGGTGCCGCAGAGGAGCGCGTGGGTACCGATTCGATAGGCCCCTTCAGAATTCTGCTCGATCCAATTGAGCTCCAGCAAGGTCAGCAGAAGCCAATGGAGGCTGGAGCGCGGATACCCTGTCTGTTTGAAAATGTCCGCAGCGGTCAGTGGCTGCGGTGCGGCCGCCAACATTTCGAGGATGGCGATGGTCCGCTCGGCAGACTTCACCATCTTCACGTCGCCGACAGGCCCGGCGTCGCCGGGCTGCTCGTCCAAGGGTGTCATTAGCGCGTTCCTGTTCCCTGCGTCTTCTCGGTACGGTAATTCATTTCGCCGGCAGACCAGAGTAATTGTCTACTCCGATCTGGTGACTGCTGCTTGCCCATTGTCCGCCGAGGAGGACATTCGGGGCGTTTTCTTCTGCGCCCACTTCTGCCGCGAAGTCCTCGGCGTCGTCGAGGGGATTGAATCCAATCCTGCGACCGGCCGACAAGTCCGCCCAGCCGCGAGAATTAGCCGAGACGGCCCAAAGCACGTGGTGTCCCGGTGCGCCTAACCCGTTCAGGGTAGCCTCAACCAATCGGTAGGAATCCGCCGGGGAAAGCCAGGACGACAGCGTCCGGACGTTCTCAGGCCGCTCCCCGCCAGTGCCGATGCGCGCACTGACGACCTTCATAGCAAACTTATCGGCATACAGACTGCCAAGGGCCTCCATTGCCGCCTTGCTGACTCCGTAATAGGTGTCCGGCCGCGGAGCCAGGTGCCTGCCGTCACGCGCAGCATCGAGGGGGTGAAAGCCGACGGCGTGGGTGGAGCTGGCAAGCAGGACGCGTTTGACGCCATTAATCCGCGCTGCTTCGAGTGTCACCTGGGTGCCGGTGATATTGGTGGCGACCAACTCTTCCCAGGATTTCTCCCGGTGGATCCCGCCAAGGTGAATGACTGCGTCTGTGCCGGCAATAGCGGCATTCATGAAAGTAGCGTCAACCACGGAGCCAATGTGAAGAGTTTCATGGCGACGGGGTGCAGGAGCAGGCACTAGATCTATCAGCCGGACGTTGTGCCCGGCCCTTTCCAGGTACGGGCGCAACAGGGTGGCCATCATGCCTGCACCGCCCGTCAGTGCGATGGTTTGCGGCAGAGGCGTTGCGGACAATGGTTCCTCCTGCGGTTGACACGATGTGATTCCACTCATACTCTCATGAAGTACGTTTTACAGCATAACAGGCATTCACATATATAAACCCCGAATCGATTCTGAGTTTGCGTCCCGCTTGCGGTCCTAACCGCCTCGATGAGGGTTGCCCCCTCCGTTCGCCCCCATCCATGGACAAGGAAGCTCAGGATGAATTCGAAAATTGCACTGATTCTAAGTGTTGGAATGCTGGCAGCTACGGCACTTGCAGGTTGTTCAACGGGTGCTGCCGAAGGCTCTTCCGTAAAACAGAACGACGAAACGTCGCAGACCCTGGAGATCTGGCAGCGGAAGGCGCCAGGCAGCCCTTCCGATAAGGTCGGCCAAGAAGTAGCTGCGGCGTTTAGTGACGCCACAGGCATTAAGGTCGAGTTCACCTCGATCCTGGAGGACTTCGAAATCAAGCTTCAACAGCGCGCCTCGCAGGGAGATCTGCCTGACATCGTCATCAATGACACCGCGCAACTTGGAAACATGAAGACGCAAGGGCTGCTCCGCGAGATTGTGCCTGCCGATATAGAGGGCTCGGACAAAATCAAGCCACGGGCTTGGGAGGGTGCAAAGGCAGCAGACGGGAAGTTCTACGGCGTGCCGCACACAGCCCAGACAGTTGCACTGTTCAACCGATCCGATTGGCGCAAAAACGTTGGCGCAGAAGTTCCGACGACTTGGGACGAATTGGTCAAGCTCTGGGAATCCTATGCGACAGGGGATCCCACCGGCACCGGAAAGGACGTTGCAGGTCTGGGCGTCCCCGGGTCAACGAAGCGCGGCTACATCTCGTGGAACACGTCTTCGTTTTTTTGGTCCGGCGGCGGGGAGTACTTCAAAGACAATGGCAGCGGAAAGTTCACCTCGGAGGTAGCAAGTGACGGATCGGTTGCTGCCGCCAAGTGGATTCGCGGCCTGGTTTGCGAACACGACGTTCTCCAGCCCGGTGTAGGCAGCCAAGACACCACAAACGTCAAAGAGCTGTTCCAGACCGGAGCTGTTGGGTCCTACCTCGTAGCACCCTACGAACTGGCGAGTTTCGATCTGAAACCAGGCAAGGACGTAGTGGAAGTCTTCGCCTTGCCTGCCGGGCCGGCCGGCCTCACCACTCTGGCGGAGGGTAACAACGTCTACCTGATGGCCGGCAGCGCAAATGAAATGGCGCAGGAAAAATTTGCTGAATGGGCAGTCTCAGCGGAGGGCCAAACGGTTGCAATGGCAGGCGACCGGGAAGGCAACCTGGTTCGTGTACCCGTCAACTCCGACGTGGATATGTCGAAGATTCGGGCGGACTCCCGCTGGCAGATGTTCGAAAAGCTTTACGACGAAAATGGCCGCTACGTTCCTGCCGTTCCCAACTGGGCTCCGTTCCTTAACGCTTCAGCTGAAACCCTCAACACGCTCATCAGCGACTGCAGCCTGGACGTTGCAGATCAAATGAATAAACTCGACGAAAAGTTCACCGCAGAGCTTGAGGCTCAGGGGGCGCTGGCAGAATGAGCGATTCGGCGGTCATCGAGGAATCTCGAAAGTCTGAGCGGTTGCCCAGCGGACCGCCCAAGCGGCGTTCCGGCCGGCGGAATGGGGGTTTCTGGGTCCCATGGGCTTTCCTCGCCCCCGCGCTTGTTCTGTTCCTGATGTTCAAGTTCATCCCTATGGGGGAAGCTGTCATGACAAGCTTCCAGAACGTACGGCCCTTCCTCGGAAATCAGTGGGTGGGCCTTCAGAACTACAATGCGCTGGTTTCCAGCGATGATTTCCAGGGTGCAGTTTGGCATACGCTGCTACTCGGTGTGGGACAAACCGCTGGCTCATTGCTGCTGGGCTTCGTACTGGCGCTTCTCCTGGAGGGCCAGGCAAAGCGCCTGTGGTTTGTCCGTTCAGCGGCGTTCCTTCCTGTGGTCGCCCCCATGGCCGTGATTGCAGAGGTCTGGCGCATCATCTACCACCCCACGGGGGATGGCATAGCAAATCAGGTTCTTTCCTGGATCGCTCTAGAGCCCTCGCAGTGGATCAATTCGCCGGACTCGTCCCTTGTTTCCGTAATGCTTGTTGGGATTTGGCGAGGGGCGCCGTATGACATGATCATCATCGTTGCCGGTTTGGTCAGCGTGGACAAATCGCTCTACGAAGCAAGCGCACTCGATGGGGCCGGTCCACTTCGGCGGATACTCTATGTAACGCTGCCGGCGCTCAGGCCTGTCATCGCCATCCTTTTGACCCTCGCAGCCATTCGTGGCATGCGGGTCTTTACCGAGGTGTTCTTGCTGACAAATGGCGGACCAAACGGTTCCTCGGAAGTCGTCATGACCCTGATCTATAAACTCGGTTTCGAGCGCAATCAGCTCGGAATCGCCGCAGCAGGATCGGTCCTTCTCTTTGCGGCCACCGTCGCGTTGACCTTACTGATACAGCTCTCCCGCAGGAGGAAAGCGTGAGCACAAGTTTCGATTCAGCCCTAAGCCTGGGTACTAACAGTAAGCCTTGGATCAAGGCAATAAATTACTGCCTTTGGGCGCTGATCATCATCGTCTTCGCCGGCCCGCTGATCGCCATCATCGTCGGCGCGTTTTCCACCAATCGCGACCCATCGTCATTGAGCTTGATACCTCAACAGCCCAGCCTGGAGAATTTTTCCACGGCTTTAGACCGCAGCGTCATGCTCTATCTCGGGAATTCCCTGGTAGTAGTCGGCATCGGCCTCCTGTTTCAAATGTTGGTCTCGGTTTTTGCTGCCTACGCACTGGCCCGGAAAAAGTTCAGGGGACGCGGGATCGCCATGCTTCTGGTTCTGGCTACTCTGATGCTGCCTGAGGAGATTCTGGCCATTCCCCTCTCACGGGTCCTCTCCGATGTTCCATTCATTGGGGTCAACCTCATCAATACCCTCGCCGGAATGATCGTCCCCGTCATCGCCTGGGGATTCTCAATACTGGTCATGACGGAGTTTATGAAGGAAGTGCCGATGGAACTGGAGGAGGCGGCCAAGATTGATGGGGCAGGTGAATTGCGTACCTTTTTCTCCGTCATCCTTCCCACCTGCACGCCTGCCCTCGGAGTGATCGGTGTCTTCGGCTTCACCATGATCTGGGATCAATACCTTCTGCCCCTTATCGTCGCCTCCGATTCAAATATGTTCACACTTCCCTTGGCTCTGCGGAGCCTGAGGGCCGATCCGGAGGTCGGGCTCGGCGTCGTCCTTGTGGGAGCAACACTTGCCCTCCTGCCCTCCGTCATAGCCTTCCTGTGCTTCCAGAAGTCGTTCATGCGCGGGCTCGCCTCCGGCGCCGTCAAAGGCTAGAACGAAATACTTATCTACGATTGGACCAACATCTACATGAGCCGACACGAGATCAATCATGTCCTTATAACGCCCGTGGCCTTCACGGACCCGCCCTTACTCAATGCCGTAGGAGTCCACGAACCACTCGCTTTGCGGGCAATTGTTGAAGTCCACACTGTTTCCGGGCTGACCGGGCTGGGAGAGACATACGGCGACGCAGGCCACCTGGAATTGCTGAAGAAAGCAGCAGAAGCTGTCAGGGGCGCCTCGCCATTCGACGTCGGCCGGCTCTGGAGCGTTATCAGCGGCGCTATTGGCGGAGCCTCAAGAGGCTCGCAGAGCGGCCTCACGGGGCTTGCAACGTCCGGCAAGACCATCGGCAGCGTGGTAGCTCCCTTCGACTCGGCCTTTTATGACCTTCAGGGACAAATCCTTGGTGAACCGGTGTGGTCGGTACTGGGCGGCAAACACCGCGACCGCGTCGATTTCAGTGCTTACCTCTTCTACAAGTGGGCAACGCATCCTGGAGGCGACGAGGATCGCTGGGGTCAGGCACTGGACCCAGATGGAATTGTGCGCCAGGCACAGAAAATGCTCCGTGAGTACGGCTTCAAATCCCTGAAGCTCAAGGGAGGTGTGTTTGCACCAGATGAGGAAGCAGAAGCTATCGAGGCACTTCGCGCCGCGTTTCCGTCATTGCCCTTGAGGGTGGATCCTAATGGTGCTTGGTCCGTTGAGACTTCCGTCCGTGTTGGCAAGCGGCTCGGCCAGACCCTTGAATACTATGAGGACCCGACAATGGGAATCAAAGGGATGTCAGAGGTGGCGCGCCGGACCGGTATTCCCATGGCTACTAACATGTGCGTTGTGGAAACGGGCCACATTCCGGAGGCGATCCGGCTCAAAGCCGTCCAGGTAATTCTCATTGACCAGCACTACTGGGGAGGGTTTCTCCCGTCCCTAAACCTCGCAGCACTCTGCAAAACCTTCGGTATTGGCGTGTCCATGCACTCAAACAGCCACCTTGGAATCAGCCTTGCAGGAATGGTCCATCTTGGTGCCGCCACAGAGAACCTGACTTATGCCCTTGACACGCATTGGCCGTGGAAAGACGAATCCGAAGATGTCGTTAGCACAGCGGATCTCCAATTTATCGAAGGAGCTATCCGGGTACCAGATAAACCGGGCCTTGGGCTCGAGCTCGACCGTGACGCCCTGGGCAGGCTCCACGACAAGTACTTGGCCTCGAACATCCGAACGAGAAATGATACCGGCTATATGAAATCAATTGAACCCGAGTACGAGTACGTTGCTCCACGCTGGTAGGGCGAAACACCTGTTGCACAGTAGATACTTACATTCTGTTCAATCAGGCAATCTGCCGAGGGAGCTTTACAGATTCCGTAATAAATGTGAGGACCGCAGCCACCATGACCCGCTTCGCCGTCTACGTCGCCTGTTATGAAGGTTTGAAGATCGAAGTCCTGCTGTTTGACGCGACTTCGGGCACTTTAGTCCCTCTTTCGCAGTTCTCCACCGCCGCACCCGTTCATTGCCTCGCCATGCATCCGGCCAAAGAAAAGCTCTACGCCTCTCTTGCGACCGATCCCCCATCAGTGGCATCGCTCCACATCTCTGCCCGGGGTTCCCTTCAACACTCCGCCACGGCCAGCTCCACTGCCCGCCTGGCCTACCTAGCTGTGGACCCAACTGGCCGTTTCCTCCTCGGAGCTTCCTATGAGGGAAACTTCATATCCGTTGCCCGCATTGATGACAAGGGAAATGTGCCGGACGCGCCTTTAAACAGCAAAAGCCCCGGCCGCCACGCCCACGCCGTACTTCCAAGCCCCGATGGGCGATTCGTATACGCCACCTCGCTGGGAGACGATCAAATTGTGTGGTGGCTGCTGCACGATGAAGGGCACCTCGTCAGACAGGGGTCTCTTCCTTGTCCGCCCAATAGCGGCCCCCGCCATCTTCGCTTCTCGCCCGATGGCGGCGTACTGTATGCGCTCCACGAATTATCCGGCGCCATGAGAAGCTACGCTCGAGATGAGGTCACCGGAGCGTTAGCCGAGATTAACGACGCATCCACCATAGCTCCCGAACTGGGGCTCATACCGGGGACCATCCGCAACGGAACGGGCCCTGCCCCTGGCGCAAACGCCATCTGGAGTGCTGAACTTCAGGTCAACCCGGATGGACGTTTTCTATACGCCACCGAACGAACCAGCAGCACCATCGCTGTGCTGGCACACGACATTCCCACGCAATCACTAACACTGCGTGCAACGGTAAAAACGGAGGAACAACCGCGCGGGATGGCCATCGACCCGACCGGAAAATTCCTACTTGTCTGCGGAGAAATATCCAACAGAATTTCGATCTACCGTATAAATAGAGCCAGCGGGCTTCTGACGTGGGAGAGCTCCCTGGGATGCTCAGCCGGCCCGCGATGGATAGAGTTTTCTCCGTACCAGGAAGGCTCAAACTACCCGGAATCACGGGCGCGGAAGGTCCCATTGCCGACTTGACCGGCGTTGCTGACAGTTCAAAGCGTCGGCAGCCGTGTATCACGGGCGGGACGGCAGCGTTCCCGGCATGCTCGGATCTGAGTCTTTGCAGCTCAAACGCATGTCAGGCGGCCTGGCCCATTGTCTTATCTGCAGGGCTCACCAAGAATGAATCAATGACGGTCTATGTGCGCTCACTGGAAACTGCTGTTCCGCCAACGATGCTGGTCCAGACGGAAGCCCGGGATGTTTTTGCGGCCCAGCCCGGCCTCTCCAGGCTGGGTTCCAGGCTGGTGAATACGTGTTTCGATTCCGCCGCCATCGATACCCGCTACACGGCGGTCGAGGAAATGACCATGGATTTCCGCGTCGACGACCCACAGTTCTTCGATCCGGCAACAGGACTCCTGCTGAATCCCAGCACCAAGGTCCGCAACGAAATTTTCGGCCGGGAAGCCACCAAGCTCTTCATCGATGCCGCCCGCGCAGCCGTGGATGCCTGTCCGGATCTGGATTTACTTGACATAACTCACCTCATCACCGTCTCCTGCACCGGATTCTTCAACCCCGGACCGGACTACAAGATCGTCCGTGCCCTGGGGCTGGATCCGGCCGTACAGCGATACCACCTGGGGTTCATGGGCTGCTACGCCGCGTTTCCGGCGCTCCGGGCTGCCAAGTCGTTCTGCGAGGCGGATCCGCAGGCCGTTGTCCTGGTGGTCTGTGCTGAACTCTGCTCCCTGCACGTCCGCACCTCCAACGATCCGGACACCATCATGGGGTCTGCGCTGTTTGCGGACGGCGCGGCGGCCGCCGTCGTAACTTCCCGTGAGGTTCCGGACGCACCCGCGTTGCTGCAGCTCGACCACTTCGAAACCGTACTGACCCCTGTCGGTGAGGAATCGATGGCGTGGAACATCGGCGACCACGGGTTTGAAATGGTGCTGGGCAACTATGTCCCCCACATTATCGACGACCATATTGTGGGCGCGCTGGCACCGCTTCTTGCCCACGACCCTTCCGTACAGGGACTCCCCTACCGCGGGATCCGGCACTGGGCCATCCACCCGGGCGGCCGGAGCATCCTGGACAAGGTCCAGTCGAGGCTCCAGCTCACGGACCAGCAGCTGGTTCCTGCCCGGGAGACCCTGCGGAAATATGGAAACATGAGCAGTGCCACCGTGCTTTTTGTCCTCAAGAACATTCTGGAGCAGCCGCCGGAGGACGGCGACGAACGCATCTGTTCCATGGCATTCGGACCGGGCCTCACCGTGGAAACCGGCCTCTTCACGAAACTCCGCCAGGCCGCAGGAGGAAGAGCCGCCCCTGCAGAACCCGCTCAGGAGCAGACTGAAGGGCAGGCCGCGGCGGAATCGGCCCTGGCTTGAGCGTCACGTGTTGCTGATGCGGAGGCGCGCCTCCGACGCCGTGGAAACGATGGACCTGCCCGACTGCGACCCGCGCCGCCTGGAAAGGACCTACCGGCAATTCGCCGTAGTGAACAAGGCCCTTTCCGGCTGGCGCCGGCTTTACGCCAGGGAACTGCGCCCGCTGCTGACCGCGGAGTCAGCAACCACGCTGCTGGACATCGGATCCGGCGGAGGTGACCTTGCGGTGACACTGGCCAGATGGGCGGACCGGGACAAAATGAAGCTCGAGGTCACCGGGATCGACCCGGACTGGCGGGCCCACCGGTTTGCGGCCGGACGACCGAAGATTCGGGGGGTGGACTTCCGGCAGGCGCACAGCTCCGACCTGTTGAGGGAGGGCCGCAGCTACGACGTTGTGATCTCGAACCATGTGCTCCACCACCTACGACCGGCCGAACTTCAGCTGCTGCTGGCCGAGTCCCAAGCACTCTCGCGTAGGAAGGCACTGCACAATGACCTGCGCCGGAGCCCTGCAGCTTATGCCCTGTTCTCCGTGGCGGCCCTTCCTTTCAGGGGCTCCTTCATCCGGGCCGACGGCCTGACATCCATCCGGCGCAGCTACACTCCGGCTGAGCTGTCCGAACTCGCTCCGCCGGGCTGGCGCATTGAGCCCCACTCCCCTTTCCATCAGTTGCTGGTCCACCGCACGGATGGTCCGGATGCTTGACGTGGTGATCGTCGGTGGTGGCCCGGTAGGCCTCTACCTCGCCGCGCTCCTCCTGGAGCAAGGAGTCGGTGTTCGGGTCGTGGAACAGCGGCTTCACCGGGACCGGCACTCGCGTGCCATCGGCATCCACCCGCCGGCGCTCACGGCCCTGGACCGAGTGGGCGTCGCTTCTGCCATGGTCAGTGGAGGCGTGCCCATCCGCCGGGGAATCGCCATGAGCGGCACGGAGACACTGGGTTCAATGTCCTTTGCAAGGGTTTCCGACCGGTTCCCGTTTGTCCTGGCCCTCCCGCAGTTCCGTACGGAGGTACTCCTGGAGCGCCGGGTTCGTCAGCTTGACCCCGCAGCCCTGGTCAGGGGCGCCCATGTGACGGGGATAAAGGACGACGGCGGCCGGGTCACCCTCGCCATCGACGGCGCTGCCGGCGTCGCCGTCCCGTCGCAGCTTTCAGCTGCCCTGGCGGTGGGGGCCGACGGCTCGCGTTCGCTGATGCGGAACCTGCTGGGCATCCCCGTCCGGACCAAAAGCTACCCTGACCACTACGTGATGGGTGATTTCGCTGATGCGGGGACTCACGGTCAGGACGCGGTGCTCTTCCTCGAGACTGGCGGGATCGTCGAATCCTTCCCGCTGCCTGGCGGCCTTCGGCGGTGGGTGGTCCGGGTCCGCCAGCCGGGCCCTGCCCCCAGCGCTGCCGATCTTGCAGGCCTGGTGGAGCAGCGCACGGGGATCCGCCCGGACGCGTCCACGAACTCGATGCTCAGCAGTTTCAGCGCCCGGTCAACGATGGCTGCCCGGCTGGTGGCAGGAAGAACGGCATTGATTGGCGATGCTGCCCACGAAATCAGCCCGATCGGCGGCCAAGGGATGAACTTGGGCTGGCTGGACGCTGAAGAGCTGGCGCCCATCATCCGTGGAGCGCTGGAGGGTCTACGCGTTGGACGGAGGCTCCGGGATTTTGAACTCCGACGTCAACGGTCCGCGGAGGTAGCCAGACGGCAGTCCGAGGTGAACATGATGCTCGGACGCCCCCTGGATCAGCCGTTCCTGGGGCTGCGGAACGCCGCCATCAGCACAGCTGCTTCCATTCCCCCGGTGAACAGACTGGTGGCCAGGCGCTTCACCATGCAGTGAAGCGCAATGGGGACGGGAGCGCCTCAGGCAGCAGCGAAGTAGCAGTCGTAGCTGTGCTGGCTGACGATCCGGCCATCCCGGACTTCGAATACGGATGACGTCCTGGCGCGGATTGTCTCGCCGGCGTCCCAATATCTCAGGTCCATCTGCGACGTGGCGGACCAGTCGGCTTCGACCACAACGCGGCCGTCCTGGCAGGTTGTGCGACTGATCTCGAACTTCTGGCCAACGACCACCTGGGCGCTTTGGTCGGCACCCGCCAGCACCTGTTCGAGGTTCCGGGTGGTCCCTTCCGGCGCCAGCAGGTGCGGCGCTTCGACCAGGACGAAGTCCTCAGAGAGGAAAGGCCGGATCTCCGCGGCGCCCCCGCCTGCTTCCAAGGCCCGGACGAAGTCCAGCACACAGTCCAGGGGCAGAGTATCCGGTGAATTCAGTTCAGTCATGGCATCGAGACTAGCGGACGTGTGCCGCCGCCACAGTCCTTGCGCCGCTAGGCTTTTCCCATGAGCCCAGCCTCCCCGCCCACGCCCTTCAGCCCGGCGCTTATCCAGGAGACCGTGCAGGAACTCCTCTCCGCCGTAACGCTGCCGCCGATCGTGCAGGCAGGCCATCCCGTGCTCCGCCAGCACGCCGCTGCCTTCGAAGGCCAGATCAGCGGCGGTGAACTGGAGCAACTGATCGATCTCATGAGACGCGTCATGCATGAAGCCCCGGGGGTCGGGCTGGCCGCACCCCAACTGGGCGTACCCCTGCAGCTTGCAGTGCTGGAGGACCAGTTCGACGTCGATCCGGAGGCGGCTGTGTTACGCAACCGTACGCCGCTGGAGTTCCTGGCCATCCTGAATCCGCGCTACAGCCCCCGCGGAACGGAGACCGCTGCGTTTTTTGAAGGCTGCCTTTCGCTGAACGGCCTGCAGGCCGTGGTGGTGCGCCATGAACGCGTGCTGCTCGAGTTCGAAACGCCTGACGGATCAGCGGCCCAACGGGACTTTCAGGGCTGGCAGGCACGCATTGTCCAACACGAGACTGACCACCTGCACGGCACCTTGTATGTTGACCGTGCCGAGCTGAGGTCACTGAGCAGCAACGCCGAGTACGCCGCCCGGTGGGCTGAGCCGGGTATCGGCAAGTCACGCGCCGGATTGGGCTTCCTCCCTGAACTGCCGGCCAGTCAGGCAGAAGGCGGCTCTTCCTGATTTGCAGCCGTTGGGAGGAACCTGGACCACCAGCGCAGGATGTGTTCGAATCTCTGACGGCGGTGGTGCGGCGTTCCGGACCGCGACAGCTCATGGTCCTCACCCGGAAAGACAAGCAGCGCGGTCTCCACTCCACGCCGCTTCAGCGCCGTGAAGTAGCGCTGGCCCTGCTCTATCGGACACCGCAGGTCATCCTCGCTGTGGATGACGAGCGTCGGGGTCCGCACGTCGTCCACGTGTTCCATCGGGCTCTGGGCGGCGATCTCCTGGCGTGACCCGCCGGTGTATTCCGCGCCGAAGTACCAGCCAATATCGGCCGAGCCTTCAAAACTGACAGGGTCCAGGAACCCGCGCTCCACGATCGCTCCCTGGAACCGATGGTCCCGCGCTATGGTCCACGCGGTCAGATATCCACCGTACGAGCCACCCATGATGCCCAGCCGCCCGGCATCCAGAGCCGGAAGTTCCTTCAGCGCACCGTCGAGGAACGCCAGCACATCCTGCATGTCCACCGTCCCCAGCCGGCCTTTGATAGCGAGCCCATGCTCACGGCCGTAGCCCGCCGAGCCTCGGGGATTGCACATCAGCACCGCGTACCCGGCGTCGGCGTAAACCTGGGCTTCGTCAAAGAATGCCCCTGTGTATTGGGCGAAGGGCCCGCCGTGGATGTTCAGCAGCACGGGATGGGGGCCCTTGCCGGCAGGCTTGACCAGCCAGCCGTGGACGGGATACCCGTCACCCGAGTCGAAGGTCAGCTCTTGCGGAACCACTACTTCCGCCTCGGTCCGGAGTGGCGCTGAAAAATCTGTGAGCAGCCGCAACTGCCCTCCTTCCAGCACCGCCAGGTCACCGGCAGTTGAAGGATCGCAGAACGCTACCAGCAGCGAACCTCCCGCCCACGCGGCTCCCGTCGCCACCTTGTCGCCATGCACCAGCAGGGCGTGGTCCCCCGTGGCGCTCAACTCGAGGAGTTCCACCGTGCCCTGGGCATTATTCAGGACCAGGGCCCTGTCCGCGCCGCGGAGCTCAATCCGCCCGCCTGGGCAGGCAACGTCCATCATTTCCGGATCGGTCAGTGCAACCGCATCGCCGCCTTCGGCCGGCATGCAATACAGGACAGCATTGCGGGCCACGAAGTCCCTGCCGGAATCGCCAAGTCCTCTTGCAATGAAGAACAGCCACGCGCCGTCCTTGGACTGCAGGACGTCCTGGACGGCCCGTCGCGCAGCGTCCGCAGGCCTCACCGGAATCGGGTCCCCTCCCCCGATCGGGACGCGATAGATACCGGCCGATAGTTCCTCATCGTTTTCGGGCGGGGCCGCCACGAAATACACATAGGAGCCATCGGAACTGAATCCCGCGCTGTGATGGTCAGCCGCGAGTGACGTCAGCTGCCGGGCCGGCGGCAGCGGATCGACGTAACGAGGTTCTTCGTCGGGGGCATCCGCAGCGTGCGGTGACCGTTGCGTGCGTCCCCTGGGCGTGATCCGGGGCTCGTCGCCGAGCCCTGGGACATCCATCACGAAAAGTTGTGTGGGTTTGTCCTTGGTGTAGCCCACGCCATTCATCCGGTATTGGTACGTCGTGATGAACCGGGGGTCCTCGGCTTCGCGTCCAACGCCTTCGCTGCTGCCGTACCGCCCCTCTGCCGGCTCTCTCGAGCTAAAGACAATCCTGTGGGAGTCCGGAGACCACGCAAAAGACTCGACGCCCAGGAGTCTGTCGGTGAGTTGCTGCGGTTCGCCACCCTCAGCCTCCACCACCCAGAGCTGCGGCTTCGCGGACGGTCCCGCCGCCCGAAGGAAAGCCAGCACCAGCCCGTCCGGCGAGAACGAAGGCGCAGTATCAAGGAATCCCCTGGTCATGCGGCGGGGCAGTTTCAGGGGGTCCAATGGAACATTCCACAACTGGCCCACGTAGGAGTCTGCGAGGAAATCCGGCCTGGTCACCGAAACGACTGCCCTGCTGCCGTCTGGATGGACAGCCGGGGCCGAGACGGAATTCAACAAAGGGAGGTGTTCTGGCTTCACCCATGTGAGCCTAACGTGCGCTCTTCCCAAGGCGAAGCAGCACGGGTTTCGCCGCACCGCCCGCCCGTATCACCGCCCTAAGATGGTGCATATGCCATCCTCCCCCGCTGTCCCTCTGCTGTGCCCCCTGTGCCGGGCTCCGCTCAATGCTGCAGATGGCGGACAGGCAGCTCCCCGGCCGGCAGCCTTGGTATGCGCGTCCGGGCACAGTTTCGACGCGGCCAGGCAGGGGTACTTCAATTTGCTTGTCGGAAAAGGCACCGTCTTCGAAGCTGACTCTGCGGAGATGGTAGCGGCCCGCTTTGCGTTCCTCGAAGGCGGGCACTACCGCCCGCTTTCTGACGCGGTGGCGACCGCTGTCACTCCCGTTCTTTCCGGGGGCGCCGGCACCATCCTGGATTCCGGAACCGGGACCGGCCACTACCTTAGGGCGCTGCTGGATGCGCTGGCACCAACCACGCCCGGCCTCACCGCGGTCGCGCTGGACATCTCAAAATTCGCTCTGCGGCGCGCAGCACGCCTTAATCCGGAGGCGATCAACCTTGTGTGTGATGTCTGGCAGCCGCTTCCGGTCGCAGACGCCGCCGTCGACGTCATCACTGTCATTTTTGCGCCCCGCAATGCGGCCGAATTCGCCCGGGTCCTCCGACCGGGCGGCCGGCTGGTGGTTGTGACTCCGCGGGCAGGCCACCTGGCCGCCGTGACCAGGCAAACGGGGATGCTCGGGATCGGAGCGGACAAGGACGACAGACTCGCCGAGTCCATGTCCGGGCACTTCGTTGTCCGATCAGTCCAGGACCTGGATGTTCCAATGGTGCTGACACGCGGCGATGTCGCTGACCTGGCTTTTATGGGACCGGCAGGACATCACCTGGACCGTGCTGCCATCTATGGGAGACTCGACGGCCTGGCCGCCGCCACGGAAGTGGAGGCCAGGTTCCGGATCACCGTTTTCAGTCCGGCCGGGCCGCCGGGATAACGACTTGGCCACTATCCGGCTGCGGTTCCCGGCTATCCGCCGCCCTGCCGGCCTTCGGACTAGGATGGAGGGACAGTTACTGGAGCCTGCCGCCGCCGGCACGCAGGGCAAAGGGGACGGTCGGAGGGGGACGGAATGTTTGAATGGCTGAGTGAGAACTGGTGGGCACTGTGGCTCACCGTGTTCCTCGCCTTCGCAGTAATCGAGATGATCACACTCGACCTTTTCTTCATCATGCTGGGCGGCGGAACCCTTGCCGCCCTCATAGCGGATTTCG
The DNA here is from genome assembly GCF_030815585.1 of Arthrobacter pascens. Lineage (NCBI taxonomy): Bacteria > Bacillati > Actinomycetota > Actinomycetes > Micrococcales > Micrococcaceae > Arthrobacter > Arthrobacter pascens. The sequence goes on from NZ_JAUSWY010000001.1 coordinate 1,832,583, forward strand.
CGGGAGCGGACCTCTGGCTGCAGATCGTCGTCTTCTGCGTGGTTTCACTGCTGATGATCGCGTTTGTCCGGCCGGTTGCCCTCACGCACCTGAAAAAGGGACCCTCCGAGCAGCGGACCAATGTAGACCGGCTCATCGGGGAACAGGCCCTGGTCATGGAAGCCGTCAGCTCAACGGGCGGCCTCGTGAAGATCGGTGGCGACGTCTGGAGCGCACGCTCTGCGGCAGGCGTCCTTGCGGCGGGCCAAAAAGTTGTGGTCTCCGCCATCGACGGCGCAACCGCCGTCGTCTCGGCCCAGCCGGAAACAGCGAACCCGTCCTAGATACAGCTTCATCAACAACTGGGGAATAAGGAGATGTATGGATAACGCAGGAGGAGCCGCGGTGGGCATTGTGCTGGTGGTCCTGATCGTATTCGTGATTATTGTTCTGGTCCGCTCGGTGCGAATCATCCCGCAGGCCCGGGCAGGCGTAGTTGAGCGGCTCGGCAAGTACCAGCGGACACTCAACCCGGGCCTGACCATCCTGATCCCGTTCGTGGACCGGCTCCTGCCGCTCCTCGACCTTCGGGAACAGGTAGTGTCATTTCCTCCGCAGCCGGTGATCACCGAGGACAACCTGGTGGTGTCCATCGATACGGTGGTCTATTTCCAGGTCACGGATCCGCGTGCGGCCACGTACGAGATTGCCAACTACATCCAGGCCGTGGAGCAGCTGACAACCACCACCTTGCGTAACGTCGTGGGCGGACTGAACCTCGAAGAGGCCCTGACCTCCCGGGACCAGATCAACGGACAGCTGCGCGGTGTGCTCGATGAGGCAACCGGACGCTGGGGCATCCGTGTCTCGCGGGTGGAGCTGAAGGCCATCGATCCGCCGCACTCCATCCAGGACTCCATGGAAAAGCAGATGCGGGCAGAACGTGACCGGCGTGCAGCCATTCTCACCGCCGAGGGCACCAAGCAGTCGGCCATCCTGACGGCCGAGGGCCAGCGGCAGGCTTCCATCCTGGCCGCTGAAGGTGACGCCAAGGCAGCCATCCTGCGCGCGGACGGCGAGGCCCAGGCCATCCAAAAGGTCTTCGATGCCATCCACAAGGGCAACCCCGACCAGAAGCTCCTGGCCTACCAATATCTGCAGACACTTCCCAAGCTGGCGGAGGGTTCATCGAACAAGCTGTGGATCATCCCCAGTGAAGTCGGCGAAGCCCTCAAGGGCATCGGCAACGCCCTCGGCGGCACCAACCCTGATCCGCGCGCGGGCGGCGGATTGTTCAGCGACGAGCCCGCCAAACAGCCGGAGTCCTGACACCGGTCGTCAGGCGGCCTGTTTCAGGTACTACGCGAGGGGACCTTCAACACTTGAAGGTCCCCTTCCCTGTTTCCGCAGGTCGATAGTGTGGTATTTTGCCCCGGCGCCTTTCGACCCGTATAATAGGATATTTGTCCGGTCGGAGCAGATCCGCTGGAACAAGAATGCTTAGCAATGCGTTGAATCTTATGATGCAGCACAGCGCACACAGTAGTCCGGCAGCGTTTGATCGCTGCCGGCTAGCGTGGAGCCTTGCTCCACGAACCGACCAGAGGGAGAAAACATGAGCGATCGCAGCCTGCGGGGTATGCGCCTTGGCGCGCAGAGCATGGAGACCGAGTCCGGCGTCGAGCCGGCTCCGCGTCAGCGCGTCGAATACAGGTGCGAGGACGGCGAACAGGTCTTTGTTACCTTCTCCTCCGAAGCGGAAATTCCCCCTGTGTGGGTTTCCAAGACCGGTAAGGAAGCGCTCCTGGTTGACGGCGAACGCCCGGACACCAGCAACGAAAAGGCTGTCCGCACGCACTGGGACATGCTGCTTGAGCGGCGCTCCCTCCCGGAGCTGGAGCAGATCCTCGAGGACCGCCTGACCATCCTGCGCGAACGCCGTGGCGAACGGCGCAGCGCCTAACCGCGTTAGCTGACGCGGCGTCACCGCTGGCGCAGCCCCACCAACTGGCAAGGGCCGTCCCTGCACCGTTATCACGGTGCAGGGACGGCCCTTTGCAGTTCGGCTGCCCGGTTCAGCTGAGGTTTCACAATGCAGTCTGATTCACGGCTCAGCCTGGGTCAGGCCTGGGCGGAGGCCTTCTTGCCTGTCAACTTGTTCCACCGGGCCTGCAGGCCCCACTTGGTCACGCTAATCATCGCCTCGACAACGATGTTGCCGCTCATCTTGGAGGCGCCCAGCTCACGCTCCACGAAGGTGATGGGTCGTTCCTCGATCCTTAGCCCCATCTTGGCCACACGCCACGCCAGGTCCACCTGGAAGCCGTAGCCCACCGAGTCCACCTGGTCGAGGTTCAGCTTTTCCAGCGTTGTCCGGCGGAAAGCCCGGTATCCGCCGGTCACGTCCTTGATCTTGAGGCCCAGCATAATGCGCGCATACGTGCTGCCGACCCGGGAAATCGCCTGACGGTACAGCGGCCAGTTCACCACGCTGCCGCCCGCAACCCAGCGGGAGCCCATGGCCAGGTCCGCGCCCTGCTCTACGGCTTCCAGGAGCTGTGGAAGCTGTTCAGGCTGGTGTGACCCGTCCGCATCCATTTCCACCAGGACGTCATAACCTGCGTCCAGGCCCCAGCGGAAACCGGCAATGTAGGCCGCGCCCAGGCCTTCCTTGCCCTGGCGGTGCAGTACATGGACCTGAGCATCGTCGGCAACGAAGCTGTCGGCGAGCTGGCCGGTTCCGTCGGGGCTGTTGTCATCCACCACCAGCACATCAGATTCCGGCACGGCTGCGCGCAGGCGTTGAAGTGTCTTGGGCAGCGATTCCAGTTCGTTGTAGGTAGGAATGATGGTAAGGACGCGCACAGGGAGCCTTTCCTGGATGGGAGCGGTCGGAGCGACTGACGCACAGCGGAAGCGCTGGCTGACAGGCGCAACTATCCATTATAGGGTGTCGCCCTGCAGGCCAGGCTCAGGGGCGCAGAGCAGGACTGGCAAACAGCTCGTACCCGTCCCGCACGGTCTGCAGGCAGGTCGGGTCCCTTCCGGTGTCCAAGGCCGGAAGCAAGGGAGTACGTGCCCGCGGATCGGTGCTCCAGGATTGCACCCGTCCGTCGGCCACCTGGACCATCAGTTCTTCAACCTCCCAAACGGCGAAACTCGCGGGGGCTCCCGGAACCAGCTGTCCTGCCATCGGGTTCTGGTATTTGGCGGCCCGCCAGCCTGCCCGGGTATGGCCCAGGAACGCCGCCCGCGCCGAGATCCGTTCGTCGGGGTTGTTGTGTTGCAGGCAGGCACGGACGCTCGACCAGGGGCGCAGCGGAGTGACCGGGCTGTCGCTGCCGAAGCATATGGGGACTCCTGCAGAGTAGAAAGAGGCGAAGGCATTCATGGACTGGCTCCGGCTGCCCAGGCGCTGCTCGTACAGACCCGCTGAGGTACCCCAGGCGGCGTCAAACCCGGGCTGGGCACTGACGGTGACCGAATAGCGGGCCAGCCGCTGCACGGCGTCGGAATCGGCAATTTCCACGTGTTCAAAGCGGTGACCGGCAGCGCGGATCCGTTGTTCGCCCACTTCCGCTGCGGCGAGGTCAAGTGCTGTCAGCGCAGCGTCCAGCCCGGCGTCGCCGATGACGTGGAAGCCCCCCTGGATGCCCAACCGCGAGCAGGCTGCCAGGTGGGCAGCGGCCTGGTCCGCCGAAAGGTAGAGGCTGCCACGCTCCCCCGGTGCGTCGCTGTAGTCGGACCGGAGTGCCGCAGTCCGGGAGCCGATGGACCCATCAATGTTCAAGTCGCCGGCAAGGCCGCGCACGGGGACGCCAAGTTCCTCCAGGACAGCATGCGCGTGCTCCTCGGAGGTGGACAATTCGCCCCAGTACGGCAGTACCTCCGGTACGGCGCCTTCGCCCTGCCCGGTGTTCCAGGAAGCGGCCAAACGAAGGTCAGAAACCCCTCCGACATGCGGCGCGGCCATCTCAGCCAGGGCAACGTATCCATTCTGCGCAGCCTCCATCAGGGCACGCCTTTGGTGTTCCCGAAGTGTCTGGTCGGGAAGACGCCGCGTGGCCTGGCGCGCAGCCGTGTGGGCCGCACGCTTGACCTGGCCGCCGGAGGAGAAGCCATCGAGGCCGGCAAGCCCTGCAGTGGCTGCCAGCGAGGACGAAACCAAGGCCGAATGCACGTCCACCCTGGACAGATAGACGTGCCTGCCGCCTGCGGCCCGCTCGAGCTCCTCAGCGCTTGGCAGGGCCGGATCCTCCCACAGGGACTCATCCCAGCCATGCCCCAGCACCGGCCCTTCAGCCTTTGACGACGCCACCGTCTCCAACAGTTGCCGGGCCGAGCGTACCTCTCCCAGCTGCAGGGAGCCCAGCGCGATGCCGGTTTCGGTCAGGTGGATGTGGGAGTCGACAAATCCCGGCGCCACCAGTGCCCCGTGCAGATCGATGATCTCCATGGAGCCGTCCGCGATCGACGATGCCGCCTGCTCGGAGCCCACCCAGGCGACAGTGTCGCCGTCGACGAGCATTGCGGTGGCGAACGGGTCCGCGGCAGTGTAGACGGAACCGTTGCGGTACAGCACCACCTTCCGCCCGGGCTGGGCGGGCGCTGAAGAACGTGCGTGTTTCATATGGCGGGCATGCTCCTAGGTGTAGGGGACGGCGCGGTACCGTTCGGCGGCCCCGCAAATCAGGCGATGGAGGTTGATCAGACGACGGAAGAGTAGGCCACCACGCCGCGCCGGACCAGGGAGATTGCCTCAGTGCACAGCCGTGCGAGGCGAGGCTCCAGGCCCGGAATCTTGGCGAGCTGGTCGAGGAGGTCAATGACCTGCTTGACCCAGCGGACAAAGTCACCGGCCGCAAGGTCAGTACCGTTGAGGACTTCCTGGAGATGCTTCCCCCGGGCCCACTTGTACATGGGCCAGACCAGTCCCAGCTCGGGTTCGCCGGTCAGCGGAAGCTTGTTCTGTTCTTCCACGTCCTCCAGCGCCGACCACTCCCGGATCACCAGATCCACTGACGACTCCAGCGAAATGCTGGGCATCCTGGGCCGGAGCCCCCTGTCCTCGCGTTTGGCCTGGTACACCAGGACACTCGCCAAAGCGGCCACTTCGACGGCGTCCAGGTCGTCGAACGCGCCCAGCCGGAGCGACTGCGAAATCAGCAGGTCCTTCTCACCGTAGATGCGCCGCAGCCGCTGCCCGTCGGAGCTGATGGTCAGCCGCCCGTCGCCCGCGGCTTCCAGATAGCCGTAGGCGGACAGGACATCACAGACGCGGTCGAACGTCTTGGCGATGGTGTTGGTCCTCCCCTGGATCTGGCGGACCAGGGCATCGGTCTCCCGCCGCAGCTTCCACCAGCGCTCCGACCACCGTGCATGGTCTTCACGCTCGCTGCAGCCGTGGCAGGGGTGGGCGCGCAGCGCCCGGCGCAGTTCGGCGATCCGCTTTTCCTGGTTGGGCAGGGCTGTTGCCAGGCCAAAGTCGTTGTTGCGGCTGCTGGTCGGGGCGGGTGGACGGTTCTCCCGGAGCGCATTTCTTGCCGACGACGCAAGGTCCCGGCGGGACTTCGGGACCTTTGCGTTGAAGGATTTCGGAATCCGGATGCGCGTCATGGGCGCAATGGGCCCTTCCAGGTCGTCCGTACCGATCCTGCGGAGCTGGTTGTCCAGTGTCAGCACGGCCGGGCGCGGCTCACGGCTGCTGTGGTCTGAGCTGAGAACGATGGCGGGCCCAGGGGCCCGGCCGCCGGGCACATCAACCACATCGCCGGGCAGCAATCGTGCCAGGGAATCGTCGCTGAGGGACTTCCGTGCCCGGGATTTGGTGCGCGAGGTGACATTCTCGGCGTCGGAAAGCTCCCGCCGCAACCGGGCATACTCCGTGAAGTCCCCAAGGTGGCATGTCATGGACTTCGCAAAGCCCGCAAGGGATTCCTCCCTGCTGCGGACCTGCCTGGCGAGGCCAACTACTGAACGGTCCGCCTGGAACTGTGCGAAAGACGATTCAAGGATCTCCCGGGCACGGGTTCGGCCGAACTGCGCCAACAGGTTGATGCTCATGTTGTACGTCGGCCTGAAACTCGAGTTCAACGGATAGGTCCGCCTGGAAGCCAGGCCTGCAACCGCCGTCGGATCTGTGCCGGGCTGCCAGAGCACCACAGCATGGCCCTCCACGTCAATGCCGCGGCGGCCGGCGCGGCCGGTGAGCTGGGTGTACTCCCCTGCGGTGATGTCCACGTGGGCTTCGCCGTTGAATTTGTCCAGCTTCTCCAGGACCACGGAGCGGGCAGGCATATTGACGCCCAAGGCGAGGGTTTCGGTGGCGAAAACAGCCTTCACCAGCCCTTCGACGAAGAGTTTCTCCACTACCTCCTTGAACGTGGGCAGCATGCCGGCGTGGTGGGCGGCGAATCCGCGCAGCAGGCCGTCCCGCCACGTCCAGAAGCCAAGGACATCCAGATCATCTGAAGGGATGTCCTGCCCGGCCTCGTCAACGCGCTGGGCGATGATGCGTTGCTCCCTCTCGGTGGTCAGCCACAACCCGGAGGATACGCACTGTGCCACGGCGGCGTCGCAGCCCGCCCTGGAGAATATGAAGGTGATCGACGGCAGCAGGTCCTGCCGGTCCAGGCTGGCGATCACCTGGGGGCGGCTGGCTTTCCGTACTCCCACAGGCTGGGCGCCCTGGGTGGGCCCCCGCTCGTCGCCGCGCTGGCGGTGCTGACGGCGCTGGCTGCGTCCGCCGTGTCCGAATTGGCCGCGGAAGCTTTGCTGGCTCTCGCTCCTGGACATCGCCAGCAGGTCCGGGTTCACCTCAAACCCCGGTCGTACGGAGTCATCCTGCGCGGACGCGCCACCGATCACAGCCAGGCCAGGGGTTCCGTCTTCGCCGTCCGCTGGCGGAGCGATTTCATCGAAGGTAGTTTCGCCGGCAAAGAGGTCCACGATTTCCTTGCCCACCATGACGTGCTGCCACAGTGGCACCGGCCGGTGTTCGGACACGATGATGTCCGTGTCGCCGCGCACGGTGTCCAGCCAGGCACCGAACTCCTCCGCGTTGGACACAGTGGCACTCAGGGAGGCGACCTGGACCTCGCTGGGGAGGTGGATGATGACTTCCTCCCAGACCGCGCCGCGGAAGCGGTCCGCGAGGTAGTGGACCTCGTCCATCACCACAAAGCCCAGGTCATCCAACGTGTCCGAATCCGCATAGAGCATGTTCCGAAGGACCTCGGTGGTCATCACTACTACCGGGGCATCTCCGTTGATGCTGGTATCACCGGTCAGGAGTCCCACATTTTCGGGCCCGTACTTCTCGGCGAGCTCAGCAAATTTCTGGTTGCTCAGCGCCTTGATAGGGGTGGTGTAAAAGGCCTTGAGATTTCGCTCCAGGGCGAGGTAGATGGCGAACTCGCCTACGATTGTCTTTCCGGCGCCCGTGGGGGCCGCGACCAACACCCCCCTGCCTTCCTGGAGGGAAAGGCAGGCCTGGCGCTGGAAATCGTCAAGCTCAAATTCGAGGGTGCGGATAAAGCCGCCCAGGTAGCTGCTGGCCTCGGCCGTGCGCTCGGCGCTGGCCAGGTAACGTTCAGAAGGCGACTGTGGTTCTGGATCGGTTGGCCCGGTAGAAAATGGCCCCGAAGCGAGCGGCCCGGAAATAGAGGACATGCCTCCAGCCTAGTGCGCCGCGGGCTAGAGGTTCTTCAGTTCGCTGCCCGGCGTCGCGACGTCGGCGGTGGCTTCAGTCTCGGCAGCGCGCTTGGCTGCCCGGCGTTCGCGCCTTTTGTCATTCATGAGGCAGAGCACGACGGCCAGGAAAAAGAGCGCCAACATGGGTCCGGCCAGATAGAACATGCTCATTGCATCGGCGCCCGGCGCTGCCATAGCAGCAAAAAGACACACCAGAAATACCGTGATCCGCCAGCTCTTGACGAGTTGTGCGCCCTTCAGTATTCCCGCCACGTTGAGGCCGAAAAGGACAACTGGCAAAAGGAACGCAATGCCGAATGCAAGCATTAGTCGCGTTACAAACGAGAGATAGACCTGGGCGGTGATGAAGTTGGACGCTCCGGCCGGTGTGAAATCCGTGAGCACACGGACTGCGTTTGGCAGAACCATCCACGCCAGAAAGACGCCTCCGACAAAGAGCGGTACTGCCGCTGCCACGAAGGACAGCGCCATACGCCGTTCCTTCTTGTGAAGTCCGGGCACTATGAAGGCCCATAGTTGGTAGAGCCAAACCGGGCTGGCCAGTATCAGACCCATGAATACGGAGATCTGGATCATCAGGTCAAAGGAACTTGCGACGCCATCAAAGTTGAGGCTTGCGAGTCTGCCCTCTTTTTGATTGAGGTCCGTAATTGGTTTGATCAAAGCAGCCAACATTGGCTGATACAGGATAAATCCAACGACGGTTCCCAGGATCACGCCAATGGCTGACTTGAACAGCCGGTTCCTGAGTTCCTTGAGGTGATCCATCAGGGCCATCCGGCCCTCTGGATTGTCTTGCCGGCCCATCTTTACGGCCACTGAGGGTTAGGCACGATTCGGCGGCGGAACGTCAGTACCGTCGGTAGGCTCGCCGGGTTTGGCCTGCGGGTGGTTGACAACCTTGCCCTCGACAGCGCTGTCGCCGTCCTTGGCTTCTGGTGCTCCGTCCTTCTTCATCTCGCGGACTTCAGACTTGAAGATACGCATGGATTGCCCAAGGCTTCTAGCCATTCCTGGAAGTTTTGGCGCAGCAAAGAGCACCAACGCCAAGACAATAATGATAATCAGATGCCAGCCTTCAAGCCTCATGTCAGGAGGTCCTTTCTATTGTTTACATCCTACGTCTAAGTGAAGTCCAGATCGGCAAGCGACTGTGGCTGGCCACGGTCCGTCTTGCGCTGCACACGCCTGGTGCGTCGCAGTTCCCGGCGGGATGACTTGGATGCGTGGTAATCATGTCGCATCCGGGCGGGTGAGGCAAAAACCGCCGAGCCAGGCTGCTGCGCCCGCGTACCGGCGGTGTCCGGAGGTGCAGGCAAAAACGGTCCCGAATGCCCCAGCTTCTCGCCGGCGGCACCCAGGTCCTTGACCGTTGCCATGAACTGGCGGTACAGCCGTATGCCCAAAAGGACATAAAACAGGAGGGAGACAGCAACAAGCGCTATCCAGATCAGGATCCAAGACCACCAAGGCATGCTGAGAAGTCTAGCCGCCGTACCGGGCCAATGCGGCTTCGATCCATTCGAGTGCAGATTCCGACAGCTTGGCGGGCTTGAGGATGCGCGCCGAACCACCGTGCTGTGCGACGAACATGGGCAGCCAGGCTGTGCTGCCAAACCGGATCTCGGCCACAAGCCCGCCGTCCGGAAGGGCCGCGGTGCGTTCGGCGTAATAATCGTCCGCCAAGCCTGCACCCTGCCTGGTGAGCTGGACCGTTACGGTGGTGTCGTCGTCGTTCGGAGTGAACAGCTTGGCCGGAAATCCTTCCTCCGGCCCAATCTGCGTGGAGGCCTGCTTCCCGTTGGGGCGCAGCTCCTGGACCCGGTCGAGCCGGAAGTTCCTCAACCCCTGGGCGGAGTGGCAGTAGGCCTCGAAGTACCACGTGTTGTCCAGCGAGTACAGGCGCAGCGGGTCCACCTCGCGTTCGGAAACCTGGTCGCGCTGGGAAGACAGGTACACCAGATGCAGCTGGGACCGGGAACCGATCGCCTGGCGGACAACGTCCAGCGTGGCGGAATCCGCGGGGCCCACCTCCGGTCCGGCGAGGGATCCGGCCCGCAGTCCCTCCTCGCCGGCTGCTGCCATGAGCTTCAGCGTCACAGACTCCAGGGCGCCGCCTTCGGCGAGTTCCGGCAGCCCGTTCAGTGTCTCCAGTCCCGTGAGGAGCGCACAGGCCTCATCCACCGTAAAGCGGACCGGCCTGTTCAGGTCCAGATCCTGGGTGATGTAGACGTGGTCGTCCTCCCACTGGATATCGAGGAGGTCGTCCGGGTATCCCTCAGGCAGGCCGGAACAGATGAGGATCCGCAAGTCGTCCTCCAGCTCGTTGCGGGTGACGCCGAAGCGCTCTGCAACCTCCTGGATGTGCAGCCCCTGGTTGTGGACCAGAAACGGCACCAGCTGGAGCATTCGCTTGAGTTGGTCTTCAGACGTGCCCTTGCGGACGGACCTGCCGCGCGTGGCATCCGCAAATTCGAACGCCGGTACCGGGGCTGCGCAGAAGTCGGCGGCGGCACGCAACCTTCGCCGCACTGCCGTCACCAGCTCGTGGGGCGCAACTGCCGTGGCATCGGGGCCGTAGGAGGCCAGCTCCTCGGCAAGCACCTCCGCGTCCCTGAAGTGAAGCTGCAGCCGCTCGTAGCCGGCGTCGGGCTCCTCCGTGTCCCCGCCGTCGCCGGCGAGAGCCCGCCGGCGCAGCCCCAGGAGACGCCCTTCCCTGACGTCCACGACGGCGGTCCGCAGCGGGAGTTCCGGAAGCCTGGCGAGCTCGTCGCGGATATTGAAGTTCTTTGGCGGCGAGTACTTCTCCTTGTCCAGCACGGTGACGGCGCTGGTGAGCCGGGACAGGCGGAAGTGCCTCGGGGCCTTGCGGGAACGGTCATAGCCGGCGAGGTACCACTGGCCAAACCTGCTTCCCAGCCCCCAGGGTTCCAGCGTCCGCTGCTCCTCGTTCCCGGTGCTGCCTGCCAGATACGTGAAGCTGACAGGGTGCTGGGCATGCATCGCGGCCACGAGGTCATCGAAAGCCTGGCCAGCGGGTTTGATCCTGGGCTGTACGCCAACGGGCAGTTCAACGTCTGCCAACCGGCCGGAAGCCTGAAGCTTCCGCAGCGCATTCTCGGCGGCGGTGCCCAACGCAGCGCGTTCCCACAGCTGCGAGGCAAGGAGAAGGACGGTCCACTCCCCCGGGCTGAGCTGGACATCCGGCAGCCGGTTCGACTCCTTGCCGATCCGGTAGCGGGTGGTGGCGGGGTCGTCCTCGCTCCAGCCCAGGTCCGTGGCGGTCTCCACATCGAAACCGAACTGCCGGAGGTCGTTCTTGTCCCGCTCAAACATCCTGCCGAAGGCAACGTCGTTGCCGGACGTGTCGTGATAGACCTTTTCCCGCAGCTCGCTGCGGCGCAGGCCGTATTTGGTGTTCAGGAGTGCGATCAGCAGATTGAGCAGGCGTTCTGTACGGGATGCGGACACTCTGGCAACGTTACTAAAATCCGTTCCGGAAAGCAGAAAGCGCGGCAACAACAGGAAAACGGATCCTGATTGTTACCGCGCCTTCCGGCCCTGTGGAGCTCCGGTCAGCGGACGCCCACGAGGTCGACCACAAAGATCAGGGCTTCGTTGGGCCCGATGGCTCCACCGGCGCCGCGGGAGCCATAGGCAAGCTCAGACGGGATCTCAAGGCGGCGGCGTCCCCCGACTTTCATGCCCAGCAGGCCCTGGTCCCAGCCCTGGATGACCTGGCCGACGCCTACGCGGAAGTCCAGCGGGGCACCGCGGCCCCAGGAAGCGTCGAACTCTTCGCCGGTGGACCAGGCGACGCCCACGTAGTGGGTGGAGACGGTGTCTCCGGCCTTGGCCTCGGCGCCGTCACCCTCGATCAGGTCGGTGATGACCAGTTCGGTGGGGACCTCGCCTTCAGGGAAGTCAATTTCCGGCTTCTGGCGGTCGAAATTGCGCTGACCAAATGACATGGTTGCTCCTTTGATGGTTGGCGGGTGATGTATTAAGGCTGTCCGGCTACTTGACGCCGAGGATGTCCACAACGAAGACGAGGTCACCCTGAGGGCCCTGGGCGGGGTCAGGGTTGCCCAAGGCGGCGGGAATGACCAGCAGGACGCGCGATCCAACCGTCTTCCCGGCCAGGCCCTGCTCCCAGCCCTTGTAGACCCCGTTCAGCGGAAAGGTCTGTGTCTGGCCCTTATCGTAGCTGGAGTCGAAAACCTTGCCATCGGAGTGCGTCACGCCGACGTAATTGACTACCACCGAGTCCGTGGCCTTGACCTCCGGGCCCTTGCCCTTGATCAGGTCCTGTGCAATAAGGTCGGTCGGCGCCGGGGAGCCATCAATGGAAATCTCGGGGATTCCCTTGTCAGATTCCTTGACAGTGGGGAGGCCGGCAGGCGGAGTGACAGTGTCGCCCTCGGGCTTTTCGAGCGGCGGGGTGACGTCCTCCGCGGAGAGCACCTTGATCACGAGAAGCTGTGTGGGCTGGGCTGGGGCACCTTCAGCGGCTGCCTGGCCGGGGATGGCAAGGGCCAGGCTGGAACCGACTTTGGCACCCACAAACGCGTTGTAGATGACGGCGCTTCCGGTTTTGAGTTCATCGTTGAGTTCGAGCGGCTCGGGCTCCCCGGCGAACGTGTCCTCCAGGGTGGAGCCGTCGGTCCCATTAAGGGCCAGGATCGAGATGTTCGCAACCTGGTTGGCCTTGACCGGATCGCCGCTGCCCTCGTTGACGACCTTGACAGTGGGCTCAGTGACTTCCAGGGGTTTGGTGAAATCAACGCCCGGAGCCTTTTTGTCCCCGTTGTCCGTCAGTTTGAGGGAGTCGAACTTGGCAGTATCGCCAGCGGACTGGCTGGTTGGTTCCGGTGCCGGGGGTGTCCCGCCACAGGCGGTAAGCAGCAGCAGACCGGGGATAAGGATTGCTAGGAGTCGGCGCACGTAAGAGAACTTTCGTCGGGGCAAGATGGATGCGGTGCCGGCATTCCTGCGCTCGGCACCGCCGCAGGGCCAAAGAACGGCCCTATCCAGAATAGCCCCTGAAGCTGGGTGTCAGCCCATAGAGTCCAATAGCGCATCAACACGGTCGTCCACGCTCCGGAACGGATCCTTGCACAGGATGGTCTGGTGCGCCCGGTCATTCAGCTTCAGGTGCACCCAGTCCACGGTGTAGTCCCTGCCCAGTTCCTGCGCACGCCGGACGAAGTCGCCGCGCAGTTTTGCCCTGGTGGTTTGCGGCGGTGCATCCACTGCATCCTTGACCACTGTGTCATCCACCACCCGGCGCACGGCATCCCTGGACTGAAGCAGGTAATACAGTCCGCGGGTCCGTGAAATGTCGTGGTACGTGAGGTCCAACTGCGCGATCCGTGGTGCGTCAAGGCCCAGGCCATGCCGTTGCCGGTAGTTGTCCATCAGCTTCTTTTTGATGGCCCAGTCGATTTCCGTGTCAATGGTGCTGGTGTCGCCGCTTTCGATGGCATTCAGGGTCCTGCCCCAGAGGTCAAGGATCAGCGGCACATGCGGGTTGTGGGCCCCGTGCTCCTTGACAAAGGCGGTGACCTTGGTCAGGTACTCCTGCTGGATCTCCAAGGCCGTCAGCTGACGGCCGTTGGCAAGCCGGACCAGTGCACGGCCGCTGAGGTCGTGGGAAATCTCGCGGATGCTGCGTATGGGGTTCTCCATCCTCATGTCACGCATGATCACCCCGGCCTCGATCATGCGGAGGATCAGGTCCACGGTTCCCACCTTCAGGAGGGCCGTGGTTTCGGACATGTTGGAATCGCCCACGATGACATGGAGCCGGCGGAAGAACTCGGCATCCGCGTGTGGCTCGTCCCTGGTGTTGATGATGGGACGGGACCTGGTGGTGGCCGACGAGACACCTTCCCAGATGTGGTCGGCACGCTGCGAAAACGCGTAGGTAGCTCCGTGCGGTGTCTTGAGGATCTTGCCTGCCCCCGCGATCAGCTGGCGGGTGACCAGGAACGGAATCAGGATTTCTGCGAGCCGGGAGAATTCGCCCCGCCGCGGGATCAGATAGTTTTCGTGGCTTCCGTAGGAGTTCCCCGCCGAATCAGTGTTGTTCTTGAACAAGTAGACGGTGCCGTTGAAGCCTTCAGCGGCCAGCCTCGACTGCGCCTCTTCCACGAGGTCGTCCAGGATGAGCTCGCCGGCCCGGTCGTGCGCGATGAGCTGTGCGAGGTCATCGCATTCCGCAGTGGCATACTCAGGATGCGATCCGACGTCCAGGTACAGGCGTGAACCGTTGGTCAGGAAGACGTTGGATGACCGTCCCCAGCTGACCACCTTCCGGAAAAGGTAGCGGGCCACTTCCTCAGGGGCCAGCGGCCGCGAATCAGGGCTTGAGTACGAAATGCCGAATTCGGTCTCGATACCGAAGATCCTCTTGTCCATGTCAGTCCTCCTCAGCAAGCAGCGCCGTGATATCGGCGTTGTTCAGTCGCCGGAACGCCCGCCGGGAGCCGCGGGAGCTCTCCGACATCCGGTCCAGGACGGCAACTTCCACGGCTTTGACGGGCAATGCCTTGGCTTTTAGGTCAGCCTCCGTGTCAGTGACCAGGCCCCGCATCGCCAGGCGGATCGCCTGGGGAAACCCCAGTGATGCACGCCAGCCGTCAGTGATGGCAGACGAGACCTTTTCGGCCTGGCCGCCCATCACGATGAAGCCATGCTCATCCGCGATTGTCCCGTCGAAAGTCAGCCGGTAGAGATGGTCCAGTTCCTGGCTGGGGCCCACCTCGGCGACGGCCAGTTCCACTTCGAACGGCTTTTGCTCTGCGGTGAACACCGCACCGAGGCTTTGGGCATATACGCTGGCCAGGCCCCGGGCCGTGACGTCCTCGCGGTCATAGGAGTACCCGCGGACGTCGGCATACCTGACTCCGGCCTGGCGGAGACTTTCGAATTCGTTGTATTTGCCGACTGCTGCGAACGCGATTTTGTCATAGATCTCGCCGATCTTGTGAAGCGACGGCGATGGGTTCTCAGCCACCAGCGCGATACCGTCCTCGCAGCTGATCACCACCACCGACCGGCCGCGTGCGATGCCTTTCCGTGCGAAGTCCGCACGGTCCTTCATCAGCTGTTCTGGGGATACGTAGAACTGCTGCTGGGTCATCTCAGGCCTCCCGCCGGGCGGAGGACCGGGCTTCGATGATGTTTCCCGCCACCGTTGCCAGTTCGGACTCGGGGACGCGGCGGGCACCGGTCCTGTTCACGGTGTACACAACCGGCCACAACTGGCGGACGGGATCCGGACCGCCGGTGGCGGAATCGTCGTCGGCAGCGTCATACAGTGATTCTACGGCGACTGAAACCGCCTCAGCCTCGGTGAGGTTGGGCCGCCACAGCTTTTTCAGGGCGCCGCGGGCAAAGACCGAACCGGACCCGACCGTATGATGCTCACGTTCTTCATATCTGCCGCCGGTGACGTCGTAAGAGAAGAGGCGGCCCACACCCGCGGTTGTGTCAAAGCCCGCAAAGAGGGGCACCACCGCCAGGCCCTGCAGCGCCATGGGCAGGTTGCCGCGGATCATGGCTCCGAGCCTGTTGGCCTTTCCGTCGAGGCTGAGCAGGGTGCCCTCAATTTTTTCGTAGTGCTCCAGCTCTACCTGGAACAGCCGGGTGAGGTCGATGGCGATGCCTGCCGTGCCCGCGATGCCAAGGACGGAGTACTGGTCTGCGGGAAATACCTTCTCAATGTGCCGGCTGGCAATCACGTTGCCCATGGTGGCCCGCCGGTCGCCGGCCATGAGCACCCCGCCGGCGTAGCTCATCGCCACGATGGTGGTGGCGTGGGGCACCTGCAGCGGGGTGGCCGGGCCTGGTCCGACCGGCAGCGCGCGGTTGTTGGGAAGCAGTTCCGGCCGGTCACGCTGCAGATGCTCGGTGAATGACGATGTCGCGTTGGCGGCTACCTGATTGGCGGTTGATTCCTGCACTGATGCACTCCTTGAACGTGGTACTTCAACGTCTGTACAGATTCCGGCCGTCCGCGGCTTCCGCCACCATCCGGAACCGGGTTACTGACCGCCTTTTTGAACGAATGCGCGGACGAATTCCTCGGCGTTGGACTCGAGGACGCCGTCGATTTCGTCGAGAAGGTCGTCCACGCCCTGTGTGGACTCCGAAGCCTGTGCTTCAGGGGGCGCGGGAGGGGCCTCCGGCACGTCCTCCTCGACCTGGCTGTCGCGCGATTGTGGCTGCTGCTGCTCCTGGCCTGCCATTGTCATCTCTCCTCTGTGAGTCGTCGGATCCGGACGGATCTTCCGATACGCCCATATTGCCACGATGTGCGCCCGCCGGCGCGGTTTACGCCGGAGGCGGAGTGCTCTTTTGTCCGAGGAGTTCCGCGAGGAAAGGACCCGCCGTCCGGTGGCGCGCAAAGAGACCGCCAGTCAGGGCTTTCGTGCCCCTCAGCGGCTCCCTGGTGGGCACCCGCTGGAGCCGGCCATATCCGGGCACGTCAAAGATGACCGAGTCCCAGCTGGCCCCCACCACGTCCTTGCCGAAGTTGCTGATGCACCGGCCACGGAAGTAAGCCCGCGTGTCCGACGGCGGTTCGGTCACCGCGGCGGCGATGTCGCCGTCGTCGACGATCCGCTGCATCCGGTTCCTCGCGAGGAACCGGTAGTACAGCCCCTTCTCCGGCCTGATGTCCGCCCACTGGAGGTCCACCAGGCCCAGCCTCGCCTCACCCCAGGCCAGGCCGTCCCGTTCCCGGTACCCGTCAAGAAGGGAAAGCTTGGCGAGCCACTCCACGGACGACGCCGCTGCCGCCTTGTTCGAGTCCAGCTGGGTGAGGGTTGTGGCCCAGCGTTCCAGCACCTCATGCGTGTGGCCGTCCCCGTCGACGGCGTCCGCGACTCCGGTGTCCTGGGCAAGTTTTGCCGCGGCCTCATGGTACATCCACTGCAGGTCCAGGGCTGTGACCCGACGGCCGTCGAGCAGCCTGAGCTTGGCAGTAAGGGAAGTATCATGGCTGACCGTCTGCAGGGCGGAGACCGGCTCGTGCACCTCCACCTTGGGCGCGAGTCCTGCCTCGATGAGGCTGAGGACCATGGCGGTTGTACCGAACTTCAGGTAATTGGAGACCTGGCTCAGGTTGGCGTCACCGATGATCACGTGCAGCCGGCGGTACTTGTCGGCGGTGGCATGCGGTTCGTCACGGGTATTGATGATGGGCCGACGGATGGTGGTTTCCAGGCCGACTTCCGCTTCAAAGAAATCCGCGCGCTGGCTGATCTGGTAACCGGGAATTGAGCTGTCCTGGCCGAGGCCGACCCTGCCGGCGCCGCACATGATCTGCCGGGTGACGAAGAAAGGAGTCAGCCCCCGCACGATTTCACCAAAAGGGACGGAGCGCGGCATGAGGTAGTTCTCGTGGGAGCCGTAGGAAACGGATTTGTTGTCCGTGTTGTTCTTGTAGAGGTTCACCGCGGGCAGCTCGGGGTCCGCGGCCAACCTCCGCACAGTGGCCAGCGCCACGAGATCTCCCGCAGCATCCCAGGTCACGGCGTCCCTGGGGTTGGTCACCTCAGGGCTCGAATATTCGGGGTGGGCGTGGTCCACGTAGAGACGGGCACCGTTCCCCAGGACCATGTTCATCAACAGTGTGCCTGACTCATCCTGGCCGTCCAGTTCCAGTTCCTCGCGTCCGTAAGCCAGTGCCACCGCTTCAGCGTCGAGAACAGGCGGCTGGTCCGTCAGCTGGCTGGGGTGCGCCGCTCCCCGTTCCAAGGTCCAGCCCCGTGCATCGTGCAGCGGTTCCTCATCGGTGTAGTCCCACCGCGTCTCCGCGCCGCCGGCCGCTCGCTGGCGCGTCACCTGGGCGTACGCCTGGACAACCCGGGCAGACATCATGGTGGCGTTCGCACCAGGCGCCGTCGGGGCGTGGATGCCATATTCAGTCTCTGCCCCCATAACACGCATGGCCCCGCCGACGGGGAGTGAGCCCCCGACGACGGGTTCCGGTGCAGCCGTCACAGGTACTGCCCCGTGTTCGGCATCGTTTCGATGGACTTCCCGGGCTCCTGGCCGGCCTTGCCCTGGACGATGGTCCGGATGTAGGTGATCCGCTCGCCCTTCTTGCCGGAGATGCGGGCCCAGTCATCCGGGTTTGTGGTGTTCGGCATATCCTCGTGTTCGCGGAATTCGTCCACGACGGCGCGGAGCAGGTGCTCGATCCGCAGGCCCTTCTGATGCAGGGTCAGGAGGTCCTTGATGGCGTACTTCTTGGCCCGGTCCACAACGTTCTGCACCACGGCTCCGGAGTTGAAGTCCTTGAAGTAGAGCATCTCCGTGTCGCCGTTGGCGTACGTGACTTCCAGATACTCGTTGGACTTCTCGGTGGAGTACATGGCCTCCACCGTGCGCTGGACCATGGCATCCACCGTGGCCTGGACATCTCCTTCATGCTCAGCGAGGTCAGACTCGTGGAACGGCAGGTCCGTGGTGATGTACTTGTTAAAGATATCCGCCGCTGCCTCGGCATCCGGGCGCTGGATCTTGACTTTGACATCCAGTCGGCCCGGGCGGAGGATCGCGGGATCAATCATGTCCTCGCGGTTGGACGCACCGATCACAATCACGTTGTCCAGCCTCTCCACGCCGTCGATCTCGCTTAGCAGCTGGGGCACGATGGTGGTTTCGACGTCGGAGGAAATGCCCGTTCCGCGGGTACGGAAAAGTGAGTCCATTTCGTCGAAAAACACCACTACGGGGCTGCCGTCCGAGGCCTTCTCCCGTGCGCGGGAGAAGATCAGCCGGATGTGGCGTTCTGTCTCGCCGACATACTTGTCCAGCAGTTCAGGTCCCTTGATGTTCAGGAAGTAGCTCTTAAGGTCGACATTGCCCGTCCGTTCCGCCGCACGGGCCGCCAGTGAGTTGGCCACCGCCTTGGCGATCAGGGTCTTACCGCAGCCGGGCGGGCCGTACAGCAGGATGCCCTTGGGTGCCTTGAGGCCGTGCTCACGGTAAAGATCCGGATGCAGGAACGGCAGTTCAACGGCATCGCGGATCTGTTCGATCTGCGGTCCGAGGCCGCCGATGTCCTCATAGGTGATATCAGGGACTTCCTCGAGGACCAGGTTCTCCACCTCGGACCGGGGAACCTTCTCCAAGGCATAGCCTGTGCGCGAGTCGATGGACAGGGCGTCCCCCACCCTGAGTTTCTCGGTGAGAAGGGCTCCGGAGAGCCGGATCACGCGCTCTTCGTCGGCGCGTCCCACCACCAGCGCACGGTCGGGCCCGAGCATTTCCTTGAGCGTGGCGAGCTCGCCTGCACGCTCATACCCGAGTCCGGCAACAACCAGCAGTGCCTCGTTCAGCAGTACTTCCTGGCCCACGGCCAACTGGTTCATGTTGACCAGGGGGCTGATCCCCACGCGCATTTTCCGGCCAGCGTTGAAGATGTCCACGGACTCTTCTGTGGCCGCCTGCCCGCTGCTGCCGGGTGACGGCTGGCGCTTCGGATTGAGCTGCAGCACCGTTCCGAAGCTGTAGGGCGGCTGCCCCTCCTGGTCCAGCGCGTTCTTCAGCCGAAGGATCTCGGCTTTCGCGGTTTCCAGCATGCTGACCAGCTTGGCGTTGTTCTGCGTTGCGGCTGCCAGTTGGCGGTCAATGTGCCTGAGCTTGTCCCGGAGTATGTTTACCTGCCGGTCCGCAATGGACAGATCGTTGGCGGCAGACTGCTCTGCCGGTGTGCGTCCGGAGTCCTGGTTCGGCGTCTCCATGATGCATCAGCCCCTTCCTGCGCTTCTCTTAAGACCTTAGCCCCAAGTTGGCAGGTAGCGCTGAAGACTCCCGAAATATGGACTAGTTCGTGATCTCCGGCTCATCCTTGACGTTGGTGCCGGCAATGGCGTCCCGTGCAGCGCGCCGGAGTTTCTTGTCCGAAACCAGCCGCTCGCCGACTGCGCCGGGCGTCCAGGCGTTGACGTCTTCTTCGTTGAAACCGGTTTTCGAAGGGCGCCGTTTGACCGAGATGCCGGTGACGCCGTCGGCCAGGCGGCGGGTGACCAGCAGGAAACCTGTGTGCGCCACCATACGGTGATCCGGGCGGACGGCCAGTCCTTCCAGGTGCCAGCCGCGAACCATGGATTCCCATGCGTCGGGCTCCGTGAACCGGCCATCGGCGCGGATGGCCTCAGCGGTGCGGGAAAGCTGGGTGACGGTGGCTACGTAGTTGATCCAGACGCCGCCGGGCGCCAGGACCGTGGCGACGGCATCGAGGCACTCCCACGGGGCGAGCATGTCCAGCACCACGCGGTCAACCGATCCGGGCGCCTCGCTGCGCACGACTTCGTCCTGGAAATCTCCCAAGGTGATTCTCCAGGCCGGGTGATGGCCGCCAAAGATCGTCTCCACGTTGCCGCGGGCGATGTCCGCGAATTCCTCGCGGCGTTCAAAGGAGTGCAGGTAGCCGTTGTCGCCGACGGCGCGGAGCAACGAGATGGACAGCGCTCCCGAGCCCACGCCGGCCTCGACCACCCTGGCTCCGGGGAAGATGTCCGCCATGGTGACAATCTGGCCGGCGTCCTTCGGATAGACAACGGCAGCGCCACGGGGCATGGACAGGACAAAATCGGAGAGCAGTGGACGCAGGGTCTGGTACTGCTGGCCAACGTTGTTCACTACAACGGAGCCGTCAACCTTGCCGATAATCTCGTCGTGGTTCAGGAAACCGCGGTGCGTGTGGAAGGCGCCGCCGACCTCCAGCGTGATGGTGTTCATGCGGCCGCGTTCGTCGGTCAACTGGACACGCTCCCCCTCGCGGAAGGGTCCCCGGCGCCGGGCAGCCCCCACCGGCTGCAACCCGCTGGCGGCAACACCGGCTTGGGTTGCTGCTGTGGCTTCGTTGGCGGCAGTTTCGCTGCTCATGATTTTCCTCGCTCCTGTAAAACTGTGGGGCCGCGCACTGGAAAGTCAGTCCGGTCTGGCACAAAGGGGCCTCTTCGGCAACCGTGCGGCGGCAATGCACGACCGGCAGGTAACTCTACCGGTTTTGGTCCTGCGGATGCCCATTGGACCGGGCACCCTTGCCGGTGATGGCCGCCAGCACCGCCTTTTGCCCCAGCAGGCCCGTCACTGTCCCACGATGGTCCACCACGGCATATTCCTGGCCTTCCAGCTGGGCGAGGTACTGGATAAGCTCCTGCCCTTTGGACCACTCAGGCACGTAGGCGCCGGCGCCCAGCGCATAGGACACGGCCGTTGCGGGCGTGGACCCGGCTGCGGCCGCGGGAACCTCCGAGACAACAGCGGCGTCCACCACGCCTTGCGGGCGTCCTTCCGCCCCGCACACAACGACCGCCGGTGTTCCTGCCGGTGACAGTCGCAGAATGTCCGCCACCGTTGCGGTGGCCGGAACCCCGACGGCGGGCACTGCCAGTGCGGCAGCGCTAACCAGGTGAAGCCTTCCGCGCAGCGTTCCTTGCTGGATGGCGGCTGACGCCCCCATCCAGAGGAATCCGCAGACGAGGACGGTGATCATCAGAATGCTCAAGTCCGGCCGATCGCCGACCAGCAGCGGCCGGACAACAAACCAGAAGACCAGAGCCACAACGATGATGCGTCCGGCCCAGCCACCGGCGACCGTGCCCTTGGCTTGGCTGCCGGTGGCCTTCCAGACGGCCGACTCAACGAGCCGTCCGCCGTCCAGGGGCAGCCCGGGAAGTACGTTGAAGATCCCGATCAGCAGGTTGGCCCACATGAAGATATTGGTGAGGATCTCCGCCACGCTGGCCATACTGGCGGAGGTGAGCACAAGCCAGGCTCCGCCGGCGAGCACGAAGTTGGCGGCAGGTCCCGCGAGTGCAACCAGGACGGACCGTCCGGGGGTTGCAGTGAAGTTCTCGAACTGTGTGTGGCCGCCCCAGAGGTTGAGGACGATCTTCTGGGTTGGCCAGCCGTAGACCTTGGCGGTCAGGGCATGTGCCAGCTCGTGGACCAGCACCGAGATCAGGAGCAGTACGGCATACGCAAAGGCCACGGTGTAGGCGGCGAAACCGAGCGCCGGGTTCCTTTCCAGGAGCGCGGGACCGTAGACGATCACCGTGAAAGCGGCGATGACGAACCATGAGTAGGCCAGGATAACCGGGATGCCTGCGATCCTGCCAAGCGGAATACCTTCACGGCGGGCGGGTGCGTGAGTCTCAGTCAACTGCAATGCTCCTCGTAGCGGGTGCCTCCGGCGTGGAGATGCCTGCAGCCCCAACGCCCCGGCGTCCAGCGATCATTTGCAGCTCGGCCACTGTGCGCCCCTTCAATGAATCCCACGTGGTGTGCCGCGGATCATCGGGAAGCGGCACAATGTGCGGGATGGCCACCGTCGCAACGCCGGAGGCAACGGCTGCGGCCACGCCTGGCGCCGAGTCCTCCAGTGCTACGCAATGATCAATGGTCAGCTCGGGGTCCGCCTGCCGCAGCAGCTCAACGGCCGTCAGGTACGCTTCCGGATGCGGCTTTCCCTGGGTGACGGTGTCCCCGGTCACGAGAAACTCGAAGTAGGGCCGGGGAAGGTTCGCGACTACTTCACGCGCCAGTGGTCCTTCGGACATGGTGACCAGTGCACAGCGGACGCCGGCATGGTGGAGGTCATCCAGAAGTTCCCGGGCGCCCGGCCGCCAGGGCACGCTCCGCCGGACCCGGCTGATCACCTCCGCGGTCAGGGAGTCGACGATCTGCCGGATCTCCAATTCCACACCCGCTTCCTGAAGGATGCCGGCGGAAAACGTCAGCGACTGCCCCACGAGCTGCATGGCCTGCTGATGGGACCAGGTTCCGCCATGGGCCTCGACGAGTGCGTGTTCAGCTGCGATCCAGTACGGCTCGGTGTCCACGATGGTGCCATCCATATCCCAAAGAACGGCTCTGAGCGGGGAAACGGCGGCTGGCGATTGCATGGTTTCAGTCTACGGTGACACCCTGAACGCCCGCTGCGCGGTACGCCCTTGGCGAATATCCGCCGTCCTCACGCCACCAGCCCGCCGCATCATTGACTTTTGGACGCTTCAATCGATGCGTCATGGAGGTTCTTGGACGTAGGGTGAAGGGATGAATAGCTTCGATGGAGACACCACCGAACCGGGTGCCGCGCCCGAACCGACTGACGCGCCCGAGCCGGAGCGGTTCCTGCAGCCAGTGGCCGAAGGAGAGCGCGTCACTGTGATGCTGGCCGCCTTTGAGGGCTGGAACGACGCCGGCGAGGCTGCCAGCGATTCGCTGCGCTACCTCAACAAGCTCTGGGGCGGCAAGAAGGTCGCGTCCATCGACGCAGACGAGTACTACGACTTCCAGTTCACACGTCCCACGGTGCAGCGGAACGCGGCGGGCGAACGCAAAATCAAGTGGCCTTCCACACGGATCTACAAGGCGAGTGCGCCCAATTCCAATGTGGATGTCATCTTTGTGCAGGGCACGGAACCGTCCTATAAGTGGCGCGCCTACACCGCGGAGCTGCTGGTCCACGCGGAAGCGCTGAGGGTGGACTACGTGGTGCTGGTCGGTGCGCTGCTGGCCGATGTCCCGCACAGCCGGCCGATCCCGGTCAGCACGTCCTCGGACGACGGCCCGCTCCGGGAGCGTCTGAACCTGGAAGCGTCGCAGTATGAGGGACCGGTGGGCATTGTGGGCGTCCTGTCCGAGGTGTCGCTGCTCGCCGGCATTCCCACCGTCTCTTTGTGGGCCGCCGTTCCGCACTACGTGGCCCAGGCGCCGTCGCCCAAGGCGCAGCTGGCCCTGTTGCACCGGATCGAGGAATTGCTGCAGGTTCCGCTGGACACGCACGAACTGGCGGAAGAGGCAGACGCCTGGGAACGCGGGGTGGATGAGCTTGCCACCGAGGACCCGGAAATCGCTGCATACGTGCGGCAGCTCGAAGAGGCGAAAGACACAGCCGACCTTCCGGAAGCCAGCGGAGAATCCATCGCCCGCGAGTTTGAGCGCTACCTCAAACGCCGGGGCCAGGACAGGCCCTGAGCGGAGAACCGTGAGGCCCGGCGGCTGGGGTGTCGCGGTTCGGCTCAGACTTCGATGCCCAGGAGGGCGTTGATTGCGTCGCTGACCAGAGCCTGGTCCTCCCGGCAACCCGCTCCGGCTGCTGCATTTGCCGCCTCCGCCCAGCGGTCCACGGCGTGAACCGCTGCAGGGGCGTTCAAATCGGCGGACAGGGCTTTGCGCATTTCTGCAATGAGGCCGGCCGCGGATCCCTCCGGCG
This sequence comes from Arthrobacter pascens, assembly GCF_030815585.1. Lineage (NCBI taxonomy): Bacteria > Bacillati > Actinomycetota > Actinomycetes > Micrococcales > Micrococcaceae > Arthrobacter > Arthrobacter pascens. Next base: position 1,856,518 of record NZ_JAUSWY010000001.1, read on the forward strand.
CGCTGGCCACAGCACGTCGCCAGGCGTCCAACCGTTCCTTCGCCTGGGTGAAACCGGGATCGGTCCAGGACCAGTCCGAACGGTAGTGGTGCTCAAGGATTGCCAGCCGGATGGCCGCAGGGTCCTCCCCCGCCGCCCGCAGCTTGGACACCAGCACGAGGTTTCCCTTGGATTTGCTCATCTTTTCACCGTCCAGGCCCACCATTCCTGCGTGGGCGTAGTGCCGGGCGAGCGGGATACCTGCCAGTGAATACGCGTGCCCGGCGCCCATCTCGTGGTGGGGAAAGATCAGGTCTGAGCCGCCGCCCTGGACGGTGAACGGAGCCGGAAGGTATTTCTGCGCGATGACCGTGCATTCAATATGCCAGCCGGGCCTGCCTGCCCCCAGCTCGCCTCCTGGCCAGCTGGGCTCTCCCTCACGGGCCACCCGCCACAGGAGCGGGTCCAGGGCCTGCCTTTTGCCGGCCCGCCCGGGATCACCGCCCCGTTCGGCAAAAAGTTCCAGCATCTCGGTTTCCGCCATGCCCGAGATTGAGCCAAGGGTCCACGCGTCAGCGGCGACCGAGTGCTTCCCGGCGGCTTCGACGTCGTAGTACACGTCGCCGTCCGGCTCCCCCGCGGAACCCGCCACCTTGTATGCAAGGCCCAGCCTGACCAGGCGCTCGACCGCCGGAACAATCAGGGGAACGGATTCCACCGCGCCAATATACTGGTCCGGCGCCAGTACGTTCAGGGCCTCCATGTCGGTCCGGAAGAGCTCAATCTGGCTGGCGGCGAGCTCTCGCCAGTCAACTCCCGTGGCAGCGGCGCGTTCCAACAGGGGGTCATCGATGTCGGTGACGTTCTGGATGTAGGAAACGCGCTGGCCCGCGTCGCGCCACGCCCGGTTGAGAAGATCAAAGGCCACATAGCTGGCCGCGTGACCCATGTGGGTGGCGTCATAGGGAGTGATCCCGCAGACGTACATCGACTGCTCACCGCCGTTCGAAAGCGTTACTTCGCTTCCCAGTGCGGTATCGAACAGCCGGATGGCGGGCATGCTGCCAGGCAGTTCAGGAACAGGGCGGGATATCCAGGATTTCACAGGCCAAGCCTAGTGCTAGGCGCTGATGACATTGAAACCGAGCAGGAGGTACACCGCCAGTCCCAGGAAAATCCGGTACCAGACAAAGAGGCGGTAGCTGCGCGTGGAGATGAATTTCAGGAACCATCCGATGATCACGTAGCCAACCACAAAGGCGATGACAGTGGCCAGCGCCGTTTCCGGAAGGCCATAGGGGCCGGTGATGCCTTCCTTGGAGATGGTCTTGTAGAGCTGGTAAAGACCGCTGCCGAACACGGCCGGTATGGCCAGGAGGAAGGAATACCGGGCGGCAGCTTCACGGGTGTAGCCCATCAGCAGGCCGGCAGTAATAGTGCCGCCGGACCTTGAGACCCCCGGAATGAGTGCCATGGCCTGGGCGAGGCCGTAGAAGATGCCGTGCTTATAGGTGAGGCGCGTCAGATCCCGTTCCTGTTTCCCGACGGCATCGGCCACGGCGAGTACAAGGCCAAAGACAATGAGCGTGGTGGCCACGATCCAGAGGCTGCGCAGTACCGATTCGATCTGGTCCTGGAACAGGAGGCCCAGCACAATGATCGGCAGGCTTCCCAGAATTACCAGCCACCCCATGCGCACGTCCGGGTCCTGCCGGGAGACTTTGCCCGCTAGCGAACCGGCCCAGGCTTTGACGATTCTTACGATGTCACGCCAAAAGTAGACAAGCACGGCCGTCTCGGTGCCCAGCTGCGTGATGGCGGTAAAGGCGGCACCGGGATCGGCGGCGTTGGGCAGGAATTGCCCCACGATCCGCAGATGCGCGCTTGATGAAATCGGTAAGAATTCGGTCAGTCCCTGCACTAGGCCCAGCAGGGCCGCCTCAAACCAGTTCACGCTAAGACCCTACGTCATGGACCCTGAGGATTCCCCGTAAGCTTGCTGCTATGCAGCAGCGTTACGTCGGCAACAGTGGATTGCGGGTCTCCGCCCTCTCCCTCGGCACTATGTCCTGGGCCGGCGAAACCGACGAACAGGACGCTACGGACATGCTGCGCACCTTCATGAACTCCGGCGGCAAGCACATCGACACGGCGGCGTCATACGCCGACGGCCGTTCGGAGGCGATGATCGGATCACTGCTGGGGGACGTCGTCTCCCGGACCGAAGTTTCCATCTCCACTAAAGCAGGAATGTCGACGTCGGACGGCCGGCGGACGGTGGATACATCACGCAACGCGATGCTTTCCGGGCTGGACGCAAGCCTCGCGAGACTTGGGACGGACTACGTGGACATCTGGTTTGCCCAAGCCTGGGACGGCAATGTCCCGTTGGACGAAACCCTGTCCGCCCTCGAATTCGCTCTGCGGAGCGGGCGGGCACGGTATGCCGGCGTCTCAAACTTCAACGGGTGGCAGACAGCCAAGGCCGCAGCAGTGGCCGGCTTTCCGCTCGTGGCTGCCCAGGCTGAATATTCGCTCCTCCACCGCAGGCCGGAAGAGGAACTCATTCCCGCTGTCGAGGATGCCGGCCTGGGCCTGATGGGGTGGGCGCCGCTGGGCCGCGGTGTCCTCACCGGTAAATACCGCGGCAACATACCTTCTCAGTCCAGGGCTGCCCACGCTGTCCTCGCCCCTTACGTGGAGCCGTACCTGGAGCAGAAACCGTCCCGGGTAGTCGAGGCTGTCGCGATGGCTGCCAAAGGTTTGGGACGGACGCCCCTGGATGTGTCTCTGAGCTGGCTGCTTTCGCAGCACGGTGTGGCTACGGCCATTGTCGGGCCCAGGACGCCCGTGCAGCTCAAGGAGATCCTGGATTCCCAGCTGACACCTCTGCCGCCGGAGATTTCCCGGGCACTTGAGGACGTGTCAGAACCGTCCTGACACTGGCGGCAACTGCCTGGCTCAGCGTGCGGCCTTGCCTGCGCCCAGGTCAGTCCTCAACGATTTCCAGGTCCTCGTCGTCGACATCGAGGTCTTCTTCTTCGTCTTCTTCATCCTCAAAGACCTGGAGTGGTGTCACTTCGTTATAAGCCTCGTAGAGTGCGTCCTCATAGACTTCGAAGGCATCGGCAACTGCAAAAAATGCCGCTTCAACGGCGGGGTCCCCATCACCGCGGCGGTTGGACGCTGCGATAAGGTGTTCTTCCAAGGCGGCGGTCAAGGACTGAAGCGCGACACGCGGATCGATGCTCATGACTTCACGTTAGCTGGAAAAGGACGAGAATGGAGAGCAATGAAGGAACAATTTCTCACCAGCTCGGTCCGGCGGGAACGGGACTATTTGAGGCAGTACGAGTACCTCGTACTGACGGTCAGTCCCGAGGATTCACTGCCCGAGGCCAGGCGCCGGCTCGTGGAGCATTCCGAGTACGGCAAGTGGGAACTTGAGCGAAGCATGCTTTATGTGGGCGGCGGCAGGCGCTTCTGGCTCCGCCGGAGAGTCATGCAGGTTCAACGCACTGTCTAGTGCCGAACTGTCACGCACACGGTCCCGTTTCCGTCAGTCCTCCAGCGGGCCGAGCCACGCATTGGCTACCGTGTTGTGCGCAGATTCATCATCGGACGGATGGAACAGTCCGGCCAGTACATCACGGTAGAGCCGTTCGAGTTCGGAACCCTGGAAATAGGTTGAGCCGCCGCTCACACGGATGGCGAGGTCGACTACCCGGCGGGCCGTCTCGGTTGCGTTGACCTTCAGGCCCACGAGCTTGGGGAACCACTGGGACCCATGATCGGCCAGGGCGTCGACGTCGTGGGTCACTGCCGAGAGCTGGGGATAGAGAATGTCCATGGCCATCGCAGCCTCCGCCACCTTCCAGCGGATGTCAGGGTCCAGGGCGTAGCTTCGACCCCCGTTCTTGAACGAAGTGCGGCGCTTAACTGCGTCCACGCCCAGGTTGAGGGCCCGCTCGCCGATGCCTGTGTACACGGCAGCCAGGAGTGTCTCAAAGCAGGCGAAGATGGCGAAAATCAGCGGATCGGCATTTGGTCCGACGGGCAGTTTGCGGAAGATCCGGTCCCCGGGGACCTCGACCGCCTCCAACACCGTCGTATTGGACTGGCTGGCGCGCATTCCCAAGGTATTCCAGTCGTCCAGGATCGTGTAACCGGGGGTTCCACGGGTGATGAATCCGTGCACGAGCTCACCATCGCCCTCACGCGCCTGCGGGTCCTTGCCGAAGATTCCCAGCCTGGTCCAAGCAGGGGAAAGGCTCGTGAAGATCTTCGTTCCCGTGAAGCTGTAACCGCCGCCCACTAGTGGCGTGGCGACCGTGCGCGAATCAAAGAGGACGGAGTCGTTGCCGGCTTCGGAATTGCCAAAGGCAAAGATCTCGCCCCGGGCTGCTTCCTGCAGGACGAAGTCCAGGGAGTGATCGCCCCTCGCAGCGAGGACGTATGCGACGCCGGTCCACACGAGGTGCATGTTGACGGCCAAAGCGGTGGCCGGGGCGGCCGTTGCCAGCCTCCGCTGGACGTCTGCTGCCGCCTCAAGCCCAAGTCCACGGCCGCCGTCGGGCTCCGGAACAAAAAGCTTGAGGTAACCGGCCGCGGCCAGCTCCTCGAGGTCCTCGTGGAAAAAGGTGTTGTTGCGGTCGTAGCCGGCCGCCCGGCCGCGGATACGCTCCAGCAGCGCCGCAGGCAGCACGTCGTCGGGCGTCATTTCCCGGCCATTTAATAGTTCGTCAGCAGGGTGTTGAGTACCCGGGCCCCAAATTTGAGCGAATCCGCCGGAACCCGTTCATCCACGCCGTGGAACATCCCGGTGAAGTCGAGATCGTCCGGCAGCTGCAACGGGGCGAAGCCATAGCCGGTGATTCCCAGCCTGCTCAGTGATTTGTTATCGGTGCCGCCGGAGAGCGTGTAAGGAAGCACCTTGGCGCCCGGGTCCTCCGAATGCAGCGCATCAATCATGGAATCCACCAGGTTGCCGGCGAAGGGGACTTCCAGGGAGACATCATTGTGCACATAGCTGACGTCTACTCCCGAGCCGGCGAGTTCACGCACAATCTCCAGGACGTGGTCCTGCTGGCCGGGGAGCGTGCGGCAGTCAACCAGGGCCTCAGCGGACTCCGGGATGACGTTGTGCTTGTATCCGCCCTTCAGCAGCGTGGGGTTGGTGGTGTTCTGCAGGGTTGCACCGACAAAGCGGGCCACCGTGCCCAGTTGGCTCAAGAGCCGGTCCGGATTGTCGGGGTCGAATTCCACTCCGGTGAGTTCGGTCACGCCGTCCAGGAACTGGCGTGTGGTGGGGGTCAGCTCAATCGGCCACTTGTATTCGCCGATCCGTGTCACCGCACCGGCCAGGCGGGTGACGGCGTTGTCCGTGTTGATCTGCGAGCCGTGACCGGCCCGCCCATGCGCCACCAGGCGGAGCCAGGAAATGCCCTTTTCCGCGGTCTGCAGGAGGTAGGTGCGCTGGCCGCCGATGGTGGCCGAGAACCCGCCCACTTCCGAGATAGCTTCCGTGGCGCCGTCGAAGAGCTCGGGACGCTTGTCCGCTGCGTAGCGCGCCCCGTATTCGCCGCCGGCTTCCTCGTCCGCAAAGAAGGCGAACACAATGTCCCGCTTGGGCTTGCGACCGGTCCGTGCGAAGCCCCGCAAGACCGAGAGGATCATGGCATCCATGTCCTTCATGTCCACGGCGCCCCGGCCCCAGATCAGGCCGTCCTTGAGTTCTGCACCGAAGGGGTCCACTGACCACTGGTCCCTCAATGCGGGAACGACGTCGAGGTGGCCGTGCACCACCAGGGCGCTCGCTGACGGGTCCTCACCGGCCATCCGGGTGACAACGTTTGCCCGGCCGGGGGCGGACTCGAAGATCTCGGCGTCGAGGCCGACTTCCTCAATCAGCCCCGCCGTATATTCCGCCGCGGCCCTCTCCCCCGGCCCTGACCCGTCACCATAATTGGAGGTGTCTATCCGGATGAGTTCCTGGCAGATCCGGACAACTTCATCCTCGGGGCGGATGTCAGACATTGATTACTCCTCATGCAGGGGACGGCTGCTAAGAACCAGGGGGACTCGCTTGCCTTCAGCCTACCCACTCACCCCGATTCCATCTTTGCGCAAAGTTCGTGTTAGAGTTTTTCTCGCTGCTTCGGAGAAAAGCGAACCGCTGAAAGGCGGAAACGTTATCCGAAATACCACCTGCGCGGGTGGCGGAATGGCAGACGCGCTAGCTTGAGGTGCTAGTCCTCGAAAGGGGGTGGGGGTTCAAGTCCCCCTCCGCGCACAAAGGGAAAACCCCTGGAATCCATTGGATTCCAGGGGTTTTTTGCGTCTGAGGTCGCAACCAGCGATCAAACCACGGACTGCCTGCCCGGTCGCTCGTCTGCCCGCCTGCGCGAGACCCGTGGCAGTAGCTTCTGCGTCACCTACGACCCTGCTGATGCAACCGTGGGGCGGAATGCGAACTTACTTGCAGGACGCCAGAATATGGGCCATGGCATCGTGCTCGGCCTGGGTGACCCAGAGCTGATATTTGGCCTTCACCGCCGTCTGGCGGGCAACGTACTCGCAGCGGAATGCCTTGTTCGGCGGAAGCCACGTAGCGGCGTCCTTATCGCCCTTGGCGCCATTGGTGGGACCGTCTGCAGCCATCAGGTTCAGCGGGTCATTGGCCAGCTCGTTGCGCTGCTCGATGCTGAGCTGCCGGGCGCCTTTCTGCCAGGCATCGCTGAGCGCGATCACGTGGTCGATCTGGACGGCGGAGCTGGTGGTGTTGCCACGAACGAAGTTGATGGTTGTGCCGGTGTATTTGTCGGCCAGCGTGCCAGTGGCGACGACGCAGTTCTCGGTTCCCGGCTTGAACGTCTCACCCTCCAGGTCCCGGGCGAGGATGTCATTGCGGGTGTCGCAGCCGTTATGGTCGACGTCGGCCCACGCGGGACCGAACTCTTCGCGGGTGTAGCCGGACTTGGGTGAGCGTCCCTTCACCGGGATGGTCTCCAGCTGGGCCAGGGCCGCTGCGGCTTCACGCGAAGCATCCGGAGCGGCGGGGACGGCCTGGGCTGCGGCGTCACAGCCGGCAAGAGAGCCAGCGAGAAAGAGGGCTGTAAGGGCGGTCAGGGTCATGGTGGCGGCGGAGCGTGTGATCGTCATGCCCTTCGTGTGTGCGGCGGCTCCGTCCAAGCTACCCGCGCCAATGGCATGCCGATGGCAGGCAGGATCATGGTGCCGCTCACACGGGCACCCTCCGCTGTGATGCGCGGACGTTCAACCCGGGCCGACGCGGGAGATCCGGCCTGACCGGCATCGTGCGCCACTCCGCGGCCCTGGACGGCGCATACGCGTGCCAGACTCATTCTCATGCGCCAATTCGTCGTCCTCGGCACGGCCTCCCAAGTTCCCACCCGGACCCGGAACCACAACGGCTATCTGCTGTTATGGGACGGTGAGGGCCTGCTCTTTGATCCCGGGGAGGGCACGCAGCGGCAGATGATTCTGGCAGGCGTTTCGGCCAGCCAGGTCACCCGCATTTGCCTTACCCATGTCCATGGAGATCACTGCTTCGGCCTCCCCGGGGTGCTTTCGCGCATGGTCCTGGATGGCGTAAAGCACCCTGTCCACCTGCATTTTCCCGCGTCCGGCCAAGATGTGGTCCGGGCGCTCGTCTCCCTCGCCTCGCCAGGTCTTGATTTGCACCTGCACCCCCATGGGGGCAGCTGCATGGTGGCGGCCGGCCTGGAGGTGCGGCCGCTCCGCCACCGGATCGAGACCTTCGGATACCGGCTGGTTGAGGCCGACGGCTTCACCTTCCTGCCTGAACGGCTAGCGACAGCCGGCATTGCCGGACCCGACGTCGGGCGCCTGCTACGTGAGGGAAGGCTGGGAGCCGTACGACTCGCCGATGTGAGCATGCCGCGCCGCGGCCAGCGCTTCGCCTTCGTCATGGATACTGCACCATGTCCTGGCGCTGAGGAGCTCGCCGATGGCGCGGACCTGCTCGTCGCGGAGTCCACATTCAGCGACGACGACGCCGAGCTCGCCAAACAGTACCGTCACCTCACCGCGGGGCAGGCAGGCGCCCTGGCAGCCGGCGGCGGCGTAGCCACCCTTGTCCTGACCCACTTCTCCTCACGCTACGAAGAGGTAAGTCTGCTGGCCGAGCAGGCCAAGGCACAGGCCCGTGAGGCCACAGTGCTGGCTGCGAACGATCTTGATCGAATCCCCTTCCCGAAACGCCGATGGACAGTGGCCTAGACATCGGGAGATCAGGGAAAGCTTCGCTTGGCCGTGTACAGGCCGCCTCCCTGGTTGCTTCCCCGCACCGCCGTTTCCTCGGCGCAGGAAGGTGTCTTTGGTCACAAACTCACCCATCCGGGCGTGCCACCCCTACAATTGGTCACTCCCGCCTGTTGGGGAATACCAGCTGGATGCTGTACGTTGCATACGCGACAGACAGAACCAAAGAAAAGAGAAACACCTAAGTGGCAACCGATTACGACGAACTTCGCTCCGATGTCAAGGAGTCGCAGGACAACTCGCTCGAGGCGCTCCAGTCCGCCAATGCGCCGGACGCCCGCAGCGTCGTCCTTGAACTGGATGAGGCAGACGGTCTCGACGGCGCCGGCGTTCCCGGAGGCGAATTCGTAGCCGAGGAACTCGTTGTCCAGGTCATTCCGCAGGCCGAAGACGAGTTCACCTGCTACTCCTGCTTCCTGGTCCGGCACCGTTCGCAGATTGCACGGCAGAAAGACGGACACAGCTACTGCACCGACTGCGAAGGCTGATTCCGGTCCGCCGGAAGCCTTCCGGCGACGGCTACGGCCAACGCCGTCGGGATACGATGAGGCACGCCCATGTAACTGTGGACGTGCCTTTCGTTTTACATCAGGCGGCTTCTGACGATCTCGCTGACGGCCTTGCCGTCGAAACGGCCGGCAACCTTTGCAGTGACGGGCTTCATCACAGCGCCGATGGAGCGCACCGACAGCTCCTGGCCCTCAGCCTGAAGTGCTGCGATGGCCTCATCGACGATTGTCTCGACTTCGTCGCGGGATAGGGCCTTCGGCAAGTAGGCCTCAATGACCTCCGCCTCGGCGATTTCTGCTGCTGCCCGCTCCGGCTCGCCCGCCTCAGTGTAGATCCGGGCAGTATCGCGCCGTTTGGCTGCTTCCTTTTGCAGCAGCGATGTCACCTGGGCGTCATCCAGCGTCATGGGCGTCTTGCCCGATTTTTCACGTGTTTCGATTTCGCCCAGGACATTGCGCACCGTTGTCAGGGCGGTCTTGTTCCGCTCTTTCATGTGGACAACAACGTCGGCGTGCAGGCGTTCCTTCAAAGTGGTCACGATGTTCCTCGATTCGTAGGGCACCCCGAAAGGGGGCAGGAGTCGGTCGTGAACCGTCCCTCTAGTACCGTAGAGGTCTATGGCTGACAATGACTACTCCCCGTCGGGCAGGGCATGACATCCCTCCCCCAGCAACTGTGGCAACGCATCGTTGAAGCCTTCAGCGGGACCGATATCCCTGATGTTTCCCTCCCCGAACTGTCGCTGGTGCTTCTTCTGGCGACTGCGCTGTCCATTCCACGGGCCACCTGGAAGTACTTCGGCCTGCTCGCCACCGCCACCCATGAACTCGGCCACGCCTTCGCTGCCGTATTGAGCGGCCAGAGACTGGGAGGGATCCGGCTTAGGCTGGACCACTCGGGAACCACAACCAGTTACAGCCGCGGGCGCCTGGCCACCGTCTGGTCGGGCTTCTGGGGCTACCCGGTTCCCGCGATGACAGGCGCGGCGCTGGTGTCGTCCGGCTTTGGCGGATGGGGTCCTGCAGCCCTCGCTGTCGGAACCATGGTCCTGTTGGCCTCGCTCCTGTTCATCCGGAATATGGCCGGATTCCTCATCACGGCCGTCTCCGTCGCCGGAGGCGCCGCACTGATCTTGTTTGTTCCACACGCATTCACGGGCCACGTCGCGATCGTTTTGGGACTCGCCTTGTTGGTTGCGGCCGTACGGGACCTCTTCAAACTCTCCCAAGTGCACCTGCGCCGCAGGGACCGGCTGGCCAATTCGGACGCCTACTTGCTCTACCGTGCCACGTCCGTGCCTTCCATCATTTGGATTGGCTTGTTCGTGGCCCTGGTGGCGGGTTCCTGGATCGTGGCCTGGCAACCTATCTCCGCAATTCTTGTCGCCGGCGCATAGGCTTAACCGCATGAGCCAGGACACGGACAGCGGAGACATCAGCACGCAGGGCGCGTATGTCACGGGCGCAGAGTTCAACCGCGACACCAATTACATCGAGGACCGGATCACGCGCGACGGCGCCCCGGGCTCCAACGGAGAGCAGGGCTGGCGTGCCGCAGCCGGCCGCTACCGGCTGATTGCGGCGCGGGCATGCCCCTGGGCGAGCCGGACAGTCATTGTGCGGCGGCTCCTGGGCCTGGAGGATGCCATTTCCCTGGGCCAGCCAGGCCCGACTCATGATGCACGGTCATGGACCTTCGATCTGGACCCGGATGGCGTGGACCCGGTGCTTGGCATCCGGCGGCTCCAGAGCGCCTACTTCAGGCGGTTCCCGGACTACCCGCGGGGTATTACGGTGCCAGCGATCGTGGATGTTGCCAGCGGGGCGGTGGTAACAAACAACTTTTCCCAAATCACTTTGGATTTTGCTACCGAATGGACAGAGTTCCACCGGCCCGGCGCGCCGCAGCTCTATCCCGAGTACCTGCGGCCGGAAATCGACGCCGTCAACAGGCGGGTTTTTACCGAGATCAACAACGGCGTCTACCGCTGCGGTTTCGCCGGCTCGCAGGAGGCCTATGACTCCGCCTATACCCGGCTGTGGACCGCCATGGACTGGCTTGAGGAACGCCTCTCCAGCCGGCGGTATCTGGTGGGTGACACCATCACAGAGGCGGACGTGCGGCTGTTTACCACCCTCGCCAGGTTTGACGCGGTCTACCACGGCCATTTCAAATGCAACCGGCAGAAGCTCAGCGAGATGCCTGCGCTGTGGGGATACGCGCGCGACCTGTTCCAGACCCCCGGCTTTGGCGACACCGTCGACTTCGTCCAGATCAAGCAGCATTACTACATCGTCCATGAGGACATCAATCCCACCGGGATCGTGCCGCAGGGCCCGGACCTCTCGGGCTGGCTGGAAGCCCATGGCCGGGACTCACTGGGCGGGCGGCCGTTCGGGGACGGGACTCCTCCGGGACCGGTCAGGCCGGGAGAAGAGGTTACGGCCGGCCACGGTGCGGGTTCGTGATCGGAAAGCGACCCCGCCTACGGTCTTGGATTTAGCTTCATTCCCAGCGCCAGGAGGATGGCCACCTTGTCCTAGCAGGGTTCGGCCCCTAGTGTGAAGCGGATGGGTGAAAGTCAACTGCAGCCGGGAGCCCGGCGGGCCAAGGGAACCCGTCTTCTGGGCAGAGCAGTGGCCGGGGTATCGGAAGCGTTCAGCGGCCATCGCCTGCAATTGGCTGCCAAAGCCGGTCTCGCAGCCGGCCTCGCTTTTCTTGTTGCCCCGCTGATGCCCGGCGCCGCGGCCGAGTATCCCTACTACGCGCCGCTGGGCGCGCTCGTTTCGATGTATCACAATGTGGCGGGCTCGGTCCGGCAGGGCCTGCAGACGCTCGTGGGACTGGCCATGGGAATCGGACTCGCCTTCCTGCTGGTCAATTTCAGTGATCCGTCCCCGCTCACGGTCGCGATTGTTATGGGCCTGGGCGTACTGCTCGGGGGCCTTCCCCGTCTTGGTACGGGCCGGGACTGGATTCCGACGGCGGCCCTGCTGGTTCTGCTGGTGGGCGGCAGCAATCCCGACGACTTTTCCTTCGGTTACCTCATCCAGATGGGCGTCGGCGTCGCGGTTGGAATCGCCGTGAACTTCCTCATCTTTCCTCCGTTGCACTTCAACGCCGCTGCTGCGAGCCTGGGTGAGCTCCGGCTTGCGCTGGGTAGGCAGTTGACGGACATGGGGGCCGCGCTGAAGGAGAAGTGGCCCCCGGAGCATGAGGACTGGTCCCGCCGCTCGGAAGACCTGGCCGCCGCCGCACGGACGGTACGCCATCTCGTCCAGGAAGCGGACGCCAGCCGCAGGGCCAATCCGCGCCGCCGGCTCCATCCCCGGGATGTGGACCTTGACTACCGCAACCTGCGCGTGCTTGAGCGTGTGACCTTTCACATCCAGGACATGACCGAAGTCCTGTCTGACGTCATCTGGGAGGACGATGTGCCCTATTTCGTGCCATTCCAGGACAGCGGCCCGCTGGCCGATGCCATGACCGCCACAGGTGAGCTCTTGTCTTCATTCAACGGCGAGGATGTTGCGGTGCAGCGGGAACTGTTCACTGCAGCTGAGAAAGCATTGGTGGCCTGCAAAGCGGCGAATGCGGAGCGGAAACCGGACGAAACCGAGGTTGCCGCGTCCGAATCCATACTCCTGAGCCTGCACCGCATTCTGCGGGCAGTGCGGCCAGCGTCCTAGAGCGCCGCCACGGAACCGCTGAAGTATCTGCGGCCGGAGCCCGGGTTCCATGCCGCGAAATCCGACCGTTGCCAGGCCCCGCCCGCCGCCTGGACCGTGCTGATGTCCAACGCAACACGGGCCGGGAGGAACACCGGCGAATCGAAGTCGACTTTCCAGCTGAACGAATCGCCCTTGGCCGCCCCGATATCTGCGAGCGCCCTCGCGGCGAGGTACATTCCATGCGCTATGGAGCGGCGCATGCCCAATGCCTTGGCCGACAGGACGCTGAGGTGGATTGGGTTGAAGTCACCGGAAACAGCAGCGTAGGCCCTCCCCGTGTCGACCCCCAGCCGCCACATTGCCGTAGGGTTCGGCACCTTGAATTCCGCAGGGCCGCTCGAAGCGGACGGTTTGTCGATTCCTGGCAGGAACACGCCTCTGGCGAGGTAGGTGGAAACGCCCGTCCAGCGGATGTCCGCCGTGCCCGCACCCCGGACCTCCGCAATGACGTCCAACTGCGTTCCAGCACGGTGCCCCCGCAGGTTCCCTACTCTCGCCGTGATGTCCAAGGGCTCCGTGAAGAAGACCGGGGAGCGCTGCTCAACATGGTTGTTGAGGTGGACCATGCCCAGGAGCGGCAGGGGAAAATCATCCCTGTTCATGACGCTCATGGCAAGGGGAAAGGCGAGAGCGTGGATAAAGCCGGCGGGGAGGACGTCGCCGGCGGTTTCCCCGATGAGGTGTTGGTATGCGGTGAGGACGCCGACGTCGGGAGTCACACCCCTCACTTCGTGGCCGGCTTCCGGCAGTGCGGAACCGCTGTGGGTCCCCAGCACCCGGCGGCGGGCCGCCTGGGCGGCTCCGTTGACGTAGAGCTTGGAGAGTGACGGCATCTCCCCCAGGATGACCGGCTGGACAGTGGTCATGCCCCCACCAGGTTCTGTCCGCAAACGCGCAGCACGTCCCCGTTGATTCCGCCGGCGGCGTCACTGGCCAGGAAGGCGATGGCTTCGGCGACGTCGGAAGGTTGGCCTCCCTGCTGGAGGGAGTTGAGCCGCCGGCCCACTTCCCTGACCGCAAACGGGATCCGGGCAGTCATTTCCGTTTCGATGAACCCCGGCGCCACCGCATTGATGGTACCGCCGCGGGCGGACAGCAGAGGGGCTGTGGCGCGGACCATCCCCATGACTCCCCCCTTCGACGCAGCATAGTTGGTCTGCCCTCTGTTGCCCGCAATGCCGCTGGTGGATGCTACGGACACAACCCGTGGTGAGCCGCCGAAATGCTCTGAGGCGAGCAGGGCTTCGTTGATTCTGAGCTGGGAAGAGATATTGATGTCCAGCACGGAACTCCAGCGCGAATGGTCCATGTTGGCCAGCAGCTTGTCCCGGGTGATGCCGGCGTTATGGATGACAATGTCCAGGCGGCCGTGACGCTGCACCGCATGATCGAGGATCCGCTGGCCCGCGTCATCCCGGCTGACGTCCAGCTGCAGGGCGGTTCCACGGACCTCGTTGGCAACCCTGGCGAGGTGATCCCCTGCCGCCGGAATATCAACCAGCACCAACGTGGCTCCGTCCCGGTGGAGGGTCCGTGCGATGGCTGCGCCGATGCCGCGGGCGGCGCCAGTGACAACGGCCACTTTCCCCGCAAGGGGCTTGTCGAAGTCGGCAGGAAGCTGGCCGGCCGCCGTCGTAATGGTGAGAAACTGTCCGTCCACAAACGCCGACCGGCCGGAGAGGAAAAACCAGACAGCTCCCAGGGCACTGGGACTGGTGGCCGGGACACCCTCGGCGAGGAGGATGCCATTGGCTGTTGCGCCTGCACGGAGTTCCTTCGCCAGTGAACGCAGGAAGCCGTCCACTCCCTGCCGTGCGGCCGCTTGGGGCGGATTGCCGGCCTCGGCGGCAGGCCGGGAGACCGTGATGAAGCGGGCGCTGGGTGCGAGGTCCCGCAAGGAGGATGCTGCTGACAGGACTGGCTTTTCCAGGTCCTCTGGCCGGGCCAGCTCGTCCAGGACAAGGATGATGGCTCCCAGCTTTTCACGGGGCACCGCATGGCGCCGGACGTCCAGGTCCCAGGAAAGCAGGGCGGCTGCCAGACCGTCGGCTTCGGCCGTGGTTCCCTGAACCAGGATGGGCCCGGTAACCAGGGCCTGTCCCGGTTTGTACCGGCGCAGCAGCGCCGGCTGAGGAAGGCCAAGTTTCCTGGCAACGTTCTTGCCCAGCCCATGGCTGACCAACTCCGTGTACTTGTCTGTCATCCGGTGCCCCCTAGAGTGCTTCGAGAATTGCGACGACGCCCTGGCCGCCGGCGGCGCAGATCGAAATGAGCCCACGGGCCGGCCGGCCGTCTACCCTGCCCTCGGCCTGCAGCATCTTTGCGAGGGAGGCAACGATGCGTCCGCCGGTAGCGGCGAAGGGATGCCCGGCGGCGAGGGAGGAGCCGTTGACATTGAGCTTGGTGCGGTCGATGGTGCCGAATGCACCGTCAAGGCCGAGCCGGGTACGGCCGAACTCCTCATCCTCCCAGGCCGCAAGGGTACTCAGGACCGTACCCGCGAAGGCTTCGTGGATTTCGAAGAAATCAAAATCCGCCAAGGTCAGGCCGTTGCGGGCCAGGAGGCGCGGGACGGCAAACGCAGGCGCCATCAGCAGCCCGTCCTTACCGTGGACAAAATCCACGGCAGCAGCTTCGCCGTCCACTACTGTTGCAAGTTTGGGAAGATCATGGGTGTCTGCCCATTCTTCCGACGCCAGCAGGACCGTGGAGGCGCCATCCGTCAACGGGGTGGAGTTGCCCGCCGTCATGGTGGCTTCCGCGCCAAGGTTCTTTCCAAACACCGGCTTCAGCGTTGCCAGCTTCTCCAGCGTGGTGTCCGGCCGCAGGTTGGAATCCCGGGCGAGCCCGCGGTAGGGCGTCAGGAGGTCATCAAAGAAACCTGAGTCGTACGCGGCCGCCAGATTGCGGTGGCTCTTGAAAGCGAGTTCATCCTGCGCCTCGCGGGAAATTTTCCACTGCGCAGTGGTCAATGCCTGGTGCTCCCCCATGGACAGGCCGGTGCGTGGCTCGCCGGTGCCCGGCGCGTCAGGAGCCAGGTCCTTGGGACGCAGGCGGCTAAGCACCTGCAGGCGCTGTGGAAGGGTCTTGGCACGGTTGAGGTCCAGGAGCACCCCGCGCAGTCCCTCACTCACAGCTATGGGTGCGTCCGACGCCGAGTCCACCCCGCCGGCGATGGCGGAGTCAACCTGGCCCAGCTTGATCTTGTTGGCAAGGCTTAGAACGGTCTCCAGGCCTGTGGCGCACGCCTGCTGCACGTCGTAGGCCGGCGTCTCGGCAGACAGCGCCGAGCCCAGGACAGCCTCGCGTGTGAGGTTGAAGTCCCTTGAATGCTTCAGGACCGCTCCCGCCGCAACCTCCCCGATCCGCTCATCCTGGAGGCCAAACCTGGCGATGAGGCCGTCCATTGCGGCCGTCAGCATGTCCTGGTTCGAAGACTTGGTGTAGGCGCCGCCGGACCGGGCAAAGGGAATCCTGTTTCCGCCCACGATCACAGCTTTGCGGAGCGTCCGGGTTACTCCGGGGGCAGCTGGGCTGCTGTATTCCTGGGGTCCTGTGGCGGACTGTCCATCGACGGACATGTGAGTCTCCTCTGATACTTTGCGGTTACCGATACCCAGCGTACCTGATACGCTGGGTATCGTGAACAACCTCCAACCACAAGCTCCGCCGTCGTCCACGGCCGGCAGCGCCGACGGCCGATCGGCCCGCTGGCAGACGCATCGGGAGGAACGCCGCCGGGAACTCATCAAGTCGGCACGGCGGGCAGTCCATGCGCTCGGCAGCGATGCTTCCATGGAGGAGATCGCAGCCGCCGCCGGGACATCGAAATCGGTTTTTTACCGCTACTTTGGCGATAAGGCGGGCCTCCAGCAAGCCGTCGGGGAAGTTGTTCTAAGCCAGATGCAGCGCCGTATCCGTGAGGCCGCCCAAAGTGCCCAGACCCCGCGCGAAGGCCTGCTGGCCATGGTTTCCGCGTACCTCCAAATGGCGGAGACCAGTCCGAACGTCTACAGCTTTGTGACCCGCTATTCTCTCGGCGAGACCGATGGCAACCACGGCTCAGCGGCAATTTCAGGGGCTCTGGGCCATTTCTTCGACTCCGTTGGAGAAATGATCGCGGCTCCGATGCGGACCCATCTGGGCGATGGCAAGGAGGCCGTGATCGGATATTGGCCCACCGCCGCGATCGGGCTGGTCCGAAACGCCGGTGAACAGTGGCTCAGCACGCCGGATTCACCGGCAAGGCCTGACCAGGAAGCCATGGCACGCCAGATTACGGCTTGGCTGTGTGTGGGAATCGCGCCTGAGCTTGACCCTTCCAGGTCGCCGTAATTCCGGTCCGGTCCGGCCCGCACCGCGGACCATCTGCCACACACAACAAGCCTTTCACCACATCAACCCCACCTGTCAGAACCAACGAAGGACATTGACATGACTGAAGTAGTGGACCGCCCCGCCGGTAAGGGGCCGCGGCCTGCCGCCGGCAGGACGGGGGCCGCAAACCCTGCCGGCGGACAGCCTGCAGTGGACGTCGCCGCGCTGGGTGAACAGCTCCTGGGCAAGTGGGCCGGCGTCCGTCTGCAGGCGCGGGGGCTGGCTGCCCGGCCGGAGCTGCACAAGACGGAGGGACTGACCCACTCGGACCACCGGACCCGCACGTTCAGCCAGCTGAAGTACCTGGTGGACAACGAAGCCGTCCACCGGGCCTTCCCGGCAGCGCTGGGCGGTTCCGATGACCACGGCGGCAACATCGCCGGGTTCGAGGAACTTGTCACCGCAGACCCTTCCCTGCAGATCAAAGCCGGCGTCCAGTGGGGCCTCTTCGGCTCGGCAGTGATGCATCTCGGCACGGAAGAACACCATGCCAAGTGGCTCCCCGGCATCATGAGCCTGGACATCCCGGGCTGCTTCGCGATGACGGAGACCGGCCACGGCTCCGACGTTGCCAGTATCGCCACCACCGCCACCTACGATGCCGGAACCCAAGAGTTCGTGGTGCACACGCCGTTCCGCGCGGCGTGGAAGGACTACATCGGCAACGCGGCCATCGACGGGCTCGGTGCGGTGGTCTTCGCCCAGTTGGTGACCAAGGGCATCAACCACGGTGTGCATGCGTTCTATGTGGACCTCCGCGATCCGGAGACCAAGGAGTTCCTCCCGGGCATCGGCGGCGAGGACGACGGCGTCAAAGGAGGCCTCAACGGCATCGACAACGGCCGGCTGCATTTCAACAACGTCCGCATACCGCGCTCGAATCTCCTCAACCGCTATGGCAAGGTGGCCTCCGACGGTACGTACACGTCGCCCATTGCGAGTCCGGGGCGCCGGTTCTTCACCATGCTCGGGACGCTCGTCCAGGGCCGGGTGTCGCTGGACGGTGCCGCAGTTGCCGCTTCCAAGATCGCACTCACGGCGGCCATCCGCTATGCCACTGAACGGAAGCAGTTCAACGCCTCGTCACATACCGACGAGGAAGTCCTTTTGGACTACCAGCGCCACCAGCGGCGCCTGTTCACGCGGCTGGCCACCACCTACGCCGCGGGCTTCGCCCATGAGCAGCTGCTCCAGAAGTTCGACGACGTCTTTTCCGGAGCCCAAGACACTGACGAGGACCGGCAGGACCTGGAAACCCTGGCTGCCGCCCTCAAACCGCTCAGCACCTGGCACGCCCTGGACACGCTGCAGGAATGCCGAGAGGCATGCGGCGGCGCGGGCTTCCTGATCGAAAACCGATTCGCCTCACTCAGGGCGGACCTGGACATCTATGTGACGTTTGAGGGTGACAACACCGTGCTGCTCCAGCTGGTGGCCAAACGGCTGCTGGCGGACTACGCGAAGGAGTTCCGGAACGTTGATTTCGGTGTCCTCGCCCGCTACGTGGTTGGACAGGCAAGAGGCGTCGCCATCCACCGCACGGGACTGCGGCAGGTTGCGCAGTTCGTGGCCGATACCGGTTCGGTGCAGAAAGCTGCCCTTGCCTTGAGGGACGAGGAAAGCCAGCGGGCCCTGCTGACAGACCGGGTACAGACAATGGTGGCAGAGGTGGGTGCGGCCCTGAAGGGCGCCAACAGGCTGCCCCAGGAGCAAGGTGCTGCGCTCTTCAACCAGCACCAGAACGAACTGATCGAAGCCGCGCAGGCGCACGCCGAGCTCCTGCAGTGGGAGGCCTTCACGGAGGCCCTTCGAGACACCAGCGATCCGGGCACCAAAACGGTGCTGACGTGGCTTCGCGACCTGTTCGGGCTCTCGCTCATCGAGAAGAACCTGGCCTGGTATCTCATGAACGGCCGGCTGTCGATGCAGCGGGGCCGGACGGTGGGTCAGTACATCAACAGGCTTCTGGTGAAGATCCGCCCGCGCGCGCTGGACCTGGTGGATGCGTTTGGCTACGGTGAGGATCACATCCGCGCCGCCATCGCCACCGGCGCGGAGAAAGCCCGGCAGGATGAGGCGCGGGCCTATATGCGGTCGCAGCGGGCCAACGGCCAGGCCCCGGTGGAGGAGAAGGTGCTGCTCGCCCGCACCTCTGCTGCTGCGGCGGCACACGCCAAAGCCTCCGTCACCCCCGGGTCAGCCCGGCGCTGAGCAGCCATCTCGGCGTTCATGCGGCCGGGAAGACGACGACGGCGCCGCTCCCCTTGGGTGGGGAGCGGCGCCGTCGTCATGACCTAGGAAGGGTCTAGCCGTCAGGAAACCAGTGGTTTCAGGAAAGCACCGGTCTCAGGAAAGCACCGAGCGGTACACCTCAAGCGTTGTTTCCGTGATCGAATCCCAGGAGAAATGCTCCTCGGCGCGGCGGCGGCCGGCCTGCCCCATAGCCCGTGCGCGCTCGGGATCGGACACGACCTCGGTCAGGGCGGCGGCGAATTCGGTCACGAACTTCTCCGGATCCAGAGGCGTTCCGGTGCCGTCGGTGACCTGTTCCAGTTCCACGAGCAGGCCCGTCTCTCCGTGCTGGACCACCTCCGGGATGCCGCCGGTAGCGCTGGCCACCACTGCAGCGCCACACGCCATGGCCTCAAGGTTCACGATGCCCAGCGGTTCGTAGATTGACGGGCAGGCAAAGGCGGTGGCGTGGCTGAGCACCTGGATGAGCTCGTTGCGCGGAAGCATCCGTTCAATGAGGAAAACGCCGGTGCGCTGTCGCTGCAGTTCCTCGATCAGGCGGGCCGTCTCGGCCGCAAGCTCGGGTGTATCCGCAGCCCCAAGGCACAGCACCAGCTGCACATCGGCCGGCAGCTTGGCAGCGGCGCGGAGCAGGTACGGAACACCCTTCTGGCGCGTATTGCGTCCCACAAAGACCACGCTGGGTTTCTGCGGGTCAATTCCCAGCGCGCGAATGGCGTCTTCGCCTTCATCGCGGTTCCACAGGTCCACATCGATGCCGTTGTGGACCACGCGGACCTTGGCGGGGTCAACCTCCGGGTAGCTGCGCAGGATGTCCTGGCGCATCCCCTCTGAGACGGCGATGATGGCCGCAGCGGCTTCGTAGGCGGTCTTTTCCACCCAGGAGGAGAGCGCGTAGCCTCCGCCGAGCTGCTCGGCCTTCCAGGGCCTCAGCGGTTCGAGGCTGTGTGCGCTCAGCACATGTGGAATGCCGTGCAGCAGGGACGCCAGATGCCCTGCCATGTTGGCGTACCAAGTGTGCGAGTGGACAAGATCAGCGCCCTCAATGTCGGGCACGATCCGCAGATCGACTCCGAGAGTCTGGACCGCGGCGTTGGCCGACCCCAAATCCTCGGGTACGGCATAGGAAGTCACCCCGGCGCCGTGGTAGTCGGCGTCGCGGGGCGCCCCGAAAGCACGCACCTGCAGGTCGACGTGCTGGGCCAGGACGCGGCTCAGCTCGGCAACGTGGACACCCGCGCCACCATAAATCTCCGGCGGGAATTCTTTAGTCACAATGTCTATTCGCACGGTACCCAAGGTAGTCGTTACGGTTGAACTGTTCTAGTGTGAAGGAGTCCGGGCGTGCCGGACTGTTGGGGAAGTTACGAAGGCGTACAGGAGCGACCACATGCCGTTGAATAAAAAAGTCCTGGCCATTGTCCTTGCCGGCGGCGAGGGAAACCGACTCATGCCGTTGACGGCCGACAGGGCCAAGCCCGGCGTCCCGTTTGCCGGCAGCTACCGGCTGATCGACTTTGCCCTGTCCAACTTGGTGAATTCCCGCTATCTCCAGATCGTCGTCCTGACGCAGTACAAATCGCACAGCCTTGACCGACATATCTCCGAAACCTGGCGGATGTCCACGCAGTTGGGCAACTATGTGGCCTCGGTACCCGCGCAGCAGCGCGTCGGCAAGAGCTGGTTCCTTGGCAGCGCCAACGCCATCTATCAGTCCCTGAACCTGATCCGCGACTCCAACCCGGACATTGTGGTGGTTGTCGGAGCCGATCACGTCTACCGCATGGACTTTGGCCAGATGGTGGAACAGCACGTTCTCAGCGGGGCCAAGGCCACCGTAGCCGCAGTGCGGCAGCCGCTGAACATGGCCAACCAGTTCGGCGTCATCGAGGTGGACCAGGACGATCCGCAGAAAATCGCCGCGTTTGTGGAGAAGCCCGCCACCACGCCCGGCTTGGCCGCGGATCCCACTCAGTTCCTGGCATCGATGGGCAACTACGTGTTCGACGCGGACGCCCTGGTGGATGCACTCCACGTTGACGCCGAGCGCCTTGACACCAAGCACGACATGGGCGGGGACATCATTCCGTACTTCGTCAACCAGGGGGAAGCGGGGGTCTACGACTTCACCCTCAACGACATCCCCGGTTCCACTGAGCGTGACCGCACCTACTGGCGTGACGTCGGCACCATCGACTCCTTCTATGACGCCCATATGGACCTCATTTCCCCGCTCCCGGTCTTCAACCTGTACAACTCCGAGTGGCCCATCTACACCCGGCAGACCATTTCGCCGCCTGCCAAGTTCGTCCGTGGGGAAAACAACGCCGTGGGCACCGCCCTGGATTCCATTGTGGCTAATGGCGTGGTGATCTCCGGCGGCATCGTGGAAGGCTCCGTCCTCTCCAACGACGTCTTCGTAGGAACCCGCAGCCGAGTGCTCGACTCCGTTCTGATGGACAAGGTGAACATCGGCGAGGGCGCTGTGGTCAACCGGGCCATTATCGACAAGAACGTCAAGGTTCCGGCGGGCGCCGCGATCGGGCTGGACCCGGAGCTGGACCGGGCCCGTGGTTTCAAGGTGACCGAATCCGGCATCACTGTGCTGTCCAAGGGCCAGGAAGTGCCGGAACCCGGAGACGCGGAACGCGCACTCTCCGCCAAGAACCTTCACCAGGTTCCCAATGCCGTCAAAGCGGCCACCGCCAACTACCCGGAACTCCGGGAATCGGTGGAGCAGGCGGCAGGCGCGCAGGCCGGGTCTGGCAGAAAGGCTCCACAGGCCGCCCTGCGTTCCTGACGGCCGGGCTGCCCTGAAGGCAAGGGCAGGCCGGATCTTCGCAAGGCTGTAAAATCGGTACAATGAGCTCCCCCGATCTGACGCCTGCGGAAATCCAGGCCTGCCTCAAGGTTTTGAACTCCATCCACGTCTACGACGAAGAACACCCGGACTTCGTCTCGGTGCGGCGTGCCACCGGGAAGATGTTCAAGGCCGTCAAGCGGCACCGGCGGGTGACCAAGCGTGATCTGATCTCCGAAGCAGACCGCGCCGTGATAGCGCAGACGGCTACAGCAGCGCCGGACCGCATCGACGACGAAACCCGCGGCAACAAGCTCGAGACGTCGGCCACAGGCAAGGTGGCCGGGCACCTCATCCGGTCACGCCCGTGCTACATCTGCAAGCAGCACTACACCCAGGTGGACGCCTTCTACCACCAGCTTTGCCCCGAGTGCGCCGCTTTCAGCCATAGCAAGCGCGATGCCCGAACCGACCTCACCGGCCGCCGGGCACTGTTGACCGGCGGGCGGGCGAAAATCGGCATGTACATCGCCCTGCGCCTGCTGCGGGACGGAGCCCACACCACCATCACCACCAGGTTTCCCAAGGATGCCGCACGCCGGTTCGCCGCCACGGAGGACAGCGGGGACTGGCTGCACCGGCTGCAGATAGTGGGCATAGACCTGCGCGATCCCTCCCAGGTCATGGCCCTGACCGATTCCCTGAACGCTGCGGGCCCCCTTGACATCATCATCAACAACGCCGCCCAAACGGTGCGCCGCTCGGGCAACGCCTACAAACCACTGGTGGACGCAGAGGACGAGCCGCTGCCCGCCGCACTTGAGGCAGCAAACGGCGGGCCGGTACTGTTGACATTCGGCCACGCCCACGACAAGCACCCGCTCGCGCTGGCCAGCACTGTCACCGAGCACCCCGTGCTGGCCGGCGATGCCATCACGTCTCTGGCTCTCTCCACCGGATCTGCTTCGCTGGAGCGGATCGCTTCCGGTACCGCCATCGATGCCGGCGGGCTGGTCCCGGACGTGGCTGCCATCAACAGCTGGACGCAGGTGCTTGACGAGGTCGATCCACTGGAGCTGCTGGAGGTGCAGCTCTGCAACGTGACGGCACCGTTCCTGCTGGTCAGCCGGCTGCGCGAAGCCATGAAACACTCAACAGCGCGCCGGAAATACATTGTGAACGTCTCCGCGATGGAAGGCCAGTTCTCCCGCGCGTACAAGGGGCCAGGCCATCCGCACACCAACATGGCCAAAGCAGCGCTGAATATGATGACCCGGACCAGCGCCCAGGAAATGCTGGAGGCCGACGGGATTCTCATGACCGCCGTGGACACCGGGTGGATCACCGATGAACGCCCGCACTTCACCAAGGTCCGGCTCATGGAAGAAGGCTTCCATGCGCCGCTGGACCTGGTTGACGGCGCGGCCCGCGTCTACGATCCCATCGTTATGGGTGAAAAGGGCGAGGACCAGTTCGGGGTCTTCCTGAAGGACTACAAGCCCAGCCCCTGGTAAGGAGGGACTCCCGCCGGATTCCTGCCAGGCACCGCACGCCGATACCCGCCGGCGGATCCCTATGCTGACCTCTGGCTTAGGCGTAGGCTCAGCGGCATGAGCAGCGAGTCATCCTCCGAAGTGCAGAACTTGGAACACCACCAATGCTGGGCCATGTTGCGGACGGTCTCAGTCGGCAGGCTGGCAGTCCTGGTGGACGGCCAGCCTGACATCTTTCCCATCAACTACACCGTGGACGGCGGGACGCTGGTGTTTCGGACGGGCGAAGGAACCAAGCTGGCCGGGTCAACCGGCGGTGCCCTGGTGGCAATGGAAGCCGACGGCGTGGACGCCATCAGCGGGCAGGCCTGGAGCGTTGTGGTGAAAGGACCTGCAGCGGCCATCACAGGAACGGAGCATATCCTGGACACGGCCGCCCTCTACCTGTTTCCCTGGCAGGCAGGAAAGAAAGACGCCTTTATCCGCGTGAGTCCTGATTCGATCACCGGCAGGCGATTCAGGGTCACCGCGCCCATGACGTGGTGGACCCAGCTCAGCCCAGCGGTCAAGACAGCCCCGGAGTAGGCCGGGCGGCTCCGGCCCCACCACCCTAAGCCAGCTGGGTGATCTCCACGCTGACGCTCAGCGCTGATCCTCCACCGCCGGACAGTATGCCCTTCAGCGGGGGCACGTCGCGGTAGTCTCTGCCCTTGGCAACGGTGACGTGGTAGTCGTCGGCCGGCTTGTGATTGGTGGGGTCCCAGCTCCGCCAGTCGCCGTCCCACCACTCCAGCCACGCATGCGACTGGCCGGCCACGGTCTCGCCGATGCCCGCCGTCGACCGCGGGTGCAGATACCCGGAAACGTAACGCGCCGGGATGCCGCAGCTGCGCAGGGCACCGATGGCGAGGTGGGCAAGGTCCTGGCAGACGCCCTGCCGTTGGCCCCAGGCCTCCTCCGCGTTGGTGGTGACTGCGGTGGAGCCTGACATGTAGGTCATCTCACCGCGCATCCATTCGAATATGGCCAAGGCCGCTTCGTGCGGATTCCTGTCCTCGACCACTCGGGGAATGATCGCCAGGACCTCTTCGCCCGGAGCGCTGAGCTGTGACTGCGGCAGCCAGTCGCTGAACGTGTTCAGTGTTTCCGGGGAGGACATTGCGTCCCAGCCGGCGATGTCGGCGTCGGAAGGAACTCTTTCCGAACGGTGCACCTCAACGGTGATGTTGGAGACGACTTCAAGGTGGTCATGCGGCATCTGCATGTCGAACGCCGTCACCCTGGTGCCCCAGTAATCGCGGTAGCTGCTCACCGCCGCCTGCGTCGGCGACACCTTGAGCACGGATTCCAGCACCACCTGCTGGGCGTCCGTCAACGGCGTCATGCGGGCCTCGTTGTAGGACAGCGTGACGCGCTTGTTGTACTTGTATCCCGTGGTGTGGATGATATTCAGCCGGGTCATGAAACTTCTCCCACCCAGGCCAGTTCGTCCGCCTGATTGAAGTACTTACGGGAAATGGCGTCCGAGGCCTGCGACACTGCCTTCTGCACACGTTCCATGTGTTCAGGCAGCTCGGACATGAGGTCGTCCGTCCGATGGAACTCGAGGAAGGTCCGGGCCTGACCCACGATCCGGCGCGCATCGTTCATGAAGCCCACGCGCTGCGCCGAGGGGTCCAGTTTGGCCAGGCACTCATCGGCGTCGCGCAGGGCGTACACGATGGAGCGCGGAAACAGGCGGTCCAGCAGGAGAAACTCCGCGGCGTGCTGGTCGCCGAAAGCAGCCCGACGGGTGCGCAGGAAGGATTCGTAGGCTCCGGCGCACCGCAGCATGTTGACCCAGGACATCCCTGCGGAGAGTACATCCCTTGTTGAGAGCATGCGGGCCGTCATGTCAGCCCGCTCCAGGGAGCGGCCCAGCACCAGGAACAGCCAGCTATCGTCATGGCTCACCGTAGTGTCGGCAAGCCCGCTCACCATTGCGGTCCGTTCCAGCGTCCAGTTACAGAAGCGGTACGTCCCCACCACGTCTTTTCGGTGCTGGCTCAGCCCGTAGTAGGTGGTGTTAAGGCTCTCCCACAGGCCGGACGAAACCGTCTCGCGGGCACGGCGGGCATTCTCACGTGCGGCGCCGAGCGATCCGGCGATGGACGTTGCGCTGGTCTTGTCGTAGGCCAGGGCATGGAGAAGTTCGGGCAGGCCGAAGTCTTCACTCTGGGGCCGGGCGCCCATCACCGCGAGGAGCTCCTGCGCCACGCTGCGGCGTTCCTCCATGGGCAGGTGGTTCAGGCGTTCAAGGTGCACGTCCAGGATCCGTGCCGTACCGTCGGCCCGCTCAACATAGCGTCCGATCCAAAATAGGGACTCAGCAATACGGCTAAGCATTCGCGGCTACCTCCTGGGCGTCCGAAACGTCGGTGAATGGAACCACCGGGACAGTTGCCCGGCTCACTGCTGCTGCTCCGACTGGCGGTCGCGCCAGTTGCTCTCGACGGGCCAGACCGAGACACGCTCTCGGATGGCGATGGATGGCCGTGGCACGGTCTCCACGGGGACGTGGGGCGAATCGGCCAGCACCCATGTGTCCTTGGAACCGCCGCCCTGGCTGGAATTCACGATCAGCGAGCCCTCCTTCAGCGCCACCCGGGTGAGCCCACCGGGAAGGACCCAGACGTCGTCGCCGTCGTTCACGGCGAAGGGCCTCAGGTCAACGTGCCGGGGGCCGAATTTGTCGCCGCTCAGGGTGGGCACGGTGGAAAGTTGCAGCACCGGCTGGGCGATCCAGCCGCGGGGATCCGCGAGGACCCGCTTGCGGAGGGCCTCAAGTTCGTCCTTTGAGGCGTCCGGCCCGATCACGAGGCCCTTGCCGCCGGAGCCATCCACGGGCTTCACCACCAGCTCGGCGAGATTGTCCAGGACGTATTCCCGGGCTTCCTTCTCCTCCAGCCGGAAGGTGTCCACGTTCGCGATGACGGGCTCCTCATTCAGGTAGTAGCGGATGAGGTCCGGAACGTAGCTGTAGACCAGCTTGTCGTCCGCGACGCCGTTACCCACGGCGTTCGCGATGGTCACGCCGCCTGCCCGGGCGGCATTGACCAGGCCGGGGCAGCCGAGCATCGAGTCCGAGCGGAACTGCAGCGGGTCGAGGAACTCATCGTCGATCCGTTTATAGATCACATCCACGCGCTGTTCGCCGGCGGTGGTCCGCATGTAGACGCGGTTGCCGCGACAGATGAGGTCACGGCCTTCAACAAGTTCGACGCCCATCAGGCCGGCCAGCAGGGTGTGTTCAAAATAGGCACTGTTGAACACGCCGGGGGTGAGCACCACAACGGTAGGGTCATCGACGCCGGAGGGCGCCGTTTTGCGCAGGGCCGACAGCAACCGGCGAGGGTACTCCTCCACGGGCCGGATGAGCTGCTGGCCGAAAGCCTCCGGCAGGCCCTTGGCCATGGCCCGACGGTTCTCCAGGACGTAGCTGACGCCGGAGGGAACCCTGACGTTGTCCTCCAGGACTCGGAAGGTGCCGGCAGCATCACGGACGACGTCGATGCCGGAAATGTGAACGCGGACGCCGCCCGCGGGCTCGAAGCCCTGCACCTGGCGGTGGAAGTGGGCGCTGGTGGTCACGAGCTGGCGAGGAATGACGCCATCGGCCACCACGTTCATCTTGTCATAGACATCGTCCAGGAACGCCTCAAGGGCCCGTACCCGCTGGGCCACGCCACGCTCCAGCACATCCCACTCGTCCTTGGGGATTACGCGGGGAACAATGTCCAGGGGGAAGGGCCGCTCCTCCCCTGCGAAGTCAAAGGTCACGCCGCGGTCCAGGAACGTCCGAGCCATCGAATCCGCCCGGGCACTGACATCGGCGAGGGAGAGTTTCCGCAGGGCATCCGCGACCTGGGAATAGGAATCACGGGTTTCCTGGCCGGGGGCGAACATCTCGTCGTAGGCGCCGGTTCTCCCGGCAGCCTCGGAGTAATCCTGGAATAGGTCTGACATGTCCTTTAGCCAACCATCTTTTCGTTTCGAAATCATTACTGCTACCCATTGTGGCGTGTTGAAGCGGCCCGCTGGTTCGTGGATTCCTGTCCTTTCCGGCAAAGTGGGTGAGTGCCAGTGAACAGAAGCCGCAGAGTCACCAGAGGTGGACGGAACAGCGGACAGCTCAATCCACTGCACGGCAGTCCGGACCGCCTCATGCCGGGCCTGCTGTCAGCCGCCGTTGCCCTGGCGGTGGCGTTCGCTGTCCATGCGCTGGTGCCCGTCCTTCCCGCGATGACCCTGGCCGTTGTCCTGGGCCTGCTCGCCGCAAACCTGCCCGGCACAGCAGTGTGGATAGCCGGACGGGCCAGGCCCGGCCTCGACTTCGCAGGCAAGCATTTCATGCGCGGCGGAATCGTCATGCTGGGCCTGAAGGTCAGCATCATGGATGTCCTGGGCCTGGGCTGGCTGGCCTTGCTTCTGATTGCGGGAGTGGTGCTGGCGGGTTTCGGCGGCACCTACCTCGTCGCCAGGCTTTTCCGGCTTCCGCGGGAGACATCACTGCTGGTGGCCACCGGCTTTTCGATCTGCGGCGCATCCGCCATCGGTGCCATGGCTGCTGTGCGCCGGATCCGGCACGTGGACACAGTGCTGCCGGTGGCGCTGGTGACGCTCTGCGGAACACTGGCGATCGGGGTGCTGCCGCTGCTGGTGCATCCCCTGCAGCTCAGCTCCGTTGCGTTCGGTGCCTGGACAGGCGCGTCCGTGCACGACGTCGGCCAGGTAGTTGCAACAGCGCAGACCGCCGGTACGGCGGCTCTCGGAATCGCCGTCGTGGTTAAGCTCACCCGCGTGCTCCTGCTGGCGCCGATGGTTGCCGTGGCCGGTGTGCAGCAGCGGTTCAGCGCCGCCAGACGGCGCCGTGACGAGGCGGCACGTAGCACGTCGCTGGGTGACGCTGCGGCGCTGGCGTCATCGGTGGCGGGAGCGCTGCCCCCGGTGGTGCCCCTGTTCGTCGTGGGCTTCGTGGCGATGGTGGCCCTGCGCTCCACCGGGTGGCTGGCGCCAGGCTGGCTCGATGCCGGAGCGGGGCTCCAGGACATCCTGCTGGGCGCGGCGCTGTTCGGGCTGGGGTCCGCAGTGCGGATCCGCACGCTGCTGCACACCGGATCACGTGCACTGCTCGCCGCCCTGGTGGCGTGGCTCCTGATTGCGCTGCTGGGCTTGGGGGCCGCCCTGCTGATGACCGCCTAGGGCAGCGAGGTCAGAAGTGCCCCGTGATTAGATAGCTGGGTGTCGAATGAGAATCTGCAGCGCGATGAAGCCGCCGAACGTTCAGCCCTGATCACAACCCACAGCTACGATGTCTCCCTGGATGTCCGCCAGGCGGCGGATCCGGACATCGCGGGGTACACGAGCCGCAGTGTCATCAATTTCTCCGCGGAGCCGGGACAGTCCACCTTCCTGGACTTCATTGGCGGCGACGTGCACAGCGTCTTCCTCAATGGCAAGGGCCTGCGCGTGGCCGACGTCCTGGAGGGTGCGAGGATCCGGCTCGACAACCTGCAGGCTGAGAACCAGGTTACGGTCACGGGCACCGCACTTTACAGCCGCTCAGGCGAGGGCATGCACCGTTTTGTGGATCCCGCCGACGGCCAGTGCTACCTGTACACGCAGTACGAGCCGGCCGACGCCCGGCGCGTGTTCGCCAACTTCGAGCAGCCCGACCTCAAGGCGGAGTTTACCTTCCACGTCCTGGCACCGTCCGGCTGGGAGGTGGCGTCCAACGGAGTGGAGGCGAGCCGTACGGAGTTGACCAGCGATCCTGCCACAAGCCGCTGGGATTTCGCCCCCACCAAGCCGATGTCCACTTACATCACCGCTGTCCTCGCCGGTCCGTATTTCAAGGCCCAGGACCGTTGGAGCGGAAAGCTCGACGACGGCACGTCGCTGGATGTGCCGCTGGCGCTCTACTGCCGGGCGTCCATGGCGGAGTCCTTTGATACCGCAGAGCTGTTCCGGCTGACCAAGAGCGGCCTGGACTTCTTCAACCGCCTCTTCGATTTCCCCTACCCCTGGGGCAAGTACGACCAGGCCTTTGTCCCCGAGTACAACCTGGGAGCAATGGAAAACCCGGGACTGGTGACCTTCACCGAGAGCTACGTATTCACCTCCCGCGCCACGGATTCGCAGTACCAGTCCCGGGCGAACACACTGATGCACGAAATGGCCCACATGTGGTTCGGCGACCTTGTGACCATGCAGTGGTGGGACGACCTGTGGCTCAAGGAATCTTTTGCCGACTACATGGGGACGCTCGGCGTGGACCGGGCCACGGACTGGGACACAGCGTGGGTGAACTTCGCGAACAAACGCAAGGCATGGGCGTACGTCCAGGACCAACTGCCCACCACGCACCCGATCGTGGCCGACGTCCCGGACCTGGAGGCGGCCAAGCAGAACTTCGACGGCATCACCTATGCAAAGGGCGCGTCTGTGCTCAAGCAGTTGGTGGCCTATGTGGGGTTTGACGCGTTCATCGCAGGCTCCCGGCACTACTTCCGTAAGCACGCGTACGGTAACACCACCCTGGCCGACCTGCTGGAGGCACTCAGCGCCTCGTCCGGCCGGGATCTTGCCGGCTGGGCGGCCCAGTGGCTGCAGACGTCCGGCATCTCCACACTGGCGGTGGAGACCGGAGCGCACGACGGCGTCCTCGGCCCTGTGACAATCGTCCAGGAGGCGGAGGATCCCGTCAGCGGACGGCAGGAGCCGCGCCCGCACCGGCTGCGCTTGGGCTTCTACAACTTCGACGGCGACGGCGCCCTGGTCAGGACAGCAAGCGTGGAATTTGACGTTGTGGGAGCGCGGACGGACCTGCCTGAGCTTGCCGGCCAGCCGCGGCCCGCCCTCCTGCTGCTCAACGACGAGGACCTCAGCTATGCCAAGGTGAGGCTGGATCCGGCCGCGGAGGCCACCGTGCTGGAGTCGCTGGACAGGATCACCGATCCGATGGCCCGGGCCCTCTGCTGGACGGCGCTGTGGAACTCGGCACGGGACGGAGAGAGTCCAGCCGCCCGCTACGTTGACGCGGTGAGGGCTTTTGGGCCGGCCGAATCAGGGATCGGCGTCCTGCTGAACATCCTCGACAACGCGTCCACCGCCGTCGAACGCTACACCCCCGTGGACCGACGGGGTGCCGTACGGGCGGCCTTCCTGGCGGCCGCGGACGCCCAGCTCGACGAGGCGCCACCGGGCTCCGACCATCAGCTCGCCTGGGCCCGGACCGTGGCCGCCATCAGCCGGCATGACGCTGCCCTCCTCCCCCGGCTCCACGGCCTCCTGGACGGGACGGTTCTGGTGGAGGGCCTTGCCCTGGACGCAGAGCTCCGCTGGAATATCTGGCATGCGCTGGCGGCCAACGGCCACGCCACCACGGCCCAGCTTGACGCCGAACTGGCCCGCGACAGGACCGCGTCCGGCCGTGCGGGCCATGCGACGGCGCTCGCCGCCCGCCCGGATCCGGAGGTTAAAGCGGCCACCTGGAAAGCAGCCGTGCACGGGACGGAGCTGTCCAACCAGCTCCTCAGTGCCACCATTGCCGGCTTCACGACGGCCCCCGCCGCCCTGCTGGAGCCCTACGTCGAGCCGTACTTCGACTGCCTCCGCAGCGTCTGGGAAGGGCGGAGCATCGAAATCGCCAGCCGGATTGTCCGTGGGCTGTATCCCCTGGCGCAGGACCTTCCCGTTGACGGCACCCGGCCTGAGGAGCACCCGGTGGTGCGCCGCACGGATACGTGGCTGGCCGCAAACGCTGATGCTCCGCACGCATTGCGCCGGATCATCGTAGAGCAGCGTAGCCACCTGCTCCGGGCCCTCACCGCGCAACTGCGTTCCGTTCCGGCGCAGGAAGCTGGCTTCCCCGTCCGATAAACCGGTCTTATGAACCGCTACGGGAACGCAGGGTGACGGATGTGCCGGAAATTCGGTCGTAGGGTGTCCGGCCCGTCCCGAAGAATAGCGACGCGACGTAAGCGGCCGGCAACACGTAGGCAAACGCCGTCGCCACCCAGATCCAGGGAGGTACGGCACCCGCCGCGCTCGATGTGACGATACCGAAGACTGCTGCATGTCCAATCGTCCAGGGAACAGCTATCTTCATCGTGTTGCGGACGAGCGCACGCCGGTACGAAATACGTACGCCGGTGCGTGAGTTCACGACGAGGAGCTGGCGCAGGTGTTTGCCGATCGATGCTTCCCGCGTAGACGATTCAAGCCAGGCGAGCGTCAGGGTCACTGGAACCACAAGGGAGAGTGTGGCGATGATGTTCAGGGCGACCACCGTGAGCCCTCCGGTAATCCCGGCGAGCCAGAGCGGAACCCCGACGGCCGCGATGAGGGCTACCCAGGCGAGTATGCACATCCAGTCGATCAGCCAGGCGAGCAAGCGGTTCCATGGTTGACGGTTCACTCTCGCGATCCTATCGGCAGATCCGGCTTGGGGCGCCCGCGCGAGCCCGCGTCAGGGAACCCGGTTCAGCCATTCCTCGGTGCCAAACTTGTTGGCTACCCGCTCGCGGGCGGCGGCCAGTTCGTCCCCGGTGAGTTCTGAGGCCGTGGCGGAGTATCTTTCGCTGAAGACCTCCATCATGGCCGCGATGATCTGGGTGCGGGACAAGCCGGTCTGGCGCCGGAGCGGGTCGACGCGTTTCTTTGCGCTGCGGGTGCCTTTGTCCGACAACTTTTCCTTGCCGATGCGCAGCACCTCCACCATTTTGTCGGCGTCGATGTCATAGCTCATGGTGACGTGGTGCAGCATGCCGCCGTTGGCCAGGCGCTTCTGTGCCGCTCCGCCGATCTTGCCCTGTTCCGTGGCGATATCGTTGAGGGGGACGTAGAAGGCGGTGATCCCGAGCTTCTCCAGGGCTGCCATCACCCAGGCATCCAGGAACGCGTAGGAATCCGCGAAGCTGATGCCGTCCACCAGGGTCTGCGGCAGGTACAGCGAGTACGTGATGCAGTTGCCGGCCTCCATGAACATCGCTCCCCCGCCGCTGATCCTCCGGACCACGGTGATGCCATGCCGTGCGACGCCGGCGGGGTCTACTTCGTTGCGGACGGACTGGAAGCTGCCGATGACCACGGACGGTTCCTCCCAGTCCCAGAACCGCAGCGTGGGGTTGCGGCGGCCGGCGCCGACTTCCTCAGTCAGTACCTCATCCAGGGCGACGTTGATGGCGGTAGGCAGCACCGTGGGGGCGATGATGTTCCAGTGGTGGTCAGTCCAGGCGCTTGCCCTCGCAAGGGCGCGGCGTACGGTTACCGCCACGGCGTCGGCTGAGAAGCCGAACAGGACAGCCCCGGGAGGCAGGGAAGCGGACACTGCGCCGGAAAGTTCTGCCGCCGTCGTCGTCTCCGGAAGCCCGGTGAGCGCGCGGTTAATCTCCAGCAGTGCCTCGTCAGGCTCCAGGAAGAAGTCCCCGCTGAGGGAGACTTTGGCGAGGACACCGTCCACGACGTCGAGGTCCACCACCACCAGCTTGCCGCCAGGGACCTTGTACTCGCCGTGGTGGCGCCGGGCGCCGGAATCATCAGCCGGAATTGGCGTGGCAGTCATGCCTTCCATCCTGCCCCAGAAACGCAGGAAAGCCAGAAACGCAAAAAGCCCGCACCGTTGCCGGTGCGGGCTTTCCAAAGAACCTTGGGGGAAGTGAGTTACTTCTTGCCGCCGAAGCCCTTGAAGCGAGCGTTGAAGCGCTCGACGCGGCCTGCAGAGTCCATGATGCGCTGCTTGCCCGTGTAGAACGGGTGGGACTCGGAAGAGATTTCGACGTCGATGACCGGGTAGGTGTTGCCGTCTTCCCACTCGATGGTCTTCTTGGAAGACACGGTGGACTTGGTCAGGAACTTGACGCCGGAAGCCAGGTCGTTGAAAACAACAGCTTCGTACTTCGGGTGGGTATTGGACTTCATAATTGGACCTTTGTTCGTACAACTGGATTTTGCCAGTTGCCAGGTATGAATGGGATGGCCAGCGTCTGCATCTGGAGACGCAGGGCAGCCAGCTATCAATAATAGCGGATACGGCAGGTCGTCGCGAACCCGTCCCCTCTATCTTGCCGGCCTACAGCCGCGGCCTGAGCTCCCAGAACGCCACGGCGGAGGCGGAGGCCACGTTGAGGGAGTCGACGCCGGCCCGCATGGGAATCCTGACGGCAAGGTCGACGGCGGCGAGTGTCGCTGCGCTCATACCGGCACCTTCGGTGCCCAGCACCAGGGCAAGCCGGTCCGGGTTGCGTTCGGCGAGCTCATTGATGTTCACGGCATCGGGGGTAAGTTCCAGTGCGGCGACGGTGAACCCCTTCTCCCGGAGCAGTGCGAGGTCCCCCGGCCAACTTTCCAGCCGCGTCCAGGGCACCTGGAAGACGGTTCCCATGCTGACCCGGACGCTCCTGCGGTAGAGCGGATCGCCGCAGCGCGGCGAAATCAACACGGCGTCGACGTCCAGCGCTGCAGCCGACCGGAAAATGGCGCCCACGTTGGTGTGGTCCACGATGTCCTCCAGGACGGCCACCCTGCGTGCGTCCGCGAGCAGTTCCGGGAGCGGAACCGGAGCCGGCCGCTGCATGGCTGCCATCGCCCCGCGGTGAAGGTGAAAACCGGTGATCTCCTCCAACAGGGCGGCAGATCCGATGAAGGCCGGAACGTCCGGGTATTCGCCGAGGACGTCCTGCAGGTCATCAAGCCACTTCTCGGCCAGGAAAAAGGAGCGCGGACTGTGGCCCGCAGCCAGCGCACGGCGGAGGACGCGCGAGGATTCGGCGATGTACATGCCCTCGGCCGGTTCACGGAGTTTCCGCAGGTGCACATCCGTCAGCTGCGTGTAGTCGGAGACGCGGGGGTCCCCGGCGGATTCAAGGTAGTGGATTGTCACCGGCTGATTATTTCAGCAGATTTGCGACCATAAAGCCCAGTGCCACCAGGCCGAGGGCAAAGATCACGGCCCGCAGCACAGTTGGCGAGAGCCGCCGGCCCACTTTGGAGCCGAGGAGCCCGCCAATAGTGGAGCTCACGGCGATCAGGAGCACCACCAGCCAGTTGATCCGGTCAAAGGCGAACAGCAGGTAGGACACGGCAGCGACCAGGTTCACGCCCAGGACCAGGATGTTCTTCATGGCGTTGGCGTTCTGGATGGTTCCGGTCAGGAACACCCCCAGGATCCCGACCAGCAGGATTCCCTGCGCTGCCACGAAATAGCCACCGTAGACGCCCGCGAGATAGACCAGCACCACCAGGAGGATTCCATGGCGCTTGTCCCGGATGGCGTG
Source organism: Arthrobacter pascens (assembly GCF_030815585.1). Lineage (NCBI taxonomy): Bacteria > Bacillati > Actinomycetota > Actinomycetes > Micrococcales > Micrococcaceae > Arthrobacter > Arthrobacter pascens. Next base: position 1,891,280 of record NZ_JAUSWY010000001.1, read on the forward strand.
CTCGGGATTCTCCTCGCGGTTGCGCACCCAGGACTGCAGCCGCGGCTGGAACACCACCATCAGCAGGGCCAGGACCAGCAGGACCGGGGCCACGTAGTGGAAGACCACCTCCGGCAGGTGAAGAAGCAGCCAGGCGCCGGAGATACCACCCAACAGCGACGCCGGGAGGAGCCTGAGCAGCTGCCTCCCCCTGCCCTTGAGTTCACGGCGATATCCCCACGCCCCTGCCGCGGTCCCCGCCACCAGGCCCATGGCGTTGCTCATGGATGCCACCACAGGGGTGACCCCCAGGGCGATCAGCACCGGAAAGGTAACCAGCGTGCCGGAGCCGACAACGGCATTGATGGTGCCGGCCCAGAGGCCGGCAAAGAACACAAAAATACTGCTGAGAAGATCCACCCCGGGTAATGCTGCCGACTAGCGGCGTGCAGTGGCGGTGTACCGGCCGGCGTTGACGGTTACGTCAAGGTCCAGGCCGAAGGTCTCGCTCAGGTATCCGTCCGTCAGCACCTCCGCAATTGGCCCCGACGCCACAACATTGGCGTCGCGGAGCAGCATGGCGTGGGTAAACCCCGGCGGCACTTCTTCGAGGTGGTGTGTGACCAGGACAATGGCAGGCGCGGATTCGTCGCGGGCCAGATCACTGAGGCGGTGCACCAGGTCCTCGCGGCCGCCCAGATCCAGGCCGGCGGCCGGCTCGTCGAGCAGCAGGAGCTCAGGATCGGTCATCAGTGCCCGGGCGATCTGCACGCGCTTGCGCTCACCTTCTGAGAGGGAGGCGAACGGACGGTTGAGCAGCGGCCCCATGCCCCACTCATTCAGCAGGGCGAAGGCCCGGCGCTCGTCGCCCCTCTCATAGCCCTCCCGCCAGCGTCCGGTCACGCCGTAGGCGGCAGTGACCACCACGTTGAGGACCTTCTCATGCTCCGGGATCTGGTTGGCCAGGGCGGCAGAGGAGAGGCCGATGCGGGGGCGGAGTTCAAAGACGTCCACGGCGCCGAGGATTTCTTCCAGAATGCCGGCCATGCCGCTGGTGGGGTGCATCCGGGCGGCAGCGATCTGGAGGAGTGTGGTCTTGCCGGCGCCGTTGGGGCCCAGGATGACCCAGCGCTCGCCCTCCTTGACCTGCCAGTCCACCTTGTTCAGGAGCGTTTTGGCTCCACGGACAACGCTGACGGCGGCCAATTCAAGAACATCACTCATAGGAGTAGACACTAGGACAAAACGGGGGCCGACTGATAACTGATACAGGGGATACGTACCTGGAGCTGCACGGCTGCTGACCGCGGCGCAATGAATTCGGGCCGCACTCCCCCGCTGGCTAAGATTGCAGCCATGACTTCGAACGTGACTGCGGTCAGCTATGGCCTCAAACTGACCCCTGCGGAGCTGGAGCAGCTGCGTTCCCTCCTGACCCGGAACGGTGCAACCCTCGAGGCGGAATCCCGGACCGGGGACAGCCGCTATGAGGTTCACACCGCGGAGCTGGCTATGGCTGACACCACGGCGGCCGGGATTGCCGCCCTTCGCCGTGCGGTGGCAGAGGCCGAGGCTGACGGGCCGGAGACCGCGATTGTGCCCGCAGGGCTGCGCGCGGCTCCCCGCAAGCTCCTGATCATGGATGTTGATTCAACGCTCATTCAGCAGGAAGTCATTGAACTCCTGGCGGCGTACGCGGGCAAACGGGAGGAAGTGGCCGCCGTTACGGAAGCCGCCATGCGCGGTGAACTGGATTTCGCCCAGAGCCTGCACGCCCGGGTGCTTGTGCTCGCCGGCCTCCCCGCCACCGTCGTCGACGCCGTGCGGGCGGAAGTGAGGCTCAGTGAGGGCGCCGCTGAACTGGTGGCCGCATTCAAGGCAGCCGGACACGTGGTGGGCGTCGTTTCCGGCGGGTTCAACCAGATCCTGCAGCCGATCGCGGAAGACCTGGGCCTGGACTACTGGATTGCCAACGAGCTGGAAATTGTGGACGGCGCCCTCACCGGCAAAGTCCTGGGCGCTGTCATCGACCGCGCCGCCAAGGAAAAGTACCTGCGCAAGTGGGCTGCGGGCGAGGGTATCCCGATGGAACACACCATCGCAGTAGGCGACGGCGCCAATGACCTTGACATGCTGGGGGCAGCCGGGATCGGCGTGGCCTTCAATGCCAAACCGGCAGTCCGTGCCGTTGCCGATTCCGTCGTCAACATGCCGTACCTTGACGCCGTGCGGCACATCGCAGGAGTCTGATTTCACGTCGGCCGGAAGGTGGCATTTCGCGGCAATGTTCTGTAAGAACACTGCCACGAAATGCCATCTCGCCTGGGTGGGGTTTAGTTGGCGCTCTTACCGAAGTAGTCGGCACCGCCGGCGTACTCCGTGTGGCCTGACTCGACGTCGGCAGTGGCCATGCCGGCTACCACTTCAGCGAACTCTTCAACGGAGTAGAGCTTGCCTGCTTCGGCCCGGCGTGCCTCGATGGCGCCCGGGCTGGAACGGTCCAGGAGGGTCGCCGTCACGGTTCCTTCGATCATGTCACCCGACACAACCACCAGGGAGATACCCTTCTCCGCCAGGTTCGGCAGGAGTTCACGGAGTGCGTCTTCGCCGGCGCGCTTGCTGCGGGCAACGGGCTCGTACTCCGGCATGGTGGGAACGGAGTTGATGAAGTGGGCCTGGTGGCTGGTCACGAAGACCACGCGGGAGCCTTCCTTCATCAAGGGCACGGCGGCGTTGAGCATGTTGACCTGCGCATCCCGGTTGAGCTTGAGGGCGTAGTCGTCTTCCATGCCCGACTCCATGCCGCCCGAGGCGTTGAGCACCAGGACGTCCAGCGAACCGAAATTTTCCATGGCCGCGCTGGCAAGCGCCTGCACGCCTTCCTGGGTGGTGAGATCCGCGCCCACCGCAGTGGCGCGTCCGCCGGCGGCTTCGATCCCGGCCACCACTTTGTTGGCGCGGGGCGCCTTCTGGCGGTAGTTGACGACGACGGCGGCACCCTCGCCGGCGAGGATCTTGGCCACTTCGGCGCCGATTCCCCGCGAGGATCCGGTCACGATGGCAGTCTTGTTGTCCAGCAGTCCCATAGGTACTTCCTTTGTTCGAAACGTCTAAGTGCGTCTAGGCCTGCAGTCCATCATGCCAGCGCGGCCGGCTAATCCGCTTGTTTGACCCCCACAAAGAAAGCCCCGGGCGACTAGTTTGCCTGTCGGCAGCCGCGGCCCTGGGGAGGCTCCTGCGGAGCGGGCTTCGACGGCGTAGGCTGCCGGCATGAGGACCGTCCCTTGACCGGCGCGCAGGCCAGGCCGTCCACGCCCGAGGAACTCTTTCGGGATTCACCGGCCGGGATGGAGCTCTACCGTGCAGCGCACAGCCTGATCACCACCACTGTCGCCGCGAGCGTCCGCACCACCACAAGCCAAGTGGCGTTCCGTCGCCGGAGAGGCTTCGCCTACGTGTGGAATCCCCGCCGGAACCTCAAGACTGACGTTCCGGCAGTCCTCTCCATCGCGCTGCCCCGGCGGATCGATTCGCCCAGGTTCAAGGAAATCGTTCACCCGTCTGCCAATGTCTGGATGCACCATCTGGAACTGCGAACCGCGGCCGAGCTCGACGCCGAGGTGGCCGAATGGCTCACGGAGGCGTACGAGGCGGCGGCGTGACGGTTTAGGTCTACAGGCTGCTAGTGACCCATGCCCAATCCGCCGTCCACGGGGATAACGGCCCCGGAGATGTACGCTGCTTCGTCGCTGGAAATCCAGCGGACCACATTTGCCACCTCGGAGGCGTCAGCAAAGCGGCCGGCAGGGACCTTGGACAGGTAATCCTTCTGGGTTGCCTCCGACAGTTCAGCCGTCATGTCCGTGTTGATGAAACCGGGAGCCACAACGTTGGCCGTGATCCCGCGCGATCCCAGTTCACGGGTCAGCGAGCGGGCGATGCCCACCAGTCCGGCCTTCGACGCCGAATAGTTGATCTGGCCGGGGGCTCCGTAAAGTCCGGAGACCGAGGAGATCAGGACTACGCGGCCCTTCCGGAGACGGATCATGCCCTTGGACGCCCGCTTGATGACGCGGAACGCCCCGGTGAGGTTGGTGTCGATCACTGAGGTGAAGTCATCCTCGCTCATCCGCATCAGGAGGGTGTCCTTGGTGATCCCTGCATTTGCCACCAGGACCTCCACCGGACCGTGGGCAGCTTCCACCTCGGCGAACGCCGCATCAACGGAAGATTCGTCCGTCACATCGGCCTTGACGCCAAGGATTCCGTCGGGCAGCTGCGACTCGCTCCGGTACGTCACGGCAACCTTGTCGCCGTTGGCCAGGAACGCCTCGGCGATGGCCAGCCCGATGCCTCGGTTGCCTCCCGTGATCAGGACGCTGCGGGCCGCGGTAACTGCTTCAGACATTAAACGCTCCGGGATTCTGCGGCACGCTGCGCCGCTGTAGGAAGGGGTGGATTTTGCTGCCTCCGATCTTAGCCTCCGTTTGGGCGCCACTGCTGATGGTGAGAGAATTGAGGCAAGCCTTTGGAGCGTGATCAATCAGCCGTGACCCTTGAAAACCATGCCGGACAGCCCGTGTCCGGAGATCCTGAACGGTTCTCCGGCGATTCGGGGGTCCACTCCATTACGGACGCCGCGGCAGCCCATTCCGAGGACATGCGCCAGCGCATGATCAAGTACGCGCTGGCCATGGGGATCCGCATGGTATGCCTCATCCTCATTTTTGTGGTGGACGGCTGGTTCAAGATCGTTATGGTTGCCGGCGCGGTATTCCTGCCGTGGATCGCAGTGGTGATCGCCAATGGCAGCGACAAGGCGGAAATCCACAGTGATTCGCTGCTGGACTCGGCGCCGCTCGCCGAACTGGAGGGCCCTGAGTGGGCCCCCGCCGAGGACAGTTCCACCTCTGCAGTCCTGCAGGGCGAACTCATCGATGATGACGACGAACCCAACCACGGACAGGAACGGCGCGCTTCATGAACATTTTCGACCTGGCTGCGGGGGCGGACGGTCCCGGGCCGGCAGCAGTTGCCACGTGTTCCCGGAAAGCCTGCCGCTCGGAGGCCTCCTGGCAGCTCCTCTGGAATAACCCCAAGATCCATACGCCCGAGCGGCGCAAGATCTGGCTCGCCTGCACCGACCACCGCGACTGGCTTGAGGACTATCTCCAGACGCGCGGACTCTGGAAGGAAACCGTGGAGCTGGTGACCGGGGCCGGGTCAGCTCCCTCGGGGCAGGACCGCTGAATGTATCGTTTCCTTTTCTCCAGCAAATGGCTGGGCTATCTCCTGCTGGCCGCCATCTTCGCCACGGCCTGCGTCTTCCTGGGACGATGGCAGATGGACCGCAGGGCAGAGACCCTCGCCGAAATCAACCGCGTGGTATCCAACTACTCCGCCGCCCCCATCCCCTTTGCCGAGGCCAGGGACGAGTTCGCCCAGCTGGATCCCGAGAAGGAATGGACCCAGGTTGAGCTCAAGGGCCGCTACGATGTCACAGGCCAAAGGATCGTCCGGAACCGTCCCCTGAACGGACAGCCCGGCTATGAAGTGGTAGTGCCATTCAAACTGGACTCCGGCGAGACGGTGGTGATCGACCGGGGCTGGCTGCCCATCGGCAACAACAACCCCGGCAGTCCCGACTCGGTACCCGAGCCACCTTCCGGAGAAGTGACCGCCATCGTCCGGCTCAAACCCGGTGAGCCGCAGCTGCAGCGCGGCGCTCCCGACGGACAGCTGGCGTCCATTGACCTTCCCGCCTACTCGGACGAGCTCGGCTACCCGCTGCTGACCGGCGCCTACGGCCAGCTCGCCTCGGAGACACCCGCCGCCGCTGACATGCCGTTCCCCTTTCCCATGCCCTCCACCGAGGAAGGGACGCACCTGTCCTATTCGCTGCAGTGGTTCGCCTTCGGCGTCCTGATGTTCGTGGGCTTCGGGTACGCGGCGCGCCAGCAGGCCCGCAACGCCGCCATCGACGCCGAGGACGCGCTGGAGGCCGAAGAAGCCGGACTGGAACCGATGCATTCAACCGCCGCCGCGCCACGCCGTCGTACTCCTGCTCCTCGAAGGAGCGGAAAGCCTACCGCCGAGGAAGAGGAAGATGCCATCCTGGACGCCCAGGGGTACTGAAGTTCGCGCCGTGAGTTGCGTCCGCTTCGCAACGTGCGTGATTTCCCGCGTGCTGGCTCGTTCCTCGCCTTTGACGCACGCTACATAAATCACCCACGCTGCTTCGCTGGTGCGTTGGAGCACAGGTGTCGCCAGCGGAGCGGCCATCACCACGGAACTCAAGGTGGGCTGGCCCGGGGTAACCAGACTGAACGGCCTAAGCCAACGTAATCAGGTCCAGGTAGTCCTCGTTCCAGAGGTCTTCGACACCGTCGGGCAGGAGGACGACGCGCTCCGGGTTGAGTGCCTCGACAGCGCCCTCATCGTGGCTGACCAGGACGACGGCGCCGCTGTAGTTGCGGAGTGCGCCAAGGATTTCGGCGCGGCTTGCAGGGTCCAGGTTGTTGGTGGGCTCATCGAGCAGGAGCACGTTGGCGCTGGAGGCCACGATCGTGGCCAGTGCGAGGCGGGTCTTCTCGCCGCCGGAGAGGACGCCGGCCGGCTTGTCGACGTCGTCACCGGAGAACAGGAACGAGCCGAGGATGCCACGGACCTCGGCGTCCTGCATGTCCGGTGCCGACGAGCGCATGTTTTCCAGGACAGTCCGGCTGACATCGAGGGTTTCGTGTTCCTGGGCGTAGTAGCCCACCTTGAGCCCGTGGCCCGGAATGACGTCCCCGGTGTCAGGTTTGTCGACGCCGGCCAACATGCGCAGCAGCGTGGTCTTGCCTGCACCGTTCAGGCCCAGGATCACCACCTTGGAACCGCGGTCGATGGCCAGATCGACGTCGGTGAAGATTTCCAAGGACCCGTAGGACTTGCTGAGGCCCTCGGCGGTGAGTGGGGTCTTGCCGCACGGTGACGGGTCGGGGAAGCGCAGGGCGGCCACGCGGTCGTTCTCGCGTACCGCTTCCAGCCCGCTGAGCAGGCGTTCGGCACGCTTGGCCATGTTCTGCGCTGCGACAGCCTTGGTGGCCTTGGCGCGCATCTTATTGGCCTGGTCGAAAAGGACCTGGGCCTTTTTCTCGGCGTTGGCGCGTTCACGCTTGCGGGCGCGCTCGTCGGTTTCGCGCTGGGTGAGGTAGCGCTTCCAGTCCATGTTGTAGAAGTCGATCTGGGCACGGTTTGCATCCAGCAGGAAGACCTTGTTCACGGTGGCTTCCAGGAGTTCGGTGTCGTGGCTGATGACGATGAGCCCGCCCTGGTGGTTCTTGAGGAAGTCGCGCAGCCACGCTATGGAGTCGGCATCAAGGTGGTTGGTGGGCTCATCAAGGAGCATGGTCTCGGCGTCGGAGTAAAGGATCCGGGCCAGTTCTACACGTCGGCGCTGGCCGCCGGAGAGGGTCTTGAGCGGCTGGTTCAGGATGCGGTCCGGCAGCGCCAGGTTGGAGCAGATGGCAGCGGCCTCTGCCTCAGCCGCGTAACCGCCGGCCGCCAGGAACTCGGATTCCAGCCGGTCGTAGCGGTTCATCGCCTTGCGCTGGACATCGGCGTCCTCGCTGGCCATTTCATCGTGCGCCACGCGCAGCTTGCCGACGGCGATGTCCAGACCCCTGGCCGCAAGGATGCGGTCGCGGGCAAGCTGTTCCATGTCCGGCGTGCGGGGATCCTGCGGAAGGTAGCCGATCTCTCCGGTGCGGGTCACTTTGCCCGCAGCCGGCAGTCCTTCGCCGGCGAGCACCCGGGTCAAGGTTGTTTTGCCTGCACCGTTCCGGCCTACCAGGCCGATCTTGTCTCCCTTGTCGATGCGGAAGCTCACCTGGTCCATAAGGAGCCGGGCGCCGGCGCGCAGTTCAAGATCCTGGACAGTAATCACAGCAGGTAAGGCCTTTCACAACAGGGAACGCCGCAGCTCAACGGATGACGTCCGGAAGGATGCGTCTGGAAGAAGCTGGGCAGAGTGGCCGGAGAACGGCCTATACAAGTCTACCGGCAGCAACTTCCCTGCATAACCGCGGCGATAACCCTCCGGTCGCGCGAGCCCTCACACGCAGTCCGAGGCCACGGCCTGTCTTTTTGTTCCATGCCATCAGCACCAGGTCGTGCGTTTAGTAGGGCACCTACAAAACGCCGTCAATGCCAGCCCGGTAACGTCAGGATTACCCCATAATCACTTGTACTAACCCGACAGGATCTCCCATGAGCCAGACTGACACTGCCGTCAACGGCACGGCCTCCCCTGAACGCCGCCGCTGGAACGCCACGGACCTGGGCCTGATCGCCGTGTTCGCCGCGATGGTGGCCGGCTCCGCGCTCGTGGCAGCCATCCATGTCGGCGGCCTCGGTGTCCCCATCACCCTCCAGACCCTCGCCGTGATGCTCACCGGGCTGGCCCTCGGTCCGGGCCGGGCCTTCGCCGCCGTGGGGCTGTACACCCTGCTGGGGCTGGCGGGGCTCCCCATTTTCAGTGGCGGACGCAGCGGGCTGGGCATCCTTGCAAGCCCCTCGGCCGGCTACATCATCGCCTTTCCCCTTGCCGCCGCGGGCGTTGGCTGGCTCGCGGCCATCGTTGTCCGGCGCACTCTGAAAAACCGCGGCGTATTCCTTTTCGCGGCGGCCATGGTCACGAGCATCGTCGTCGTCCACGCCCTCGGCGTGCTGGGCATGATGGTCAACGCGAAGCTGGACCTTTCCAAGGCATTCCTGGCCGACCTCGCCTACTACCCCGGCGACATCATCAAGAACGTTCTGGCAGTCACAGTGGCCCTGGCCCTGCATAAGGCGTTCCCGGACCTGCTCGTCCGCCGCGTCCGGCCACTCGCGCAGGAAGCCACCGCCTCGCAGTGAGCACCATTTCCCTCAGCAACGTGGGAGTCCGGGTGGCCGTGGACGGTCGCCCGGATCCCAAGGTGCTGCTTCAGGACATCACGCTGAACCTGACGGAGCGGCGCATCGGCGTGGTGGGCGCCAACGGCTCCGGCAAGTCCACCCTTCTCCGCCTGATAAACGGGCTCGTACCGCCCAGCTCAGGGACCGTTACGGTCAACGGTTCGGACACCGTCCGGAAGGTGCGCGCCGTCCGGCAGCAAGTGGGATTCGTCTTCACCGATCCCCTCTCCCAGCTGGTCATGCCCACAGGCCGGGAGGACGTTGAACTGTCCCTGCGGCGCTCCGTCCGGAATGGAGCCGAACGCCGGGAAAAGGCGGACTCGGCGCTGGGCCGCTTCGGCCTGCTCCCCTTGGCGGACCAGAGCATCTACGAGCTCTCCGGCGGGGAACGCCAGCTTATGGCGCTCGCAGCCGTACTGGCTGTGAATCCCTCCGTTCTGGTGCTGGACGAACCCTCAACACTGCTGGACCTGCGAAACCGTGAACTGCTGCGGCGCACGCTGTCCGGCCTGGAACAGCAGATCGTTATGTCCACCCATGACCTCGACCTGGCATTGGACATGGACCGGGTGCTGGTGATTGAGGCAGGGCGGGTGGTCTTCGACGGCCGCCCGGCGGACGCCGTGGACGCGTACCGGTCACTGTGCGCCACAGGCCTGGCGGCGCCGTGAAGGGCCACGGCTTCCTGCTCGCCAACTACGTCCCGGGCACGTCCTTGCTCCACCGTGCCCCGCTCTGGCTGAAGTTCCTGGTGGTGGTGGGCTGCGGGATGGCGTCTTTTCTCATCGTCGACTGGATGGTATCCGCCGCGGTGCTTGCAGTGATGAGCGGGCTGTTCCTTTTGACGGGCGCCGGGCCAGGCAGGCTCCTCGGCGCCATCCGGCCGCTGGCTTTGGTACTGCTGGTCATCGGGCTGTTCCAATGGTGGCAACTGGGTGCAGCCACCGGGACCCGGATCGTCCTGAACATCCTGATCTGTGTGGTGGCGGCGTCCCTGTTGACTGCAACCACCCCATTGCAGCGCCTGCTGGACGGCGTGGTGTCCCTCGCTGCGCCGTTCCGCCGGTTCGGTGCCGATCCGGAGCGCTTTGCCCTGACCATTGCCGTCATGCTGCGGAGCATCCCCTATATAGCCGGTTCCTTTGCAGACGTCCGCGACTCCGCCCGCGCCCGTGGCCTGGAACGCAACCCCCGCGCCTTGGTACTCCCCGTCTTTATCACCACCGTGGCGTTCGCGCGCCAGACCGGTGAGGCCCTGGCGGCCCGCGGCCTCGGCGAGGCCGGCGACTGACGGGAGGTCCGCCCCGCCGCAACGGATCAGGTGCCGGCGATCCTTTCGTACTGCAGCAGCGCGGCGGTTCCCATGCCGCCGGCGATGCTGATCATGGCAAGCGCCAGGCAGCCGTGCGCCCCTGACCGCCGCGCCTGGGCCAGCAGCCGCGTTACAAGCACGGCACCGGACGCGCCGTACGCATGGCCCAAGGCCAGAGCGCCGCCGTCGGCGTTTACCCGGAACGGGTCAATGCCCAGATGATCCAGGCAGGCCAAAGCCTGGGACGCGAAGGCCTCGTTAAACTCCACCAGGCCGATGCCGGCAGCGGTGATGTTCCTGGCCCCCAGCAGCCTTTCAGCGGCAACCGCCGCCCCGATTCCCAGCAGCCCTGGTTCCACGCCGGCAGTGTCAGTGGCCAGCACCAGGAGCCCGTCCTCGGCTCCGAGTTCGCGGGCGCGCTCCAAGGAAGTAATCACGACGGCGGATGCGGCGTCCGCGTCAAAGCATGAGTTCCCCGCGGTGACAGTCCCGGAATCAACAAAGGCCGCCGGGAATCTCTGAAGAACGCCCGCCGTCAGACGCGGGCGTGGGCCGTCGTCCGACTGGACGGTTCCCGCCGAAGTCTCCAGCGGGACGATCTCGTCAGTAAAGAAACCCGCCGCGACTGCCGCCACCGCCCGCTGATGACTTCGCAAGGCAAAAGAGTCCTGGCTCTCCCTGCTGACTGCAAACCGGGAGGCCACGTTCTCCGCAGCCACGCCCATGTCCGGGTCGCCAAAGCCGCGCGGCACGAACTGTGCCCGGTCAAAGAACTCCGGGCCGCCGTCGTCGTTACGGTGGGCCCGCAACGGGGCGGTGCTGATGCTCTCCACTCCCCCGGCGAGATAGACGGGATTTCCACCGGCCGCCACCATCCTGGAGGCCAGGACGATAGCGTCCAGCCCCGAACCGCACTGCCGGTCGACCGTGACGCCCGGAACGCTGACCGGAAGTCCGGCCTCCAGCAGGGCAAGACGGGCAACGTTGCCGCCGCCGCCCACGGCGTTGCCGATCACCACGTCCGTGACGGCTTCCTGCGGGACCAGGCTGTCGGAAAGGAGCTGCGCCAGGACCGGGGCCAGCAGTTCGTGCGCGCGCAGCTCCCTCAGGGCACCGTTCGACCGGCATACCGCGGTCCGCCGCGCCGCGATGATTACGGGCTGCCGGTCGGCAGGAAGGGCGTCAGCCGGGAGGTTATTGGCCAAGGTGCCGCGCCCTGTGGTCATGGGAACTGATCCAGTCGAGGAGGATGTTCCGGCTGACTTTGCCACGGTCGGTGGTGGGGAGCTCGGCCAGGGCGAAGTACTGAAGCGGCCGCTTGTCGCGCGGCAGGATGTTTTCGAGGCCGGCCTTGAGCTGGGTGGCCGTGATCCCGCCGTGCGAGGCAACAACCCCTGCGACCACGCGCTGGCCCCTGATGTCGTCAGGGATCCCGGCGGCCACGGCGGCGGCAACGCCCGGAACGGACGCCAACGCCAGTTCCACCTCGTGGGGATAAACGTTCTTACCCGAGGTCAGGATCATGTCCGCGCGCCGGCCCAGGATGTGCAGCTGCCCATTGGCCAGGTAGCCTTGGTCCCCCACGGTGAACCAGCCGTCGAAGGAACGGAGGGCCTCGCCGTCGTCACCCCAAAGGTAACCGTTGCTGACCATCCCGCTGCGGACGCAGATGTTGCCCGGTTCGCCGTCGGGCAGGGAGGCGCCGCTGTCGCTCAGGATCCGGACCTCCACGCCGGGGAATGGGCGTCCGATCCCGGTTCCGCCGGCATCCAGCAGTTCTCCCGCAGGCAGCCCCGCGCCGGAAACAAAGCTGAGCTCGGACGCGCCGTAATATTCGAAAATCGTGGCATTCGGAGCCCAGCGCCGGGCCGCCTCCAAGGTACGCGCATCCAGTTTGGAACCGGCACAGATGATGGTCCGCACACCGGAGGCATCCACACTGCCGGTGAGCCCGCGCTCGCTGAGCAGCCGCAGCATGGTGGGCACCAGCACCAGCCGGGTCACGCGGTCGTGGCTGATCGCGGCGTGGACATCGCCGACGTCGAAACTCTCAAGCGTCTGGAACTCGGAACCGGCGTACAGGCACTCCGCGAGGGCATAGAGGTTCAGGCTGGCAGCGAGTGGACCGGGAGCAAGGGTGACGTCATCCTGCCGGAGGCCGAAGAATTCAATCGAGGCGTCAAAGGACTCCTGCCAGGACCGCCGTGACCGGGTGAAAGCCTTCGGCACCGACGTGGTGCCGGACGTGAGACCGATCAGGAACGTCGATTCCGGCGACCCGTCCGCCAGGGCATCCTCGGCTGATACCGCAGCAGGAAGCACCGACGCCTCCAGTCGCAGGAGAATCTCGCTGTGTAGCTGGGCAGGCCAGGAGGGGTCCAGGACGGCACACTGGCGCCCGCCTGCCACCGCGGCGGCGAACCTGACAGCGAAGTCTACGGAGTTGGCTTCGGCAAGGACTGTGACACCCGCTGAGCTGGCGACGGCCGCCGTCGCTGAGTCGCGGAGTTCGGCCCAGCCCAGGCGACGGCCGGCAACTACGACGGCGGTATCCTGGGGCCGTTCTTCGGCCCAGCGCTGGATCTTGTTGAGAAAAGGCATCGCACCAACTTTACCGGCCGGACACCGGTTCGGCCCCGCCCGAAAAGGCTATTGTGACTCTATGAGCTTCAATGACGATGTCCAGCTGGACCCGTCCCAGGTGCAGGACCGGCGCGGCATGGGCCGGGGCGCAAAGATAGGCGGGGGCATCGGGGGCGGGCTGATCCTGCTCATAGCGGCGCTGCTGGGCGTCAACCCGCAGTTGCTGGAAGGCCTGGCAGGCGCGGGACAGGACCCGCAGAACCAGGGAACGGCACCGGCGTGCAGCACGGGAGCCGACGCCGACGCCCGCCTGGACTGCCGGATCACCGGCACAGTGAACAGCCTCAACGCCTTCTGGCCCGCATATCTCCAGGAATACAACGTGCAGTATCCTCAGCCGGAGACCGTGATTTTCAGCCAGGCCACCAACACAGGCTGCGGCGCGGCCACCAGCGAGGTAGGCCCGTTCTACTGCCCGGCCGACACCACGGCCTACTTTGACCCCGGCTTCTTCCAGGAACTCGTGGACCGGTTCGGGTCCTCGGGCGGCCCGCTCGCGCAGGAATACGTGGTGGCTCACGAATTCGGCCACCACATCCAGAACGTGCTGGGAACGTTGGACCGGGCGCAGCAGGATCCGCAGGGCCCTGAGTCCGGCGCCGTCCGGGTTGAACTCCAGGCCGACTGCTACGCAGGACTCTGGGCCCGCCACGCCACCACCCAGCAGGACCCCAACACCGGCCGGCCGTTCCTGGAACCGCTGACCGACCAGGACCTCAGCGACGCCCTCTCCGCGGCGTCCGCGGTGGGCGATGACCGGATCCAGCAAGCAGCGACCGGCCGCGTCACACCTGAAGCCTGGACTCACGGTTCCAGCGAACAGCGCCAGAAGTGGTTCTACCAGGGCTACCAGACCGGCGACATTAACGAGTGCGACACCTTCGCGGTGGCCACCCCTTAACCCATCGGTTGCTCCACAAGTGCCCTTTTGACGCTCGAAAAGGGCGCTGACGGAGCAATCGATTGAAGCACGACGACGGCGGGTCACCTTCTCAAGAGAAGGTGACCCGCCGTCGTCGTACTTGGGTGGATTTCAGATGTTGAAGCCGAGGGCCCGCATCTGGTCCTTGCCGTCGTCGGTGATCCGCTCCGGACCCCACGGCGGCATCCATACCCAGTTCAGGCGCCAGTCGTCCACGACGCCGTCCAGTGCCTGGCCCACCTGCTCCTCGATGACATCGGTGAGCGGGCAGGCGGCGGTGGTGAGTGTCATGTCGATCAGCAGGGCGCCGTCGTCGTCGGAGTACTTCAGGCCGTAGAGCAGCCCCAGGTCAACGATGTTCACCCCGAGCTCGGGGTCGATGACGTCTTTGAGCGCCTCTTCGACATCCTCGAGGCCCGTGCGGGCCGCTTTGATTTCGGTCATGGCAAGTCCCTACTAGGCCTGTGCTGCTGCCGTGGCGGCGGCGATGGTGGCTGCACCGGCGCCGGTGGCGTAGCGGTCATAGCCTTCTTCTTCGAGGCGGTCAGCCAGTTCCGGGCCGCCCTCTTCAACAACCTGGCCGTCAACAAACACGTGCACGAAGTCAGGCTTGATGTAGCGCAGGATGCGCGTGTAGTGGGTGATGAGCAGCGTGCCCATGTTGCCCTCCGCGTGGGCGCGGTTAACGCCCTCGGAGACCACCTTGAGCGCGTCAACGTCCAGGCCGGAGTCCGTCTCGTCCAGGATGGCAAACTTGGGCTTGAAGAGCTCCAGCTGGAGGATCTCCACGCGCTTCTTCTCGCCGCCGGAGAAGCCTTCGTTGACGTTGCGCTGGGCGAAGTCGGCGTCGATGCGCAGCTTCTGCATGGCGTCCTTGACTTCCTTGGTCCACGTGCGCAGCTTGGGTGCCTCGCCATCAATGGCGGTCTTGGCGGTGCGCAGGAAGTTGGTCATGCTGACACCCGGGACCTCCACGGGGTACTGCATGGCCAGGAACAGGCCAGCCCGGGCCCGTTCGTCAACGCTCATGTCCAGGACGTTCTCGCCGTCCAGGGTGATGGTGCCGCTGGTGACCTTGTAGCGCGGGTGTCCGGCGATGGTGGATGCCAGGGTGGACTTGCCTGAGCCATTGGGCCCCATGATGGCGTGCGTCTGGCCGGTCTTGATGGTCAGGCTGACGCCCTTCAGGATCTCCTTGGTGCCCTGCTCGGTGTCAATGCTGACGTGCAGGTCCTTGATCTCAAGAGTAGACATATGTCTTGTTCTCCTTTGCGCCGTGCCTTCCGGCAGCGGTGCGGTCTTTGTCTGGAAGTTTGGTTCTGTTGCTGTTTGGACGTTTGTCCGGCTGTCGCCGGCGATGCTGCTAGCTGAAGGTCGGGGCTTCCGCGCCGTTGACTACGTTGGTGAAATCCACATAGACCTCGTCTCCACGGATGTCGACGGCGAACACCGGGACGGGATCGTAGGCCGGCAACTGGAGCGGTTCACCGGTCCGCAGGTCGAACTGCGAGCCGTGGCCCCAGCATTCGATCATGCAGCCTTCCACTTCGCCCTCGGACAGTGAGATGTCCGCGTGCGAGCAGGTGTCGCCGATGGCGTGGATCTCGCCCATGGAATCCTTGACGATCGCTACGGGGTAGTCGTCGATCAGGACCCGCAGTGCCTGCTTGAGCTGGATCTCATCCGACTTGCAGACGAATTCGCCCTTTGGCTGGTCAGTCATCTCTGATATCCCCGCGCGGTCTAGTTGTTCGTCACGGCGAGTTCGCGCTCAACAGCGTCGGTCAGCCGTTCTTCGAGGGCCGGAATCCTGATGTGCTGGATGATCTCGTGGAGGAAGCCACGGACCACCAGGCGGCGGGCAACATCCTCAGGAATGCCGCGTGCCATCAGATAGAACAGGTGCTCGTCGTCCAGGCGGCCGGTGGCGCTGGCGTGGCCGGCGCCCTTGATCAGGCCGGTTTCGATTTCCAGGTTGGGAACCGAGTCGGCGCGGGCACCGTCCGTGAGCAGCAGGTTGCGGTTGGCCTCGTAGCTGTCGGTGCCTTCGGCTTCCTTGCGGATCAGTACATCGCCAACCCACACCGCGTGGGCATTGCGCCCCTGCAGAGCACCCTTGTAGAGCACGTTGGAGGTGCAGTTCGCCACAGCGTGGTCAACGAACAGCCGCTGTTCCAGGTGCTGGCCGGCGTCGGCGAAGTACAGGCCAAACATTTCAGCCTGGCCGCCCGCAGCCGTGAAGCGCGCCGAGGGGGTCACGCGGACGAGGTCGCCGCCGAGGCTGACCACAACGTGCTTGAGTTTCGCGTCGCGGCCGATCTTTGCCTGCTGGGAAGAGGCGTGAACGGCGTCGTCGTTCCATTCCTGGAGCGAGACGACCGTAAGGTCCGCGCCGTCTTCAACCACGATTTCGATGTTCTCCGATACGACTGCCGAGCCCTGGTGATCCAGGACCACAACGGACTTGGAGAACTTTTCCGCCACGATCACCAAGTGCTGGGCGGCCGCTTCGGTGGCCTGGCCTGTGATGAGCACGCTGATCTCTGTGTCCGCCTCGAATTCGGTCGGAACGGTGATAACGGTGGCTTCGCTGAAGTTCTCCCAGGCATTCGCGGACACGCGGTCCTCCGGGATGCCAGCGGAACCGATGCGCTTGTCGCCGCGTGCAACCGTCTCCACCGTGACGCGGTCCGGTCCGCTGACGGTGACGGTGGGAGCCGCCCCCGTGAGGACTTCGCTGTGGAGCCCGCGAAGCCGTTTGAGCGGTGTGAACCGCCAGTCCTCTTCGAGGCCCGTAAGCGGCTTGAAGTCGGCCAGCTTGTAGGAGGTCAGGCGGCCGGCGCGTGAACTGTCCGGGATGCCAACGCCGCCGCCATGCGAATGGCTTTTGACGGCTTCGCCGGCAAGGGGAGCCTTCGAACCGGCCGCGTTGATCGGTGACAGGCTCTCGCCCTCCTCGGTGAAGCCGTTGATGAACGGCTGGGCTGAGGGCGCGCCGATGCGCGCCTTTTCGGTAGTGATTTCAGTCATCGTTATCCGACGGACCCTTCCATCTGCAGTTCAATCAGGCGGTTCAGCTCAAGTGCGTACTCCATCGGGAGTTCGCGGGCAATCGGTTCGATGAAGCCGCGGACGATCATCGCCATGGCCTCGTCTTCGCGCATGCCGCGGGACATCAGGTAGAAGAGCTGCTCTTCGCTGACCCGTGAAACGGTTGCTTCGTGGCCCATCACAACGTCATCCTCGCGGATGTCGATGTACGGGTAGGTGTCCGAACGGCTGATGGTGTCCACCAGGAGCGCGTCACAGCGCACGGTGTTGGCCGAGTGCTTGGCACCTTCACGGACCTGGACCAGGCCGCGGTAGGCAGCACGCCCGCCGCCACGGGCAACAGACTTGGAAATGATCGAGCTCTTGGTGTTCGGAGCGATGTGCACCATCTTGGAACCGGTGTCCTGGTGCTGGCCTGCGCCGGCGAAGGCGATGGACAGGGTCTCGCCCTTGGCGTGCTCGCCCACCAGGTACACGGCCGGGTACTTCATGGTGACCTTGGAACCGATGTTGCCGTCGACCCACTCCATGGTTGCGCCTTCTTCGCAGATGGCACGCTTGGTCACCAGGTTGTACACGTTGGTGGACCAGTTCTGGATGGTGGTGTAGCGGACGCGGGCGCCCTTCTTGACGATGATTTCCACCACGGCGGAGTGCAGGGAGTCCGAGGTGTAGATCGGAGCCGTGCAGCCTTCGATGTAGTGGACGTAGGAGTCCTCGTCGGCGATGATCAGGGTGCGCTCGAACTGGCCCATGTTTTCCGTGTTAATGCGGAAGTATGCCTGCAGCGGGATGTCCACGTGGACGCCCTTGGGGACGTACACAAAGGATCCGCCGGACCAGACGGCTGTGTTCAGGGATGCGAACTTGTTGTCGCCCACCGGAATGACGGTGCCGAAGTACTCCTGGAAGATCTCCGGGTGCTCGCGCAGTGCCGTGTCGGTGTCCAGGAAGATGACGCCCTGCGCTTCCAGGTCCTCGCGGATCTGGTGGTACACAACCTCGGACTCGTACTGTGCGGCCACGCCCGATACGAGGCGGCTGCGCTCAGCTTCCGGGATACCCAGCTTTTCGTAGGTGTTCCGGATGTCCTCAGGCAGGTCCTCCCACGTGGCGGCCTGCTTCTCCGTGGAGCGGACGAAGTACTTGATGTTGTCGAAGTCGATGCCGGAGAGGTCAGCGCCCCAAGTGGGCATGGGCTTGCGGTCGAAGTACTTCAGGCCCTTCAGGCGAAGGTCGAGCATCCATTCGGGCTCGCTTTTCTTGTCCGAGATGTCCCGGACTACTTCGTCATTGATGCCGCGGCGGGCGTTGGCGCCGACGTCGTTCTTGTCGGACCAGCCGTACTCGTACGTGCCGATGCCGTGGAGCTCAGGATTCTTTTCCAGAATCTCTGAGATCACAGTGTCTTCGGCTACCGCTTTCTCTGATAGTTGGTCCGTCATCACGGCCTTTCTTGCTGATGGTTGGTTACTTCAACCAGGCTGGCGGTGGCGGCTTGAGGGGCCTGGGGCCCCGCGGCTGCCAGCCGGCCTGTAGGTATGTGGGTGGTGCAGACGTGGCCTCCGCGTGCCAGCGTGGACAGCCGTCGCACGTCAACGCCTACCAGCCGGGCGAACACTTCGGTCTCGACGTCGCAGAAAACGGGGAACTGCGCAGCGAGCTGCTGGATGGGGCAGTGCCCCTGGCACAGCTGGACGCTGGAAAGCGCCGCGGGCAGTGGGGCCTTTGCCTCGATCGAGGCGGCGGAAGCCACAAAGCCGTCCCGGCTCAGGGCCTCGGACAATGCCTTCGCGCGGGCTGTGATATCCGGCCCGGCCAGCTCGATTTCCGGTGTGTACCGGCGCTCCATCTCGGCAAAACGCTCGACGGCGAACGCCCGCACTGCTTCGTCGCCCGCCACCTCCTGGAGCTGCTTGAGTGCCAGTCTGGCGATATCCAGGTAATCGTTGCCCAGCGTGGACTGACCCTGCGAGCTCAGAACGTAGCGGCGAGCGGGCCGGCCCGCACCGGCACCAGCCCTGGCCACACGTTTGACCTCGATGACACCGCTTCGGGAGAGGTGATCGAGGTGGCGGCGGACGGCGGCCGGCGTAAAGCCGAGCATGTCACCAAGTTCGGCTGCACTGATGGGGCCGTGCTCCAGGACAGCGCCAAGGACCCGGTCCCGGGTGCGCTCGTCAGCGTCCGCCGCCGGCACCGCGGCGATGCGGCCGTGGTCAGCAGTGGCGCGTGGCGCCCCGTGCCCGGCAAAAGGCACAGCAGTAGCATTGCTCATGGAATACACAACACAATCATGTCGTAATTTAGTCCCCCGTTCCAGTAAGGTGAGGCTGACCTGCGTGGGGACTTCGTCGCCCGGGCCAAGTACTACATCACGTAGAATGCTGGGGTGCGTTCCCCCCAATCCCCGGTTCTGTCCATCAGCGGGTTAATTAAGGATGTTGGTCCGCTGGCCAGCCTGGATGGCAAAATGCTCCGGGTAGTCAGCGGTGTCTCCCTTGTTGCCGAGCGCGGCCAGGTCACAGCCCTCCTTGGCGCCAACGGCGCCGGCAAGACCACCACCATCGAATGCGCCCAAGGCCTTCAGAAGCGAAGCGGCGGAAGCATCTCTTTGCTCGGCCATGATCCTGCACGGGCGGGCGCCGAACTGCGGTCCCGCGTGGGCATCATGCTCCAGGACGGCGGCCTCCCGCCGTCGGCCCGTCCCATCCCGCTCCTGAGGCACATCGCAGGGATGTACGCCAAACCCAGGCCCGTGGACGAGCTCGTCCAGCGGCTGGGCATCGACACTTTCAGCAGGACCACCGTCCGCCGTCTCTCCGGGGGCCAGAAGCAGCGCCTTGCACTTGCCGCGGCCCTGGTCGGCAACCCTGAGGTCCTTTTCCTCGACGAGCCCAGCGCCGGCCTGGATCCCCAGTCGAGGCAGCTGGTGTTTGAACTGATAACAGAACTGCGCGACAGCGGCATGGGCATCATCCTCACCACCCACCTCATGGACGACGCCCAGCGGCTGGCCGACTACGTGTATATCATCGACGCCGGCAGGAACGTGGCGGAGGGAACGGTATCCCAGCTCCTCCAGCGGGAACCAGATGTGGAAGCCGGTGCAGACCACGTCCGGACACTCTTCTTTGAGGCGCCGGCCGGACTGGACTTTACCGGGGTTCTTCCGGAGGCGATTGCGGTCAGTGAAGCCCGTGCGGGCAGCTATGTTGCCACGGGTGCCCTCACGCCCCAGGATCTGGCGTCGTTGGCATCCTGGTGGGCCTTGCACGGAGTGATGCCCGGCTCCATGAGCCTGGAGGCACGAAGCCTGGAGGACGTCTTCCTGGACATCTCCGGAAAGGACATCCGATGAGCAAGCTGCCAAGCGATTCTGCGCTCAACTCTCCGGGGAGCCACGCTTCCCCGGCCCGCGGCAGCGGAGACCAGGCGCCGGCGTCGTTGCTGCGCCGGATCCTCCTGCAGGGCAAGTACGAATCCCTGACCATGATCAGGAACGGTGAACAGCTGATCCTGGCCGTGGTGCTGCCACTCCTTGCGCTGGTGGGCCTGACCGTGACGCCCCTGCTCGACGGACTCGGTGCAAGCCGGGTCAACGTGGCGGTCCCTGGCATCCTGGCCCTCTGCGCGATGTCCACGGCGTTTACGGGCCAGGGCATCTCCACGGGTTTCGACCGCAGATACGGCGTTCTCCGTTTCCTCTCCACGACGCCATTGGGACGCCCAGGCCTCATTGCCGGAAAGGTGCTGGCGGTTCTGGCCGTGCTGGGGCTGCAGGTTGCCGTAGTCACCGCCGTTGCCCTCCCCCTGGGCTGGCAGCCACCTGCGGCCGGCTGGCTTCCCGGCGTCGCACTCCTGGTGCTAGGGGCCGCGGCTTTCACTGCACTGGGGCTCCTGGTGGCCGGCACGGTCCGGCCCGAGGCCACCCTAGCCATCACCAACCTGCTGTGGATCCTGCTGGGCGCACTGGGGGGCATCGTCATTCCCTCGGAGCGGCTGCCGGCCGCGGCCCAAGGAATTGTCCATTACTTGCCGTCCGGCGCCCTTGGCGAGGCTTTGCGCGAAGCATTCCTGCACGGCACCCTGAATGGCGTCGCCGCCCTTATCCTGCTGCTCTGGACCGTCATTGCCGGGGCAGCAGCCATCCGTTGGTTCAAGTGGAATTGAGTTATCCGTGAGCACGGCTTCACGCCTCCCCGAGTTTGCCGGCCGCCTCATCTCGAGGCTGCCCCGCACCGTCGACATCCGGATCCGCCGCCTGGCCCTGGCGTCCCTTGTCGGCCAGACCCTGCTGGTAGTCACCGGCGGCGCCGTCAGGCTGACAGCATCCGGCCTCGGCTGCCCTACGTGGCCCCGCTGCACTGACACATCCCTGGTCAACACCCCTGAAATGGGGATCCACGGATTCATCGAGTTCGGAAACCGGCTGCTGACCTTTGCCCTGGCCGCCGTCGCTGCGCTCATGCTGGTCTACCTATGGAACCTCCGCAAGGAACGCAAGGATCTTTTCCTGCTTGCGCTTGGCCTGCTTGCCAGCATCCCTGCCCAGGCCGTGATCGGCGGAATCACCGTCCTGACCAACCTCAACCCGTGGGTCGTGGGACTGCACTTCCTCGTCTCCATGGCGCTGGTGGTATTCGCCACCCTGCTGGTCAACCGCGCCTACGGCAGGACGGGACGCTTTGCCACCGTCCGGCTGCCGTCCCTGCCGGGCGTATTGCGCCCGGTGACAGCCGCCGTCGCACTCTTCTCCGCGGTGGCGGTGATGCTCGGCGTTGTGGTGACCGGCGCCGGTCCGCATGCCGGGGACGCCAAAGCGCCACGCAATGGGCTCGACTGGGACCTGTTCTCCCATATCCACGCCGTTCCGGCCTACCTGATCACCGCTGGAACCCTTTTTGCGCTGGTGATGGTCTTTGCCGGGCGAATCTCCGGACCGTTCAAAACAGCGGCCCTGCTGCTGCTGGCAGTGACTGTCCTGCAAGCGGTTATTGGCTTCACGCAGTACTACAACGGCATTCCTGCGCTGCTGGTGGCTGCGCATATGCTTGGCGCTGCGCTGCTCATGAGCGCAGCAACCAACGCTGCCGACGTAGCCCGCTCCAGCCCCGCTAAGTAGTCCCGGGCCGCGGATCCCACCCAAAGTGCCACGGTTCCCCAGGAGCGGTGGCACTTCCCTTTTGGACCTTCTCTCACTTCCTGCAGCGCTGCACCCAACCCTCTCTCACTTCCTGCGCGCCTGGAGCGGATCCTCTCTCACTTCCTGCGCGCATGGAAACCCTTCCGCATTGTGCACTGGTCCCCGGGAGTCGGAACTGATTTCTCAGTCCAACTTCCGGGGAGCAGTTCATTGAGTGAGGGAGGATTTTGGATTTTCCTGCAGGATCTGAGAGAGCGTTTGGCGAAAAGCAGCGAAAGGTGAGAGAGCGTTTGGCGGGCTGGCTATCCAATGATGGTGGATCCGACGAACGGATCCACCGCCAGCGCGATGAAGAGCAGCGTGAGGTAACTGATGGAACCGTGGAAAACCTTCATGGCGCCCTTATCGGACACGTCGCCGCCCTGGGCCCGGTTGTACAGGGCGTGGGATTCGTAGAGGAACCATGCGCCGGCAAGCACCGCCGTTGCGGTGTATACCCAGCCGGCACCGCCCGCCGGGACCATGAGCAGCGAACAGACCACCATCGCCCAGGCATACAGGACCACCTGGACCGAAACCACCTTTGCGCCCGCGATGGCACCGAGCATGGGAACCTTGGCGTT
Organism: Arthrobacter pascens; assembly: GCF_030815585.1. Classification (NCBI taxonomy): domain Bacteria; kingdom Bacillati; phylum Actinomycetota; class Actinomycetes; order Micrococcales; family Micrococcaceae; genus Arthrobacter; species Arthrobacter pascens. Next base: position 1,913,899 of record NZ_JAUSWY010000001.1, read on the forward strand.
GCGGTAGTCCTCGCCGTACCGCATGGACAGCGGCCAGTAGTGCGGCGGCGTCCAGAGGAAGATGACCATAAACAGGATGACGGCGGGCCACTCCACGGAATTGGTCACTGCGGCCCAGGCAATCAGTACGGGGAAGCAGCCTGCGGCACCGCCCCACACAATGTTCTGCGCGGTGCGGCGCTTGAGGATGATCGTGTAGATGACCACATAGAAGAAGATGGCGCCCAGTCCCAGCCACGCGGCCAGCGGGTTGGCGCCGAACCACAGGATGACGATCGAAGCCGCGCCCAGGAGCCAGGAGAAGATGAGCGCCTCACGCGGCGTCACCTCTCCCGTGACAAGGGGTCGGTTCTCGGTCCGGTGCATCAGTTTGTCGATGTCCCGGTCAATGTAGCAGTTGAATGCGCCGGCACTCCCTGCGGCGAAGGCACCGCCTACCAGGGTGGCCAGGATCAGACCGATCGACGGGAAGCCACGCTCCGCATAGATCATGGTCGGCAAGGTACTGACCAGCAGGAGCTCGATGACACGGGGTTTCGTGAGGGCGAGATACGCCTTGGCTTTGCGGGCCATCCCGGCTCCCCCGCGGGCACGGGAAGCGGTCAGCGGCGTATCTGTTGTGCTCACGGTGGCAGTCACCCGTTCTGTTTGGCGGTTCTGTCTGGCGGTGCAGCTGTCAGTGGCGGCCGTTGCCCGGGCGGCCCGCCAATGGTCATCAGAAGAAGGTCCCGGCAACACCCTTTGGGTCGCCGCGAACCCCTCAATGGGCACGGCTACCCGGCGTCAGCCTCCAAATATCATACCGTGCGCATTTGTAACAGAGGCCCCACCAATAGGCCCTGGTGATCGCTCGCAGGCCGATTCGAGCAGATTAACTCAAAGGCCCTTGACAATGATTCACATAAGGGGAAATTGAGTCCACAAAGTGAGATTTGCGCTGCCCGGAGTGTGGAATGGAGCTAAGCTGTCACCAGATCAGCATGCAGCGGGAAAAGCGGTGGAAACCGCGTTCCCGATCGACTAGTGACTGAGTGATAGATCAACGTTTCGATGGTGAACGGCTGGTACACACCGCAGCGGGCGCCAACAGCGTGCCCCCCGTCCGGATCCGGTGTACCGCCCGCCGTCAGCACAGAAAGGGGCCCGGTTTTCGTGCCACATTTGGAAGAGCAAGAACTGTCATGGACCAGTTTGGACCAGCGCGCCGTGGACACCGTCCGGGTACTGGCCGCGGACGCCGTGGAGAAGGTGGGCAATGGCCACCCCGGAACAGCCATGAGCCTCGCGCCTGCCGCATACCTTCTCTTTCAGAAGCTCATGCGCCACGATCCGCGGAATCCGGACTGGCTGGGACGTGACCGTTTCATCCTCTCCCCCGGCCACACCTCGCTGACGCTGTACATCCAGCTGTTCCTGTCCGGCTACGGCCTGGAACTGAAGGACCTTGAGGCCCTGCGCACCTGGGGTTCGCTGACTCCCGGCCACCCGGAGTACAAGCACACCGCAGGTGTGGAGATCACCACCGGCCCGCTGGGTCAGGGACTGGCTTCCTCGGTCGGCTTTGCCTACTCACAGCGCCGCCAACGCGGCCTGTTCGACGCCGATGCTCCCGCCGGCACCAGCCCGTTCGACCACACCATCTGGGTCATCGCATCCGACGGCGACCTCCAGGAAGGCGTCACTGCCGAGGCTTCCTCGCTGGCGGGGCACCAGGAACTGGGCAACCTGGTTGTTATCTACGATGAGAACCACATCTCCATCGAGGACGACACCGACATCTCCTTCACCGAGGACGTCCTGAAGCGCTATGAGGCCTACGGCTGGCACACTCAGCGCGTGGACTGGACCAAGACTGGTGAATACAAGGAAGACGTGCAGGAGCTCTACTCGGCCCTGCTCGAAGCCAAGGCCGAGACGTCCAAGCCTTCCATCGTTTCGCTACGCACCATCATCGGCTACCCAGCTCCCAAGAAGCAGAACACGGGCAAGATCCATGGCTCGGCCCTGGGTGCCGAGGAAGTCGCAGCCCTCAAGGAAGTCCTGGGCTTCGATCCTGCCAAGACCTTTGACGTTGACCAGGAAGTCCTGGCCCACGCCCGCTCCGTCGTGGACCGCGGCGCCGCCGCCAGCAAGGAATGGGAAGAATCCTTCAACGCCTGGCAGGCAGCCAACCCAGAAAGCGCCGCCCTCCTGCAGCGTGTGGAAGCCCGCGAACTGCCCGAAGGCCTGGACGCCGCACTGCCGGTCTTCCCGGCAGGCAAGGACGTCTCCACCCGCGCCGCATCCGGCAAGGTACTCAACGCGCTGGGCCCGGTCATGCCGGAACTCTGGGGCGGCTCCGCTGACCTTGCCGAGTCCAACAACACCACCATCGAGGGTTCGCCGTCGTTCGTGCCCGCGTCCAAGCAGACTGACGCGTGGTCCGGCAACCCCTACGGCCGGGTGCTCCACTTCGGTATCCGTGAGCACGCGGCGGCGTCGATCGTGAACGGCATTGCCCTGCACGGCAGGACCCGTGCGTTCTCCGGAACGTTCCTGATCTTCAGCGACTACCAGCGTCCGGCCATCCGGCTCGGGGCGCTGATGGGCGTTCCGTCGCTGTACGTCTGGACCCACGACTCCATCGGCCTGGGCGAAGACGGTCCCACCCACCAGCCCGTGGAACAGCTCGCTTCACTGCGCGCCATCGTTGGCCTGGACGTTGTCCGTCCCGGTGACGCCAACGAGGTGGCCGCGGCATGGAAGACCATGCTCGAGAACCACGAGAACCCGGCCGGCATTGTCCTCACCCGCCAGAACATCCCCACGTACGCCCGTGGCGAAGCCGACGCCGACGGCGACACCTTCGGTTCCGTCGCCGGCGTCGCCAAGGGCGGCTACGTCCTGGCCGAGGCGTCCAAGGACGGCGCGACGGTTCCGGCCGACGTCATCCTGATCGGCACCGGCTCCGAGGTCCAGCTGGCCGTCCAGGCCCGCGAAGCCCTCCAGGCTGAAGGCATCGCCGCCCGCGTTGTCTCCATGCCCTGCGTCGAGTGGTTCAACAAGCAGGACGCGGCCTACCGTGAGTCCGTGCTTCCGGCCGCCATCAAGGCCCGGGTATCCGTCGAGGCCGGGCTGGCCCTGGGCTGGAGGGAATTCGTCGGCGATGCCGGACGATCCGTCTCGCTCGAGCACTACGGCGCTTCGGCTGACTACAAGCGCCTATTCCAGGAGTTTGGCATCACTGCGGAGGCTGTCGCCGCCGCTGCCAAGGACTCCCTCGCTGGCCTCCAGGCCTGAAACCCGAATTCCAGGAGATACAAGAAAATGACTACACCCACACAGCAGCTCTCCGACGCCGGCGTCTCCATCTGGCTCGATGACCTCTCCCGCGGCCGCCTGAACACCGGAACGCTGCAGAAGCTCATCGACGAGAAGAACGTTGTTGGTGTCACCACCAACCCGTCGATCTTCCACGCCGCCATCACCGCAGGCACGGACTACGACGCAACAATCGCAGCCCAGGCCGCCGCCGGCGCCAGCATCGAGGACACCATCTTCGAAATCACCACCACCGACGTCGCGGACGCCTGCGACCTCTTCGCACCCGTCGCCGCCGCGACCAAGGGCGTTGACGGCCGCGTGTCGATCGAGGTTGACCCCCGCCTGGCCTGGGACACCGCCGGCACCATCGCCGAAGCCAAGCACCTGTACAAGAAGGTCAACAAGGACAACGTCCACATCAAGATCCCGGCAACCCTTGAGGGCCTCGAAGCGATCACCGCCACCCTCGCCGAGGGCATCAGCGTCAACGTGACCCTGATCTTCTCCCTCGAGCGCTACCGGGCCGTCATCAACGCCTTCCAGTCCGGCCTGGAGCAGGCCAAGGACAACGGCCACGACCTCGCCAAGATCCACTCGGTCGCCTCGTTCTTCGTTTCCCGCGTGGACTCTGAGATCGACAAGCGCCTGGACGCCATCGGCACGGACGAGGCCAAGGCACTCAAGGGCAAAGCCGGCGTAGCCAACGCCCGCCTGGCCTACCAGGTCTACGAGGAGCTCTTCTCCACCGAGCGCTGGGCCCTGCTGGCCGAAGCCGGCGCCCTGCCCCAGCGCCCGCTGTGGGCATCCACCGGCGTGAAGGACCCGGCATACCCGGATACGCTCTACGTCACCGAGCTCGTGGCCCCCGGCGTAGTGAACACCATGCCGGAGAAGACCCTGGACGCAACCTTCGACCACGGCGTAGTCACCGGGGACACCGTCTCCGGTACGTATGAAGGGGCCAACGCCACCCTCGACGCACTGGACGCCCTCGGCATCTCCTACAACGAGGTTGTTGCAATCCTCGAGTCCGAAGGCCTGGACAAGTTCGTGGCCAGTTGGAAGGAACTGCTGGCCGACGTCGAAGGTGCCCTCGCCGCCGCACGGAAGGCCTCCTAATCCACTATGAGCACTCTCAGCTACGACGCCACCGGTGCCGCACAGCAGGCACTTGAGCAGCACCTTCCCGTTCTCGTGGAAGACCGCATTGCCACCCGGATCTTCGCGAAGGACCACACGCTCTGGGGTCCCGACGCCGAAGCCGAGTCGGCTGTCCGGCTCGGCTGGGTTGAGGCGGCCACCGTCTCGCAGCCGCTCGTGGACGGCATCCTGGAACTCCGCGATGCCCTGAAGGCTGAAGGTGTGACCCGAATCGTCCTCTGCGGCATGGGCGGTTCCTCACTGGCCCCCGAGGTCATCGCCGGTACCGCTGGCGTCGAGCTGACAGTGCTGGACAGTACTGACCCGGACCAGGTCAGTGCTGCCCTTGCTGACCGGCTGGCCGAAACCGCCATTGTGGTTTCATCCAAGTCCGGCTCCACCCTGGAAACCGACTCGCAGCGCAGGATCTTCGAGCACGCGTTCAACGAAGCCGGCATTAATTCGGAGAGCCGGATCATCATCGTCACCGATCCTGGTTCCCCGCTGGACAAGGCATCCCGTGAAGCCGGCTACCGTGCCGTCTTCAACGCCGACCCCAATGTGGGCGGCCGCTACTCGGCCCTCACCGCCTTCGGCCTGGTCCCCTCGGGGCTGGCCGGCGTGGATATCCAGGCCTTCCTTGATGAGGCTGAGGAAGCCGCCGAGATCCTGAACGACGATGCACTCGAGAACATCGGGCTGGCCCTCGGAACGGCCCTCGGAGGAACCAATCCGCTGCGTAACAAGATTGTCATCGCGGAGGACGGCTCAGGCATTGTGGGCTTCGCTGACTGGGCCGAACAGCTCATTGCTGAGTCCACCGGCAAGCTCGGCACGGGTGTCCTGCCCGTAGTGGCCGGGCCCTCTTCGCCGGAGGTCACCTCGGGTGCCGAGGACGTTCTGGTGGTGCGGCTGGTAGCCGCCGATGCCGACGTCGAACTCGGTGAAAACGAAGTGGCCATCGCCGGCGGCCTGGCCACCCAGATGATGGTGTGGGAATTCGCCACGGCTGTTGCCGGCCGCCTGCTGGGCATCAACCCGTTTGACCAGCCGGATGTGGAGGCTGCGAAGGTGGCCGCCCGCGGCCTCCTGGACGCGCAGCCGGAACCCACGCCCGCCGCGTTTGTTGACGGCGCCATCGAGGTCCGCGGCGGTGACTGGCTCGGCGGTGCGTCCACCGCTGAGGACGGCGTCAATGCGCTGCTGGGAACGCTTGCCGACGACAGCTACCTCAGTGTCCAGGCCTATTTCGACCGGCTCGCTTTTGCACAGCTGGAAGGCATCCGGGACGAGCTCGCAGCTGTGAGCGGCCGCCCGGTCACCTTTGGCTGGGGCCCGCGCTTCCTGCACTCGACCGGCCAGTTCCACAAGGGCGGTCCCGCCATCGGAGTCTTCCTCCAGGTAACAGCCGCTGCTACGAACGACCTCGCCATCCCGGACCGTCCCTTCACCTTCGGTGAACTGATTTCCGCACAGGCCGCGGGTGATGCCCAGGTCCTGGCCGGGCACGGACGGCCCGTCCTGCGTCTGCACCTGACCGACCGCTCCGCCGGTGTGGCACAGCTGCAGGGAATCATCGCAGCGCTTGCCGCCCGGTCAGCATCCGTCACTGAAAGCTAAGGCACAACAGAAACCATGCCAGAAACCGAATACGGCAGGAAGTCCGCGGGCCGGGGGCGTAATCCGCTCCGGGATCCGCGGGATCGCCGTTTGAACCGGATTGCCGGTCCTTCTTCGTTGGTGCTCTTCGGGGTGACCGGGGATCTTGCCCGTAAGAAGCTGATGCCGGCTGTTTATGATTTGGCGAACCGGGGGTTGTTGCCGCCGAGTTTCGCGTTGGTGGGCTTCGCGCGGCGTGCGTGGGATAACGAGGATTTCGCCGCGGAGGTGAAGGAATCGGTGAAGGCTTATTCGCGGACGCCGTTTGATGAGGCGGTGTGGAACCAGCTGTCCGAGGGCATCCGTTTTGTCCAGGGGGAGTTCGACGACGATGATGCCTTTGAGCGGCTGGGTGACACGATCGCTGAGCTGGATGAGCAGCGTGGGACGCGGGGGAACCACGCGTTTTATCTGTCGATTCCGCCGAAGGCGTTTGAGCAGGTCTGCCGGCAGTTGTCCAAGCATGGCCTGGCGCAGGCTGATGGGGATAAGTGGCGGCGGGTGGTGATTGAGAAGCCGTTCGGGCATGATCTGGAGTCTGCCCGGCAGCTCAATGACATTGTGGAGTCGGTGTTCCCGCCGGATGCGGTGTTCCGGATTGATCATTATCTGGGGAAGGAAACGGTGCAGAACATTCTGGCGCTGCGTTTCGCGAACCAGTTGTTTGAGCCGTTGTGGAACGCGAATTATGTGGACCATGTCCAGATCACGATGGCTGAGGATATCGGTACCGGTGGCCGGGCAGGGTATTACGACGGTGTGGGCGCGGCCCGGGATGTGATCCAGAACCATCTGCTCCAGCTGTTGGCTTTGACGGCGATGGAGGAGCCTATTTCCTTCAATGCCGATGATCTGCGTGCGGAAAAGGAGAAGGTCCTCGCTGCAGTGAAGCTGCCCGAGGACCTGTCCACGCATTCGGCGCGGGGGCAGTTCGCCGGCGGCTGGCAGGGCGGGGAGCAGGTCCAGGGTTATCTTCAGGAAGAGGGTATTCCGGCGGATTCGACCACGGAGACGTTCGCGGCGGTCCGAGTGGATATCCATACCAGGCGCTGGGCCGGGGTGCCGTTTTATTTGCGTGCGGGCAAGCGGCTGGGCCGGCGGGTGACCGAAATCGCGGTGGTGTTCAAGCGGGCCCCGAACCTGTTGTTCCGGGATCACGCCGAGGATGATTTTGGCCAGAACGCTGTGGTCATCAGGGTCCAGCCGGACGAGGGTGCCACGATCCGGTTCGGGTCCAAGGTCCCGGGCACGCAGATGGAAGTCCGGGATGTGACGATGGACTTCGGCTACGGGCACTCTTTCACCGAATCGAGCCCCGAAGCGTATGAGCGGCTGATCCTGGATGTGCTCCTGGGTGAGCCGCCGTTGTTCCCGCGGCACCAGGAAGTGGAGCTGTCCTGGAAGATCCTGGACCCCTTCGAAGACTACTGGGCGCAGCTGAACGAGCAGCCCGAGCCCTACGCCCCGGGGTCCTGGGGCCCTGCCTCGGCCGATGAGCTGCTGGCCCGTGACGGACGAACCTGGAGAAGGCCATGATTGTAGACCTGCCGGACACCACCACCTCGAAGATCTCCAAGAAAATCATGGCCCTGCGCGAGCAGGGCGGGGTGATCGCGCTGGGCCGGGTCCTGACCCTGGTGGTGGTCACCAAATCCGGGCTCGAGGAAGAAGCGATCGAGGCAGCCAACGAGGCCAGCAAGGAACACCCCTGCCGGATCATCGTCCTCGCCGACGCCGGCGCCACCGCCCCGGACCGGCTGGACGCCCAGATCCGGGTCGGCGGGGACGCCGGCGCCTCCGAGGTCATCGTGCTGCGCGGCTACGGCGAACTCGCCCACGAAAGCGAATCCCTGGTCGCGGCGCTGCTGCTCCCGGATGCCCCGATCGTGGCCTGGTGGCCCCACGGGGCCCCGGAAAACGCGTGCGAGACCTCGATCGGGCGGATCGCGCACCGCCGGATCACCGACTCCGCGAACGAACCGGACCCGCAACAGTCACTGGAAAAGATCCGCGCCACCTACAAGGCCGGCGACACCGACCTCGCCTGGACCCGGCTGACGAACTGGCGGATCCAGCTCGCCGCCGTCCTGGACCAGGTGGACCCCTCCCCCGTCACCGCCGTCGCCGTCGAAGGCGCCTCCGACTCCCCGTCCACCGTCCTGCTCGCAGCCTGGCTCACCCTCTGCCTCGACGCACCCGTCACCATCGTCGCGGACCCCGCCGGAACCGGCATCCGCCGCGTACGGCTCACCAGGCCCGGCGGCGACGTCCAGCTCTTCCGCCCCGGACTCTCCGTCGCCGAACTCACCCAACCAGGACAACCCGCCCAACGCATCTCCCTGCCCCGCCGCAGCCTCAAAGACTGCCTCGCCGAAGAACTCCGCCGGCTCGACCCCGACGAGGTCTTCGGAGAAGTGATTACTATTGGACTGCCACGTACCAATCTAAGGAGCGTCCGACCCAGTGAGCGTTGACCCGCGAGTAAGCATCCATCCTGATTCGTCCGTCCTGATGGCCGCCATTGCGGCCCGCCTGATCACCAAACTGGTGGACGTGCAAGATAAACACGGAGAGGCCACTGTGGTGCTGACTGGCGGCACTGTCGGTATCGGCACGCTGAAGGCTGTTGCGGATTCTCCGGCTGCGCCGGCTGTCGACTGGTCAAAAGTGAACTTCTGGTGGGGCGACGAACGGTTTGTGCCCGCCGAGGATGCCGACCGGAACACGCGGCAGGCGTCAGAAGCGCTGCTGTCGCACCTTCCCGTCGATCCCGAGCGCATCCACGCCCCGGCGTCCTCGGATGATTTTGCGACTCCTGAGGAGGCTGCAGAGGACTATGCCCGCCGCCTCAGGGAGGCAGCCCAGGCCGAACATGCTGCGGACATGTCCGATGACCGGCCGGACCAGCCTGGCGTGCTCCCGCGGTTGGATGTGGTGCTGCTGGGCGTGGGCCCGGATGCACACGTGGCGTCCCTTTTTCCGGAGCAGGGCGGAATCCGTGAAAAGGAACGGACCGTCGTTGGCGTCCGGAACTCACCCAAGCCGCCGCCTCAGCGCATCTCGCTGACGCTGCCTGCCATCAACACCGCTGCCGAAGTCTGGATGGTAGTGGCAGGCGAGGACAAGGCCGGTGCGGTTGGTCTGGCACTGGCTGGGGCAAACCCCGTCCAAGTGCCGGCAGCCGGCCCCAGGGGCACATCCCGTACCCTCTGGCTTATCGACGAGAACGCCGCGTCACGGGTCCCGCAACAGCTCGTCCGGAAGTACGCCGCGGGCGCGTAGCTTTTCCAGCGCTCCGGCCAGGACGTCTTCGGCGTCCTGGCCGGAGCGCCGCTCTTTAACGTATTCCAAGTGGCTCTTGTAGCCCTCTTCCATCGGCTCGAGCAGGGCGGCCTCCTGCCCGTCCCTGGACGCGGGTGCGCCGCACCTGCGGCAATCCCAGAGCAACGGAATCTGGTCTTCCGGAAGCTTAAGAAAAATAGGCCGCGTCTCGTGTCCCTTGGCGCACCAGTAGGAAACACGAATCCGCGGCAACCTGTCCCCGGGAAAATCATCGGACTCGTTCTTGGGACCGGCTCCTTCCGTGACACCCACACGGGTGCCACGGAATCCTGACGCACTATGTCCCATCGGGACTCCTGCCTGTTAACTGAACTGTGGCTGTTGGGAGCCAACAGCCACAGTTTAGTTCGGAGTTCCGTTTGGCGGCAGTACCGGCCCGGGATCAGTTGAGAAAGAAGGCTACGAGTCGCCTGCGCCGCTGAACCGCATGATCAGGCCGAGGGCGATGATCACAATACCCCAAGTCACGCCGAGGATAACGGTGAACCTGTTCAGATTGCGCTCGGCGACACCGGACGAGCTCAGGCCGGAACTCATGCCGCCACCGAACATGTCCGACAACCCGCCGCCCCGTCCCTTGTGGAGGAGGATGAGCAGCGTCAGCAGAAGACTGGTGATACCCAGGAGGATCTGCAGAATGACATGAAGAACGTCCACGACGGCCTTTCAGAAGATTGGAATTGCGGGAGTCTTGCGCCGCGTCAGGACTGATCCGTCAGCAGGTGACTCTCGAACCTGACAATATTAGCAAACTCCGCAGGATCGAGGCTTGCCCCGCCGACCAACACGCCGTCGACGTCCGGCTCATTCAGGATAGCGGCCACGTTGCTGGCCTTGACCGAACCGCCGTAGAGCAGCCGGATCTTTGCGGCAGCATCGTCGCCGAAGATGGTGGCCAGCTCGGCCCGGATGGCTGCACACAGTTCCTGGGCATCTTCCGGACCGGCTACTTCGCCGGTGCCGATGGCCCACACGGGCTCATAGGCAACAACCAGCTCGGCTGCCTGCTCCGCGGTGAGTCCGGCGACGCCAGCGCGGAGCTGCTTGAGGGTGTGCTCCACGTGGGTTCCGGCCTGGCGGATTTCGAGTCCTTCTCCAACGCATAGCACCGGGGTCACGCCGTGCTTGTACGCTGCCTTGACCTTGGCGTTGAGCACTTCGTCCGACTCATGGTGGATGGTGCGGCGTTCGCTGTGGCCTACCAGGACGTACTTGCAGCCCAGCTTGCCGAGGAACTGGCCGGAAATATCTCCGGTATAGGCTCCGGAGTCGAACTGGGACAGATCCTGGCCACCATAGGCAATGTCCAGCTCATCACCCTGGACCAGGGTCTGCACACCGCGAAGATCGGTGAATGGCGGAAAGACGGCAACCTCGACCCGGTTGTAGTCGTGCTTGGCATCGGACAGGGTCCAGGCCAGCTTCTGCAGGAGGGTGATGCCCTGGACATGGTCCATGTTCATCTTCCAGTTGCCTGCGATGAAGGGCGTGCGGTCAAAAGCGCCGTTCGTTGACGTAGTCACGTGTTCTCCAAAAGTTCTTGATATGTGTGCGGCCGGCAGGGTGCCCGCGGGCACCCTGCCGGCCGGAGGACTTAGCAGTCCAGGTATCTAGCGGTCCAGGACACTCAGACCCGGGAGTTCCTTGCCTTCAAGGTACTCCAGGCTGGCGCCGCCGCCCGTGGAAATGTGGCCGAACTGGTCATCGGCGAAACCCAGCGTGCGCACAGCGGCGGCCGAGTCCCCGCCGCCCACAACGGTGAACGCATCAGCCTCGGTCAGGGCCTGCGCAACTGCACGGGTACCGCCGGAGAACGCCTCGAACTCAAAGACCCCCATGGGACCGTTCCAGAACACCGTCTTGGCACCCTTGATCCGGTCCGCAAAGGCCGCTGCCGAGTCGGGGCCGATGTCCAGGCCGATGCCCTGCGCCCCGAAACTGCTGCCTTCGATGGCTTCCGCCGGGACAGTTTCATGCGCGGCGTCGGCAGCGAACTTCTCTGCCACGACGACGTCGGTGGGGACAATGAACTCCGTACCGGCGGCTGCCGCACGCTGGAGGTAGTCCTGGACCACCGGGATCTGGTCCTCTTCCAGGAGGCTGCCGGCCACTTTGTGGCCTTCTGCTGCCAGGAAGGTGAAGAGCATGCCGCCGCCCACCAGGATGGTGTCCGCTTTGCCGATGAGGTTGTCGATGACCGCCAGCTTGTCGGAGACCTTCGAGCCGCCGAGCACCACCACGTAGGGGCGCTGGGTGTCAGCCGTCAGCTTCCGCAGCACCTCCACTTCGGTATGGACCAGGTCGCCCTGGTAGGACGGGAGCCTGGTGGCGACGTCGTAAACACTCGCGTGCTTGCGGTGGACCGCACCGAACGCGTCATCCACGAAAGCGCCGTTGCTGCCCGTCAGGGCCACCAGCTCTTCAGCGAATTCGGCGCGCTTCGCGTCGTCCTTGCTGGTCTCGCGGGCATCGAACCGCACGTTCTCCAGAACGAGCGCTTCGCCGTCCTGCAGTGAGGCAGCGAGATCCTTGGCGGAACTGCCAACGGTGTCCCCTGCGAGAACCACCTTGAAGCTGGCGAGTTCTGCCAGCCGCGAAACCGCAGGCTTCAGGGAGTATTTTTCCTCCGGAGCGCCCTTGGGGCGTCCGAGGTGGGCTGTTACCAGCACGCGGGCACCGGCGTCCGTGAGCTTTCCCAGCACTGGCAGGGAGGCCTTGATGCGGCCGTCGTCAGTCACTGTAGAGCCGTCGAGCGGCACATTCAGGTCACTTCTGACAAGAATGTACCGCCCGCGGACACCTTCAGCGATCAGTTCGTTGAGGGTGTGAAATGTCATGTGTCTAACCCTAGCCCAGCTTGGATGCGACGAGCTCCGTCAGGTCCACCAGGCGGTTGGAGTAGCCCCATTCGTTGTCATACCAGGAAACAACCTTGACCTGGTTGCCGATGACCTTGGTCAGGCCGGAGTCAAAGATCGACGACGCCGGGTCACCCACGATGTCGGAGGAGACGATGGGGGCGTCCGTGTACGTGAGGATTCCCTGGAACTCGTCCGACTCTGCGGCCTTCTTCAGGGCAGCGTTGACTTCCTCCACGGTGGTCTCGCGTGAGACGTTCACGGTGAGGTCGGTGGCGGAGCCGGTGGGCACGGGAACCCGGATGGCGTAGCCGTCCAGCTTGCCCTTGAGCTCGGGCAGGACCAGGCCGATTGCCTTGGCCGCACCGGTGGAGGTGGGGACCATGTTGATGGCTGCGGCGCGGGCGCGGCGGAGGTCGTTGTGCGGGCCGTCCTGGAGGTTCTGGTCCGCGGTGTAGGCGTGGATGGTGGTCATCAGGCCGCGTTCGATGCCGAAGGTGTCGTTGATGACCTTGGCCAACGGGCCGAGGCAGTTGGTGGTGCAGGACGCGTTGGAGATGATGTGGTGCGCCGAGGAGTCATACAGTTCGTGGTTGACACCCATCACGATGGTGATGTCCTCATCTGAGGCCGGAGCAGAAATCAGGACCTTCTTGGCGCCTGCGTCGATGTGCTTCCGGGCGGCGGCAGCCTTGGTGAAGAAACCTGTGGACTCGATGACGATGTCAACGCCGAGATCGGCCCAGGGGAGGTTGGCCGGATCGCGCTCGGCGAGGACCTTGATGATGTTGCCGTCGACGACGATGTTGCCGTCCTTGACCTCAACGGTTTCCTTCAGGCGGCCGCCCACGGAGTCGTACTTGAGCAGGTGGGCCAGGGCCTCGGGGCTGGTGAGATCGTTGACGGCAACGATCTCAAGGTCCGCGCCCTGTGCGAGTGCTGCGCGGAAGTAGTTGCGGCCGATGCGGCCAAAGCCGTTGATACCAATACGGGTCGTCACTTTTTAGTCTCCTTGGTGCTTGTCAAAGCACAAACTAGTTCAGCAGGCGTTCAAGCCAACTAACAGATCCCGCACGCCATTGGGCAGAGATGATTTACAGATCGGAGGGCGACCAGCCACGTTGCTGAAGGCTAACCGCCTTCCGTGACCTATCTTACGTTTAACTGGGTCTGCCCCCGCAAGTGCGAGGGCAGACGGTCCACATTCCGGCCCAAATGCAGCCAAATGTGAGGTTTGTTACACGCGGGTGTACCGCAGGTTACTACGCCAGCGTGATGAGGCCCGTGGCGTTGGAGCGGGCAGCATCGAAGCGCTTGGCAACATCTGCCCAGTTGACGATGTTCCAGAATGCCTTGACGTAATCCGCTTTGACGTTCACGTAGTCCAGGTAGAAAGCGTGCTCCCACATGTCCAGCATCAGCAGCGGGGTGGTACCGAGCGCCACGTTGCCCTGCTGGTCGTAGAGCTGCTCGATGACCAGGTTGCCGCCGATGGGCTCGTAGGCCAGGAAGCCCCAGCCGGATCCCTGCAGGCCAAGGGCGGCTGCGGAGAACTGGGCGCGGAAGGCGTCAAAGGAACCGAAGGCGTCATCGATGGCCGCGGCCAGCTCACCCTCGGGCTTGTCGCCACCGTCCGGGGACAGGTTGTTCCAGAACACCGAGTGGTTGACGTGACCGCCGGTGTGGAAGGCGAGGTCCTTCGAAAGGCGGTTGATGTTGGCGAAGTCGCCCTTGTCGCGTGCGTCGGCCAGCTGGGCCAGGGCGTTGTTCGCGCCCGTTACGTAGGCTGCATGGTGCTTGCTGTGGTGCAGCTCCATGATCCGCGCCGAAATGTGCGGCTCAAGCGCTGCGTAGTCGTAGGTGAGTTCTGGCAATACATACTCGGTCACAAAATCCTCCAATGTCGTGGACGGTCTGTCCGGTTGGTAACTCTCGGATTGTGCATCCGGATGACGGGCATCCGGAAGATTGCTGTGGCAGATAACACCGGCGGCTGGGCCGCTCCCCCGGGCATAACCAACAGCCCGCGGCAGGTATTTCCGTCACATGGTCTGATTCTAGGGGCGCTGTTACTCGTCCAGCATTTCCGGCGTCACATTGGCGTCTGTGCCGGGGATCCCCAGGTCAAGGGCCCTTTTGTCCGCCATGGCCAACAGCCGGCGGATACGGCCGGCGATGGCGTCCTTCGTCATCACAGGATCGGCCAGGCGCCCCAACTCATCCAGGCTTGCCTGCTTGTGGGCCACACGCAGTTCGCCGGCATATTTGAGGTGGTCGGGGACGTCATCGCCCAGAATCTCAAGGGCGCGGTCGACGCGCGCGCCCGCGGCGACGGCTGCCTGGGCGGAACGCCGCAGGTTGGCGTCGTCAAAGTTTGCAAGCCGGTTGGCCGTGGCACGGACCTCCTTGCGCATCCTGCGTTCTTCCCAGACCATGAGGGCATCATGGGCACCCATGCGGGTCAGCAGCGCCGCGATGGTGTCGCCGTCGCGGATCACCACACGGTCCACTCCCCTGACCTCCCGGGCTTTGGCCTGGATGCCAAGCCGGCGGGCCGCCCCCACGAGGGCAAGCGCGGACTCGGGCCCGGGGCAGGTGACCTCCAGCGACGAGGAACGGCCCGGCTCCGTGAGCGATCCATGGGACAGGAAAGCGCCGCGCCAGACCGCCTCCGCATCAGCGGCAGAGCCGTTAACGACTGCCGAGGGGAGACCGCGGACAGGCCGGCCGCGGCCATCGAGCAGTCCTGTCTGCCGCGCCAAGGCTTCGCCGTCGCGGACCACGCGGACCACGTAGCGGCTCCCGCGGCGGAGCCCTCCCCCGGAGACCACGATAATTTCGCTCTGGTGGCCGTAGACTTCCGCAATTGCGGCCCTCAGGCGGCGCGCGGTGGATGCCAGATCCACTTCGGCTTCAATCACGATCCGGCCCGAGATGATGTGCAGGCCGCCCGCGAACCGGAGCATTGAGGAGACTTCAGCCTTGCGCACTGATGACTTCTTGATGTCCAGACGGGACAGTTCTTCCTTGACCGATGATGTCAGTGCCATGGCACCTTCCTAACTGTTCCCGAAAATGTCGTGGTACGCCGCTGCCAGACGCAGTGGGTCATGGACGGGTCGGCGGCCCGACGCCCCTACTTTACCCAAGACAACCTCGGCACCGATCATCCCCGCTGCCTTCTCGAACTCCGGCCGATCAGGAACGGACGCCGGGTCCGCAAGGACGACATCGACGCTGAAGTCCGGCGCGTAACGACGCAGGGCATGGAGATGGTCTGCGGCAGACATGCCGGTGGTCTCCTTCGTGTCTGTGGCCAGGTTCATGGTCAGGCAGCGTTTCGCGGGGGTGCTGCACAGGGCCAGCCGCATTTCGGGCAGCAGCAGATGCGGCAGCACGGAGGTGTACCAGGAGCCCGGGCCCAGGATGACCCAGTCGGCCAGCTCGATGGCCGACAGGGCCTCGACACAGGCTGGCGCGGCTTCGGGCAGCAATCGGACGTGTTCGAGCGAACCGGCAACAGCGCACCGCGCCTGGCCCCGGACCGTCTGGAGTGCGGACGTGCCATCGGGCGCGCTGACCCGGATGTCGCCTTCGATGGTGAGCGGCACCGTGGACATCGGCAGCACCTGGCCGCGCGCGCCCAGCAGTGCGCCGGCCCATTTGAGCCCTGCCACGGTGTCTCCGAGCAGTTCCCAGAGCGTCACGATGAGCAGGTTTCCCATCGCATGCTCGTCCAGTGAGCCCCCGCGCCCCTTGCCGGGCCGGAACCGGTGCTGCATCACGTCGCGCCAGGTGCGGCCCCAGTCGGTGTCATCGCACAACGCGGACAGAGCCATGCGCAGGTCACCGGGCGGAAGGACACCGTACTCTTCACGCAGACGCCCGGATGAGCCGCCGTCGTCCGCCACCGTCACAATGGCGGTGAGCTCCGACGAGAGCAGCCTCAGGGCTGAGAGGGAAGCGGACAGCCCGTGCCCGCCGCCCAGAGCGACAACGTTGGGGCCCTTGTCCTGCTGGCCGCCTCCCGTCCCTCCCGAAGGCGGTATCAACGGCAGCGGCCCCGTAAGCAACCCCATTATTCGCGGCCCAGATCCCGGTGGGTGGTGGTGACGGTGACCCTGGGATATTGGGACAGTTTCTTGGAAAGTTCGACTGCGACGGCCACGGAACGGTGCTTCCCGCCGGTGCAGCCCACGGCGATCGTGGCGTAATGCTTGTTTTCACGCCGGTAACCGTCCAGGACGGGCTCCAGCGCCAGCACGTAGCGGTCCACGAAGTTCTTCACACCTTCGGCCTCAAGGACGTACTCGCTGACATCCTTGTCCAGGCCAGTGTGCGGGCGCAGCTGGGGTACCCAGTGGGGATTGGGGATGAAGCGGACGTCCGCCACGTAGTTGGAATCCACCGGCAGGCCGTATTTGAAGCCGAAACTCATGACATTCAGGCGGAGGGCCACGGGGCCGGTTTCACTGAACAGCTCGGTGATGGCTGTGGCCAGGCCATGGACGTTGAAGTCGGAGGTATCCAGTACGACGTCGGCGCTGTCCCGGAGCTCTGTAAGCACTTCACGCTCGGCTGCTATGCCGTCCAGGATGCGGCCGCCTTCCTGGAGGGGATGGGGCCGTCGGCCCTGTTCGAAGCGGCGGACCAGGACGTCGTCGTTGGCGTCAAGGAACAGCACCCGGAACGTGACGCCGCTGGCGGCCAGGGCGCCGAGCGCCGCGCGGATGTCGGCAAACAGGCCCTTGCTGCGCACATCCATCACAACGGCCAGCCGTGGAATGGACTGCGGCGCGTGGGAGACCAGCTCAGCGAGAGTGCTTAGCATCTGGGGCGGCAGATTTTCCACGACATACCAACCGTGGTCTTCCAGTGCATCCGAGGCGGTGCTCCGTCCCGCACCGGACATTCCGGTGACCACCAGCAGTTCCGCTTCAAGGGGCTTGACCGGCGTCAGCCCGTCCTGCTCCATCCCGGATTCCGCCGTTGAGTCTGCCATCAATTCCGCCCCGTTTCTGTCATGGTCCTGAAAAGCAACCGCGTCCGCGGAAACCCCGTTCCTTACCCTAGCTAAGTTTCAAGGATTTCGCCGGTGGTCATGTTCACTGCGGGGGCCAGGTCGGCTGCCTCGGCGGCCTGGGCGTCGGAGCTGAAGTGGGTCACGATGGCGCCCGCGAGTGCGGGGCCTATGCCTTTGGCTGCAGAAAGCTCAGTTGCGGACGCTGCCTTGACCCCCTTGAGGGACCCGAAGTGGGCGAGCAGCGCTTTGCGCTTCGACTCGCCCAGCCCGGGCACGCCGTCCAGCGCGGATACCGTCATGGCCTTGCCGCGCTTCTGGCGATGGAAAGTGATGGCAAAGCGGTGGGCCTCATCGCGGATCCGCTGCAGGAGGTAGAGTCCTTGCGATGTCCTGGGCAGGATGACCGGGAAGTCGCTGTCCGGCAGCCAGACTTCCTCGAGCCGTTTAGCCAGGCCTACAACGTAGACATCGTCGATGCCGAGGTCGGCCAGGGCCCGGGCGGCCGCGTTGACCTGCGGTTTGCCGCCGTCCACCACCACGAGGTTTGGCGGGTAGGCGAATTTCGTCCGCGGAGCCGGTGTGGTGGTGTCCAGCACCGCCGCATCGGCCGCCGCGGTCAGGGCCGCCTGGTGTCCGGGGAGGGCGGACGCTTCCACCTGCGCCGATTTGTCCTGCAGGTAGTTCCGGAACCTGCGGGTCAGGACATCGTGCATGGCGGCGGTATCGTCCGCCGCGGCTGCCCCGGTGACGGAGAACTTGCGGTAATCGGATTTCTTCGGCAGGCCGTCCTCCACCACCACCATGGATGCCACCACGTTGGTTCCCTGGACGTGGGAGACGTCGAAACATTCGATTCGCAGGAGCGCCACCGGCAGGTCCAGGGCTTCCTGGAGTTCCTGGAGAGCCTGGGACCGGACAGTCAGGTCCCCGGCCCGCCGGGTCTTATGCAGCTTCAGGGCGTGCTCGGCATTCTCACGCACAGTGGACATGAGCGCAGCCTTGTCGCCGCGCTGCGGCACGCGGACGTCCACTTTGGCTCCACGCAGGCCGCCGAGCCACTGCGACAGCTCGGCCGCGTTGCTGGGGGCAACGGGCACCAGCACTTCGCGAGGCAGCCTGGCATCGCTGTCGGCGTCTTCGCCGTAAACCTGCTGAAGGAGGTGTTCTACGAGGTCAGGAGTAGTGGAGTCCTCCACTTTTTCAACAACCCAGCCCCGCTGGCCGCGGACGCGGCCGCCACGCACGTGGAACACCTGCACGGCGGCCTCGAGTTCGTCTTCATGCAAAGCGAAAATGTCGGCATCCGTGTCCTCAGCAAGCACCACGGCGTTGCGCTCGAACACTTTCCGCATCGCCGCGATATCGTCCCGGAGCCGGGCTGCGCGCTCATAGTCGAGGGCTGCAACAGCCTGGGCCATCTGCTTTTCGAGTTTGGAGATGAAGCGCTTGGCCTCGCCGCCCATGAAGGCGCAGAAATCCTCCGCCAATGCACGGTGCTCCTCTGGGGTAACGCGTCCAACGCAGGGAGCAGAGCACTTGTCAATGTAGCCGAGGAGGCAGGGCCTGCCGCTGGCCTGTGCACGTTTGAGGACCCCGGCGCTGCAGCTCCGGACGGGGAAGACCCGCAGCAGCGTATCCATGGTTTCCCGGATGGCGCCGGCGGTGTAGGGGCCGAAATACCGCGTACCCTTCCTGCGGTCCCCGCGCATGACCTGGACCCGCGGGAACTTTTCGCTCATCGTCAGGGCCAGGTAGGGATACGTCTTGTCGTCGCGGAAGACGACGTTGAAGCGGGGTTTGAATTCCTTGATCCAGGTGTATTCGAGCTGCAGGGACTCCAGCTCGCTGCCCACCACGGTCCACTCCACGCTGCTGGCGGCGTGGACCATCGCGTGGGTTTTGGGCAGCAGGCCGGCAGGGTTCGCGAAATAGGAATTCAGGCGTGAGCGGAGGCTCTTTGCTTTGCCTACGTAGATGACCCGTCCATGGGGATCGCGGAACCTGTATACCCCGGGGTTAGTGGGAATCTCACCCGTCTGGGGCCTGTAACTTGCTGGATCTGCCACACTTCCAGTCTACTGAGGCCACGGGGGCGCCAGTGCCACCAAGGACTGGAACGTGCATCACCTGCACTGCGGCCTGACGGCAGGCGCCCGGTTACTCCGCGGCCTTGCTCTGGTTGTAGCTCGTGGAGCGATCCTGGCCGCTGAGTTCCGCGATGGCGTCCATGATGCGGTCCGTCACCTGCCGCCTGGCCGGAAGTGAATGGTCCGGGCCGGTCTTTTCGAAGTACAGCGGTTCGCCCACCTTCATGGTGAAATGCTGCGGCTTGAAGCCCTTCTCCCCTGCAGGCTGCAGGTTCTCCGTGCCGATCAGGCCCACCGGGACCACCGGGGCTCCGGTGGTCAGCGCCAGCCAGCCCACGCCTGTTCGGCCACGGTACAGGATGCCGTCCCGTGAGCGGGTCCCCTCAGGGTAGATGCCAATGCCCTTGCCGGCCTCCAGGATGTCCAGGAGGGTTTTGAGCGCCTGGACGCTGGCCGCCTGTTCACCGCGCTCCACCGGAATTGAGCCTACGGACTCGAAGAAGGACTTCATGACCCGGCCCTTGATGCCGCCCGTAGTGAAGTATTCCGCCTTGGCGAAGAAGGCCACCGGACGGGGCATAAGGGCCTGCACGATGACGCTGTCAAAAAAGGAAAGATGATTGGGCGCGACGATATAGGGACCGTCCTTGGGCACGTTCTCAAGGCCGATGACCGTAGGCCGGCAGGAGCCTGAGATCAGAGTCCGGGTGGACCAGCGGACAGCATCAAACAGTGCCATCGTTTTGCACCTCGCTCATGGCCGCGGCGTGGATGGCTTCCAACCGTTCGACGGCGGCCACCAGGTCAGGCGCAGTATCCACCACAGTAATTGCCCCGGCGTCCTGCAGTTCCCCATCGGGAGCGAAACCCCAGCTCACGCCGATGCAGTCCAGTCCGTTGGCAATGGCGCCTGCAACATCCTGCGCGCGGTCCCCCACCATGACGGCGTGATGGGTGGAGAGATCCCGCAGCGCGGCGGCAATGATGCCTGTCTTCCCCACCGGGCCGGCCGCAGCGGCGGACTCATCGTCTGCGGAACCCCTGATGAACTGGAACCGGCCTGCAATTCCGTGGTGCTCAAGCACCGTCTGTGCCAGTCCCTGCGGCTTCTGGGTGGCAACGGCCACCGGCCGGCCTGCCGCCGCGAAGCTGTCCAGCACGTCCATGATTCCCGGGTACAGCCGTCCCTGGCCGATGCCGGTGGCCATGTAGTACTGCCGGTAGAGGAGGATGACGTCACCGATCATGTCCGCCGGAACCATGGCGACGTTCTGGAGGGAATCGCTCAGTTTCGGGCCGATCATCGCATCCAGCAGGTCCTGGCCGGGAACGGGGAGCCCCAACTCGGTAAGGGCAGCTGCAATTCCGTCTGTTATTCCGCCGGCAGGATCGACAAGAGTGCCGTCCAGGTCGAAGATCACGGGCACTGTTGTTTGAGTCACCGGCTTAGTTTCTCACGACACCACTCAAGCCCGAAACTCGCATACCCGTCAGGGAATACTTCAGGGAATACTTCGTAGTCCCCTCAGCCCGTCTAGCCCAGAATCTCGGCAAGGAAGGGTGCGGTGTGGCTTTCCTGGGATTTCGCCACCTGCTCGGGGGTTCCGGTGGCCACGATCTGGCCGCCCCCGGATCCGCCATCCGGACCGAGGTCAACGATCCAGTCAGCACTCTTGATGACATCCAGGTTGTGTTCGATGGTGATCACGGTGTTGCCCTTGTCCACCAGGCTCTGGAGGACCATCAGGAGCTTGCGGATGTCCTCGAAATGCAGGCCGGTGGTGGGCTCGTCGAGAACGTACACGCTGCGTCCGTTGGACCGCTTCTGCAGTTCCGCGGCCAACTTGACGCGCTGGGCCTCTCCACCGGACAGCGTGGTGGCAGGCTGCCCCAGGCGCACATATCCGAGGCCCACATCCACCAGGGTGTTCAGGTGACGGGCGATGGGCGAGAACGCGGCGAAGAATTCCGCGCCTTCTTCGATTGGCATGTTCAGGACGTCGGCGATGGTCTTGCCCTTATAGTGCACTTCAAGGGTCTCGCGGTTGTACCGCGCGCCGTGGCACACCTCGCAGGGCACGTAGACGTCCGGAAGGAAGTTCATCTCGATCTTCAGTGTGCCGTCACCGGAGCAGGCCTCACAGCGCCCGCCCTTGACGTTGAAGGAGAACCGGCCCGGCAGGTAGCCGCGCACCTTCGCCTCGGTGGTCTCGGCGAAGAGCTTGCGGATGTTGTCGAAGACGCCGGTGTACGTGGCAGGGTTGGACCGGGGGGTGCGGCCGATGGGGCTCTGGTCGACGTGGACCACCTTGTCCAGGTGCTCCAGACCCTGGATGGACTTGTGCCGCCCTGCGACCTGCTTGGCGCCGTTGAGCTTGTTGGCCAGCACCTTGTAGAGGATTTCATTGACCAGGGTGGACTTCCCGGAGCCGCTGACACCGGTTACCGCGGTGAACAGGCCGAGCGGGAAGGCGGCATCAACGTTGATCAGGTTGTTCTCCCGGGCGCCCACCACCTTGAGCTCACGCTTTTTGTCATACTTGCGCCGCTTCTTGGGGATCTCGATCTTCCTTCGGCCCGACAGGTAGTCGCCCGTCAGGGAAGCGGTGTTTTCCAGCAGCTCCTTGTAGGAGCCGGAGTGCACCACCTCGCCGCCGTGTTCGCCGGCCCCGGGACCGATGTCCACAATCCAGTCAGCCTCCTGAATGGTGTCTTCATCGTGTTCCACGACTATGAGCGTGTTCCCCATGTCCCTGAGCCGGGTCAGCGTCTCGATCAGCCGGCGGTTGTCACGCTGGTGGAGTCCGATGGAAGGCTCGTCCAGCACATAGAGCACCCCCACGAGACCCGATCCGATCTGCGTGGCGAGCCGGATCCTCTGCGCTTCGCCGCCGGAAAGGGTGGCGGACGGGCGTTCGAGGTTCAGATATTCCAGTCCGACGTCCAGCAGGAAGGTCAACCGGGCCTGGATTTCCTTGAGCACCTGGTGCGCGATCTGGGCCTCGCGTCCGGTCAGCACCAGGTTGTTCAGGAAGTCGGCGCACGCGCGCATGGGCATGGCTGCCACGTTGGCGATGGACTGGCCGTTGATGAGCACGGAGAGCGAGGCGGGGTTCAGCCGCGCACCATTGCAGGCAGGGCAGGGTATCTGCCGCATGTATTCTTCGTAGCGGTCACGGGCTGAGTCCGACTCGGTTTCTCCGTGTTTCCGGTGCACGTACTGGATGACGCCCTCAAAGCCGGTGCTGTACTTGCGCTCCCTGCCGAAGCGGTTGCGGTACTGGACTACAACCTTGTGGTCCTTGCCGTGGAGCACAGTCTGGCGGATGTCACTCTCAAGCTTCTCCCACGGCGTGTCCATGGAGAAGCCAAGTTCTTTCGCGAGGCCCTCCAGCAGCCGGTTCCAGTACTCCGTGGTGGCGGTCCCCAGCGACCAAGGGGCGATGGCGCCTTCCGCCAGCGAACGCTCCTGGTTGGGAATAATAAGTTCCTCGTCCACCTCCAGCCTGGTGCCGATGCCGCTGCAGGCCGCACAGGCACCGAAGGGATTGTTGAAGGAGAATGAGCGGGGCTCGATCTCATCAATGGCCAGGGGATGTTCGTTGGGGCAGGCGAGGTTCTCGGAGAAAGCGCGCAAACGGTGCGGATCGTCGGCGTCGAGGTCCACAAAGTCAGCCAGCACGCGGCCCTCGGCGAGGGAGAGTGCCGTTTCAATCGAATCGGTGAGCCGTTGACTGATGCCTTCCTTGACAACCAGCCGGTCCACCACAACCTCGATGGTGTGCTTGAACTGCTTGCCCAGCTTGGGGGCTTCGCTGAGCTGGATCAGTTCGCCGTCCACCCGGGCACGGGAATATCCCTTGGCCGTCAGCTCCTTGAAGAGGTCCACGAACTCACCCTTGCGCGCGCGGACCACCGGGGCGAGGACCTGGAACCGGGTGCCTTCTTCAAGCTCAAGCAGCTGGTCCACAATCTGCTGCGGCGTCTGCTTGGTCACGGGTTCACCGCAGACAGGGCAATGCGGCCGTCCCACCCTGGCCCAGAGCAGGCGCATGTAGTCATAGATTTCGGTGATGGTACCCACCGTGGAGCGCGGGTTCTTGCTGGTTGACTTCTGGTCGATCGAGACGGCCGGGGACAGTCCCTCAATGAAATCAACGTCTGGCTTATCCACCTGCCCCAAAAACTGCCGGGCGTACGCGGACAGTGACTCAACGTAACGCCGCTGACCTTCAGCAAAGATGGTGTCGAAGGCCAACGAAGATTTTCCGGAGCCGGACAGGCCAGTGAATACGATCATGGCATCACGGGGCAGATCCAGGTCCACATTGCGGAGATTGTGCTCCCGGGCACCTTTGACCACCAGGCGGGACAGGTCCGGACGCGCCGGCTTGGCTGTGGCCGGGGTGGCGGTAACGGGAACGGACTCGACTGATTTTTCTTCAGCTACGGCTTTAGGCACCCACTAATGCTAATCGAAAACTTCTTCGAATTTCCATGCGGCTCCACTAGTCGGCGTCGTAAGCTGCGGCCAGCAGCTGGACCGCCTCGGCGAACGAGGCCCCCTGGGCCCTGGCCGCGGCCGCGTAGGCAGCAGCGGCGACGGACAGGGCGCTCCATCGTTCGTCCCGTGCACAGACCACCGTGCCGTTCCTCCCGCGGGTGGCCACTACGCCGGCCGCCTCAAGTTCCTTGTAGGCCCGGGCTACGGTATGCGGCGCCACGTCCAGCAGCTCCGCAAGTGCCCTGACTGCCGGAAGCCGGGTGCCGGGCGCCAGTGCCCCGCTGTCCGCAAGTTCGATCACATGCAGGCGCAACTGCTCAAACAGCGCCACCGTGCTGGCCTGGTTCGGCTTCCAGGGTCCGGGAAAGCTGTCCCCGGCGCTCATATTCCGGCTTCCAATGCGCCCGGCCGGCCCGCGCGCCCGGCAAACTGCGCGTTGTATAGCCTCGTATAGTGGCCATTGATTGCCAACAGGCTCCGATGGGTTCCCTGCTCCGCGATGCGTCCGTGATCCATGACCAAGATTAGATCAGCGTCGCGGATCGTGGACAAACGGTGGGCAATCACAAAGCTCGTCTTGCCCTCCCGCAGCCGCTGCATGGCCTGGCGGATCAGGACCTCGGTCCGCGAGTCCACAGAGCTGGTGGCCTCATCCAGGATCAGGACGCCCCGCCCCGCGAGCTGCGCCCGCGCGATGGTGATCAGCTGGCGCTGCCCGTGGCTGAGCGGGTCTCCGCCGTTATCCAGCATGGTGTCATAGCCTGCGGGTAGCGACCTGACGAAGTGGTCCACGTGGCTGGCTTCCGCGGCGGCAACGATCTCCGCATCGGTGGCTCCCGGCCTCCCGTATTCGATGTTCTCCCTGATGGTTCCTGCGAACAGCCAGGCATCCTGGAGCACCACGCCGAAGCCTGCACGGAGGGCATCCCTGGGCATTGCTGCGATGTCGATGCCGCCCATGGTGATCCGCCCGGAATCGACTTCATAGAAGCGCATCAGCAGGTTCACGACTGTGGTCTTGCCGGCCCCGGTGTGGCCCACAATTGCCACGGTGCGGCCTGGATCCACGGCGAAGGAAAGGTTCCGGACCACAGGCACGGTCGCCGTGTACCCAAAGGTGACATCCTCAAAGACGATGCGGCCCCCTGCCTCGGCCGCAGACCGCGCACCGCCCGGTTCTGCCGGGATCTCCTCAGCATCCAGGAGCGTGAAGACCCGCCCGGCTGAAGCCACGCAGGACTGGATGACGTTGAGCATGCCGCCGATCTGGCCGACAGGCTGAGTAAAGAGCCTGCTGAACTGGATGAAGGCCTGGATACCACCGATGGTCATGGCTCCGACCGTCACCTGCAAGGCACCCACCACGGCCACGGCAATGTAGTTGAGATTGGCAACAAGGACCATAAGCGGCTGCACCACGCCGGACGAATATTGCGCCTTCGCTGATGCCCGGGCAAGGCGGTCATTGCTGGCTGCGAAAGCTGCCGCTGCCTGTTCCTGGTGCCCGAAGGCCTTAATGACCTCGTGCCCAGTGACGAATTCCTCAACATGAGCGTTCAGCTCACCGGTTTCTGTCCATTGCCGGGCGAATTGTGCTTGGGAGCTGCGGGCCACGAGCATCGTGATCACCATGGATAGCGGTATGGAAACCAGGGCAAGAACGGCCAGGAGCGGAGAAATCCACAGCATCATGGCCAGGGCACCGCAGAGCATAAGGACCGACATAATCAGCTGCGTCAGGACCTGATTGAGCGCCTGCGAGATGTTGTCGATGTCATTGGTGGCCCGGCTGAGGACATCGCCCCGGGACTGTTCCTGGAAATACGTGGAGGGGAGCCGATGCAGCTTGTCCTCCACGGAGGCGCGGAGGCGGTACATGAGGCCGTGCACGGAGCCCGCTGTCAGCGAGCCTTGGACCCAGTTGAACAGCGACGCCCCGACATACATCAGTGCGACCGCTGCCAGGAGGCCCCCCAGCCTCTGCTCGTTGAGGGCGCCCTCCAAAACCCCGTCCACCACAACGTCAGTGGCGTCACCCAAGTACTTCGGAGCAGCGACGTTCAGGCCCGCAAAGCCGCAGGTGGCTGCGATGGCAGCCGCCATCTGCAATCTGAACGGTCGTAGCAGGCCAACCAGGCGCCGGGAGGTGGGCCAGAACATTCCCTCGGCCACATCAGCAGGCGCAGACCCATCGGCAGACAACGGCGCCGTCATAGTGTGTCCTCCAGCGCCAGCTGGGACTCCGCGATTTCCCGGTACGTGGAGGACGTCTCCAGGAGCTCAGTGTGGGTTCCCTGTGCCACCAGGCGGCCGTTATCGAGCACCAGGATGAGGCCGGCGCAGGCGACCGTGGCGATCCGTTCAGCCACAACGATCACCACAGCCCCGCCCAGCGACCCATCCAGTGACGCCCTCAACCGGGACTCGGTATCGTAATCGAGCGCGGAGAAACTGTCGTCAAAAAGGTAGAGGGGGCACCGCCGAAGCAATGCCCGCGCAACGCACAACCGTTGGCGCTGGCCACCGGAGAAATTCGTTCCACCCTGTCCCACCGCCGTCTGCAGTCCCAGAGGCAGTTCGCGGACGAAATCTGCCGCCTGGGCTGTCGCCAGCGCCGCCCACAGCTCGGCATCCGTAGCCGACGGCGCCGCGATCCGCAGGTTGTCGGCGATGGTACCGGTGAACAGGTGCGACCGCTGCGGCACAACCGCCATGTTCCCGCGGAGGAAGTCCAGGGAGACGGAGCGGATGTCACGCCCGCCAAGGGTGATTCGGCCGTCAGTGGAATCCAGGAACCGCGGGACGAGGTTGAGGAGGGTGGTTTTTCCGCTGCCCGTTGAGCCGACGATGGCCGTGGTTGTGCCGGGCAACGCTGTGAAGCTGATGTTCGCCAGCACCGGCGCCTCCGCGCCGGGATAGGAGAAGCTGACATTGTGGAACTCGACGCTTCCGCCGTCGAAAACCGGCCGGGCGGTGCCCGCCGAAGGACGGGAGTCCCGGTCGCGGCCGTTGTCCTGGGCACCGTGCTCATCCCCGCCGTCACGGACTGAGGGCACCGTGTCCAGGACGGCCCGGATCCGTTCCGCGCAGACAGCTGCACGCGGCGCCGTCATCAGCACATACATGGCCATCATGATGGCCAGCAGGATTTGCAGAATGTAGGCGACAAAGGCTGTCAAAGCTCCGATCTTCATCTCCCCGGCCTGGACCCGGTGGCCGCCAAACCAGACGACTGCCACCGACGAGACGTTCACCACAATCATGATCAAAGGCAACATTGCCGCCACCACCAGTGCGGAAGCCAGATTGTTCCGGGTGAGGCCCGCGTTCATCCGGGCGAAGCGGCGGGTCTCGTGGCCCTGCCTGACAAACGCGCGGATCACGCTGGCACCGATGATCTGTTCGCGCAGCACTCCCCCGGTGCGGTCGAGCAGTACCTGCCCTTCCCGGTATAACGGCACCAGGCGCCTGACGATGAGGTACATGATCAGAAGCAGCACCGGCACAATGACGATCACGACGGACGAAAGGACCACATCCTGGTGCAGCGCCAGCAACACACCGCCCACTCCCATGACTGGAGCGGCGGCCAGCATGGTGAACACCAGGACGGCAAAGGACTGGATCTGCTGGGTATCGTTTGTGGCCCGCGTGACCAGGCTCTGGGTGCCGAACGCTGCCACTTCCTGGGAGGAGAGCGCCTGGATCTTCGCGAAGATCTCCGTGCGCAGCTGCCGGCCCAACTTCATGGCCACAACGGCGCCAAGATACCCTGCCGCGATGGCCGCGCCCGCCTGGACAGCGGCGATAGCCGCCATCACCGCGCCCAGCCTCAGGATCACCGGAGTGTCGCCCGCCACGATGCCGTCGTCAATGATGGCTGCGTTGACCGTAGGAAGCAACAGGTTGCCGGCGGTCTGAACCAGCTGCAGGAAGACAATCGCGATCACAGGTGCCTTCTGGCCGGCCAACAGCCGGATCATCATGCCAAAAAGCACCACACCTCCAGGAATCGCTCGGGTGGCCCGTCACGACCGGACTTACCGCCCCCCCCAATAGTCGCTCCGTCATTGTAAGCCACATCACATTGCGTTGCCGGTCACGCCGCATGACACGCGCCGTAGAGGACATAGACCGAATGAAGTTCGACCGTCAGGCCTTCTTTCCCGCCACAGCGAAAATCCGGTGGAACGGAAACACCGTCCCGTGATGCGTCTCCGGGTACTCAGCTTTCAAAGCTGCCGCATACTCTGCTTCGAAGGCCATCGGCATCCAAGGTCCACCACGTGGTGCGGATGGTCGGCGTGAATACGGCCCGTCAGATCGAAAAAGGCCGGTCCCGATAGTCTCCGAAATTGAACGTACTTTGCAGGGTCCCACTTCACATCTGCCTCCCTGTTCTGGTGATCTCTCCAGTACCGCGAAGCCTATCGCGGTACTGTCCGGATCTCCGGCATCCGCCGGGCACTAAGCTGGAAATCAATGAAACTCGTTGACCAGCTGCCCGTCATGTCCGCCCGAAGCCTTCCCGGTGGGAGCCTTTCCAGTGAAGGCGTCGACCCGGATGCCCTGTACACGCATTTCCTTGAGTGGACGGAAAGCCGGGGGTTGGCACTTTATGCCGCCCAGGATGAAGCCATCATGGAGCTGGCCACGGGCGCAAACGTCATCCTGGCAACCCCCACGGGCTCCGGGAAGTCGCTCGTCGCCATAGCAGCTCATTTCCAGGCAATGGCTCGCGGGCAGCGTAGCTATTACACGGCCCCCATCAAGGCGCTGGTGTCCGAAAAGTTCTTCGCGCTCTGCGAGATCTTCGGCGCCGAGAACGTCGGGATGATCACCGGCGACTCCGGCGTGAACCAGGATGCGCCAATCATCTGCTGCACTGCCGAGATCCTCGCCAACATCGCCCTCCGCGAGGGCGCCGGCGCCCAGCTGGGTGCTGTCATCATGGACGAATTCCACTTCTACTCCGATCCCCAGCGGGGCTGGGCGTGG
Organism: Arthrobacter pascens; assembly: GCF_030815585.1. Classification (NCBI taxonomy): domain Bacteria; kingdom Bacillati; phylum Actinomycetota; class Actinomycetes; order Micrococcales; family Micrococcaceae; genus Arthrobacter; species Arthrobacter pascens. The sequence goes on from NZ_JAUSWY010000001.1 coordinate 1,942,813, forward strand.
CAGGTGCCGCTGCTGGAACTGCCCCAGGCCCAGTTCCTCCTGATGTCTGCAACCCTGGGCGACGTCAGCCGGTTCGAGGACGGCATCACGAAACTCACGGGCCGCCCCACCACCACCGTGAGTTCTGCCGAGCGCCCTATTCCGCTGCACTACTACTACCACCAGACACCGGTCCACGAAACGCTCGAGGAGCTGCTGTCCACACGGCAGGTTCCGGTCTACGTGGTGCACTTCAGCCAGATCGAGGCGATCGACCGAGCGCAGACCCTCATGAGCATCAACGTCTGCACCCGCGAAGAAAAGGACAAGATCGCGGAGCTCATCGCAAACTTCCGTTTTGCCGCGGGTTTCGGCAAGACCCTCAACAGGCTTGTCCGCCACGGGATCGGGGTCCACCACGCCGGCATGCTGCCGAAGTACCGGCGCCTGGTGGAGCAGCTCGCCCAGGCGGGCCTCCTCAAAGTGATCTGCGGGACTGACACTCTGGGCGTCGGCATCAACGTTCCCATCCGAACCGTGCTTCTCACAGCCCTGAGCAAGTACGACGGCGTCCGGACCCGCCTTCTGAATTCGCGGGAGTTCCACCAGATCGCAGGGAGGGCAGGCCGTGCCGGCTACGACACAGCCGGTACCGTAGTGGTCCAGGCTCCCGAGCACGTGACCGAGAACGTGAAGGCGATGGCCAAGGCCACGGCCAAGTTCGGCGATGACCAAAAGAAGCTGCGCCAGGTGGTCAAAAAGAAACCGCCGGAAGGATTTGTTTCCTGGGGTGAGCCCACCTTCAAACGCCTGGTGGAGTCAGTGCCGGATCCGCTGGGCTCCAGTTTCAGCGTGACGCATTCGATGCTGATGAACCTGATGGAGCGGCCGGGCGACCCTTTCACCGCTGCGCGCCGGCTCCTGACCGAGAACCATGAGACCAGGTCCTCCCAGCTGCAGCTCATGAAGAAAGCCCTCGGCATCTACCGGGAGCTGCTGGCAGCCGAAGTCGTGGAACGGATTCCTGCGGGCCAGCAAGGATCGGATGGACGCACGGTGCGGCTGACCGTCCATCTCCAGGCCAACTTCGCCCTGAATCAACCGCTTTCGCCCTTCGCGCTGGCGGCGCTGGAACTGCTTGATCCGGAGTCGCCGTCGTACGCCCTGGATGTGGTGTCCGTGATCGAAGCGACTCTGGAAAAGCCCCGGCAGATTCTTTCCGCCCAGCAGAAGAAGGCCCGCGGCGAAGCGATCGCCGCCATGAAGGCGGACGGCATCGAGTACGACCAGCGCATGGCGATGCTGGAGGAGGTCACCTATCCGCAGCCGCTGGCGGAGATCCTGGGCGAGGCCTTCGAGGTATACCGCAAGGCCGCGCCGTGGGTGGGCGATTTCGAGCTGGCTCCAAAGTCTGTGGTCCGGGACATGTACGAACGTGCCATGAACTTCGGTGAATTCGTGCAGTTCTACGGGCTGGCCCGCTCCGAGGGAATTGTGCTGCGGTACCTGGCAGACTGCTTCAAGGCACTCCGCCAGACCGTGCCGCAGGACCTGCTGCGGGAGGACCTCGAAGACCTCATCGCCTGGCTCGGTGAGCTGGTGAGGCAGGTGGATTCCAGCCTGCTGGACGAATGGGAGGAACTGACCTCCGGGGCCGCGCCTACGCCGCATGACGCGCCACCGCCTCCTCCGCCGTCGCTGACTTCCAACATCCGCGCCTTCCGGGTGATGGTCCGCAATGAGATGTTCCGTCGGGTGGAACTGTTTGCGGATGAGGATGCAGCCGCGCTTGGAGAGCTCGACGGCGGCACCGGCTGGGATGGCGACCGCTGGGAGGACGTGCTGGACGACTACTTCGACGAACACAACGACATCGGCACCGGGCCGGATGCCCGCGGCCCGGGGCTGCTGATCATCACTGAAGAGCCCGGTTTGTGGAAGGTGCGCCAGATCTTCGACGATCCTGCCAAAAACCACGACTGGGGAATCTCGGCCGAAGTGGATCTGGCGGCCTCCGACGAAACCGGGACCGCCGTGGTCCGGGTGACCAACGTCAACAGGCTCTGACAGCGGGAGCCTGAAGCGGAGTTTCTGAAGGCAGCAAGAAGGCCCCCCGGGTAAGCTCGAAGGATGAGTGTAATCCGCCCCGCAACCGTGCAAGACGTCCCCGTGATCCTCCAGATGATCCATGAATTGGCCATCTACGAGAAAGAACCGGACGCCGTGCGCAACACCCCCGAAAAGCTGGCCGGGGTGCTGTTCGGTGAGAATCCGCGCGTATTTGCCACCATGGCTGAAAATGCGGGCGGCGACGTCCAGGGGTTCGCACTCTGGTTCCTGAACTACTCCACGTGGGAAGGCGTCCACGGCATCTACCTTGAAGACCTCTACGTCAGCCCGGAGGCACGCGGCGAGGGCCACGGCAAGGCCCTCCTGCAGCACCTCGCGGCCACGGCCCTCGAAAACGGCTACGCCCGTGTGGAGTGGAGCGTCCTGGACTGGAATGAGCCGTCCGTCAACTTCTACCGGAACCTCGGTGCCTTCCCCATGGACGGCTGGTCCACGTTTCGACTGACCGGAAAGGCGCTGGAGCACTTCGGCAGCCACAACGCAGCGGCCGTCAGTGGCTGAGGCAGCGCCCGCTATGGCGGCGCGGTCCGCAGGACTCGTCCGGCACACGGTCAGGGCAAGGCACGCATTCCGGGGCATGCGAACGGCTGAGCATTATTTCACCGTACCTTTGGTCCACTTCGGGCCGCAGGACCACGTTGATGCCATGAACCCCCACAGCGCGGCAGGGACGGGCGTTGAAACCATCACCGTCTTTGCCCGCGAGTACGTGTCCTCCTCCCATACCGCGGCTGAGGCGGAGGACCTTCCGTGGCTGCTGTTCCTGCAGGGCGGCCCGGGCGGCCGCGGCAACCGGCTGGCCTCCTTGGGCGGATGGAACAAGGCGGCCGCCAAGGACTTCCGGATCCTGATGCTTGATCAGCGCGGAACTGGGCTCTCCTCCCCGATCGACCGGAACACCCTGCCTCTCCGGGGCACACCCGCGGAGCAGGCTGCGTACCTGGAACATTTCCGGGCGGACTCCATCGTTGCCGACGCCGAGCTCATCCGCCACGCACTGGGCTCGGGGCCGTGGAGCATCTATGGGCAGAGTTACGGCGGATTCTGCGCGCTGAGCTACCTGTCGTTTGCACCCGAAGGGCTCCGGGAAGCCCTCATCACCGGCGGGCTTGCGCCGCTTGCCGGACCGGCGGAGGACGTCTACCGGGCCACGTTCAGCCGGGTGGCCGCGCGGAACGCCGAATACTTCAGCTGGTATCCCGAGGACCGCAAGATGGTGGATCGGATCGCCGGCCACCTGCGGAGCACGCCCGAATTCCTTCCCGACGGCGGGCAGCTCACCGTGGAGCGGTTCCAGATGGTGGGAGCCTTCCTGGGCGGGAACACCAGGGTGGACGGCCTTCACTACCTGCTGGAGGACGCCTTCAGCGAAACACCGCAGGGCAGCAGGCTCTCGGACTCCTTCCTGGAACAGGTGCAGGGAATCGTGTCCCGCCAGGCCAACCCGCTGTACGCCCTGATGCACGAGTCGATCTACGGACAGGGCCAGGCGACGGACTGGGCCGCATGGCGCGTGCTGCAGGAGTACCCGGAGTTCAGCCCTACCGCCGAGCCTCTGCTGCTGACCGGTGAGATGGTGTACCCGTGGTACTTCGAGCAGGATCCTGCTCTGCTGCCGTTGAGCAGCGTGGCGGAGCTGGTGGCCGCTAAGACGGACTGGAAACCGTTGTACGACTCCCATCGCCTTGCAACCAATACTGTGCCCGTTGCCGCGGCTGTCTACAGTCACGACATCTACGTTGACCGCGGCCTTTCCCTGGAGACCGCGGCGGCGGTCCGGGGACTTCAGGTCTGGGAAACGGGAGACTTCCACCACGACGGCATCGCCGACGACGGCGAGGCGATCTTCGGGCGGCTTCTCGGCATGGTCCGTTCAGCCCGGCATTGAGCCGTTCCGCCCGACAATGAGCCGTCAGCCCGGCACTGACCTGACGCGGCGTGCCAGGAGGGTGGCGACGGCGGCTGACAGGACGGCCGCTCCCACCACGCCGGCCGCCATATTGAGTCCAAGATAGCCGGACCAGCTGAGGATCAGGCCGGATGCCGCACCGCCCACGGCGCCCGCCGCGCCCATGAACATGTCCGAAACGCCCTGGACTACTACGCGGGACTCCTGGCCGACGCTTTCCGCCAGGAGGGTGGAGCCTGAAATGGTGGTGGCGGACCAGCCAAGGCCCAGGAGGACAAGCCCGCAGGCCACGGCCGTTGTGGACCTTTGTCCGAATCCGGCGGTGGCGACCGCGGAGAGGAGCAGGCCGTAGCCCAGGATGATCGTCTCGGTTCTGCCCACCTTATCCGTCAGCCAGCCCATGACCGGTGAGAGCGCGAACATGCCCGCAATGTGCAGGGAGATCGTGAACCCGATGATCACCAGCACATCGCCGGAGGCCGCATGGCCGGCATGGGAAGAGCCCGGCCCTGCCATGAGCTCCTGCAGGTGCACGGGCGTCATGGACATCACGCCCACCATCACGGCGTTCGCTCCCACCACGGCGGACAGTGCCAGGACAGCGGGCTTGGACTGCCGGATCGCCCGCAGCCCGCGGACCAGTGATCCCCCCGGCGCCTTAGCAAGGATGGCCTGCTGGTTCGCTGCCGGCTGTGGGAGGCCCGATTCAACACCGTCGCCTGGCCGGGTGGCGAGTTCCCGGGCGAGCAGGAGCGGGTCGGGCCTGAGACCGGCATACAGCAGAGCGCTTGCCAGCAGTAGCCCGGCAGCGGAGATCACGAAGGGCCCAGCAATTGGCGGCAGACCGAGGGCCTGACCCACCACGGCGCCGGGCTGGATCAGGTTCGGTCCGGCTACCGCCCCGACGGTCACGGCCCACACGACGGCAGACAGCGCCCGGCCCCGGTGTTCAGCATGCGCTAGGTCGACGGCGGCAAAGCGTGCCTGCAGGCTGGCCGCGGTGCCCACGCCGATTCCGGCAGCCCCGAGCACCAGCAGGACAAAAAGGCCCGACACCACGGACAGCACAATCAGCACGGCGCCCGCCAGCGCTGCGGATAGCCCCGTGACCTGGCCAACCCGGCGTCCGCGGCGGTCTGCCAGCGCGGCGAGGGGCAGCGCTGCCAGCGCAGCGCCCAGGGTCATGACGGTGGCCACGGCGCCCGCCCAGGCGCTGGAACCTGACAGCTCCACCGCAAGGATCGAACCGATGGAAACCGTGGCTCCGGTGCCGATGCCACCAAAAACCTGGGCCGCGCTCAGCAGGACCACGGTGCGCCGTTGTACCTGACGCACTCTACTTTCGGAATCGAGGGTGGAAGCCATTCTCAGAGCATAGTCCCGGCCGGAGGGGTTCCTACAGGGGCAACTTTAAACGGACAACCCCGGCCGCAGGGCGGCCAGGGTTGTCCAAAGGATGTTGAGAGAAGGAACGGTTACTCGGCGTCGCTGAGGCTCTTCTTGGCGTCTTCCTCGAGGCGGGGATCCAGCTTGGATTCCTGCGCCTTGGAGCTCACCAGGCTGGCGATGACGGCGATGACGATGGTGCCGATGATGACGCCCAGGGACACGTACGTGGGGATCTGCGGAGCCCACTCGATGTGGTGGCCGCCGTTGATGAACGGGAGTTCGTTGACATGCATGGCGTGCAGCACCAGTTTCACACCGATGAAGGCAAGGATCACGGACAGCGCGTGCTTGAGGTAGATGAGACGGTTCATGAGGCCGCCCAGCAGGAAGTACAGCTGGCGGAGGCCCATGAGCGCGAAGATGTTGGCGGTGAACACAATGAATGCGCTCTGGGTGAGGCCGAAGATCGCGGGGATCGAGTCCACGGCGAAGAGCAGGTCGGTCATGCCGATGGTGATGAAGACAATGAGCATCGGGGTGAAGACCTTCTTGCCGTCCACGGTTGTCCGCAGCTTGCCGCCGTCGAACTTCTCCGACATCGGAATCACCGTGCGGATCTTGGCGATGATCGGGTTTTCCTTGTCCTCTTCGTCTTCGCCTTCGTCCTGCGCCTGCTTCCACGCGGTCCACAGCAGGAAGGCACCGAAGATGTAGAAGACCCAGCTGAACTGTTCGATGACGATAGCACCAAGCATGATGAAGATTCCGCGCAGGATGAGCGCGATGATGATGCCCACCATCAGCACTTCCTGCTGGTACTTACGCGGCACCGAGAAGCGGGCCATGATGATGATGAAGACGAAGAGGTTGTCGATGCTCAGGCTGTATTCGGTGACCCAGCCGGCCACGAATTGCCCGCCGTACTCAGGGCCGGTAAACAGGAACATTGCGCCGGCGAAAACCAGGGCCAGGGCCACGTAAAAAGCCACCCACAGGCCGGCTTCCTTCATGGAAGGCTCATGCGGGCGACGGAGCACCAGGAGAAGGTCAAGAGCAAGGATGAGACCGAGGACGACGAATGAGCCGACCTCGAACCAGACGGGAAGTTCGAGCACAGGGATACCTTTCGCAGGGTACAGAGAAGCGGTGTAAGTCTCTCCGGCCAGCCTGTGCACTTGGTGCTGAATCGGCGGCCCGCTACGCCCGGCCAGGCAACCATGCCTGGCGTGTTGACGATCGTAGCGCTCGGGATACTCCCCTACGTGACGTTAACTGTACCCCAGCCGGAACGGTGCCTGCTTCCATGTCTGCTTGTGTGACCAGCTCAGGCGTGGCCTGCGGCCTGCATCTGCCGGAGCTCCTTCTTGAGGTCACTGACTTCGTCGCGGATCCGTGCCGCCACCTCGAACTGGAGTTCGGCGGCCGCGCCATGCATCTGTTCGGTCAGCTGCTCGATGAGCCCCACCAGGTCTTCGGCCGGCGCCGCGGCGAGACCGTCCGCCCGGACGTGGGCTGCCCCCTTCGCCGCCGACTTCCCCCGCTTGGCACCCTTCGCGAGGCGGTTGTTGTTGAGCAGCTCCTGGGTATCGGCGTCTTCCTTGGCCAGCTGGTCGGTGATGTCGGCAATCTTCTTCCGCAGCGGCTGCGGATCGATGCCCTTTTCCGTGTTGTAGGCCACCTGGATGGCACGGCGCCGGTTGGTCTCGTCGATGGCGTGGGCCATGGAGTCGGTGATGCGGTCGGCGTACATGTGTACCTGGCCGGACACGTTGCGGGCTGCGCGGCCAATGGTCTGGATGAGCGAGGTGGAGGACCGCAGGAAGCCCTCCTTATCCGCGTCCAGGATGCTCACCAGCGAGACTTCGGGCAGGTCAAGGCCTTCGCGGAGCAGGTTGATGCCCACCAGAACGTCGAAGACGCCCATCCGGAGTTCCCGGAGCAGCTCAACCCGTCGGAGGGTGTCCACGTCGGAGTGCAGGTATTCCACCTTGATGCCATGGCCCAGCAGGTAGTCGGTGAGGTCCTCGGCCATGCGTTTGGTCAGTGTGGTGACCAGGACGCGTTCATTCTTCGCTGTCCGGGTCTTGATCTCGCCGAGCAGGTCATCGATCTGGCCTTTAGTGGGCTTGACAACTACCTCGGGGTCGATCAGTCCTGTGGGGCGGATGATCTGTTGGACGAAGCCGTCGGCCTTGCCAAGTTCGTACTTGCCGGGAGTGGCCGACAGGTAGACGGTCTGGCCAACTCGTTCAAGGAATTCGTCCCATTTGAGCGGGCGGTTGTCCATGGCCGACGGCAGGCGGAAACCGAAGTCCACGAGGTTCCGCTTGCGGGACATGTCGCCCTCGTACATGGCACCGATCTGTGGGACGGTGACGTGGGATTCGTCGATCACCAGCAGGAAGTCGTCCGGGAAATAGTCGATGAGGCAGTGCGGTGCGGTCCCGCGGGCGCGCCCGTCAATGTGAGAGGAATAGTTCTCGATGCCGTTGCAGAAGCCCATCTGCTGCATCATTTCAAGGTCGTAGGTGGTGCGCATCCGGAGCCGCTGGGCTTCCACCAGCTTGTTCTGGCTTTCCAGGACCTGCAGCCGCTCGGCAAGTTCGTCCTCGATCCGCTTGATGGCCCGGGCCATCCGCTCGGGACCGGCAACATAGTGCGAGGCCGGGAAGACGTACATTTCTTCTTCGTCCCGGATCATCTCGCCAGTCAGCGGATGCAGGGTATGGATGTTCTCGATCTCATCCCCGAAGAATTCGATCCGGATGGCCAGTTCCTCGTACATCGGGATGATTTCCACAGTGTCGCCGCGGACGCGGAACGTGCCGCGGTGGAAGTCCATATCGTTGCGCGCGTACTGCATGGCTACGAATTTCCGGAGCAGATCGTCGCGATTCATCTCCGCGCCCTTGCGGAGCGTGACCATGCCGGCGATGTATTCCTCGGGTGTGCCCAGGCCGTAGATGCAGGACACAGTAGCGACCACAATCACGTCACGGCGGGTCAGCAGGGCGTTGGTGGCGGAGTGGCGGAGACGTTCAACTTCCTCGTTGATGGAGGAGTCCTTCTCGATGAAGGTGTCCGTCTGCGCTACATAGGCCTCAGGCTGGTAGTAGTCGTAGTAGGAGACGAAGTACTCCACCGCGTTGTTGGGCAGCAGTTCGCGGAATTCATTGGCGAGCTGCGCCGCGAGGGTCTTGTTCTGGACCATCACCAGCGTGGGCCGCTGGACCTGCTCGATCAGCCACGCCGTGGTGGCGCTCTTACCGGTGCCGGTGGCACCGAGCAGGACTACGTCCTTCTCACCGTTCTTGATCCGCTCCGTCAGTTCCGTGATGGCGGCGGGCTGGTCGCCGGCAGGCTTGAATTCGCTGATGACTTCGAAGGGCGCGACAACCCGGTTGATTTCCTGCGCAAGGCTCATGAATCTAATCTACAACCGGGGGCCGACAGTAACAGTCCCAGTCCGTTACGGGCGAACGGTTTTCAGGAGCGGGCAAACCTGGTCAGGACGGGTACGACGGCGGCGCCCACCCCGAGCTCCTGGCCCACCGCTCCATCGGGTCTTCGGCCGCCGCGAACCAGGCCTCCTTGTCTGCCGCGTACCCGGCTGTCGAAGCGTCAGCGGCGTGGAGTTCCGCCAGGCGGCGCTTGAGGGCGAGGTAGTCCCCTGCGGCGGCGGGCTCCGCCTTGAGCCAGTCCCGGAAACACAGCGCAAAACGCCATCCCGGGGAACCTGCAGCACGGACATGGAGATTGACGGCACGGCCGGGATCGGCGTTGGCATGGAACCGCTTGCCCCAGTCTTCGGCGGCCGGCCGGGATGCCTTGGGCACATCCGAGGTGATGCCAGCTACACGGGGGAAACCGGCGGCAGCAAGGACGGGAGCCAGGGCATCAGCGGCGGCCAGGTCCGGGACGCCCAGCTGAAGGTCAATGACGTCCTTGGCATCAAGGCCAGGCACTGACGTTGATCCGATATGGTCCAGGCCAAGGACCGCATCCCCATGTCGCTCCCTCAGCGCGGCCCGGAGCCGGTCCACCAGCCGGTCGGCGTGCTGCGGCCACTCGGGCCTTGGGGGGTGGAGCTCCGGTCCGCCGGGCCTGGCCGCAACGGAGGCGGCCTCAAGGTTCCGTGCGAAAGGCACCAGCCGATTGGCCCAGAGCCGGTCCACCTGCTCCCCGAGCTGCTCCAGGGTGCCGGAATTGTCGAGGACCGCATCGGCGGCGGCCAACCGGTCCTCGCGGGATGCTTGCGCCGCCATGCGGGACTTCGCCTGGTCCGCCGTCATCCCACGGCGCTCCAGCATCCGCCGTGTCCGGACATCATCCGGAGCGTCCACCACCAGCACCAGGTGGAAATTGCTGCCCTGGCCCGTCTCGACCAGGAGCGGAATATCCTGGACCACGACGGCCCCGTCCGCGGAGGAAGCCATGATGCCGGCCGCGGCTTCGCGGACCAGCGGATGGATGATCCCGTTTAGGACCGCCAGGCGCGACGGGTCACCGAACACGACCGAACCCAGCTTTGCCCGGTCCAGCCTGCCATTGCCATCCAGCATGTCGCTGCCGAAGGCTTCGACAACGCCGGCCAGCCCAGGGGTACCCGGCTCCACGACTTCCCGCGCCAGCGCATCCGCATCAACCAGTACCGCCCCCAGTCCGGCCAGCCGTGAGGCCACCACTGACTTGCCTGAGGCGATGCCGCCCGTCAAACCGATCTTCAGCACCCCACCAGCCTAGTCCCCACCGCCCAGGTCCAGTCCGGTCATGGGCCCACGCCGCCAGGGTTCCTTGGGCAAGCGGAGCGAGCTCAGAGGGGGCGGTGGGGGCCTAGACTTGGGCGGTGCAAGAGCAAGAGAGCAGGGCCACGGCGTACACCACCGTGGCGGACGGGCAGGATGTCCGCCACGTGATCGAGGTCAAGCGCTCCAGGTTCATCACCGTCCTGCGCCGCGCCGGGAGCGAGGGTGCCGCCCGTGACCTGGTATCCGAACTTCGCCGCGAGTTCCACGATGCACGCCACCACTGCTCCGCCTTTGTCCTGGGACCTGACCGCGACATCCAGCGTTCCAACGATGATGGCGAACCCTCGGGCACAGCAGGCATCCCCATGCTGGAAGCACTCATCAAGCGGGAAACCGCGCCAGGGGTGACGGACCTCAGTGACGCCACTGCCGTCGTCGTCCGTTACTTCGGCGGCATCCTGCTCGGCGCCGGCGGGCTGGTGCGCGCCTATTCCGAATCGGTGTCCTCTGCCCTGGACCTCGCACCGCTGGTCCGGCGCAGCCGGCTGCGGATCTGCTCGGCTGCGGTACCGCACACTTCTGCGGGGCGGTTGGAAAACGATCTGAGGGCTGCAGGATTCGTTATGGCGGAAACAAGCTACGGGGCCCTTGACACTGTCCTGCGCCTGGCCCTGCCCGATGATCCGTTGGAAATCTCCGCCGCCACGGAACGCCTGCTGTCCCTTACTGCAGGGAGTGCCGAACTCAAGCCCGGCGGAACGGAGTGGATCGATGTCCCCCTCCCCTGAAGTCGCGCTTGCGGATGTTACTGAGGCGGTCCTGGAGCAACTGCTGGTCCTGGCCGTTCAGGACGCCTCCACGGACGAGGTGACTCCGCCGCTGGGCACCGGGCCGGGATGGAACACGGAACGCATTGCCTGGTTCCGCAGCTATCACCGGGAGGCCGCGGCGGGGCTTGACGGGCCGGCGCAGGAGAAGAGTTGGGCCGTCTTGTGCGACGGCAAGGTTGCCGGCTCCATCCGGCTCAAACGCATGGGCCATGCTTCGCCAGATCAAGGCACCGCAAGGGAAGCGACCGTAGGGGATGCAACGGCGGAGACGGGCATCTGGCTGGGACGGGGCTTCCGTAGCCGGGGAGTCGGAGCCGCCGCCCTGGGCCTTGTCCTGGCAGAGGCACGCAGCTCCGGCCTGGAACGGCTGGTGGCCAGCACCGCAGCGGCGAACCTTGGCGCCCGGCGCGTCCTGGCGTCCGTGGGCGCCATCCTGGCGCCCGGCGACGGCGGAACGGTGACTGCCGTCGTCGAGCTCGGCAACTGACCCGCAGTAGACGCACCGAAACGTACGTTTGTGTGCGTTAAGTGCCAGTCAGATGGCCTGTTAAACACAGCGGGCCCCTGCTTTCGCAGGGGCCCGCTGTTGTTAGCCCGGGAAGCCCCGGGCCGGTGGCAATTAGTTGCCGGTCAGCTTCTCGCGGAGTGCTGCAAGAGCCTCGTCCGAAGCAAGCGTGCCTGCACCGGTCTCGGCCACAGCAGGCTCGGAGGAGTAGCTGGTGGTGCCGGAATCGCTGTCACCGGACGTTGCTGCTGCAGCGTCGTCGGCGGCGTGCTGGGCAACCTGCTTCTTGTGTGCTTCCCAGCGGGTCTGGGCGTCAGCGTACTGCTGCTCCCAGGCTGCGCGCTGGTTCTCGTAGCCTTCAAGCCACTCGTTGGACTCCGGGTCGAAGCCCTCCGGGTACTTGTAGTTGCCTTCTTCGTCGTACTCAGCGGCCATGCCGTAGAGAGCCGGGTCGAATTCGGTGCTCTCGGCGTCGACGCCCTCGTTGGCCTGCTTGAGGGAGAGGGAGATGCGGCGGCGCTCGAGGTCGATGTCGATGACCTTGACGAACAGCTCGTCGCCAACGGAGACAACCTGCTCCGCCAGCTCAACGTGGCGGACTGCGAGCTCGGAGATGTGGACCAGGCCTTCGATGCCGTCTTCGACGCGGACAAACGCACCGAACGGAACCAGTTTGGTGACCTTACCCGGAACAACCTGGCCGAGGGCGTGGGTGCGGGCGAAGGTCTGCCACGGATCTTCCTGCGTAGCCTTGAGCGACAGGGAGACGCGTTCGCGGTCCAGATCGACCTCGAGAACCTCGACGGTGACTTCCTGGCCAACCTCGACAACCTCGGACGGGTGGTCGATGTGCTTCCAGGAGAGCTCGGAAACGTGGACGAGGCCGTCTACGCCGCCCAGGTCCACGAAGGCACCGAAGTTGACGATGGAGGAAACGACGCCGGGACGGACCTGGCCCTTTTCCAGCTTGTTGAGGAACGTGGAGCGGACCTCGGACTGGGTCTGCTCGAGCCAGGCACGGCGGGACAGCACAACGTTGTTGCGGTTCTTGTCCAGCTCGATGATCTTGGCTTCGATCTGCTGACCGATGTACGGAGCAAGGTCGCGCACACGGCGCATCTCGACGAGGGATGCGGGCAGGAAGCCGCGCAGACCGATGTCGAGGATAAGACCACCCTTGACAACCTCGATGACGGTACCGGTGACGACACCGTCTTCTTCCTTGACCTTCTCGATGTCGCCCCAGGCGCGCTCGTACTGAGCACGCTTCTTGGAGAGGATCAGGCGGCCTTCTTTGTCTTCCTTGGTGAGCACCAGGGCTTCGACCTGATCGCCAACGGAGACGACGTCTCCGGGATCAACATCGTGCTTGATGGAAAGCTCGCGGGAGGGGATGACACCTTCGGTCTTGTAACCGATGTCGAGCAGAACTTCATCGCGGTCGACTTTGACGACGGTACCTTCGACGAGGTCTCCGTCGTTGAAGTACTTGATGGTGGCGTCGACTGCTGCGAGGAAGTCCTCAGCGGTACCGATGTCGTTAATTGCGACTACGGGGGTACCGGGCTTCTCGGTGGAGGTGATGGTCATGTAGTAGGGGCTCCGTTGTGGATAGTTAGTCGGTCAGGCAAACCACCGCGCCCGCGTTATGGAACGCAGGCGCAGGTCTCGGCGGATCGCACAGACCTGCCGGGTCATCCTGATTTTGTGGATTCTAGATACGTGCACGTAGTACACGCCCGTTTATTCTAGTCGCAGTGGCCAACACCGGTCAAAGCGCAGGCAATCCCGAAGGGGCCAAATGACCTGCTCAGAAGTGGGTGAGGCAATGGGTGGCCCGCTCCACCGCAAACATCTGCCAGGCCTTGAATGCCGCACCCTTGGTGTTCTCGCGGATCCGGCCGGCCGCCACCAGCGTCACTGGGCAGACTGCGCCGAGATAGATCGATGACAGGGCAGCGACGTCCAGCGCCAGGTCTGCCGCCTCGCTTTCCGGCACGGGCACGACGGCGGCCTGGCCGCCGGTGACGTCCAGTGCAAAGGTTCCAGCCGCGAGTCCCAGCGGGTCATGGACTTCCAGGACCAGCCGGCCGTCCGCGGGATAGTGACGCGCCTCAAGGGCCTTGCCTACGTCCAGAATGCGGAGCCAGAGCATGTCCCTGCTGTCGGAGGAGTCAATACAGCGGGGGTCGGACAGCGCCCAGGTCAGCGGGTCATCCAGCGGTGCTTCCTCCCAGGTCACCCGCTCCACCAGGTCGATGGCAGCCAGGAACTGCCACAGCTCCAGGTACCCCTCGTTGCTGGCCGCCACGAGGTCCATTACCTGCACGGTATAGGGCTCGGTGTCCCACCCTAGGAACTTATAGGAGACATAGCCGTCAACAGCTCCGTCGGGTCCATAGTGCAGCGCCACCTTGACGGCCGGATCTTCCTTACCGTCGCGACCGAGGGAACCTGAGGCCCCTTGGCGGTACCACTCCTGGCGGCCCATGGACCCTGGAGTCAGCCGGTGCACCCGGTCGAACACCTTCGGGGCCAGGTCCAGCAGCACCTTGGGATCTGCGATTTCCACGCTTCCCACGGCCTGGTGACGGACGCTGAACCGTGCGCTGGTGTCCACTTTCACGGTACGTTCGAAGCTGGCCACGCCGAAACCAAACCGCCCGTAGATGGTTCCTTCAGACGCCGTGAGGGCAGCCATTGCCACACCGTCCTTCCGAGCCAGTTCCAGGTCCTCGGACATCATCCGCCGCAGCAGGCCCCGCCGCCGGTGGGAGGTACGCACCGTCACCGCCGTGACCATCTGGGTTTCCAGCAGGCGGCCGAAACCGATGTTGAGGGTCTTGCGGAGCGTGCCGAACGTGGCGACGGGCACATCCGCCGGCAGCGATCCGGCGGCCACCTGGCGCGTCTGGTACGCCCCTGTCAGGACGCGCTGGTCCACCCGGTATGTCTCGAGTGACCTCGCCACGTGCTCCGGCGTCCTGGTTGATTCGTGGAAGCCGAACGCCACCGCCCGGATCCACGATTCGGCTTCGGCAAAACCCTCTTCGCCCTCGGATGCCGCGCCGAAGCGCCGGATTTCATAGTCACCACTCAGATCAGCCACACGGCCGAGCCTAACCAATGGATCCTGCGCCTGGCCAGCACTGCGTTCCACGTGTCGCCGGCCACTGGCAATTCCTACGGGCTCCCCGGCCGGACCAGGCCGGTCTCGTAGGCAAGGACCACCAGTTGGGACCGGTCCCGCGCGTTCAGCTTCGCGAGCAGCCTGCTGACGTACGTTCGCGCTGTGGCCGGGCTGATGAACAGCTTCTGGCCAATCTCCTGGTTGGACAGTCCCCGGCCGATCTCGGTGAGGACTTCCCGTTCGCGTTCGGTCAGGGCCAGGAGCGGGGCCACATCGGCAGGCCGGTGCTGCCCCGCGGCCACAGACTGCATGACCCTGCGGGTGATGGCAGGCGAGAGGAGGGCATCCCCGGCAGCCACCGCCCGGATAGCCTGGCGCAGCTCAAGCGGGGCGATGTCCTTAAGCAGGAATCCTGCGGCGCCCAGCCGGATGGCGTCGAAGACGTTCTCGTCCTCGTCAAAGGTGGTCAGGATCAGCACCCGGACACCGGCGAGCTCGGGGTCGGCCACGATCCGGCCGGTGGCGTCCAGCCCGTCCATCACCGGCATGCGGATGTCCATCAGGACCACGTCGGGAAGATATTCCCTGACCTTCTGCAGTCCCGTGGCACCGTTGGACGCCTCCGCGGCGACGGTGATGTCACCGTCGTGCTCTGCGAGTGTCCGCAGGCCGGTCCGCACGAGCTCCTGGTCGTCCACCACAACAATCCGAATCATGGGTCCAGTCTTGCCGGTAGCTGGGCGTGGACAGAAAAACCGTCCCGTGAGGGACCTGCGGTGCTTACGTAGCCTCCCAGGGTGGTGGCACGTTCGCGCATCCCGATGATCCCGTGTCCGTTGGAGGGTTGGTTCGAGGTTCCGCCCGCGGCCGCTTTGCCGTTGTCCGTCACTTCCAAGGTCAGGACGCCATTGTCCACGGCGGCTCCGATTTTAACAGCCGAGGCGCCAGAGTGGCGGAGCACGTTCGTCAGAGACTCCTGGATGATGCGGTAGGCAGCGGCGTCAATGGTGATGGACAGCTCCCCCGGTGCGACGCTCATGGCCAGGTCAACCTCCAGGCCGGTCTCCCGGGCTGCTTCGGCCAACTTGCCCACGCCGCTGAGCCCCACCGTTGAGCGGAGATCGTCCTGGTGCGGCGTGCGGAGCAGCCTGACGGTGGAACGCAGCTCCTTCATCGTCTCCGAGGCGGCTGCGCGGATCTGTTCGACAGCGCGGGAGGCGGCGCCGTCGTCGTGCCCTATCGCTTCGGCCGCCACATTGCTGTGGAGCGAGATGACGGACATCGTGTGGCCGATCACGTCATGCAGGTCGCGGGCCATCCGCATTCTTTCGGCATGCACCAGCCCTTCCGCGTGCCGGACGCGTTCAGCTGCCGCGAGCGCGTTGAGCCGGTCTTGCTGGAGACGGGTTTCGCGCCGCATCCGGACCACGACGCCCAGCGCGATGCCCGCCGCCATCAGGGCAATGTTGGTCACAAGTTCATAGCTGATCAGGTAGGACTGCGGCAGGCCCTCGCTGATCCGGAAGTATGCGGAAACGGCCACCAGCACCGCGCCCGCCGTGGCTGCCTCCCCAGTCCTGTCCTGTTCGGCGGCCGAATACATCGCCGCTACCGCCGGCAGCGAAATGCCGATAGGCGGAAAGCCGAGCGCGTAGTAGGTGAAGATCCCCAACACGGTCAGGACCAGGACGGCCAGGGGGTAGCGGCGGCGGACCAGCAGCAGTGTGCCGAAGCCGGCGGCGAAAAGATAAGCAGGGAGGCTGGCCCGCCCCGTTTCTTCCAGGTCCGCGAGAATGACGACGGCGACGGCAAGAGCCATGGATACCGCCAGGACTGCATCCGTCACCCGCGGTCCGGCGTGCCGCGCGTTAGCCGCGGCGCTCCGCAACGTGCCCATGGTCTTCATGGTTACATCGTAGGAGGCTGCGCGCAGGGACGCGTCAGTACGACGGCTAGGGCTTTGCCGCCTCCTGACGACATCCGCCGTCGACAATTGCCTACGTACCCAAGCGACCGTGGGCCGATGTGCCCGGACTCTGGCGTCCATACCGTTGAAGGCATGAAACACTCCCTCCGCTGCGCGCATCCCGCTGCGCGTGCGGCCGCCGTCGCAGTGGCCCTCACGCTGACCGGATGCAGCTCCCCCGAGATCGATGTCCCCGCGGATTTCGGGCAGCCGCTGATGATCCCACCGCTGGCGGAATCACACGTGGATGCGAGCGGGACCCGGATATTCGACCTGACGGCCCGGGGCGGCACCACCGAGTTCACGGCGGCCGGTGCAACGGAGACCATGGGCTATAACGGAACCTTCCTCGGGCCCACGTTGCGCGCTGCCCGCGGCGAAAAGGTGGCGGTGAATGTCACCAACAGTCTGGCCGAGGCCACCAGCGTGCACTGGCATGGCATGCACTTGCCGGCGGCAATGGACGGCGGCCCGCATCAGGAGGTCGCGCCCGGCGCCACGTGGCGGCCGGAATGGATCATCGACCAGCCGGCTGCAACCCTCTGGTACCACCCGCACCCGCACGGTAGGACCGAGGAACAGGTGTACCGGGGACTTGCCGGGATGTTCATCCTGGATGATCCCGACACTGCTTCCTCCGGCCTGCCCGGCACCTATGGCGTGGACGACATCCCGCTAATAGTGCAGGACAAGCAATTCACCGCTGACGGTCAGTGGTCATTGAAGAATGACGGCAATGAAATCGGCGTGCTCGGGTCCACCACCATGGTGAACGGCAGCATCGGCGCCGTCCAACAGGTCACTACTGAGCAGGTCCGGCTGCGGCTCCTGAACGGATCCACCGCACGCATTTACAATTTCGGCTTCGCCAATGACCGCCCGTTCCAGGTCGTGGCCACGGACGGCGGGCTGCTGCAGGCGCCGCTGGAACGGCGGAACATTCAGCTCTCCCCCGGCGAACGGGCCGAGATTGTGCTGTCCCTTGCGCCCGGTGAGGAAACCATGCTCCGCTCCTCGAAGCCGGACCTCGGGGCCGTGGCCGCGTCCTTTGCCTTCGGCGGCGAGGATTCCTTCGACCTCCTGAAGCTCCAGGCCGCACCGGTTCTCCAACCGTCGGCGAAGATATCCCCGCGCCTTGCAACATTTGCGCCCGACGAGGAGGCTGCCTCGGTGACCCGGTCCTTCACGCTGGCGGGCCGCGAGATCAACGGCCGGAAGATGGACATGGACCGGATCGACCAGACCGTTGCGTTGGGCGCCACCGAAATCTGGGAGGTCCGGAGCCGAAACTCGTTCCCGCACAACTTCCACATCCACGACGTGCAGTTCCAGATCCTCAGCATCGACGGCGCAGAGCCGCCGGAACACCTCGCCGGCCGCAAGGACACCGTGTACCTGTCCCCGCGGAAAACGTACCGGCTGATCATGTCCTTCGAGGACTACGCCGATCCGGACGTCCCCTTCATGTACCACTGCCACCTGCTCCTCCACGAAGACGAGGGCATGATGGGCCAGTTCACGGTGACTGATCCGGCCGCAGATGCCGGGGTGAGCAAGCCGGGCCCAGATCACGACAGAGGCCACGCAGGGCACCGCCACTGACAGCTTAACCATCTCGGGTCGATCTGCAACTAAGGGGTTGCTATTCCTTGAGATTTAATGCAACTATATGGTTGCACCAATCGACCGAAAGGAACAGAATCATGACCATGACAGCCAATCAATCCTCGGTAGTAGACAACGGCGAATTCACCGTGACGCGCACCATCACCGTCGCGGCTCCGATCGAGAAGGTGTGGGCGGCGATCACCGAAGCCGAGCACATCGCCCGATGGTTCGGGCAAACAGCCGTGCTCGACGAAGTCGCCATCGGCGCCGGTGGAGTCTTTTCGTTTGAGGGATTCGGCGCGTTCCCGGTGCTGATCGAGGAGCTCGACCCGCCCCGGATGATCGCCTACCGCTGGAGCAACGAACAGGCAATGTCGGACACTGCCATCGACCCCGACCACTCGACAGTATTCCGGTTCACCCTCAAAGAGCTCGACGGCGGTACTCAGCTAACGGTCGTCGAATCTGGCTTCGACACCCAGGCCGACCCGGCCGCCAGCATGGAGAGCCACCGAACGGGCTGGGACTCGGAGCTGGACGAACTGGTCAGCTACCTCGAGGGCGGCTCGTGACCACGGCCCTGGTTCCGGTGTTCGCCGCGCTCGGGGACGAGACCCGGTGGAACATCCTGGCGGCCCTCGGCGAGGGCGATGCGTCGGCGTCGACCCTCGCCGGGAGGCTCCCGGTCACACGGCAGGCAATCGCCAAACACCTGGCCGTGCTGCAGGAGGCCGGACTCGTGGAATCCGTGCGCGTCGGCCGCGAGCTACGCTACCGGGTGCTCGGCGCACAGTTGAGTGCGACCGCGCGGCGCCTCGACCGCATCGGCGCTGAGTGGGATCGCCGCCTGGCCACGATCAAGCGCATCGCGGAAGAGATGTAGCACGGTTGCGCCCGAGCCGGCCTAGTGGCCGGCGTCGTACCAGCTGGGACCGACGCCGATCTGGACGTCCAAGGGAACGCTCAGGTCCGCGGCGGAGCCCATCTGCTCCGTTACGAGCTTCTCCACTGCCTCCCGCTCCCCGTTGGCCACCTCAAGCACCAGTTCGTCGTGCACCTGCAGGAGCATCCGTGATTTGAGTCCCTGGGCGGCCAGTTCGTCGTGAACGCCCAGCATGGCCCGCTTGATGATGTCCGCCGCCGATCCCTGGATGGGCGAGTTCAGTGCGATGCGCTCCGCGTTCTCGCGAAGCTGGCGGTCCGTGCTGGTGAGGTCCGGCAGGTAGCGGCGGCGGCCCTCGATGGTGGCTGTGTAGCCGTCGATCCGCGCCTGGTCCACTACACCGCGGAGGTAGTCGCGAACGGCGCCGAACCGGTCGAAGTAATCCTTCATGAGCGTCCGCGCCTCATCGACCGAAATCTCCAGCTGCTTGGAGAGCCCGAATGACGTCAGCCCGTACGCCAGGCCGTAAGACATGGCCTTGACCTTGGAACGCATGGCGCTGGTGACTTCTTCGGTGGGGACATGGAAGATGTTGGAGCCCACAAAACGGTGCAGGTCCTCCCCTTCCTTGTACGCCTGGATGAGGCCGGCGTCCCCCGAGAGGTGTGCCATGATCCGCATCTCGATCTGCGAGTAATCGGCGGATAGCAGGCAATCGTAGCCGTCGCTGACCACGAAGATGCCACGGACCCGGCGGCCTTCCTCGCTGCGGATCGGGATGTTCTGCAGGTTGGGGTTGTTGGAGGAGATCCTGCCGGTGGCTGCCACGTTCTGCGCGTATGTCGTGTGGATCCGGCCGTCGTCCGTGACGGACTTCTTGAGGGATTCCAGCATCTGGCGCAGCTTCGAGGACTCGCGGTGTGCCATGAGCTGGACCAGGAATTCGTGCCCGGTCTTCTCCAGCAGGTTCTTGAGCGACGCGGCATCCGTGGTGTAACCGGACTTGATCTTCTTGGTCTTCGGCAGCTGGAGTTCCTCGAAAAGGACAGTCTGGAGCTGTTTCGGCGATCCGAGGTTGACCTCATGGCCAATCGCCGCGAAGGCGAGCTCCTGCGCATTTTCGATCACCTTGGCGAGATCCGCGAGCTGGTCGTCCATGCGCGGCATGTCGATGGCAATTCCTGCGAGCTCCATGTCGGCCAGGACCCGGCTGACGGGCAGCTCCAGGGTGGCCAGCAGGTCCGCCGCCTTGCGCTCGGTCAGTTCCGAGGCGAAGAAGCGGCTCAGGGCCTGGACCACCGCGGCTACCCGCACCAGCGCGTCCGCTGCCGCGGCGTCATCGCCGTCGAACGACAGCTCAAGCTGGCCCGCCTTGGCGGTCTCGGACGAAATGCTGATGTTCAGGTGGTGCTGGGCCAGTTCGGCGAGCTCATAGGTGCGGCGGTCCGGCTCGATGAGATACCCGGAAATTGAGGTGTCATCGACCACCCCTTCGAGGCCCAGGCCACGGCTGGAGAGGGCTTTTAGCGCTGCCTTGTAGCCGTGCATGACCTTCGGGGCTTGCTCGTCCCGCAGCCAGTCCGCCAGGACGTTTTCGGCTGCGGCGTCCTGGCCAGCGAGGTCGATGTAGACGGCGGCGTCGTCACGGACGATGGCCAGTGCCGCAGCGTCTTCGCCAATCCGGCCGGGCACCAGGTCAACGGCGACGGCCGACCGCTTCCCTGCTCCGGCCGCAAGGAAGGCGCCCAGCTCAGTTGCATCAGAGGGGGTCACAAAGGCCGGCGTGTCGATGCTCTCGCGCTCAGCCGATTCCACTTCGTCGCTGCTGTAGAGGGCAAACAGCCGGGTACGGATGGTCTTGAATTCAAGGTCGTCGAACAGCTGCTCCAGGGCGGCCTCGTCCGGGCGCGGTTCCGCGAGATCGTCCAGCGTTACCGGGAGATCGAGATCGGTGTGGAGCCTGTTCAGCCGCCGGTTGCGTTTGACGTCCTCAACGCTTTCGCGGAGGGCGTCCCCAACCTTGCCGCCGATGGCGTCTGCGTTCTCCAGGACTCCTTCCAGCCCGCCGTAGAGGTTGATCCATTTGGCTGCCGTTTTGGGTCCGACGCCCGGAATGCCTGGGAGGTTGTCCGCCGACTCGCCCACCAGCGCGGCAAGGTCGGAGTACTGCGGGGGCGTCACAAAGTACTTCTCCTGGATGGCAGCAGCGTCCAGCCGGGGAATATCGCTGACACCCTTCCGGGGATAGAGCACAAAGACGTTGTCGGTGATGAGCTGGAACGCGTCGCGGTCGCCTGTGACGAGGAGTACCTCGTAGCCTGCCTTTTCCCCCATGGATGCCAGCGTTGCCAGGATGTCGTCCGCTTCGTAGCCCGGCATCTTGATTGTCTTGATGCCCCACGCGCCCATGACCTTGTCGATCAGGTCGATCTGGCCGCTCATTTCCCGCGGGGTCTCGTTGCGGCCGCCCTTATATTCGCTGTATTCGGCCTTGCGGTGCGTGGTTTCGTCCGAGACGTCGAAGGCTACCGCAATGTGGGTGGGCTTCTGTTCCTTGATGAGGTTAATGAGCATGGACGTGAATCCGTGGATCGCGTTGGTGTGCTGCCCCTTGGTGGTGGAGAATTTGTCCGCCGGCAGGGCGAAAAACGCGCGGAAGGCCATGGAGTGCCCGTCCAGCACCAGCAGCCGCGGCTGGTCCGTAAGCGGGATGACGGGAGCTTCGGTGGCGGAAAGCGACCGGCTGGCCAGGGGCGGAACCTTCACGTCCTGCAGGGCGGCATCATTTTGCAGGGCGACGTTGCCCTCGAGGGCAGCGGTCTCGGACGGGAAGGGGGCCGGTTTGGTAGTTTCACTCACAGGTGCCAGCCTAGTTCCCATGATGGACAATTTCACGCCCGGCCCCTTTACTGACGAGTTGGTCACGGCCGGCATTCCGGAACACCTTCACGGCTGGCTCG
Source organism: Arthrobacter pascens (assembly GCF_030815585.1). NCBI lineage: Bacteria > Bacillati > Actinomycetota > Actinomycetes > Micrococcales > Micrococcaceae > Arthrobacter > Arthrobacter pascens. The sequence continues at coordinate 1,964,850 of NZ_JAUSWY010000001.1, forward strand.
GTGAGTTCGGAATCGGTGCCCTGGTGGTAAAGATGGGAATCCACTTCCTGGAAATGAGCCCGGAACGGACAGTGGCCACCATGCCGGTGGAGGGCAACACCCAGGTGGCGGGCATCCTGCACGGCGGCGCCCACGTGGTCCTGGCCGAAACCCTGGGGTCATTTGCCGCGGGGATGCACGCTGGAGCAGGCCGCCATGCCCTCGGCATCGAGGTGAGTGCAACCCATCACCGTGCCATTGCCGCGGGAACGGTGACGGGAACATGCACCGCAATCCACCTGGGCCGGACCCTGGCAACCCACGAGATCGTGATAACCGATGAAATGGGCCGCCGGCTCTCCACCGCCCGCATCACCAACATGCTGCGGGACAACGGCACTACGGGGGGCTGATTTTCGGCCCCTCAGCCCCCGGCCGGCTTGTCTCCGGAGCTGAACTGGTATCGCAGTTCCACAACTCCCCGGCCCAAGGTGCGCGAGGCAGTCAACTCCAGCGGCGGCGTCGGGCCCTCCAGCGGCAACAGCCGCTTGCCATCCCCCAGCACCACGGGAATGACCGAGAGGATGAGTTCGTCCAGCAGGCCGGCGTCGGCGAACTGCGCGGCGAGGTTGCCGCCGCCCACTACCCAGACATTCTTGCCGCCGGCGTCGTCCTTAAAGTCCTGGACGAATTCACGGACGTGGCCCCTGACGAACGTGATGTCCGATCCCGGCGGCGCGGCGTACTCGTGACGGGTGAAGACGTAGCAGGGCGTGGACGGGTAAGGCCAGTTTCCGGGCTCGTGCTCCATCAGCCAGGCGTACGTTTCGCCGCCCATAACGATGCAGCCCACCCCGTCCATAAACGTGTCGTAGCTTTCCTTGCCGCCCTCGAAGCCGTCAAACTGCAGGAGCCAGGCCAGGTCGTCTTTTGAGGTGGCGATGAAACCGTCGAGGGATGAAGCCACAAAATACTGGATGCTGGACATGGATCCAGCCTAGCCATGGGCACCTGCCCTGCACAGAGCGATGGCCGCCCGGATCACCGGACGCGCGCGGGCTACTTGCTGAAGTACGGGATGATCAGGTACAGGCCGAAGAGGACGGCCAGTCCGCACAAGCCGAAGCAGATGTACGCCAAGGAACGCTTCACGCGCGGCGAAGGCTGCTCGGTGTCGCCGGCGATGGCCGTGAGCCTGACGCCGAGCGAGTAAAGGACCACCACGGTCACGGCCGAAACCAGCGTTGCACCGCCGACGGTCAGGAGTTCCAACCACTTCATCGCTGAGTATCCTCTGGCTTGTTCGCCCTGGCACGGGCCCGGGCGATGGCTTTCTTTTTGGCGAACCGGACGGCCTGCCCGGCTTCCTCGACCTCCACGGCATTGTGGTGGCCCACCTGGGACTTACGGGAGTAGAAGAACATGAACAGTACGGCGGCGGTTCCGGCGACGGCGGCAATCACCACGCCCACAACGCCGGTCTTGACGAGCAATGCAGTGAGTGCGCCCACGATGCCGGCGGCCGGGAGGGTAAAGAGCCAGCCAAGTGCGATCTTGCCCACCATGTTCCAGCGCACTGTGGTGCCCTTGCGGCCCATTCCGGAGCCGATGACGGAACCGGAAGCCACCTGCGTGGTGGACAGAGCGAAGCCCAGGTGGGAGGACGCCAGGATCGCCGAAGCGGTGCTCGTCTCGGCGGCGAATCCCTGCGCCGGCTTGACCTCGGTGAGTCCCGATCCCATGGTCCGGATGATGCGCCAGCCGCCGGCGTACGTGCCGACGGCTATGGCCAGCGCACACGCCGCGATGACCCAGAACTGCGGTCCGGTTCCCGGGGCCTGCGTGCCGGCGGCGATCAGGACCAGGGTGATGATGCCCATGGTCTTCTGTGCATCGTTGGTGCCGTGCGCCAGTGCTACCAGGCTGGACGTGAAAATCTGCCCGGTGCGGAAGCCGCCACGTTTCTGCGTGAGTTTGCTGCCGGTTTCCGGATCGTGACGTGCCGTCAGCCCATACGCCAGCCGGGTGCAGGCGTAGGCAACGATGCCCGCAATAAGGGGTGCAAAAATAGCCGGAAGGATGACTTTCTGGAGCAGGGTCTCCAAGTTCACCGAGTTGAAGCCGATGCCCGCCACCGCCGCACCGATCAGGCCGCCGAACAGGGCGTGCGAGGAACTTGAGGGGAGGCCCTTGAGCCAGGTGATCATGTTCCAGAGGATGGCGCCCATCAGGCCTGCGAAGATGATGTCCGGCGTGATCTGGACACCGTCTGAACCTTCCCTGATGATGCCGCCGGAGACGGTCTTGGCCACCTCCGTTGACAGGAAGGCACCAACCAGGTTCAGGATGGCCGCGAGGGTCACTGCAGTCTTCGGCTTGATGGCGCCCGTGGCGATAGGGGTGGCCATCGCGTTGGCGGTGTCGTGGAAGCCGTTCGTGAAGTCGAAAAATAGTGCCAGTGCGATGACCAGCGCCACCATTAAGGTGATATCCACCTGTTGCCCAATCTGCAGAGTCGACGTTCAGCAGTTTCTTTCCTCCGCCTGCTTGCACAGCATAATTCACCAGTCGTTCATGTGAAATGAGTTGTGGTGGTTGCAGAACCGGCGTGAAACCTTATCGATCGTACGCGTCCGCGGCATGAGGTCAAAACACCGGCTGTTCCAGAAATGATCTGACGGCTGCGAGCTCGCCTGGCGAGATTCCCCGCCGCGGATCGGGAGACACCATGAGTATGCGCGGCCCCAGGATCCTCGCCCATGCTTGCGCCTCCTGCTCAAACCGGAGCTGGTCGTCGATCCACACCAGGGCGTCGGCGCGTGACGTGTCCAGGTCGTCCTGGATGGCACGGAGTTTCCACCAGCTCACGCCGGTTCCTCCGCCGTCGGCCGTTTAGTACGGCCACCGGCCGGCGTCGAGCCCGATGGCTGGGCACAGGTATTCGGGTGCCAGGTCCTCCCAGCTGGTGAGCCATACGCACCGCAGGCCTGCCAGGGCAGCGATTCGGTTAAGTCCGTCCACGAGCTCCTGGGCATAAGCGACGGAAAGGAGCCCGGCGTTGGCATGGTTCCAGTCGGAGCCCCACTCGGTCCGGCCTGCCGGACCGAAGGGGCAGATCACGCCGTCCACGTCCAGGTAGAGGGAGATGCTCTTCACGCTGGCCTCCCTGACACCTCAGCGCTGGGGGAAGTCGGACGGGTGACCGGGCTCCAGCATGGGTGCCACTTTCTCCTCCAGTGCAGCAACTGTGGCGTCCGGAAGGACGATGAGCCCGTCCAGTTCACGGCGGGCCCGTTTGTAGGCGGACTGCCGTTCGGCCGGCGTTGCGGCGGCATTTTCGGCAAGCCGCAGCAGCTTGCGGGCGGTGGCCAACCGCTCACGCTCCGGCCCCGTAAAGTTGGTGTCCCTGATCCGCCTTGCTTCCCGCTCGGCAACGGCAAAGGCCACTTCGAAGCTGTTCACTGCCGCACGGTAGGCCTCGAGCCGCGACGCTGCGGTCAGGTCCTTGGCCGACGAAGGACGCAGCCCGTCCGCCTCCCGTTTGGCCCTCAGGAAGGCCACCGTGAGGGGTTCGCGGACGTCAGTCATCAGTGGAAAGTCGATCAGCTTGCCGACGTCCAGTTCATAGTCCAGCCAGCGCCGGCTGACGGCGTCGTGGGCCGACATCAGCAACTCCACCTCGGCAACGGCCACCTGCTCGGCCTGAAGGGACTGGTTCCGCAGTTTGTAGAGCTCCACCCTCCGCTGGTGCCGGCGTTCAGTGGATTTTTGCCACGACCGGGCCCAGCCGCCCATCACCCCGCTGAGGGGGAAGACCAACCACCAGTAATGGGCCACAAAATCGAAGAGGGGCTGCACGCTTCTATCGTCGCATCGCGTGCACCCCTCCTCAAGGACCGATCGTCCGGGGCCGGGAGTCAGGCGGACAGCACCTTGGACCGCCCGCCCGAGACCGTCGGAGTACCAGGCTCAGCCTGGCCGTAGAGCCAGTCGCTGTACTGGTAGTTGCCGTCGCCTCGGCTCTTGAACAGCAGGTTCCGCAGCGTCCGGGCCAACCCGGAGACGTGCCAGGATTCGCCCCAGATGCGGGCGCTGCGCTGGATGCGGGCGGTGCGGGCTGCGCGTTTTTTGTTGAACTGGTGGATGGCCTGGTCCCAGGCGCCGGCGTCAGCGCCGTCGTCGGTGAAAACCGTTCCCCGGCTGACGTCCTGCAGCACGGCCGCGTCTTCCAGGGCCTGGCAAGCGCCCTGCGCGAGGTACTGCAGCATGGGGTGTGCGGCGTCGCCCATCAGGACCAGCCGGCCGGCCACCCAGTTCTCGACAGGGTCACGGTCATACATCGGCCAGCGGATGCCGGTGGCAAGGTTCTTGAGGGCGTCCTGGACTGCAGGCACGCAGTCCTTGTAGGCAGCCTTGAGTTCGTCCACGCCGCCGTACTGCTCCTCGCCCCGCTCAAAGGAAGGCGATTTGAAGACGGCGACGGTGTTGAGCAGTTCGCCTTTGCGGAGGGGGTACTGCACCAGGTGGCAGTCCGGGCCGAGGTAGACGATGACGTCTTCGAGGTCGGCTTTGGGCGTGTTCTCCGTAATGGGGACGGTTCCGCGGTAAGCGACGTACGACGACGACACGGGGCCGTCCTGCGCCACTGCCGTCCGCAGGGTGGATTTGAGCCCGTCGGCTCCGATGACGACGTCGGCTGCATAGACGGCGCCGCTTGCGGTGTGCGCCGTGCCCCGACCGTTGACTGTTTCTACGCTCTCCACCATGACGTCGTTGACCAGTCGGACGCCGGCCGCCTGGCAAGCTTCGAGCAGGATCCGGTGCAGGTCGCTGCGGTGAATCACCACATAGGGGGCGCCGTAGCGCTCCTCAAATTCACCGCCGAGCGTCTGGCGGGTCAGCTCCTCGCCGGTAAGGGCGTCGCGGAACACCAGGTGCTTTGGCTGGACGCCGATTTCGAGGGCCTTGTCCAGGAGTCCCCAGCGCTTGAGGACCCGGGAGGCGTTGGGTGCCATTTGGAGGCCGGCGCCCACTTCGCCGAATTCCGGCGCGCGTTCAACCAGCGTGACGTCGGCACCGTTCCCGCGGAGGGCCAGGGCCCCGGCCAGGCCGGCCATCCCCCCTCCAATGACGAGGACATCGGTGGATGTTTTCCGGTCAGACATTGCTGGCTCCTACTGAGATTGGTTGGTTGGATTTGATCTTGATGCCGATGGCACCGAGCAGAACGGCGGCCACAGCGGCTGCCCCGGCGAATGCCAGGAAGTTGGAGTTGACGCCCAGGCCGGCCGCAAGCAAGAGTCCGCCCACCTGGGGTGCCGCGACGGCACCGATGCGTCCGACGCCGAGGGCCCAGCCCAGGGCGGTGCCCCGGAGATGCGCAGGGTAGTGGCTGGCGACGGCGGCAATAACCAGGCACTGCGTGCCGTGCGTTCCCACGCCGGCCAGGACCAGCATGAGATACACGGCGGCGACCGGAGGGCCCGTCACCAGGACCACGAGCGCGCCGGCAGCGACGGCGGCGGCCGCTACCGCCGTCGGGATCGGGCCGAACCTGGTGCCCGCCCAGGCGGTGATGACGGACCCCGCCACCGCGCCCAGGTTCAGGGCAAGGGCGAAGGTCAGGGCCGATCCGAGGTTGTAACCTGCCAGCTGCATCAGGTTGGGCAGCCACGTACCTAGTCCGTACCAGGCGAAGAGCGTCACCAGCGTGGCGATGGCGTACAGCAGGCTCATGCCGAGGAAGGGGGCGCGCAGCAGGGAACCGAAACCAGCAGGTTCCTTGGCCTGGTCTCCGGCACGCACCGGGGACAGTGTCTCGGGCAGGTAGCGAAGACCCAGCGGAATGACAACGAGCAGTGCCAGGACCGCGATGAGGAACATCATCGGCCAGCCGAAGGCAGGAATGAGCGGAATGCCCGCCAGCGCTGCGATCGAGCCGCCGATCGGAACGCCGGACATCATCAGGGTGGCGATGGTGGACCGCCATTTCGCGGGCACCAGTTCGGCCACCAGCGCATTGGCCGAGGGAACCAGTCCGCCCAGCCCGATGCCGGCCAGCAGCCGGAGCCCGCCGAAGACGGCCGCGTTGGGAGCGAAGGCGCACAGTATGGTGAAGACCGAGAACACGATGGCGCATCCGAGGATCGTCCGGCGGCGACCGAAGGTGTCGGACATCCTGCCGGCGAAGATGGCGCCGATCATCATGCCCAGGAAAGCCATGGAACCCACGGTGCCGGCCGTGGCCTTGGTCAGCCCCCAGCCGGTGTCATTGATCAGCGACGACTGTACAGTGCCGTAGACGATGAGGTCGTAGCCGTCGAAAACGACCAGGAGCCAGCAAACGAGCACTGCAAGGGCAGACTGCCTGGGGAACCGGGACGAGGGCCCGGCTGCAAGGTTTACGCCGGTGGTGGTCCGCTCCGGCGCTGCAGCGGAAGGTATGTGATTCATCCCACCACTGTCATGGTGGCCACTGTCGGGAAACTATACAATTCTGCCATGCAGAAGTTGCCTCTTCAGAAGAAGCCCACCTACTCCATCGAGGCGGTGGACAACGCGCTCCAGCTGCTTCAGTTGCTGCGCGACGGCGGGAGCCTCCGGCTGAAGGACGCAGCAAACGAGCTGGGGGTTGCGCCCTCCACCGCCCACCGGCTCCTGGCCATGCTGGTGTACCGCGGTTTTGCGGTCCAGGATGAATCCCGGCGCTACGTGCCGGGGCCGGCCATGGGGGCAGGCCCCGCGGGGCTGAGCTGGACGCGGCTATTGAGGGAGGTGGCCCGGCCCCATATGGAGCTGCTGTGCTCCCGGGTGAACGAGACCGTCAACCTGATGATCCGGGTGGGGACAAAGGTCCGGTTCCTGGACACGGTTGAAAGCACCAATGTCCTTCGGGTGGGCGACCGGCAGGGCACAGTGCTGCCGGCAGACAAGGCCTCGGGCGGCAAAGCGATGCTGGCCGAGCTTGACCCCGCGATGATCGATCAGCTGTTCCGCAGCCAGAACGCGGAAATTGGCGGCGACAGCATTCCGGATGCGGAGTATGCGGCCTTCCTGCGGGAGCTGGAGACCGTCCGCAGTAACGGCTTTGCCGCCAACTTCGAAGGGACCGAGGAGGGGATCAGCGCCCTCGGCATGGCTCTGCACAACGGAAAAGGCGAGGTGGTTGGAGCGTTCAGCGTGGCCACCCCCGTGGCCAGGTTCCGCAGGCTGTTCGACGCAGGGCTGGTGGGAGTGATGCTGGAAACCCGGCGGCAGCTGGAAATCGACATCGCCGCCAATCCCGCCGAGCCGGGCTAAGGGCCCACGCTGGTTTCCCGCGGTAAAGGTCCCAAAATTCTGGCTGGCAGAATATGCTGGGGATCACATTGGCCCATCTCTAGAGTCGGATGTACGTCCAAACGCTATCCGCACCTACCGAGGAGGCCCCCGTGTCCATCAGTGCCGAGAACACGACTCACGAATCAGTTGCCGCCGGTTTGGCGGTTCCGGAGCCGACGCCCGAGGAGGCCGTCCAGCTCGAACAGCTGTACCGCGACTTTGCCAGCGGGAACCTGATCCCGCTGTGGACGGAGATCGCGGATCTGATGCCGATGGTCCCGTCCCCGAAGGCCGTGCCGCATGTCTGGCGCTGGAATGACCTGTACCCGCTGGCCGCCCGCGCCGGGGACCTGGTTCCGGTGGGCCGCGGCGGTGAGCGCCGCGCCATTGCCCTGGCGAACCCGGGCCTCGGCAACACTCCCTATGCCACTCCCACCTTGTGGGCGGCCATCCAGTACCTGGGCGCGCACGAGACCGCGCCCGAACACCGCCATTCGCAGAACGCGTTCCGGTTCGTGGTCGAAGGCGAAGGAGTGTGGACGGTGGTCAACGGGGATCCGGTGGCTATGCGCCGCGGCGACTTCTTGCTGACCCCTGGCTGGAACTTCCACGGCCACCACAACGACACCGACCAGCCGATGGCATGGATCGATGGCCTGGACATCCCGTTCGTGCACTACGCCGATGCCGGGTTCTTCGAGTTCGGCACCGAGCGCGTCACCGACGAGGCCACCCCTGACATCTCCCGGTCCGAGCGGCTCTGGGCCCACCCCGGCCTGCGCCCGCTCTCCGGGCTGGACGACACCACCAACTCCCCCATTGCCGCCTACCGCTGGGAGCACACCGACCGGGCCCTCCGCGAACAGCTGCTCCTTGAGGATGAAGGCCATCCGGCCACCGTCAGCCAAGGCCACGCCGCCATCCGGTACAGCAATCCCACCACCGGCGGGGACGTGATGCCCACCATCCGGGCCGAGTTCCACCGCATGCGCGCCGGAGCCTCCACCGAGGCCTTGCGCGAGGTCGGCTCCAGCGTCTGGCAGGTCTTTGAGGGCCGCGGTACCGCAACCCTGAACGGCAAGGCCATGGCCCTGGAAAAAGGCGACCTGTTCGTTGTCCCCTCATGGGCGAAGTGGTCCTTGCAGGCAGACACGGAATTCGATCTCTTCCGCTTCAGCGATGCCCCCATTTTCGAACGACTGAACTTCAACCGTACTTACATCGAAGGACGCACCAACAAATGAGACTACTCACCCTCCGCACCTCCGACGGGACCAAAGCCGTACGCCAGGACGGCGGCACCCTCACCGAAATTGACGGCTTCTCCGACGTCGGAGCACTGCTCAAGGACGCAGCCTGGGAGGAGAAGGCGAAGGGCGCCAGCGGCGCAACGCACGCGCTCGACGGCGCCGACCTCGCCGCCGTCGTGCCTTTCCCCGGCAAGATCATCTGCGTGGGGCACAACTACCGCAACCACATCCAGGAGATGGGCCGGGAAATCCCGGAGCACCCCACCCTGTTCGCCAAATACGCCGAATCCCTGATCGGGCCCAACGACGACCTGGCCCTGCCGCAGGAATCAGACACCGTTGACTGGGAAGCCGAACTCGCCGTGGTCATCGGCAAGAAGGGACGCCGGATCACCGAAGCCGACGCCCAGGACCACATCGCAGGCTACTCCGTCCTGAACGACATCAGCATGCGCGACTACCAGTTCCGCACCATCCAATGGCTGCAAGGCAAGACTTGGGAGAAGTCCACCCCTTTCGGCCCAGCCCTGGTCACCAAGGAAGAATTCAGCGCCGGCCCGCTGATGACCTCCACGGTGGACGGTGAGGTCCAGCAGAGCACGCCCACCGGGGACCTCGTGTTCACCCCGGAGTTCCTGGTCTCCTACATCTCGACCATCATCACGCTGAACCCGGGCGACGTGATCGCCACCGGAACCCCCGGCGGAGTGGGCCACGCCCAGGACCCCAAACGCTACCTCCAGGAAGGCCAGCTCCTCGTCACCACCATCGAAGGCCTCGGCCAACTGGCGAACCGCGTGGTCAAGGAAGCCTGATGGCCGCCCGCCACGACCAGACAACTGACCCGCAGCTGCTCGATGCGCTGTTACAGGCAAGACGAGGCACCGCTTTCTTCGCGCGCAAGCTCAACGAACTCACCGACGGCGGCCTCGACGGACCCTCGCTGCTGCCCGGCTGGACCCGCCGCCACGTCGTTGCCCACATCGGCTACAACGCCCGCGCCGTTGCGCGGCTGGTCGAGTGGGCCGCGACCGGCGTGGTAACCCCCATGTACCCGTCCACCGAGGTCCGCGACCGTGAGATCAGCTTCGGCGCGACACTCAGCCCCGTGGCCCTGCGGAACCTCTTTGACCACTCGGCAGTGCACCTGAACGTCGAATGGCGTGACCTGCCCGAAGACGCCTGGCACAGCAAGGTCAGGACCATCCAGGGCCGGCTGGTCGCGGCCGAGGAAACCGTCTGGATGCGCACCCGCGAAGTCTGGGTCCACGCCGTCGACCTCGACAACGGCGCGTCCTTCACCGACATCCCCGAACCGGTGCTCAGCCGGCTCCTCAAGGACATCACCGGCGCGTGGAAGAGCCGCGGCTCAGATGCCGGCCTGCTGATAGAGGTGTCGGGGCAGGACACAGGGCACGTGATCGACGATGCCGGCGCGGAAGCGCCGGTGGTTATCTCCGGTCCCCTGGCCGGGGTGGTCAGGTGGACCACAGGACGGGGCGCTGCTGGTGTCACCGCCACGCAGAACGGCGCCGTACTTGCCAAGGTGCCGGCGGCACCGAAATGGATCTGAGCCGCTGAACCAGCGGGGCATCCGCTAGGTAGCAGGGGCCGCCTGCGCACCGTTGACGTTGACCAGCCAGGCGGTCCCGAACCTGTCGGTGCACATGCCGAAGATGTCTCCCCACGGCGCTTGCTCAAGCGGGACCGTCACGGAGCCCCCATCGCCGGCCAGCTTGTCCCAGTAACCGCGCAGTTCGGCCTCGTCGTCGCCGCTCAGCGAAACCGAAATCGAACTGCCGGACGCGAGGTCCATGCCGTTGGGAGTGTCCGCCCCCATCAGCACCAGGCCGTTATTCGCGGTCAGCATGCCGTGCATGATCTTCTCGGCTTCTGCTGGGTCTTCGCTGGCCTGGAACTCCCCGAAGGTGTTGAGCGTCAGTTCGCCGCCGAACACGGACTGGTAGAAGGTCATCGCCTCCCGGGCATTGTCGCGAAAGCCAAGGTATGGGTTGAGCAACGTGGGCATGGCCGGTTCTCCTTGTGGTGCTGGACGGAAGGGGGATGGAAACAGTCAACATACTGCCCCAAACCGGGCCCTGTTCATAGGGGTCAACTTATAGGGGTCAAGGCCGGCCTGTCCTGCCCGCATCAGGGCACGAAGCGATACCCGATCCCAGGCTCCGTCAGCAGGTGCCGCGGGCTTGCCGGGTCTGCTTCAAGCTTCCTGCGAAGCTGGGCCATGTAGACCCGGAGGTAGTTGGTTTCCTTCTCGTAGGCCGGCCCCCAGACTGCTGACAGCAAGTGCTGCTGTGTAATGAGTTTTCCCGGGTTCCGGACCAGGAGCTCCAGGATGCCCCATTCAGTGGGAGTCAGCCGGACGGTGTTCCCGTCGCGCGTGACAATCCGCTGCAGCAGGTCCACGGTGAAGGAGGACGCTGCCACCGTGGGTGCCGATTCGGGCTCCGGGACACGGCGGAGGAGAGCACGCAGCCGGGCAAGGAGCTCGTCCAGGCCAAATGGTTTGGTGATGTAGTCGTCCGCGCCTGCGTCGAGGGCGTCGACCTTGTCCGATGAGCCGTGCCGTGCGGACAGCACCAGCACCGGCAGGCTGCTCCACCGGCGGAGTTCCCGCAGGACGTCCGCTCCGTCCAGGTCCGGCAATCCAAGGTCCAGGACCATCAGGTCCGGCGGCCGGGAGGATGCGGCACGCAAGGCGGTTCCGCCGTCGGCCGCTGTATCCACAGCGTAGCCGTGGGCCTGGAGCGTGATCCGGAGCGCCTTCAGGAGGTGGGGGTCGTCGTCGACCACCAGGACGCTGGTCCGGTGGCCGGACTGGGTGCCGGAAAGTTCAGTCTTGCCTGCGCTCACGGTGCCGCCTGCCGCGGCTGGCCCGCTGCGTGACGCGCGCCCGCTTCGCCGGTGGAAAGGGCCAGCGTGATGACCATGGTCAATCCGCCGCCAGGAGTTTCCTGTGCAGTCAGCGTGCCGCCCATGGCTTTGACGAACCCGTCGGCGACCGCCAGGCCCAGGCCCACTCCCGTGGACTGGGGAAGATCGTGGAGCCGCTGAAATGGCTGGAACATTTCCAGCACCTTCCGGGCGGGCACGCCGACGCCGTGGTCGATGATCCGAAGCTCGCCGGAAGGGTAGCCATCCAGGGTGGCCGTACCCAGGCCGTCGGAGGCGCCAGTGATGGTGATCCCGGAACCGGGCGCGTACTTGACTGCGTTTTCGACGATATTAGCGATGACGCGCTCCAGCAGCACCGGATCAGCTTCCACGGTGGGCATATTGGCTGGCAGCTCTACACGGACCGCACCGTCCGGGAGCCCCCGCAGGGCCGGGGCAACAACGTCGCTCCACCGCACAGGCCCGAGCATGGGCCTGACGGAATCGGCGGTAATCCTCGACATGTCCAGCAGGTTTCCCACCAACTGGTCCAGCCGGTCCGTGCACTCATCGATGGTTTCCAGCAGCTCCCTTTCCTCCTCAGGCGTATAGGTGACGGAGCGCTGCAGCAGCCCACCCGCGGCGAGCTTGATCCCGGCAAGGGGCGTCCGCAGGTCGTGGGACACAGCACGCAGGATAGCAGTGCGCATGGTGTTCCCTTCGGCCAGCCGCAGCACCTCGCGGCGGCTCACCGCCAGCTGGCGGCGCTCCAGCTGGGCTTTCACATGGACCGCAAAGGCACCTAGCAGCCTGCTTTGGGCAGCCGGGACCTCGCTGCCGAACAGCACAAGCCGGGTATCGGCGTCGACCTCTTCTGCAGTGCTGGCCGCAGGCCCGGTGACGCCAGGCGCCCACCCGCTGGTGTCCCCGGCACCGGCAACCATCCGCCAGGCGCGGCCGTCACCGTCCGGACCGCGGACCCCTGGGGGTTCCGACGCCGGTCCGGTACCTTCGGCTTTGGCGTCACGGCTGCTGAACACGCCGGCGCCGGTTGCGCCAAAAACGTCCAGGGCCTCCGCCAGGATCCCTTCGAGGGTGTCCTCGGAACGGGAGGCGCCCAGCGCGAGGTCACCAAGCGTCGCGGCCTCGGCCTGGGCGCGCGCGGCCTCCTTGGACCGGCGGGCGGACGTGTCCACCACGCCGGCGACGGCTACGGACACTCCCACAAAAACACCGAGGGAGAGGAAGTCCTGCGGATCGCTGATCGCCAGATCGCCAAGCGGCGGCGTGGAAAAGTAGTTCACCAGCACGCTGCTCCACAGCGCGCCGACCACGGCAGGCCACAATCCGCCCGCCAGGGCCACCGCAACGGCTCCCGCAAGCTGGATCAGGACGGCGGTGGCAACACTGTGGTCGAAGGCCGCGAGCAGCAGCTGCAACACAACGGGAAGCGCAGCTGCGAGCGCAAAGCCGACAGCCACCCTGGCCCGGCCCAAGTCGGGGCGTCTGCGCGCCGCAGCACGCTGGGCCTCGAAGCGTGGCACTACTTGGACATCAATGTCCCCTGCACCGCGGACCACCCTAGTCTCCACGGTCCCGCCGGAGAGCAGCCCTGACAGAAGTCCTGCCAGCCGCTTGCGCCGGGACTGGCCGACGACAATGTGGGTGGCACGGGACCTGCGGGCGTAGTCGAGGAGGGCCGCCGCGGCGTCGGGTCCCGACAGGGTGCGGTATGTTCCTCCCAGCTCAACAACCAGCCGCCGCTGGGCCTCCAGGAGCTGCGGCGACTCCCCCGGGGCATCCTCTGCGGTGCGGACGTGGACGGCCACCAGCTCGCCGCCGTCGCTCCTTTCCAGGATCCTGGCGGCGCGGCGGAGGAGCAGTTCTGCGTCGTCGCTGCCGTTGAGGCCAATGACTATCCGTTCCCTTGCCATGCGGCCATTCTCCCACCGGATCGGGCGCTCCTTCGTCCTCCGGACACGGACGATGTGGTCTCCGTCATGGCCGCGTTAACGATCCGTCAAGATCCGGCGGGATCGGATGCCGCGAGGCCAGGCCGGTGCTAGGTTCGGCTGTGCCCGCGGCGCCGTGCCGCCGACTGAAAGGTTTTCATGACTACCATGAGCAGGCCGCCGGCAGACCCCTCGGCCCTTCCCCCGACGGGACCGGCCGCCCTCAGGAACTGGCTGTTGGTCGGGCTGCAGGATGCGAAGGGCTCCCATCCGGGTGCTGGCGGACTGGCGGCGGACCGGGAGAAGAAGCACCACTGGTGGCAGGTGATGTGCCTGACGGGCGTGGACTACTTCTCCACCCTCGGGTACCAGCCAGCCATTGCCGCCTTGGCAGCGGGTGCCATTTCGCCCCTGGCCACCCTTGTCCTGGTCGCTGTGACATTGTTGGGCGCTCTCCCCGTCTACCGGCGGGTGGCCGGCGAGAGCCACAAGGGGGAGGGATCAATCGCCATGCTGGAACGGCTGCTCCCCCGCTGGGGCGGCAAGCTTCTGGTGCTCGTGCTGCTGGGCTTTGCGGCCACGGACTTCATGATCACCATGACGCTTTCAGCTGCCGACGCCACCGCCCACCTGATCGAGAACCCCTTCGCACCGGCCTGGCTGCATGACCAGCAGGTGGCGGTGACTTTGGTCCTTTTGGCCCTTCTGGCTGCAGTGTTCCTCCGCGGCTTCAAGGAGGCCATTGGCGTGGCCGTGGTCCTGGTGGTGGCGTACCTCGGCCTGAACGTGGTGGTCATCGCCAGGTCAATCCTGGAGGCGGCCAGCCATCCCGTCGCCGTCGGCGACTGGTGGCAGACCCTGACGACGTCCCACGGTAATCCACTGATGGCAGTGGCGATCGCCCTGTTGGTCTTCCCCAAACTCGCCCTTGGCCTCTCTGGTTTCGAAACCGGCGTCGCAGTGATGCCGCAGGTCCGCGGCCGGGCCACTGATACGGAGAGCAACCCCGCTGGCCGGATCCAGGGCACGCGCAAGATGCTGACCGCTGCCGCCGTCATCATGAGTTCCTTCCTGGTCACCAGCAGCTTCACCACCGTGGTCCTTATCCCCGCGAACGAGTTCCTTCCCGGCGGTGAGGCAAACGGCCGTGCGCTGGCCTTCCTGGCCCACCAATACCTGGGCGATGGATTCGGCACCCTCTACGACCTGAGCACGATCGCGATTCTCTGGTTCGCCGGAGCGTCAGCGATGGCGGGCCTGCTGAACCTCGTGCCCCGGTACCTGCCCCGCTACGGCATGGCGCCCGAATGGGCCAAAGCGGTCCGCCCCCTGGTACTGGTCTTCACCCTCACCGGGTTCCTGATCACCTGGCTCTTCGATGCCGACGTCGATGCGCAAGGCGGCGCCTACGCCACCGGAGTCCTGGTCCTGATGACTTCCGCAGCCGTTGCCGTGACACTCTCGGCGCGCAGGCTGCAGCAACGCAAACGGACCATCGGCTTTGGCATTATCGCCGTCCTGTTTGTCTATACAACGGTGGCGAACATCTTCGAACGTCCTGAGGGCATCAGGATTGCGGGGTTCTTCATTCTGGGAATCGTCGGAGTTTCTTTGCTGTCCCGGGTCCTGCGTTCGTTCGAACTCCACGCCACACATGTCCGCCTGGACACAGCGGCCCTGGAATTCATGGCCGCAACCCTGAACGGTCCGATCGGGATCATCGCCCACGAACCCGTGAGGCAGACCGCTGAGGCGTACCGGCGGAAGCTTGCGTCCGCCACTGAGGCAAGTCACTTCCCGGCGGACTACCAGGCGTTGTTCTTGGAAGTGATCGTGGACGACTCGTCGGACTTCGAGACGGCGCTGGAGGTCCGCGGAGTTCTCCGCCACGGGTACCCGGTCCTGGAAGTCCATGGACCGGGGGTACCCAACACCATCGCGTCGGTGCTCCTTCATATCCGGGACGTGACCGGGCTGATGCCGCACATCTACTTCCGCTGGACCGAGGGGAATCCTGTCAAGAACCTCTTGCGCTTCCTCGTCCTGGGCGAAGGCGAGATCGCCCCCGTGACCCGTGAGATCCTGCGGGAAGCGGAACCCGATGTCACAAAGCGGCCCTGGGTGCATGTGGGCTGATCCATTACGACGGCGGGCCGTGCGGTTCCAACGGAGGTCTCGGGGACTAAGCAGGTTTGGCGTACGTGGCCGCACTCATGATTTCGAAACCTACGAACGTCTCATCGTTTTCGACCCAGGCATCATGGCCCGCGGGAATTGAATAGGCGTCGCCGGCGTGAATTGTGGCGCGGCTTCCGTCTTCCATCACCACTGTTAGCGTTCCGGCGGTGCAAAACCCCACGTGGTTGTTCTGGCAGCTGTCGGTGTGGACCACGGTCTTGACGGTCTCGGACCACCGCCAGCCGGGCTCGAAGGTGAACCTACCCAAGGTGGTGTCACCGAGGGTAACCACGTCAACTTCGGTCTTGGGCGGACGGCGCTTTTCATCAGGTTCGTTGAATGACTTCGATTCTAGGGCCTTGACAGTTACTGCGGACATAATGTCCTCCTCATGCGGTGGTTACAGGATGTCCCCACTTTGAGCTGTGACCGTGTGAGCAACCGTGTGAGCAGAAATGCGTTTCCAAAGACCTAGCCAGTTGACGTGTACCGCCCAGACCGTCCAGCAGAAACGACTTGGCCTTCAAGTGCTCGGCCGTGAGCGCGGTGGGTGGATGATGTGCATGGTGCCTATACACACGTGGCTATACACGCCATGGCTCACACGCCTGCTCACACGGTGATGACCCAGTCTTCTGTTATGGATTCCAACATCGAACAGGAGAATTGCCATGGAACTGAATGAACTCCTCAATCGCACCGCCAATCACATCGTCGCTGATGGGACGCAGTTCGAATCGCTGGCCCTGGAAGCGATGGCTTCTGCCGCCAGGGACTTGAGCCCTGGTGCAGCGGCGGCGCTCGTGGATTGGAACGGTTCGGAGATTGCCCGGCTTAGGGCCTTCGGTATTGTGCATGGCGTGTTGCTTCGGGAACTTCCGGCCGCCACACAGACACAATTGCTCACACACCTGCTCAGCACTTCATCTGGCCTAGCGCTCGCCGCGTAGTCGTTCTTACCTCGTTGCCGTCCTGGGCGTCGGATACTAATGGGAAAACCGCCTTCGAACGGGACGGCAGCCTATCGCCGACTGGGTGCACACAAGACTTGGGCCGTGCTGGCGAGGTTGCTCCGTTCCTCTGAGAGAAGGGTGTTCAAACGGCGCGGACGGTCACATGGGCGTTGGTTGACTATGCGAATCCAATTCGGTTACTGAAGGGTTCGCGATGATTCCTGGCTTTCGGCGAAGGCCTCGCAGCTGCCAGCCATCTCGTTGCAGTGAGGGATCTGTGCCTAGGGTTTCCGCTTTTGAAGAGCTCGGAGATGTACCATGGCTGCCATGCCCGGCTTAGTGATTCGGCTCATTGGATCACCGTCGATCGCACGAATGGACAGCGAGGCCCAACAACTCCGGGGCCGTAAGGCCTGGGGCTTGCTGGCGTACCTGACCCTTGAGCGCGGCGGGACAAGCAGACATCGTCTTGCTGCCCTGCTCTTCCCTGATGCCGAGGATCCATTGGGGGCACTGCGGTGGAATCTGTCTCAAGTCAGGCGCTCCCTTGGGGACGATGTCTCCCTCTCCGGCGACCCCATACGGCTGATCTTGTCACCAGATTGCCGTTGTGACGTTCGTGTTGTCCTGGAATCAAGGAAACCCCTCGAGTCGGACCGGATACTGCCTGAGGGTGAGTTGCTGGAAGGTTTATCTTTTGCCGATTGTCCGGCTTTCGATGCTTGGCTTGAAGTCGAGCGGCACAGGATCGAGAACTGCGTGCAGGCTCTCTTATATGAGCGGGCTCTGGCAGCCCTGGCCGGTGGGGCTCCCAACGAGGCCGCCGAGCTGGCGTCCCGTGCTGTGGAGCGGGATCCGTACAATACGGACTGCCAGGTGGTTCTGGTGAAGTCGCTTATTTCGTCAGGTCAGCATCGGTGGGCACGCGAACAGGTTAGCCGCTGCCGCGAACTGTTCCACAAAGAGTTGGGCCTCGGTTTACCGAAGGAGATCCGGGCCGCCCTTTACGATTCGGCGCCGTCCATCACTGAGGACGTCCTTCCTACAGAAGCTGCCGTGCGGTCCTATCTTGATGCTGCAAGTTCTTCCCTCTCGTCGGGTGCTGTGGACAGGGCTTTGGATCAACTGAGGCTAGCGACCGAATTGTCTGGACGCAATGCGGACCACGGTTTGCAGGCTGAGTCGCTGGTCGCGCTGGCCGGGGCCCTGATTCATCAGGCAGGTGGTCGAGGCGCTGAAGTGGCAGATCTCCTGCACCGGGCGATTGTTGCCGGAAGCCGTGCTGGTGGATCCCGAATAAACGCAGCTGCTTACCGTGAGCTTGGATTTCTTTCGGTGCAGCGCGGCATCCCCGACAATGCTGCACGATGGCTTGATGAGGCAATGAATGCCGCCGATGGATCGGTTGAGGAAGAGGCCAAGATCCTTGGTGTTCGAGGCATGATGGAGTCGGACACCGCCCACTATGAGCGGGCGCTCATGTCCCTTACCGAGTCCGAGGCGCTGGCTGCGAAAACAGGCAGTCGGCGCCAGCAGGGCTTCAGTTTGGCCATGATCGGGCGCGTGCATCTACTCCGAGGAGATCTTCGCGGGGCTGCGGGGCCCTTGCACCGATCTCTCGATTTCATCACATTGGAACGATGGACAGCTTTCCGCCCCTTCGTAGAGGGGCTGCTGGGCGAAACGTACCTCGCCGAAAATCAACCGGAAAAAGCGAATCCCCTCATCGATCATGCCTGGGTACTGGCAGAACAGGGCGGGGACCACTGCTTCCAGGTCATGGCTGCCAGCAACCAGGCGCGCCTATGCATGGGACGCCGAGACCTCGACGGCGCAGTCCGGTGGATCCAGCGTGGACTCGAAATCAAACCCTGGTACTTGTGGTACACAGCAAGGCTGCTTGATACGGCATCCGAAATCGCCATTGAAGTCGGCTCTCCGAAAGCCGACGAATTCGCCGGTCGGCTCCACAAACTGGCCAGCAGCAGCGGGCTGCGGGAACTCACGGCAAGAGCACAATCGCACCGTGCCCTCCTCGGTGATACGTCCGCGGCGTCCGCACTCCCGTGGTTGGCAAAGGACATAGACAACCCCGCGTTAAATACATTTCTTGCGGGTAGGGCGCAGCTTTAGAAGAAAGCCGGGGAGAATGCCCTTGGCTTTCATCGCCAGCAAACTCCCGTAGTTTTCAATCGATGTCTCATTGCTCTCGTAGGAGCGGTCGACGAAGTTGCGGAGCGCCCTGAATGCTTCCAACTCGCTTTTAGGGTCGAAATACTGACTGTTGTACCGTTGGTTAGAAACCGCCCTGCCACCTTGGGTGCACTATTCCCTGCCGGGCCGTAGGCTCGTGGGCATGGCCAGATACTTCGACGTTCATCCCCAAGACCCGCAGCCGCGCGCCATCACGCAGGCTGTCAGCATTGTGCTCGACGGCGGGCTGATCGCCTACCCCACGGACTCCTGCTATGCCCTCGGGGCCCAGTTGGGCAACAGGGACGCGCTGGACCGGATCCGGACCATCCGCAAATTGGACAACAAGCACCACTTCACCCTTGTCTGCAAGGACTTCGCCCAGTTGGGGCAGTTCGTGAACATCGGCAATGATGTCTTCCGCAGCATCAAGTCGGTCACGCCGGGCAGCTACACGTTCATCCTGCCGGCCACCAAGGAGGTCCCGCGCCGGCTCCTCCATCCGAAGAAAAAAACGGTGGGCGTCCGCATCCCGGATAACCGCGTGGTCCAGGCCCTGCTGGCGGAGCTGGGTGAACCGCTGCTCTCCAGCACGCTGCTGCTTCCCGACGAGGAGGATCCGCTCACCCACGGGTGGGAAATCAAGGAGCGGCTGGAGCATGATGTGGACGCCGTGATCGATTCCGGTGACTGCGGGGCCGAGCCCACCACCGTGATTGACTTCTCCAGTGGCGTGGCGGAAGTGGCGCGGCGGGGCACCGGTGATCCTTCCCGCTTCGAGTAAGCGTGTCTAGTCCGGTTTGCGTGCCCGGCTGGGCTGCACGCGGGGCGGTTCGCCAGGCATCTTGGGATAGTCGGGCGGGAAAGGCAGCTCGCCCAGCCCGGAGGTGATGTCGCGGTCCCACCAGCCCAGCAAAGTATCGATGGTGCCGGGACTGGCGTTCATGTCAGCCCACGGATCACCAACGGTCTTCAGCCGTTCGGGCACGGTGAGGATGGTGAAGTTCTTGGGGTCCGCGCTGCCCAGTTCATCCCAGGTGATGGGGCATGACACGGGGGCGTGGGCCAGGGCCCGCGGGCTGTAGGCGCCGGCAATGGTCCGGTCGCGGTTGGCCTGGTTGAAGTCCAGGAACACCCGCTGGCCCCGTTCCTCCTTCCACCAGGCAGTGGTGACCTTGTCAGGCATCCGCCGTTCGAGTTCCCGGGCGGCGGCGATTACGGCGTGGCGGACCTCCAGGAACTCATGCGTCGGCTCGATGGGAGCATAGACGTGGAGCCCACGGTTTCCCGAGGTCTTGATAAAGCAGGTCAAGCCGGCCTCCGCCAGCACCTCCTTCAGCCCGAGCGCTGCGGGAACGGCGTCATCGAAGTCCGTCCCTGGCTGCGGGTCCAGGTCGATGCGCAGCTGGTCCGGATTGTCGGTGTTCTCTGCGCGGGAGGGCCACGGGTGGAACACGACGGTGTTCATCTGCACCGCCCACACCGCCGCGGCGGGTTCGTCCAGTACCAGTTGCGGATGCGACCGCGCACTGGGATAGATCACTTTGACGGACCTGATGAACTCGGGCGTACCCTTGGGCGGGTTTTTGGAGAAGAACATCTCACCGTCGACGTTGTCCGAATATCTTTGCAGCGAGACGGGCCTGTCCCCGTTGGCGGCAATGAACGCGTCCCCGACTTCTGCCACGTAGCGGGCAAGGTCCAGCTTGGTCAGCCCAAGGTCCGGCCAGAGGACCCTGCTGGGACTGGAAATGCGCATCTCGCGCTCCCCGTTGGGGCCTTGGACTGTAATGGTGGTCTGTTCGCTCGCCATGGGGACAAGCTACACCCCCAACCACCGTGGCAAACAGATTCGCGCGGCAAAGAGGTTCGACAATGGAGTGCCTGATACAGCAGAGCATGGCAATCCGGCATGATTGATCCATGCCCGTCCCAGAGTCTGCCATCAGCATCGCCGTCGGTGAATCCGACGTTTCCGGCGTCTATGCCCGCCCGGAACAGCCATTCGCCACGCTGGTGGTTGCCCATGGTGCCGGCGCAGGAATGGAGCACCCGTTCCTGCGTGGCTTCACCCAAGCCCTTAACGGCCACGGTGTGGCCACCCTGCGATTCAACTTTCCCTACCGTGAAGCGGGCAGGAAGTTCCCGGACCGTCCACCGGCCGCCATCGCTGCGTGGCGGGTGGCCATGGACGTCGCCCGGTCTCGCTCAGACGGGGAGCCCGTATGGGCTGCAGGCAAATCCTTCGGTGGGCGCATGGCGTCCATGGCCGTAGCAGAAGGCATGGACGCCCGGGGGCTCGTGTACCTCGGCTATCCGCTGCACCCGCCGGGCAAGCCGGAGAAACTTCGCGATGAACACCTCTACGGGCTGGAACTTCCCATGCTTTTCCTGCAGGGGACGCGGGATACGTTCGCGACTCCCGCGTTGCTTGAAGATGTAGTGTCACGGATCGGTCCGGCCGCCGTATTGGAATGGATCGACGGCGGAGACCACTCCTTCGCCGTCGCTGGGAGAAAGCGCAGCGCGGAAGAGGTCGGCGCCTCGGTGGCCCCAGCGGTAGCGGCGTTCATGCGCGCCAACGGCTGAGTCTGGCCTGAGACAGTGGCGGCACCCTAAGACGCGCTCGCCGGAACCGGCTCATGGCGCAGGTAGCTGCGCCGGAAGCGGCCGGTTCCGGCGGTGAGCGCACGCAGCTGGATGGCGTAACGCAACAGTTCGCCGTCGGGCACTTCGGCGACGACTTCCGTGCGTTCCCCGCTTGCCGACGTCGTTCCTGTCACACGCCCGCGGCGGGAAGACAAATCACTCATCACCGGACCGACGTACTCGTCCGGTGTGGTGATGGCCACCGACGAGACGGGTTCCAGCAGCTGGATGCGGCCGGCGGCGGCAGCCTCGCGCAGGGCCAGCGCCCCGGCGGCCTGGAAGGCGGCGTCCGACGAATCGACGCTGTGTGCCTTGCCGCCCACCAGTGTCACGCGGATGTCCACTACCGGGAACCCCGCGGAGACGCCCTTCTGCATCTGGGCCCGGACGCCTTTCTCGACAGAGGGGATGTAATGGCCCGGAACCACCCCGCCGACGGTCTTGTCGACGAACTCGAACCCGGCACCACGCTCGAGCGGCTCGACTTCGATATCGCAGATCGCGTACTGCCCGTGGCCGCCGGATTGCTTGACGTGGCGTCCGTGGCCGGTGGCAGGTCCGGCGAACGTTTCCCGCAGCGGCGTCACTACCGGAACCGTGGCCAGTTTCACCCCTTGGTCCCGCAGCCGGTCCAGCACCACCTCGCCGTGGGCCTCCCCCATGCACCACAGAATCAGCTGGTGGGTTTCAGAGTTGCGTTCCACCCGGAGCGTCGGATCTCCGGCCGCCACCTTCCCCAGGCTCTTGGCAAGGGCGTCTTCGTCACTGCGCGAGGCCGCTTCAATGGCTACAGGCATCAGCGGCTCGGGCATGTCCCACGACTCCACCAGCAGCGGGTTCTCCTTGGCCGAAACGGTGTCGCCGGTCTCGGCATTGGCCAGCTTGGCAATCGCGCAGATGTCCCCCGCGATGCAATACGGCACAGGCTTCAGGCTGGAACCCACGGGTGAATACAGGTGGGTGACCCGTTCGTCGCTGTCATGTTCCTCGTGGCCGCGCTCGGACAGCCCGCGGCCGCCGACGTGCACGGCCGACTCCTGCCGCAGCGTGCCGGAAAAGATGCGCACCAGGCAGACCCTGCCCAGGAACGGGTCGATGGTGGTGCGTACCACTTCACCGGCCAGCGGTCCCGCCGGGTCACACGCGAGCAGGCCGGCCGGTGTACCCGCAAGGTCCGTCACTGCCGGCAGGTCACGTTCCACCGGCGACGGGAACGCGCGGGTCAGCATTTCCAGCAGCTCGGTGATCCCCAGTCCCGTCTCCGCAGCCGTGGCAAGCACGGGAAAGAACGACCCGCGGGCAACTGCGGTCTCCAGGTCGCTTGTCAGGGTATCGACGTCGATCTCCTCGCCACCCAGATAGCGGTCCATCAGCGTCTCGTCTTCGCTCTCTGAAATGATCCCTTCGATGAGCACTCCGCGTGCGGCCTCCGACGAAGCCAGCTCCTCTGTGTTCGCTTCCCGCACGGCCGGCGCCGCGTCGGCGGCGTCGTATTCTGAAACCGTCCCGGAGAGCAGGCCCAGCAACCCGGTGATGGCCGCCCCTGTCCGCACCGGAAGATGCGCCGGCACCACCAGGTCACCGAAAGCCCGCTGGCATGCGGCGACCGTCGCTTCAAAATTCGCGCGCGGATGGTCGAGCCGGCTGATCACCACCGCCCGCGGCACTCCGACCTGGTCGCATTCGGCCCACAGCGCTGTGGTTGCCGCATCGATGTCGTCCAGGGCGGACACCACGAAGAGCGCCGCGTCCGCCGCCCGCAGTCCGGCCCGCAGCTCGCCGGTGAAATCTGCGTAGCCCGGCGTGTCGAGCAGGTTCACCTTGATGCCGTCGAAAACCAGCGGCGCAACCGACAGCACCACTGAGCGCTGCTGGTGGATTTCGGAGGGTTCCGCGTCGCTGACCGTATTGCCGTCCGCAATGGAGCCCATCCGGGATATGACACCGGTGGCGGCCAGCAAGGCTTCGACCAGCATGGTCTTTCCCACGCCCGAGTGGCCTACTAGCGCAACGTTGCGGACCTTCTCCGGTGCATCGGCCTGGAGCCCTGCGGATGCATCGGCCCGCCGGAGATCAGAACCGCCGCGGCCGGGGACCTTGCCCCGGCCATTTGTGCCTTTCACCGACATGACTGTCTCCTGGCGTCCTAGTCGTCAGCCGCCACGCGGCCTTGGTAAGACGATTCGACACCCTGAAGTGACTGAACAGCAAGAGGAAGAGCGGTGCCATCGTGAAACCGGCGGCCGCCGTGAGTCAGCGGGGGTGGAGGCAGACGCTGTCAGCTAGGCGGCGTCGTCGTGCCACCAGCCTTCCCAAGCGGTGGAGGTCAGCTGGCCATTGGGGAACTCGGTCTTGCCGTTCCCGCCGCTGTGCGAATTGTTGTCGTCATTCCGGCGGGCATCAAGCAACAGGTTAAGGCTAGTCAAAAGCAACATCATTGCGTCCTTCCATGTCTTATGTGGACCACGCTGTCCAAGTAACAACGAGCCTAGCCGGGGCATGTTTCAACACGTCGACGCAACGTTTCATCTGTGTATCGGAGTTCTCACGCGGCCTTTTCGGCGATGTGCTGCGGAGTCACTTCCGTCCTTTGGTCCGTGCCGTCGCAGACGCTGTCCACGGATCCTCGGGCCACGGATGTTTGGGATAACGGCCCCTCATCTCGGCCCGGACCTGCGCGTACGGTCCGGACCAAAATGATGCCAGGTCATCCGTTACCGCCAGCGGCCGTCGCGCAGGCGAGAGCAAGTGGAACAGCACCGGCACCCTTCCATCCACCAGCCGGGGCGTGTCTGTCCAGCCGAAACACTCCTGAAGCTTGACTGCCACCACCGGCCTGCCGCCGTCGTCCGATGCTTGGTCCGGCACTTCAGGGTAGTCAATCCGTACCCGCGAACCGCTGGGCACCTCAAGCCACTCGGGTACCAGCTCCGCCAGCCTGGCGGCGGCGGGCCACGGCAGCAGCCGGCGCAACGGATCCGTGAGGTCGATACCGCCGGTCGAGGCACCGCCGGCCAGCGCCTCGAGCTCCGGCCCCAGCCACGTGTCCAGCCGGGCAAGCAGCGCAGGCTCGGACACATCAGGCCAGGGATCGCCAAGTTCGCGGCGCAGGAGGGCAAGCCGGCGGCGCAAGGTGTCGGCCGCCGTCGACCATCCGATGGTCCCCAGCCCCTCCTTCCCCAGGGCAGTGGCCACTGCTGCGCGTCCCTCCGCCGCAGAGGGCCGGACCGGGGTGGAGGACAGTCCGATCGCTCCCAGCCGGCGTTCCCGCCGGGCCGTGACCCGGCCTTGGCTGAACCGCGCTTGCACGGTGTCAGTCAGCAGATGCCGGCCGGCGGCTTCGGCGGTGTCCGCCGATATCGGGGCGGCGGAACGGATGACAGCGCCGGTCCCGGCCGCGTCCCGCCCTTCGGCGCGCGATACCTCCGCCACGGCCAGCCACTCATGCCCGGACAGCGGGCTGCCCGCCGGCAGCCCGGCCCGCGTACCTGAGGACAACAGGTAACGCTCCGGCCCCTCCCCCGGGACTCGCCGCGCCACCCGGTCCGGGAACGCCAGGGCGACGACGACGCCGACAGCTTCCGGTCCGGTCACGGGCGCCGTGAGGATGGAAGGGACGACGGCGGCGCTCTCTTTCCGTGCGACCGTCTCCATCCGCCCGACATCCTCCGTCCAGCGCCGGGCAGCAGGGTCCTTGCCTGTCCGCAGGGTGGCCAAGAGCCTGGTTAGATCGGCGCCCGGGGCAGGCTGGTCACCCGCCACCAGAGCGACGGCCTCTGCCGCTGCCCGGTGGCCCACGGCTGCTGCGCCGTCCAACAGGGCACGGGCCAGCCGCGGGTCCGCAGGGACCCTGGACAGGGTCCTGCCAAGCCCGGTGGCGAGTCCATCCCGGTCCACGGCGCCCAGTTCCCGCAACACCTCAACGGCCTCATCCATCGTGGCCTTCGGCGGAGCGTCCGGAAGTGCCAGTCCCCGGCCGCCGGGCGATCCCCAGCAGGCCAGGACCAGGGCGGTGCCCGTCAGGTCAGCCACAGTGATCTCCGCGGTGACGTGCGCCGGGGCCGCGCCGAACGTCCTCTGGTCGTAGCAGCGGACTGCCCGCCCGGGGCCCTGCCGCGCCGCCCGGCCCGCGCGCTGTTCGGCGGATGCGCGGGAGCACGAAACCGTCACCAGGCCGGACATGCCCCGGCTGGCGTCACGCCGCGGCTCCCGGGTGAGCCCGGAGTCGATGACCAGCCGCACGCCAGGAACCGTCAGGGAGGATTCGGCCAGGTCCGTGGAAACGATGATCCGCGCGGGTCCGCCCGGACCGCGTCCGGAAACAGCGCGGTCCTGTTCCGACGGGCTGACCCGGCCATGCAGCTCCAGCACCTCGGTACCGGGAGCAGCCCGTCCGCGCAGGCGGGCAGCCACCTGGGACACCTCCCAGGCCCCCGGTACGAAGACCAGCGCGTCGGTACCGACACCTGCGTGTCCATGTGCCGCCGCAGCGGTATCCGCCACATGGTCCAGGAACGCCCGTGTCACTCCCCGGCCATCCAGCCGCGGCACCGCCGCCGGTACCCATTCAACATCCAGGGGGTACAGCGCGGACGGACAGTCGACGACGGGAGCCGGCCCGCCGCCGTCGTGATCCCCGATCTGTGCTTCCCCGATCAGGGCGGCGAACCGGGGCGCATCCAAGGTCGCGGACATGGCCACGAGGGTCAGATCGCCGCGGAGCTGGCGGACCTCGGTGAGCATGCCCAGCAGCAGGTCAGTCTCCAGGCCCCGTTCGTGGACTTCGTCGAGGATGACCGCTCCGGTGGTCTCCAGTCCGGGATCGTCCAGCAGTCGGCGGAGCAGGATTCCGGGGGTGACAAACTCGACCAGGGTCCCTGGCCCCGCCTGCCGCTCCCCGCGTACCGTGTAGCCGACGCGGTCACCCAGCCGGCTGCCGTCGAGGGCGGCAAGGCGCCGGGCCGCCGCACGGGCGGCCACCCGCCGGGGCTGGGTGACCACAATCCGCAGCCCGGCGTTGGTCCCGGCGGCCCCGGACGCGAGGTTGGCGAGAAGCGGCGGTACCAGCGTTGTTTTGCCCGTACCCGGAGGTGCCTGCACCACTGCAGTCGCGGCCGGGCCGCCCCTGCGCAGCGCCTCCGTGAGCTCCCCGAGCGAAGCCGCAAAGGCCAGGCCTGCGCCGATCGTACCCATGTTGAAGGTCCCATCGTTGGCCGGGTCAGCCGCGGGGTCTGGAGAGGTGCTCGGTGACGTCACCTGTCCATTGTCCCCATAAACCAGATGCCGGTCCGCCGGCCATCGGACATAGGGAAGACTGGAGGTCATCAATCATGAAAGCGGGAACCACCTTGATTCATCTCAACCAGGACGCCGAAGGCTTCATCCGCATGAAACGGCACTTTCCGGGCAGTTCAGCAGTGACCATCACCTTCAGCGACGGTTCACAGGAAGAGTTCTCCGGCCGCAGGCTCAATGCGATCTACGACGAAGCCTTGGCAGTGTACCGGGCGGAGAATCAGCTCGATGCCAAGGGGTTTGCCCGAGGGCCGAAGAAGAAGGTCCAGCCTGGGATCGAGTTTGTGCGGGTCCACCCCGGGATGGGGCAGTAACGGACTTCTTCCGAAGATTGCCCGCCGAGGAACACCGCGGCTCCCTCCTGGATGCCCCGTAGTTCAACGTGCGGGGCATCTTCCAATCCTGTCTTGGATGAGGCAGTCAGCCCAGCAGTGTGGTGATAAGCCGCACTGACGATGCCAGGATAGTTACGAGTCCGACGGCGGCGAAGAGGTTCTGCCACCACCGGTTGCGGAGGTTTCCCATCACGGCTGCCTTGTTGCTCATAGTCAGGAGCAGGACGCCCAGCAGTGGTGCAATGAGGACTGTCAGGGACTGGGCGATGACGATCAGGCCTACGGGTGAAGACTGGAACGAGATGGTGATCACCAGGCCGAAGGCCAGGATGATGCCGGTGACGATTCGCGCCGTGGGCGAACCAGCCTTGGCGCCGCGGCCAAGGGCGTCGGAGAGCATGGTGCCGCCGGCGGTGGCGTTGGCGATCATGGAGGAGAACGCTGCACCGGAGAGGCCCAGGGCGAAGAGCATGGAGCCTACGGGCCCGGCAAGGGGCGCGAACACGGAGGCGAGGGCGTTGATGGTTCCTGCTTCGGCGCCGGTTTTGCCGAGCACGGCGGCGGCGACCATGATGACGAGGGCGGTCATGATGCCGGGGGCGACGATGCCGGGAATGGTGTCGACGAGGGTGATGTCGCGGTAGTCGGCGCGGGTGCGGCGGTGTTCCTTGATGCCGTAGGAGGTATAGAAGGCGGCGTTGATGGAGAAGTTGGTGCCGACCAGGGCGACGATGAGGATTTCACTTCCTGGCGGCAGACTTGGAACCATGCCTTCCATGGACCGGTACCAGTCGGGCTGGGCAACCACGGTGCTGGCAATGAAAGCCAGGCCCATGAGGACGACGATGACCAGCAGGGCCTTTTCCACGATGCCGTAAACGTTGCGGAAGGCCAGGACGAAGCCGACGGCGGCGGTGCAGACAACGGTCCAGAGGACCGGGGAGCCGCCGAAAATCAGTGAGAGTCCCAGGCCTGATCCGACGGCGTTGCCGACGGAGAACATGAGCGTGATTCCAAAGACGCCGAACCCTGCAAGGATGCCGATCCATTTGCCGAGGTGTTCCTTGATGGATGTGATCAGCGACGTGGGCGTCGCGATGCCCAGCCGGACGCTCATGTCGGTGAAGAAAATCATGAGGACGGTGGACACGGCGATGACCCAGACAAGGGTGTAGTCGAAGCGGCTGCCGGCCTGAACGGCAGTGGTGAGGTTCCCGGGACCGAACTGCCAGGCCCCCACAACGAAGGCCGGGCCCATCAGGGCGAGGTAGCCAAGGAAGGTCCTCCGTTTGGCCGGTGCGGCGGGAACTGCGTTTTCTTCGTGCGTGACCATCTGACCTCGTTGATTGTCCGGGGTGTGGATGGTCCTATTCTGCTCGCTCATTGCGAGTACTCCTTCTCCAGCGGCGTTGCTGGGGGTCGTCGTTGACCGATGGTGGAGGGTGGAACGTTGGGGCGCCGGATGGCGGACAGTTGGTCCGCCATCCGACGGGGTGCCAGAGGCCTTATACAGGTGGCGTTATGCAGGAACAGTGACGTTGCCGAGGTTGGCGGACCGGAGGGCCAGCGCGATTTCATCGCCGGCGCCGGGTGCCAGGGGAAGCAGCGGCGGCCGGACCGTGGCGTGCTCAAGAATGCCGCGGGCGACAAGCCCTTCCTTGAGTGCGACGGTGCCTTCCATGTGTGATCCGCGGTGGTAGACGTTCTTGGTCACGGGCAGAAGGCGGTCGTGGATTGCCCGGGCGGCGGCGTAGTCCTTCGCCTTGCCTGCAGCGATCAGTTCCACCAGCGGTTCCGGGGCGAGACCGCCGTAACCAACCAGCGCGCCGTCCACGTCGAACATGGTGTGCAGCAGGTACTCGTCGTGGCAGGTGAGGATCTGCAGGTCCGGATAAGTGGCGCGCAGGACAGGGATCTCGGTGTCCCAGCGCTTCATGTTCCGGACGCCGTTCTTGGTGGCGAACACGCCTTCCATGCCGGCGATCTCGAGCTGGGTTTCCAGGTCATAGGTGGCCTTCGTGGCGTCCGGGTACTGGAAGAGGATCAACGGCAGCCCGGACGTTTCGTAGATTTCCTTGTACCGGGTCTGCGGCGCGCCCTGCTGGTATCCGAAGCGGAGCCAGCCGTGTGACGGGTAGACCAGGCCGGCGGCTGCACCGGCGTCGACGGCCCGCTTGGCTTCGAGGGCAGCGACGGTGTTGCCCTCCCCCGTGATGCCGGCGATGATCGGGATTTCGCCATTGACAGCGTTTTTGAACTCGCGGATGACGAGTGCCTGCTCGTCCTGGGTCAGGAAGGTTCCTTCGCCGGCGTGGCCAAGGACAACAAGGCCCTTGACCCCGTCAACGCTGGCCAGCCATCCGCCGAGACGGTGGATAGCGTCGACGTCAACGCTGCCGTCGCGGTTGAACGGGGTTACAGGAGCGGGAACGAGCCCGCGGAGATCGATGGTCATGAGAGCTTCCTCTGTCGTGTTGGTCGTTCCTCCCGCGATAAGATGAAAACGTTTGCGGGAACGTTTTCATTGTGCGACGTGTTCCAGCTCACTGTCAAGGGCCTGTTGCAGACGAAGGAGGAAATAGAGTGTCTTCTAGGACAATCGCGAACAGGAGAACACGCATGGAACCGGCTGCCCCCGGCACGATCGTCACACTGAGGGATGTTGCTGCCGCCAGCGGCGTGAGTCTTTCCACAGCCAGCCGCGCCCTGGACGAACGAGGCACGGCCTCACGCTCCGCGGCTGCGGCGCATGTCCGCAAGGTGGCCGAGGAACTGGGCTACCGGCGGAACTCTTTCGCATCGAGCCTGCGCCGCGGCGAAACACGGACGCTCGGTGTGCTCGTGCCCCGCCTCAGTGACACGGTGATGGCGCTGATGTTCGAGGAACTCGAAAAGGCCGCCTCCGCCCGCGGCTACTTCGCCATGGTTGCCACCAGCGGGGACGATCCCGACGATGAACGGCGTGCCGCTGAGACCCTGCTCGACCGCAATGTGGACGGGCTGATCCTGGCTACGGCACGCCTCGACGACGAATTGCCCCGCCGCCTGCGCGAACGCGGCGTAGCGCACGCCCTGGTGCTGCGCACCGACGGGGTGAGCCCCTCAGCGCTCGGAGACGACGAAGTGGGTGGTTACTTGGCCGTACGCCACCTCATAGACCTGGGCCACCGCGAGATCGCTGTCGTCACTGGCCCGTCATTCACCTCCACGGGGATCGCCCGCCTCACCGGAGCCCGTAGAGCGCTGGAGGAAGCGGATACCAAGCCGCCGGAAAAGTGGCAATTGGCCGCCGGCTACGGTATCGAAAACGGGTTCTCCGCGGGGGAAGCCCTGCTGGGCAAAAGCGGCGAAAGACGCCCCACAGCCATCTTCGCCGCCAACGACAACCTGGCCATGGGAATCATCGCAGCTGCCCATCGCTTCCAGATCACCGTCGGCGGCGACTTGGCCCTGGTCGGTTACAACGACATCCCGCTCTCATCGCGGCTCGCCACTCCACTGTCCTCGGTGCGGGTGCCTCTCGACCAGATTGCCGCTACAGCGATCGATCTCATCGTGAACCCGGGCAAGGAACCAACCATTCGGAAATCCATGCCGACGCTCATCCCCCGCGAATCGAGTGGGTCCCCCAGACAGGCAACGACTCAGGATCGTGGCTCGGCAGCGTCGGCGTAACCCGCAACGGGTTCATCCGCTTACTGTCAGGACACTTCGATGGTGACCACTGCCGGGCCGTTGGCAGCCGTGTCAGCCATCAGCCCTGACTTCGAGGTGACTGCCCGCGAGACGCAGCACGTCATTCTTTCCGCGGCACTCTTCTGGCGGGTGCTGTAAAACACGTCGCGGTGGTCAACGCTGCCTTCGAGCTGGAGGATCCGAACTTCGCAGAGGCCGCATTCGCCTTTGCGGCAGTCGAACATCATGTCGGCGCCGGCGTCTTCGAGTGCTTCCAGCATGGACCTGCCCTGGCCGACTTTCACTTCAAGATTCAGGCCGGGGACCCTGACGACAAACTCTTCGGGGTCGTACCAGCCACTGTTGCCGAAGGTTTCGTAGCGAAGGTTGGGGAAGCTCAACTCGCGCTCTGTCCACACCCGGCGGACAGCATCCATGAGGCGGATGGGGCCGCACATGTACAGTTCGGTGCCCTCGGTTGCCTGGGCTACCAAGGTGTTGACGTCCAAGGACGTACCTTCGTCGTCGACATGGACCACCAGGTTCCCGCCATGGATCTCCTGCAGCTCCGGCAGGTAGGCCATGGCTGTGCGGCTGCGGCCGGCGTAGACGAACGTGTACTCGGCCCTGAGGTTCTTCAGGACCCTGGCCATGTTGATCATGGCGGTAATGCCAATGCCGCCGGCCAGCAGGATGTACCGCTCCGCACCGACTCGAAGCGGGAAGTTCTGGAGGGGCTGGGTCATTTCGAGTTCGTCGCCCGGCTTCAATGAATGGACAAACACGGAACCGCCGCGCGAGACCGGCGCCTTCAGGACGCTGATGACCAGCCGCATGCCGTCGTCGCTGGACTCGACAACCGAGTAGGAGCGCCTCTCCTGGTGCCCGTCAATCCGGACCATCACGTCGATATGCGAGCCCGGCTCGGCTTTCCTGGGCTTGGACGGTTCCAGCACTACGCGCTGGATGTCGGTGGCGATGTTGGTTGCCTCAACAACTGTTCCCAGTTGCCAGATCTCAATGTTGGATGCTGCCATGGCTATTTCACACCTGTCTCGTAGCTGCCTGCCTGCGCCCCTAGGCGACGGGAACCAGGCGGCCTTCGGCTTCGAGCTGGCGTTCGATGAGGCGCCGGACCCACATGCCGCCGGCATCGATGTTCAGGTTGTAGAACTCGTAGTCCGGGTTGGCGTCGATCGCCGCCTGTTGTGCGCTAAGCATGGCCTCGTCCTCGCCGAAGACGCCGTGCACGCCGTTGCGCAGCTGGGTGGTGATGAGCTGGCTGTCCAGGCGGTAGTTGCGCATGAAAGCCCAGAAATAGTGGCAGGTCTTGTCACTTTCGGGCGTGATGGCGTTCATGACGAAGCCGTTGACGCCCTGGCTTCGGTTGCCCTCGAAGGCACCCGTGCCGGCTTTGGCCACCCCCACATCAATGTTGATGACGGAGGGGGAACGGAAGGTGATGATCTGCCAGCGGTCCACCTTGCCCTCGAAACCCGGGAACTTGTCCCTCATGTTCTTGAGCCAGAAAGGCGGAGCATCAATGTTGAACATCCAGCGCGCCACAGTCACGGTGTCATCGTCGTGGGTGACCACAAAGTCGGATTCGCTCAGTTCTTCCTGACCGATCGAGGAGGAGTGGATAAATTCCTCGTGCGTCAGATCCATGAGGTTATCCAGAACCAGCTGGAAGTTGCAGGGCGCGTAGATCGTTTCGCCGTCGCCGGCCCATTCCGGGGAGTCCAGCTGGTGCATGTCCGGAACGAGTCCAGGGTCAGCTTTGGTGGGGTCGCCGAGCCACACCCAGACGTAGCGGTAACGCTCCACCACCGGGAAAGACGGCACGGTAGCGCTGGGGTTCACGGTCTCCTGGGCAGGCATTGATACGCAGCGTCCGGCGGAGTTGTAGACGATGCCGTGGTACGGGCACTGGATCTGGTCCTTGCCGAGGGTCTTGCCCATAGACAGCGGTGCCAGCCTGTGCCAGCACGCATCGGCGAGGGCCACGGCTTTGCCGTCTTCAGTGCGATACAGCGCCAGGGGGCGGCCTGCCACCTTGCGGGCCATCGGTTTGCGTGTCACTTCCTTGTCCCACGCTGCGACGTACCAGACGTCCAAGGGGTAGCCAAGGACCTTATTGGTGGTGGAGCTCTGAGTCCGGACAGCTGTCACGGTGAATCCTTCCCGTCCTCCCGGACGGCGTCCTCAATGACGGCGTGGGGATGGTTTCCAAAAAGCAGGTGAAACAGACCGGGGACAAATACCTATCCCCATAGTTAGTGCGCTGCATCACAGACTATCTATGGATATAGTTATTTGCAAGGGACCAGGGAAAGAGGCCTGCATGAGTCTTCGCTACGCTTTATTGGCACTGCTTACGGTGGAGCCCATGACCGGGTACGACCTGTCCAAACGGTTTGAGTCCTCGGTGGCGTATGTCTGGCACGCGCCCGACTCGCAGATCTACCCTGAACTCCGTCGCATGGAGAAGGATGGACTTCTCACAGGTGAAGAGGTCCCGTGGGGTCCGCGGAGCACCAAGACCCGATACCGGATCACGGCGGCGGGAACTGCGGCTTTCCGGGAGTGGATGAACACCACATTGGAGTACTCGAGGGAGCGAGATCCTGTGCACCTGAAGGCGGCGTACCTCGAATGGGCCGCGCCGGAATCAGCACGCGAGCAGATGAAGGCCCATATCGCCTACCATCAGCTGCGCCGGGAGCAGTGGGAAAACATGATCGGGGAACTCCAGAGCGGAACAAACGTCATGCTGAGGAAACGCCTCGAAGTGACGCCGGACGCCGATCGCCGGCGCACAACGCAGTTCAAGATCTTCACGTACGAGGGGCTCATTGCCCGTGCCGAGACGGAAATCGACTGGGCCCGCCGCGGCCTGGAGCTCATAGATCTTCTCGACGACGAGTCCTGACCGCGGCGGCGGCTTGCCTGGCCCCGCGTACATCTACTCCCCCGCGTACATCTGCCGCAGCTCGGCTTTGCGGATCTTGCCGCTGGCGGTCCGCGGCATTTCGTCCACAATCACCACGGACTTGGGGATTTTGTACCGCGCCAGCCGGCCCTCGAGGTGGGCACGGACTTCTGCCTCCGTAACGGCATGACCGCCGCGGACGGTGATGATCGCCCGCGGCACCTCTCCCCATTTTTCGTCGGGAACCCCGATGACGGCCACACTTGCCACGGCTTCAAGCTCAATGATGAGTTGCTCCACCTCGGCCGGGTAAATGTTCTCGCCTCCAGAGATGATCATGTCCTTGAGCCGGTCGGCGATGTATATGAACCCTTCCTCGTCGGCGTAGCCGATGTCGCCGGAACGGAACCATTCGCCGTCGGCGAAGCTGCCCGCCGTGGCGTCAGGACGGTTCCAGTATTCGCGGATGACGTTGGGGCCCTTGATCTGGATTTCGCCCACGGCCCCGGGCGCCTGGACAACGCCGAGCGGGTCCACAATGCGCACATCGGTGAAGAAGTGTGGCAGGCCCACCGAGCCCATCTTGTCCCGGCTCCGGTCCGGCTGCAGGCTGGTGGCTCCCGGCGCGGTTTCGGTCATGCCATAGCCTCCGGAAAAGGACAGCCCTCGGCTCTCATAGGCTTCCATGACGCGGACGGGCACAGCAGATCCGCCGCAGGTGATCTTCTTCAGCGAACTGAGGTCCGTGGAAGCCCAGGCGTCGTGTTCCGCCAGCATCTGGTACGTGGTGGGGACGCCGCTGATCATGGTGGCACGGTACTTCTCGATCAGGGACAAGGCCCGGCCTGGAACGAAGCCCGCTTCCAGCAGCAGCGTGCCGCCCTTCAGCAGCACGGGCAGAACGCCCATGCCGAGCGATGCTACGTGGAACATGGGTGAGATCACCAATGCCACGTCGGTGCTGGCCACGTCGTAGTCCACCAGCACGTTGTAGGAGTTCCAGGTGATGTTGCCGTGCGTCAGCACTGCGCCCTTGGGCCGTCCGGTGGTGCCGGAGGTGTAGAGGATGATGGCTGGGTCGTCGAGCGCGACCCGGACGTCGATGCGCCCAGCCGGGGCGGCGGCCAATGCGGCAGCGTAGTCCTCGCCGCGGTCAGATACCTCCGCGGAGCTTGACTCACGGACCACGAGGCGCTGCAGGACATCTGTGTCCCGTGAGCCCGAGACGGCCAGTCCGTCCAGGGCCTCTGCGTTGACGAGGACGACGGATCCCGAGTCCTGCAGGGCAAACTGGATTTCCGGCGGGGCCAGGCGGGTGTTGAGCGGAACAAAGATCGCGCCGAGCGTCCCGGCCGCGAAGAACGTCTCCAGGAAGGAGGGATGGTTTTCGCCCAAGTAGGCTATCCGGTCCCCTTCCCGGACCCCGCGCTCGCGCAGGGTATTCGCGAGCCTGTCCACGCGGTCGGCCAGTTCGCCGTACCTGACGGGGTTGTCGCGGTAGATCAGTGCAGTCCTGCTGGCGGATTTCGCCCTGCGACGCTGCAGCCACGAGCCCACTCCCTGGTTGTACATGTAGCCGGAACCTTCCTATGAATTCTGACGCCGACGTCGGTGGGCCGGCATCGATTCCCGGCCCACCGCCGTCGGCGGGTTCTGTCAGGAGTAAAAGCGGTAGAGGGAATGCGCGACGACGGCGGGCTTGGCGGCGCCTTCAACCTCGATACTCTGGTCCACACCGATCTGCATGCCACCCGGGATTTCGGTGACATTGGCGATGGTGGCACGCATGCGGATCTTGGAGCCCACCTTCACCGGCGAGGGGAAGCGGACCTTGTCGAGTCCGTAGTTGACCTTGGTCTTCACGTCTGTGACCTCCAGCAGCTCGGTCCAGAAAGGGATAGCCAGGGACAGCGTGAGGAAGCCATGGGCGATGGGTACCCCGAACGGTCCGTCCTTGGCCTTCTCCGGGTCCGTGTGGATCCATTGGTGGTCGCCGGTGGCATCGGCGAAGGTGTTG
The DNA here is from genome assembly GCF_030815585.1 of Arthrobacter pascens. NCBI lineage: Bacteria > Bacillati > Actinomycetota > Actinomycetes > Micrococcales > Micrococcaceae > Arthrobacter > Arthrobacter pascens. The sequence continues at coordinate 2,000,470 of NZ_JAUSWY010000001.1, forward strand.
ATCTGCCCCTGGGATACCTCGATGTAGTCGGTGTAGCCCAGGTCATGCCCTGCCATGCCGGACAGTTCTTCGAAAGTTACGGTGGTGGTGCTCATGATGCTCCTTGCTGTGGTTGGTGTTGGTCTGCGCAATGCCTGACGGAACGCGGCTAACGGAATGCGGCTAACGGAATGCGGCTAACGGAACGCGCTGATGCCGGTGAGGGCGCGGCCCACGATGAGTGAGTTGATTTCGTGGGTGCCTTCGTAGGAGTAGACGGCCTCGGCGTCGGCGAAGAACCTACCCACGCCCGTGTCGAGGAGAATGCCGTTTCCGCCGCAGATTTCACGGGCCAGGGCGGTGGTTTCCCGTGCCCGGGCGGCGCACCACATCTTGGCCATGGCGGAGTTTTCGTCTTTGTAGATGCCCTCGTCCTGCTGCTGGGTCAGGCGGACCACCATGCCCAGGGACGCTGTGACGTTCCCCAGCATGGCGGCGAGCTTTTCCTGGATGAGCTGGAATCCGGCGAGCGGCCGGCCGAACTGTCTACGCTCATTGACGTAGCGCAGCGCGGCCTCGTAGGCGCCGGCCTGCAGCCCGGTGGCGATCCAGGCTGCGTCTGAGCGCATGTTCCGCAACAGCCCGGCCACGTCCTTGAATCCGTTCACCTTCTGCAGCCTGTGATCTTCCAGCACCACAACATCGCTGAGTGTGATGTCTGAGTTCTGCATGATGCGCAGGGACATCTTGCCCTCGGTCTTGCTGAGCGCGACGCCCGGGGTGTCCGTGTGGACCAGGAACGCCTTGACTTGGCGGTCCGCCTCGTCGCGGGCAAAAACAGCCAGGTAATCGGCGGTTGAGGCGCCGCCAATCCAGCGTTTGGCGCCGTTAATCACCCAAGCGTCGCCCTCGTGACGGGCGCTGGTTTCCAGGCCTCCGGCAATGTCTGAGCCATGGTGGGGCTCGGTCAGGGCAAAGGCGCCGGTCATTTCAAAACTGCGGATGAGCGGGTCCCACTCCGCCGCCTGTTCGGGGCTGCCGCCCAGGTTGACCGCTGTTCGGAACAGCCCGGACTGGGCGTTATAGAACGTGGCCACCGAGGCGTCGGTGCGGGCAAGTTCAAAGTTCCGGAACCCGCCAAAGAGGCCACCCGGCAGGGCGCCGCCCCGGGTCAGTTCAGGCGGATCCATCAGGTTCAGGGCCACCAGGGGCTTGATGATCTGTTCGGGGAATTCGCCCCGCTCCCAGCAGTCAGCCAGGAGTGGCTGGACTTGCTGTTCAAGGACGGTCCGCAGACGGCCCAGCACCTGGCGCTCATCCTCCGTGAGGAGGGTTGAGAAGCCGTACTGGTCCGAGGGGTAGAACCCGGTCATTTATGCCACCCGGTCATTCAAGCCCAGCAGCCGCACCGCATTGTCCTTGAGGATCTTCGGCCGGACCTCGTCCTTCAAAGTGAGTTCGGCAAAGTCGTTCAACCAGCGGTCCGGGCTGATCAGCGGGAAGTCGGAGCCGAACAGTACCTTGTTTTGCAGGACCGAGTTGGCCTGCCGCACCAGGATCTCAGGGAAGTACTTGGGCGACCAGCCAGAGAGGTCGATCCACACATTGGCCTTGTGCGTGGCCACGGCAATGGCTTCTTCCTGCCACGGCACCGACGGGTGGGCCATGATGATCTGCAGTTCCGGGAAGTCCGCTGCCACGGCGTCAAGCAGGATGGGGTTGGACAGACCCAGCTTCAGCCCGAAGCCGCCCGGCAGCCCGGCACCGATGCCGGTCTGACCCGTATGGAAAATGACCGGAAGGCCCAAGGACTGCAGGACCTCCCACAGGGGGTAGAACTGCTGGCCGGAGGGATCAAAGCCCTGAACCGTGGGGTGGAACTTGAAACCCCGGACGCCATAGTCCCCCGCCAGCAGCCTGGCCCTCTCGAGGGCCTCCGGCCCGCTGGTCGGATCCACCGAACCGAACGGAATCAACACATCGTTGTTCCGGGCCGCACCCAGCGCGATTTCCTCGCTGCTGTTGGGCTGGTGGCCCAGCGCCCGGTGGGCATCGACGGTGAAGACGACGGCTGCCATGTTCCGTTCACGGTACATCTCAGCGATGTCATCCAGACTGGGACGCGGACCCTGGGCCTTGAAGTATTTGCTGGCCGCGTCCACAAGTTCCTGCGGCAGGGCGTTGTGCCCGTGGTCATCCACCTCGACGTGGACGTGCATGTCGATCGCAGCCAGCGACTCAACATCCAGTGCGGATACGTAACTCATGGCGCTTAATGGGCCGCGGCGGCCGGTTCGGGACGCAGCTCTGCAGGGAGCTCGGGGAATTCCTCGCCTACGCTCTGCAGCTTGTGTCCGAAAAGGCCGTCAAAGCTGGAGATGAGCTCCTCGTAGCTCCAGCCGCCGTTGTGGTATTCCGTGGCCGCGGCTTCCGGGTGGGTCCAGAGCTGCAGGCGGTCTCCGCCGACTCCAATGGCCTGGCCGGTGATCTGGCCCGCCTCATCGGAGGCGAGAAAAGCGACGAGCCCTGCGACGTCTGCGGCTGTGCCGAATCCAAGATCCTTGCGGAAGAACTCCGGCATCGCTTCGCCGCGGGCGGCAGCCTGGACGGCCTTTTCAAAGAACGGAACGGTTTCCGTCATGGCGGTGGCAGCCACCGGGATCACCACATTGACGGTCACCCCGGCCCGCTTCATCTCCAGGGCCCAGGTGCGCACCATGCCCACGATGCCCGCCTTCGCGGCGGCGTAGTTGGTCTGGCCGAAGTTGCCGCGCTGCCCGGTGGGGGATCCAATGGTGATGATCCGCCCAGCCACGTTGTTTTCCTTGAAGTAAGCGAAGGCTTCGCGGACGCATGTAAAGGTCCCCCGCACATGGACGTTGATGACCAGGTCAAAGTCTTCGTCGGTCATCTTCAGAAGTGACTTGTCCCGCAGCACCCCCGCGTTGGTGACCAGGATGTCCAGGCGGCCGAATGTGTCCACGGCAGCGCTGACCAACTGCCTGGCGGTTTCGGTGGATCCGACTGCCGCCGCGACGGCCACAGCCTTGCCACCTGCGGCGGTGATGCTCTGCACTGCCTCTGCTGCGACGGCCGCGTCAACGTCGTTGATGACCACGGCTGCACCCAGGCGGGCGAGTTCCTGGGCGTAGGCCAGTCCCAGTCCACGTCCGCTCCCTGTGACTATTGCTACTTTTCCTTCGAGGCTCATGTCTCTCCTTGAGTTGTGGGATGCGTGCTGCCGTTTCAACCGGCTCGACCGGTCCACATCGGGTCATCTCAATAACAACCCATGCCATTCAAAAAGTCAATCATTCTGTTTGAAACTATTCTGTTTCTGCGTTCGCTGTATCCTAGGGGAAGCCGTTGATGACCCTGCGAGAGAGACGAGGACCCATGACCGGAACATTCGCGGACAGTATTGAGAACCGATTTGATCCCTCAACACCGGCGTCTGCCGATCCGTTGCTTGCGAGTGAACTTGTCACTGAAATCGAGTTCCTCGCCGCCCGCGCCGTCAGCATCGGAACGGCACGGGCCAACTCAATGCTGGCCCCACTGGATCTGAAGGTCCGGTCCTATTCCGTACTCGCCCTCGCCTGCACGGCGGAAGCTCCGTCCCAGCGGGAACTGGCTGATTTCCTGTGCCTGGTGCCCAGCCAAATCGTCGCGATCGTGGACGCACTGGAGCAGCGCGGCCTTGTGGAGCGCATCGGCGACAGGAACGATCGGCGCTCCAAGGCCATCCGGGCAACTGCTTCCGGCAAGAAGCTGTACAAAAATGCCTCTAGGGCCGTTCGAGAAGCCGAAGCCAGCTCCCTCGAAGCTCTGACTGTCGACGAATGTGATCAGCTCCGCGGCCTGCTCCGCAGGATTGCTTTTACTCCGGCTGGTTAGGCATCTGCCGGACCAGGACTCTGCAGTACATTCCCGGATTCGGTCGGGTTCGTGATCACGTCCCGGCTTGCAACGAACCGAAGCGTCCCCGCTTTCAGCCGCGGCGAGGCGATGAGAAGTCGGCGGTGTCCAGGCTAATCGTGAAGGGACCATCGTTGATCAGGGACACTTGCATCATGGCCCCGAACCGACCGGTGGCCACCTCCGCTCCGAGGTCACGCAGGGCGGCCACAAGGGAGTCAACCAAAGCCCCGCCGATGTCCGCCGGCGCTGCGTCGGACCAGGAGGGCCGCCGTCCACGCCTTGTGTCTGCGTACAGGGTGAACTGGCTAACCACCAGCAAGGGTGCGTTCTGGTCGGCACATGACCTCTCGCCGTCGAGGATCCGCAGGGTCCAGATCTTGGCAGCGAGGGCTGCCGCGTCCTCAATGGTGTCCTTGTGGGTGACGCCGGCCAGGACTACCAGCCCGGGGCGGTCGATGGCCCCCACCGTTTCGCCGTCGACAGTTACCTCGGCCCTTGTGACCCGCTGAAGGATGGCTCGCACGAATCAACCCTAATGGAGACCGGACACCTGATGTCGGTCCGGGCCCGATTCCAGTCCGCCGGGACGGCCTATATTCTGTCCGGTCGAGGGTGGATACTCATGCTGTGTCCCGTCAAGACAGAACGCTTCGGCGGAACGGGAGGGATCCGGTGACTGGCAACAACGGCTCCGCTTCCCCGGGCGCTGAAGACCCGCGCCTCGAGGACCAGGACATCGCCGGAACCGCGGCCAATCCAATACCTCATCTCGATGGAAACGCTGCGGCAGGACCGCTGTGGGAACTGTTCCGCATCGACATCATTGCAGCCATCGGACGGTGCAAGCACTGCGGCGCCATCCGGGCCTTCGGGGAGGCATCGGTCTACGCCGACGGCCCGGGAATCGTTGTGCGCTGCACTTCCTGCGGGGGTGTCCTCTTGCGCCTGGTAGAGACTCCCACCTGGTACTGGCTCGACGTCAGCGGACTCAGCTATCTGCAGATCGACCGCGAGGGCTAGTTGGGGCGGGACCCCTTCACTTCCCTAGGACGATGCCGTTCCGGGTCCAAGAGATCGACCAGCAATGGCCTCGTTCCCCTGTGGAACATCATGCCCGGGGCTAAGCCATCCACCGTAACCCGGGATCCTGTCACATCGAGCTTGATCCATGCCTCGCCGACAGGCAGGTTTGTGGTGTGCAGGCTCCCCCAGGCTTCCGGTAAAACCGGATCCACCCACAGTCCGCCCAAAGGGACATCCACCTCATAACGGAGGAGACTCCTGATAAGCATCACCGGGGTAGCCGATGCCCACGCCTGCGGGGAGCAGGCTGTGGGGTATGGGAGCGGTTCCGGGTAGTCGGACCGGCTGAAGCCGCAGAACAGTTCGGGCAGGCGGTTATCCGTATGTTCGCCGGCTTCCACAAGTGCTGAGGAAAGCTGCTGTGCTTCCTTCACGAAGCCGTAGCGCATCAGGCCGGCAACGATGAGCGCGTTGTCGTGCGGCCAGACGGAGCCGTTGTGGTAGCTGACCGGGTTGTACGCACCCATGTCCGTGGCCAGGGTCCGCACACCCCAACCGCTGAACATCTCCGGGGACATCAGCCGCTCGGCGACCAGCGGCGCCTTGTCCTCATCCACGATTCCCGACCACAGGCAATGGCCCATGTTGGATGCGCAGGCATCGACGGGCCGTTTGTCCTTATCGAGGGCGATGGCGTAGTAGCCGCGGTCCGGCAGCCAGAACTGTTCGTTGAACTGCTTCTTCAGCCGCTCGGCACGATCCCGGAGCTCCGCGGCAAGTGCCCAGTCGCCCGCAGCGTGCGCCATCCATGCGCGGGCGATGTAGGCGCTGTACACGTAGCCCTGCACCTCGCACAATGCGATGGGAGCCTCCGCGATCCGGCCGTCGGCAAAGTTGATCCCATCCCAGGAGTCCTTCCAGCCTTGGTTGATGAGCCCCTGGTTATTGAGGCGCTGGTACTCGACGTACCCGTCTCCATCACGGTCTCCGTAATCCCGGATCCACTCCAGAGCGCGGTCTGCATGGGGCAGCAGCGCGGCGATGTCGTCGGCGGCAGCTCCCCAACGGCTGACTTCGCCGAGCAGGGTCACGAACAGGGGGGTCGCATCGGCGGTGCCGTAGTAGGCGGACTTCCCGCCCAGTGCCAGGCCCGTGCCGACGCCGAACCTCACCTCGTGCAGAATCCGACCCGGCTGTTCCTCGGTCAGGACATCAACCACCGAGCCCTGCCGGTCGGCCAAGGTCTGCAGCGTGCCCAATGCCAGCGACGCGTCGACGGGCAGAACCATGAAGGAGGACAGCAATGAGTCCCGCCCGAACAGTGCCATGAACCACGGCGCCCCAGCCGCGACCACCACGCGGTCGGGATGCTGCGGATCGACGATCCGCAGGGCCCCGATGTCATTGTGGCTGCGCAGGAGGCTTCGTTCGACGGACGGATTGCCGACGCGCGTAAGCGGAATACGCGTGTCCCACGCTTGCTGCCGGAGTGCCTGCGGTGACAGGGCATCGGGTGAAGTCCCGAAGGTTCGGGAGGTGTGGTCGGTTTCGGCGAACAGGGGCGCCACGGTCGCCAAGATAGTCCACGTCCCCTGCGCCGGAATGTCCCTGCGCAGACGGAGCCCCTCCAAACCGGCGTCGCCGCCCGTCACGCTGACGACGATACCCTTTTGCAGGCCGTGCCAGACGGCTTCGATCGTCAACGCTCCGTCCTCGGTCCGCCGAGTCTGTGTCCACCGCCGCTGGAACCGCCCGTCCTTTACTTCGAAGAGGTCAGCGAAGTCCGCGTCAACGGACAGTTCGACGTCGCACCCGGCAGGTTCAAGGGAATAGTTGTGGATCGTGATCTCTTCGACGATCCCGGCACCTACTTCCCGCCTGCGTTCCACCGTCAACGGGCTGTCGGCCCGGCCGTCGGCACGGACTGTCCTGCCGACGAAGATTCCCTGGAACGGGAAAGGCGTCCATGCGCCCAGGGGCTCCATCGGCTGGCCGTTAATGGTCAGGCCCCACCGGGAGAGGACTCTCGTATCCTGATGGAAGACTCCATGGGGACGATCGGGAAGGATATCCCCGTTATCCAGCGAAATGCAGAACGAGGAGCCTTCGACCAGAGTTACGGCCCCGTGCCCGGCAGGCCCGGCCGCATTGTCTGCATTCCATCCGGCCATCACTGGCTCCCACGTGAAAGCGAATCCGTCGCGTTGTGCTGATCTGAATCTACGCCGGCGCCTGGTTGCACGCCAGACGGGCCTGCCTCGATACTGGACCTCGCGGCGGCGGAGGTTTTACGGCAGGGCTCACGGCGACGGTCTGACCACCATCGCCGAGCCGCCTCCGCGCCGTGCTGGCTCAGCCGCGGCGACCATCCGCTTGCCGGGCCCGAACTCGATTGCGGTGGCCGCGCCGATCTCTGCTGCTGACGTGAAGGCGTCACCCGCCGGCACCAACTTATGACCGTACGGTGCCAACTGGTCTCCGTACGCCGTGATGAACTCCGGTTCCGCCGTGACATTGACGGTGTTCCGTTGCGCCGCACGGGGGGCGGCGAGTGCTGCGGGGATGCTCATGCCGAGATCCACCCGGTTCAGTATCGTCTGCAAGACAGTCGTGATGATCGTTGATCCGCCTGGCGAGCCGAGCGCGAGGAACGGCTCTCCCTCCTTGAGGATGATGGTGGGCGACATCGAGGAGCGCGGGCGCTTCCCCGGCTCCAGCCGGTTCGGGTCGGTCGGATCGTACACAGTCGAGAAGTCCGTGAGTTCGTTGTTCAGCAGGAATCCGCGGTCCGGCACCACGATGCCGGACCCGCCGGTCTGCTCGATCGTGAGCGTGTACTCGACCACATTGCCCCACTTATCCGCGACCGTCAGGTTGGTGGTCGAGATGTTCTCGGTGTCCTTCTCATCGGTGAGCGCAGCGGCGGCGGCAGGGCACGCGCCGTCGTACGAGGCCACATTCCCTGCCGGGACTGGCTTCAGGGCCGCCACCGTCGGGTTGAGCTGGCATGCGCGCTCCTTACCGAACACCGGGTCAGTGAGTGCGGCGGTGGGGACGTCCACAAAGGCCGGATCGCCCACGTACTTGGCGCGGTCTGCGAAGGCCAGTGCGCTCGCCTCGAGGTAATGGTGCAGGGCCTCGGGATTCGTGCCGTCAGGATTACGCATTTCCGAGAGGTTGAACGGCTCGAGGATGTTCAGGGCCTCACCCACTGTTGTGCCTCCGCTGCTCGACGGCGCCATCCCGTAGACATCCAGGCCGCGGTACTCCACGTGCGTGGGCGCCTGGTCAAGGGCGCGGTAGGCGGCGAGATCCGCCGTCGTCATGTAGCCGGGCGGGACGGGGAGCGGCGGGAATGGGGGCTGCGAAACGGGAGGCGTCCAAGTGGGGTCCTTGGGCGGAGCCTGAACTGTCGCGGCGATCTCCGCCGCCAGCGGGCCCCCGTAGAAGCCTTGCGTTCCTTCTTTCGCGAGGAGCCCATAGGTCTGGGCGAGGTCGTCGTTCCGGAAGACGCTGCCGACGGCGGGTGCGTCACCACCTGGGAGGAAGAGGCTGCTGGTTGAGGTGAATGCCGAGAAGCGGACAGCGTTGTCGAGGGTCTGCTGGCGGAACGTTTCATCCACCACGAAGCCACGGTCCGCGACTTCGATCGCAGGCTCGAGGGCCTCGCCGAGGCTCAGCGTCCCCCACCGCTCAAGTGCGCGCTCCCAGGTTGCCGGGGTGCCGGGCACCCCCACGGAGACGCCGCTTGAGACGAGAGCCGCGAAACTGTAGGGGCTGCCGGCCGGCTTTTCAGGGGTGATGGTGGAGGGATCGATAAATGCGTCACGCGGCATTGCCGCCGGTGCGGTCTCGCGGCCGTCGATCGTGCTGACCTCGCCGGTCTTCGCGTCGTAGAAGACGAAGTAGCCGCCACCGCCGATCCCGGCACTGTACGGCTCGGTCACGCCCAGGGTTGCGGCTGCTGCGACGGCGGCGTCCGCGGCGTTGCCGCCCTCGCGGAGGACCTCGATCGCCGCGGCGGATGCCTCCGGATCCACGGTGCTCACCGCGCCGCCGTACCCGGTGGCAGTCGCGGTCTTATCAATCACCCGCGGATCGGCGAACGCGGGGCTGACGACAGCGCCGCTCGTTACACTCATTGCCAGGGCCGCCGTGACTGCAGCAAATTGACGTCTCACATATGGCATGGGTGCTCCCGAGTCAGGGTGATGCACGGTGGAGGTGAGGGCCACGTTACTCCGCCGTGGTGCGACTCTCAACGCTGCCCTGAAACTCTAACCGGCAGGCGTTACGACATCCTCCAGCATTGACCGGTCGAAGAATCGGACCTCGCCAGTGGCCGGGAAAAACACTGGAACTACCGACGTGTTCGGGTCTTTGGAGGTTTCATAGATCTCGGCCCCGCTCCCGTGTTTGCGCGCAATGGTGCCAACCAGGTCGGTGCCGCGCACCCGGACGGTTCGATATTTATAGCTCATGTGGACCCCTTCGTCAGCCAAGGCAAACCCTACTCCTCGAACAAGCTTGTTGACCCGACCAGCCGCGCGTACTCTGTGAGCCATATACCCGCTGTCAGGAGGACTCACCATGGCCACCAGCGAAGCCAACAAGGAGACGGTGGCGCGGCTTTTCGATGCCTTCCGGGCAGGTGACACCGAGGCCTTCAACCAGCTGATCGTGCAGGACTACAAGCAGCACAACCCGCAGGCAGGCGATGGTTTGCAGGCCGTCAAGGACTTCTTCTCACAGTTCGGACCGGTCGACGTCGAAGTTCATCGCGTGATCGCCGAAGGTGACCTGGTCGCCGTCCACTCGCATAACAAGACGTTCAACTCTGCAGGGGTGGATATTTTCCGGTTCAGTGACGACGGCAAGATCATCGAGCACTGGGACGTGCTGCAGGAAGTCCCGGCTACGACGGCAAGCGGGAACGACATGTTCTCGCAGCTCACCTGAACCCATCTCACCTGAACTCAGCCGCCGTCGCCGTCAACGAAGACCTCAACCGCCACGACGTGCACTTCCGTCAGGCCCTGGGCCGGCGACGGCCTCTCCAGCAGGACCGGCTGGTTGTATTGGTGCGCCCACTCGCGCGCGTCGGGTCCGAGCACATCATCAATCCAGACGACGGCATCCCACTCAGCTTCGCCCAGCAGTTCCATCTTCTTCAGCCAACGACTCACCGGCCGGAGCTTCGGCGTCGCCGCATCGGACTCGCTCAGCGAGCCTGACAGCGGAACCCGGAGCGGTTCAAGCGGCAGCTGCAGCTGCCTCTCCAGCCCGGCTCTCTGCTCCGCAGGCCACGTCGAGACCCAGGCGATCCGTCCCAGCGCTGCCAGCCTTCTCACCAGGGCGATCCTCGTCTCGGACAGGACCAGCTCCGGTTCTCCGCCGGGACCGGCCGCACGCGCGACTGGGTTCAGCACCCCATCAATGTCCAGAAGGATCAGCAGCTTCATGAACGGGACACTAGCTGGCGCATCCGCTCGGGAAATACCCGCCATGGGAAGATGCCTTCTCCTCGTGCTGTCACGCTGAGAAGGCTCCATGAACAGTCACAAACGCAGAAACAGCCAGCGCGCCGGGACAGCCCCACTCCCCCAGCGGGTTCAGACAGCCCGGGCCCACCGAGGACCGTTGGCCTCCCGGCGGATTGCCCTGGCGCGGGCGTGAAGATCGGCGTCGGGGATGCGCCGGACTTCACGGACCGGGGCTACCGAAACGTCCCGTGCCTCCGGCGGCGCCGCCCCGCAGGCCATCGGGGAAAGGTCGGTAACAAGTCCCATGCCGGCGTACTCACGCACGGCGGCAATGCCGGCAACAGCTGCGCTCTTGTCGTCAAAAGCCTTCGAAACAGCCATCACCGTGCCATCCGGCGCTGTCAGACGGAACCTGAAACACGACTCCGCGTCAACGAACAGCTCAAACATTCCGGCCATGACAATCCTCCCGGTCTGCGGGATTCTCTCCGCGGCGTCTTTGCCACGGAACAGACAGGGACGCACCCTTGCGTCCCCGTCCCGCTGGTTTTGTCCTGCGATGCCAATTTATCAATTCACAATTGCTAAAGAGTCTGGCGCAGGTGGCCAGTGACCGCAAGACCAAACGGGACAATTTTTCCGCCAGCACTCCAAGCGTTCGCAGTGGAGGATAATTGCAGCGAGACCTCGGCGGGACAGCGCCGGGTTGAGGAGGTCCGGATGCAAACGCTTCCGCGCATCACAGTGGAGGTGCCGGTGCTCGGCGTGGGATCCGGGCCGTCTGACTACGAGGAACTGGGCAGCTACGTCAATGCCTTGCGCAGGCCGCAGGGCCTGCACATGACTCTGCTGCACCTTGGCGTCCTGGAGGACTTCTCCCAGGACGTCGCGGACTGGACCAAAGGCATCACCAGTGCCGGCGCCGCCGCCCGACGGACGGTCAGCTGGTTGAAGGCATTGCCGGTATCGGAAGGCTTTTCCGGAACGGCGGACCGACTGATCGTGCTCGGAGGCGGAAGCATCTCTGGACTCGAGGTGGACGTGCCACAGCATGTGCATGACCACCAGGTGTCCTTGGTGCAGGGCCTGCATGAACTGCTGGACGAGCTGCTCGTGGACAATGTGGATGACTTTATCCTCAGCTCACGCGCACTTGGCTACAGGTATCCGCGCTGGGTACCCCACGTGGCCGTGGGCCGCCCAAAGACCCTGCACCGCGGATCCTGGCAGATTCAGCCACTGACCGTGGAGTTTGGCGAATCACGGATCAGGAACGGCCGGCTCCTGCCGGCAGCCGACGGCGGCTAGGCATGCAGGCAGAACCCTACGCCTCAATCGTCGGCACAGTGCCCCTGGATTAGCCTCCACGTGCCTTCCGGGTAGCGGCGTCGTTGGCCTTCTGCAGCGCTTGGACCAGTTCGTCCTTATCCATCTTCGATCGGCCGTCGATATTCAGCTCCTGGGCTCGCTTGTAAAGGTGTTCCTTCGACGCGTTCGCGTCCACGCCCGCAGCGGTGGGCTCAGATGAATCAATCCCCTCCTCCGCGCGTTTGTCGGAGGGGCCGCGCTCCTCCTTCGGCTCCCAGTGGTCGCCCACCTTCTCGTAGCTGTGCTTCAACGATGCGTAGGCTGTACGGGCAGCACGGCTCTCGTCATTGTCGTAGGACTCGAGGGCAGAATCGTAGGTTTTGGCGAAAGTGTCCTGGGCTTTCTGTTCAGAGCGCTGCAGGGTCGAGGGAAGCTCTTCCTTGCGGGCGTGATCGTTTTTTCCGGTCTTCGGCATGGCGCCCCACACTCCTTCATCAGCAGGCTGATCATCCGGATGCACCCAGCTTAGTCACGGATCCTCTGGCTGGCTGCCCTCGCCCAATATCAAACAAACAAGACGGGGAAACGCTCTCAGTGACGTTGGTCGAGCGCTTCGAGGAGTCGTCTGACCGAGCCGCCAAGGTTCCACTCGGTGGCGAGACGCTCCAGTTCGGCGCGCGGCTCGCCGCTAACAGGATGCAGCTGTGCGCCCGCCTCCTCAAGGGTTGGCAGCTTGAGGTCGCGGACAAGCTTGACGACGGCGGGAGCCACCGTGAGGTAGTCCGCGGCCGCGGCGAGTTTCGACCGCACAGGGGTGGACAGCCCGCTTCCCGCATCCGCCGCCGCCGCGAGCAGCCAGTCAAGCGTGCCGTACTCCCCAAGCAGGGACGCGGCGGTCTTGTCCCCGATGCCGGCGACGCCCGGCAGCCCGTCGGAGGCGTCGCCGCGGAGGGTCGCGTAGTCGGCGTATTGCTCGGGCAGCACCCGGTACTTGCCCACGACGACGGCGTCGGTGACGACTTCGAGGTTCTTCATTCCGCGGGCGGTGTAGATCACCCGCACCTGGCGGGCGTCGTCGACCACCTGGAAGAGATCGCGGTCGCCCGTCACGACGTCGACCGGCAGCTCGGCGTGGCTGGCGTAGGTGCCGACGACGTCGTCGGCCTCATGGTCCGCGGCCCCCACGACGGCGATGCCGGAGAGTTCGAGCATCCGGCGGATCATCGGAATCTGCGCCTCGAGCGCGTCCGGCACCACCTCCACGTCGGGGGACCCTGCTACAACGTCTGCGACCCGGTGCGACTTGTAGGTGGGGATGAGGTCCACCCGCCACTGCGGACGCCAATCGTCGTCCCAGCAGGCAACGAGGTGCGTCGCGTCGTAGTCGGTGGTGAGGCGCGCGATCATGTCCAGCAGGCCGCGGACGGCGTTCACCGGTGTGCCGTCGGCGCGGCGGATGGTGTCGGGCACGCCGTAGTAAGCACGAAAGTACAGCGACGCAGTGTCGAGCAGCATCAGGCGGTTGGACATAACTGATCCTATACAGATGCCAAGCTCACGCCCGTGTCATTCGCCCTTTGCCCGCGGCCCGCCAACGCAGCGACCCGCAACGCCTTCGGCTATGGCACGCTGGTCCCGGACCCCAAGGGCATCCTGGCTCTGCCGGAGGGCTTCGTCTACAAGCTGCTGGCCCGCTCGGGGCAGACCGCCACCGCTGAGGGCGTCCACCCCTCCGATCCTGACGGCATCGGCGTATTTGATGGTCCCAGCGGCGGATCCGTTCTGATCTGCAACCACGAGAACAGCGGCGCCGAGCCCTACCCGGTCCCCGTCGTCGAGGGTCTTACCTATGACCCCGGGGCCAAGGGCGGCACCTCCACCCTCATCGTGGATGCCGACGGCAACCGCGTGGCCCAGTACACCTCCGTCGCGGGCACCAACAACAACTGCGCCGGAGGAATCTCTCCGTGGGGCACCTGGCTGACCTGCGAGGAAACCGAGGCGCGCGCCGGTTCCGGAACCAATACCAAAGACCACGGCTACGTCTTCGAAGTAGATCCCGCCAGCCGCGAGGCCAACATTGGCCACGCCGCGGTCCCGCTGAAATTCCTGGGCCGCTATTCCCACGAGGCCGTAGCGATCGACCCCGCCACCACCCAGATCTACCTCACCGAGGACGCCGGAAACCCCAACGGCCTCTACCTGCGGTGGACGCCGTCAGCCGGTTTCATCCCCGGCAAGGGGGCGCTGCACGCGCTCGCCAAGTCCTCCGGCGGTGACGTCGCAGGGCGGCTGCAGGCGATGAAGTGTTTCCGCGGCTCCACCCACATCAAGGACCTCTCCGAGGCCACCGAAGTAGGCACCCGCTACAAGGTCCAGTGGATCGATGTGCCGGACCGTGACGCCCGCACCACCTCGGTGCGCAAGCAGTTCACGAATGAGGAAATCACCCGTGCCCGCAAACTCGAGGGCCAGTGGTGGGGCGACAACGGCGCGTACTTCGTCTCCAGCTTCGCCCGCAATTCCGACGGTTCCGTCAACGAACACGACGGCCAGGTCTGGCTCTACGACCCGGCCACCGAGAGCATCACGCTGACGACGATCTTCGGAGTGAACCCGGACACGGAGGTGGACGGGCACTTCGACGGGCCTGACAACATCACGGTTGCACCGCAGGGCGGGCTGATCCTGGCCGAGGACGGCGAAGGCGTCTCGCACCTGGTGGGCGTGACCAGCGAGGGCATGTCCTACCCGCTGGCCCGCAACGAATACAACGACTCGGAGTTCTGCGGCCCGGCGTTCAGCAAGGACGGAAAGTGGCTCTTCGCCAACATCCAGTCCCCCGGCTTTACGCTGGCCATCACCGGTCCCTGGACCCGGCCGTCCAACGCCGCGGCCACAGCCGGCTAGCCAAGCACTCTCCTAGAGTGGCTGCAGGCCCCGCTCCGCGGTGCGGGCGGGGCCTGCAGTCCCCGGGCTAGCCGGGCTGTCCGGGGCCGGCCCACTTCAAGGCAGAATGGAACGCATGACCCTTACGACGTTCGCCCTCATCCGCCATGGCCAGACAGACTGGAATGCGCAGCGCCGGCTGCAGGGATCCACTGACATTCCGCTCAACGATACCGGCCGCGACCAGGCGCGCGACGCCGTCGCCGTCCTTTCCGGTTACGAGTGGGACGCGATCGTGTCCTCCCCGCTGAGCCGGGCCGCGGAAACCGCCGACCTGATTGCCGCCGGGCTGGGACTCAGCGTGGCCCGGCGTGTGCCTGAGCTCACCGAACGCCGCTTCGGACCCGCGGAGGGCCTGCAGGCCGGCCCCGAACTGGATGCACTGCGCATCCCCAACGGTTTCCGCGGCGCCGAAAGCGAGGACGAGGCAGCCTGCCGCGGGTTGGCCGCACTGGAAGGACTGGCCGAGGAGTTCCGCGGCCGTCGCGTCCTGGTGGTCGCCCATGGCACGCTCATCCGCGTGAGCCTCGGCCGCGCCGTCGCCCGTACCCTTCAAAGCATCGATAACGCCGTGCTCAACCTCGCCCACCACCACGCCGTTGACGGCTGGCAGCTCGAATACTTCAACGGGGAGCGGGTAGTGGCCGCCGTTCAGGGCTGAGCAGGCCACGACCGGAAGAACCTTGCTGCCCAAAGCGAGCCACACACCGCCTTGCCTCTGTTGCGGCACCGGGGGCGTCGGGCAGAATGTGCTTCATGGGGCGTTGGAGCGAGGAAAAGGTGATCGGCACCGCGCCCGACCAATCTTCCTTGGCAGCCGCCCGAAAACTCGCGCGTCCGGGTCCATGGTCCGATACCGGCAGCAACGACGATTCGAACCATGCCGCTGCCCTCGCCGGAATCGGCGTGCCGGCCTTCGCCTGCACGCCGGATCTGTTTCCCGAGCTGATGGCCGCCGCGATCGAACGCCGGGACGTCAGCGAATGGGCAGCTTTCCATGACATCGTGACGACGCACGAAACGTAGCAGCACAGGCTCGTGGAAGGCGCCGGCGCCCGGTCATCCGCCGGGGCCATAGGGTGGTCCGTCTAACATCACGTACTCCTGCTTGTCGGGAGCCAACAAAATCTTGTCCCCAACGGGGAACTAGCGTCGGTTCGGAGGAATATCCGCAGCCAGCAAGCGCAAAGGACCCATCGATGACGATTCAGGCAAACATCGCCGCGAGCGAAAAACCGAGCGACGAAACGAGCAACAACGCTAGCTACGACATCCTGGCAACTGCCCACCAGCAGGTCCTGGAAGACGGCGTCGGCCTGACCCAGGCGCAGCTCGTGGAAGTACTCAGCCTCCCGGATGAAGCGCTCCCGGCGGCCCTGCAGCTGGCCCACGAGGTCAGGCTGAGGCACTGCGGCGAAGACGTTGAGGTGGAAGGCATCATCTCAATCAAGACGGGCGGCTGCCCCGAGGACTGCCACTTCTGCAGCCAGTCCGGCCTCTTCGACTCCCCTGTCCGCGGCGTCTGGCTCGACATTCCGGAACTCGTCAAAGCGGCCAAGGAAACGGCCGCCACCGGAGCCACCGAATTCTGCATCGTCGCCGCCGTCCGCGGCCCCGACATCAAACTGATGAACCAGATCAAGTTCGCGATCGACCGCATCCACGAAGAAGTGGACATCAACATCGCCTGCTCCCTGGGCATGCTCACCCAGCGGCAGGTGGACCAGCTCGCCAGCTGGGGCGTGCACCGCTACAACCACAACCTGGAAACGGCCCGCAGCTACTTCCCCGAGGTGGTCACCACGCACAGCTACGAAGAACGCCTCGAAACGTGCAACATGGTCAAGGCCGCCGGCATGGAACTGTGCTGCGGGGCACTGATCGGCATGGGCGAGTCCTTGGAACAGCGGGCCGAACTGGCAGCCCAGCTTGCCGCCCTCGAACCACATGAGGTCCCCCTGAACTTCCTCAACCCACGCCCCGGAACTCCCCTCGAAAACCAGGGAATCATGGACGGCAAGGACGCCCTCCGCGCCATCGCCGCCTTCCGGCTGGCCATGCCCAGAACGGTGCTGCGCTACGCCGGCGGCCGCGAGCTGACCCTCGGCGATCTGGGAACGCGCGAGGGACTGATGGGCGGAATCAACGCCGTCATCGTGGGCAACTACCTCACCACCCTGGGCCGCCCGGCCACCGCCGACCTGAACCTGCTCGTCGAGCTGAACATGCCCATCAAGGAGCTCCAGCAAACGCTATGATCCCCAACCGCTCCCTAACGTCGCAAGCTCGGCCAGGGAACCCGGCGGTCGTGGCCCCAGGCTCGACGGGCTCAACCGGCGGGTTTCCGGCGGGCTCAACCGCCGGGTTTTGCGGGCACTGCGGCGAGCCGTCCGACGGCGGTGCCACCCCGACGTCGGACGTTCACCGCCGCTGCGCCGAACATCTCGCCATGGAGCCGCCGCGCTACTGCGCCGCCTGCCGGCGCCGCATGAAAGTCCAGGTCACGCCATTGGGATGGTCCGCGGAATGCTCCCGCCACGGGGTGCTTGAACCATGACGGAAGGCATGGCGCCGCTGAGCCTGATCCAGCGGGACCGCGCACGGTTGTGGCACCCTTACGCCCCGGCGTCCCCGGACCTTCCGCTGTGGGAGGCGGAGGCCGCCGACGGCGTGCGGCTGCGGCTTAGGGGCGCGGACGGCAGACGCCACCAGGTGGTTGATGCGATGTCCTCGTGGTGGTCTGTGATCCACGGCTACCGCCACCCGGTGCTGGATGCTGCTGTGAGACGGCAGCTGGAGAGCTTCAGCCATGTGATGTTCGGCGGCCTCACGCATGCCCCGGCGGTGGAGCTGGCCGAGCGGCTGGTGGGCATGGCCCCTGCCGCTCCCGGCCGGCCGGGGTTGGAGCGGGTGTTCCTCGCGGACTCGGGTTCGGTGGCCGTGGAGGTTGCGCTGAAGCTGGCGGTGCAGTTCCAGACCGCATCGGGGCACCCGCAGAGGCAGCGGTTCCTGAGCGTTCGTGGCGGGTACCACGGCGACACTTTTGCCGCAATGGGGGTCTGCGATCCCGTGGACGGCATGCACTCCGCCTTCCCGGGCCTGCCGGCCGGCAACGTGTTTGCTCCCCGTCCCCCCGCCGCGGCGTCCGCGACTCCGGAGACTGTGATGGCGTGGGCGTCGGAGCTCGGGGACATCGCGGCTGCGCACTCGGGGGAGCTGGCCGCGATCATCGTCGAACCGGTCCTCCAGGGTGCCGGCGGCATGCACGCCTACCCGGCCGAGTGCCTGACAGCGCTGCGGCAGGTGGCGGACCGGCATGGGCTGCTGCTGATCTTCGATGAGATCGCCACGGGTTTTGGCCGCACCGGCGAGCTCTTCGCGGCCGACCATGCCGGCGTCGTGCCAGACATCATGTGCGTAGGTAAAGCCCTGACCGGCGGATACCTGACCCTCGCCGCGATGCTCTGCACAGGCGAGGTTGCGTCAACGGTTTCCCGTGGCCAGGCCGGTGCCCTGCTGCACGGGCCCACCTTCATGGGCAACCCGCTGGCATGTGCGGTTGCCAACGCCAGTCTCAGCATCATCGACGACGGCGGCTGGCGGACCGACGTTGCCCGGATCGGCGCGGGGCTGGCCTCCGGGCTCGCCCCCGCCCGGGCACTCCAGGCCGTCCGGGATGTCCGCACTATCGGCGCCGTCGGGGTCATCGAGCTCCACGACGACGTCGACGTCACGGCGGTCACTGCGGCGGCCATCCGGCACGGGGTCTGGGTCCGCCCGTTCCGGAACCTCGTCTACACCATGCCTCCGTACATCAGCACCGCGGCGGACGTTGGGCAGATCACCGCGGGCATGACGGGGGCTGTCGCCGAAGTCCACGAACGCGCCTCGGCACGGTCCGGAGACGCGGCATGAGCGCGTCGATGACCCGATGGCTCGAGACTCAGGCCGCGGTCCGGGAACGCCGGGGCCTGGTCCGCCGCCCCCTCCCCCGGGCGGCGGACGAACAGTTCATCGACCTGGCCAGCAACGACTACCTGGGACTCGCGGCGGACCCGCGGGTTGCAGAGGCCGCTGCGGCGGCCGCATCGCTCTGGGGCACAGGCGCCACGTCCTCGCGCCTGGTGGCCGGAACCACCAGGCTGCATCTTGAGCTCGAGCAGGAACTGGCAGCGCTCGCCGGGATGGAAACGGCGCTGGTGTTCTCCTCCGGCTATCTGGCAAACATCGGCGTGATCACGGCGCTGGGCGGCCCCGGGACCCTGATCGTCGCGGATGAACACTGCCACGCCTCGATGATCGACGGCATGCGGCTCAGCCGCTCGCGCACCGAACCGTTCACCCACAACAGCGTGGAGGAAGCCGGCCGCCTGCTTGCCGACCGGTCGGAGCCGCGCGCCCTCATCGCCGTCGAATCCCTCTACAGCGTCCTGGGCGACGAAGCGCCGCTCGTTGACCTGCTGGCCCTGGCCGAGCAGAACGACGCCGTGCTGCTCATCGACGAGGCCCACAGCCTCGGAGTCACCGGCACCGGTATCTTCCAGGGCCGCGGCTCCGTGGCCGGAACCGCCCTTGCCGGGCATCCGAACGTGATCGTGACGGCGACGCTGTCCAAGGCCCTGGGCAGCCAGGGCGGAGCAGTCCTGGGATCACCCCTGCTGCGCGAACACCTCATCAACCGGGCCCGCAGCTTCATCTTCGACACCGGCCTGGCGCCCGCCTCCGCCGCAGCGGCCCTCGCCGGGGTACGCATTATCCGCGACGAACCCTGGCGGGCCGGATCCGTCCGCAGGAACGCTGCGGCACTTGCCGCCGGGCTCGCCCCGGCCCTTGCAGCCCACGGCACCGCCGTCGACCAGCCCGTCGTCGAGCAAATGGCGGGGGCCGTCCAGTCCATCGCCATGCCTTCCGCCGAAGCCGTCCTGGCGGCCGCCGGGGCCGCGCGCACTGCCGGCGTCCGGATCGGCTGCTTCCGCCCGCCGTCCGTCCCCGACGGGATCTCGCGGCTGCGGCTCACTGCCCGAGCCACCCTTACGCCCGAGGAAATCGAAGACAGCTGCGCAGTGCTGCGCGGCATTTTGGAGGAACTTCCATGAACCTGCCCGGCATCATTCTGGTCACCGGTACGGACACCTGCGTCGGCAAGACGATCACGACGGCGGCCCTCGCCGCCGTCCTCCACGGAACGGGTCGCAGCGTCGCGGTTTACAAACCGTGCCAGTCAGGAGCTGCCGCCGGCGATTCGGACACGGCCGAGATTATCCGGCTCGCCGGCGCCGTAACAGCAGAAACCGGAGTCGTGCTGCAGCAGCCCCTGGCGCCCGCCGCCGCAGCCGCCGTCGACGGAATCCAGCTCCCCCCGGTGGCGGCGCACGCCGAGAGAATCCGCGAGCTCGCCGGATCCCACCACCACGTCCTGGTTGAGGGCGCAGGCGGCCTGCTGGTGGACCTGGATTCCGACGGCGGCACGCTGGCGGACCTTGGATCGCTCCTGGCGGCGGCCTTCATGGTTGTCGTCCGGCCCGGCCTCGGCACCCTGAACCACACCGCCCTGACCCTCGAGGCGCTGGAGGCGCGGGGCCAACAGGTCCTCGGCGTCGTGCTGGGAAGCTGGCCGGGCAACCCTGAGCTTGTCCACCACAGCAACCGCCAGGTTCTCGGATCGCTGCCGGTGCCCTTCCTTGGAGCCCTTCCCGAGCAGGCCTCGGAACTGTCCCCGGCTGCTTTCCGTGCCGGAGCGGCCGCTTGGCTGATCGATCTGCCAGCATGAACCCGGCATCAACAGCGGCCCGCGCGCAGCCGCTGGTGGAAACCCCGGGGCTCACGGAATCCCCTGACCCGGCCCGCTGCCCGTACCTCGTGGTGCGTGACCCTGACACCGTCCGTGAAGTCCTGCACAGGCCTGCCGACTTCAGCCCCGCGAATGCCCTGGTCGCGGTGACACCCCTGGAAGGGCCCGCCCTGCGCGTGCTGCAGAGTGTGCGCTTTGCCTTGCCTCCCGTGCTGGCCAGCAACGACACGGACACCCACGGCGGGATCCGCAAGGTCGTGGCGGGCTTCTTCACACCGGCCACCGTCGCCGCGATGGAACCGAGGATCCGTGAACTGGCACGGGAAGCGGCAGGTAACGCTGCGGACCGACTGGACTCTTCCGGTCATGTGGACCTGGTGCAGACGGTCGCGGCGTTTCCCCCGGCAGTCGTCATGCTCGAACTCCTCGGGCTGCCTGTTCGGGATCTTGCCGCCCTCAAGCGGTGGGGCCTTGATTCCATGGAGCTGTTCTGGGGCTGGCCTGACGAGGACCGGCAACTCGATCTGGCCCACAGCGCCGCAGATTTCTACGTCTGGCTGAGGAAGTTCGTAGCAGAATCCAGGACGGCCCCCGGACGCAACCTGTTCAAATCCCTGGCCGAGCATGGCCTGTCAACGCCGGAAATATGCTCGCTGGGCTACTTCCTGCTGATTGCCGGACAGGAAACAACCACCCAGCTGATCAGCACCACCCTGTTCCGGCTCCTGGAGGGGTCCGCGCCTGTGGATTGGAAGGACGCCTCGTCTGAAGCGGGGTCCGCGTCCATGCTCCGGCACGTGCTTGCCACCGAATCATCCGTCCCGACCTGGCGCCGGGTGGCAGCCCACGACACGAACCTTGCTGGCGATGCGATCCCTGCCGGCGCCGAAATCCTGCTGGAGCTGAGCGGCAACCACATCACGGCACCGGCCGAAACCGGGAGCCTGCCCATACCTGCGCAGGCGGCCCGGCGAGGACAATCCACCGGCCACGGCCTGGTGTTTGGCTCCGGTATCCACCGCTGCCTCGGGGCCAAGCTCGCAGAACTGGAGGCGGCCATCATCATCCAGGAAACGGCCGGAGCACTGCCCGGGATACAGTTGCGGGACCATGAGCCCGAACGGATCCGGCTCCTATCCTTTCAGGCACCCCGGACAGTCACCGTGGTGCGTGGTGACGTGGCCGGGATCCTCGAGCAGCTGCCCCACAAACTGCAAAACGTCGAGTAGAACAGTAATGAGTAGACTCCCCGTTCATTGAACCCTCACCCGGCAATCGCGGCGAAAGCTGCGTGCGGTCGTCTGCCGGATCCTGGCGCGTTTCGACGTCGAGGACCTCGAACCCGGCATCCTGCAACAGGCGACTCATCTGACCTAAGGACCAGTAATACGCCTCGGTAATTGCATGGTCCAGCGGTTCGGCGGACGCGCCCTAGAAAAAGCCAACGAGCAGATCACCGGGCCCCTAATCTTCCCGGCCCACCGTTCAATGCTAGATACGAAGCAAAAAGTCCGTGGCGTCAGAACTTGCCCTCCTTGCAGACCTCCGTATGAAGGGCGCGCTTTCTGATGAGGAATTCAGTGCCGCCAAGCGCCGCATCCTTGAAGGCTGATAATTCAGGAGTTCCTGCGATTGCCTATTCGCAGGGCGCTCTCCCCGGCAGAATTTGAGGCCGCCAAGCGCCGCCTCGATAGCTGATCCTCAGTCCTCCTGTCCCAGCGTGTGCTGCTCCGAGAGCGGCATCCTATGAATACAGGTCCCGCAGCTTATATGCTCCGATCAGCGTCCATCTACGGGGAGCACAATGAAACGCATTCGGTTGTGGCAATGCATAGTTCCCTACCTACTTCTCACCATGCTGCTGACATCATGCGGCGACAACATGACGGGCGGACCGGGAACCGCGGAACCCACGCAGAACTCCACCAGCTCCGCTTCCCCCAACAACTCCCCAGCGCCGACCGGCTCAATCCTTGGTTCTACCAGCAACCCCGTTCCAAGCGGTGGCCCCTTCGCGTGCGTTGAGTGGGTCCGATTCGAAACCCCTCAAGACCAATACGACAAGGCCGGCGCGGTGCTCATCGGAAGGTCTGTAAGCCAGGCCGGTGAGACCAGCATTTACGGTCACAAGGCCACGACCCACCTTGTTGAAGTCGAGCAGGTACTCAAAGGGGACCCCGGAGTTGGGAAGCTCCGCATCTCCTCCATGCCCCCGACCTGCACTGTAGGAGAGTCCTACCCGGACGGCGATCCGCTCGATACCGCTCAGAGAGTCATCATTTTTGCGACCAAGCAGGGCGGCGAGTGGTTCACCATGACCCCCGCACAAGGAGTGTGGCCTTTCCAACAAGGCGCAGAGCTTCCCTTTCACTAGTGTGAGTCCAGCCCGTGCCCATGGAGCCGGATCAATTCCTTAGCCAGCCAGGAGCCGAACCCTCAACGGGACAGATTCGCAGCAGGGTGGGTTGTCCCGCGCAATCCAAGAACGGGACATGCTGAGCGCCGTTGACCGGGTGCGGCCGGCAGGGCAGGCTGTGAGGACATGAATGACGAGGGGGACCATGATGAAATACCCGCGCACCTTGACCGCCGTCGCGGCGTTGCTCGGATTGGCCCTTTCCGGGTGTCAGCCCGCCGGGTCGCTCACGGTGGAATCGCCCGCTGCGGTGCCCAGTTCGTCGTCGTCCGAGTTCGCGGCCATCATCCAGGCTGCTGTAGAGGATCGCAACGGCACCGTCCTCGAGACTCTCCCGGCTCCGCGCCTCGCCGATGGGCAGACGACCGCGGCCTACCGGGCCAAGCGAATACGCGACCTCCCGGTGGTGACCCGGTCGAAGGCCGGATTCAAGTCATCTGGCTTCTGGTATACGTCCTTTTCCACGACGGTTATGGTGGAATCCATCGAGGTGACTGGCTCGGAGGCGATCATCCATTTCAAGGAATTGACCGAGGAATACCTCGCCTCGACAGCGAATGGCCCGAGCAACGTCCCGTCGGGCTACTCGTTACCGCAGACCGCGACGTTCCGGGCATCCACGGATGGCTGGCAGCTAGACACCATCGCCCCTTCCGTGCACGGGTTCGGCCTGCCGATGTCCATCGTCGAGGACTGAGGACCGCCCTTAACTGAGGACCGCCCTTAACGGGGTGGCCCAGCGGGCAGACTTGAAGCCTGAGGCCGAGCAATACACGCTGAACTGCGCCGAGCGGGCCCTCAGTTTTTCTTGAGTTCCTCGGCGAGCATCACGAGGATGCCGCTGGGACCGCGGACGTAGGTGAGCTTGTAGACGTCCTTATAGGTCGCCACGCCCCGAAGCGGACCGCAGCCGTGCCTCGCGGCTATCTCCAGGGCTTTGTCCAAGTCGTCAACTGAGAACGCGACGCGGTGCATGCCAATCTCGTTGGGACGAGTGGGCTCCGACTCGATCGCTTCGGGGTGAATGTACTCGAAGAGCTCAAGGCGACCGTGACCGTCAGGCGTTTGGAGCATCGCTATGTTGGCATGGTTGCCGTCAAGGCCGACGGCAGTGTCGGTCCACTCGCCACTGACTGTGTCACGGCCGACGACTGTGAGACCGAGGTCGGTGAAAAAGGAGATCGTTGCTTCGAGGTCGCGAACGGCGATGCCGACGTTCTCAAATTTGATGGCCATGCGTTGCACGTTACCGAGCCGGGGCGAATAGCTCCAGTAGGGGCAGGGATCTGATCGAACAAGCCCCGGGAAATCACGATGCAAAACAATAGCTTTTCGAGGGACCGAACTAGGGTTCGAACGTGCAGCCCAAGCCCAGCTGACAGGTTCGCATCCTGCCAACTGGGCTGACCTCCGTCTGTCAGGAGATGGCTACGGCCTCGAATGCCCCCGTTGTGAGAGTGTTCTGGCCCCCGGAGCAAACCACCAGCCCGATGTAATAGGGCGCATCGCCGAAGGCCGGCAGGTCCTGCTCAGCCAAGCTTGCCCATGTGGTTCCGTCTGCTGAAACCGCCGCTGCGAATACGTTCCCTGTCCGTGCCAGCCGCACCCACGTCCCGGAAGCGCCTGCGCTGATGGTGGCACGCCCGGCCACCACCGGACGACGGACGAACTCGCCGCCTCCCCCGGGAGCGATGACCGTTGCGGCCATGAGGTCGAACGGAGAAAGGGATTTAGACATGATGACGCCGACTCGGGAACCGGACCCCGCATCGACCCGGCCAGCGATGCGTGCAGTGATTGTTTTGTCTCCGTGCACCGTCTGGTGCGCCACATGTGCCACCATTCCCTGGTTGTTGACGTTCAGGCCAGGGCCGGCCCCGCGGACTACGAATTGCCCGGAACTCTCGTGGGCGACGCCCTGCACGCGAAGGGCCAAAACGCCTACCGCGCCGAGTGCGCGTTCATCCAGCACAAGGTCGCCAAAATCAGCGGAGTGCCACAGGGAAGGAAGAGCCTCCCCCACAGTTATCCTCAGGGCTGCTGACGAGGAGCCGGCACCCAGAGTCGCGTCGAATGCGCCCGCCTGTCGGGGGGTCCCCGAGATGAGACCGGTCCGGTTGTCGGCGATCAGGCCGGGTGGAAGGTTCCGCGCCCAATAGCGACCAGCAGGGGGCGTTGACCGGATCGGGTATTCGAATGCCGTTCCGAGGGTGGCGTAGGTCTCGACGGGACCCTGCAACACTGGATTTACCGCATCAGGCATGCGGGCTGAAACCGGTTCGGTTTCCGGACCTTCGCCAGAGACGTTTGTCTTGGCAAGCCTGAAATAGTAGTCGCGGCCAGGAACGCCCGTGGGATCCGAGTAGTGCAGGCGAACACCAAACCCCACAGGGCCGACGTCGCCCGCTATCGCCTTAAATGGTCCGCCGGGTGACTCTGATCGTTTGATGACGTAGCGTGCTGCCGGATCAGGGTCGCTCCAGGTCAGGTCAATCGCAGCGATACCGACGGCGGCCGACAGCCCCTGCGCCGTTTGCCCGGGCTTTGGCACTGACCAAGCCCCCACCGAGACATTGTCGAACGCTGAGGTTCCTGTCTCCATTTCCCCGAGACATGAGCAGCTGGCGAGGCCTGCATACACATCACCTCGAAGATCCAGCTCGGCCGAGCCTACTTCCGCCCATGATTTCCCGTCCGGGGAGATCGACCCCGTAACCCGTTTTCCCTCGCGGACGATCCGGACCCAATACGGCATGCGGAGGCGGTAGCCGTCGCCGGCGCCCTCCACATAGGGCGCTGCCAACGGAGTGGCGGATTTCGGGAGCGACCCGTGATCCATGATGGGAAACCCGGCCTTTACGGTAATGGCCAGCTGCTGGGAGGGCGGCACCGGAACACGGCCGCTGCCTGTAGTGGTGCCAGCCGCCGTCGTCCGTATTGTCCAGACGCCGCTCCAGGTGTGCAACGGCAGGCCCTGCAGAAGCATGGCTGCATGCGCCGATCCCGCATCAAGGGATGAGCGGATCATCACACCGACTTTGGCGTACTGGGAGCTCGGGGGATGTGCGATCCGGACCGTCACCACCGCTTCGTCCGCAAGGCGGGTACACGTAATCCGGAAGCCGTCGGCATTTCCGGCGATGTCGCTTCCCTGGTCCTCAATAATGAAGCGTTCGCCGTCGAAGACCGCATTACCTGCGCCTGACCCGATGCCGATTGCTGTGGATTCCCAGCCGGCGGGCAGTCCCGTTGTGCCAGCGACAGCAGCAGAGTCATCGGTGGTACCCGCCGCATTGGTGGCTGTGACAGCGTAGATATACGTACTGCCGGGACGCGCCGTTCGGTCCACGTATTCCGTGTTGGGCACGTCGGTGGCGATCACCTGGAAGGCACCGTCACTGCCCTCAGCCCGTTTGACTCCATAGCTTTGCACGGCTGCGCCGCTGACCGGATCAACAGAACCGACCCACGTCAGCGATACTCCGTCACCGGTCCCGGTCGCGCGCAGGCCGCTGGGAACGCCGGGAAGCGACGCCGGTACGCCGGCAGCCATGGCTGGACGGGCATAAGTCAGGGTTCCCCAGCCCGGATCATCCTCATGCCAACCTTCAATGAACCGGGAGCCTCCGGCACCGCGAAAAACAACCGCCGTGGTGTTCGGGGCGGAAAGCCCCAGGCGACTCACATAGTGGGAGTAGGCCAGTTCATAGATCGGACGGAACTGCCCACGCCCCGTCGGGGACACTTTTTCCTTGAGGTATTTGCCTGTGCGGTCCAGATCAGCGACGAAAGGAACGTCGTCAAAGCCGAGGTTGTAGCGGGCGTTGTACTCATACCCTGCAAGAATCCGGTTGTCTGCCATTCCGAAAAGATCCACGCCTTGATTCCAGGCAACCTGGGCACAGTATCCGAGCAAACCCTGGCCAAGTTGCTCGTGGGGCTGGTCCCGGCCGCTCTCCTGCCCCTGGCCGGATTCGTTGACCACGCGGTGCAGCACGGACCCGTTGCCGGAGCCATAGGCAGCAAAGCGAAGCCCGTTCTCGAACATCACCCTGTCATCGCTCAGGACCGCTACCGCCAGAATCGTTTGCAGCGCAGCATCGTCCCAGTTCCCGTTGGCAAAATGCGCATAGCCGGAGAGAGACTCGTACCAGACAGTTCGCAGGGAGCGTACGCACGCCTGAAAATCCTCCTCGGGCCAGCCGTCGTACCCTGAATGTCGCAGAAGCTCAGCAGCATTCGCCATCTTGAAGCCCTGAAGGCCTGACCCGAGCTGGCCGTCGGCACCTGTGATGAACCGGAGGCTGCGAGCCCAAACGTTCAGGATGTCCCGAGACTTGTCCGCATGCCGACGATCTCCGGTCAGAACCCACATCAACGCGTTCTGATAGGCAGCCGCTGCGTCGCCAACCGCTTGGCCGGTGAAGTTTGACGGTCCCCGTCCCCAGGATTCAATCTGGCCGGTGTTCTGCACTGCGTAGGAAAACGAAGACCGCGGGCTGGCTGCCATGGCAGCATAGCCCTCATACATCGGCGACTCCTTGGCCGCCACCGCCTTCCGCATCCGCTCAAGGTCCTCACCGCGATGCAGGATGCCCGGGTGGCTAAAAGCTGGTCCCGCCCCTGATCCCCCTGTGAAAGGGTCATGCCCGGCATCCGGGGACGCCTGCGCTGTAGCCATGAACGCAAACTGGTAGACGCCAGCCAACGCGCCTGCCAGGCCTGCAGAGTGCAGAAGGCTGCGTCGGCTGAATTCAAACTTCTCTGTTTTCATTTCAGACTCCTATGTGGTGAAAAGGGCTGCACGGGATGAAAAAGTGCGGAACGGTATGTGCTTGGAAGTGACATGGCGCGCCGCGGCGCCGCCCGGCTTCTCCGTGGCCAAGGGCCACAGCCTTCCAAAAGGACCACGCGGGTCCCCCGGAAAACGGCCTTGCGGGCTTACTTAGGAAAGTTCCTCAGGATAGGCAAGCGGCTGGCCGGAGACGTAGCGCTGCAGCTCGGCCACGATGTGGTCGCCCATCCGAAGCAGTTCAGTCCCCATGGATCCAGCAATATGTGGGGTCAGGAAGACATTGGGCAGGTCATAGAACACATGGTCGGCAGGGAGTACATCCGGGACAGCAACGTCAAGTATCGCGTTGATGCGTCCGGAGACCAGCTCTGCCTCGAGCGCCGTCTGGTCCATGATCTCGCCCCTGGCAGTGTTGATGACAGTGGCTCCGTCCCTCAGCAGCGCCAGTTCCGGCCCGCCGATCATCCCGGTGGTCTCAGGTGTCACTGGCACATGAACGGACAGGACATCGCTTCTGGACATCAGCTCTTCCAGTGAAACCCGCTCCACCCCAAGGGCGGCCGCGTCCGCACTGGTCAGGTATGGATCGTAGAAAAGCACCTCAAGCTGGAACGGCTGGAGCAACTTTGCGACGTTGCGCCCGATCCGGGATGCCCCCACAAGCCCGACCGTCTTCTGGTAGTTTCCGGCCTCCGGAAACTCCTGTTCACGGTCTATCTCGGCGCGGCGCCGCCCATACAAGTGCGAACTCTCAAAAGCCTGCTTGTTGGCAAGCAGGACCATGGCCAGTGTGTATTCAGCAACCGGGCGGCCGTTGGCATCGCCGGCGTTGGAACCGACAATGCTCCGGCCTGCAGGGATGGGCGGCAACTTGTCCGAAATCACCCCGCCGGCATGGATGATTGCCCGCAGGTTCGGCGCGGCTTCCAGGACATCGAGACCGATTTTTGGGCAACCCCAACCGGTGATGAGGATCTCGACGTCGGACAGCGCCGCTTGCGCCTCCACGGAAGCGAAGTCCTCAAAAACCGGGCCGCGGAGGTCCACGATCCGCGCCAGGTCTCGGATCGCATCCGGCGACATGAGTTTGGAGAGGAGGCCAGCGGGTGCCATGACAGCCATGGCGACAGGCTTCAGTGCCGGTTGTCCTGTCACCGCCAGTGCTTCTGCAAAGAAAGCGGCAGCGGTCCGCGTGAACCTGTCCTCCATGTCGCGGCGGATGAAGTGCGATGCGCCGTCGAAAACTTCCACCCTTGCGCCGGCGGAGCGGGCGATCCGCTGGTGCCCGGGTGTGATGCCGGTCCTTACCGTCCCGGTGATGATCAGCGTGGGGACAGCGGAAGCCGCCAGCGTGGCGGCCAGATCCGGCCAGGGCGTCGTAGGAATGACGTTGCCGTTCAGGACCAGGCGGGGGTCGCAGTCCTCCTGCGCCCTGCAGCTGCGCTGAATCTCCGCCTCGTTCCAGTTCGGCCACTGCCGCCTTCTGATGTCGGCGCGTTCGGTTGCTGTGCGCGATTGGACATCAATGAGGTGCGCATAGGCTTCCTCCGCCACGCTGCGGTCCTGCAGCGGCGTGACCGGAAGCCGCCAGAATGGATCCTCCAGGAGGACGGCTGCCGGACGGAATCCGGCAGCCGTCTGTTCCAGCGAGGCGGCCGCCACGGCAGCGGCCACGGAACCGCCCGCCGAATGCCCGTAGTAAAGAGCGGGGAGGTGCGCTATCCGATGGAGGTCAGGGCCCCGCAGGACTTCCAGGAGGTCCTGGACCATGACATCGCCGGGACGCTTCTGAAGATCCTCGTCAGACCAGCGGGGGGAGCCTCCGTGTCCCCGGAGATCGACAGCCAGGACCGCCCACCGGCGCGAAATCCAGTCCGGAAAGGCGGCCTCCAGACATTCCGCGGACTCCATCAGGCCATGAACCGCGACGACGACGGCACTCGCCGGTGCCTCAGGCAGCAACAGTCGATACGACAGCACCCAAAACCCTCTCCATAGATAATTTTCCAGTACGGTGCGTCACGACTGCTTCTTGAGGTGGGCGTCGGCCTGCTTCTGCATTTCCTCCTGGAGCTTGGCTACCCCGGCTCCGTCGGCGGCCTTCTTCAGCTTGTCCAGCTGGTCGTCGACGTCGACAGCGCCGTAGAAGAGCGGGTTGGCGTACTGCGTGATTACGTTGGTCATGGCGGCAACCTGCTGCTTTACCGGGGTGGTGTCCGGGATGAAGGACGCGAAGGGGTCGAGGGTGAAGTTGTCGAAGTTCTGTGCCCAGTCGAAGATCTTTTCTTCAGTGGGGCTGATCGACAGCGATTTCCGCTCCAGGCTTGGCCGCCAGGCCAGGGCATAGCCGGGGAAGGCATAGTCGTTGAGCGGCTTGAACTTGTTGCCGTCGGCAGGTTCCCAGTCGGTGCCTTCGATGCCGTAGCAGACGAGGTCGTGGTTCTCCTTGATGGAGAGCCAGTCCTGCAGCTGCATGGTCCGGTCCAGGTTGCCGCCTTTGGAATTGACCACCACCAGGTTGTCCGCCTGGAAGGTCTGGTTTGGCTTGGCCGACAACCCGCCCTTGAGCGGCATGATGTTGGCCAGGGCTGCCTTGGGAACGGCCTTCTGCAGGGTGGTGAGTGTGTTGCTGGAGGTGCCGTCGGTCATGGCCCAGCCCGCGGCGTACTTTCCTGCTGCCCACTGGCTCTTCAGGGTGGCCGCGTCAGTATTGAGGGCGTCGGCGTTGATGATGCCGTCGTTGTAGTACTTCCTGATCCGGCGCAGGGCATCAACCACACCTTCGTCGTCCCAGAACGCCTTGGGCGCGGAGGACCCGGTCTTGGACGCATTCTTGGCCAGCAGGAAGAACATGCCTTTGCCGCTGAAAGCGCGGGCGATGGTGTCCGGGTTCTCCCAGGAGGTGGCGTTGAACATTCCTGTGGGCACGGGGACTGCGTGGAGGTATCCGCTGTTGGAGGCTGCCCCGTAAGCGACCGTGCCGTCGTTCTTCTGCTTCACGGCGTAGAAGAAGCGCTCCAGTTGCTCGAAGTCGGTGATGGTGGAGAAGCCGAGGGTGTCGGCGATGTCCTGGCGGATAACGAAGTGCTGGACACGTGCGGCGCTGTTGACCTGCGGGATCCCCCACAGCTTGCCGTCCCAGCTGTTGGACTCCAGGAGCTTCTTGGGCAGCGTGGCGGAAAGGTTCTTGTACTTGGAGATCTCGTTGGTGAGGTCGGCAAGCGAGCCGCTTTGCTGCAGCTGCGCCATGTTCAGCCACAGTGCCTGCAGGGCGGAATCGAACTTCTCCCCTGCGGTGAACTTGAGCAGGGACTGCTGCTGGTAGTTGGACCAGTTGATGAACTGGGCGTCCAGCTCGAAGCCCAGGTCGGCCTTGAGCTTGCCGTTGACCTTGGCCAGAACCGCGTTCCAGGTGGCCGGGGCGGTGCTGGGAAGGACCGCCACTGATGTGCCCGAGACGGCTCCCCCCGTGGAGGTGCCGCCGGAGGTTCCGCAGCCGGCCAGGGCCGCCGCGACGCCGAGCCCGCCGGCCAGGCCAAGGAAGCCGCGGCGGGAAACTGCTGTGTTGGGGATCATGTGTTGCACTCCTTTGTACGCCGGCGCCGAGGGGCCAGGGTTCTGCTTTTGGGGTTAGGGATGGAACGCGAGAGATGGAACGGAAACGTCTGGTGCAGACTGCTCAGCCTTTGGTGGCGCCAAGCGTAAGGCCCTTGACGAAGTAGCGCTGGGCGAACGGGTAGGCGAGCAGGATGGGGCCTATCGTGACCACCGTCAGGGCCAGCCGGAGCTGGTAGATCGGTGCGGTTGAACCTGAGCCGGGAAGCATGGTGGCGTTGGTGACGTTGGCTATGAGGTTCTGCAGCATCAGCTGCAGGGGATACTTGTCCGGATCGGAGATGAAAAGCATTGCCGTGAACCACTCGTTCCAGTAGGACACGGCGTAGAACAGGCCGATGACAGCGAGGATCGGTTTGGACAACGGCAGGACAATCTCGAAGAACACCCGAAGCTCACCCGCTCCGTCCACCTTGGCGGAATCGAGGATTTCTTCCGGAAGCTGACGGAAGAAGCTGACGGCCACAAACACCAGGAACGGCGCCATCATGTGCGGAAGGATGACGGCGAACCAGCTGTTCTGCAGCTGGAGCACCTGCGTGACCAGCAGGTACATGGGCACGAGTCCGCCGGAGAAGAGCATGGGAAGGTACGCGAAGATCGTCAGCGGCCGGCTGATCCGCGGCATGCGGCGCGCGATCACCCAGGACAGCGACGCCGTCGCACAGAGCGACAGTGCGGTGCCGATGAAAGTGATGAACAGTGTGGCTGCATAGCCTTTGAACACCGCCGTACCGCTGAAGATGGCAGCGTACGCATCCAAGGAGAACGGTTCGGGAAAGAAACTGTAGCCGCTGCGGGCCAGCGTGGACTCGGCAGTCAGGGATCCCGCAACGATCATCCACAACGGAATCAGGGCAAAGAAACCAAAAAGGGTGACACCGACATAACTGACGGCAGTGAACGGTTCGATCCGTGTTACCTTTCTTCGGCCACTGAGTCGGGCATCCGGCGTCGGGCCTTTTATCCTGGACAAGCCGCGGCGGTGCTGCCGTGGGGACTTCAGCCCGATCGACATCGGCTGGTTGCCTTGGACCATCGATGGAGTTGTGGAGGTGCTCACAGGATGCTGCTTTCTTTGGAATAGCGGCGCTGGATGAGCACGGCCGCTGTGACGAGGATGAACCCGACGACTGACTGGAACAGGCCAATCGCTGCGGTGGTGCCGAAGTCTCCGATGGTCCTCAATGAACGGAAGACGTACGTGTCAATGACGTCCGTGGTGGAGAACAGCGTGCCGTTGTCGCCGATGATGGCGAAGATGGTGCCGAAGTCGCCGTAAAAGATTCTTCCGACGCCGAGCACAATGAGGATGGCGGCCGTTGGCTTCAGGAGCGGCAGCGTAATGGACAGCGCCATCCTTGCCCGGCTGGCGCCGTCGAGCATTGCCGCTTCGTAGACGTCCTCGGGAATGGCGGTGATGGCCGCGAGGAAGATCACGGACATGTACCCGCCCAGCTGCCAGACCTTGACGATGGTGAGGATCCATGGCCAGGGCCCTGCCTCCGTGTACCAACTGACCTCGGGGAGGCTGAAGATCCCCAGGGCGTCGTTGACGGCTCCCCCGTGCCCGCCTGCACCGGCGAGAATGACCTGCAGGATGATGCTGATGACGATCGGGGACACGAAGTACGGAAAGAAGATCGCGGACTGCATGAACTTCTTGAAGACCCGGGCCCGCAGTTCGTTGAGCATGATAGCCAGCATCAGTCCGGCTCCCAGCGTCGCCGCAAGGAAAAGGACGTTCAGCACCAGGGTGTTCAGGACAATGGCCGGAGCGTCGCCGCTTTCGATGAAGTACTTGAAATTGTCCAGACCGCTCCACGGACTGCCGAAAATGCCCTCACTGACACTGAAATTCTTGAAAGCCACTACCAGCCCCGCCATGGGGGCGTAGGCGAAGACGAGGAACCACACGATTCCGGGAGCGGCCAGGAGCAGCAGCACTCCGGACCCGCGGCTCCTTCGAGGGCGGGCACGCTTGATGTGCGGTTTGCGGGAGGACTCGTCACTGAGTGAAGGTTTCCCTTGTTGAGCTGTCATGCTTTCGGGCATGGCACTCTCCCTTGAGTGTAGAAGTTGAACGTTTCGGCCTCCCGGAGTACCAGGGGTGCCGCCCACAGGAGCTTGGATCTGTCTTGGGGAGACCTACCTCGGATAACGGGTAAGAAAACGTTATCCTGACGCGGTGAACCCCCAGGGCGCACTGTTCACGGGGGCTCGGGTCTCGGGTGTTGCGACGGGCGCCGGATCTCATGTCAGTTGCAAGCCGTCATGAGATCCTCATCACTGATATCGATATCAGAATAAGTGCAGATTTCGGATTGCGCAATCCCTTGCGTCGGATTGAGACAGGCGATGGTGGATCTGCGACAGATCCCCTGGCTACGCCGTCCCGGCTTGAGGCCAGTGCATGGACATGATGCCGTGGGGCGGCCAGGGAGAGGGGCGGCTGCGCGCCGCGAAGGGACCCCGGTCAGGGTGTCTGTGACGGAACGTGCCGACGGCGGATGTTCGCTTGCGCCGTCGACTCGCGCTCCAGAAGGCGGGGCACTGCGGTGGAGTCGGAAACGTCTTCGGGGGCAGACAGGCTCTGCTGCAGCAGTCCGAAGGCCCTATGGCCCAAACCCTTGAAATCCGGGGCGACGGTAGTCAGCGCAGGCCACGTAAATTGGCTGAACGGCTGGTTGTCCCAGCCAACGATGGACACGTCCTGCGGGACACGGACACCCTTCTCCAATAGTGCGCGCAGGGCGGCGATAGCAAGGCCGTCGTTGGAGCAGAAAACGGCTGTGATGTCGGGGTCGGCGGCGATCCGAAGTCCCTGGTCGTAGCCAGAGAGTGCCTCGCGGGAGGCCTCGAGCACCGGAGGAGGGGCAATCCCGGCATCGGTGAGGGCGTCCTTCCAGCCTTGGTATCGGCCCGAAAACTGGCTGAGGGGGAAGAGCCCGAGATGGTAGACCGTGTGGTGTCCGAGTTTGAGCAAATGCTCTGTTGCTTCCCGCCCTCCGGCGTATTCATCGATGAAGGCGTAAGGAAAGCCGGCCTGTCCTGTCGGGAATCCGGACGCCGCAACAGTCGGAACAGTTCCCGGCAGCTGCCTGAGCACCTCCGCAGCCGAGGGATCGAAATCCAACACGATGACTCCGGCGAGCTGCTGCTGGAGGGCGAGTTCAAGAGCAGCCTGAACGTCCGACGGGTCTGCCGATTTCACGGCGGAAATGACTATCGAGTAGCCGGCGGCCTTGGCAGCCTCTTCAATTCCGGCAATCGTGTATGCGTATCCATACGTTTCAGTGCTTCCCGCGAAGATGGCGATCATGGTCCGCTGACCACTCTTGAGAGCCCGTGCCAGCGGGCTCGGATGGTACTGCAGCTCCTCGATTGCCGCCAGGACCCGCTTCCGCCGCTCCTCGCTGACGGGGATGTTGCCCGTCAGCACACGAGAGACCGTGGGCACGGAAACGCCTGCCAGCTTCGCTACGTCAGCAATGACGGGCGGACGGTCGTCCTTGATAATCCTCATGGTTAGTCCCCCGTAGTTCAGCGTCGGCCTCTGAGTGAAAGGTTATCCCGGAAGGGTCAGGGACAGTGGCGGAGCGGGCCGGCTGTGTGGCAAGCCTTCCATGCCGTGTGGCCCCTAAATGATATCGATATCAAGAAGGGGCCACAAGATCAGCGATCTCCTCTTGGGCCGATTTGAAGCTGGAAGGAGCCTCCAAAAGCGCAAGAAGCGCAGACCTGGAGGGGATGTGCTTCTTTGCGGATATGGCGGTCCTACGTCCGCCCCGCCCTGGGAGGTTGGGCGACCAGACCCAGAGCTATTCATCCGAAGCCTCGGCTGCCCGCCCGCCCTGGCCCGGCAGCAGGTACTGCACAAACCAGTCCGTGGCCAGAATGGCCGCCTCTTCGAGTGTCCCGGGTTCTTCAAAGAGGTGGGTGGCTCCCTGGACAAGGTCCAGCCGGTTGGGGCAGCGCATCAGGGTTTGCGCCTGGCGGTTGAGTTCGATGACCCCGTGATCTGCGCTGCCGACAATCAACAGCGTGGGTGCGCGGACAAGGGCAAGCCTGGCGCCGGCCAGGTCCGGTCGGCCTCCTCTTGAGACGACGGCGCGGATCTGCGCTCCTTGTTCGGCCGCCGCCCACAACGCGGCACCGGCTCCGGTACTCGCGCCGAAGTAGCCCACGCTGCTTGATGTAGTTTCTTGCCGGCTGCCAAGCCAGTCCGTTGCCGCGGTCAGCCTGCGGGCAAGGAGCTCGATGTTGAATACGTTGGCGCGGTTGAGTTCTTCCCCGGGGCTGAGCAGGTCTAGCAGCAAGGTGCCCAGCCCTGCCCGCTGGAGCCTCGAGGCGACGAATTGGTTCCGCGGACTGTGGCGGCCGCTGCCGCTTCCGTGGGCAAACACCACCACGCCGGCAGCCGGTTCGGGAAGGTGCAGGTGTCCTTGGAGCAACGCCTCCTCCGAGGGGATCTGTACATCTTCATCGAGCCCGTTGCTCCTGGCGGTGGAGGGCGCTCGATGCAGACGTTCGGCAGCGGCGTGGAGCAGCCGCACCACCTCGTCGTCGGCGGTCGGTGAGAAGTCACGGTAGTAGTGTCCGACAGCGGTGAGGTGCCGGGGCGTGGCAAGGCACACTACGTCGTCCGGCTCCGTCATTGTGGCGAGAACCTCGGCAGAGGCAACAGGAACAGCCAGAATCACTCTCGCGGCCCCCCGTTTGCGTGCGATGCTGCATGCCACGCGGGCAGTTGACCCGGTGGCGATCCCGTCATCGACGATGACCGCGATGCGGCCGTTGAGATCAAAGCGGGTCCGGCCGGCCCGGAATCGTGCCACCCGATCATCCAGCAGACGGCGCTCCCGTTGTTCAACAGCCCGCAGGTCTTCCTGCTTGACGCTTATGACGGAGAGGACGCGCTGGTCGAGGGCATATGCGCCGTCCTCCCCGATGGCTCCCATCGCGAGTTCGGGCTGAAACGGTACCCCCAACTTGCGCACCACGATCACATCCAGCGGCGCGTCCAGGGCCGCTGCAACCTCGAACGCTAAGGGCACCCCGCCGCGCGGCAGCCCCAGGACTACCGCGTCGCGGCCGCGGAGATGCGCAAGCCGCAGCCCCAACTGCCGCCCGGCATCAACCCTGTCCTCAAATATGCCCATCGCCGCGACGTTCCCATCAGGTCAGCGGCCGCATGCCCCGTCCCGACAAGAGATCAGCAAGCCAGGGAGCAGAGGCGCAGCGGCCTCCTGCTCCAACTATCCCTCACGAATCCGGACCAAGCGAGGCCTTTTCCGGTCAGAAGCAGCCAAAGCGCTCCCTGGGCGGTCCGACGGCGGCCGCCTCCGTCATCGAACTGGCAACGGACAGAAAGGCGGTCCATCCTGATAGCAAAAGCCGTGCAACGTTGGAGGGTGGAACATGCAGATCGCGCTCCTGGGGGACGTCATGCTGGGCCGGCTGGTTAACGACCGGCTGAGGATGGCCGACCCAGCCTATCCCTGGGGCGATACCCTCCCACTCCTCCGGCAGGCTGACATCAGGTTCTCTAACCTCGAGTGCGTCCTCGCCGACGATGGAACACCAATGCCCGGCAAGATGTACCACTTCCGTTCCGACGTCAAGAACGTCGAGAGCCTGAGATCCGCGGGGATCGATGTGGTATCGCTGGCCAACAACCATGTGCTGGACTTCGGAGTTGATGCGCTGCGGGAGATGTTGTCGGCACTCGACCAGCACGGGATCCTGCGGACCGGGGCAGGGATGGAACTGGAAGCTGCCCGGCGGCCAGTAGTCCGACGGGTGGGCCAGGCGGTGGCCCGCTTCATTGCTTTTGCTGACAATCACCCCGGCTGGGAGGCAACCGTCCGCGCTCCGGGAATCCACTACGTGCCTGTGGACGCCCGCGACCGCCGGGTGACGGATTTATTGGAACTGGTCCGGCGGACGAAGCGCCGGGTCCAGCTCCTGATCGTCTCGGCCCATTGGGGCGCCAATTGGGGATCCGATGTCCCGTCCGCGCATCAGAGTTTGGCCCGCGCGCTGATGGATGCGGGGGCCGACGTTGTGTTCGGGCATTCGGCCCACATTTTCCGCGGCATCGAGATCTACAGGAACCGGCCCATTATCTACAGCGCCGGCGACTTCATCGATGATTACGCCGTGGACCCTGATGAACGCAACGACCAGTCATTCGTCTTCCTCTTGGAAACGACCGGAGGCGTGCCCCGCACGTTACGCCTGCATCCGACGAACATCATCCGCTTACAAACCCGGCTCGCCCGTCGCAACGCCAGGGAAATTTCCGGGCGGATGCAACAGCTGAGCAGCCAACTCGGCACGCGGAGCAGCTGGATCGAGGGCGAAAATGTCTTGGAAATACGGTTCGGCACAGATCAGCCGGGGAACAGGTCCTTCGCCGTCAATCCCGGCTAGGAAGTCACCAGCTGAAGATCTGCAGTCTTGAGATCTGCGGTCATGCCTGCAGGACTGCCTCAGCAGGAAGCAGACCCACCCGCGGGTCGGCGTGACGATGCACCAACTTCCAGCCATCGTCCTCGAGTGCGTAGACACATGTGACCCGAACGGCCAGATCGCTGATTTCGGAGCTGCCGCCGACCTTGGCCCTGCCCCGCTCGATGAGAACGCAATAGGCGATGTCCGCACCAACGACCTGGCTGATCGTGTCGATACTCGTAGCCTCTCCGTCGCGGTAGTACGACGCGGCGCGGTCCAGCTGCTCCTCTACGCCGTCCCACCCACGGCCAAAGCCGCCAAAGGGGTTGCCCAAGGTGATCTCGTCCCGCCGGGAGTAGAGCTCCTTGTAGCCGCCTGCATTGCCGCGCAGAATTTCGTCCAGCGCGCGCCGGGAATCCGTGACTGCCCTATCGAAGTCCACCGACATCTCACGCCTCCGCTCCCCCGTAGAGATCCTTCCGAGGCCAATCATCCGCTCCCCGGCGCCAG
This sequence comes from Arthrobacter pascens, assembly GCF_030815585.1. Lineage (NCBI taxonomy): Bacteria > Bacillati > Actinomycetota > Actinomycetes > Micrococcales > Micrococcaceae > Arthrobacter > Arthrobacter pascens. The sequence goes on from NZ_JAUSWY010000001.1 coordinate 2,038,716, forward strand.
CGGACAACCAGTGCACCCATCAGTCAAGGGAATCTGCCAGACTTGCCCAATGATTACCGAACACGCGTTGCTACCCGTCATTTCCGGGCTGGAAGAAGATTTTGAGGAGGCGTTCGATCAGGCCCGGTTGATCATTGCCTCGATGCCCGGATTTGTCTCGTTGTCGCTCTCGCGTTCGATCGAAACTCCCAGCACATACTTACTGCTCGTGAAATGGGACAGTCTGGAGGATCACACCGTTGGTTTCAGGGGATCCGCCCAGTATCAGCAGTGGCGCGAGCTGTTGCACCGCTTCTACGAGCCGTTTCCCAACGTCGAACACTACGAGCTGGTCAACTCTGATGCGCGGTAGAGTGCCCGGGCTTAGAGTTCGTTGAGCCACGGGTGGCCGGGATGGGCGACATCCAAGGCTGACCGGAGCCATCGTCGGCCGGCTGCGTTTAGCAACGGCAGACAGGCCTCGAAGTCCGCCTGGTCCTTCGGCCGGAGACCCGGGGCCTTGTGCAACAACTGGATCTCAGGCAGCAGATAGTTGATCCCGTCGCGGTTCCAAAGAATATCCTCGGTTGGACGGCTTACACGCGCATCCCGTTTGTAGATCCACGTCGAACTGGTCGCGTCCATGAGAATGACGTCGTACTCCCATGGATCTGCTCCACTCGCACGCACCCACAGATTCCCACACGTCGGCGGAAGCGGTTCGTCTACCTGGCCGGCGAGTGGGCGGAGGCTCCCCTTGTCAGCAGCCCATACGTCCTACCGCTGCTTGAGGTGCTCTCGCAGCAGGCCGACGTCGGAGCGCGGGATGCTCAGATCCAGGTCGCCATGTGGGCGCGGTATCCCCGCGAATGCCTCGATCGCCCATCCGCCAGCGATCCACCACAACCCGGGGTATCCGCTGAAGAGGTCGACCGCATCGGCCGGGGTCCGATGCGGCCAGGGCCCATACAGCCGAACGATCTCATTGTGATCAAGCATGCTCGAAGTCTAAGCAGCTCCACTTAGCCCTTCCAGGCACCGACCGCGCCCATATTGTGCAACGCTGGTTGCATGGATTTGGAGGTGTCACCCGCGCTCACGATTCCCACGTCGGAACTCGGCTGGCGGTTCTCGCGTTCGTCCGGGCCAGGCGGTCAACACGTCAACACCTCGGACAGCCGCGTCGAGCTCTCGTGGAACATCGGAGACTCCGCGGCGCTTACCGACGGCCAGCGCCTGATGCTGATCACGCGTCTCGAACCACGTCTCATCGCCGGAGTGATCACTGTGACAGCCTCCGAGCGGCGCTCCCAGCTGCGCAATCGCGAGATCGCCCTGGCCAAGCTCGCCGACCTCGTGGCAGAGGGTCTCGCTCCCGAAGCTGCTCCCCGACGGGCGACGAAACCCACCCGGGGTTCGAACCGCCGGCGTCTCGCCGCAAAAGAACAGCGGTCGGCGACCAAACGGCAACGACAGCGGCCGTCCGCCGAGTAGCCACCATCCAGTCGACAAATTCCAGCCGCGGGGACCCGGCAACGTTTGGATAGAGACCTGTTCGCGCTGAAATAGGCGAACTCGGGATGGAGATTCCTTCGGGCAGACGGAAAAGATTACTTTGAACGCCCCCCGGGCGACTATCGCAGCTTGGGAAGTCCCTCCATGACCCGCTGCGCAATTTCATTCGAGGATAATTCCTCGGTGTCGAAGTGGAGGTCATGGGCAATGTCCGGCCGCGTCTGCTCGAACCTTCGGTGCATCCGCCGCAGAAATTCCGGGTCCTTTGATATCCCACGGGTCGGGTCGGCGGTGGCGCGTGCCAGGGCGGTTTCGTACCTCGTTGTAATCAGCACCTTCCGGACGCTGACGTCCGAGCCAACATGACGCATGATCTGCTCGACCTCCTCAGGTGTTCCAGGCCCTTCGGCGATCACGGTCGGGATCGGCTTTTCCAGCCAGGCACCAACTAGCTGCCCATGGACCTCGTGCGCCCAGGTCCAGTCAGCCAGTGTTGGCAAGGCCATCTCGGCCACGGTGTCCAGCCCGACCACCACCACCGCCTCGCCGCTGCTGCGCAGCTTGTCAGCGAGGGTGGTCGCCAACGTGCTTTTTCCTGAGGCGATCGGTCCGATGATGAGCACGAGGCGGCGCGCCGGGACAGCTGGCCCAACGCCGTCGGGGTGGACGCCGCCCTCATCGACCCGAGGGATTCCCCCGGATTGACTCACCTCGGACCGCTGCCCGGCGGTCCGCTGAGCACGGTGGGGACGTACTCCAGCAGCTGGAGCCGGCCGTCGAAGGTTCTGCTGTTCACCATCTCGAGCGAGACGTCCGGATAGCCGTCGTAGATCCGCTCCCGCCCGGTGCGGCCCGTGATCACCGGAAAGACGACCAGCCGGAACCTGTCCACCAGGCCAGCGGCCAGCAGCGACCGGCTGAGGCTGAGGCTGCCGAGGGTGCTCAAGGGGCCGGTCCTTGTCCGCTTCATCTCCGCCACAGCCGCGACCGCGTCCCCGGTGACCAGTTCCGAGTTCGGCCATGTCAGGGGAGCCTTCAGGGTGGAGGAGAAGACGATCTTGGGCACGGCGACAAGGCCGGTCAGGCTGGCCCCCTCATCCTCGGAGAATCCCGAGTCCTCGGCTGCGGCTTCCTCAGACATGCTGGACATCAGCCGATATGTGTTCGCCCCCAAGAGGAAGGTGTACTCCTTCTCCCCCTCCTTCTCCAGCCAAGCCAGGTATTCCGGCCCCTCCAGACCCCACCAGCCGGGCCACCCCTCAGCCGAGGCATAGCCGTCCAGGGAGATGATCAGGTCGATCATCAGGCCCGCTGATGACGCCTCTGCGGTTGTCTCGCCCATGGCAGTCTCCTCGATCTTCGACGTCGGTGTCCCGTGGGCCCTTCGTCCAGGGACAGCCGGTTCCGGGCCTAGCCGAGCGCCCTACCCTCAAGTCCAGGACCGGCACCATGCTGTCCAGGTGCGGCATCGACGCCCGTGCCGGCAATGCTATCCCTCGAGCGATCAGACGTTCAAGGGGTCTCGTTGACTCACGAAAGGACTGCCTGGCTGTGCGAAACCCTACACAACATCGACTTTGCTAAAACGCTTGATCAGCATCCGAATTAACGCTAGGTTGCAGATGGTAAAACGCTTTAGCAGAATGGACATCACCGCGATGAAACGCTCAGTCTTCTTCCAGCCCACCCATGGATGGGTCGGAGATCTCATCCCCTTCGAGAAGGACGGGGAGTTCTGGCTCTTCTATCTTCACGAGGTCCGCACAGACCCGAAGCCGGGAACCTCGTGGAACCTCGTCACCACCAAAGACCTCACACAGTTTGAGGACCAGGGCGTTTCCCTCCAGCACGGAAGTGAAATCGACCTGGACTTCAACGCCTACACAGGCAGCGTCGTCGTCGATGGCACCGGCATCCACCATCTGTTCTACACGGGCCAAAACCCGGCCAACGTCGGACCGGACGGTGCGCCCCTTCAGCTCGTCATGCACGCCACGAGCACCGATGCCATGCAGACCTGGGTGAAGCACCCGGAACTCACCTTCGGCGCCCCGGACGGCTACGAGTCCGGCGACTGGCGGGATCCGTTCGTGTTCCGGGACGAGATCACAGGCCAGTGGCGGATGCTGCTGGCGGCAAGGCACTCCGCGGGGCCCGATCGCCGCCGCGGTGTTATAGCCCAGTGCGTCTCCAGCGACCTGGTGACCTGGCAGCACACGGAACCGTTCTGGGACCCACGCCGCTACATCACCCATGAATGCCCGGACGTCTTCGCCTGGGGCGACTGGTGGTACATGGTCTACTCGGAATTCTCCGAATCGTTCACGACCCGCTACCGCATGGCCAAGAGCCCCGACGGTCCATGGCGCGTACCGAACCTGGACAGCGTCGACGGCCGCGCCTTCTACGCATCCAAGACCGCTGAACGCGACGGACGCCGCTTCTTTTTCGGATGGATTGCCAGCAAGGAGGGCAACACCGACGACGGGCCCTGGCAGTGGGCCGGCACTATGTCCGTCCTGGAAGCCCGGCAAAACACCGACGGAACACTGGGATTTGCCTTCGCCGACGAACTCGTTGACAGCTTCTGGGATGACATCCCGGTTTCCCTGACAGACGAACTGCCCAGACGACTGGAAGTACCGGACGGTTACACCGCCATCGTCTCCGACGAAGAACTGCCCAGCCAGTTCTACGCCACGGCAGTACTGGACATCGCACCCGACACCACCGAATGCGGGCTGCTGCTGCGCTCAAGCCAGGACGGGGACCAAGCCTACGTTCTGCGCCTGGAACCGAAGCGCGGCCGCATGGTGTTCGATCGGTGGCCGCGGAAAGTCACCGGTGACGCGCAATGGCATGTCTCCGGGGACATGCCGTTCGACGTCGAGCTGGAACGCCCCTGCGATCTGGCACCTGGGGAGCACACCCTCGAACTCGTCGTTGACGGGGACTTGTGTGTGGCCGTTGTGGATCGGCAGGTCGCCCTCAGCACCAGGATCTACGACTTGCCGGCCGGGCGGATCGGCGTCTTCGCCGGGGAGGGGTCCGCAACTCTTACCGAACTTCAGATACGTCAGCGCACAGACAACTAAAAACGCACACCATTTTCGCCTCGAATCAAAGGAGATTGTCCCATGAAGAAGATATTCCGAACCGCCGCTGTGGTTACGGCCGCAGCCCTCGCTCTCGCCGGATGCGGCGGCGGAGCAGCGAGTGACCCTTCCAACGTCAGCCCCACCGGGGAGATCAAGCCCCGTGAAATTTCGTGGCTGCTGTCCCGGCCGGCCGACGGGGCCGTCATCAACATCATGAAGAAGATCGCGGACGACTACGCCAAGGACCACCCGGGTTTCTCGCTCAACCTGATCACCACCCCGGACAGGCCCTCTTACATACAGAAGCTTGAGACCCTCGCCGCCGCGAACAAGCTGCCCGAACTCTTTGATACCGACGCAACACCCTTTGCCCAGCAACTGGCCAAACAAGGAAGAATGGTGGATGCCGAAAAGCTGCTCAAGTCCTTGGACGTCTACGACGACTACCGGCCCGCTGCACTGGACTACCAGCGCTTCGACGACGGGTCGCTGAACATGATTCCGTTCCAATTCGAGCTGGAGTTCATCTGGTACAACAAGGCCCTGCTGCAGAAGGCGGGCGTTTCCGTCCCGAAGTCCCTCGATGACATCCCGGCCATGTGCACCGCCCTGCGCAGTGCCGGCATCACCCCCATCGCCATTGACGGGCAGGACCAATGGCCGCTGGAGCGGTACGTCGCCTACCAGCCGTTCCGTGAAGCCGGGCCGGATTTCGTTCAAAAGCTCAAAAAGGGCGAAGCGAAGTTCTCTGACCCCGCAGGCCAGAAGACTGTCGAATGGCTGGCTTCGCTTGGCAAGGCCAAGTGCTTCCAGGACGGATTCTCCTCACAGGGCTACTCCGACGCCCAGAACCAGTTCACAGCCGGCCAGGCAGCGATGTACAACATCGGCACCTGGGAGCTGCCAAGCCTGGCAACTGACAAGCTGAATCCTGCGGTGCGTGATGACATCGACTTCTTCACCCTGCCGACGACTGAAGGATCCGTCACGGCGGCCAACGAGTTCGTCTCCCCGTCCGGCATTGGAATGGCCGTCAACTCCAAGACGTACGACCCGCTCGTGAGCGACTTCCTGAAGTTCGCCCTGACGAAGTACCCAGCCGAATACGCGGCCACTGGTGCGCTTTCGCCCACTACAAACGTAGAGACGACCGTACCGGCCAACGCCACGCCCTTGTACAAGAAGGCCCTGGAGAAGGCCAAGGACCTCGGCGGCAAACAGGCCATGCCGTGGGACACCCAGCTCGATCCGACAACCAACGGCAGGCTGCAGCAGGAGCTGGTGCTCCTCGTTCAGGGCAACATCACGCCCGAACAGTTCACCAGGACCATGGACAGCACCATCGCACAGAACGCCCCGAAGTTCTTCAAGTAATCACAGCGGTGGGGGCTGCGGCCCCCACCCGAAAGGCCTAGCCATGCTCCCCAACAGGTCACGACTCTCTATCCTGGTCTTCCTGCTCCCACCCCTGCTGCTTTACGGCGTCGCAGTCCTGTTCCCCATCATGCAGTCGCTATTCCTCAGCTTCTTTTCGTGGAACGGCATCAGCGACATGGAGTTCGTGGGGCTCGCCAACTACGTACGGATGCTTACCGGAGACGATATCTTCTGGCGCTCCTTCTTCAACGCCGTCGGCTATCTCGCCATCTGCCTGGTTCTGCAGCTCGGCGGCGCCCTGCTCGTCGCCAGCCTCCTTACCTCCATGCGACGCGGCCGCGAGCTGATTAAAACCCTCTACCTCCTGCCAGCGGTGATCTCCACGGTGGCCATCGCCTTCCTCTTCGTCCGCATCTACTCGATCGAGCCGGTGGGCCTTCTCAACCAGCTCCTGCACTGGATCGGCCTCGGCGCCCTTGAACGCCCCTGGCTCTCGGACATCAACAGCGTCCTCGTCGCAGTATCGGCCCCCGAAGGGTGGCGGTTCACCGGCCTTTATATGCTCATCATCTATGCGGCGTTGCTGTCTGTCCCGCAGGAACTGGAGGAAGCCGCCCGCCTCGACGGCGCCTCGCGGTGGCAGCTGTTCACCAAGATCCGCTTCCCCCACATCATGCCCGTCTGGATCACCACCACGATCATGGCAACAACCTATGGCCTGCGCGGATTCGACATCCCGTACCTCATGACGAACGGCGGCCCCGGACAGTCCTCGGAGCTGCTGACCACCTACATGTACAAGACGGCATTCACGAGCACCGACTTCGGATACGCCAGTACCATCGCCGTCTTCATCGTCGTCGAGTGCTTGGTCGCCGTAGGACTCATCCTCTTCATGCTCAAACGAAAGGCGGACGCATGATCGCGCAAACAGCTCCGGCTACAAGGCCCATTGCAGCCCAGTCAGATAGCCCGCCTCCGTTCCGCAGGAGGCGCAAGCCCAACCTCCACAGCACACTGTCTAGGGTAATCATTGCCCTCATCGTCATCGTTCAGGTCTACCCACTGGCCTGGCTTTTCATCACCAGCCTGCGCACGGAACACGACTTCGCGACCGGCGACCCTTTCGCACTCCCCAAGGCGATCACTTTCGACAACTACGCCCGCGCCTTCGAGACGGGCAACCTCGGAATGAACATCCTCAACAGTTTCATCGTGACGATGGGCGCCAACCTCCTGATTGTGCTCCTGGGCATGATGGCCGCCTACGCTCTACAGGTCCTCGGCTTCCGCTACAGCAAGTTCGTCCGCAGCCTTTTCCTGATCGGCATCATCGTGCCTGTGCAAATCGCGCTCGTACCGCTCTTCATCGACTACTCGACCATCAACCTGCTTGATACCTACCCGTCGATGATCATCCCGCTGGCCGGCTTCGCCCTTCCGATGTCGATCTACCTGTTCTCCTCGTTCTTTGAGTACATCCCCCGGGAAACCTACGAAGCCGCCTCTCTTGACGGAGCAGGGCCCTACCGCATCTTCGGACTGATCACTCTCCCCCTCTCGGTAAATACTGTCGTGACGGTGGTGCTCGTTAACAGCATCTTCATCTGGAACGACTTCATTTTCGCCAATACCTTCGTCCTCTCGGAGGAACTGAAGACCATCCCGCTGGGCCTGCAGAACTACATCGGCGCCATGGGCAAGACCGACTGGACAGCCACGTTCGCCGCCGTCTGCGTCACCATCACGCCCCTGCTGCTGGTCTTCCTGGTGCTCAACAAGGCAATGATCCAAGGCCTGGGGAGCGGGGCGACCAAGGGATGACAGCACCAACAGGCCGATATACTCCTGGAGGAGGGCACATGATTTCGCAGGAGAACAGTCCGGGCACGCCATCGGGTGCGGCTGCCCCCTTGCAACAGAGCCAGCGCGCCCAACCCGTCACCCTGCGTCAAGTAGCCGAGGCCGCGGGCGTCTCCACAGCCACCGTCTCTCTGGTCGTCAACAAGAAAAAGGCTGCCCGGATTTCCGACGAGACCCGCAAGCGGGTCCGGGACGCGATCCGGGATCTGGGCTACCGGCCAAATGCCATGGCGCAAACACTGGTCAGCGGGAGTTCCCGGTTCATCGGCCTCGTCGCCGACGCCATCGCCACCACCCCGTTCGCCGGCCAGATCATCCACGGCGCCCAGGATGAGGCCTGGAAGCATGGCTACGCCCTTCTCATCGCCAACACCGAAGGCAACCATGAGCTGGAGACGGACGCCATTGCCATGATGCTTGAATACAAGGTCCGCGGCATCCTCTACTCGACCTGGTTCCACCGAGCCACCGACCTGCCGGCCTCCCTCCGGGAGTCGGACTTTGTCCTCGTCAACTGCTTTTCTGAGGAAGCGGGCACCCGGGCTGTCGTCCCAGACGAAATACAAGGCGGCCGTTCAGCCACAGAGATCCTGCTGAAGCACGGCCACCGCCGGATCGCCTTCATCAACGCCACCCTCCCCGCCCCGGCGAAGGATGGACGACTCCAGGGCTACAAGGAAGCGCTGGAAGCGGAAGGCATCCCCTTCGACGAGAGCCTTGTCCTTGAAGCCTATCCGGACCAGGAAGGCGGGTACGGAGCGACCGAGGCACTCCTCAAGCGCGAGGTCACAGCCGTGTATTGCTACAACGACCGAATGGCGATGGGGCTATACGACGGGCTGCGAGAGCACGGCCTCTCCATCCCTGACGACTTAGCAGTGGTGGGATTCGACAACCAAGAAGTCATAGCCGCCCACCTCCGGCCCCCACTTTCCACCGTGTCCCTCCCCCACTACGAACTGGGCGCAGCCGGAGTAAGGATGCTGCTCGGCCTTGAAGAACCGCCGGCCAGTGGCCCGGCAAAAATCCACTGTCCTACCGTGGAACGAAAGTCGGTACGGGTACTGACCCCCGCCTAGTCAGCCCCGGGCGACTGCGAAGAAATGGAGCCTTACTGCATAATGCACTCCAAGTGCAGTATGATGCACTTATGGATGTAACTACAACGGCTTTGGCAACGGCGATTGGTGGAAGGGTCAAGCAGCAGCGGCGGTCGAAGGGCTGGACACTTGATCAGCTGGCAGAAGCTGCGGGGGTGAGCCGCCGGATGGTGGTCAATGTCGAGCAGGGCGCTGCGAATCCCAGCGTCGGTACCTTGCTGAGGATCAGTGACGCGCTGGGTGTTGGACTGCCGGCGTTGGTCGAGTTGCCTCGGCCCAGGCCTGTGACGGTCACCCGGAATGGTGGGGGTGCGGCCTTGTGGAGCTCTAAGTCAGGTGGCCTGGGTGTGCTGGTGGCCGGGACTGAGTCGCCGGATGTCGTTGAGCTCTGGGATTGGACATTGGGTGCTGGGGACCATCACGTGAGCGAGGCCCATTCGCGGGGTACGAAGGAGCTGCTCCAGGTCCAGCAGGGAACCGTCACGGTTGTGGTGGCCGACGAGTCGTTCATCCTCGAGTCTGGTGATGCTGTTTCGTTCCCTGGTGATGTTGGGCACTCATACGCCAATCCGGGCACGGAACCGGCAAGGTTCTCCTTGGCGGTCTTTGAGCCTGGTGTGGGATCGGGACACCGCTCGGAGGCAACTGATGCGTGAGCTGGGGATGATTCAGGAATTCCTGGACGGCGCCCGGGTTGAGCCAGCAGTGTTCTCGCTGCGGCCGGATTACCGTGCCGTCCTGCTGGCGGTGGACGGGCTGGTCCCGGGCCCAAGCGACGATGCCAGTGAAATGCTGTTGCACGCAGCGGAGACTTCGGCCCGTGAAGCGCTGGAGATCCGGGAGGTGGAGGACCTTCCCCGTGTGGCGTCGTGGCGCGAGGCCTACAAGTCGTTCGGAGCAAAGCCGCAGCGCACGCGCAACAGCCTTGAATCGCTGCTGCGCCGTGCGGGGTCCGGCCTCCCCCGGGTGAACCGGCTTACTGACATTTACAATGCAATCTCGGTTCTGCACCAGGTCCCGCTGGGCGGCGAGGACCTGACCGGCTACACCGGTGCACCGCGGCTTATCCGGGCCACCGGCAGGGAGCCTTTCGACACTGTCGCGGGCGGCGCCGGGGTGATCGAGCACCCGGAACCTGGCGAGGTGGCCTGGTGCGACGATGCCGGTGTGACCTGCCGGCGCTGGAGCTGGCGCCAGGGACGGCGCACCCAGCTCCGCGCGGACACCACCACAGCCCTGTTCATCATCGACGCGCTTGAGCCAATGACTGACGGGGCACTTCATGCCGCAACTGAAGACCTGACCGCCCATCTGGCGCGGCTCGGTCCCGACGTCAGGATCGCAGGCCGGCTGATAGCCGCCAATTCGTTCAACGAAGGAAACTGAGATGCCCTACCAGCCGCTCGAAACGCGCTGGGTGTACCGGCCATGACCAGAGGCGCCTCCATCAATGCCCGGGTCCCCGCGTGGGGGCTGGCCGTGACGGCGATGCTGTCGGTCCAACTGGGCTCAGCCCTGTCGGTCGATCTGATTGATGCCGTCGGCCCGGCCGGAACCGCATTGCTGAGACTCAGCCTGGGAGCGGTCATCCTCCTGGCGATAGCCCGCCCGCCGCTGCGCACTGTCCGCTGGCACGACGTCCCGGCACTGCTCGGCCTCGGCGTAACTACCGGTCTGGTGACCATCGGGTTCCTCGCCGCGATCGAGCACATCCCGCTCGGAACCGCCGTCGCAATTGAATTCCTCGGCCCGCTGACGGTGGCCGCCATCCGCAGCCACAGCCGAAGGGCGCTCATCTGGCCAGCCGTGGCGCTGCTCGGGGTCGTTCTTCTCACCCAGCCCTGGCAGGGCGGATTCGACCCCACCGGTGTAGGGTTCACGGCGCTTGCTGCTATCGGGTGGGCCGCCTATATTTTGCTCACCCAGCGGATCGGTGATCGCTTCACCGGGATCGGAGCACTCTCACTCACTGTCCCCATCGCCGCCGTGACGGCAGCGGTTGTCGGCATACCGCAGGCCGCCGGCCACCTCACCCCTGCGATCCTGGCCGCCGCGGCGGGTCTGGCCATTCTTCTGCCCGTGCTGCCGTTCGCGCTGGAAATGCTCGCCTTGCGCAGGATGACGCCTACCGCGTTCGGAACCCTGATGGCCCTCGAACCGGCCCTCGGCGTCCTCCTCGGACTGCTCATAATGCACCAGCAGCCCTCGGCCATCCAGGTCCTCGGGATCCTGCTCGTCGTCCTCGCCGGAGCCGCCGCGCAACGCGGTGGCCGACGCCGGCCGCGGTCGACCGAACAGATGGGCAGCCCCGCCCAGCTCGACCTCGTTGGCTAACCGCCCAGCCGGGCGACGCACAACCTGCACCGCGCCTCGCGTCCATGTATCCCACTCCGCCAAGCCCGCGCACAGCGATCGCGGCCCGCACCGCGCATACTGCTTCCACGCGTGATTCAACAAAGGAGTTAGAACGATGTTCACCGGCTTAAGCGCCTTTCCCCTCACACCACTTGAAAACGATGCAGTAGCTGAGGCAACTTTCGTTCGCCTGATCGAACGGCTCGCGGAGGCTAAGGTCGACTCCATTACGGCGCTTGGATCCACCGGCTCCTACGCGTACCTCAGCAGCGAGGAGCGAAAGCGTGTCGCCCGCATGGCAGTCGAGCACGCCGGCGGAACACCCGTGTTCATCGGGATCGGTGCGTTGCGGACCTCACAGGTCCTCACCAACGCGGAAAACGCCGAGAAAGCCGGAGCCGCCGGTCTTCTGCTCGCACCGATGACGTATCAGCCCCTTACAGATGATGATGTGTTCGAACTTTTCCGGACCGTCACAGCGCAGTCATCGCTGCCCGTCATCGTCTACGACAACCCGGGCACCACCCACTTCACCTTCACCACCGAACTGTACGGACGCATCGCCGAACTGCCCGGAATCGCTTCCATCAAGATCCCCGGCGTACCGGCCGTCCCGGAGCAGGCACAAGCACGGGTCCAGGAAATCAGGGCGGCCATCCCCGAGCACGTGACCATCGGAGTGTCCGGAGACGCCAAGGCCGCCGCCGGCTTGGCCGCCGGATGCCATGCCTGGTACTCGGTCATGGGCGGCACCTTGCCGGCCCTTGCCATGGAAATCACCCGGGCGGCCCGGGAAGGACGGTTCCCGGACGCCGTCGCCGCATCCAAACGGCTTTCCCCGTTGTGGGAACTCTTCACCGAATTCGGCGGGAGCATCCGGGTGGTTGCCGCCATAGCAGAACACCTGGGACTGGCACCCCAGGCCAGCCTGCCGCTTCCCATCCAGGGCTTGACCGAGGACCAGCGTGAACGCGTTGCCAGGGTTATCGATGCACTCGGCCTCCACCGGTAGCCCTTACAGACCCGAATGGCTGCCCTTGAGACTGGCGCCGATGTCAGAGCCAGCGCAATCATTCCGGGCGCTACCCTCACTTCGGTGAGGCTCCGTACCTAGTCTCAAGGGGGGTACAGGCGTAGCGTCTATCTAACAGATCAAGGCGGCGATCGACGGTTGGGCTCGGATTCGCACGGCGCCGCCCGGTAATGAGCCGTTGAAGGAGGCCGGGATGGCTGGATGGAACGCCGACACGGCCGCCGGGCCGCTAGGGGCGGGGACTCTCACCTTGGTGGAAGGTTCATCCTTCTGTATTTCCCTGGCGAACGGGGACATCCATCCGGAACATCCGCACGGGGTTTTCCATGAGGACACGCGCATCCTGTCACGCTGGAACCTGACCGTGAACGGGCAGCCGCTGGAGCCCCTGACGGCGGAGACGAAGGAGCCTTATCGGGCCCTGTTTATTGGCCGCGTTCCCCGCTCGGACGGGTACGCGGACAGTCCATTGATCGTGGAGCGCCTGCGCGAAGTCGGGACGGGAATCGTAGAGGAGGTCACCCTTCGGAACTACTCCCCGGAACCAGCCGAATGCGTGATCGCCCTCAGCGTCGAATCGGACTTCGCGGACCTCTTTGAGGTAAAGGAGGCACGCGTCCAGCGGCTCTGGGAAGAATCCCGCCTGCCGGACGGGGATTCGCTGACTATCAGCGCCGTCTGGCAGGCGGTCCGGAAGGGCGTCGTCGTCAGGGCAAAGGGCGCCGATATCACACCGGAGGCTGTGACGTACCGGCTGGTTGTCCCGCCGCACGGACACTGGAGCACCCTGTTGACCGTGGCGCCCACCCTAAATGGCGGAGTACCGGTGGCATCATTCGTCCATCCGGCTGCGGGAGAAATGTCTCCGCGCGACCGCCGCCGCCAGGAGTGGGTGGCCAAGATTCCGAAGCTGCATATGGGCAACCATTCCATCGAACAGACCCTTCGGCGCAGCTACGACGACCTGGGCGCGCTCCGCATCGAGGACCCCGACCATCCAGAGCGGATCGTCGTGGCCGCCGGCGCGCCCTGGTTCATGACCCTCTTCGGCCGGGACTCGCTCTTTGCCTCGGAAATGGCGCTGCCGGTGGACCCGTCGCTGGCCCTTGGAACGCTGCAGACGCTCGCTGATCGCCAGGGCAGTGTGGTGGATCCGATGAGCGAGGAGGAACCGGGCAAGATCCTGCACGAGGTCAGGCTCGGTGTCTCGGGCGGGTTGTCCCTGGGCGGTAAGTCCTCCTACTACGGCAGCGTCGACGCCACGCCGCTGTTCGTGATGACGCTGGGATCGGTCAGCCGCTGGGGCTTTGCCAAGGACACCATCGCCGCCCTTCTGCCCCACGCCGACCGGGCTCTGGACTGGATCCGGGACTATGGCGACAAGGACGGTGACGGGTTCGTCGAGTATGAGCGCCTTAACCCACAGGGGCTCATCAACCAGGGCTGGAAGGACTCCTGGGACGGCATCAACTTCGCGGACGGGACACTGGCTGAACCACCGATCGCACTCTGCGAAGTCCAGGCTTACGTCTATGACGCGTATCTGGCCCGCGCATGGATGGCGTACGACGCCGGAGACGCGTCCTTGGGTGCCCAGCTCACCGAGCAAGCGGCCCAGTTGAAAAAGCGCTTCAACGAAGAGTTCTGGATGCCTGACCGCGGCTACTACGCCATCGCCTTGGACGGCAGGAAGCGGCAGGTCGACGCGTGTGCATCCAACATGGGGCAGTGCCTCTGGCATGGCATTGTCGATGAGGATAAGGCACCGCTGGTGGCCGAACGGCTCATGTCCCCCGAGATGTTCAGCGGGTGGGGCGTGCGGACCCTCGCCAGCGACATGGGCGCCTACAATCCGGCCAGCTACCACAACGGTTCCGTCTGGCCGCATGACAATGCGCTCATCGCGGCAGGCCTGTTGCGCTACGGCTTTGTGGAGGAGGCGCAACGGATCTCCACGGCCCTGCTGGAGGCGGCCGAATACAGCAACGGGCGGCTCCCGGAGCTGTTCTGCGGCTTCAGCCGGGACCAAGCCGCAGAGCCCGTGCCGTATCCGACGGCCTGCTCCCCGCAGGCGTGGGCGGCGACCACACCGATCATGCTGGTGACCAGCCTGATGCGGTACGACGCCCATATTTCCCGTGGCGGCTTCTGGATGGATCCGGTAATCCCGGAATCCTACGGCGACCTGCACATCACCAACGCGCCGCTGGCTGGAGGACGGATCACCATCGACATTGCCGGTTCCGAACCTTCCGTGCAGGGGCTGCCCGAAGGAATAGCTTTCCACCGTGCGCACCGACCCTGGCTGACAGAATTAGTGGAACGGGCGGGAATGAGGACTGAGGACTAGCACCAGATCTCAGGGGGCCACTGGCGGTTCCGCCACGTACGCGTCGTGAAGGAGCCGCGTAAACGTTGCATCGATGTGAAGCTGGTACCTCCTGGACTGCATTCATGATCCGGGGCACCTTGAGCCCTGCGCGCTGCCCACCCTCGTTGATCGCCTACGCGATCATGACGAGCGAATCGCAGAGCTTCTCAGCACCCGCGATGCGCTACAGGGGTTGATCGACTCATCGACCCTTCCCCCGCAGGGAACGCCCACGTCAGGAGGAGTCAGGTCGATTTCCTCGACCACAGGATCATCGCCGGGATCCAAGCAGGAGCGTAGGCTCGGCGGGTCGGTCAAGGCATAGACCCACCACCAGCACGGCGGCTAGGCGGCGAAAAGGGCTTCACGGACGGCGTGCTCGAAGCCGCTGACGTGGATCCGCGCAAGCTCAGCAGCCTTGGCCTCATCCCCGTCAATGACCGCACGGAGCAAATCGACGTGCTCATGCACGTGGCGGGAGAGGTCTGGAAGACGATCCAGAACCATGCACCAGATTCGCGTTGCGAGATTGTCGTAGCGAATCAGGACATCTTCGAGGTGGGGATTGCCGGCAGCCGCATAGATGCCCTGATGCACACGGGCATCCAGCCGCAGTGTTTCGACGACTGACGCCGCACTTGTTTCGAATGACTCAACGGCATGCATAACATCCCGCAACCTCTCCCTCGCCGATGCGGTGGCCACCCGCGCGGCCCGGGAAGCGGCAAGGGGCTCAAGTTGGGTGCGGATTTCGGAAATGAACGCAAGATCAGTGACCTCCACGCGTGTCGCGAAAGTGCCTCGCCGCGGGTAGGAAACCACCAGGCGATCGAGCTCCAGCCGCTTCAAGGCTTCACGCACCGGAGTCCGCCCAACGCCAAGGTCCTTCGCGAGCAGGTCGTCATTAAGCAGATCGCCGGGCTTGATGTCAAGCATCAGCAGACGGTCCCGGATGCGTTCGTAGGCCACGTCTGCCAATGACCTCCTTGCGGCATCATCAGCGATTGCCAAAGCTTCTACAGCCATAGCGTGGACCCCTTTCCGTTCAAGCCAAGAAGGCTATTGACCTCACCCATTGACCAGTATACGCTGAGACCAACCCTAATATATCAGTCGTGATTCTTAGAATATATCTAAAGGAGGAGACATGACCTTAATGGCGACAGACTCATCTACCAGCACGCTGCCTCAGTCAGAGGCCCACATGGAAGACCAGGCCCAGAAGTTCGTGCTCACATTGTCGTGCGTAGAACGCGCGGGCATCGTCCAGGCGGTCACCACCTTCCTCTTTGAGCGTGGCTTCAACATCGACGAACACCAGCAGTTCGACGACGGCCTCCGCCAGACTCTGCATCTGCGCACCGCATTCTCGGGTTCCTCCATCCACACCCCGGACACGCTCCAGGAAGAATTCCGTCCGATCGCTGACCGCTTCGACATGAAATTCAGCTTTCATGACCAGACCAAGCAACGCGTCCTCGTGATGGTATCCAAGTTCGGCCACTGCCTGAACGACCTGATCTTCCGCTGGCGGGGCGGAAGCCTCGGCGGCGACATCGTCCTGGTAGTTTCCAATCACGAAACCCACCGTGCCATGGCCGAGGCCGCCGGCCTCCCCTTCATCTATCTCCCAGTGACCCCCGAGACGAAGTCAGATGCCGAACAGCGCCTCCTGGAAGTGGTGGACGAGCACAACATCGACCTCGTCGTGCTCGCCCGGTACATGCAGGTCCTGTCCGATGACCTCTGCCGCTCCCTTGAAGGCCGGGCAATCAACATCCACCACTCCTTCCTCCCCGGATTCAAGGGTGCACGCCCTTACCACCAGGCCTACGACCGTGGGGTCAAGCTGGTGGGCGCCACGGCCCACTACGTAACTGCGGAGCTGGATGAGGGGCCAATCATCGAACAGGAAGTCATCAGGGTCGACCACAGCTACGGACCGATCGCCCTCTCAACGGTTGGCCAAGACGCGGAAGCACTGGCACTGTCCCGCGCCGTGCGGTGGCACTGCGAACACCGAGTACTGCTGGATCAAACCAGCACCGTCGTGTTCCGGTAAGCAAAACCACCAAACCAGCAGAGACAACACACGAGAATCAGCAGGAGAAACCACATGGCATCGACGCCAAACATTGTCATTATCGGAGCTGGAATCGTCGGCACGAACCTGGCCGATGAACTGGTCACGCGGGGTTGGAACAACATCACCGTCCTGGACCAAGGACCCCTGAATATGCCTGGAGGCTCCACGTCCCACGCGCCGGGCCTCGTCTTCCAGACAAACCCTTCAAAGACCATGGCGAGCTTCGCCAAGTACACGGTTGAGAAGCTCTTGTCCCTGACAGAGGACGGCATTAGCTGTTTCAACCAGGTCGGTGGGTTGGAAGTTGCCACCACCGAGACCCGCCTCGCGGACCTGAAGCGGAAGCTCGGCTATGCCGCCGCGTGGGGTATCGAGGGCAAGATCCTCTCCCGCGCCGAATGCAAGGAGCTTTACCCGCTCCTGAACGAGGAAGACATCCTTGGCGGGCTCCACGTTCCCAGCGACGGCCTGGCCCGCGCTGCCCGCGCAGTCCAGCTGCTGATCAAGCGGACGGAAGCCGCAGGCGTCAAGTACCTCGGCAACACCACGGTGACCGGCATCGAACAGTCCGGCCGCCGGGTCACCGGCGTCCAGACGTCCGAAGGAACCATCGCTGCCGACATCGTGGTTTCCTGCGCCGGTTTCTGGGGCGCCAAGATCGGCGAGATGATCGGGATGTCCGTCCCGCTCCTGCCGTTGGCCCACCAGTACGTGAAGACCACTCCGGTGCCGGCGCAGAAGGGCCGCAACGAACTGCCCAACGGCGCTTCCCTGCCGATTCTGCGGCACCAGGACCAGGACCTCTACTATCGCGAGCACGGTGACCGGTACGGCATCGGCTCCTACGCGCACCGTCCCATGCCTGTGGACGTGGAGGAACTCGCCACGTACGACCCCAGCAGCATCGGTGAACACAACATGCCGTCCCGTCTCGACTTCACCCTGGAAGACTTCCTCCCGGCGTGGGAGGCCACCAAGCAGCTCCTCCCGGCACTGAGGGAAAGCGAGATCGAGGACGGCTTCAACGGCATCTTCTCCTTCACTCCCGACGGCGGCCCCCTGGTGGGCGAGTCCAAGGAGCTCGATGGCTTCTTCGTCGCCGAGGCCGTTTGGGTGACCCACTCGGCCGGCATTGCCCGGGCTGTTGCCGAACTCCTGACCACCGGCAAATCCCAGACCGACCTGGGTGAGTGCGATATCCACCGGTTTGAAGAAGTCCAGCTGACCCCTGAGTATGTAAGCGAAACTTCCCAGCAGAACTTCGTGGAAATCTATGATGTCCTGCACCCCCTGCAGCCCAAGCTCTCTCCCCGCAACCTTCGCGTCACTCCTTTTCACGCCCGCCACAAGGCACTGGGCGGATTCTTCCTGGAGGGTGGGGGATGGGAACGCCCCTACTGGTTCGAAGCTAACGCCGAACTGCTCAAGGAGATGCCTGACGAATGGCAGCCGCCGGCACGTGACGCTTGGTCCGGGATGTTCAGCTCGCCCATCGCCGCCGCCGAAGCCTGGAAGACCCGCACCGCGGTGGCCATGTATGACATGACTCCGCTTAAGCGCCTCGAGGTCTCCGGCCCAGGAGCACTGAAGCTGCTGCAGGAACTCACCACAGCGGAGATGGACAAGAAGCCCGGGGCAGTCACCTACACCCTACTGCTGGACCATGCCGGTGGCATCCGAAGCGACATCACGGTGGCCCGGCTGAGCGAAGACACCTTCCAGCTCGGTGCCAACGGAAACATCGACACCGCCTACTTTGAGCGGGCCGCACGCCACCAGACGGAAAGCGGAACCGCCAGCGACTGGGTCCAGGTGCGCGACACGACTGGCGGCACCTGCTGCATCGGTTTGTGGGGGCCCCTCGCCCGGGACCTGATCAGCACCGTCAGCAGCGACGACTTCTCCAACGACGGTCTCCGCTACTTCCGGTCCAAGAAGGTTGTCATCGGCGGCGTCAGCGTGACCGCGATGCGGTTGTCCTACGTCGGCGAGTTGGGCTGGGAGCTGTACACGAGTGCAGACAACGGCCAGCGCCTTTGGGATGCCCTGTGGAAGGCCGGTCAGCCTCACGGCGTCATCGCCGCGGGCCGGGCAGCCTTCAGTTCGCTGCGCCTTGAAAAGGGTTACCGCTCGTGGGGCACCGACATGACCACCGAGCACGACCCCCTGGAAGCCGGCCTCGGATTCGCCGTGAAGATGACCAAGGAAAACTTCGTCGGAAAGGCCGCCTTGGAGGGCCGCACCGAGGAGAACTCCGCCCGCCGCCTGCGCTGTCTGACGGTCGACGACGGCCGAAGCATCGTGCTGGGCAAGGAACCGGTCTTCTACAAGGACCAGGCAGTCGGCTACGTCACCAGTGCCGCCTACGGTTACACCGTCGCCAGGCCGATCGCCTACGCGTACCTTCCGGCCGCTGTCTCCATTGGCGACTCGGTCGAGATCGAGTACTTCGGACGGCGCATCCAGGCCACAGTCACAGCGGATCCGCTGTACGACCCAACGATGACCAGGCTCCGCGGCTAACCACCCGCCAGACCGTTCAATGGCACGCGGCCCGGACTCTTCACCTCGCAGCCAGAGTCCGGGCCGCTGCTCTTCCATCACGTCACAAACCCTGCCCAGTCGACTCAAGCTTCAGCCCAGGAAGACACATGATCAGCTCAGAAACAATCAACGAATACCTCGCCAGGCTGGCCTCGCGAGAACCCACCCCAGGCGGCGGCGCGGCCGCCGCGCTCCACGCCGCCCAGGGGGCAGCGCTCGTCGCCATGGTTGGCAGGTACACTACCGGCGCGAAGTACGAACAGCATGCCGAAACCGTGCAAAGGATCATTAGGGCGGCCGACGGACTGGTGGTCGACGCGCTGCGCCTTGCGGACGCTGACCAACATGCGTTCCAAGGCGTCATCGACTCGTACAAACTTCCGTCCGGGACCGAAGACCTCAAAACCGCACGGACGGCAGCCATCCAGGATGCGCTCATCCTGGCCGCACAAACCCCCGCACAGCTCATCAAGCTCGCCGGCGCCATCGTGGATCTTGGCACGGAACTTTTCGACGTCGCGAACGCCAATGTGATCAGCGACGTCGCTGCTGCCGCCGACGCGGCCCGCGCAGCCGCAACAACCGCGCGGGTGAACATCGATATTAACATGGTGGCCATCAAAGACGCCGCTGCCCGTTCACGGTTGGCTGGCCAGACCGACGGCCTCGAGGACAAGGTCATCCTGGCAGCAGACGCCCTCGTGGGTCGCGTCCGCGGAAGGATTCTCGGTTGAGCACCGTACTTCTGTCCGGAAAAACACTGGCACGCGTCATTCAGCAGAAAGCCCACGATGAGGCCCGTGACCTCGAAGCCGACGGACTGCGCCCCACGCTCGCAGTGGTTGTCGCCACCGATGACGGTTCCACGCACTGGTATGTCCGGTCTATCGAACGGGCGGCGGAGAGTGCCGGCATCAGTTGCCGGATCGTGGATCTTGGGCAGGACGCCACCGCACAGGTTTTGACCTCAGTCTTGAAGGACCTCAGCGCCGAACCATCGGTAAACGGCATCATCCTCCAGACGCCTTTGCCTCCCGGCGTCGGGACAGATGAGCTTGTTGGGCACATTGCCCCGGAGAAGGACATCGATGGCGCGAACCCGTTGAGCCTGGGCCGGCTGGCTGTGGGCCAGCCCTCGTTCGCACCGGCCACGGCGCGAGCAGTAATCGAGATCCTTGACCATTTTGACATCCCAGTGGCGGGCCGGAACGTCGTCGTCATTGGCCGTTCCGCCGTGGTGGGAAAGCCGTTGTCCCTGCTGCTGCTGGAACGCGACGCCGCGGTTACCGTGTGCCACTCCAGGTCAGGTCCGCTTGAGAAATACACCAGGACGGCCGACGTCGTGGTCGTCGCCGCCGGGCGCACCGGCCTGCTGAACGGCGGCCATGTTTCGTCCGAGGCCGTAGTGATCGACGTCGGCACCAACGTTCTTCCGGACGGGTCCCTCGTGGGGGATGTGGACGAGGCCAGCGTGTGGGGCATTGCCGCGGCGCTGACCCCTGTCCCCGGCGGCGTCGGCTCCGTCACCACATCGTTGCTTCTCCTGCACACAACCGAGGCGGCGAGGAAACAGTCGCATGCCCTGGTCCGGGGAGCCGCCGGGTGATCCACGGTGGGCACACTGCCAAACCCTGGAACCAAGGGGCTACAGGACAGCCCTGATCAGGTTCTCGAAGTCAGTGACGTGCTGGGTGGTCAACCGCGCCGCAGCTTCGGAGTCCCCTTCCGCGATGCACTCGAGCAGCTCAATATGCTGGGCAATATGCTCGGACACCGGCGGGAGCTTTTCCAGGACAAGGCTCCAAATCCGCGTTGCCAGGTTGTCGTATCGGATCAGGACCTCTTCAAGGTGCCGGCTCCCTGTGGCCCGGTAGATCATCCGATGTACCCGCATGTCCAGGCGCATGAGATCCCGTTGCGAGCGCGTGGCTGGCAGAAGCTGCCCTACTTCCCGGGCAAAGTCCCTAAGCTCCTGCCGAAGCTGCGGCGACGCCATCCGTGCAGCCCGCGCTGCTGCCGCAGGCTCCAGGAGCTGCCGGATTTCGGAGATTTCAGCCAGGTCCTTAATGTCCACGCCGGCGGCGAACGTTCCGCGCCGGGGATAGGCCACCACCAAATGGTCGCCCTCGAGCCGTTTCATGGCTTCCCGGATCGGCGTCCTGCCAACACCCAGGCGCCTGGAGATCGCCTCATCGTTAAGGGGCTCTCCCGGTTTGATGTCCAGAACGATCAGCTCATCGCACAAGACCCTGTAGGCAAAGTCGGCAAAGGATTCGTCGTCCTGCCTCACCGGCACATACGAACCTCCCGCATCAACCAGTAATTCGCCACCGATTGC
Organism: Arthrobacter pascens; assembly: GCF_030815585.1. Lineage (NCBI taxonomy): Bacteria > Bacillati > Actinomycetota > Actinomycetes > Micrococcales > Micrococcaceae > Arthrobacter > Arthrobacter pascens. Next base: position 2,060,375 of record NZ_JAUSWY010000001.1, read on the forward strand.
CATTTTCAAGTCTCCTCCCGAGATGCGGCGGGGCCTTGACGTGCAGGCTCCACGTACATAGTATTCCTAGAACTGATATATCAATATGTCGGCATAAGAATGTCAATCCTCCCGAGCCTCCCGATATGGACGCTGCCCCGTGTGTGCGGGCGACGCACGGGTACGCCAAAGAACGGAGAGCAATGAGCAAAGATGCTGTTGCAAGGGTGCGGGTGGAAGTTGTTCCGTCTGCCGATCTGCTCACGCAACTCCCCATGGCGTTAGATGTCCCGGGCGCCGTCAGTGTGACGTGCCTGCCGCACCACGGTCCTGCACGGACTGTAGAAGCAGCCGTACATCTGGCCCGTCTGGGCTACCACACGGTTCCCCATCTCGCCGCCCGCAGCATCGCCAGCCAGGCAGAACTGCATTCCCTCCTGCGGCAGTTGCAGGGCGCCGGGGTCTCCGAGTTGTTTCTCGTTGCCGGTGACCGCCGCATGTCCGCAGGTCCCTACTCCTGGAGTGGATCACTCCTGGAAGCCATCAAGGCGTATTCGCCTGGCTTCTCCATAGGCATCGCCGGCTACCCCGAGGGCCACCCCCAGCTTAGCCAGGAACAACTCGTGAGCAGCCTCGAGACCAAGGCGCCAATGGCGTCCTCACTGGTCACCCAGATGTGCTTTTCTGCGGAGGCAATCAGCCAGTACCTCCGGACCATCCGCAGGAACGGTATGGAGCTCCCTGTGTGGGTCGGTGTCCCAGGTCCGGTCTCCGTTAAGAAGCTGGTATCCATGGGAGCCCGCCTCGGCGTCGGCCGTTCGCTCAGGCTTGCCCGCCGGACAGGCATGGCGGGGGCCCTCTGGCGGCGAGGCGACTTCCTGAACTACGACAGTGCCCGCCTCATTCGCGACGTTCACCGCGAGCTGGCAGGTGATCCCCTCTTTGCCGGGTTCCATATCTACACCTTCAACGACCTCGTCCGCCTGCCGGGCCTTCTGGACAGCGTCCCGACACTGCAGCAGACCACGTTGTCCCCCACGCAACGCGCCAGCCCGCCGTTTCCTGCCAAGATCTGAAGGGAAGATCACATGGCTTCAAAAGCACCCAAACAGAATATCGACGAGTCAAAACTGACTCTCACCAAACCCAAGACCAAAGCCGTCGGCATCCCCGCGGTCACGAACGCACTGAAGATCTCCCTTGAGCAGATGGGCCCGCTGCGCAGCATCCAGACGCTCATGGCAGTCAACCAGGTTGACGGCTTTGACTGTATGGGCTGTGCCTGGCCTGAACACGAAAAGCGCAATGCTGCGGAATTCTGCGAGAACGGTGCCAAGGCAGTCGCCGAGGAGGCCACCCGCCGTCGAGTCACCCCCGAATTCTTCGCCGAGCACTCCATCGCGGACCTTAAGACGCGTGACGACTACTGGTTGGGACAGCAGGGCCGGCTGACGCACCCGATGCTCCTTGACGAGGGGGCAACCCACTACAAACCCATCGCATGGGACGAAGCCTATGAGTTGGTCTCCCAGGAGATCAAAGACATGGATCATCCTGACCAAGCGGTCTTCTATACCTCCGGGCGGACCTCGAATGAAGCAGCCTTCCTGTACCAGCTCCTCGTGCGGGGTATCGGGACGAACAACCTCCCCGATTGCTCCAACATGTGCCACGAGTCCTCGGGCTCGGCCCTCGTCGAAACCATCGGCATCGGCAAAGGCTCCGTCAGCCTCACGGACTTGGAGACGGCGTCGCTGATTTTCGTGGCGGGTCAAAATCCCGGCACCAACCACCCGCGCATGCTCAGCGCGCTGGAGAAGGCGAAGAAGAACGGCGCCGTGATCATCTCCGTGAATCCACTTCCTGAGGCCGGGCTCCTTCGATTCGAGAATCCGCAGAACATTTCCGGCATGGTGGTGGGCACCCAACTGACCGACGACTTCCTCCAAATTCGCGCCGGAGGCGATCAGGCCCTCTTCCAGGGGCTTGGCAAATACCTTCTCGAAGCCGAAGCCCAAGGGCGCAAGACCCCCGGCCTGCCCACCGTGCTGGACCATGAATTCATCAGGGACCACACCGTTGGCATCGACGATTACCTGCGGTACCTCGAAAAGGCGGAATGGGACGACATCGTCGAAGCCACCGGACTGACACTGGAACAGATCAAGTCCACTGGCGAGCGTCTCCTGGCCTCGAGCGCCACTATCGTCTGCTGGGCCATGGGCCTGACCCAGCACAAGCACTCGGTACCCACCCTCCGCGACGTGGTCAACGTCCTGCTTCTCCAAGGCAACATCGGCAAGCCCGGTGCCGGCGTCTGCCCCGTCCGCGGCCACTCCAACGTCCAGGGTGACCGTACCATGGGCATCTTCGAGAAGATGCCGGAGAACTTCCACGACCGGCTTGACCACGAATTCCAGTTCCTCTCCCCCCGGCCGCACGGCTTCGACACCGTGGCCGCCATTCGCGCCATGCGGGACGGCAAGGTCCGCGTCTTCATTGGCATGGGCGGCAATTTCGTGCGGGCGGCCCCGGATTCCGAGGTCACGGAACAGGCTCTGGCCAACACCCGTCTGACGGTGCAGATCTCCACGAAACTGAACCATTCCCACGTATCGACGGGTCGTCGTGCGCTGATTCTTCCGACGCTCGGACGTACGGAGAAGGACACCCAGCGCACAGGCGACCAGAGAGTTACCGTGGAGGATTCCATGAGTGCGGTTCATGCCTCCCGCGGACGCCTTAAGCCCGCCAGCGAGCACCTGCAGTCCGAGGTGGCCATTGTCTGCAACCTCGCCCACAAACTCTTCACCGGCAGGGACAACCTCCCGCTGCCCAAAACCCCCAAGGCCGACTGGCTCGCCATGAGGGACGACTACTCCATCATCAGGAAACACATCGAGGCGGTCCTCAGCGGCTTCGAAAATTTCGAGGAACGGATCCAGAACCCCGGAGGTTTCGTCCTTCCCCACCCACCCCGGGACGCCAGGAAGTTCGATACCGCTTCGGGCAAGGCCCACTTCACAGGCAACGAACTGGAATTTATCAGGGTCCCGGCGGGACGACTCGTCCTTCAGACCCTGCGCTCCCATGACCAGTACAACACCACCATCTATGGCAAGGACGATCGTTACCGCGGCATCCATGGTGGGCGGCGCGTAGTCCTGGTCAACGAGGCCGACATTGTTGGGCTCGGCTTCAGGGATGGAGACATGGTTCACCTCATTTCAGAATTCCAGGGCACTGAGAGGCGGGCCGAAAACTTCCGCATCGTTTCGTACTCGACGCCCAAGGGCTGCGCGGCGGCCTACTACCCGGAAACCAATGTGCTGGTGCCGCTTGATTCGGTAGCCGACACCAGCGGTACGCCGACCTCCAAGTCCGTCATCGTGCGGCTGGAACGGGCCGAACTGTGAGCGCTGGATGACGACAACAACAACACCAGCCAAGGGTGTGGACGGACCCCGGGTGGAGCAGGCCGTCCGTGACTACCTCCTGGCGATCGGAGAGGACCCGGACAGGCCAGGACTCGCGGATACCCCCGCCCGCGTAGCCCGGGCTGCCGCCGAATCGTTTGGCGGACTCCACGAGGACCCCCTGGCCGTGCTGGACAGGACCTTTGACCTTGGCCATGGTGAAATGGTCATCGTCAAGGACATCCCCTTTTACTCCACCTGTGAGCATCATCTGGTCCCGTTTCACGGCGTAGCGCATGTGGGGTATATCCCCTCCGCTGAAGGGCTGGTGACTGGACTGAGCAACTCGCCCGGCTTGTGGATGTCTATGCACGAAGGCCACAGGTCCAAGAGAGATTGACTACACAGGTGGTGGATGCGCTGGTCAGTTCGCTGCGGCCGCTCGGGGCCATTGTGGTTGTTGAGTGCGAACACCTCTGCATGTCGATGCGGGGTATCCGCAAGCCCGGAGCAAAGACCATCACTTCTGCCGTGCGCGGCGAGCTGCGCCTGCCTGCTGCCCGTGCAGAGGCACTCAGCCTGATACACGGCCGCTAAAAATCTCTGGACACACCCGTGGACCTGCCATACGATGTAACTGATATATCTTTATTAATGATAAAAAATATCAGTACCCAACAAGAGGGAATTCGTGTCTGACATAACGCAGGCCCAGGCCGACGTTGTCCTGGCCGACCACACGGTCGCATCCGCAGGAGCAGCGGCCCCGCGTTAGGCATCACCGGGAGGCCTGGCCTGATGTCCGGGCCTCCCACAGCTCCATCCACATCAGGGATGAGCGGTCCCGTTCCCGTGAACGGTGCTTCGGTGGCCTGGAACCTGGGGAGGTATCTCATCGAAGCATCGCTTTCGGGTGGCGGGGCAGCATACAAGTTCCACACACCACAGCAATTGTCCAAGGAGTGTCTATGTCAGGAAACAGAGCAGTCGCCTACAAGGAACCCGGTGTCGTCGAGATCATCAATACCGACTACCCGACGTTCGAGCTCAAGGATGGACCCGGCGTCAATCCAGCCAACATTGGCCGGAAGGTGCCACACGGTGTAGTCCTCCGCACTGTGACGACCAACATCTGCGGCTCGGACCAGCACATGGTGCGCGGCCGCACCACGGCCCCCCAAAACCTGGTCCTGGGCCACGAAATCACCGGCGAGGTGATTGAAGTTGGTCCCGACGTGGAATTCATCAAGGTCGGCGACATCGTTTCGGTGCCGTTCAACATCTCCTGTGGCCGATGCCGGAACTGCAAGGAACGCAAGACCGGTATCTGCCTGAACGTCAACCCCGACCGGCCCGGCAGCGCCTACGGCTACGTAGACATGGGCGGCTGGGTCGGCGGACAGGCAGAATACGTGCTGGTCCCCTACGCGGACTGGAACCTGCTGAAGTTCCCGGATCGGGACCAGGCCCTGGAGAAGATCATGGACCTGACCATGCTCTCGGACATCTTCCCCACCGGATTCCACGGAGCAGTTACGGCGGGAGTGGGCGTCGGATCCACCGTTTACGTCGCTGGCGCCGGCCCCGTTGGCCTGGCTGCCGCCGTCGGTGCCCAACTGCTTGGCGCCGCCGTCGTGATTGTCGCCGATATGAACGAGGACCGCCTGGCACAGGCCCGGTCCTTCGGATGCGAAACGGTGAATGTCTCCAAAGGTGACCCCAAGGACCAGATTGAGCAGATCCTTGGGGTGCCGGAAGTTGATTGCGGCGTGGACGCCGTCGGCTTCGAAGCCCGCGGACACGGCAAAGACGCCTCGCACGAAGCCCCGGCCACCGTGCTGAACTCCCTCATGGACATCACCGCCGCTGGCGGTGCCCTGGGCATCCCAGGTCTGTACGTGACGGGTGACCCAGGCGGAATCGACGAGGCAGCCCAGCACGGATCCCTCTCGCTGTCGCTGGGCACTGGATGGGCAAAGTCCTTGTCCTTCACCACCGGCCAGTGCCCGGTGATGAAGTACAACCGCCAGCTGATGATGGCGATCCTGCACGACAAGGTTCAGATCGCCAAGGCCGTCAACGCCAAGGCAATCTCGCTCGAAGATGCCCCGCGCGGCTATGCGGAATTCGACGCCGGCGCAGCAACCAAGTTCGTTCTGAACCCGAACGGATACGTCAAGGCCTAGCAGGCAACAGCGGACAACCGGGAACTGTAAAGCGCGCACCACGCGGGTGCCTTCCTTACAGTTCCCGGTCCGCACCCCAGCGCATCAAGACCGTCAGAAAAGGGGCCACAATGATCGCCCAGGAAATCGCTACCGGCGGTCGCGGTTCAGAAATGTCCCATACCTGGCACGGGGCCCGACACCCGGCCCCCACCTGGTCTGAAGCCCGCCAATTTGCCTTTGATTGCGCAACCCCGCTTCTGCCTGTGTGCCTCCCCTTAGCATCGGCATCCGGCCGCACACTGACCCGCGACGTCGCCGCAGTGCAGAACCTCCCCCATTACTCTTCCTCTGCCATGGACGGCTGGGCCGTCAACGGCAGCGGCCCATGGATCCTTTCCAGACAGGGACGCACCTTGTCGCGGGATGAAGCCACCACGATTGCCACCGGTGGACTGGTACCCCGCGGCGCCCAATCGATCCTCCGCAAAGAAAGCGGCCAGATCACTCGCGGCCCTGAGGGCAACCTCCTTCTGGCGCTCGACCAACACGCGAAGCACGGCGAACCACGACCCGGTCAGCACATCCGACATGCGGGCGAAGAAGCCTCGGCGGGTGAAGTGCTGATCCCGGCAGGCACACTACTGAACCCCGCCCACCTTGCCCTCGCTGCCATGGCTGGCTACGACGAACTGCAGGTCCAGGCCCAGCCAGTGGTCGCGATCGTACTTACTGGTTCCGAAGTGCTGACGGCCGGTGTTCCCGGGCCGGGGCAGGTCAGGGACACGTTCGGTCCGCAACTGGGCACGGTCATTTCAATCTTGGGGGGCACCCCCGGAAACCCCCTTAGAATTGACGACTCCTACGACGAATGGATCACGGCCCTCGGAAATTCTGAGGCGCTCCCTGGACAGCAACCGGACCTGACCATAACCACTGGCGGAACGGGCCGTTCCGGCACAGACCATCTCCGCGCTGCCGTGGCCGCGCTCGGCGGGCGGCTGCTGCTGGACGGCGTCGCCATGCGCCCCGGCCACCCCGCCGTCCTGGCCGAACTCCCAGATGGTCGCTTCGTCGTCGGACTTCCTGGCAACCCGCTGGCCGCCATGATGTCCTTCACCACGCTGGTTGAGCCGCTGCTGGCGGCACTCGGAAACAGGCCCTTGAACGCAGTTGGACACGTGACGTCCGGCGCCGACGTTGATCCGGACCCGGGCCGTACGCGTCTCATTCCCTGCAAGTTTATCCACGGGCTGGCATTCCCCACCTCACGTTCCGGGCCCGGCATGATGCGTGGTCTGGCCTGGGCCGACGGCGTCATGGCCGTTCCCCCGGAAGGCGTCCAGTCCGGTGAGCCGGTTCCTGTGCTCCCCCTCCCTTGGACGCAGTCACACGAGACCATCGTTTCCGCAAACAACCGAGCACGGAGCGCAGCATGGCACGCATGACCCAGCGTCGGAAGATTCACCGTTTCCACCTGGACGATTCGGGCACCGAATATCCGGTGCGGATAAAGGAAGACGTACTGGCTGCTGAGGAGCCACAGCCTGAATGCCTACGCCGGACGCGAAAGGTTGGCCCGCCCCGCACAAGGTGAGCAGCGAGGAAAACCATGCCCGGCTTTAGCTGAATAATGCGAAACCGTGACGGCGGGCAGTCCAGAACAGAATGAGCTTCCCGGCTGACCCACCGCACATTGTCGCCCGGAGAGGCACCCCACTTCGGGGTGCCTCTCCCTTTGCTTGGTTAAAGGCCTTGTGAAGGTCCGCGCCAGACTCGGTCTAGGATGAGAAACGATAAGGGAGCAGGCCAGGCGGGGCCATCGGGACCCAGCCCCCTTCGTGGACAAAGACTCGAGGCATAATGGCCAATCGCAACAATCCGGACTTCGACAAGGACGCAGATGCACAAGGTGGAGGCGTCCAATCAGTGGACCGTGCACTCCACATCCTGGAGATCCTGGCCCGGGAGGGTGACGCCGGCGTCAGCGAAATTGCCGAGGAAATGGGCGTCCACAAGTCCACGGTTTCCAGGCTGATGGGGTCTTTGGTTGGTCGAGACCTAGTCCGCCAGAACAATGAACGAGGAAAGTATCAGCTGGGCTTTGGTATCCTCCGGCTGGCAACGTCCATTCCCGGCAGGCTGAGCGTAGTGCACGAGGCCAGGGACGTCCTGGAGAGCCTCGCAGCGAAATACAAGGAAACGGTGAACCTGGCCGTCCTGCGATCGAACTACGCAGTCAACGTGGATCAGGCCATGGGGCCCTCTACGCTAGCGACCTACGACTGGGTGGGCAGCCTGACGCCACTGCATGCCACATCCAGCGGCAAAGTGCTGCTGGCAGCCCTCACGGTTGACGAAAGGGATCAGCTGCTCAAGAGAGTTGGGCTCCCTGCACGTACGCCCCGCACGATAACGAACCGGACGGAACTGGAGACTCAGCTGCTGGACGTCTCCCGGCAGGGCTACGCGGTGGTCCACGAGGAGTTCGAAATCGGCCTGACAGCCGTCGCAGTTCCCATCTATAACCACCTGGGGAATGTCATCGCCGCGGTAAGTATTTCCGGTCCTGCGTTCCGGTTCACTCCGGAAGACCATCCCGGACTCATGGAAGGCCTCCGCGAAGCGGGCCTGACCATCAGCGCGAAGATGGGCTACAGACGCCGATAAGCCCGGCAGCGGGGCCGCGCTTATCGGCGGCAGTTGGGCCGGCGTTAGGAAGCAGGGACGACGTCGCCCACTTTTCCTTGACCCAGTCGTGGAAGGCGCCGATGTGGTGCTCGCTGGGGACCAGCACGCCTCCCTTGGCGTAGATCTTCGATCCCATGGCCGGCTGGCAACGCTCGCAGGCGTCGAAGTCCTGCTTGTTCACACCGTGGAACAGCTCCACGGGGGCCTGTCGTACGGACGGTGCTGTTCATCAGCCAATGATGACAAGGCGTCCGGCAAACCCTTGAGCGTGGGCTGCCTGGCTGCAGAAAGTCCAGCCAAGGATGCTCCTAAGATCGCAAGCCTCTGCATACTTTTCCTCTTCATAATGCTTCTTGCGCAACCAAAATCGTTATATGCAACAGGGTGACGCAGCCCCACGCTTCGCGTAAAGGAACTGAAATCAGTGAAAAACCTTGACATTCGTTATATCGAGGGCGCAATCTGTTGCTTAGGGCGAATCCAGTTGACCACTACGGAACGACCCACCAAACTCCGCGACAGCGCGAACCTCATCCCTAGACCTAAAGAGGTGCACCATGCACAAAGCCTGCCCCCTCAGTGAACTCGCTCCCGGGCAGGCACTACGGCTTGACACCGCTCCGCCAATCGCTGTCTTCCACACTGAAGACGGCGAGCTCTTCGCCATCGACGACACATGCGCACCGAGATGCCTCTCTGGCCGACGGCTACGAGGATTGCTGGGTTGAGTGCCCCTTGCACGCATCCAGGTTCACCTCCGTACCGGAGCATTGGATGCGCCGCCGGCCAAGCTGCCGGTACGCACTCACGACCTGCAAATTGTCGAAGGCAACATCATGGTCATCGAATCGGACGAAGCCCCCAACCTTCCGCCCGGTCTAACCGCCGAAGGCCATGTCTAAACACCAGCCCATGACCCGCCGAGCAAAGGACCCGCTCATGGCTACAAATAATGACCTTAAACCCCTCATGCCCGAGGAGTTGCCTGCCGAGACCGACTTGGCAGAGACTCCGCTTAGCGACGAACCCGGACGTACGGAGAACAACGACGTCATCAGTGTGTCTGAGAAAGAAACAAACCCATCTGTCCTCGACCCGGAGGACGGAGGCGCAGCCACCTTGCCTGATGCCGAAGAATACGAGCAGATCCTAGAAGAGCTGCGCCATGCCAAGACCGAGCAAGCCGTTTCGAAACGCAGGAACCGCAAGCTCACCCTCGACAAAGTCACCTTCGGGATCACTGGCGCCATCGCCGTCGCCTTTGTGATCTGGGGCTTCACTGGGCGTGACAGCCTGTCAGAAACCTCCACGACTGCCCTGAACTGGGTAATGCAGTACACCGGCTGGCTCTTCATGGTTCTCGCCTCTCTATTCGTCGTCTTCGTCTTGTGGCTGGCCCTGGGCAAGTTCGGCAATATCCCGCTGGGCAAGGACGGTGAAAAACCCGAGTTCCGCACCGTCTCCTGGGTATCCATGATGTTCGCCGCAGGCATGGGCATCGGACTCATGTTCTACGGCGTGGCCGAACCGCTCTACCACTACATCTCGCCGCCGCCCGGCACCGTGGACGGCCGCACTCCCGCAGCCATCCAGACCGCCATGGCAACCTCCATCTTCCACTGGACGCTGCACCCATGGGCCATGTATGCAGTTGTCGGCATCGCAATGGCCTACGGCACGTACCGCTTGGGCCGCAGGCAATTGGTCTCCGAGGCCTTCACCTCGCTGTTCGGCAGGAGAATGGTCGAAGGGCCAGTCGGAAAGTTCATCAATATCCTCGCGATCTTCGCCACTCTCTTCGGCACCGCCGCCTCCCTGGGCTTGGGCGCCCTCCAGATCGGCAGCGGCCTGACCTCCAACGGCTGGCTCGGGGAAATCGGCACGCCCGTGCTCGTGGCAATCGTTGCCATCCTGACGGCCTGCTTCGTGGCCTCCGCGGTGTCCGGCATCAGCCGCGGCATCCAGTGGCTCTCCAACATCAACATGGTCCTGGCCGTTATCCTGGCCCTCATCGTTTTCGTCGCCGGCCCCACCCTGTTTATCCTCAACCTGATCCCCTCTGCTGTCGGTGACTACGCCCGGGACCTGGCCGAAATGTCCTCCCGGACGGAAGCCGTGGGCGACGAGGCTCTTCGCAGCTGGATGTCCGGCTGGACCATCTTCTACTGGGCCTGGTGGGTGTCATGGACACCGTTCGTGGGCATGTTCATCGCCCGCATCAGCCGCGGGCGTACCATCCGCCAGTTCGTCACCGGCGTCCTGCTGGTGCCCAGCATCGTCAGCGTGATCTGGTTCAGCATCTTCGGCGGAAGCGCCTTCCATGTCCAGCAGGAAGCCGACAAGTCAAACAGCCCGGGGCTGGTCACCATGACAGACGGAAGCCCGTCCATCAACTTCGACGGAGCTCTGTTCGACCTCGTCAAGAACCTGTCCATGCCCGCTTGGCTGATCGCAGCCGTCATCGTCCTTGCCATGGTCCTGGTCGCGATCTTCTTCGTCACTGGTGCAGACGCAGCCTCCATCGTGATGGGATCGCTCAGTTCCAACGGCGCCGAAGAGCCGCGCCGGGGCGTGGTCATTTTCTGGGGCACCCTCACCGGAGCAGTCGCGGCAGTCATGTTGCTGGCAGGCGGCGACGAACCTTCGGAAGCCTTAGCCGGCTTGCAACGAATCACCATCGTCGCAGCGCTACCGTTTGTAGTCGTCATGCTCTTGCTCTGCTTTGCCCTCGCTAAGGACCTGCGCCGCGATCCGCTCTCCCTGCGCCGGCGCCTTGCAACGTCCGTAGTGGAGCGGGCGATACGCACCGGCGTGGAGCAGCACGGCGGCGTTCAATTCGACCTCGTGACCAGGCACGAATGCGCCGAAACGTGTTCGGATTCGGACACCTGCCCTGGCGACAGTTCCGACACTAAGCCGGACCCCAGGTAGCCAGAGGTTCTGGCCCTGGCGCCGAAGCGCCAGGGCCAGAACCTCCACCATCAACTTCCTTTCCCGTGTCCCCACAACGATGTGGCACGAACGATGCACCCTCTTCCCAACAATCAGCAAAGGGTTATCCAGAGATGTCCGATCCTCAACATCAGGAACAAGTTCTCAAAGTGTCTACCAAAGGCGAGAACCCAGTGGTTCTCAAACTGGAGGCATCCAGTCCAGTGACCGTCCGGCTGCAGGTGGATGTCGATTGCACGTGCGGCACCGGGACCAGCAACCGTCCAGGCTCATACGTAGACAGCGACCTCGGTATCCGCTGACTGCGGTTGCGAGCAGCGCCCCGCATGAGTCAGGCGGCCGCCAGGTCGAACCGATCCAGACTCATGACCTTGTCCCACGCCCGGACGAAGTGGCGGACAAAGTCCTCCTTCGCGTCGTCGCACGCGTAGACCTCGGCAATCGCGCGCAGCTGGGAGTTGGCGCCAAAAACGAGGTCGACGGCGGTGGCCGTCCACTTCAGTTCGCCCGTGGCCCGATCACGACCCTCGTAGACGTTCTCCAACGACTCGGAGGCCTTCCACTCCGTCCTCATGTCGAGCAGGTTCACGTAGAAGTCATTGGTCAACGCCCCGGACCGGTCGGTGAGGACGCCATGTTCGGACCGCCCGAAGTCGGCCTTCAGTGCACGCATCCCGCCGACGAGGACCGTCATCTCGGGCGCGGTCAGGTTCAGCATGAACGCCCGATCCACCAGCAGCGTTTCGGGCGGTAGCTTCTGCCCCGCACGGACGTAGTTGCGGAACCCATCCGCTGCGGGTTCGAGAACATCGAACGCCTCCACGTCTGTCTGCTCCTGTGAGGCGTCGGTGCGCCCGGGCGCGAAGGGTACCGAGACTTCGAACCCGGCGTTCTTCGCCGCCTGCTCGACGGCCGTGCACCCGCCCAGGACAATCACGTCGGCCAGGGAGACCTTCTTTCCGTCCGACAGGGAACTGTTGAAGTCTTGCTGGGTCCGCTCGAGGGTCTCCAGCACCTTGGCCAGCTCTGTCGGGTCGTTGACCTCCCAGTCCTTCTGCGGCGCAAGGCGAATCCGGGCCCCGTTCGCCCCGCCCCGCTTGTCCGTGCCACGGAAACTGGCCGCCGCTGCCCAGGCAGTGGAGGCCAGTTGGGAGATGGACAGCCCAGTGGCGAGGATCCTGGCCCGGAGGGCCGCGATGTCCTCCTCTCCGATCAACTCATGGTCGACGGCGGAAACAGGGTCCTGCCATGGCTGCGGCTCCGGAACCCACGGACCCAGGTAGCGCGTCACCGGGCCCATGTCGCGGTGCAGCAGTTTGTACCAGGCCTTGGCGAACGCGTCGGCGAGTTCGTCCGGATTCTCGTAGAAGCGCCTCGAAATCGGCCCGTAAATCCGGTCCAGCCTCAGAGCCAGGTCCGTGGTCAGCATCATGGGCTCGTGCCGCTTCGACGAGTCATGAGCATCCGGCACGGTTCCTTGGGCCTCCGGGTTCTTGGGCTTGAACTGCTTCGCTCCGGCGGGGCTCTCTGTGAGTTCCCAGTCGTACTTGAACAGGTTCTCGAAGAATCCGTTGTCCCACTTCGTCGGCTGGTTGGTCCAGGCGCCCTCCAGCCCGCTCGTGAGCGTGTGCGGGCCACTGCCGGTGCCGAAGCTGTTCTTCCAGCCGAGGCCCTGCTGCTCGAGCGTGGCAGCCTCGGGTTCGGGACCGAGGTTCTCCACGCTGACAGCGCCGTGGGTCTTGCCGAACGTGTGGCCACCGGCGATCAGCGCGACCGTCTCCTCGTCGTTCATGGCCATCCGGCGGAATGTCTCGCGGATGTCATGGGCGGCAGCCAGCGGATCCGGGTTGCCTCGCGGGCCCTCGGGATTCACGTAGATGAGCCCCATCTGGACGGAGGCGAGAGGACTGGTGAACTCCCCTGGCCCGCTGTAGCGCTCGTCTCCCATCCATGTATCCTCCGGGCCCCAGAAAATCTGCTCAGGCTCCCAGATGTCCTCCCGCCCAAAACCGAAGCCGAACGACTTGAACCCCATCGATTCCATGGCGACGTTGCCGGCGAAGACGATCAGGTCGGCCATCGAGATCTTTCGGCCGTACTTCTGCTTGATTGGCCACAGCAGGCGGCGTGCCTTGTCGAGGCTCGCATTGTCGGGCCAACTGTTGAGAGGAGCGAAGCGCTGCGCACCGCTGCCGCCACCGCCGCGGCCGTCCTCGATGCGGTAGGTGCCCGCCGCGTGCCACGACATCCGGATGAACAGTGGTCCGTAATGGCCGTAGTCCGCGGGCCACCAGTCCTGTGAGGTCGTCATCACCTCGATGAGGTCCTGCTTCAGCGCCTGGAGGTCGAGGGCATTGAACTCCTCTGCGTAGTTGAAATCCTCGCCCATCGGGTTGGCCTGGGGCGAGTGCTGATGGAGAACCTCCAGGTTGAGCTGGTTGGGCCACCAATCCTGGTTCGTCCTGGGCCGACTCCGCTTCGGAGTTGGAGCAGGAATTACTGGGTTTTCGCTTTCACTGCCATGTTCAGACACGTCAGTCTCCTCCTGTGCCGCTAGTCGCTTCCAATCGCTAGCACCATTGCAATCAATATGACGACAGCCAGCCACAACATCTCCGGCTTGGTCATGGGTCCTTGGTACTGGCCATGCTCCACTTTCCCGCTCCAGCTTTGGCGGTGCAAGGGTGGGCTGGCAGAGTCAGGGAATGGTCATTTCATTTCCGCTCCGGTCTGGCACGCGGCGGCGAGATATGGCGCTGTCCGGCTTTCCTTGGAACGCGCTACGACGGCTGGCGTCCCTGCGGCGATGATCTCGCCGCCGGCGTCGCCACCGGCGGGCCCCAGATCGATCACCCAGTCAGCCGCGGCCACCACATCCATCTCGTGTTCAACCACAATTACGGTGTTTCCGGCGTCGACGAGCCGGTGCAGCTGCGCCATCAGAAGCTGGACGTCCGCCGGGTGCAATCCCGTGGTGGGTTCATCCAGCAGATAGAGAGTATGGCCGCTCTGTGGGCGCTGCAGTTCGGTGGCGAGCTTGATGCGCTGGGCTTCGCCGCCGGAGAGCTCCGTGGCGGGCTGACCAAGCCGCAGGTAGCCCAGACCCACTTCGCGCAGGGTCCGGAGGCTGCGCAAGGCGGCAGGCACACTGGACAGAAATTCGGCCGCGGCGTTCACCGTCATGCCCAGAACTTCGGCGACGTTCCGGCCGCGGTAGGTGACCTCCAGTGTTTCGGGGTTGAACCGCGAGCCGTCGCATTCGGGGCAGGGCCCGTAGCTGCCGGGCAGGAACAACAGTTCGACAGCCACGAACCCTTCCCCCTGGCAGGTCTCGCAGCGGCCGCCTGCAACATTGAAAGAAAACCGTCCGGCGCCGAAGCCCCGGGCACGGGCCTCATCCGTGGACGCGAATTCCTTCCGGACGGCGTCGAAGAGTCCTGTATAAGTCGCAAGATTGGAGCGCGGAGTGCGGCCGATCGGCTTCTGGTCAACCTTCACCAGCCGGTCCAGCTGATCCAGCCCGGAGACGCACCCAATGCCAGATGGCCTGGCGGGGTCAGCGGCTGCGGCGTCCTGGCCGTCCACCGTCGGCTTCTTCGGGGCGTCAGCCTGCGGATGCAGCCGGGCGCCGACCACCTCGGCGAGAACCTGGCTGACCAAGGTCGACTTGCCCGAGCCTGATACGCCGGTGACGGCCGTCAGCACGCCCAGCGGAAAGTCGGCGTCGAGCCCGCGAAGGTTATGCCGGCTGATGTCCCGCAGTTCCAGCCAGCCCGCCGCTTCCCGGCGGACACCGCCACGCGCGACGCCGTCGGCCGTGCCGCCGTCGGCTGTCCAGCCGGAACCGCCGGAACTGTCAGGGAACAGGAACGGCCTCGTCACGGAAGCACGGACCTCAGCGATGCCGCCTACCGGGCCGCTGTAAAGCACCTCGCCTCCTCCTTCACCGGCGTGCGGACCCACGTCCACAAGCCAGTCGGCGCGGCGGACCACATCCATGTTGTGCTCCACCACGAACACGGAGTTGCCGGAGGACTTGAGCTGGTCCAGGACTGCGAGCAGGGGTTCGGCGTCGGCGGGGTGCAGGCCGGCCGAGGGCTCGTCGAGAACGTAGATTACGCCGAACAGCCCGGAACGGAGCTGGGTGGCGATCCGGAGGCGCTGCATCTCCCCCGGCGAGAGCGTAGGGGTGGAGCGGCCCAGGGCGAGATAACCCAGCCCCAGGTCCAGGAGCACCGTGACTCGCGACAGCAGATCCCGGGTAATGGCGACCGCCACCTCGTTGCCTTCACCGGAGGACTGCTTGCGCGAGGCGGTGAGAGCTGCCGTCAGCTCTGTGGTGGGCCGGATGATTTCAGCCAGTTCGGTCATTGGCACAGAGTTGAGTTCGGCGATCGTCCTGCCGGCGAAGGTGACGGCGAGGGCGTCCGGCCGGAGCCCGCTGCCGCCACACCGCGGGCACGGTCCGGTCTTCATATAGCGCAGCACGCGATCGCGCATCGTGGCGCTTTTGGAGTCGGCCAGGGTGTGCAGCACATAGCTCCTGGCGCTCCAGAACCGGCCTTTATATGGCTTGGCGACGCGGTCCCGCTCCGGCGTCACTTCCACCACGGGCTGCTCTTCGGTGAAAAGGATCCAGTCGCGGTCCTTCCTGGACAACTTCCGCCAGGGGGTTTCGACGTCGTAGCCGAGGTGGCTGAGGATGTCGCGCAGGTTCTTGCCCTGCCAGGCGCCCGGCCAGGCGGCGATGGCGCCGTCGCGGATGCTGAGCGAGGGATCGGGGACCAGCGTGGCTTCGCTGACGGTGTGCGCGACGCCCAAGCCATGGCATTCCGGGCAGGCGCCTGCCGCGGTGTTCGGGGAGAAGGCGTCCGAGTCCAGTTGGTTGGCGCCCGCCGGATAGCTTCCGGCACGCGAGAGGAGCATGCGCAGCGAGTTGGACAGCGTTGTGACGGTGCCGACAGTGGAACGCGCCGTGGCCGTTCCCCGGCGCTGTTGAAGCGCGACGGCGGGAGGCAAGCCCGTGATCTGCTCCACTTTGGGGTTGTGCCCCTGCTGGATGAGCCGGCGGGCGTAAGGCGCGACGGATTCAAAGTATCGGCGCTGGGCTTCGGCATAGATGGTGCCGAAAGCCAGCGACGACTTGCCCGAGCCCGATACGCCGGTGAATGCCACAATGGCGTCGCGAGGCACGTCCACATCCACATTGCGCAGATTGTTTTCCCGGGCGCCGCGGACCCGGACGAAGCCGTCTATGGCAAGGTCGGGACCCAGCCTGCGCAGGGACAGCGCCGGTAGTTCGGAAACATTCTGTTCACTGTGCATCAATCCGACTCTATCTGTGACCACGCTCCCGGGCATTGTCCCCGCCGGATGGAAGCGACCGCCCTGAAGCCGCACACTGAACTAAAGGGAGCGGCCCGCCCGGGCGTTTCCCCGGGCGGGCACTCGGGTTGACGGCGAAAGTCAGTTCGCCTCTGCGCCGACTGCGGCACCGACTGCGGCGCCGTCTGCCGCGCCGGCGAGCTGGAGCCAGGTATCCACGACGGTGTCGGGGTTCAAGGAGACGGAATCGATGCCTTCCTCGACCAGCCACTCGGCGAAGTCAGCGTGGTCGCTGGGCCCCTGGCCGCAGATGCCGACATACTTACCGCGCGCCTTGCACGCCTTAATGGCCATGCTCAGGAGTTTCTTGACGGCGGGATCGCGTTCATCGAAGCCGCCCGAGACAATCGCGGAATCGCGGTCCAGGCCCAGGGCCAGCTGGGTCATGTCATTGGAGCCGATGGAGAATCCGTCGAAGTAGTCCAGGAATTCGTCGGCGAGCAGCGCGTTGGACGGAATCTCACACATCATGATCACCTCGAGGCCGTTCTCGCCGCGGGTGAGGCCGTTCTCGGCCAGCAGCTCGATGACGCCACGTGCCTCGTCCAGCGTCCGCACAAACGGGATCATCAGCTTGACGTTGGTCAGCCCCATCTCGTTGCGGACGAAGGACAGGGCCTCGCACTCGAGGTCAAAGCAGTCCCGGAAGGACGGCTCCAGGTAGCGTGAGGCGCCGCGGAAGCCGATCATCGGGTTCTCTTCATGCGGCTCGTAGGCGGGTCCGCCAATCAGGTTGGCGTACTCGTTGGACTTGAAGTCGGACATACGCACAATCACCGGTTCCGGCGCGAACGCCGCCGCGATGGTGGACACCCCTTCTGCCAGGCGCTTGATGTAGTAGTCGCGCGGGCCGTCGTACGAGGCAATCCGTTCCCGGATCTCCGCGGCCACGTCCGCCGGCTGCTCATCCAGGTTCAGGAGTGCCTTGGGGTGGATGCCGATCTGGCGGTTGATGATGAATTCCAGCCGGGCCAGGCCAACTCCATGGTTGGGCAGCTGCGCGAAGGTGAACGCCTGCTCCGGCGTACCGACATTCATCATGACCTTGACCGGGGCCTCGGGCAGCTGGGTGATCTCGGTTTCCTCGACGCTGAAGTCCAGGAGCCCTTCGTAGATCACGCCGGTCTCACCGTCGGCACAGGAGACTGTCACCTCGAGGCCGTCGGAGAGGGCGTCCGTGGCGTCCCCGGTGCCGACGACGGCGGGAATCCCCAGTTCGCGGGCAATGATGGCCGCGTGGCAGGTGCGTCCGCCGCGGTTGGTGACGATCGCGGAGGCACGCTTCATGATCGGTTCCCAATCCGGGTCGGTCATGTCGGCGACGAGGACGTCGCCGGTTTTGAAGGCGGCCATCTGGTCGATCGCGGTGAGGATGCGGACGCTGCCGGCACCGATGCGCTGGCCGATGGCGCGGCCCTCGACCAGCACCCGGCCGGTCCCGTTGAGGCGGAAACGGCTCAGGCTGCCGGAGGCACGGCGGGACTGCACGGTCTCCGGGCGCGCCTGCAAGATGTACAGGCCGCCGTCGATCCCGTCCTTGCCCCATTCGATGTCCATCGGGCGGCCATAGTGGTTCTCGATGGCAACGGCATGCCGGGCGAGCTGCTCGACGTCGTCGTCGCTGAGGCTGAAGCGGTTCCGCAACGGGGCCTCAACCGGTACGAAGTCGATGGTGCGGCCGATCTCGCGGCTGCTCGTGTAAGTCATCTGGAGGGCTTTCTCGCCCAGTCCGCGCTTGAGGATGGCTGGGCGGCCAGCCAGCAGCGCGGGTTTGTAGACGTAAAACTCGTCCGGGTTCACCGCGCCCTGGACGACGGCCTCGCCGAGGCCGTAGGAGGACGTGACGAACACTGCGTCCTGGAACCCGGACTCCGTGTCCATGGTGAACATGACACCGGAGGCTCCGACGTCGGAACGGACCATCCGCTGTATGCCAGCCGAGAGTGCCACCTCAGCGTGTTCGAACTTGTGGTGCACGCGGTAGGCGATGGCCCGGTCGTTGTAGAGCGACGCGAACACGTCCTTGATGGCGAGCAGGATGTTTTCGATGCCGCGGACGTTCAGGAAGGTTTCTTGCTGCCCGGCGAAGGAGGCGTCGGGAAGGTCTTCCGCCGTTGCGCTGGAACGGACAGCCCAAGAGAGGTCCTCGGAGCCCCCGTGTTTGTCCACGAGTTGGCGGTAGGAGTTCCGGATCTGCGATTCGAAGTCCGGCAGGAAGGGTGTCTCGCGCATGAGGGTGCGAATCTCCTGGCCGGCCGAGGCGAGGGCTGTCACGTCGTCGGTGTCCAGGCCGACCAGCCGGTCGGCGATCTTCTGGTCCAGGCCCGAGTCTGCAAGGAAGGTGCGGTAGGCGTCGGCTGTCGTGGCGAAGCCGTCAGGGACCTGGACGCCGGCAGAGGTCAGATTCTGCACCATCTCTCCGAGGGACGCGTTCTTTCCGCCCACCTGGTCCAGGTCCTTGAGTCCGAGTTCTGAGAACCACAGAATGTCTGTTGTCATAGTTGCTGCTCCTTTGCAGATGATGGCATGCAGATGTGCCGCCCGCTCGCGGCGGTAGCCGGTTGGTGGGGCGCGAATCCTGTCCACCCTGACAGGTCTTGAGCGCTCTTTCCACATGATGTGCGCCACACCGGGTTTGTGAAACTTTTCCCTAATGTTTGAGGTTCATGCGCTGCAGGATGGTCGCAGCCATTTCCTCCACGGACACCGTGGCCGAATTCAGGTAGGGAATCCGGTGGGAGACATACAACTGCTCGGCGCTGCGCAACTCGAAACCGCACTGGCGCAGCGACGCATAGGGCGAGCCGCGGCGCCGTTCGGTCCGGATTTGGCTCAGTCGCAGGGGGTTGGAGGAGAGGCCAAAACACTTTTCAACGAAAGGCCTCAGCGGCTTGGGGAGCCCCTCCCGCGCGAAGTCCTCGTCCACCAGCGGGAAGTTCGCGGCGAAGATTCCGTGTTGCAGCGCCAGATACATGGTTGTGGGTGTTTTTCCGCAGCGGGACGGCGCCACCAGGATGACCTGCGCCTTTTCCAGCGCTCGCAGGCTCTGTCCGTCGTCGTGTTCCATGGCGTATTCGACGGCGGCCATCCGGGACTGATACCTCTCTGCATTGCCCAGGCCATGGGCCCTGCCGGGTTCGCCGCTTGCCGGCGAGCCGAGGGCCTGCTCCAGCTGTCCGACATGCGTCCCGATGAGATCGACGATGATCCCCTGGCACATGGCCAAGGCCTGGCGGATGTCGCTGCTGACAGCGGTGGAAAAGACGATCGGCCGCGGGCCGGTGGCGGCCAGTTTGTCGATGGTACGGACCACGGTCCTGGCCTGTTCGACGGTCGTGATGAAGGGGACCGTGATGCGGTCATAGTTATTTGCGGGGAACTGCGTCAACAAGGTGTTGCCGAGCGTTTCCGCCGTGATGCCGGTGCTGTCCGAAAGGAAGTAGACAGGCCGAAGATCGTCATTGGTCATGAACGCATTCTCCACCACTGTTGGAGGGGCCAGCAGATCGAACGGCTACCGGTTACCCAAAGCCGCTGCCGCCGCTAGGAACGGCACCCGTCATTTCAGCAGGGCAACGTCTGAGACGAGGTCAATATGCTCCAGCATCGCCGCTGCCGCGGCCTCGGGATTCTGGAGCCGGATGGCGTCGGCGATCCTCCGGTGCGAGGCCAGTGACTGTTCCGGCCTGCCCGGCTGCCCGGGCGATTCGAGTCGGGTTTCCAAGCCGGCAAGGTGCGGACCCTTGACGAGGTCTATGCCTGGGAACAGGTCCACTCGTGCTGGATCCGGGTTCCTACATGAGTTGGGACACCACAATGGTGGACCCGAACCCCGGTCCCGAGTACCGTCACGAGCTGGCGGCCGCCCGCGAAAAGAGCGGCGTTGACGAGTCTGTCCTGACCGGCGAAGGCCTGATCCGCGCCGCCGGGTTGCAGCCATCGTTAGTGAGTTCCGTTTCCTGGCCGGCTCCATCGGGCTGGCCGCCGCGGAACGCATCGTGAACGCCGTCAAGCGGGCAACCAGGGAGGGCCGGGCGCACCGCCAGGCCGGGCTCCCGTACCTGGTCTACGTGCGCCATCCCACCACCGGCGGCGTGATGGCGTCGTGGGGGTCGCTTGGGCACATAACCGTCGCCGAACCCGGCGAGCCCTGCTCGGATTCCTGGGGCCCGCGTCTATGAGGCGCTGTACGGCAGCCCCTTTCCGGACTGCGTCCAGGTGGCCGAGAACCTCTTCGACAAGGGGCTCGTGGACGCCGTAGTCCCGCCCTGGCAGCTATCCGACGTCATCGACCGTGCGCTGAGCATTCTGGTCGCCGGCCCTGATCCGAGGGTCCGTCCGCGGCGCACCCTCGCCGTGAAACCGTCTGACGCCGGGGCCTGGGAATCGATAGAAATTCCCGTAACCCGCTGCGCCCGGACCTGGGCCAGCTGCTCGCCTACGGCGCCCGGGACGTGCTGCCGCTCAATGGCACCGGCCAGGGGGAAAAGGACCCCGGCCTGCTACTGGCGATGGCCCGCTTCGGCCAGAAGTCCTGCATGGTAATCGGCCACACTAGGCCGCGGCCCTTACAGCAGACGGCGATGGGGCCGGCGTCGCTCGGTGAGGCGCGCCGCGGCATGCGGCTGGCAGAGGAGCTCGGGCTGCCGCTGCTGACCGTGATCGACTCCGGCGTCGGGCGAAACAGTTCGCCCTAGCGGTACAGCCGCACGACGGCAAGTTCCCTGATGCTTGCCTTTTCCTGCCCAAGAATTTCACTGGAGCTATGGAAAACCAAGGGAAGACTTGATCCGGCTGCGGCATGGTTAACCCAGCAGCACACCAGCGGGGCCAACCCCCTGGCGCAGACGGCAACAAGCGATTTGCGCGGAGCAGGAAGAGACATGAGTCAAGCACCAACCCTGGACGTAGCGACCGACGTCGGCGGTAGAATCACTGATCACCGAGGCAGCTTGATATGAAGCGGATAGCAGCCCCTCGGGCCGTTGGCTGTCCCTCGCGCGCAGGCACGGAGGTCAACCTGCCGGGCGGAATCAGTTGCCCCGCGACCGGGCGGTGGACTCCATCGGCCGTTCCGCAGACATGGACCTGCGGCAACTGGATTGAAGATGGAGGCCAAATCTGGCCCGACTGCCGGGACTGAAAGCTACCTTCATTAATCTTTGTACAGCGGGAAGTACCTATGAGATCTCCAGGCTTTGCATCTGCGCCGATTTTGACAAACCATACGCCGTGCCAGGCAGCAGGGTTTGCCCGCGCTCGCAGGTCTGGGTCTCCCCCTGCAGCCGGTACGCAGTCCGTGGGAATTCTTGTTCAAGTCATGTCGGCCGGTGCACACCGGCCGGATCAGCGGGAACCGCATACAGGAGGTGCACACGCATCAATCAAAGATTCCGCCCTCGGCCAGTGTCACTCCAGTGCAGG
Organism: Arthrobacter pascens; assembly: GCF_030815585.1. Lineage (NCBI taxonomy): Bacteria > Bacillati > Actinomycetota > Actinomycetes > Micrococcales > Micrococcaceae > Arthrobacter > Arthrobacter pascens. The sequence continues at coordinate 2,082,387 of NZ_JAUSWY010000001.1, forward strand.
CCTGGCCTTCAGTACCGCACCGGCAAGCGGCGCCCTGAATCTCCCAGGCCTCCAGGGGACAGAATGTGGCTCGCCATCATCTGGTACCTGGCCGACCTGCTGGACTCGGCCGAGGCGCTCGGCTATCGGCTATCGGCCCCCGCGGCGTCCACCGCCCCGAGCCGGCCATACTCCTGACGACCCCATAGGCAATAGCCGTCCGCCATCAATCTGGTATCGGCGGGGTGGCTTCCCGCACGGACGCCTCGACGACCTGACCGCTAGTGCCGACAAAGGAACCACCAGGACAGCGTCCTCGCCCGCGACCTGCTGACCCGCTACGCCACCGGACCGGCCCTGCACCTGGAAACTACATGCCGTGCCTACACGAGGCTCCTGGCAATCGAAAAGCGCGTCTCCCGCGACTCTGAAACTGCGACCGCAAAGCCGCCGCAACGAACGCAGTCAAGATCCGGCTCCGCCGCCCACCAGGGCGGGCTGGTGTCCCGCTTCGAGCTTGGGCCGTTCGAACTTTCAGCGGCCAACGCAGGCGGGGTCGGGATTCAGCCGACTGCGAGGATGAGGTAGAGGGCGGTGAGGACCAGTGCGGTGGGCGTCATGATGAGGCGCTCCGGTTTGCTGCGGGAGATCCCGTTCATGACCACACCGAGGGCAAAATACGCCGTCAGCACCCACATGGAGATTGAAGTGACACTCTCGCTGACTAACGGAGGAACCAAGGCGGCTTTAGCCACCGCTGCGTACGCGAACAAAGCGTAAAGGACGATGGACACAGCACTGCCGACCTTCAGCCCGGCCGGCAGGACATCGTGCCGTCCGCCCCAAGCCATCCTCCCAAGTGATGCGCCGCCAATAAGAGCGCCCTGAAAGACGGCAAGACCGGCCAGAACCGTGCAGGCGGCCACAGCGGCAAACTGTTCCAACATCATAAGAATCCCATCTTCCTGTCCATCGAAAAGGTCTCCATGACCAGCCCACGCGTCACAGGAACAGCTGTATCAGCACAAGACGAACATTACGGTTAAGGAGTGTGGACAATGTCCGCACTCCCTTCCTTGGCCGGTTCCTCGCTGAAAACATGTCCATCTCCGTCAGGATGGCGATCGCTGCCGAAATCGGGCTGCGGTCCTGGCCCAGTTTCGGGGAACGGAATCTTAGCCAGCGACCCCTCCCGGCCATCTAAATGTCATCTTCAGAAGCCGGCAACAGAAGCCATGGTGCTCCGCGTTCGTGTTCGTCCGCCACACTTGGCCGGTGCGTACATTTGGTGTTGAAGAAGAATTCATGATTTTAGATCCTGCCAGCGGCACTCCTTTGCCGCTGGCAGGGCAACTGCTGCGTCTACATGGTCCTGGCGCCCGGGGCGGGAACCACTCCGCGCGCCGGCCAACGCTGGCGGCGGAGCTGCAGCAGGAACAGCTCGAAGTCATCACCCGCCCGCACAGCAGCCTGGAGGCACTGGCCGCCGAGATCCGTGCCGGCCGGACCTATGCCGACTCATTGGCCCGGATGGCGGGCGCAAGGATCGCGGCACTGGCCACCTCCCCGCTGCCCGTTACGCCCCACGCCACGCGCACAGGCCGCTACGACGTGCTGCAGGAAAAGTTTGCGCTGACGGCCCGGGAGCAGCTGACCTGTGGATTCCATGTCCACGTCTCCGTCGACTCCGATGAGGAAGGCGTCGCCGTCGTTGACCGGATCAGGCCATGGCTGCCGACCCTGACTGCATTGAGCTCGAATTCACCGTTCTGGAACGGCACAGACAGCGGCTACGCCAGCTTCCGGACCCAGGCGTGGAACCGGTGGTCCTCCGCCGGGCCGACAGACATCTTCGGATCCGCCCAGGCCTATCATGCGTTGGTAGCGGACCTTGCCGGCACCGGCGTCGTTAACAGCCCGGATTTTGATGCCCGCCTCTCCGCCAACCATCCCACCGTGGAGGTCCGGGTGGCCGATGTTTGCCTTGAATCCAGGGACGCGGTCCTTGTCGCGGCCCTGGTCCGGGCACTGGCTGATACCGCCGCCCGGGAGTGGGAGTCAGGACTGCAGCCGGACCGTGTTCCCGCAACAATACTGCGCCAAGGTGCGTGGCGTGCGAGCCGGTCCGGAGTGCACGCTGAGCTGCTCCACCCGGTGACACACCGACCGGCCACCGCAGGAACCGTCGTGGCCACATTCCTCGAACATGTCCGGGACTCCCTGGACGATGCTGGGGACACCGGCTACGTTGAGGAGTCGCTGGTGAGGATCCTTCGCCAGGGCACGGGTTCCACCCGCCAGCGGCAGGCCATGGAACGCGGCGGATTGGCTCACGTAGTGGCCGACGCCACCAGCCTCACGCAACAGGAACCCGCAGGGAACCGCCAGGAATTAGTCTCCGCCTCCTGCTGACCGTCCCAATACGAACTCCGGGTGAATTTTGCGTTTGCGCCGGAACGTGTTGGAACGCCGCTGGTCAGCGGGTCCTGACCACCTACCGCCCACCATTCGAGAAAGCGCTCTCTGCCGCCGTCGTCACCAACTTCGTGGACACACCCGGCTCCACTGCTGGCACGGCACTGAGCTGGATGCGAGTTCGTCGTCGGATCAGCACCGATGCGAAGACTTAGCTGGACGACGGCCGGCACCTGCTGGGACTGCGTCTATGAACTTGTGTGCAACAACGCAGATTCGAGTCCCACGCCTTGGATCCCGCCAGCCGTCGCCCTTAATATCCAGAGCGCAGGTGTGCCGCTCAAGGCAGGCATCACCTCTCCCCTGATGATGAACCTCGCGTCACCCGGATCCCCAACGGCTGACCACCATCCGGTTTTAGGGCAGTGGTGCCCGGTGCGTGATGGTTCCTCGAGTACGAGAGTCGAAGCAGCAGGGCGACGTTTCTTCATGACATTTCCTTCACCGAGAGGGGCCTGCGGATACCGGCCTTGGTTGATAGTGCATGTAGCCAGTCTAGCGATTGTCAACAATCTACGATAGCCCTAAAGTGATGATTTTGTTCTTGTATTCCGACAGAGGGCGACCTGTCACGGTTCCCAGGGCGGCCACTTGTCGAACGGCACCTGGTCCAACTCTGGAAGGAACCACCTTCACCGGTGCCTGTCCTGCCCTCCGAATCAGAGCGAGGCAAGGACTCCCGCGAGCAACAGCCAGGACACAAACCCCGTCCGCAGGTCCCGCCAGATCATGTCGCCGCGACTCAACAAAATCATGAGCGAGTAGGAAACGAAAACAGGACCCAAGCCTACGAAGCGTTGTCCCAAGTCGTGGTGCCGCGCCCCTCCCGTGCACTCAGAGAAGGGCCCGTCGTCAACGGACAAAACGTACGGTTATCGGATCCTCAGTGGCGTGCCCGGGTTACCCCTGGCCGTGGTGCCGAAAGCGCAAACGGGCCGCACCCTCAATGAGGGGCGGCCCGCGCGTCAGTAGCGTGTCAGGTGAGACGGCGCTCAGTCGAAGCCATGGCAGTAGACCTTGCGAATGGTCTCGGTGACCTCCCAGCGGCCCGACCAGTCCTTGGGCTGCACGATTACGTCGCCGCCGGAGATCTCGTAGCTCGTGCCGGTGGCGCCGTCGGTGACGGTCGCGCGGCCGCTCACTATGTAGCACACCTCGGTGTCCGCGCGAGGGGTCACCTGCCAGCCACCGGGCTGGCACTCCCAGACCCCAGTCTTGATGGCCGTGTCGAACTTTAGGATCGACGTCTTGGGGTCACCCGAGTCGTAGCCAGGACGGTGGCCGTTAGGCTCAAGCTCCCCGGCGATCGTGGCCGCAGGTACGTAAATGTACGGACGCATAAGTTCTCCTTCTGTTGTACTGTCAATTGTTGACAATCGTAACGCATGCCGCAGCTAATGTCTAAGGCATGGAACGGCCAAGGGGCCCCAAGGCCGGCCTGCACTGCCGAAGACCAGGCCGTATCCCCGCAGGGGTGCCTTCCAGCTAGAAGGCACCTCTGCTGTCATAGTGTCGCGACATGACACTATTGCGAATCGTTCTTGATAAGGTGACGGCATTCACTACCTGCGTATGTAAGGATCGACCATGTTCCCCGACCTCCCCCTCGGCGGCAAGAGATGAGTCCGACGGCGGCGCGAAAGTTGCGCCCGAAAGTTACCCGGCGACGTCCTGTCAGGGTTGAACCTGCTCCGCAGCTGCTACTGGCCAGCCAACTGATCTTCAACATCGGCTTCTATGCAGTAGTGCCATTCCTCGCCGTAGCCATGCGGAACGACTTCGGCATGGGGGCGATGGCAATCGGAATCGTCCTTGGTGCGCGCACGTTCGCCCAGCAAGGTCTGTTCCTTTTCGGCGGGGTCCTTGCTGACCGCTGGGGAGCACGGCAGTCGATGATCACGGGCTGCCTGGTGCGGATTGCCGGCTTTCTGATGCTGGCCTGGGCCGCGGACTTCCCGCTATTCCTACTCGGGGCCGTCGTCACAGGCATTGGTGGTGCACTGTTTTCAACCGCGCTGCAAAGCCTTGTGGCCTCTGCCTCCCAGGGCGGCATCACTCAGAAAGGGGACGCCCAGGACGGCACAGCCGAAGATGACACCGTTCACAGCGGCGACGGCAGGCAGCCCAACAGATCCACGCTCTTTGCATTGCTAGTGGTGTGCGGGGAGGTGGGTGTGGTTGTCGGTCCGCTGTTGGGATCCCTTCTACTCAATACCGGTTTTGATACTTCCCTGTTGGCAGGGGCCGCTGTCTTTGCCGTGATGGCTCTGGTCTTTTGGCTGTTCCTGCCGAAGACCCGAACCCAAGCGACCGAAACGTCAGCCGAACTGCCCGGCCACTCGCCGACGTCGGGCCTTTGGTCCTGCCTCAGGGAGAAAAGGTTCATCGGGTTCGCAGCCTTCTACAGTGTCAATCTCCTGGCGGCCAACCAACTCTATTTCGGGCTTCCGGTAGAACTGGAACGCAGCGGCGCCGGCGTCCAGGCCCTGGCGGTCATCTTTGCCTACGCGTCCGTCCTGACAATCACCCTTCAGTGGCCAATTGCACGGCTCATGCGCAGGGCCGGACCGAAAATCGCGCTTCCCCTGGGCTTTGCCCTCCAGTCCATGGGCTTCGCTTCCCTCGCGGCATTGGCGATCATCCCTCCGCCAAGCGATCTCCCTATGTTGCCGGCCATCTCGCTGGTGACAGGCCTTGCCCTCGGCAACATGTGCGTGACACCAATGGCCATGGGACTGGTACTCGAGTTTTCCGTCGGGCGTCCCACTGGCGCGTACTACGGGTTGCTGGCCAGCGCCGGAGGGCTAGCCGTCGTTATCGGCAACACAGCCCTGGCCCCGCTCTACGAACTCGCCTACACGCCGTCAAACACTGCACCCGCCCCCTGGCTCCTCACGTCGCTGCTCGGGGCGATCACGGCAACATTCATTCGCCGTTTCGTCCCCAAATCTGCGGCCCGCTCTGCAATTCAACGAGAATTCCAGACTGCCTGAGATCAGGCGGGCCTGGGTGCAGATGCTGCGGTGGCAGGCGTTGCCTGCCGGTCACGTGGGGAATGCCGTGCGGTGTCCGGCTACAGCGATGATGAGCGCGATGGCAGCGAGCCCTGCCATCGCGACCGGGAGAACCAGACCATCGAAGTTGCTGATCACCACTGCGCCCGCCACACCGGCTGCGAAGATCGCCAGGTTGAACGCGACGCCGAGCATCGAGTTGGCGACATCGGCGTTCTCGCCACTTGCCGCGCTGATGGCCGTTTGCAGCTGGGCTGCCGCGCCGCCGAAGGCGACGCCCCACAGCACGATCGCGGCAATCACCGCCACCACCGAGACCTGGCCGACGGAAAAGATCACGCCGGCCGCGATGAAGCACCCGAGGCTCAACAGGACCAGGCGTCGAAGCCCCTTGTCAATCACTGCCCCTGTAATGGCAATTCCGGCGATGGCCGCCGCTCCGAACGTCACGAGTGCGACCTCCACCGAGAGCTGAAGGCTTGCCGTGCGGAGGTAGGAGCCGATGTAGGTGTAGAGGATGTTGTGCCCCAGCATCCAGCAGACGATAACGCCGAGGACAACCGCGACGCCCGGGATCGCGAAGACCCGCACCAGAGGAACCCGTGTCCCGGCCCGTTGGCCGGACGCGTCCGGGACCAGGAAGACCGCGAGCAGCAAGGTAACGACGGTGAGGATTGTGAGCACGCCGAAGGACCAGCGCCAGTGGAAGGTCGTGCCCAGCCATGAGCCAAAAGGCGTCCCGACTGCCAGCCCGGCAGGGGTGCCAAGGCACGCAACGGACAAGGCGCGGCCGGCGTGTTCCGGGGCGGTTATGCGGCGGGCGTAGCCGGCGAGCATGCCCCACAGTAGACCGGAGAATGCGCCGGCAAGGAGCCGTGCTCCCAGAGAAAGCACAATATCCGTGGAGAAAGCGGTGATGAGGTTTGCGGCCAGGAAGCCAATGATCCCGACAAGGAAAACGGGCTTCCGGCGCATACCCCGGGTCATGGCGATGGCAGGCATCGCGGCAATGACGGTGCCCAGGGCGTAGGCGCTGACGAACTGCCCCGCTGTTCCTTCGGTGATATTCAGCCCGGCACCGATTTGCGGCAGCAGGCCGGCGGGCATGGCTTCGGTCGCGATCAGCAGGAAGCCCATCAAAGCCATGATCAGCAGGGCTGCCCACGGGAAGCGCCCGGCCGGAACCGGAGAATCGCTTTTCTGGGTCGATGCCCGCCTCTCTTCATAGGTGTCGAGGTTTTCGTGGGGCTGTCCGTCCACCGGCGTTGTGCCGGCGTCGTCCTGGATGGTCGCGCGGGTCAAAATCGGTTCCATTCTTTGTGCGGAAGGTTTTGCGATCAGCTGCTCAGGCGAGGCTGATGGTCCGTTCACGATCTCGATGGTGGTCTATTCCATCTGAACAGCCACCGGCGAAGAGGGGGAGCCTCTGTTGTTACAGGTACCGGGAGGGACCCTTAAGACGGTGAGCCGTCCCGCCATGGAGATTCACTCCAGGCAGGACGGCGCGCCAGCGCTGCTGCCGCTCCCAGGCCGTGAAGCCGCCGTCGACCGGAAGCGCGACGCGGGAAACGCTCTCGGCCTACCCGATCACGCCGTGCTTGGTCGCAGGTACGTCGCTCGCGGCGATGCGTTCGACCTCATGAGCCCAATTCGTCATTTCGGTCCTCCGTGGATCGTGCTTCCCGTATGGTCGGCCAGCGAGGTGAGGAGTGCAGCCTGGAAGCGTTCATCACGTGCCGCCTGATGCGGCGTTTGGGTTTTCTGGTGGTGCCAGTACTGACCGCTCGGGGGTGCTTCCGGGTTCCCGGACGTCGCCAGCCAGGCCTGCGTGACGTGGCCGAGTCGGAGGTCGTCGCTGGCGCCCGGCCCGCCCATCCGGGTCGGCACCCAGCCGGGATCGACGGCGTACGCACTCACGTCAGGCCACAGCCTTGCAACGGCCGCCGCGAGGGCAGTAACAAATAGTTTGCTGTCGGAGTAAGAGCGGGACTCCTGTCCCCCGCTCCAGTCCACTCCGGCGAGGTCAGCGCGGCCGCTGTGGTGCATGCTGCTGCTGAGGTAAATAAGCCGGTCAGGCTGTTCCATTTCCGCGGTGAGGACGAAGGGAGCGACGACGTTCACCGGCAGCAGGGACGGCCCGCCGATAACGCCGGCGTTGTGGACCACTGCGTCGAAACGGCCCAGTGCGTTTGCTTGCTGGACCAGACGACGGACCTCGTCGGGCCTGGCGAGGTCGCCCACCACGGCCTCTGCGCCGCGGTCGAGGAGGTCTTGGACGGCGGCCAGCCGCTCGCTTGTGCGCGCATGCACGACGACGGAGTGGCCGTCGTCGAGCAGCGCTTTGGCTGCCGCACGGCCGAGGCCGTCGCTGGAACCCGTAACGAGGATGCGGGACACTGTTTTTCCTTCCGTTCGGGAACGTTGTCTAGTGAAAGCTCAGTCGAGAGGTGTCACGAAGGTACGGAAGTCCTTTCGTTCGCTGTAGATGCGCCAGAGGGTCTCAGACAGGGCCGCTGGCTCGTGCGCCGGGTCGCCTCCGCCGATGCCCAACGGGATGATGAGCTGCGCGACGTGGATGCCTTCGGGTGCCAGGGCGTCGTGGAGCATTTGGGCGTATGCGGATTCGGCGGCGAACGCGGCGGAGGTGCCGGCGTAGTTGTGGTTGGGCCGGACAGCACTGGAGCCGTTGACGAACAGGGCGGTTCCGCGGCCGAGGACCCGCATGCCGGGAAGTACCGCGCTGACGGCGGCGGCAGCGCCAAGCGCGGAGAATTCAAGCGCCGATCGCAGGTCTTCGCGCGTCGTTTCAAGAACGGGCCGGAGATGTTCCTTGGCTGGCACAGGGCTGTACTGGAGGATTTCGATCGGCCCCAGCTTCGTCGGCTGCCCGGGCAAGAGCCGTGTTGAGCGACTCATGGTCACGGACGTCGACGGCGTAACCGCGGGCGGTGATGCCGGCGCCGGCCAGTTCCGCCGCGAGTGCATCCACATGTTCCTGGGTACGGGAGAGGAGTGCGACGTTGAAGCCTTCGGCTCCGAAGCGGCGGGCAGAGGCGAGACCCAGGCCGGGCCCGGCACCGATCATCGCGATCGTGGTCTTCATGGTGTTCCTTCTTTCGTGGATGGTAGTCAGGACGAGGCGCCCTGCTGGTCAGGCTGGTGGCCGCGGCGATCCTGTGCGCGTGCAGCCTGGCCTCAAGCTATGTCCCGGGTCGTATTTCCCGTCGACGGCGGCGACACCTCTCAGTTGCGGCGGCAGCACCGCCGTCGTCAGCCGTCCGTCCGCGTCCTTTCGGACGCGGGCTGGACGGCGTTTCCGTACTCGCTGGCCGCCCACGAGGCGAGCAGTTGCATGCGCTCGGCCGACGGTGACCCCGGCTCCGCTGTGTAGATCGTGAGAGTCAGGCCAGGCTCGGCGGCCATTTCCAGGCCCTCGAACGCGAGTGTCATTTCGCCAACGATGGGGTGATTGAAGGTTTTGAAACCAGTGCCGTGGTGGCGGACGTTGTGCGCACCCCAAAGCTTGCGGAACTCCTCGCTGCGGGTTCCCAGCTCACCAATGAGGTCATGGAGCTCTTTGTTGCGCGGGTCCCGGCCCGCCTCCGTGCGCAGGATGGAGACCGTCACCTCCGCGAAAGCGTCCCAGTCCGGATAGAAGTCGAAAGCACGTTCATCCAGGAAGGTGAACCGCGCGATGTTCGGTGGTTGGCCCGGCATGTCATAGCAATCCTTGTAGAACGCCCGCGCCAAGGGATTGACCGCCAGCAGATCCATCCGGCCGTTGCGAACGAATGCCGGACCGGCCGTGATCGCATCAAGTGCCCACTGCAGGCTCTGATGCGGCACATAGGACTTCGAGCTCCGCCGGCGCGGAGGCCGCGCAACCGGGCTGGCCACATGGGCTAGATCGAACAGGTGGGCCCGCTCGGCGTCGTCCAGGCACAATGCCCTGGCAATGCTCTCAAGTACCTGCGGGGAGGCGCCGCTGATCGCGCCGCGCTCGAGGCGGGTGTAATACTCCACGCTCAAGCCGGCCAGGGTGGCTACCTCGCTACGGCGCAGGCCATTGACACGCCGGTTCGTCCCAGAGGGCAATCCGACCTGTTCAGGGGCGACCTGAGCGCGCCGCGAGATGAGGAATTCGCGTACTTCCGCTCGATTGTCCATGTCATCCACGCTATGCCAACCCCCATTTCTGAGGGAGTCCCTTGCAGTACCTCTATCGCGCACGACCCTACAGCTGGAGAAGGCGCGGCTCGTCCATGGCCTCGGTCGGGAACGCAGACTGCAACGTTCAATCACCCCGGACCTATTCCGACACTGCGAAGGCTGGATGAGCCCGCGGCCTGGGAGTTGCCGCGGGCTCCACTGCATTACTTCAGATTGGTGCGGAAGAACGTGGTGAGCTTGTCGAACGGGATGAGGCCGACGCGATCATAGAGATCAACGTGACCCGCCCCAGGAACCATGACGAGTTCTTTGGGCTCCGCAGCCAGCTGGTATGCGTTCTCGCTGAACTCACGGGAGTGCGCTTGGTCACCAGTGATGAAAAGCAGCGGACGCGGAGAGATGATTTCCAGGTCCGCAAACGGATAGAAGTTCATGAATTTGGCGTTGGTGGCCAGCGTGGGATGCGTCGTTGTGTTCGGGCAGTACCCACGGGCAGTCCGGTAGAAGTCGTAAAACTCCCTGTCCACAGCACTCGACTCTGCCGTGAGCTCTTCGGGCGTGCCGCCCGTGTACTGGATCTTCCCACCGGCGAACTCGGAATCCCGCTGCTTGGCGGCTTGCTCGATCATCGCCCTGCGCTGTTCCAGGGTCACGGATTTCCGGAGCCCGTCACGGTTAGCGGCGCCCATGTCATACATGCTCACGGTGGCGATGGCCTTGATCCTCGGATCGAGCTTTGCCGCACTGATCACGAAGCTGCCGCTGCCGCAGATCCCGATCGCCCCAACGCGTTCCTTGTCGACGAACGGCTGCGCCCGCAGATAGTCCACGGCAGCGCTGAAGTCTTCGCTGTAAATCTCAGGGGCGACGGCATTCCCGGGCTTGCCTGCACTTTCGCCCCAGAACGACAGGTCGAAGGAGAGCGTGACAAATCCCTGTTCCGCCATCTTCGTCGCGTAAAGGTTAGCGGCCTGTTCCTTCACGGCGCCCATGGGATGCCCCACCACCAGTGCCGGGTGCGTGGTTCCGCGATCCAGATCATCAGGGACGAACAGATTGCCGACCACCTTCATCTCGTAGCGGTTCTTGAACGAGATCTTCCGTACCGTGACGCGATCGCTCGTGTAGAAGTTATCTGCCCCGTTCGACGTATCCCCCGGTTCGAGGTCCTTCCTCGAAGCAGCTGGGGCGGCGAATGCCTGCTCGGCTCCTGCCAGCCCAACTGCGCTAGACAGTCCGATGGCCGCCGCTCCTATACCTGTCAGCATCATCAGGTTCCGGCGTGACACTCCTGGCTCCGCGCCGGTTTCCCCAGTGCTCATGTTGTGGCTTCCGTCAGTATTCGTGCTCATCGTGATGTCATCCTCGTGATAGTCGTTTACGAAGGTTGAAACTTTTCTGCTTCCCTTCGACCCCACCACAGCCCGCCCACGCAAGGGAGCCTCTGCTGGGCGGTGCCCTCCGGAGAGAGGTACCGACAGGGACTCCCTACGTCGAGCGATCCTCGCTAGCGTGGACATTGGTGGCATCCGGACGAACGGGGCCCCTCCGCCGGGGCCCTCCCGATCATGCTGCCGAATCCCAACATCCTTGAGGCGGATCGACAGGCTCGGGACCGCCGAGATTCAGGCCGAAGTCGGGTGTGTATGAGCGGGGCCCGAAAGAACCGCTCAGCTGGCGTCGCACTGTCTACATATCGTGAACAGTTCCGTTTGCTTTCAACAAGCAGTGTCATCTCGCTGCGGAAAGGCCACCAGGTGAGATTTCGCACCGTCGTCTTTGCGGTCGCCGTCGGCATTGCCACCTCGCTCACCGGATGCAACGCGGCCGCCCCAACTCCGTCCGCAACCGGTGCGGCGCCGTCAGCATCACCGAGCGCCGGTTCGCCAGCACCCGAATCACCGACCACCGCTCCGCCAGAGGAGGCAACCGTGGATTCCATCATCGGCGCCGTCGTCCGCTTTACCGCCCCGCGAGGGTCAGTGGATATGACGATCGACGAAGACAACCCCGCCGTACGCGACCTGCTGTCCATGCTGCCCATGAACCTCACCTTTGAAGACTTCGCCGGGCAGGAAAAGATCGCCTACCCGCCGCGCGGTGTGCAGTTCGCCGGGTCTGCGCCGTCGGCTGCGGGTGCCGGAGATGTCGCCATCTACACACCTTGGGGCAACATCGCCTTCTTCTACGCCGGCGAGCGGGGCGCGCCCTCGGAGCAGATCGTTCACCTCGGAAGGTTCAATGCCACCTTCGAGCAGCTCAAGCTGCTCGAAGAGGGCGAGGTCACCGTAGACATCCTCGAGTGACCCGGCTATGAACGTACCCATGAGACGCACTTGGACGTATGAGGCCGTCGCATTTCCTTCATGTAGCGGATGATGGGCAACCACCGCTGCCCGCCCACAATCCCCAGCGTGTAGTTGACTGGGCATTCCGGCCTTCGAACCGTGGTGCTTCTTGCGCTTCCGATCTCTTGACGAAGTCGGCGATTCGTCGCTAACATCCATCGTCCGCTGTCATCCGTCTTCGTTGCCTATCGCAATTGAAAGGGATTCGCATGCCCGACACCTATGACGTCGATGTGGTCAGAGAGTTCGACGCTCCGCTGAGGCGCGTCTGGGCAGCCTGGACAGAACCAGGTGACCTGCGCCGGTGGTGGGGGCCAACGGGTTTCACATGCCCGCGCGCGGAAGCCGACGTTCGACCCGGCGGCCGAATCCTCGTGACGATGCGCGCACCCATGGAGTGGGGCGGGTCCGAACAGCACAGCACATGGAATATCACCGAGTTGGAACCATTGCGTCACATCCGCTACGTGTTCAACTTCGCTGATGCCAATGGCAACCGCATCACGCCGACAGAGGCGGGCATTCCCGCCGACGGTGTTCCCGCCGACGGCGAACACGAGGTGGTGCTGACCGACCTCGGCGACGGGCGCACGATGCTGCACATGACCGAGCGCGGGTACAGTACCCAAGAGGCACGGGACTTGTCGCAGAGTGGCCTTGAGCAGTGCCTCGACAAGATGGCCGCGCTCGTGGAGGGCGTTGGGCGCTGAGTGCCGTCGTAATATGACTCGCCGTATCCGATTTCCGGTCTGGGCAGCCGTTCGTGATCACTGCAGAGCGATGCCGCCGTATGTATTACGCCAGATCACATAGGACGAATGCGCCCTTTTCCGCGCCACCGTCCGCCACGGGCGTCCGATCCGTCAGCAGCCCGCAGGATCCTCTCCGCGCGGTTGAGGCCGAGGCCGTTCGCCTCCTCGCGGTGAGCTGTCCAACGTGCGCGACCACGTCCCGGCGGTTCACCGGGCCGGCGCCGGACAGACTAGTCAAGTGCACCGACCCCAGTAATGCGTGAGAGTCCCATGAGTTCAGCCAGAGCGGACTCTCCGGGGCACGGTCGGTCGTGCATCAGCTCAATGCGCCGGGTGGTGTGTTTCACCTGTAGGCAAGAGAACGTAGACCTGCTCTGAGATCTCGGCGAGGATCTCGTCAACGGACCTGGAGATGTTGATGGTAACCGCCATGCTGAGGAACATGATCGCGGAGACGATGTGGGCCAGCGTGGCAGCGTTTCGGGGCTCGACGCGGGGGTCACGCGTCAGTACGTCGGCAATCGCCTCCTCGGTCTGAACGGTCAGGGCGAGGGCGTCGCGGTGGTGGGGTTCCCCGGGGTCCCCGAACACAACCTCTCGAAGGTAGGTTCGGCCGTTGTCGATCCGCTTTCGGTTGCACTCCACGACCGGGCGGACGATTGCCATTACTGCCTGGAACGTATCAGGGATCGCCTCGGCGGCCGTTCTACCCGCGACGAGCGCGTCGGCGTAGGAGGAGTTTTGCACGAGCAGGAGCAACTCGGCCTTGGTCTTGGCGTACAAGAACAAAGTCCCCGTTCCAATGTCAGCCTTGTCGGCGATCTGCTGAGTGGTGACTTCATCGACACCATGTTCAGCGAAGAGCTCTGCTGCGGCGGCCGTGATGCGGTCGAGCTTGTGCTGCTTGTTCCGCTCACGCCGTCCGACTGGCTGAGATGCGACTGACATTCGTGTCCTCCGGGAATATAATCTGACTATGCTCAGTTATGAGCATAGTCACTACTGTGTGGGCTCAGTAGGTTTATTGTCCCATAGCGGCCGAAAATCGGCCTATCGTGGTTGCGGCGCTAATGACCTCCCAAAACGGACCCGGCCGACCTGGTCCGCACCGTCTTGGACGCCGTCGAAGCTGACGAATACGAAGTTCTCGCCGACGAAACATCCGTGCAGCTCAAGGCCGGGCTCAGCGCCCCCATCGAGGCTCTCTACCCGCAGTTGCAGGGCACAAACTCCAGGAGCCAGTCATGACAACGACCCGGCAGGTCGCGCTCGTGACCGGCGCTTCCTCAGGCATCGGCAAAGCGGCAGCGATCGCACTCGCCGCCGCGGGTTACCAGGTGATCGGAACCGGCCGCAACACCGCGCGAGTCACCGCGCCCGCCGGGGTGACCTACCTCGATCTCGACGTGACCAGCGACGAATCGGTCGCCTCAGTGGTCAAGCAGGTGATCGACCAATTCGGGAACATCAACGTCCTGGTCAACAACGCCGGTGTCGGCGCCACCGGTGCGGCCGAGGAATTCTCCGTCGCCCAGACGCAGGACATCTTCGACATCAACGTCTACGGCGTCATCCCGGGGTCGGGAGATGATCTTCGAGTGGGGGCCTTCCAGTAGTCCATCCCCTGCTGTGGGGGCTGATCGGTGCGGATCCACAGCAGGATTGATGATGCGAACGGCTTCTTCGTGTACGGAATCGTGGTGGACATTTTCCTGTCCTTTCGGTGAGTTTCGGTGCCGGTCAGCGGGCGAGGAACTCGACCGCGACGGGGGCGAACTTCTCGTGGAACTGGAAGATGCCGCCGTGTCCGGAGTCGGGGTAGATGATCAGCTCGGATCCATTGATGCGCCGGTGCAGGTCCTCGGAGAGGATCGAGGGCACCATGCGGTCGTTGTCGCCGTTGGCGATCAGGGTGGGCTGGGTGATCGACGACAGGTCAGCAGGCGTCCCTCGCCCCCACTTCTTGATGGCCTTCAGCTGGGTCTGGAAGGCCTTGATGCTTATGGGGGCGTCGCGGTCGGCGGTGCGCTCCTGGAGGCGTTTCACGAACGCCCTCCCGGCCTGTTTGCCCTCCGCGTCACGGTTGAAGAACAGGAATTCCTTGGCATCGGACCGGGTCAGGGTTGCGCGGAGGACGTCGTAGTACGTGGTTCCGATGACCTTGTCCAGGTCCTTTCCGCCCCTGGGACCGGTGCCCGTGAGGACAAGCTTGCGGACGAGCCCGGGGTGTTTGAGGACTAGGGCCTGGGCCACCATGCCGCCGAGGGAGAAGGAGAAGATGTCGATCTTCTCGTGTCCGAGGGCCTTGATGAAGGTGTAGGCGTCGTTGGCCATCGCCTCGATACTGTCGGGCACTTGGCCGGTGGAGGCGCCGACACCCTGGTTGTCGAACGTGATGACGTGATGGCTTTTCGCGACGGGGTCGATGATGCGCGGATCCCAGTTATCCAGGGTCGCGGCCAGATGGACGAAAAAGACGACGGGGATACCGCCCTTGGGCCCGAGTTCGCGGTAGGCGTAGCTGACGCCGCCGGCGCTGACGGTGCGGGCAGGCGCTTTGGCGTAGGAGGTGATAACGGGTCCTTTCAAACTGTCGTGCTTATTCATGATGGTGCTCCGGTGAGTGGGTTGTTGTTCGTTCGGTGATGAGGAGCATGGTTCTGCTGGGGTCGCGTTCAGTGGTTCCGCTCAGGGGTTGCTGATGACGGCCTTGCCGCGGATGCCGCCCTTTTCCAGGCCCTGGAGGGCTTGGATGGTCTGGTCAAAGGGGAAGACCCGCCCGACGACGGGGCGCAGACTCCCGTTGTCGATGAGGGCGGTGATCTGGCGCAGCTGGTCTCCGCTGGCGCGCATGAACAGGAACTCGTAGCTGACGCCCAGCTTCCTGGCCTGGCGGCGGATGCCTGCGCTAAGGCCAGTGACGATCAGGCGCAATATCGGATTCAGGCCGGCCTCGCGGGCAAATGCCGGGTCTGGAGGCCCGACAATCCCGATGGCCTTGCCTCCGGGTTTGAGCACCCGCAGGGACTTCTTGAGGTTCTCCCCGCCGAGGCTGTCCAGCACCAGGTCGTAGCCGCTCAGGAGCTGTTCGAAGTCCTGGCTGCGGTAGTCGATGACGGTGTCGGCGCCGAGCTCGCGCACGAACTCCAGGTTCGCGGCACTTGCGGTGGTCGCGACTGTCGCACCGAGGTGCTTGGCGAGCTGGATCGCGATCGATCCCACTCCCCCGGCGCCGGCGTGGATGAGGACCTTCTGTCCCGGCTGTACATGGCCGTGCTCAACAAGGGCCTGCCACGCGGTCAATGCGACCAGCGGCAGGGAGCCTGCCTCCTCCATGGTGATCAATGCCGGTTTGAGGGCCAGATCGGCCTCGTCGACGGCGATTCGCTCGGCGAAGGTGCCGATGCGGTCCTGGTCGGGGCGGGCGTAAACCTCATCCCCGGGTTTGAATGCGTGTACTTTCGATCCGACACGGATGACGGTTCCGGCGACATCGTTGCCGGGGATCAAAGGAAGCTTGTAGGGCAGGATTTGCTTGAACTCGCCCGCTCGGATCTTCTCGTCGAGCACGTTCAGTCCTGCGGCCTGGACCCGCACGAGCACATCCCCCTCCCCCACTGTTGGCTCGGGGACCTCCGATTCCTGCAGCGGACCCTTGTATTCGTTGATGACGAACGCTCTCATATTTCGTGCTCCTTCTTGGGATGTGGTGAAGTTGGTTTGGGTTGCCGTTACCGGCGGAGGAAATCCCGGGCCACGTCGACGAACGCGGAATAGTTTTGGAAGGCGACGCCATGGCCGGAATCCGGGAAGACCAGGACCGAAGCGCTGGCTAGCTGCCGGGTGAGTTCGGTCGCGTTTGCGGAAGGCACCATACGGTCGCTGTCTCCGTGAACAATGAGCACAGGGCCGGTGAACTGCGAAAGATCAGAGGGCTGCTGCATACCCCACCGGTGCAACGCGGCCAACTGCGCCCGATAGACCCCCGGGGTGACCGCCTTGTCGCGTACGGCGGTCCGCTCCTTCAACCGGGCGAGATACTCGCGCGCGGCCTTCTTCCCGGCAGGGGTGCGGGTGAAAAACAGCAGCGCCTTCGGATCCTGGAACGTGAGGACCGCGCGTAAGACGCTCGCGATAGTTATACGGGTCATATCCGTGAGCCCTGGGCCTCCTGCCGGGCCGGACCCGGAAAGCACAAGCCGATCGATCAGCCCGGGCGCCCGCTCGACAAAAGCCTGGGCGACCATGCCACCCATCGACAGGCCAAACACGTCAACCCTGTCATATCCAAGGGCGCGGATCACCGCCACCATGTCCTCGGCCATGTCCTCGATCGAGTCACGAATGTGACCCGTGGAATCGCCGACGCCGCGGTACCCCACCGCGATCACGTGACGGTCCTCAGCCAGGCCATCGACGATGCGAGGATCCCAGCTGTCCAGATTCGCCCCGAGATGGGTCAGGACAACCAGCGGGACACCGGTTTGGGGGCCAAACTCGCGATACGCGAACTCCGCACCAACCGCCGAGATCCTCAGCGTCGGCGAATTCCGGCTCTGAGTCCTGAGTTGCTCTGACATGTTCATCTCCCTGTTGGGTCTCTCTCTGCATCCCCGAGTCTACTCAATTCTGAGCACACTCAATATTTGTGTCAAGGAAGGCCATTGTCGTCTTCACTCAAGGGTCCGCATACGGCAACGCCTCCGCGGCCGAGGCCGTGGACTATGGAGCCGTGAAAAACGTGCTCCAGGCGCTAGGTGGCCGACGTGTGCGCATCGCCCTCATGACAGCCATCGGGGTCACCCGCCGCGGCAGCACCCACGACTGGAAACGACGCAGCGAACGACTCGTCCGCGCCAGCGGCAACGCCTATACCATCATCCGACCCGGCTGGTTCGACTACAGCAACGGCGACCAATTGGAAATCACACTGCTCCAGGGCGACACCGCCACGCAGGGAGCCGAGCAGACGGTGCCATCGCCCGCCACCCAATCGCCCGGGTCCTGGTCGACAGCCTCGCCTCCAACATGGCCGATCACACGACCTTCGAACTCGTTGCCGAAAACGGACCCGCGCATGTTGATTTGGAGCCCATCTTCGAAACCTTGGACCGAGATCCGGTCGATTCGTTCGACGGGGCGCGGGACCAGGCCAACATGCCCGATGACGCCGAACCTGATCGCGTACGCCAAGACCTCAGGGCTCTGGGCGCAAACAAGCTGTCATACCCCGCACCGGTCCCCCCGAGTGCCGTCAAGTAGTGGCTGCGCGTCCTCATGAACTAACCCCTACGCTGGGGTCCGGAGATCGGGTCCTGAACACGGGATGAGCCTGACCTGAAGAGAGACAAACATCATATGTTAGACCCCTCCTCACCATGACAAACGGGTTGTATCCAACAGAATCCTCTATTTGACAGGTCGTCATATGCGCATAACATCGGATCTATCACCAGCCTGTTCACGCTAACAACCGTTACGAGTCCCTTTATTTGACATGGAGCTAAGACAATGACGCCGCGAAATTTTGACCGCCGATACGTTCGCGGTGGAGCTGGTGCCTCCGCTGCAGGTCTGGTAGCTACTTCCGTCGCCGGCGGGGCATCACCAGCCACAGCTGCTGCCAATGCCACCGAAGGCGCCGTGCAGGCCTTGCCAACGGCAGCCGGGTGGGACACACAGGCTCTGCTGCAAAAGTTGATGGACATGCGCTTCGGCATGTTCAACCACTTCAACCTCGGCACCTTCACCAACGAAGAGTGGGCCGCCCCCAACCAGAAGCCCGCGGTCTTCGCACCGCCGTCCGTCGACACCGACCAGTGGGCGGATGCCGCCCTCGCGGCAGGCATGAGCTACGGCGTCCTCACCACCAAGCACCACGATGGATTCGCACTCTGGCCCACCAAGTACGGCACCCAGAACGTCATGAACTCGGGATACAAGCGCGACGTCGTCAAACAGTACGTCGACTCGTTCCGCTCCCGCGGTCTTAAGGTGGGCTTCTACTTCTCCATCTGGGACCGAACGTATCCTGTGCAGGCCACTGGCGGATACCATGTGAGCGACCCCGGCGCGGGTGTCAACCCGCTCCAGATCGAATATGTGCTGAACCAGCTCACTGAACTGCTCACCGGCTACGGCGAGATCGAGGTGCTGATGCTGGATGGCTACGCCTGGAAGATGGGCAACCAGCAGGTTCCGATGCAGCGGGTACGCGACCTGGTGAAATCTTTCCAGCCCAATTGCGTCATTATCGACATCTGCGCGGTCCTCACCCCCTGGCTGGCCGACGCGATCTTCTGGGAGGAACCGTTCGGGATCACCGCGCCAGCCGGCAACACATGGGCGGGACTGCAGGGCCAGACCATCAGTAACGGCTGGTTCTGGCACCCGTCCACTCCCACCGCACCGCTGATGTCCAAGGACGCCATCATCACCCACCTCACCCAGCTCGAAGCGAGATGGACATCGTTTATCCTCAACTGCGCTCCCAACCGGAACGGCAAGTTGGATCCCAACGTGGTGACCCGGCTTGCCGAAGTCGGCGCGGACTGGTCACCTAACCGGCAGCGCGGTCCACTGCCGACACAACCACTCCGTGCCGAACACCTGATTACACCGGTCGCCGCCTACGCTTCCGCGTTCCGTGACCCCGAACCCCCATACTTCGCGATCGACGGACGTGCCGACAATAAACTTCAGACCTGCTGGTCGACCTGGCCCGGCACCGGCGAGCTCGCGACGCCGGCGTCGATAACGCTGGATCTGGGCGGGGTCTACAACAATGTGACGACTTTGGAGTACCTTCCGAAGCAGTGGTCCCGCCAGAACGGGACCGACGGCGATGTAACCTCTTTCGAAGTCTCGACCAGTGCCGACGGGGTGAGCTTCACGACGGTCGTGTCCGGCGCCTGGGCCACCGGCCCCACCCCGAAGCTGGTCGAGTGGGCCCCGGTCACCGCCGGGTTCATCCGATTCACCGCAAAGGCTGGCTCTGGCGGCTACACCAACGTTGCCGGCCTCCGGGTCGGCAGCCGCACCGCAAAGCCCATGCGACAGTCGTTCGCCGTCGCGACTAACCGCGCCTACAAGCTCATCAACGCCACCAGCGGCAAGGCCCTGACCGTCCTCAACGGTTCCACGGCAAACAGAGCAGCCGTTGTCCTGGCCCCCGACACCAACGCAGCCAACCAGCGCTGGACACTGACCACCGACGTCGACGGCTTCTACAAGCTAAAGGACGCCAACAGCGGAAGGCTCCTCGAGATCGGTTTCCGCTCACGAGAGATCGGCGCGAAGGCAGCGATCTGGTCGGACGCCGGCGTCTTGCAGCAGCAATGGGCGGTGACACCCGTTGGCAAGGGGAATGGTAGCCCTCACCAACCGCTTCTCGACCTATGCACTTGGCCTGACCGCCGCAGCGACGACCGACGGAACCAGCACGGAGCAACAGCTCTACCGAGGCTCCGCCCACCAGCAATGGTCACTCATCGACGTCACGGTCAAATAACTCGACCTCATCCCGCCGGTTCCGAACTCTACCAACGTACGTGGAGTGGACGATCCTGGCGTTCCGGGAGCATCTGCCCGGTGGCCGGTTCCTTGGCCAGCTGGTTACGCCCTGGTCAGGCGGGCTGCCCCGGCTATCGCGGAGCTGCCAAGATCACTCTTCCTGAGCGCCTGCTGAGCTTGGAGGGCATCGGCCCAAGCGTCGGTGGTGCTAACAGCGGCCCAGTTTGAGTTCAACAGTGTGAGCAGGGTTGTGTGTACTGTCTTTGCGTCGGCGGAACCTGCCTCGTTGGCGAGGTTGATGGCTCCTGTGGCATCCGAGAGGACTTCGGTGACGAAGCCTAAGGACTCCGCTTCAACGGCAGAAGCAAGGACGCAGTTGTTGGTCATGTAGCCGACGAGGGTGACGGTATCGATGTCCTGCTGGCGCAGCCACTCAGTGAGGTTGGTGTCCGCGTAGACGGAGCCGTATTGCTTGACGACGCCGTTCCACGCATCGGTTCTGCGGCGTTCGATCTCAGGGTGAAGTTCAAATTCCGGTGTGCCAGGCGCAAAAAGCGCAGCGCCCTCACCTGCACTGTGTTGTACGGCCACAATAGGGATACCGGCGGCGGCCGCGGCGTCGACAGCTCGCGCGATCATCTGCAGGGACTCCTGATGCCGCGGGTACTGGATCTCCAGAGGTCCGTTGAAGTATTGCTGCTGCACGTCGATGAGGATAAGGGCGCGACGAGGGGTGCTCATGATGTTCTCCAGATAGTGATTGCTGGCCGCCGAGTGGCAACCATTCCATCATTCGCCCCACGGGTAACGATCGCCAGTGGCACGAAGGCCCGTATACGATGGATCCGGGCCAAACGTAGAGAGGAAACGGATGCGCATCGCGGTGTACGCCTTCCACGGAGTGACGATGTTCCACCTCGCCGTCCCCCAGATGGTTTTCGACGAGGTCACGCGCCAGGGACTTGCTGAATGGACGACTGTTCTCTTCTCCGAGCAGGCCGGCCAGGTTCGAACTACGGAGGGCTACCAATTGGGAGAGGTCCAGGGCCCGGAAGCCACCGAAGAGGCGGACGTCGTCGTGGTGCCCTCGTGGTTCGACGACGGCCGCTCTCCCAGCGAATCACTGCGGCGGCTGCTTCAGGAAGCACACCAGCGGGGTGTGACAATCCTGGGACTCTGTCTTGGCTCTATCCCCGTTGCCGATGCCGGTCTACTTTCCGGGCGTCGGGCGGTCACGCACTGGCAAGCATTCGAATCCTTCGCTGACCGGCACCCTGACGTTTTCCTGGACCAAACCGTGCTGTATATCGATCATGGTGATGTTTTGACCTCGGCCGGCACAGCTTCGGCACTGGATGCCTGCCTGCACCTCGTGCGGGGCCGTCTTGGGGCGGACGCGGCGAACCAGGTAGCCCGTAGTCTGGTCATCGCCCCGCACAGGGAGGGTGGACAGGCGCAGTACATCGAACACCCAGTTCCGCCGCGCTCCACAGATGACCCGATCGCACGCTTGCTCGAATGGGTGTTGGGCCGCCTGGGCGAACCCCTCAGCATTGACCGTCTCGCCGCTCAAGCGCACATGAGCCGACGGACCTTCGTCCGCGCCTTCCGGGCAACGACAGGGACAACACCGTCGGCCTGGGTCCGCACCCGGCGGTTGGACGCTGCCCGACGGCTGCTCGAAACCACAGATTTATCCGTTGATCAGGTTGCCGCTGACTGCGGCTTCGGCAGCGCTGTCACCCTGCGACAAAACTTCGCAACCACCTTTTCCACCACCCCAACCGAATACAGACGCCACTTCGATACCAGATTCACGCCTGGGACCTCACGCTGATTCACTTGGATTCCCCTGCAACTGCCGAGATTTTCTTTCCTTCAGAAGTCGTTTCTCGTTTGCGGGCGTAGGCACGGTTCGCCCGCTGCCTGGCGCCGCACCGAGTGGAGCACCACTGCCGCCTCGCATGGGTTCTGACCATAAACCGGTCACACGGTTCGGCCGCACATAGCGCGATTCGATGCGCGTCGGGCCCGTCAATAGCGCAGCCGCATCCTCCCCGATCTGAGCTATCGCGTAAGCGACGATTTGCGTCAATGGATGGGCCGCCGCCACCCGGCGCGGTCCTTCGTCCGGCGTATAGCGCAGCAGCGCGGCGCTGGGCACGGCGGTCAGGGCTCGATTGATCGCTTCCACTGACTCAGGATCGGGTGCGACGCCCTCAGTATGCGGCATCAGCACCGATGCATCCATGGTGCCAAACCAGTACCAGAGGGAATCAACGGCAAATCGCTGCGAACCAGGCCGTGTCATACACTCGAAGAACGATAGTTATCGGCGTTCAAAGATTGACCGGGATGGGCTCCGAGGAGCCAATCCTGGGCGGCCCGTCTAGCGCGGCGAAGAAGGGCGGCCGCGCGGACGTGTCGCCACCTTCTGGACCTGCTGGCCCCGCGGCAACGAATCGCGACCATGCGATTTCAGAGATCGTCTTCGGGTCGGGCGGCGAGGATCCGATTGGCGCTGACCTGCAGGATGCCGAGCGACTCCTGGATCAGGGGTGATGCGATGCTGCCCCTGCGCACCGCAGCGACAATACGGCGCGCGGGCTTCCCCTTGCCAGTAATGCGCAGTCGAACCACGTTTTCGGCACTACGCAGGGGCGCCAGTCGCGGCAGCAGGCCCACGCCCAGCCCCGCACCAACGAACGCGATCTGGGTTTCCCATTCAACGGCCTCATGGGCAATCCGCGGCGTCACCCCGACTGCCGTGAACGCCGCGGTGAATAGGGAATGGTAGGTGGAACCGGCGGCCTCGGTGATCCAGGGTTCCGACGCCAGCTCTTCGAGCGTCACCGTTTCCCGCGATGCCAACGGATGGTCGGAGGGAATGATCACGTCCAAGGGATCGTCGAGCAGAACGGTCTGCTCGAAGCGCGGATCGTCCTCAACATAGGTGTCGGACTGCATGGCGACGATGACCGCGAGGTCGATTCGCTCGGCAACCAACAAGTCGAAGCAGCGGGCCGGGTTGGCCTCGAGTACCTGCACCTCCAGCAGGGGGCGTGTCGAGCGCAGGGTGGCGGCCAGCGGCGCGAGCAACTGGGCGGCCGCAGTGGAGAATCCGCCGAGGCCAAAATGGGACTGGACCTGGTCGCCGGCCTCCATGGCTGCGGCGCGCAGGCTCTCCCATTCGGCAATGAGGGTGTCCGAGCCCGCCACGAGAAAGCGGCCCGTGGCGGTCAGCCGCACACCCCGGCCGTCCTTCGTCAGCAGCTGCATTCCAAGCACTCGCTGGAGCTCCCGCAACTGCGCGGAGATGGCGGAGGGAGAATAACCTGTGAGCTCCGCAGTTGCGCCTATGGTGCCGCACCGGGCAAACACCCGAAGTGTGATGAGCCTTGCATCGATCATGCACCTATTGTGCATGGTTATCTTCTAAATGTTGCGCTTTTGTTGCAGTTCAATCGTCCCTAATCTCATGACTAGAAGGTTTTCGACAACGCCGCTAGCACACACACCCGTGGTCGCCACGAATCGCTCACTTACCCACGCCTCCCGGGAGGAATTACATGTCCGCTCCAGTCTTGCCCCTCAATTCACGCGGAAGACTCGCTTCATCATTGCCTGCCGAGCAGCTGGCGGAAATCACCGAGTTGTTCGATTTCCGGCGCGTGGGATATTCCCTCGATGCCCCCTTCTACACGGATCCGACGATTTTCAACATCGACATGCAGGCCATTTTTGGCCAGCACTGGATCTTTGCCGCCAGCATCGCCGAGCTCCCGGAGCCGGGCGACTACGTCACCGTCGACTACGGGCCCTACTCCCTGATCGTGCTTCGCAACGACGACGGCGGCGTGAACGTCCTGCACAACGTGTGCCGCCACCGCGGCGCCCGGGTCCTGACCGAACCCGCGGGGTCAACAGGAAACCTGGTTTGCGGCTACCACTCTTGGACCTACTCCCCGGAAGGCAACCTGATCCACGCCTCGGCACCGGGCGAGACGAAGTTCGACAAGGGCTGCTTCGGCCTCAAGCGCGCCCACAGCCGCGTTGTGGCCGGACTCATCTTCGTCTGCATTGCGGACGAACCGCCGGCGGATTTTGACGAAACCGCCAAGATCTTCGAGCCTTACCTCGCGCCCCACGATCTGTCGAAGACGAAAATCGCCTACCAGCAGAACATCGTCGAGGAGGGCAACTGGAAGCTCGTCATGGAGAACAACCGTGAATGCTACCACTGCGACGGCCACCCGGAGCTCGCCTGTTCCCTCTTTCCCACCTGGGGCCTGACGGAGGGCCTGATCCCGGCCCATCTCGAGGAAGTGTGGGACCGCAACAAGGAAGCACAGTCCTCGCTCGAGGAGCGTTGCCGCCGCTATGGCCTTCCCTACGAGGTCGTCGAGGAGCTTGACACGCGCATCGCCGGAATCCGCATCTCACGGGAATCGCTCGACGGTGACGGCGAATCGTTTTCGCCCGATGGGCACAGGCTCTCCAAGAAGCTGCTCGGCGACTTGCGGGACTTCCGCCTTGGCCGCTGCTCGATGCACCTGCAGCCCAACAGCTGGTTCCACTTCCAGAGCGACCACGTCATCACGTTCGGCGTTTTCCCCATCAACGAACATCAGACACTGGTACGCACCACGTGGCTGGTGGCGGACGACGCCGTGGAAGGCGTCGACTACGACCTGGAAAAGCTCACCTACACCTGGAAGCAGACCAACCTGCAGGACAAGGCGTTCGTGGAGCTGTGCCAGAGGGGCGCCAGCAGCCCTGCCTACGAGCCCGGTCCGTACATGAAGAGCGAATACCAGGTCGAGGCGTTCATCAACTGGTACGTCCAGCGCGTGCAGGAGCACTTGGCATGATTGAAGTCCCCACCGAGACGGCAATCCAGGAACCACAGCGCATTCGCGGTCTTGAGATGCCGTGGAACAGGGTGATGGGCAGCACCGGGGGGCCCGCCCGCGCCGCCCACGCACTGGGCCCCTGGCATCCGCAGGAGTTCATGGCGGAATGTGTGGAGACCGTTCCCGAGGTGGGCGGCATGATGACCTTCGTGTTCCGCCGCTCCGACGGTGCGCCCCTGGCGTTCCGTGCGGGCCAGTACGTGAACATCGCCTTTCCCGTGAACGGCGAGGACCAGGATCCGGTGGACCGCAGCTACTCGCTGTCCAGTTCGCCCACGCAGCCGTGGACCTTCAACATCACCGTCAAACGCGACGCCACTGGACTTGTCTCACCGTGGGTGCATGAGAACGTGAAACCTGGCACCGTCCTGGAAATGCTGGGACCGGTCGGGGCATTCCACCTGCCCGATGCCGACCGCCGGGCACGGTACCTTTTGCTGGCCGCCGGCGCAGGCATCACCCCCATCATGTCGATGGTGCGGACCATCCACTCCCTGCCCGGACAGGCCGATGTTGTGGTCCTATACCACGGAGCGGAGGCCGGAGGCTATGCCTTCCACCAGGAGCTGGCCTACATCGCCTCAGTGGACTCGCGAGTCAAGGTCTTCTACTCCCTGGGCGACCGCAGCAAACCCGAGGGGTGGGAATGGCTCACCGGAAGGCTGACGGCGGCCATGCTCGACGAGGTTGCCCCCGATGCCAACGGCCGCCAGGTCTATGCCTGCGGCCCCGAGGGCTACCTGAACACCGCCACCGAACTCCTGGGGAAGGTGGGCGTCGACGACACCTCCATCCACATGGAATTCTTCACGGGCGACCGCCAGACGATCCTTGAATACCAGGCGGAGCTCGCGCTTGCAGCCGACATCGCAGAAGAAATCGCCGAGGAAATCGCCGATTCCGCCGAAGACTACTATGAAAGCCAGCCCACCGCGTTCGGGCTCTACGAGCCAGGCTACGACGCCGAGGGAACCCTGAAGGCCGCGGGGCTGCCGCTGGAAACCGTCGACCCGGATGCGCTCGGCCCCGCAGCCCCCGACGGCAGCTCGGAGGTGGGGCCGGAGGCCGGGTCACCCGATGCCTCGAGCTTCGACACAGTCGGAACGGGAAGCCTCACCCTGTCCTTCATGCGCACCGGCATCAATGTGCGCATCGACCCCGCCGAACACATCCTCGGGGTGGCCCAGCGTGCGGGCGTCAGGATCGGCGCGAACTGCAAGGAAGGCATGTGCGGCTCCTGCAAGGTCGTCAAGCTTTCCGGGGAGGTCGAGATGAACCACCAGGGCGGGATCCGGGCACGGGAAATCGATGCAGGCAAGTTCCTGCCCTGCTGCTCCACCGCGCGGACCGATTTGGTGATCGATGCCTAGCCGCTTCCAGCTGCTCTAGGCCTGACAGCATCAGGGATTGTTTTAGACGCACCACCGGCTCGAGGGCATGTGCGGTCAAGATGCCGGCCACCAAACCCCCATCCAGCGCCTATACAAGCGGCGTTAGTCGGGAACTGCGGGTTCCGCACAGTGGCTCTCACCTGAAGACCATCCTGTTCTCTGCGACCCGGGCCGACAACGTACTGCACACGTCAAAAGTTCCTATTGGTCCCCGCATGAGCCCCAATCCTCGCAAGTTTTGTCATACGTGTCACATTCTCTTGTCACTACACATGACAAGCTTTCTAGGCTGGAGGAGTACGCCCTTCACCGAGCCAAGGACACCCGATGCCACATTCGTCAGATTCCGCCACCGTTCCCAACGACGCCCACAGCCCGCCCGGCAAGAACGCAACCGTGCCAGCCAAGGCCAGCCTTCTCTCCAACCTCGGCGCCGACCTCCCGGCATCCCTCGTGGTCTTCCTTGTCGCGCTGCCTCTCTCGCTCGGCATTGCCGCCGCTTCGGGAGCGCCGGTCATGGCAGGCCTCATCGCGGCGGCCGTCGGAGGCATCGTCGCTGGCAGTTTGGGCGGCTCCGTATTGCAGGTGAGCGGTCCAGCTGCCGGCCTGACCGTCGTCGTTGCCGGTCTGGTGGACGAGTTCGGCTGGCAGGTGACATGCGCGATCACCGCTGCAGCCGGTCTCATGCAGCTGTTGCTGGGCATCAGCCGCGTTGGGCGGGCCGCGCTGGCCGTGTCGCCGGTGGTCGTCAAGGCCATGCTCGCCGGTATCGGCATCACAATCATCCTGCAGCAGTTGCACGTGCTGTTCGGCGGCCATGCTGCTGGTTCCGCCGTCGAGAACCTGACAGGCCTTCCAACAGCCATCATCAACGTGGAACTGCATTCCGCCCTGCTCGGTTTGGCGGTTGTCGCCGTCCTCCTTGGCTGGAAGTACCTGCCGACCGCGGTACGTAAAATTCCGGGGCCGCTGGCGGCCGTGGTCGCGGTTACTGCGCTGTCCGTGCCAGTAGCGCCCGACGTCGAACGCATCAGCTTCAGCGGTTCGCTGTTCGAAGCAGTTGCCTTGCCCAGCTTGCCTGACGGTAACTGGCGTGCCGCTGCCATGGCAGTCATTACCATGGCCCTGATCGCGAGCATCGAATCGCTGTTGTCCGCCGTTGCCGTGGACAAGATGCATTCGGGTGCGCGCACCAACCTTAACCGCGAGCTCGTGGGACAAGGATCAGCCAACATCGTTTCCGGCATGCTCGGCGGCCTCCCGGTGACCGGAGTGATTGTCCGCAGCGCCACCAACGTCGAAGCCGGCGCTGCGAGCCGGGCGTCCGCCATAATGCACGGCGTCTGGGTCCTGGTGTTCTCGGCCCTGTTCGCCGGCCTCATCCAGCTGATTCCGATGTCAGTGCTGGCGGGCCTGTTGCTGGTCATCGGCGCGAAGCTCATCAAAATCGCCGACATCAAAACCAGCCTGCGCACCGGCGACCTCCTCGTCTACGTCGTCACCCTGGCTTGTGTCGTCGTACTCAACCTGCTCGAAGGTGTCATCATCGGCCTGGCACTCGCGGCCCTTTGCGTGCTGTGGCGCGTGCTCCGGGCACAGATCCACGCGCACGCACCCTCAACTGACTCCCTACCCTGGCGGGTCACCATCGCCGGGTCCTGCAGCTTCTTCGCCCTGCCCCGACTCAATCGCGTGCTCCATTCCGTGCCAGAAGGCCAAGACGTTGTTGTCGACCTCAATGCCGACTACCTCGATCACGCCTTCCGCGAGGCCCTGGTCGCCTGGCAGACGCAGCATCGGAATACTGGCGCCTCCGTGACTCTCGAGGAGCACGGAACTACCGCCTTCCGCGATGCCGCTGACAACACACCGCAGCGGCAGGACCCCCGCGAGTTCCCGCTGCCGCCCCGGACTTCCTGGCAACCGTCACCTCCGAACGGTGCTCACCACGCAGAGGACGACGGCGGGCCGCCGCCTCTGCGGTCAATCCTCCTGGGCATCGACAAATACCATCGGCGGTACGCGGACAAGGTGCGACCGCTGGTGCAGGACCTCACGGAAGGTCAGAATCCAGACACACTGTTCGTCGCCTGCGTGGACTCGCGGGTCAATCCGAACCTCATCACCAGCAGTGGCCCCGGCGACCTCCTGACACTGCGGAATATCGGCAACGTGGTGTGCAGCGATGGACAGGATGCCTCGATTGATTCGGCACTGTCCTTCGCAGTCAAGGGCTTGTCCGTGGACTCGATCGTGGTCTGCGGACACTCCAACTGTGGCGCGATGAAGGCTGTTATTGCCGACGCAGAAGGTGCCTCCAATGCCGCCCTGGGCCGCGGGTTTGATGCTTGGCTGGAGCACGCAAGGCCGAGCCATCGCGAGCTCCTTGCCGGTCACCCTGTGGCGTTGGCTGCTGAAGCCGAGGGGTACAGCCGCCTCGACCAGCTGAGCATGGTGAATGTCGCCCTCCAGCTCCGGAAGCTGGAAGAGCACCCAGTCACTGGTCCCGCACTGGCTTCGGGTCACCTGCAGGCCATTGGTCTGTTCTACGACATCCCCACGGCCCGGGTAGTCTTCGTGACTCCGGAGGGCATTGAGCAGCTCGATCCAAGCATGACGGTTCGCTAGCGCTGTGCTGACACGGGACACATCAGTTACATGAGCAGGAAACGCTGCCTAGCGGGGTGGTGCAACCCCTAACTGGGCACAGTTTGCCCTAAATCTCCAAGAAATTCCTGGATTCCGTTAGCTGTTGGGCGCGCCCTGGAGACGCGTCCAACAGCTAAGGCAACAGACCGCACCAAGCGTCAGAGGGACGCCACCACAAGCTTTGTCCACACGTTAAACCAAAACCCCTCGGACGAGGGATCTGCTGTGCCCGAGGTGGGACTCGAACTGCCGTAGTCGGCCTGGCTAATGGCACAGTGGGTTGTGCCCGGTTGAATGCCGCTTTGCATTCGTGACCTGGGAATCGTCGCGCGCAAAGATTACGCCTCGGTCCCCCTCAAGCGCACTTTGCACAAGTGCAGTGACGTGGACCGTGACGTCACTAACTGACCCAATCCAGCCTTCTCGCAGTAGTTCGATGAACCCGGTGTTACTTAGCTCAGAACGGCGCGATCGGGCTGGCCCCGAACCCGAGATTTGGCCAGGTTATGTCCACAGACAATCAACTTTCCGTGATTGGGCGAAACGCGACTCCGCTATTGGATAATGAAAGGGCGGATGCCGCACCAATAAAGAGGGGCGCGGTCTGCGGCATCCGCCCCTTCCCTATGCCCAGTCGCCGATTTGTTCCGCGACCGGGGGGCTATGGGCGACATTTCTTCGCAGGCGGCCCATTCAATGGCCGCAGTTACTCGTGAGGAGGCGATCATTTGCGCTGGCAAGAGCAACAGTACACTCGCCATGTGAACGTTCTCAATGGTCCGTTGTGTCTCACTGAAAAATATCAGCCGGGCATTTTTGTGAAAGCGCGCGCTCTGGACACCAGACTCTCACGGGCCTAATATCAGGACCGCGAGGGGTCGCGGTCGTTCTTTTCGATGAAGAAGGGCGACAAACATGTTCAACAGATCAACAACCAAGCGCGTCAGGCTCACGTTTACGGGAGGCGCGATCACGGCTGGTGCGTTGGCCGTGACGATGGTGGTCGGCGCCGCGTCGGCGACTGCGTTGCCTGATTTGCAACCCGGTCCGGAGCCGACGATTCATACGCAGGAGGCATTCGCACCGGAGGATGACTTCACTGCGAAGTGGACCCGGGCGGATGCTCGACAGCTTATGCGGCTGAGCGACCCGGATGCGCCGTCGCGGGAGAACTCGATGCCAGCCGAGTTGACGATGCCCACGGTGCCACAGGACTTTCCGGACATGTCGAACGGGCAGGTCTGGGTGTGGGACACCTGGCCGCTGACCGATGAGGACGGCAACCAGTACAGCGTCAATGGCCAGGAAATCATCTTCTCGCTCGTCGCCGATCGCAGCCTCGGATTCGATGACCGGCACGTGTTCGCGAAGATCGGCTACTTCTACCGTCCCGCCGGCATCCCCGCCGAGGAGCGGCCCGAGAACGGCGGTTGGACTTACGGTGGGCTGGTGTTCAAGGAGGGTGTGACTGGTCAGATTTTCCCGGATCAATCCTATAGCCACCAGACTCAGTGGTCGGGTTCGGCGCGCATCTTCAAGGGCGGCGAGATCAAGCTCTTCTTCACCGACGTCGCGTTCTACCGCAACCCCGACGGCAGCAACCGCAAGCCGTACGACCCGCGCATCGCGCTTAGCGTCGGCAAGGTGCACGCGAACAAGGAGAAGGTGTTCTTCACCGGATTCGACACAGTGACGAGCCTGCTGCAGGCCGACGGCACGTATTACCAGACCGGCGAGCAGAACGAGTTCTTCAACTTCCGCGACCCGTTCACCTTCGAGGACCCGGCGCACCCGGGTGAGACTTACATGGTGTTCGAGGGCAATTCGGCGATGGCGCGCAACGAGGCCCAGTGCAATGAGGCGGACCTCGGCTACCGCGAGGGCGATCCTCATGCCGAGACGGTCGAGCAAGTCAACGCCTCGGGAGCGCCCTTCATGATCGGCAACATCGGTCTTGCGAAGGCGAAGAACAAGGAGCTCACCGAGTGGGAGTTTCTACCACCCATCCTCTCGGCGAACTGCGTGACAGACCAGACCGAGCGCCCGCAGTTCGTGTTCAAGGACGGCAAGTCCTATTTGTTCACGATCAGCCACCGCAGCACCTTTGCGGCCGGCCTCGACGGGCCTGAGGGTGTCTACGGCTTCGTAGGTGACGGCATCCGCAGCGACTTCCAGCCCCTCAACGGCGGGTCGGGTCTCGCGCTCGGCAACCCGACGAACCTCAATTTCTCGGGCGGCGAGCCGTTCGCACCTGACTTCAACCAGCACCCCGGCCACTTCCAGGCGTACTCGCACTACGTGATGCCCGGCGGCCTGGTGCAGTCATTCATCGACACGATCGGGACGCACGACAACTTCGTGCGGGGCGGCACGCTCGGGCCGACTGTGAAGATGGACATCGGCGTCGGAGGCGATCCGACCAGCACCGCCGTGGATTACACCTACGGCGACGGCGGACTCGGCGGATGGGCCGACATTCCCGCCAACCTCAACGTCAATAATGGAGGCAAGATCAAGTAACATTCCTGGCGCGACAGTAGTCCGGAGTCGCAGCCAACTTTCAACGCCTGAACAAGACCGGCCAAAGAACCGGTGGCAGGGATTGTTTCCTGCCGCCGGTTCTCCTTGTATTCCGTCGAAGAGTGCCATGAGCCGGCTGAGTTGGTGGTTTCTGGCGGAGAGCGGCGCCTTTGCACGCATCACGCTGATCGGTGGACATGAAATTGAGGTTTCTTCCGCAGATCCGACGTGAAGTATTCGGAGACATTGCAGATCAAGACCATTGCGGACTCGATTATCAGTGTTATCGAAATGGCCCACAATCAGTCATTGGGCTATGGCGGTGGTGGGATGGTGCCCGCGACCTCCCAATCTCAGGGTGGACTAGAAAGAACACGGCCATAAGCGAGTTGGAGAGCAACTAGCCCAGCCACCCCGGCTATGCAACGCTCTGGCTCGAGCGCGAGGCCACGGGTTGGCTACCCCTTTCCCCGTTCCGGATCCGGGAAATCTAGGAACCTTCAGTCGTCCCGACGTGGGAATCGATTGCCGACTCTTCTGCTGAATCCTCCCACCACCACCCTTCCCAGGCTGAGGAGGTGATTTGCCAGGGCCGCAAACAATCCTCCGATGTGGGGCCTGTGAGGTTGCCGTTACCGTGCGCCGGATGGAGCGGGGTGCCTATGTCGTTTCGGATGATCCTGTTCATGCCACCTCCTTTCTGAAGTGATTTCGGGTTTGGAAGCTGCAGACCGTCGTCTTTTTCTGAACCGTATTGATGCGTTTGCATGAGGTGCTAATCTCCGTGTCCGGCAGGGCGTGGCCGAAAGTGGGGCGGCGCGATCGACAGTTCGTAGCCGCCGGCCTTTTCAATCATGGTTCTGCCGTTGATTCCGTCCGCAGCTATCCACGCAATGTCCCCTAACGCGGTGGCGTTGTCCACAACGCCGATGCCCAGGAGCAGCCCGTGCCGGCGGATTTCCACCAGCACGCCGATCAGCAGCTGCCATTCCTGACAGGGAGATGTCGGGGCAGCCACGTGACCGTGTGGCCACACGACGACCGGCAAGCCATCCATTAAGAGAGGATGGCTGGAGATCTGCGGATCCTGCGTCATCGGATCAAGGTCCTTTCGTGGCATCCGGAGTCATCGTGACAGGAGCAACGCTTCGCCTTGGCCACCTCCGCCGCACAGCGCTACGGCGGCCTTGCCGGTACCGCGGCGCTGGAGCTCATGGACGGCAGCCACCACCACACGTGCTCCGGAAGCGCCAATGGGATGGCCGAGGGCGATGGCTCCGCCGTTGACGTTGACTCGGTCCATACCGATCCCCAGCTGCGCGGCTGAGTGGACGGAGACTGAGGCAAACGCCTCATTGATCTCCACGAAGTCCAGATCGCCAACGCTCCAGCCGGCCGTCCCCAGTGCCTTGCCGATGGCATGAGCCGGTTTGTCGGGCAGCGTGGTGTCCTGACCCGCCGTCTGTCCATGGGCGTGGAGCACCGCCATAATCTCCAGGCCGTGCGCCTCCGCATAGCCGCGGGTTGTCAGGACGACGGCGGCTGCACCGTCGTTCAGGGGCGAGGCATTGCCTGCGGTAACAGTGCCGGTTGGGGAGAACGCTGGCCTGAGCTTGGCCAGGGATTCTTCGTTGCTGTCCGCCCGCACACCCTCGTCAGTGTTTGCCAGCTGGGCTGCGCCGCGGCGCCGCGGCACCTTGATGGGGACAATCTCAGCATCGAAGATCCCCCCTGCCTGCGCCGCCGCTGCCCGCCGGTGGGAGTCGGCCGCAGCTTTGTCCTGGTGGGCGCGGGTAATTCCCAACGCCTCATTGGCATGGTCCGTGGCAAGGCCCATGGCCTGGTGATCAAAGGCATCGGTGAGGCCGTCGTGCGCTGCTGAGTCGATGAGGGCAGAATCGCCATAGAGGTGCCCGGCCCGCGAGCCCGGAAGCAGGTGCGGGGCGTGGCTCATTGATTCCTGCCCTCCCGCCACCACCACGTCAGCCTCCCCCAGCCGCAAGAGCCGGCTGGCGTCAATGATCGCGCTCAATCCGGACAGGCACACCTTATTCACTGTGACGGCGTGGGCGCCCAGCGGAATGCCCCCTGCCACTGCTGCCTGCCGCGCCGGGTTCTGCCCTGCCCCGGCCTGGAGCACGTGTCCCATGATGACGGCGCCGACCGCGGCGAGGTTGATGCCAGCACGGTCAACTGCCGACGCGATGGCAGCGCCGCCGAGCTCCACGGCGGTCAACGGCGCGAGCTGTCCCATCAGTTTGCCTTGAGGCGTGCGCGCTGCCCCGACGATCACAATGTCAGTGTGGTGCATTTCTTCTCCTATAAATGGACGGGGATGGATGGCCTGGTTTTCGTCCGCCCAGGACCGGCTCCAGGGGCAGGGCTAACCGGCGGCAGGGACAGGTACGCGCAACTCCGGATGGAAGGCGGAGCCCACTTCCCGATCGAGCAGCGGAGTCAGGCCGCCAGTATGGAACGGAAAATTCGCGCCAAGGATCATGCACAGGTCAACCTCTTCTGGTCCCGCGACCACCGATTCGTCCAGCATCACGGTAACTTCCTCGGCCAGGGCCCCCAGGAGGGTGGCGCGGACTTTGCCCGCATCTGTGAGGGTCGTCGGCGGCAGCAAGGCAGCGGCGGAAGGTGAGAGGCCGCCGTCGTGGTCCAAATAGCCGGGGAGCCCGGCAGCCACCAGCATGGTCAAGCTGCGGCTGACACCGAAGCGCTGCGGGTAGGCCTGGTGCATCGTTTCGCAGATGTGCAACTGCACCGCCGGTCCGATGAATTGCAGCAGTGCCAGCGGCGTCATGGGCAGTCCGAGCGGATCCAGGGCGTGGTTGACCACCATGGGATCGCTGCCCTCGTCAATCAGGGCGAGGACCTCATCGAACAGCCGTGTCAGGACGCGGTTCACTACGAAGCCAGCCGTATCCGTGGCCAGTACAGCCGTCTTGCGCAGCCGCTTGGCCAGTTCAAACCCGGTTGCCAGTGTGGTTTCGTCTGTCTGCGGCACAGCGATAATCTCAACCAGCGGAAGCACGGCGACTGGGTTGAAGAAGTGGAAGCCGATCAGCCGTCCAGGCCGGGCCAGGCTGGCGCCCATGGCTTCGATGGACAGCGAGGATGTATTGGTCAGCAGCAGTGTTTCCGGCGGAAGCAGCGGTTCGAGCTCCGCAAAGACTGCGCGCTTGACCTCCAATTGCTCAAAGACCGCTTCAATGACCACGTCGCAATCAGCGAAGGCCGCTTTGTCAGTGCCTCCGGTTATCAGCACGCGAATGGCCTGGGCGTCGGTGGCCGTCAGGTGTCCGCGGTTCACGAGTTTGTCCAGCTGCCCGGCGATCCAGGCCAGCGCGATGTCGATACGGTCTGGGGACAGGTCCGTGATCCGTACAGGAACGCGGAGCTGCTGCGCGAAGACGAGGGCGAGTTGGCTGGCCATCAGTCCGGCCCCAACCACGCCTACAGACCGCACCGGCAAAGGTTGGGCAGCTGGCCTGCCCGCGGGCTTCTTCGCCAGTGACTGCGTGAGGTGGAAGGCGTAAATACTGGCGCGGGCCTCGTCGGAGAGCAACAGCTCGCCGAAGGCCTTGATTTCAGCCAGATCTCGGGCGTTGCCAGCAGTATTGACGGCTGACGCCCCCGCCTGTTTGTTGACGGCGGCCGCCGCCGCGATCAGCTCGAGGGCGCGGTAAGGAGCGGGGGCGGCGCCACGTAGGGGGACATCCAGCTGCCTCCGCACGGCGTCCAAGGCTGCGGATCCATCCATCACAGTCCGGGAAGGCCCGTGCCCTTTGCTGGTCTGTGGCGCCGCCGTCGCCTCTGTCGCCGGTGCCGACATCGCCGTTGCCGCCATCGCCGGTCGGGAGAGGAGGCCGGCAGCAAAATCGAGCGATGCGGGCAGGAACCCGTCCTCCGGCAGGATGACATCAACCAGGCCGAGTTCAGCAGCTCTCCGGGCGGAAAGGTTTTTCCCGGCAAGCGAATCGGTGATCACCAGACGTGCTGTTTCCGTCGCGCCGAGCAAGGCAACGGTGCGTGGGATGCCGCCCCAGCCCGGAACCAAACCCAGGCGGACCTCAGGAAAGCCCATGGCCCGGACTGAGTCCGCGGCAGTGCGGTAGTTGGCGTGCAGAGCCAGTTCCAACCCGCCTCCCAGCGCGGTCCCGTTGATAAACGCGAAGGTGGGCACCGGAAGCGCCGCCAGCCGGCCAAGCGCGTCCAGGCCCCGACGGGCAACATCCTCAGCCTGCTCCGGGCCGGCAGCGTCTGTCATCATCTTCAGGTCGGCACCGTCACAAAAAACGGAGCCCTCTCCGGTCACGGCCACGGCGTCCACTCTGGAGACATCTATGGCGCCCACGGCGGCCTCGAACCAGGCCAGCGACGCCGGGCCCAAGGTTACGGGGCGGTGACTGTTGTTCTCCAGGGTCAGGACGGCAAAGCGGAAACCGGCGTGGTCAACGTAGGTGGTTCGGGTTTCGGTAACGGTTTCTGACACAGGGGTTCCCTTCGCGTAGACAAAACAGGACAGCAGGACCTAAGCCGGGGAGGTCAGGCCTGCGGATTCGCGGCGGCTACGAAAAACTCTGGATGCCAGTGATCGCGCGGCCCATGATCAGGGTGTGGATCTCGTCGGTACCCTCATAGGTCCGCACGCTTTCAAGATTGTTGGCGTGCCGCAGCGGCGAGTATTCGAGGGTGATCCCGTTTCCGCCGAGGATGGTGCGCGCGGAGCGGCAGATCTCAATTGCCTGCCGGACGTTGTTGAGCTTCCCGAAAGAAATCTGCTCGGGGCGCAGCCGTCCGGAGTCCTTCAGGCGCCCGGTCTGGAGGGCCACGAGCGTTCCCTTTTGGATCTCCAGCACCATGTCCACCAGCTTCTGCTGGGTGAGCTGGAACGAGGCGAGCGGCTTGCCGAACTGGGTCCGCTGGTTCGCATAGGCCAAGACCGTTTGGTACGCATCACGGGCGGCGCCCATGGCGCCCCACAAGATGCCATACCTTGCTTCATTCAGGCAGGAGAAGGGGCCCCGGAGGCCGGTCACTTCGGGGAGCACGGCAGTGCCAGGCAGCTGGACGTTCTCCATGGTGATGTCGCACTGGATGGAGGCGCGCATGGACAACTTCTCCGGGATCGGGGTGGCCACGAAGCCCTCGGTGTCCGTCGGGACGACGAAGCCGCGGATGCCGTCGTCGGTTGCTGCCCAGATGATGGCAACATCTGCGATGGAGGCCAGGCCGATCCAGCGCTTGGCGCCGTTCAGCACCCAGCCCTGCCCAACCCGTTCCGCTCGGGTGAGCATGTTGGCGGGATCGCTGCCGGCAGTGGGCTCGGTGAGGCCGAAGCAGCCGATGAGCTCACCTGCCGCCATGCCGGGGAGCCACTGGCGCTTGTGCTCCTCTGACCCGAACTTCGCGATCGCGCTCATGGCCAAGGACCCCTGCACGGAGACGAAGGTGCGGATGCCGGAATCGCCGGCTTCAAGTTCCATGGCGGCGATTCCGTATTCGACAGCGCTACGGCCGCCGCAGCCGTAGCCGGTCAGGTGCATGCCCAACAGGCCCAGGATTCCCATCTCCTTGACAAGGTCCTGAGGGAAGACCGCGTCCTCGTACCAGGCATTGATGTTGGGCCGAATGCGGTCGTCGACGAACTGGCGGACCTGGCTGCGCAGGTCGAGCTCCTGATGGCTGAGCAGGGAGTCGATGTCAAGGTAGTCGGTGGCGAGGTCGATCACGGGTGTGCTCCCATTGGCTGGTTGTTGTTGTTGCTGTGGTGTTGCGGGGATTCTGTGACGGGCAGGCTGTTGAGCCAGGCACGCACTTCATCGGCGTGCTGCCCAAGCCGCGGTGGCCGCCGGCGGTAAGACACCGGGGTGTCGGACAGGGTGATCGGGTTGGCGGCCAGGTCTACGCTGTCCTGATTCACGCCGTCGTGGGCGGCCTTGTCATGGCCGGTGCCGACGGTTACACGGGCATTGAGGCCAAGCTCATTTGCCATCGCGAAGGCTTCGGCGATGTTATTGACCGGTCCGCAGGGAATCCCATGCGATGACAGCACCCGGTACCAGTGGTCGGCGGTCTGGCCTGCGGTCCGGGCCATGATGGTGCGGTCGAGTTCATCGATGTGGGTCACGCGGGCCGTGTTGGTGGCGAAACGTGGATCCTTCGCTGCCTCTGGAATGCCAAGGGCGGTGCAGAGCTGCGTGAACTGCCGGTCGTTGCCAACAGCGATGACCACCGGTCTGTCCGAAGCGGGGAACAGCTGGTAGGGCGCGATCGAAGGGTGCCGGTTTCCCAGGATGCCCGGAACGGCGCCCGCGGCGGTGTAGCCCACGCTCTGGTTGACCATGCTGGACAGCAAAGTGCTGAGCAGGTTGACCTCCACAAGCTGGCCCCGTCCGGTTGTCTCCCGCGCCCGCAGGGCGGCCAGCACACCGATCGCGGCATGCAGCCCCGTGAGCACGTCAACTAGGGCGACGCCGGCCTTGACCGGCTGACCGGGTGCCGGCCCGGTGACGCTCATCAGCCCTCCTACGGCCTGCACCAGCAGGTCGTAGCCAGGCAGGTCCGCGGCCGCATCGTCCGAGCCGAACCCCGTGATCGAGCAGTACACCAGCCGTGGGTTGATCGCGGCCATCTGGTCGTAGGACAGCCCGTGCCGTGCCATTGTTCCAGGGCGGAAGTTTTCGATCAGCACGTCAGCGCGCCGAATCAGCTCGACCAGGTGGTCATGGTCAGCCGCTGCTGACATGTCGGCAGTAAAGGAGCGCTTGTTGCGGTTGACCGACAGGAAGTACGTCGCCTCATGATCATCGGTAAACGGCGGACCCCAGTGACGGGTATCGTCACCGGAACCGGGACGCTCGATCTTGATGACGTCGGCGCCAAGGTCACCGAACAACATCGTCGCGTACGGCGCAGCCAGCACCCTGCTGAAATCTGCGACGACAATCCCCGCCAACGCGCCGGCAGGCGGACCTTGCGGACCGGTGTCAATCATTGGAACTCCTTAGTTAGTGATCATCAGGGGTGATCAGTGACTGGATGCGCGGACCGCGTTGTTGAAGAGTGGCGTCCGGACGATCAGCATGATGGCGGCGGCTGCCAGCGGCAACACGGTTACCTGCAGCAGGCCGGCTCCCTGCCAGCCGACGCTTGGCACCAGCGCCGCGAACAGCAGGCCGGAAAAGGCGGCCGATCCGTAGTAGCACGTGACGAAAAGACCGGCGGCCCGCCCCACCTGGTGCGGACGGACTGCCCGCTGGATGGCACTGTTCATGTTGGGGAAGAAGACGCCGGTACCGAACACACCCATGAGGCCGGCGAAGACGCACTGCCAGGCGAACGACGCCTGGACCTGGTAGATCAGCACACCGAGGACCGCCATCACCACCAGGGAAACGATCAGCAGGGTCCTCTGGTTGATCCGGTCCCCGATCCAGCCGCCGAGCAGGCCGGCCAGGCCTCCCAGACCCACGAAGCTCAGCGCCACTGCGGACTCTCCGGTGGAAATGCCCAGTTGAGTAGTCAGGAAGGTGGGGTACAGGCCCAGGAATCCGTACAGGGCGATGGAGCCGCAGCCGGCGGCCGCGGCAATCGCCAAGGAGTTACGGTTGTAGGCCTTTTCCGGCATGTAGTCGTAGGATCCTTCGACGCCGGTCAGGCTAATCGCCCGCTCGGTGAATTTGCGGCTGACAGCGAACGCGACCACCACTGCGAGCAGCAGCCCGAGTACTCCGAAAATCATAAAGGGGGCCCTCCAGGTTCCGAACTGGCCGGCGAACATGATGCCAAGGGCCGGCCCGAAGGTTGCACCCAGGCCAAATGCGAAGCCTAATATGCCCAGGGCGAGGCCCCGGCGGAGGTGGAAGAAGGCACCGACCGCGGCGAACAGCGCTGCGGCCTGCATCCCCTCACCCAGGCCCGAGATGATTCGATACACGGCCATGTCGGCCCACGAGGAGGCAAGTGGCGTGGCCAGTGTGCCCAGGGAGTAGATCACAATGCTGACTATCAGGACGGCTTTGCGCGAGAAGCGCTCCACCAGGAACCCTGCAGGGATGCCTGCTATGGCCATCCCCAGGGTGAAGATTGTGGCCAGCAGCCCGCCGGCCTGCAGGCTGAACCCATACTCAGTGCTGATAGTGCCCAGCAGGGGAAAGAAGACCTGCCTGTCCATCGCATTGAGCATAAACGTGATGGCCAATACCCCGAGCGACACGGCAGCAACGACCTTGGTGGGCATGCCCTCGGGGTTGTCCTTCACCCGTGATGGTGCCGGGCTGGACGGAATCGCATCCATGGAAATGGCGTCCATGGGCTCAGGGTAGGTGGGCACGGCAGGCCCGGCGGCAGATCCAGCTGTAGCCGGGGCTTGGCCTGCGCTGGAAGGGGTCGAGTGGGACATCTTTGTCTCCTAGTCGAGAGGGTTTCGTTCTCATGTGGATTTGATCGGCTGTGGAATTGACCGAAGATCAGCGGAATTACATGAAGTACGGCAGGTGGCGGATCCGGATCACACCCGGAAGTCTCCTCCCTTGCTCAGGTAGACCCACCTGGCGCGCCGCAGTGTAAGAAGCTGGCATTCCTCCTGACGCAGTCTGTGCAGATTACATGCGACGAGATATGGAACTGGTGCTAACGATAGCACGCACGGTCCGCGAGTCAAGGGTGGATTCGCCTCCGACCCAGAAAACCCTTCTGCCTTGACTGCCAGCAGAGGAGTGCTATCGTTAGCACCAGTACTAGGCGACGCCGGCTTGTTTTGAGCCCCTGTACCAGGAACTCATATGGACTGGCGCGATAGGGATGGCATGCAGGCCAGGCCACATCAGTACACTGATCCCAGCCCGGTTCCCGGTAGTATCCGCTTACCGGCTTGCACAGGAGGAACGATGGTCACGACCAAGGATATCGCTGTACATCTGCAGCTGTCGGTCTCCACAGTGGGCCGGGCGCTGGCCGATGACGCGCGTATCAGTGACCAGACCAAGGCACGGGTCCGCCAGGCAGCTTCCGAGCTGGGATACGTAGGCAATCACGCTGCCCGAATGATGCGCGGGGCTCCCAGCAACGTCGTAGGGCTGGTCATCCCTGACATTCGGAACAGTTTCTACTTCACCATTGCCCATGAGCTGTCCGCGATCATGGCCGGTGAGGACTATCAGTTGATGCTGGCCGAGACATTCGATGACCGCCTCATTGAGAGGCGCCACCTTCGCGAGCTGTCGGCGAGCCACGCGGCAGGTGTTGTTATTGCCCCCACCCCCAATCCACACAGCGATTCGATCAATATGCTGAGCGGAATGCCGCACGTCCAGCTGCTGCGCAAGCATTCATCACTGGGTGCCCAGTGGTTCGGCCTGGACGACCGCCGGGCGCTCAAGGATGCCACCACGCACCTGCTGGATCTCGGCCACTCCCGGATCGCCTATATCGGAGCGCCTGCCGACCTGCCCACTGGCCGGGAGCGGCTCGAAGGCTACAGCCAGGCCTTGCGCGAAAACAACGTCCCGCTACGCGCCCATCTGATCGAACTCGGCCCGCCGGCGTCTCCCGAGCACGCCCGGGAGGCCATGCGCCGGTTACTGAACCGATCCAGCCCGCCAACCGCCGTCGTCCTTGGCTCCGTCCTTCACACTGTGGGCGTGCTGGATGGATTACTGGAGATGGACGTCGACGTTCCTACGGAACTGTCCGTGGTGGGCTTCGGTGATCAAAGCGGTTTCTCCTGGTGGGGGCCTGGCCTGACTACCGTCAGCCTGCCCATCGGCGATGTGGCCACCTCCTGCGGCCTTTGGTTCATTCGCCGGCTCAACAATCCGCCCGCCGGGAATGACCCCTACGAGTCCGCGTCGGTGGGCTGGCTGGTGCCACGGGGCAGCACTGCTGCACCTCCCGCGGCATCGCGCGAGCGCTCCGCCTGAAACCGCACTAACAACCAAAAAAGCCGCGCCCCCTGCGCGCACTCAAAATACGGTGCTAACGATAGCACCGTGATGATCCCAGGAGATGGACAAATATGCTGCCACCGGTCGATCTACGTCCGCCGTTCAACATCACCCGAACCAGCCACCTGCGCCTGAATGTGGCTGACCTTGCCGCGAGCCGTGATTTCTACACCACGGTCCTCGGCCTGGTGGTGACCGAGGAGGACCACTCCACGGTCTACCTGCGTGGCCTCGCGGAGGCCTGTCACCACAGCCTTGTGTTGGAGAAGAGCACCGACGGC
Organism: Arthrobacter pascens; assembly: GCF_030815585.1. Lineage (NCBI taxonomy): Bacteria > Bacillati > Actinomycetota > Actinomycetes > Micrococcales > Micrococcaceae > Arthrobacter > Arthrobacter pascens. Next base: position 2,124,347 of record NZ_JAUSWY010000001.1, read on the forward strand.
GGCACCGCCCGCCGGATAGGATTCCGCGTCTTCTTCGAAGAGGACCTGGACGAGGCCTACCGCTACTTTCGTGACCGGGGGCTCCCGGCCGAGTGGGTGGACATGCCACATCAGGGCCGCACCCTGCATGTCGCAGACCCTGTCGGGACGCCGCTGGAGCTGTGCGCAACCATGGAGACCCGGCCCCGGCTGCACATCAACTTTGAGCAGTACAAAGGCGCCCACGCCCAGCGGCTGGACCACTTCCAGTTGCTCACGCCCGACGTCTACGAGTTGTGCGCTTTCTACAGCGAACTGGGCTTCCGCAACTCCGAGTACCTTGAGTACGGCGACGAACTTGTGGGCGCCTTCATGTACCGCAAGGGCACTTGCCTTGACTTGGCAATGGTGCCCGGCGACGGTCCAAGCCTCCATCACTTCGCTTACACCGTCTCCGAGAGCCATGACATCTTCACCGCCTGCGATTTCGCCGGCATCCTGGGCTACGGCGACCAGGTGGAACGTGGTCCAGGCCGGCATGGCCCCGGCGGCATGCTCTTCGCTTACCTCCGTGATCCGGACGGTCACCGGGTTGAGGTCTTCAACAGCCACTACCAGACAATCGATCTTGAGACCGAGCCGGTGCGCTGGGACGCCGCATCGGTGAGCACCAACGCGCGCTGGGGACTGCCCGCCCTGGAGCAGTGGTACTTCGAGGCCTCGCCCTTCGTTGGCGCACCGCTGAAGTCCCCGGCTGTCCGTCCTGCCCCCATGACACTGGAGAAGTTCCTGGCCAGCCCCCAACTCCCCTAATTGCCAGCCCTGCTAATCACCAGCCCCGCTGACCCCCAACCCGACTGGAGCATCACATCATGTCCCGAGTTCCCTCCCTGTCCCGCGATGACGCCGTCTCGGTCCACCAGCAGCCGCTGTGGGACCGCATCGAGGCGGAGCGCAAAATGCCCACCGCGAATATCTTCCGCTCTCTGGCGAACGCCCCGGTCCTGCTCGACGCGTTCCTCTCCTATGCCAACGCCATGCGTGACAGCTCCCTGCTGAGCCCCAAGCTGCGGGAGCTGGCCATCCTGTCCGTGGGCCATGCCACCGACTCTGAATATGAGATCGCGCACCACCAGTCACATGGCCGCAAAGCCGGACTCACGGATGAGCAGCTTGCTGCAGTGGCCGACGGCACCAGCACTGAGCTGTTCAATGACGCCGAACGCGCCGTGATAGCGCTGGCACGCGAATCCACCGTCAACGTGAATGTGTCCGATGAAAGCTGGGCGGCCGCAGCCAAGCACCTCGATGACCAGCAGATGGTGGAGCTCACGCTGACCATCGCCTGGTACAACTCAGGCGTACGGGTGATGGGCCTGCTCGGCATCGAACTCGAGGACAGCTACCGCAAGTAGCTGCCCGCCAACCCACTCCCCCAGAATCACCACCCTTTTCCCAGAAGGAGCCGTCAATGGCGACGATGCGCGCAGCCAGACTGCACAAGATCGGCGATCCGATGTCGATCGACATCATCGAAGTACCCAAGCCCCGACCCACCGACGTACTGGTCAGGGTCAAGGCCGTCGGCATTGTGCCGAACATGGCCAACGTGATCAACAACTGGCCCACCTGGTTTCCGCACCAGCCCATCCCCAATTTTCCGGCGATCTTCGGGCTTGATCCCACCGGAGTGGTGGAAGAGGTCGGAGAGTCCGTCATCAACGTCAAACCCGGAGACCGGGTATACGTCAGCCCACTCCGCTCCTGCGGCAGCTGCTACGCCTGTTCGGGGGGAACCCCCAGCCGCTGCCGCTACTACACCCTCAACGGCTATTTCAGCACGTCCCGCGATGGCCAGCGGATCTTTGATCTCTACCCTTACGGCGGGTTCAGTGAGTTCATGACAGCGCCACAGCAGGCCCTGGTCAAGATCCCCGACAACCTTCCGTTTGAGCTGGCAGCCCGTTTTGGCTACATTGGCACCGCTTACGGTGCGCTCCGCCTGGCAGATGCCGGACCGGGCACTGTTGGCCTCATTGACGGCATTACCGGCACCCTGGGCGTGGCTGCGACTGTGCTTTGTTTGAGCATGGGCGTTGCGAAGATCCTGGGCACGGGGCGCAACGAGGAACTGCTCCAGCGCGTGAAGGCATTGGCGCCGAACAGGATAGAGGTCATGAACCTCGGCGAGCAGTCCTCCGGAGAGTGGGCCAAGGAGCAGACACGCGGCGACGGCGCCCACTTCGTGATCAGTGCGCTCGGGGCCCGGGCGGACGCCGCCACCATGGTGGATTCCATGCGGGGGGTCCGGCGCGGCGGTCGCGTGGTGAACGTCGGCGGAGTTGCGGATGAGGTCCCGGTGGACATGAAGTGGCTGATGGACGAGCAGGTACAGATTATCGGCTCGAACTGGTTCACAGCGGCCCAGGGCCAAGAGATGGCAGACATGATCGAGACTGGCACCTTGGACCTCACCTACCTTGAGACCGAAGCGTTCCCGCTGTCGGACGTCAACACTGCGATCTCAGGGCGGCTGAAGGACCCGCGTGGTGGCTTCAGCAACTATGTAGTCATTCCCTAGTGAAAGTTCCGGCTGGCCGTCCCTCCCCGGACGGCCAGCTGCGGTGTCCAGGAAACGCCCGGACAGTACTCAGGCGCCGGCGCCGGTGAGCACAAACGCCACCGTCGCCGGCGCCTGCGTTTTATTCCGCCAGGCATGGCGGGCGGCGAGCTGCACAATGGTGTCACCCTGCGTCAGGAGCACCTGCGCGCCGTCGTCGAGCTCCAGCCACAGCTCCCCTTCCAGCACCACTCCGTAGTCGACGCTGCGCGTGCGGTGCATGCCGTCCGGCTCGAACACCTCGGCGAGATCGGGTGCGTAGACTGCCATCTCCTGCCCTGCGGCGCCCGGATCGAATCCCGGGCTCATCACCACGGATTCCGGTGCGTAACTCACGATCACAAAGCTTGCCCCGCCGGGCCCCGGCACCACCGGTCCATGGTTGTCGGTGGGCTCCGCCTCGGGCGGCGAGCCGGACGGCACCCCCGGCGTAAACCAGACCCGGACCTGAGCCTGTCCCGGCATACTTTCAAAGGCATGGCTGTTGGGCACCGGTCCGTCGGAGACGAAAACCGACTTCCCAGATCCGTCCATGCCGGTCACTACTCTGCGTACAGTCACAAAAAAATCCTCTTCCTCTTTGTGCAATCGTTAGCACTATCTCTTGGTTGGGGTGAGGTGTCAAGAGCATGAAAGCCGCGGCTAACGCTTCCCTCCAAACCTCATGCTTTTATACAAAGCGTCTGGCATTTCGATGCATCTGTGCTATCGTTAGCATTATGCTTGAAGAAGACACCATCGACGACGCCGTTGCTCCCGCGGGAATCGTTTTAGCCCAGGCAGGCCTCTGGGACGAAACGGCGGCCATCTGGCTGGTCCATAGCGGCCGGGCGCTTCCCCTGCAAGCGTGGGCCGGGCGCTGGCCCTGCGCCAGGTTCGCCTCAGTCACTGAGCTGATCGCTCAATGGGGCAGCATTCGCGCGGAGCTTCGACGGCTCGTCGAGCTCCCGCAGACGTCGGCGACGATTAGCGAAGAGGGCGTTCCGGTGGCTTCGCTGCGGCTGGAGGCTCCCTTCCAGCCCACGCAGGTGTTCTGCACCATCGGCAACTACCGCCGGCAGGTCATCGAGGCCGCAGTGGATGCCGGCGACCCCGCTGAGGCCGGTCGGTTGGCGGCCGCCACCACCCAGGCGCTCAACCATCGACGCCGGAACGGCAGCCCCTACGTCTGCCTGACCAGCAACGACAGGGTCGCCCCCGCCGTCGGCGAGCTGGCCCTGGAGGCGGACGTGGACACCTTGGACTGGGAGGTGGAGATCGGTGCCGTCATCGGAGGTTCCGGCTCCCGCTTGACGCTGCCGGAGGCTGAGGCGGTGATCGCCGGCTACTGCGTGGTCAACGACCTGACCATCCGCTCCCGCATCGTCCGGCCCGACCTGCCTGCGCTGGGCTCGGACTGGCTGCAGTGCAAGGGCATGCGGGGATCGCTGCCGCTCGGACCATGGTTCGTGCCCGCCTGGCAGGTCCCCGACCCTTCCGCCTTGCGGCTTCAGCTTTCGCTCAACGGCTTGCCGATGCAGGACGACACGGCCGACGACATGGTGTTCACCATTCCCGAACAGCTGTCCTACCTGTCCCAACACACCCGGCTTCGCCCCGGAGACCTGCTCTGCACCGGCTCCCCCGCCGGGTTCGGTATCCACCACGGCCGGTTTCTGCGTCCCGGAGACACCGTGAGGGCTTCGATAACCGGGCTCGGCGAGCAGAACACCCGCTTCGTTGGTCCGAGATTTTTTCCCAGCCAATCCCACTCAAACCTGGCCGTTCCAGGCCTGACCACTACCTAAGGAGCAGACTCATGACGCTGCAGCAAACAGTCCTGCTGACAGACCGGGCCTGGCCCGACGACAGCATCGAACGCGGCATCATCGAAGACGCCGGCTTCCGTTTTGTCGCCGGCCCGGCCGACCCCGCACCAGTCGAGGCTATTAACGCACTGGTCGCAGAGCACCAGCCTGCCGCCATCCTCACCTGCTGGGCAACAGTATCCGCCGCAGCGATCGATTCCTCAGCCCCGTTGCGGGTTGTTGCCCGGATGGGCGTTGGCCTGGACAACATCGCCGTGCCCGCGGCCACGGATCACGGCGTGCAGGTGACCAACGTTCCGGACTACTGCGTCGAGGAGGTCTCCGACCACGCCGTCGGCCTGGCCCTGGCCTGGACGCGCGGCCTGGTCGCCACCGACCGCGAGGTCCGCGCCGGACGATGGAACCCCGCCGGGGCCCGGCTTCGCCGCCTGTCCAACCTGACCTGCGGCGTTATCGGCTACGGCCGCATCGGCAGAGCTACTGCAGCCAAGCTCAAGGCGCTCGGAGCCCGCGTGGTGATCAGCGATCCGCACCCACCGGCCGACACCGGCGGCATTGAGGCGATGACACTGGACGGCCTCCTGGCAGCCAGCGACATCGTGGTCCTCCACGCTCCCCTGGTCCCGCAGACACATCACCTGATCGGGGCCCGGGAACTGGCCCTGCTTCCGCAGGATGCCTTCCTGGTCAATGTCAGCCGCGGCGGGCTGGTCGATACCGCAGCCCTAATGGCCGCCCTGCAATCAGGCAAGCTCGGCGGAGCAGGACTGGATGTACTGGAGGAAGAGCCCACGGTTCCTGCCGGGCTACTGGCCCACCCTGGCGTGATTGTCACACCGCACATCGCTTTCGCCTCCGACGCTTCGGTGATCGACCTGCGGCGCAGCGCCGCCGAAGAAGTGGTCCGCGTCCTGCGCGGAGAACCGGCAAACTATCCCTGTAACACCCCGTCCGCCCTCGCCACAGGAGTGTCATCGTGAGCATCATCCGCACCGTCCACGGCCGCCAGATCTTCGATTCCCGCGGCCGCCCCACCGTCGAGGTGGACATCATCCTCGAAAACGGTGCCAGCGCCCGGGCGTCGGTTCCCTCCGGCGCCTCCACCGGTACCCACGAGGCCCACGAACTGCGCGATGGAGACGCATCGGTTTTCGACGGCCTCGGCGTCACCTCCGCCGTCGAGCATGTGAACGGCGAGATCGCTGCGGCGCTCCACGGCCACGATGTTGACGACCAGCGGGCCATCGACGAAAGGCTGCGGAACCTGGACGGAACCTCCACACTGTCGCGGCTCGGCGCCAACGCAGTGCTGGGAACCTCGCTGGCAGTCTGCCGCGCCTCCGCCGTGGCCAGCGGACTGCCGCTGTATCGCAGGATCGCCCAGCTCGCCGGCGTCGATGAGCCCGTGCTGCCGATGCCGATGGTCAACATCCTTTCCGGCGGCCTCCACGCGGGCCGCGGCATGGACGTCCAGGATTTCCTCGCAGTACCGGTTGCGGCAACGTCCGCGCTCGAGGCCATCCAGCTCACTTCCCGTGTCCGTGCAGCTGCCGCTGGCCTCTGTGCCGAACGGGGGCTGCCGACGCTGTTGGCCGACGAGGGCGGGCTGAGCCCGGGCTGCCGCACGGGCGAGGAAGCCCTCGAACTCATCACCGAGTCCATTCTGGCGGCCGGCCTGCAGCCCGGCACAGATATAGCCATTGCCATCGACGTCGCCGCGGCATCCCTGTACGACAGTGAGGCAGGTGACTACCACCTGCGCCGGCAGGAACGGCACCTCAGCACCGCCGAAATGATTGACATGGTGTCCTCATGGGTGGACCGCTTCGCTATCGTCTCGATCGAAGATCCGCTCGACGAGGACGACTGGGCCGGCTGGCAGACCTTGACCAAGCGCCTCGGTCACCGGATCAGGCTGATCGGCGACGACCTGTTCACCACCAACAGCGAACGGCTCGCCCGGGGCATCTCCCAGGGAGTTGCCAACGGCGTCCTGGTCAAGGTGAACCAGAACGGCACGCTGACCGGCACCCTTGACGTGGTGGCCGAGGCGCGCGCCGCGGGTTACGCCCCGGTGGTATCAGCCCGCTCCGGGGAGACCGAGGATGACTTCCTGGCCGATCTGGCTGTGGGCACCGCAGCCGGGCAGATCAAGATCGGGTCCGTCCGGAATTCCGAGCGGCTCGCCAAGTACAACCAGCTGGTGCGCATCGCCGAGGACCCCACCCTGGGCTTCAGGAACCTGCCAGCGCTGGCCTTGACCGCGGACGGTGGCCGGTGAAAGTCGCCGGACCCCAGGAGCGCGTGCAGGAGTTCCTGCTCCGCCACGGGCTGATGCAGCCTGGGGAAGAGGCGATACCGAGTCCCTTGACCGGCGGCGTGAGCTCGGACCTCTGGCAAGTGTCGCTGCCCGGCCGGATGCTATGCGTCAAGGGAGCATTGGCCCGGCTGAAGGTGGCTCACGAGTGGCTCGCTCCCCTCTCCCGCAACCGCGTTGAATACGACTGGCTGCAGTTTGCCGGAACCGTCGCTCCCACTCATGTCCCGCAGGTGCTCGCCTACGACGGGCAGGCCGGTCTGTTCGCTATGCAATTCCTCCCGCCCGAGGACTACCCAGTCTGGAAGGACCAGCTCCTCACCGGGCAGGTCGACCCGGCTGCCGCTCACGCAGTGGGCGACCTGGTCGGCAGGCTGCATTCAGCAAGCGCCAACGACACCTCGGCCGCAAGCACGTTTGCCACCGACAGCAACTTCGACGCCCTGCGCATCGAGCCGTACTTCCGGGTCACAGCCCGTGCTAACCCGGACCTGGCCGACCGGATCGAGGGCCTGGCCGCGAGGACCACCGGCACTCATCTGGCGGTGGTGCACGGCGACGTCAGTCCCAAAAACATCCTTCTCGGTCCGCACGGGCCCGTGCTGCTCGACGCCGAGTGCGCTTGGTTCGGTGACCCTGCGTTCGACGTCGCGTTTTGTCTGAATCACCTGCTGCTCAAGGCGATCATCCTGCCCGACTACACCGCGCAGCTGCACAGCTCCGCACGAATGCTACTGGACGGCTATGCCCGCCATATTGACTGGGAACCGGGCCCGGACCTGATGGCGCGCACCGCGGCCCTGCTGCCGCTGCTCGCCCTGGCCCGGGTCGACGGAGCCTCCCCGGTGGAGTATCTGACACCTGAGCAACGCGGCCAGGTCCGCAACGCCGCGAGGGATCTGCTGGCTCGGCCGGCACTGACCCTCGACACGGTCCTTAAGGAATGGATGCTGATGGCGGGCACTCCAGCGGCCGGCACCACTCACATGAAAGAGCAGACCAGGTGACATTTTCCCTGTCCACCGTTCGGATCGACGGAGTGCCCACCCCGGTACTCCGGCTCCCGGACGGCCCCCTGTACAGACTCGCCGACGTAGCACCCGAGGTTCTTGACGCCCATCCGGCGGGCGGGCTAATGACCGTCTTCGCCAACTGGGAGACCTCCGAGCCTCGGCTGCTCGCCGCCGTCGAGACCCTCCCGGGCAGTGCGGCAGGTCCGATCCCTGAGCCGGCCGAGCCTGAGGACTGGCTGACGCCGCTGCAGTATCCGAACAAGGTCATCTGCGCCGGCGCCAACTATTACGACCACGTGGTCAACGATGGCGGTCATACCGGCTTTTCGAAGGAAGACAACATTCCGGTCTTCTTCCTTAAACCGCCCACCACCACGCTGGTCGGCCAGGGCAGGGCCGTCCGGTACCCCAGCCAGACCGAGAAGTTCGACTACGAACTCGAACTGGCGTTTGTCATCGGCCGGCGCGGCCGGCACATCCCTGTGGACCGGGCCCGTGAGCACATCGCGGGCTACACCATCGCCTTGGACCTGTCGGCCCGTGACTGGCAGCGCCATCCCAAGCACCTCGTTAAGTTCGATCTCTTCGGCGGCAAGGTTTTCGACGACAGCTGTCCCCTCGGTCCGGGCATCGTTCCGGCCCGCTTCGTCGACGACACGAACCTGCAGCTGCAGTTCTGGCTCAACGGCGAGCTGCGGCAGAATGCCAACACATCCGACCTGATCTGGTCTGTGCCCGAGCTGGTCTCCCTGATCAGTGAGCACGTGACCCTCGAACCGGGCGACGTTGTGCTCACGGGAACTCCCGCCGGTGTGGGCCTCAGCACCGGAACCTGGATGCACTCTGGTGACCAGCTCGCGGGGCAGATCACCGGCCTTGGATCCATCAGCGTGCAGATCATTCCCGCCGACACCGACCAACTGACCTGACCACTCCCGCCGGCACACATCCCCGATGGCAGCCAGTTCAGGCCCCGCAAAGAGACCTAGGAGAAAACCATGAAAGTAGCCATTCTGGCCCAGACCGGAACCATACCCACCTACGCAGATTTCCCTGACCCCCAGCCCCGCAGCGGCCACGTCGTCGTCGACGTCGCAGCGGCCGGGGTCCATCACCTCGACCTGGCCAAGGCATCGGGGGCGTTCGGGGAGCCCGGCACCATGCCGTACGTGATTGGGGCCGACGGTGTGGGCAAGACCGCCACTGGACGTCGCGTCTTTTTCACGTCACCGGTTTCGCCTCACGGTTCCTGGGCCGAGCGTACACTCGTCGCCGAGGAGGACCTGCTGGACCTCGCAGACGAGGTCGACGACGTTACCGCGGCCGCGCTCGGCAACACTGGACTTGCCGCCTGGCTCGCCCTCACGTGGCGGGCCAAGCTGCAGCCCGGCCAGAACGTGCTGGTGCTGGGCGCGACCGGTGCACTCGGATCGATCGCCGTCCAACTCGCCAAGTCCCTCGGAGCGGCAACGGTGGTCGCTGCCGACCGGGACCCCGGCCGCCTGGCCCTCTCCAGGGAGCGCGGCGCCGATGCCACCGTGAGGATCAGCCCCGACACCGACCTTGTAGCCGCCTTCCGCAACACGGTCGGTGAGCGCGGCTTCGACGTCATTATTGACCCGGTTTGGGGAGAACCCGCCCTTGCCGCCATGCACGTAGCTGCCCGAGGCGCCCGTCATATCCAGATCGGCCAGACCGCCGGGTCAACCATCGAACTGCCTGCCGGCCTCGTCCGCGCAGCCCGCCTGGAGCTCCTCGGGTTCGCCCATATGGACCCGCCGGCACAGGTCCGCCGCGACGCCTACCTGCAGCTGACGGGGCTCGCAGCGACCGGAGCGTTGGCCGTCGATACGATGGCACTCCCGCTCGCCGACTGCCGGCGGGCTTGGGACCTGCAGCAGCAGGGCGCCCCCCGCAAGCTCGTCCTAACGCCCTAGTGCAAGTCAGCAGCAACGTCCACCGGACCGCGCCCTGAGCCACATCAAGGCTACGGAAGGAGCGCCATGATTAACCAAGCGGCGTGCTGGTGACGCGGCATGACTACAAAACATTCACCGTTGAACTTTCCCACGAGGTTCCACACGGGACTATTATCGGCTGGCTCATGAAGCCTGATTCCTTACATCCCAGGGACCCTGAAGAAGGCCTTCGGGTCGTCAGCGCCCAGCAGGTCGTGGTGGAAGACGATGGCGTCCACTGGCCGGGTGTCAACGAACAGGACGGCGACCTCCCGGGAGTGGACCACCGTGTAGCGGGTGAGGTCTTCCACCCAGGAATGGATCCCGGTGTACTCCTCGACGAACAACCCGTCCCCGAGCAGGCCCCGCTCCTCGAGCAGGTCGTAGACAAGATTCCAGGCCAGATCCATCAGTTCATGGATCGCTGCCTCGACCGTTGGAGCCGTCATACTTCCATGGTGCTCCCCGGCGCTGACAGGATCGCGGACGAGGGCGGGCGTGTCCTGGACTACGACCAAAAGGAGTTGATACTGGTGAGCCAACCCCACCCCGATCGGGAATCGAGTACTACAGTGGATGCATGGCTCCCAACCGCCATCCGCTCGACGACCTGCGCGAAACCATCGGCCATCTGGCCGATCAGCTCAAGCTGCCCGGTGCAGAGCGCGTCGACGACCTGGTCGGCGATCTCATCGGTGCGAGGCCCGGGCCGGCCCGGCCGCTGTCCGAGGTGCAGGCCGAGCTCGACGCGCTGGTCGGACTGGAGACCGTGAAGGAACAGGTGCGGGCCCTCGTCGCACTGCTCCAGGTCCAGGCCCGCCGTAAGGCGCACGGCCTGCCGGAGGTGGCCACATCACAGCATCTGGTGTTCCTGGGAAACCCGGGTACGGGCAAGACCACCGTGGCGCGGCTCCTGGCCGAGATGTACCGCGCGGTCGGTCTGCTGCAGAAAGGCCACCTGGTCGAGGTCGACCGTTCGGGCCTGGTGGGGCAGTACGTCGGCGCGACCGCCATCAAGACGGACCGGGTGATCCGGCGTGCGCTGGACGGCGTCCTGTTCATCGACGAGGCCTACGCGCTGGCCCCGGAGGACGGCCGGATGGACTTCGGCCCCGAGGCGATCGAGATCCTGCTCAAGCGGATGGAGGACCACCGCCACCGCCTGGTCGTGATCGTGGCCGGGTACCCGCGGCTGATGGAGTCCTTCTTGCTCTCGAACCCCGGACTGCGCTCCCGGTTCGCCCGCGAGATCACGTTCCCCGACTACTCCGTCGACGCACTCCAGACGATCTTCCACCAGATGCTGGCCCAGCACGAGTACACGCTGGAGCCGGGTGCGGACCAGATGCTGCGCCGCATCCTCACCGGGCTCCACGCGGGCGAGGACTCCGGCAATGCACGGTTCGCCCGCACGCTGTTCGAGCAGGCGCTCAACCGCCAGGCGCTGCGGCTGTCGCTCGACGAGGAACAAAGTCTCGACGCCCTCGATCGTGAGGCCGTCATGACGCTCACCGCGGACGACATCGTGGAGGCCGCGCTGGCCTTGGGCGAGGAGCCAGAGCCGGAACCGACGCCGGAACCGGTCCAGTCACGTTGGTGGCGCTGGCTGGTCTGAGTACAGCTTTCGTTCGCGGTGCGAACTTGGATGGTTGAGCACCACCCTATCTTTCGAGCCTGATCTCCTCCGGGGCGCGCGCTGCCAGGCTTCCGAGGAGGCGGAGGGCGTGGTCCGAGGCGGATCCTGGTTCGGCTGTGAAACCAATGAATTGGAGCCCTGGGTCGGTCGTGAGCTGCATGGCCTCGTAGCTGAGATCGAGGTCGCCCACGTCGGGGTGATGGATGAGCTTGCTGCCGGCAAGGTGTATCCGCACGTCGTGGGCTTCCCAGAGCGCTGCGAACTCGCTGCTGCCGTTGGAGAGCTCGCTGATGAGGCTGCGGAGGGCATGATCGGAGGGCAGGCGCCCTGATTCCGCGCGGAGCAGGGCAACGATTTGTTCGGCGGAGTCGTTCCAGTCGCGGTAGGTGGCCCTGGCCCGGGGATCGAGGAAAAGGAAACGGGCGAAGTTCACCGGCTCTTGAGGGTGCACATACATCTCGGAGAAGAGCGCACGCCCGAGGGTGTTGGTGGCAATGACGTCCATCCGACCGTTCTGGATGAGCGCCGGGAAAGTCATCGCGTCGAGGAGCCGCTGGGTGCCGGGCCGGATCTGCTGGGTGCGGGAGGCCGGCTTTCGACGCGGTGTCCTCGCTCCCTGGTTTGCTGCGCGGACCAGGTCGTACAAGTGGGCGTGCTCAGCGTCGTTGAGCTTGAGCGCGCGGCTGATGCCGTCGAGGATGGCATCCGAGATCCCTGATGCGTTGCCCCGCTCAAGGCGCACGTAGTACTCAACACTCATCCCGGCGAGCAGCGCGACTTCTTCGCGGCGGAGCCCAGGGACCCGACGGCGGCCTCCAAAGTCGGGCAGCCCGGCATCGGCAGGGCTCAGCCGCGACCGGCGCGTAATAAGAAACTCGCGGATGTTGGCGGCGGTGGTCATGCTTCAAATCTACGCCGGGGGCTGGCTCCGAGGGGGGTCCTCCTATTAACCCTATAGAGCGGGTCTGCCTCCGGCGGGCGGGTTCTCCTTTACTGGATCTGTCAGGTCAATGGATAGGCAAAGTGCCGATCTGCATAACAGGAGGACACGTAGTCATGGCAGAAAAGAACGTTTGGTTCATCACCGGAGCGGGCCGCGGTATGGGCACCGATATCGCCCAGTCCGCCCTCGCCGCCGGACATTCGGTCGTAGCCACGGGCCGCAACGCCTCCCGGGTACAGGACGCGATCGGGGAGCACGAGAACCTCCTCGCCCTAGCTCTCGACGTCACTGACGAAGCCGCCGCGGCTGCCGCAGCGGAGGCCGCCGTCGCTCGTTTCGGCCGTATCGACGTGCTGGTCAACAATGCCGGCAATTTCTACGCCGGGTTTTTCGAAACCCTCAGCGACACGCAGGTCCGAGCACAGTTGGACACGAATTTCTTCGGCCAGCTGAATGTGACCCGCGCGATTCTGCCGATCCTGCGCCAGCAGCGCTCGGGCTCGATCGTCACCATCACCTCGACTGCCGCCTTCGTCGGCGGCGGGTTCACGTCCGCATATGCGGCGTCGAAGTTCGCTCTTGAAGGCTGGATGGAGTCACTGCAGGCCGAAGTCGAGCCGTTTGGGATCACCACAACAACTGTCGTGCCCGGGTTCTTCCGCACCGAACTCCTCGTGGAAGGTTCGTCGACGATCTGGCCGGAGCTGCAGATCGAAGACTACGCCGAGGGCACCGCGCAGACGATCGCCGGTTTCAAGGCAATGAACGGGCAGCAGGGGGGCGACCCGAAGAAGCTCGCCAACGCGCTTGTCTCTTTGTCCGACTCGGGAACTCTCCCGCTCCGGTTCGTCGCCGGCGCCGACGCTATGGCAGCTATCGAGCAGAAGCTCACCACCGTCCAAGACCAGATCGAGACCAACCGGACCCTGTCCGCATCGTTGGCCTTCGACGCCTAAGACGGCGTCAGCCCGGCACATTGCTCCGAGTCCAGTCACCTCACCAGAACCCCACGCTCAGGCTGACCATTCGGCACCTCAGCTTCCATCTCCACCACTAGAAAAGGACACTCATCATGGCAGCTCCCCTCGGCATTATCGGCTCCGGCGCGATCGGTGGCACGCTTGCCCGCCTTGCCGTCGCAGCCGGCCTCGACGTCATCCTCAGCAACTCCCGTGGCCCTGAGGCTCTGACCGACCTGGTCCAGGAACTCGGACCTCGCGCCCGAGCAGCAACGGTCGCCGAGGTACTTCCCCGAAGTGCAGTAACAACACATCAACTGTCCTGCACGTCTCCGGCCGCCCTTCGCCTGGTCGGCGTCGAGCGGTCGGAGACTAGGCATCCGCGGCACTTCCAGCTCGTAGGAAGGCGTCCAGCTCCACGCTCTGAAGGCCAGGTGTTGCCTGCTACGGGCTTTGGCCCTCGCTGCGGGCCTCGAGCATGGATTCCCGGAGCCGGGACTGGGCCAGGGCCAGTCCGGCATGCGCCGCTCCCCGGGCCACTGATAGTCCGATCACTTGCGGCACGACCCTGAGCTCCGGAAGGACGGGAAGGCTTTGCGCCAGTCGCCTGCCCGCCTCGGGGAGGACTTCGTCCACGAGCGGACTCAAGCGACCCACAAAATACACGGACTCGGGGTCCAGCGTTACGGCAACGGCACCGACAGCGGTTACGATCGCCGTCGTGAACGCCTCCACGACTTCAGCGCGGGACGCCATTTCCTGCGGCTGGGACCAGAGCGCTTCGATGCCCTCCAGGTGCAGTCCGCGCCCTCTGGCGAATTGGAGGAGACCCTTTGCGCTCATCAGCCCGTCGAGGGTCTCGTTGCCGACGCCGGAGAAGAGAACACCACCCAGATCACCGAAAGCAGGGGTCCGCCCCTGGGCGATCTCATGATCAGTACAGCTAGCAAAGGTCAGCACCGTACTGAGCATGAACAAAGCAGCGTGCCCTATGCTCGCATCATCCTTCAGGATCCCCCGTAGGGACGCACTGGCGTCGCTCTCAAGGATCATGGGAGCCTGCACTCGATCTTCAATAGCATTCTGGAGAAGAGAACCCCTGAAAATCTTCCTTGATTCTGGTATCCCGGACCACTCAGTGCCGTACCGGACACGGCCGGGCACCGCGGTGACGATTTGGCGCAATGGCCCCTCTGCGGAGTCACTGGTCTCCACGATCAAGTCCACCAGCCACTCGGCAGTGGTTCCGACGTCGCCCTCGTCGAGGCTGGGAACAATGACGTGCCTGACCTCGCGACCTCTCAGGTCCGTTACCAGAACGCACGTGGTTTGCGCCCCGAAAGAGATACCGACAATGTGCCCCGCCGTGCCGGGGACATCCAGATACGTGGAGCGTCGACCGCGTCCGGGAACCGCATTGACCCCCTGCTCGACAACGAAACCGTCAACAAGAAGCTCATCCACCTTCCGAGACACCGTCGGCTGGCTCAAACGCGTCAATTCGATCAGCCTGTTACGCGTCAAAGGCGCCTCTGCAAGGACCGCATCAAGGACAGAAGCCTTAGTGTGGTCACGTGCTGTGGGATAGCTACTCATAGCAACAACCTTAATGAGATATCAGACCAAAACCGGGACGTGATGGGGCTGCCCGGTTTTCGTTGATTTAGGGGTTGATGGTTTTCTTCCGTTGCGCGTTCGACGGCGATCCCTGGTTCCGGCCAACGGACAGTACGCCCCGGCAGGGCAACAAACTGCCGGGGCGTACTGGTCAGTTGGGGCATTGGCGCACCCCTGGTACTAGCGGATCGTGGCTTCGGTGATGGCTGATTCGCCCAGGCCCCAGTACTCCAGGGACTCCTTGTATTCCGGGGTTTCCAGGACGGATTGGATGGCTTTTTGCAGGGCCGGTGTCAAAGGTGATCCCTTCTTCAGACCCATGGCGACGCTGGTGTTCGTCCGGGTATCCATCCTGGGCTCCAGGATGTTGAAGTGGTCCGGCTGCTGTTCGTTGGCCCAGGCCAGGGCGCTGGCGTCGTAGAAGACGCCGTCGATCCGCTTGGAGTCCAGCTGCGTCAGGGCCTCCTGGACGTTGGGCAGCGTGATGGCGTTGATGGCCGGCTGGCCCTTTTCCTCACAGGTCCACTTCGAGACGTTCGGCAGGTGCTTCAGTTGCTGTGTGGAGCCCTTGGTCACGCCAATGTTCTTCCCGCACAGGGTCTCGTTGGTCAGCTTGAGCGGGTTGCCCTTGGCGACCGCCACGGCCGAGCCGCCCTTAAGGTAGTTGATCATGTCCAGGACCTTCAGCCGCTCTTCCGTGGCGGACATCGTGGTGGCAGTGAAGTCGTAGCGGCCGCCGTCAATGCCGGGAATGATCGTGTCGAACGCAGTATTTTCGAACTTCAGCTTCAGCCCCAGCTTTTTGGCCACCAGGCGGGCGAGGTCCGGGTTCACGCCAATGGGGGTGGTGTTGTCCTCAGCGAGGAACGTCATCGGCGGGGAGCTCAGATCCATCGCCACCGTGATTTCGCCTTTGGCCTTGAAGGTCTCGGGCAGCAGCGCAACGGCTGCCGCGTCCGGCTGGACACCTTCTGAGACGTCACGGGTGTTCTGCGTCTTCCGGAGTTCCGTGGCCTGAGTGCCCGCTGCAGTGCCGCCACAGGCGGTGAGGGCCAGCAGGACAGCAAGCCCCGCAGCGGCAGTCTGGATCTTATTGATGGTCTTCATGGTGCTTCCCTTCGAAGGGGTTCAGGTGGTGAAGTTCCAGTGTGCTTTCACACTGGAAGGCGCTCCCCAAGGCTGTTGGTGTCGACATTTACGCCGCCGACGTGTTTGATTTGGGTTCTAGCGCAGTGTTTTGAAGGCGCGGCCCATTCCTTCGAGCAGGCGATCGGCGTCGTTGCTGGAGAAGGGCATTGGGGGGCGGAGTTTCAGGACGTTGCCTTGGGCGCCGCAGGCGGAGATGAGGATCCGGTCCTGTCGGAGGGCGTTCACGATGCCGGCGGCGGCTTCCCCGTTGGGTGTGAGTGTGGCTCGGTCGGTGACGAGGTCGACGCCGATGAAGAAGCCGCTTCCGCGGACTTCTGCGACCTCGTCCAGGCCCTGGGTGAGGTCTTTGAGTCCTGTGATGATCTTTTCGCCGACCTTGTGGGCGTTTTCTATGAGTGATTCCTCGCGGATCACGTCCAGGACGGCCTGGGCTGCGGCGATGGCTACTGAGTTTCCGCCGAAGGTGTTGAAGTAGCGGATGTTCTTCCCGAACTCCACGAGCAGTTCGGGTTTGAAGATTGCTGCCGCGACGGGAATTCCGTTACCCATGGGTTTGCCGATGGTCACGATGTCCGGGACGATTCCGTGCCGTTGGAAGCCCCACCATTCCTCACCGGTACGGCCAAAGCCGGGCTGGACTTCATCGGCGATGTAGAGGCCGCCAACGGCGTGGATTTCTTCGATGATGGGGCGGAGGAAGCCTGCCGGGCCGGCGAACACACCGTCGGAGGAGAAGATGCTGTCGGCGATGAAGGCCGCCACTCCAATGCCGTGCCGGTGCAGGTCGGCGATGGCGGCACGCACCTGGTTCCGCAGGTGATCCTCCAGGGATCCCTGGTCTGATGAGTAGCGGAGGGCGTCGGGTGCGTCAATGACCCGCACGTTGGCGCCCAGGGGCACGCCGGCGCCCAGGGATGGGGAGAAGGACGCTACTTCGGTTGTCAGGCCGTGGTACGCGCCGGAGGTGACGATGACGCCTTGGTTTCCGGTGGCGTACTTTGCCACGCGCATGGCGAGATCGTTGGCTTCGGACCCGGTGCAGGTGAACATGACATGGCCCAGCTCGGCCGGGAACGTGGAAAGGAGCTGCTCGGAGTAATCGAGGATGGATTCCTGGACGTAGCGGGTATTGGTATTCAGCGTCTGCATCTGTTCGTGGACAGCGGCGATGACACGCGGGTGGGCGTGACCGACAGAGGGAACGTTGTTGTAAACGTCGAGATAGTCATTTCCGTCGCGGTCGAACAAGGTCACGCCCTTGCCGCGGACGATTTCAAGGGGTGTGTCGTAGAAGAGCCGGTATCCGGGCCCGAGACTCTGGTCCCGGCGCCGGATGTTCTTCTGCATCTGATCCGGGAGCTCACCGAGGCGGTTGGGATCAAAGCCATTGATCATGGCTCTGGACGGCTTGCGGATGGTTTGGGGAGTGGTGCTCATGGTTTTTTCCTTGATGGCTAGTGAGTCTGGTTCAGGGTGTGAGAGGCAGTTTTGGTGCGGGGGCTGCGGCTGTAGCGGCGAGCCGGTCCCAGTCCGGTTTTGAGTGGGAGAGGAGGTAATCGCGCCGTTGCGGCAATTGGCTTGCCCGCCACTGTGTGATCAGGGCCCGCAGGAGGAGCCGGGCCTGGGCTGAGACGATCAAGGCCTCCAGCTCCTCAACCGGCAGCGGGCGGATGCTCCGATAGCCGTCCATGACCTGCAGTGCGTGTTCCCAGGGGTTGGCCTGGTCTGTTCCGAGAAGGTTGGCCATGGTGACGCTGATGTCGAAGATCACGGGGGTTCGCACGACGTCGCCGAAGTCGATGATCCCGGTCACGTAGTCCGGCCTGTCCGGGTTGACAATGACGTTGAACGGACTGAAATCCCCGTGGACAACCTGGGAGGTCAGGGTGTCCAGAAGCGGAACCACTTTCTCGTCGAACCGGTCGAAAATGTTCTCGGCCAGGGATCGTTTCTGCTCATCGTCGACATAGTCAAGAAGCGGCCGCATCCGGTGGAAGTGCTTGAGGTCCCACAGGAGCAGCCGGTCGGCACGGGGATGATCGAAGTCCTGCAAAGCAAGGCCCAGACGGGCAAGGCTTGAACCGACCAGCTGAAGCTGACCGGCGGACGCCTCGTGGGTGGCTAGCAGATCTCCAGGCATGAAGCGCATCACCCGAAGTACCCGGTCAAAGGGTCCACCAGGGGCCGGGATGAGGACTTGCGGGTCTCCGGCAAGGCTCCTGAGAACACGCTGGACCGGAAGTTCAGGGGCAGTCCGTTCCAAGTGCTCCATGCATGCCGTCTGAAGGTGCACGATCACCGGATCCTCATCCGGTGGCGACACCTTCACCAGATAGGCTTCTTCTCCGTCTTGGAGGCGGAAAGTCTCGTCCTTCTCGGTGGGAATCCGGACAAGCGTCCCCTTCAGGCCGTAGGACTGTTCCAGGAGCTCCAAGACAGCCGGGTCAGCGAGCCGGGACTGCTCTGCCAGCAGTCCACTCTCCGATGCGACGGCGTCGATAAAAGCAAAGTCGCTATTGCCCCGGGTGGCCTCGGCGCTGTCGGCGGCCCCGATGGCCGGGGCCGGGCCGGTACCAAGTGCGGTGGGATCAAAAGAGGGGCTCATCTCACCCTTTCAAAGTCGAAGGAGAAAATCAGGACGTCGGCTGTCGTGAGCTGAACCGTAGCGGCCGGATGAAGTCCAAGCCGTCGAAGGTGCGCTTGCCGAGGACTTCGTTCGCGGCGATTTCGCCGAATCCCGTGGCATTTTTGAAGCCGCCGCCGGAGAAGCCCGTGGCAACATAGATTCTGCTGCCTTCGTTGAACCGGCCAAGGATGGGGTTGCCGTCCTTGGTATAGAGGTCCGGGAAGGTGTCAGAGCGGACGATGTTGGGGATGAGGCCGGGGAGGAAATCGGTGACGGTTTCGGTGGTCTCGGCGATTTCAGCTGTTGAGAGTTCCCTGGGCACGGTGTCGGGGTTGGGGGTTGGTCTGCCGCGGCCGTCAAGGGTGGCCTTGACTGTGGCGCCGTCGACGGCGGGCGCCCCATACATGGAGCGGCCGTCGTGGACCCGGCTGAAGACGGGGAACTTCTCGGGTATGAACTCTGATGCGTTTTTGGCGACGAACCAGGTCAGGAAGAGCCGTTTGGTTTGGGTTGCTGCCTTGAGGTAATCGGGCATCAGGCGCTGGGACCAGCCGCCTGAGGAGACGATGACGTTCTCGAAGGTCCAGGACTTCTCCCCGGAGGTGATGACGACACCATCGGCGGTCTCGGTGATGCTCTCGATCGGGGTGTTGCTGTGGACTGTCGCACCGTTGGCCTCCGCGGCGGCGACCGCCGCCGTGACCGCACGGTCGGTGCGCAGGGCGCCGGCGTGGGGGTCGTAGACGGCGATGTCGTCCGGGCGGAGGTTGTGCTGCGGGTAGCGTTCGGCCATCTCCTCGCGGCTGAGGATTTCGTGTTCGGCGCCGTTGGTCCTGGTGGTTTCCAGGAGCGGGGGGATGTAGGGCCCATCTTTGGTTCCGATGGACAGTCCGCCGGTACGGGTTAGGATGTTCTGGCCGGTTTCGGCTTCGAGTTCGGCCCAGAGATCCCGTGAGCGTTCCAGGATGGGGTAGAGGTCAGGCACTCCGCGGTAGAGCATGCGGAAGAGCCGGGTGTCCCCGCCCACGGCGCTACGGGCGTGGGCGGGTGCGTGGGCTTCGAATCCGGTGACGGAGTCGGTCAGGCGGGAGGCCTGCCAGAGGGCCATGGATCCGATGCTGCCCAGGCCGATAACGGCGAGTTTGCCATCGGTCATTCAGATCACCTTTCCATGTTCAAAGACGCTTCGCCTCTGGAACCGGGTTAGAGACCGAGGTGCTTGTTGATCTCGTCCAGGGACTTAGCGGTGGTGTAGTCGTAGCCCCAGGTAATGGGGTCGTAGCCACGGTCCAGCACCCACAGGTTGCGGAAGCCCATGTCGTGCATCGGATGCATGTCGTACCGTGTGTGCGAGGCGATGTGCAGGAAGTCCTCCGGCTTGGCGTTCAGGGTGTCCAGCATGTACTCGAAGGCCTGGTAGCGCGGCTTGTAGGCCTGGGCCTGTTCAGCGGTAAGCACGGCGTGGAAGTCTGCGCCGAGCTTGGGAATGCTGATGTCCAGGAAGCTGTCGTCGGCGTTGGACAGGGCCACCAGCTTGTAGTTGTCGCCCATGAGCTTCAGCGGAGCCGGCACGTCATCGTGGGCACCGAAGCCCCGTACAGCCTCAGCGAAGTCTGCGCCCGCACCGGGAGTCGGCCCAATGCCAAAAAACTTGCATACGCGGTCAAAGGAATCCTGAAGGATCTGCTCGTAGGGCTTGTAGTCGCCGCATACCTCGTCAAACCGGTACCCGCGGAAGACCTTCTTGAAGGCCGGCCACTGCTCCTCAGGCAACCGGCCCGCGAGCAGCCGGCGGGTAGTGGAGTCTGTATCCCAGTTGATGAGAGTGCCGTAGATATCAAAGGAGATGTACTTCGGCCGGGAGTTAGTCGGAGCCATGATGAGTCCCTTCAAGGATGTATTAGGAGAGTGGGGCCATGGAGTTCAGCCATCTGTTGTCAGGTGCGACGGGCTGAAGCTTTTTGATTCACTATGAATCTAAATGGCCAGATGTCAATTGTCAACAACTTCTGCGGTCTTTCGCTGTCTCAGGGGGTCGATTTCCAAAAATCGTTGACTATCTACAACTCAAGCGAGTATCGTCGACAATCGACGACACCATAAGGTGGCTCGTCGACAATCGACAACCACCCGATCCGACAACGAGGAACCAGAGGAAACAATGGCATTCGAATTCGAAACCAAGCCGAAGTTCGTGACGTTCGACATGAACGGAACGCTGATCAAGTTCGCTATCAGCGACGCGCTGAGGCAGGTCCTGGGCGACCGGCTGCCAGCCGAGCTCGCCGATGAGTACTTGCAGGCCTGCAAGGCATACCGCATCGACGAGTGCATGGGCGACTACAAGCCGTTCCGCGAGATCGTCGCCAACTCCATGGAACGCGCCTCGCGCCGGCTGGGCATTGAGTACCGTGAGGCCGATGCCCAGGCGGTCTACGAGATTGTCCCCACCTGGGGCCCGTACCCGGGTGTCACCGAGGCACTGAACCGCCTGGCTGAGGAAGTCCCGCTGGTCATCATCACCAACAGCGACACCGCTGATGCTGCGCGCCTCGCAGCAAACCTCCAGGCCCCCTTCGAACTCATCATCAGCGCCGAGGAGATGGGCACCTACAAGCCGCGGCTCGGTGCCTTTGAGTACATGTTCGAGAAGCTTGGCGTGACACCGGATGAGATCGTGCACGTCTCCGCGAGCCCGATGTACGACCTGCGCTCTGCGGCCATCCTGGGTATCAAGAACAAGGTATATGTCGACCGCGGCTTCGAGCAGGACGAGCACTGGCTCGGCTACGAGCGGATCACCGACATCGCCGACCTTCCCGTCCTCTTTGGCCTGCCGCGTCCCGCTGCCTCCTAAGAGGGACCTGAGTACAGATGAGTCTGCCACTACCTCAAACCGTAAAGGGCGACTCGGCTTTGGACCGGCTCGAGGCTCTCGGCCTGGAGCTACCCGTCCTCGCGGATAACCCTTACTACGTTGACCACAGGGCGGTGGACTCCAGCATCCACATCGCTGGCCAACTGCCTTTCAAGGACGGTGCGCTGCTGGGCCAGGGCGTCGTCGGTCGGGACGTCGAGCTGGAGACGGCGCAGGAACTCGCACGCCATTGCGCGCTGAACTGCCTCGCCGCCGCTGTACAGGCGGTGGGAGATCTGGATCGGGTCCGGATCGTGCAGATGCTGGTCTTCGTGGCCAGTGGGCCGGACTTCGGTCTGCAGTCACGGGTTGCCAACGCGGCGAGTGAATTGCTCATCGAGGTGTTGGGCGAGAACGGGCGGCACGCCCGCACCGCGATCGGTGTCGCCGGGCTGCCGCTGAACACTCCGGTGGAGATCCAGATGGTCTGCACCGCCGTTTAAAAATGGGCACGACGGCGGTAGTGTGCGGGACCCGCTGATGCGGGTCCCGCACATCCAGCACTCGAGGAAGCCAGCACCGCAGGCCTCGATCATTTATAGACAGAATCATGAGGAGTACAGCGTGAACCGCATTCAGCGAGCACTCGAGGCTCTCGTCGAGCGAGTTGATACCCCCGCGCCGATCGTGCTGGTCGACGTGATGCAGGACAACATCGACCGCATGCAGGCCTTCGCCACCCAGCACAACCTGGACGTCAGACCGCACGTCAAGACGCACAAGTGCGTGGAAATCGGTCGGCGCCAGCTTAAAGCGGGGGCGGTCGGAATCACCGCAGGCAATGTGGGTGAGGCCGAGGTCTTCGCCGCGGCCGGATTCGACGACATCTTTCTCGCGTACCCGATCTGGCCCTCGGGAACGAAAGGGCCGCGGATCCGCAAACTGGCTGAAACCATCCGGCTGCGCATCGGCGTCGACAACGTCGCGGCAATCAATGCCCTCGCCGACGCGATGGGCGCAGAACCTGAGCGGCTGCAGGTCGTGATTGAGGTTGACTGTGGCGCCCGTCGTTCCGGGGCTCCTCCCGAGGCAGCGGGCGACCTTGCTCTCGCCGCCCACAAGCGCGGCCTAGTTCCGGTAGGCGTCTTTACCTATCCGGGCCATGGCAGCGCCGGACCGGACGCCCGCAAGCGGGCTGCGGATGACCAGGATGCCGCTCTCACCGTCGCGGTGCGCAGCCTCAGCGCAGCCGGGATCACTGCGGAGGTGGTCAGCGCCGGTTCCACACCCACAGTGGAATTCGCCACCAGCAGCGTGATCACCGAGATCAGGCCCGGCGAGTATGTCTTCAACGACCTGAACAACACCAGGCTCGGCGCCTGCACCGAGGATCAGATCGCGCTGTTCGTCGCCGGCACTGTGGTCAGCGACTGGGTCCCCGATCAGGTCATCCTCGATATCGGCACCAAGGCCCTCGGCCGCGAAGGCAGCCCCGAGATCGGCTACGGCGCCGTTGCCGGCACCAACGCCATCCTGTCCAAGCTCAACGAGTACCACGGATTCCTTCCCCTGCCCGCGGGCGGGTTCCGCCCGGGTGTCGGGACCGTGCTTCCGGTGGTCCCCAACCACGTCTGCCCGGTCGTGGTCAATTTCGAGGAATACATCGTCACCGACAGCACTGGCACAACGCTGGAGCGGTGGCCGGTGGATGCCCGCGGATTCCTTAACTGACAGCCCCGGCGGGACTTCCGTTCCCTCCCCGCAACCCAAGCAAACTTACCCCTAAGGAATGTCTGACATGAGACTTGATAAGACCACCGCCCTGGTCACCGGCGCCAACAGCGGAATCGGGGAGGCAGTATGTTCCCAGTTCCGCAATGAAGGCGCCCGGTTGCTGCTCACCGGCCGCAGGGAACAACTCGATAGCGCGCAGCCCGAGGACCTGTATGTCCCGGGGGACCTTAACGACGAGGCGTTCGTCGAAAGCCTGGCCCGGCAGGCCGCCGAGTCCTTCGGCACGGTAGACGTCGTCGTCCTCAACCACGGCCTGCAGGTCAGCGGCCCGCTGACGGAGATGGCCTACGAGGACGCGAAGAACGTGCTCCACAGCAACCTGCTTAGCTCTTTCCTGGTGATGAAGCACTTCGCGCCGTTGATGCCCGCTACGGGCGGCTCATTCGTGCTCGTCAGTTCCCGGCTCGGTATGGTCGGCAAGCCCGATGAAGTCCTGTACTCCGCAGCCAAAGGCGGGCTGATCATGCTCGCCAAGGGCGCCGCGATCGAATGGGCCTCACGCAACATCCGCGTCAACGTCGTCGCACCGGGCCTGACCGCCACCCCGATCATCGAAGCATCGTTCCAGCGCAGGGACGACCCCCAGGCCTACCGCGCCCAGCGCGAAGGCCAGATCCCGCTCCAGCGCCTCGCCACCCCCGAAGAAATCGCCGACGCCATTCTCTTCATGGCGTCAAAGGAATCGTCCTACATCACCGGAGCGGTCCTGCCCGTCGACGGCGGATACACCGCCGCCTGAACACCTCAACGGTTCCCAGACAAAAGAAGGACACTATGACAGCCCTTGCGGCAACACCCCGAAACGGAGAGCTCGGCTTCTGGATGGCCGGACTCGCGGACAGCAGGCCCACCTATCCCCGCTTCACCGGCCAGGACTCTGTAGACCTGGCCATCATCGGTGGCGGTTACACAGGCCTGTGGGCCGCGTACTTCGCCAAGAAACTCGAACCATCACTCAACGTCGCTGTGTTTGAGGCAGAACAGATCGGCTACGGCGCTTCCGGACGCAACGGCGGCTGGCTCTCAGCAATGCCCCCAGGAAACCGCGCCACCTTCGCTCGCGCCTCCGGCGGCGGGCTGGATGCGAGCCGGGCCTTGCAGCAGGAGTTTGTCGCCGGCGTCGATTCAGTCCTGGACATTCTCCAGGCCGAGGGCATCAACGCGGATCAGAACAAAGGCGGCGCGCTCGTCGCCGCCCACACCAGGGCAGGGCTGGGCCGGCTGGTAGCAAGGCGTGACGCCGACTGGAAGTATGGGCTGACCGAAGACGACGTCCATTTGCTTGACCGGGACGAGTTTCAGAGCCGTATCAACATATCCACCGTCCACGGTGGACTCGTTTACAAGCACTGCGCGCGGATGCATCCGGCGAAACTTGTCTACGGCCTCGCCGAAACCCTGACCTCCATGGGGGTCAGCATCTACGAAGGCAGCCGGGTAGGCAGCATCGAGGGCAGGACCCTCACCCTGGACAACGGGCGGGTAACCGCGGCCAAAACGTTCGTCTGCACCGAAGGCTATTCGGGACAGCTGCTTGGCAGCAGGACCCTGATACCGATCAATTCCTCGATGATCGTGACCAAGCCGCTCTCGGAGGAGGCGTGGCAGCAGATCGGATGGAACGGGCTGCAGTGCCTTAGCGACTCCGCACACACGTTCATCTACGCCCAGCGGACAGCGGACGGCCGTATCACCATGGGCGGCCGCGGCATGCCCTACCGCTACGGCTCCGGCACAGGAGGCGCCGGTTCAACACCCCAGTCCACGATTGACCTGATCTCCACAAAACTCCGCTCCTTCTTCCCCGGTATCCCCTTCGAAGTCGACCACGCCTGGTCCGGAGTCCTCGGCGTTACGCGTGACTGGAACGGCGGCGTCCACTGGGACCAGTCGTCGGGGATCGGATCGTCCACCGGCTACGCAGGACACGGCGTCACGGCAGCCTACGTCGGCGGCAGAACCCTCGCGGAACTCGCCTTCGAACACAAAACGGAACGCACCACACTCCCCTGGGTCGGCTACCGGGCACGGAAGTGGGAACCTGAACCCATCCGCTGGCTTGGTGTCCACGGCATGTACCGGCTCTTCGGCATTGCCGACCAATGGGAAGAACGCCGGGATTCCACCAAGACCTCACTCCTGGCCAAATTCGGCAGCAGACTCGCCGGACTCCACGAATAGTCCACCAACCAAAACTTCCATCTGAAACTCCTTGAAGGGAAGCACCATGAAGACCATAAATAAAGTCCAGACTGCCGCTGCGGGGCTTGCCGTCCTGTTGGCCTTGAGCGCCTGTGGCGGCGCGGCTACGGGCACTGAACAGACGGACATCCCTAAGACGCAGAACACTCGAGACGTCTCTGAGGGTGTCCAGCCGGATGCGGCAGCCGTTGCGCTGCTGCCCGAGTCGTTCAAGGCCAAGGGTGAACTGACGGTGGCGATGGATCTGAGCTCCCCGCCGATGACGTTCCTCGCTGAGGACAACACCACCCCCATTGGCGTGAACCCGGACCTCGCCCGCCTGGTGGCCACAAAGCTGGGGCTGAAGCTGAAGTTCGAGAACACGGCGTTCGACACGATCATTCCCGGCATTGACGGCGGCCGCTACGACTTCACTGCCACCACGATGTCCGCCACGGAAGAGCGGCTAAAGGTCCTGGACATGATCAATTACCTTAAGGGCGGCTCGGCCGTGGCGGTCGCCAAGGGCAACCCGCTCAAGCTGACCAACGAGACCCTGTGCGGGAAGAACATTGGCGTGACCAAGGGCTCCACACAGCAACTGAAGCACCTGCCGAACGTCTCGAAGTGGACCTGTGAGGAAAAGGGCCAGCCGGCCATCAACGCCATCACGCTGCCCAACGTCCAGGAGGCCCTGACGCAGCTGGATTCCAAGCGGATCGACGGGGTCTTCTACGACGCCAGCGCCCTGGCCTGGGCCAACGAGCAGCAGCCGGACCACTTCAACATCCTGGAGCCCAGGATGGATACCCGGACGAACACCAGCGTCGCCATGGGTCTGAAGAAGGGATCACCTTTGACACCGGCCCTGCAAAAAGCCATCCAATCCGTCCTGGAAACCCCGGAATACAAGGAATCCCTGGAGTACTGGGGCCTGGCAGAATCAACCATCACCGAAGCCACGATCCGCTAGGGGGTGCCACGATGTTGCAAACGTTTCCCCAAGGAAGTGAAACCACAACGACAGGGAAGGACTCAGCGCTCAAGCCACGGCTCAAGCGGCGGAGCACCTTTGAGTATGTCGCCTGGGTGGTGTGCAGCCTGATCGGCTTGGGCATACTGGCCTCCGTGTCGACCAACCCCAACTTCAGGTGGGGCGTTGTCGTCCAGTATTTCACGCATGAATCCATCCTCCGTGGCCTGCTGCTGACGCTCTTCCTGACCTTTGCCAGCATGGCCCTGGGAACGCTGCTGGGGCTGGGTCTGGCGATCATGAGGGCCTCCAGCATCAAACCGATCGCCGCCACGGCGGGTGTATACATCACCTTGTTCCGCGGGACCCCGGTGCTGGTGCAGCTGATCTTCTGGTTCAACATCTCCGCGTTGTACCCGGACCTGTTCATCGGGATCCCGTTCACGGACATCGGCACCGCCGTGGACATGAATGCGATCATGGGCCCGATCACAGCGGCCCTGGTCGGCCTGACGCTGAACGAGGCCGCCTACATGGCCGAGATCATTCGCGGCGGGTTCTCCTCAGTGGGCAAGGGCCAGCTCGAGGCCGCCGACTCCCTGGGGATGAGCGCCGGCATGAGGATGCGCAAGGTCATCATCCCCCAGGCGATGCCTTCCATCATCCCCGCGACCGGTAACCAGGTCATCGGCATGTTCAAGGGAACCTCCCTGATCAGTGTGCTCGGTGTGGCGGAGCTGCTCCAAAGCGCGCAGCTCATTTATGCCCGGACCTACGAGACCATCCCGCTGCTGTTGGTTGCCAGCCTCTGGTACCTCGTGATGACCCTGTTGCTGAGCTACCCGCAGTCCAAGCTCGAGCAGAAATACTCCCGTTCAACTTCCCGGCTTCCCCGGAAGGCGAAAAAAGTTGTGCTGACTGAACCGGAAGAAGGTAACCTCCGATGAGCGCCGACGGCACCATTCTTGCCCAGAAAATCCGAAAGTCCTTCGGACCCAAAACAGTCCTCAAAGACATCAACCTGGAGATCGCCAGCGGAGAGATCTGCTGCATCATCGGCCCCAGCGGCTCCGGCAAATCCACCATCCTGCGCTGCATCAACGGCCTGGAAACCGTGGACTCAGGAGTCCTGAAAGTCAACGGCGAAGACTTCGGCTACTACGAAACCGACACCGCCTACCACGCCCTGCCACCCAAAAAACTCGCTGAGCAGCGCACCAGGGTGGGCATGGTGTTCCAGTCCTTCAACCTCTTCCCCAACATGACCGCCCAGGAAAACATCATGTCCGGACCCGTCCTGGTCAAAGGCCAGGACAAGAAACAGGCCGGCAAGCGGGCGCACGAACTGCTCGCCAGCGTCGGACTGGCCGGGTTCGGGGACTACTACCCCGCCCAGCTCTCCGGCGGGCAGCAGCAGCGCGTGGCGATCGCACGGTCCCTGGCCATGGATCCGGAGATCATGCTCTTCGATGAACCGACCTCAGCACTGGACCCCGAAAAAGTCGGCGAAGTCCTGGCGGTCATGAAGCAGCTCGCCAAAAAGGGCATGACCATGGTCGTCGTCACCCACGAAATGGGCTTCGCCCGCGAAGTGGCCGACTCGCTGATCTTCATGGACGACGGCTACGTCGTTGAACGCGGAGATGCCCGCGAGGTTCTTTCCAACCCGCAGGAAGCCCGCACCCAGGCCTTCCTGGAACAGGTGCTCTAACCATGGACGGAAAGCTCGCCGTCATCGGCCTGGGCAGCATCGGATCCATGGCCCTCTGGCAGGCCTCCCGCCTGTCCGATTCCGTCACCGGCTTCGAGGCCCAGGCACCCGCCCATGCCCGCAGTGCCGTGGGCGGGGACACCCGGCTCTTCCGCATGCTCTACCGCGGAGTGCCTGACTTCTACCCCATCCTGGAGCGTTCACGGGATCTCTGGGCCGAGCTCGAAGCCGAAACCGGCCAGAACATCCTGACCCGCTGCGGCGGACTCTCCATCGGCACCAAAGATGGGCCCTACATCCCCCCGCTCCTGGAAACCACCAGGACCAACGGCGCCGAACACGAAATCCTCAGCCGCGAGGAGATGGCCCAACGCTACCCGCAGCACAACCTCCGCCCGGACGACGTCGCCGTCTACGACCCCCACGGCGGCGCCCTGCGCACCGACCGTGCGGTCACGGCGGCGGTTGCAGCCGCCCAGTCGAACGGCGCAACGATCCACACCAACACACCGATCGACAGCATCACCGAAACCGGCGATGGCGTGGTCATCACCTCCGGCGGGAAGTCCTGGACCTTCGAGAACGTCATCGTCTCCTCAGGCGGCTGGTCCCAGCGCCTGATGCCCGACTACCTCAAGGCAGCAACCCAAACCAAACGGCTCTTCCTGACCTGGTTCGTCGCCAAAAACGCATCAGAGTTCATACCCGAGAAGTTCCCCGTCTTCAGCCGGGTCCACGACGGCCGCTCCATGTATGGGGCGCCCGCGGTGGATGGGGTCACCGTCAAGGCAACCCTGGACGGCCGCGGCAGACCAACACCGGACCCGGGCGCCGTGCCCAGGGAACTCTCAACAGCTGAAATCGCCGAGACCACCGAAACCGTCACCGATTTCCTCCCCGGCCTCATCCCCAACATCGTCCGCTCTGACACCTTCCCTGATCTGTACACCAAGGACGGCAACCCCATCCTTGGCCCGTTCAGCGAAGGCAGCAGGATCTACTGCGCAACCGGCTTCTCCGGCGGCGGCTTCAAAAATGCCACGGGATTCGGCGAAATCGCCGCGAACGAAGTCCTCGGCAAGCGCACCTTCGACGGCTTGGACTTCATCCGGCCGCTTCGGTTCAAGACAAATTCCCTTCCCCAACCACTGAAAGCGTGATATGAGCACTTCATTTGACCCCACCTCTCTTCACACCGAGCTGTTCATCGACGGCGCATGGCAACAGGCAACCAGTTCTGCCGCCTTCCCGGTGGAGAACCCGGCCACGAACGAAATCATTGCTCACGTTGCCGACGGCGGTCCCGCAGATGCTGCCCTGGCCATCGAGGCAGCCGGCCGTGCGCAGACGGAGTGGAGCAAATCCACTCCCCGCGAACGGGCGGACATTCTTCGCCGCGCCTTTGAACTGGTGATCGCCAACACCGACAGGCTCGCCGCAATCATGACCGCGGAGATGGGCAAGCCCCTTGCAGAAGCAAGGGGCGAGGTGGCCTACGGCGCTGACATGCTTCGCTGGTTCTCCGAGGAAGCTGTCCGCATCGGAGGTGACTGCGCCACCTCCGTGGACGGTAACACCCGGATCATGATCACCAAGGAACCGATCGGTCCATGCGTGTTGGTGACCCCGTGGAACTTCCCACTCGCCATGGGCGCCCGCAAGATCGCGCCGGCAGTCGCTGCCGGATGCACCATGGTCTTCAAGCCGGCGGCTTTGACCCCACTGACGTCGCTCGCCCTTGTAGAGATTTTCCGGGAGGCCGGCCTTCCCGACGGCGTCTTGAACGTCGTCACCACCTCCAAGGCCTCCAGTGTTGTAGATCCCTGGATGAGCAAAGGCATCGCACGCAAGGTCAGCTTTACCGGCTCCACCGAGGTGGGCAAGACATTGCTGCGCCAGGCAGCCGACAACGTGATGCGCTCCTCCATGGAGCTTGGCGGAAACGCCCCATTCATCGTGCTCGCTGACGCCAACATCGAAAAGGCCGTCGAAGGCGCCCTGAAAGCCAAGATGCGCAATATGGGCGAAGCCTGCACGGCCGCTAACCGTTTCTTCGTCCACCGCTCCGTCGTCGAGGAATTCAGCGAGAAGTTCGCTAAGACGATTTCCGAACTGCAGGTAGGCAACGGCGTACTGGCGGGCACCGACGTCGGGCCTCTCATCGACCGGAAGGGCCTCGAAAAGGTCGAAAGCCTGGTTGCCGATGCTGTGTCAAAGGGCGCACGTGTACTGACGGGCGGAAGCCGTCCGGAAGGTCCCGGCTACTTCTACTCCCCCACCGTCCTGGTTGATGTGGCGTTGGATTCCGAACTGATGAGCACGGAAATCTTCGGTCCGGTAGCGGCGATCACGCCGTTCGATAGCGAGGATGAAGTGCTTCGCCTGGCCAACGATACCGAGTGGGGCCTGGTGGGGTACCTGTTCACCGAAAGCCTGGACAAAGGCATGCAGTTCTCCGCGGAACTGGAGGTCGGAATGGTCGGTCTCAACACCGGGCTGGTTTCCAACCCGGCGGCACCCTTTGGCGGCGTCAAGCAGTCCGGCCTGGGACGCGAAGGCGGGAAAGTAGGCATCGAAGAATTCCTGGAGTACAAGTACACCGCGCTGGCTGTCTAACGAATGGAAGGAAGGCCTACATCCCAGCTGATCGCTGATCACCTGCGCGAACAGATCGTCCTTGGGCATATCCGCCCCGGACAACAGATCAAAGAGTCCCGCCTGGCGAGCCAGCTCAACAGGTCCAGAGGTCCCCTGCGGGAGGCACTACAACGCTTGTGCCAGGAAGGTATCCTCATCAGCCGGCGCAACCGGGGAGTCTTCGTCACGGAGATTACGACGCATGACCTTAAAGAGATCTACGAGGTTCGTGAATCCCTAGAATCCGCTGCCGCCAGCAGGTTGTTGGCGGGAAGCCCGAAGCAGATCCAAGACACCTGCGAAGTGCTGAAGGAAATAGTGGCTGACCTGGAGGAGCAAGTGACGGCTTCCAAGTGGCAGACCATTGCACGGCTCGACATGCAGTTCCATTCATCCCTCGTTGCTGGCATGGGAAATTCTCGATTTATCCGTATATACGAGACACTCGCGGCTGAATCAAGAATGTGCATCCTCAACCTGGAAGTCTCCTACCCCAGGGTGGACGATCTGGTGAAGGAACACCAAAACATCCTTGATCTATTGGAGGCGGGCGACAGGAATGGACTCCTTAAGTCCATTAAGCGGCACATGCAAAAAGCCGTTGAGGACCTCACCGCAACCGAGCAGGACAAGCGAATCATTGCCTGAAGCGCACCCCTGACTGCATCTCCAACCACCGTCACCCGGCCCCCTCTTGGCTGACGGTGGTTGGAATCACACATAGTGATGGTTCCCAACGGAGACCTGGCGCAGGTATGACTTTTTGACAACAGGTGACCGCCGTAGTATCGTCGACAATCGACAACTAATCCGAGATCGTCCACACACTGTCTCTGTCGACAACTGGAGGAGTCATGGCCATTGAAGCCACACAGTTCAAGTGGCAAGAACGGCGGACGACCACTCCGGACGGCGTCTACCGCGTGCTGCGCACCGCCATCCTTGACGGAACCGTGCCTCCAGGGGGACAGCTGCGCGAGACGCACATTGCTGCCGATCTCGGGATCAGCCGGTCCCCGCTGCGTGAGGCCCTGACCAAGCTGGAGGAAGAGGGTCTGGTCGTCAAGATCCCCTTCCGCGGATCGTTCGTTGTGGAAGTAAATGCTCGCGACGTCGCCGAGATCGCATCAATCCGTTTACTCGTCGAGCCCTACGCTGCCGAGCTCTCGGCCCCAACACTGCGCGGTCCTGAACGGCTGCGGTTGAAGCAAACCATCGAGGAACTTTATCGGGCCACGGACACCCACGATATACCGGCCAGCATTGACGCTCACCTCCGCTTCCACAGGCTCTTCTATGAGTTTTCGGGGAACTCCGCGCTGCAGGCTCTTTGGAACGGTTGGGAGAACAAGCTGCGTCTCTACTTCGCTGTTGACCATCCCACTTACAGCGACCTCCATGAAATCGCCGTTGAGCATGACAAATTGGCTGCGATTGCTTTGGAGGGTGACTTCGACGGCTTCCGCCAGGAGATGGCCAGTCAGTTCAAAAATGCGCTGCGGGCCCAGCAGTAAACCAGGCGGATGCAGGCCCGGTGAGCATAAGGCCAAGCGGGGTTTGCCTGGCCTGCCGAGACCCAGAGCTCGCAATGGCTGTTGCATTATCGAGACACCGTGGTCGTCCAAGCATGGACCGGCTCGCCCGCAACCTCGATGACCGGCGTGCCCACGTCCAGAGCCTCACCCGCAAAGGCGTGCAGGTGGAGTTCGTTAAGGAGAGCCTGGCCTTCACCGGGGAGGACTCCCCCATGGCCAACCTCATGCTCTCCGTGATGGGGGCCTTCGCCGAATTCGAACGCTCCTTCATCAGGGAACGCCGATGGGAAGGCATCGCCTTGGCCAAGCAACGCGGGGCCTACAGAGGACGGAAAAAGACCCTCACACCCGACCGGCCGCCGGGCTGGCCCAGCGGCCCGGCGACGGTTCCCTTCGTTTCAGATGCTGGGCCTAGGATCTGGGCCTTCTTGGCCATCTTATGGACGCGGCGCAGAGAACTGCTGACGACATCCATAAGGCTCCCCCCGGTCCGGCTGGCGCTGCCAGCAACCCGGCCCCGATCGGCAGCGCAACCTGTCCGAGGCGGTTGCCTAGCAGCCTCAGCGCCAGCGCGGCGCCTCGCGCGTTCGGAGGGACCGCCTGAGTGATGAGTGTCATCGTGATCGGTTGTCCAAGTCCGAGGAAGAAGCCCGTGACGGCGAGGAGGATTCCAGCGAGCAAGGGATTCCCGAACAGCCACGGCAGGATGGCCAAAGTGGTACCTGCCCCCGCGAGGCTGGCGGTGATTAGTCCGGTTCTGCTCCATCGGGACAGCATTACGGGCAGGAGCAGTCGGGACGTGATCGAGGCGGCCGCCCGGATGGCCAGAAGGACGCCGATTCCGATGGGGGCAATTCCGTTTTCCTCTCCCAGTAAGGGGAGGAACGCAACGATAATGTCGGTCGTGGCCAGCAATGCGAGGCTGGCCAGCA
The DNA here is from genome assembly GCF_030815585.1 of Arthrobacter pascens. Classification (NCBI taxonomy): domain Bacteria; kingdom Bacillati; phylum Actinomycetota; class Actinomycetes; order Micrococcales; family Micrococcaceae; genus Arthrobacter; species Arthrobacter pascens. The sequence goes on from NZ_JAUSWY010000001.1 coordinate 2,157,592, forward strand.
TATTGGTCTTCACGGTGGGGATACCCAGAAGGTGGGCCACAGACTTCGATGTGGGAGCCTTCGCTGGAGCTGGCTCTGAGGTTTCCCGGGCACTTGCGTGTTCCTTCGTCGATGCCCCGAGAGCGACCGGAATAGCCAGCACCGATATTGCCCCCGCGAGAATCAATGCTGCGTTCGCGTCCATGAGCCGGGCTTCGGCGGGCGCGTTTCCTGCAGATCCCATGGCCAGACCCGCAACAAGGGGACCCACGAGCTGGCCCAGGGAAAACGCCGCGGTGAACCAGCCGAAGGCTGCGTCCATGCGGCTGAGCGGGACGAATCGGGCGATGGCGGACTGCCCGGCAATGGTGAAGCACAGGTGTCCAATACCCAGTACTGCGCTGGACACAGCAACGAGCAGAAGGGATGGGGCGGCCGAGAGCAGGAACGGACCGGCTGCAAGCAAGAGCGTCCCTGCCACGGTGATGCCCTTCATCGAGGTTCGGCGGTCTGACATTCGCCCGAGCCAGAGGGCGAATGCCACAGGAAGGAGGGCGAAAGAGGCAGAGATCAGGCCGACTGCAACCGAGTCACCGCCGAGGGCCAGCACCTTATAGGAGATGAGTGGCCGCGCCAGGTTAAGTGCGATCTGACAAAGCACCGCGGATGCGATCAGCATCCATAACCACCGTGTGGGATTCCTCTCGCTCACCACGTCCCCTTTGGTTCTGCCAGGTCAGTAGATGCCAGGCGAGGCGATTCGGATGAGGGGTGAATCACTGCCGGTACGGGGCTTCTCGAATGCATTCCTTTACCGGAAATCCGCGGCCGTGTCTTTAGCGACGTCCAGGAGCGTTGCCTGGAAGGCCATCTCCGCGGCGGCGCGAACCCTGTCATGGCGGTGCGCCAGAAGCACCCTTCGGGACGGGGCGCTGGCGCCGAGCGAAACGATGCTGACGCCGGGGTGCTTGTTCACGACGGCGGTTCGAGGTGCCAGTGCAATGCCCAGACCTACGCTGACCATGGCCTGGGCTTCCTGGTAGTCGTTGGCGTGGAATGCGATCCGGGGCGCGAATCCTGCGGCGCTGGCGCTCCTGTGCAGTACTTCGACCACGGGGTGTGCCTCTTCGCGAACAATCCACTCCTCAGCGGCCAGGTCTGCTATGTCCACCTGCTTGCGGCGTGCGAGACGGTGGTCCTTGCCGACAATGAGTGCCGTGGCGTCTTCAAAGACGGTGGTCAGGGCGAAGTCTTCGGGATTGATCCGGTTCCATTCGTAATCCCAGAGGAGTGACATTCCAACCTGGCCGTTTTCCAGCATTTCAACCAGGTCCTCAAAACGGCTGCTGCGGACGTGCAGCTCGATCGCCGGGTATTCCTTCTTAAACCTGCTGATGACCACGGGGAGGAACGAGCCGCCCAAAGTGGGGAAAGTTCCCATCGTGAGGCTGCCTCGATTAAGCCCGGCGATTTCTGCCAGGTCCGCTTCTGCCGCGGCCATTTGCCGCAGGATGCGGCGTGTGTGTGATGCGAGGACATGCCCTGCATCGGTGGGTACCATTCCGCGGGTCTGTCGCTGCAGAAGCGGCTGGCCGATTTCAGCTTCGAGCCGTCGGAGCTGCTGGGAAACCCCCGATGGGGAGTACACGTGCTTTTCCGCGGCAGCAGTAATGGATCCAAGCTCCACCACATCCAACAACAATTCGAGCCTTCGAACATTAAGCACGGCCTCTTCTTCCCTTTGAAGTATTGCTTACTCCCCCCTCAAGATTCTAGATGCATGCTTCATCAGAAGCCCAATTTCGCCACACACAGACCGCCCTGTCACATGCTTCACCCAAGAATGACACTCCCATCGAACAAAAGACGGCATTTGATTGAAGTATTAGTGCACGCACCTGCATATTTTGGCGCTTGTAATTCATGTGCGGTGCGCATCACACTTAGACCAGCCGGCAGGGCTTGCAGGCCCAACGAGGGGCCCAGGAAGGTGTGAAAGCAATCATGTATAAGATCCCAGCAGCGTGGATGCGGGGCGGAACCAGCAAGTGCTGGGTGTTCGAGTGGGACAACCTACAGGTCCCCGGGAAAAGCGTGGACGAAGTTCTTCTGCGTCTCTTCGGCAGCCCCGACTACCGTCAGATCGACGGCGTCGGAGGCGGAACGTCCACCACAAGCAAGGCCGTCATCCTGTCCCGCTCCCTTAGTGACCGGGCCGATGTCGACTACACGTTCGCACAGGTGGCCATCGACGAGCAGAGGGTGGACTGGGGCAGTAACTGTGGCAACTGCTCGGCCGTTGTCGCACCGTATGCAATCCAGCGAGGCTGGGTGGCTCCCGGCCAGGAGGTCACGTCAGTCCGGACACTGAACACCAACACCGATCAGCTCATTCTGCAGAAGGTTTCGACGCCGGACGGCAAGCTTCAGGATCCAGGTACCCAGATGATTCCCGGCGTTCCGTTCCCCGGCCTGTCGGTCGGCATGGGATTCCTGGATCCCGCCGGGAGGAGTACCGGGAAACTGTTCCCCACCGGCGAACCGGTGGAGAAGGTGACCTTCGACGGGCGTGAGGTCTCGGCCACGCTCATTGATGCCGGGGCTCCCCTGATTATTTTGGACGCTGAGTCTATCGGCCTCACCGGCAACGAGACGGCGGAGGACATCGACGGCCAGCCTTCACTCCTGGTGCACTTGGACGACGTTCGCAGAGATGCCGCCGTGCGCATGGGCCTTGCGGCCACACGCGCTGAAGCCGCGAGGGCGATACCGAAGCTCGCGCTGGTCGGCAAAGCGGGGCGGGACGACGAAGCCGACCTCAACGTGAGAATGCTGTCCATGGGCAGGCTCCATCCGGCCTTGGCTATTACGGGAAGCGTGGCGCTCACCATGGCTGCGCAGCACGAAGGCACCGTGGTCCGGGACCTCCTTACAACTGATCCATCGTCCGGGCTGATCATGCGCACGCCCGCCGGTCTCGTCCAGACATGGGCGGAAATCAGCGACGGCGTGCCCGTCGTCGGAACCATTCGAAGCGCCCGCCTCATCGCGGACGCTGAACTGCTGCTTCCAGAGTCCTGGTAAGCGGAACACTAAACAACAGCCTGTCCTCTCATTAACGCCGGAGTGGTGTTGCATTGAGGTAGGCCCAACCAAAGGATTCCTCAATGACGAGCAATAAGTCATCCTTGGAGCCGCCCGGACTCTCCCCGGAAGGCACCGACGGGCAGACCGAGCCTAGCGAGCAGCCCGATCCGCCCAAGCACTCCCGGCGCACCATCCTTACAGCTGTAGGCGCCTTCGCACTGCTGGGCACCGCAACCACCGTCCTGGGTGGAAGCTTGCTGAACCCGCCTTCCAGCACCGAAGACGGCGATTTCAGTGGCGAAACCCTCGAGTTCCTGATTCCCCTGGCCTCCGGCGGTGGTACAGATACCTGGGCGCGCTTCATCGGCACCGAACTGACTAACTATGTTCCAGGCCGCCCCGGTTTTGCGCCCGTGAACGAAGCAGGCGGTGAAGGCATCCTGGGCACCAACAGGTTCGCCCGCTCAGCCAAGACCGACGGCACCGAAATCCTCGTCGGGACAGCATCGACAGTCGTTCCCTGGGTCCTGGGACGCTCGGCCGTGAAGTACTCCTTCGAAGACCTCAAGCCCGTCGTCGTCAACGGCACCGGCGGAGTCATTTATGCCCGGGCCGAAGCCGGGGTAGCCGGTGTGCAGGACCTGATCAACCGGGACACCCCGCTGGAGTTCGGCGGGATCAGCGCCACAGGCCTGGACATCACCACGCTGGTCGCCTTCGACCTGCTCGAGGCCGACGTGACAAGTACGTTCGGCTTCGAAGGCCGAGGACCGGTCAACCTGGCCCTGCAGCGCGGCGAAATCGACCTGGACTACCAGACGACCTCCGCCTACGGCTCAGCCGTCGCCGGCATCGTCAAGGAAGGCAAAGCCGTCGTCCTGATGTCCTTCGGCCAGTTGAACGAAGCCGGGGACGTCATCCGTGACCCCAACTTCCCTGAGGTGCCCACGGTCGCAGAAGCGTACGAAACGCTTTACGGCAAGAAACCCTCCGGCGAAAAGTACGAGGCCTACAAGACCCTGCTCGGCCTGACCTACACCTACCAAAAGGGCCTCTGGGTTCCACAGGAGACCCCGGAGAAGGCCTACGAGCTGCTGCGCCAGTCCAGCGAAAAACTTGGCACCGACACTGGTTTCCAGGAAAAGGCTTCCAAAGTACTTGGCGGCTACCCCCTCGCCGCGGACACCGGCATGGCCGACCGCGTCCGGGACGCCTACAAAGTCAGCGCCTCCGTCCGGTCCTACGTCACAGGGCTGCTCGGGGACAAATACAACATCCACGTTGAATAAGGACAATCATGCTTGACTCCGCAATGGCAGCGCTGGCATCCCTCGCTGACCCCTCCCTCCTCATCATGCTCCTGATCGGCACGGTCGCCGGTCTCATCATGGGCCTCATCCCCGGACTGGGCGGCACAGGCGCCGTTGCAATCCTGCTGCCCATCACCTTCGGCATGGAACCGCCCCAGGCGCTGGCGCTCCTTATCGGAGCCCTCGCCGTCGTGCACACCTCAGATACCGTCTCCGCAGTACTGCTCGGCGCCCCAGGCTCGGCATCCGCCAGCGTCACCATGCTCGACGGATACTCCATGGCAAAGAAGGGGCAGGCAGCCCGCGCGCTGACCCTTGCGTTCCTCTCATCCATGGCCGGAGGCATCATCGGCGCGGTCGGCCTGACCCTGGCGATCCCGCTGGCCCGCCCCTTGGTCCTTTCCTTCGCAAGCCCCGAGCTGTTCATGTTGACCGTCCTCGGTGTATCTTTGGCGGCAGTCTTGTCACGGGGAAACATCATCAAGGGAGTCTCGGCAGGCCTCCTTGGCCTGATCCTGGGCATGGTTGGAACCTCGCCGACCACAGCTGAGGAACGCTTCACCTTCGGCAGTCTGTTCCTCGGCGACGGCCTGTCACTCGTCGCCGTTGCCTTGGGCATCTTCGGTCTGGCCGAAATCGCATCTCGCGCCAGCCAGCGCCGCGGACAAAAGCAAACCATCAGCCTTGGTGGCGGATGGGGCCAGGGCATCCGGGAATGGCTTACCCACTGGACCCAGGTCATCCGCGGAGCGCTCATCGGTATCTGGGCAGGCGTCCTGCCTGGCGTTGGCGCCACCGCCGGAACCTGGATGGCCTACGGCCAGGCCGTCGCAACCGCCAAAGACAAGCGCCAGTTCGGCAAGGGCGACCCCCGCGGCATTGTCGGCCCCGAAAGCGCCAACAACTCCGTGGAAGCCGGCGACCTGATCCCCACACTCCTCTTCGGCATCCCCGGCGGCGTGCCCTCAGCGATGCTCCTGGGAATGCTCCTCACCTACGGCATCCAGCCCGGACCCTCCATCATCACCGAACACCTCGACCTGATGTACCTGATCGTCTGGTCCTTCGCGATTGCCTCGATCCTTGGCGCGCTGCTCTGCTTCCTCAGCGTCAAACAGCTTGCAAAACTGACCAAGGTCCCCTTCGCCGTCTTGGCAGCAGGCCTCGTAGCCATCATGCTCCTGGGCTCATTTCAGGAAGGCGGCCAGCTCGGCGACCTCTGGATCATGATCGTCCTCGGCGCCTTCGGCTGGCTGCTGAAATCGACAGGGTTCCCCCGGGCGCCTTTCCTGATCGGTTTCGTCCTGGCCATTCCGCTGGAACGCTATTACTTCCTCACCGACAGCCTCTACGAAGGCTTCGACTGGATGGCCCGCCCCGGCGTCATGGTCTTCCTGGCAATCCTGATCCTGCCGATGATCTGGGCGTTCATCAAGTTCATCCGCGCCCGCCGGCACACAAACCTTGACGATGGTCACCGGGACGAACAGCCCGAGGACGACGAAGCTCCGCTGAAGAATTCAACCTGGTCCCTCACAGCATCAAGCATCTTCTTCGTCGCGTTCGCCGCCGCCTTAATCTCGTCCGCTTCATTCTCACCGGAAGCCAGACTGGTCCCCCAGCTGGTGAGCACCGGGGGCCTGATCTTCTCCGGTATCCTGCTCTTCATTGAGATCCGGAGAAGGCTTCACGACGGAACCCCGAAGGCAGATGAGACCCTTGCTGAGAAGGCAGAGGAGGGGATCCTTGGTACACAGACCGCGAAGGCAGGTTGGACGCTTGACGCAAAGTTCGCGTTGAAGACCTTCCTATGGATGACAGGCTTCCTGGCTCTCACGGCCGCCTTCGGATACCTAATTGCAGTCACGATCTTCATCCCGGCCTTCCTCCTGATTGTCGCAAGGGCCCGGCTCAAGGTCGCCATCATCTACACCGGCGTCCTGTACATAGTGCTCCTGGCACTCCCCTCGCTGCTGCCGATTGACCTGCCCCAGGGCTGGCTCAACACCCTCGTCTAGCACCCGGACACCCCACAAATAGAACGCCATTGGAGAATCAAAAAATGACGGTACTCGTAGCCTACGCATCCGCTCCCGAAGGCAGGGAGGCGCTGACTGAGGGGATTAAGGAAGCTCATCGGCGGAAGTCAGACCTACTCATCGTGAATATCGGCCGAGGCCACCACGACCTGGATGCAGCGGAATTGAAGGAGCTGGAAGGCCAACTGACCGAGGCCGGATTGGCTCTGACCATCGAATCCTCGATCCTGGCAGATCCAGGGGACGCGGTCATCCAAACCGCACAGGACCGCGGCGTCGAAGTGATCGTCATTGGACTGAGGCACCGCTCCATGGTGGGCAAGCTCATCCTAGGCAGCACGGTTCAGCGCATCCTGCTGGACGCCACCTGCCCCGTCCTCGCAGTCCGGCCCGACAAACTTTGACCCGGCCCTACTGACCGCCGGACGCATTGTCCGGCGCGTGTGCTGCCGTTCCCGCACTCCATCGCAACAGGTAGCCCGACGGACGGGCGCGAGGACAGCGCAGCATACAAACGGAGGCAGGGTGATCAAAAACGGTTACCCTGCCTCCTCCCATAAGAACCATCCGCCCGAACCGCCCTTGAACAAGGACAACTGAGATGAACACCCGCTCTCGCATAGCCAAGCGCCCCACCGGATCCCCGACGCCCGAACCCATTCCCAACTGGTCCACACTCTCCCGCACCGACCAAGTAGAGATCCACAATCACGGGCAAGTCATAACCTCAGGCCGCATCGACATGCTAGCCATGGACGGCAGCGTCCTCTGGCTCCAGCAGGACCAAGGAAAGGGCCGGGCACTGTTCCTGCACAGCGATGGACTACGTGTGTACCGGCGACCAGTCAAGCGAACCTGAGCTGACGACGTCCCAAAGAAAATGGAATTGCACGCCCCTGATCTTTGCACCGGGTCGTCGCGGCGGCTTCGGATCCACCCCTTGGTGTGACCGGACTCATCAGGCCCGACAACGTGGATCACGGGCGGGGTGATCATCCGGTTAGGCACACCCCAACCTGGGGCCAGGTAGCCACACAAATACCGTCAGAATAGGGTCCGGAAGGCATTTCTGCATTCCCTTAGCAGGAGTCTCAGGTCCCGCCTGACAGACGGTCGCCCGGGCGGCCGGCCTTTGCTGGCAGGCCGACCGCATAGTCAAGGAAACATCGGGTGCAGGCTGCCTTGGACCGTGTGAAAGCCCGCTTTTTTGCTCGTCTTTCCTGGACACACGGCTGTGCTGCCCGGTCCCGGCTTGCATGTTGACAGTTCGCACTACGTATATGGACTCGAATTCCTCATGCGGCAATCCCTCCCTTCAGCCCTCTCATGGGCTGAGGCACGGAAAATCTCATGACCGATCACCGGCAGCCAACCGGCCGAAAGGGCGATGGCGGTACGAGGAGTCAAGAAAGCCGGCAAAGACGACTCCCATACCCAACGCAGACGGATCGAGCCGAAAATCCGGCGGTTGATAGGGGCGATCGCACGCGGGGGTCAAGGGTCAGATGTGCAGTGGCCTCGGACTTCTTTCCTGGTCGGATACGAATGCGGCTTCTTCCGTGATGTCGACGCCGGAAGGAGCAACGTCATTGGTGGCATGGTGCAGGAACCTGTCGGCCACGGGATTCTTGACCCGGTGCAGTGTGCCGGTCTCGTCCGGCACCAGGTCCCAGAGGCCCATGGTCAGCCGGTAGTGTTCCAGCGGTTCGGTGCCGTAGCGGTAGGTCCATTCGTACATGTCGGTTACCGGCCACCAGGTGTAGCCCACGATGTTCTGCCCCTCGGCACGCAGCTGCTGCACGCATGCCACGGAAGCGTCCAGCCACTGGAGGCGCTGGTGGTAGGAGCCGGTCAGGCAGGTTTCGGTCAGTGCCACCGGAGCGCCGTACCGCTGTCCGTAGGTGGCGAGAACGTCGGCCAAACCTTCGGTCCAGTCGTTCCGGACAGCGCGGGGGTCAGCGATGTCTCCACGTACAGCCTTGCCAGTCTCAAGCAGTTCGGTGGAATGCAGCGGGTAGTAGTTCACACCCATGACATCGGGCAGCACGATGTTTTCCAGGTGCCAGCTCAGGTCGTAGTCGCTCATGCCATGACGGCTGAGCCAATGCGTGAGTTCGTGGTCCGCGTCAACCTTGCCTGTGACGAGGTCCTCGACAAGATATGAACGTGCCTTGAGGTGACGGATTTCCTCATCATGTTCGCCGGTGGTGGAGTCGCTGACGAACCGGAACCCGGCGTCCACATGGGTGAAGACGGCACGCTCACCCAGGACCTCGGACATGTTCTGCTGCGCCAGGACGAAGCCTTTGGACAGGTTGCGCACGAGGGCGACCAGACCGTCGTCGCCGGACAGGTATGGCGGCCAGTGTCCGAACTTTCCCGAGAACAGGGTATGGATCATGGGCTCATTGACCGGGGTGTAGTCCACCACCGTGTCGGCGTAGCGGGCGGCGACTCGTGCTGAGTAGTCGGCGACGCGTTCTGGGTAGCTGGAGTTCAAGAACTGGTTGTCCAGCCAGGTGGGGGTGCCGTAGTGCATGAGGTCCACCAGGGGGCGGAGTTCGAGTTCAGCGAAGCGGTCCATGACCTGATCCAGCCAGTCCCACTTCCATACACCCGGCTCGGGGTTGATCCGGTACCAGGGGATGCCCCAGCGGAGAAATTCACCGCCGGCTTCCTTGGCGAGTCCTAGGTCCTGGTGCCAGAACCTGTAGTGCTGTGTCAGCTCGTATTCATCGAGGGACCGTTCACCGGCGCGTTCCTGCGGGATGAAGGTATCTTCGATGCCCAGGCCGAAGTGCAGGCGCCCGTCTTCAAACCAGTTCAATCTTTCCTCATTTCAATCCGGTGGTGGCGACGCTTTCGATGAAGCGTCGCTGGACAAACATAAAGATGGCGGCGAGGGGCAGGATGGCCACGAGGGCGCCTGCCATCATGACGCCATAGGGGACGATGCCGCCGGGTCCGGTCAGGAGGGTCAGCCCGGATGTCAGGGTGCCCATGTTCTTGTCCGTGGTGAATATCAGCGGCCAGAGCAGGTCGTTCCAGTTGTTCACGAACACGAACACGCCCAGGGTCAGGATGGCGGGCATGGCATTAGGAAGGATGATGTTCCAGTAGACCCGCCACTCGGAGGCGCCGTCGATCCGGGCCGCGTTATCCAGATCCCTGGGCAGGGACAGGAAGAACTGGCGCAGAAAGAATATGCCGAAGGCGTCCGCAGCCCGGGGGACGATCAGCGCGGCGAAAGTATTGACCCAGCCAAGGTCGCTGGCGAGTTGGTAGACCGGTACCAGGGTGGCTTGGAATGGGATCATCAGGCTGGCGATGATCGCGATCAACAGAAATTTCTTGCCTGTGAAGTCGATCCGGGCAAGTGCGTACGCGGCCAGTGAATCGAACAGCAGGGCGAGAAGCGTGACGCCGCCAGCGAAGATGAAGCTGTTGGCGATCAGCCGGACGAAGGGCAATTCCTGGAAAATTCGGGCAAAGTTATCCAGCGTCCACTGTCCTGGGACCAGGGTCGGTGGGAAGGCATTGACCTCGGTTGCGGGCTTAAACGCGGTGAAAACAATGATTGCGATGGGCAGCAGGATTACTGCGGTCGCCAGGGCCAGCAGGGCGACCACCAGTGCCCGGTTCAGGCCCGACCGCTTGGCGGAATGCGTGGCGGCCTCGGTCCTGAAAAGCCGGGAGGCGAGCCGTGGGCGGAGTGTCGTGGACATCAGTCACCTTCCCGTTCACGTTTTCCGAAGAAAACGAACTGGATAACGCTCAGCAGCAGCGTGGCAGCGAGCAATACGTAGGACAGCGCCGAGGCGAAGCCGACGTCGAGTTTGCGGAAACCGGAGGTGTAGATCTGCATGACCACCGTCTCCGTGTGCCCGTAGGGTCCACCGCCGGTCATCACATAGATCTGGTCGAAGGCCTGCAGCGCCGCGATGAGCGCAAAGATGAGGACGAACGCCGTCGTGTTCGAAAGCATCGGCATGGTGACATGCCGGAAGCGGCTGAACGGGCCTGCCCCGTCGACCTTCGCTGCCTCATAAAGGGATCCGGGGATTTCCTGGAGACCGGCGAGAAAGATGACCATGTAAAAGCCGAAGCTCTTCCAGACCGCAACGAACGCGACGGCGGGCATAGCCAGGACTGGGTCCTGCAGCACATTCCCGATCCGGATCCCGGCCGAGCCGAGCCAGTAGTTCAGCAACCCGACATGCGGGTCGATCAGGTACGCCCAGGCGATAGCCGCCACAGCGAGGCTGATGATGAACGGCAGGAACAGCGCCGTGCGGAAGAAACCCCGGAACGGCAGCCGCGGATCGTTCAGCAGCAGTGCCAGGGCAAGCGCCAGGGCTACAGCCGTCGGGGTGAACAACACCGCGTAGAGGGCAGTGTTGACCACGGCGTTGATGATGACAGGGTCCGTGAAGATACGGGCATAGTTCTCGAAGCCGACCCACTTTTCCTTACCGAAACCGCTGGCGTCGGTAAAGGACAGGCGAAGGGCAGAGATCATTGGCCAGGCGGTGAACGCGGCGAGGACCACGAGGGCGGGGAGAAGGAATCCCAGGGCCTGGAAGTTTTTGCGGCGCTGACCAATGGCGGGATTCCGGCGGCCGCCGAGGGGTGCCGGAGCCCGGTACCGCGGTGTCTTCAGCGACGTCTTTTTGTGCATGGTGGTGCTCATGGGAGCTTCTTTCCTGGGGATGCGGCACCCGTGGGCGCCGCATCCGTAGGTCTCAGTTATTTGGTATCGAGGATCTTTTGAACGGAGGTCTGCGTCTCGCGCAGCAGGTCCTGGATGTTTTCTCCGGCCACCGCACGCTGGGTGAGCTTGTCGACGGCGGTCAGGACGTCGGTGCTGTTCACGACACCTGGCAGCAGGGGCCGGCCGAACTCGGACTGCTTGGTCAGGGCTTCAACCACGGGGTTCGCTGCAACGTCGGCGGCGGGGATGTCGGACCGCAGCGGGGGCCACCCGGACCCGAGGGACCAGGCAGTGGCCGTCTCCTTCTGAAGGAAGTAGGTAAAGAACTTTTGGGCAGCAGCGGTTTTGGCTTCATCCTTCTGTGAGGTAATGCCCATGGAGATGCCGATGGCGGATGCAGCCTGGGCCTCCGGACCTGCCGGAACAGCCGCGATACCGTAGTCGATCTTGCTTTCCGCGGCGATGGAGGACATCCACGGTCCGCCCAGGTACATAGCGGCCTTCCCGCTGCTGAACAGCTTGTCACCGGCTATGCCATCAAGGCCGGACGGGGAAATCTTGTCGTTGCGGATGGCCTCAACCCAGGTCTGCAGGGTCTCGGCATTCTCCGGCGAATCCACCACAGCCTTCCCATCCCTGACGATGTCTCCGCCGTTGCCGTAGAAGAGTGAGGGCCAGACGCCGTTGGCGACCGTGGCGTGATCAGGAAGGCCAAGGCCGAACTGCTCCGGAGTGCCGTCGTTGTTTTCGTCAACGGTGAGCTTTTTGGCCGCTGCAATCCATTCCTCCCAGGTGGCGGGAGGGGCGGTCATGCCGGCCTTGGCGAACAGGGCCTTGTTGTAGAACATGGCCAGTGGCACGAATCCGGACGGGACGCCATACTTGTGGCCGTTGACTGTTTCCATGTCGGCGGCCGCCGGGATCAGCTTGTCCAGGTTGCTGGCCGGATCCTTGTAAAAATCGTCGAGTTCAACAAAAGCGCCCTTGTCCGCGTATACGGGAAGCCGCTCCGCCGGCATGGCCACGATGTCGGGCCCGTTCCCGGAGGACAACGCCGGAAGGAGCGTGTCATCAATGACCGACCAAGGGTTGGTCTGGACCTTGATGCTGACATCGCCCTGGGAGGCGTTGAAGTCCTCCACGATCTTGTTCAGGACTTTGCCGTCGGCCTCGGTATAGCCGTGCCAGAATGTCAGCTCCGCCTTGGAGCCTTCCTTGTTTGCCTGGCCCGCACCTGTGCCGGAGCAGGAGGTGAGGGCCAGCGATGCGGCCGCAACCGCGGTGAGAATTGTGAGCGACCTGTTCATGTCGGCCCTTCCAGAGAAGTGGGACTTCCGTGTCCCTGAAGCTGGTATGTCCGTTTAGGTAAACGTTGTACGTAAACGTTGTATCAAGCATGCGATGTCATTCGCTGACGGTCAAGAGCTTCCCGGAAAATTTCTTTCAGGCAGCGCTGTTGGCGCCAGATACGCCTTTCAGGGCCCCTCCGGAGGACTCGCGGACCTGGAGCAGGAAGTCTGTCTCTATCTCCCGCGCGTCCAGTTCAGCACCGCCTTCAATGCGGCGAAGCAGCGTCTCCACTGCAGCCTTGGCGATCTTGTCCCTGCGGGGGTTCACGGTCGAAAGCGCCGGCAGGGAGTACCGCGTTTCATCCAGGTCATCGAACCCGACGATCGCTACATCCTCCGGGATACGCACGCCGGCCTCCTGCAGAACACGCATCGCACCAAGGGCCAGGGTGTCGTTGAACGCGAAGACCGCGTTGAACGACAGGCCGTCCTTGAGGAGCTTCGTCATTGCCGCCGCTCCGCCGCGCCGATGCCAGGAGTCGGCATAGCACACCAGATTCGGGTCAAAGGACAGTCCGGCGGCCTCGAGGGCCTCCCGGTATCCGGCCAGGCGGAGTTCAGCGGAAGCGACGATATCACCCTCATGGGCAGCCAAGGCCAGGACACGGCGACGGCCTGCTGCGAGCAAATGTTCCGTTGCGGCGCGGGCGCCTGATGTGTTTGCCATGGTGATGCGGTCCACCTGGCCGTCGAAGGACGTGTCGCCAAGGACGACCAGCGGCGTGTCAACACCCTTCAGGAGTTCGGCGTCCGAGGCACCCAGCGTCAGGGAACTGTAGATGACGCCGTCCACCATGTGCCGGTGTTGGCCACGAAGGGCGGCCAGTTCGTTTTCGCGGCCGCTGCCGATCGGCTCAATGAGCACCGCGAGCCCCCGTTCTGCGGCGGCGCGCATCACCGCATCGGCGAGTTCGGCAAAGTAGGCAGTGGTGAGGTCAGGAATGATCAGGCCGATGACGCCCGAACGCCCGGACCTCAGATTCCGCGCCGACAGGTTTGGGCGGTAACCCAGCTGCTCAATTGCGTCCTCAACACGCTTCCGGGTCTCCGGCCTCAGCTGCGGATGCCCATTGATCACATTGGACACCGTCTTAATGGAAAAACCACTGACTCGTGCAACATCCCGGATCGTGACAGACACGCCACTCCTTCCCCCGCCTCATGGCCTGAATATACGGGCCTGTCCTTAGGGTACAACGTGGGAAGTGATCCGGTACAACGTGAGTAGCGGGGGGTTATGAGGCGTTTTCAAACGGACGTCTTCTCGAAGCCGCTGAAGAAGGAAACGTTCCGCAGAAGTCCTCCAGTTGAGGAGTCGGCGGTATCGGGTTCGAGGCGATCGAGCTCCCAAAGCAGCGTATGAGGCAGCCGTTGAGCATCGATCCCACCTGCCGGGCCGGACTGTGCTGCTCGCAGCACAGTCCGCCAAAGCCTCACTGCTTGGCTACTACCGGAACAGCCGCTGGCCGGAGAGCATAAATCCGCCACCGCCCGGACAGAGGCAGTCCGCTTCGCTAAGCGCATCACCGTGCTCGATGCCGAGCTCAAGGACAACAACACCCGCACCACCGAACTCCTCGAGGCAAGCCCCGCGGCTCCCCTATTGGAGGAGACCGGCATCGGCGGCCCCGTCACCGCCGCCGTGGTCTACACGGCCTGGTCGCATCTAGGCCGGGTTCGTTCCGAGGCCGTGTTCGCCACCATCGCCGGCGTGAACCCTATCCAGGTATAGAAGATTCGGATCATGAACGACTGGCACCAGGCTACTTAGTCAGTTACGGCGCCGAGGCTGGAGGTGCGGTGTAGACCGGCCATCTATGGCTCCGGAGACGGTAGCCGAACTACTCGCCCAAACAGGAACTTCAATTACCTACTGCTATGGGAGCCCGTACAGCGTTGCCCCATTCGGTCCATGAGCCGTCGTAGTTTCTCACGCTGTCCATGCCGAGCAGGAAAGTCAGAGCGAACCACGAGTGGCTTGAACGCTCGCCAATGCGGCAGTAGGTGATGACTTCATCGTCGGCTAGCAGGCCTACTTCGTTGAAGTAGATCTCCTCGAGTTCCCTTCGGGGCCGGAACGTCCCGTTGTCGGAAACAGCCCGCGCCCACGGGACATTGCGCGCCCCCGGGATATGCCCGCCGCGAAGGACGCCCTCCTGCGGGTAATCGGGAATTGACGTGCGCTCACCCGTGTATTCCTCAGGGCTGCGGATGTCTATCAGGGGTAGCCCGATGTGTTCCTGGACGTCATTCTTAAACGCCCGGATGGACGCGTCGTCGCGCGTGACCACCGGATACGGCGTTGCGGTCCGAGCGGGCGCGGGCGCGGTCCCGAGAGGACGTCCTTCGGTGATCCACTTTTCACGCCCGCCGTCGAGCAAGCGGACGTCAGGATGGCCAAAGAGACTGAATACCCAGAGCGTATAGGCGGCCCACCAGTTGTGCTTGTCACCATAAATGACAACGGTGCTGTCCCGTGAAATACCGCGGGACGTCATAAGATCGGCAAATTCCTGGCCCGTCAAATAGTCGCGCATCACCTGGTCATTCAGGTCTGTATGCCAATCGATTTTCACGGCCGACGGTATATGGCCCACTTCATACAGCAGCGGATCCTCGTCAGACTCCACGATGACCAGCCTGTCGTCGGCCATGTGCCGCACCAGCCATTCGGCCGTGACCACCCTGTCGGGATGTGCGTACTCTGCGATTCGGTCAGAATTGCCTGGAGGTAAAGCTTGCATTGAGGTCCTTTGATGGGATCGATAGCCCGTCAGCGAAAAGACCTCCACCTGCCAACTTGTTCATCCATGAACAGGAATGAGGTCAATTCACGAGCTTTGATTCATGTTTTCGCGCCCGGTGCGCTCGAAGATTTGCCGGGTTGCCGCAGATTTTCACATCATGCCAAACGCCGCTGTTGTTGCGTGAACGGTCAAAGAACGCAACCCTGCATTTTTCGCTGCGGCATAGTTTGAGCCGGTGCCAGGTTCCTGCGAGTTGGGCCTGGAAAATCTCTGTCATGGCCAGGGATTCAATATGCCCGGCTCCCGCTCCCTGCGGTTCTGCCTGGACCATTCCATTGGATTTGAGCTTCAGGGACGTGGCGGTTGTCCAGACTGTGGGCAGGGCGTCGACGTCGGAACTGACGACGGCGGCGGGGTCCCCTTCGGCGTTGAGCGTGCCTGCAAGTTCATCACGAAAGTACCGCAGATGTTCCAGGTCGCGTTCCGTAAGTTTGACTTCGACATAGCGCCGGCCGGTGGCCTGTGCCCACTGTTTCAGCCCAGCATCCACCCAGCCCTGGGCGAGCCCAAGGTCAAGAAATAAGTCGGACCTTCGCGGCTTTCCAGCGGATTTCGTGTTGAGCAGGTCATGCACAAAACCGAGCCCTCCAGGAGCACTTTCCATGTCATAGCGCTGCGTCGCGTTCCAGTCGCTCACTGCATCCTCTTTCGCCGACTTCCAGGGCACTTGGTCATCCACTATGTTAAGTGCGATCACCGGCCTTGAAATTCCAACACGGGGCGTGGCCTTCCCGCTTTAAGGGCTTCCACTGCCGAGTTCAGCCCCACTTGGGTGTCTTCGCGTTCAAACAAGGGCATGGCGATATCAAACATCGCCTGGTCTGCCGCAGCGACACCGCCCAGTGACCAGGTCCTCAGCAGTGCCTTGTGCGCAGCGTGTGCCCGCGTGGCACCGGTAGCGATTCGCTGCGCAAAAGCCAAGACTTCCTCCCGGAGCTTGTCCTCGGAAACGACGCGGTTCACTACGCCGGCGCGGCTCATTTCCGACGCCGGCACTTTTTCCGAGGTCATGGCCCATTCTGCTGCCCGGGCCTTGCCTGCCCTTTCTGCCACCCGGTAGATGCCGCCCAGGAGAGTAACGATGCCAAGAGTTTGCTCCGGATGCCCGAACTCCGCTGACTCTGCGGCGAAGATGAGGTCGGCACGGAGAGCGAGTTCAAATCCACCTCCGAAGCAAAGACCCTGAACTTCGGCAATGACCGGCATCGGCAGCAATTCAAGCTGGTTGAAGACTGACATGTAGCGCTCAAACAAGGCACGCAGTTCCCGCGTTTCGGCGCCCGGCCACGTCATGATGTCACCTCCGAAGCTGAAGTCCGCACCTTCAGACCGAATGATGACCACACGGGCGTCACTGCTACCGATGGCAGTTACAGCTTCGGAAAGCTCATCCGCCATCTGAAGGTCGATTCGGTTCTGGGGCGGATTGTCCAGGACGATGGTGGCAATCTGATCCTGGACAGTGAACGTAAGGTGGGTCATTGGCTTAGGCCCTTTCGTTGAGGAAGTAGTTGGAACCGGCTGAGTGCCGCAGGATTCAGTCGGCGGAGTAGAAACGGGATTCACCCACTGCCTTCCCGATCCGCTTACTGAGTTCAGCCGAGAAGCGGAGCACTGCGTCAAGCGGGCGGTGGTGGATGGCGGCTGAGACTATCTGACCGTTCTCGTCCTTGGTGAGGATGGTGACTCCGTAGAGCCTGAGTCCGCCGAACGCCGTCGCCTGCCACTCAAGATAGGTGCGCGGACCGTTAACGGTTTGCTGCGTAAACTCGAGGGACTCGTAGATGGAGCTGGCTGCACTCATCACCGTTTTGACGTTCTCCCGGCCGGTGATCGGAGACCGGATGACAGACGCCTCAAGGACAACGTCGCGGTGGAAGGCCTCGCCAAAGTCGTCCGCGGACTTGCTGGCAAAGGCGTTGATCCAGCCTTGAGCGCCGGCTCCGCCGGGTGCAGTGGCAGATCCTTCAGAAATTTCTAGGAGGAACCGGCCGATGAGTCCGGCGACGTTCTGGGGCTGCTGGACGTGAGGCCAGTGGCCCGCCCCGCTGAGTACTTCCTCCTTCACGTGCTGGAATCGTGGGGCGACCGCTGAAGACACCAGTTCAGCGGTGGCGAAACCGTCGGCTTCACCGCGGATTATCAATACAGGTGAGCTAAATTCACTCTTCTGAGGGGCGTCCGGGATCCCCTCGTTCCAGCAGTCAACGAGGTGGGTCACCACTTCCGGGCGGATGCGGCTGCCTATATAGGTGAGCTTGTCCAGCCCGAATTCGTTCAGCCCGCCGCCCAGGTACATCCGAACCCCGCGCTGTGCTTCTACGTCCCCACCGAGCTGCCGGAAGGAGCTGACAGCTTCCTCGGGAAGGTGCGTCCCTGCCAAGGGCACGGGCGTAACGAATACTGCGCCCAGCACCTTGTCCGGGTGGCGGACACCCACGAGCTCGGCCACGAGCGTTCCCATGCTTTGCGCGACGAGTACTACGGGCTTGTCCAGCCCAGCCACAACGCGAGCGACGTCGTCGGCATACCGCTGCAGACTGTAGGGGCCCTCATCCCCGCTCCGGTCCCCCATCCCTGCCAGGTCCAGCCTCAGCAGTTGGGCGTCCGCGGTGGCGAGTTCGGAGACGACGTCGTCCCAGACACTCTGATCGTCCAAGAAACCGTGGATGAAAAGCACGGCCACATCGCCGCTGCCAGTGGTTGTCAGGGAGGGATCCTGCTCCTGCAACTGCTCCATTACAGTAGTCACTTACTGCTCCTTGGTGAGGGTGGACCCCGACGGCGACCAGGCTGCTGTGTTAATGGGCGACCAGTCATCCGGCTGACCGTCCAGGCGTGCCATGCGCTGCTTGTGTTTGGACTTCAGAAGGTCGTCCTCAAGGGGTGTGGTGAACACGTTTTCAACCAGGGTGTATTCAGCCGCCAGCCGGCCCACAGCCGTGACCGCCGCAGTGTCAATCCGGCCCCGCTCCAGGTACAGCTCGTCCTTGACGTGGAAGCGGACCACTTCGCCCCAGACGACATGGTCGTTCATGTCGCCCACGGGAATGATGCGGTTAACGATGCATTCCATCGCGATAGGGGCGTCTTTGATCCTGGGTGCTGTCACGGCCTGCGAAGCCTCTTTTTCGAGCCCCACCGCCTCAAACTCGTCGATTCCCGAGGGAAATTCGAAGGCGGAGGAGTGCAGGGCGTGAGCCTGCGGAAGCGTGGCCACGTTGACTACAAAGTTACCCGTTTCGCGGATGTTGACGAACGTGTCCTTAAGGGTCCTGCCGTCTGAGCGCGGCTGCAGCGAGATGGACACCATGGGCGGCTTTCGTCCCACCGCCGTGAAGAAGGAGATAGGTGCAAGATTGGCGACACCCTCTTCAGAGATGGTGCTCACCCAAGCGATCGCCCGCGGAATGATGCTTCCAATGAGGAGTTTGTAGGAGTCTGCGGCGTCGAGATCCGCGCTGTTGATGATCATGGAGGGCCTGTATCTTTCCCTGTCGGTGTGTGGGGGCGTTTCTAGAGGAAACGCGACCTGGGGCTGCATCGGCGCGACCCGCGGTGGTGGAAGTGTTGGAGCTTTGTAGAATCAGCTGAAGTAAGCGTACCTAGTTTACCTATGTCATTCAAGAGCATAGATACAGAATTCGAAAATGGCTCAAGGTGGGGTCACGCCCCGGAGCAGGGACGGCAACTAGCGCTCCAGCACAACGGCGAGGCCCTGCCCCACCCCGATGCAAATGGCGGCAACTCCAACCCCTCCCCCACGGCGCTTCAGTTCCCGTGCCAGGTGGATCAGGACGCGGGAGCCGGACGCGCCCAGCGGGTGTCCCACGGCCAGCGCGCCACCGTGAATGTTCACCTTCTCCGGATCCAGGTCAGGCCACAGCCGCAGGCATGCCAGGCTTTGGGCCGCGAAGGCTTCATTGAGCTCCACAACATCGACGTCGGCCCAGGTCTTCCCTGCCCGGGCCAGGGCCTGGTTGGCGGCCTCCACGGGCGCAATGCCGAAGATGTCTGGATCATTGCCGGCCACCCCGCGTGAAACGATGCGTGCCAGGGGTTCCGTTTCCAGGGCGCCCTCCCGGCCGATAAGCATGGCTGCTGCCCCGTCATTGAGCGGAGATGAATTGCCTGCAGTGACTGAACCGCCGTCACGGAATGCCGGAGCGAGACCGGCCAAGGCCTCCCCCGAGGTGGTGGGCCGGACACCCTCGTCGTTGAGGAGCTGTGAAACCGGATGGGGCACCACCTCGTCGTCGTAGATGCCTTCGGACCAGGCCTTCGCGGCCAGCCGGTGGCTGCGAACGGCAAACTGGTCTTGCTCTGTCCTTGAGATGTCGAACTTGTCGGCGAGGTTTTCTGCCGTTTCGCCATTGGAGATGGTCCAGGCCTGGTTCATCCTGGGGTTGACCATTCGCCAGCCCAGCGTTGAACTGTGGAGAGTTTCCGGGCCGGCAGGAAAGGCCCGTTCGGGTTTTGCGAGGATCCAGGGCGCCCTGCTCATGGATTCGACGCCCCCGGCGACAACCAGGTCGGCATCGCCGATTTCCACCGCTCGGCTGGCCTGGATGGCAGCCTCGAGGCCTGAACCGCACAGCCGATTGACCGTAACGCCAGGCACCGACGTCGGAAGGCCGGCGAGCAGTGCAGACATTCGCGCCACATTGCGGTTATCTTCTCCCGCACCGTTGGCGTTGCCCAGAATCACCTCATCAATCCTGTGCGCTTCCAGCCCCGGCTGCCTTTCGACTACCTCCCGGATGACATGGGAGGCCAGATCGTCGGGGCGGATGCCCGCCAATGACTTCGCGAATTTTCCGAAGGGGGTGCGGATCCCGTCATAGATGAAACTGCCTGCCATCGTTTTGCCTTTCGCCGTGCATAGGTGAAGAAATCTGGGAATGGGGTCGGCTTGGGGCCGTGAAAGGAGCATACGCCTAAAAATCGTTGCAGGACATAGTCTAAAGCTGTACGCTTATTTCACATCATGCACCCGTAAGGCTGAAGCTTCCCGCTGAAACCGGGGCTCAGGCCCTTCAACCACCACGCAACTGATTCGTTCCAAGATTCCCCGCGGCGCGCGGCGTGGCTCCCGCGGTTTGACACCTACCCGGCCACGAGCGCTGGAGAGAAAAGAGAGACTCATGGCAGAACGACTGGATGTTGAATTTACGGCCGAGGGGGGCATCAGGCTCCGCGCTTGGCTCTACATCCCGGAGGGGCCAGGGCCTCATCCCGCCATCACCATGGCCCACGGCTATGCGGGCACACGCGCCCACGGACTCGCCGCATATGCCTCCCGCTTTGCCGACAACGGATTTGTGGTTCTGGTCCACGATCACCGGAATTTCGGCGCCAGCGAGGGGGAACTCCGCCACGACATCAATCCCTGGCAGCAGATCAAGGACTGGCGGCGGGCGGTGACCTATCTTGAGGGCAGGCCCGAGGTAGACGCCTCCCGCATAGGCCTGTGGGGGTCCAGCTACTCCGGCGGGCACGCCCTGGTTCTTGGAGCCACGGAACAGCGGCTCAAGGCAGTGGTCTCCCAGGTACCCGCCATCA
Organism: Arthrobacter pascens; assembly: GCF_030815585.1. NCBI lineage: Bacteria > Bacillati > Actinomycetota > Actinomycetes > Micrococcales > Micrococcaceae > Arthrobacter > Arthrobacter pascens. The sequence goes on from NZ_JAUSWY010000001.1 coordinate 2,178,436, forward strand.
ACGGCCATGTGGCCGGTTCCCGGCGCGCGATAGGCGATGCCAAGACGGCGCTGGAACAGTCCTTCGTTGACGACGAAAGGGACCAGGCCGCTGGTAAGGCACCCAGGATGATCGCAGTGGTGAGCAGTGATCCAAGTCAGCCAGCCGCATACCGGGTGCCCTCCGCCGTCCGCTTCTACACGCAACCCGGCCCGGAAGAATTTGGCTGGGACAACACCGTCACGTTGCAGTCCACCCGGGCAGCACGCCTCTACGAGCCCGGGGTCTGGGCCTCAAGGGTGTCGCCGAAGCCGCTGCTTTTCATCGTGGCCGCTGACGATGAACTGACCGGCACGGACCTGGCCCTGGAAGCCTACGAACAGGCCCAGGAGCCCAAATCCCTGGTGATGCTTCCGGGGGGCCACTTCGAGCCGTACGTCGAGAACTTTGAGGATTCAAGTTCCGCCGCCCTCAGCTGGTTTTTGCAGCATCTCTAAACACCACGAACTTCAGGGAAAGTGACACATACTATGGCACCCACAAACGAGCTGACTTACGACGTCTTCGTCTCCGGCACCCTGCCTCAAACAGGAAGAGGAACACTCCCGAACGGGGACCCGCGCATCTGGTCCCCGCTGTCATCCACGCTGATCTCCGGACAGGAGAACGCAGTACTGGTTGACCCGCCCATGACGGTGGAACAGACACAGAGGGTCGGGGACTGGATTGCGGCATCGGGGAAGAAACTCAGCCACATCTACATCACCCACGGCCACGGTGACCACTGGTTCGGCGCAGGTCCGCTTGTGGAGCGGTTTCCGGGCGTCACAGTACTGGCAACCCCGGGCACGCTCCAGGAAATGGCGACGCACGGGTCCCCTGGGTTCCGCTCCTCTTTCTGGGACTCGATTTTCCCGGACCAGATTCCGCCCACAACCACAGTCACCCAGCAAATTGACACTGGGTCCTTTGAACTTGAGGGTCATGAACTGCGGATTGTTGAAGTGGGCCATACTGACACCGACAACACCACCATGCTGTTCGTTCCATCCATGGGGCTCCTGGTAGCCGGGGACGCCGTCTATAACGGGGTCCACCCCTACCTGACCGAATCACAGGACGGTGGCATCGAATCGTGGCTGCGGGCGCTGGATATCGCCGAAAGCCTTGAGCCCCGCTTTGTGGTGGCCGGACACAAGAACCCCGCATTACCCGATCTGCCCGGACAGATCCAGGAGACCCGTGGCTACCTTCTGGATGCATCAAAGCTCCTGGCCGAGGAACCAACGCCGGAGGAGTTCTTCTCGGCAATGCTCGCGGTTTACCCTGACCGGATAAACCCCGGCGCGTTGTGGGGTGCAGCCCTGAAACTGCTCAGTTGACCAGCGGCCAGGCGCCCACCATGGAGCCCGCTGCGCCGGCTTCGGAAGCAGTCGTCCAGCCCGATCTCCTCATTGAACCTTCGCCCAAGCCTCCGACGCACCCCTTCAACCTGTTTGCCGTTCCCCTGGGCTTCACCGGGTTGGGGGGTGCCTGGCAGGCAGCCCGCCTCACGCTTCAGGCTCCCGCATGGCCGGCGGAAGTCTTCTACGGGATCAGTGCCGCCATATGGTCCGTCCTGCTCGTCTGGTATCTGGCGAAAAGTTTCCGGGCCGGGTCCAAGGGATACTTCGACAAAGAACTGAGGCACCCGGGAACTGGCCCGTCGGCGTCCTTCATTCCCCTGGTGGGCATCCTCCTGAGCAGTCACTACATCGAATACAACAAGGTGTTCTGGTCCGCGCTGTGCCTGTTCTTCATCATCGCCCTCACGCTCCTCGGGGCCAGGCTACTGGTCCATTGGGTGACCGGCGGAGTGACGTTGGACTGGGTTCACCCTGGTTACCTGCTGCCGGTTGCTGCGGGTCCCTTCATAGCCAGCATCGGTTTTTCCACCATGGCTTGGCCCCAAGCGGCTGTCGCGGCGTGGGGTACCGGTGGTTTTTTCTGGCTGATGATCGGAACGGTGGTGACTGTCCGTTTCATGGCAGGGATTGAAATGCCGGACGATTTGAAGCCCGTCCTGGCCGGATACCTGGCCGCCCCCGCCACCGCTTGCGTGGCGTGGATAGTCATCCGCCCGGACGGTTCCGGAATCATCCAGTTGGGTCTCACGGGAATCCTCTTCATGATGATTCTGATGCAGGTTGTGCTGATTCCGCAGTACGCCGGACTGCCATTTTCGCTGACGTTCTGGATCTTCACCTTTCCGGTGTCAACGTCGGCGAACTACGGCGTCAGATGGCTGGGAACCCTCGGCGTCGCCGGATCGGAAGTGATCTCCTGGGCCCTCGTAGGCCTTGCCACGGCTTTTGTCCTTGGCATCGGAATCCGGACGCTCGTCCACCGCTCTCCGGCCAACCGACGCGCTGACGCTTCCGCACACCCCTAACCGCAGGATATTCCGGCGGGGATGCGCGTAACTCAATGCCCGACGTCGGGGGCTGGGGTTGCGGGAAACGGTTCCGGCTTGCTGGGGAGACATTGGGGTTTCATCAGGGCCTCATTTGAGGACGTTCAAGTAGGTATGGTGCAGTCACAAAGCCCTCTGCTGAATAGATCGCAGCGGCGGCTGCATTCGCGCTCACAGTCACTCTCGGAACCCCTCGTTCGTCAGCCGCGTCGATCAATGAGCGAACGAGCGCGCTGCCGATCCCGCGCTTTCGGTGTTGCGGAAGCACGTACACGCTCTGAATGTCACCTGCGAGGCGAATTCGATCGTGAATATCGGGAACCCGCTCGAAGAGCACCAGCCACGCCATGCCCACGAGCTCACCGCCGATATCGGCCACATGGCAGAGTAATGCCTGCCCTTGTGAACGCATCCAGGCAGCAAGATGTTCAGCAAACTCTCGCCGCTCGGATTCGGATACCGGGCGGGAGAGTTGGGCCCAGGATTCCTTCAAGGCGGCCAGCCTCGGAACGTCTTGGGGCTGGGCCGATCTAACGATCATCTTGTCCTCCACGTTTCGAGCATCGCCGCAATGACCGAATGAGCGCAAGCCGATCGCTTGCGCGGTTTCAGGAGGTTATCCAGTACCTCAATTTGAACGTTGTCACTGTGTCCTGGCTGTTGAAGACTTCCGGAACGCCGCGGTGGCTTTCGATCACGCGCCGGGATGCAAGGTTGTCGGCGTTGCAGGTGAGCAGTGCCTTGCGGATCCCAAGGTTCCGGGCTTCCACCAGTGCCAGCTCCAGAATTTGCCCTGCATAACCGTTCCTGCGGAATCTTGGACGCACTGAATATCCAATGTGACCACCCACCAAGCGCAGTGAAGGATTGAGGTGATGGCGTATCGAGACCCGACCCACTATCTGGCCTCCTACCTCCGCGACCAAAAACGTTTCCGGAACCCATGTCTCGGACAGACCGATGCCTTGACGAAGACGTTCCGTTCTGTCCAGAAAATCGGCCCAGTCCATGTCGGGCTCATAGCCATGGAGAAATTCAAAGCCTTCACGTGCGAGTTCTGCATGAGCTCGCTTTGCCTCATGCACGTCGTGAAGTGAGAGGCGGCGAAGTTCCATGACAACAGACACTAACGTCTATCGCTGGCATGGATTGGGTTGCTTCTCATTGGACGGGATAGCTAGAGTCTGCTTGGTGCAGCACTTCATTGCGGTAATCCCGCCATAGCACATCAGCGGCACCCTGCGTGAGGATCATCTAGGCCAGTCCTACTACCCAGAGACGTCGATCAGTCTCCAGTAGGTAAACAGTAAGAGCAGAATCGAGACTCCGCTGTTGTCCAGCGTCAGGTCCCAGCTCGGCCGAGTCTCCTCGCCTGCACGGCTTGTGCAGGCTCCATCTGCAGGAAGCGGCATTTGATGCAGGGGCTGCCTCCGCCAACAGTCCGAGCCGCCTTGCTACGGAGCTGGAGCAAGGCGGCTCGGACTGGACTCTGTATCCCTGCGGTCAGGTGACCATGCGAACGGTCACCTGTGGCGCTATTCGGCCGACGTCGGGTCGAGGAACTGCATCTGCGTTATGCGCCTGCGCGCGAACGCCGTGTGGTCATAGCCTTGACCGCACCAACGGCCGCAGCTCCCGCCAGGAGCGGAATGGCCAGGGCGAAGAAGATCTGGTCCACGCCCCATCCTGCGCCCAGCATCACGCCACCCAGCAGACCGCTGACAATGGAACCAGCCTTGCCGAAGCTGTGCATCCATGACACACCGGTTGCGCGGGCTTCAGTGGGGAAAACCGATGTGCTCAGTGCGTTCATGCCGCTGTTGGCACCCACCAGCACAACGCCGATGGTAAAGCCCAGAACAAGCAGCAGGGGCAAGGTCAGGTTGACGGACGCAAGGATCCAGGCCGCTCCGGCGGCCAGCGTGAAGGCCGCACCGAGGGATACATATTTGCCCAGCTTCTCCATGGCAAAACCGATGGCCAAAGCTCCGATCACACCGCCGAGGCCGAACATCGACACCACATTGCCTGTGCCTGCGGCGTCGATATTAAGTTGCTTGACGATGAGCGGCAGGTAGTTCAGGAACATATAGACCACTGCGGCGCAGATGAAGTAGCAAAGCCAGATCAGCAGCGATACAACCACAAGTTTCTTGGACAGTACCGCCCTGACGCCGCCAACCGGCTTGGCGCCGCCCGTGGGGGGTGCCCCTGTCAGGTCCACCGTCTTCATCTCGAACGCGGGAATGATGGCGCTCAGCACCTTCGTCACGTTTTCTGCCCGGCCTCCCCGTCGAATCATGAATACGGTGGATTCCGGCAGGCCCCACACCAGCGCGGGCAGAAGAATCAAGGCAAGAAGTGTTCCGGTCCCGAGCAGCCACTGCCAGCCCAGGGTGGGAATAATGGTGGATGCCAGGAAGCCGGTGATGACTGTCCCTAGTGGGAAACCGGTGAACGTGATGGCCACAATGGCGGCCTTCCGCTTTTCAGGCGCGAACTCGGCCACGAGCGTGATGACCAGGGGCATCACGGCTCCGAGGAAAAGGCACGCCACCACCCGGAAGATTCCTAGCGTCAGGTCGTTTGGTGCCAGGGCCCCGCCTAAGGTGGCGAGCCCAAATCCTGCGGTGCCCACGATAATCGGGAGCCTTCGGCCAATCTGGTCAGACAGTGGGCCGGCAACCATCGAACCGACCGTGAGCCCCACAACTCCCAGCGTGACCATGGTTGTCACCGTTGCCAGCGAGGTGCCCCACTGGGTGACGATTTGAGGGTAGATGAATCCCCATAAGCCGATTTCAACTCCCTCCAGGGTCATGGTCAGGAATCCGAGGAGGATGATCACGCGTCGCCTGTTGCCCAACGGCGCCTGATTGAGTAATTCCTGGACGGTCAAGCGGGAGGAAGCTGAGGTCCGGAGGCCGGTCGTCTTTGACGCCTCGTTGGCAATTGCCATGTTGTTCGCCTTTCTAATGCACGCCGTCGTTGGCGTGCGTGAGCTGATGCGAAGCTCGTAGTGCGCGTGAATCGTGGGCACGCAGTCTTCTATGAGCGGTTGCCGTCTAGGTCGTTCCCCTGTGCCTTGCTCATGGCAACCGAACCTTGATCTGTGTGTTCGGGGACACAATGGGAATTCTGCGATTGAAAGAAGCTTAGGCCATACAGCTCTTTCAAGCAATGGTTTTCGGTGTATCCAATTAGGCCCCGCTACCAGATGAGACATAGTGCGCGCACGACTACGGAATCCCTTATGCAACTAACTAACGGTCGGTCGAAGGTACAGCCAGCCACGCAACATTGCTCCTCCTCTGTAGGCCTCGCATCCGATGTCTTGGCACTCAACCACTTTGCCTCCCTTCATGGGAGATCGCCTTGACCCGCAGCGCCTTCAACCAGTCACTGATCAGGCTCCAGGGCTGTTCCCAGCCGCCGTCGAGCATCATGTCATGCCCGATCCCGGCGAGCTCCCGCACATCGGCGCCATAGCGTCGTGCGGTTGCGCGCGCCGACCGCACGGGCACCATTCGGTCGTGCTTGCTGTAGACGGACAGAAGCGGATATTCAGACTCCACCCTCGACGGGAGGTGGAAAAGCAGCTGGTACTGGACCCAGGGTGACCCGCCACAAAGGGATCGAGAAATCTCCGCCGCCTCCTCGTTGCCCATCCGCTCGAACAGCATGTCCGGCGGCAGCCGAAGGCTTCGACCCGCGAGAAACCGCATCGCCTGCCAGGGAAGGTTTCTCAGCACCGAAACAACCGTCCCGAAGGCCGGACCGGAAGTGATGGAGCCAACAAGCACACCCGCGCTCACCTTCGCCGGCTGCAGTGCCAACACCCGCTGCACGATCAAGCCACCAAGTGAGTGCCCAACCAAGACGAGCTCATCAGCATCAACAGCCTCGACCGCGCGTAGGACGTCTTCAACATAGTCCTTCAGCCGCGCCGAACGGAGGCTTCCTCCACTCCCGCCGTGACCCCTGAGCGAGATCGCGTACGCCGCATTGCCATCCTCGGAAGCTGCGCGCATCCAGTTGTGCCAGCAGGCGGCGTCATGGCCGAGCCCATGCACAAAGAGCAGCGCAGGACGGGGCCCGGCCGCACCAGCAGGAACCGCGGCAAGCATTTCGAGTTGAACATCGTTACCAGTGCCAAACATCATCGTCTTCACAGCGACGAACTTATCAGAAGGCAACAGAGGTAACAATGGCTTGCCTGTTTCACGGTTACTCTAAAATGAGACGACCGTCACAACCCCCGAGAATCAATTCATGCCGCTCCTTGACGACTTCTCATATGCTCCCCTCCTGCCAGCGGTGCGCTGCAGCTGACTTCACGAAATCGGCATCTCTTTTCGTGTCCGTTGGGCTACACCCCAAGCTGACGTCAGGGTCGGAGGCCAGGCGTGGTCAGAATGAGGTTCGATTCTTCGTTTCCCTCGTTGGCTTGGGAAGGCTCTCAGATCGAAACGCCGAGACCGAAGTATCGAAATGTTGCAGCGCGCCCGTCGCCCAGGCCGCAGGGCGGCGCATACCTGTAGCGGCCGGCATAGGGCTGTCGTGGGAAAGGCGGGACGCCGAACAGTTCCAGACAGGGCAGGGTCCGCCGCGAGCGGGCGCTGGCGAGAGCAGGAGAAGGCATGGTGACCTTGGTCGCGAATGTCCTCGTCGTCTCCCTTGGCACACCATAGGGTGTGGGGCACTTCGTCTAGGAAGTCAGGCGTGTCATTGTGGACCCGGCAGCGCGTGGCCTCGTGCGGCGACTCGGCTGGTGGCCAGACTGGAACAGATGGCAGCCGCGGCTGGCGCCAGGCGGGTAATTCTTCAAACCGGCGGCAACCAACCGGAAGCAGAAGCCCTGTACCCGAAGATCGCCTAGAGATACACACCGGGGCTATTCGCCCTACGACACCAAGGAATCAGGCCGGCGGAACGCCGGGCGCAACGATGGCCGGCGGACGATGGCGGGAGGTACCGCCGTCGTCCTCTGCCCGGTTCTTGTTCTTACTGGTCAGACGCCGGGTCCGAACCGGCCGCTGACACAAGCGGTCCGAACATCAGACTTCCTGGGGTGAACTCCTCACCGCATTCCGCGCACGACACCACCGGTTTCAGGTCGGCCCCGCAACTGTGCCGGTAAGAGGCACGGGGTGTCTCGTCGCGCATCCATGTACTGCTCCATGCTGCGAGTGAAATGAGGATGGGCGCGACTTCGGCCCCGGAAGTTGTGAGGTGGTACTCGTAGCGCGGGGGGCGCTCGGAGTACTGGACGCGCTCGATCACGCCTTGGCTTTCGAGCGTGCGTAGTCTGCCCGTCAGGATGTCTCGGGACGCGCCGGTATTTAGCGCGATCTGATCGAACCGGTGAACGCCCAAGGACATCTCGCGAAGCGCCAGCAGCGCCCACCGCTCTCCGAGCACGTCGAGGCCGGCCGCGATGAAACACGCCCTGGGCGCATCTACTGCTTTCTGGGCCGGCCGGTTCATCGTTCACCTGCTTTCGGTAGTTTCTTCAAGCATACAAGTCAGTTGGAAAATCCAACTCACTCGACTACTCTAATGTTCTGAGGTCGCGACAACCGCGTCACCGCCTATCTGAGATCAGGAGAATCCATGTCACTGCTATCTGGCGCCGTCGTCCTTGTTACCGGTGCGAATGGAGGACTGGGCCGCGAGCTCGTGGAACAGGCCCTCGCCCGCGGTGCCGCGAAGGTGTATGCGACGGCCCGCCGCCCGCAAGAGTGGAACGACTCCCGGGTCGTCCCCCTCGCCCTCGATGTCACCAGCCCTGACTCGATCCGGGCCGCCGTTACCCTGGCCCGGGACGTCACCGTCCTTATCAATAACGCCGGCATGGGCGTCGAATCGGACACGTTCTTGGCACTCCCCGACGAGAAGATCCGTGAAGTCATGGAGACCAACTTCTTCGGACCGGTCGCCTTGACCAGGGCATTCGCGCCGGTGCTCGCCGCCAGCGGGACATCAGCGGTCCTCAACATTCACTCGGTGCTTAGCTGGATCGCACTCACCGGCGCCTACAGTGCATCAAAGGCCGCGCTGTGGTCGGCGACCAATTCCTTCCGCGTGGAACTGGCCCCCCAAGGCACGCAAGTCACTGGTGTTCACCTCGGCTACATGGATACAGCCATGGCCAAGGGCGTGAATGCCCCGAAGACCTCCCCCGAGGAAGTCGCGCGGAAGTCGTTCGACGGGCTCGAGCAGGGGGATTACGAGGTCATCGTGGACGAAATCAGCGCCGGAGTGAAGCTCGGCCTGTCTGGCTCGATCTCGGATCTTTACCCGGCCCTCGCCGTCAACACCCCGGTCTGACCGCGACAAACACTGAAGACCTGCAGATAACCTAAGGAGGCAACACCAGTGACAACCAACACCTCGGCGCAACGCTCGGAAACATTCACCTGGATTGATCCGGCAATCGCCCTCGAACAGCTGCCCCGGCTGTCGGGTCTGGACTACTTTTCCGGCCTCCGCGACGGCAGCATTGCGCCGCCGCCGATCGCTTCCCTCATGAATTTCGATCTCATCGATGCGAGGTACGGACACGTCGAGTTCCAGTGCTGGCCGGGAGAAGCGCACTACAACCCCCTCGGAATAGTGCACGGCGGCCTGGCCTGCACGCTCCTCGACACAGTCCTCGGCTGCGCAGCACACAGTACCTTGGAAGCAGGGATCGGCTACACCTCTATCGATCTGGCGGTCAAGTACATGCGACCCATCACGCTCCAGAAGGGTGCTCTGCGCGCAGAGGGGTCAGTCGTAAAAACCGGCTCGCGGGTGATCTTCACCGAAGGCCGCCTCAGCACCGCCGACGGAGAACTCCTCGCCACCGCCACGAGCACGCTGCTCATCTTCCCCCACCAACCGGGCGCTCTGACAACATGACTGATACCGGCACCGCCCTTGCCCTGATGCCTGCCGCTCAGGATCGCGCCTTGCCCCCGGCCCTCCTTTTGGGAATGCCGGCGTTGAGCCGCTTCGGCGTTCCCTAGGGGCTTGCCAGTCTTGGGCGGCGGCTGGTCCGCCGCGAGGAGCTCTCTCGGGTCCCCGATGTGGCCGGAGGAAATCCTCTACGGGGAAGCCAACTCGCTGTGGCTGATCCTGACCGCATCTACGTATTTCGGGGCCTTCGCCGAAAAGGAGCATTCCGGGCCGACCTGCGAGATGAAGTGGCGGGGTGACCCCGCCGTGGCCCTTCACCTCCTTCATCCCGCTCGTGGGGATCCTGCTTTCGTCCCACTACAGCCAGTATCTGCCGCCATGGGGGCGCCTGGCTGTGTATAGGTTTCATTGCCGCCCTTGCCATCGTCGCCGCGCAAGCTCCTCGCCCACTGGGTCACCGGCGGGGTATCAATGCAGTCCATCCACCCCGGCTACCTTCTGCCCGTCGTGCCCGGATTCTTCGTTGCCAGCATCGGTTTCTCAAGCATCCACGCCCATAACGCAGCCATTGCCGCGTTCGGCATTGGCGCGTTCTTCTGGCTGGTCATAGGAACCATCGTCACCGTCCGCCTGATGACCGGCGGCGAATTGTCACCAGCCGCTACAACCGGACTGTCCGCCTATCTCGCCGCGCCCGCAACGGCCAACATTGCCTGGATGCTGTCACATCCAGAACCCGTGGGGCTCATATCCAGCTTTGTCTAACAGGCGTGCTGTTGATCATGGCGCTGATGCAGCTCATGCTCCTCCCCGAGTACCGCAAGCTTCCCTTCACGCAAATGTTTTGGGTGTTCACCTTTCCCGTTGCTGCACGCCGAACTATTCCATCCGCTGGCTTGCAACAACCGACCTCCCCGGCAGGGGAATTTGCGCCTGGACGATTCTTAGCCTCGCAACAGCCTTCACCCTGGCCGTCGCCGCCCGCACCGTCCCAAGAGCCATCGCCCCAAAATCGGCGAGACGCGCCACAGCACAGAGCACAGAAGTGCGCTGAAGCTCCTGCGAACACATACCTCAGTTGCATTGTTTAGCGGCGCTTCCCTGGGCTGCCGCATAGTAACCGCTTGCGAGTAGTGATACCTATCCGGTTGGCAAGCACACAGCCAGCGGCACAACATACCAAGCCACTCTTCGGCTCTTGCAACCAACTGTCAGCCGTGCCGCCGCAGGATATCCCGCCCGCGGTCGCCACCAATCCCACTGATTCGAAGTAACCAGCACAGCCAAGGACCCACATGAGTTCACCAGCAGGACATCCAACCGCATGGACGCCGACGTCGACCACAGGATTTTCATGGCACGAACAACGCATACACACCGTCTCCATGACTGGTCCGAACCTGAAACAGGGCCTCATAGCCTCGGCCATGAGTTCGCTGGCTACGTCGTCGAGGTTGCAGCCGCGCACGTAACTAAAGGGATTTCCTGGATCCGCACACCGACACGGGAGCTGGCACGCCCTCTAAGGAAGCAAGAAACGGATAGAGCCCGATCGCAGCAGAACACAAACAAGAATATTCGATGACGATCGAGAACTCCGGACCCCCAAGATCCGCACTAAAAGAATCCTTGACAGAGCCTTCCTGCAGTCCTATGTTTATTGCAACCGATCTCAGCAACCGATCTCACTGCTCGTCAATGCAACCGATCTCAAAGGAGAGACTCGATGATCAATTGGCTCATCCCCGGACCTTCGGTAGCCCCACATTCAGCAGGCGTCGTTTTGAGTACGGCATGCTCCCGCATCAGCAACCCGGCACACAGGAGAGATTCATGATCAAGAAGCGATGGGGCTTGGCACTCGTCACAGCAGTCGTAGCTAGCCTTGCCCTCAGCGGCTGCTCCCCCTCAACTCCGGAATCTGGGGGGCCGGTGACGCTCAATTACTGGGACTTCCTCGATCCCAGCCAAGACAATCCGCGATCGAAGGCACTGAAGGAAAACATCGCCAACTTCGAGGCGGCAAACCCTGACATCAAGATCAATCTCTCGGTGGTTTCCCTGGGCGATATGTTGAACAGACTGCCGCAGTCAGCAGCGGCCGGTCAGGCGCCGGATGTGTTTAAGATGTTCACCCCGATCGTGCCCCAGATGGCCTCCGCTGGCGTTTACTCGCCGCTGCCTGATGCTGCGTCCGAGGTCACTGACTGGCTCCGCCCCACCGACACTTTTGCGGGACCTGACGGCAAGCAGGTCGCGGTGCCGTATGAATACCGCACCTGCGCCCTGTACTACAACCAGAAAATCCTGTCTCAGATCGGTGCGGCCACTCCGACCACCTACGACGAAGTCGTGGACGTTGCACAGAAAGCTGCCGCAGCTGGATTCACCGGGTTCGGAACCGGATTCTCGGACACTGACAACTCAGCCATCATCAGCACTTTCTTCAACTGCTTCATGACGCAGGTCGATCAGGAAATATGGACTCGAGACGGGAAGGCAGATTTCGCCACCCAGAAAAGCGAGGAGTTTGGCAATTTCCTTGCCAAGCTCCGGGACGCAAAGGCACTGGGTAGCAACGTCGTTTCCGACACGTACGGCACCGTAGCAGACGGCATGGCCAGCGGCACTGTCGCAATGTCAGTCATGGGCACCGAACGTATCGTTTCGTTCGCATCCCAGAACCCGGACGTCAAGTGGACCACCTTGCCGAAGGCAACTACTGGAGACACCACGGGCACCACCATTGGATGGACACTCGGAATCGGCAACGGGAGCAAAAATACAGAGGCTGCCTGGAAGTTCATCGAATACATGACCGGACCCGAAGCCGGCGCAAAGATGGCCACCGGCGGCGAGGTTCCCACACGCGCTGCCACTTATGAGCAGCCATTCTTCTCCACGCCCGAAGCGAAGGTTGTGAACGACATCGCCGCCTATGTCAAGAGCAACAGCGAACCCCGCACATATTCCGATAACTGGACCTCGCTGGCCACCGGGCTCTCCCAGGCCGGACAGAAACTGACCCTCAACAATCTATCGGGCAGCGAGTTTATCCGTTCCGCCCAGGATGCGGCCAACAAGTAATAGCCCCCAACGTCCGGGGGGAGTCTGAAAAATCAGGCTCCCCCCGGAAGGGAGAGATAATGTCAACAAACAGCCCGACCCGCACTTCATCTCAGACGGCCACTCCACCCACAGGCATCCAGGCTTTCCGCCGGGCTCGTAAGGACCGCATGGTCTGGTTGTACGTCGTCCCCGTCAGTGCCGTGTTTCTCTTTGTCTTTGTTGGACCGCTCATCTACACTGCATGGACGGCGCTTCACGAGACTTCGTATTACCAGATCGGCAAATTCTCTGGTCTGAACTCTTTTACCAAGCTGTTCTCAGATTCCGACCTGCCCGCCCGCATCTGGACAACCCTTGTATTTTCGCTCGGGGCGCTGGTCATTGCATTGCCCGCGGGACTCTTGTCTGCGATTGTGCTGAACAACCTGCATCGGTTCAAGCGCTCCGTCCGCAGCCTCTTCCTGTTGCCGTGGCTTATGTCCCAGGCCACAGCAGGAACAATCTGGCTTTGGTTCCTCAACCCTAATTACGGGCCAGCCTCAGCTATCACCCAATCCCTTGGGTTCGGTCCTACTGATGTCTTCTCGTCCCCTAATAGTGCGCTCGTTGCGGTGACTCTGATGACGGCGTGGTGGTCCTACCCGCAAGCCATGCTTCTCTTTCTAGGCGCCCTTCAAACCATTCCAGTGGAATTGTACGAAAGCCTCAAAGTGGACGGAGGGGGCATTCGGCACGCATTTGTCAACGTCACGTTGCCTTACCTGCGCAACACCATCGTCTCCGTGGTGATCGTTCTGCTCATGCTCTATGTACAGATGGTCACCATCATCCTGGTAACGACACGAGGTGGCCCCATCGGATCGACCGAGACGCTGTCAATGCGGGTATACAACCAGATGTTCGACAAGTTCGATCTCTCCGGGGCATCAGCAACGGCTATCCTTCTTTTCGCCGTAAACATTCTCCTCACTCTTGTCGCCATTCGCTTCCGACGGAAGGAAAGCCTGTGAGCACCACAACCTCGCGCCGCCAAGGCCGCGTAGGCGCCCTCCTTCGGGCCGTTCCGGCTTGGGCATACGTCTTCCTCTCAGCCGCGATCGTACTACCGCCGGTCGCGTGGATCGTATCCACCTCGCTGAAAACCGGCTCGGACACCCTTGAGTTCCCGCCACGATGGATTCCGGACCCGATCTCATTCGAGGGCTTTGCGGGCATACTGACTTCGACAAACATTCGATTTTTTGTTAACTCCCTCATCTACGCCGGCGGTTCCATCGCCCTCGCGTTGGCGATTTCCATCCCGGCAGCATATGTCGCCACCAGGTACCGAAGCCGCCGCATGGAAACTCTGATGACCGGGATCTTGGTGCTGTCGATGGTTCCCGCGATCGTGGTCTTCATCGCCCTGTACTCCATGTTCGTCAGGACAGCCTTGATTAACACCTATCCGATGCTGATTCTCGTCTACACGGCCATTATCTGTGGGCAGACCATATTGTTCCTGCGCAACTTCATTGAGAACATTCCCGTTGAGATAGAGGAAGCGGCTGCGATCGATGGCTGCTCCCGGCCACAGATCCTGTGGCGCATCATCCTCCCGCTCATCCGTCCCGGCATTGCAGCCGTAGCCATCTTCATCTTCGTATTCGTCTGGAACGACTTCCTTGTAGGCACCGTCCTCGCCACCACAGAAGACATGAAGACCGTCCAGAACGGCATCGTGCGGTATATAACCACTGGCTTCGGTAGCTTCTGGGGACTCTTCGCTGCATTCATCGTCGTTGCTTTCATCCCCGTTCTCTCAATCTTCCTGGCCTTCCAGCGCTGGTTTGTTGCCGGCATGACGTCCGGTGGTGTCAAGGGATAACTACAGCAAGAGTTCTGCTGCCCAGGCCCAACCTAGAAAAGCACGCCACATGGCCGCTTCCAAGCGGTCATGTGGCGTGCCCTTTCGCGACCAACTCACCGGAACTGCAATCCCTAAACTCTGACAAGCCCCTCAGCCCGCGTCTTAAGTACCCGCGGGGGCCGAATGCGCTGGAACTCACGGGCAAGAGCTCAACGTGTAGACGAGCCAGGCCCCACCGCCTGTCCCTTCATGGAATCTCGTTCAACACCAACATCAACACCAACGCCGGCGAAGGAGCCTGACCAATGCACCGCCCGAACGCCCTGCCCACCTGCCAGTGGGCCAATCTTCCCCTCGACGAAGACGGCAAGCTCGCCTCAGGATGGGGCTACGACGGCCCTTAAATCGCCGTCTCCGGAGACCGTCTTGAGGCCTGGCGCTGGTATGAGCTCGAATTCCGCCACGAAGCCAACGTCGGCTCCCGCTCTTGGGGCACGGCGAACACCTGTTGAGGCCTGCCGCGACGAAAATGATCGCTGTTTGATTCTCCCACCGGCATTGGCGCGGGGCTGATTGACCGTGGCACTCTGCTTCGCGGAATGAAGGGCACTGCTGGCGCCATTGGACACATCCCCATTCCACGCGGCATAGATTTTCCGTGTATTTGCGGAAACAAGGGGTGTCTCGTTGCCTTGGTGTCGCAGCAAGTCCATGCCACGGACTTGCCAATACATCGGCTTTCTCGGCAAAGGTGTCATTGCTATCGAAAAGACTCAAGGCTCGGTTGATGAGTGGCGGACCCGTTTCGGCCGGAATCCTAAAGCCGCGCTCCTCGTTCCATGCGCTGTTTCCCTGGTTTTCCCAGTCTAGTCACCTGGCGCTAGGCACTCCGAGCATCTTTACCCGGGTGCGGACAGCTCAAGAGTTGTCGCTTGGCAGCCAGTCTGGCGGCTGAATTAGCTCCACACGATTTCCGTCTGGATCGAGCAGGTAGATCAGCAAGCCTCCTGCAACCGGGCCCGACGTGGGTGCGACCGGTTCGGACAAAGCGCTGTACCCGAGCGCTGTCATTCTGGCGTAAACCTTGCGCAGGTCAATATCGGTAAAAGCAAGATGTGCAGTCCCCGGCTGCGCCTCTGATGGGTTGACGGCCGGTGGCGGATCCTCAACCTGGACCAGCTCCAAGTTGAAGGTACCGTCACCCGTTGAGAGCATTAGTGCTTTGACCTTAACGTCCGGACGGCCGTAAAGTTCGCCGACGTATGGGCCCGATGTCCACGCTTTCAAGCGGGCAAGGCCAAGCCCTTCCACGTAGAACCGGGCGCTGCGCTCCATGTCCGTAACGTGCAGGGCAGTGTGATGATGTCGAATCGCAGTTTTCATTTCTCTCACCTAAACATTCCCGAGGGGCTTGAACTGGACCAAAAGAACGGACATATCGATTTCTCCTCGTAGATTCAGACTTAGACTTCGCTGGGATTGCTCAGACACAGCCTTGAGGGGTCGGTGCTGGGCTTGCCTGGCGTATGTGTACGCTGGGTTGCCACCTGCAAAAGGTGTGTGACGGGGCCTCTTTGATTGCAAGGCACCGTGCAGGGGGTTCAGGTTCCTATTCCCAGGTGTGCTCCGCCGGCCACATCGAGAGACACTCCGGTGATGTAGCGGTTGTCGGGATCGGTCAGAAAGAGTATGGCGCGGGCGACTTCGTCGGGTTCGGCAAACCGGCGCATCGGCAGTTGCGCTGCCCTCTTCGCCCGGTTGGCAGCCGCATCCGGGCCTGAATCTTTGGCAAACTGTGCCCACATGGGTGTGTTCACCGGGCCTGGTGCGACGGCGTTGACGGAGATGCCCTGAGGCCCGAGTAATTCTGCGAATGACCACATGATGTGTAGGACTGCGAGCTTGCTCGCGTTATAAGGCAGGTAGTTCAGGCGTGCTTCTTTGGCCGCGACGGAGGATAAGACCACGATGGCGCCGGCCGTGCCGGACTCAAGCATTGACTTTGCTGTCTCTCGTACCATCGAGAACGTTGCAGAGGCATTGATCCTCAGAATGGAGTCGAACTCTTCTGTGGTTGTCTCCATAATGTCCGGCGTGGTGCCGAGCACTCCTGCTGCATGGACGAGGACGTCGATGCGGCCGAATCTGGCTTTGATGTCCTGGATAACCGTTGCGCATTGTTGCTCGGACGTGATGTCGAGAGGATGGAAGGCCCCCAGCGCCTGGTCCTCCTTGGGCGAACGATCAGCGCCTACGACGAGGGCGCCTGCGGCTACGAATGCGCTGACAGCAGCATCGCCGATTCCCCCGCTCGATCCGGTTACCAGAACCACCTGGTCTTTGAGGCTCATCGGTTCTCCCCACTCTGGATGCGGCTGCGCCGCGGTTCTCCTGCGGTCCGGCCGTGGGTTGCTCGCTTCATGTCTAATTCCTTAGTTATGGTTGTTCAGTCGACGGTCAGGTTTTTGAGATGTTACGGGGAGACCACATCCTCAGCGCGGGAAGGTGCCGCTGCCAGGAGTGCATCGGCGATTTCTGTCGCGCGGAGTGCCTGGGCGAATGTGACTGCAGGTGTTCCACCCGTGCAAAACTTCAGCGCCGTCTCTGCTTGGCGAAGGAAGAGGTCGGAGGGGCCAAAGGTCTTTACGTACTGGCCGCCGTCACGCTCCCACATGTGAAGGGAGTCGTTGGACCATAACATCCGGCCCTCAGTGGCCAGGACGTCGATGGTGAGGCTCCAGTCGCCCTGGTTGAGTCCTTGAGGCTCCTGCCACGGAGACCAGTAGCTCTGCATGGTGAACATGACGCCCTCAGGAAATTCGAGGGTGGAGATGACGTGCTCCGGCACCGGCGACCCATAGAGGCTGCTGCTGGCGCTGCTGGCCAGTACTCTTGGGTCGCCGTCGAACCATGATGAGACTAATTCGATGGCGTGAATGCCATTCACTACAGCGACGCCGCCCTCCTTCGGGTCAGCGCGCCATGAGTGGACGTTCTGTTTGTGGGCGACGGAACGGACAGACACGGCGATCACGTTCTTGCTCCTGATCCATTGAGAGACCAGTGCTGCGGCGGGATGGTGGTGGAGCGTATACCCGACCATGAGTCTCTCGTGCACCCCGGAAGCGGCAGCCAGGACGGCAGCACCTTCGGCATCTGCGGCCACCGGCTTTTCAGTCAGCACACGGAATCCCCTGTTAAGCAGATCTGCGCATATGACCGGTTGCATGGTGGTGGGCAGTGCAACGACTACCAGGTCAAGGTGTTCGGGGTGGAGTTCCGCGGTACTGGGCACCAACTGTGCGCCCAGCTCCTGAGCGAGGGCGACGCCGCGCCCGTCCTTCTCCACAAGGATGGTGACATTGGCACCTGCCGCGGCGAATGCCCGCGCGTGCCGTGATCCGGCCCAGCCGGCCGCTCCCACGACGGCGACGCGCGGGGCATGTGCCGTCGCGGTCATGATATCGGGCCGCCGAAGATGCTGCCAGGGACGAAGCAGGTGACCATAAAGTCTCTCCTTTGAGATCGGTTGCATTTCTTAAAACTAGTGAGATCGGTTGCTGAGATCGGTTGCAATAAACATAGGGTCGCAAAAAGGGTCTGTCAAGGATCTACGTGGTTCAGGTTTTCGGGGGCCCGGCGGTCTCGGTTGTCAGCGAAGCTGATTCCGGTTGTGTATCTGCTGCAGTCAGGCTCTGCATCAGTTTCTTGCTTCTTTGGTGCCTGGCTGTACCACCAGGAAGGCGTCTTCGAGCAAGCGCGGCTTGTTGATCATCATCGCTCCTGCCGAAAGCACCAGGAGCCACGCTCCGAGCATGCCGAACGAGGGCAGCCAGCCGTCCCCGGGATGATGCAGGAGACCAAAAAAGAACGGGCCAACGCTTGCAAGGGCGTAGCCGACTCCCTGGGCGAACCCGGATAGGATCCCTGAGCCGGATTGCGTTCGTGTTCGCTTATTGATCATCGTGAACGCGAAGGCGTACGCGCCTTGGCCAAGTCCGGCTATGACGACCCAGACCACTGCAGAGCCTGGTGGAGCAAAGAGGATGCCTCCGTAACCGATGGCGAATGCGAGGACAAACAGGATTGCAACGGGTAGCGGGCGAGGCATTCTCACCACTACCAGAGGCACAATCAAGGCGACAGGCACGGTGAGGATTGAATAGAGCGCCAGCATTGATCCAGCGGTTTCCTGACTCATTCCTCTGTCGATAAGAACAGCCGGAAGCCAACTGAGCGCCGCAAAAGTATTGCTCGAGCAACCCGCGAAGATCAGTGCTGCACCCCAGCCAATTGATGATCTCCAGGGTTTGATCGGGTTCGTAAGGGGAGATGGCCTTTCGTTGGCTGGTGATGTCTTGGAGCGGGCAACAGTGCGCTTGCCTGCAAGAACAATCAGCCAAGGCATCGCAGCGACCACGCTGAGGGCCGCCCAAATGCCGATGGAGAACCGCCAGCCATAAGGATTGCTCAAGGGTATGGCGAATTGGGCGGCCACGGCCGTGCTGGCGCCCAGGAGGGTTATGTGGAGCGCTGCGAGGATCCCGGTTTTGTCGGGAAAGTACTTCATCAGCAGAGGCGGAATCACGACATTGACCATCCCGATCCCAAGCATGGCGATCCAGGTGAAGACCAAAAATGCCGGGATGTTCCATCCCAGTGCGCGGCCGACCTGACCAAGTGTTGTCAGCAGGATCGCAACCAGTAGCAGGTGTTCGAGCTGGATACGCCGGAGGAGCGGCGGAGCCAGGAAGCCCATCACTGCGAAGCCGGCGGTCGGCAGCATCCCAAGGATCCCCGTCGTCACCGCGTCGAGGGGAAGGTCCTCGCTGATTGGACCAAGGAGTGGGGACACCGCCGAAACCGCTTCTCTGGCGCTGAACGCGACCAGCAGGATGCCGGCAAGCGCGGTGAGCCGGCCGCGGAACGGTTGTCTCCCTGCTCCCCCGATGTGTGGGCTGCCCTGACGGAGGCGAAGTCGAGCCATGTTGGCACCTCCTATTTTCCGCAGGCTTGTTCAGGCCACGGGTCCACAGTGCCCGCATCAAGGACTGGAAGTGCAGTGGAGAATGGGCGAGCTCGGCTGGTTGTTAGCTTCCGTTTACTGCGTGGCTGGCCCATTCCCGGCCGGCTTGCTCTTCTGTCGGCAAACCGGCGGCAGCGAGAATCCGGTCGAGAAGGCGTTGGGTATGGACAGCTTCCCGGCCTGAGGTAAGTGGCTGCGCCCTGTCAGCAACCCGGTCCAGAAAATGATGAACGGCCGCCGAGAACCCCAAGGTTTCGGTGGCTGTAGCCCAACCGTAGGCCTCGGCGCTCAGTTCCCGCGAGGTGGTGACGCCCTTGACAGTGGTCGAAACCGTCTCCGGCGCCCTGACTTCGACGGTCTTTCCGTCGCCGTAGGCGTCCAGTTTTTCGTTCCATGCTCCTGCCGTACGGGCTGCCATCAGTACGCCCGTGTTCCCGGTACTGAAGCGGATAGTTGCTGCGACGCCGTCTTCCTCCCAAGGGTCATCACCTGCGGCGTGGGCGGCGACGTCCTCCGCTTCGCCGCCGCAGTACCAGCGGAGGAGATCGACCATGTGAATGGCGTTCTCGAATGTCGCACGGTATTCCGATCCAGGGCGGTTTTTCTGGGCGACGCAGAAGGTGGCGCCTTTGGCGCCAAAGACTTCCCGACCGGCGGTATAGACCGGCGCATAGCGGCGGTTGAAGTCCACCATCAGGATCCGGCCCCGCTCGTCGGCGAGATCTGCAAGACGTTCTGCTTCATCGGTTGCCGGAGCCAACGGCTTTTCGCAGAACACGTCGACGTCACGGTTCAGGCACAGCTGGACGGCATGGGCGTGTTCGGACCGCGGCGTGAGGACGAATACTGCATCCAGCTCCTGCGAATCCAGCATGTCCTCCACCGTTTTGTAGGCGGCGTTGAAGCCCCAGCGCCGGACCAGGTTGCCTGGATTCTCACGCCGGGACACCAGAGCGGCCAACTCGACATCATCGCGTTGGACGAGGGTGGGCAATTGGGCAATGGTGGCGATATTGCCCGCGCCGACAACTCCGACACGGAGACGGTTGGTGGTCATCAGGCATTCCTCACTTCAGAGAGCATTGAGCGCAGGACGGCGGCGGATTCGCGGAATCCGTCCTCGGGCGCGGGGAGGTCTTGCGGGTGCCAACGGTACTCGAGTTCGATGCTCAGCACGTCGTCGTAGCCATGCTGCAGCAACGCGGCGAGGATGTCCGACCATGGAACGACGCCGCCTCCGACGACCCGCGACCGGACCGCCCGCTCGGAAGCGTTGACTCGGGCTGTTTCCGTGGCGCGGAAGGCCGCGTTGGGATCCGTGAAGACGAGGTCCTTCACGTGAACGTGACCGATCAGGTCACCTTGAACTGCGAAGGCCTGTTCGTACGTTTCGTCGTGCGTGAATGTCAGGTTCGCCTGGTCATAGAGAACGCGGACGGCCGGATGGGCAATTTCCCGGACAAGGGCAGCGGTGTCTGCCGCGGTCTGGGTCATGGTGCCGAAGTGGTTTTCCACGCAAAGGCGAACGCCGGCCTGGCCGGCTTCGGGCGCGAGGGCCTCCAGCGCCTTACGCAGTTTGCCCCAACGCGCGGCGTGATCGTTGTCCCCAGGGTGCCACGAACCAGCATAGACACGGACCCGGTCAGCGCCCAGCAGGTGTGCGGTTTCTATGGCGCCGCGGAATTCATCGACTGCTGTGCGCCATTCCGCGTCGTCCAGCGAGTTGATGGCGGTCGTGTAAGGCGTCAGACCTACGATGGGTATCCCTGCGGTTTCGGCCGCTTTCATTGCCTCCATCGCGGCACTCCGGTCACCTAATGGCAATCCTGATTTGTAGTCATTCTGGTAGATGACTTCGGCGGCATCGAGCCCTGCGGCTCGGAATAGATCAAGTGCTTGGGGAACCGTGTGGTCCGGGGTGCCTAGTGTGTGACCGGCTAGCCGCATTGTTTATGTCCTTTCTGAAGTGTTTGGAGGTGCTGCCCAGTCCGTGGGACCGACCAGCCGGGGCGGGGCTGCGACGCGGGATCGATCCACGATTTCCATCAGCAATCCCCAAGGGGTGATGAAGTATGTCCAGCGATTGCCGGCTACTCGGGGGCTGTCGCCGCCGACTTCTTTGCGCTCACCGAGCACGCGTACTCCAGGTGTTGCCTGCAGTACTACGATCGCTTCGTCGACGTCGTCCACGACGAAGCACAGGTGGTGGCCGCCGGCGTCGCAGTGCCGCGGCGGGGTATCACGCCGCTCAGCGCTGCTCCATTCGAAAAGCTCGATGTTGAGGTTTGGTGGCAGGCGCAACATTGCGAGCGTGAGCTTGGCATCTGCCGGGACTTCGAAGTTTGTGGGCATGAATTCTTCGTCCGGCCCGCGTTCGGAGCGGTAGAGCTCCTCAGCTCCGAGGACTTCGACGAAGAAGCGGATGCCTTCCTCAAGGTTTGGCACTGTCAGGCCGACGTGGTCTGTGTGCTGGAGCCCTGGCAGACGCCGGAGCGCTGACTCCTGTCCCCTGGTCATTTGCGTGGTCCAGAGGTGGAGCCGCGGACCAGAAGCTGAGGTTCGAGGACGATGTGGTCCACGGAGCCGTCAATGTTCTGCTTCTCAGCCAGTTCGATGGCGATGTGTCCCATGTCGGCGATCGGCTGGCGAACCGTGGTCAGAGGAGGGTTGAACCGGGCGCCGAGAGCGAGACCGTCGAAGCCGATGACCGACACGTCCTCCGGTACCCGTACGCCACGTTGGCCGAGTGCCGAGATGACCGCAAAGGCCACCATGTCATTGGCCGCGATGATTGCCGTTGGAGGATTGTCCATCTCGAGGTAATGTTCTGCCCCGCGCGTGCCCGCATCCAGATCCGACCCGCTGTCTAGCACGACAGGTGCACTGCCGCTCTCGGCGGACAGCTCCAAATACGCGTCCATCCGGTCCTGGGCGGTGTGCGTTCCGGCGATGCCGGATACGTAGCCGGTCGAGGTGTGCCCCAGAGAGTGCAGGTGCTCCAGGGCGATCATGATTCCGCGGCGGCTGTCGACGGTGACCGTTGGGACGGCATCGTCTCCTTCAACCCGGTCGATCACCACGACCTTGTGGCCGAAGTCGAAGCGTTTCATGGCCTCGGTATCGACCTTTGTGGACGGCGCGACGATGCCGAAGGGGGCATACATGGCCTGCATGGCGGTGAAGTATCCGTCGGTTTTGGCCGGGTCCCCGTTGGTGACGCAGAGCAGTAGCTGGTATCCGCGGTCGTCAGCTGCCTGTGTCATCGTCTTGGCAAGTTCTGCAAAGAACGGGTTCGTGATGTCAGGGACGATCAGCGGGATAAAGGTGCTGGTCTTTCGGCGAAGCGCCTGGGCGAGTGGACTCATCGTGTAGCCGAGTCCCTCGGCGACCCGGAGGATGTGCTCGCGTGTTTCACTCTTCACCGCCTCAGGGCGTGAGAACGCCCGGGAGACCGTTGACCGATGGACACCGGCAGCTTTTGCAACGACGTCGATACTCAGATCAGGCATGTTCTCTTCCTCCGTGCTGGTCGTCATAGGCCTGCCAAATGGGGCGCATGACATTTTCGAGCTGGGCCAGCGTCGGCAGGCCCCGGAATCCATCATCCAGCGTTCGGGCGACGCTCCGCACGAACGGATCGTAAAGAGGGTCGCTATCCACATTGATCTTGTCGACCTCCGTGGTGCCATCCAATGCCGTGAACGTAGCTGTACCGTCCGAATCAACGGAGGCGAATCCTGCCTCACCGACCGAGGTGAAGCTGCAGTAGCGCTTGAGCGGCGAGCCAGGGAATGCGTAGCCAACTTCCACGATGGCTTCGCGGCCGTCCGGTGTCGTGATGATGAGGCTGGCATGATCCTCAACAGCCTGGCTGTGAAGAACCGATGAGAGCCGGGAGTCCACATGTGCTGCAGTCTCGCCACTGCCCCTAAGGAACAGATCGACAAAATGCGGACCCAGATTGGCCAGGCAACCCCCGCCCGCCTTGAGCGGGTCGAGCATCCATGGATTGGCATTGTCGAGATACCGGGACGGTGGACCAGCAATAAATGAGGTTCGCTGGTAAGCGGGCCGTCCTGCCTTGGCTAGCCATTGATCTGTGGGTCCGCCGCGCTGGACCAGGGGGACAGTGGCAGGCACGCCAGCTGCCTCGGCGGCCTGACGCACGGCAGAAAGCTCGTCAAGGGAAGTGCCCAATGGCTTTTCCACGACGAACGGAATACCGCGCGCGATCAGGGCGAGACACTTTTCAGCCATCCCCTCATGGGGGCCGAAGACATATGCGAGTCCGACGTCGGGGAGATCAACCAGCTTCTGCCAGTCGGCTTCAACCGGCGACCGCCAGCCTTCGGCCAGGTCCTGCACCTGCACGCGGGATACGTCGTCGTCACTGACTCCGATCACCTCGTGCTCTTCGGCAATGGCCGGCGCGCAGAGCGGAACATGCCAATGGGAAGCACCAAGAATGATTGTGCGTGTGTGAGGCAACCGCAATACCCCCTTGTATGAGATCGATTGCTGAGATCGGTTGCAATAACACTATGGATGGTGGGAGAGTTTGTCAACGACAACCAAACACCAGCAAGGGTCGGGCAGCTCAAGAAGTAAGAGATACCCGGCCAGAGAGAGGCCAACATGTATAAGAAACTTCGCACCCTGCAGACTATCGACGAGTCCGGGGCCGTCCTTATCGTGCGGCTGGAGAGCGCGGAGGTTGCCGAGCGCGTTGCGGAAGCTGCCATCGCAGGAGGTTTCCGGGCCCTCGAGATCACACTTTCAATTCCAGGCGCTGTCGACGTGATCCGTCGGCTCGCCGCCAAACACGGCTCCACCGGCGTGGCAATCGGTGCCGGAACAGTGCTGGACGAGCACTCAGCGTACGAATGCATTCGGGCCGGCGCTCAGTTCCTGGTCAGTCCTCAGCTGAACCCAGCGATGATCCGTACCGCGAACCGATACCAGGTGCCGACAATCAGCGGCGCCTATACACCCACTGAGCTTGTTAACTCCGCCGAGGCAGGCGCCGACATCCTCAAGCTCTTCCCCACCGAAGCCGGCGGCATCCCCTACGCCAAATCAGTCCTCGCCCCGCTCGCACATCTGCCGATCATGCCGGCAGGTGGCGTAACCCTGGAAAACGTAGGCGAATGGTTCGCGGCGGGCGTGGCCGGCGTCGGCGTGGGCAGCTACGTGACAAAAGCATGGCAACCGGACGGCGACTTTACCCACGTCACTGAGGCAGCGCGGGCGTTCCTTGCAGCAGTAGCAGAGGCCCGCAAATAATGTCCCCTCGTGTCTTCATTGTCATCGGCCCTGCCGGATCCGGAAAGACGACCATTGCCCAGCAAACAGCAAAACAGCATGAGGCTGCGTACCTAGACAAGGACCGGGTCAGTGGCCGCTTCGTCGAATTCGCGCTGACCGCTACCGGGCATGATCCCACCGACCGCGAGGCCAACGACTACTATCGCGACAATTTGCTGCCCCTCGAGTACGAGACTCTCATGGATGTGGCGGGGATAAACCTGCGTCTCGGCCGGTCAGTGGTCCTTGATGCTCCCTTTGGAGCCTATTTCGGAGACCCAGACTATCTGAGTCGTGTGGCAGAAGAATTCCAATGGCCGTCGCCCGCGATCACCGTCATACGGGTCCGGGTACCTCAAGACCTTCTACGTACGCGGCTCACCCGCCGCGGACTGGAGCGAGACCAGTGGAAACTTGCCCACTGGGATGACTATTGGTCGGTATACGGCAGCTTGGAGTGCGCTTGGTCCGGAGTGCATTTCCAGGACTTCAACAATGAGGCGGCCCTTCCGGTCGATTGAAGTGAACCGGCGTCGGGCAATTAATGGCACCGACTTGCGCACGATGATCAACGAAGCACACAGGAGGCTCGCCCTTGAACCCGCGTGTCTGCCTCGAAGCTAAGACCCATCTTCGAAATCTGCGCCGCCACCACATAGAACGTTGACAAGACTCACTCCTCATCCGTATCGTTGCTTGCAACCGATCTCAGCAACCGATCTCATTTATGAAACACGGGGAAGCTGGATCAGTTCTTTCCCACTGCAAGTCAGGCAGCGCCTACGCGTTGCGCCGGCTCTTGGCCTTGGCAGTCAGCAGTTGTCCCGTCGAGCCGAGTTGCAGCCGGGCGAGACCCGCACACCGTTTCAGACGTCCGGGAATATTCCAATACCCCTCCTCAGTACACGCGAAAATATGGAGAGTTCAATGAAGACCTCACAAGACGCCCTCGCCGGCCCGGGCCTATCCGATCGTCTCAAGGCGCCCGATCGTAGCCTCCGCAACATCGTGGCAGGCACGATCGGCCACTTCGTGGAGTGGTACGACTGGTACATCTACGGGCTCCTGGCAGCGGTGTTCTCATCACAGATATTTCCAAGCGATGACCCGTTCGCCTCCCTTGTCGCAGCACTGCTCACCTACGCGGTCGGGTTTGTTGTACGCCCGCTCAGCGGAATCATCATCTCTCCACTGGCCGACCGTTTCGGCCGAAGGCTCATCCTGACGCTGTCCATCTCCGGGATGGCGCTCGGCTCGCTCATCATCGGCCTCACACCTTCATTTGCGACCATCGGCTATGCAGCGCCTGTTCTCTTTCTGGTTGCACGCATCATCCAGGGCATCTCGGCCGGAAGTGAGGGGCAGAGCGCCATCGCATTCATGGTGGAACACGCTCCCGCGAACCGCAGGGGCCTGTTCGGTTCGTTCACCAACATGGCAAGCGGCCTGGCGACCCTGGCAGCGACCGGTTCCGCGGCGATCGTGACAGCATCCTTTTCTCCAGCGGACCTCGCCGCCTGGGGTTGGCGCATCCCGTTCGTCGTGGGGGGCATCCTCGGCGTCGTCGGCCTTATCTTGAGGGCCCGGGCAGAAGAGACCCCCGAGTTTGAGGCCAGTGCTCTCGTCGATCAAAAGTCCGCACCGGCGCGTCTGATGGACCTGCTTCGCGAACACCCGAAGGCGCTGCTGCAGGCAGCAGCGCTCTCCGCCCCGGCCGTGGCCTACTACACCTGGGCCACCTTCCTTCCCACCTACGCCAAGCTGACCACCGGCCGGGACCTGGCCTCGACCCTGGCCGGGAGCGTTATCGGGCTGGCCTTGCTGGTTATCATCGTGCCGACCTGCGGCGCGCTCTCTGATCGACTCGGCCGACGCAAAATCTTCCCCATCATCGGTGCCATCGGCATGATCGTTCTCTTCTACCCCATGCTCCTGCTGCTGAACCAGCCGGGCTTCGGTGTTTACGTTCTGGTATCGGCGTCCGGGTGGGTGGTTCTCGGTATCTGGCAGTCGGTGTACCCGACCATCCAGGCCGAGCTGTTCCCAGCTGCGGTACGGGTATCGGGCATCGGCTTCGCACACCAAATCGTGATTGCCGTCTTCGGTGGTACCGCACCGCTGATCGCCGCTGCGTTCGTCGGCGCCGGACAGCCCATGTACGTCGCGATCTACATGACAGTCATTGTCGCCCTCTGCCTCGCCGTCTACTTCACGCTCCCGGAAACCGGTGACCGCGGTGACCGTGCCACCGTGGCGCCTGCTGACCCTGAGGTACTCGAAGGTGAGCACCTGCTCGTGGGCACTTCGTCGGCCACTGACGGGGCGAGGCGTTCCCGGTAGGCACGCTAATTACCAATTAGTTGGGCGGCTCGACTAGGCGAGAAGGGGCGCGTCTGCCCGAGGTCTCGTCGAGCCGCCTTGCCCGCGCTTGCGAAGCCCTTCGCAAGATCGAAACAGTGCGCTATATATATGAAACACTTTTTCTCCATAGGCGAAGAACAGAGAGGATGCTTTCAAATGAACCAAATGATTATTAATACATTTTCCTACCTATGGTCATCTACGGCAATTGATGCGATAGCTGAATTGGCCGACAACGGGTTTAAAACGTTTGAAGTTCCGATCAGCTCACCACATTGCTGGCCGGATGAAATCTCCGGCCCGGAGCGTTCGGCAACTCATGCAAGGCTCAATGAATACGGCGCCAAAATCAGGTCACTGAACGCGGGCGGATATGACATCAACTTGGCCAGCCCTGGCGCCAATATGCGTCGCAAAAGCGTCGAGCACATTAAATCGGTGATTGACTTGGCCGCAGCCTGGGATGTCCCCGAAGTCGTGATATCCCCCGGCACAAGACGTCCAATGATCTCACCTTCACTCGAAAAGACCTATGGGTGGATGTACGAGAGTCTGGAGAATCTAATTCCGCTGGCCAAACAGGCCGGCACACGACTACTCTTCGAAAACACTCCCTACTGCTTCACCCCGACCATCCAGGACCTGGCAGGCGTCGTAAGCACTATCAACGACGATGCAGTCAAGATCGTGTACGACGTCGCCAACGCTGCCTACATAGGAGAAGATCCCGTAGACAGCTTGCTCTCCAACCACGAATCAATTGGACTTATGCATATTTCTGATACCGGGACGGAAAGCTGGGGCCACGATCCAATCGGCACTGGAGTGATCGACTGGAATAGATTGGGCAATGCCGTCAGAGAAACGTGCGGCGTCAATAACGTAGTTCTTGAGATCATTCGCGAAGAGAACCCCGTGCAGGAATTCAAGAAGGCGATGCAGGATCTCAAAAATCGAGGCTGGGAACTAGGCAATTGACCCGGCCGTTGGAGGTGGCGGCTGCATCTGCCGCTGATTGGTAAGAAAATAAAGGAATCGATCTACGTTGCGAATTCAACTGCAAAGCGATCTTAGTTTGCGGCCCCTAATTCTCTACCACATCCTGGTAGTCAACAATAATTCTCATGTAAATCGATGTTATAAGGAGTTTGTGCAATGAGAGCACTGGTCAGTGGCGGAACTAGCGGCATAGGCGCGTCTACGTGCCTGAGAATCGCAGAGGCGGCCCTGGCTCGGGGCGTGCACCCGATGATTGCCGTCTGTGGACACGAATCGAACAGCAGCCAAGAGCGAGTCGTTCGTTCCATCCAGTCAATGGGAGGTACCGCCATCGCATTGGCAGGCGACCTCGGCGACCCCGACGTGCCAAGTCGACTGGTAGAGGCTGCGGTAGCGGAGTTCGGTGGCTTGGACGCGTTGGTAGCGAATGCCGGAATCGCTAGCCCTGCTGCCATCTGTGACCTATCTGTTGAGGACTGGGACAGCATGTTCTCCGTTAACCTGCGCGGCCCATGGCTTCTTGCCAAAGCAAGCTACCCTCATTTGAGGCAGAGCCGCGGCACCGCCTGTTTTACCTCTTCAATGTCCGGCCAGCTACCACATGCCGGATCAGGCGCCTACAGCCCCAGCAAGGCTGCGTTAACGATGCTGGCCCAGACACTCGCATTGGAATGGGCACCCGACGGAATTCGTGTAAATGTGGTCTCCCCGGGCATGACTCACACACGGATGACTGGAAAAATGTACGCCGATCCCCAAATCAAGAAGGCAAGGGAAGATATTATCCCGCTGGCAAGAATTGGCGATCCCATGGACATTGCCAACGTGATCGAGTTTCTTGTAAGCCCTCTATCCGGTTATGTCACCGGGCAAGACATCTGTGTCGATGGTGGATTCTCTAAGTCTATTCTTAGCCATATTCCTGGTCGACCCAGCTCCAAATCCTGAAGCCCGATCTGTACCGGCACCCCGGACAGTGACGTAGCCGTCGCCCCGTAACAAACGTCAGCCCCGCCACCGCGACACTCACCACCATGACGCCAGACGAAGGCAAATGCCCTGGCTCGACATGCCGGGAAGAGCACCATTTCGCTTGCCGTGGTGGTCCCGCTCGGCCGTTCCGCCGTCCGCTGGCTCGACGACGCCGGGAGCCCTGGCATACCAAAACAACCTGCAACCATCTACGATCACTTCAAGTGGCTGCGACAGTTGAGCCATGATCCCGGACTTATGCCTGTCGTGGCCGGATTAGTCCGTGGGTACGGCCGGACGTGCCCGCACGACGTAGCGTCCGGGGGCGATTCGGGTAAGCATTACGCCTGTCTGGTGTCGATCGGCTGCCTCTTTGACTGAGGCGATTGCATCGTCGATGGCCCGTTCCACTGCTGTGGCCTCCTCGACCTTAATTTCGACCGGGCCGGGCGGGCTTTCCATTGCCGCAACTTCTTACGGTTCGAGGACCACAGTGTGAGCAGTCCGCAGGTCTGTGACCGAGAACCCCGCGCGGAGGATGTATTCGCCCGGTTCATAGGTCCACCCGTTGTCCCATTACGCCAATAGGCGGGTGGGGACGTTGAGGGTCACCGCGGTTGTCCGTCCGGGTTCTGCCCAAACAGGGGCGGAGGCAATCAGCCAACGAACGGGACGTTCGATGGCGGAGTCCGGCCGCTCCCCGTAAAGTTGCACAACCTGCTTGCCCGGCCTACTGCCGGTATTGGACAAGGTCACGGTGACGGGAACGACTGCGCCCGGTTCCGTTGCCCGTGCGGAGCCAACAATTTTGTGCAGGGTCCAGTCGGTGTAGGAAACCGAAGCCGAATTCGTAGGCGGGCTGTCTTCCGGCCTTCAACCACGCTCGGTAGCCAATGTGGATTCCTTCTTCGTACCGGAGTTTCCCATACGCGTCCGGAGTTACGTTGAGCACCCGCACGTCATCCTGGGTGGCTGGCCAAGTGGTAGGCAACCGGCCACCTGGCTCGGTTCGGCCGGTGATCATTCAGCAAGGGCGTTGCCACATTCCTGTCCCCCGAAGTATCCGATCGAAGTCGCTGCAACCTCGTGGCGCCATGGCATGAGAACCGGCGGGCCTGAATTCACCACCACTACTGTGCGAGGGTTGGCTGCGGCGACCGCATGGACCAGCTGGTCCTGCAGTCCGGGTAATTCGAGGGTAGTAGCGCAGGAACCTTGCCTCACCCATGGGAAGTGGGGATAGTACTTATTTAGGGGCGCCAACGGCTCCGAGTGGGCTCGGGTGTGTCGGCCGCCGGTACTGTGCAGGGGCGACGGAGGTCCGAAGATGGCTGGCTGGAACACCGACAACGCCGCGGGATCCCCCGGCCCGGGCGCCGTAACACTGCTCGAGGGCTCCTCCTTCTGTATTTCAGCGGCCAACGGCGACATGTCAGCGGGGAGCCCCCAAGGCGCCTTCTTCAATGACACACGATTCATTGCGGAATGGAACCTGACCATCAACGGGCGAGCTATCGAGGCGCTCTCAGCCAACACGCCGGAGCCCTATCGGGGCCAGTTCATCGGCAGAGTCCATAGCGACGAAAGCGCCGACAGCACACTGCTGGTTGAACGGGAAAGAATCCTCGGTACCGGACTGACTGAAACGATTACGGTGCGGAACTACTCGCGGACCCCTTGCCCGTGCAGCATGGCCATCGTGGTCGACACCGATTTCGCCGACCTGTTTGAGGTTAAGGAGGGTCACCGGTCACGCCTGTGGAAACAGAAGCGTCATATTGACGGTGATCATCTGACCTTGGAATCGGAGTGGAACGGACATCACCATGCCGTCCTCGTGACCTGCCATGGAGCGCATGTTCAAGACCACAGCCTTGTATCCTCCGCGACGGTCCCCGCTCACGGCGAATACATGTGGACAATTACGGCCGTGCCGCTACCGGACCGGGCCAGCACCGCGGCGGCGAGGGAACGCAAGCTAGACAATAAGCTCCCCCTGCAGGCAAAGTACCCTGAGCACGAAGAGTCGTTTCGCCGGATTACGGAATGGCGGGCGGCAATGCCGGTCGCCGATCTGGGTGATGACGCGGTTGAAAAGGTGATTCGGCGAAGTCAGGAGGACCTTGGCTCATTGCGGATCTTCAACCCCGACCACCCCGACCGGGCAGTTGTCGCTGCCGGGGCACCCTGGTTCATGGCCCTCTTCGGCAGGGACAGCATTTTCGCCTCCTACATGTCCCTCCTGCTGGATCCTTCGCTTGCCGTGGGAACGCTCAGAACACTGGCTGACTACCAGGGGAAGGAAGTTAACCCGCTAACTGAGGAAGAGCCCGGACGGATACTCCACGAAGTGCGCCTGGGCGTCGGCACCGGGGAAGCCTTGGCCGGGCACGGGATCTACTACGGCACGGCCGATGCCACGCCGCTGTTCGTCGCCGGCCTGGGTGAATTAGACCGATGGGGACTGGAAAGCGAAGCAGTCCAAGAACTTCTTCCAGCCGCCGACAGAGCACTTGCGTGGATGGAAAACTACGGCGACCGGGACGGCGACGGTTCTATCGAGTACCAGCGCTACACGGACCAAGGGCTGCTCAACCAGGGCTGGAAGGACTCTTGGGATGGGATCAACTTCGCAGACGGCACGCTCGCTGAATCCCCAATAGCCCTCTGCGAAGTCCAAGCATACGCGTACTCTGCATACCTCGGGCGCGCACTCATCGCGCTCACCAACGAAGATACCGACACAGCAGAAACCTGCGCCGCCAAAGCCGCAAAACTCAAGCAAGCGTTCAATGAAGCCTTCTGGCTACCGGATCGCGGCTACTTCGCCGTCGCCCTGGATAAGCACAAGAAACCAGTCGACGCCCTCGCTTCAAACATGGGTCATTGCCTCTGGACCGGAATCGTCGATCAGGACAAGGCCGCTGACGTTGTTGAGCACCTCATGTCTCCCCAGATGTTCACTGGCTGGGGAATCCGTACGCTGTCCAGCGAGATGGGTGCCTACAACCCCGCAAGCTATCACAACGGTTCAGTCTGGCCGCACGACAGCACGATAGTTGCAGCAGGACTGATGAGATACGGCTTCGTCGAAGAGGCACAGAGGCTCGCCTACGCCCTGCTCGAGGCCGCAGACCACTTCGGAGGCCGACTGCCGGAATTGTTCTGCGGGCTTGACCGCGAAAGATACCCCGTGCCCGTTCCCTACCCTGCCTCTTGCTCCCCTCAGGCCTGGGCCTCCGCCGCACCCGTGCACCTGATCAGACTGCTGCTGAGGTTTGACCCGATACTGATCTGGAATGAATTGTGGCTTGCTCCCGCACTACCGCCAAGCACCCACTTCCGCCTGGACAACGTACCGTTTGCAGGGCACGCACGGCTATCAATTGACGTGGACATGAACACTGACACCGTCGAAGTCGAAGGGCTACCGGACCACGTAAAGCTCCATCTAGGCGCACGACCCCCACTCTCAGATCTGTTCAACCTAACCCGAACCGAGCACCACAGCGCTACATCGTCAGCCGCATTGCCGAGCGACTGGCCGCCCGTTACCCCCTAACCAGCGGGTAAGGACAACGGATTCTCCGTTGATGCGAAGGCCTTGAACCGGATCGAGTTGAAGTTTGCGACCGCCGAAGCTCGCGCTCTTCTCGTCAATTTCTACGTGGTCGCGTGCCGCAGTGACCACAGCGCGATAAAGGTGCGGATGATCCACTCCACACAGCGCGGCGGAGCGGACGTACAGCCGCAGCCGGGTCACGGAGTCGCTCCGGCCAGGACCGTGACGGGTGCGATTCCCTGCGCGCATACGACGCCGTCCGGCCCCAAGATGCGTGTCGCGATACATACCCCCGCCGCTATACCAGCGGGAGTCGTCGTGCACGCGGGCATCGACGCGAATCGTGTTTGCCTCGCCATACCGGAGAAGGGATCCAGCGCGACGGTGAAGGAAGAGTATTCGCTTCGGCGCTCTTCCCTAGCCACCGGCAGACCCATAAAGCAGACGTAAGTGTGGACAATGTCCACACACACTTTGGCAGGACAAAACGAGCACATACGGCTCCCGCGACATGTAAGAGGAGCCCTTCAAAAAGAATTTCGCACCAAAGTCGGCGACGTCATGTTGTGCCCACAACCCCGAACCATGAACTGGTGTTTGGCCACCCCGACCAACCAGGAAAAACAGGAACGAGGAACCATTCAACAGCTCCACAGCAGGCGCAAGGCCCACTAGCCAGGGACTTGAACCCGCCACCCCACACACCTAAACAGGCCCCGCGGCGGCCAGGCCACAACCCGCGAACCTAGCGTCAGAGGGACGCCACCACAAGCTTTGTACACACGTTAAAAACAAAATCCCCTCTGGCGAGGGGATCCACTGTGCCCGAGGTGGGACTCGAACCGCATTCCAAACCTTGTAAACACTGGGAACTCCAGAAAACATAAGCAATCCGAGGCAGTCCGGCCGATATATGGCCCAGTCCGACGCCGAATGTGTTGACAGTGTCAACACTCTCTTTTTGCCACTTCGAAGCATCTCCGAACTGCACGTGAACGCACGGCTACCGTCTGACGAGGTGGGTCGCAATCGTCCCCGCGCTGTCCCGCAGTGTGATGTCGCCGGCTGCCACACGCACGACGAGATTGAAGGCCTCGTCAGTGCTGAAGTCATGCCGGTAGCCGTTGATCCAGAGCATCAGAACCATCAGCGTCCAGGCCGTGCGTTTATTGCCATCGATCAGGGGGTGAAACCGCGCAACCGACTCCATGAGAGCCGCCGCCTTCATCGCTAACTGCGGATAGGCTTCCACCCCCATCACAGTGGTTGCCGGCCTCGCCAGTGCCGAGGCCAGAAGCCCGATATCACGGACATGGAATCCAAACCGGTCAACGACCTGCAAAGCGTCCTCAATCTCGAGGTACTCGGTCACGCATCCTCAAGGCGCGTCAAAAGCTCGGCATCATGGCTCAACACGAAATCCAGACCCTCGCCGATATCACGGGTCCGATGGTGACGCTGCAGGACCAGCTCTGCACCCTGGAGCAACAACGCAGACTTCGACGTATGTTCCTCTGCGGCCAGCTGGTCCAAACGCCGATTAAGATCTTCGGGAACACGCAGATTCATAGCCATCCACCAATGGTACCAAAACAGTACCAGCAAGGGTCCTGTCTCAGTTAAGTTGGCAACGCCGATCTGCGACCGTCAACATCGCGGCCAGGATACTGTCCCAAGTTCCGTCACCGCTGTAGCGGCGGTGCCACTTCCAAAGCGTCTGCCACGGACCAACTCGGCCGGCCCATCCCGCCAAGCGATCCCGCAGCGGTATCGGTAAATAATGCCCCTCGACCACCCGCCGGTCGTCCCGGAAGGGGCGACCCCGGCGACCAATAGAAGACGGCAACGCTAAATAAGGGCCCACTGCCCAGCAGTCAAAACATAGAAATACGAGACACCCATCAAGCATTCCGGACAACAGCCTCGGGGCTTGGGAGACACACCCTAGCGGCGTTCGAAGGTTCCCGTCAGCCTCGCCCGGCCCAAGGTGTGGGTGGAGAGCGCGGATTGCAGGGCGGCGGGGGTGTCATCAGTGCGCAGGTCCAGTCGCTCAACATCCATGGCGTGGACCACCAGCAAATACCGGTGCTGACCGTGCCCGGGAGGAGGGGCAGCTCCCACGAAACCGACAAATCCGGCATCGTTCTTCAATTGCACTGCACCAGACGGTAACCGGGAGTTGTCCCGGGAACCTGCACCGGCCGGGAGGGAGGTGACGTCTGCCGGGATGTTCACCACAGCCCAATGCCAGTAGCCCGCGCCTGGGGCATCGGGGTCGAAGACGGTGACTGCGTAGCTCCTGGTTCCCTCGGGCGCGCCCGACCAGGTGAGCTGGGGCGATTCGTCCCGCCCGCCGGCTCCCAGGACGGCGCTGCGTTGGGCTTCCGGAAGAACCTGTCCATCCTCGAAGGATTCGCTGATGACTTCGAAGGATTCGATCCCGGATGTTGGTGCAAATGGATCATGCGTTTTCATGGCTGCCTTTCAGTTGCTGTCAAGCTCCGCACCCGTCAGTTCGACGGCAGGAGCGTCCTCTGCGGCGGTTTCAATGCAGTTGAGTTCGGCACGCGTGGGCGGATTAGCGCCAGCGCGTGAGACGGTCACGGCCGCAGCCCTGGCCGCGTGCGTGAGGAGCTGGCAAGGCGGGCCACTCTATCTCGTCTGTCACTGGGACAGCCTATCTAAGGGGTGGAATTTTGGCTTGCTGGCACAGAATTCGGGCGATCGAGCCCATTTCGCATCAAGAAAGTCGACGACAACCCACAACTGGACTCAAGAACTCCGCGAGCCTCATACGAGCACCAGGGGTTCATTCTGGGCTGGCTCCCGTTAACACATGGCTTTCTCACTGCAAAAATCTACACCGCACGACACACACTGCCTTGTTCCAACTGTCCCGAGTGATCAGACGAATCATCGCTGCCTGTCATTCTGATGCTTCATCGTCGCTGGGGCCTGCGCGCAACCAGGGCCCCAAGCGGTAGCTCCGCTACAAGAACGACGCCCCGATCCTATGGCCGCGAACTGGAAGGCCTGGAGGCAGAGCCCGAGTACCAGGCCGCCCTGCCAGCGGGAATCCCGATGCTTGGGGTCAGGGGACAACTAGCTTGCCGATCGAGCCTGGACAAGAAGACGAATGCAACCCGTTGGTCATGCAGTAGCCCAACGCCATCACCATGAACATGCGTGAGACGAGAAAGAGACCACAAGCCGGCGAAGCGTCACTCCCCCGGCTCGAAACAAATCATGTTGCCAGGACCCGGCCCCGCAATGAAGGAGTAGCAAGCCGAAAATTCGCCGACAGAAGGAAAGGAAGGATCCGGCCACAAGCACGGCCCCCGATAAACACGGCATGACCGCCACCCGTTAAAAAGACCCCATGGACAGGGCGTTGACACTGTCAACAGGTCAGAGGCCCAAAGGGCCTCTGACCTGTTGACAACACTGTGCCCGAGGTGGGACTCGAACCGCATTCCAGCCCTTGCAAACACTGGGAACTCCAGAAAACATACGCAATCCGAGCCAATCCGACCGATGTACGGCCCAGTCCGAAATGAAAAGTGTGCGCATTCTACACACCCATCAAATTCGCCGCTTCAGGCTGTCCAACCACCGACCGCACCCACGTTGGCGGGGTGCGGTCCTTCGTTGTGCAGACAAACAATCCGAGACTCCAACCGGGCGTGAAGCATCGAACGGAGGGCACACCCCGCAGGCAGTAGCTCCCGCGTACGGTGCCTAGCCGGCGCCTCCGCGTCAACGCGGATCCTAACGCGGCCATGGATATCAAAGTGCAACGCACTGGTCTTAGTCTTGGTCTGCCAGGTGCGCATGGTCCCTCTGTCTGGACGGCGTCGGTCAGATGGTGTTGCTGGTGTGGACGGTGTCGGCCGTGTCGATGGGGTCCGCCTACTTCGTCATCGTGAGGATGAGCTTGGGTGCGAGCGTGCTGCCGGCCTCCTTGGAGTTGAGGTCCAGGCCGTCGCTGCTGTTGGCGTCCATGCCCAGTGAGAGCTGTTGGCCGAGCTCACCGGTCAGGCCGCTGACCGTCAGCGGAACGTTGTAGTTGGTGTTGGTCGTTGTTGGGCCGAGCGTGCCGATGCTGGTGCCGAGCGCCGGACGGTTGCTGTACGTGATCCCGCCCTCGGTCCAGCTGTCACCCGCGACCTTGATGTTCTGCGTACCCGTTGACCCGCTCCCGGCGCTGCGCAGCTGCAACGTCGCACTCTGCAACGTCCTGCCCGCATACGCCGACAGGTCGAACTTCAAGTACGTGACCTCCACCGGGCTGTTGTCCACACCCAACATGACGCTCGTGCCAAAGTTCGTCCCCGTCGCCCCGCTGGACACATAGCTGTCAGCGGTGGCCGTGAGAGTGACGGTCTCCGACGTGCCCGCAGCAGCCGTGGTGAAGTTCCACGTCTTGGGCGCCGCCAACGCGTTACCGGCAACATCCTTCACCCCAACCGTGATCGTCGCCGTGTACGTCGTTCCCGCCGCCAGATTCGCATCCGGGTTCAAGGTCGCAACCCTGGTTGTGGTGTTGTACGACACAGCGGCCGGCACCGTCGTCGCCCCCGCCTTCAACGTGAACGTGCTGGGCGTGACCGTCGAGGTATTCATCGCTTCCGAAAACGTCCCCGTCACATTCGCCGTCACCGCAACACCAGTCGCAGCCGGAGACGTAGCAGCCGGCGACGTACCCGTCACCGTCGGAGCCGTCGTATCACCGCTGCCCGCAGCAGCCGTGGTGAAGGTCCACGTTTTATCCGCAGCCAACGCGTTACCGGCAACATCCTTCACCCCACCGGAACCGCCCCTGATCGTCGCCGTGTACGTCGTTCCCGCCGCCAGATTCGCATCCGGGTTCAACGTCGCAACCCTGGTTGTGGTGTTGTACGACACAGCGGCCGGCACCGTCGTCGCCCCCGCCTTCAACGTGAACGTGCTGGGCGTGACCGTCGAGGTATTCATCGCTTCCGAAAACGTCCCCGTCACATTCGCCGTCACCGCAACACCAGTCGCACCAGCAGCCGGAGACGTACCCGTCACCGTCGGAGCCGTCGTATCACCACCACCACCGCCGCTCACCGTGAGCACCAGCTTGGGTGCGACCGTGCTGCCGGCCTCCTTGGAGTTGAGGTCCAGGCCGTCGCTGCTGCTGGAGTCCATGCCCAGTGAGAGCTGTTGGCCGAGCTCACCGGTCAGGCGGCCGTCGACCGTCAGCGGAACACTGTAGCTGGTGTTGGTCGTTGTCGGGCCGAGCGTGCCGATGCTGGTGCCGAGCGCCGGACGGTTGCTGTACGTGATCCCGCCCTCGGTCCAGCTGTCACCCGCGACCTTGATGTTCTGCGTACCCGTTGACCCGCTCCCGGCGCTGCGCAGCTGCAACGTCGCACTCTGCAACGTCCTGCCCGCATACGCCGACAGGTCGAACTTCAAGTACGTGACCTCCACCGGGCTGTTGTCCACACCCAACATGACGCTCGTGCCAAAGTTCGTCCCCGTCGCCCCGCTGGACACATAGCTGTCAGCGGTGGCCGTGAGAGTGACGGTCTCCGACGTGCCGCCGCCCGCGGAAGCCGTGGTGAAGGTCCACGTCTTGTCCGCCGCCAACGCGTTACCGGCCACATCCTTCACCCCACCGGAGCCGCCCCTGATCGTCGCCGTGTACGTCTTACCCGCCGCCAGATCCGCACCCGGGTTCAACGTCGCAGCCCTGTCCGTGCTGTTGTACGTCACGACGGTGCCGGGCACTACAGGGCCCGGCACCGTCGTCGTCCCCTCGTTCAACGTGAACGTGCCCGACGTGACCGTCGAGGCATCCATCGCCTCCGAGAACGACCCCGTCACATTCGCCGTCACCGCAACACCAGTCGCACCAGCAGCCGGAGACGTACCCGTCACCACCGGAGCCGTCGTATCACTGGGCGGGGTAGTACCCGACTCCCTCGATCCGCTGTCTGTCTGCATCCCGCCATGGACGGGGCGGAACTCCCACGTGTAGGAGCCATCAGCTTTGAGGCTCATCCTCAGATGGCCCCACGTGTCGCTGAATTTCTTCTGCACATAGGCAGGGTCGCTGATGAAGGACCGCAAAACGATACCGCCGGTGGACACCTGGAACTGCTGCATCCCGTCCGGGACGCACTGGTCCGCGTTGTTCACCGGGCAGGTTCGCTCATAGTTGTGCTGTGAACCCGACAGGAGTACCTTGACCCGGTTCGCCCAGAACATGTCGATCCACGGCTTGGCCTGAGTGAAACGGCTATGGGCCGACGTGTCCGATGTGAAGTACGGGTCGTGGTACACAACAGCCAGATGCTTCCCGGCCGCTTTCGCCGCCTTCATATCAGCGTCCATCTCGGCGGTCATGGCCTGTGCCCTTGTGGCGTTGTACAGCCACGTAGCCGTAGGAGCTACCACAACGTGCCAGGTGCCCTTATCAAACGAGTACCATTCAAGGGCGTCCTGGAACCGTCCAAGAGTGGTGTTCGTTGCGCTTTTCGTCGTGGACACGCACTGGCCGTCCATGTATCGGTCCAAGTCATCATTCACACCGGGTTCCACGTCATGGTTCGGCCCGGCCGTCCAGAACGTCTTGGCTTTCACCTCACCCCATAGGGTGTTCCACGCCCCGAGGGCCGAACAGGTGCCCTTGTTGTACTGGAAGTCACCGATACCGATGAAGTTGTCCAGTGACCCGTCGTTCAGGCTGGCGGTGATGCTGGCAGCGTTCTTGCCCGATGCGGACGAGGTGGACGTGTTCCCTTCCGGGTTCATGTCACCTACAGCGGCGAACTCCCACGAGTCACCGGAGGGCGGAGGCGGGGAAACGACCGTACCGGCCGCGGCGTATACCCGGACCCAGTCCACCCGCATTTCCCCACCGCCGTCAGCGGTGGAGTCGGGGAACCAGTCCAACTGGAGGGTCTGATGCATGGAACCCGGGGGCTGGTGCGACACGGTGTTGTCCTGGAACCACTGGACTCCATCCACGTACCCGGTGATACCGGCCGGTGACCAGTCAACGGCGTAGTTGTGGAACTGGCTCACGTCGAGTGCCTTCGAGGCGCTCGTCTGCGAGTTGGAGCAGGAGTAGTGGTGGAAGAAGTTGATGACGTTCCAGTCACCCGTGGTTTCGGCGTAGTCCATTTCGCCGTCGCAGGGCCAGTTCTCCGAGTCGGGCCACAGGATGGAGACCATGTGGTACTCGTTGTCACCCGAGCCAGCGGCACGGACTTCCCAGCGGCCGTACTTCTGGTTGGCGAACTTGGCGCTCATGCCCGCGGTTGTGCCGTTGGGCGTCCCGTTCATGACCATCTTGGTGCCGTCGATGGTGACCTGGGTGGGTGAGCGGAGGCCGTTGCCTGCGTGCCCGGCGCTGTTGTAGACGTTCCATTTCAGCGAGTCGGGTGCGCCCACGTAGTTGAACTCGTCCCCGGTCACGACGGACCCCCAGTTATGGGCTGCTGCTGCGGTATTCCCGTCAGTTGAGGGTGCGGCAACCGCCCTAGAGTCACCGCTGACCCCTGGGCCCAACAAAATAAAGGCGCCAACCGTTACCGCCGCGAGAAGTGACGCCACAAAGGTTCGGGATTCAGTAATCATCGGGCACTCCCTCAGCGGGCCGCTGACTAACTCGTGTGGTCCCTGGTTCCCGAGGCGATGGTTTGTTCATGGTTCTTCTCCCTTATCTTGTCAGGCGTCGCGGCAAGCGTCTGACTTTAGGTGGATCGTGCGCCGTGCCCCTCGAGCACGGCGCGAAGCCTTCTATCGGGCCGTTATCGGACGTTGGTTCGCCGGAATTTCCTGAGTTCCGGCGACCGACAAGAAATTTCGCGGGGGTCAGCAGGCTGCACCTCGGTCGCCCCCGGTTCATTCCGGCCGGGGCATGTGCGGCAATTCTGGGCGTGTGGCAGTGAGGCCACTGGCCCATGCCCGGCATG
The DNA here is from genome assembly GCF_030815585.1 of Arthrobacter pascens. Lineage (NCBI taxonomy): Bacteria > Bacillati > Actinomycetota > Actinomycetes > Micrococcales > Micrococcaceae > Arthrobacter > Arthrobacter pascens. The sequence continues at coordinate 2,218,858 of NZ_JAUSWY010000001.1, forward strand.
ATGATGGCCAAGGTTCATCGAGGTCCGGCGTCTTCCGGATTGCGCGCCCGAATCGGGCGGAGCGGAGCATGACGATTCGGGAGACTGCGCACAGACATGGCGACCTGCCTTCTGCCAGGGCGGGCGTCCCCAGCGCCAGACCGAGAGATGTTCCGATTGTTGTTGAGGCCGAATGAGACTCGGTCAGTCTATGTCCGAGACAAGAGGCCAACCAGCGTGGCGAGGGCTTCCGGGTACTCGTTTTTCGCGGGCACTACCCGTCTTTCAGCCCCGGACTACTCGCTCTTGGTTGCGCTTGAGCACATCTCAACCGCCGGGTTCCGGTCCATGCCGCCATGGGCCGGAACCCGAACCAGGTTCACTCCGCAACCCTGTTGGCCTCATACAGGTTCGAGTGGCCCGGACCGAACCCCAGGCGCGCAGCACCAAGCTGAGGCGCGTATCCCCCGTACCATGTACGGGATCCAGCACCCGCAAAACTGCTTCCGCTACCGGATGACGTCAGCAAACCTCTGGGTCATGTGGTCCAGATATTCGGGTTCGATCGGTGAGCTTGGTGCCTGGGCGGCGCGGCGGACCCGCAGGGTCCAGGCCCGTACAGCGACGAAGTACCAGCTGCAGGTGCCTCGTCCCGGAACAGCGCTCCGCGGTGCCCCCCCCCCGTTGGGCAGTCCGGAGCCTCCGGCAAGATGGCAGTGCCTGTCGCCGGATGGTGAGGGTTTCGAAGGGCGGCCGCGGCTGGAGCCGTACCGATGATGATGCCTAGACGGCGAGTGAACAGCGGTGACATCCATGGATTTATGGTCGCCGAGGTCTTGCAGGCCGCGGGGCAGATTAAGCGCCAGGGATAAGCAGGTGAATGGGGCGTGCATCCTTTGAATGCGGATCCATCGACTCGAACTCTTGAACAAACGGGCTACCCCGAAATACGGCACGTGACAGGCCGTATTCGCTTCTACCGGCCAGGTGCGTTTACCCGGACTTCACGGTAGTGTGCTGGCAGTCGAACGATCTCAAGTTCGGACATGTCCAGAAGACGCCTGCTTCCCGTCAATGTGTCCAGGATCCAGAACAGTCCGTGGTCCGGGGCGGTGTCGGTAACAGGCCCGCGGTGGACCAAGGTGCTCCTGAAGAACGCTTCGACTGCGTCCCCCGGTACGAGCTCTTGGTAAGAGGACATTACAACGCCATCAGTGCCCGTCATGATCTGACCCTTCGACTTTTCCTATAGGTTCCCCTACCTCATTGTGTCGACGCAAGGTTACCTGCTGGTGTCTTCGGGATGATGCTTCCCCTAAGAATCGACCCGGCCAAGCACAGCCGGTATCGGCCGAAAGGACGAAAAGGGCTGAGCATCTTGGCTTCGAATACGTAAATGGGGGCAGCGAGGGCCACCCACAGTTACGCCTCCGGTGGTTTATGGTCCCTGGAAATCTGCCTCACCGCCTGGAGATTGAGGAAAAACGGAATCCATTGGTCATGCAGTAAGCCCTGTGGCATCACCATGAACAGGTATGAGCAAAGAAACAGACGACAAGCCAGCACATACCTGCTCCCCAAAAGCAGCCAGGTCATGTAGCCCGGACCAGTCACCGTAATGAAGAAGTAGGGACCACAAAAAGATCGACCAATCCAAGAGAGGGGACCCCCGGGCCACAAGAAGGCCATCGACAACTTCATACCGCGCGACCTACACCCGTCAAAAACGATCCCGCGGACAAGCTGTTGACACTGTCAACAGGTCAGAGGCCCAAAACCCCCCTGACCTGCGGAAACACTGTGCCCGAGTGGGACTCGAACCGCATTCCAGCCCCTGCCAACACTGGGAACTCCAGAAAACATACCGAATCCGAGCCAGTCCGGCCGATGTACGACCCAGTCCGAAAGCAAACGTGTTGACATTGTCAACACGCCCTTCCTGACAAATCACGAACGGTTCGGCTCTGTCTTGTGGCCAATGCGTTTCTGACCCGAAGTATCGCCCATGAGGTCCTGGAACCGGGCGCTGCCGACGGCGCCCGAAGTTGCGTGGACGGGACAAGCCAGAGGCTTGAGATCGATGAGCGTCATGAGGAATTCCTCCTTCCACTACATCTCATGGATCGAGGCTGGTTCGTGACGTGACCAGCCACGGGCCAAGCCGGCGCTGGCCGAAAGATGAGGAGCGTACTCGTAAAACTGATGACCCCGAACGGTAAGAAATGCGGGTGAGCGGGCTGAGCCCCGAACGACAAAAGATCCGTTATCGGCGCTTAAAGCACGGGAGTTGCATTGGATGCGGGAACTCCCGTGTCTTCTCGAATTGAGCAGCGCTACGAACGCACGGAGGTGGAACCATTCGCCCGGATCGAAGGATGGGCCGCGAACTAGAAAACCGTGTCACCGGTGACGACAGCAAACAACTCAAAGACCGGGGCGAAAAGGCCGAGACTAGCTCGGCCGCAGAGTACGGATCGGCCGGCCATCACCAGGCGTCCGCAGCAACCCTGGCCGGCACCGCCAGCGACGAACTAGTGAAAGGCAGAATAGCGGCAGCACGGAATGAAGGTACGCACCCCAGCACGGCACTCACACCCAACGAAGGCGCGGCAAGGGCGCGGACGACAAGCGGGGGCGCCGCACTCGGGTCGCATAAATCCAAGAACGGTTCCAGCCGATAGCGGTCGCCACTTCACAGCAACAGCCGCAGGGCAAGTTGCCAGTCGAACCGACACCGAATAGGTGCGTCTGCTTCATCAGCTACCAACCAAATCGCTTGGGGCGCCGTGCTAGATAGTATAACCAGATACCTTCTCTGAGCCCTACGATGCGGCACTGATCCATTCCCAAAAATCATCCACCATGGGATCGTACAAGCATCCCTGAAGGCTTCATCAATACCACGACGGCCGAAGGCTAGGTAACCTCTCACCTCTTCGCCGCCATGAAGGGACGGTCGATTGATATCCTTGGCAGAGTACTCAAGCATTAGTGGGGGAATTTGAAAGTCTTTATTAGCTGGTCTAAGAACACGTGCGACTTTGCCGGTGTCCTCAATGAGGTCATCGGCCGGCTGTTCGACACAGTCACCACGTTCTATAGCCCTGAAATACCTGCGGGCGAGCAGTGGCTAGCTCAAATCGAAGAAGAATTGACGGATACAGACTTCGGGATCATTTGCGTCTCGAAGGAGAACCAGATGGAGCAATGGCTTAACTATGAGGCTGGCGCACTATCGCGCCAAGTCGGTGACCGAAGGAAGCGTCTCGGAGTTCTCCTGCTCAACTTCGATGACACCAACCAAGTAGTTGGTCCCTTCAAGAGTTTTCAAATGAAAATGGCAGACAAAGAAGGTTTTAAGTCGCTCATGAAGTCCTTGAACGAATATGGGCCCAATATCCGCCAGGATACCCTCGACGCTCGGATCGACAACGAATGGGATGATTTGGCCACCGCCATTGAAAACCTTAAGGCACGTGCGAGGTCAAGTGTAAAAACCCCTGACAGAACTGATTCCGAGAAGATAGATGAGTTGCTTGCAGTAGTCCGGGACTTCGATAAAGCCCTAACTGTCCCAGTTATAAATCCACTGCCGACCACAGCCGATGATAGGTATAAGGGTCAATCCTTCACAACCAAGGCATACAGAGTGCTCCGTGGGCGACCGTCGAGCTTTGGATTCAGGGCAGTCAATGAACTGATAGATGTACTTGATTCGTCCACTTCCCTAAGTGAGCTGGAAAAGAAGGCGATTCAGCATTACTACAGCGAAGAGTTTGAGAGTAATGACAAGACTCTCGTCATCATAGACCCGGCTTGGAAAGACCAGTACATTACGTCACCAGGCGGGCCTCTGGGCCTGGAATTTCCGCTGTCGGAAGTCGGAAGTCAAGAGTAGGTTGACGTAACCGCCTAGATGACTTCTGGTCAGAGGGTCATAACGTCCATTATCGGCGTTAAAAGCACGGGAGTAGAAGTGGATGCGAGAACTCCCGTCTCCTGGAGAATACCTGATAGCTCAGCCTACTGACGAGCAACCGGCTGGTATGGATTGCAGCATCCTGGCCCACTTCCGGCAATTTTGTCCCATTTCCTTAGAACCGGGACAGTTCCAGTGGGACACCCCCCTCGGTCGGGATTGTCACTTTCAGAAGCTGACTGCATAAACCTTCCCGTGGTTTCGGGGCTTGTGCAGATGACTTGTGAACACTCGCCGCTCGGTACTCCTCTGCACCAGGCGTGTTTTAAGAATCCAGGACTTAGCGCAAGGATGACCGAGCGAGCGTGGAGAACCCCGTCAAGGTCCCCAAAAGGGAAGGAAATGTCGCTCATCCGGACATACGACGCGGACGGAGGCCACACCGCCCATGACGCCGTCATCTCATAACGGGCCAATGGTTTCCAGCAGCGATGTCACTGGCAAAGTATCGCATCCGGCTTGTCAGAAGTATTTCCGGCTGTCCTGGTGGGGATGACGGTCCCCCTCGGCAAGGTGTCCCGACCACGTGGAAGTACGACGATCAAGTTTTCCGCACTTCGTGCAGCGCCGGCGAAAGGTCCCATTCTGGCCCGTCTCGGTCAACCAGTGGTGCCCTAGGTTCAACTTGCAAAGCAGCGTATTGAGCATGATGGAACCCCTCTATAGAGGCAGGTCAGTACTGAGGCGGACGCTCCCACGACCGCTTAAATTCTACGCTCAGCGTGACTTGGCAACCATGTAACCTACGCCCGGGGCCCCCATCTGGTGTCAGGCCATTCCCGCACTCACAGACGCAGCTGTGAAGGTACTGCACACCTGCAATTAGGGTGCGGCCGGAGAACGTCCCAGTTCCTTGGAAACGGGACCTCCCATTGGGACACTCCCCCGCGGTCCTGGCGGTCAAGTCACCTTTGCAACGAACGGCATGGGTGGATTTCGACAGCGTTCCCTCAGGTACGGGCGACGACTCCGCCGCTGTGCACAGGACGGACCTCCACTCCACCGCCGGTGAGGATGGAAGGATCTTTGCGGGCCAGGTCTAGCGCTTCGTCGATATCCGTCGCATTCAGGATGTAGAACCCGGCGACGACGTCACCGCCCGCGCCATAAGGGCCGTCTGCGGGGCCGGCCGTTCGGATCGTGCGCGCCTGGTCCCGCGGCGTGAGGGCATACGCGATGTGCATGCGACCGGTGGCGACGAGAGAGTCGAAGTGCTCGTCGCACTCCTTGAGCTCCTCTTTCGTGGCGTTAGGTGCGTGCAAGGAGTCGTTGGCGTAGATCAGTACAGCGAATTCAGGCATGCGTTCCTCTCAGGCTGATAGCCAAGGATCGTCAGTTTTTGTCCCAGGGAAGGGATACTACCGGAAGTATGTATATCCGGCCGTTGACCGCACCGGGAATAGCATTCCTGTTGCCGGCTGACCTGTCCGCTCGGTCTCAGGGGTGTCCCGTTTCCTTGAGACTGGGACGATGACGTTGGCCCCCGCATCCATAATTCTGTCAGCGGCAGGTGTCACACTGTCTGCAATTAGGTTGGTAAGCCAGTCGTTCACGCCGGAATCCACAGAAGGCTGGACGCTTTGGCCAGGTTGTGGGGGGAAAGCATTATGCCGCTCGTGCACATCTCAATGGTTCGAGGACCGAGGCCCATCAGCTTTCAGCAGATGAATGGGCCATTCTCAAGGAGCGCCGGAGGGAAATTCGCACGCCGCAGGCCCCGACGAAGGAGGGGCTAGACGGGGTGGAGCGGACGCCTAGAATCCGAAGGAATCTCAATGATGTTGTCAACGGACTCCTGCGGGTGGTTTAGGGGGCGGTCCCCTCTCGGTCGGCGTTCCCGAGTAGGGCTCGCGGGACTTCTTTTCGCTCATGGTTGTGTTCCTTCCAGGTGGGTGGGGCGGCTCGTGGTGACCGGCCAGCTTCCCTCTCCCCCGTTGTTTTTTGCCTGCTGGCGGAGCAACGCGTAGCTGTGCCCGACGGAGCCGGGGCAACCCGAAGGGCAAGCAGCGGATGGATTGTGGGAGGAAATAGGCGAAGCGCCGATACAAGGCATCCGTTGTGCAGCCGTCCGCAGGACGGTTGAGCCGGTGGAGCGGGCACGTACGATCCGCAGGACAGCAGCAAAAAACAGAAAGACGCTTCTACAGCCCGAGCGAAGCGAGGACCGATCACCTAACCCAAGTGTTGGACAGGCGAGGCTGGGAAACGGCGCCCGCCGTCACCCGCCGTTCAGCAGCACCTACAGGGTGCTGTCTTGGCGTGCAGCGAGGGCTTGCTGGTGGCGGTAGAGCGTGGCGCGGCTCCAGCCCACGAGCCGGGCGGCGTCTTCGGCTGTACGCCCCTTCGCCCGGGCGTCCTGGGCGATCGCCAGCTTGTCCGCGATGACGGCCGGGTCGGACACCGGCGGGCCGAATCGTGTCCGGTTCTGCCTAGCGGCGGCGATGCCGGCATTGACCCGCTCGACGATCAGCTCGCGCTCATACTCGGCGAGGGTGGCGAGCATGTTCAGCATCAGCCGGCCCGTTGAGGTCGCGGGGTCGATGCCGTCTGAGATGGATAGGACGTGGATGCCGCGGTCACGCAGCAGAGTCACGGTGTTGAGCACGTCGATCAGCGATCGGCCCAAACGGTCGACCCGCCAGACAACGACGGTGTCGCCCTCCTCGGCGTACTCGAGGAGTTTTTTCATTCCCGGCCGCTCGATGGCCGTTTTGCTGCCCGAGGTGACGTCGGCGAAGACGTCGCGTTTCTGCACGCCCGCGGCTACCAGCGCGTCCAGCTGCAGCTGAGCATCCTGACTGAAAGTACTGACACGCGTGTAGCCCAGTTGCCTCTCTAGGCCATTTTGACTCGAAAAGTCCCGGATGCACCCTCGGCGAGACGATTGGTGGTGAGACGCGTTTTCGAGATGCAGGGAGCCCTGCTTTCCGGCCGACTCCACCGGCTTATCCGAGCTCTGGAGTTGGTGTCTTGAAAAGCTGTTCGTCTCAAGACATAAGTCGTAGCGCTACTACCCAAAAGTCCGTCGCCAAACGAAGACAAGCTCATCCAGTCTGATCGAGCACCAGCCAGACTTTACCTGTCGCCAGGAGGGGTGTGAGCCTATACTCGTGGTACCGGAAATCACTGCAACGCAGGGACGGGTCGTGCGGGAAGGTCGCGGTCAGCCGTGGTCAGTAATCCATTTAGAAACAACCACAGTGCACAAAATGATGGGGTAAAGGCCGGTGTTCATCACGCATCTTGGCTTAAGCGCGAGGATGCGGCTGTAGCCCACGGCCACAGCAGCCTCTTCTTCCTGGCACACGATATCTTCGTGGCACACGATACCCCTCCCCCTCCGTCGGCTACCTGCCTTCAGGGTCACGACCTTTTACCAGGAGAAACTACCTGCAGCCACGGTCATCCAATTGGTTGACCTTCCTGGGACGGGTGCATCCTGCCCTTCTCCTGCGTTGCAGGTCTAAGCGGGTGGCCTCAGGCGGTTACAGCACATGGTCCGGGGCCTCTCTTCAGTTTGAAGTACTGGGACTGATGCGCCGGGGATCCCGTGACCGGGGGCGGCGTAGTTTGCGGCCCGCCCCTTCAAACTCATTTCATCCTCTGGCGGCGTCATGACAAGTCCTTGATTCCCTTTCTGCGCGATGGACAACGCGGATCAGCAGGGACAGGATGCGCTGCATAGGAAATGAGAAAGCGGGTGAGCTACCACCATTTTCTCAGCGCCCAGGCGTCAGTTGCGCCACCCCCGCTGGAGTCGTCCTTACCGCAGCGCCGACAACGTTTATACAGGCCGCCGTCGTCGGCGTGTTCAACGTGCCAATCGTGGCGGATACTCAATTTGCACAGCAGAGCTTGGATCATGACCAACTCCGATCTGGACCGCAGATCTGTGACTTCCATGATGGCCTTACCGCCACTGCAAAAGAAGAGCGGGAATCGGTGGCTTCGAGCTCGGGTGGCGAGGTCAGCTTGCACCCCACGCGGGGCCAATTCCGTAGCCTCGGCCATACGGGGTATCAGACTTTCGGACTAGGGACTCCTGGCACCGCCTAACTCTTCTTGTGATGAGTAGGTCCACGGAACATACCTTCTGCCACGGGGGTCATTGAAGGCTCACGCTGCCAATGGCGATGCCATGGCAGGCGCCGGGGTAGGTTGTGCCGTCGCGGAGCATCGCCCAGAGGACATTGAGCCGGCGTCGGGCAAGCGAGAGCATCGCCTGGACGTGGGATTTCCCTTCCACGCGTTTGCGGTCATAATAGCCGCGCGAGGCGGAGCATGACTTCAAGGCGGAGAGCCCGGAGAGGTAGAAGACGCGGAGGAGCCGTCGATCGTAGCGTCTGGGCCTGTGGTGGTTGCCGCTGATCCTTCCTGAGTCCCGGGGTGCCGGGGCCAGACCCACAACACCGGCGAACCGGTCGGCGGTCTGGAAGACGGTGAGGTCACCGCCGGTGGCGCCAAGGAATTCGGCGGCGAGGACTGGGCCGAACCCTGGCATGCTCAACAGCACCTCGGTGTGCTGGTGTTCGGCTACTTTCTCGCTGATTAGCGCATCGAGTTTGGCGAGCTCCTCGTTCAGGGTGAGGATTTCCTGGGCGAGTGCGGCGACGATCTCCTCCCCCATGTGCTGGGCAGGGACGGTGGTGTGCTGGGTTTTTGCGGCCTCTACGGCAGCTGCGGCGACGGCTGCCGAGGAGCGGACACCGTGCTTCTTTAGCCAGGCGTGGATCCTGGCTTGGCCGGCTCGGCGGATCCCGTCCGGCGTGCGGTGTTTTGTCAGCAGCAACAGCGCGGCTCTGGATCGGCTGTACTCGAAGGCCCCTTCCAGCGCGGGGAAATATTCCAGCAGTTGGGCCTGCAGACGGTTGATCGCCCGGACCCGGTCCGCGGACTTGTCGGCTCGCCGAGCAGTGAGGAGCCGCAGGCCGGTGCTGATCTCATCCCCGGCACGCAGGGGTTGCAGGTCGCGGCGCATCCGGGCCTGGTCTGCGATGACGGCGGCGTCTTTGGCATCGGTTTTCCCATCACCGCGGTAGATACGCGAGGCATGGTGAACGGTACGGCCGGGGATATACAGAATATTCTGCCCGTGGCCGATGAGCAGTGCGATCAGCAGTGCAGCTCCGCCGTGATTCAGGTCGGTCGCCCACACCACGTCATCGCCGTTTGCCATCTCGAGGACGGTGGCGAGGAGTTGGAGCAGGGCTGGTTCGTCGTTGGGGATTTTTTGTGAGAGCAGCCGGTTTCCGGCGGCGTCGATCACGACGCAGTGGTGATGGGCTTTGCCGGCGTCGATGCCGGCCCATATTTGCACCAAGAACAGCCTCCAGTCTGTTGGATGGAAAGGGCCCAGCAGATAACCGCGCCGTCGTGTCCTTATCCGGCGATCATGTCGCGTCTCTCAATTAGCGGTCGGGTCATCGCGGGGTGGCGGGCGGCCAATCCTTCGAAGCCGTCACGAGACCGTCCGGCACAGCAACCAAAGCCATACCCGCCTCCCCTGGGTAGCCACGACCCTACAACGGCCGCGGAACTGAGCCCGGTAACAACATAAGGACAGCAACCAAAAGACGGTAATACTGGAAAAGGTCTTGAGCCGGCGTGACTCAGCAAAAAACTGACGTGCCTGGCGGCACTGTCTTACCGACGATTTGTCGGCCGGCTCAAGGTCCATCAAAGGGGGTGATGTGCCAGGCGGACATGACTTCATAGGAGCCTGATACGACTAATCCCATTACCGTTTTGTCTGCCCACCTGGCCTGCCCCCGACTCATCAGCCATTGAACTCGACTGGGGGCCGCTTCCATCTTGGCAACTGAACCAACCAACGTCATCGCCGGCATCGACACGCATGCCGATACGCACCACGTGGCTGTCATCAACGAACATGGCAAACCCCTCGCGGACAAGGAATTCCTGGCCGTGGGATCCGGATACCGGAAGATCGTGGACTTCATCACCAGCCATGGCACAGTCTCCGCCGTAGGGGTCGAAGGGACAGGCTCCTATGGAGCCGAGATCTCCCGAATCCTGCGCGGTGAAGGTTTGTGTGTACTCGAGGTGAACCGTCCGAACCGTGCCGCGCGCCGGCTGAAGGGCAAGTCCGATCCGTTGGACGCCTACCAGGCCGCCCAATCCGTACTCGACGGCCGAACCAAATCGGTCCCGAACGCCAAGGACGGACCCGTTGAATGCCTGCGAATACTGCGTGCCGGGCGCACCTCGGCCCTAAAGGCCCGCACCGCAGCCATCAACCAGATCAAAGGCCTCCTCGTAACGGCTCCGGACAAACTCCGGGCGAAATACCGGAGTTTGGGTACGGCGGCGATGATGACGGCCCTGCAGCGCACCAGGCCGACCGGCCATATTGCTGACCCCGAGTACGTATGCCTGCTGACGTTGAAAGCCCTGGCCACCCGATGCCACTCCCTGGCGGCAGAAATCGCCACCGCGGACGCCGCGCTTCGAGAAATCCTCGACACCTATGCACCGATGCTCTGTGACCTGCCAGGTGTCGGAACCGAAGTAGCCAGCCAGCTCCTGGTCACCGTCGGAGACAACCCGGACCGCCTTGGAAATGAGGCCCAGTTCGCTGCCCTCGTCGGGGTCGCACCTATACCCGCATCCTCGGGCAAAACCATCCGTCACCGGCTCAGCAGAGGCGGTGACCGCAACGCCAACCATGCCCTGTATCAGGTCGTCCTGGTCCGCATGGCCTCGTGCCAACGGACCAAGGACTACGTGGCCAAACGCACTGCGGAGGGCAAGAGCAAACGGGAAATCATGCGCTGCCTCAAACGCTACGCAGGCCGGGAAATCTACCGCCAGATCACCAACCCCCAGCCAGCACCAGACAACACCGATCTGCGCCAGATGCGCACCGCACTCGGTTGTACCATCACAACCGCAGCCCGGGAACTTGGCCAATGCCCTCCAAGATTTCCCTCCTGGAACGGGGCCTCCTCCGAAACGACGCCCTCGCCAGGAAGTACCGCCAGTGGCTGACCGAGCAAACAGCCAATATCCGGATTTCAGAGAATCAGGGGTTACCAAGCCATTTGCAATTCACGGTGCCATAGTTGTTTGGTGGCCTGTTCGAGCTCCAACGGCCAAGCAGCTCCACACTCCTCAGCGAGCTTGCGCGCCCCGGCCTAACTGGTTGGAGCGCAGCGGAAGCCAGGGCGAGCCCTGCGAGCCTGCCCTTCCCCTCCTAAGTCTCGCGAGACCGGTGCGCTGAAGATGATGCGCGGCATCCGAAAAGAGGATGTGGGGTCACGCCCTCCAGATAGGACAAACCCCTCCTCTTCCCGCTGATCGGGACGAGGAGGGGTATGTGCCGTGCAGTGACGCTATGACCGTGGACTCAGAGCGCCAGGGCCCTGAGAACGACCACGGCGACGCTGACTCCGAGCAGGACGGCAGCACTGGTCACGGCGCGATCCCCGACGCGCAAGTGTGTAACGATCGCCCCAGCGAAGTAAAGAACTGCACCAATTCCAGCTGCGATTCCGATGGGCCACCAGGCGACACCGACGAGCAGACCGGCTGCTGCGGCGATTTCAAGGGTGGCGAGCAGTGGCGCCGCTTTGGTTGCTTTCACAAGCTCCAGGACGGCCATCTGTTTAGGGTCTTTGCGAAGCTTTCCGACGGCGGAGAACACGAGCAGGGCCGAGAAAAGGAGGCTGAGGATGGATGCTGCTATAAACATGAGTGGGGGTATCCCGTTCTGACGATGATGAGTGGATATGAGTGGATGGTTTTCCGTGGTGATGAAGGCGCACGGGAGTCGCCGTATTCGGTGAGGTGCCCTGACAGGAGCGAGGCCGGCTTCACGGCCGAGTTAGCGGCCGTGAAGCGGGTTCGCGGGTATCAGGCTGCGGAGGCGAGCGAGTCGGCGCGAACGATCGGGGCTACACGGGTGCCGAGGAGTTCGATGGATCGCATGACCTCTTTGTGCGGCATGGTTCCGACGCTGATCTGCATGAGGAAGCGTTCGTTGCCGAAGACGCTCTGCTGGAACAGGATCTTCTCGGCGACGTCCTCGGGGGACCCTGCGACGAGGGCTCCCTGCAGAGAGGTGTCCTTACCGTAGTGCTGCTTCGTCGGCAGGGCCGAGAAGGGCGCATTGAGGAAGGTGCTCATCGCGGACTGGAAGTAGGGGTAGCTCAGGTCGATGGCCTGCTCTTTGCTGTCAGCGACATGCCCGTGGGCGTTGATGCTGACCTTCAGGGCGCTCTCCGGGTGGCCGGCCTCGAGGGCGGTTGCCCTGTACAGGTCCACCAGAGGAGCGAAGCGCCGGACGTCGCCGGCGATGATGCCCAGAGACAGGGGCAGTCCAAGCTTGCCGGCACGGATGGCGGACGACGGTGATCCACCGACCCCTACCCATAGGGGCAGCTGATCCTGTGCCGGGCGGGGGTAAACACCTTGGTCCGACAGAGAGGCACGGTGGCGACCCGACCAGGTCACCCTCTCTTCAGCGCGGATCTTCAGCAGAAGGTCCAGCTTCTCTTCGAAGAGAGTGTCGTAGTCCGACAGGTCGTATCCGAACAACGGGAACGACTCCGTGAAGGAGCCGCGGCCCGCCATGATTTCCGCACGTCCGCCGGAGAGCAGGTCGAGCGTCGCGAAGTCCTGGTGCACCCGCACCGGATCTGACGAGCTGAGCACGGTCACGGCACTGGTCAGCCGGATCTTCTCGGTTCGTGCGGCGGCAGCCGCAAGAACAACAGCCGGACTCGCAGCAGCAAAGTCTTCACGATGATGCTCCCCGAGCCCGTACACGTCGAGGCCGACCTGATCGGCCAGCTCAATTTCCTCGACGAGGTCTTTCAGGCGTTCCTGAGGATTAATCCGGCGCCCGGTATTCGGGTCTGCGATGGCCTCTGCGAAGGAATACACGCCCAACTCCATGGTAATCTCCCATTTCTAGTGTTGTGGAGAGTGGTCTCCGGTAAGTGTAATGCGTAGATCCATCTCCGTATTCCCGGGGACGAAGATGAGGGGTTGTGCCATGCCGAGCGAGGATCGAGGGAGCAAGTCCGTGCGGGCTCGTGCGCCGCGTCGGGACAGTCTCCGCAACAGGGAAGCGCTCATCGAAGCAGCGCGGCTCGCATTCGCGGCGGAGGGCCTCAATGCGTCGCTGGACGCTATCGCGGCGTCGGCCGGAGTTGGCGCCGGAACCCTCTATAGGCACTTTCCTAGCCGGTCGGACTTATGGGGCGTGGTTCTGGTTGAACCCCTCAATGAGCAGTTACACCTTGCCGAGGAGGCCCTGAGGAACCCGGACAAATGGAAGGGCCTCTCGGGTTACATCATGGCCAGTTGCGCACTCGAGGCTGACAGCCGGGGCTACCTCAATCTCATGACGACCAGGCTCGATGAGTCAGAAACGCTTCTGGCGCTTCGCAGGCGGATCCAGGTGCGCGTTGAAGAACTGGTCCGCGAGGCGCGCGATGCGGGGGCGGTCCGGTCGGATTTCAGGGCAGAGGATCTCGTTTTCGTCATGCTCGCCAACAGTCGTATCGCAGAGGTGACGAGGGACGTCGCGCCCAGTGCGTGGCGGCGCAATGTCGAACTGTTCCTTGACGGCATCCGGCCGGACAGGGCTACACCGCTGACTGAACCGCCGATGAAACCCAGCCAGGTCGCCCGGACGATGATGCGTCCACGGCTTCGAGACGCTCGGCGTACGGAACGAAAGGCGGACAAAGTCAGCGAGGCCTGAGGCGCCGACACCCGATATGCGCGGTAGCGCCCCAGGCCCGATCGGTTTGACCGATTCCGAGTTAGGCCGCCTGTTGCTGCCCGTACGGTGGCGACATAAGTAGCGGAACACCACTTGAGCGGACTGTTTGCGTGAGTTCTTGAGCGGCCCGTTGCGCACGCTCGCGCAGGGCATGGGTGGTTTCTTCGGCTGCCCAATCCATGGCAGTGGCGAAGATTGACGTCGGAACCACAACTGCTCGCAAGTAGGAAAACAAGGGCCGCATGGCGTGCTCCAGCACCAGGGAATGACGGAGACTGCCGCCCGTGGCTCCGATAATAGTTGGAGTGTCGACGATCGCCGTCGGATCCAGCAGATCCAGAAACGCCTTGAACATGCCGCTGTAGGAGCTGGCGAACACTGGGCTCACCACAACCAAGGCATCCGCGGCACTGACCCTGTCGAATGCTTCCCGCAGACGGGAAGTGACCGCTCCACTGTAGGCCGCTGCGATGTCAGCAAAGAGATCACGCAGTTCAATCACCACTGGTTCAACCGGAATACCGGACGTAGCAAGGCCAACCACCGCCGCTTCAGCGAGCAGGTCAGCCAGTAACCGGCTCGACGACGGCGTACTGACGCCGGCAGCCAGGACCACCAGCTTGAATTCGCCCGACTCCACAATCAATCTCCCATCTGTAGGTTATGGAGAGCTGTCTCCGATTGATCCAATGCGTATACCCGTCTCCGTATTCCCGATTCGAAGTGCCCGCGCACAAAGCTGACGCAAGTCGTCGGTATGCAGACGTGCGGGCAACGCTTCTCGCGGCCCTCACCGATAACGTCAGGAACCTCTTCCCTGGCACGGCCCCTATTCTCCTCAGTGCGCCAGCGGGGAGGCGCCGCTGCACCGAAGCTGGCTCCGAACCCTGCGTGTGGGGATCCCGGCCTCAGCTCGTCCGGTTAGCGGGGCCAAGGGGTTCACATGGGGAAGGCCCCCACCAACGATGCAGCTGGCCTAAATCAACTGCCAGGTTCAATTTGACACCTATAGGAGCATCGTCGTAGACAAACAGGGCCAGGGTGCCCCGGAGCTCTGCGACGGCGCGGTCTGGACCCAACAGCCGGCCGCGCCAGCGGACGCCCGAAGGGGTGCGAGCCCTGCGAGCATGCAGTCGCCCAAGAGACCTGTGCGATCAGTCAGAATGGAGACTCGACCATTGGGGGATCAATGACTGAACCACTGTCTGCTGGAACGTGCCGGAAGACGGCGCCCTATGGCGTATAACTACGACAGGCCACCACAGCCCACCCGGACGGCGGATACAGCCTCAGGGTCTTCATCGAGGAACACTACGCGCTGAACGACGACGGATATCTGCAGGGGATAGCGTTGATGGAGCGCACGCTGCCCCGGGCTGAGTGGGATCTCTGCAACGAGCTCAACATGGATATCTACAAGCACGGCCTGGGGTGGATGAAGGCGCCCAATGAGCGGCCCGTCGCGGTCTTCGGCCAGGGAAGTCCACGCGAAGGCCAGCCGATCCCAGTGAAATACTTTCCCCGTCTGACGGCCAAAGTAGTCAAAAGGGCCGCCAGAGGCCGCCGCCCGATCTATAAGGGCCCGTCAATGCTCGAGCGTTGGCGCGGCTTCCTCTATCACATCGGAAAGGACAAATACTCGTGAGCAGACTTCACAAGAAGCTGACCCCTGAGGTCATGCAGGCGCTGCGCAGCAAGCCGGGGTTCATGCCCCTGAAAGTCGCCGATGTCCTCTGGCCGACGGCGACCACGCGTGTGCTGGACTCATGGACCAGGCTGAAGGTGCGCTTTTTTCAGATGTTCTAGCAGCTCTACGCTTTCGGCACCCATACAACCGACTGGCTCCAACCTGGAACTCTCTCGTCGAGTTCCTTGATCCGCTCAAGGTGCCGCCCATGGAGTGCGTGCCGGCGATACGTGGCAACCCAGCTTGCCAGTGCCCGTTCGGCTGAATCGCCGGAAGCATAATGGGGCGGCCTTCCCTGGGCGTCCATCCATGCGATCAGCGCGTCCCGGCGATCCTGCCAAATCCTGTCACTGCCAAATCCTGTCACTGCTAAAGCCATAACCATCTGTCCATCCGGGACAATCCTCGTCGAGTATTGAGGCGACGGCCTGTTCCAGTTTCCCTTTCCGCTTGAGTAAGCGGATCCTGGCCAAGCGTCGATACAGCTGACCTTCTGACCTTCTTCACCAACGGGTGAGGCCGATATCTTTGGCAGCGTTCCGTGCTGCCGGAAGTAGGCCGCGATCAGTTCCGCGGAGGAAGTGACACCGGCCGACGCGATCGGGCGGGCATCTCCGGGCATCTCCAGGCATCTCCAGGCATCTCCAGGCATCTCCAGGCATCTCCAGGCGTCTCCCAACAATAATGCTGGTGTCTCACTTCCTTGAACCAAGACAGTCCGCTGAGGACATTTCGAGCCTGGCCTGGGTAGAGCGCAGCGGAAGCCAGACCCCTGATCGGGTTGTGCCCACTGTGGGCAGGTGGAGCCCTCCGCGCAGCTCAGGCTGGGCGGTTTCCAACAAACGTCACAACAGCTTCGAATTTCGAAGGTAACAGACTCCGAGTTGCAGCCAGTGGGGCAGCTCAGGGTGCGTCGGCCTAGCTGAGCAGCAGCCGATGTTCACTCATTCGGTTAAGCGGGTATACCGCGGTTCACTTCCTGCGCGGTCAGGCTGTTCCGGCCTCAATTGGGAAATGGGACGCCGCCCTTTGACGGGTCTGACGGGTCGGCGGCCCTGTGGAACACGTAGACCTCGACGTGGTCGCCGTTGAGCACGAATCGGGTGAGACCGTGGGCCTGGAACCACACCACCTCCGCGACGGTATCGAGGCCTTTGGGGGAACAGCCTTCGGCGCCGTTCCTCTCGCGAATCGCATGTGAGGCCACGAGCAGACAGACCATGCCGTAGCGAGACTCTCCGCTCCAGACACGGAGATCGCTGAAGTTCTCGTATTGCCGCAGCTCATTGGCACTGAGACCCATCGCGTCGAGAGTGCCGAGGTTGTCTTGAGGCTCATCGGTGTCCGCACCGACCGACTTCAATGCGAGCACGAAGTCCGGTACGGGCGCGGGCAAGTCTAGGTCTTCCCCACGGTGCTGCGCATCTGGGACGCGCAGCGCAATTTCAGTGGGCTCATCAGCAGGCAGCTGGAACAGCCATGCGACGTGAACCGTGATCAGGGCGAGGGCAGCGGTGGCGCCGCCGAGGATCATCAACCAGCGGCGGCGGCGCCACCACGGTGCCGCGGGGGCTCCGTCGACAGCCTGCGGGACCGATGTCGAAGTCGAGCGCGGCCCTTCGACCGGCTCAGCGACCGGGACGCGTTTCGGGACCGGGGCGGGATCGATGACGGGAGTCGGCTGTCTGTGTTGGGCGGCCTCCAGTTCGGTAAGCCGAGCCTGAGCCGCCACATCCCCCGCGATGTCGCCATCCCGTCCGTACGCGCGTCGCCGCAGGCGCTCCAACTCGCGAGCTTCCCCGCCCTCGGCCGACCCCAGCGGGCCATCCATGCCCTAAGTATCCACCCGGGCACCACCCGGGGCTAGAGGCATGACCCATACTCTGCTTTAAGGGGGCTTTCGCTCATTGAAGACGAACCAGCGTTAGGAAAGACGGTAGATCCAGCCGTGACTCCAAACTAACTCCTCATCTGTCCATACCTGGGGTCAATTCGGGTTATCCACGGCTGAATTGGGGAGCCTTCCAGGTAGCTCCCTGGCCGCCGTAGCGGTGGATAACGTTCGAGAATTGTCCCCATCTGTGGGCAGCTGACCAGTGCTTCAGGTGGCAGCGGAAACTGCGTTCGTTCAAAGCGCAGCAACGGTTTGGAGGGAAGCAAACCGCGCGGTTGCACTATCCCAGTCGAGGACGGCTCGCGGCCGTCCGTTGATCTCATCAGCGGCGAAGCGGACTTCGGCCTGTTCTACCGTGCTGAGGTCCGCGCCCTTACGAAAGTATTGGCGGAGCAGGCCGTTGGCATTCTCGTTCGAAGCACGTTGCCAGGGGCTGGCCGGATCACAGAAGTACACGAGAGTTCCCAGCGCCGCGGTGACCTCGGCGTGCTTGGCCATCTCGGAGCCCCGGTCCCACGTCAAGGTCCTCCGCAGCGTGGCCGGCATGACCCCCAGGGCCTCAAGGAGCTGGTCACGCATGTTATCCAAATTGAAAATGGGCCACGTGGTGGTGGTTCTATTGTGCCGCACTGGCGGCGGGTTGGTGTTTTTTGAGCCGGTAGCTGTTGCTTCGTCGACCACCAGGAGGCTTTAGCAGCGTCGGCCGAGGCGGGCGACGAAGTCTTGGTCAGATTCCGCGCAAGCGCGAGCAGCTTCTCAAGGTCGTTCACCCCAACATCGTGGCTCGGCCATGGGTTGATGACTTGCCGGACATCTTCTATTTGGGTGGTTCTGAGTTCAACCCCAAGTTCAAGATTGCCCGCTTTCGAGCTGCCCAGCCCTGCACCGGTCAGGTTCGCAGAACCAAGAAAACCGCGGCTGCCAACAATGAAGGTCTTGGCATGCAGGCGTGGCCAAGGGACAGCACAACGGATTTCTCCATGCCCTCACGTGATAAATGACCGACATAGATCCGCTGACCAACTAGGATTCCTTGGGTGCTAAGGAGCAGGAGCGTTGTTGGCCCCTCTAGAACATCAGCAGAAGCTCACCGCGCTCATCGATGTTTGGTTCATGGAACGAGCCGAATGCGGAGTGCGAGGGCTTGTTCCCAGATGCCGTTGACGATCAGTGTCCGGGGGCGTGTCAGCTTTGAGCGAGAGGCCAAGAGACGCACAGACGTTTTCGTCACCCGGGATGACTGCGGCGCGGCCGTCATTGAGAACACATACTGTCAGTGGGTCCGGAATCGGGTAGGAGGAACTCGGATCATGCAGACTTGGATGTGCTCTGCCGTTCGGGCTATTGGGGTCGAGCCCGTGTTGCGCCCACATGGCCCGACAGACTGCCAGCGCGTCCTCGATAGGGATAGGGTTGCGTTGCGTCGACGGCTCGCCCACCCTCGTGCCTTCCCCCAGGACACCTGTGCCGCCGGGGAACTGGTTGCCGTGAAGCTCGGCACGGGCGAAACAATCAACAGAACTCTTATCTGTGACCGGCATTTGCAGCGCTACGGCGGCCCGCTTGCGACCAAGGCAACCGCGACGCCTGCCAGCAGAATCCTATTGCCTTTGGTGTCGTGGAAGTGACGGTTTTCCGGCGTTCCGTCTTGCGCAACGTTTGCGAGGAGCTGTTCAATGGCTTTGCTGCGTTCCTCGCTGGAATTTGGCGCAAGGATGACCGAGCGAGCATGGAGAACCCCGTCAAGATCTCCAAAAGGGAAGGAGATGCCGCAGTTCTTGTTCTGTGCCGTGAGCCTGCCGGAACGGCTTCCAGCCAGCCCGTTCTGGTCGCATTAGTTCACAACACATTTGTGTTCTCGAATTCCCTCCCTGCCTTCAGCCCTCATGGGCTAAGGGACGGGAACTTGCATGAGCGAACGCGGGGCGGCCAGACGGCCAGAGGGCGAAGGCAGCTATGAGGGTCAGGAAAGCCGGCAAAGACGGCTCCAAACGATGTTAACTAGAACTGAAGTCAGAAGCGCTAGCGTGACCTGTATCGACGCCGTTCCGCGTAGACGCCGTCAACGCGTCCTCGGACTACGGAAAGTCGCCGAGTTTGAAACAATAAACAGAGCAGCACCAGCGGCATGGGAACTGTCCCCAGCTGTCTACTGAACCGTCAGCAGTCCCCTCTCCTGCTGTGACTGGCTCACTGCTACCGAACGAAGGGGTACGTCATCGTGAGCAGTATCGCCGTGGTCGGCGCCGACGTCTTCGGATCAGCACTGCTCCGTGAGTTGGCCGGTACTGGCACGTATGGGTTCCCCATGCGGCGTACATGTTGGCTGCCGTGATCACCAACGACGAGACGGATGGCGGCCGGCGCCGCCCGCTGCGGCTGCTCTTAGGCCTTTTGCTGCTCGGGGTGCTCGCGTCAGCTCTGGTGCTCCTCGCGCCCGGCTTGCTCAGTAGTTTGCGCACTGAGGACGGCTCGCTGCTGTGGCGCCCGGAGTGCGTCGTGGAAACCTCGGAAGGAGAGGTTGGACTCGACCGCGATGAAGCGCAGCTGGCCACCACTGCGGTGGCGCTCCTGGCCCGCGGGGTGGAAGCCCCGGACACCTCCGGCATCGATGCCGCGGTGTTGCAGTGGCTGGCCAATGGGCCACCCGAAGACGCTGGTCCCAGTCTGACCTGCCGAGGCTCGGCCGCCAGTGACCTGCAGGAACAACAGTTGGGTGTAACCGGCCTGACACCCCGCGCCGAGCAGTTGCGCGAGGCGATGACCGAGGTGTTCGGTGACCAAACCCTGGGCGGGTTCGCCTCGGGTGGCGTAGATCAGGGGCACGGAGCGGACTCGACGCACTACGACGGCCGGGCAATCGACATCTTCTTCCGCCCGGTGACCGAGGAGAACCGGCGTAACGGGTGGATCCTGGCTCACTGGCTCGTCGCTCACGCCGCAGACCTGAACATCCAGTACGTCATCTTCGACGACCGGTTCTGGAGCGTGCACGGCTCCCGAGGGCAATGGCAGGACTACGACGCACCTGAGCCCCGCAACGAGATCCTGCGTCATCTCGACCACGTGCACGTCGACGTATTGGGCGGAGGATCCGACTGAGGAGCAGTCTAAAACCTCAATCAGTGGCCTTGGGCATCTTCGGCAGTCCGAAGGCGATCATCAGAGCCAGGGCCACGAGGGGGTAGACCAGACACGGAACATTGATCAGTTCGGGGACCTGGGACATGAGGATCAGGATGGCCAGGGCGTTGACGAAGCCCACCATCACCGAGCGGGGAATGAAGCGCATGAGCTTCGCGACCCCGGACACGCCGAGAATGATTTGGAAGACTCCGGCCAGGATCACGGCCGCGACGAAGTAGTGCACGCCGTCCACACCCCTTTGGACGGGCATTCGGCCCCGAGCCCTCCCGCTCGCGTCGACAGACAGACGCGAACCGAGGAAGAAAAACTTGAAGAAGTTTCCCTCTAGTCATGTCATCGCCACAACGCTGGGACATGAATAGGTGAAGGCCAACCACGGCCATCGAAGGGGTTAGAAAGGAGACCCAATTACCCCAGATCCCCGCAGGCGGAGGGCCCACCAGCCAAGGGTCTGAACCCGCCACCCACATAACCGAATGGGTCACCGCGCTCCAGGCACAGACCCCGGCGAGCGTCAGAGGCGGCAAAATGTCAACATCTGTCAACAGTCAGAAGCCGAAAAGCCTCTGACCAGGTAAAACACTGTGCCCGAGGTGGGACTCGAACTGCATTCCAGCCCTTGCAAACACTGGGCTCTCGCGGAAACATGCGGAATCCGGCCCGATCCGACCGCAGTACGACCCAGTCCGAGACCTAAAGTGTGCACAATGTGCACACCCCCAAACTCGCTCCTGAGTACTACAAACGACAACCGCGTCCCCACTGAGGGAACGCGGATTTCCTTTGAGCTGGAACTACACACGAGATCGCCCTGCCTATTTCGGAGTGAGCAGGCACTCGCCGGGACAGCAACCCAACATGAAGAACTTCTTGGCGGTGACAACTCTTCACCTATCGCATGTCGGCAGACACTCACATGACCAGGTCAAGAATTGATTCCGCGGGCATCCAGCTCCTCGGAAACGGTCGCTGCTGTCACGAGGCGCGCGGGGGCCCCGGTGCTTGATCCCGGGGGTCACCCAACGAACCCTGGGTTGCCGGTTCACGAGATGCGATGCAGTCATCCCCGCACTCGCCTCCAACGAGATTTCGACTCGGGCCCGCCATAGTAGTCCCCGCCCTTGAAATTCACGTCCCTGCCGGATGGCCAGTGTCTGCGTCTGGCGAAGGCAATCTGTTCGGCGGTGCTGCTGGCGCCGATGGAAATTACGCCGCAGCGGCGTACCCGCTCCGGATAGCTGACGGCCCATTCCAGAGCGCGGGCCCCGCCCATTGAACCGCCCAGCACCGCATACCAGCTGCCGATGCCCAGGGCATCAGCCAGCCGGGCTTGGGCCGCGGTGGTGTCGCGGAGGGTTACAAGGGGGAATCTGGAACACCACGGCTGCCCGTCCGGGGCGGGCGTGGACGGTCCCGTGGGGCCATAGCAGCGGCCCACAATATTGATGGAAACAACGAAATACCGGTCCGTGTCCACAGGGGCGCCGGGGCCAGCCAGCTGGTCGCACCAGCCTCCTTCATCGCTGGCTCCCCTTGTCACATGCGTGTTGCCGGTCAGGGCGTGCTGGATGAGCACCGCGTTGGAGCGGTCCGGATTCAGGGTGCTGCGGGCGACGGCAATCGTCATGTGAGGATCTTTATCTTTGCCCTTGCTCACCGTTATCTGACCGGTAGGCCATCCTCAGTGGTGACCATGAGGCGATGGCCGCCCGATGAACTCCGCCGCGTCAGTGCAGCGTGTTGAAACTCTGCGGCGGTGGCCTGATAGGTGAAGCCTCCTCCGACGGCGGTGGCCAGCACTTCGAGTGCCCCTATGTCCGGAGCATCCAGGGGAGAAGCGGACAGCACCGTGAAGTCGGCCAGTTTTCCCGGCGTCAGGGAGCCTTTGATATTCATAGTTCCGGTGGTGGCAGCTGCGCCGGTTGTATATATGTCGAGCGCCTGGCGCGGGGTCAGCCGTTCGTCAGGGTTGCCGAACACTGCCCCGGAATCGGTGCGGCGGTCCACAAATGCCTGCATGCCGCGCAGGACATTCCCGTCCGCCACGGGTCGATCCGAGCTTCCGGCCAGGGTAACTCCCGCTTCGAGGAAGCTTGCGGCCCGGTAAGCCCAGGGCAAGCGGTCGTGTCCGAGAGAGGTTCTCATGCCGTCGCCTCCTTCACGGAAGAAGCTTGCCTGTGGGGTGACCGCGATGTCTGCTGTCGCCAAACGGGCCAACTGGTCCGGCCTGGTCATGGAGGCGTGTTCGATCCGGTTCGGGACGGTCCTTGGGCCGTAGGTAGCCTGGCAGTCGGCGATGATGTCGATGGCCAGGTCGATCGCACGGTCCCCGATGGCGTGGGCAGCTATGGACCAGCCTGCGGCGTAGGCCGCCTCGATCCGCTCCCTCAACTGCGCGGGCTCGGCCTGGAAGTACCCGACGTTCCCCGTGTTGTCCTTTTGGCCGTGGCTACAGAACTCGTGGCTCACAGCCGCGGTCTCCCCGAGCAGCGAGCCATCCAGGAAGACCTTGGTGGGTCCCAAGGACAGGTAGTCGTTCCCGAAACCTGTGCTGATCCCCAGGTCAAGTCCCTTGGGCGCGGCCGCGGAACTGTCCGAGCCGTGCCCGTTCAGGGCGTGCAGCACATCCAGGACCGGCATCACTTGGGCGCGGGCGTGCAGCCGCCCGTTTGCGGCGGCCCGCTGGTAGGCGGCTAGTTCTGAGGGGCTGTGCCCGATCCAGCCGCCTCCTACACCGGCCTCGGTGAAGCTGGTGATTCCCTCGGAGGCATAAAGGCGCGTGGCGCGATCAAGGGCGTCTTCGATGTCGGCGATTGAATAAGGCAGGATGAGTTGCTGGACCAATTCTTGTGCTGTCTCCTGAACGAGTCCGGTGGGCCGCCCGTTGGAGTCGCGGACTATCACGCCGCCGTCGGGATCCGGGAACGACGGCGACAGCGCACCTGCCAGCCGCAGCGCGGCGGTGTTCACCACGGCCATATGGCCGGAGTTGTGCCGCATGAACAGCGGCCGCTCGCCCGTGATCCGGTCCAGCGCCACAATATCCGGGAACTGGCCGTCGTGGTTCTGCTGGCTGAAGCCCGTGGCCATTAGCCACTTAGTGTCCTGACCAGCGGGCTTCTCCGCATCGGTTGTGCCAACCGTTGCCATGTCCGTTTCGAGCATGGCGTAGAGCTCGTCGAGGCCGCGGGCGGCGGAGACGTCCACCTCGCCCAGGCCCAGCCCGAACCATGTGGTGTGGCAGTGGGCGTCGATGAACCCGGGTGTGACGGTGGCGCCGTCAAGGTCCATGACCTGGGCCGCGTCCAGTCCGTCCAGTTCGTTATCGAGGCCGACGATGCGGCCCTGCCAGATTCCCAGCGAGGTGGCGTGCGGTCGACGGTCATCCATGGTGATGATGTCCGCGTTGCGCAGCAGAAGATCGAGTTTCATGGGGTTCCTGGGTTAGCGGTGGGAGGTGGTGACGGACTTGATGCGGGTGTAGTCCTCAAGCCCGAAGACGGACAGGTCCTTGCCGGTGCCGGAGTGCTTGAAGCCACCGTGAGGGGCCTCAGCAGGGATCACCTGGTGGCAGTTGATCCACACGGAACCGAAGTCGAGCTCGTTGGACACCCGTGTGACCACACCGTGGTTGTCGGACCAGACGCTGGAGGCCAGTGCGTACTTGGTGTCGTTGGCCAGCTCTATGGCCTCCTCCTCCGTGGCGAACGGTTGAACCGTGACCACCGGACCGAAGATCTCCTCGCACACCACCTCGTCGCTCTGGAAGACGCCGTCGATCACCGTAGGCTGGAAGTGGTATCCGGTGCCGGTGCGCTTGCCGCCGGACAGCACCGTGGCGTTGGCCGGGAGCCGGGAAATAAAGCCCTCCACCCGCTCGAGTTGGGCGGCACTGTTCAGCGGGCCGAGGTCCGCATCGTCACCGCCCACGGTGAGCGCGGCCGCCGCGGCCCCCAGCGCGGCCGCGAACTCGGCATGGATGGGCTGCTCCACCAGCACGCGGGTGACGGCGGTGCAGTCCTGGCCGGCGTTGAAGAAGGCGCTCAGAGCGATTTCCCGCGCGGTCCGGACGATGTCAACGTCGGCGAAGACGATCGCGGGTGCCTTGCCGCCAAGCTCCAGGTGGACGTCCTTGAGAGTTTTGGCCGCGGCAGACATGACCTGTGCACCGGCACGGGTGGAGCCGGTGATCGAGACCATTTCCGGGATCTCGTGGTCCACCATGGCGGCACCGGCATCACGGCCGCCACAGACGATGTTCACGACGCCGGCCGGGAACACTTCCTGGGCGAGTTCGCCCAGGAGCACCGTGGACCACGGCGTGGTGTCCGCAGGCTTGAGGACCAGGGTGTTGCCGGCGGCCAGGGCGGGCCCGATCTTCCAGATCGCCATCATGAAGGGGTAGTTCCACGGGGTGATCTGGGCGACTACTCCCAGCGGCTCACGACGGATGGTGGAGGTGAAACCCTGGATGTACTCCATGGAGGCCGTCCCTGACACCACCCGGCAGGCACCGGCGAAGAAACGCAGCTGGTCCGCGCCGCGCAGGATCTCCAATTCACGGGTCGCGGCACGGGGCTTGCCCGTGCACGCGACCTCGGCCTCCAGCAGTCGGTCCGCGTTCGTTTCGATGAGGTCTGCGAGCTGCAGCAGCAGCGCCTGGCGTTCGCCCGGCGTCGTGCGCTTGTAGCCCTTGAATGCCTGCTGCGCGGCTTGGAAGGCGGCGTCGACGGCGACTGCGTCGCTGACAGGGGCGGTGCCGATCTGGAGTCCGGTGCTGGGGTCGAAGAAGGGGAGGCTTGCCGGGGAGGCAACGGTCTGGCCGTTGATGATGTTCTTGAGCGTAATCACGTTGGGGCTCCGGTCAGTCGGTGGAGGTCGGGTCATCGGATTTTTGGAGGGAAAGGGCGCTTTCGCAGGAGTGTTGTGTTTAGGGCAGGCTGATTTTCTGGTCTGTGATGACGTGGATCAGCGCGGACCTGCGCTGCCCCATCACAGCCTTGAGGGCACGTTCGACGGCGCCGGCGGCCTCGGCGTCCGACGTCACCGTTTCGGCGTGGCCGTCGAAGGCGCGCATGAGCGCGGCGAAATCGGGATTGGACAGCTGGGTTCCGGAGACGCGGCCCGGGAAGTGACTCTCCTGATGGTCGCGGATTGTGGCGTATTGGCTGTTGTCCATGACGATGGCCAGCACCGGGACGCCGTATTGGCCTGCTGTTGCAAGTTCCTGGCCGTTCATGAGGAACTCGCCGTCGCCGCACACCGCGACGATAAGTCGCTCGGGGCTTTCCAGACCCGCCGCGACGGCGGACGGGATGGAGTACCCCATTGAGCCGTTTCGTGTGGCGAGCTGGGACGGGAAGACGTTCGTGGGGAAGAAGCGTTGCGCCCAAATGGTGTGATTGCCTGCACCCAGCGTGCACACGGCGTCATCCGGCAGGCGTTGTATGAGCTCGTTGATGACCACGCTCATGTGTGCTGTGCCGTCGGCTGTGGCGGTCAGGTCCACGTAGTCACCAATGGCAGACAGAGCCAAATGGGCCTCATAACCCCTGGCGCGCCACATGTCCCACTCCTTCGTCCTGCCCAGGTCGAGGCCTTCGACGGCCTCAGCGAACGCGACCGGTGAGGCGAGTAAATGAGCAGTGACTGCTCCGGAGCGCCCACGGAGCGTCGTGTCGATACTCACGAGGTAGTTGACGGCGTCCGGCCGCTGGCGGAGGGTGAATCCGTCGGTGGGCACATCTGTCGGGAGGGCGCCAATGGCAAGCAGGACATCGGCTTCGTCGAACATTTCGGCTGCCGTCGCACCGCGGCCGAAGCCGAGTGTTCCGATGTTGACCCGCGATGTGAAGGGTACCCTGTCGGACGCGTGCCAATCCTGCGCGACCGGGATGCCGTTGCGCGCGGCGAAGCTCGTGATCGCAGCGGCCGAATCCTGGGTCCATCGTTGCCCGCCCACGTAGATGAGCGGTTTCTCGGCGGCGGCGAGGGCCGTTTGGAGCTGGTGGAGTTCGCGCGGTGAAACTGCGCCTTCGGCGACTGGGATAGGTGTGGCTATCTTGCCTTCGAACTCCTTGGTGATGACGTCTTCGGGAAGTCCAACTATCACCGGCCCGGGCCGGCCGGACTTCGCTGCGAAGAACGCCTCCGCGACTATTTCGGAAGCGCGTCCGGGCTCGTCGAGGACGAAGACACGCTTGGCTTGTGTCCCGAACCAAGCACTCGGATCGAACTCCTGGAAGGATTCGCGCATGCGGTCAGCAACCGGTATCAGACCGACAAAGAGAACCATAGGGGTACCGTCCTGCCATGCGCTGTGGATGGCAACAGACGCGTTCGCTGCCCCTGGACCGCGCGTGACCATGGCGACACCGGGCTCCCCGGTGAACTTGCCGTGGGCCTCCGCCATGTACGCCGCGCCACCTTCATGGCGGGCGACGACGGTCTCGATGGACGTGCCGTGCAGCCCGTCGAGGACCGCGAGGTAGCTTTCGCCCGGGACCGCGAAGACGCGCTTTACGCCGTGGACGGCAAGCGAATCGACGATGGCCTGGCCTGCGTGACGCAGTTTGTGGTTCAAAGAGGGTCTCCTGATCCGAAGGTTGTGGGGTCGATATCAGTATTAGGAACACCACTCCATGCTGTCCAATGCATAGTTGGCACCAAGTCAATGCCAAACGGGCATTGACTTGCTCAGCGTCATTCGTCGAGGGTAATGCCCTCGGCCCTGAGAAAGCCGCGGATTCTGTGCGCCATCCGCTGGATGACCTCTTCGGCGTAGTGGCCGGGGATCCAGGCCACGTGCAGCGGCAGTGCCAGCGGTTCCAATTTGCCGTCCGATCTTGGGTCGTGCAGAACTACAATCGGATGCGCACCATACAGGGAGCCCTCGGTCACGAAGCCGACCCCCCGGCCGGCAGCAGCCAGTGCAACCACGGTTTGCCCGTCGTCGCACTCGGTCACCTCTGGGAACGTCATATCAGCCCGGCCGAGCACGTCGTCCAGGACGTAACGGCTGACGCTGTGGTGCGACGCCAGAATTGCAGTCGACCCCGCGAATCCCGTAATCGGCAGCTCCGTCACGCCTGCCCGTGCCCACTGGTGGTCCGCTGATACGAACGCCCTGACGGCCACCCTCCCCAGTGGAACGTGCCGCAATGCCCCGTCGCGCGCCGCCGGCGAGATCGCGAAGTCACTGCCACGCCGCAACGAATCACTCATGTCGAAATGGCTGACATCGCGCGGAATGATCTTCGGGTCATCCGGCCCCGTCGTGGCGATGAACGGCGCGAGGATGCGACGCAGTGTCGTACTGGTCGTCGCGGCGACGAGTTCCTCCACACGCCCTGTCCGTAGAGCCGTGGCCGCTTCCTCGAATCCGCGCGTCTCAACCATGAGCCGGCGCGCTACCGGCACCAGGGCCCGCCCTGCTGACGTGAGGGCAAGGCGGTTGCCCTGGGCCTCGAAGAGTTCAAGGCGCAGCTCGCGTTCCAGGGTTTTGATCTGTCGGCTCAGGGCCGGCTGGGCGACGTGCAGCGTTTCGGCAGCAGCAGTCACGGTTCCGGCATCAACCACTGCCAGAAAGTACTGAAGACGTTGAAAGTTCATGCCTCAATGATGTGGCATCAGCCTCTCCGCGGCATGGTCTCAATTCCGTCAGAAGGATGGGAACACAGGCAACAACGAGCGGGAACCATGCCCAAACGGCATGGATGTTAGTGATTCTCGGTCTTAGACAGCATCTCTGGAAGGTCCGATAGTAGAGGGAACATCCGCACGCAATCCGTCGTCCCCACTTGTGAAAGGAACCGCTTTCATGGCGCAATCGCCAGCCGTTCAGACTCCGTTCGACATCGCGCTGTCAGACCGGGCCAAAGCTGGTCTGCCCTCTGCGGTCCGAAAGATCTTTCGTGCGTCGCAGCGTTCTGGCATCATCTCCTTTGCCAACGGAGCTCCCTTCCTCGGAGCACTGCCGTTCGGCAGGTTGGCCGAGGACGCGCGGCGGGCCATCGCAGACCAAGGCTCGGTTGCCCTTCAGTATGGGTCGAGCGCTGGAATCCCGCAGCTGCGCCGGCACGTCGTTGACATCATGGCTCTTGAGGGCATCACAGCTCATCCCGATCAGGTCATCGTGACGGCGGGATCACAGCAGGCCCTCAACATGGCAGCTCACGCAACGATCAATCCCGGCGACGTAGTTTTCGCCGAGGGCCCGTCCTACGCCGGCGGCATGGCAGTCTTCACGAGCCACGAAGCCGAAATCGTCCACGTCCCGAGCGACAGCGAGGGGTTGATACCGGCAGAACTCGAAAGGCTCATTGCCGAAACCCGGGCTGCCGGCAGGACCCCCAAGGTGCTCTACACCATCCCCAATTTCCAGAACCCCGGAGGCGTGAACCTCTCCAGCCAGCGCCGGCTGGAGGTCGGGCACATCTGCCGGAACAACGGAATGTTGCTCTTTGAAGACAACCCCTACGGCCTTCTTGGCTTCGACGGACAGATAATGCCGGCACTTCAACCCGATTTCCCTGACATCACCTTCTACTTTGGGTCGTTCTCGAAGATGTTTGCCCCTGGGCTGCGCCTGGGATGGGTCATGGCTCCGGCTTCGATCCACGAGCACCTCATCAACATCGCTGAAACAGCCGCCTTGAATCCGGCCGTCTTCAACCAGCTCCTCATGTCAGCCTATCTCGACGACCCCGCATGGAAGGAAACCCTCGACGTCTACCGCGGAATCTACAAGGCGAAGTTCCAAGCCCTCGTCGAAACCCTCGAAACAGTCATGCCGGCAGGGACGTCCTGGAATAAGCCGACTGGAGGTTTCTACCTCTGGGTCAAGGTCCCCGACGGCATTGATACCGAGGAACTTGTCTACGAGGCGATCGAACGCGGCATCGTCTACGTCCCTGGGACGGCCTTTTATACGAACGGTACGGGCCGCTCGGAACTGCGACTGAGCTTTTGCCTTCCGTCCATCGACGAAATCCGGAAGGGCGCGGCGATCCTCGGCGAGCTCTTCACAGAGGCACTGGCCTCATCCAAATAACTCATGCCAGGCATGATCAATCCGGTGATCCCGGAGGTGTCAGCCAGGTGGCCCATGAGGTCATAGATATCGATGCCACCATCACCATGGTGGCGGAAACGGGCCAGCTCAGCTGAACGCCGTCGAACTGATCATTGCCGACAGCTTCACGAGAGCACCTTCTACCTGGAAGTCGCGTGCCGCACCCTCACGGCCACCGCATCCGGGGCATCACCGCGAAGATCGGAATGCTGCGCTTCACCATAGAGCAGCCGATCGGCATCGTCACAGCCCCCAACTACGCATATCGGCTACGCCTCCGACACCCCAAAAGGATTCCCATGACCAACGCACCCCTCACGGACCACACGGTCCCGCCGCAGGCGCACGCCACTAATAAGCTCCTTCACACGCGGAGGACCAGGGCTACCACAAGAGCCTGAAGCCGCGTCAGATCCAGATGATCGCGATCGGCGGCGCCATCGGCACCGGACTGTTCCTGGGTGCCGGCGGCCGCCTCAACGCAGCCGGACCCTCCCTTGCCATCGCGTACGCCGTGTGCGGCTTCTTTGCCTTCCTGATTCTTCGCGCGCTCGGGGAGCTAGTGCTGCACCGCCCATCGTCGGGCTCCTTCGTTTCTTACGCCCGTGAGTTCTTCGGCGAGAAAGCCGCATTCGTCTCCGGCTGGTTCTACTGGGTCACCTGGGCTACCACCACGATCGTGGATATCACCGCAGTAGCCCTCTACATGAACTTCTTTGGCAAGTACGTCGCCTGGATCGAGGCGGTGCCACAGTGGGCTTGGGCGCTGATCGCCCTCGTGGTGGTCGTAGGCATGAATATGGTCTCGGTCAAGGTGTTCGGCGAGATGGAGTTCTGGTTCGCGCTTATCAAGGTGGTCGCCTTGGTGTCATTCCTTGTGGTCGGCGTCTTCTTCGTCGTCTTCGGCACGCCGGTATCCGGCCAGGAGGTGGGCTTCAGCCTCATCACGGACAACGGCGGCATCTTCCCCAACGGCCTGCTGCCCCTGGTCTTGTTGATGGCGGGCGTGCTGTTCGCGTACGGAGCAATCGAACTCGTGGGCACTGCTGCGGGGGAGACCGAGAACCCCGAAAAGATCATGCCCAAGGCCATCAACTCTGTGGTCTTCCGCATCGCCGTGTTCTACGTCGGATCCGTCGTCCTGCTGGCCCTGCTGCTGCCCTACACCTCCTACGTCAAGGGCGTCAGCCCTTTCGTGACATTCTTCGGATCCATCGGAGTCCAAGGGATGGATGTGGTCATGAACCTCGTAGTACTCACCGCGGCACTGTCTTCCCTGAACGCCGGGTTGTACGCCACCGGCCGCATCCTGCGCTCCATGTCCGTGGCCGGTTCCGCGCCGAAGTTCGCCCAGCGCATGAACCGCGCAGGCGTCCCCTACGGCGGCATACTCCTGACGGCTGGCGTGTCGCTGCTCGGGGTCCCATTGAACTACTTGGTCCCGGCCGATGCCTTCGAGATCGTCCTCAGCGTCGCTGCCACGGGCACCATCGTCACCTGGGCAACTATCGTCTTGTGCCAGTTGCAGCTGAAACGGTGGGCGGATAAGGGCTGGCTGAATCGTCCGTCCTTCCGGATGTTCGGCGCCCCGTATACCGGCTACCTCTCGCTGCTGTTCCTTGCTGGCGTGCTGGTGATGGAGTTCATCGACTCCCCACTCACCATGCTGGTCACTGCCATCGCCTGCGCCCTCTTAGTGGTCGGCTGGTACATGAGCCGTAAGCGGATCCACGAAATCGCCGCAACCCGTGACGGCTTCACCGGCAGCTCGCCCGTGATCGCCAACCGCCCGCTGAACGGTCAGAAAATCAGCTAGCGGCAACCCAGCAACCCGAGCCTTTTCTCTTAGAGTGTTCCAGATGCTACCGGGAGAGAGTAGTCGCTGTAGCTGTAGTGTCCAGGCACGGCATCCTTGGCGTTCCCTGGCTGCCCGTTTCTTCCTTCCCTCCTCATTACGACACTGCGGGTTCCTTGCCGGAGCCCGCAGTGTCCAAGGGTGCCCCGCTTTGCAGGTCTGAATCTACCTCGCAATCAACACAAGTCCGTAGTTTCCGTTCCAGTTCCCAAGAGGTAGTCATCACGACCCGCAAGCGCAGGACCGCACAAAGGTCGGGCACCCACTCACCGGCGGTCGCCGCAATCTGAAGCGTAGCGGTGGGCACATCAGGGGATCTGTTAGTCCGGACACCCTTCGAGAAACCAGGCGCATTACGACCGGCAAGAACGGCGCCCAAGAGGTCCTCAACAGATTGGGCTAGGGTGGCGGCTGGTCATCAACGGAACTCTCCATTTCTTCGTACCGGCTACGCTGCGGGTCGCTTTACGAGCAGGATGACGAGTCTCGGGACTCGGCGGTCGCACACCCGCCCCACTCCCCCGCCTTCATGAACTGTCGGAAGCAACTTCGCTGTTTGTCATTCTGATCCCCATCATCGCTGGGCAGGTCCTTCGCGCAACCAGGGCGCCACGCGCCGGGCTCGATCCAAAGTTTCGGTCAGTGCTCCTCCGTCGCAAATGACCATCCGCGACGGGCACCTCGCCGGAGACAACACCGTCTACCCATACAACGGCGACCCCCAGGACGGTCTCACACTCCCGCTGAAAGCGACCCAGTCCAGCCAGATCAGCACCGAATTCGTCTACCGCGGCAGCACCATCCCACCGACAAACCGCATCACCCTGCCGCCCTCGACGAAAGAAGACCGCACAGCGGACGCCGTCGATGACCGCGTGAAAGCACTACACAAGATGAACACGGGCGAGGCCCTCGAACAAGCCAAGACGCTCTGGGAGGCATGCTGGACGCGATCAGATCCTGACCACGCCATGGAGGCCAACGGAAATGCGACTGCAAAGTAGAGAAGTCTTTCACAGCCGGAACCGGTCATGTCGCCCACTCCGTAAACCACAATGAAGAAGTAACGAAGAGCCGAGCCGTCGAGTCTTCAGTAGAAAGGAGCCACCGACCATAAAACGGCCACCAACAAAAAATGGGCCCCCCGGAGGGACCCATCAATGAACAATTTGTGCACACTCAGAGGCCCACAAGCCCCTGAAGAGGGAAAACACGTGCCCGAGGTGGGACTCGAACCGCATTCCAACCCCTGCAAACACTGGGAACTTCCGAAAACATAGCCAATCCGAGCCAGTCCGGCCGATGTACGGCCCAGTCCGAAGCGAAAAGTGTGCACAATGTGCACACCCTTCTTTTGCCCATTTCGCTGCCCCATTCGCCGACTCGGGCGCCCGGACGGGCTGGACTACACGGATTGCTTGATCCAGCACCAGTCCCCCACGTTGTCCTCTCGCACTTCGCATGGCGGCCTGTCCGCTACGACAACGACATCCCAGAATGGCGACCGCTCAAAGGCAAACCAGGAAGAGCTGGCTGAGGCCAGACCGAACGAAACGTCCATTATCGGCATTCGAAAGAGGCTGGGAAGCGGCTTTTTTGACAGCCTGCAGTCCGGGCCACCCAGTGACCAGTTGAAGGCGACGAATCGGTCGATGGATTACCGGGCGTTCCTAGGGACCGCGTTCGAAACCGAAGTAGGCGATCCCTTCCTCATCAAGTCGGACCACAGCTCCAAGACACCATAATGCCCTGGAGCGCGTTACGCCTGGCACCGAGTCGCTCTGGAGGGTCTGAGCGGCTAACGTGCCAGCCTGGTCTCCTCCTCCAAGTGGCCGAGTTTGTCCGGGTTCCGCATGGCGAAGATCCGTGCGATCCTGCCGTCCTCCACCACCAGGCTGATGAGTGACGGACCGCCTGCTTCGTCGTCGATCCGGATGCCGAGGGCGCCGTTGAGCCAGAGCAGAGCAATTTTCGGGTTGAGCGCGGCCTGCGGGAAGGACCGCAGCAGATTTGTCACCTTCTTCGCGCCGTACACCGGCACCCGAACTGCCTGGGCGACGCCGCCGCCGTCGGCGATGAGTACGACGTCAGGCGCCAGTACGTCCATCAAGCCCTGCACATCCCCGGTGGTGACCGCCGCCAGGAACCGTTCGACGACTTCCTGCTGCTCGCTGCGGTGCACGCGCATGCGGGGGCGCCGGGCGGCCACATGAGAGCGCGCACGGCTGACGATCTGGCGCACGGCGGCCGCTGACTTGCCCACGGCCTCGGCAATCTCCTCGTAGGGCACGTCGAAAACCTCCCGCAGTACGAAGACCGCCCGCTCCACAGGGGTGAGCGATTCGAGAACCGTGAGCATGGCGATCGAGACGCTTTCGGCCAGTTCCACGTCCTCGGCGACATCCGGCACGGTGAGCAGGGGCTCGGGCAGCCATTCCCCGACGTAATCCTCCCGTCGTCGTGACAGCGCGCGGAGGCGGTTGAGCGCCTGGCGGGTGACGATACGAACGAGGTAGGCCCGCGGGTCACGCACCTCTGCGCGGGCCCCTGCGCCCAGGTCCGACCACCGCAGCCAGGTCTCCTGCACCACGTCCTCGGCATCGGCGGCGGAGCCGATCATCTCGTAGGCGACGGTGAAGAGCAGGCTGCGGTGGGCGACGAAGAGGTCCAATTTGTCGGTGGTCCCGGAGTTGCCCATGTCGGTCAGGCTACTCCGCGCCCGCTTGGTACCGCGAGCGGCTTCAGGCCGCAGGCATCCGCGAATCCTTCGGACTCGATGCCCAGCGCGACGTTGCCGCGGGTTGTGAGGTTGGCGTAGCCGATGACGCTGGTCAGCTCAACCAGGGCCGGTGCGCCGAGCTGCTCGAGCAGCCGGGCAGCGAGCTCGTCCGTGACGATTACGGGAGTCGTGCTCATGGCCTCGGCATATTCCAGGACATCCCGCTCCAGGGGCGTGAAGACCCCGGAGTCGCGCCAGCGCGGGATCTGCTGAGCCTTGTCCAGGTCGAGGCCGTGGTTGTGCGCCATGAAGTAGTTGAAGTCCAGGCACCACGAGCACCCGATGAGGGAGGCTACGGCCATGTGAGCGTAGGACTTCAGCGACTCATCGCAGCTGTTCCACTTCTGCAGTTTCTGTCCGAAGCCCATGGATGCCTTGAGAACGGGCTGGTTGTGCCACATTACGCCCAGCGATTCCGGGACTTTGCCGAACATCTTCGTGCTGAACTTCTTGATGAGTGCGCCGTAGAAACCGGTGATTTCTGCGGCCGGGATCCTGGTGGTCATGACTCCTCCTGCGGGTCGGTTCTGGGTCCTACGACATGAAGACACCGCCCGCGCCAGATCTGTGACAGCGACGCCGCGAAACGAAGAGCGCGGCTAGGGCCAAGAAGAGCCGCGCAGGGGCAGCCGTGGGGCCTGAACGGGCCAAGAACGGCCCTGCGTGATAGGACCAATGAAAATAAGAAGGGAGACGGTGCAAACCGTCTCCCTTCTTGCGTTAGTTCAGTTGCATGGTCGTTTACCTCTTGGCGGGGAGAATCGAGTACCGGGTACTCGTGCGCTTCAACCCGCAGTGACTTGTACTGGTATTTGTACTAGAGCGCTGCCCGCATGCCGCTGCGAACATCAAGTGATCAAGTGGATGGGGGAATCGAATATGAAGCAGTATCGCCCATCTCGGAGCCCTTGCTGTGGCCTCTACGCATCTGGGTGCAGTGGCAAGACAACTTGAAGGAGAACGGTCAGTATGACCCCTCCCGAAGCGCAAGCCCCCGGCTTCCGGGTTGGGAAGCCCGTCTACGGGCCGACACCGTACGAAGCTGGAGAGCGGTTGGAGCCGCGGCCATGGCCTCTTGGCCCGCGTGAGAGCTACGGGAAAGTGGACTTTGATGACAGCGAGGGAAAGGCCGTCCTCACCGTCTACGTACAGCGCGAGCCCGATGAAGGTTACGTCCTGCACGTCGAGCACCTAGCCGCGCCGCTGCGGGTGGATGGTACGCTCCTTCGCCTGAGCCCGGCGCCTCACGTTGATAGGGACGCCGCGGACTTCCGCCGGATCACCGCTGCCCGGACGGCCGCCGCGAAGGCCCAGGCCGAGCTCGACGCCGCCGTCAGCGCAGCCCGCGCGAACGGAGACTCCTGGGAGGTTATCGGTGCCGCCCTCGGCACGTCCGCTCGAACTGCGCGGGAGCGGGAGTCGGCACCATCGAGGCTCTGAGTGAGAAATGTGGTCAGGAATCGGTGTAGGCGACTTCTGACATCTGCGCAGACGGCTTCTGAAAATGGCAGAACCTGAAGGTTCCCGCGTAACACTTCTGTCCCGGAAGTAATTCCACAACGCTCTTCCCGTAGCCGTGTCCGGAACGGGGGTGTCTGAATAGCGGTGGATCCGGGATTGGCCTCACATGCCGGGCGATGCCTGGCGGGGAGGACTGATCATGAGCGGAACCATGGTGCCGCTGGCGACTGAAGTGGATCAGCAAGAGTTAGCGCAGCAGCTCCTGGCCCAGGCCAGGGAACAGGGCGTCGACCTTGCCGGCCCGGACGGGCTGTTGAACCGGTTGACGAAAAATGCCCTGGAGACCGCTCTGGAAGCGGAGATGGACGAGCTCCCCGTCTCGACCGGTCCACCAACCAGCAAACGCCAACATAACCTCAGGGAACCTCTAAATGGGCGGTTCCAACTACCATTGAGTCAAGGCAATACCAGCCCTTGTCTCACATGTGATTGAAGGCGCCAGGGTCCTGCACCTTTCCCTATGTCTCCGACTTGGCTGGACGAAACCCTGACGGTCACGGCGTCGCCGCTATCCTTAATAGATGACTGCCGCAGCTGAATCCACCGTTACCTTGGACGGTCGCTTCGCCCGCGAGTTTGCCGAGATGGCTATTCCGTGGCGGGCGGAGGAAGTTCCTGACCCGCGACTGCTTGTACTCAACGAGCCGCTGGCAGCTGAGCTGGACCTGGACCCTGCCTTCCTCCGGAGTCCTGAGGGGCTTCTGATGCTGATTGGAAACAGGGTCCCCGACGGTGCCACACCGGTGGCGCAGGCCTACGCCGGTCACCAGTTCGGCTGGTACGCCCCTCGTCTGGGTGACGGGCGTGCCCTCCTGCTCGGTGAGGTCGCGCACACGGACGGCCAGCTTCGCGACCTCCACCTGAAAGGCTCCGGTCGCACACCATTCGCCCGCGGTGGTGACGGTCTCGCCGTCGTCGGTCCGATGCTGCGGGAGTATATCGTGAGCGAGGCGATGCACGCGTTGGGAATCCCCACCACACGATCCCTCGCCGTTGTGGCAACGGGGCGCCCCGTACAGCGTGAGACTGTCCTGCCGGGAGCCGTGCTCACCCGCGTGGCCAGCAGCCATCTCCGCGTGGGCAGCTTCCAATACGCAAGGGCCACCGGCAACATCGGCCTCCTGCGCCGACTCGCAGATCATGCAATCATCCGTCACCATCCCTCTGCCGCTGAAACCGGGAACCCCTATCTTGCACTGCTCCAGGCGGTGATCGCCGCCCAGGCTTCGCTGATGGCCCAGTGGATGCTGGTGGGTTTCGTCCACGGCGTGATGAACACAGACAACATGACGATCTCGGGCGAGACCATCGACTACGGTCCGTGTGCCTTCCTGGATGCATTCAACCCGGCCGCCGTCTACAGTTCCATCGACGAGGGTGGCCGCTACGCCTACCGCAACCAGCCGCTAGTGGCTGAGTGGAACCTGTCCCGGCTCGCCGAAACGCTCCTGCCGCTCATCCACGAGGACCAGGAGCAGGCGGTGGCGCTTGCAGTTGAATCACTCGAAACGTTCCGCGGGCAGTACAGTGCCGCCTGGTCGGCAGGCATGAAGGCCAAGCTTGGCCTGCATAACAACAGCGACGACGACGCGGCGTCGACTCTCGTCGACGAGCTACTGCCTCTCCTCCAGGAAAGTCCCGTCGACTACACCTCATTCTTCCGGAACCTCGCCAAAGCGGCCCGCGGGCATGCGGAATCGGCGCGGAGAATGGTCCTGGACCTGGCAGCGTTTGACGCCTGGACGGAACGCTGGCTCGCCTTAAAACCCGACGCCGACGCTATGGACCGGGTCAACCCTGCTTACATTCCCCGCAACCACCTCGTGGAAGAAGCCCTCGCTGCGGCCACTGAGGGCGATCTTGATCCGCTCAAAAGACTTCTGGACGCTGTGGCTGCTCCCTACGACGAGCGTACTGGTCTTGAGCAATACACCGCTGGCGCCCCGGAAGACTTCGGCGCATACCGCACCTTCTGCGGAACCTGACCCTAACAGCTAACCGACTTCGGACATTCCGTGACGACTTCGGAAAATGACACCGACACTGTTAGATCCGCGTAACTAGAGCGCCACAAAAGTTGTTCCAAAAGTCCCTCTCATTTCCAGCGTTCGGAAATGACCTTCGAAGCAACGGTCAGCCTACATGTGCAGGACCATTCGCAGCCGCCGTAAGTGGCGGTCCCCGACCTCGGAACAGCCTCCCCGAACCCTCACACCTCTGGCCAAACACGTATATGCGGCACTGCCTTGCAGCAGACAAGACCGTCGAATCTCAGTCTGCCAGCTCCCGATTGACCCGCGCCGAACGCACGCCCATGCCAACGAGTCGTTTCACAGGTTCCGGGACGAAGCAACAGCCCGCCGTCAGAACTTTGCTCGGCGGTAGTCATGTCGTTCAGCCCACGTGCCGCCAATGAATGCGTGTAGGGCTAGGAGAGAGGAGCATGCCAACCGTGATCAGGTGTTAAAAAACAGACTTAAGTGTGGACAATGTCCACACCACCTTTGGCCCGACAAATGTCCTTATCGACCCACGCACCTAGACGACTCGGAGCAGTTAGTCAGGAACAAGCTTAGAAAAAGTTGCCCCAAGTCATGTCATCAAGACAGTCAAGGACCATGAACAGGTAAGTGGCCAACCAGGCCGCCACAACCAAGAAAGGAACGCATAGCCCCAGTAGAGAGCAGGCGGAAGGCCCACTAGCCAGGGACTTGAACCCCCACCCACACACCTAAACAGGCCCCGCGGCGGCCAGGCCACAACCCGCGAACCTAGCGTCAGAGGACGCCACCACAAGCTTTGTACACACGTCAAAGCAAAAACCCCTCTGACGAGGGGATCCACTGTGCCCGAGGTGGGACTCGAACCGCATTCCAACCCTTGAAAACACTGGGAACTCCAGAAAACATAGGCAAACCGAGCCAGTCCGGCCGATGTACGGCCCAGTACGAAGCCAACAGTGTGCACAATGTGCACACTGCGTTTCTGAGTCATTCTGAGCAGCACAGAGCGACTGCCGCGCTCCCCAACCAAGGGGCGCGGCAGCTTTGTTTTGTGCCGAAGGGCGTCGGCAGCAAGCCGTGATCAGGAAGCTGTGACCGCCGGCCTGTGAAGGACCAGCTTGGTGGTCCGCTCCGCGTAGGCGTGCGGCGCATCATCAAAAGACACCAGGCTGCTGGTGACCGTTTCGGCCGGGAAATTGTTGGCGTTGATCCAGTCCAAAAGTTCGGGGAGCACTGCCCGGGGGTGGGAGACGCCCAGGTGCAGCGTGATGTCGTTTGCGTACATGTGCATCAGGGGGACGCCGGTATTGGTGGCCACGTAGTAGCCCACTGCCGTGCAGACTCCCCCGGGGGCCGTGGCACGGATGGCCCGTCGGACGCCTGAGGTCCTGCTGGATGCCTCCACCACAATGTCGTATCCCCGCCGGTTGGGCACCGCCCCGTTCCGCGCCGGCCGGTGCGCGTTGCCGTGCGGTCGGCGTGATCAGGGCGTGATGAGGTTGTAGCGGAGGGAGAGGCCGGGGACTATCTCACGCGCACTAGCGATCCCGTTTACACAGTGGGACATTAGTAGACATCGAGTAGTTCACCGCATCTTAAGGAGGCTTTCGATGTCATCCTCGGCGCAGGTCCCTGCGGGCAGTGCAGCATCTCCCCCGGAGGCGAGGAAGAAGAAGGACAGGACCCATGTTCTCTATGTGTCGGTGATCGCAGCCGTCGTGCTGGGCGCTGTGCTCGGTCTGGTGGCGCCGGGCTTTGCACAGGCGCTGAAGCCGTTGGGCGACGGTTTCATTGCACTGATCAAGATGATGATCGCCCCGATCATCTTCTGCACCATCGTGCTGGGCGTTGGGTCGATCGCCAAGGCAGCCACGGTGGGCAAAGTCGGCGGTCTGGCGCTCGGCTACTTTATGCTAATGTCCACGTTCGCACTGGCCATCGGGCTCATTGTCGGCAACCTCGTTCAGCCGGGTGAAGGGCTCAACCTCCAGGGCGGTACCTTCGAAGCCGGAGGCGGGGAGGCCGCGGGAACCACCGAGTTTATCTTGGGCATCATCCCGACCACGCTGCTGTCCTCGCTGACCTCCGGCAGCATCTTGCAGACCCTGTTTGTGGCACTGCTGGTCGGTTTCGCCCTTCAGCGGATGGGCCGGTCGGGTGTGCCGATTCTCAAAGCGATTGGTTCGGTCCAGACGCTCGTGTTCCGGATCCTGGCGATGATCATGTGGCTGGCGCCCATCGGTGCTTTCGGCGCCATCGCCGCTGTCGTCGGGCAGACTGGCATCCAGGCGATTATCAGCTTGGCGACCCTCATGCTCGCCTTCTACATCACCTGCATTGTCTTCATCGTTGTGGTGCTGGGGACTCTGTTGAAGTTCGTCACCGGGGTCAGTATCTTCCGGTTGATGAGGTATCTGGCCCGTGAATATCTGCTCATTTTCTCCACTTCATCCTCCGAGGTGGCGCTGCCGCGGCTGATCGCCAAGATGGAGCACCTGGGTATCGCGAAGCCGGTGGTCGGTATCACGGTGCCGACGGGGTATTCCTTCAACCTGGACGGCACGGCCATTTACCTGACCATGGCCGCGTTGTTCGTCGCGGAAGCTCTGGGCACGCCGTTGTCCATCGGTGAGCAGATTTCGCTGCTGGTGTTCATGATCATCGCCTCCAAGGGCGCCGCTGGGGTCACCGGGGCTGGACTGGCCACCCTGGCCGGCGGTCTGCAGTCGCACCGGCCGGACCTGGTGGAGGGTGTGGGCCTGATCGTGGGGATCGACCGGTTTATGTCCGAGGCCCGGGCGCTGACCAATTTCACCGGCAACGCCGTGGCCACGGTGCTGATCGGCACCTGGACCCGGGAAATTGACAAAGACCAGGTGGAGCAGGTCCTGTCCGGTGCCTTCCCGTTCGACGAAGTCACGATGGACGAAGACCATGGCTATGAGGGTCCTCCGGAAGGCGTCCGGGAACACGAGGAGCACGAACGGGAGGCTGCCGGTGCGGCGGCGCCGCGCAAGGAGGAACGATGAAAGAACGGTCGCGCGTGACGGTGGTCATCGCGAGTGGACACAACGAACAAGTCCAAAACGGGGACCCATCGCGCACGGGGAAATGTCCGCACTTCGTGCGGCCGGCCGGCAGAAGAGTTACCGGGACACCACGCTCTACACCACCCTCGCCCCGTGTGCCATGTGCACCGGAACCATCATCCAGTTCAAGATCCCCCGGGTCGTGGTGGGTGAAGCGC
The DNA here is from genome assembly GCF_030815585.1 of Arthrobacter pascens. Lineage (NCBI taxonomy): Bacteria > Bacillati > Actinomycetota > Actinomycetes > Micrococcales > Micrococcaceae > Arthrobacter > Arthrobacter pascens. Next base: position 2,259,773 of record NZ_JAUSWY010000001.1, read on the forward strand.
GCACGTTCGACGGCGAGTTCGAGCTTTTGCGATCACGTGGCGTTGAGGTGGTGGTCCTGGATGACCAGCGTTGCGTGGACATGATGCGCACATTCCAGGAAAACAACCCGGACTTGTGGGCGGAGGACATCGCAGAGGACATCGTCGAGTAGGACTAAGGGCGTGCCACCTGGACCAAGGTCTGCGGCGAGATCCGTCAGGGGTTGCACCGGAGCGCGCCGTGGCCGGGCCGTTTGCGGGAGTAACTCACCGGCTATGGACAGGTCTGGATGTCTCCATGTCTTCCCAGTAGTGGCCGGTACAGGTGCGAAGCGAGATGCAGCCGAACGCAGGATTTTATCTCGCCTTGGCGGCCACTCCCCTGTTCGCTATCTAGTTGACGGAATCCCCATTATCGGTAGTTCACTATTATTAGGGGAGTGGCTTGAGAAGAGCGAATAGACTGGCTAGTTTCCCGCGTCAGTGAGCTTGCTCAGGGAGGGTAATGTCAGGCCTTTGTCCAGTGCCCATGCTTCCGGGTTCCAAAGAGCTGAAGCGGCGTGGGCACCCAGGTCCCCACGCCGCCTTGCAGATTGCCGCCTAGGCGGAGGTTCCGGTCACGGTCGTGCCGGACTTGGTGATCGTGTAGTCGATCGTGCCGCCGCCCCAGAAGTGGAAGATGAGGGTGACGGGCTCGTCGTCCCTGACCTCGTTGAAGAAGTCAGGGGTGAGGCTGATCGTGCCCGCATCGTAGTCGGGCCGGTAGGTCGCCCAGAACTCCTTGAAGGCGGTCCACGTGTGGGGTCCGGCGTTGGTGCCGTCGGCGTACTTGGCCTCCATCGTGGAAAGCTCGTCGCCGTTGAACTCGGTCGGGATCGCGAAGCACGAGGAGTTGCAGGCCCACCACTGGGACCAAGGTACGGGGTCCGTGGTCCCGGTGAGGTCGGCGATCTGCGCCGTGTCGTAGGTGATGACGTGGATCTGCCACGGCACACCGTCCGAGAAGCGCGCCTCGATCGTGCTGTTCACTCCGTACTCGCGGTCGCCGGCAAGGCGGGTGAGTGCGGCGGCGGTGAGGGTCAGCGTGTCGCCCTCGACGGTGTAGTCAGCGCCTTCGGCCAGTGCGGTGTCGCCGTGCCACAGGCCCTCGAACTCGAGGCCGTTGCGGTTGAGGGTGAGCGACTCGTCCGCGATGGTCCCGGCCTTCTCGAGGTAGATCGAGTCGAACGAGGCGGTGCCCGAACGCGTCGTCAGGCCCGAGTCCATGTACGAGTGCAGGTGCGGGTCGCGCCATTCGAGAGTGTGGCGGTTGAGGTACGAGCCGGCGTCCCACAGCATCAACGTCAAGTGCTGTTCCCGGGCCTGGTACATGATGCCTTCGAAGAGCTTCAGGAGCTCGCCGTACTGCTGGGACTGGGGGACGCCGGGGCGCGTGTAGTCGTAGCCGAGGACGCCCCACTCCCCGACGATGACCGGGATCTCGTTGTCGACGAAGGTGTCGTTCACACGCTGGAAGGTGTTCTCGAGGTCCTGCTGGGTCGCCTCGTCGTAGGTGGTGACCCCGGCGACGTTGACGCTGAAGGGCCAGAACCCGTAGAAGTGGACCGTGGCGGCGATCATGTCGTCGTCGAGGGAGTCGATGGTGGCCTTGAGCGCGTCCACGTGCGGCTGCTCGGAGTTGGTGACCCACGTCGGCAGCACCAGGAGCCGGTCTCCGTTGTTCCCGCCGGTGGCGCGGACGGCCTCGTAGAAGGCGACGTTGAGCGTGGCGGTGTGGGCGTCCTTGTTGGCCTCGTCAGTGGGGAACTGCGGTTCGTTGATGCTCTCGAACGACAGCTCGGACGGGTGGTTCTTGAACCGCTCGGCGATCTGGGTCCACATCGAGTCGAACTTCGCCAGCACGTTCTCACGGTCGTCCGGCAGCGCCTTGGTCCACATCTGGTCGTGCATGTTGACCATCACTTGGAGGTCGTTCGCGATCGCCCAGTCGACGACCTGCTCGACGCGGTCCAGCCAGGCCGGGTCGATCGTGTAGTCCGGTGCCGGGCCGGTGTACTGGTCCCAGCTCACCGGGAGGCGGATCGACTTGTAGCCGTTGGCCTTGATGGTCTGGAGGAGTTCCTCGGTGATCAGCGGGTTGCCCCAGGCGGTCTCACCGCCCAGCGCGTCCAGGGCGTTGCCGACGTTCCAGCCCGGCTGCATGGCCGCGACCTGCTCCATGGCAGTGACCGAGGTGGTCGGCTTGCAGAGGCGGCCGTTGCCGGTGCCCTTGTAATCAACCTCGCAGCCTTGGGCCGCTTGGGCGCTGACCGCGCCCAGGAAACAGGTCGCCAGCAGCGCGAGCACGGCGCCCATGACGGCGACCAGCCGCAGGCGGGTTCTTCGAGGGGGGTGCAATTTCACGTGGGACTCTCCTTGACATTAGAGATTTCTTGAACAAAAACGGTCCTCCGGGACATACGGGTTGCCGGCAGAGGACGCCAAATAACCGTTGCTGCATGGGAGCGATTGCTCCCAGCGACAAGTGTGAACGCTAACAAACCTTTGTGGTGCCCACGAAGGGTGAGTAGTCCTGGAACGCCCCAATGTTGCCGATCACCGGGATATAGGCGAAGACCAGGAGCAGGGCGATATTGATCGCGCCGAATACTCGGCGTGTAGTGATTACAAGCGAGTGATTACAAGCGCAGTGCTGCTGGCAGAAGTCCGGAATGCGCCTCAAGGAGCTCGTCAGTCATGGCGCGGATCTGATCGAGTGTGAGCAGGGCGCTCGTCAACGGGTCGAGCATCACCGCGTGGTACACGTGTTCACGCACACCGGTTAGCGCAGCTCTGAGGGCGAGATCCTGTACGCCGATATTGGTTCTGTTGACGGCTGCGAGCTGAGCCGGCAGGTCGCCGACCGCAGTGGGTTGCACCCCATTCCCGTCCACCAAACAAGGCACCTCAACGCAAGCGGATTCCGGAAGATTCCCGATCAATCCGTCGTTCGGTACATTGCCGTAAACAACGCTCGGTGTTCCCGTCACCATCGAGTTGATGATGCTCGCGCCGTACTCGACCGAGGTAGCGAGGTTCGCTTTCAATATTGAGAGCTGTACGTCGATGTCGCCCTGCTCATCATGGCTGGAACAGATTTCGAAGTAGTCCCAGCGTTGCGGAATGTATTCCAGAGTAAGGTCCGGCGACTTTCGGAAGTACGGCAGGTACTCGGACGCGTGATGACTGGACTCGGTCTGGAAGAACCCGAAGGCGTCCATAATCGTCGTGCGTACTTGTTCGTTGCCCCCCTCGTAGTTGCTGGCAGCTTCAGCGGGCTCGCTGTGATCACCGTCGTCCTTTGCGAGGCTGTCTGCCCCCTGGCCTCGGACGTGGCGGCTTTGCATGATCGCACGCAGGCCTGGATAGAGGTCTTCTTCGCCGCGGCGGAAACTGAGAATCCAGGCTTGATGGTTGATGCCGGCGCAGACAAAACTCACATCGTCGTAGGGAACATCGAGGGTCCGGGCCAGCATCCGCGTCGTCCCCTGGACACTGTGGCAGAGCCCGACGGCCTTAAGTCCTTTTGCGTTGAGGAACCCTGTCGCCATGGCCATCGGGTTGGCGTAGTTGATGAACTGCGCATTGGGACACAATTCCAGAGCATCCGCTGCGATGGCGTCATAGGAGTTGACGGAACGGAGGAATCGGAACACACCTCCCGGACCGACAGTATCCCCGACCGCCTGGTCCACACCGTATTTCCGCGGGATCTCAACGTCGTGCCTGTAGGAATCGATACCGCCGACTTGGAAGGTAATGATGACGAAGTCAGCATCGCGGAGGGCCTCGCGGCGGTCGATGGTCTCGACAATCTTGGTATCGAAACCATGGTGGGCTATAAGGGATCGGGCAGCATCAGCAGTGCGCGATAGCCGCTCCGGGTCAAGGTCCATCAAACACAGGGTGCTGGAACGGAGGGCCGGAAAACTCAACAGATCACCTATGAGGCGAAACGGAAACACGAACCCCCCGGCACCGATGATTGTAATTTTTTGGGAACAGGATGTTGTCATCCATCCAAGCTAGGCTGCATCCTAGAATCTCACTTCCGTTCCAAACGGCGAATGTTCCGGGATACTACGATGGCATGTATGTTTAGGGCCATGCCCGTCGAAACCCTGCTGCCAGAATCCCCTGACTCCGTCGAAATAACTGCATCCCGGCTCTCGGTATGGCGAGGCGAGGTGCCTTCGATGCCGAGAGCGCACCGGCACGACGACCTTGAACTTAATTTCGTTCTGGACGGCGCCTTGGAGTATCTGTTCGGCGGCTCCCGGGTCAGAATTGAAAGCGGCCAAATTGCGTTGTTCTGGGCGGCTACGCCTCATCGACTCATTGCTAAAGATGCGACGCCGAGCGACATCTGGTGGCTGCACATTCCACTTCCCAAGGTGTTGAGCTGGGGGCTTCCCAACCGAAATCTCAACGAACTCCTCATGAATCAACTGATCGTTGTTCCAGCAGCCGCTGTCGAGCGCAACTTAGAATCAATGTTCAAGTCCTGGACAAGTGACTTGGAAAGCTGCGAGGGCGAGACGATTGCGCTCCTTGAGGCGCATGCCGTGACAAGACGAGCGCTGCAACACCATTTGCAGTCAAGCTCTGATGCAGACGAAAATCAAACCCTTCCTGCCGCGACAGGTGACTGCATGATGCGCATTACTACGATGGCGCAGTTCATGACCACCCATTTCCGACAGAACATCTCGATGTCGGACATTGCCTCCTCCGCGCATCTAAGCCCAAACTATGCAATGACACTGTTTCGTGACATGGTCGGCACGACGCTAGGAAACTATCTCACTCGTTGCCGGGTTGCTGAGGCCCAGCGACTGCTCATCACGACATCAATGACAACACTCGCGATCGCCCACGCGGCTGGATTCGGTTCGCAAAGCAGTTTCTACGACCACTTCACCCGCCTGTGCGGATCCTCACCAGGTACATACAGGCGGCTAAGATCAATACCTTGACCTGAGCACTGGTTGGGAACCTAAATCAAGGGCCAGCCGCGTGATAAGCAACCACTTCAGAGGAAGGGTAGTGAGTTCCGGTCGGGCGGTGCCCGAGAGGAACCCTTCGCCACAGTGTGACAATGACCTAACTCCCGCACGACTCCGCCTTTCGAACGGTGGAACTGTCGAGGGCTACCTCGAAGGCCTTCGACGGCACTACCCGGCTACGCCGGCCGACGCCTTCGTCGACGTCGTCGATTTTCACGTAGCTCCGTCCGACTCCACTCACACCGGGGAAGCATAGAAGGCACCGCCCGTTAAGGATTCGGCGGCTTACGGGAATCAGGGGCGACATTTAGCGTCGCCAAAATGCCACCACTTAAATAGACCGGCACACGTCATTCCGGTTAATGAATCCTTTATTGAGCGTTTGTTGCTTAGGTGGCTCGGACCATTCGAACCGACCGCAAGTTGTCTTCGGTTCTCACCGCTCCATCGGTGACAAATCCATGTTTTTGGTAGCAGGCTTGTGCGCGCGGATTAGGGTCGGCGACCCAAAGGGCAGCAGGCGCACTCCGGTCGATGACCGCATTGAGTAGGGCCGTACCAACCCCCGAGCCATGGAACGCGGCATATGCGTAAAGGAGGTGCAACTGTCGCGCCTCGTCGGCCTCGTCAAGCGAGGGGCCTGACAATGGGGAGGACAAGCCCGAGTGGATGAGTCGGCTGCGGCAATCCCGGGTGCACTTCGGCGAAGTGAAGGTACAGCTAGGTTCACTTGCGTCCTTCGGTGATACGGTCGCGTACCTTGAGGTTGATTCTCCGCGTATCTACGATTTCACGACGTGCTCCTGCAGAGCATCAACCCAGCTCCGGGAGATGCAGCACGTTACTTCGAGCTCGACGGATGGACTCCCCATCTGACCCTCGAACAAGGCCGCTCGATCGACTTCAACAAGCTGCGTGCAGCGGTTGATCGGCTCGGGCATTTGCCGACATTCACTGTGGACACACTATGGGTCTGTCGTCAGGATCGCCCAGGTCAGCCTTACTACCCTGAAACGACTATCAATCTCCGGTAGGACAAAAGTATGCGCAGGATGAATCCGAGCCTCCGCTGACGTCCAGCGTCAGGTCCGAGCTCGGCGGAGTCTCCTCGCCTGCCCCGTCCAAGAATCGGGTCCGGGTTGGCTCAAACGCCGGCCTGGCGGGACCGGGTGTTCATGCGGGAACGACACTAACCCGAGTTCACACTGCAGAAATGCGGCCCGCCGCCTGCGGCAATCATCGAGGGTAGGCATCTCAGTCTCAGCAGGGGAAACATGCTCAGGACCCGTTGCGACCCGCTTCAGCACCGATCTTGGTCCTCGACTGTTTCGCGGAGTCGCGCTCCTTCTTCCCGTCGCCGTCGAAGGTGCACGAGGCTTTCTTCCAGCGCGCTGACTTCGCCGAGCCATTTGTGTTGGCGTGCTTCGGCGAGTCGTTCCTCGGCGTTGTTGGTCACGTCCTCCAGGCGCCCGGGTTGTGCATGGTCCATCTGCAGGAAGCGGCATTTGATGCAGACGTGTTCGTGAACACAGGGGGTTGCGTAGGGGCGGTGGCAGGTATCAAGGGCGACCCTGCGCAGGAGGAAGTGTTGTTCGAATTCCGCCCACTCAGTGTCTGATGCGGCCCTGGCTTCATGGCCGGGTCGGGTTTGCCAGCGACGTTCAATGAAGGCGTGGTGGGCCTGGATGACATGTTCCGGGAATACTGCTCCGCAGGCTCAAAGATGGCATCGAGGGGAAACATTCGCGCCTCCTCGAGGGTGGCATCCCAGAAAGAGTGGAAGTCATCCGGGGGCGTCACTGTTGAGGTGTGCGCGCGGAGCTGCTCGAGGGGAAGGTCAGAAAGAGGCATGCTGCTGTCCGGTCCTGTCGGTTTCTTGAGGGTTGTTGGTTGTTGGGGTTGCTGGAACTGGTGGTGATCCTCTGCGTCACGAGGGCAGGCTGCGCCGTCGAACGAAGCCGCTCAGCAGCTGAGGCAGGGTTTGCTGCCCGTGGTGGGAGCGGTGAGCACCGCGGCGGCAGCGGCGGCGACCTCGGGAGCCTGCCCGGCCAGCGTGCCGCAAATGGTCGCAAAGGAGTGCGCCGGCAGGCGGAGCACCAATTGGTCGTCACGCTCTTTCACCGCGAGAGGACGGGGCGCGACGGCGTAGGGGTGCTCGGGAACGTTGAACGCGGCGACGCTGTCGCCGCCGAGCACCAGTGCCTCCACCTGCTCCAACCGGCCGCCGCGCAGGTCCAGGACCACCTCGCTCTCGCCCTCCAGCTCCAGATTGGCCACGGAGATGAGCACCTGACCGTCCTTGGTGCTGGCGGAAGCTGTGAAGGTGGGGAGCCGGTCCCCGTCCAGCTCGTGCGGAGTGTCAAGGTCCAGGTGCGTGTGCAGCACCGCGGCATCCTGGTGCCCTGCGTTCATGGCGAAGACGTGGAAGGTGGGGGTCTTGACCAGGGCGCCGCTCTCCGGATCGGTGAGGAGCATGGCCTGCAGGACGTTGACAGTTTGGGCGATGTTCGCCATGACCAGGCGGTCCGCGTGCCGGTGGAAGGAGTCGAAGTGGATGGCCGCCACCAGGGCGTCGCGGACGGTGTTCTGCTGGTACAGGAAGCCGGGATGGGTGCCGGGCTCCACATCCCACCAGGTGCCCCATTCGTCCAAGACCAGGCCCACGGCCTTGTGCGGGTCATAGACATCCATCATGGTGGAGTGCATGGACAGGAGGGTCTCGATGTGCTGGGCGGACTTGATGGTCTTCCAGTACTCCTCCTTGCTGAACGCGGTTGCCGAACCCTTGGCATCCCAGTGACCGGACATCGTGTAGTGGTGCAGGGAGATGCCTTGGTAAGGCGAACTCTTGCGGCTGGAGTTGCCTTTGTCAGGCAGTGCCTCCATGAGGGCTTTGGTCCAGGCTACGTCTTCGTCGTTGGCACCGGCAGCGATCCGGTATACCTCGCTGCCGTTGTGATTCCGCACATAGGTGCTGTACTGGCGGGCCAGATCGGCATAGGCATCGGCACGCATATGACCGCCGCACCCCCAAGGCTCGTTGCCGATGCCGAAGAACGGAACCTTCCAAGGCTCGTCCTGGCCATTCGCCCGGCGTAGAGCGGCCATGGGGGAATCGTCCGCACGGGTGAGGTACTCCATCCACTCACTCATCTCCCGGACGGTCCCCGAGCCGACATTGCCGTTGACGTAGGCGTCCGCGCCGAGCATCTCGCAGAGGTCCATGAACTCATGAGTACCGAAGGAGTTGTCCTCCACAACATCGCCCCAGTGGGAATTGACCATACGCGGGCGCTGCTCACGAGGGCCGACGCCGTCAGGCCAGTGGTATTCGTCGGCGAAGCAGCCGCCCGGCCAGCGCAGATTCGGGATGCGCAGCTCGCGCAGAGCTTCCACAACGTCATTGCGGATGCCCCGGGTGTTGGGGATCTCGCTCTCCTCCCCCACCCAGAAACCGCCGTAGATGCAACGGCCCAGATGTTCAGCGAAATGACCGTAGACGTGGCGGCTGATGGTGGGACCTGCGATGTCCAGATTGACGATGAGGCGGGGCGAAGATGCCATGGTCAAGATTCTCCAAAGTCTATGAGTAGATTCAGCTAGTTTGATTCCCGGACGATGAACCGGAAGGGGGCCCCGGGCTCGAGCCCGGGGCGGGGGGAACGGTCTTTGATCCGCTCGGTCAGAGGAGTGAGCGCCGTGCCGACCATCCAGTCGTTTTCGCCGAGGAGGACCAGGGGATGGACTGGCTGAGACGACTCGCTCCTCTGGCCCGGGCACCAGGGCCGAGCGGCAGGACTGCACCCTGACGGACCTACACGGAGCACTCCGTCGCCGAGAAAGCCTTGCTGTGCCAGCGCGGCGGTCCGGACGGCTGCTAAAAGCTGTTCTGGCCGTTGCGCAGATCCAGCCACGATGCCTCATTTAGGCGGGTCCGGTCAGAACTGCCGATCGCTACGAGCTTTCCGGTCTGACTGGACGGAAGTTGCTTTGCGAATCGCCTGGCAATGTTTCCCGGGCCGAGGATTCCCCACCTGATGGTCTCTTGGACAAACTCCTTCATGACAAATTCCCTTGCGCTTGAACGTTCATGGATGGACTGCCTGCTGATGTGGCGACCGCCCGGCCGCCTTCCACCGTCACCTCAAACCGGGCAAAACCGCCGTCGGACTTCGGCACGGTGACGGTCCTGCGATGGCCGTCGACTGCGGCAAAGGCCTTGAATTCCAGCTCGTTGGCCCAGTCATATTCCGGCCTGTCGCTGACAGTTCCGAACGGCAGGACTGCACCCTGGCGGACGTACACTGCAGCCTCCATCACCGAGAGCGCCTTGCGGTGCCAGCGGGGTCCAGACAGCTGCTCGCCGCTTTCCAGATGTGTCCAGGTTCCCTCCGGCAGGTAGAAGTCCACCGAGCCGCCACTGCCCATGACCGGCGCCACCAGCAGCTCGGACCCCAGCATGTACTGCCGGTCAAGGTGGGCGCAGGCGGGATCGTCCGGGAACTCCAGGAACATAGGCCGCATCAGCGGGGACCCTGTCTGGTGGGCGTCCTCGGCTGTGGAGAGCAGGTACGGCATCAGCCTCATCTTGAGCTCGGTGAAGTGGCGCAGGACGTCGCTGGATTCGTCGTCCACCAGCCACGGCACACGGTAGGAGTTGGAGCCGTGGAGCCGGGAATGCGAGGACAACAGCCCGAACGCGATCCAGCGCTTGAAGAGTTCCGGTGCCGGAGTTCCCTCGAACCCTCCGATGTCATGGCTCCAAAAGGCGAATCCCGAGGATGCCAGGGACAGGCCGCCGCGGAGGGATTCGGACATTGCCGTGAAGGTAGACTCGCAGTCCCCGCCCCAGTGGACGGGCATCTGCTGCCCTCCTGCCGTAGCCGAGCGGGCGAACAGCACAGCCTGGCCTTCGCCCAGCTCTTTGTTGAGCAGGTCAAAAACCGTCCGGTTGTAGAGCTGCGCGTAGTAGTTGTGCATCCGCTCCGGATCAGAGCCGTCATGCCAGGCCACATCGGTGGGGATGCGCTCCCCGAAGTCCGTTTTGAAGGAATCCACTCCCTGGTTCAGCAGGGTGCGCAGCTTGTCCTGGTACCACGTGACGGCGTCCGGGTTGGTGAAGTCCACCAACCCCATGCCGGCCTGCCACATATCCCATTGCCAGACCGAGCCATCCGCCTTTTTCACCAGGTACCCAAGCTCGGCGCCTTCACGGAACAGGTGCGAGCGCTGCGCGATGTAGGGGTTGATCCATACGCACACTTTGAGCCCCCGCTCGTGGAGCCTGCGGAGCATGCCTTCGGGGTCCGGGAATGTGGCAGGGTCCCAGGTGAAGTCGCTCCAGTGGAAGGCACGCATCCAGTGGCAGTCGAAGTGGAATACGGACAGCGGAAGCTTGCGCTCGGCCATCCCGTCAATGAAGGACATCACCGTCTTCTCGTCGTAGTCAGTGGTGAAGGACGTGGAGAGCCACAGCCCGTAGGACCAGGCAGGAATACGCGAGGGCCTCCCGGTCAGCTCGGTGTAGCGGCGCAGAATCTCTTTGGGGGTCGGTCCGTGGATCACAAAATACTGGAGCTTTTGCCCCTCAACGCTGAACTGCGTCCGGGATACCACTTCGGAGCCGATTTCGAAGGACACCCGCTCCGGGTGGTTCACGAAAACGCCGTATCCGGCGTTGGTGATGAAGAACGGCACGTTCTTGTAGGCGAGCTCGCTGGACGTGCCGCCGTCCTCATTCCAGATGTCGATCGACTGTCCGTTCTTGACCAGCGGTCCGAACCGTTCGCCCAGGCCGTAGACGTTAGTGCCAACCCCGAGCGTCAGCTGTTCGTGGATAAAGTGCTTCCCGTCCTGGTCTGTGATCAGGCCGATGCTGCGGGGCACAGAGCTGGTCAGCAGCCGGCCGTCCCCCAGGAAGTCAACGTTCCAGTCGCCGGCTGTGTTGATGCGGGCGGTGAGGCCGCCGGTGGTGAAGGTGGACGTGCCGCCGTCGTTCCCAATGCTTACGTCCGCTGTGCCTTCCTTCAGCTCGAAGTGCGGGCCACTGTCCACGCCGCCCTGGAAGTGTTCAATGGTCACGCCGATGACATCCGGAAGCGGTGATTCGAAGGTGATGGTCAGCTGGGGGCAGTTCAGTGCATCGCCGCGGTCCGCGATCCTCCTCGTGGGCGCATAGACCATCAGCTTGTCCTGCGAAGCTTCCACATCTGAAACATCCCGCGGATGCAGCGCGGACAGGCCTTTACGGTAGAGCCAGTAGCCGTCCGTGAATTTCATGCTGTTCCTCTATTTCCCTAGTTCTTTGAGTACGAGAGCCCCGAAAGCCGGCAAGGTCAGGTGCTGGCTGTGCTCAGCGCCGGTGAGCAGGTCCACAGACGCCCAGCCGAGCTGGACCGCCTGCGGCAGGTTCGAATGGTTGAGCAGGAACAGGTGGCCGCCGCGGCTGGTCGCTTCCACCGGTTCCGGAAGCGGTGCAACCAGCGGGGAGGCGATGCCAGCTGAGTTCAGGGCTGCACCAAGAACCAGGTCCAGCGCCTCGGCGGGAAGGTCCGCGCCGACGTACCAGGCACTTCCTTCGCCTTTGCGGTTACGTACGACGGCGGGCTTGCCTTTCAGGCGTCCCTCACGAAAGAGCGCCACGGCCTCCGCGGTTTCCTCCCGGATTGCCAGGTCCTCCGCCCAGATACTGGCGTACCAGGATGCTTCAGCCTGTTCTGCGGGTACCGCGCTGCCAAACTCAACGCCTACGGGGGACGCGAGCGGCAACCACTCTTCGCCGTCCACCCCAAGAATTTCCGCCAGCACTCCCGGGAAGCGTCCGGGAACGAGATGTCCGTTTTCGTCCGCCACAGCACTGAACGGGCCCACCACCACGTGTCCGCCACGCTGCACAAACGTGCCAAGGGCTTCGGCGTTCTGCTGCCCGAGTATGAACAGGCTCGGCGCCAGGACCAGCTCGAACCTGCCCAGGTCCGCGGATGGATGGACCACTTCAACGGCGAGCCCCCTGCGGAGGAGCGGCGCGTAGTAGGCCTGGATCTGCTTCACCACTTCCAGCCGGCTGGTGGGGGTGTCGGGTGATTCGGCGGCCCACCAGCTGTCCCAGTCAAAAAGGACCGCGATCTTCGCCCTGGAAGGTGTACCGGCCAGCTGGCGCAGGGACTGCAGGTCATGGCCGAGCTCCGCAACTTCACGGAACACCCGTGTGTGTTCACCGGCCAGGGGTACTACAGCCGAGTGGAAGCGTTCAGCGCCGAAGCTGGACTGGCGGAACTGGAAATAGCAGACGCCGTCGGCACCACGCGCTATGGCAGACAAGGCATCCACCCGCAGTTCCCCCGGTTCCTTGGCCACGTTGTGTTCGCGCCAGTTCACCGCCGAGGTTGCGGACTCGATGAGCAGCCACGGTTCGCCGCCGGAGAGCCCCCGGCACAGGTCGTGGGTCAGCGAGCCCAGCCGGTGGGACTCCGGATCGGACGGGTCGGTATACCAGTCGTTGGCCACTACATCCGTTTCCTTGGCGAAGGAGAAGTAGTCGGCGCCGCGGAAGAACCCCATCAGGTTGGTGGTGATAAGGCTGGTGGGATCGTAGCGGCGGATGATGTCCCGTTCCCCGCGGTAGAGGGACAGCAGCTGATCAGAAGTGAATCGCTGGAAGTCCAGGGTTTGGCTGGGATTGATCAGATAAGGCGCGCGTCGCGGCGGCATGATCTCGTCCCAGCTGCCATATCGCTGGCTCCAGAAGGTGGTTCCCCAGGCGCGGTTCAGCTCCTCCATCGATCCGTAACGCCGCATCAGCCAGGCGCGGAATGCCAGCGCGCTTTCGTCGTCGTAACTGATCTGCCCCAGCTCGTTGCCCACGTGCCACATGGCAACTGCCGGGTGGTCGGTGTACCTTTGGGCCAACGATTCCGTGATGGCTGCCGCGGCTCGGCGGTATCTGGCGGATGACGGGCTGAATTGGTTGCGCGAGCCGTACCAGAGGGTGCGGCCGTCCGCGTCCACTGGAAGCGTCGACGGGTAATCGTGCCCCAACCAGGGCGGCGGCGATGCCGTGGGGGTGGCCAGGCAGACCTTGATGCCACCGTTGTGTAACAGGTCCAGGATGTGGTCCAGCCAGTCGAAGTTGCGGGCACCTTCCGTGGGTTCGAGCGTTGCCCAGCTGAACACCCCGACCGTGGCAAGGTTGATGCCGGCCTGCTGCATCAGCCGGATATCCTCCGGCCAGCTTTCCACCGGCCACTGTTCGGGGTTGTAGTCAGCGCCGTGGATGAGTCCCAGTGTCTCCGTCAGGGAGTCCAGGCCGCGCTTAGGCGTGGAGATGGGAGAAGGGCCAAAGTTGATCATGGTATCGAATCGCTTCAATCAGGGTTTGACAGTTGTGGGTGCCCTAGGCCGGAATGGTTGGGATGATCCAGTCGAATACAATCGAAAGGATGGGCCGTTTCGTACAATCTTTGTGGCTATGATGGTGTTCCACGCGCAGAGGAAGGGAGTGGCCGATGGCCACCATGAATGATGTCGCCAAGGCTGCCGGGGTGTCCACCAGCACTGTGTCCTACGTGCTGAGCGGCAAACGGACCATCTCCGAGGAAACTCGGGAACAGGTCCTGGCCGCCATCAAGGAGCTGGACTATAGCCCCCACTCCGGCGCGAGGTCCCTTGCCTCCAGCAGGTCCAACGTGCTTGGCTTGATGGTCCCCCTGCGGGCGGACGTGAACGTCAGCGTGATCATGCAATTCGTGGCTGGCGTTGTGACTACTGCCCGGGATTACAACCAGGACGTTCTGCTCCTGACCCAGGACGACGCCGATGGCATCCACCGGGTGACTTCCCAGTCCATTGTGGACGGGCTGCTCATGATGGATATCGAAGCGCGCGATACCCGGATCCCCCAGCTTGCGAAGCTCCGGAAGCCTGCTGTCCTGATCGGCTTCCCGGACGATCCGCAGGGCCTGAGCTGCGTGGATTTCGATTTTGCAGCCGCCTCCCGCACTGCCGTGCGGCACCTGACCGAACTCGGCCACAGGAGCATTGGCTTCATCGGTTCCCCGCAGGCCTCCCTTGAGCGTCACGCCACTTATGCCGACCGTGCACGCAAAGGCTTTGAGGATGCCTGCCAGGCTGCCGGCATCAACGCTGCCCTGAGGGCCTGCGAACCCACGTCCGGCGCCCTCGCCGGCGCCCTGGACGCCATGCTTTCGGATCACGAGCCGCCTACGGCCCTGGTGGTTCACAACGAAGGACTGCTCCCCCTGCTGCGAGAAGCCCTCGCCCTGCACGGGCTGCAGATCCCGAAGGACATCTCGGTTGTTGCCATCGCTCCCGAAGACGCGGCCATGGCCTCCGCCCAACCATGGACGGCAGTTTCCATACCGGCCCACGACATTGGACGCGCCGCCGTCGAAATGGTCATGGATCGGCTCAACTCGGACAAGCCTGTGGAGATCCGGCTCATTGTGCCTTCCCTGGTGCAGCGCGAAACCTCTGCGGTCCGCAGCTAGGAGGGCCTGGGCGGCGCTGTTGAAGGTCACCCCTTCACCGCACCGATCATGACTCCCTTGGTGAAGTGCTTTTGCACCAGGGGGTAGACCATGAGGATGGGCACCACGGCCACCACGAGCACTGCCATCTGCAGGGCCAGGGACGGTGCTGCACCCTGCCCCACGGCAATCTGGCCCGGGATCATCACGCCCTGCAGGACATAGGAGCGCAGCACCACCTGGAGCGGGTTCATGGCGCTGTCGTTGATGTAGAGCACCGCATTGAAGAACGCGTTCCAATAGCCCACCCCGTAGAACAGGGAAATAACAGCTGTCACTGCCTTGGACATCGGGAGCACAATCTGGCTCAGGATCCGCCATTCGCTTGCCCCGTCGATCCGTGCGCTGTCCAGGATCCCGCGGTCTATCCCCATAAAGAAGCCGCGCAGGATGATGATGTTGAACACAGATATGGCACTGGGCAGGATCAGGGCCCAGTAAGTGTTGATCAGGCCGAGGCCGGAGACCAGGAGGAAGGCCGGAATCATACCGGCGCTGAAGAACATGGTCAGCAGCAGGATGAACAGGAGCGGCGTATGGGCAAAGGAGCCCGGCCGTGACAAGCCGTACGCGCAGAGCACCGAGACCACCACGCTGAGCAGGGTCCCCACGACGGTGACGCCCACGCTCACCAGCACCGCCCTGGTGACCACGCCGCCGCTCAGGATCTGGCGGTAGGCATCCAGACTGATTTCCCCGGGCACAACCACCATTCCGCCGGCTGCGATGATGGTGCCTTGGGAGGAGAGGCTGGTGAGGACGATTGAGTATAACGGCCCGAGGACGGCGAGGACCGCAAGGGTGAGCACGGCCGCTTTACCGATCTTCGCCGCCGGGCCCGGCTCCTCCTCCCACGCTGGCCTGGACGACTTCTTGCGGCGCAATGCCGCTGCACCTGTTGCTGCCGGTTTGGTGATTGTGCTCATGACTTTGAGTACACCCCGCTCTCTCCGAATTTGTGGGCCAGCTTGTTGGCACCCAGAATGAGTGCAAGCGATACCACGCCCTTGATCAGGCCGGCCGCCGCGGCATAGCCCCAATCGCCGTTACGAATGCCCGTGTAGTACACAAAGGTGTCCAGGACCTCGGATGCTTGCGCGCCCACGGCGTCGCGTTGCAGGATCAGCTGTTCGAAGCCCACGGACAGGGCATCACCCAGGCGAAGGATCAGCAGCAGGATGACGACGCTGCGCAGCCCGGGAAGCGTCACGTGCCAGATCCGGTGCCAGCGGTTCGCTCCGTCGACGGCCGCTGCCTCGTACTGCTCCTGATCGATTGCGCTGAGGGCGGCCAGGAACACGATGATTCCCCAGCCGGCGTCCTTCCAGATTGCCTGCGAGGTAATCAGGAACAGGAAAGTGTCCGGGTTGGTCATGATGTCCACGGCCTGCCAGCCCTGGGCCCGCAGGCTTTGACTCAGGAGGCCTGCCCCACCGAGCACCTGCTGGAAGACAGACACCACCAGCACCCAGGAAAAGAAGTGCGGCAGGTAGACGATGGCCTGGATGGTGGAACGCAGTGCCGGGGACAGCAAGGAGTTGAGCAGCAGCGCCAGCATAATGGGGATGGGGAAAAAGAAGATCAACTGGAAGGCCGTAATCACCAGGGTGTTCGTCACGGCGAGCCAGAAGGCCTGGTCTCCCAGGACGCGAGCGAAGTTGTCGAACCCTACAAACGGGCTGTCAGGGATGCCCACGAAGGGTGAGTAGTCCTGGAACGCCACAATGTTGCCGATCATCGGGATATAGGCGAAGACCAGGAGCAGGGCGATGGCTGGCAAGGTCATCAGCACCAGGGATTTGTCCCGCCGCAGCCTGGTGCGCAGGCCCGCTCTCTTGCGGATTGCGGGGATGCCCTCTTGGCGGGCGCCGTCCGGTTGGCCCGGGCGATAGCCGCCTCGTGCCGGAACGGCCGGAGCGGTCAGGGTGGATTCGGAGGTGGTCATGGCCGGCGTCCTAGGCATTCAGGAATCCTGCGTAGAACTCACGCAGTTCATCTCCGCCGTTTTTCTTCCAGGTGGCGACGGCTGCATCAAGGTCCGACATGCTCTTGCGACCGCGGAGGATGTCCTTGGAAAGGTCATCGAACGGTTTCTTCAGGGAGCCGAATTTGCTGGGCTCCTGGATCTGCAGGCCGTAGAAGAGGGGGTCAACCACGTACGGGGCCTGGCGGATTTCCCAGTCCGTCTTGGCCTTCACGTAGCCGGGGTACTGGACCTGGTTGTTCACCACAGCGGAGTTCACCAGGAACGCATACGTGCTGGTGACTTCCGCCGTGCCCTTGGCCGTGGCCTGCGGAACGTTCTGTGCGTCGAGCGTGTAATGGATGCCTTCAACGCCGTTGACGATCAGCATGTTCTCCTCCGTGCCGAAGGGAGCGGCCGCAAAGTTGGCCAGGGCCAGCATTTCCTCAACCTTCGAAGCATCATCGGTCTTCTTGATGAAACTGAAGATGGCGGCGGGTGAGCCGCGGAACAACGTGGGCTTGCCGCCGTCGGGGGCAAAGAAGTCCATGGGCTGCATCTGGAACTTCGGGTTGCTGGGCAGATTCAGGCCCAGGGCTCCATGCCAGCCACCAACACCGTCGTTGGTCATCAGCGACGCGCCGGACCCAAAACGCTGCCCCATCTTCTGGGTGTTGCCGGCCACGGCATCCGGGTGGACAGCGCCTGAGGCGAAAAGTTTTGCCCCCCATTCCAGGGCAGCCCGGTATTCGTCTGTCTCAAACCTGCTCAGGAGCTTGCCGTCCACCAGTTTCCAGCTGTCCACACCGTGCATGAGCTGCGCGCCGGTCCACACATCTTCAGAACCCCAGCGGTTCTTGGCCGGGTCAGTGATTTCCTTGGCCACTGCGATGTATTCATCGGCGGACTTTGGCTGTTCCAGGCCCATTTCATCGAACAGGTCCTTACGGTAGAAGAAGGCGTTCCCGACCTGCTCGGACGGGAACGGCAGCCCGTACAGCCCGCCTTCGAAACAGCTGTACTTCCAGGCAGAGGTGGGGATATTCGCGAGGTTGGGGTACTTCTTGATCTTGTCACCGGCAAGGTACTCGGAAAGGTCAGTGAAGAGGCCCTTGACTGCCTGTCCGAACCGCGGCGGAAGGTTCCAGGACGGGATGACCACCCAGTCCGGCACATCCTTGGGTGAGGCCAGCACCGTCTGGATCTTGTCTGCGTAGGTATTTCCGTCACTGACCTGGAAATTGAGCTTTGCGCCTAGTCGTTCGTTCACAGCCCGGTAGTAGCTGTTATCCGCCTGCGGGATTGCCCACCATGCCGGGGTCATGACCGTATAGCTTCCGCCTTTACCCGGAACACCCTGCACTGATTTGACCAAGGATGAGGGGATGCTGGTGAAGCCGGGCGCGGTACCATTCACACTCGGGATGTCCGGTTTGACGATGTCGAGCGGGATGTAACTGGGCACGATCTTGGACGTGGCGTCGGACATCCCCGCGGAACTGGTGGCCTGCGGGGCCGCGCCGCCGCTGCTGCATGCGGTCAGCGCAGGGAGGGCGGCAAAGGCCACGGCACTACCCACAAGACCCAGGAAGGACCTGCGGCCTACCCCGGCGCGGCCCAGCTCCTTCAGGGACGGGCCGCGTTCCGGTGAGGCATTGTTTCCAAGCATGATTTGCACTCCTTTGTGTGGACATCTGTTGCCCTGACGCAGGCCTGATTGCCGGGTCTGCAGCTGCCCTGCGCAGCCTTGCGTCAGGGCAGCCAGGCCAAGGATTTGTCGAAGTTGGACTAGAGAAACTATCGAAGCGTTTCGATTGCCAACAGCCTAGATCATGGCAAATCAGACCGCAAGGCTTTCTTGTGTTGCAGCTCACAGCGCGAAATGCCACAATGTTTGCCAGTCACTCTCTACGCAAGCGTTTAAACAAATCGCGCTCCAAGGAACGGCCCCCAATGATGCCAATCACAACTGACGCCACCACCGCTGCCACTCTTGAGGCCTTGCTGGCCCGCCTCACACTGGAGCAGAAGATCGCGTTGCTCCACCAGCATGCCCCTGCCGTGGAAGCCCTCGGTCTGGCTCGGTTCCACACCGGTACTGAGGCGGCCCACGGCGTGGCCGGGCTCGGATCGGCCACTGTTTTCCCGCAGCCCGTGGGCCTGGCTGCCAGCTGGGACGCTGATCTGATCCACCGGGTAGGCACCGCCGTCGGCATGGAAGTCAGGGGCAAGAAAGCGGAGGATCCGAGCGTGAGCGTCAACGTTTGGGCACCTGTGGTCAATCCCCTTCGCCACCCGCTGTGGGGGCGCAATGAAGAAGGGTTCTCCGAGGACCCGCACCTTACGGCCTTCCTTGCCTCCGCATACTGCGCGGGATTGAAGGGCGACCACGAACGTTTCTGGCTGACCGTGCCCACGCTGAAACACTTCTTGGCGTACAACAACGAGACTGACCGCAACGTCACAAGCAGCCAGTTGCGGCAGCGTGTGCTTCATGAGTACGAACTGCCTGCCTATCGCGGTCCCATCGAGGACGGCGTAGCGGGCGCGGTGATGCTGTCCTACAACCTGGTCAACGGCCGGCCCGCGCACGTCTCGGACCTGGTGGCCGGCGAGCTGCGGCAGTGGCGGAACGGCGAGGACATCACCATTGTCACCGACGCCGGCGCACCGTCCGCGCTGTACACCGCCGAGAAGTATTTCGACGACGGCCCGTCCGCCTACGCGGCCGCCCTCCGCGCTGGGGTGGATAACTTCACCGAGGACGGCGACAACCCGGAGCCGTCTCTTAGGCATCTCCACGATGCCCTGGAACGCGGGCTGATCAATGAAGCGGTCATCGACCTTTCGGTGCTCCGGCTGCTCACCTTACGGGAGCGGACCGGCGAGTTCGAGCCAGACGGCGGCCCGTATGGCTCTGTCGGCTCCGAAATGGTGGGAGACGGCGCGCATGTGGAACTGGCCCGGGAAGCAGCGCGGAAGTCTGTGGTGCTGCTGCGGAACGAAGCCGGTCTTGGCAAGGAGGGAGCAGCCGGACCCCTCCTCCCGTTGGAGGCAGAGCCAGGGAAGATCGCGGTGATAGGTGCCCTCGGCTCCACGGTCCTGAGCGACTGGTACAGCGGCACCCTGCAGGATGAGGTCAGCATTGTCGATGGCATCTCCAAGCGTTACGGCAACGTGGTGACGGAGCCAGGCTTGGATACGGTGTCGCTCCGATGTGTCCGGACCGGCACGTACCTCGGCGCCGGCGGCCCCGAAACCGCGCTCTCTGCCAGTGCCGCGGCCCCCGGGCCGGCGGAAACGTTCCTACTCAAGGACTGGGGCGGCGGTGAATGCACGCTGCAGTTCCCCGTCACCGAGAAGTTCGTGGCGGCCACCGGCTACTACCTGACCGCGTCTGCTGACCGGGTGGGTGGCTGGGTGGTGCAGGAGACCTTCCGTCTCCATCCCAGCCCGGACGGATCCGTGTCCATCCAGCACATCGGCACGGGGAAGTGGGTACGGATTGAGGCGCACACCGGAAGCGCCGCCCTGTCTGCCGGGACCGAAGAAACGGCGGACCGCTTTACCCTGCGGACCGTGCGCTCCGGCCAGCAGGCCGCCAGCGAGGCAGCCTCCGCAGCGGATGTCGCCGTCGTGGTTGTGGGAAACGATCCCCATATGGGAGGCAGGGAGACGATCGACCGGACCACGCTGGCACTTCCGCAGGAGGAGCAGGAGCTTATCCGGCTGGTGCGTGAGGCCAATCCCCGGACGGTCCTGGTGATCGTCTCCTCGTACCCGTACTCCCTGGGCGCCCTGGCAGACACGCCCGCGATTGTGTGGACCTCGCACGCAGGCCAGGAGATGGGCAACGGGCTGGCTGATGTCCTCAGTGGAGATGCCGAACCGAGCGGACGCCTGCCGCAGACCTGGTGGTCGCGCGATTCGGACCTTCCGGACATCCTGGACTACGACCTCATCGCGTCCCGCGCCACCTACCTCTACAGCGACGCAGAGCCGCTGTTCCCGCTGGGGCACGGCCTGGGCTACAGCACAGTCAGCTACGAATCTGCGGTACGGGCTGACGATGGCCTGGATGTGGTCCTGCGCAATACGGGAGGCCGCACTGCACACGAACTGGTGCAGGTGTACGCGGCCTCCCCCGGCCACCGCTACGACTTCCCGAGGCGCCTGCTCGTGGCGCACCGGCGGGTTCAGCTCGAACCAGGCGAACACCGCACCGTACGGATACCCGTACCCGTGGACCGGCTGGCCACGTACAGCGTCACCGCCGGCAGGATGCTGGTGGAGCCCGGCACGTACGAGCTGATGGTGGGCCCCTCGGCAAACGACCTTCCCCTCGGCGTTGAAATGACGGTCGCCAGCGAAGGCAGCGGCCCGCGCGCCCGGGGCGCCTGGATCCGGGCGGAACTGTTTGATGACTACTCCAACCTTGCACTCGTGCCGGAAACCCCGATGGCAGGCACCGCCGTCGCACCGGCTTCCCCGCAGGAGAGGGCGACGGCGGTCTACCGGGGCTGGCAGGGCAGCGCCCCTGAGTGGGCGTCGCTCCGGCTCTCAGCTACGGGCGCTGGAAGGATTGCGGTGCAGCTCCCGGGCCGGGGCGGGACCTGGCAGGACTGCGCCGATGCAGCGATAAAGCCCGGGTTCAACGGTGAACTGCGGCTGGAGGTTGCCAGCCGCAGCGCTGATTTCGAGGCCGTGCGGATTGTCCTTGAGGGGCCGGTGACTCTGAGCGCACTGCAGCTGGGCGAGTAGAACGAGCAAAATCTTTCCGATCAAAAGCCACCGTCCTGATCGCGGCGCTCAACGAGTGGTTGTGATCAGGACGCTTGGCCGCTGAACACGGTTGCGGCAGAGCTGTTCGGCGCACCATCGGAAGTGCCCGTCGGTGTCGTCCAAGCCGAAAAGGTCGTAGGTAGTAACCCAATCGGTCCCTGACGTGCGGAAACACTGTGCCCGAGTTGGGACTCGACCGCATTCCAGCCCTTGCAAACGGTAATACTGGAATTGGTCTTGAACCGGTGTGACTCACTTGAAAACTGACGTGCCTGCGGGTGCTGTCTTCCCTGTGATCTGTCCGCCGGTTCAAGTTCCGCTATAAGCGCGTTGAGCCAGGCGGACATGACTTGATAGGAGCCTGATTCGACCAGTCCCATTACCGTTTTGTCTGCCCACCTGGCCCACGTGCCCGTCAAGTGATCATTGGTTCGACGCCTTTCCTGGCCGTGAACACTGCCAGCGGCGCTCCTGCTGACGCGGAAGCGCCACTATAAGGTTGGCCTTCGGCCCGTGACTTCATGATCCACGTTCCCCACCATGAATTGGATTGGTTCACTGACGACTCCCCGAGCGTACCGCTGGATGCCCCAGTTCAGTTGCGGACATCGTAGTTGCTGGAGATTGCCACCCGGTTGAACGCGTTGATTGTGATCGCCACCCATTCCACAGCGGCTATCTGGTCGTCGTTGAGTGCTGCCACTTCGTCTTGGGGCAGGCTCAGCCGGTCGGAGATCAGGGTTGTGCTCTCTGCGATGGCAAGGGCATGTCGCTCTTCTGGGGTGAAGTACTGGGTATCCCGCCAGGCGGGCAGGACGGCGAGGCGGTCCTGGGTTTCGCCGTGGGAGATGGCGTCGCGGATGTGCATCCTCAAGCAGAACGCGCAGCCGTTGATTTGGGAGCAGCGAATCTTGACGAGCTCGATGAGGAGGGGTTCCAGGCCTGCTACACCGGCCGCGGCAGAGGATTCGTCGTTAAGGAGCAGCAAGGTCTTGTATGCCGCTGGTACGGCCTGGTTCAAGCGAATGTGATTGCCCATGGCGGTCTGCTTTCAGAAAGTATTGCCTTCTATCGAAAAAGCTCGGGAGCGGGGTGCCCTTCAACGTCCTCTGTGAAGGGCACCCCGCGCTGTCCGGCTACTGCTGGTTCAACCATTCTTCGAAGCGGGTGTCATAAATGGTCGCTTCGCTGCCGGGAAGCAGTTCGCCGTCCTGGAGCATGGCGTTGAAGTAGCGCGCGGTTGGGTCGGTGACGACCTCGCGGGGGTCGCCATGGAAGCTGAGGCCTTTGCGGATGAGCTCGTCGAGACCGAACTGCTCGGGACCGGCGACCTCAACGGTGGCGTTCAGTGGAGTTCCCACGGCGGTGCGTGCAACAGCGGTGGCCACGTCCTCAGCGGCCATGGGCTGAATCAGCGCGGGTGACAGACGAACGGTGTTTCCGTCGGTCGCGGCCTGTGCGATGCTCTTGACGAACTCGAAAAACTGCGTCGCATGGACAATGGAGTACGGGACACCTGATTCCTTGATGAGCTTCTCCTGGGCGATTTTCGCCCGGAAGTAGCCGCTCTCGGCCAAACGCTCGGTGCCGACCACCGACAGTGCGACGTGGTGGCCGACGCCGGCCACCTTCTCCGCGGCGAGCTGGTTGCGGGTGGAGGTAGTGAAGAAGTTCAGCACAGCTGCATCTTCAAATGAGGGCGAGTTCGACACGTCGACTACAGTGTCGGCTCCCTGCAGCACGTCCCCGAGGCCTTCGCCGGTGAGGGTGTTCACACCCGAGTCAGAGGAAGCGGCCAGTGCTTCGTGTCCGTGTTCGCCGAGCTTGCTGACCAGTTTCGAGCCGATCAGGCCAGTGCCGCCGATAACTACGATCTTCATGATCTTCCTTCCGATAAGTGCCGTAGAGGGATGCAGTGACATCCGTCCCACCAGCTATGACCGTGTACCAACACAATCTGTGACAGCCTGAGGAAGATTGCTTCATCCGCCTCCGGGTACTGCGTCATAGTGGGGTGCCGTTGACAGGCTCACAACGGCACCCCCATAGGTCAGGTGCCAACCCTTGTAACGCCCGGAGAGACGGTCCGGGTTCAACGCGGTGAATTCCAGCCTGCAGTCATGCTGCGGCCGAGCTAGCCGATGTCCTGGCTATGGCGTCCGGAGCTGGGTAGCATCCGTCAAGCGGGAGAAACGCTGCTGGCGAAATCTCCTATAGTCGCGGAGACGCAGCTACAGGCCGTGCTGTGACGTCAACTTCAGCCACTCCTTGAGGGTGATGTCCCCGATGCGGGTTTCACCGACGGGAACGATGCTCGTCTCTTCGATCGGTATACCGAAGTAGCCGACTTCGGTGTCAATGACCACTGGGCGGGAATCATTGCGGGCCGCGAGAACCCGGGACACGAATTCATTAAGTCCTGCGCGCTCAGGGCCCGCCATCTCAAGGACGCCGTCAATCGCAGGCGAGACCGCCGCCTCCGCCACAATGCGAGCAACGTCTGCAGCAGCCAACGGCTGCATCAGGTGACTTGTCACATAAACCGACCCGTCGCGTGTTCCGGCGTCAGCGATCATCGGGATGAACTCAAAGAACTGAGTAGCCCGCAGAATGGTGTACGGCACTCCGCCTTCTCTAACAGCCTTCTCCTGCGCAGTCTTTCCGGCAAAGTAGCCGACGGCCCCGATACGGTCGGTACCAACAACGGAAAGGGCCACATGATGCCGCACGCCTGCCCTTTTCTCGGCGGCGAGAAGATTGCGGGATGAAGTGGAGAAGAAGGGAACGACTACCTTCTCATCGAACTCGGCAGTGTTCGTCAGGTCGACAACTACGTCCGCCCCCGCCATCGCCTCATCCAATCCCTGGCCGGTCACCGAATCCACCCCGGTGGAAGGGGACGCCCCTTTCGCCTCATGGCCCTGACTGCTTAGGATCTCCACAACCTGCTTGCCGATCAGGCCAGTGCCGCCGATAACCACGATCTTCATGATGATCTTCCCTTCGATAATTGGCTTAGCGGAATGTAGTGACATTCCGTCCACCAGCTATGACCGGGTACCAAATCAATCTGTGACAGCCTTTGGAAGATTGCACGCTAGTTCAGCACCAAATTTCGTAACTCCCGTGAGCTTGTCTGGGCCAACTTTCGGAACAGCTGAAAAGTGATGGCAACCTCGAGGCCTGCGCCGAGGGCCGCTAACGCCGCAAAGATGGCGTAGTGCCAAAATCCCCATTGGTACGAATTGTCACGATTTGCCGACAAGGCCTCACCCGCCGGGTGTAGGAAGTACAGCCACCACAGGGAGAACAACAGCGCGAGGCCGGCCGCCGAGACAGCAATCAGGTATGCGCTCACGCCGCCGGATCTCAATGCAGCGGCCACGCCATTCGATGCGGCCAGCACGCTTTCGCCGAGCAGAATGATTGCGAACAGTCCATATCGCTCGGCAATATGATGCGGATGCCAGCTGCTGCGACCTGTGCGTTCGGCCCACAACGGAACGGTAAGCTCCAAAATAGCGAGCATCACGAACGCGACGATCTGCAGCTGCCCCGGCAACAACCCCGCCTGCTGCAACACCAACCGAAGGACCCACCCCAGTTGAAGGACGGCAAACCCGACCGCGTATCGTAACGCCGTCCGGCGGCTGGCCGGATCCTCAATCGCAGCCCGTAGCCATTGGGCAATCAAACCGACGCGCATCACAATAAAACCAAGGGTGACCGCCAGATAGCCACCGTCGTTGAATGCCGCGGGCACGCCTGCACCCAGCAGCAGCACGCCTCCCATCTGCAGCATCGTCATCAGCCGGTAAAACGCATCGTCCGTGTCGAACGCGGACGCAAACCAGGTGAAGTTCATCCACGCCCACCAGATCGCGAAGAACACCTGCAGAAACGGCAGGATCGACTCTGCTAAATGATCTTCAGCGATCCCGTGCGCCAGTTGCGCTGTAAGGCTGGCGACAGCGACCACGAAAGTGAGATCGAACAGCAGTTCCAGCTGGCTTGCATGGCGGTGCGGTTCGTCCGACGCACGGGCTCTCATACGCACTCGCGGACCATGCTGGGCCGGGCTGATCTCAGACATTAGCGGTGCGCCACATGATCAGCTCAGGATTAAAGTCCAAAGGTCAGCCGCCAACCCTCGTCACGGCGGAGAGCTTGTCCGGATTCATCGTCCACAACAGCCGATCAATACCATCGGCAGAAGCGGTGAGAGTCACCACCGCAAACACCACCCCGTCCTGTGCCAGCCGTGCCGAGGGCCGGCCGTTAGCCATGAAGGGCTCGGTATCGACACCATCCCAGAATCGCGCCGCGAACGCCCTGTAGTACTTCGCGACCCGTTCCCGTCCGACAACAGGGAACTTGGAAGCCCGAACCTTGCCGCCGCCGTCGGAGTAGCTGACGACGTCCGCGGCGAACAATTCCTCCAGCGCGGCCACGTTCCCGGTTCGCGCAGCAGTCAGGAACGCTTCCAACAGACGCTGTTGTTCCCCTACGCTCACCGCTGCGCGTTTCTCCTCAGCAAGGCGCTTGCGCGCCCTGCTGACCAACTGGCGGGCATTCGCTTCTGTCTGTTGGATGATCTCCGCTATCTGCTCATACGGGTAGTCGAACGCTTGCCGCAGAACATACGCGGCCCGCTCGGTCGGCGACAACTTTTCCAGTATCAGCAACACGGCAAACTCGAGCGCTTCACCATTGACGGCGCCCAGTTCAGGATCGGCGCTCGTGTCCACAGGCTCCGGCAGCCACGGACCGACATACGTCTCACGACGGACACGTGCCGACTGCCCGACATTGATGGCAAGACGGGTGGCGGTGGTCGCCAGGAACGCCGGCGCATTCCGAACCAGGCTGCGATCGCATGTCTGCCATCGAACCCACGTCTCCTGGACGATGTCCTCCGCCTCGCTGACACTGCCGAGCATCCGGTAGGCAATCCCGAACAACCGAGAACGGACCTCCGCGAATATCGTCGACGCAGTCTCTAAATCGGCGGCTGACCCGGCATCGGCACTCATGCGCCCAATATTACTGCTCCAAGGGCTGGACCCTGGCCATGGAAGTGTGGGCCGAGTTTGGCATGCGACGCCGGGCATTCTGGCCGTAAGTTGGTATGCCAATTCTTAACTGTTCCCTTGCTCTGCAGGTTGTTTTCTTGGTTGACGTCCGGCCCGGCCGCGTCGCCACCGGGGTGGAACGTAAGTGGGTCTTCGACTGAGGGTAGCGACAAACCATTGATTTGTGACGCGGAGGTCCTATCGGACGCATCGGACCCTCATTCACTCGACGAGTTTGTCCGCGGTTGTGACCGGTCGACGCATGAGCGTCGCAATCTCGTGCGATACAGGCGCGATGCCTTCGTGCTCGATGCCACGAGCAGGAGACCAGACGAGGTTCACCTGCAAGGTTGGATCAAGATCCGGATAGTCGCTGCGGTTATGACAGCCGCGTGTTTCACGGCGTTCACGGGCAGCTTCGAGCGTCGCGCGCGCCGCAAGAGCGGAGGCCTTCAGATCGAAGGCGTGTGCAAGATCCTGATATCCGGCGATGTCGGGATGCACACCCACCTCTGTGATGCGGGCTTCAATCACGTCGAGTTCGGCGAGGCCCTGCGTAAGACCTTGTTCGTTCCGCACGACACCCGCATGCTCGGTCATGGTGTCACGGATGGCACGCTGCAATACGCGGACGTTTTCGTGCCCGTTGGCGTAGAGCAGATCATCTATCTCTTTTCTAGCCTCATCCACCGCGTCCGCCGAGCGCACGTGTGCGGTGAGGGACTCCGAGTACTCGGCGGCGGCATTGCCTACGATCCTTCCGAAGACCAGCAGCTCGATCAGCGAGTTTCCTCCCAAACGGTTAGCGCCATGAAGACCGCTTGACGCCTCCCCGATTGCGTAGAGACCCGCGACATCAGTGCTGTGATCGTCGGGACGGACCCAGACGCCGCCCATGGAGTAATGCGCGGTCGGTGCGATTTCTATCGGCGTCGTCGTGATATCGAGCATCTGCAATTCGAGCATGGTCTGGTACACACGCGGCAGGCGACGCATGATGGTCTCCCGCGGCAGGTGCGACACGTCCAGCCACACGCCGCCATTGGGCGTGCCGCGGCCCTCCTGAATCTCGGTGTAACAGGCCAGCGCGACCCGATCGCGGGTCGAGAGCTCCATGCGCTCTGCATCGTATTTCGCCATGAATCGTTCACCGAGGGCGTTGGTGAGGATGCCGCCCTCTCCGCGTGCGGCTTCCGAGATGAGCGTTCCTGCAGCGTTCTCCGGCTCAAGAATGCCTGAGGGATGGAACTGGACCAGCTCCGGATCGCGGATGCGGCCGCCTGCGAGCACTGCCAGGCGGAAGGAATCACCGGTGTTCTCGTCACGCCGACTGGACGTGCGCCGCCAGATGCGGGTGTGTCCGCCGGCGGCGAGCACCACGGCGTCTGCATGGATCAGATAGCGCGTCCCGTCCGAGAGCCGGAAGCCGTAGGCACCGAAGACCCGACCGTCGGTGACGAGAATGCGCGTCATGTAAACATCGTCCAATATCGGAATGTCGAGCTGGGCGGCGCGATTAACAAGCGTGCGCTGAATTTCAAGCCCCGTGTAGTCGCCGCTGAAAGCGGTTCTGCGGAACGTATGAGCACCGAAGAATCGCTGGCTGATCCGGCCGTCTTCCTCGCGGGCGAACGGCATGCCGTAGCGTTCCAGGTCGCTGATGCCCTGGGCAGACCCTTTGGTGACGATCTCGACGATTTCGGGGTTCGCGAGATGGTAACTTTCGAGGATTGTGTCGGCGGCGTGCTGCTGCCAACTGTCATCGGCATCCATTGTGCCGAGAGCGGCGTTGATGCCTCCCGCTGCGAGCGAGGTGTGGGCGTCGCTTCTGGGCCTTTTGCCGACAGCGAGCACATCGACCCCCCGCTCGGCCAACTCTATGGCGGCGCGGAGGCCGGCGCCCCCGGTGCCAATGACGAGCACGGACGTCGACACGTGCAGTTCTTGAGACTTCATCACTACATTCCATTCACTCGAGATACCTGAAGTTAAGATTCCTTGAGGCGCGGGCGCCGGTATGTCATCTTGGATTCCA
Organism: Arthrobacter pascens; assembly: GCF_030815585.1. Lineage (NCBI taxonomy): Bacteria > Bacillati > Actinomycetota > Actinomycetes > Micrococcales > Micrococcaceae > Arthrobacter > Arthrobacter pascens. Next base: position 2,288,194 of record NZ_JAUSWY010000001.1, read on the forward strand.
TCGGCGCAGCTTGTCCTCCGATCTCGTCACCAATTAAGACCGGACAGCCCTCAAACTTGTGACAGAAGAAACGACAGCTCGTTCTGAGAAGTTGATGACGATGCAGCAAGTAGAGTCTCCAGCAGGCGATGGGCATATCAACTGCCACCGACGGGATCTGCGGCCGACATATGGCTCGATATCGGCCGTGAAGTAGGACGAGTTCAAACAGATGCGAGAACCCGTCCATAGGCGTTTTGCCATGCTTTCGCAGATCAGGCGTTGCTTCGGCCAGCGGCAGTGCCCTCGCGCGTCGTCCGCGAGCAAGGACTCGAGGTGGAAACAAGCCGTGACGCGGTCAATTTGGCACGCAGTGGACACCCCAAAGCCGTCGAGCTCGTCCGGGAATCGGGGCAACTACACGGCGAGGTTCTTGCCACCGCCGTCAGTCCCCCAGTCCTGCTAAAAAATGTCAGCGCTGTCATCCGTAATGAACGTTCTCATAATCGGCTCTTCGTTGAGGAAAGCTTCGTGCTGACTCATCCAGGCATCGGGCCGCTCTGGTGGTTAGGACATTGCTCCGATGAAATTCGGCCATCACCCTCTATCCGGGCTTCGTGCCAGAATGGTGCAAGACCGTTTGACAGAATCGGCGGTGATGCGATCAATCAATCGCGATGCGTGTCGGGCATAGATGTTGCGCTGGCGGATTTCTTGGAGGAACCGATGGATAAGCCTCGAATGTTCTTGGGCTCATCAGGGAAGCAGGAGAAATTGCTTCAGGCACTCACTCGCGGTCTGAGTGACGTCGCGCGTGTCGAACCCTGGATGACATCCTTCAATCCGGGAACGTCGACACTGGAACGCCTCCTAGAGCTCACCCAAGAGGTCGATTTCGCGGCGTTTGTCTTTGCACAGGACGACTGGACGACGGTGAGCCTGTCAGCGTCTTCCGAGCCTCAGTCGGGTCAGGCTTCTCCGCGGGATAACGTTGTGTTCGAGGCCGGCCTTTTCGGCGGCGTGCTCGGTATGCGCCGAACCTTTATTCTCCATGCAAGCGGGGCGAAGCTTCCGAGCGATCTCCTCGGCCTCACCTGCATCCGCTACGCCGGCTCAATGACAGCGTCCGAAATGAGAACCATCAACCAGAAAATCCGCAAGGCGATCGAGAACGAGGGTCGCCTTACGCGCATCGAGGGCGCGTGGTGGCACTTCTCCTTGACGGAGCGCACCGCAAAGGAGCCTGATGCCGTGAGCCTCCTGAAGATTTCGCGTGATCGCAACGGCGCGCTGGAACTGACGGGCCGCGCGTGGCGAGAGGATGGAAGTCTGTCAGCAAGATACTGGAGCGAGGCGGTGAAGGAGAAGGAAGGGTCCACAGGCGTGTTCTTCTATTGGAAGGGCGAGCGGCCGTTGGATCCCAACGCGCCGCAGCTTGAGGGAGTAGGCGAGATTCGGCTGGAAGCCGATGACCGCGCATCCGGGTACTTCACGACTCGCGCTGATACAGATCCGCATGTGAATGCGCGGACAGCTGGTGTCTGGTGGCGCGCCGACCCGGACGACATGGGCATTATGGACGGTCGCGACGATCAAAGGCGCGCGGAGCTCATTGCCGAGCGGCTGAAGCAATGGAAGTCCGTCAGGAGCGCCTGATCGGCCCTGAAAAGCGCCGGACGGTGAATGGCGGCGCCTGGGTGAAGCACGCTTGCCGTTGCCGAGGGTGACGCCACCCTCCGAGCCACAGGAACCAGGGCAGCCTAAACCCCACGCGGCAACCTTCGCAGCACTGACCGGCGCTTTGGCCGAGCGCGGAATGTCCATCCGTGACGGGTTATTCGTCGGAGACAATACCGTTTCACAGTACGACGGCGACCCCCTGGACGGCCCGACACTGCCCTTGGCAGCAACCCAGTCCAGCCAGATCAATGCCGAATTCATCTACCGCGGCAACACCATCGCACCATCAAACCGAGTCACCCTGCCCACCTCGGCAAAAGAAACCAAAGCCGCAGACGCCGTCGATGACCGCGTGAAGACAATTCACAGGATGAACCCGGGCGAGGCCCTCGAGCAAGCCAGGACGCTCCGGGACAGCATCCAGCGACGAGACCAGATCCTGACCACGCCATGAAGGCGATTGCAAAGTAGAGAAGACTTTCACAGCCGGCACCGGTCATGTCGCCCTCACCGTGAACGACAATGAAGAGACAACACACCAAAAGCATCGACCAAGTAGGCCAAGTAGGCAAGGAGCACGCCGGCCACAGCAACGGCCACCAACAAAAAAGGCCCCCGGGGGGCCCCTACAACACATTTGGTGCACACTCAGAGGCTCGCAAGCCCCTGAACAGGGAAAACACGTGCCCGAGGTGGGACTCGAACTGCATTCCAGCCCTTGCAAACACTGGGAACTCCCGGAAACCTCCCCAATCCGGTCCAGTCCGGCCGATATACGACCCAGTCCGACGCCCACGGTGTGCACATTGTGCACACCCGCGTTTTGGCTTCCTAGTCGGACCTAACGGAGGACCATGTGCCGGGAAATCAATGAAGCAGAGTCCCGCAGTTCAACAGTGCCAGCCGCTTCTCCCCCCACTAGATCGAAGCCCTCATCGCTCATTGACGGCAACAAACGCACTACCCGGACGCTGACGGTTGCGCTGTGGATCACAGGGGTACCGCCACGACTTTACGACCGCCGTCATGCCCAACTCAGGATGGGCTTCACTGCGCATGCCGGTTAACGCAAGGCAGAGGCAAGCAATCCCACGTCTCCTAGTGCCATGCTTCGCCAAGGGGATTCTCGGCGGCTGCCTCCGTTCAGGTCGGGCAGCCGTACCAAGTTTCCGGCTTGCCAGGTCCTGGGATTAGCTTTTGGACCGTCGACGCTTTGTCATCCCGGTTTCGACTGCTCTCGACCGTTCAGCGAGCCAAAGTAGAAAGTCTGGCTGCGCCAGCAACGTAGAATGTTCCCACTGCTCACATCGATGTCTGACAGCCTGAAAGGTTTCGATGGCTGGCCGACCTGCAGCTTCTCTAAGAGCGCCACCGACCTTGCCATTGGCCGACATTCCAATAGAGTTGCGACGTTGCAAATCCGGTTCAACCATGGCAATAGCGTCCATGAGGATCTGGTGGTCGGACCTCGGGTCGTCGATGTTTTTTTCAGGTAACGCCAAGGGTTCAACCATCTGATACCAATAGACAGGGAATCCATTGAGCGAGGCCTCACCATGGGCGAAGCACTCAGATGCCAAGACTTCTACAAGTTTGTCAGCCGGCACGTTGGGCAATCGCGTACCCCGCGTGGGCATAATACGCTGCCGCTCCCCGTAACTCACGAAGACCCAGCCTGCGAGTAGATAGCGGCGCAGTGCTTGAAGGGCAGCAGCTGTCGTGACCTCGGCTGCGTTGAGCTCGCGCAGCAGCTGAGACATGTCGTCTCCAGAGCGATCAACTTGGTGTAGCAGCCAGGCGTCCGGCACGAGCAGACACGAAGCGAAAACATCCGCTTCCTCTTCTAGAGAGAAGGTTGGTAGATCCAAGGCCCCCTCTCCCACCTCGCAGTTGGCACTAGGAAGATGCCACGGAAGCAAAAGATGGCCCAGCTCGTGAGCCATGGTAAAGCGCTCGCGCAGGAGGTTATCCGTTGCTCGAATGTAGACAGCGATTTTGCGAGGATCACCGGTCAATCCAGTAAGCACTGCATCGACGCGCTCAATTGGCCAGTCCACTCTCATTAGCTCAGCCCTAGAGCGCAGCAAAGACTCGACGTCAACTGGCGGGGTTAGATCAAAACGTTGAACGATCGTAGACGCCAGACGCCTAGCGGCGGTCGCCGGTGCTGGTATCGGCAACGCTATTCAGAGCCGATTTGTCTGGCGAAGCCAGGCGAGCACGGCCATCGCTTCTGCAGAGTCGCTAGCCCGAGCGGCCAAGGCAAAGTCGTCCCGACTCTGCAGGATCGTTTCTACTGGCTTTCCATACCTGTGCGCAGCAACGATGAAGCGCAGCGATTCGGGGCGCTCTGCCCACAGTGCGCCCTCTTCGGCACTAAAGCCGAGATAGTCGTCAAGGCTAACGTCATTCGGGGATTCGTGCCACGTCTCCACCCATTCGTCAACGTCGTCCAGAAGCGCGGTTCCGGAAAGACAAGCCGACACAAACGTCTTAGGACTGTTAGACATCGATCTTCCTTCCTGCCACAGCTGGTCCAATGCGTTCACCGGTCACAGCGTCAAAGACGCCGATATGGTGGCCACGCCTTGTATAACCCTCAATATGACCATGCAATGCATCCCATTCCCAGAGGCGAGAACCGTCTTCGTTGCGCCATCGGGCACCTCCGCGTCGGGAGAGCCTAACTTGCGACTCTAGAAAGCCGTTCTCAGGTCTAGGTACAGGTGACATAGTAAAACGGAGTCCCCCACGCCAGATATGAGTCTTATACATCCTAATAACTACACCAGTGTAGTCCCGCGCGCTGCGCGACACACTCACTAGGTAAAAAACCGGAACGGCTATGAGGTAGCACGACCTGAATCTGGGACCTTTCGAGTGCGCCCAACGCCTTGACCTCAATCAGACTTTTTCTTTCGCATCAAGGGGAACTCCCCTTTCAATCGGCGCACCGTTCACCGACGGATGTCCAGTAAGGCAGGGTTGAATGCTAGCCGATGCGCCTGCCTGAATCGCCCGCGTGATCGATCGGAGACGACAGCCACATGTCCTAAGGCACCGTCTTAGACAAGCTTATGGCCAGGATTCAATGGCCTAGGGGCTGGCGTCTTTTCATGTTGACCCTAAGTTCGGTTCCCCGGTTGACGGTGGATGGCAACAGGCCGAGGTGAATCGAACGGCGTGGCCTCGGGAGTCACGCCGCCAGGATATCGGAGTGCGTCCCCTAGAATTAGGATTCTTCGGCGTCATGCCAGCACCGGCGCCTAAATGATGGGGGAAGCAGCATGACATCGAGCCTATCGGCACCAGTTGACCCACTAGTTGGTCTAGACCTTGGCGAGGGGTGGACCATAACCGCGGCGCTTCCCAAAGCGATCGGCGCGACCGGGGGCAACTTCTCCCTTGGCTATCTAGCTGGCAATGTCGACGGCAGGAAGGGGTTTGTGAAGGTCATCAACTACGGAGGAATCTTCCGCAGCCCGGACCCAACACGCTTCATGCAGGAGATTACAGAGGCCTACAACTTCGAGCGAGAGCTCGTCCAAAAGTGCACTTCGCGTCGCCTATCGCGGGTGGTATTGGCCTACCATCACAACAGTCTTCCTGCACCGCCTGCACAGACTTTCCCCATCAGCTTCATCATCTTCGAACGAGCAGACGGCGATATCAGGGGCCTCCTTGACGACGTTGGAGATCTGGAACTGGCTGTTCGGCTGAGGATGGTCCACAACGCCGCGAGCGGAATCGCCCAGCTCCATTCGATTCAGGTGGCACATCAGGACATCAAGCCCAGCAACCTATTGGTCTTCAACCCTCTCCTAGATGTTGGTCGTGCTGCCAAGATCGGCGATCTCGGCCGAGCGACAGACCAACAAAGGGCAGCGATTCACGATGGGTACAACATCGCGGGGGATCCTTCATATGCCCCTCCCGAGCAGTGCTTTGGTGATATACCCACTTCCTTTGAGCAACGTCGACTTGCATGCGACATCTATCAACTCGGCAGTCTCCTGACCTTCGTGCTCAGCGACGTAACAATGAACGCGCTCCTGCACACCTTCCTTGACCCGAGCCATTCACCACGGAACTGGCATGGCTCATATATGGACGCCCTCCCGTACGTCCAGGCTGCGCATGCGACGGCGTTGGATGAACTTGGAAACAGCTTCCGATATTCGGTCACAGACGACATGAAGAACGAATTGATCAAATTGATTTCGTGCCTTACGGACCCAGATTTGGAACAACGCGGGCACCGAGCGAGCCGCAAAGCCAATCAGCCTTATGCTCTGAACCGCATTGTGTCTCAATTGGATCTCCTGGCTCACAAAGCCGAACTCCGCTACGCAGGAGCCACGGCAGCATGACGGCATCTCAAGGAATGGAAGAGCGGAATCTCCTGCCACGCTGGCGCCCTTTCAGGGTCTCTGCTTCTCTTGGTGAACTTGCCTCCACCTCAGTACCGAGTCAGCCGTCTCAGCACCTCCCAGATATGGAGGCTTTACACGCTTTCAACATGGCCCCGACCCTGCATAGGGCGGCTGACGCGCTTGGCCTAGCGTTCAGCCTCGACGACCCTGCGCCCTTCCGCCCAGTCATTGAGTTCATAGAGTCCGCCAAAGCAAGTCCCTTGCTGGCTGCAACAGCGGCCCAAGTTAGACGACGTTTGGACCAACTTCCCGTCGCAGGCGACGAAACCTGGTTCCGGGCTGACTCTCGCAAAGCGACCGTTGGAGATATCAGAGAAGAGCTCCGACGCATGCCCCGCAATCCTACGAAGTGGGTTGATCTCGCCCTGGCGCAGACACTCCTAGGTCAACCGGACAAAGCCAGAAGATCCATAGTGACGGCGTTAGCTCTGGCCCCCGTCAACCGATTCGTTCTGAGGTCGGCCGTTCGTTTCTTCATACATATCGAAGACCCAGAAGCTGCGCAAAACACTTTGAAGAATGCGAAAGGCTCAGCTGATCCATGGATCCTCGCGGCTGAGATCGCGAGTGACGAAGCTGCTGGGACCGCTCCGTCTTCCATAAAGGAAGCCCTTCTTGTCCTGTCCTCAGGAAAATTTTCCCCGTGGGCAATCAGTGAGCTCGCCTGTACTGTCGCGCATACAGAGTTCAACGGTGGTCGCGACAAGAGGGCACGCAAGTTTCTTAATCAAGCTAGCTCGCAACCAACGGAGAATGCTGCTGCGCAGATAGCTTTCGAATCCCAGAGAGGAGGCTTCATTGTAAGACCCGTTAAGGAGCCAGAACGGAGATTTGAAGCAGAGGCCCTTGAAGCAAGGTGGCAGAAAGACTGGTCCGCCGCAATGGACTCCGGACTCAAATGGCAGAACGACCAACCGTTCGCGGTGGAACCGGCAACCTTCCTCTCATATGTAGCAGCGGTTGGCGCAGAACGCTACGACATCGCTGAACAGGCTGCGCGAACTGGCAGGCTTGCCAATCCTCATGACGCGACGATTGCCAATAACCTGGCCTTCGCCCTGGCCAACCAAGACAAGCATGACGAGGCCCAGGCCATCTTAGCTAATTGTCCGTTTCCCCAAGATGCGCAGGAAACAGCCGTCTACTCAGCGACCCGCGGCTTGGTGGCATTCAGGGGCGGCTTAGTGGAGGAGGGGCGCAACGGTTACAGTCAAGCCGTCCGGTCATGCCTCGATCTCGGACTACCGGACAAGGCTGCCCTAGCAGCGAGCTACTGGGCCAGAGAAGAAGTCCGAGCCAAAACGCCAAATGCCACTGAAATTATCAATACGGCCGCTAGGCTCGCAGATCTGTTCCCGAACTCCGATGCGGGCGTGGTCCTGGCCAGGCTCTCGGAATCATTTTCAACAAATGGGGACCAGGCCAGTCATCACCGGTCGACTTTGTTGTCCACTGATTTCCGTCAACGGCCATAGCACCAGTCGCAATGGATCTCGCTCAAGTACGGTAGTGCTGGCTGCTTGGCAAACGGCACGTCGTCGTCACTGGTCTTAGGGCGCTGCACGTTGTCCGTCATTGCGTCCCCACACACGGCACGGTGTCGGTGGTGCCAAAAACTACAGACAGGGACCACCTTGAGGAGGGATCGTCCCGGAAACGCTGTCAGCACTGGTCGAAAAGACAGCATTTGGCCGAGTGCCCTCGCTGCTTTGGCAGCGACGTCCCACTTGGGTTGTGTTGGCGCAGCTAATCGTCACTGGTGCGGCGAAAGATTCCTGGCCGCTCCGTTAGGCCGTGTTCGGCTACCGTCCTGCTTTCAGTGTTCTGCCCGCCCTGATCTTTTAGCCGACCGCTGTCAGCCCTGAGGTCACTAATTCCTGAGACTTGCGGGCCGTTGCTACAGGAACGTGGCGCTTGCCGCCCCCAGTTCCCGCGCATCGAATACTTTGCTGCTGGCCCAACGGCGGCCCCTGCCCGCTGCCTTCATAAAGGTTCATGCGATAACCGGCACGAGGGCTACGAAGACCGCCGTCAAGACTGGAGCCTCGATGAAGCTGCCACCGACAACGCGATGGCCCCTACACCCGACTGCTCCTCCCTTGTCAAGTTTTGTACACACTAAACCTCAAAAAGGCTTCTGACCTGCGGAAACACTGTGCCCGAGGTGGGACTCGAACCGCATTCCAGCCCCTGCAAATACAGGGAACTCCAGAAAACATACCGAATCCGAGCCAATCCGGCCGATGTACGGCCCAGTCCGACGGCAAAAGTGTGCACATTGTACACACCCCATTCCGACAGATTCTGAGCTACAAATGGCGGCTGCCGCGCTCCCCTACCCGGGAGCGCGGCAGTCGCTGTGTTCCCGGCATTTCGCGCGAATCGCCCTGAACCCATTAGGTTGCAGCAAGTGTGTGAACCCAGTTCCCTCACGGCGGTTACCCCCCTCCTTTCAGACAACGAGGAGCCCAAGGCGCTCTAGCGCCGGCAGTTGGCTGCATTATTCTCGAATTTGGACGGGCCCGCGTCTCTTGCTCTCCGGAAATGCGTCGCGAAGTTCCCGTTGTACGCGCTCGTGAAGATCGGCCGGAATGGCACAACCTGTGCCATTGCCCGCGCCGTAACCGTGTGGCTGCGAGGGCAGGCACCGCAGCTCGGGCGGCACGCCTCGCTGAACATCGACACAGAGCTCATGCTCATGGCCAGAGCTGCAGCGGAAAACGACCCTCACACTATGTTCTTGCCGCGTCTTATCCCCAATCGATATTGGCGGCTCTCATTCGCTGCCAATCGGCACGCTACTCCGGAGGTCCGACACTTTGACTTCGCACTACGCCGAGACCTTCCGTTACCGTTATCCGATCCATCGATCTCGATTTAGACCGGCCTGACACGGTCCTCCTCTGAGCCGATAACGGCGTATATGTGCTGAAGTACCCCTACCCTATGGCGCCCCAAATGCGCCCAGCAATGCCTTTCCTAGAGGCCATAAATGGCTGTAGACAGCGTGGCTGTCATCATTCTGATCGTCCATCGTCGCTGGTCAGGTCCCATGCGCAACCAGGGCGGCGCTACGCGCCGGCCAGGCGCGACGCGTTCTTCGGCACTCCTGCGTGGCTTACCTCCTTCCGAAAATTTCTCGGCTCCGGCCGGTTCCCCAAGTTGCACTCCGGACGCTGACCCAGCGGTGGCTTCGCTATCAGATCGACTTAAAAAGACGCCTAGGGATGTGATCCACGCCCTCAGCGGATGAAACGCACGTTTCGTCTCTTGAACATCGGGAGTTGAAGCAGGTGCGAGAACTCCCCTGGACGAAGGGACCGGACCAATTAGACGTCAAGCAGGCCTTATGGCGAGGACTACCTAAGTAGGCTCGAAATGGTTGCTCCTGGAGCGTGTCCGCGATGCGTTTCCTGCGTCTAAGTATGTTTCCATGGATTTGGGTGCAGAGAGTGGCGGCAGTCCGTTTTTCGTCGCGCTGATCGAGCAATAGTCCTTGGTGTCAGAGATGCCTCCAAAAGTAACTTCCCGGATTCCTTCGTTTCTCCCAAAGCCAGCGCAACAGCGGGAACAGGGGCGCATATGAGGACCGAAATGATTATCAACTAGACAAATACTTTGTATAAGAAAGCTCGTCTTCCCCAAATACATGAGCTCCTTCACAGTAGTTACAGGACCTGCAACAACCAGTACCGCAGCCAGTAACCGAAGGACTTCAACGTGGAAACTCCCCTCTCCCATCTTGCCCACCTCGAGATCACCAGCCCGGACGTCGAAGCCTCGGCACGGTTCTATGAGGAAAAGTTCGGCATGCGCATCATTGACCGGGTGGACGGCGACGTCTACTTGCGCTGCTGGGGCGACTACTACCGCTACAGCCTGGTCATCACCGAAGGACCGGAAGCGTCCCTGGGCCGGATGGCGTGGCGCACCAACTCCCAAACCGCCCTTGAAGCCGCGGCCCAGCGCGTCGAAGCAGCCGGCGTCCAGGGCGCCTGGACCGTGGGCGGCCACGGCTATGGCAAGGCCTACGAGTTCACCGGCCCCTACGGCCACCCCATGCGCCTCTTCTTCGACGTGGAAAAGTACGTTGCCGAACCCGGCTTCGAGTCCACCTACCCGGACCGTCCGGAGCGCCGCAGCAGCCACGCCGCCGCACCGCGCTTCCTGGACCACGTCACCGTGGCATCGTCCGATGTCCGCGGTTTCGCCAAGTGGTACAACGAGGCCCTGGGCTTCCGCGTCATGGCGTTCACCGACCTTGATGAGGCCCCCATCACCGTGTTCTCCGTCCTGACGACCAACGAGAAGTCCCACGACCTCGGCGTGGTCCTGGACACCTCTAAGCGGACCGGCCGCGTCAACCACATCGCCTTCTGGGTCGATTCGCACGAGGACCTGCTCCGCACCGCGGACGTGTTGATGGAAAACGGCACCCCGATGGAATACGGCCCCTCCATCCATGGCATCGGTGAGCAGAACTTCCTCTACTTCCGCGACCCGTCCGGTCTCCGGGTGGAGCTGAACTCCGGCGGCTACCGCAATTACGTCCCGGACTGGGAAGCCAACACCTGGAAGCCGTCCGAGGGTTCAAACAACTTCTACAAGAACGGCGCAATGCCGCACTCCATGACCGAGTCCTTCCCGCCGGCTGAAGGCTTCACGGCCACGGAGGAAGGCGCCTCCCCCGCAATGAAGGAAGCCCTCCTGAACCCCTACGCCCAGCAGGGCCGGGGCTAAGACATGGCCGAAGCAACCTATGCACTCATCCGGTTCCAGGAGGCCGGCGACAACAAAGCCCGCGTCGGCCTGCTGGTAGGCGACCGTATCCTGCCGCAGGACGGGGACATCAACTCCCTGATCGAGCACTGGGGCACCGCCGAAACCGAGCTGGACGCCGTGGCCGCCTCGGCAGGCGGGGATACCGGCCTGGCGCTTGCTGAAGTCGAGGTCCTCGCTCCGGTGGAGCCGGTCCAGGTCCTGCAGACGGGCGCGAACTACCGCAAGCACGTCATCGACCTCGCCGCGGCGCACCGCGAGCCGGGCCAGGACGAACAAGAGGTTCGCGCCAAGACCGCGGCCATGATGGATGAGCGGGCAGGCCAGGGCACGCCGTACTTCTTCATCGGGCTCCCGACGGCGATCGCCTCCGCCACGGACGACCTCACCCTGCCTGCCTACTCCAAGTCCCACGACTGGGAGCTGGAACTCGCGGCAGTCATCGGCAGGACAGCCTTCCGGGTTACCCCCGAGGAAGCACTGGACTACGTCTTCGGCTACACCATGGTCAACGACATCACCACCCGTGAGTACGTCTTCCGCAAGGACATGCCCGCCATCGGCTCGGACTGGTACCGCGCCAAGAACGCCCCCGGCTTCCTGCCCACCGGACCCCTGCTGGTGCCCGCCAAATTCTTCGGCGACCCGCAGGACGTCCAGGTGACGCTGAAGCTCAACGGCAAGGCCATGCAGGACGAATCCACGCAGGACATGATCTTCGGCGTCGCCAAGCTGGTCAGCGAAGCCTCCCAGATCATGCCGCTGCGGCCCGGCGACCTGGTCCTCACCGGCAGCCCCGCCGGCAACGGCCAGCACTGGGGCCGGCTGCTCCAGGACGGCGACGTCATGGAAGGCACGATCACCAGCCTCGGAACCCAGCTCATCCACTGCAAGGACGAAGTCCACCCTGAAGGCAGCAAACCGTGACGGCGAACACCGCTCCTCTGAGCAACACTGTCACCGGGGAATCAGCCGATTCCCCGGTAATCCGGCGTGAGGACCCGCTCGGCAGCATCCGCGCCATGGCCAAAGCCCACAACAACTGGGGCCGCTGGGGCGAGGACGACGTCCTGGGAACCCTGAACTTCATCGACGCCGCCAAACGGGTCGAAGCCGCGGCACTCGTCAAGACCGGCGAGGCGTTCTCGCTGTCCCAGCCGTTTGACACCAACGGCCCGCAGAAGGGCTGGCGCCGCCGCACCAACCCCGTCCACACCATGACCGACACCGGCGTGGACGCCGAACGCGGCAACCAGGGCTTCCCGCACGGCTTCGGCGGCGCCGACGACGTGATTGCCATGCCGCTGCAATGCTCCACCCAGTGGGACGGCCTCGGCCACATCTTCGACCAGGGCAAGGCCTGGAACGGCAGGGCCGCCGGTGACGTGGTCACCTCCGAAGGCGACCTGGTGACCGGCATCGAAACCGCCGCAGCCAAGATCGTCACCCGCGGCGTCCTGCTGGACGTCGGGCGTGCGCTCGGGCCGGAACTTGGACGGAACGACGGCGAACTGCCGGACGGTTTCGCCATCACCCCGGAGCACCTCCAGCGCACCATCGAACGGCAGGGCGCCAGCTCAAGGGTGGGCCGGGGGGACGTCGTGGTGATCCGCACGGGTCAGCACACGAGGGTCCGCCGTGACGGCTGGGGTGACTACGCCGGCGGTTCGGCACCCGGGCTGTCTTTCAGCACCGCGCCGTGGCTGCACCGGAGCGAGATCGCCGGGATCGCCACCGATACGTGGGGTTTTGAGGTCCGTCCGAACGAGTTCGACGGCGCCTTCCAGCCCCTGCACCAGATCGCCATCCCCAACCTCGGGCTGTTCCTGGGTGAGATGTGGGATCCGGACGGCCTGGCCGAAGCGTGCGCAGCGGACGGCAGGTACGACTTCCTGCTCACGGCCGCCCCGCTTCCCATCACCGGTGCTGTCGGATCGCCCGTCAACCCGATCGCGCTCCGGTAGCTTTTCAGTTAAACCAGCACCACAAAACCAGCAGCAGTAACGCCGTCAATACAAAGGAGTCAGCGATGGCAGCAGTACAGAATGTCGGAATCGTCGGAGCGGGAGCCGCGGGACTGACCGCTGCCATCCTCCTGGCAGACGCCGGGGTCCGCGTCGAAATCCTGGAAAAGGCCGACGAACCGCAGCGGGTTGGTTCAGGAATCACCCTGCAGGGGAACGCCCTGCGCGTTTTCAAGCAGCTAGGCGTCTGGGAGCAGATCGAGGCGAAGGGCTACGCATTCGGCACCCTCGGCCTGCGCGCCCCGGATCCCGCCGGGACCGTCATCGCGGTCCTCGAGGACATCCGGACCGGCGGCGAGGACCTGCCCGCCACCCTGGGCATGTACCGCCCCGACCTCACGGCAATCCTCCGCGAGCGCGCACTGCAAGCAGGCGCGGTGATCACTTACGGAAAGACGGTCACCGGGATAACGGACGACGGCGGCAGCGTCACCGTCAGCACCGCCGACGGCGCCTCCGCCAGCTACGACCTCCTCATCGGTGCCGACGGCCTGCACTCCGCTATCCGCAAGGCCATCGGCATCGACGTGGAACCCGTCGGCACCGGCATGGGGATCTGGCGTGCGTTCGTGGAACGGCCGGAGGAGGTAGTCCGCACCGACCTCACCTACGGCGGGCCCTGCTTTATTGCCGGCTACACCCCCACCGGCCCGGACACCATCTACGCCTTCCTCGTGGAAAAGGCCCAGGAGCGCCGGCACGAGGACGGCCCCCGTATCATGGCTGAACTCGCCGCGGCTTACGGCGGCCCATGGAACGAAATCCGCGAAAACCTCGATCACACAGCAAACATCAACTACACGAGGTTCACGAGCCACATCGTGGACGGACCGTGGAACAGGGGCCGGACCGTCATCATCGGCGACGCCGCGCACAGCTGCCCGCCCACGGTCGCGCAAGGCGCTGCGATGGCCGTGGAGGACGCCGCCGTCCTGGCTGAGCTGCTGATCAACGCCGACCACGTCACCGAGACGCTCTGGAAGGAGTTCAGTGACCGGCGCCTGGATCGGGCACGCACCGTGGTGCAGTCCTCGGTCCAGCTGGGCCAGTGGATGCTCGACGGCGTCCGTGACGCCGATGTGCCGGGCCTCATGAACTCGCTGTCCACGATGCTGAAGCAGCCCGCATGAGCACCCCTGTAGATGAAAAAACCATTGTGGACGTTCACGCCCACATCCTCCTTCCGGCCTTACAGCAGCTGGTGGCCGAAGCGGATCCCGCGGGCTTCGGCGCGCAGCAGGCCCTAGAAGTCCGGCGTAACGGCCCAGAATCCATGACTGCCTCGGGCCGGATGATCAAGGAGCGCTGGCCGCAGCTGACGGATCTGGACCGCCGGCTCGCGGACATGGATGCCCAGGGTGTGGACGTGCAGCTGGTCTCCCCGTCGCCGTCGCACTTCTACTACTTCGCAGGAGAAGAGCTGGCACTGCAGCTGGCGAAGGCCGCAAACCAGGCAGTGCGGGAGTTCGTTGACCGGGCGCCGGAGAGGCTCAACGGCCTGGGCCTGGTCCCGCTGCATCACCCCTCACTGATGGTGGAGGCGCTGGAACACGCGGTGCTGGAGTGCGGCCTGCTCGGCGTCGAAATCGGTTCGTTTGCCGCCACCCCGGACGATCCGGAACGCAGCACCGTCGAGCTCTCCGACCCGCGGCTGGAACCGTTCTGGAGCCGGGCCGGGGAGCTGGGCGCCCTCGTGTTCCTGCACCCGTTCGGCTGCTCGCTGGACGAGCGGCTGGACCGCTTCTACCTCGCCAACACTGTGTCCCAGCCTGCCGAAAACGCGGTGGCACTGTCCCACCTGATCTTCAGCGGAGTACTCGACCGGCACCCGGATCTGAAGGTCCTGGCCGCGCACGGCGGCGGCTATTTACCCACCAGTTTGGGCCGCTCGGACCACGCGTGGAAGGTCCGGCCCGAAGCACATGGCTGCGCCGCACCGCCGTCGTCATACCTGAAAAGGCTCTACTTCGACTCACTGGTCCACAGCGCTGCCGAACTGAAGGCACTCGTCGCCGCCGCCGGCCCGGAACAGGTGTTGCTCGGCTCGGACTACCCGTTCGACATGGGCTCCGATAATCCCGTAAGGGACGTGCGTGACGCCGGCTTATCAGAGCTGGCCGAGGCCGGCGTGCTGGCGGGAAACGCCGCCGCGCTGGGCATCACGCCCGCTTCCATCCCCGCCCGCCGCACAGCTTAAGGAACTTTCGCCATGGTCAAGATTGCACGCTGGAATCACGACGGCGGGACGCAGTCCGGCTTCGTGGACGGCGATAGTTGTTACGCACTGCCCGCCGGCCGCAGCGTCCAGGCGCTGCTGGAGGCTGGACTCGATGAAACCCTGAGCATTGCCCGGGAAACCATCGGCTCGGTCCCTGCCGTTCCGCTGGCGGACGTACGGCTGCTCGCCCCGCTGGTGCCCGGTACCATCCGGGACTTCGTGGCGTTCGAGGAACACGTCGAAGGCGTGCGGAAAAGCATCGACGGCGTGGCCGGTGTGGTGCCGGAGTGGTACGAGGCGCCCACCTTCTATTTCACCAATCCGCATACGGTGACCGGCACCGGCGAGGTGATTGGGATTCCTGCGGGCTGCGAGGACCTGGACTTTGAGACCGAGGTGGCCGCCGTCGTCGGGCGCGTTCCGGGGAGTGACGGCTGCAACCTGACCGCCGGGGAAGCACACCGCCACATTTTCGGCTACACCGTGCTTAATGACTGGTCCGCGCGGGACCTGCAGCGCCGCGAGATGAAGGTCAGCCTGGGCCCCTGCAAGGGCAAGGACTTCGCCAACACGCTGGGCCCTTGGATCGTGACGGCGGACGAATTCGAGGACCGGCACGACGCCGAGGGGTTCCTGCCCATCTCGATGGCCGTCGAGGTAAATGGGCAGCGCATCGGCCAGGACCTGCTGTCCAACATGGGCTGGCCGTTCGCCGAACTGGTTGCCTACGCCTCGCAGGACTCCGTTGTGCGGCCCGGCGACGTCCTGGGCTCCGGGACCTGCGGCAGCGGCTGCCTTGCAGAACTGTGGGGGCGCAACGGCTCAAAGACTCCCCCGCCGCTGAAAACCGGCGACGTGGTGCGCATGACCGTGGAGGGAATCGGGACCATCGAGAATACGGTGGGTACCCGGCGTGACGCCGTGACCCGGGTGCCTGCCCGGCCGCGGCCGCGTAGCCGGGTTGCTGCTGCGGCTCCGTCCGGCGCGTAGGTGGTCTCGTTCCAGCTCGACGGGCGGACCGTGGTGGTCACTGGGGCCGGCCAGGGGCAGGGTGCCGCCGAGGCGAGCATGCTGGTGGAGGCGGGTGCGCGGGTGGTCGCCACCGACTTGGCGGCGGATATGCCAGCTGGGCTGGGCGCTTTGGCTTCGGCGTCGGCCGGGGCGTTGGTGTACCGGCAGCTTGATGTCGCTGATGCCTCTGGTTGGACTGGTCTGGCGGACTGGGTCCATGCCGAGGGGTGGCAGGTGGACGGGCTGGTCAACAATGCCGGTATCACCCAGCGCAGCCGGCTCCTGGACGTGACAGTGGCCGACGTGCAACGCGTTTATGAGGTGAACGTCGCCGGAGCCCTGCTGGGCATCCAGGCCCTGACGCCCCTCATGAAAAGCGGTGCGTCCATTGTGAACGTGGGCTCCGTAGCGGGCCTGACCGCGCACTACCCCGTGGCGTACACCGCGAGCAAGTGGGCGCTGCGCGGGCTGTCCCAAGTGGCTGCCATGGAGCTTGGGCCGCGTGGAATCCGGGTCAACACCGTCCACCCCGGCTTCATTGAGGCGCCCATGACGGCCAGCGCCAAGCCAGAGTTCCGGGAGGCCACGCTGGCCGAGACCCCGCAGGGCCGCACCGGAAGCGTGGAGGAGGTGGCCGGCGTCGTGCTGTTCCTCCTCAGCCCGCTGTCTGCCTTCGTGACGGGCGCCGAGATTCCTGTGGACGGCGGCCAGTCGGGCCATGGCGGCGCCAAGTCGGTCTCGGACGCCTTGCGCTGACACCCCCCAATTCCCAACTAGGTCGCAGTTGGCCACCTCACCGCGCGTTTGCTCTAGGTGGTATCCGCCGCGTGGATAGCCACCGGGTGGGCGGTAGCGGGGAAGAGTTCGTGGAGCCGGGCGCAGGAGCGCTGGACCACGGAACGAAGCCAGACGCTGGCGGGGTCCTCCGCCTGCGACGGGTGCCAGTACATGGCCTCCACCAGGGAAGCTTCGGTCCCTTCGGAGAACTCCAGCACAGCGATGTCCGCCCCGCGCTGGGCCCGTGCCGCCAGCATCCGCGGAACCAGCGCCACCAGGTCGGTCCCTTCGACCAGGAGCGGCAGGGACAGGAAACCCGCCACCACCGCTGCCACTCGGCGCTGCAGGCCGCGGGACTCGAACAGTTTGTCCGCCGGGGTGCTGATTCCTTCACCGAAATAGCCGACGGCGTGGGGCACCGTGGTCAGGTCCGCCAGGGTAAGCCGGCGCTGCTGGAGCAGGGGATTTCCGGCGTCGGCTATGGCCACGAAGCTGTCCCTGAAAACCTGTTTGCTGGCGCCCTGCATGTGGTATCCGGTGGGCCCCACGAGCAGGTCGATCTTCGAATAGTCGGCCATCTGGCCCTGGATTCCGGAACCGGCGGTGGGGACGAAGTCCACTGACACGTTTGGGGCCTCGTTCCGCAGGATGCCGCGCAGCGGACCCACGATCAGGGCTGCTGCGTAGTCCGAGGCAGCGATGATGAACTCCCGCTCGCTCGTGGCGGCATCGAAACCTGACCGCACGCGCGTGGCCCGCTGGATGTGAAGCATTGCTTCGTCAACCAGCGGGACCAGCGACTGCGCAAAGGGTGTGAGGTCATAGGTACGGCCGTTCCGCACCAGGAGTTCGTCGTCGAAGTGGCGCCGGAGCCTGGCCATTGCTGCACTGGTGGCGGGCTGGCTGAGCTGGAGCCGCTCGGCCGCCCGGGAGATATTCCGCAGTTCCAGCAGGACCTGAAGCTGGGGCAGCAGGTTCAAGTCCAGGTTCTTCATACCCACAGGTTATCCGCCCGACCGGTGAACGCTGCCGGGAGAAGCCAACGCCTGGGCGCCCTCCGGGCAGAAAGCCAGGCACATCAGGAAGCGAGCTCCTCTGCCGCCTTCCGGGCGCCGCGGACCGCAATGGCCACGCTCATCAGCGTGGGATTCATCGCCGTCGCCGTCGGGATGAGGGCGTTTCCGCCCACTACCAGGTTGTCGTAGCCCCACACGCGGGACCATGGATCAGCCACCGAAGTGCCGTCGTCAGTTTCGCCCATCCGCATGGTCCCCTGGTAGTGCAGGCTCGAACCGTTCGGCATGAGCCTGGGCTCGGCTACGAAGGCGCCAAGGGCCTTCCCCGCACGGCGCAGCCGTTCGGTAGCCTGGGCGATCTCAACGTTTTCCCGCTCGGTGAGCGAATACTCAATGGTCATGTTGGGGAATCCCCGGTAATCAGGCTCGTTGTCGTTGAAGGTGACGGCATCCTCGTAGCGGGGATGTTTGCGCATGCCGTAGCCCATGTTGACGTATCCCCAGCGGTTCTGTGAGTTAGGCGTTCCCGGCTCCATCGGGAACGGCGTGGTCTCGGAATACATGACCTGGACAGAGAACGGGTGCTCCGGCTCGGAAAACGGGATGCGGTTCACCGCAGCCACCGGATCTGCCGGATTCAGCGCACGCCGAGCCAGTTCAGCCTTGAGGTCCTCCTCGGTGGCGTACCGCCCCATCTTTTCGGCATCCAACGCCACCGTGGAGATCACCACAGGGTGCTCTGTCAGGTAGTGGCCGAGGGCTTTGGGCCGCACTCCGGATGCCCAGAGGAGCTGCGGGGAGCGGAAGGCATCGGCGGCAACCACAACCAGGTCAGCTGCAACAAAAGATGTCTCGCCCGTGCGGAGGTCCTGGACGGTGACCCCAGTAACCCGGTGTCCGTCCAGTTCCACCCGGCGGACCAGGGTGAGGTCGCGGAGTTCGAACCGCTTCGAGAGCGGGTTCTCCTTGTCGATGAGCGGGCCGAGGACGACGTCGGCACCCGCCCAGCGCACGGACCCGTCAGGCTGCGGATCCCCGGCAACGGGCAGGGTGCCCACCCCATAGCCTTCCGGCAGCTCCGCCCCGAACTCTTCATCGAGGAGGGACCGAATGGCCTCGCCGACTTTGGCATCGGCGAACGCCGCGCTGTGGACGTGCAGCAGCTGCTTTGCATCCTCAATCAACCCGTCCCATTCACCGTCCCCGATGAAGGGGATCTTCTCGCTGAAAGCGGGCGACGGCGTCGCGCAGGTCCAGTGCGCACCCTGGCCTCCGACGTTGGTGGCCGCAGCCGCTGCCGGGAACGAGGAGGCGTGAGCGGAGCCGGTGCCGCCGAAATCCAGCAGGTGCGTGCCCTGGCGTGCGGTGAACATGCCTTCAGTAACGGTTCCGGCCGGAATGCCGAGGGATTCCCGGTGCGCGCCAGCCTGCGGCCCCTGGGACATTTCCCGGGCACGGGCCTTTTCGGCCGGGTCGGGGATGTTC
The DNA here is from genome assembly GCF_030815585.1 of Arthrobacter pascens. Lineage (NCBI taxonomy): Bacteria > Bacillati > Actinomycetota > Actinomycetes > Micrococcales > Micrococcaceae > Arthrobacter > Arthrobacter pascens. Next base: position 2,307,596 of record NZ_JAUSWY010000001.1, read on the forward strand.
CGGACGCTCTCACCGGGAACTTCGGTGAGCTGCGGCCCGGCCTCAAACATCACCACGTGCGCGTTGGCGACCCGCTCCACGAGCAGCCGGGCGTAGGTGGAGCCGATGGGCCCGCTGCCAACGATGGCGATGGTGGGATTGGACATAATGTCTCCTTTGAAATCAGGCCGAAAGGGATTCGGAAGTTGAGTGGGCAGCGGGAACGGGTTCGTCGGAAAGGCGTCCATGCGGAAGCAGGACAGCTGCGACAATTCCCACCGCGTAGGTGGCCGCCAGGGCGATGAAGATGGGGGTGAAGACTGAGCTGTAGATCTGCGCCACGCCGGCCTGGACTGCCGGTGCAGCCCCGTGGACCAACTGTGGGGTCAGCGTTGAGGCATCAAGGCCCGCCGGCAGGAGGGCCGCCACACCGAAGCCGATGACTCCCCCGATGATGGCCGTCGCCACTGTTGACCCCACCTGCCGCACCAGGTTGATGGTTGCGGTGATGGTGCCTGTCTGGCTTGCCGGAGCGGCTCCCTGGACTACTGCCACGATGAGGCTCATGAAAGCACCAGTGCCCATTCCCACCACACCCATCACAATCATGGGCACCCACAGCGGAAGCCCGGCGGGCAGCCCGGCCATGACGAACAGCCCGGCGGCACCCAGCGAGGTCCCCAGGATCGGGAAGATCCGGTACCGGCCCGTTCGGCTCGCCAGCCATCCGGTGAGCAGGTTGCTGACCAGCATGCCAAACACGGTGGCGATGGGAACGAGCCCGGAAACGGTGGCCGTGGTCTGGTAGGCCATCTGGAAGTAGGTGGGGAGGTACGCGGTGATGGAGAAGAGGCCGACGCCGATAATCGCCGAGAGCGCAGTGCCCGCCGCAATGGTCCGGTTGGCGAAGAAGTGGAGCGGCACAATGGGCTCGGGTGCGCGGCGCTCGATAAAGAAGAACGCCACAAAGCCCACGATGCTGACCGCGAGCGCAGCAGCGGTGGGGGGGCCTGCGCTGCGTTCCGCAGCCCAGGTGACGGCGAGCACGAGTGCCACCAGGGCGGTGGTGAAAACTGCGGCCCCGGCAACGTCAAAGTGGCGGGGGGCAGGGCCTGGTTCCAGGTGCGGAACGGCAATCAGCGCGAGGGCCAGGGCGGCCGCGCCCACTGGGATATTGATCCAGAAGACCCACTGCCATCCCCAGTAATCAGTGATGGCGCCACCGAGGACCGGGCCCACCAGGATGGCGATGGGGAAAGCTGCGCCGATGATGGCCATGTAGTGGGGACGTTCACGCTGGGTGGTGACGCGGGCAATGATGGTCTGGGACATCAGCTGCAGGCCGGCGGAGCTCATCCCCTGCAGGACGCGCGCGGCAATGAGCCACGTCATGTCCGTCGCGAAACCGCAGGCCAGGGAAGCGGCGAGGAACATCACCAGCGAACCGATGAAGATCCGCCGGGCTCCCAGTACATCACCGAGTTTGCCAAGGACCGGCAGCAGCACGGTGCTTGCGAGGGTGTATCCCACAACAACCCAGCTCATCAGGGTCAGCGCGCCCAGCTGACCGGCGATAGTGGCCAGCGACGTGGATACCACTGTGTGGTCCAGGGCACCGAGGAAGGAGACCGTGAGCAGGGAGATAACAAGGAGACGGAGTCTCAAAGGCGAAAGTGGCATAGTGATCTACCCGAACGATCGGGCCGTCGACGCGACGTGTTGTGCCTCCGGCGCACCATCACGACGGAGAACGGGTCCGGCAGGAACCCCGGCGCCACTACTCACGCTACCTCAACTTTAGTCAGAAAGCAACAGAAGAACGCCTGAATTCGACAGCTCGTCCTGATTAAGCGTCGAGCAGCGCCCAGGTGAGGGCCATGTCCTCAAGCAGCTCACTCAGGTCAGGTACCGGACCCTCCGAGCAGGCCTCAACTGCCCGGCGGAGCGCCACGCGGGCTGACGACTCATACCGTTCCGGCGCCCTCAATGCGCCCTCTTCGGTGGACGCCTCCAGGCGCGCCAGCCCGGCTGGCTGGTCAACGGTGAGCTCCGTTCTCACCTCGCCGAGAGCCAGCACTTGGAGCATGCCTCCGGCGTGAAGGCCGCCCGCTGCTGTCCCCACAAGGGTGGCTGCAAGTGCTCCACCGTCCAGGGACCCGCAATCCAGGAGTGCCATCCTCCCCCGCGCCGTGGCAATGCCCACCTGAAACCTCAGTGGCCCCTGGGCGAGGGACCGCGCCCAGCCAAAACCGTCCCGAATGACCGCATCAAGGCCTGCAGCGGGGGCAGTGCACTCGACCGTGATGATGCGGGCGGGACTGCCTCGTCTTGCCGCAACCGCATCGGCAACGACGTCAGGGCGCAGGCGGGGACGTTCGACGATCACCGGAATGTCACCGGGCCAGAGGTGGGATACAAAGGCGTTCTCCGGAAGCACTGTCGGGTCGGCAAGCACCACCGCTGAGGCTCCACCCGCGCGGGCTGCCATCATCCCCTGCCACCAGTTGCCGGATCCCGGAACTACCGCCACCGCGCCCCTTACGTCATCAGTCAGCGCAGCGCTGACGGGAAGTTCGGCAACAGCGGCCACGTAGGCGGGCAGCGCGGTGTGGACAGTGTAACCGCGTCCCACCCGGCTCATTGCGGCACTCCTTCGAGGATTTTCGCGGCTGCTGCGTCGGCGAGGTCGATTGCATAGTGCGCGTCCGCCAGCGTCTCGTCGTACTCCACCGGAGCCGCTCCCTCAAGGAGTGACGCAAGCAGGCGCCACTCCGCCACATAGCCGTCTTCGGGATCCCGCGGATATTCTGTCCACAGTCCGTCCACGCTCCGCACGCGGGTGGCCGCGCTTCCGGCATGCACGAAGGCGGGGGGAAAGTTGACCTCGATACGGTCGTGGGAGGTGGCGATGCTCAAACGCCAGAGGGCCTCCGGCCCCTGCGCAAGCATGGTGAGTGCCAACTGGACCAGTACGTCGCCTGCCCGGTAGCCCACCAGGTAGCCGACCGGCGGAGCGATCCGCGCGTAAACCACTTCGTCGATGCCCGGCGCTATGTCCCTAACGGCAGGAAGATCATGGATCGCGAGACCGGTCAGCAGCCGCCTCAGGACGTCGGCGGCGACTGTAGGACTGGCGAGGTCAGGACGTCCCCGCCGGGCCGACTGGAAAGGACCGCCCTCGGCAACCAGCCGGTGGTACCTGTCGTTCGGCGGAAGCGCCAGCGTCACTGAGATGGCCTGCACCCGTCCTTCGAGGGCGACAAGGTGATGTTTTGCGCGCCCCCATGCTCCATCAAACAGGTGGTTGGTTCCCACCAAGAGGATGGCGCCGGCCTCCCGGCAGGCAGAGATAACTTCCTCAGCTTCCTCCCTGCTGGTGGCCAGCGGTTTCTCGCAGAAGATGGCGCGGTTGCCGGCAGCCACTGCCGCCAGGATCTGGCGGGCATGTTCAGCGGGCGGGCTGCACACCGCCACCACCTCCACCGCCGCGTCCGCAAGCAGGTCCGCCTCCCCTTCAGACCACCGGGCGCCAAGCCGCTCTGCCAGGGCTCGGGCGCGCCCGCTTCCCGCGTCGGCAATGTGGGTCACCCTGTACAGCTCCCCCAAGCGTCCAAGCACCGGAAGATGAAGCGCGGCCACGCCCGGCCCGGCTCCAAGAATTCCTACGTTCCAAGGCATCGTGACCTCCCATCTTATGTCCCTATTATTCATAAGTATGGGCTGTTTTGGCTATAGTCGCGCCGAACAACGCGTTAGTCGATGAGTTTATGTGAGAATTGTTAACTATGACGACAGAGTCCACACTCCGCTTCGGAGCCCAGACGGATGAAGTGACGAGCCTCCTCAGGATCGTCAACCTGGTGCGCACCGGTGAGGCGAGCACCCGCCCTGAAATCGGCAAGGTGACCGGCCTGGGCCGCGGTGTTGTCAGTCAGCGTGTGGACCAGGCCATCGAGATCGGCTTCCTCGGCGACGGCGAGTTCGGCGCCTCCTCCGGTGGACGTGCACCGCGGACGCTCCGCTTTAGGGCCGAACAGGGACGGATCATCATCTGTGCACTGGGAGCCGCCCACGTGCACGTCGGCTTCACCGCACTTGACGGCGACATCCAGGGTCATGCCCATCGCCCCTGGGATATCGCCCAGGGTCCGGTGAAAACCCTCGACATGGTGATGGCCCTCGTCGACGACATGCTCAAGAATCACCCCGACGTCCCCGTCTGGGGCGTAGTGGTTGGTCTTCCCGGGCCGGTCGACTTCGCCTCGGGACAGCCCGTAGCGCCTCCGATCATGCCTGGGTGGAACGGGTTCGATGTTCGCACACCCTTTGAGGAGCGCTTCAACGCGCCCGTCTGGGTGGATAACGACGTCAACCTGCTTGCCCTCGGTGAACGGGCCCGCCGTCGCGACTCCCTTGCGGACCTCATCTACTGCAAGATCGGTTCGGGAATTGGCGCTGGCCTCCTGTCCCAGGGCAGGATCCACCGTGGCGCCAATGGCTCCGCCGGTGACATCGGCCACGTCCGCGTTTCGGACTCCGATGCCCAGTGCCGCTGCGGCAAGATCGGCTGCCTGGAAGCGGTGGCAGGCGGTTGGGCCCTCGTCCGGGACGCCGAGGAGGCCATCAACGGCGGCGCCAGCAGCTCGTTGGCCACGCGGGCCAATAAGGGGACATTGAGCATGGAGGACATCACCCTGGCCGCGCAAGCCGGCGACGCGCTGGCCATCACGCTGGTCCAGAAGTCGGCGCGTGTGGCGGGCGAGACCATCTCAGCCCTGGTGAACATGTTCAATCCCGGGGTCATTGTCATTGGCGGCGCCATGGGTTCCGCCGGTGAAGTCTTCCTGGCCGAGGTGCGCCAGCGCGTCTATGAACTGTCGCTGCCACTCGCCACCCGCGACCTCACCATCACCCTCTCCGTCAATGACCCGCGCGAACCGCTGCGCGGTGGAGCTGAACTGGCCCGCGAGCAGCTGTTCGATATCACCTTCCCGCGCTGGTTTGCGGACGGCCGGCCCTCACCGGAAAGGGCAGCAGTTCCCGCCTAAAGTGTGACCATTGCGCCGCCGGCCGACCTCGGCGAAGTGGTGGAGGGCGGCGACTGGTGGCCCACCACCCTTGAGCCGATGGTCCGGGAGATGTTCAACGACTGGGTTGCCGCGGGCGAACCCGCATCCCAGAAATAGGCGGCGACGCCCGGAAATAGGCTGCGACGCCGGGACCTCGGCACGTTGCCCTGAAACGTCAGGCAACGTCCCGGGAGACCCCCTGAACAGCAGACCGGTCCAGTTCCAGCCAGGCCTCCAGATGGAACGGCAGGATCAGCGGCGAGCCCGGCCGGCCCTGCAGGTAGGGCACCAGGAGCTGAAAGTCGACCGAGACGGCATGCACGCCCGGGCCAAGCCCGCGCCGGCCAGCCACGACGAGGCGGTCCTGGACGAACCACCAGCCGGACTCTTCCGGGAGCGCATCCGCCGGCACCTCCCGCATCCCGAGGTTCACCTCAAAATCCTCCCGACCGAGCCCAACGCCATCGACTTCCACGGCGAGGCCAGAGACGCTGGACAGCGGCATGGAGCGGATCCATGGCAGCCCGATCCGCAGCTCAAAGCCATCTGGAGTATTGGTGAGCGCATCTTCCCGCAGAGCTGTTTGCAACATGACTTCCATCCTTTATCCTAAAAGTGACATAAGTTTGTCATTAACACGCCTATTTGAAAAGGTGCCCATGACCGGAATTCCTGACGCCTGGACCCTCTGCGCGAGCGCCTTCAACTGGACTCCTGAAGTCACCGCAGCACACCGCCCCGCCCTGGATATCGTGACTGGCATAGTCGCTGATGGGGTGGCCGATACGATCGAACTCGAGCCCGGACTGCTGTGGCGGTCCTTCCCGGCCCCCCAAGGCGGCGAAGTGGACGAGTTCCGCGATGCCATGGACAAGGCAAAGGGGAACGTCAGCATCGTCGGTGCGAGCCTGGACGACTTCCTCTCAGCGACCCAGCGGCGATCCACCCAGCAGCGGCTGGACTTCCTGGTTCCCCAACTCCAGGCGGCCCGGCGGGTCGGGGCTGCCGGTGTCCGGTTGCCGATCGGCCAGGCCGGTGCCGAGCTGCTCGGCCTGGTACAGCCCCTGCTGCACGAATTGGACCTGGTGCTGTACGAGGAGATCCAAGGACAGCAGGTTCCCGAGAGCCCCGCCATGGCCCCTGCGCTGAACACGATCGCGGGGCTGGCGGACGATCATGTCCGGGTGCTCGTGGACATCAGCATGCTCATGCCCTCCCTGCCTGCCAGCTACCTCGAGGAACTCCGCCGCGGCGGCGTCCCCGGCGAGCTGGTGACCCGGCTGGCGGACGAATGGCGGAACCCTGCCACGCTGGACGCCGTGAAGGCCCTGCTGCAGTCCGGCAACGTGCCGCCCCGTGTCCACACGCTCTTCATGAACCTGGTCATCCGCTTCGGCCGCAGCGACGTCTCAGACCTTCGGAGCATCCTTCCCCTGGTTGGCGGTTTCCACCTTAAATTCTGGGACCTGGATGACACCGACGGACGTGTGTCGCAGCCGCTCCGCGACCTGGGGGGACTCCTGGGCAGCACCGGCTTTGCCGGCACCCTGACCAGTGAATGGGGCGGCCACGAGTGGCTCCAGGATGACCCCACCGACATTACGCGCCGGCACCTTGATCTCGCTGCCTCCGCGCTGGCTGCCGGTGCCTTGGGGGACGGAGCTGCCGACTGACGCCATGCACTGTGGAACCGCTGGCAAAGCAAAGCGGCCGGCCCCGAGTTACCGGGGCCGGCAGCTTTTCTTTGTGGTTTCCTACTTCGTGCTGAATGCCGCGTCGAATGCGGCGGCGGAGGGCTCATAGCTGGACAGCCTGCGGACGAATCCGAGTGCCTCGGGCGCCCCGGCCAGCCGGTCCATGCCAGCGTCCTCCCACTCCACGGAGAGCGGGCCGCTGTAGTCGATGGAATTCAGCATCCGGAACGCATCCTCCCACGGCACGTCACCGTGCCCGGTGGAGATGAAGTCCCACCCGCGGCGCGGATCAGCCCAGGCCAGGTGCGAGGACAACCGGCCGTTGCGGCCGTTGGACAGGCGCTTCTTCGTATCCTTGCAGTGCACATGGTAGATCCGGTCCTTGAAATCCCAGAGGAATCCCACGGGGTCGATGTCCTGCCACACCATATGGCTCGGATCCCAGTTCAGCCCAAAGGCCTCGCGGTGCCCGATCGCCTCGAGTGCGCGCTGCGTGGTCCAGTAGTCGTAGGCGATCTCGGACGGGTGCACCTCGTGCGCGAACCGGACCCCGACCTCGTCAAAGACGTCAAGGATGGGATTCCACCTGTCCGCAAAATCCTGGTAACCGGCGTCGACCATCTTTTCAGAGGCAGGCGGGAACATTGCCACGTATTTCCAGATGGACGAGCCCGTAAAGCCGGTCACCGTCTTCACGCCCAGCTTCGCGGCGAGCCGCGCGGTGTTCTTCATTTCCTCGGCGGCACGGCGGCGCACCCCTTCCGGATCCCCGTCGCCCCACACGATGTTCGGCAGGATGCCGCGGTGCCGTTCGTCGATCGGGTCGTCGCAGACCGCCTGGCCCTTGAGGTGGTTGGCGATGGTCCACACCTTGAGGCCGTGGCGTTCAAGGATGTCCAGTTTTCCCTGCACATAGGCCGTGTCGTCCCAGCGCCAGGGATCCAGGTGGTCACCCCAGCAGGCGATTTCCAGCCCGTCATAGCCCCACTCGCCGGCGAGCCGGGCCACCTCCTCGAACGGCAGGTCAGCCCACTGGCCGGTGAACAGCGTTATTGGTCGTGCCATGTTCTTCCCCTCCTTAGCGGGCCTGAACGGCAGCGTCTGCTCCGACGCTGGTCCAGGCAGAGTCATTATCGGAGCTGCGCTCGACGGCGTCGAGCACACGCTGCACCCTGAGCCCCTCAGCGAAGGTCGAATGCGGTTCAGTGCCGCCCACGATACCCTCCACGAGGTCCTTGACCTGGTGGGAGAACCCATGCTCGTAGCCGAGCATGTGGCCGGCGGGCCACCACGCCGAAACGTAGGGGTGTTCCGCTTCAGTGACCAGGATCTTCCGGAACCCCTGGCGGTCCGCGGGTGCAGTGCGGTCGTAGAACTGGACGCTGTTGAGGTCCTCAAGGTCGAACGCCAGGGCACCCTTGTCGCCCGAGACCTCAATCTGCAGCGCATTCTTGCGTCCGGTAGCAAAGCGCGAAGCCTCAAACGACGCCAGGGCGCCCGATTCGAAGCGGCCCGTGAAGATGGCGATATCGTCCACGGTGACCTGGCCCTTGCCTACGCCGGCAGTGCCGGAAAGACCGGAACCAGAATCCAGAAGGGGGCGTTCCTTCACGATGGTGTCGATGACGCCGGACACCTTCGCCAGGTTCAGCCCGGTCACGAACTGGGCGAGGTCGATGGCGTGGGCGCCAATGTCCCCCAGCGCGCCGGACCCGGCGTGTTCCTTTTGCAGGCGCCAGGCCAGCGGCATGTCCGGATCGACGAGCCAGTCCTGCCGGTACGAGGCGCGCACCTGGTTGATGGTCCCCACGGCGCCCTCGGCGATGAGGTTGCGGAGGAAGGTGACGGCCGGAACCCGGCGGTAGGTGAAACCCACCATCGTCCGGATTCCCTTTGCTGCTGCCCGCTCGGCCGCTTCGGCCATGGCTTCAGCCTCGGCGACCGTGTTGGCCAGCGGTTTTTCACACAGAACGTGCTTCCCCGCTTCAAGTGCCGCGATCGCGATCTCGGCGTGGGAGTCACCCGGGGTGACGATGTCGACGACGTCGATATCGTCACGGGCGATCACCTCGCGCCAGTCTGTGGCTGACTCGGCCCAGCCCCACTTCTGGGCGGCTTCGGCCACGGCTTCGGCGTTCCGGCCGACAACGACCGTCATTTCGGGCTCCGCCGGCAGATCGAACACCCGCGGGGCCGTGCGCCATCCCTGGGAGTGGGCAGCACCCATAAAGCCGTATCCGATCATTGCCACGCGCAGGGTCATGCGAGCACTACCTTGCGCTCAACTGCCACCCGGTTGCCGACGTAGCGCATGGGCGCGATCTGCATGTACAGCAGGCGGAGGGTGAGGACAACTTCGACGTCGATCTCCTCGCCCTCGTCCGGGACGCGGTCCAGCGGGATGATCACATCGGGCCGGTCCGCGACGAACCACAGCGTTTCCCATTGCTCGGGAAGCTCGGCAATGGAGTAGGACTTGCCCTGCAGCTCGAAGCGAAGGGATTCCTTGGGGATCTCCACCCCGTTGACTGTTGCGGCGACGTCGTCAACGGCGGACAGCCAAAGACTGCGGTACCAGGGCAGTTGCACCGTCACGGCAATGCCCTCTGGGTGCCTGCGGACGTCGGTGTCCTTGAACAGGGAGTTGTGAGTTGCCATGGCTTTCCTTACTTGAACGTGTCGACGAAGGTGTCGTGGGGAACAGGAGGGGCGGGATCCAGCGTCTGCCGTGTTGACGGGCTGTAGGGGTGGTACTCCGTGGGCACGGGTTCATCGGCGGGCGGCATAAAGACCGGCTTGCCGTCGTCGCCGAAGTACATGAGGTCCAGGGCAAAGGCGTGCTGGTTCTTTTCCGCAAAGCTGATCCAGTTTTCCTCGAACGGCGCCCGGAGGAGCTCGTAGCACCGGAATTTCCAGATCTTCCACTCACCGTCCTGCCGTAGGAAGTCCACCGCATACTTGCACCAGACCCAGTGGGCCCAGACTTTCTTGCCCTGTACTTCGCCGGGTGAGTACATGTAGTCGGGACTTTCCTTGGCCACTTCCGGGTCCGTGAGTCCGGACTCGTTGCCCGTGATGATCCAGACGCCCTTGGCGGTCTTGCCATCGGCGGCCACCTCGATCACCGGCGTCGTGGTGTAGTGCAGGATCAGCTTTCCCACAGGGGACGGACGCCCCTGGTGGTAGCGGACGACACTGTCGTAATCCGTATACTGCCCGGCGTTGGTGTACCTCGCACGGACGCCAGGCGTGCCCGGCTTCACCCACAGCGGGATGATCTGTTCGTCCTCGAAGGCGTTGTGCAGATACATGTAGCGGTTGAACAGATTCTCGATGTCACCCCTGTCGTTGGCCCGGCGGGCCAGGCGGAGTGCCTCGCCGAGTTCACGGCGCAGCTCCTCAACCTCAGTGGTGAGCTCGGTATTGGTGGCAGTCATGAGCGTTCTCCTTAGGCTGGAACGACGGATTCCTCGACGGCGCGGCGCATCAGGGTGTGCTGCTTCTTGACCAGGTCGATCGGATCGGACTCGCCAAGGTCAGCGAACGCGTGCCCCTCCCACTCGCTGGACAGGAAGCCCTTGTAGCCGCCCTCGACGAATTGCCGCACGATGCGCGGAATGTCCATCGCGGGCTCGTTGCCGTGCTCGTCGATGTCGTAGAACTTGGCGTGCACGTGGAAGATCTGCGGCATGATGTCCAGCCATTCCTCCGGCGGAACCAGGCCGTGCATGTTGAACGCCAGCCGGGTGAACGGGCCCAGGCGTGCAGGATCAAAGTTATTGGCGTTCAGGTAGTCCTCGAACTCCTGGTTGCGTTCCTGCATTGGCAGCGGCTTGCGCCAGATTTCCTGCATCACGGCGAAGTGCTCCTCGGGCAGGCCCATCTGGGTCAGGGTGCGGAAGAGCGTGGGCGAGAGGCTGTGCATGGTGGAACTGAAGTCGGCCGTGAAACCGAGCCGGTCGCTGCCCAGTTCCGCGTACATTTCGCGGATCTGCAGGATCTTGGGATCGTTGGGGCCCTGCGGGGCGTGGATTTCGTAGCCAAGCTTCTGGTCGTACTTCTCTGCCAAGGGAAGAAGGCGCCCCAGCAGTTCCTTGCCGGCGGACCGGATGACGATCTTATTGAAGCCCAGCTTGTTGGCGGTCTTGAGCTGCCTGGCGAAGAAATCGTACTCCTCGTCGGGCGTCATGTCTCGGTCCTTACGCCGGCCCATGTCCAGGTTGGTGCCCACGGCGCTGGGGGTCAGGCCATAACGGTCCATGCTGTCCCGCCACAAGCGGACGAAGTCGTCGTCGACGTCGGGGTAGGTGCGCAGCATCTGGGCGATGTTGAACTCGACCCCGGGGCCGAGCCCTTCATCGGCGACGGCCTTGATCAGGGTCTCGGGCGTGTAGAGTCCGGCGGCGAACTCGGAGGTGAGTGAATAGAGGGTAATGCCAAGCTCGATGCCCGAGCCTGCGATGCCTTCTGACATGTCGTGTTCCTTTTCGGTTCAGCCGCGGACGGGCTGGGCGAGGTGGCTGTTGAGGATGCGGCGGGCGTCTGTTGCGTCCGTGATCATGGCGGAACCGGCGTTTGCCGCAGCTGAACGCTGGACGGCCTGCTCGCCGCGGATGATGTCGAAGGGGTCCTGCCAGTTGTTCCAGTGCCAGCCTTCGTATTCGCTGGAGATGGCGCCGTTGTAGCCGTTCTCCACCAGTTGCCGGACCAGGTCACGCACCGGCACCGATGGCTCTTCGCCGTTTTCGTCGATGCCGAAGAACTTGCCGTGCACGTGGCGCACCCATGGCATGATTTCCAGCCAGGTGTCCAGCGGTGCAGGCCCGAAGAGCCCCGTTCCGTTGATACCAAAGTCGATGCCGAGGTCCGGCCTGCCGTTGCGGGCGGCCAGGCCAATGAAGGCACCGAAGCGCTCACCATGGACCTTCTGGGTGTTGGGAGGTCCTTCGGCATAGAAGCCGTTCCACAGGTCAACCACCTGGCGGAGCAGGTCCTCGGAAGCGCCGCGCCGGCGGTAGGCCTCCAGCAGGGAGGGGGCAAAGCCAGCGACGGTGGCTCCCCAGTCGGCGGTGAAGCCAAGCAGTGGGGAATCGAGCTTCTCGTAGCGGTCGCGCAGGGCCAGCACGCGCTCGTGCGCGCCGTGCTGGTCCGCGTGGACCTCCAGTGCCAGGGTAACGCCGTACTTCTCGGCCACGGGCAGCAGGCTTTCCATGGCGTCGGGTGTCAAGGAGATCTGCACGCGTGCGATCGGGAAGCCCAGCCGGGCGGCCACCTCGATCTGCTTGCGCATGTATTCGACCAGCTCGTCGTGATTCATGAGCCGGTCGCGGTGGATTCCGGTGTCAACGTTGACTGCAAGGGAGGTGGGAACGAGGTCCACCTCGGCCACCAGGTCACGGAACCGGCCAACAAAGTTGTCGTCGATGCGGTCCGGGAAGCCCCGGAGGCTGGAGAATCCAATGACCTCGAGCCCCGGACCGAAGCCCTCCGAAGCCAGTTTGCGGATCAGGCCGTCGAGGTCGTACTGCCGGGCGTGGAAGGCCCGCGTGAAGCTGTAAAGGGTGACGCCCTGGATCGGCGTGCCGAGGCTGGTCATCGCTGTGCCACCTTCATGGTCTTGGTGTCGTGCTCTTCGATGTGCAGCACGCCGTGGTCGGTGATGATGTAGGGGATGTAGAGCTTCAGGTCCACCCGGACCTCGTGCTCGGCCTGGTCATCCTGGACGGGAAGCTGGCCGGAAAGGACAGCCGAATCCAGCGGGAACCACCACTCGCCGGTCTCGTCCACGAGTTCCTCAAAGCTGAACGTGCGGTTGTTCATGGTCCAGCGCAGCGAGTCCTCGGGGGCGGCGACGCCGTCCACCGTCAGCGCCGCTCCAGCGATGCACGAACCCGGAAGGGCGCGGTACCAGGGGATGCGGACTTCGACGGCGGTGCGGCCGTCCCGGGTGGTGAGTGTTCCTTGCTCGATAATGCGGTCGGCGATCATCGAGACCTCCTTGTCTGCGGCATGCCTTGCCTGCGATTGAACGAAGTGCTGGCATCGTACCACTTCTTCATTATTTGCTCATTCTATTGTCTGATTCAGACATAAGTAAAGCCCTGATGAGTTCTTCTGTGATTTTCCGTGCCCCGCGTACGGCAAGTGCGACTGCCGTCAGCGTGGGGTTGCACGCCGTAGGGGTGGGGATGACGCCGTTGCCGGCCACGAAGAGGCCGGGAACCTGCCAGACCTGGCTGTCGGGGGAGCAGACGCTTTCGCCGTCGTCCGTTTCGCCCATCCGCGTTGTCCCCTGGTAGTGCAGCGATGCTCCGGGCGGCATAACGAACGGACGCTCGTCGAGTGGTTCGCCTACCGCCTTGCCTAGGCGGACGATTTCCTTCTTCGCGCGCTCCAGGCCTTCCTTGTCCCGATCCGTGAGGCGGTAGTGGATGCGCATGGCGGGCATTCCGTAGGAGTCGCGGGCGTCGTCGTCGAATGCCACCCGGTCCTCGCGCTGAAGGTCCTTGGCGCAGAACAGCCCCAGCCCGACGATCGAGCCGGGCATAATGGGGTCATCGTCGGCCACGGGAACCGGTGAGGCGTCCAGCTGCATGATCTGGCCATGGAAGGGCGTCTCGTCAGTGTAGGGAACCCACGCCACCCCGCTCTGCTCGCTGAGCGCACCGTCGGCGGCTGCCGGCGCATTTGCAGGCTCTACATCGCGAAGCCTGCTCGCGAAGACCACCTGCGCCTGGTCATTGAGGTAGCGGCCCAGCGCGTCCGGCCTGATGCCGGAGGCCCACAGCAGCTGCGGCGTGCGCAGCGCGTCTCCACCCACCACAACATAACGGGCAGCCACGCGATGGGTCTCGCCGTTACGGCGGTCCTGGACTTCGATGCCGGCAGCAATGCCGTCCTCCACCAGCACACGCGTCGCCAGCGACTCATCAAAGAGTTCGAACTGCGGGTTTTCCCGGGTGACGTCACCTATCACGACGTCGGAGCCTGACCAGATGAGGCCGCCGTCCTCCCGCCGGTGTACAGCCAGCGGCATCGGCTGGACCCGGAACGCAGGGTCGCGGCCCTCGTCCGCTGCGGCCGACAGGCGCTTGATGACGAGGTCCGAGAAAGGTGCGCCGTCGAAGGCGTGCGTGGTGACACCCAGCAGGCGGCCGGCCTCGTCGAGAAGCCGTTCCAGGTCCGGCAGGAACGGAATACGCTCCTTGCCGCCCGGGCGCGGGCAGGCCGCAGTCCAGTGCGCGGCCATGCCGCCCACATTGCTGGACATGGCCGCGACGGGCATCCCGTCTTCTCCCGGAAAGGCATAGCCCTCCGGCAGCAGGTACGTGCCGGCCCGGGCTCGGCGTTCTCCGCTCTTGACGGCGCCGGGAGAGTTCACCGTTTCGACGACCGCCCCCGGGCCTTCGGAAGCGCGCTGCGCGAGGCTGCGGCGTTCAGGATCCCCGATGTTCCTGACGTGCGCCCCGGGCGGATTGCTCACGGTGGGGCCCACTTCGAACATAGAGATGGTGGCGCCGGGTGCTTCCTCGCTGAGGATCCGTGCGTACGCCGAGGCCGTGGGTCCGCTGCCAACGATGGCGACGTCGACGCGGGCGGGGTACCTGTTTGGGCTCACCGCGCCACCAGTTCCTGGATCCACTGGACAGACTTGGCCGAGTCGATGGTGGGGTAGTACTCGAGGCCGATCGGGCCGGCGTAGCCGCTGTTCTGCAGGTCTGCGAGCCGTGCGTGCCAGTCGATGGATCCCGAACCGGGTTCGCCGCGACCGGGCGCATCAGCGATCTGAACGTACTTGATGAGGTCGCCGGCGTTGGCCAGCTCGGCGGCCACGTTCTCGCCCTCGACGGAGGAGTGGTAAAGGTCGTAGAGGACGCCGAAGTTGGGCGAGTTGACGCCCTTGGCCACGTAAACGGCCTCTGACGTCCGGTCCAGGAGCGCCCCCGGGTGGTCCACTCTGATATTCACCGGCTCCAGGACAAGGGTGATGCCGGAGCCCTCGATGTGTGCGACGCCGCGGGTGAAGATCTCGATCAGTTCGTCCAGCTGGTCCTGGCGTTTGCGGCCACCGAAGCCGGTGCCGCTGCCCACCACGATCCGGGGGCAGCCGAGCTGCTGCGCTACCTCGACGCCGGCGTCGAGGCCCGTGTAGAAGGGCGCGTGGTCCTTCGGCGGGATCATGAACTGCATGCGCGGTTCCGCGAGCTGGGACGTGAGCTGGACACCGGTTTCCTCGAGTGCGTCCTTGAGGGCGGGGATGTCCTTGCCGGTGGGGCCCCACATTTCGACGGCGTCGAAGCCGGCGGCGGCTGCTGCGCGGACCCGGTCCGCAGCGCTTTCGCCTGCTTCGCCGAACAAAAGGTCAATGTTAGGTGAAAGTTGGAACATAGTGTCTCCTGGAAGTTGAAAAGGGAACTAAAACATGGGGTGGTCGTGGACGGGATGCTCCGGGACCGGCTGGAGGACGTCCCAGTGCTCAACAATCCGTCCGTCTTTGAAGCGGTAGATATCTGCGACGGCGGCGTCCGGGCGGCCGGGACCTGATGCCTTGACGTGCACCATTGCGAGGTTGCCGTCCACCAGGATGCGCTGCACGTCAAACCTGGACTCAGGCGATCGGTCGAACTTTGGCGTCAGCATCCGGATAGCCGCCTCCGGACCGTCGGGAATGGTCGGGTTGTGCTGCCTGTAGTCGTCAGCCACCAGGAAGTCGAAGGCTTCGCGCACCCGTTTTTGGGTGTAGAACATCTCCACGAAGCGCTCGAACGCTTCGCGGTTGTCAACCGTCACGGGTCAGCCCTTCAGGCCGCCGGAGAAGCCCTGAATAAAGCGCTTCTGCGCGAACAGGAACAGCGCCAGGATGGGAACCATGGACACGATCACGATCGCAAAGATCGAATTCCACTCCGAAACCAGTGAACCGATGTAGTAGTACATGGCCACCGGCAGCGTCTGGTTGGCCGAGCCGCCCAGGAAGATCAGCGAGGTGAAGAAGTCGTTCCACACGATGAGCCCGGCGAAAATGGTGACCGTTCCGGTGGCGGGAGCCATCATGGGCAGCACCACCTTCCCAAAAATCTGGGACCTGCTGGCACCGTCAATGGTGGCTGCCTCCTCGTAATCCGTGCCAAGTCCCCGGAAAAAGTTGGAGTAGAGGAAGATCGACAGCGGCAGGAGCATGCCGGTGTACAGGACGATCAGGCCCCATGCGGATCCTGTGAGACCCATGGCACGTGCGCCCATGTATAGGGGTACGGCGCCGAGCTGGCCGGGGAGGATGATGGCGATCAGGAAGAGATAGTACGCGCCCTTGCTCCAGCGGCGGGTGCTGCGGGAGATCACGTATCCAGTGATTGACCCGAGCGCGATGAGCCCGACGATACTCCCCGCCGTAATGATGATGCTGTTCACCAGGCCCAGAACAACGTTGGAGTTTCCTGTGGCTGTCAGGACGGCCACGAAGTTGCTGAAGTCCGGGTTCTTCGGGAGCGCAAGGGGCGAGGTGGTGTACATTTCGCTGTCCGGCTTCAGGGCGGTCGTCACTAGGAAGTAGAACGGGGCGAGGAAGGTCAGCGCGAGGACCCAAAGGCCAATTTCGCGGAGCAGGGTGAGTTTGGTGTAGCGGAACATTGTTTAGTCCTCCGGGTTCTGCCGTGTCAGCCGCTGCTGGATTACGGCGAAGAACAGGATGATGGCGGCGAGCACCAGGGCCAGGGCGGCGCCGCCGCCGAAGTTGCCGAGCGCAAATGCCTGTTTGTAGACCTGAGTGGCCAGGGTTTCGGTTGCGCCAGCGGGTCCTCCGTTGGTCAGGGCCATAATCGGGTCGAAGACCCGGAGCCCCTGGACGATTCCCAGCGTTGTGGCGATGGCGATGGCGGGGCGGATGGCTGGCAACGTGACGTAGCGGAAGCGCTGCCAGAGGTTCGCACCGTCGATGGCGGCCGCCTCCTCGACTTCCACCGGGACGCCGGCAAGTCCCGCCATGAAAATCACCATGGCAAAGCCGGTGGACCCCCAGACGAGGACTACGAGCACCGTCCAGATGGCCCACTGCGGGTCGGCGAGCCAGGGTTTGGCGAGGTCTCCGGCGCCTATTGAGGTGAGGAAGACGTTGATGGGCCCGTCAAAGTCAAAGATGTACTTCCAGACGTAGGCAGTGGCCAGGGGGCTGAGCACCACGGGCATAAAGAAGAGGGTGCGGAGAATGTACCGTGTCTTCAGCATCCGGTTGAGGCCGAGGGCGATAATGAGCCCGCCGACATTGCCGAGGAAGACCGAACCAAAGGCCAGGAACAGCGTGTTAGTCAGGGCGCCGAGCTTGGTGGGGTCCTTGAAGATGGCTTCGAAGTTTTGCCAGCCCACAATTTTGAACGAGCCGATGCCTGTCCAGTTGGTGAATGCGAAGAAACCGCCGATACCTGTTGCCACGTAGTGGATGGCGATGACCAGGACAATCCCGGGCAGCGCCCACCACCAATGTCCCAACTGCAGGCCGGTGCTGCGGGGACGGGGTTTTTCGCCCGCCCCCGGAGCACGTCTGCCTCGCAGGGGTGCTTTTGCTGCTTCGCTTTTCGGTTGCATCGTCGCAGTCATGGTAATCCTTGCTTGTCCCTTTGAGTTGTTGGAACTGTGGTGATCTGAAGCTGTTACTGTCCCCAGGCTGTATCCATGGCCTGGAGTACCTGATCGGCAGTTTTCTGCCCGGTGATCAGGCCCTGGACGCCGGTGGCGAGGGCGTCGTACACGGCGGAGTTGGGCCACTGGCTGTTTGGCAGCGGGCCGTACTTTCCGTCCTTGATGAGATCGCCGACGTTCTTGTAGGCGCCGGCGTTGAAGTCGTAGCTGTCGAGGCCGGTGACCGGCAGGGCGCCATCGATTTCCGCGAAGGCCTTGGTCTGCTCAGGCTGGGCCGCCCAGTCGAGGAACGCCTTGGCGGCATCCTTGTTCTTGGACGCCGCGTTGATGGAGAATGCGTAGTTGGCACTGGCGTAGACGAAACTTTCGGAGCTCGCCTCTGCCGGGAGCGCCCGCACATTGAAGTCCGAGTCTGCAGCTGCGGTCTTCAGCTGCTTCCAGCTGGGGCCGGGGATAAAGCCCGCAACCGATGTTCCGCCGGCAAGGCCCTTGGTGATGGCGTCGAACCCGGCGCCTGCAGCGCCCTTCTGGAAGCAGCCCGCATCCTTGAGTTTGGTGACAGCCTCCAGCGATGCCTTCCAGCCGTCCGAGCCGGCGAAGGTGGTCTCCTTGGCGGCCCGCTTTTCGTTCCACTTCGGGTCCTCCGCGTAGACGCGGGACGCTGCAAGGGACATCGCCATGAGGCCGGTGTTCGGAGCTGCGGAGCCGGCCAGGGCTATGAACGACTTGCCGGATGATTCCAGTTTTTTGCACTGGTCCTCGAGGGAGGCGAAGTCCGCCGGGAAATCAGACATGCCGGCTGCCTTGGCAGCTGATTCATTGGCAACCAGGCCAACCACGGTGATCTCAGGTGCCTGGCCGTAGACTTTTCCGTCAGTGCCGAAGAGTGCTTCACTGCCCTCGGGAACCAGTTCCTTGGCGGCATCGTCCAGTGGCTCCAGGAAGCCTGCCTGAATGAGCGGCAGAATGCTGCGCCCGGTGCCCGAACCGGGCGACGTCACGACGACGTCGGAGGCGTTTCCGGCCTGAAGCTGCGTCCGCAGGGTCTGGTCGTAAGAGTCGTTGGGCTGCGGGTTGAACGTGATCTTCACGTTCGGGTTCGCTTCCATGTACTTCTCACCCAAGACCTGAAAGGGGCTCTCGATGGTGTTGGAAGTGGCAAATGACAGGGAGAACTCCTGCGAGCCTCCGGAGGAGGAGTTGCTGCCGGTGGAGGCCGAGCAACCGCTAAGGATGAGGGCTGCGATCGTGGGGACGGCGAGGGCGCCGACCCTTAGGCCCGAATAGCGACTGTGCTGTGACATGTCCAGCCTTTCTGACTTCGTTGTCGAAATATCCGGGAGCCGTGACCCCGGTCACTCATCAGTATGCCGGAGATGTGCAGAAAAAGCACATAAGTATTGCCGATGCCAGACATAAGTTTCGCGGGGGTCCGCGAAAGCTTCCTACATCCGGGGTTGTGATGCACCCCACTAAATGCATTGATGCCGCTGATACACTGATCTGACAAGTTCACCGTTGAAGGAACGCCGCGCCGTGACGAATCATGTCCTGCTTTCCCGGCTCGACCTTAACCTGCTGATATCGCTGGATGCCCTCATCACTGAGCGGAGCGTAACGAGGGCGGCCGAGCGCCTCCATCTGAGCCAGCCGGCGCTGAGCGCCTCGCTTGCGCGCCTCCGGTCCCACTTCGGGGATCCCCTCCTGGCCCGCCGCGGAAACGCCTACGAGCTCACGCCATTCGCCCTGCGGCTGGCGGAACACACCACCACGGCACTGGAAGCCGCCCGCCGTGTCTTTGAGAGCCAGGCAACGTGGGAGCCCACCGAATCCGAGCGTGAGTTCTCCATCTACGGCTCTGACTACGGGTTCACCACCATTGGCCGGGTAGTTTCCGAGCTTGCGGCTGAACGCGCCCCGGGTGTCCGGTTCCGGTTTATGCTCCACAATCCGATGGTTGTGGAAGATGCAGCCAACCGCCTTCGTTCAGTGGACGGCATGGTGATCCCCCACGGCTTCCTGTCCGGACTCCCCTACCTGGACCTGTGGCGGGACGGGTGGGTCGCCGTCGTCTCTTCCTCCAACGAGGCCGTCGGCGAGAAGATCACCATGGAGAACATCGCCGAACTCCCGTGGGTCATGACGTATCAGACGCGCTCAGCGTCAACGTCCGCGGAACGCCAAATCATGCAGCTGGGCGTTGAGCCGCGGGTGGATGTGGTGGTTGAAAGTTTCCAGTCCTTGCCGCATTTTGTGGTGGGGACCAACCGGATCGCGCTCATCCAGGCAGCGCTGGTTCCGTTCGCGCTGCGTGTGGGCGGGGTGCGGATCCTGCCGCTCCCGTTCGATGCCACGCCGCTGGTTAATGCCCTGTGGTGGCATCCGGTACACAACCGCGATTCCGAGCATGAGTGGATGCGGGGCCTTTTCAAGGACGCGGCTGACATCGTCGCAGCCGCCGCGGTTCCGGAAACCCCTTAAATGCCCCGATGCCCGGCCTGCATAAGGACGGGCATCGACGCATGGGGATTTGTTTGCAGCGTCAGGCTGATGTGAGCGCCGTCCGCATGCTCTTGCGAATGAGGTCGTGCTGCTTGCGGACCAGCAGCAGCGGGTCCACCTCCCCGAGCTCAGCGAAGGCGTGGCCCTCCCACTCGCTGGACCAGTAGCCGCGGTAGCCGCCTTCCACGAACACGCGGACCAATTCCGGGTAGTCGATCGCGGGCTCATTGCCCTGCTCATCGATGTCGTAGAACTTCGCGTGGACGTGCATGATCTGCGGCATGATGTCAGACCACTCCTTCGGACTGACATGGCCGTGCATGTTGAAGGCGAGGTGGGCGAAGGAACCGAGGCGGGCAGGATCAAAGCCGCGTCCGCGCAGGTAGTCAATGAAGTCCTCCTGCCGCGCCCGCATCGGGGCCTCGGTGGCCCAGATGGCTTGCAGCCTTTGCACGGCGTCGTCGTCGAGTCCGGCCCGGCGGACAGCGCGCAGGAGGGTGGGTGACATGCTGTGCATGGTGGAGGAAAAATCCGCTACGAAGCCCAACATCGGAGAGTCGAGATCGGCGTAGACGTCGCGGACCTTCATGATCTCCGGGGAGTTGGGTCCCAGCGGCGCGTGGATCTCGTAGGCAAGCTTGAGTTCGAGGTCTTCGGCCAGCGGCAGGAGCCGGCGCAGCAGTTCGGGCTTGGCGCTCTGGATGCGGACAAGCGGGAACCCCAGCTTCTTCGCGCCGTGGAAGAGCGTCTCGGTGAACTCGTATTCTTCGTCCGGCGTCATGTCACGGTCCCGGCGCCGGCCCATGTCCAGGTTGGCGCCAAAGGAGCTTGCGGTGAAGCCGTGTTTGTCGAAGGCCTCCTGCCAGGAACGGGCGAAGTCATCAGTTACGTCCGGATAGGTCGGCAGTACCTGGGAGGCCACGATCTCGATGCCGGGGCCGATGCCCAGCTCCGCCACCCGGTTCAGCAGGCCGTCGAAGTCGTACCAGCCGGCCCGGAACTCGGCACTGGCTGAGTACAGGGTAAGCCCGAGCGAGAACGGATCGTCCTCGGACTTCGGCGGAGGCGGCGTGACCGCCCTCGTCAGTTCCGGGGCAGCAGAGGCCCTGTCCGTGACGGTCAGCTCCAGCGTTTGGTCCACGAAGTTGGGGACGTACATGCCGGGACCGCCGTGCTGGCCCGGTGCGATCTGCATGTACGGCAGTCGAAGCTCCCCCATTACCTGGATGGTGTGCTGTTCGCCCAGGGAAACCGGGCTTACCCTCTTGGCGATGAGCAGGGGATGTTCCTGCAGGTACCAGAGTGTCTCGCTTTGCGCCGGCAGGTCGGGAAGCGCATAGCGGACACCACCCAGTTCCAGGGACAGGTCCCCGGCGGGAATGTCCTGGCCGTCGACGGTCAGCTGCAGGCTGGAAACCGAGGAGAGCCACAAGCTGCGGTACCAAGGAATCGTCAGGGCCAGCGCGAGGCCCTCCGGATGGGGGCGGAGGCTTGATTCGTCAATAAGTCCGTTTGGCATGGTTGTTCTCTTTGCTGGGAGATGGGATGGTCAGGGAAGTTCGGAGGTGATGCGGCGGATCAGGGCGTGCTGGCGCCGTACCTGCTCGATGGCACGCCACGGCGTACGTTCGCCTTCGTATTCGCTGGAGAGGTAGCCGGTGTAGCCGGCGTCCTTGAGGCTTTGGAGCACGGGCCGCCAAGGGATCTGCTGGTCTTCCAGCTGGTCGTTGATGTCATGGAACTTCGCCTGGATGAACACAACATACTGGGCGATGTCTGCGAAATTGGCCGGATCGACGCCGATGCCGTCCAGGAAGGCGGGCCGGGTTTCGCGGGTCTCCCCTTCACGCAGGGGGATGGGCCGGTCCTGGAAGATGCCCGTATCGATGAGCAGACCGAAGTTCTTGGTTCCGGTCCGTTCGATGAGGCCGATGTAGTCGTCCACGACGGGGTGCTTGATGGGTGTGGGCGAATGGATCTCGGGGCAGATGATGATCCCCAGTTCGTGGGCCAGATCCAGGGAGCGCTCAACGGACTCGGTCCAGATCGGATCCGGAACGAGGTCACTGGAGACCACGCCGATCTTGGGCCGCACGAAGCCGAAGCCCAGCCGGTGGGCAAGCCGCAGGTCGCGCTGCAGAGCCTCTGCACCCTCGGCGGCGGTCATGCTCCGTCCCGGGTGCAGCCGGGTGTCGATCCATGATCCGTAGTTCGTGGGCTCCAACGAGTATTTCTCGAGCAGGCCGAACCAATTGTCCACCCACGCCGGGGTGGGTTCCGGATAGTTGGGGATGTGGCCCTCGCCGAGGATCTCTACGCCGGTGGCGCCCACATCGGCGAGGGACGCCAGCGAGGTCTCCAGGTCCATCACGGTGCCGTAGTCGCCCATGTAGCTGTAGAGGGAAACGCCGTAGCGGAAGGTTCCGTCACCGCCCTCCGGCGCCAGAGTCACCGTACGGCTGACGCGGTGGATCGTGGGCTGGTGCTCGACGGGAATGTAGGACATGCGCAGCCGCAGCTCGATGGTGAGCTCGTGGACGCCTTGCTGCAGGCCGCCGTCGAACGGCACTGTGATTACCGCCGCTTCCTCAAGGGGCCAGCGCACGCCCTCGCTTTCCCAAAGCTGCGCCAGGGTGTAAGTCCGCCCGCCGAAGGTCCACAGCGGAATATCAGGGCCGACGTCGACGATGTTGCCAACGCGGACCGCAATGCCGTCGATGAGGGACGCGGCCATGCCGCGGTAGGAAGGCATCCGGACCCGGAACTGGAAGCCGGTCACGCGCCCACCCTCGGTGACGTTGCGGAAGCCGACGGACTGGATGAGGTCTCTTTCGAGAAGCATCGTTGCTCACTCTCTGTAGGTGCACACTGATCGTATCAGCATTATGTCTATTTCATACATAAGTATGTAAGCTTTCCCCATAAGTTGGGACGACTAATAGAATCGAGGCATCAATGCCATGGCCGACATGTTGAACGCCCTCATCCTCTCCGGGCACATGACCCGGGAGCACGACAACGAGTTCCGCAGTTTTCGGGCGCACAACCAATGGCTCACCACCGTGCTTGAGGACACGGGCCATTTCCGCGTCCGCGTCGCCGAGGACCCGCGGGGGCTCGGGGCGAACGTTATCGACAAATACGACGTGGTCATCGTCGTGTTCGAGGGCCGCGACGGATATCACGAAAAAGCGGTCGGTTTCGGCGCGGAAACCGACGCGGCCCTGCTGAAGTTTGTTCACGACGGCGGGAAGGGGATCGTCTGGTTCCATGGCTCAGCCGTGCAGGAGGACGACTGGGGTTACCCCGAGGAGTACAACATCATGCGGGGTGCGAAGCTCAGCGTGCCCACGGGGCTGCGCCCGCGTCCATGGGGTGAGGCCCTGCTGCATACCGCACAGCCGCGCCACCCCATCACGGAGGGCATCGGCGATACCTGGACGGTGACCGGTGACGACATCCTGACTGGCGTACAGCTGTATGAAGGTGCGGAGGTGCTTCTCTCAATGTTTGACGACTTGGAGTCGTACGAGAAGGCGCCGATGTGGCCCATGTCCCATTATCCGGTGGCCATTCCTGCGGAGGGCCTCGAGGGCCTTCCCGGCATAAACACGCTGCAGCCCCTTGCGTGGATCAACAATTACGGCAACGGTCGCAGCTTCACGATTACCATCGGCCACGACATCGATACTTTCCGGCGAATCGAGTTCATCCGGATGTTCCCCCGCGGCGTGGAGTGGGCTGCGACAGGTAAAGTCACGCTCGAAGGACCGGACCGCCGGGGCGAGCGACGGTTCCTTCCGTGGCCGTACTACAACCGCGAGGGGTAACGCCGTTACGGCGGGAGCCTCTATCGCCGCACGAAAGGATGAAGCGACCGGCCACCAGCGTGGCACGGGTGTGGTGCTTTTGCGTGCTACGCCAGCCTGATACGGAGGCACGCTGTTCCTTGAAGGCCGGCACCAAATGTTCGAGGGACCGCTTCTTTCCTCGCAGGCAAGGCAAGCGCCGAACCAGAGGCTACCTCGTCCAGTGCAAGACCTCACGGTGACGGAGCGTTCAATGGCCTCGTTCGGCGTACCGATCATGGCCTGTCTGGTGGAGTGCTTCGGGCCTGAACTTGGGGCGGTCGACGAACTTTTCTTCAGGTATAGGTTCGAGGACCCCGTACTTCGGATTGGCCATGTTGCCGAATCAGGCGTCGATGGTGGATAAACTTTTGGATGCCCTCGACGGGGCGGCGCCTGCCTTCTGGCTCGTCTCAGGTGGACGCGCATTCGGTTGAGAACAACGAGTTCGGGCCGCGACTCCCTCGTGCAAATTCTCACTCATCCATCCCGGCCAAGCCGTTCTGGCGGTCAGCATCTGGTGACTGCTCCACGTGCGGACACGCGCTAGTTGCCATTACTCCATGCCGGTTTTGGAGCACACCCCAACCTGACGTCAGGCACCACCGGGCCGGCTGTCCGAATAGGATCTGAAGTTCGGCTTCTAGACATACCTTTGGAAAGTCTTGGATTTCGTCCTGACAGCTTCCGTAGGGGTAACTGCAGTGTCCACAGCATTGACCGGCTCCCTCACAACCTGAATGAGCTGCGTTCACTGATCCAACCCCTGACACAAAAGGGAGTCCAGGTGGAGATCGTCAAGGAACACTTGGTCTTCACGGTGAGGACCCACCGGGCGCTCCTATAAAACAGACATAAGTGTGGACAATGTCCACACCTAGATTGACAGGACAAACCGAGCACTCGCGGCTCCCTCTGGACGTCTAAAAGGAGTCCTTCGAAAAAATCCCGTCCAAAGTTGGCGACGTCATGTCGCACACGCAACCCTGAACCATGAACAGGTGTTGGCCACCCACGACCAAGCCGACAGAACCGGAACGAGGAAACACATAACCCCACCCACAGCAGGCGGAGGGCCCACTAGCCAGGGACTTGAACCCGTCACCCACATACCTGAATAGGCCACCGCGGCGGCCAGGCCAGAGCCCGCGCACCAGCGTCAGAGGGACGCCACCGCAAGCTTTGTACACACGTTAAAGCAAAAACCCCCTCTGACGAGGGGGAATGCTGTGCCCGAGGTGGGACTCGAACCGGGTGCCAGCCCCTGAAAACACTGGGAACCCGCGAAAACATACCGAATCCGGTATATATCAAGCTGTTTGTGACAGCTGGTTGGTTGTGTAGTTGATGCCGGCGTTGGCCGGGGCGGCTGGTGCGGTGGGTTTGTTTCTGTATCGGTGAGGATGTCGGGCGTGGCAGGCGTTGAGTGTTGTCTGGCGCCGCCGGCGTGCCTGGTCGACTCGTCCTTCGTGGACGGTGTCGGGCGTGTAGTAGTTCAGGCCGCTGTGGCAGTGGTTGGCGTTGTAGTCAGCGAAGAATGCCGCCATGTATTCGCGGGCGTGCTGGAGGTCCTGGAATCGGCGGGGAAAGTCCAGGTCGTATTTCACTGTCTTGAACAGGGATTCTGAGTAGGGGTTGTCGTCGGAGACCCGCGGACGGGAGTAGGACAGTGTGATGCCCAGGGACTGGGCAAGCTGGAGGGTGCTGCCGGCCCGCATGGGTGCGCCGTTGTCGGCGTGGAGTACGGCAGGGTGCTGTCGGTTTTCGGTGACCGCGCCTTTGATCAGTGCGGCGGCGAGGGCGGCCGTTTCGGTGTGTTCAACGCGGTGCCCGACGACTTTGCGGGAGAACACGTCCAGAATCGTGTAGAGCCGGTAGGTGTGTTTGCCCGGGCCGTGGAGCATCGTGATGTCCCAGGTCCAGAGCTGGTTCGGGGCGGTCGCGTGCAGGATGGGTTTGGCTCGTTTGGGGCCGGTTCCCGTGCGCTGTTCGCGGCGGTCGCCGTTCTGCCCGTTCCGGGCCACGATGCGGTGGGCGGCGGCGATGGAGAAGAAACAGTGCCCCGCGTCGAGCATCCGGTAGTAGGCCTGAGTGACGGATAGGTTGGCGTATTCCTGGGAGTTCAGCAGCACCATGAAGGCGTCGGCTTCGGCATCGGTGATCCGGTTCGGGTAGGCGCGGTGGGATGGGGCACAATGATCCCCGGCGGCGTAGACGGGCTCAGACGCCGGTACCAGGCGGTGCGGTGAACACCCACCAAGGCACAGGCCTTCACCGCGGACCAGCCGGCCGTGATCAGTTTCCCGGCAAAGGTCAGGGCGATGTCTTTCCAGGTTTTGGCGTCAGCCACTCCGGCCGGCCCGGCTCCGGATCCTCCACTTTTGGATCCGTCGCCGCCGCGCTCTTGGCCATCGCGTCCAAGAGCGCGGAAGCTTTTCCCAAAATGTCCACGGCAGCCTCGGACCGCGCCAGCTTGGCCTTGAGGATTTCGTTTTCCTTCAAAACCCGTTTGAGCAACTGCTTATCGCCCGCGTTCAATCGCTGATCCTCCTCTAGATTGTCGGATCTGGACCTCAACTCCCCGGACTCCCGCTCGCGGCACCAACGGTTCATGGTGCCCTCGGTGATGCCCGCAGCCCTGATAAATGCGGCTTTAGAGCCCCACTCGAGGCATTTGTCGTACTCATCCAGAATCGCGTGCTTCTGGTCAGTAGTGAAGTGCTTCCGGTTCGAAACACGGACAGGCATAACGAAATCCATGATGGACCTTTCCCCGCTCTGAGCACCGACTCCAGCAACAGGGAACCTGTCACACAACAGCCTGACACACAGGGAATCCGGCCCAGTCCGGCCGATGTACGGCCCAGTCCGAAGCCCAGAGTGTGCACAATGTGCACACCCTTCTTTGCCCGTTTCGCTGCCCCATTCGCCGACTCCGGCGCCCGGATCAGCTGGAGTTCACCGATTACTTGATCCAGCACCAATCCCCCACGTTGTCCTCTCGCACTCCGCATGGCCGTTTGTCCGCTACGACTACGACATCCCAGAAATGGCGACCGCGCACAGGCGAACCAGGAAGAGCTGGCTGAGGCCAGACCGACGGAACGGCGGTTATCGGCGTTCAAATGGGAAGCGTTCAAAGCCGATGACAGAAGGCGGGCCGACAAGAAAAGAAATAGGGCAACAAACGTCAGGTTGAGCTTAGTACGACACTCCTCCGTCTCTCTGAGCGGAAACGTCCGTCAGGAAACCGGGGCCGTATGCCGTTGCTAGCCCTCTTTACCCGCCATGCACCGCCCTGCACCTGACCGGTGTCTCTGCGACGCCTCCTGCAAATCGCGGCTGAACGGCGGGCTCAGATTCCGTGGGGAATGTTGAAGGGCGTGATGACTTCGATTTGGGAGGCGTGGCCGGCGTCGGCCTCCGGTAGGGCGCCGTGTGCGTGCATGATGATTCGACAGCAGCGCTGGATGTCCTGCTTGAGATCGTGATGGAGCAGGGCGGACATGGTGCCTGAGCGCAGCAGGGCGATATTGTCGGGGGCCAGGTCGTGGCCGATGAACACATGCGGTTTCCGTCCCGCCGCTTCGAATGCTTGAATGATGCCGGCGTTGCCGCCGCCGATAGAGTAGACGGCGCTGACGTCGGGGTGAGCGTCCAGGGCTTCGCCCATCAGCCTTAGCGTCGTCTGATCCAGTCCATCGCTGGCGGGCAGATACAGGACCGCCCGCCCGGGATCCACGGAACGCATGGCTGAACGGAAACCCATCTCCCGTTCCTCCTCCCCGCGGAAGAAGTCGTTGCTCACCGTGACCGCAACCGCTCCCGGGCTCATCCCCAACCACTGGTGGATCAGGTAAGCCGCCGTCGCCCCCGCGGACCGGTTGTCCATGCCTACATAAGCCACCCTGCTGCTGGCGGGGAGGTCGGTGACCAGAGTGACGATGGGGATCCCGCCCTCGGCAAGCCGGCTCACGGCAGCTCTAACCACCGGCACGTCCGGAGCCTTGAGGATGACGCCGTGGCTGCCCCGTTTGCCGATCCTGTCCAGCTCGGCCGCACATTCCTCCGCGTTCCACTGCTCGTGCAGGTGGAACCGAGCCCTGAACACTGCAGGCCGCAGCAGCGGCAGCACCGATTCCAGTGCGTCTTTCACCGAGGTGGTGAACCTCATGGGGGCGTCAGCAACGACGTCGATCATGAACCGCCGCCCCGTCAGCTCCAGTTGGAGCCGCTGGGCCTCCATATCCCTGATGGCCTGGCGTACCTGGCCGGCGGTGCTTTGCCGCACGCCCGGACGATTGTGAAGGACGCGGTCCACGGTCGCGTCACTGACCCCTGCCTGGCGGGCGATTTCCCTAACCGAGTACGGGTGCGCCATCGGAGTCCTTGCGATCGATCAATGATGTTTTCCTGAGGCCTTTCGGGGCTACCAAGACTCTCGCACTGGTTCCCGCATGCTGGCAAGAGATCCGAGCCTCCTGCGTAAGAAGCTCGGAGTCCGAATTTGGCCATGATGGATTCTTGAGGGATTTCAGCGTTGCGCTGGACTCATCGGATGAAAGAAGCTGGAAACCGCACCGGCGCTCATGCGAACACTGTTTCAAGCCGCATCACTGTTTCAAGGAGGAAACACCATGACCACGACCGCATCGTCACACGCACCCGGAACCCACGCTCCACAGTGGTTCGGCCATGACAGCTGCCGGCTCGAGGATTTCGTTGCCGTCGTCGGCGAAAAGACGAAGCTGGAGGACTACGCGTACGCTGACGCCGTCGAGCAGAACGTGCTCATTTACGGCAAGCGCCTGCACAGCTATTTGGAGTCTCCCGAAGAGCGCGCTGACGTTCAGGCTGAACTGATCCGTGCCCTGACTGCCGGGCCGGGCATCGTCGTTTTCAAGGGCGCCTTCGCCGACACCGCCATCGTGGACCGCGCCACCGCGGCGTTCAACAGCATCATCGCCGAGCAGAAGGCTTCCGGCGCCGCCGCCGGAGACCACTTTGCCAAACCGGGCGCAAACGACCGCATCTGGGGCGCGCTGGACAAGCTGGCCGTGCGCGACCCGCAGGTGTTCGCCGAGTACTACTCCAACGACATTCTGGCCCTCATTTCCGAGGCCTGGCTCGGCCCCAACTACCAGGTCACCTCACAGGTCAACGTCGTGAACCCCGGCGGTGCGGCGCAGACCGCCCACCGCGACTACCACCTCGGCTTTATGTCCAGCGAGCAGGCCGCCCGGTATCCGGCCCACATCCACCTGCTCTCCCCTGCGCTGACGCTGCAGGGCGCCGTTGCTCACTGCGACATGCCGGTGGAGTCGGGGCCCACCCTGTACCTGCCGCACTCCCACAAGTACGACGCCGGTTATCTCGCCTTCCACCGTCCCGAGTTCACCCGCTACTTCGAGGAGAACTACGTGCAGCTGCCGCTTGAGCAAGGCGATGCCGCATTCTTCAATCCCGCACTGTTCCACGGTGCCGGCCACAACAAGTCCGCCGATATCCGCCGCATGGCAAACCTGCTGCAGGTTTCCTCCGCATTCGGCCGGGCCATGGAATCGGTGGACCGCACGGCCATGTCCGCTGCCCTGTACCCGACGCTGCGGCAGCTCAAGGCGGATGGCACCAGCGACAGGTTCCTGCGCAACGTCATCGCCGCATCAGCCGAAGGCTACGGCTTCCCCACTAATCTTGACTGCGACCAGCCGGTGGGAGGCATCGCCCCTGAATCGCAGGCTGAGCTGGTCTGGCGGAGCCTCCAGGAAGACGCCGAACCTGATGCCCTGCTGCGTGATCTGGAGGCCGCCGCCCGGCGCCGCCTCACGGATGGCCTGTGAGACCGCAGGGATTGCCATGAAGAAGCTGAACGTCGCCCTGTGCGGGTCCGGCCGGATCGGCCGGGTGCACGCTGCCAACATCGCGGCCCATCCGGGGATCAACCTGACCTGGGTTGCCGATCCGATGACCGAGAGCGCGGAAGAAGTCGCCACACAGTACGGGGCCCGCCCTACCGGCTCCACTGCCGATGTCTTCACCGACGCGTCACTGGACGCCGTCGTAATCTGTTCGCCGACCCCAACACACGTCCAGCTGATTGAGGCGGCGGCCGCGAGAGGCATCGCTGTGCTGTGTGAAAAACCGATCGATCTCGACATCGAGCGGGTACGAAGCTGCCGGGAGACGCTGGCCGCGGCCAGCATTCCGCTAATGATGGGCTTCAACCGGCGGTTTGATCCCGCCTTCGCAGCGATTCATCAGCGCATAACGGCGGGAGAGATCGGTCGGCTCGAGCATCTGTCCATCGTCAGCAGGGACCCGGCGCCGGCCCCTGCGGCATATATCGCAGCATCCGGAGGAATTTTCCGGGATATGACCATCCACGACCTGGACATGGCCCGGTTCTTCATTCGGGACATTGTGGAGGTCACCGCGCACGGCGCGAACGTCTTCAGCGACTACATCGCCGAGGCTGGAGACTTCGACTCCGCCGTCGTGACCCTCCGTGGACGGAACGGGGAACTAGTCAGCATCACGAACTCCCGGCACAGCGCCTACGGGTATGACCAGAGGCTTGAAGCCTTTGGAAGCGGGGGGATGCTGCGGGCTGACAACATTTCACCCACTACCGTGCGCAGCTTTGGAAGTCGCACTGTGGAGGCGGCAGACCCGTACGAGCCGTTCTTTTTGGAGCGCTACGCCGTGGCGTACCGGCGCGAACTCGACTATTTTGTCGAGGCCGTGCACACCGGCAGCCCTTGTTCGCCCGGATTCGACGACGGCATGGCCGCGATGGTCCTGGCCGATGCGGCGGCGGAATCGGCAGCGACCGGCAGGACCATCACCGTTAAAGGAGCATTGCAGACATGACAGCATCAGGGCTGCTCAAGGACACCGTCGTATTAATCAGCGGGGGCACCCAGGGCCTGGGCGCCGGCATTGCCCGGCAGGCCGCAGCCGAGGGAGCCGCGGGCATCGCCGTCACCGGACGCTCCGCGGAGGCCGGCGGGAAAATCGCCGAGGACCTCACCGGACTCGGCGTGCCTGCGGTATTCCTGCAGGCAGACCTCGGAGACACGCAGCAGGCAAGCAGCACCGTCACCAGGGCCATTGAGCACTTCGGCCGTCTAGATGCGGTGGTCAATGCTGCGGGCCTGACAACCCGAGGCAGCATGACCGACACAACCCCTGAACTGTTCGATGAACATATTGCCGTCAACCTCAAGGCGCCGTTCTTCATCATGTCCGAGGCCATCAAGCACTTCAAGGAACGTGAAGCTCCGGGGAACATCGTCAACATCATCACCATGTCCTCACACGGAGGCCAGCCCTACCTGGCGCCATACGTCGCGTCCAAGGCCGGGCTCGCCGGACTGACCCGGAATGCGGCCTACGCCCACCGGTGGGACAGGATCAGAATCAACGGCGTCAACATCGGCTGGACGGCAACGGAGGGCGAAGACCTCATTCAGCGACGGTTCCACGGCGCCGGCGACGACTGGCTCGAAAAAGCCAACGCCTCCGTCCCGATGGGCAAGCTCGGCCAGGTCGATGAGATCGCCGAGTTTGTCGTGTTCCTGCTCTCTGCCCGCAGCGGCATAGTGACCGGTTCCGTCATCGACTGGGACCAGAATGTGGTTGGCGGCGCGGATTGAGCTGGGCTTCGGGTCCCGGGCGACGAGTCGGGTGAGCCCTAGTCGGCGCCAGAAGGCGTTTTGGTCGCCGCACAAACGGACGACGGCGGGAGCGACCGCCGTCGTCCGTTTGTGTTAAGGGCTGCTGCCGGCTGCCTGGGAAACCGAGGCGGGAGCCAGGAAGGACCGGTCGCCAAGCTCGAACTTAGAGCTGCGGGTTTTCCGCAGAGTTATTGGCCGTTGCGACGTGTCGCGATCCTCGTGAACTGCTTTCGGCATAGATGGTGTTCAGCCACCTTCGCTGGCTCTGACCTTGCAGGGCAGGCCGGCAGCGAGCGATTCGTGGACGGCGAGGCGCACAGCAAGGTTCTGCTCGGTTAGTTCCCTGTCTACGAACTCTGACCCGGAACTGCGTGCCCGGACACTGAACCGTTCAATTTCGGCCTTGAAATGGTCTTCGGTGATGTCGAAATCCTCCGTATGGCCGTTCCGCAGCGAGACTCTCACCCGCGCGGAATCCCCGGGGTCGGGGTCGAAGGCCGTGTCGAGCGTGATCTGTCCTTCTGTTCCAATGATCTGGAAGGTGTTGGTACGAGGCCCGTCAAATCCGCAGTCCAGGGTCCCCAGGACTCCGTCGTAGTCCAGGATGGCCGCCACCGTGGTTTCAACTGGGTCCGAGGGGCTTGTTCCTTTGGCGTAGACGCTGCTCGGAAGACTACCCATGACCATGTTCATGATGTCGATGGCGTAGCAGCCGACATCATTGACTGCACCACCTTCCAGACCTGGCTGGAGCCTGACCTCGCCGGGAGCGCGGTTCATGACGAAGTGGAAACGCGCGTGCATGGAGATGATGTCCCCGATCCGGCCCGCATTAAGGAGCTCGCGGACTGCTGAGGGTGGAAGCGGTACATGAACGCCTCCATGAGAGTTACTTCGTTCCGTTCACAGGCTTCCACTACCCGTTGATAGTCCTGCAGTCTGCACACCAGAGGCTTCTCGCAGAGGATGTCTTTGCCGGCATTCGCCGCTGCGATGATCCAATCTGCATGCAGACTATTAGGAAACGGCAGGTAAACGGCTTCGATGTTCGGGTCGGCGAGGAGCTCTTCATGCGACGTGTATGACGCCGGAACCCCGCATGGCATCCTCATCAACGGACCCGAACCTGACTTGGCGGCAAGCGCCTTCCCCGTTGCCGCCATACCATAACTTCGTCTGAAAATTCACTAGCGTGGAAAACGTTTCGTCCCTACAGTTGTCCTGCAGTCGTCCACAGTAAGTCCGGCAATCAGGGAACGCTCGTTCTCAGCAGATTCGAGAGGAATCCACAGCATGGCATTCATTACCGTTGGAACCGAAAACAGCACAAACATCGAGGTCTACTATGAGGACCATGGCACCGGTCAGCCGGTTGTCCTCATCCACGGCTACCCTCTCGACGGCCATTCATGGGAAAAGCAGAGCGCCGCCCTGCTCAAGGAAGGCTATCGGGTCATTACCTACGACCGGCGCGGCTTTGGCCGCTCAAGCCAACCCACCACAGGGTATGACTACGACACGTTCGCAGCTGACCTGAACGTGGTTCTCGAGACTCTTGATCTCCGCGACGCTGTCCTCGTCGGTTTCTCCATGGGAACCGGCGAAGTTGGGCGCTATCTGGGCACCTACGGATCCGGCCGCATCTCCAAGGCCGCGTTCCTGGCATCTCTTGAACCGTTCCTGCTCAAGACTGATGACAATCCGGACGGAGTACCACAGGAGGTATTCGACGGTATCCTCGCCGCTGTCACCACGGACCGTTACGCCTATTTCAGCGACTTCTACAAGAATTTCTACAACACTGATCAGACCTTGGGCACAAGGCTGTCGGAGGAGGCCCTGCGCAACAGCTGGAACGTGGCCGCCGGCGCTTCCTGGTACGCCTCCAGCGCCGCAGTGCCAACCTGGACTACCGATTTCCGGGAAGACATTGCCAAGATCGATGTCCCGTCGCTCATCCTGCACGGAACTGCGGACAACATCCTCCCGATCGATGCGACAGGGCGCCTCTTCTACAAGGCACTTCCGTCGGCTGAGTATGTTGAAATCGACGGCGCGCCCCACGGGCTGCTGTGGACTCACGCGGAGGAAGTCAATCAGGCGCTGCTGCGCTTCCTCGCCGGCTAGGTAACCCGCCGGTTGGCATCCCATAAAGCAGGCATGCCACCTCAATGAAGCCGTCCATCTTTGTTGGATGTCTGCTCCGCGGTGACATTTAATGCGCCGCGGAGCGGATTCCCTGTGACTACTGCTTGGTGTTTTGCCGTGTCATTCGCCTGCCGGTCCCCTAGCTTTTCCCGGAGAGGCCTTGGAGCCGTCGTGATACAACGCTGCCGATTCTGGCTTCTGGCGTCTGCCTGGCGCCCCGTCTTCTGACAGGTACTCTTTCTGCCAGGGCCATCTTCCGGTGATTTCGAGTTCGAGCGAGAAACTCAGGAAGGTACGGACGAGGACAATGATTGCCAGCACGCCGACACCTTCAAATGTTGGGGTGATCGCTACGGTCCGGATGATGTCGGCTGCCACGAGTAGTTCCAGGCCCAACAGAATGGAACGTCCCAGGAGTTGACGGTAGGAGCGGTAGACGGATTTGTTGTCTGCCCCGGGGTGGGGCCGCCTCGGGTGGTACCCGCGCATGGCCATCGGAATTGAGACGACCGCGCCAACTACCATTACGGCCACGCCAGCGAAATCCATGAACCGGACCGCTGCCTCGATGATCTGCTGGAATTCCATTCTGCCTTTCCTGTTCCAGTTCTGATTTCGTACCGGGATCCAATACGGGCGGCCTTAATGACCCGTCGATTTCACTTTTGAATTGTGCCGCATCGGACTACGGGTCATTTGTGCCCGTACCGCGGGCGCACTTGTCCTTATGGCGTGTAGACGCGGTCGACGGCGGCCAGGTGCTCAGGCCGGATCGGTGCGGCGTGCCGCTGGTAGTCGGCATGCCGGCGTATGTAGCTCCTGATGTAGGGGCAGACGGGGATGATGGTCAGCCCGGCGGCGATGGTGTCGTCCAGAGCGTGCTTGGCCAGGACCGCGGCGAGGCCCTTGCCTGCGTAGGCGTCGCTGACTTCGGTGTGGTAGAAAATCCGTTCCTGGTCGGCCGGGCTGCTGGCAGGCACGTACTCGGTCTTGCCGATAGCGGTTTGCCCGTCGAGGAGCTCGTAGCAGTGGCTATCGGGGGCATGCCGGACGGTGAAGGTTTGCTCCGGTTCCATAGGGTCTCCTTGAGATCGTTTCAGCCGGTGGCCGGGTGATAGCCTCGCTTGCTGGCAGTCACGGCTTGTTCGTGGAGCTGCCGGCCAGTGTCTTCTTCTCTGAACCGCTCTGGTACTGGTGCTGCCATAGTCTCGAAAACGTTGTAACAGCCGCGGAACAACTCTATCTGCCCAGCGGTGTCCCGTCTCTGCTGGGCGGCGTCGGGCGTCCGGTTCTGGTCCCTGTTTCTGGGACCAGACCGGGGGTTCGGCGGCCAAGAGGTGGCCGCGTTCATCGATCCGTGCGGAGAGGACCTGCCGCAGGGCAAACTCTTCCCGCCAGGTCACGGGCAGCATGTGCTGGTTGCTGACCGAGGCACCGCCATTTAGCGAGCGGTGGAGGACCCGTCAGCCGTCTGGTCGATGCCTCAGCACGCTAGCGAGGCAGTGACGTGCGCAGCTTTTCAGTGAGCCTCAGCAGCTCGCGCTGTTCTGCAGCCGTCAGCGCCGGAGCGACCAGGTGGACGATTTCCCGAACATGTTCGCGGCCGATCTGCTTTTGCAGCTGTGCCCCTTCGTCGGTGAGTTTCACCAGGACGCCGCGGCGGTCGTCGGGGGCCGGCATCCGTTCCACCAGGCCGCGCTTTTCCAGCCGCTCAACCAGCCTGCTGAGGCTGGACTGGCTCAGCAGCACGTTGTCATTGAGCTCGTTCAGCCGCGCCCACCCCGTGGGGCAGCGGGACAGCGTGAACAGGACGTCGTACTCATTGACAGGCAGGTCCCGGAACGCCGGTCCGGACTGCAGCCGCCGCATCACGGCAACTTGAGCCCGGAACAGCGATTCCCACGTCTCGGCAGCCAGTCGCACCGGCGACGACTCCGGGGCGGTTCGCGCGGGCATCACGCGTCCGCCACCGAAGACGTCGGGGCGGACGAGGCAGGGGATGCTGCGGCTTGGCCGGCTTCGGCGCGCGCGGCCTCGTCCTGGGCCGCCAATCGGGCGGCCACCCGCCCTGCATGGGTGGGCGGATCCGGAACATGGGCCGGTTTGAGGGCCGCATACTCCTTTCGCAGCACCGGAAGCACCTCTTCGCCGAACAGGTCAAGCTGTTCCAGCACCGTCTTCAGGGGCAGCCCTGCGTGGTCGATCAGGAAGAGCTGGCGCTGGTAGTCCCCGAAGTACTCACGGAAGGTCAGGGTCTTTTCGATGACTTCCTGCGGGCTGCCCACCGTCAGCGGAGTCTGGGAGGTGAAGTCCTCCAGCGACGGGCCGTGGCCGTAGACGGGCGCGTTGTCGAAGTAGGGGCGGAATTCCTTGACGGCGTCCTGTGAGTTCTTCCGCATAAAGAACTGACCGCCAAGGCCCACGATCGCCTGGTCCGCCTTGCCGTGTCCATAGTGCTCGTAGCGCTCACGGTAGAGGCTGATCAGCTCCTGGTAGTGCTCCTTGGGCCAGAAGATGTTGTTCGCGAAGAACCCGTCACCGTAATAGGCCGCGACTTCGGCAATCTGCGGAGTGCGGATGGAGCCGTGCCACACGAAGGGGGCGACGCCGTCGAGCGGGCGCGGTGTCGACGTGAAGTTCTGCAGCGGCGTGCGGTGCTTGCCCGACCAGTTGACGGTGTCCTCGTCCCAGAGCTTCCGCAACAGGCTGTAGTTCTCGATCGCGAGCTCTATCCCATCCTCCATGTTTTTACCGAACCACGGATAAACAGGAGCGGTGTTTCCACGGCCGAGCACCAGATCCACCCGTCCGTCGGCCAGGTGCTGCAGCATGGCGAAGTCCTCGGCGATTTTCACGGGGTCGTTCGTGGTGATCAGCGTGGTGGCCGTGGACAGGGTGATGCGTTCCGTCTGGGCGGCGATGTACGCGAGTGTGGTGGTGGGAGACGAGGAGAAGAACGGCCGGTTGTGGTGCTCGCCGATGGCGTAGACATCCATGCCGATTTCCTCGACCTTTTTGGCGATCGCCACTGAGGCTTTGATGCGCTCATTTTCGGTGGGGGTGCGGCCGGTGGTGGGGTCAGCGGTGATGTCGCTGACGCTGAATACGCCGATCTGCATGATGTGCCTTCCGTTGTCCGAAATTGTTTCGGGGCTTGCTTTAACTGTATCCCATTTACATGCATTTGCATCTATCAATGGGTGTAACGTTCAGTGCGGCAGGTTATTCCCGGTTGGGTGGGGAGGGCAGCCAGGACGCGCTACGGGGCGGACTGCTTGGGGATGGAGGCACTGGTGCACACCCCATCAACGGTCAACCTTTCCAGCCATCTAGCTAGCCGTTCATGGGACCTTCGGCATGCAGCTTGCCGGCTCCTGGACCTTCAACATGCAATGTGGCGCGGACCATCAGGCTATCCGGGGCGGTGTCCAGCTCAACCAGGGTTTCGTGGGCGTTCAGGATGGTGAAGACTTCGGAACCGGCCTTGACCGTCAGTCCCTTGGCTTCCGCTGTCTGCCGGGCATTGTCCAAAGCCTTGCGCTGAAGCTCCTCAACATACTTGCCGTCGTATTCTCGGTTGGCATCGCCGAAAGCCCAGCCGAACAAAGTCCCTGTGTTGTCCATGGCAGCGATATTACGCGCAACGACCCTGGAAGGGGTTTCGTAACATTAGTAATGTGTTGCTTACCGGGGCTAACCGTGACCCTGATGGGACACGGCATGCCGTACGCGTAAGCATGCCCTCCCCAGGGGATCAGCCTGACGCCGCTCTACTTGGCGGACATTGCCGGCAGCGGGGTCCAGATCAGTGGGCCGCACAGCCGGTCCGACCGCTGTGCGCAATCATGCTCTGGTCCCGGCTGCCACTCTCGCCGGTACCGAAGTGTCTCCTGGCGGTTCCCGGAAGACGTAGACTTTGGACTATGATGCAGCCCACACCAGGTGCGCGCCCGCACGGTTTGACCCGGTTCTCCACCGCGGGGTTGCCTGACGCGCGGCGGATCGCACTGTGGGAAGAGCACAATGCCCGCGCCCTGGTCGGGCTGCAAGCCCGAACGCTGACAGGCGGCGCGCTCGAAGCCACCGAGCTAAACCTGAACCTGCCCCAGCTGCAGTTGGCCCAGGTCTGGGGCAATCCACACGTAGTGGAACGCTCAGTCCGGGAGATCGCCGCGCACCCGGCCGAGGCCGTCGTCGCCTACTTCACGCTGGAGGGCGAGGGCTTCTTCTACCACCGGGACGGCTGCGAAATCCTCAGGCCCGGCGAGGCAATCCTCTACGACGCGGACCAGCCTTTCATGCGCGGATTCTCGCACGGGCTGAAGGAACTGGCCCTGAAGATCCCCCGCGCTACCCTGAGCGAATTCACCGGCCAGTCCGGGCTGATTCGCCCGAAGATCTTCGGCTTCCGCGGCCCCCAGGCCGGCCCTGTGCACGCCGGAGCCTTGGCCTCCTCCCTGGGTGCGGCGTTGTCCGGACGGGCCACAGATTGGGACGATCTAGAGAAAACGGCGCTGGAACTGCTCGCGGTCATCCTCGGCGCCGGCGCGGGACCGGCCGGACACTTGGCCGCTGCGCAGGCCTTCATCGCAGCCCAGTGTGCAGATCCGCGGCTGTCGGCCGGGCGAGTTGCCGCCGCCGTCGGCATTTCCGAGCGTCAGCTCTCGCGCATCCTGGCCGAGGCAGGCACCAGCGTACCGGGCGCCATCCTGGATGCAAGGCTGAAGGCGGTCCGACAGCAGTTACACTCCCCCGAAGCCGCACGGATGCCACTGGGAACCTTGGCGCTGCAGCAGGGCTTTGCCTCGCCAACGCACTTCTCCCGCAGCTACAAGGAGAAATTCGGCATCTCCCCGCTGCAGGACCGCCGTACCGTCGGCGCCTGATGACCCTTGCTTTGCGCCGGTCCTTCCGTCAGTGACGAACCCGGCTGTTTCTCGCTGTGCATAGCGCCGCCGGTCCTGAAGGGATGCGCGACGTGGAGTTTTATCCTGATCCGCCGAGTTTTTGCCTGTTTCCGCCGTGATCGCCGCCACTCCACTCAGAAGCGGTTGTGAACCGGGACACTCAATAGCAGTCGTCCGGAATAAGACCGGCTGTTGAAGTGGAGCACATGCAATGGTGATTTTCAATGACGGGGTCTCCGAGACCGAAACCCCGGATTCCGCCGTCGTCGAGACGGATGTCCTCATCGTTGGCTCCGGCCCGGCCGGTTCCTCAGCCGCGCTGTTCCTGTCCTCGCTGGGCGTGCCGAACATCATGATCACCAAATACCGCTGGACCGCGAACACTCCGCGGGCCCACATCACTAACCAGCGGACGATGGAGATCTTTCGGGACGTGGGCATCGAGGATCAGGTACTGGCTGACGCGACCCCGCACCATATGATCGGGGACACCGTCTTCTGTACCTCGATCGCCGGCGAAGAAATCGGCCGTATCCTCACCTGGGGCAACCATCCGGCCCGCCACGCCGACTATGAGCTGGCCTCGCCTTCGCTGAACTGCGATATCCCGCAGACCTACCTGGAACCGATCCTGGTCAGGAACGCCACCATGCGCGGCACGCAGACGCAGTTTTCCACCGAGTACCTCTCGCACAGCCAGGACGACGACGGTGTGAGCGTGCGGGTACTGAACCGGCTCACCGGGCACGAATACACCATCCGTGCCAAGTACTGGGTGATTCAGCCAGGCTCCAACATCGGCGGCATCGGCGCCGGACTGGTCCGCATGGTCCGGCCATGGAACGAATGGCTGATCGTCTGGGGCTTCGACATCAACGAAGGCACCCCCCAGGTCTCCGAGGACGACGCCCGTCAGATCGTGCGCAACCTGATCGGCGTACCCGACCTGAACGTGGAGATCACCGGCATCTCCCTCTGGGGCAACAACGAGCAGTACGCCACCCGGTTGCAGGCCGGGAGGGTGTTCTGCGCGGGCGATGCCATACACAAACATCCGCCAAGCAACGGGCTGGGCTCCAACACTTCCATCCAGGACTCCTACAACCTGGCCTGGAAACTCAACGCCGTGCTCAAGGGGCAAGCCGGCCAGGAACTGCTGGAGACCTACTCGGCCGAACGTGCCCCGGTGGCCGAGCAGATCGTCACCCGGGCCAATAGGTCCGCCCGGGAATTCGGCAAACTGTTCGAGGCCCTGGGCATCGACACAGCCGAAACCGCGGAGGACATGCTCGCGCTGATCGAGTCCCGCAAAGACGCGACACCGGAGGGCGCCGCTAAGCGCGCCGCCGTGCAGGAGGCCATGGACCTGAAAAACTACGAATTCAACGCCCACGGAGTGGAGCTCGGTCAGCATTATGTCTCCACCGCCGTCGTCGGGGACGGCACCGCGAGGCCGAAACCGGGCCGGGACCAGGAGCTGTACTACCAGCCGACCACGCAGCCCGGCGGCCGGCTGCCGCATGCCTGGGTCGGCGACAACAGGCACAAGTACTCCACCCACGACCTGGCCCCATACGGCCAGTTCACCCTTTTCACCGGAATCACCGGCGGGGACTGGACGACGGCGGCACAGAAGGTCGGCGACCAGCTCGGCATCACCATCAACACGGTGGTCATCGGCCCCGGCCAGGAAATCACCGATCTGTACTTCGACTGGGCAAAGCTGCGCGAGGTGGCCGAAGACGGCGCCCTCCTGGTCCGCCCGGACAAGCACATCGGCTGGCGCTACCACACCATGCCGGCCGACCCCGAAACCGAGCTGCGCACCGCAGCAGCCGCCATCCTGAACAGGAGCGAGTGAAGATGTCTTTGGTTTTTGAACATGTCGCACTGGGCCAGCGGGTGCTGTTCGGGACCGGAAAGGCCGCCGAAAACCTGGCCGCGGAGGTGGAGCGGCTCGGGGCGCAGAA
The DNA here is from genome assembly GCF_030815585.1 of Arthrobacter pascens. Classification (NCBI taxonomy): domain Bacteria; kingdom Bacillati; phylum Actinomycetota; class Actinomycetes; order Micrococcales; family Micrococcaceae; genus Arthrobacter; species Arthrobacter pascens. The sequence continues at coordinate 2,348,024 of NZ_JAUSWY010000001.1, forward strand.
GGTGATGGTGATCGCTTCCGAGTTCGAGGCGACGATTGCGGATGTGGTCTGTGCCGGGATTTCCCCGGTGCTGCGCTGGGACCAGGTCGTAATGCACGTCCCGGTCGAGGTCGCGGAAAAGGCCCGGGCCGCGGCGGCCGAGCACGAAATCGACCTGCTGGTGTGCGTGGGCGGGGGCTCGACCACGGGTCTGGCCAAGGCGGTGGCCTTGACCTCGGGAATACAAATCGTGGCGGTGCCGACTACCTACGCGGGCTCCGAGGCGACCAACGTGTGGGGGCTGACCGACGCCGCCCGGAAGACCACCGGAGTGGACGACAGCGTCCTGCCTGTGAGCGTGGTCTACGATGCTGGCCTGACCCTGTCCCTGCCCGTGGAGATGTCCGTGGCCTCAGGGCTGAACGGGATGGCCCACTGCATCGACTCGCTCTGGGCACCGAGGGCAGACCCGATCAACGCCGCGCTGGCCGCCGAGGGCATCCGCGCCCTGAACCAGGGCTTGCCGCTGATCAAGGCCGACCCACAGGACCTTCAGGGCCGGGAGCAGGCCCTGTACGGGGCCTACCTGTCCGCGGTCGCGTTCGCCAGCGCCGGATCCGGGATGCACCACAAGATCTGCCACGTGCTCGGCGGGACCTTCAACCTGCCCCACGCCCAGACCCATGCCACCGTGCTCTCTTACGTGCTGGCCTTCAACGCCCCCGCCGCGCCGGAGGCGGCAGCCCGGGCCGCCGCCGCGTTCGGCGCCGAAGACGCGCTGACCGGCCTGAACCGGCTCCGCGACATCCTCGACGCACCGAAGGCTCTGGCCGATTACGGCTTCACGGAGGGGAACATCCCCGAAGCGGTCCGGATCGCCCTGCCGACCATCCCGGCCTCCAACCCCCGGAAGGTCACCGCAGAGAACCTGACCAGGCTGCTGATCACCGCCACAGTTGGCGAAGACCCCAAGACCCTCACCGACCTCTAAGGACACCCTCATGACTGACACTTCCGGAACCCCGGTGACCACTGGCGCCGAACAGATCGCCGTTGAAGAGACCCTCACCCAGAATGTTCTGCATTCCTTCGAGAACTGCACCGACCCGCGGCTGCAGCACCTGATGCAGGCCCTTGTAAGGCATTTGCACGCGTTCATCCGCGAAGTGCGCCTGACAGAGGACGAATGGAACGCCGCGATCGCGTTCCTGACCGAGGCCGGGCACATCACCGACGAGAAGCGCCAGGAGTTCATCATGCTCTCGGACGTGCTCGGGGCCTCCATGCAGACGATCAACGTCAACAACCAGGCGTACAAGAATGCCACCGAGGCCACGGTTTTCGGCCCCTTCTTCGCCGAGGACGCCCCGGAGATACCCAACGGCGGGGACATCGCCGGCGGCGCCCCCGGACAGCCCTGCTGGCTCGAGGGAACCGTCACCGACACCGAAGGCGAGCCGGTGCCCGGGGCCCGCATCGAGGTCTGGGAGGCAGACGAGGACGGCTTCTATGACGTCCAGTACGGCGACAACCGGGTCGCCGGCCGGGCGCATCTGTTCTCCGATGATCAGGGACACTACAGCTTCTGGGGTCTGGCCCCGACGCCGTACGCGATCCCGCACGACGGGCCCGTCGGTAAACTGCTGGAGGCCACCGGCCGCTCTCCGATGCGCGCGTCGCACCTGCACTTCATGGTCACCGCGCCCGGTAAGCGGGCCCTGGTAACGCACATCTTCGTCGCCGGTGACGAACTCCTCAAGTACGACACCGTTTTCGGTGTCAAGGACTCCCTCATCAAGTACTTCGAGCAGCAGGCCCCCCGCACCCCCACCCCCGACGGCCGCGACCTGGACGGGAAAACCTGGGCCCGCAGCCGCTTCGACATCGTACTCGCCCCCACCGAAGCAGACAGCGGCCACTGAGAAACCGCAGGGGCCAAGAAACAGGCAGCCCCTCACCAGCGCCACCGAACAAGCCCGCCACATCGGGCTCCATCAAAACGCGCCCAAGAGTGCCCGTAGATAGCGCCCAAGTGCGCCCATAAATAAAGGTTTGGGATGGTCATGACTTTGCCGGCGCGGGCCCCTCACCGACGGACCGCAGCGTCACCTACCGCGAACCCGGCGCAGAGGCTGGAACGAGCCGAAACGAGACAGATTTATGCAAGAGAACTACCTCTGAGGAGAAAACGATGACCCTGTCAAAGCAAAGCATGACCGATGAACAGCGCAAGTCTGTCGCGCTCGAGTATCTGAAAGCCTTTGACCACGGCGGTGTGACCTCCGACGGCGGAAGCATCCTGGACCTCTTCAGTACCGACGCTCAGGTCTACATCCCCAAATGGGGCATCGCGAACGGCAGGGAAGAAATTGGAAAGCTTTTTGGTGACGTGGGCGCCACCATCAGAAGCATCACGCACGACTATTCCACTTTTAATTGGATCTTTTCCGGTTCGGACACAATTGTGGCCGAGGGCACAAGCTTCGGAGTGCATCGGGATGGACCCTGGCGTGCCGGTGTTCCAGACACTGGTGCGGGTCGCTGGTGCGACGTCTTTGAGATTCGGGACTGGCACATCACGCGCGTCTTCATCTACCTGGACCCGGACTATGCCGGTAAAGACACCCTGCGCTACCCTTGGCTCCATCCAGAGCGGACTGGTGAATGAGGGCAAGGACCGCAGGCACCGGTCATACCGTCTGGATCTACGGAGATCTGCCAGGCATCGTCTTGTCGAGTGGAGAAAGTTCTCTCCGATCGCCGCCCCCGCAGCTTTCTCGGCTGTTCACCCGCTAAGGCGTCGGCGTGGCCGGTTCATCCCTACTCAGGCCACCTGCTGCTGGTCCTGCTGGCCGCTGAATGCAGATTTCCCTCGCAATCACACTTCTCCCACGGCTACAATGAGCGCGGTATCAGCCCGCTTCAGGACCACCGGAAGCAGCCTCAACGCAACGACAAGCAAATTAGCCGGGGAGCCTTCGTTTCAACTTCCCGGGAATTTGCCTATTTTCCGCCCTCTACAGTCCCGCCCATCCGCCAGGTAACTGGGGAAATACTGAAACGACTTCTGTGGCCCAAGGGCCTTTCTGGAGGAAAGCAATAGTGTTTTTCGACGACAGAGTCGCTGCGACCGAAGTTCCCATGTCTGCAGACGTGGACACTGACGTTCTAATTGCACGGGTCGGGGCAGGCTCGGTCGCCGGCTGCGGCGCTGTGTTTTGTGCCGTGAGCGGGACCGGACCGGTCAAGCCGGCTCCGCCAACGGAAACCGAGCCGAACTACGAGCCTTCCACCTACCCTGGGTTCTTCCCGCCTGACGTCTGGGCGGGAAACACTGCCAAAAAATACTCAACGCATGACCTCGGTCGAAACTTCGGGGCATTGAGGAGGACGTCGCCGTTCTTGTCCGGCCCGATAAGCACATCAGCTGGCGGCCGGAGCGGGTTGCCTGCAGACCCTGAGCGTCCCTGATGGACGCACTCACCGCCACCCTGGACAGAAGCAACTGATGGGACTGACCTTTCAGCACACAACACTGGGCCAGAGAGTGCTGTTCGGGTCCGGGAAGGCAGCGGAGCACCTTGCCGGCGAGGTCGACCGCCTGAGCGCCCGGAACGTCATGGTGATCGCCTCCGCCCGAGAACGGCCCGAGGCCGAAAGGGTCACCGCAGGCATCAGCACGGCCTTGCCGTATGACGACGTTGCCCCGCACGTGCCCATCGATAAAGCGGAGAAAGCCCGGAAGGCAGCCACAGATAACGGCATCGACCTGCTGGTCTGCGTGGGCGGGGGATCAACCATCGGCATGGCCAAGGCCATTGCCATGACGACCGGGCTGCCCATTATCGCGGTGCCCACTACGTACGCAGGGTCTGAGGCGACAAATGTCTGGGGCCTAACGGAAGCATCCCGGAAGATAACGGGCGTCGATGACCAGGTGTTGCCCGTGACCGTGGTCTACGACGCTGAGCTGACGCTGTCCCTGCCGGCGGAGCTGAGCATTGCTTCGGGACTGAATGCCTTGGCGCATTGCATAGATTCGATGTGGGCGCCGCGAGCGGATCCCATCAACCAGGCACTGGCCGGAGAAGGCATCCGAGCGCTTAACGGTGGCCTTCCGGCGATCCGCACCAACTCCGACGATCTGCGGGGCCGAGAACTGGCGCTGTATGGGGCCTACCTCTCCGCAGTCGCCTTCGCCTCTGCCGGGTCCGGCATGCACCATAAGATCTGCCATGTCCTAGGCGGCCGGTGGAACTTGCCTCACGCTCAAACCCACGCCACCGTACTCCCCTATGTCCTTGCCTTCAACGCTCCAGCTGCGGGCGACGCCGCCCGGCGGATCGCGGCGGCCTTCGGGGCGGATACGTCCACTGCAGGATTGAACGCGCTGCGGGAGACCTTGGATGCTCCGCAGGCCCTTAAGGACTACGGATTTGTTGAGGGCAACATCACGGAGGCCGTCCAGCTCATCCTGCCCGTCATCCCCGAATCCAACCCCCGCCCCGTCACGGAAGATAACCTCACCGTGCTGCTCACGGCCGCCTACGCCGGAACCGCCCCCGATGCCGACTGGACGGAGTCACAACCATGATAAGCGCCCAGCATCAGTACGGCACGGGACGGATGGAACCGTCTGGAAGGCGGCCGGATACCGGCTCAGCGTTCCCTTTACCTCTTCGTTCACCAGCGTACGCTCCGGTTTCCTTTCCTCGCCGCGCCTGGATCTCAACGGCGCGGCCGGCAGGTGCGCAAGGGCGCGGGAACCCAATATCGGGTTCCCGCGCCCTTGTTTGTCGTTGCCGGGGGGTGGCAACGGAGCAGTGCTGGTGTCAGCTGGCTGAGAGCACGAATGCCGAATCGATGGTGATGGTGACCTTGTCGCCGACGAGGACTCCGCCGGCTTCAAGTGCGGCGTTCCAGGTGATGCCGAAGGCCTTCCGGGAGATCTGGGCGGTGGCGGAGAACCCGGCGCGGGTGGCGCCGAAGGGGTCAACGGCCACGCCGCCGAACTCTACGTCGAAGGTCACCGGCTTGGAGGTTTCCTTGATGGTCAGGTCGCCGCTCAGCCGGAAGTTCTCCGCGGTTCCCTGGACTTCGGTCGCCTTGAAGGTCATATGCGGGTACTGCTCAACGTTGAAGAAGTCCGGGCCCTTGACGTGGGCATCGCGGTTGTTGTCGTTGGAATCGAAGGATGCGGTCTGGACCGTTGCCTCGACGGTTGAGGTGTCCGGCGTCGCACCGACGACGAGCGTCGCGTTCGCCTCGGTGAAGGCGCCGCGTACCTTGCTGATGCCGGCGTGGCGGACGGAGAAACCTACCTCTGTGTGCGCCTGGTCAAGTGTCCAAGTGCCGGGTGTGAGCTCAATCGTGGTCATATCCATCTCCTGTGTCCGGTTGCTGCAAGCTTTCAAGTTGCATGCGTATGCATGTAACCATGCCTGCCCTGGGAGGTGGTTGTCAACTAAGAAGATTCTTTACGCGAAATAATCTCCTTGGAAATATTTTTCTAAGAAGGTATGTTCATGTCAGTCCCTCCACGGGCTCCGAACCACAGGGCCGGGGAGCCAGGAGGAAATGGACCAAAAAGGGCCCAACGAGCGTCATCGCTAAATTGGAATGGAGGTGGGCCGACATGCCCACAATGCCTGTAGGCGGGATCGTTCCCCGCAATGATGCGGGCCAGACCGCAGACATCATCGTTCGAAATGCCAAAGTCTTCACCGGTGACCCTGCCCGGCCGCACGCCTCGGCGGTGGCCATCAAAGACGGCAAGGTACTGGTAGTGGGCGACGATGCGGACATAGCCAGGGTCACCGGATCAGCCACAAAGATGGTCGATGCCCAGAACCGCCGGGTAATCCCGGGACTCAACGACTCGCACCTGCACGTTATCCGGGGCGGGCTGAACTACGTGATGGAACTGCGCTGGGACGGCGTGCCGACCCTCAAGCTCGCCATGCAGATGCTCCGGGAGCAGGCCGACCGTACTCCCAAGGGCCAGTGGGTCAGGGTCGTAGGCGGTTTCACCAAGGAGCAGTTTGCAGAAAAGCGGCTGCCCACCCTGGGGGAACTCAACGAAGCCGCCCCCGATACCCCGGTCTTCATCCTCAACCTGTATCAGTCGGCGCTGATGAACCGCGCAGCTGTCAGGGCCGCCGGCTACACCAAGGACACCCCCGATTTCAAAGGCGGGCAGATTGTCCATGGCCGTGACGGGGAACCAACCGGTCTGCTCTTGGCCGCACCCAGTGCCCTGGTCCTGTACTCAACCCTGGCCAAGGCACCGCTGCTGCCCGAAGACGAACGGAAGAACTCCACGCGCCAGTATCTGCGCGAACTGAACAGGTTCGGCCTGACCTCGGCCATTGATGCCGCCGGCGGATTCCAGAACTTCCCGGACAACTACCGGACCGTCATGGATCTGGCCAACGAGGGCGGTCTGTCCCTCCGGATTGCCTACCACTTATTTCCCCAGGTCGCCGGCCAGGAACTCGATGACCTCAAGCGCTGGGTGGAGACCGTCAAACCCGGAGACGGGGACGAATACCTGCGGCTCAACGGCGCCGGCGAAAACCTTACCTGGGCCGCCGGGGACTTCGAGAACTTCACGGAGCCACGCCCGGAACTCGCCGCAGACTACGAAGTCGAGTTCGAAAAGGCCGTCCGCCTGCTGATGGAAAACGGCTGGGGCTTCCGGCTCCATGCAACCTACAACGAAACCATCGAGCGCGACCTGGCCGTGTTCGAAAAGCTCGCCGCCGATGGCCTGTTCCCGGGCGGGAACCGGTGGATCTTCGACCACGCCGAAACGATCAGCAGCTCCAGTATGGACAGGGTCGCAGCACTGGGCGGGTCACTGTCGGTCCAGAACCGCATGTCCTTCCAGGGCGAAGCCTTCATCCAGCGCTACGGCGCCGGCGCTGCCACCCAGGCCCCACCGATCCGCAAGATGCTCGACCGCGGGCTGGTGGTCGGCGCAGGAACGGACGCGACCCGCGTCTCCTCCTACAACCCCTGGGTCGCACTGCATTGGCTGGTGTCCGGGCGCACCATCGGCAACACCCTCATCTACCCTCCGGAGAACAGGGTCAGCCGGGAACAGGCGTTGCAGATGTACACGGTCGCCGGAGCGAAACTCACCGGCGAAGAAAACATCAAAGGCATCCTGCGCGAAGGCTTCTACGGTGACCTGAGCATCCTCTCGGATGACTTCTTCGCCGTCGAGGAGCAGGACATTCCGCACATCGAGGCACTGGCCACCATCGTCGGCGGGCGCATCGTCTACGCGGCCGGCGACTACGAGGGCCAGGACGAGGAAATCCCGGCCATCAGCCCGCTCTGGAGCCCGGTAGCCCACTACGGCGGCTACCAAGCAACCGCAAAGCCCTCGAGCACCGGCGGCCGCCAAGCTGAACTGCTCGCCCAGGCCGCCGCCGAAGCGGAACAGCAGCGGCAGTGGCGTTCAGCCCGCGACGGGGCACCGGCGGTCATCGCCGACAACGCCTTCGAAACCCACGCCCACTAGCCACCAATAGAACCCGATGAAACAGATACGTCTGTACGACATCTTCCGTACAGCACTAAGAAAACCCCAACAAAAAAGTGAAGGAAACAAGACCATGGCAACAGTAAACTTCGACAACGTCCAGGCAGTCCCGAGCGAGAACCTCATCACCCCCGATAACAGTGTGTTCCTCTTCGTGGACCACCAGCCCCAGATGTTCTTCGGCGTCGGCAGCACAGGCGACCGCGGCGCTATCATCAACGCCACCGTCGGACTGGGCAAGACTGCCAAGGCCTTCAACGTCCCCACCGTATTGACGACCGTCGCCGCGCAGACCTTCTCCGGCAACCTCCTGCCTTCCCTCGCCGAGGTGTTCCCGGGTGCCGACATCATCGACCGCACCAGCATGAACGCGTGGGAGGACCCGGCTGTGGTCGACGCGATCAAGGCCACCGGCCGGACCAAGATCGTCCTGTCCGGCCTCTGGACCGAAGTCTGCCTGGTCCTGCCCGCCCTCTCCGCACTCGCCCAGGGCTACGAGGTCTACGTAGTCGCCGACGCCTCCGGCGGCGTCAGCGCCGAGGCCCACGACTTCGCCATCCAGCGCATGGCCGCCGCAGGAGCAGTTCCGGTCACCTGGGTCCAGGTCCTGCTCGAGCTCCAGCGCGACTGGGCACGGGGCGAGACCTACGTACCAGTGTCCGAGATCGTCAAGGCCCACGGCGGCGCCTATGGCCTGGGTATGTACTACGCCGGGGACTTCATCGGCGGAAATGCCGGCTGACCACCCCGAATGTCCTGACGTTATGGAATGAGTGAAGGGACCGGACCGTGAATGACGATGTGGGCATCCTGCTGCTGCGGGTGGTCATCGGGCTGCTGATCGCCGGCCACGGCGTGCAGAAAGTCTCTTTCCGTCTCGGCGGGAAGGGACTGCAGGGCGGCATCGACGAATTCAAGGCCGACGGCTTCCGCGGCGGCGCCTTCACGGCGCTGGCCGCCGGCCTCGGCCAGATCGGATCCGGTCTCCTCCTCGCCCTGGGCGCCCTGACCCCGCTCGCGGCTATGGCCGCCATCGGGGTCATGACGGTCGCCGTAACCGTCAAAACCGGCAACGGGCTCTGGGTCCAGCACGACGGGTACGAATTCCCACTGGTCCTGATTACCGTCGCCGCAGCCCTTGGCTTCACCGGCCCCGGCGCCTACTCCATCGACGCATTCGTGGGCATCGACAACCCCCCGCTGTGGGCCGGAACCGCGGCACTGACCGTCGGCGTCCTCGCTGGACTCCTCATGCGGTTGGTGCTCCACCGCGGCACCCCATCTGCCCCTGACACACATCAGGGGCAGGCCTGATCGGCCACGGAATCCTCCCGGCTTCGTGGACGGCCCGAGGCGACTCGCCGCATAGCGCGCCGCCACCGCCTCGCAGTACCACCCCACGCAGTCCACTCACATCCAAGGAGCTCTCATGAGTTCTCCCCCTCGAGGGATCTTCCTCTCGCTCAGTGCGCTCACCATCGCCACCGGCCTCGTGGACGCAGCAAGCGTTCTGGGCATGGGCGTCTTTGCGGCCAACATGACCGGCAACATCGTCTTCCTCGGTTTCTCCCTGGGCGGCGCCCCCGGATACTCCTTCATTGCGGCTCTGTTTGCCCTGGCCGGATTCCTGGTCGGCGCATTCGTCGCCGGACTGGTCGTCAAGGGCAAGTTCGAGTCCCGAAGAGCGGGACAAGCTCTGGGTGTTGAGTCCGCTGTTCTTGTCGCCGCGGCATTGGCTGCATGGCTCACTGGTGCCGATGGATTGGACGGGTGGCCAGACTGGGTCGTGCTCGCGGTGCTGGGCGCAGCCATGGGGCTGCAGAACGCGATCTCGCTGAAGTCGGGTGTCACTGACATGAGGACCACGGTGCTCACCCTCACCCTGACTGCGTTGGCGTCCGACCTGGCCCGCGGAAAGAACGATCAGGCCGGCATTCGAATCTACTCTGTGGTCCTGCTGCTCGTGGGCGCTCTTGGCGGGACACTGCTGCTCTTCTGGGCCGGGCTGACCTGGACTATTGCCGCTGCCGCCCTGTTCGTGGGGATTGCCGCAATCCTTATAGCACGTACCCGCTCTGCCGCGCTGGGCGCGACCGCCGGCGGAGGCGGCTAAAGGGGGCAGCCCGCCTAAGCCAAATCAAACCCGTCGGCGCTCCGGCCGGCAGAACCGGGTGCCGGGACCGACCCGATGCCCAGCGCCGATAGGCTGGCAGATGAGCCGCCGTTTCCCAGGGCAGATTCCTACCCGTTCAGAGTTTCCGACTGTTACGCCGCGTTGGCCTCGCGCAGTTCTGCCATCGCTTCAGCGACCAAGACCGCCCTGTCCGCGCCGAGAACGTCGATATAGGTTTTCTGGACGATGTCTGTGACGAGGCAACGAAGCTCCTCCGCCTGCTCGGCCCCTGCGTCGGTCAGCTCCAGGTAGATCACCCTGCGGTCGTCAGCGCAAGGGTTGCGCGCGGCGAGGTTTCGTTTTGCCAGCCGGTCCGCAATTTTGGTGACACCGCCGGTGCTGAAGGCCGCCTCGCGGGCCAGCGCCGCCATTGGCATCCGGTGGCCCGGGGCTCGCGTCAGCCGCAGCAGCGTCTCGGCTTCGGCGGGATCCAGGGAGAACGCGGCCGCCACCGCCTTGTGCAGCTTCTTATTCGTGTTTTGGAAACCCTCGATGACAAGCCCCCACTGCGATACGGCATCGAGGTCGCGGCTGGCTGCTGCAGATATTTGCTGGGTCATCAGGTAGTCCCTTCCAAGCCCTATGGTACACGCCTCAGCATCTACTTACTAGCAGATTGTTTACCAGTAAGGAATCTCCGGAATTTTGCGGGACGAGCGGACTTGTTGACGTAAATAGTTTCCTAGGAAATAATATTCTAGAAAGATGCGTTTGCATGAACATCACCGGCCAGGGCTTCCTGACCGGGTCAGTCCAAAAACCATGGAGGGTCAACATGACCGCGAATACTTCAGGCCTGCACCACGTCACAGCCATTGCCGGCGAGCCGCAGGCCAATATCGATTTCTACGTAAAGGGCCTGGGCCTGCGCCTGGTGAAGAAGACGGTCAACTTCGATGACCCTTCCACGTACCACCTGTACTACGGCGACGAGGCCGGCCAGCCGGGCTCGCTCATGACATTCTTCCCGTGGCGGGGCATCGCACCGGGCCGGATCGGTACAGGGCAGTCCACCTCCACCGCCTTCTCCGTCCCGGAGGGAACCCTGGGCTGGTGGCAGAACCACTTCAAGGCCCTGGGCGTCGAATCCAGCATCACCCGAGCCTCGGCTGAGGAGGAGCGCCTCTCCCTGCGCGACCCGGACGGGCTGCAGCTGGACCTGGTCGCCTCCTCCACGATCGATCCCCGGAACCCCTGGGATTCGGCCTCCGTGCCTGCCGAGTACGCCGTGCGCGGCCAGCACTCCTCGGTGCTCACCGTCGCCAACCCGGACAAGACTGTGGCCGTGCTGACCGAGGACCTCGGCCTGCACCTGGTCGGGACCTCCGGTAACCGCACCCGCCTTGCCGCCGGCAACGGCGGCGCGGGAAACATCGTCGACGTTATCGCGGACCCCAAGGCCCGGCCTGGCCTCACCGCCGGCGGCACCGTCCACCACATCGCCTTCCGCGTCCCTGACGTCGCCACCCAGGAGATATGGCGCCAAGAACTGGCCGGACGCGGTTTCCACGTCACGGAGATCCTGGACCGCCAGTACTTCACGTCCATCTACTTCCGCGAACCCGGCGGCGTGCTGTTCGAAATCGCCACCGACACCCCCGGTTTCGACGTGGACGAACCGCTGCTGGAACTCGGCCGCTCCCTGAAACTGCCGCCATGGCTCGAGCCCTCCCGCGAGGCGATCGAACACTCGGTGGCCCGGATCCAGCTACCGGCCGAAAACAACCCCGCACTGGCAGGACGGTAGGCCCTGATGAACGCCGCAACCACCCCCGTCACGAGCTGGCCGCACGTCTTCAGCCCCGGTGAGGCAGGCTCCCCGGTGCTGCTGATGCTTCACGGCACCGGCGGGAACGAACACGAGATCGCCGCACTCGCCGCGGAACTCCACCCCGACGCCGGAGTCCTCGCACCCCGGGGGCAAGTTCAGGAACACGGCATGCTCCGCTGGTTCCGCCGGCACGGCGAAGGCAATTTCGACGTGGACGACGTGATCGCCCGCGCCGCGGACCTGGCCGCCTTCCTGGACGCGGCGCGGGAGCACTACAACCTCGGCAACAGGCCCGTAATAGCAGTCGGGTTTTCCAACGGCGCCAACATCGGCCTGGCCACAGCCATCCTCCACCCCAAGACCCTGGACCGGGTCATCGCCTTCTCCGGCATGTACCCCTTCGGCGACCGGGAAGGCGCCGCTGACCTGGTCGGCAGCAGGCTGTTGATCCTGAACGGCGAGGCCGACTCCATGGCCCCGCTCACCAGCGTCAACACGCTCATGGCCGCCCTGCGCCAAAACGGTGCCGAGGCCGAGCAGGTGCTTCGCCCCGGAGGGCACGGCATCGCGCACACGGACCTGGACGCCGCAAAAGAGTGGCTCGCAACGGTCCTCGTACAGTAAGAGGACGCTGGCCCAACCGGAGACGTGAAAGGACATCGCGTGGAATCACCCTGGGCGCCGCTTCGGCGGCGCACGTTCTTCATCCTGTGGATGGCACAACTTGGTTCCAACGTCGGTTCCTGGATGCAAACGGTCGGCGCGCAGTGGTACCTGGTGGAGTCCGGCGCCAGTCCCACAGTCATCGCGCTGGTCCAGACAGCGAACTTGGCACCCGCCCTGCTGCTGTCGCTCATGGCCGGGGTGCTGGCCGATTCCTTCGACCGTCGGAGGCTGATCATTGGCACGAACATCTTCGCGGCTCTGGCTGCGGCGGCCCTGACACTCAGCGCTGCGTCCGGGCTCCTCGAGCCCGCCTCGCTCCTGGTTTACACCTTCCTTATCGGGGCTGGCGTTGCGCTGAGCTCCCCCGCATGGCAGGCCATCCAACCGGATCTGGTACCGCGGGCCGAAATTCAGGCAGCCTCTGCATTGGGCGGAGTCACGGTGAACGCGGCACGTGCCGTTGGGCCGGCCGCAGCCGGTGTCCTCGTCGCGGTGGCTGGCCCGGCCTTTGTTTTCGGACTCAACGCCCTTTCCTTCCTTGGAGCCGCGGCAGCGGTCTACAGCTGGCGAACCCCGCGGAGGGACCTCGCGGATCGGGAGCGCGTCCACGAAGCACTGGCCGCGGGGATACGCTACATCCGCTCCGCACCCCGGATCCGGCGCATTCTGCTCCGCACAGCATTGTTTACAACACCGGCCAGCGCCCTGTGGGCGTTGCTTCCCATCGCCGCAAACGGGCACCTCGACATCGGCTCGGCAGGCTACGGGCTGCTGCTCGGAGCGCTCGGCGCCGGTGCACTTCTTGGCGTTGTTGTCCTGCCCCGGGTCCGGAACCGGATCACGAACGACACCATCCTGGCAGGCTCCGCTCTCCTGTTCGGCGCGGGAACCGCCGCCGCGGCGTTCATGCCGCCGCTGCCTGTGGCAGCACTCATGGTCGTGGCCGGAGCAGCATGGATAGGCAATCTCTCAACCTTCGGCGCCGTCACGCAGTTGACCCTCCCAGCCTGGGTACGGGCCCGCGGAATGTCCACATACCTGCTGGTAATGGCAGGCACGCAAGCTCTCGGGGCGCTGGCCTGGGGCTCTATCGCAACCCTCTTCGGCTACGAACTGGCTCTGGCCGTCAGTGCAATCCTGCTCCTAGCCACCGCGGCCAGCATCTTCATCTGGCCCCTGCTCCCCGGAACCGGTCAACTCGACCGTACGGTCTCCGGCCCCGGCGAACATACACCAACCCAGACAGGTGCCATTGACCCTGGCACCGGCCCGGTCACCGTGATCATCACCTACCGTCCTGACCCAGACCTCCTGGAGCAGTTCACCGCAGCCATGGAGCAAGTGGAACTAACACTCCGGAGGACCGGGGCAACAGACTGGAAACTTACCCGCCAACTCGGGCAACCAGGATCATTCGCCGAAATCTACACCCTGCCCACCTGGCGTGAATACCAACGCCAGGAAGAAGAACGGATCACCGGGGAAGACCGCCGCCATTTCGACCGGGCACGCGAAACCTGCCTGGAGGAACCCACCCAAAACTGGTATCTGCCGGCCTAGAAGACCCAGAGGTCCGTTCCAGACCCACACGCCGGTACATGCCCCCACGAGCACTGAACACCGGACCAAACGCCATCACAGACAGCTAGCAAGCCCTCGAAGAGACAGCCGACGGGTTCATCCGGTTCCAACCGGAAAGAGCGTAAACGCCCACGCCCGTCATCCGGGCCTCGTCTCTGCCGATAGCGGTGGCAGACAAATCTCAATAAACAGGGGCTTTTGCAATGTCCCACAGGTCAGCTGCATTTGCGGCGGACTATTAACTCTGGAAACTAGAGGTAACCACTGATGACCAAACCCGAACAATCGGCCGCGTTACGGGCCGATACGCACGGATTGCATCGCCAACTCAGCGGTCGCCAACTAAGCATGATGGGGTTAGGCGGGGCGATCGGAACCGGTTTGTTTCTTGGTTCCGGACTGGCCATTTCCCAGGCAGGTCCTGCCACCATCATTGCCTACATCGTCAGCGGGCTTGTGACCCTCGTAGTTGCATGGGCCCTTGCCGAAATGACGGTGGTGCATCCCACGGCCGGCGCCTTTGGTGTGCTTGCCCATGCCTATATTGGACGCTGGGCGGGCTTCGTAGTCCGCTGGACCTATTGGGCCGTGCTCTCCATCGCCGTTGGCGGCGAAGTTGTCGCCGCAGGTATTTATGTCCGTTTTTGGTGGCCCGAGATTCCGCTGTGGCTGACTACCATAGTCTTCTCAGCGGCCATCCTTGCCGTGAACGCCGGAGCCGTTAAGACCTTCGGCAAGGTTGAGTACTGGTTCTCGATGATCAAGGTCAGTGCAATTGTTGCCTTCATCCTCTTGGGGCTTGCTCTCATCTTCTTCGGATTGCCGAGCCAGCCGCCGACAGGGATGCATAACCTGGTTTCCAACGGAGGATTCATGCCCCACGGCATTCAGGGTCTCCTTCTGGCGATGGTGTTCGTGATCTTCAGCTTCCTCGGCACCGAGGTAGTCTCCGTGACTGCTGCGGAGTCGGAGAACCCTGTTCGCGACGTAGTTCGTGCTACCAAGTCCATGGCCTTCCGGCTCTGCCTCTTCTACATCCTCTCCATCACCATCGTTCTGGCTGTTGTTCCGTGGACGCAGACTGCCCAGGTCGGCAGCGACATCACGGCCAGCCCTTTCGTCATGGTCTTCTCAGCAGCCGGGGTCCCTGCAGCTGCGGGCATCATGAACTTCGTGGCGCTGACGGCGGCGCTTTCGGCAGCCAATGCCAACCTGTACGTGACATCGCGCATGCTGCACTCACTGGCTGCGCACAATTACGCACCCACGTGGACGGGAAAGCTGACAAAGGGTGGCGCTCCCCTCCGTGCGCTGCTGATCAGTTCCATCGGGCTGTTGATTGCAGCGGTCATCTCGCTGGTCGCCGCTGACACCGCAGATCTGGCACTGTTCGGCGTGGCCGTCTTTGGCGCACTGGTGGTATGGATTCTGATCCTCGTCACGCACATGCGCTTCCGGGTCCTCCGGACCCGACACAATCTTCCAGCGTCTCCGGCCCGGCTCAGTGGGGCTCCGATCACCACAGCTCTGGCCATGCTGTTTGTGGGAGCAGTTCTGGTTTCGACCCTCTTCATCGACAGCCTGAGGTGGGCCTGGGTGGCTGGTCTGCCGTTCTTTGCCCTGGTGCTAGGTGCCTACTTCTACGTCGACAGGCGCACAAAGGGTACCGGCGAACGCTATGACCCGTTGGCCGAGGAAATCCAGAGTGCCGATGCGTTGCTTGAGGAGGACGTCGTTTGGGGTGCGAGGTGAGGTATTCGCGGAGCCCCTGAGGCATAGCTCACGCGTCCGTGGCCGGATGCTTCAGACCCCGAGTCAACAAAAGCCGGGCAGTTCCAACGCCATAATGGCTACATCGGATGGCTCATCACACCACTCACTCGACAGTAGAGAACCAGTCGAGTAGCCAAGGACCGACGAAGGAAGCAGGATCATGCTCGCACTCTGGATAGTCCTGGCCCACCTCGTAGGCGACTACGTCATCCAGTCACACTGGATGGCGACAGAGAAGACCAAGCACTGGCTGCCTGCCATCGTCCACGGCGTGACCTACACGCTGCCGTACGCACTGATCACCCAGTCACCCCTGGCGCTCGTCGTCATAGGCGGGACGCACATCATCATCGACAGGTTCCGCCTCGCACGCCACGTCGCATGGCTGAAGAACCAGCTCGGACCCAAGCGCTCACGCCCACGCTGGGCTGACGCCAAGGCCACCGGATACCCATCAGAGACACCAGCATGGCTAGCCGTCTGGCTCATGATCATCACCGACAACACCATCCACTTACTGATCAACACAGCAGCCATCCTCTGGATGTAGCCATTCCAAGAGCCAAGCACATCTACGCCAGGTCAGGCTGCCCCAACACTGCAACAGGTGCCCCGACGACGCCGAGGAACTCACCAAAACTATCCCACTGAAAATATACGATGCACTGCTCAGCCAACGCCCGGTTCACGGCGGGAATGTCCAGGAAGGCAGGGTCATAAGGCGCAAACGGAGCCGGTTATTTCAGACCCTGGGCACGGGCATTAGTTCCGCACTCGTGGTCAACGGCCAGCTGGTCCCAAACACCGAGTTTGGTCATCTTGAGCTTGACGGGGTTGATGCTGAGACCCGAGCATCAGCAGCGGCCCGGGAAAGAGACGGTCTCGACTGGCGCGAATACTCAGCAAGACTCCAACGGTACTTTTCCCATTTGGTGTTCCTTTGATCACCCGATCTGATCATTGTCGGGGAGGATCTCAGCGCGTAGCCAAGACTTCCTCCCACTACTTCAGCTCAACACCCCGCTGGTCCCGGCCGAACTGCGGAACACAGCAGGGATGATCGGCGCAGCAGTCAACACGGACGCTGCCCTTCGGCAGGGCCATTCCTTTGACTGACCGTCGTTCTCCCTGCAGGGAGCCCACTCTCTCGTTAATCCCGGCGAAAGCGCCCTCTCGGCGGGCTTTCCAGCCAATCTAGGTTCATGCCGTTACTGGCTCGATCAGTCGTGGTCCTTCGTCAGGCTCCGGATTCGGCGGGGAGCTCCGCCCACGGCCAACGACAAGACCGTCTGAAAACCCTGAAGCGCATGGCGCTGACGACTCTGGTGCCAAAGGTGGCCTATTATGCTGTTAAGCGGCGTCACGAATCGGTAAGTCGGAAGGCCGATCCGCACCATGCCACGGGAGAGGGGTGAGCCGTTTGTCGGCCACTATCGACGACGTCGCCCGCGTCGCCGGAGTCCATAGATCAACGGTCTCCCGCGCTTTGAACCCACAGACACAGGTCAAGCTGAGTCCGGAAACCACCCGTCGCGTGCAGCAGGCGGCCCGCAAGCTCGGATACGTGCCGAACGCCGTGGCCCGAGGCCTGCGGACCAATGAGTCCATGTCCGTGGGCGTGGTAATCCCGGACATCCTCAACCCGATCTTCCCGCCGATCATCAGCGGGATAGACTCGATCCTCCGTCCGGCCGGCTACACGGCACTGGTGACGGACATCCAAGGGGGCCAGAACGCCTATGAGGCCGCCCTTGCGTCCCTGCGACAGCGGCGGGTCGATGGGCTCATCCTAGCCACGGCGCACTTGGACGACGGGGAATCGTTCCATCGCCTGCATGAGCAAGGAGTCCGGGCCGTGCTCGTCAACCGCGCGGCCGCGTCGAGTCCCTTCCCGTTAGTACACGGTGACGACACCGGTGGAATGAGGGCAGCCCTCGACCACTTGGCAACCCTCGGGCACGTCCGCATCGCCCATCTTCACGGTCCTGAGGGGCTATCTACCACGGAAGGGCGCCGCGCGGCCTTCGACGAGTGGAGCCGGCAGCATCCAGAGGTGACCGTCACTGCAAGCTATTGCGGACCACTAACCGCTGAGGGAGGGCAAGAAATCATGGACGCACTTCTCGACGCCTCCACGGAAGCGCAGTCACGGCCGACAGCCGTGGTAACGGGCAACGACCTCATGGCTCTCGGGGCCCTGCGTTCCTTGCGTGTCCGGGGTCTGCATTGCCCGGAGGATATGTCAATCGTCGGGTTCAATGACATGCCGTTCGCCGACGAGTTCTCCCCGCCGCTGACTACGGTCCGGGTGCCCCTGCGCCAACTCGGTGTTGAAAGTGCCCGGCTACTTGTCCAACAGTTACACGGTGAGGGGAGCGGGGCGATGGAGTTGACGTTCCCCGTAACGCTCATGGTCCGGGGATCCACCGCACCCCCGCGGGGTTGATTCGTGGTGCACGGATGCTCGTCGCGGACCGTGCCAGGCTGCGACGCAACTGGGGCTGGACGCTCCGCGCCATTGTCTTCTACCGTGTACGGGCAGCCCGTTCAAAGGCCCGCGCCCTCTTTGGGTGCCATGATCGTGCCGGACGGCAGAAGCGGGGCCTGCAACACGTCAGACCCCGCTCCTCGCCCGTTCTCGGCTATGCGGAATTAATGGCTATGCGGAATTAATACTGTCCGGCCACGAAGAGCTCCTGGGCAGGGAACTTCGTGAGGACCTCGATGCCGTAGTCGGTAACCACGACCTCCTCCTCGATTCGTGCTGCTGAAATGCCGTCGGAGCCGGGGCAGTAGGTCTCCATGGCGAAGACCATGCCGGGCCGGATCTCCACCGGGTCCTTCATTGAATTTAGGCGGGAGATGATCGGCCGTTCGTGCAATCCCAGGCCCAGACCGTGCGCGAACTGGAGGCCGAAGGCAGCCAGCTCGTTGTCGAACCCAAATTCCTGGGCCTTGGGCAGCACGGCCGCGACCTCGTCCGACCCCACACCCGGGCGGATGGCGTCGAGGGCGCGGTCCATCCACTCTCGAGCGGTGACATAGGCATCGCGTTGCGCCGAGGTGGCCCACCCGACCCCGAACGTGCGGTAGTAACAGGTCCGGTAGCCATTGAATGAGTGGATGATGTCGAAGAAGGCCTGGTCTCCGGGGCGGATGATGCGGTCAGTGAAGTTATGCGGGTGGGGGTTGCACCGCTCCCCGGAGATCGCGTTGATGGCCTCGACCTGGTCCGACCCGTACTCGTATAGCCGCTTGCTCGCGAGGGCGACGATCTCGTTCTCCCTGACGCCGGGGCGCAGCGCCTCGGTGATGTCTTGGTAGACACCGTCGACCATCGCGGCCGCCTGGTTCAGAAGCATGATCTCGTCCCGGTTTTTGATCACACGGGCGTCCAGCATGGACTGCTGGGCATCACTGACAGTAAGGCCTTGCCGTTGCATCTCGAACAGGAACGGTGGTTCGACGACGTCCAACCCGACCGGCATGTGCGCCAGCCCGCTCTCCTTCAGCAACGACACAATCTCTTTAACGGCTGTGACCATCAGGTCTGCACCGCCTTCAGGAGCAACGGCACCGCGGAATCCGAGGAAGCCGGGTCGGTGGTTCTCCGTCGGCATCCAGTCAGAGTAGAGCTGGTGATGCCGCACAGCAGAACCGAAGTCCCAGAGGATGGGATCTTTACCCCGCATCAGCAGCGCGTATCGGATCATCTTGTCCCCGAGCGCACCACCGATCCAGGTCTGCGTGGTGTACCGGATGTTATAGAAGTCGAAGAGCAGAAACGCGCCGCATTCACTGGCTTCGAGAGCCTCCTGAGCCCGGCCAAGCCGGTACGAGCGCAACCGGTCGAAGTCGACGCGGTGTTCGTAGTCGACCCCCATCTGGCCTGGTGCCCCGAGCGGTCTGACCTCGGGGGGGCGCTGCGACGGACGCTCGAACCGGGCGGCGTCGACCGAGCCGTGGTTGTGGTGGGTCATCGCTGAGGCTCGAGTCCGTTGGAGACGGACGCGTCCTCCGGGATCAGCTTGAGGCCGGCACCGGCGGCCACGGTACGGATCAGGGTGGCGAAATCGTCCTCGGTGTTCCCATTGCCGACCTCCTGCGCAACGATGTTGCGGGTCATCGAGGCCACGGGCATCGGGACACCGAGCTCGTGACTGGCGGCCAGCCCGAGGTCGAAGTCCTTCTGCAGCAGAACCTGGGTGAAGGTCGGCGTGAAATCGAGGTTGACCAGGGCCGGGGTCTTGTAGCGGGTGAAGACGGAGCCCATCACGGAGTCGTTGAGGAAGTCGAGGAGGTCTTGTCGACGCACCCCGCCCTTCTCGGCCAGCACGGTGATCTCGGCCATTGACTGGGTGACGACTCCCAGGAAGATGTTGTGGGCAATCTTTACCAGGCGGGCCAATTCGCCTTCACCGACGTAGGTGACCTTTTGACCGAAGTGCTCGAGTACCGGCAGGGCTTCCTCATAGGCGGCCTGTGGTCCTGAGACCGCAACGGAGAGTTTGCCGGCGGCGATGACCGCCGGGTTGCCGCTCACCGGGGTGGCCAGCAGTTCGGTGCCGCGTTCCGCGGCGGCGGCGCGCAGCTTCTCAGAGGCGTCAATGGACACCGTGGAGGAGTCCGCTATCAGGCGTGGGGCATGGTCCGGATCGGTCAGTAGACCACCCTCGCCGGTCATCACCTGTTCCAGGTCCCGGGGCGCGGAAACCATGCTGAAGACGATATCCCGGTCGGCCAGGTCCACCGGTCGCTCGACTTGGCGTGCGCCGGCGTCGACCAGGGGTTGTGCTTTGGAGGCGGTGCGGTTGTAGACCGTGACGTCGAATCCTGCCTCGAGCAGGCGCAGCACCAGCTGCGAGCCCATGCGTCCGGTGCCGATCCAGCCGATAGTGGGTTGGGTGTTCATTGGGATAGTCCTTTTCGTCTGTGTTTTTCTGTTGGTGGTGGTTCTGTTGCGGCCGGGAGCCCGGCCGGGATCTGGGTGTCAGGCAGCAGTGCCGCTCCCTTGGATGACGCCGCCGAAATAAAGTGCGACCATCTCCGGGTTCTCGCTGATTTCTTTGGCTGGCCCCTCAAGCAGGACCCGACCGGACTCCATGACGATTCCTCTGCTGGCCATGCGCATCCCGAAGCGGACGTTTTGCTCGACCATGAGGATGGCCGTGCCACGTTGACGCATCATGGCCACGGACTCGTCGATTACGCCAAGGGACTTTGGGTCCAGACCCAGGGAAGGCTCGTCGAGGAGTACGAGCTTGGGGTTGAGCATCAGCGAGCGGGCGAATTCGACCATGCGGCGCTGGCCGCCGGACAGCAGTCCGCACCGGGTCGAGAGCCGACCTTTGACCAGGGGGAATGCGTCCAGTACCTCAGCCAGCCGCTGCTTCACGAGCTGCCGATCATGACGGATCACGTAAGCGCCGAGGAGGATGTTCTCCTTGACTGTCATGTTGGGAAAGAGGCCGTTGGTCTGCGGGACTTGGGCCACGCCCTTGGCCAGGATCTGCTGCGGTGTCAGGTGGGAAATGTCCTCTCCATCAAGGAGAATTCGTCCCTCACCGGGATGGATGAGGCCGCTGACCGCCCGCAGGACAGTGGACTTGCCGGCCCCGTTGGGACCCACGATGCAGCCGAGCTCTCCGCGGCCGATTTCGAAGTCCACACCTTGCAGGACGTTTCCACCACCATAGCCGGCGACTACGCCTTCGAGCTTGATCATGATGCACTCCCTTCGACGGCAATCCGTCTGGTGGCCGAGTTGTCGATGTCGAGCAGGTAGTCATCGCCCAGATAGGCGTCGATGACGGCGTCGTCCTTCTGGATCTCGTCCGGGGATCCCGTGGCGATCACGTGGCCTTGGGCAAGGACGCGAACCGGGTTGCAGAGCCCCAGGACGAACGGCATGTTGTGCTCGACCAGCAGGAAGGTTTTGCCCTGGGCGTTGAGGTCACGGATGAGGTCCCCCATCCGCTCGATGAGCGTCGGGTTGATGCCGCCGGCGGGCTCGTCCAGGAGAATGAGCTTCGGATCCAGGACCAGGACCTGGGCCAGCTCGACGAGCTTCTGCTGACCGTAGGACAATGATCCCGCTTTGGCCTGCTCGTAGCGGGACAAGCCCACGAAGTCCAGCAGTTCCCGGGCCCGTTCTGCCTCCCTGCCGCTGACGGCGTCCAGACCCATCTGCGGGATTGAGAATGATCCGAGGGGCGCCGCGATGTTTTCCAGCACCGACATTTCCTTGAAGAGCCTGGTGCTCTGGAAGGTTCGGCCGAGGCCGCGATGCGCTCGGCCCCAGGAGGCCATCCGGCTGATATCGGTCCCCCCAATCCGCACGGTGCCGGCGTCCGGCAGCAGGGTCCCGGAAATGAGGTTAAAGACCGTCGTCTTGCCGGAGCCGTTCGGACCGATGAGTCCGGTGATGGACCCTTCGGGGACGGTGAATGTGCAGTCGTTGACGGCCTGGTTCCCACCAAAGGACTTGGATAGGCCTTCCACCTCGAGGATGGGAGGCGCGGTCTTAAGCCGTGCCGCCAGCTCGGACGGGTCTGGCGCCTTGGGACGGTCACGGACCGACAACTCGTCCGCGGCACCGAGACGGGCGCCGGACAGGCCGGCGGTGCCGCGAGTCCGGATCCGTTCCAACTGATGCGACAGGGAGGGAAGCATGCCCTTGGGCAGCAGCACCACTAGGAAAATCAGCAAGAGCCCGAACATCACCAGTCGCGTGTTGCCTCCTCCACCGGTGTTGTTGGCGAAGATGTCAAGCGGAACCACGATGAACGCGCCGAGAACCGGGCCGAACAGTGTCCCGCGGCCGCCGAGGATTACGGCGAGCACCAACTGGACGCTGAGCAGGATCGAGAACATGTTCACAGGGTCCACGAATCCCATGAAGTATCCGTACACACCGCCGGCCATGCCGACGAGCAGGGCGCTGGCGGCAAAGGCGAGCAGCTTGTAGACCGGAGAATTCACGCCCACCGTGCCGGCCTTGCCCTCGTCCTCACGGATAGCGATGAGACCCAGGCCGAACTTCGTGCGACGAATCCACCACGAAAGGGCCAGAGACAGGCCGAGCAGGACCACCAGGGAGAGGTGGATGGGCCAGTTGCCCCACTCGCGCGGCCAAGAGTACATCGGCATGGTAATACCCGACGTGCCGTTGGTGACGGCCTTCCATTCGGTCGCGACGAACCGCATCAGAAACAGCAGCGCGATCGAGATGATCACGAACGACGGCCCACGAGAGCGGTAGGTCACCAGGCCCAGGAGTACGGCCAACAGGGCCGTGACCAGTCCCGCGACCGGGACCCAGACCAATGGCGGCACCCCGGGAACGACCTTAGCCAAAATCGCCACGAAGTATGCCCCGACGCCGATGAAGGCGAAGTGGCCGATGGAAAGGTACCCGGTGTAGCCGGTGATGATGTTCAGTCCGACAGCGCCGATGGCCACCACCAGGGCGATGATCACTGTCGATTGTGCCGAGCGGTTCGGAATGACGGGGAACAGTGCGATGACAACCGCTGCGATCCCCAGCAGGACCGTGACTATGCGCCGGATAGTCTCCGTCCTGGCCCACACCGGGATCTCACCGGCGTCTGGCACCGTCGCGGACCTGGGTGTGCTCGGCTTTGCATGCGTTTTGGTCGTGTTCATACCGTGGCGTCCTCCCTGAGTTTCTGCCCGAGAATGCCCTGAGGGCGCACTATCAGGATGATGATGATGATGAGGAAGGGCACGATCTCAACCCACGAGGCGCCGACATACTGGGTGGCGAGTTGTTCCGCCACACCAATCGACAACGCTCCGATGACTGCGCCCATCAGGCTCCCGAGGCCGCCCAGGACCACGATCGCCAGCAATCGGGCGATCCACTGGTAGTGGGTTCCGGGGATGAAGGGATACATCACGGCGATGATGGCGCCGCCCGCACCGAGTGTGGCGATGCCTAGCGCGAAGGCGCTGGCAGAGATGGACTTGACGCTGACGCCGACAAGCAGTGCCCCACTCTCGTTGACAGCAGATGCGCGGACTGCCCGGCCCATCCAGGTCTGGTTGAGGATAAGGAACAGGGCGCCCAGCAGGACCACCGCGATTGCCGCGGCGAGCAGTGTTGCTGTGGGCAGGAAAAACGGTCCGATCTGGACCGAGGTGTCCGTGTAGCCGGTGCGCACCGTTCTGGACTGGTTGCCCCAGACGAATCCGGCGATGCCCTCAATGGTGAGGGCGATGCCGAACGTCACCAGCACAGTCATGGAGATGTGACTTCCACGCACGTGCCGCACCACGAGGTTGTAGCTGAGCCAGCCGACGCCAAACATCACCGCGACGATGATGGGGACTGATAGCAGCGGGTCCAGGCCGGTCAAGGACCAGACCGTGTAGGTGAGGTAGGCCGCCAGCACCGCGAAGGCACCGTGGGCCAGGTTGACGACACGCATCACGCCGAAAATCAGGGTGAGCCCCGATGACATGAGCGCGTACACCGCACCGACCAGGAGGCCGGTTATGAGGAGTTGGAGGAGGGTTATCATTTCTAGTGTCTCTCGGTCTTAGTATTCCCCGCCGCGCCAGCGAGTAATCCGGTCGGTAGTAGCGGCCTCAGCGGGAAGCACGACTTCGCTGACGCCGTTTTGCCACTGCCCGAGGAGGAACTCGCCCCGGGGGCTACCGTCTTTGTTCCATGCCAGCGTTCCGAGCACGGTCTCCACCTTGTTGCCCCGCAGCCAGTCGGCCAACGCCTTCTGGTCACCGGTGCTACCGACGCCCTCAACGGCCGAGGCCAGCACCTGGCCGGCCGCGTACCCGTCGGCTGCGTCCTCCGGCGGGTATTCGCCGTGGATCTCGCGGTACTTGGCCACGAACTCCTTATTGCCTTGGGTATCGGCGTCGACGTGGTAGCTGGAGGAGAAGAGCACGCCCCCGGTGTTTTCCACGCCAACGCCGTCCACGTATTGCTGGCCGTAGGTCGGCGAAGAGCTCTGGTAGAGGATCTCCGGATGGAAGTTCGCCCGGTTGAGAGCGCGGACGAAGTTCACACCGTCCTCGAACTGCGCCCCCTGGACGACCGCCTCTGCTCCGGAGTCCCGGATAGCCGTGACAATCGCGTCGAAGTTCTTGGTTGCCGCCGGGTACGTGTCAGCGTAGGCCGTTTCAATTCCCGCAGCCTCAAGCTTCTTCCTGACGCCCTCCACGGCCGGGGTGGCGAAGGGATCGTCCAACGAAGGATAGGCCACCGTCTGCGGGCGCTCCCCCTCGGGGAGGCCAATGATCCAGTCAGCGAAGGCCGCCCCCTGCTCGGAGGCCAGGGCCTGCTGCGAGAAGAAGCTGAACTCGAACCCGCGGTTGAACATCTCCGGTGAGGCACAGGAGGCACAGATGAAGAGCATCCCAGCACGTTCGGCGACTGTCGAGGCCGGAATATTCAGCAGCGAAGACTGGGTGCCCAGCAGCAGGTCCACGTTCTCATTGGAAAGCAGCTGGTTGTAGTTGGACACCACCGTGTTCTGATTGGTCGCGTCGTCCTTGTAGATCATCTCAACCTTCCGGCCAAGGATCCCGCCGCGCTCATTCTGTAGCGCGGCCCAGACCTCGTACCCGCGTTGGGTATCCGCGCCGCCCTGGCTGAACTCACCCGTCAGCGGCAGCGAGGCACCGATTCGAATCGGGACCTCTGGCCCTGCGGCTGGCACCTGACACCCGGCTAGCGTCACGAGGAGTGCACCCGCACTGGCCACGGTCAAAAAGTTCCTTTTTATGCTCACGATTTCCAACTCCTTTGTCAGACTGGGGCACGATTTATCAGGCAATAATGTCGAAAATCGTGCGACCGATTGCACGCCAGCTTAGGTGGTGATGTGGGTCATAGTCAACAAGCAAAAACTGAACGGCCTTGACGTGCCCCGGCGGACGCGGGGCCGGGCGGCGAAGTCGCTGATCCTCGAAGGACAGCAGACGAAAAACGCTGAAGGCATTACAGTTTTGGGTGTGGCCTCCTGTCGACAGAAGGCACACAAGGCTGCAATTGCCAGTGACTTCACGCCATGTCCGGCGTCCTTTGCCTAAGCAAAGCGTCCACTTTGAAATCGGCCCGCTCCATCTTTCGCGCCCGATTTCTCCTGCCAGAGGAATCCCTAGAATGCACGGAAACAGCAATTCGGGTAAGAAGCCGCCAGAGATGCCGGGCTCATGCCCAGAATGCGGACATCAGCAATACCGTGACGGACAGTGGCACTGGTTAGGCGGAATGATCGGAATATCGCCGCAACCGGGACGATGTTCTGATACGACCCTTTCCGGAGGTCCTTGCACCTGTACCTCGCGCGAACACTTCAATTTTGAAGGCGCTATTTTCTGAGAAAACCAGGCTCACTGCTACGAGGAGGGAGTGCCTTTGGTAGGTCACCCACGTCGTTTCTGACCTGAAAACCCATCAGGGAGTTACAACTCGCTCGCTACACGGGGCAGCAGGCCATCGCCCTCGCGAAAACAGGACAAGCTCAAGAATCTTGAGTGCGCGTCATGAATCAACGCACTGGGGACGCGAGCAGGAACGTTCAGCATCGCGCTCCCGGCCAGCGGCGAGCCTTGGTTGATCCTGCAGGACGTCCCTTTCCGGGTCTTTATCTGTGACTCACTTGGGTCGACGGCGCGGCCGCCTGGTTGACTCGCCGCGGCTGAAGCACGACCACACCCACCCGGCATGCTTGGGCCTGTGGGGCGATGCCGCTCCTTCGGCAGGCCCCATGGAGGATACCGTGAAGCAGTCCAAGGGCCTGCTGGTCGGTCTTAGATTCGAACTCCCGGTCAGGATCAGATCACGCTGCGAATCAGATCGCGGAGATCGTCGACGTCCACCGCGGACATCGTGGAGGCGCTCAAGTCAGCGTCCACGCGGATCAGATCGTTGTCCTCGGCATGGTGGTCGCATCTAAGACGTAACTGCCCTCGAGCGACGCGCACCCCGGTGTCATTGACCCGGCCGCGCTGGTGCTCGGCCGCCGTACCTCACGGCCAGCGGCCAACTGAACATCGTCGCGGTACCGACTGAAGTATTGAAAAAGGCGACGAGTTCTTAGCGTGCTGGGCAACAGGGCATGGCGGATCAGCAGCATCCCGAGCATGAGAATCTCGTGAAGAAGACCGGGGTCAAACTACAACCTCATCCACACCCTCCAGGCGCTTGCCGAGCCGGTGAACGGTAATCGAGCGGCGGAGTCGACGCTCAGGCCGTCGTGGAGATCCTCACTGCTGTGGCGTGCACGGGGCACCGCGTACATTGGCCAGGGTGCGACTATCCAAGCCGAACGTACGATCTGCCGGCCCTAGCGTCACACTTGGCCTGAAGGATCTCTCTGATCCGCGCGGCGGACATGGAGTATTCCGCCGGTTTGCCGGCCTCATCCATAAGATAGGAGATCTTCGACCAGATGCATGCATCCTCGGACCTCGCCGGGCTGGTGTGGTCGGTGATGGCGACGGTCATGCGGTGCGGAAGTGATGCCTCCGCCTCAGCTGTCCCGGAAGACCTCGGGATGGCTTGCCAACCCCAGCCTGCTGCGGCGAATATGGCCCGCGAGCACCCATTCGGCCTCTTCGACGTCGCGCCGTCGCATCGCCCCGACGAGCAGCTGGTGGTCGTAGTGCAGACTCCGGTCGCCGGTGCTGTAGAAGAGCCGGGTAGCGGCCCGACGGTAATGCTGCGTCCGGTTCCACAGGCTACGCACGGTGTCACCGAGAACGGTCGTCTGCGCGGCTTCGAGGCAGCTGAGGTGGAATTCACGGTCCAGCTGCAAGAAGCGCTCGACGTCCGTCGTGGCCTCCATGGCATCCGCTTGACGCGCGAGGTGGTCGATCTGCTCGTCAGCGAGGAGCGGGATGTTCAAACCGAACAACAGGGGCTCGAGCCGTTCCCTCATCCGATACATCTCCTGGCATTCCGACAGGCTGATACGGGAGACCCGGGCGCCAGCATTGACCACAAGCGTGACCAATCCTTCGGCCTCGAGGATCCTCAACGCGTCGCGGACCGGCAGGCGGCTCGCTCCATGCTGTTCTGCCAGCTCGTCCTGTCTGATCCGCTCGCCCGGAGTGTAGTCACCGGCAAGGATGGCGTCGCGGAGCGTCGCCGCGATCCGGGCACCCGTCGCCCCATGGGCAGCCAGCTCCGTTGTAGTCATTCTTGTCCTCACTCCGCCGGATGGGCCGGGTGCCACAGCCGAGGCCCGCGGCTCTTCTCATATTCTTTACCTTCCGGGAAGCTTACAAGCTCGAACTGCATGCCCCATGGACTGCGGAAGTATACCCAACGCTGCCCGGCAGCCGCCTGCTTGCTCGCCGTCGGTTCCCCCATGACGTCAATCCCCCGCGCGCGCAGATATGTTACGGCAACGTCAAGGTCATCGACGTAGAAGGCGATGTGATGGCCGCCGATGTCGCTGTTGCGGGGCTGCCCGTCTTGGCCGTCCGCCGATTCGTACAGGAAGACCTCGAAATTGGATCCATGCCCAAGCCGGTAGAACCGGATCTCGCGGATGACCGTGCGCGGGTGAACACCTAGATGAGTGCTCATCCAGTCTTCGTCGGACTGCTTTGCCCCGAGCGTGTAAACCTCATCACAGCCCAGCACATCGACGAGGAAGCTGTGAGCCTCCTCGAGGTCCGGGACTGTAAAGCCAATGTGATCGGTTCCGCGCATCCCCGGGATGCCCGGTCGCTTTGCTGCTTCCATCTTCATCTCCCTCATCCAGCTAGACCCCGATTGTATCCAATAAACCAACTTACGGCGAGATAATGCCAGCCTGTCTCGGAAGATGCCTTGTATTGTATAAAATCCTGGGCTAATCTCCTTGTCAGGACTTCAGCGGAACCTTCCGCCGGGCTAGGACAAAGGTGGCGATGATGCCAAATAGGAAACAACTGCAGACGGGGTGCGACTGGGTCGAGCTCTCGACGACGGATGCCGACTGGGATGCCGCGGATCCGGTGTTGCTGGGCACGATGCTCAGCGAACTCCACCTGATCCGGGCTTTTGAGGAATCGGTTCTGGAGCTTGCAGGGGAGGGCCTCGTGCACGGCCCCGCCCACTCGAGCATCGGCCAGGAAGGTGGCGCGGTCGGCTCGATCGTCGGCCTGCGTTCCAGTGACGGTGTAAATGGCTCCCATCGGGGCCACCACCAGTTCCTCGCGAAGGCGCTCACGCACGTTGGAGGCGGCAAGCTCGATCCCGCCGACCCGGTGACCCCCGCGATACAGACGGTCCTTCAGCGCACGCTCGCCGAGATTCTCGGACTTGCCCAGGGCTACTGCCGCGGCCGCGGCGGATCAATGCACCTGCAGTGGTTCGAAGCGGGGGCCTTGGGCACCAACGCGATCGTAGGCGGCGGGGCCCCGATGGCAGCCGGGAATGCCTGGTCCCAGAAGAACAGCCAGACAACGGACCTGACCATCAACTACTTCGGCGACGGTGCCGCCCAGATCGGCTCCGTGCTCGAATCAATGAACCTCGCGGCCGCATGGAAGCTCCCGGTGTGCTTCTTCATCGAGAACAACCTGTACGCCGTCTCGACCAGAGCCAACGAGATCACAGCGGACCCCCGATTCTCCGTTCGCGGCCAAGGCTTCGGCATCCCATCATGGCGCGTCGACGGCATGGACCCACTCGCGGTGTACTTGGCCATGGAAGAGGCTGCTGAGCGAATGCGCTCCGGCGAAGGCCCCACCGTGATCGAGGTCGAGGTCTACCGCTTCTTCCATCAGAACGGCGCTTACCCCGGAAGCGCCTTCGGCTACCGAACGAAGGAAGAAGAGGCTGCCTGGCTGGCACGCGACCCCCTGGACATGGTGGCGCGTAAGATGATCGAGCGCGGGCAGCTGGACGAAGAGCGCGTCGACGCCCTTCGCAGCCGAGTCCAAGAGGCCATGAAGCAGGCCGTCGACCAGCTTCTGGAAAGCGACCCGGAACGCCGCGGCAAGCGCCGCATTCGTCCTGAACTCTGGCCGGATGTCGGGTTCGTGAACGTCGGGATCCGTGGCGACGCGAGCGAGCTCGACCAGCTCCGCGTGATGGACCCAGCTACGACGGAAGGCCCCCGCCGCGACGTCAAATTCATTGATGCCGTCGCCGAGGTAATGAACCAGCGCATGGAGCAGGATTCCCGGATCGTGGTCATGGGTGAGGACGTCCACCGTCTAAACGGTGGCACCAACGGGGCCACGAAGGGCCTGGCCAAGAAATTTGGCGACGGCCGCATCCTGGGCACGCCGATCAGCGAGAACGCCTTCGTCGGACTCGCCGGCGGCATGGCCCTCGATGGCCGCTTCCGGCCAGTCGTCGAGTTCATGTACCCGGACTTCATGTGGGTAGCCGCCGACCAAGTATTCAACCAGATCGGCAAGGCCCGCCACATGTTCGGCGGCGATAACCCCGTACCGCTGGTGCTGCGCACCAAGGTCGCCATGGGCTCCGGCTACGGATCGCAGCACCTGATGGATCCAGCGGGAATCTTCTCCACCAGCCCCGGCTGGCGCATCGTCGCCCCCTCCACGGCGGCAGACTACATCGGGCTGATGAACGCCGCCCTTGCCCTGCAGGACCCCGTCCTCGTGATCGAACATGTCGACCTCTACGCAGTCAAAGACCACGTGCCGGCGGAGGACCTCGACTACATCATCCCGCCGGGGCGCGCCGCAATCAGGCGCAGCGGATCGGAGCTCACAGTGATCAGCTACCTTTCGATGGTCAGGCACAGCCTCAAAGCCATCGAACAGACAGGCGTCGACGCCGAGCTCATCGATCTTCGGTGGCTCGACCGTGCGTCCATCGACTGGGATACGATCGGCGCGAGCATCAAGAAGACCAACGCAGTGCTCATCGTCGAGGAAGGCGCTCGGGGAACGGCGTACGGCGGGTGGCTGGCCGACGAGATCCAGCGGCGCTACTTCGACTGGCTGGACCAGCCGGTGGCACGAGTCACCGGCGAAGAAGCGTCGCCCAGTATCTCGCGCGTCCTCGAACGGGCTGCCATCGCCCGGACGGAAGAAATCGTCGCCGGCCTCGAGGCTGTACGCGAGGGATTCGGGGCGCGGTGATGGCTGAGATTCTGCGTATGCCGGAAGTGCTCGCGGGCGCTTCCGAAGCTTCCATCCAAACCTGGCTAGTCTCGCAAGGCTCCATGCTCGTCGTCGACCAGCCGATCGCGGAGATTGAGACGGAGAAGGCGACTGTGGAGCTGACAGCCGAGTTCGCCGGAGCTGTCGGCAGGATCCTCGTGCCGGAGGGCGACAACGTCTCAGTCGGCGATCCCATTGCCGTGCTCCTCGGCGAGGGCGAGGCCGAGGACGCCATCGAGGCGGCACTTGCGGGGGCAGGTCTATCTGCTGCCGTGACACCGAAATCCGCGCCGCAGACGTCCGAACCGACTGGGCAGCCGGCCTCCGGAGCTGAGGGCCTCCCGCCCAACGGGCGCGTCGCACATGCTCTCCCGGGCGTCGGCGACTCCGGGCGACGGTTCATGAGCCCTCTCGTGCGTCGCCTCGCGCGACAGCACGGGGTCGACTTGGCTTCGGTGCCCGGAACGGGTCCCGGCGGGCGCATCGTCCGCCGCGACCTCGATCGCCATCTCGCAGAACCAGACGAGAAGACGCAGCCGAGTGCTGCCATCGAGCCTCCCCCCGAGCCCAGGCCGAAGGCTCCACTTACCGCCCCCGGGCCGGTGTCGGCCGCATTCGAGGATGTTCCACTCGACCGGATGCGCAAGGCCATCGCGCGACGGCTCACGGAAAGCAAATCGACTGTTCCACACTTCTACCTCACGGCTCATTGCAGGACTGATGCCCTCTTGGCTCTGCGCCGTCAGGTCAACGAGACGGGAACGAGGAAGGTCTCCATCAACGACTTCGTCATCAAAGCGGTCGCAGGGGCCCTTGTTGATGTTCCCGAGGCGAATGCGATCTGGATAGGGGAGGCAATCCGCCGGTATTCGTCCGTCGACATCTCGGTTGCAGTGGCGACCGACGGGGGACTTACCACTCCAGTGCTCCGGAGCGTTGAGCGTATGCCTCTGTCGGAGGTCAGCGCCGCAATCGCCGACCTCGCTGAGCGAGGCCGTTCCGGCCGTCTCCGGCAGCACGAGCTCGAGGGAGGCAGCTTCTCGGTGTCGAACCTCGGCATGTACGGAACCACGGAGTTCACCGCTATCCTCAATCCGCCTCAGTCCGGGATCCTGGCCATCGGCGCAGCGCACCCGGCTGCTGTCGTGGGCCCGGACGGCGAGCTGGCCGTAGGGACGATCATGAGCGTGACGCTCTCCGCTGACCACCGCGTTCTGGATGGTGCCGTTGGCGCCCAGTGGCTTGCCGCCTTCCAGCGCCGCATCGAGAACCCCCTCTCAATCCTGATCTGACGCGCAGCGTCGCACCCCTAATGACTCAGAAAGGACCCCTTATGGGAACCATCCGTAGTATCGATCCGGCCAACGGCGCCGAACTCGCGGCTTTCGAAGAGGACAACGCCGCCGTCGTGGAGCACAAGCTCGCGATGGCTGCTGCTGCCGTGCCACTGCTGTCCGCCGCCGGCTGGAATGCACGGGCTGCATGGATGCGGACCGCCGCGGACCTCTTGGAATCCGAAATCGAAACGGTCTCGATGCTCATCACGAAAGAGATGGGCAAGCCCATCGCCCAGTCCCGGGCGGAGGTGGCGAAGTCGGCGCACGCGATGCGCTTCTACGCCGATAACGCCGAGCAGTTCCTCACCGGTAGGACCTTGGAGAACCCCGGTGCCGTGAATGCTTCCTCAGCGGGCACACGGTTCGACCCCCTCGGCGTCATCCTTGCCGTGATGCCGTGGAACTACCCGTTATGGCAGGTCGTCCGATTCGCCGCACCTGCCCTGATGGCCGGCAACGCAGGCGTCCTGAAGCATGCGTCGAACGTCCCACAGTCAGCGGTCTACATCGGTGGGCTCTTCACCCGGGCAGGGTTCCCTGAAGGCTCGTTCTCGAGCCTTCTCATCAGCTCTCGCAGGGTCGCGGATGTCGTTCGGGACCCGCGCGTCACGGCGGTTACTCTGACGGGATCCGAGGGAGCCGGACGTTCCATCGCAGCCACAGCAGGGGACGCGCTGAAGAAGGTTGTGCTGGAGCTGGGAGGCTCCGACCCGTTCATCGTCATGCCGTCTGCAGACATCGATGCTGCTGTCGAGACGGCCATCAAGGCCCGGATGACCAACAATGGGCAGGCGTGCATCAACGCAAAGCGCTTCATCGTGCAAGCGGACATCTACGACGAGTTCACCCGCAAGTTCACCGAGCGGATGTCCTCGCTCGTCATCGGCGACCCCAGCGATCCAGCCACCGAGATCGGGCCCCTCGCGACGGAATCCGGCCGCCGAGAAATCATCGAGCTCGTCGAGGACGCTCGCGCCAAGGGGGCAAACATCATTGCCGCCGATTCCGACAACGAGCGAGCGAGCGGCTGGTACTTCACACCGACGGCTGTGACAGGTCTGACCCCCGAGATGCGACTTTGGTCGGAGGAAGCATTCGGACCGGTAGCCTCCCTCTACCAGGCAGCAGATCTCAATGAGGCCCTGAAGATCGCCAACGGCCTCGAGTTCGGTCTGGGCTCTGCGTTCTGGAGCACCGACACCGACGAGATTGACCGTGCGGTCCGTGAACTCCAAGCAGGTGCCGTGTTCGTTAACGGAATGACCATCTCCTACCCAGAGCTGCCTTTTGGCGGCATCAAGCGATCCGGCTACGGACGGGAGCTGTCCATGGAAGGCATCCGGGAATTCTGCAACCTAAAGACCGTCTGGGTGGCATGACCCAGAGCAGAGTGCGGCACCGGCTTGCTCACTGCATAGGCGCCGATGCTCAGCCTCACGGAAAGGAACTCGGCTGCGCGTTGTTCGGTTCGCTGCATCTGTTGGGGTGAAGTGCCGCCGCGACGATTGACTCTCGCTTATTGGGGGGCGAGGGACGACAGATCCGGGACCAGCGGACGGAATGTTAGCGAGGCCCTCCGTAGGAGATCGGTCGTAGATGGCACGAGGTACAGGAGATTGGGAAACGTCTTCACGATGACCACGGATGCCACCGAGCCACTAGCCGCCATGAACTGCGAACTCCCTCAGGCTTCGGGACGCCTCCTTTTTTGTGAGCACAGCGATGGTGCTAATGCATCCGCCGCCAGCACCGCCACCCGATGGCCTGTTCCTGTGGATCAGTACCAACGCGTCTGGATACCTGGCGCCGGCAAACCACGGCATTGAATGAAATGAGAGAGGGAAACACAACATGACCTGTATCGGGATCGTAGCCGAATTAGGCGTTGAAACAAGAGTGGCGGGGACTCCCGTCACGGTCAGACAACTGGTGGAGCTGGGCTACGACGTCGTGGTCGAGAAGGGCGCTGGGGAGTCATCGTCCTTCCCTGACGACTCCTACATCCAGGCAGGGGCGGCGATTGTGGGCGCCGACGAGGCTTGGGGCAGTGAAGTAGTGCTGAGAATCAATCCGCCCACGGTGGAAGAGATCGGCCGCCTGGCCGACGGGGCGACGCTGATCGGAATGCTGAGCCCGGGTCTGCGGCCGGAGCTGGTGGAGGCACTGGCGGCACGGCCGATCACGGCGCTGGCGTTGGATGCGGTGCCGCGGATCTCTCGGGCGCAGTCGATGGACGTGCTCAGTTCCATGGCGAACATCGCCGGGTACCGGGCTGTGATTGAGGCAGCACACGAATTCGGCCGGTTTTTCACCGGGCAGGTGACCGCGGCGGGCAAAGTTCCGCCGGCGAAAGTGCTGGTCGCCGGAGCCGGGGTCGCGGGTCTGGCAGCGATCGGGGCAGCGAGCAGTCTCGGTGCGATCGTGCGCGCGACGGACCCACGGCCTGAGGTCGCTGATCAGGTGAAGTCCATCGGCGGGACATATCTCAAGGTTGAGGTCGAGGAGGAGATGAAGTCCTCCGACGGGTACGCCAAGGCCACGTCCAAGGCATACAACCGTCGCGCGGCGGAGATCTACTCCGAACAGGCCGCCGATGTGGACATCATTATCACCACGGCCCTGATCCCGGGGCGTCCTGCGCCGAAGCTGCTCACGGCCGAAGATGTAGCCGGTATGAAGCCGGGCAGCGTGATCGTTGACATGGCCGCCGGGCAGGGCGGGAACGTGGAAGGCTCCATCGCCGGGGAACGGGTGGTCACGGACAACGGTGTGGTGATCCTGGGTTACACAGACCTTCCTGGCCGGCTACCGGCCCAGGCGTCCCAGCTGTACGGGACCAACCTGGTGAACCTGCT
This sequence comes from Arthrobacter pascens, assembly GCF_030815585.1. NCBI lineage: Bacteria > Bacillati > Actinomycetota > Actinomycetes > Micrococcales > Micrococcaceae > Arthrobacter > Arthrobacter pascens. The sequence continues at coordinate 2,382,828 of NZ_JAUSWY010000001.1, forward strand.
CAAGCTCCTGACCCCGGACAAAGACGGAGTCCTGACCATCGATTTCGACGACGTGGTCCAGCGCTCCGTGGCCGTTGTCCGGGAGGGTGAGAAGACCTGGCCGCCGCCCCCCGTTCAGGTCTCCGCCGCCCCGGCGGCCCAGACCCAAGCCACAGGTGCCGGGGCATCCGCTGCCGGTACGGCAGCGAAGAAGACCGGGATCAGCCCTGCCGGTAAGGCAGGGCTCTTCGCAGCGGGGATCGCGGTGCTGTTCGGGATCAATGCGGTGGCTCCGGCGCCGCTGCCGCAGCACTTCACAGTCCTGATGCTCTCGATCGTGGTCGGGTTCTACGTCATCGGGAAAGTCCATCACGCCCTGCACACCCCGCTGATGTCCGTGACCAACGCGATCTCCGGAATCATCGTGGTCGGCGCCGTGCTGCAGTTCACCTCGGACAACGTCGTCATGCAGGTCCTCGCCGCCGTCGCCGTGCTGCTCGCCAGCATCAACATCTTCGGCGGCTTCGGTGTCACCCGGCGGATGCTTGCGATGTTCTCGGCCGGGAAGGCACGTTCATGAGCGCCGCCACCGAACCAGCAGCAGAAATTATATCGAGGAGCCTTACCGTGTCTGACACCGTCTCCGGTCCGTTGACCGCCGACTCCATCGCCGGCGCCGCCTATATCGTCGCGGCCCTGCTGTTTATCCTTAGCCTCGCCGGGCTGAGCAAACACGAGAAAGCCCGTGCCGGGGTCGTCTACGGCATCGCCGGGATGGTCATCGCCCTCGCCGCAACAGTCTGGCTGACCCTTCAGGAAGCTTCGGACACCGGCCAAAGCCTGACAGGTTTGGTCCTGCTCCTGGCGGCGGTGCTGGTTGGCGGGGCCATCGGACTCTGGCGCGCACGGGTCGTGGAAATGACCGGGATGCCCGAGCTGATCGCGCTGCTGCACAGCTTCGTGGGTCTCGCCGCGGTCTTGGTCGGTTGGAACGGGCACCTCGAAGCCCCCGGGTTGTCTGCGGACCTGACGGCAATCCACCACGCCGAGGTGTTTATCGGCGTGTTCATCGGCGCAGTCACCTTCACTGGCTCGATCGTGGCGTTCCTGAAACTCTCGGCCCGGATGAAGTCCTCACCGCTGATGCTGCCTGGCAAAAACGCGATCAACCTTGGCGCACTCGCCGCGTTCATCGCCCTGACCGTCTGGTACGTCAACGACTCCCAGCTCTGGCTCCTGGTTGTCGTCACCGTTCTGGCCCTCGGGTTGGGCTGGCATCTGGTTGCCTCCATCGGCGGGGGCGACATGCCCGTCGTTGTGTCCATGCTCAACAGCTACTCCGGCTGGGCCGCCGCAGCCGCGGGCTTCCTGCTCAACAACGATCTGCTGATCATCACCGGCGCCCTGGTCGGCTCTTCCGGCGCTTACCTGTCCTACATCATGTGCAAAGCCATGAACCGGTCCTTCATCTCTGTCATCGCCGGCGGCTTTGGCATCGCCGCCCCCAGCGCTGCCAACGCAGAGTACGGTGAGCACCGCGAAATCACTGCCCAGGCAACCGCGGACATGCTCACCAACGCCTCCAGTGTCGTCATCACCCCCGGTTACGGCATGGCCGTGGCCCGGGCGCAGTACCCCGTCGCCGAGCTCGCCCATCAGCTCCGCGAACGCGGCGTGGACGTCAGGTTCGGCATCCACCCCGTCGCCGGCCGCCTGCCCGGGCACATGAACGTGCTCCTCGCCGAAGCCAAAGTCCCCTACGACATCGTCCTCGAAATGGACGAAATCAACGAAGACCTCGGCGACACTTCGGTAGTCCTCGTCATCGGCGCCAACGACACCGTCAACCCCTCCGCCGCCGAAGACCCGTCCAGCCCCATCGCCGGCATGCCAGTACTCCGCGTCTGGGAAGCCGACAACGTCATCGTCTTCAAACGATCCATGGCCGCCGGCTACGCCGGCGTCCAAAACCCCCTGTTCTTCCGCGACAACTCCCAAATGCTCTTCGGCGACGCCAAACAACGCGTCGAAGACATCCTCCGCGCCTTCTAACAGAGGACACCCCCGGGGCCCTTTGCTGGTCCACCACAAGGCCCCGCGGGCACTGGTTCGGGTTCCACAGCCAGACCCGTTTAGCGATGAAGAAGAGAGAAGAGACCATGCCCAGAGGCCGAGTTCCTCCCAATAGCCGTGTTCAAGAGGTGTTCCGATCCGGCGTACCGGATCGGAACCCCGGCGCAGAAGAAACACGAGCACCGCGAGAGGCCTTCAACATCGACGAACTTACTGCATCCCCCTGGATTGGTCTTCATCACAGGCATGAGTTCTTACTCCACTGCAGGCATGAGCTGTTGGAGCAACATCTTAAGTACTGATGCTCCAGGACGAACCGGCCCAAACTCAACACCAGCGCCGGAGCCCCATGGAAATGCCAGATGTCCCCGATCTTTGGATTAACCTGCCCTTCACGTGCCCCACACCTCGAACACGTCTACCTAGGTTTCTAACAGCAACGATCCACTCCCGAAACCGGCCAGCGCCACTCCCCCTCCCTTAGGAGCTGGCCGGTTTTCGCCTTCCTTTATGACACTCACAAGAACGATTGGGTGTCGACGTCATTCGCTTCTCAGCACTAGAGACCAGGCCCGAAATCATCACGATCCTGGCAGTAGAGGATTTGCGGATGCGTCTAGCGACGTCGAGTCCATTCATGTCAGGAAGGCCCACAGCGAGGGTGATCAGGGCCAGGTCCAGTGCCCGGGATGCGCTGAACGCACCGGCACCGGTCGCTTCAGAATGCACCTCGAAAGCGGCACGGGAGAGGATCAGACAACAACCCACGGGTATCCGGATCGTCCTCAACAACCAGGCAAACGGCGCGTGAATTAAAATCTCCCCAAGATCACCTCAATCCGCTCATGCTACCGCCCACCCCACTAAACCGGACAGGAAAGCCAGGGCAGCGTGGATGCGGTGGGCCGCCAAAACAAACACGAGTCGCTTCGGGGAGCGTGGAAGACATCGGTCTTGCGTCCTGGATGTTCCAGGGGTCAGGCGGCGTTTAGGCTAGGGAGTGCATTTACCAGCGGGGCCAGCTCGGGAATGCCCTGGGCTTGGGTCAGGGCGCGTTCCAAAGCGGCGTCATATGCGGGGCGGGCCTGCTCCAACAACTTAACGCCGTCCGCGGTGAGTTCGGTGTAGATTCCGCGGCGGTCATCGGCGCACAGAATCCGGATTAGCAGGCCGCGGTCCTCGAGCCGGTTAACCAGCCGCGTTGTGGCGCTCGCACTGAGGGCGGTCGCGCGGGCCAATTGCTGCATCCGCATGTGCCAGCCGTCCTGGCGGCTGAGCGCGTCCAGCACGGTGTGCTCCACCACGGATAGCTGCGCCGCGGCATGCAGGGCGTGTTCCAGCTCCGCCTCGATCAACCCGTGCAGAGCCGCAAGTGTGCGCCAGCCCTGCGCGCGGACCTCCACGGCGTCGTCCTTGATACCCATATTCTTGCTCCTTCAATCAGCCTGCTCCGCCACGGAAGGCGGCCGGCGCAAAGTAGTTGCTTGCGCGCTGTACCTGCTTGTGCAAGAATAAATACCGCGTCTGCAACTACAAGCTTACGCCGAATACACGCCCTGTGTACAGTTTATAAGGAGCATTCCATGCCTGTTGGCCTGATAGCACTCGCCCTTGGCGGGTTCGGGATCGGACTCACCGAGTTTGTGATCATGGGCTTGCTGCCCGAAGTTGCCGCTGACTTCCAGGTCAGCGAGGCCACCGCGGGCTGGCTGATCTCCGGCTATGCCCTCGCTGTCGTGGTCGGGGCCTTGCTCCTGACCGCAGCCATGACCCGCTTCGAGCGCAAGCCCGTGCTGGCCGTTCTGATGGTGCTCTTCATCGTCGGCAACCTCGTCTCGGCGCTGGCACCGGACTACTGGAGCATGATGGCCGGCCGCATCATCGCCGCTCTATCCCACGGCGCCTTCTTCGGCATCGGAACGGTAGTGGCCGCCAACATGGTAGCCCCCACCAAGAAGGCCGGCGCGATCGCCATCATGTTCACGGGGCTAACAGCCGCAAACGTGCTGGGTGTTCCCTTCGGAACGATGCTGGGCCAGGCGGCCGGCTGGCGCTCCACTTTTTGGGCCATCACAGGAATCGGCCTTCTGGCGCTGGTCGGCATCCTCACGCTCGTACCAAAAACGGGTTCAGGAGATGCAGCCCCTGGTGGTCTCCGAAGCGAGCTGCGCGCCTTCCGCTCAGGGCAGGTATGGCTTTCCATCCTGGTTACCGTACTCGGCTACGGCGGGATGTTCGGCGCCTTCACGTACATCGCGTTCACACTCACCGAGGTCAGCGGCTTCTCTGCCGGCACCGTGCCGTGGCTGCTGATCCTCTTCGGAGTCGGTCTCTTCATCGGTAACACGCTCGGAGGAAAGGCCGCGGACAAAAACGTGGACCGCACCCTGCTGGCCGTTCTCGCAGGCCTCGTCGTCGTGCTAGTCGTCTTCGCCTTGACAGCCGACAGCCAGCCGATGACCATCGCCTCCATGGTGCTGCTAGGCGGCTTCGGCTTCGCCACCGTCCCCGGCCTGCAGATGCGCGTCATGAAATACGCCGACAACGCCCCCACCCTGGCCTCCGGCGCCAACATCGGCGCCTTCAACGTAGGAAACGCGCTCGGCGCCTGGCTCGGCGGAATCACCATCACCGCCGGCCTAGGCTACACCTCACCCATCTGGGCCGGAGCCGGCACCACCCTCCTAGGACTCGCAGTCATGGCCCTCGCCGCAGCAGGCGCCAAACGGATCAAAACCCTCAAGCACGCCCAGGTTCCGGCCACGGGAACCGAACAGACCGCCCCAGAGCCCGCCGTCCGCTAACCACAGCCCTTCCCTTCACTCAAGCCAACTTCAGGAGACATCATGACCACCATCCCCACCGTCACTCTCAATAACGGCGTCCAGATGCCGCAACTCGGCTTCGGCGTGTTCCAAGTGTCCGACGACGACACCAGCGCCGCGGTCAGCACTGCTCTCGCCGCCGGCTACCGGAGCATCGACACCGCCGCCATCTACGGCAACGAGGCCGGCACCGGCCGCGCGCTGGCAGAATCAGGGATCGCCCGCAACGAACTGTTCATCACATCCAAACTCTGGATTGATGACCTCGGATACGACGCCACCCTGGCAGCGTACGAGACCAGCCTGAACAACCTCGGCCTCGACTACCTGGATCTCTACCTCATCCACTGGCCAGCCCCGGGCACCAACCTCTACCTCGAGGCCTGGCGGGCACTTGAGAAGCTGCTCTTAGACGGACGCATAAGGGCAATCGGCGTCTCCAACTTCCAGCCCGACCACCTCGAAAAGATCATTGAACTAGGGGGAACCGTGCCGGTCGTGAACCAAGTGGAACTCCACCCTGCCCTGCAGCAGCATGATGTCAGGGCCTTCAACACCGCCAACGGCATCGCCACCGAGGCCTGGAGCCCGCTCGCGCAGGGCGCCCTCCTCGATGATCCGACCGTCACCGGAATCGCCACAGACCACGAAGTGTCACCCGCCCAGGTAATCCTCCGCTGGCACCTTCAGCAGGGACGCATAGTCATCCCCAAATCGGTCACACCCGAACGAATCCGCCAGAACCTGGACCTCTTCGACTTCAACCTATCCGCAGACGAGCTGGCAACCATAGACAGCCTCGAGAAGGACGGCCGCACCGGCCCTCACCCGGCCGAATTCAACGGGTAGACGCAAGACCGCCGGGTGTCCCATTTCCAAGGAACCGGGACACTCCTGGCGGGCCACCCCGTTACGGCGCACGCATGTCCGGAGGATACTCGGCACCTGGGCCCGCGACTACATCGACGCCAAGAATCCCCTGCTCCGCCCCATCGAGGTTCCCGTCCTGGCAGACTATCGCGATGAAGACCTTGTGCCGTTTCTCGACGGCTGGAGCCCACACGGACCGCATGGTATGTGGTAGAAACGTCGGCGCTATGAGTATGCGCCGATTCTGCCAGTTCCCGGCCCTTCCAGGCACTGCGCCAGTTCAACGAGCCAAAGACAGCTCGGCGAGCATTCAGCCATCAGACTTCTTCGGTCGGCGTCTCATCAAGGTCGCCAGCCGCAATTCGTTCTGCCGTTTTCCTGTATGCGTCGTCGATGTAATCCTGCAGATCATCGGTCCCGATCCGCCAGATGTTCCTTCCGCCCAACTGAAAGCCACGCAGTTCGCCGCTCTTCAGCAGGCCGCGTACCAGGGGTTGGCCGATGTTCAGTTCCGTCGCTACCTGATCAATGGTCAGGAAACGCGGAGATGGCTTGTTCTCTTCGGGCATGGATCCATCGTATGTGTCCATGCGTCCCGGTTCCGGAGGCAGAAACTGCAGTATGTGGCTAACCTGCTCGCCCACGGCGAGCCTTGGCAGCAGCTCGGAGCCAGGTTCGTGCAGGTGCTGCATCCGCGCGATGAACGCCGCCCGTGTTTGAAGGCAGGTCGGCCACCGCTGACATGCAGGTTCGCGAACGAGGAAGAGCTCATCGACGGCGACAGGGGACGTTCATGGGTGCCCTGCCGGCGCTGTAAGGGATCGCGCCGGGCCACCAACGCGAAAAACGCAGCCGTGAACAGCGTCGTATGTTGCTCAGTTCCAACTGATGGTTCCTTGCTCGGCTATGCTGAACGGCACCATTCCCCCACGTCTCTCAACGATGCGCACTTGGGGGATCCTCTTCCAGAGACAGTCGTTTACCGGCAGATACCGGCCACCGTGGTCCCCCATCGCCATCAGAGCGGGTAGTCCTTGGCATCGGGCCAAGGCTCTTTCCAGTCTCGGTTCTGCGGGTGGCTCGATAGCCACTGGCGAATGTTGATCAGGACTTCATCGACGTCGTGCAGAAGGTCCCGCTGCTTGCGGATGAAGGTGTGGTCCGTCACGTTGGTGCGCAGGGCGTGGGCGGGCTTCTGGCGCGCCGCGCGGATCGCGCGTAGGGGTTTCAGCGCCCACTTCACAGCATCCGCCTTCACATGGTTCATCGTCATGAACAGCTCAAGCCGACCGAGGGTGCCCAGACGGTCCCCTCTCTCGTTCACGTGCGGAACCTTGGCCTTGTCGAGTGCAGCGCCGTCGATGTTGTCCGACAGGAGCTTGTCGAACGAGTGAATGAAGTGGTCCCACTCCCGCTGGTCGGCCCGGAGGATCCACCCGAAGTCCTCAGGCAGCTCGTGCGAACGGAAGAGACGCGCGCCCCACACGTTCTCGAACAGATCGCTGATGGCTTTGAGCTCCTGGGCGAGCCGGGCGAACGGTCCCATGCCTTCTGGCCAGTGGCCCATCTGTGAGCCGTACCAGACGGGATGAGGGTCGATCCCTTCCAGGTCAACCTGGAAACTCGCCCAGCGCTGCTGGTGCTCAGGTGTCAAGTCGTCCAAGTCGCCGTAGAAGGCCGCGACGCGTCGGACGATTGGGGCATCCGCGACCTCTGGGTCGTATTGGCGCATGTCGTAGGCGAAGCCGAGGTGCATAAGTCCGACTTTGTCCTTCTTCGGTTCGTCCTTGTTGTCGTATGCCTCGTCGGACAGCCAGAAGTTGATGCCGAAGTCGCTCATGCCGAACCTGAAGCGGGCGTCGTTGCGGTAGCCCTCGAGCACATCCGGGCTGAAGAAAGCGAGCTCCAATGTAGACCGGCCACGCGCCATGGCCCTGGCGAACGGGGCATCTTCGAATTTCTTGGGCAGCTTCAACCGCTTCAGCGCCCTCGCCTTGGGGTAGAGGCAGACCCCGTAGTCGTCGTCGGAGAGCCCACGAAGCTCTTCGATCTGCTGGGCGACGGTCCTTCGCGAAGGCCAGGGACGGATGTGGATGTTCATGTAGTCGCTCGGGCCCACGACTTCGATCAGGCCGGCAACTACCAGTTCTATCGCTGTCTCGATCTCGTCGCCTGAGTTTCGGGTGGTGCTGACATGCAGCCCGTTGAAGTCCCGCGACTCCATGTAGCGCCGCTTCACCTTCTTCAGCAACTCGCGCGCAGACGTGGAGAGGTCGTCTTTTGCAGCCATGCCGATCTAGCCGTTTTCCCTGGTCATAACCTGGCTGGGTTCGACTGCAGGCTGTGGTGACACCTGCTCGGCCTCAGAGGCGGTCGCGCCATCGACTGACACAACCACACACCGGTCCACGAACTTGGCGAGAACGCTCAGCGTCGCTAGTTGTTCGATGCCGTCTTGCTCGGTGAAGTCCTCTGCAACGTGCGTCGCCGGGTTCCGGATCACCATGTTCACCCCCGGGGCGAAGCTCAGCAGTCCAGCCTGCATGGTCTTGACGTCCTGGTCACCCGAGTCGCCGGGCCAGCGCAGGCGGGGCTTACCCTCCTGAGGGTCGGCGATAGCGAACGCCTGCTGCCACAGAGAAGTGTCGCTCGCGTTGTTCCGATCGGTGAGCTGCTTCATTTGGCCGCTGACGGCTTCCGCGGAGGCCGCAACTGCTGGCCGCAGGTGACCGTCGTTCCAGAGACGTTGGGCCGCAGCCCACACCAAAGGGTGCAAGAGCGAGGGCTCGATCGTCGGCGACGAGAGCGCCTCGGCCTTCGCCTGGAGACCTTCCAGCCGACCTGCGCCCTGGAGGCAGAGGCCTCGGAGGACAGGAGCGTCGAGCAGAGGCTTCGGCTCGAGCATCCGCTGCCAGTTCACGAAGGGGTCGAGCACCCCGACTCCCTGGACTACGAGTCGGACGTTCGTGACGCTGCTGAGATCCATGAGCGCGCCGGCGAGACGGTTCAGCTCATCAGTGAGAACTTGGACGCGTGCCTTGTCAGCGCTGTCCTTCGGCAGGACAGCTGGAGCGATCCCCACGGCCATAGCCCCGAAGCCGGAGTTCTCGACATGGTGCGTCATGAACTCCTCGAACGTCCTCGAGAACTCGTCGAGGCGCTTCGCCAGGAATTCTAAGTACTCGCTGTTCGTCCGGACGTCCATGTCTCCCCCTGATTCAGTCGTGGCGTTCGCGCCCAAGTCGTCTATTGTCGTGGATCGGTCACCTGCCACAAGTCTGCCGGAATTGCGCCGACTCTCACGAACTGGTGGCTGTGCGTGCCGCACTGGAGCACGTGTTGTTCGTGGAGGTCGAGTTTCCGGCACCGCTCTCACACATAGTCACTTAAGGGCATACCCCCGGCGGAGTGTGTGCATCAGTCTGGTGATGTGCTCGTAAACGAGCGAAAAGCGAGCTTCAGATCGGTGCCAGCACGCCAATATCGCCCTCGCCACCACATGCTCATGTGTTGGCGATCTCCGGCACTGCGATGGAGTTGCCGGCTCCGCAATGTCGCGCTGAATCTGGCCGACCTGGAATGGATCCTCGCACCCCTCCCCCAGCTGGCCGAGCTCGGCCGCCGGGTCGGCGCGAGCGAGCACGCCCTCTCCCGGCTGACCCGCGACGAGCTCGGCATGACCTACACCGTGTGGCGCAACCAGCTCCGACTGCACTTGACGACCCTGATGCTCGCTGGGGGCCGAGTCTCACCTGTGCAGATTGAGGGCACGAACCGTAGGCAGGATCGGCTGATCAACGCCTTAAGAGACCGTCGCAGTTTTCGTTAAAATCTCTCGCCGTCCGCAAGCCCTCCGGCCCGCCATCAGCCCGAAGAGGGCCTCGACCGCTGGTGGACGCCGCCGGGGCGGGATCTGATCACGCATTCCTCGTCGCCGCCTGGTATGTTCCAGCGCGGTCGAGCCCGCAAGGGCTGCGGCCACATGCCGACGGGCTGCTTATTGCCTGCACCTGATCAGGCGGTATCGGATAAGGGCATCGGCGGGCAGAGAGCCCTGCGGTAGTTCCCCAAAGATTTACGGAAGGTCCGTTATCGGCGTTTGAAAAGCCCCCACACGTGGGGGAACCGCACCCAGCTTCGACATGGAAAAGAGGCAAAGAACTTCAATGCCGGGGACGGATTGAATCATGTTGCGAAATTCCAGTATCTCCATGAATTGACGGGAAGCAATCTTGCTTTTGTCATTCTGAAAATCCATCATCGTTGGGCCGGTCCGGCGCACGATCCCAGCCTCAATGGCTGAGCACGCTGGCGCCGTTTGCTTGATTACCGAATTTCTTGATGGCATCTCCTGTCCGTCGATCTCCTTTTCAGGATGCCCTAACCATCCCGCGGCCGGGCGTAGCGCCCGCACTGCGTTCAAAGGGAGAAGGAACATGGAAGCACTCACCATCAAAACCCCCGCCGATGTCCTCAGTTTCGTTGGACATACTCTCGGCTTCTGGCCCAAGGAGAGTCTGGTCTGCATCACGCTCGACAAGAAGAATATCGTCGGGGCCACACTACGAGTGGATCTGCCCAAGACCGACGGCGGACTCTTCACTTACGCCCAAACAGTCGCCGGCTACATCACGAATGATGCGAATGCGTCAACGGTCCTTTTTGCTGTGTATACGTCAAAACCTTTGGAGTCTGGTGCGGAGAAACCGCATGCTCGCACCGTCGCTGCCCTGACTGGCGCGCTGGCCCAACAAGGTATCTCCATCCGGGACGGATTACTTGTCGGAGACGACGCGTGCTTGCCATACGACGGCAACTACTTGAGCAGCCCGTCCATCCCCCTGGCCGCAACCCAGTCCAGCGAAATCAACGCCGAATTCGTGTACCGCGGGAGCCAAATCGAGCCTCGCGGCATCACGCTCCCTGCCTCAACCAAAGAAACCTTGACGACCGACGCAGTCCTGGACCGGATGGAAGAAATTCGAGGCCTCCCTAGCCCCGAAGCGTTGGACCAGGCCCGCAGCCTCTGGGCGTCCATGCTGCACGGGAAGACTTATCCCACTGACGAGGAGACCGTCAGTCTGATCGCCAACTTCCAGTTCGCCGCGATCCGCGATCGACTCATGGCGGACATCCCAGGAATCGACGAACCGATGGTCCAGGTTCTCCTTGCCCAGACCCAGGGCAAACCACAATGGTCCAGGGTTGAATGGGCGCAGCAATTGCTCATACACGCCTATACGCACAGCAGCACCCAACACTCAGCAGCTTTGTTGACCGCCGTCGGATACATCAACTGGTGGGAAGGCCGAGGCAGCAAGGCCCATCAATTCCTGCAGCTCGCCCTCGAGGCAGACCCCGCCTATAGGCTGGCCCGGCTCAGCGACCAAATGGTCGCACATGGAATGCTTGCGCCGTGGAGCGCTGACAGGGACAAGGCGTTCGGACCGCGAGGGCTCGAAGCCTCCTAACCGCAGGCTTTCAGCGCCACATTTCACAGAACCGTCGACTCGCCGTCGGCGGTTCTTCTTTGCCTCCGTGTCCGGGCACCTTCAGCGGCCTTTGCCCATGAAGCCAGTCCCCCGAATTCTCATACGGTCCGCGCACACGGTCACAGGCGCCCAGAAAGCGCGCCGGTTCACTTGCCCGGCCCCCAGTGAAAGTCTCATCAGCGCCTTCACACCTCTGGCATCCAAGGCCGCCGCCGTGTGCACCGACTCAGGCCAAGTCATGTTGCAGTCAGACGCCGAGTTGATGAATGAACGTGAAGAGGAAGATTTGCCAGGAATGCCGCGTCGGCTTCGAAGCGTCCCGCAAAACGCAGCGGTTTTGCTGCACGCGCTGCGCCGACAGACAGCGGGACCGACGACGGCGGAAACGGAACAAGGGAGTGGTCGTTGGCGCCAATGAATCCTCACCAGCAGAGTCCCCAAGGCGCCAAGAAGCTCAGCGCACTCCCCAACCCGCCATCGAACCACGCGCGAGCAGTCGACAAACCAATGCGACAACCAAACGCTGCCAACTAGCCATGGATGCACTTCAGACACAATTGCGGTCCCAATCCTTGGACCTGGACCGCCTTGAAGCTGACAACGCAGAGCAACAGGCGCGCATAAGCGTCCTCCAAGGGGAACTCGCCCGCCTTAAGAGGGCACAGCGAACTAATGTCCAGGATCTAGCCCACGTCGCAGCAAGGGTGGTAGCTGTCACCCAAGCAAAGCAGGTGCCACTGGACACCAAGACGATAGAAATTCTCCGCCGTCGAGGTTGGATCTCAAACAAGCGCCGAGCGGAGGCAAGAGGGCGATGACCATGTCCATCGCCCGGCTCTCCGCTCAGACGGGCCTGAAGTACCTCTTCAAGACAACGATGATGGACGACGTCACCGTCACTCCCCCGGACGCCACGACTTACTACATGAAGGCGGGGACGCCCCAAGGCAGGTGGCTTGGTTCAGGCCTCAGCGGCATTAACCGCGCCACCGGAGACGTCGTCACGGAGACCGATGCCAAAGCGCTTTTCGACCACGCCGTCCACCCGGACACCGGCGTCCCCTTAGGCCAGCCACATGGTCAACCCACCATCGTTCAATCCAGCCAAGGCCAAACAACCAAGCGCCACGCCGTTGTCGGATTCGACCTGACCTTCAGCGCCCCAAAGTCAGTTTCGGTCCTCTGGGCCCTTAGCCCCCGCACCATGCAGGACCAGATCCTGCAAACGCACCACGAAGCCGTTGCAGCCACCCTTCGTTGGCTCGAGGAGAACGTCATCCACACGCGAGCGGGGCGTAACGGTATCGCCCGCATCGGCACGAAGGGCGCCATCGCTGCTGCGTTTGACCACTGGGAATCGCGGGCCGGAGACCCACAACTGCACACCCACTTAGTCATCGCCAACCGCGTTCAGCGCATCACCGACGGCGCTTGGGTCACCTTGGACTCCCGGACCCTCTACAAAGCGGCCGTCGCGGCCAGCGAGCACTACAACGGACTCCTCTTCGATGCCCTGCACCGGAACCTCGGGACCGACGCGGAGATCCGGAAACCGGCAGCCAACACACACAACCCAACCCAACAGCTCATCGGCGTCGACGACGAACTGATCCGAGAATTCTCCAACCGCTCCCGGCTCATCGACCTGGAAACCGACCGTCTCGTGGCCGCTTGGACCGAGGAACATGGTAAACGTCCAAGCGCTACTACAACAGTGAAGCTGAGGCAGCAGGCGACGCTCTCAACGCGAGCGCCTAAAGCTGAGGCAGTCGCCCCGCTTCGCGTGCTCTCTCGACAGTGGCAGGCACGCGCCATCGCGAGGGGCTTCGAGCCTGGCCGCATTCTCCTCGAGACGGTACGACGCTCGCAAACCTCACCATTTCGCAGCAGTGACTTCACCGCGGACTGGGTGGAAGCCGTTGCCTCCATTACCAAGGATCGTGTGGCGGCCAAACGCTCCACCTGGAACCGTTGGAATCTACTGGCCGAGGCCGAACGGGTTTGCGCCGCAGTCCGCTGCCAAACTCCCGGGGACCGCAACAGCCTGATCGATGCCATTGCTACGGCCGCTGGGATGCAGTCCGTCCCCCTCAATGAGTGCCGATACCGCGTCGACGCGGACGCGGCGCCTGACCTGCGCCTCGGTAAGCAGAGCGTCTTTGATTTTCATGGCGCACGACTTTACACCGACGCCAAAACCCTCGCCGCTGAGGACGTCATTATGCAAGCAAGGAACGACGACGGCGGCCCTGCCGTGCGCGCCACCGTCACCATGGACGCGCTCGCCAACTACAGGCATCACGGCCTCTTTGAACTGCACGCGGACCAGCGCTCCGCGGCTGCCGAGGTTCTGCTGAGCGGGAACCGGCTCGACGCCGTCGTGGGGCCGGCCGGCACGGGCAAAACCACCACCCTCGGGGCTGTAAAGGCCGCGTGGGAATCAGAGTTTGGTGCAGGCAGCGTCGTCGGATTAGCTCCGGCGGCGGCGAGCGCCGAGGTTCTCGGACGGGAACTGACCATGGACACGGAAAACGTCGCCAAGTGGCTCTATGAATCCGTGGGTCAAGGGGCCAGTTATCGAGCGTCGCGTTTTTTCGAGATGGAGCGCCGCCTCGACGCCGAGGCGAATCCCCTTAGCTTCCGACGAACGCGTCTGGCTCAAGAAACAGCTCGGTTGGCAGCGGAACAGAACAGGTGGCGTTTTCATGCGAACCAGCTTGTCGTCGTCGATGAAGCCTCAATGGTGTCCACGATTCAGCTCTCCGCATTGGTATCTCAGGCACGAGACGCCGGGGCCAAGATCCTCCTAGTGGGCGACCCTGCCCAGCTGGATGCCATCGACGCGGGCGGCATCCTTGGCTGGCTGGACCGGCAAGGAAAAGCGGCGAGGCTGAGTACGATTTGGCGGTTTGAGCAGAGGTGGGAACGAGAGGCGTCGCTAAAGCTTCGCTCAGGCGATTCCGCTGCCATCGCCGTCTACGATCAGCAGGGACGCATCCGGCACGGTTCCTATGTCAATATGGTCGATCAGGCCTATGTGAACTGGCAATCCGATATCCAATCCGGAAACTCGTCCATCCTCATAGCAGCAGACAATGACACAGTCGGCATCCTCAACGAACGTGCCCAGGCCGATCTGGTGATCCAGGGTGTCGTGGACGCGGAGCAGACTGTCCTGCTCAGCGACGGGCTGCGTGCCGGCCGGGGTGACACGATCATCGTCCGCCACAACGACCGCACCGTCTGGGACAGCAACGGTGACTTCATTCGCAACGGAACCATGTTCGACGTCGGACGCGTCGCCAAGCGCGACGGCTCCCTCGTGGCTGTCCGCAGGGATACAGGAGGGGTTGTTACCTTGTATCGCGACTATGTTCAGTCCGCGGTTGAGTTGGGGTATGCCACAACGGCACACCGTTCCCAGGGCCTCACGGTGGACACCGGCCACACGGTCGTCACACAGGGGCGGCTCACCCGTGAACTCCTGTATGTGGCCATGACCCGGGGGCGCATCGGTAATCACGCATACGTCAGCCAGAACGATCCCCTCGATCACGATCCTTTGGACCCGTCGGTGCAACCGTCGTGGCGCGAGATCTTGGGTGAGGTCCTCGCTGCAGAAGGTGCTGAGCGCACTGCCCATGAGGTCCGCGAGGCCGAACATTCCAAAGCCGATAGCTTGCAGCGGCTTGGCGCCGAGTACGACTACCTTGCCCAGATCGCGGCCGGTGAGCACCTGGCTGAGTTCCTTCAGTCCGGTGCGCCCGAGCGGATCAAGGAGATCCTGCAATCTCCCTCGTGGGGTGCGACTGTTGCAGCCTGGCGCCGCTGCTCTCCAATCAGCCGTCCAAGCGCCCAGCGAGTTGTGCTCGAAACGTTGGAATCAAGCTTGTCGGCTAGAGATCTTGCGTCTGTCCTTCACTCCCGACTTCGGGGACTTCTCTCTCGCTTGCCTTCAGATGGATTCACAACGATTCCTGAGGTTCTTCACCCGAGCCGCTCCGATCTGAGAGACATGATTCGCCAAGTGGCAGAACGAATGCAGCGTCGGGCAGACGATGTCGCGGAAGCCGCATTGCTTCATGAGACCGAATGGAAGCGAGACCTTCTACAGTCCCTCGGACAGGAGACAGAGCCCGAAGAAGCTAGACGTCTTGTTCGCGAAGTCGCTATCTTCCGAGATACGTGGGGGGTCGAAGACTCTCCGCTTGCGCTCGGACCAGTGGCGCCGGACTACGAATGGGAACAGCAAGCGCAGCGGGCGAGCATCGAGCGTCAAATGTCTCAGGCCGCCCCCCTCGCTTCAGCCGGATCTCAGCAGCCAGGGGCATGGATGAAGACGCCGAGTCAGTGCGAGCCAAGTCTCATCAATGTCGGATGGCAGCTCTAAACTGGGCAGCGAAAGGAACCCATGACCTCGAACCCAGTCCTCAAGCCCAGGTTGGCGACACCCGCGCTGATATTGGCCACTGCGACGGTCTTGATTGCCGCCGGCTACTTCCTGACAACCTTGAGCACCCGTGTGCCCGTTGACGCGGTCCTGATGGTTGGTGCGCTTGCCGCCCTGTCGGCGGTTGCCCTGGGGGCCGTGTGGCTCGCTCGGCTTCGCCGCCGCCGCGCTTGGATGGCGGCCGCCGAACAAAAGTGGCACGACTTCGACGACGCCAGGCGAAACCATGGGACGACCACTGAAATCACGGTTCTCAGTGTCGACGCTCTGGAACCCACTGGATCCTGGATCACTATCAACTGGGACCGTTTCGATCACGTTCAACATGCATGGATCGAAGCTTTGCCGGATCCGATCTGGCCCGGATCCGTTCTGTTGATTTCGCCGGACCCGGCCCAGGTCCAGCCAGGTTTGCCGTGGCCGCAAATGTACTACATCAGGAGCTCTGACACGCATGCATGGGCTCCGCGCGCAGACCCGATCAGGAAACTTGGGAAGTTTCCACATCGGGCTGACCGTCCGCGTAGCTTTCGGAATTAGTGTCCGAGACATGCAGGACCAAACGGTGGCGAATACTCGCTTACACACGCACTGGACGAGGTGGCCGCCTGGCCTCTCATGGAGCAGGACGATTACCCCGGCTTACGGTGACAAGGTGAAGTATTCCGGAAAATCTAGCGTCTAGGACAGGGCAAGCATCATCTACAACTCCCCGGTCAGGGGGAGGGAATCCCAGAGGACGCCACCGCTACATGCCGGGGTTCCGGTTCGCGGAGGAACGAATTGTCGATCGGTACCACGTCAAATTGACAAGCGTTTGGGATGGCCGCCGATCCTCATCACTGGTCCCGTGGGCACAAACAACCCCTTACGTCATCGACCTGATCGTGGCACTGAGCCTGAGACCAACAGAAGCATAGCCTCTCTGCCGGAGCTGGGATTGCTCGAGCTGCAACGCACCAACAAGTTCTCTTTTCCTCAGTGACAGGCTCACCCAGGCGCCCCGCATGCGTTGCCAGGCCGGTGCTCAAGCCCTGTGTTCGCTCCCAACGTCCGAGGATGACAGAAGACCTTTCCAAGACGGATGCTCGCAACGTGAGTTCCGTGAGCCCTGAGCCACGGAAAACCCCTCACATTCGGGCGAGGGAAAGACAAGTGCTTGGCCTAGAAATATAGACGTAGATGACACTCAAGGGCGCTGTTTGCGTTTCCCGGCTATGCTGGCGTCATGTTTGGTCGGCAGCCGTTGCAGGACTCCAAGTTGGAGATTCTTTTGTCAGACCTGAAGAGTCGGCAAGAAGAAATACATCATCGCCTCAATCAGGAAAGCAGCAGTTACCTCGCTCTTTTTGCCGTCTTTGTTGGCACGGTTGGAGCTCTCGCAGCCGCTTCAACGTGGGCGAGCTCAGTTCCGTTGGAGCTGCAAGCGTATCTACCCGCCGTCTGCCTGCTGTTCGCATTGACACTCCTGTGGCTCCCTGTCA